>NZ_WHZV01000001.1:0-45272 GCF_010667645.1 Bifidobacterium platyrrhinorum
ATGGGGACGATCGAGGAGTCGTTCCGCAAGGCGTGTTCCCGGTACGGGATCCCCGCGTCCACGCTCACCGACAACGGCAGCGTGTACACGACCCGGCTCCGCTCGGCCGAACCCGGCGGGTTCGAACGCACGCTCGCCCTGATGGGCGTGAGGCGGAAGAACGGCAGGCCGTACCATCCCCAGACTCAGGGCAAGATCGAACGCTGGCACCGCACCCTCAAGAAATGGCTCGCGGCCGGACCATTGGCGAAGGACCTCGACGAACTCAACCGGCAGCTCGACGGGTTCCGGCGCGAGTACAACGAGGAGCGCCCCCACCGCGCCCTGGGACGGCACACCCCCAAGGAGGCGTACGAGGCGAAGGGCAAGGCCGGCCCCGACCCCGAACTCGCCGCCCGCGAGCAGGCCAGGCGGGACGAGGAGGAACGCCGCGGGACGGGGATGGAGGCCTCCGGAAGGCCCGTGCGCCGCGGGCCGGGCGTCGGACGTGTCAGGCCCGTTGACGTCACCGTCCCCGCGGGGCTCCACAGGACGGACGGGCGCGGCTGCGTCGTCCGCGCGCGTGGAGGGGGCGTGCGCCGCATCGTCGTCAACATCGGCAAGAAGAATGCCGGCAGGACGGTGGAACTCGGCATCGACCACGGGGTCATCACCGTCGTCGACCCGGTCACCGGCGAGGTTCTCGCCGGGCAGGTGCTCGACCCCGCCCGCGACTACCAGCGCCGCAGGCCCTCGCCCGGTGTCAACGATGCCCCAGGACAGATGTAAACCATGCCCCAAGACACACCGTCAACCATGCCCCGAGACATGCGTCAACGATGCCCCAAGACAATACAGCCATTGCTCCGTAAGAACCGCCTCTTGAGACAAGTCAGCGGCGGAAATTACGGAGCAGTGGGGATATCTCCGTAAGAACCGCCTCCAAGAACGGCGGATGCCTCGTTCATATGGGTTGTTTCGGTTGATTCTCGCCTGACCACGGACGGGAGGTAAGCGGGGCGCTAAATCCATATCATCAGGCGGGGCGTCCCGCGCTCAGGTATTGACGAGTGGGGATTGCGGGATCCGGAACCCGGGTGATGGATCTGGAAACCTGGGTGATGGATCCGGACGGCTGGGTCAGCGGTGTCCTGCGTGACGGTATCGGCGAGGCGGGAATCGCGGAATCACCGATCGGCTCGGAACCCGGGTGGGGGAATCCGGACGGTCGAATCGGCGGCGTCCGGTCCGGGTTATCCACATTGAGACCGGAACATGGGAAGCTCCGTACACATTGTCCTAACGGTTTGGTGCGGCATCGGCGTCCGGCATAGCGTCGAGGCATGAAGACACATAAAGGAGTCGATGCGCTTCTGCGGGAAGCCGAACGGGAGCGACGCTGCGCCATCGGACGGGGCGATGCCATGCAGCATGCGCTGCGCAGGCGTCTGCGCTCCCATGAACTCGTATCCCCCTATCCCAACCTGTATGCGCGAGCGGGGTATTGGGAACGGCTCAACGTGGAGGAACGTTCGCTGCACACCATACGCGCGTTGGCGAAGCGTCGGCCCCGTTGGGTGTTCGCCGGTCTGAGCGCCGTCTGCCTGTATGGTCTCGAACATGGGTATGGCCTGCATGACGGGCGGATCCATATCGCTTCCCGCGGTGGGCCGCGCGGCGACGACAACAAGCGGTTGTGTCGTCTGTACATGTCGAGCACGGGTCGGCTTTGGCGCAGCGACGGCATTCTGGTCACGTCCCCGGCCCGGACGCTGATCGATTGCGCGACATACCCGTTCGCCAATGCGCTCGCCATATTCGATTCCGCGCTGCGCCGCGGACTGGTGCGTGCCGAGGAGATACGGGTATTGGCGTTGCGCGCGAACTGTGATGAGCGGGCGGTGGGGAGATTGGTGGACCATGCATCACCGGCCAGCGAGAACGGAGGTGAATCGCTGATGCGCGGATTGATGATCATGCAAGGGTTCGCCGAACCGCAACTGCAGGTCGAATTCGACAATCCCGGCAATCCCGAGGCTCCATACCGCGTCGATTTCTGTTGGAAGCTGGCCGACGGGCGCATCATCGTGGCCGAATACGACGGGATGGCCAAATATGCGGATACCGGTAATCCGAACCGCGCGACCTTGCAATCGAAACTCGAATACGAACGGAGACGGGAGGCCCATTTGAAGGCCGGAAACGTCTCCACCGTGATACACACCGTTTATGAGGACCTGGTACGACCGCAGAGGCTTGAGCGGAAACTGTCCGACGCCGGAGTCCCCAGGATCCGGTAATGCGGCGGACATCGCGGAATCCGGCCGGGGCGGACAACGACTCCTGCGGCGGTCGCTACGGAGATAGATCCGGTGCTCCGTAACAACCGCCGCCGGACATCGATGAGCGGCGGTTCCTACGGAGATGAACGGCTCGCTCCGTAATTTCGGACACTGGCTCGCCACAAGAGGCGGTTTCCACGGAGATCGACCCATTGCTCCGTAAGAACCGCCGCTTACGACCGGTCAGCGTCCGAAATTACGGAGCATCGGGTCGATCTCCGTAAGAACCGCCGCCGAAAAGGGTTCCGGGGATGGATGGAGTGGATGGGACGGGAGGAACGGATGGGATGGAATGGAGTGGATGGAGTGGATGGAATGGATGGAGTGGATGGAGTGGATGGGACGGGAGGTATCGGCCGTTTCAATCGAATGGCACTGCCGGGGAGACCCCAGGCCGGATGGGTGAGACGTATCGGCCACGCCGCATGGCATTGCCATGAATGGGCGAGGTGTTTCGACAGTCTTGGACACGCCGCACGGCATCGCCGGAAGGATTGCCGGGAATGGACGGGCGAGGCGGCCACGTGGCTTGGCGAATTTAGAATGGCGATATGGGAGACATGGGCAACATCGAGAACAGCGAGGAAACCGATATGGCAGCCAACAACGAAGTAGGTGTCGAAGATGTCACCGAGACCAATGGCACGACCGGCGACGGGAACCGTGGCGATGCGCTCATCATCAACTGCCTGCCGCTGACGGACGCCGAGCGGCGGGCGTTCGCAGCCGCGGCGCCCGGCGTGCGCCAGGAGTTCGTCGGCAACCCCATCGAACGCGGCACGATGATATGGAAGGCCCACGTGCCCGCGGAGCTCAAGGCGAAGGCCACGGCGGTCATCGGCAACATCCCGCCCTCCGACTGCCGCGACTATCCGCGTCTGGCCTGGCTGCAGACGTGGAGCGCCGGCGTCGACAAGTACGTCGCGCCCGGCGTCCTCGCCGACGGCGTCACCGTGACCAATGCGACCGGCGCGTACGGCCAGACCGTCGGCGAGCATCTGTTCGCGATGATGTGGGCGCTCATGCGCAACCTCCCCGACTATGCGCGCCAGCAGGGCGAACGCCGCTGGCACGACCTCGGCCGCGCGCTCAGCCCGGCCGGCGCGACCGTGCTGGTCATCGGCACCGGCGACATCGGCTCGCATTTCGCGCGGCTCGTCAAAGCCGTCGGCGCGCATACGGTCGGCATACGCCGCGACGCCGCGAAACCCGCGGACGGCATCGACGAGATGCATGGATTCGACGAACTCGACGCGCTCCTGCCCGAAGCGGATGTGGTGGCGCTCGCCGTGCCCGCCTCGCCCGACACGACCCATCTCATCGACGCGAGGCGGTTCAGTCTGCTCAAATCCACGGCCGTGCTGCTCAACGCCGGCCGGGGCAACGCCATCGACCCGATCGCCCTCGAACGGGCGCTCGCCGAGGACCAGCTGCACGGCGTGGGACTCGACGTCACCGAACCCGAGCCGCTGCCCGCCGACAGCCCGCTGTGGGACGAGCCGCACTGCCTCATCACCCCGCATGTGGCCGGCGGCAACCATCTCGAGGCCACCGAGCGGCGCATCATCGACATCGCGTTGGAGAACGTGAGACGCTACGCGGCCGGAGAGCCGTTCGTCAACGTGCGGCGGTAGGGGAGGAAGCCGGGGGCGATTCCCCCATAGGTGCTTCCCCCATACGACGTGTGCGGGACGCCCGCGACGGATGATTCCACCGCAAGCGCCCCGCACACGTCGTACACTCCTCGGGCCGCGATCAGCCTTCGAGGAACCCCTTCACCGACGCCTCGGCCGCCGCGTAGCCCTTGCGGTACATCATCTCCAGTCCTTCGAAGCTCTTCTTGAGCGTGTTGAGGCCGTACAAGTCCTCAGGTGCGAGGATGAGCACGCGGCCCTCCGCCTCGTACCGCTTCGCCAGCTCGATCTCGTCGTTGTACGTCTTGTACCGCATGCGCAGGCGCTCGGCCGCCGCCGGATACGTGCGCTCCAGGATGCGGGCCGGCGCGAGGTCCTTGCGCTGTTGGCGCACCTCGTCGCGCAGACGCGACAGAATCAATATCACCTTGTCATAGCCGTCGTCCAGCGCCTTCTGGACCGGGACCGGATCGGCGATGCCGCCGTCGTAGTACGGCACGCCGTCCACCACGTACGGTTCGCACGCCACCGGCACCGCCGACGACGCCTTGACTACGTCGAAGTCGTCGAAGCGGATGCGCGACTTGTCGAAGTATTTGGTCGAGCCGTCCTCGGCGTTGCAGGCGATGACGGTGAACCCGGTCGGGTTCGCCTCGAACGCGTCGAAGTCCACCGGGTATTCGCCGTCGTGGTTGCTCAGCGTGCCGTAGATGTAGTCGAGGTTCGCGAAATTGTGGTTCTTGAAGAAGCTTTCGGCGCTCGCGTATTCCTTGCGGAACGCGAACTTCGTGTAGAACGTGTGGTTGCGCCCGTGCTGGCGTGCGATGAACGAGGTCATGTTCGCGGCGCCCGCCGAGACGCCGTAGCACATGTCCACGTCGATGCCCTCCTCGAGCATGTAGTCCATCACGCCGCATCCGAAGATCGCGCGGAAGCCGCCGCCCACGTCGATCATCGCCGTCCTGTTCGCCATGTCATCCCCCTTTGCGTCCTGCATACGTCCCGCATCCCGCGTCGGTCCCGCGGTCCTGCGCCCGTATCCGTCCGCGGTCCCGCGGTCCGTCAGGCCGACACTACGCCCCGAGGCGGGACATCCCCACGCTTATTGGACAGGCATGGCGGAACCGTCGCAACGCGGGGTGGTTCCCCGCCGCCTCACGCGCTTCACGCGTGCAGCAGCTCGCGCGAAAGCGCGGCGATGCGCTCCGACGGGTCGGAGTTCGCGAGCTCGACGCCGCCCCGCGCCGATTCCGGCGCGAGATGGCCGAGCGATTCGAGCACGACGCCCAGATGGCGCACCGTGCCCTCGTTGCCGTCGATGACGGCCGCGCGTTCGGGCAGGAGCTCGCGGAAATAGTCGCGGTAGAACACGAAATGCGTGCAACCGAGCACCACCGAGTCGATGCGGTCGAGGTCGTACTGGTCGAAGTAGCCGTGCAGCGTGCGCATCACCAGGTCATGGTCGCCGAGCCTCCCCGACTCGACGATCTCCACCAGTTCCGGGCACGGTTCCTTGACGATCTCGTTGTCCGAGTCGAAACGCTCCATGAGCTTCGCGAACTTGCGTTCGCGCAGCGTGAGCGGCGTGGCCGCCACGATCACGCGCTGCGGGATGTGATGCGGGTCGGAGGGCACGTCGCCGCGGTCGCAGGCGATCTTCAACGCCGGCTCCATGCCGATGATCGGGATGTCGTACGCCTCGCGCAGGTCGTTCACCGCGGCGGAGGTGGCCGTGTTGCACGCGATGACCACCGCCTTGACGCCCTGCTTCACGAAACGTTCCACGATCGCGAAGCTCAGCTTCCTCACCTGCTCCGGCGTCTTCACGCCGTACGGCGCGTTCGCGGAATCGCCGAAATAGAGGACCCGCTCGTGCGGCATGTCCCGCACGAGCTGCCGCACCACCGAGATGCCGCCCAACCCGGAATCGAACACGCCGATCGGCGCCGTCGAACTCATCAGCACTCCTCCCTGCCACGCGCGGCCGTCTCACACGGCCGTTCCGCACTCCCGACCCAGCGTACTCGCGACGAGCGGACGGCGCGACCGGACGTGAACGGGCGGCGGCCCGGAGCGCGGCGGGTCGGGTATGCTGGCAGCCATGAGCATTCCGCAGCACGTCACCAAGGCGCACGCCACCGGCAACGATTTCGTCGTCTACCTCGATCCCGAGGGCCGTTTCGAGCCCACCGAGGAGGAGGTGAGGTTCCTCACCGACCGTCATTTCGGCATCGGCGGCGACGGCCTGATCCGCCTCGCGCGCCCGCGTGACGTGTCCGACCTGAGCGGGGAGCAGGTCGCCGACTGCGAGCGCAACGGCGCCGTATGGTTCATGGACTACCGCAACTCCGACGGTTCGCTCGCGGAGATGTGCGGCAACGGCACGCGCGCCATCACCCTGTTCGCCCAGCGCGAAGGCCTGTTCGACGGCGACGTGTTCCGCCTCGGCACGCGCGCCGGCGTCAAGACCCTCACCTCGCTCGGGAAGGTCGAAGGCCTCGGCGAGCACGTGTTCCGTGTGGACATGGGCGCGTGGAGGCGCGGCGAAACCGATGCGTACGAGGTCACGATCCCGGGCACGCCGGGCTCGGCCCGCGGCACGTTCGTCGACATGGGCAACCCGCATGTGGTCGCCGTCATCGAGGACGCGTTCTCCACGCTGCCGACCGTCGAGGCGCTCGACCTCGTCACGAAGCCGGTCGTGGCGCCCGTGATCGAATCCGACCAGAACGTCGAATTCGTGCGCATCGACGACATCGACGACGACGCGGACGATCTGGGCGAGGCGACGATGCGCGTCAACGAGCGCGGCTGCGGCGAGACGCTGTCGTGCGGCACCGGCCTGTGCGCCACCGCCGTCACGCTGCGGGCGAAGACGGGCGTGGACCACTGGCTGATCACCGTGCGCGGCGGCACGTTGCGCGTGGACGTGACCGACACGGACGTGACGCTCACCGGCGATGCGACGATCGTCGGCGATATCGAGCTGGCGCCGCGCGCCGCGTGACGGCGTGCGCTCGCCGGCGGACGGGATGACGGAACGACAGGACGAAGGGGAACGATGATGACGAAGCATGACGATGATGTGACGACGATCGACGGGCGCGGTGCGGACGGGTCCGCCGCCGCGAAGCTGCCCTCCGGATGGCGGCATGGGGCGACTTGGACCTATCTGGTCGTGCTGCTCGCCTCGGCGGTGGCCCTGATCGTCTCCTTCGTGCTCAGCGCCGAGACGCTCGAACTGGCGCGGCACCCGGACCAGCAGCTCGGCTGCGACGTGAACGCCGTGCTGTCCTGCTCGACCGTCGCCCAGTCGTGGCAGTCGGAGATCGTGAAGTTCGCCGGTCTGAGCTATCCGAACGCGTTCTTCGGCATCGCCGCCGAATCGGTGTTCGTCACCATCGCGGTGATCGGCCTCGCCCGCGTGAAGGTGCCCCGCTGGTTCGCGGCATGCATCTGGTTCGGCGGGCTCGCCGCCCTGCTCTACTCGTACTGGCTCACCACGCAGTCCCTGTTCGTGATCCGCGCGCTGTGCCCCTGGTGCCTGGCGCTCATGTTCTCCACGACAGTCCAGTTCATGGCGCTCAGCCACGCCACGGCGGTCGTGCAGCGGCTGCCCGGCGCGAAGGGGCCGGATCGTCCGCGCGGCCTCGACACCTACTACCGTCTCAACTACGACCTCATGGTCGATCTGGTGTGGCTGCTCGCGATCGTCACGCTCATCATCGTCAAGGACGGCGCCGCGATCTTCGCCTGACGCGGGCCGGAGAGGCGGCGTGGTGAGGTTACGATAGAGGGTATGACTCGTTACGTGACGCCTACTGACCCGCCGACGACCGGATGGGACCTGCACTGCCACACCGTGTTCTCCGACGGCACCGAGACCCCGGACGCGATGCTGGCCGAGGCTAGGGCCAGGGGACTTGCGGGCGTGGCGATCACCGACCATGACACCACCGCCGGCTGGCCGGACGCCGAACGCGCCGCCACCGATCGGGGGCTGCCGCTGCTGCGCGGCACCGAGATCACCGCGGAGGACGACGGCGTCTCCGTGCACATGCTCGGCCTGCAATACGATCCGCGTAGCGTGCACATCACCCGGCTGTTCGCCGTCACCCGTCAGGCGCGTCTGGAACGCACGCGCCGCATGGTGGAGCTCATGTCCGCGGATCTGCCGATCACCTGGCGGTCCGTGCTCGCCCAGGTCCGGGAGGGCGGCAGGACCACCATCGGACGCCCGCACATCGCCGACGCGCTCGTCGCCGCCGGCGTCTACCGCACCCGTTCCGAGGCGTTCGCCGATGCGGTGAGCGCCGACTCGAAGTACTACATCCCCACGCCCTCGCCGACCACGCATGAGGTGGTGCGCGCGGTGAACGAGGCGGGAGGCGTCGTCGTCATCGCCCATCCCGGCGATCTGAGCCGCAACAGAAGGCTGCTGTCCGACCGGCAGATCGAGGCGCTCATCGACGAGGGGCTCGACGGCCTCGAGGTGTGGCATCGCGGCAACCCGCCCGAACAGCGCGAACGGCTGCTCGGCATCGCGCGCGCCCACGGATTGCTCGTCACCGGCGGCTCCGACTGGCACGGCGCCGGCAAGCCGAACCGGCTGGGGGAGAACCTCACCGACGAGGACACCGTGCGGCGCATCGTGGAACGCGGCGCGATCGGTCTGTGGCGCTAACGGGGGAAACGCATCGGATACGACGAAGGGTCTTCTCTTCCCGGGAATCGGGAAGCGAAGACCCTTCGTTCATGCGCGGATGTACCGTGTCACGCCGCGGCGTCGCGGCCGCACGGCGTCACAGCGCGCCGAAGCCGACGGCGTGCTTCGTCTCGGAACCGACGATCGCGTAGCCGAGCGCGTCGGCCGGCACGATGATGCGGCGGCCCTTGTCGTCGGTCAGGCTGATCGGCCTGCCGGCGGCCACGGCCTCGGCGATGGCGTCGTTCACCGCGTCGGCGGAGTCGTCGGTGCTGAAGGTGACGGCGCGCGCCACGTTGCGGATACCCAGTTCGATGTCCATGATGCTCCTTGCTTGGGTTGGCTATGGGGTCTTGTGCCTGCGTTCCATTGTGCCCGCCTGCCGGCGGGTCCCGGCGGATTACGCCGTCGGCGTGGCGGGATCCGCCGGGACGGTGTGCGCCTCGCCGGTGTCGTCCGCGTCTTCGGCGTCGCCCGGCCCGCCGTCGGTATGCGTGGCGACGTCGTCGTCCGCGGGGACCGGCGTCGGCTCGACGGTGCCGGTGGAGGCGTGCACGGCGACGAGCGGCGCCGCGACCACGACCGGCGTGACCGAAGGCGTGTCGTCCGGATCGTACCCGGCCGGCGCCGGGACGACGACCGGCACGTCGTTCGTGTCGTCGGAGACGTCCGCATCGGCCGTGCCCGCGGCATCGGCCGCCGGAGACTGCGCGGGCATGGCGGCCCCCGACGCGGCGCCGGGCGACGGCACCCCGGTCGAGGCCGCGTCCGCGGCGTAATCGCCGGCGGCGCGGGGCTCGTCGTCGAAGGTCTCGTCGTCGAAATCGAGACCGGCGCGCGCATCGCGCAACGCGCGCTCCTCGCGCTCCAGCAACGGGATGACGATGGTGGCGGAGGTGTCCGGGTCCGGCTCCCGGGCACCGTCATGGGGGATGTCGCGCTCGTCGGTGTCGTCCGGATCGGTGGCCTCGGGCGCACCGGGGACGCCGCCCAACGTGATGGTGGCGGAGGAGCTCGGCGCCGGCATCGACGCGTACGCGGAAGGCTGCGGCCTGGTGGCACCGGTGCCGGCCGTGGGGACCGTGCCCGCGGCCTTGACCGGCGTGCGCGCCGTATCGTCCGTGGCGTCGCCTGGCACGGCGACCCGGCCGGCCGCCACGATGCCGGCCTGACCGGTCCTGTCCGCCCCGGGGGCGGGGGCCGCGGCGCGCGCGGCGGTCTCGGCGGCCGCGCGACGGCGCTCGCCGTCCTTGAGCAGCGTGCCCACGGTGATCGTCGACGGCGGCTTCTCGCGCGTGGCCTCGCCGTTCGGCGACATCCGACGGCCGCCGGGGGCGAACGAGCCCGGCTTCGGCTCGGCGGCGCGCGCGGTCACGCCCAGCTGGTGGGCGAGGCGGTCCACCTGCGCCTTGAAACGGATGATCTTCTGCGAATCGGCCTCGTTGAGCGCCTGGATGAAATCGCCCACCTGCTCCATCTGCACCCACAGGTTGGCGCGCAGCATGATGAGGCCGTCGAGACGGTTGCCCATCATGCGCCCGTAGGCGGTGAGCACCGCGTTGCGGTGGTCCTCGTCCAGCTTGGAGAAGATCCACGCCAGATCGCGGGCCGGATCGTTGACCTGCATGTTCTGCCAGTTGTTGACCGCGGTGATCGTCGAGCCGCTGAACCGCACGTCGCCGTCCTCGAATCCGCCGTGCACCATGCAGGTGTTGAACGACCACAGGCCCTCGGTCTCGAGGATCTTCGCCCAGCTCGAGGTGATCTCGGGCGGCACGTGGCCCGCGTTTTTCAGACGCGCGATCCACGCGGTCAGCTGCGCCCGGATCTGCCCTGTGGCGTACAGCGGGTACCCGGCCTCCCTGAGGAAGGACGGGTTGAGCCGGTGGATGGCGCCGATCGCCGTGCCCATCGCGGCGCAGTCGTCCAACGTGAGCAGGTCGAGCGGACGCTCCTTGCCGTCCTGGTGCATCGCCACCATCACCGCGGTGCTGCCGGTGGGGCCCTTCGGGTCGTCGCCCGGGGCGAAGCCGAGCACCCGGTCGAGCGCGAACCCGAGCCCGCCCGGCTCGCGCGCCGCGGCCAGCGCCTTCGCCGCCTTGACGCGCGCCGCCAGTTTCCCACGGCCTTCCTCGGTGTCGGAGGCGTAGACGTCGTACGTCTTGCCGGTCACGTCGCGCACCTGCGCCTGGTCGATGCCGTTCGCATGCGTCGCGCCCGGGAACACGCCGGCCACGACCACGGACGGCAGGGCGGCGGAGGTCAGCGCCGCCAGCAGAAGTTCATTGCGTTCAGTCACACTCCCACACTAATACACGCCGGGCCTGCCGCAGGCCCGGACACGGCGCGATTCGGGCGCTTGACGGGCCCGGCGGCGGGCTTCGTGCGCGCCCGGGCGCCCGAAGCCCGCGGATGGGCATGGGCCTTGCCACAATGAGGGCCATGGATAAGGCACTCGACGGTCTGGACGAGGCGCAGCTGGCCGCGGCCACGGCGCTGGACGGCCCGGTGCGCATCATCGCGGGCGCGGGCGCCGGCAAGACGCGCACGGTGACGCGGCGCATCGCCCACGCGTGCGCGTCCGGGGCATGGGACCCGGCACGCACGCTCGCCGTCACGTTCTCCGTCAAGGCCGCCGCCGAGATGCGCGTGCGCCTCGGCGCGCTCGGCGTGGGGGACGCGGTCACGGCCGCCACGTTCCACTCGGCCGCGCTCCACCAGCTGCGCCGCGTCTGGGCGGACGTGTGCGACGCGCCGTTCCCGCGACTGGTCGAGGACGCGCGCGACATCACCGCCCGCGCGATGCGGCAGGTCGATGCCGGCGTGGACGAGGACGACCTGACCGTGCGCGCCGTGCGCGACGAGATCAACTGGGCGAAGATCTCGCTCGTCTCGCCCGACCAGGTGGCGCGCGTGGCCGCCGTCACCGACCGGTGCCGGCCCGCCGGACTCGACCCGGACCGGTTCGCCGACGTCTACCGGGCGTACGAGCGGGAGAAGACCTCGCGCGGCGAGATGGACTTCGACGACATCCTGCTCATGGCCTGCCACGTGCTCGAGGACTTCGACGAGGCCGCCGCCGCGATACGGCGCGGCATCGGCTGGCTCACCGTCGACGAATACCAGGACGTCTCGCCGCTGCAGCACCGGCTCATGCGGCTGTGGCTGGGCGACAACCGCAACGTGTGCGTGGTTGGGGACCCGGCGCAGACCATCTACTCGTTCGCCGGGGCCTCCAGCTACGACCTGCTCGCCTTCGCCGACGAGTTCCGGCCGCTGTCCGCCGACATCCACCTCGACACCGACTACCGTTCCACGCCGCAGGTCGTCTCCTACGCGAACCGGGTGCTCGCCGCCTCGCCGGTGCGGCACGAATACCTGCGGCTGCGTTCGGCGCGCGAGGGCGGCCGTCGCGTCGAACGCACCGTATACGAGACGGATCTGGACGAGGCCCGCGGGGTGGCCGCGCGCATCAGGCGGCTCGTCGAGGCGGGGGAGAGCCCCGCGGACTGTGCGGTCCTCACGCGCATCAACGCGCAGCAGGCCGCATGCTGCGCCGCATTGCGCCATGCCGGTCTGGGGTATCGCGTGCGCCGCGACAACGGGTGGGCGTCGGCCTCGCCCGTCGCCGACATGGACATGGCGGCGCGGCTGGCCATGGTCGAGGCGCTGCGCGAACGGGACGAATCCGGGGAGTCGGCCCATGCCGCCGGGGCCGGGACGGGCGCGGGGGCCGGTGTGCCAGGGCCCGACGCGCAGGCCGCGCACCGGCTCGCCATGAAGCTCGGGCGCGTGACCGTGTCCACCGTGCACGCGTCCAAGGGCCTGGAGTTCAAGCACGTGTTCGTCATCGGCTGCTCCGAGGGCCTCATGCCCTACGGTTCGCCGCGGCCCGGAGACGAACTCGAGGAGGAGCGGCGGCTCATGTACGTGGCGGTCACGCGCGCCGAGGACACGCTGCACATGTCCTACGCCCGCTCCAAGGATGGGATGGGCCCCCAGCACCGTCGCCTGAGCAGGTTCCTGAGCTGAGGGCCGCGGGCATATCGGAACATCGGGCCGCGGGCCGTCGGGGCGCCGATGTCCTCGGCCCGATGTTCCGCGTCACTCGCCGTCGCCGGACGGTTCCGTGGAACCGTCGCCGCCCTCCTCGTCGAGGAGCTTCGACAGTTCGGCGTCCCAGTCGGTGCCGGTGGCGTTCGCATCCGCAGCCGGGGCCGTGGCCCCGTCGGCGGCGTCCGTGCCGTCGCGCTTCGCGTCCGCGGCGCCGGGGGTCGGCGCGCCGGGCGTGCCGGCGAGCGCGGGCAGCAGGTCGGGGTGCGACCATTTCGCGTCTCGCGCCCCGACGCCTTCCGCGGAGGTGATCATCTCCCACATGCCCGCGGCCTCGCGCATGCGCTTCGGGCGCAGTTCCAGGCCGAGCAGGCTTTCGAAGGTGCGTTCCGCCGGGCCGCCGGTGGCGCGTTCGCGGCGCATCATCTCGCGTAGCTGCTCGATGTGCGGGATGTGCGCCATGCCGGCGCGCCACACCACGCAGTCGACCCAGCCTTCGACCATCGCCAGCAGCGATTCGAGCGAGGCCATCGCCTGCTTCTGCTCCGGGGTGTCCGGGATGCCGACCTTGGTGAGGTTCACGGCGCTCGAGATGGAATCCGGGTCGAGCGCGCCGGCGTCGCGCAGCTGCTCCTCCATCGCGTCGAGGTCGATGGAGATGCCGCGCGCGTACTTGCCGATCAGCGCCTCGAAGCGCGGCATCAGCCACGGCACGGACGAGTAGAGGCGGGCGTGGGCCACCTCGCGCAGGGCGAGGAACGCCATCACCTCCTGCGCGGGGATCGGGTCGGGGCGCACGATGTCGTCGAACAGCGACCGGGTCTCGGGGTCGGCGGCCGGGTGAGCCGTGCCGTCGGCGGCGGGGACGTCGTGGGTGTTGCGGGCGGAGGAGAAGCCGATCGGGTTGGTTTTGGCGTCGTCGTCCCCGCCGGCCGGGGCGACGTCCTCGCCGTTGAGCTGTTTCGTGTATTCCTCGACGTTCTGGGCCACCAGGGCACCCGCCGGGTTCGACAGCAGGGCGATGCCCTGGTCGAAGCCGCCGTGCACCTCGCGGCTCAGGGAGCCGGCCGCGTGGCCCAGCTGCATGGCGAACGACGTGTTGCCCAGCAGTCTGACCAGCTGCTTCGGGTCCTTCATGCCGTCCGGGATCGGGATCGGCACCGGGCCGGCGAACATGCCCGCGATCTCGCCGTCGAAGGAGTCGCCGAGGCGTTCCGAGATCACCGAGGCGAGCGCCTCGCCCATCGAGGCGGCCACCGGGGCGGCGAACTTGGCCCACGCGTCGAGGGTGTCCTCCACCCAGCCGGCGCGGGTGAGCGCCTGCGGCTCGCCCGGTGCGGGGTCGAACTCGCAGGCCGTGTCCAGCCACAGGTTCGCCTCGCTCATCGCCCGCCGCACGGCCTCGCCCTCGCCGGCGGTCACCGACGTGCGCGATCCGTCCGCGTTCGCCTGCTGCAGGGCCAGCGATTTGGCGAGCTTGACGTTGATGGGCCCCTCCTCGACGACGTGCGTCATGTCGCCCATCGTGTTCAGGCCCCCCGCGGTGAACGCGGCCATCATCTGCTGCACCTCGGCGGGGTTCGGCAGCGTGCTCGGATCCTGGCTCATGAGCTGCTCGCGGATCGAATCGGGCAGCTGGGAGATCTGACGCCATGCCATCTCGCCCTGAACCGGGCCGAAGCATTTGATCAGCCACTCGTGAATTGCGTTCTCGTCCATAGTCGGATCCTCTTGTCTGATTCCGCCCACGCCTCCCGCGGCCGACCGGCGGCCCGGGCTGCGTGATCGCCCTTGGGTTTGCTCCCATATTAGGGGCCGGCGCCCACGTTTCGCGCAAAGCGTGCGCTGGTATGATGCGCGGTATGTCATTCCCGGATTCCCTGCGCGCCGTGCCCGGGCGCGTATGCCGCTATTTCCTCGACCGTTCGTTGCGCTTCCTCGCCGGTTTCGCGGCCGTGGCGTTGTGCGCCGTGACCCTGTGCCTGCCGAGCGCGTATTCGACCGAATGGCCCGGACCCACCCGCGACGTGCTCGGCACGGTGGGGGAGGGCGGCGACGCCTCCGAGGTCATCAAGGTCGCCGGCGCGGCCACGCACAAGGATTCCGGCAGGCTCCTGCTCGTCACCATCTCCGCGAACGGCGTGCCCGGGTACCCGCTGACCAACGCCGAGACGATCTGGGCGTGGCTCGACCCGCAGCGCGTCGTCATGCCTCGCGAGGCGGTCGTGCCGGTCGGGCAGACCACGACGGAATACAAGGAGAAGTCCGACAAGGAGATGACCTCCTCGCAGGACCTGGCCACCAAGGCCGCGCTCGCGTTCCTCGCCAAGCGCGGCGTCGATACTTCCGGCGTGAAGGTCTCCATGCACGTCGACGACATCGGAGGGCCGTCCGCCGGCATGATGTACACGCTCGGCCTCATCGACAAGCTCACGCCGCGCGACGAGACCGGCGGCAGGACCATCGCCGGCACCGGCACCATCGACGCCAAGGGAAAGGTGGGGCGCATCGGCGGGGTGCGGCTCAAGATGATCGCCGCGAAGCGCGACGGCGCCTCCTGGTTCCTCGCGCCCAAGGGCAACTGCGACGAGGTCGCGAGCCATGTGCCCGCCGGATTGCGCGACGTGCGCGTGTCCACCATCGACGAGGCGTACGACGCGCTCGTCGCCATCGGGCAGGGCAAGGGGGAGTCGCTGCCGCACTGCGCCGCGGACTGAGAGCATGGGGCGCGCGCGACGCGGCGGCGCACGTCCGTCGTCTCACGTTTCGTCGCGTGTTAACGCGGCTGTTCGTCGTGTGTTGCTATTGTTGGGACTCGTGAATCAAACCGCATCACAGAACGCTGAGGAATTTGGGTTTAAACCCGGCGACATCGTGCAGGAATGGCTGTGGGATGACGACGTGGACGATTCGATCCGGGAGAAGATCGAGGATCTGACCGGTGAGGAGCTCGTCGATGAGGACTACGACTCCGCCGTGGACGGCGTGATTCTGTGGTGGCGCGACGGCGACGACGAGGACGAGCTGTCCGACACGATCGTCGACGCCTACGCCGTGGTCGGCGAGGACGGCCCCCTGTGGGTCCTCACCCCGAAGCCCGGCCGCGAAGGCGCCGCAAGCTCCAGCACCGTGCAGTCCGCGGCGAAGACCGCCGGCATGAACGCCGCGACCCCGCTGACCGTGAGCCCGGACTGGAACGGCATCCGCCTGCGTGCATACGGCAAGGGACGCTGACCTGAGGGAACGAAGGCCCGGGGCGGGAAGGCCCCGGGCCTTTTGCCGACGGGGCGGGTCGCCCGCCGGTGCCCGACATGCGGCCGAAATCGCAGGGAATCGCGGACGATACAGGAACGGGGACGGCGGAATGCCGCCGTCCCCGTGACCGTGGGCGATGAGGGATTCGAACCCCCGACATCCACCGTGTAAAGGTGGCGCTCTAACCGACTGAGCTAATCGCCCGCAACGCAACACCATAGCGTAACCCCGAAGAGAACACGCGAAGTGGTGCACGTTCCCTGAACGCCGCCCCGGTCGGGGCGTAATCGCCTCCGCGGTGGTGAATATGACGTGACATTTCCCCGTGTCGCATGCGATATGCGGCGTATGCGTCGCATCAATCACGTAAGGTTGCACACAGTACCGTTCGTTCCTCTAGGAGGTTGATAGCCCATGGCGCAGCAATCCGAAGCCGGAATCCCCAGGGCAGGCAAGCGCAAGTGGGGCTACGACCCCGCCCAGGTGGACGCGTTCCTGGAGCGCGCGCACGCGCTGTACGACAGCGAGGGCGCGCAGCTGACCCAGCGAGACATCCAGAACGTCTCCTTCGACCTGACCCGCGGCGGCTACGTGATCGCGCAGGTCGACGCCGCGCTCGCCCGGCTGGAGCGCGCCGTGGTCGACAAGCAGACCACCTGGGAGATCACCCAGCACGGCCGCGTCGCCTGGAAGGCGCAGACCGAGGAGCTGTACCGCGAGATCACGCGCCACCTCGACCGCGCCGAGCGCGAGCGCTTCGGCTCGGGCAAGCCGCGCACCCCCTCCTACGACCGCAAGCAGGTCGACAGGCTCGCCGACCAGATCGCCGACAAATGCGCCGCCGAACTCGGCGTGGACGGCATCGACAGGAAGGACGTGCGCGACCTGGACAAGATCACCTCGGACGCCGTGGCCAACGCCGTATTCACCCAGCGCAAGGGCAGGAAGGGGTACGACGAGCGCCAGGTCGACTACTTCCTCAACACCTGCGTGCAGCTGCTGAGCCGCATCGAATCCTTCGCCCGCGTCTCCGACTACATCACCTCGGACGGCGAGGGCTCCGCCGAACCGGCAGCCGCATCCGGCGCCGCCGACGGCGTTGCGCCGCTGTTCTCCCCGGACGCGCAGTACCGCCGCCCGGAGCCCACCGCCGACGGCAACGACACGCCCCAGGGCTTCGCCCCGGCCGCCCGGACCGCCTCGCCGGACGCTTCGGCGGCATCCCGCTCCGACAGCTTCGACGCCCTCAGCCAGGCCGAACAGACCCTGTTCGCGCCCTCCGCCGAGCCGGTCGTCGGCTCGCCGTCCCTGGCCGCCGCGGCCACCGCCACGGCGTCCGCGCTGACCTCGACGCCGGCCCCGTCCGCCGCCGTGGCCCCGGCCGTGACGCCCGTCTCGCCGGCGGCCTCCCCGTACGCCCCGGCCGCGTCCGCCACGACCCCGGCGGTATCCGGCGACGCCCCGTCGTTCACCCCGGCCGCCCCGGTCTCCCCGGCGCCGAGCTTCGTCCCGGGCGCCGCCCCGGACCTGTCCGAGACCGACTCGTACACGCCCTCTTGGGCGCTGCCCTCCGACTCGCCGGCCTCCCCGTACGCGCCCGCGGCCCCGGCCGGTTCCGCCGTCGAACCGTCGCCGTACGCGCCGCAGACCCCGTCGTACGCGCCGGCGGCATCCGTCGAGCAGCCGGCGGCCCCGGCCTCCCACACGCCGGCGTCCTCGAACTCCTCGCTGGCCGCCCTGGCCCACATGGCCGAGGTCTCCCAGGAGCTGCCCGTGGTGGACACCTCCTCGTTCACCCCGAAGATGCCAAGCCTCGACGTGCCGAGCACGTTCTCGACCCCGTCGGTCCCGTCGACCCCGTCGGTCCCGTCGACCCCGTCCGTCGACCTGGGCGAGACGGCCTCGTTCACCCCCTCGTTCGCCATGCCGTCGTCCACGCCCGAGCCGTCGGCGCCGTCCGCGGCCCCGAAGCCGGCCGAGACGACCCCGGCACCCTCGTTCGCGCCGGCCTCCGCCGCGAACACGAACCCCTTCTCGCTGCTGCCCACCGACAACAGCGACCTTGAGATCCCCGACCTGTCGTTCCCGACCTTCGGCGACGACGAAAAGAAGCAGCAGTGATCCACAGCAACACCGTCGTCATCCTCGGCTCCACCGGTTCCATCGGCACCCAGGGGCTGGATGTCATCTCCCGTCATCCCGAACGGTTCGCCGTCGTCGGCCTCGCGGCCGGCGGCGCGCACATCGACCTGCTCGCCCGCCAGGCGGCCGAATTCCATGTGCCCCAGGTGGCGGTCTTCGACAAGACGAAGGCGGCCGCGTTGCGCGAGGCCCTCGACCAGGCCGGCGCGAAGCACACGCAGGTGCAGGCCGGCCCGGACGCCGTCATCGCCATGGCCGGCTCCGGCGCGAACGTCGTGCTCAACGGCATCACCGGCTCCATCGGCCTCGAACCGTCCATCGCCGCGCTGAAGGCGGGCTCCCAGCTCGCCCTCGCCAATAAGGAGTCCGTCGTCGCGGGCGGCCACCTGCTGTTCGGCGCGCAGACGCGCGAGGAGCAGATCAACCCGGTCGACTCCGAGCATTCCGCCATCTGGCAGTCGCTGCGCTCCGGCACGCACGCCGAGGTCTCCAGGCTCGTCGTCACCGCGTCCGGCGGCCCGTTCCGCGGCATGACGCGCGACCGGATGACCGATATCACGCCCGAGCAGGCGCTCAACCACCCCACATGGAACATGGGGCCGGTCGTCACCATCAACTCGTCCACGCTCATGAACAAGGGCCTCGAGGTCATCGAGGCGTCCCGTCTGTTCGACATCCCGCCCGAGCGCATCGCCGTGACCGTGCACCCGCAGTCCATCGTGCATTCGATGGTCGAATTCGTCGACGGCGCCACCATCTGCCAGGCGTCCCCGCCGGACATGCGCCTGCCCATCGCGCTCGGCCTGTCCGCGCCCGACCGCATGCCGGACGTGGCCGCCGCCTGTGACTGGACGCAGGCCGCCGCCTGGACGTTCGAACCGCTCGACGACGAGGCCTTCCCCGCCGTCTCGCTCGCGCGCCACTGCCTGGCCGCCTCCGAGAAGCACACGGCGGTGCTCAACGCCGCCAACGAACAGGCCGTGCACGCGTTCCTCGACCATCGCCTGCCCTACCTCGGCATCGTCGACACGGTGAAGGCCGTGCTCGATTCGATGGACGCCGAACTGCGCGGCGCGCCGCTGTTCCGGGACGTGGAGGAAATGGAACAGCTCGAACGCGAGGCCCGCGCCAAGGCCGACGAGCTGATAGACAAGCAGTGATGAATACGTTGAACACCGCCACCCCCGTCGACAAACCGTTCCGCAAGACCGGCGACCCGGTCGCCCTGACCAGCGAGTCGCCGCTGCACCCGCGCCGCAAATCCCGCCGCATCATGGTCGGCCCGGTGCCGGTCGGCGGCGGCGCGCCCATCTCCGTGCAGTCGATGACCAACACGCTCACCGCGGACGTGCCCGCCACGCTCCAGCAGATCGCCGAGCTCACCGCCGCCGGCTGCGACATCGTGCGCGTGGCCGTCCCGAGCCAGGACGACGCGGACGCGCTGCCCGAGATCTGCCGCAAGTCGCCGATCCCGGTCATCGCCGACATCCACTTCCAGTCCAAATACGTGTTCCAGGCCATCGACGCCGGCTGCGCGGCCGTGCGCGTCAACCCGGGCAACATCCGCAAGTTCGACCAGGTCGGCCCCGACATCTGCAAGGCCGCGACCGACGCGGGCATATCCTTGCGCATCGGGGTGAACGCCGGTTCGCTCGACAAGGAGCTGTACGCCAAGTACGGCGGGCCGACCCCCGAGGCCCTCGTCGCCTCCGCGCTCAAGGAGGCCCGCATGTTCGAGGACGTCGGCTTCCACGACTTCAAGATCTCCGTCAAGCACCACGACGTGATCACCATGGTCCAGACCTACCGCCTGCTCGCCTCCAAGGGCGATTGGCCGCTGCACCTCGGCGTCACCGAGGCCGGCCCGCAGTGGCAGGGCACCATCAAGTCGTGCCTCGCGTTCGGCGCCCTGCTCGCCGAAGGCATCGGCGACACGATCCGCGTGTCCCTCTCCGCCCCGCCCGTCGAGGAGGTGAAGGTCGGCTGCAAACTGCTTGAGTATATGGGGTTGCGCCCGCGCAAGTTCGACATCATCTCCTGCCCGAGCTGCGGCCGCGCCCAGGTGGACGTCATCCAGCTCGCCTCCGCCGTGACCGAGGGGCTCAAGGACGTGACCGCGCCGATCCGCGTGGCCGTCATGGGCTGCATCGTCAACGGCCCCGGCGAGGCGCGCGAGGCCGACCTCGGCGTCGCCTCCGGCAACGGCAAGGGACAGATCTTCATCAAGGGCAAGGTCATCAAGACCGTGCCCGAGGACCGGATCGTCGACACCCTGCTCGAGATCGCCGACGACATGGCCGCGAAGATGGAGGCCGCGGGCCAGGTGCCCGAAGGCTCCACCGGCCCGGTCGTCGTCCCCATCCAGCACCCCGGGCGCTAGAATCGGTCGCGTGCAACAGGACGAACGACGGACGCCACGGCGTGACGAGCCGCGCCCCGCGCCATGGTCGCGCGGGCGCCGGCTCTCGGTCAGCCTGCCCATCTTCATCGTCCTCATCGGTCTGCTCGTCACCGTCTCCAACCTCACCACCGTGCCGTGGGACAACGATCCCACCGGCCAGACCGTCGCCACCCTCACCGACGACACCGCCGTCACGTTCGACACCTCCTCCATGCCCGCCGGAACGTCCATCCACGACGAAGGCACGTACCGGGTGAAACGGGAGGCGAAATCCATCACCGTGCGCCGCGACGGCACGCAGGTAGGCGCGGCGAAACCGCGCAGGGTCGACGCATCCGCCGACTCCACCTGGCGGGTGCACGGCTCCGGCGCCGACGAGACGCAGGACGTGACCGTGCTCATCCGACGGCCTGTCGGCGCCACGGGCAGGCTTCCCGCCATCGTGTTCATGCACGGCGCCGGATTCGGCACCGCCTACAATTCGTTCGGCGACATGGCCGCCTCGCTCGCCTCCGCCGGATTCGTCACCGCCGTCATCGACAAGCCGGTCTGGTCCACCACCGACATCACGCGCGACTATCCGGCCTCCGCGCGCGTCTACGACGCCGCGATCGACCTGCTGCGCGCGCGGGACGACGTGAACCCCGCGAAGGTGGGTATCTACGCGACCAGCGAATCCACGTGGATCTCGCAGTACCTGCTCGCCGACGACCCTGACATCGCGTTCCAGGTGCTCCTCTCGCCGATGGTGTTCACGCCCAGACGCTCGCTCGGCTTCTTCATCTCCCAGGACTTCGCGCTCGTCGGCGCCAACGACGGCTACCAGTCGATCGTGCGGCGCGTGTTCAACGCCGACACGGCGCTGTTCGGATTGGACAACTTCGACCTCGACCTGCCCGAATCCTCCGCCTACGCGATCCCCACGCTCATCGCCTACGGATCCAAGGACGTGATGACCGCGCAGGTCGAAGGCGTGCGCCGCATGCTCGAGATGGCGCACGCGGCCGGCAACCGGGACATGACCGTGCGCAGCTACCCGGTCGCCAACCACGTGCTGCGGCTCGGCGACGAGGCGCAGACCGGCACGAAATTCGCCGACGCCTACGTGGACGACGTCATCTCCTGGGCGTCGGGCACGGCCGCCGGGCTCGACCAGACCTCCGAACGCGTCGCCGGCGACACGATCTACCAGTCCATCGCCGTGCCCGACGACCTGCGGCCGCGCCGCTCATTGACCGTATACGGCGTGGTGCTGCACGCCGGCATGCTCCTTCTGCTCGTCGCCACCATGCTCGCATGGCTGGCGGCGCTGGCGAGGCGCATCGCGTTCCGCCTGCGCGCACGCAACCGCGGCGTCGCATACCCGGGACTCGGGTTCTCGCACGGGTTCGGCAACGCGCTCGTCACGCTGACGATCACCACGATGGCCACGCTCCTCCTGTTCGCCGCCGGACTCGGCCAGGTGGTCATGGCCGTCGTCCGACTCGCCTGGGGCGCCGCCCCGGCCGAGGAACCCGGCATGATCTGGTGGAGCTGGCCAGTCATCGAGATCGTATGCACGCTGGTCGTCTGGGCGTGGTCGCGCGTGTTCGCCCGCCTCATCGAGGTGGCCGCCGAACGCGGCGTGCTGCGCTGGCCGCCCCGGCGCGAGGCCATCCACGGCATCGTGACCGGCCGCGAACCGGTGCTCGCCTCCACGAGGTTCGGCCGCGTCCTGTTCTGGATCACCGCCGCCGCCATGCTCCACGTCCTGTTCTTCTTCGCCTTCTGGGGCCTGTTCGTCTACTGACATCGCACTGACATCGGAAGGACCGGGGAACCACATGCCGCTGTATCGGGACGAAGGAGTGGTGCTGCGCACCGCGAAACTCGGCGAGGCCGACCGCATCATCACCATGCTCACCCGCGGGCACGGCAAGATCCGCGCCGTCGCCAAAGGCGTGCGCCGCACCAAGTCACGCTTCGGCGCACGGCTCGAACCGTTCATGCGCGCCGACCTGCTCATCGCCACCGGCCGTTCCCTCGACGTCGTCTCCCAGGCCGAATCGGTCGCCGCCTACGCCGAACCGATCTGCGCCGACTACGACGCGTACACGGCCGCCAACGTCATCGTCGAAACCGCCGACAAGATCGTCGGCGCCGAGGAGGAACGCGTCGCCGGCCAGTACCGGCTGCTCATCGGCGCGCTGAACGCGCTCGCCAGGCATGCGCACGCCCCGGAGCACATCAGCGCCTCCTACGTGATGCGCGCGCTCGCGCTCGCCGGCTGGACCCCGCGCCTGCACAGCTGCGTCGTATGCGGCAAACGACGTTTCACGGATGGTTTCACGGAGGAGATTGCGGCGCGGCCCATGGTGGGGGCGACGGTGGCCACGGCGATGGAAACCCAATCGCCGCAACGTTTCACGGATGGTTTCACGAATGGCGCGTATCTGTCCGTCCCGGCCGGCGGCCTCATGTGTGCGAAGGACCACACGCCCGAGGCCCGCCGCGTCACGCCCCTCGTGCTCGCCCAGCTCGAGGCGCTGACCGACGGCGACTGGACGGAGCTCGACGGCCGGGAGCTCGCCCCCGAGACCTCGCGCCTCGTGGAGGATTGGGCCGAGTACTATCTCGAACGGCCGCTACGTTCCATGCGGCTGCTAGATTGACAACCATGGCTTTCGAAAACGTGGACTACACGTCGCTGAACATCCCGGCGGCCCCCTTCTCCGACCCCTCCCGCATCCCCGACTTCCCCAAGGGCAAGGTGCCCCGCCATGTGGGCGTCATCATGGACGGCAACGGGCGCTGGGCCAAGGAGCGCGGCATGATTCGCACCAACGGCCACCAGGCCGCCGAGCCGGTCGTGTTCGACACCATCGCCGGCGCCATCGAGGCGGGCGTGCGCTACCTGTCGCTGTACACGTTCTCCACCGAGAACTGGAAGCGCAGCCCGCAGGAGGTGCGCTTCCTCATGGGCTTCTCGCGTGAGATCATCCACCGCCGCGTCGCGCAGATGGACGAGTGGGGCGTGCGCGTGCGCTGGTCCGGCCGCCGCCCGAAGCTGTGGAAGTCCGTCATCGACGAGCTCGAGGTCGCGCAGGAACGCACGAAGCACAACAAGGTCATCGACGTGGTGTTCTGCATCAACTACGGCGGCCGCGCCGAGATCGCCGACGCCTGCGCCGCCATCGCGAAGGATGTGCGCGACGGGAGGATCAGCGGCGACCGCGTCACCGAGAAGATGATCGCCGACCACCTCTACCTGCCCGACGTGCCCGACTGCGACCTCGTGATCCGCACGTCCGGCGAGCAGCGCACCTCGAACTTCCTGCCCTGGCAGGCCGCCTACGCCGAACTCGACTTCGTGCCCGAACTGTTCCCCGACTGCGGCCGCGAGGTCCTGTGGCGCTCCATCGACCACTACATCCACCGCGACCGTCGATTCGGCGGCGTCAAGAAGTGAAATAAGGAAGCGGCCGGATGTGCCTAAGCAACGCATCCGGACATGACTACGCCGCGCACAACGCGGCGAGGCGGTCGACGAACCGGCTTGTGAAACGGTCCGCATCCACGTCGAGGGCGACGTGGACGCGCGGGGCGTCCGGCGTGACGAGCCCCACGGGGTCGCCGGTGGTGCGGCCGCGCACCCCGGTGAAGTCGCCGGTCGCGGTCTCGGCGCGCAGGGCGATGCCGAACGTGGAGACCAGCGTCGGGTCGAGCGCGACCGCCGCGGCCAGCGGGTCGTGCAGGGGCATGCCGCCGGCGAAGATCGCGGGATCCGCCTCGAGGTTCGCCGCGATGGAGAAGTCCGCGAGCCGTGCGAGGAACCGGCCGCGTTCGGTACCGGTGCTCCGCCACCTGTCGGCGGCCTTGCTCGGCAGCAGGCACCGGTGCGTCACGTCGAGCCCGACCATCGTCACGTCCGCGCCGGAATGGAGCACGCGGTCCGCGGCCTCCGGATCCTGGATGACGTTCGTCTCCGCCACCGCGTCCCAGCAATTGCCCGGCTGGGAGAGCGTGCCGCCCATCATCACGAGGCGGAGCTTGCCGGCGATGTCCGGCGCGCGCCCGATCGCCGCGTCCATGTCGGTGAGCGGGCCGGTCGCGAGCACCGTCACCCCGCGCCCGTATCGCCTTACCTGATCGATGAGGAAGCCGATGCCGTCGAGGCGGGGCGAATCATCCTCGCCGTCCGCGAACGGGGAAACCCTCCATCCGCCCGCCGGGTTCGCGTGCGGGTCGTCGATCCGGTACCCGCCGACGGATACGACGCCGTCGGGACGCGCGGCGTCCGGGACGGCCGTAGCGAGATCGTCGGATTCGTCGAGGTCGTCGGAATCCGCTGAAGAGGCGGATCGGCCGGTGCCGGAACGGGACCCTTCGACATATCCGCCCAACCCGTCGGCACCGTGGAACCGCGCGCAGCCGGCGTCCGGGATGAACGAATCGGCCCATGAGGGGTGCGTGGACGAACGGAACACGGGGATGTCCGGGCGGCCGAACAGGTCGAGCACGAGTCGTGTGTTGCGCTCGGCCGTGGCCGCATCCACGTTGCCGTAGCCGGCGAGCACGCCGGCGAGCTCGCATTCGGCCGGCGACGCGAGCAGGTACGCGAGCGCCATCGCGTCGTCGACGCCGGTGTCCACGCAGGCGATGATGCGGGCGGGGGAGCGGTCGGTCATGGATGCCTCCTGGGATGCCGCTGATGGGGGGGATGGGGACGGAGCTTCGGAATGGACGGGCGATGACGCGAAACCGCCCGTCGGCGGATGTCGATGGGCGGTTTCGGATTGCCGATGCGGCGGGACGGCGATATGGGGCGCCGCCCTTCGCCGCTACTTGCCGAGGAACTCGTTGGTGGCGAAGTCCTTGGTGTTCGGGGCTTGGTGGATCACCTTGTCGTGGGAATCCGTGTAGGCGTCCTCCTGGGCGAGGAAGTCGAAGTACTTCTGCGGCTCGACGAAGTCGTTGGTGCCGAGCACGAAGGAGCCGTCCTTGATCTTGGCCGGGTCGCCCCAGTACTGGCCGTCGACGATGGTCTTCATGCTCTTGCGCACGAACTTCGTCTCCAGGTTCGCGTCCGGGGCCTCCTTGACGAGGATGTCGGCCGCGTCGTCCGGGTGGGAGTACGCGTACTCGTAGCCCTTCTGGGTGGCCTGCGTGAACTTCTTCACGAGCTCCGGATCGTTCTTGATCGTCTTGTCGCTGGTGATCACGCCGATCGCGTCCGCGTTGCCGGGCACGCCGTAGTCGGGCTCGGTGAAGCAGTTGAGCTTCGGGCCGTACATGTCGGCCTGCACGCCCTCCCAGGTGGCGTAGAATCCGCCGAAGTCGGCCTTGCCGGATTCGAGCGTCTTGAACGTGGAGGTGCCGACGGTCACCTTGTCGAACTCGCCCTTGCCGCCGTCGGTCTGGATCATGCGGCGCACCACGGCGTCGGACTCGTTGGAGCCGAACGTGGCGAACGTCTTGCCGTCCAGGTCCTTCGGGGACTTGATGGTGGTGTTCGAGGCGAGCGCGCACCAGATGGCGCTCGGCTTCTGCTGGACCTGCAGCACCTGCTTGAGGTGCGCGCCCTTGAGGTTGTACATGCCCACGTTGGTGAGGTTGGACAGTGCGAAGTCGGCGTTGCCGTTGTTCACGGCCTGTTCGGCGCCGGCCTGCGCGACGGCCACGATGTCCACGTCGAGGCCCTTGTCCTTGAACCAACCCTTGTTCTTGGCCACGTAGACGCCGATGTGGTTCGTGTCCGGCGCCCAGGACAGCATGAACGTGACCTTCTTCAGGCCGTCCGCGGAGGAGGAGTCGTTGCTCTGGCCGCATGCGGCGACGCCGATGGTCATGGCGATGGCGCCCACGAGGGCGATGGCCTTGGCTGCAAGGCTGTGCTTCATGATGAATCCCTAGTTCGTTGTCTCTCAACCGTTCTCTGGGTGTCGCTCCGGGCGGACGATCGGCAGAGAACGGCATGGAGGGCCTGACAGTCCGCCCGACCGGCGCCCCGGACATCCCTCGCATACGAAGCGGAAAGGGGAGGGATCCGTTTGCCACACGCCGGACAAGCGCTTGCCATTATAGAGGGGAGGGGATACCGGCCCGTCCGCGCGCCTCACTGGTCCGCGTCCGGGTCGGCGTCCTCGCCGACGGGGCCGAGCAGCAGGCGCTCGCTGATGTTCACCGCGATGAGCAGGAGGCAGGTCATCGCGATGATCGTGAACGTGGCGGAGAAGATGAGCGGCGTGCGGAACGAGTTGTACGCGGCCTGTAGCCAGATGCCGAGGCCCTTGCGCGCGCCCAGGTACTCGGCGGTGGAGGCGGTGGCGAAGATGTAGGCGGCGGTCACGCGGATGCCGCCGTAGATCTGGCGGGCGGCGACCCTGAGCTTGACGTGCCACAGCGTCCACCAGCGCGTCGCCCCGCAGGTGAGGGCCACGTCCGAATAGAATTCCGGCACCGCCTCGAGCCCGCGCACGGTCTGCACGGCGACCGGGAACAGGCCGAACACGGCGGTGATGACGATCTTGCCGGAGGTCTCGAAGCCGAACCAGATGAGGAACAGCGGGGCGATGGAGATGAGCGGCATGGTCTGCGCGGCGGCGAGTAGCGGGTAGAACGCCGCGTTGAACACACGCGAGCAGTACAGGCCGATGCCGATGAGCACGCCGGCGGCCACGGCGAACAGGAAGCCGACGACGCCCTCGTACGTGGTCACGGCGGCGGCGGGGCCGAGCGTGGGCCACACCTCGACGGTGGCCTGGGCGATCTCGCTCGGTGCGGGGATCATCGTGGAGGGCACGTGGCCGATGCGCACCCACGCCTCCCACACGGCGAACAGCGCGACGACCGCGATGAGCGTGGGGATATGACGGGTGAGACGCTTCGCGACGAACATGGGGACATCACCTTGCTTCCTCTCGTGGCCGGGACGTGGAGCAGTAAGGTGAGGAGCCTGCGCGTCGGGCGGCCGGTGGTACCGCAACAGAAGTATAGGGATGGCTTCGACCGGTACGCGCGGGTATGGGAAAGCCCCCTGGCGCGGCGGCCCGCGGTCGGCGGGTGTCGTGCGTCAGGGGGCTTCGATCGCGGGGACGGCCGTGCCGTCCCGTCCGCGACCTCGCGCCGACTACTCCAGTCCGATGGACTTGAGGTGGTGGAGCTTGAGCGAGGTGACCTTGAGGGAGCCGGATTCGGCGGAGAGGCGGATCGCGCGCGGGCCCTCGGAGGCGTACGAGTAGGAGCTGAGCACCTGGTGGCCGCCGTTGACGTACACCTCGACGGAGCCGCGGTCCACGTACACGCGCAGGTCCAGCGTGCCGGCGGCGAGCTCGGCCTCGGTGAGCGGCGCGGCGCGGTAGCCGCGGTCGCCGTGCTTCATGGCCTGGCGGTCCACCACGACGCGGCCGATCTGGTCGTCGTACGCCACGTAGGTGTAGGCGCCGTCCTCGGTGGCGTGGATCTTGAGGCCCGCGCGCTCGGCGGTGGAGTTCGCCAGGTCGATGGTCATCTCGATCTCGACGGCCTCGGCGTCGTCGGCGATGGTCAGTTCGCCGTCCATGCCGAGCGTGAGCGCGCCCTTGTCGACGGTGTCCTCGCGCAGACCCTCCATCTCCTTGACCGGGGCGGTGACGACGTCGCCGTCATCACCCAGCGTGATCTCGCGCGGCAGGGTGAGGTGGCCGCACCAGCCGTCCTCCTGCATCGGGATCGGCTCGACGAACGGGCTCAGCCAGCCGTAGACGATCTGGCGGCCGTCTCCGCCGTGCTCCGGGCCGTCCACGTGGAACGACTGCGGCGCGTAGTAGTTGTGGCCGCAGTCCCACAGGCGGAACTCGGTCTCGGGCTTGAACTCGCCGCCCGGCTCCCAGGTGCCGATCATGTAGCCGGCGTTGTTGACGTTGCGGTTCATGAAGCCGTTCGGCTTCGAGCCCATGGCGGAGAATCCGATGACCCACTTCTCGTTGCCGTCCTTGTCGTGGATCGGGAAGAAGTCGGGGCATTCGAGCATGAACACGTCCGGGTCCGGGTGCTGGAAGAGCACGCGCTCGTAGGTCCAGCGCACCATATCGTCGGAGGAGAACAGCCACATCTGGCCGCGCTTCTCCTTGGAGGAGACGCCGAAGGTCATGTACCACTTGTCGCCGGTCTTCCACACCTTCGGGTCGCGGTAGTGGTGGTCGACCTGGTCGGTCGGGCAGTCGATGATCATGCCCTGCTTGGTGGCGGAGGTCAGCTCGTCGTCGTCCGGGGTGGCGAGCATCTGGACCTGCCAGTCGCCGCCGGCGTTGTCGTGGCCGTTGGCCCAGCGGTGGCCGGTGTAGTAGAAGCGCAGCGCGCCGTCGTCGCCGATGACGGCGGAGCCGGAGAACACGCCGTCCTTCTCCTGCTCGAGCGAGGGGGCGAACATGATCGGCTCGCGCTTCCAGTTGATCATGTCGGCGGAGGAGACGTGGCCCCAGTGCATCGGGCCCCACTGGGTGCCGTACGGGTGCAGCTGGTAGAACACGTGCCAGCGGCCCTTGTAGAAGCACAGTCCGTTCGGGTCGTTGATCCAGCCGCCGTTCGAGGCGATGTGGAACTTCGGGTACCAGCGGTCGTTGCGCTTCGCGGCCTGCGCGGCGACGCCGGCCTCGGCCTTGGCGAGTTCCTCGGCGTGGTCGCGGATGGGGGTGAGCACGGGGTTGGCGGGGGTGAAATCGGTGGTCATGGCACGTCCTTGTGTGTTGGGGGTTGTCGGGTTGGTGTGGGGTGGATTGGCGGATGGGTGCGTGGGATGTCGGTGATCGGCGGTCGCGACGGGAAGGGGAGAGACCGTCGCGACCGCCGCGGGGTGCGGATCGCGGGTCCGGTCGGGTTATGCGGACCGGGTGCGGCGAGCCGGACGTCAGGCCTTGGCGGCTTCCATCTGGCGCAGCTGCTTGTCGGTGTAGAACGGGTCGCCGCCAACGTCCTGGTCGTCCTTCTTGATGACGAAGATGCCGTAGATCAGGGCCGCGAGCACGATCGCCGAGATGGTGAAGAAGGTCGGGCGGTCGCCCATGTGGTCATGCAGGGCGCCGAGCGGGGTGGAGAAGATGACCTGGCCGACCTGCGAGGCGATCTGGAAGCCGACCATGTACAGCGTGGCGGACAGCTTCGTGTCGAAGTGCAGGGTGAAGTAGCGGAACGCCGGCAGGCAGAACAGCGGCACCTCGATGGAGTGGAACAGCTTGACGACGGACACGGAGATCGGGTCGTGGAACACGCCGCACAGGCCGATGCGCAGGAACATGACGGTGGCGCCGAGCAGCAGGGCGTTGCGCACGCCGATCTTCTTCATGATGATCGGGACGACGCCCATCATCGCGGACTCGAGGAAGACCTGGAAGCTGTTGAGGATGCCGTAGGTGGAGTTGCCCATCTCGGTGGTCGGGAACAGGGAGGCGTAGTAGTTCGGGAACATCTGCTGGTCGAACACGGTGTAGAAGGTGTTGGTCAGCAGCATGAAGACGATGAGCACCCACAGGGTCGGCATCTTGAGGACGGAGACCATCTCCTTGAAGGAGGGGTTGGTCGGCGCGGCGTTCGGGTCGGCCTCCTTGCGGAGCTCCTCCTTCTGCTCGGCCGGGACCCAGAAGGCGTAGACGAGCAGCATGCCCAGACCGCAGGCGGAGCCGATCCAGAAGTTGATCAGCGGGTTGATGTTGAAGCAGAAGCCGGCGCACAGGGCGACGACCGCGTAGCCGAAGGAGCCCCAGGCGCGGGACTGGCCGTACTCGAAGCCGAAGTGGCGCGAGTAGCGTTCGGTGATGGCCTCGAACAGGGAGCAGCCGGCCATGAAGCCCGCGGACAGCACGATGGAGCCGATGAGGACGCCCGCGTAGCGGGTGGCGCCGCCGGCGTTGAGCATCGGCATGTAGACGAACTGGACGAACGGGCCGACGCAGGCCGCGACGGCGGAGATGAAGATGACGAGCTTGCGCTTGATGCCGAGCTGATCCTGGATGATGCCGTAGACGAACATGATGATCAGCGTGGCCAGGGAGTTGATCGAGTAGATCGAGCCCTGCTCGGCGGCGGACATGCCCAGGCCGTGCACGTCGTCGGTGAGGAACCTGGAGAAGAAGGACCACCAGATGCCCCAGGAGCAGAAGAACATGAAGATGCCGAAGGAGCTCTGCAGGTAGGAGGGGTTCCTCCACGGAGACTTCGTTGCCGTGTTTGCCATGGTTGTGTATTCCCTTGTCTCTCACGTCCGCTGCCGCGCGGACGCCCATTGGCTGGTTGTTGTCGTGCCGTCCCTTCCGGTCCGGCGGGGTTCCGTGCCCCGGCGGCTGCGCCGTGGTGCGGAATCGTGCTGACAGGTATGACTATAACGCGTCAAACGATTTACGTCAAACGATTTACGCGTGTCGCTGGAACACCATTCGTTCCAGCGCGTCAAACGTTTGATATAGCGCCATTTGGTGCATGGGTCGTGGCCGTGCCGCCGGCGTGTCGCGCGGTGGCGCCGACGGGTCGGTCGGAGATGGTTGGATGGTCGCGTCCGTGCGTCGTCGACGCGGATGCGCATGCCTTTTCAAGGGTAGAGGGCGGTTCGGGGCGGGACACGCTGCGTGAGCGTTCACGCGGGTGAAATCGTCGAAACGGTTCGGTGCGGCCCGTCAGCCCGCCGCGCGCACCGACTCCTTCTCGATGAGCGTGCAGTGGACCTTCGCCGGCACCGGCGCGTCGAGCGGCGGCAGCGGCGCCCGGGTGTCCGGCACGTCGAGGTCGTCGAGCGGGCGCTTCTCGATCATCGAGACCACCTTCGCCGCGGCCCAGTAGCCCATTTCGAAATGCGGCAGCTCCACGGTGGTCAGCCGCGGCGACAGCGTTTCGGCGAACACGCGGTGGTTGTCCACGCCGACGACCGACACGTCGCGGCCGATGACCAGGCCGCGCCGCGCCGCGCACTCGTACACGTACCAGGCGCGCGCGTCGTTGAAGCAGAAGAAGCCGTCCGGCCGTTCCCAGTCGAACAGGTCGGACACCGCCTCCAGTGCGGGCCCGTTGTTGAGCACGTCGACGACGAGCCGTTCGTTGAACTTGCGTCCGGCCGCCTCGAGCGCGGTCCTGTACCCGGCCAGTCTGCCCTCCTGCGCCAGCATCGGCTCCGAACAGCCGATGTAGGCGATGCGTTCGCAACCGGCCTCGACCAGGCGCGTCGTGGCGTCGTAGGCGATGCGGAACTCGTCCGGCTCGATGCTGGGCGTCGTCCCGTCGCGTCCCGTCGCGTCGACGAGCACGACCGGGCAGTCCTTGAGGCGGGCCGGCACGTCGGTGACGCGGTTCGACATCTTCGCGTACAGGAACCCGTCCGCGCCGTAGCGTTTCAGCGCGTCGATCTCGTCGTCCTCATCCATGCCGCCGTCCGTGCTGACGGTGATGAGCAGATAGCCCAGCTTGCTGGCCGCCGTCTGGGCCCCGAGGATCATGCCGCCGGCGTACGGGGTGGTGGCCACCTCCTCGCTGATGAAGCCGATGGTGCGCGTGCGGTTCGTGCGCAGCGAGCTCGCCATCGGGTTGACCTGATAGCCGAGCTCGTCGGCGACCTCGCGCACATGCGCCGCGATCGCCGGCTTGACGCGCCCCTCGTCGCGATGGTTCATCACCAGCGACACCGTCGACACCGACACCCCTGTGCGGTGGGCTATCTCCTTCATCGTGACCATACGTCAAACGATACACCCCATCGCCGTGCCGTTTGACGTGATGTCTGTTCGCCGCCGTTCCCGCCCGCCCCCGATCGGGCGTCCCGCGTCTCCCCGGGTGAAGATGCCGTCGATGTGGCGGCGTTGTGCCGTCGCGATCGCGGGGCGCGTCCGTACGATGGCGCCATGAGAAGCTTTCTGATCGAATGGCTGGTGCTGACGATCGCGGCGGCGGTCATGGTGGTGCTGTTGCCCGGCATGACGACGGTGGGGGAGCCGCCGATCCTCGGCGTGGCCGCGTTCTCCCTGTTCCTGGCGCTCATCAACGCGTCCGTCAAACCGGTGGTGCACATGATCGCGCTGCCGTTCACGATCCTCACGTTCGGCGTGCTGTACCTGGTCATCAACTGGCTGTTCATGCGCCTCGCCTCGTGGCTCGCCCTGAGCCTGTTCGGCGTGGGCGTCTACGTGCACGGGTTCTGGTGGGCGACGATCGGCTCGCTCATCATGGCCGTCGTCTCCGGCCTGGTCGGTTCCGTCATCGGGGAGTGACGCGAAGCGGGCGCGTGTTCGGTCGCGTCCGCGTGGCGACGCGTGTTCGACCGCGTCCCGCCTGCGCATGTTTTATGCTTTATCGTTGTATCACAGTGGATCCGCCGATGCCGCGACGACGCGTCGGACGGATGCGGGCGAAACGGCGAACGGAGGGCCATGGCATACGTGACGATACGCGACGTGGCGGCGAAGGCGGGCGTCTCCGCGGCCGCCGTCTCGCAGATCCTGCGCGGCAAGGGCCGGTTCTCCGCCGAGACCCGTGATCTGGTGAAACGCACCGTGGATGAGCTCGGCTATGTGCCCGACCGCCGCGCCAGCGCGATGCGCTCCTCCTCGTCGAAGACGGTCGGACTGCTCGTGCCCGACCTGCGCAACCCCTATTTCGCCGATTTGGTCTCGTCCATGGAGGACGAGCTGTACCGGCGTGGCTACACCACGCTCATCGGCACGTCCGCCGAACGGGTCGACCGGCAGGACGCCTTCATCGACACGCTGCTCGGGCAGCGCATCGACGGCGCGCTGGTCGTGCCGCAGGGCGCCTGCTCGCCGGGGATCCGTTCCCTCGTCGCGCGCGGATTGCCCGTGGTGTTCGTCGACCGCCGCGTCGAAGGGGCCGGCGAGGTGCCGTTCGTGGTCTCCGACCCCTACCCGGGCATGCGCGAGGCGTTGCGCGAGCTCGTGCGGCTGGGGCACCGGCGCATCGGCTATGTGGCGCATTCGTCGCTTGGGTCCGCCGGCGTCGACGAGCGTGGGAAGGCGTTCCGTCTGGTCGCCGGCGAGCTGCCGGGCATCGGGGCGTGCGTGGTCGTCGACTGCGACGCCACCTACGAGTCGAGCGTCGCGGCGCTCGCCCGGCTGCGCGAGGCGGGGGTGACGGCGATCGTGTGCGGCTATTCGCCCGACGCGATCGTCCTCATCGGGATGTGCCGCGCCGAAGGCATGGAGATCGGGCGGGACATGTCGGTGGTGTCGTTCGACGACATCGCCACCTTCCGCCTGATGACGCCGCCCGTGTCCGTCATCTCCCAACAGGCCGAGGAGATGGGGCGCCGCGGCGTGCGGATCCTGCTGTCGGCGATCGGCGACGCCGGTGCCGCCGGAACCGGCGCGGACGCCGCGGACGGTACGGACGTCGGAGAATCCGATGCGACGGCCGGGACGGCCGGCATCACGTCCGTCGACGGCGTCGCGCATTACGTGCCCACGACGTTCATCCCGCGCGGGTCCGTCGGGCCGGTCATGTGACGGGATACGCCTGTTGACGACGGACGGCGTGTCGTCACGTTGACAATGGTGATTTAACGTTTTATCTTTGAATCACCACCGATGATAAAACGTTAAATCACGGTTCCTGCGGACCGGACGAGACGACAGGTCATCGAACGTCAGTGATGACACCGAACAGCAATCAGCGCCATCGATGAAGAACACGGCGACAGCCGCGGAAGGCAGGAAACCATGAAGAAGCTCATCCTCGATCTCGACACCGGCGTGGACGACGCGCTCGCCATCTCCTACGCGCTCGGCAGCCCGGAGGTCGAACTCATCGGCATCACCGGCACCTACGGCAACGTGCTGCTCGACCAGGGCGTGCGCAACGCGCTTGCCGTCACCGACCTGCTCGGCCACCCGGAGGTCAGGGTGTACAAGGGCCTGCCGCACTCCAGCACCATCGACTCCTTCACCGTCGGCGAGATCTCCGCGTTCATCCACGGCGCCAACGGCATCGGCGACGTCGACATCCCCGACTCCGGCCGCGCGCCCGAAGCCGAACCGGCCGTCGACTTCATCATCGACGCCGTCAAGACCTACGGCAAGGACCTCGTCTACGTGCCCACCGGCCCGATGACCAACATCGCCGCCGCGCTCGCCAAGGCCCCCGAGATCAAGGACGAGATCGGCCGCATCGTGCTCATGGGCGGCGCCCTGACCGTGCCCGGCAACTGCAACGCCTGCATGGAGGCGAACATCTCGCAGGACCCGGAGGCCGCGAACGCGCTGTTCCACTCCGGCGCCCCCGTCACCATGATCGGCCTCGACGTGACCCTGCGCACCCTGCTCACCTACAAGGAGACGCAGCGGTGGCGCGACCTGAACACCAAGGCCGGCGACTTCCTCGCCGACATGACCGACTTCTACATCAAGGCCTACGAGACCACCTCGCCGCACCTGGGCGGCTGCGGCCTGCACGACCCGCTCGCCGTCGCCGTGGCCGTCGATCCGACGCTCGTCGACACGCTCGACATCAACATGAAGGTCGACCTCGAAGGCCCCACCCGCGGACGCACCATCGGCGACGAGAAGCGCCTGAACGAGCCCGCCCTCACCACGAAGGTGGCCGTCGGCGTCGACGTGCCGCGCTTCCTCGACGAATTCATGACCCGCATCACCGCGCTGGCGAAGCACGCCGGCTGAGACGCCGCTTCCCGCGGCGGGGCGGCGGAAGGGTGCCATACCCGACACCCTCCCGTCCCGCCGCGTCACGACCCGAACGAAACACACCGAACCAACGACACAAGGAACCAACATGTCACGCAACGAAGCGACCGTCCCCGCCGACCCGTGGGCGGACCCCAAGACCAGCAACGACATGGCCGTCAAGGCCCTCATCCCGCTGCTCATCACCTTCATCCTCGGCACCCTGTGCCTGCAGGGCTTCAACCTGGTGTTCACCCAGGTGGGCCAGGACGTGGGCGCGCCCGCACAGGCCTCGCTCATCACCGCCATCCCGGGCATCGTGCTCGGCATCGTGTGCTTCATCTACGGCTCGCTCGGCGACTTCGTCTCCCTGAAGAAGCTCGTCGTCGTCGGCCTGATCACCCTGTTCGTCGGCTCCGTCTTCGGCTTCGTGGCGAACTTCCTTTTCACCGCGAACCTGTGGACCGTGATCGTCGCCCGCGTGCTGCAGACGGCGGGCGAGCAGGTCGCCGGCTCGGTGTTCCTCGTCGTGGCAGCAAATACCTCAAGCCGTCGCTCAAGGTGATCTTCTTCGGCCTGTTCACCGCCGGCTACCAGATCTCCGCCTCCATCGGCGTGTTCGCCGCCGGCATGCTCAGCGCCATCGCCTGGCAGTACCTGTTCCTCATCCCGTCGGTCACCATCCTGTTCCTGCCGCTGCTGCTCAGGAACCTGCCGGACAAGCAGGGCAACGGCGAGAAGGTCGACTGGCTCGGCTTCACGCTCGTCGGCTTCGCCGTGGCGTTCCTCACCCTGTACTTCTCCTACAACGCGATCTGGATGCTCGTCGTCGCCGCCGTGCTGTTCGTCGCCTTCGCCGTGTACATCAACAAGGCCGAGCACCCGTTCGTCACCCCCGCGTTCTTCCGCAACACGCGCTGGATCGGCGCCATCGCGCTCATCCTCGTGTTCTACTTCGTCAACTACTTCGCCTCCCCGGTGTTCAACGCCATCGGCGCGAACGTGTACGGCATGAGCACCTCGCAGGTCTCCATGCACATCGTGTTCGCGTTCCTCGTGGCCGCCGCCTTCGGCATCTGCTCCGGCGCCATCGTCGGCAAAATCGGCGTGCAGCCGTCCCTCGCCATCGCCGGCACGCTCATGGCCGTCGGCTTCATCGGCGCGGGCCTCGCCGTCAACGCCGGCTTCGTGGTCCTCACCCTGTTCGCCTGCGTGTTCTACGCCGGCTGCGGCCTCATGTACTCGCCGGTCGTCTCCACCGTGCTCGGCACGCTGCCCCAGGACGAGTCCGGCCGAGGCGTGGGCATGAACGACCTGGTCATGAACGTCACCGGCTCCATCGGCATCGCCGTCTTCGGCGGTCTGCTCGGCGGCCAGGCGTTCTCCGGTTCGAGCATCATCGGCGCCACCGGCGCGGCCGCCAGCTACTCCAACCTGCTCATCATCGCCGGCTGCGTGCCGCTGGTCGGCGTGATCTACTACCTCATCGTCCGCAAGCACATCTACGCGAAGTGACGTGCGTCCATGTCCCCGGGCCGGCCGCGACCGGCCCGGGGACATGGACGGTCCCGGACCCCGATGAACCAGGGCGCCCCTCCCGACGATTCCGAATGAAAGGCAATCCCGTGTCGCAGCACAACATCACCACCATGCTCGAGAACATCCACGGCACCGTGTCCGTCATCGGCTCGATGAACGCCGACTACACGGTCGCCACCAAGCGCCTGCCCGGCCCGGGGGAGACCGTCACCGGCGGCCCGCTCACCGTGCTGCCCGGCGGCAAGTCCGGCAACCAGGCCGCCTCCGCCGCGCGCATCGGCGCCGACGTGCGCATGTTCGGCGCGGTCGGCTCCGACGCCAACGCCGATTTCCTGCTCGGCGAGCTCGGCAAGGCCGGCGTGGACACCACGCACGTGCGCCGCGTGCCCGGCCCCAGCGGCACGACGGTCATCGCCGTCGACGAAGGCGGCGAGAACATGATCGTCTACTCGCCCGGCTCCAACGCGCAGGTCGACGCCGGGTACGTCGAGTCCGTGCGTGTGGCGCTGACCGGCGCCGACGTGCTCGGCCTGTGCCTGGAAAGCCCGATGGAGGCCGTCATCGAGGCGGCCCGACTGGCGCACGAGGCCGGCAGGACCGTGCTGCTCAACAACTCGCCGTTCCGGCCCGAGTTGCCCGCCGAGCTCGTGAAGCTCACCGACATCCTGCTCGTCAACGAGCACGAGATGGCGCAGATGCTCGGCCTCGCCGAGCCCGCCGACGGCGACTGGTCCGGCTTCGACTGGGCCGCCGCCGCGGAACGCATGCGCGGATTCGGCTTCGATCGGGCCATCGTCACGCTCGGCGGCGACGGGTCCGTGGTGCTCGACGCCGCTGCGGAGGGCGGGTTCTCCCGCATCGCGCCGACGCGCGTCGAGGCGGTCGACACCACCGGCTGCGGCGACGCCTTCATGGGCACCGTGCTCGCCGGCCTCGCCTCCGGCTACACGCTTGCGGACAGCGCGGCGCTTGCCTCCGTGGTCTCCGCCTACGCCGCCACCGGGCGCGGCGCGCAGGCGTCCTACGGCGACGCGTCGACGATCCGCGACTGGTACGCCGGGCGGTGACACGTCGGGTGGTGGCGCTCGCCGTCCGGCGTACCACCACCCGAGCGTCGGTGAGCCTACTCCCCGGAGCTGATGGCGCGCAGCACGTTGACCATCTCGATGGCGCCGAGCGCGCAGTCGAAGCCCTTGTTGCCGGCCTTCGTGCCGGCGCGTTCGATGGCCTGCTCGATGTTCTCGGTGGTGATCACGCCGAACAGCACCGGCACGTCCGAGTTCAGCGACACCTGCGCGATGCCCTTCGCGGTCTCGTTGCACACGAGGTCGTAGTGGGAGGTGCTGCCGCGGATGATCGCGCCGAGGCAGATCACCGCGTCGTAGCGTCCGGTGGACACCATGCGTTTGGCCGCGATTGGGATCTCGAACGATCCGGGCACCCACGCCACGTCCACGTCCTCGTCGGCCACGCCGTGGCGGCGCAGGCCGTCCTGCGCGCCGGACAGTAGCTTCGAGGTGATGAACTCGTTGAACCTCGCCGCCACGATGCCGATGCGGATCGGCTTGGCGGCGGAATCGTCACCGGCGACGGAAGCGGCTCCGGCTACCAGTTGTCCTTCGAATACGGTCATTTCAGTTCTCCTTTGTCGTGGTCGCCATGTTCGTCATGGTCGACAGATTCGTCATGGTCGACAGATTCGTCATGGTGGACAGGTTCGTCATGGTGGACAGGTTCGTCATGTCCGACAGGGCGCCCAGCAGGTGCCCCATCCGGTGTTCCTTGGTGGACAGGTAGTTCGCGTCGTACGCGTTCGCGGGGATGACGATCGGCACGCGCGAGGCGATGGCGATCCCCGCCTGCTCCAGCTGGCCGATCTTGTCCGGGTTGTTGGTCATCAGGTCGACCGACGCGACGCCGAGGTCGCGCAGCATGGCCGCCGCGGTCTCGTATTCGCGCGCGTCGGCGGGGAATCCGAGTTCCAGGTTCGCGTCGAGCGTGTCGAACCCGCGTTCCTGCAGCTCGTAGGCGCGCAGCTTGTTGAGCAGTCCGATGCCGCGTCCCTCCTGGCTCAGGTACAGGATGACGCCGCGTCCCGCCTCGGCGACGCGCCGCATCGCCTCATGCAGCTGCGGTCCGCAGTCGCAGCGTTGCGAGCCGAATACGTCGCCGGTCAGGCACTGCGAGTGGATGCGGCACAGGACGGGCTCTCCGGAGACGATGTCGTCGCCCATCACCAGCGCCACGTGCTCGCCGCCGTCGTCCGACTCGTAGCCGACCATCGTGAACCGTCCGTATTCGGTGGGCAGGTTCACGCGCGCCACGCGGCGCACCGTGTGCGGGAACGCGTGCGTGCGGCGGTAGTCCTGCAGCTGCGCGATGGTGATGTAGGCCAGGCCGTGTTCGGCGGCGAAGCGTTCGAGGTCGTCGCGCCGCATCATCGTGCCGTCGGCCTTCATCATCTCGCAGCACAGTCCGCACGGCTCGAGTCCGGCCAGCCGCGCCAGGTCGACGGTTGCCTCCGTGTGCCCGTTGCGTTCCAGCACGCCGCCGGGGCGTGCGACGAGCGGGAACATGTGGCCGGGGCGGCGGAAGTCCTGCGGCCGCGTGTCCGGGTCGACGCACGCCAGCGCGGTGAGCGAGCGGTCGCGCGCGCTGATGCCGGTGGAGGTGGCCACGTGGTCGATCGACACGGTGAACGCCGTGTGGTGGTTGTCCGTGTTCGCCGTGCACATCGGCGGCAGGTCGAGCCGCGTCGCCAGTTCCGGGCTCATCGGCGTGCAGATCAGGCCCCTGCCGTGCGTGGCCATGAACGCGATGTTGCTCGGCGTCGCGTGGCGGGACGCGCAGATGAGGTCTCCTTCGTTCTCACGGCTTTCGTCGTCCGCCACGACGACGATGCGCCCGGCCGCGATGTCCCGGATGGCGCGCGCCACCGGGTCGTTCGGGTTCGTATGTTGCGTATGTTCCGTGTGTTGCGTCATGTCTGTCATGTCCGTTCTCGATGATGTCTTGTCGTTGTCAGAATCCGTGCGCGGCGAGGAAGTCCGCCGTGATCGCGCCCGTTCCGGTGTCTCCGGCCGTGCCGGCCGTCACGTCGTCCGTGCCGCCGTCCGCCGGCATCTCCAGCAGTCGCGCCGTGTATTTCGCGATCGGGTCGATTTCGAGGTTGACCACGTCGCCGATGCGCCGTTCGTCCAGCACCGTGTGCGCGGCGGTGTGCGGGATGATCGACACGCCGAACGAGTCGCGTCCGGCGTGCGTCATCGTCAGGCTGATTCCCTCGACGGCGATCGATCCCTTCTCGGCGATGAACCGCATGAGCGTGTACGGCGCGCGGATCGTGTAGACGACGGCGATGCCGTCGCGCGTGATCGACGTGACCACGCCGGTGCCGTCGATGTGCCCGGAGACGATGTGTCCGGAGAACCGTCCGTCGGCGGACATCGCGCGTTCCACGTCCACATGGTCGCCGCGGCGGAGCGAGCCGAGGGAGGAGCGTCGCAGCGTTTCGTGCATCACGTCGGCGGTGAACGTCGTGCCGCGCACGGACGTGACGGTCAGGCACACGCCGTTGACGGCGATGCTTTCGCCGATCGCCGTGCGGTCGGTCACCACCGTCGGCGAGTCGACGGACAGGCGCGCGAAGTCGGCGCCGTTCTCCAATCCGACGACCGTGCCGAGGTCCTCAACGATTCCGGTGAACATAGTCGACGCCTCCTTCGATGACGATGTCGTCGCCCACCGTGGCGACGGTGCGGCGCGTGAGAAGGAAGGCGTCGTCCGGCGCGCCGACGCCCGCGCCGCCCACCGGGCCGGGCGCGGTGCGGCCGCCGAACAGTTTCGGCGCGACGTAGGCGCTCACTTTGGTCACGACCTGGTCGCGCAGCGCGGACCAGGCGAGTTCGCCGCCGCCTTCGATCATCACGCTGTCGACGCCGCGCCCGCCGAGCGTTTCGACGATGGCGGCGACGGAGGCGTGCCCGTCGGCGTCGGCCGGCACGTGGAGGATCTCGCAGCCCGCGTCGCGGTAGGCCCGCGCGCGGGTCTCGTCGGTCGAGCAGGTGGCGATGATCGTGGGCGTCTCGCGCGCGGTGGCGACGACCGCCGCGTCGCGAGGCGTGCGCAGATCGGTGTCGCATATCACGCGGATCGGGTCGTGGCCGCCGTCGATGCGGCAGGTGAGCTGCGGGTCGTCGGCGATGACCGTGCCCACGCCCACCATGATCGAGGCGAACCGGCCGCGGTCCTCGTGCACGCGGCGGCGCGCGGCCTCGTCGGTGATCCAGCGCGACAGGCCCGATGCGGTGGCGATGCGGCCGTCGAGCGTCATCGCGTATTTGAGCATGACGAACGGCGTGCGCGTGGTGATGTAGTGCAGGAAGATTTCGTTGAGCGCGTCGCATTCCTCGCGCAGCACGCCCTGCGTGACCTCGATGCCCGCGTCCGTGAGCCGGCGCACGCCTTTGCCGGCGACGAGCGGGTTCGGGTCGGGGGAGCCAACCACCACGCGGGCGATTCCGGCGTCGATGAGCGCCTGCGTGCACGGCGGTTGCTTGCCCGTGTGACAGCAGGGTTCCAACGTGACGTAGATCGTGGCGCCGCGCACGTCGACGCCGTCGCGTTTCGCCGCTTCGAGCGCGGCGCGTTCGGCGTGCCATCCGCCGAAATGGTCGTGATGTCCGGTGGCGATGATCGCGCCGTCGCGCGCGATGACCGCCCCCACCATCGGGTTCGGGTTGACCTTGCCCGCTCCGAGTCGTGCGTGGCGCAATGCCACGGACATGAGGTCCCTATCGTCCATGAATCCCCTTTCCTTGCGATAGGGCATGTCCAGGGTGCTTCATGATGGCGGTGGGGTCGTGTGCCGGTTTTGATTCCGGCTGCCCGGGCATCGGGCGAGACGCATCACGTTTTATGGTCCCGAAACGCGAGCACCCCGGATTCCGTTCGAAATCCAGGGTGCTCGAGATGGGTCGCATGATGCGCATCGCCGATGCGCGTACGCGACGGTATGCGGTCGCGTACGCGGGCCGATGGTCCACGCCGCCGCAGCTTCTTTCATCCAGACTATGACTGTCGGTACCGGAATCTCACCGGTTCGGCATCGCGACTGCTGATCGCGATGCTCGCGGACTGAACCGCCGATCGGGAATTTCACCCTGCCCTGAAGATGCGTATTGAATTGTCGGTTCGACAGTATAGGGGGCGGGGCATAGACGACGGAAGCCGGCGTCCCATGTAGTGGACGCCGGCTTCCGTGTGAGGGTTCCGATCAGGCGAGGCCGGAGAGCTTGTTGATGAGCTCCGGGTCACGCGTAGCGCCCTTGTCCGCGGAGCGGGCAAAGGCGGCGTAGGCCTTGAGGGCCTGCGAGACCTTGCGGTCGCGGTGCGCCACGTAGCCGTCGCCGGCCTCGAGCTCGCGGCGGCGCTCCGCCAGCTGCTCGTCGGTCAGTTCGACGTTCACGGAACGGGCCTCGATGTCGATGTCGATGATGTCGCCGTTCTTGATGAGCGCCACCGGGCCCTTGTTCGCGGCCTCCGGGGCCATGTGGCCGATGGCCAGGCCCGAGGAACCGCCGGAGTAGCGGCCGTCGGTGAGCATGGCGACCTGCTTGCCGATGCCCTTGCCCTTGACGAAGGAGGTCGGGTACAGCATCTCCTGCATGCCCGGGCCGCCCTTCGGGCCCTCGTAGCGGATGACCAGCGCCATGCCGGGCTTCAGGGTGTCGTCGAGGATGACCTTGATGGCCTCCTCCTGGGACTCGACGACGAGCGCCGGTCCGCGGAACTTCCAGATCTCCTGCGGCACGCCCGCGGTCTTGACGACGCAGCCGTCGGGTGCGAGGTTGCCGCGCAGCACGGCGAGGCCGCCCTCGTGGATCTCCGGGTGGTCGATGTCGTGGATGGCGCCGTGCTCGCGGTCGGTGTCGAGCGAGTCGAACAGCGTCTCGTGTGTCCACGGTTCGGGGGAGATGATGTGGCCCGGCGCCGCGTGGTAGAGGGTCTTGGCCTCCTCGGTGCAGGTGTCGCGCATGATGTCCCAGTCGTCGAGCTTGGCCTCGAGCGACGGGTAGTCGATGGAATGGACGTCCTTGTGCAGCTTGCCGGCGCGGTCGAGCTCGCCGAGGATGCCGCAGATGCCGCCGGCGCGGTGCACGTCGGAGATCTCCCACTTGCCGGACGGGGCGGCCTTGCAGATGCACGGCACGGTGTGCGAGATGCGTTCGATGTCGTCGAGCGTGAAGTCCACGTCCGCGCTCTGGGCCATCGCGAGGATGTGCAGCACGGTGTTGGTGGAGCCGCCCATCGCGACGTCCATCGTCATCGCGTTCTCGAACGCGTGCTTGGTGGCGATGGAGCGCGGCAGCACGGAGTCGTCGGAATCCTTGTAGTACTGGTTCGCGATCTTGACGACCTGACGGGCCGCCTTGCGGAACAGCTCCTTGCGGAAGCCGTGGGAGGCGAGGATCGTGCCGTTGCCGGGCAGGGCGAGGCCGATGGCCTCGGTCAGGCAGTTCATCGAGTTGGCGGTGAACATGCCGGCGCAGGAGCCGCAGGTCGGGCAGACGGTCTTCTCGTAGTTGAGCAGGTCCTCCTCGGAGACGTTGTCGTCGGCGGAGGCGTACATCACGGAGATGAGGTCGGTGTTCTTCTTCACGGTGCCGTCGGCGAGGACGGTGGTGCCGGCCTCCATCGGGCCGCCGGAGACGAACACGGTCGGGATGTTGAGGCGCAGCGCGGCCATGAGCATGCCGGGGACGACCTTGTCGCAGTTCGGGATGCAGATCAGGGCGTCGGCGCAGTGCGCGTTGCACTGGTATTCGACGGTGTCCGCGATGATGTCGCGGGAGGGCAGGGAGTACAGCATGCCGGTGTGGCCCATGGCGATGCCGTCGTCGACGGCCATGGTGTTGAACTCGCGCGGGATGCCGCCCGCCTCCTTGATGGCCTCGGAGACGATGCGGCCCACCTTGTTGAGGTGGACGTGGCCGGGCAGGAACTCGTCGAAGGAGTTGGCGATGGCGATGATGGGCTTCCTGCCCATGTCGTCGCCGCTGACGCCGGCGGCACGGTAGAGGGCTCGCGCGCCTGCGAAGACGCGGCCGGACATGAGTTTTGCGGATCGCATTTCAGTCATGGTTCCATTCAAGTCCCTAATCGGGACACGCGTTTTGTCAAGAGTCAATATATGGAATTCACGAGGATGTTACGTTGGTCACGGCGGTGTGGGCATGCGCCGCAACGGCAGCTTCCGCGACTCCGGGCGTCGCCCGCGCGTGCGTCGGTGTGGGGCCCGACGCCGTCCCGGCCGCGGAATCGAGCGTGCCCGATGTCGTCCCGGCCGCGGAATCGGGGGCGTGCATGGAGAGGCGGGTCCTTCCGCGGACGGTGGGGCTGTGATGCACAATTGCGGTAAGCCCTTACAGATTTTTTCCGAAACACATTCGACAGATTCCTTGAAAAGCTGTACACTGTTTTCGGTAAGGGCTTACCGCAAAGTCGCGAACCGAACGACTGCACCACAGAAAGAAGTATCATCATGACCGCATCCAAGCCGAAGGTCGTCCTCACCATGCAGCCCGCCGAACTGGTGGACAAGCTCATGAACCCCACCCAGTGGGCCCGTCTTGACGCCGTCGCCGACGTGGACCGCGACGTCATCGGCGACTTCCACGCCGACGGCCTCGACGACCGCCTCGCCAAGGCCGACTACATCTTCTCCGGATGGGGCCCGGACGCCCGCATCGACGCCGAGACCCTCGCCAAGATGCCGAACCTCAAGGGCATCGCGGCTGCCGCCGGCAACGCATGGCGCCTGCTTACGCCGGAGGCGCTCGACGAGGTCAGGCGCCGCGGCATCCTCATGTCCAACTCCGGCTACGTCAACGGCATCCCCGTCGCCGAGTACTGCATGGCGATGATCCTCATGGCCAACAAGGACTTCTTCCGCGCCGAGCGCATCTACCGCGAGCGCCGCGAGTACATCAACCGTGAGGTCGAGTTCCCGACCGCCGGCAACTACGAGAAGACCGTCGGCCTGGTCACCGCCGGCTCGCGCATCGCCCGTCACCTGCTCGGCCTGCTCAAGGGCTACCGTCTCAACGTCCTGGCCGAATCCCGCTCGATGAGCGAGGAGGAGACCTCCTCCCTCGGCGCGAAGAAGGCCGACCTCGAGACCGTGTTCCGCGAGTCCGACATCGTCTCCCTGCACACCCCGAGCCTGCCCGCCACCAAGGGTATGATCGGCGCGAAGTACTTCAGGATGATGAAGGACGGCGCCTGGTTCATCAACTCCGCCCGCGGCGCCGTCGTGGACGCCGACGCGATGATCGCCGAGCTCAAGACCGGCCGCATCAACGCGATCCTCGACGTGACCGACCCGGACGAGCCGCTGTCCGCCGACTCGCCGCTATGGGACATGCCGAACGTGGTCCTGACCCCGCACATCGCCGGCTCCGAGGGCACCGAGCTGCAGGGCATGGGCGAGAATGTCGTCAACGAACTCACCCACATGATCAAGGGCGAGCCGCTCGACTTCGGCGAGTGAGCGTAGTGGGGGGGGGGGGGGGGGGGGGGGGGGGGGGGGGGGGG
>NZ_WHZV01000001.1:45279-78595 GCF_010667645.1 Bifidobacterium platyrrhinorum
CCCCCCCCCCCCCCCCGCCCCCCCCCCCCCCCCCCCGCCCCTATGTCGTGCGCAGCGAATCGTTCCCGATAACGAAAGTGCGAGTCATCCGCACGCATCCGCGCATATGCGAACACATGGGTATGCCCCGGAACCACTGGATTCCGGGGCATACCCATGTGTTCGTTTCGGCGAGGGCCGTCCTCGCACTTTCGCTGTTGAGAACGATTCTCTGCAAAGCACAGGCAGGGGGCGTGTCCCGCCGGCTACCGCCGCGGCAGGGAGCCGCGCAGGACCACGTCCGGCGCGCTCTGCACGTAGATGAGGCGGTCGTCGTCGCCCTCGTCGCGTTTGCCGAGGACGCTGTCGACCGCGGCCTGGCCCATCTCGGCCAGCGGCAGGTGCACGGTGGTCAGCGGCGGGTAGACGTCCGCGGAATAGGGGATGTCGCCGAACCCGGTGACGCCCACGTCCTTGCCGGGTTCGAGCCCGTTGGCGCGCAGCGCGGTCATCGCGCCGATGGCCATCACGTCGTTGAGCGCGATGACCGAGTCGACGCCGCGGCCGTCGTACAACGCGCCCTCGCCGGGGGAGAGCAGGCCGGAACGTCCCATGCGCATGATGGCCGCGTAGCCTTCGGTGCGGCTGAACTTGCCGTTGGCCACGGCCTTCGGGTCCACGGCGACGCCGGCGGCGTCCAGCACGTCCATCACGCCGGCGAGTCGCTCCTGGGAGGAGCGGTGCGCGTCGTCGCCCTTGAGGATCACGGGCCGTGAGTAGCCGGAGTCGACGATGAGCTTGGCGACGGCGCGGGCGCCGACGTCGTTGGCCACGTCCACGGCCGGGAACGGCAGGTTGCGGTTGAGCACGAACACGGCGCGCCCGCCGGACGCCTCGTACTGTTTGAGCTCCGATTCGAGCTCGGGGCGTTCCGGCGCGTCGAGGTATTCGCTTTCGGAGACGATGATGCCGCGCGGTCGCGTCGCGACGGCCTTGCGCACCGCCTCCAGCTCCTCGTGCGGCGTGGCGGCCACGCCGATGGTCACCGAGATGCCGCGTTCGGCCGCCGCCCGGACCACGCCCTGCGACACGGCGGCGAAGTAGGGGTCGGAGATGTCGGAGACGAGCAGCACGATGCTCGGCGCCGTGCCCTTGGCCACCGCCTGCGCGTACGCGTTGGGGCGGTAGTTGAGCTTGGTGGCCGCCTCCATCACCTTCACGTACGACTGGTTGCGCACCTTGCGGGTGCTGCCGTTGAGCACGCGCGACGCCGTGGCGATGGAGACGTTGGCCTCCCTCGCCACGTCCATCAGCGTCGCCGGCGACTGCGCCTTGCCGTTCTGTACTGCCACGGTGGCCGTCCTTTGCATCATCGGAAAACGGAAAATGTTCTAAAACGTTTACCGCAATACTAGCGTGATTTGCGTGATAACGCGAACAGTGGTTCGCGAAACGGCGAATCGGTGTCATAGGGTTGCAGAAAATATGTGGTAAGCGTTTTCCATTCCGGCGTGTCGTGAGGTAAGCTGTGAGCCATGACGCGATACCTATGCGCCCCGGACTCCTTCAAGGAGAGCCTGACCGCCATGGAGGCGGCGCAGGCGATGGCACGGGGCATCAAGAACGCGGACCCCGACGCCGAGGTCCGATGCCTGCCCATGGCGGACGGCGGCGAAGGCACCGCCCGCGCGCTCGCCGACGCCACCGGCGGCGCGATGCGCGCCGTCGACGCCCACGACCCGCTCGGCCGTCCGATCGCGGCCGAATTCGGCATGCTCGGCGACGGCACGACCGCCGTCGTCGAAACCGCCGAGGCCAGCGGCCTCGCCCTGCTCGCCCCTGAGGAACGCGACCCGCTCGCCGCCTCCTCATACGGCACGGGCGAACTCATCCGCGCCGCGCTCGACGCGGGCGCCACGCGGATCATCGTCGGTCTCGGCGGCTCCGCCACCAACGACGCCGGAGCCGGTCTCCTCAAGGCCCTCGGCGCCCGCCTCCTCGACCGTGACGGCCATGACGTGGCGCCCGGCGGCGCCGCGCTCGCCGGGCTCGACCACGTCGACCTGTCCGGTCTCGACCCGCGGCTCGCGCATGTCGGGATCGTCGCCGCCTGCGACGTGACCAACCCGCTGACCGGCCCGCAGGGCGCCAGCGCCGTGTTCGGACCGCAGAAGGGCGCCTCGCCCGCCGACGTCGCCGCGCTCGACCACGCGCTCGCGCGTTTCGCCGACGTCATCGGACGCGAACTGTCCGTCGCCGTGGCCGACGTGCCCGGCGCGGGCGCGGCCGGCGGCATCGGCGCGGCGCTCAAGGGCGTCCTCGGCGCCGCGTTCCGCCCAGGCATCGATATCGTCATCGAGACCTCCGGACTCGACGAGGCCGCGCAATGGGCCGACGTGGTGTTCACCGGCGAAGGCTCCATCGACTTCCAGACCAAATTCGGCAAGACGCCCGCCGGCGTGGCGCGGACCGCCAAACGGCACGGCAGGCCCGTCGTCGTCCTCGCCGGGCACGTGGGCGAGGGCATCGGCGAACTGTACGAAACCGGCATCGACGCGGTCTTCGGCATCGCCCCCGGCGCCGCCACGCTCGATGACCTGCTCGAGCACGCCGCCGACAACGTCGCACGCACCGCCGAACAGGTCACCCGTCTGCTGCGGGTGCATGACAACGAAGGACAATCAGCATGACCACGATGATCACCAACCCGATCCTGCCGGGCTTCCACCCGGACTCCAGCGCCCTGCGCGTCGGCGACGACTACTACATCGCCGTCTCCACCTTCGAATGGTGGCCCGGCATCGACATCTACCATTCCAGGGACCTCGTCAACTGGGAGTGGGTCGCCGCCCCCGTCAACCGCGAATCGCAGGTCGACCTCCGCGGCAACTACGACTCCGGATCCCTGTGGGCGCCGCACCTAAGCTACGCCGACGGAAAGTTCTGGCTCGTCTACACGGACGTCAAGACCTACGCGCCGTTCAAGGACACCCTCAACTACGTCATCACCGCGCCGGACATCACCGGTCCGTGGAGCGAACCGCACTTCCTGACCGCCTCCGGCTTCGACCCGGCCATCTTCCACGACGACGACGGCCGCAAATGGTTCCTCAACATGCTCTACGACTACCGCCCGGGCCATGAGAAGTTCTCCGGCACCGTCATCCAGGAATTCGATCCCGACACCATGCAGCTGATCGGCGAGCGCAAGCACTTCTACAAGGGCACCAAGCTCGGCGTGTGCGAAGGGCCGCAGATCCTCAAGAGGGACGGCTGGTACTACCTCCTGTGCGCGGCCGGCGGCACCGGATACATGCACGCCGCCACCGTGGCGCGTGCCCGCACGCTCGAAGGCCCGTTCGAGGATTCGCCGTACACGCCGCTCATGACGACCCGCGACGAGCCGGGCAACCCGCTGCAGAAGTCCGGCCACTGCTGCTTCCTGCAGATCGGCGACGAATGGTATGTCACGCAGATCTGCGGCCGGCCCCTGACCGAACGCGGCAACTGCACGCTCGGCCGCGAGACCGGCATCCAGAAGATCTACTGGACCGAGGATGGCTGGCCGCGTCTTGTCAACGACACGATCAGCCCGGACCTGAAGGTCCCGGCGCCCGCGATCGCGCAGGGCGTCGTGCAGCGCACCGACCGTTCCGAGCGCATCGAGTTCGAGGCGGACCGCGCCGCGCAGGCGGACGCGCCGTTGAATTCCGTGACCGATCCGGCCATCCCGCCGAGCCTGAAGACCCTGCGCACCTCGCTTGCGGCCGAGCAGGACTATTCGCTCACCGCACGCCCCGGATGGTTGCGCCTGTACGGCGCGCAGTCGCTGCGCTCGCAGCACCATCAGACCCTGTTCGCCCGCCGTTGGGAGGCGTACGACTTCGATGCGGAGACCGTGCTCGACTTCGATCCGACCGACTACCAGCAGATGGCCGGTCTCATCCTCTACTACGACACGTGCAACTGGATCTACGCCTATGTGACCTTCGACTCCGAGGGCACCGACAGGCGCATCATCCAGGTGCTGCGCTGCGACCATGAGGAGCTCGAATACGGCTCCGAACCGATCGCGCTCGAGGACGGTCCCGTGCGCATCCGCGTGGAGGTCAGGCGCGACAAGGCGCACTTCCGCTTCACGCAGGGGCCGGACATGCACGCCGACAACCCGGTGTGGAAGGCCGTGGGCGGCGTCCAGCCGGCAGACCACATCAGCGACGACTACGTCGAACGTACGATCAAGGGCTGCGCGTTCACCGGCGGCATGGTGGGCATCTGCTCGCAGGACATGGACGCCCACCGCTCGCACGCCGACTTCCAGTACTTCGACTACCGCGAACAGCACTGAATTTTTCCAACGAAAGGACAACGATCATGGCATGGGAACTGGCCGCGTCGACCCTCGGCGCACCGTACGATTCGATGGACGAGCTCGCCAAGACCTTCACCGCCACCGGGGTGACGAAGATCGAGGTCGCCGTCGGCGACGAGATGAAGTTCACGATGAAGTCCACCGACGACGAGCTCAGGCGCATGCGCGACGAGCTCGCCGAGAAGGCCGGCGTCGCGATCTTCGCCGTCGACTCGCGCGTGCAGGTGTGCAACACCGCCCGCGACGAGGATGAGCTCGTCGAAAGCCTCGAACACTGCCTGCACATGGCCAAGGTGCTCGGTGCCAAGTACGTGCGCGTCTTCCCGACCGCCCCGCTCGAGCCCAGCTGGGATCCGGACCGCCTGCCGGGCATGGTCCTGCCCGAAGGCATGAACCTCGCCGGCGTGTCCAAGCGCGGAGCCGAAATCATCGCCAAGGCCCTGCCGACCGCCGACAAGCTCGGCGTCCAGCCCCTGATCGAGACGCACGACAGCCACACCAACGGCGAGCGCAACGCGATCATCCACTACTACCTCGATAAGCTCGCCCCCGGCAACCAGGCGGGTTCCATCTGGGACCTCGCCCACCCGTGGCGCGTCGGCGAGGCGCCGGCCACCACCTTCGAGTACCTCAAGCCGTATCTCGTGAACGGCCGCGGCGTCGTGCAGATCAAGGACTGCGCGTTCCCCGGCGACCAGACCCCGGTGCTGCAGGGCACCGGTCGCGTGCCGCTCGCCGAATGCTGCAAGCTGCTCAAGGACGGCGGCTACACCGGTCCGCTGTCGTTGGAGTGGGAGCGCCGCTGGTACCCCCAGGTCGAGCCGCTCGAGGAGGCCTTGAAGGCCGCCCGCAAGGCCATCGAGGCCCTGCCGGCCGAATCCCAGCTGTGAACATACGGTTGAACGCGAATGGGGACGGAATCGGGAATTCGCCTGATTCCGTCCCCATTCGCGTTCGGTGCGCAGCCGACTCCCCGGATTGGTCGCACACCAAACACGCGAAAAATATGTATGGACCCCATTGTCCCATTCAGTTGTGAACATCACCCATCGGTCGATGTCCGGTTCCCGTTTCGGCCGGAACGCGCCGTTGTGTGTTTCGCCTACGCGATGCCCGAGGTTCAGCGGGCGGTCTTGGTGTCGTTGACGATGTCGACGAGCACCTGGGCGTTACGGGCGGAGGACTGGGCCATGGTGCTGGCACCGTACATGGCGAGACCGCGAAGCATGGAATCCTTGAACGACATGATGATTTCCTTTCCTTGTCCGAAGGCCCTTCCGTTCGGGTTGTTGCGGGCTTCGGCTTGTGTTTCTGTATTCGGCTATCGGATGATGACCGTGCGGGTCATCGGGGGAGTGCGGCTCAGCGGCCGATCTTGTTGTCGTTGACGATGTCGGCGAGCACCTGGGCGTTGCCGTAACCGTTGCGGGACATGGCATCGGCGCCGACCATGGCGAGACCGCGAAGCATGGAATCCTTGAACGACATGATGATTTCCTTTCCTTGCCCGAGATTCCGCTTCCTGCGGGCATCCCGGTGTTTTTTCGTTGCGTTATCGGGTGATGACCATTCCGGTCATCGAAGTCCTATCGTTTCAGCTGTTTCAGCGGGCGAGCTTGTTGGACTCGTTGACGAGGTCGGAGAGGACCTTCGCGCTGCCCATGGAGTGCTGGGCCATGGTGCTGGCGCCGTACATGGCGAGACCGCGAAGCATGGAATCCTTGAACGACATGGTGTTTCCTTTCGTTGGTCAAAGCCGTGCTGGCTTTGATGTTTTCCGGTTCCTTTTGAAACCGGTTTCAGAATAGCGCGTCATGGCGATCCGTGCAAGAGGGGAAGGGGTGCATCGGCGTGTCGTGCGCCGTCGGCGAAACCGTTGCGGCAGTTGTCTCGAACCGGTTCGATGCAAACGTTGGCAGAACGCATGGTCCGGAAAGCCATGGAAAACGCGGATTCGCAGGATATGCGAAAAGCCCCCTGCCGATCGCGGATGGATCGGCAGGGGGCTTGATGGTCGTATTCGGAAGGGAGTGCGGGAATCATGCCATACGGCGTGTCGCGTCCGCTCCCGGAGGGCTCAGTGGACCTTCCTGATGAAGAAGATGCAGATGGCGGCGCTGGTCAGGACGATGAAGCCCATCGGGAACAGGCCGGCGTAGCCGAACATCTTGATGACCCAGGCGGCCAGCAGCGGGGCGGCGAGGTTGCCCACCACGCCGCAGGAGTTGAGGAACGCGAGGTCCTTGGCGGCGTTCTCCGGATGCGGCAGCACGGTGGTCATGATCGCCTGGTCGAGCGAGCTGAACACGCCGGAGCCCAGCGAGGAGACGGCCACGTAGATCGTGTACATCACGGGCGTGGGGACGAAGAACGGCAGCCAGCAGGGCAGGCCGACGAAGAAGATGGCCACGGCGAGCGGGATCTTCACGCTGCGGAACTTGTCGGAGATCGGGCCCGCGATGATGCCGCAGCCCATCGCGGCGATCATGCCGAGCAGCGCCATGAAGCTCATCCACTGGCCGGCGGTGGCCTCGTCCTGGTGCATGTAGTCGGTCAGCGTGTAGAGGCGGTAGGTGCCGATGCCGCCGGGGACCATCCACAGGAAGCGGGCGAGCGCCGCCAGCCAGTAGTCGCGTCCGCCGTCCGCCGGCGGCAGGAAGTTGCGCAGCGCCTCGACGACGGTGAAGGAGGAACGCGGCACGTGCGTGTTGGACGGTTCGCGGCAGACCGCCACGGACAGCAGCGACAGCACGCCGCCGATGGCCAGCGAGATGATGACGCCCTTGGGGATGTTCGTGACGAACAGCGCGGCGACGACCTGGGCGCCCTGCAGCGCGGCCTGGTGGCCGACGCCGTACATGGAGGACGCGGTGCCGCGCCAGCGCGGGGCGACCTGGTCGGGCTGCCATGCGCAGCCGGCCGCGAGCATCGCGTTGTAGATGGCGGCGTACACCCACCAGCTGCCCAGCACCACCGGCACGCTGGAGGTGAACGCGAAGGTCAGCAACGCGATGGTGCCGAACACGACGCCTCCCACGATCCACGGGGTGCGCGAGCCGAAACGGGAGCGCGTCATGTCGGACAACGCGCCGCCCACGATGCCGGCGACGATGGAGATGATCATCGTCACCGTGGAGATGATGGCGACGAGCGCCACCTTGCCCTCCGGGTCGATCTGGGCGATCTTGGCGGGCAGCAGCACCGCGTTGACGGCCTGGCCGGCCCAGTACCAGCCGGCGCCGCCGAACAGCAGGCCGAGCCCCGCCTTCCATGGGAACTTCGGCTGGTCCTCGTCCTTGGGGGACGGGTGCGCGGCCGCGGCCGGCTGCACTGAATCCTTCATGTCAACACTCCTTCATGTTTGTTGTACGACATGGTGCGGGTTGCGCGCCTGCGGTTCCTTGTCTGCCGTGACATCGCCTTCGAATGAACTGTAAGCGCTTTCCGCTGCAATGAATATACAGCGTTACGCAAATATTTGCAAAGGTTCTGTTCGGCAATCGGCGTGAATGTGTTGAAAAGCTTTGCAATACAAGGGAATGAGCATGTTTTCCCGTGCGTGTCGCAGCGGGGGCCACGCCGCGTGCCGATGCGTCTCCGGTATTCAAAAGCGCTTTCCGTATAATGTGCTGTCCGTTGCGGGAGCATCCCGTCGGCCGGAAGATCCGGCGTGTCGGGCCGGTTAGACGACGGGTCGTCGGCGGTCGCGGCGGTCCGTGCGGGAGGGGCTTCCGATCGCCGTGCCGGTGACGGATCCGGCCGTCACGCGGCCTTCCTGACCGGCGGGCCGACGAAGCGGACGTGGCGGTTGATGAGGTTCACGATCTGACCGGTGATGACCGCGGCGACCACCGTGCCCACGCCGAGGCCGTCGAGCCGGCCGAAGAAGACGGACGAGAGCACGCCCGCGATGATGATCAGCGAGACGTCGAAGCACACCTTGACCGTGCCGAAGCGCACCTTGGTCACCTTGGCGAACGCGTTCACGATGCCCTCGCCGGGCACCATGATCAGGGCGGGGGAGACCTCCATGCAGATGCCGAGCGCCAGGATCGCGCAGCCGAGCAGGAGCCCCGCACCCCGCGCCCACCAGGAGACCGGGTCGAACCACCCCAGCAGGGACATGCTCACGTCGAGCACGGCGGCGAACCAGAACGTGACCGCCAGCTGCAGGTACTGGAAGGCGTGGAAGTCCCGTCGCAGCAGGATCACCTCGACGACCACGAAGACCACGTTCATCGCGAAGGTGGTGACGCCGAAGCTGATCTGCGGGAACCTGAGCGTCGTCACCCACGCGATGCTCGAGATCGGCGAGGTGCCGAGGTTGCTTTTCGTGATAAGCGCGATGCCGAAGGATTCGATGGCGATCCCGGCCAGGAAACATGCGAGGCGTTTCGCGATGTAGGGCATATGCGTTCCTCCTTAACTGCGATGCCGGGCCATGCGCCGGCCCATTGGTAAAGAAATCGCTTACCGTTTCTTTGCGCAGTGCGCAGGTGGTTGCCTTGGTCTGTTTTTGGCGTTTCTTGTGATTTGCGCCACGTCATAGGGTGGTGTATAGTGCAAATCAACGGAAAGCGCTTACCAAATAAGATAAGCACGAACCACGAACAATGCAAGACGTGACTGCAAAGCCGCAATCAACGAAAGGAAACCGACGAACATGGCAGACAAGACCATCGGAGTGATCCTCAACGGCGCGACCGGCCGCATGGGCTACCGCCAGCACCTGTGCCGTTCCATCCTGCCGATCATCGAACAGGGAGGCGTGGAGCTGTCCGACGGATCGCGCGTCCAGCTCGACCCGATCCTCGTGGGCCGCCACGAGTCCAAGCTCAAGGAGGCCTCCGAGAAGCACGGCGGGCTCAAATACACCACCGACCTCGACTCGGTGCTCGCCGACCCGCACTACCCGCTGTACGCCGACTTCCTCGTCACCTCCGCCCGCGTCGAATCGCTGAAGAAGGCCATCGCCGCCGGCAAGGACATCTACACCGAGAAGCCGCTCGCCGAGACCTACGAGGACGTCCGCGAGCTCGTGCGCCTCGCCGAGGCCAAGGGCGTCAGGACCGGCGTCGTGCACGACAAGCTGTTCCTGCCCGGCCTGCTCAAGCTGCGCCGACTCATCAAGTCCGGATTCTTCGGCCGCATCCTGTCGGTGCACGGCGAATTCGGCTACTGGGTGTTCGAAGGCGACTGGCGCGAATCCCAGCGCCCCAGCTGGAACTACAAGAAGGAGCTCGGCGGCGGCATGATCTCCGACATGTTCCCGCACTGGAACTACGTCATCGAAGGCCTGTTCGGCAGGATCAGGACCGTCTACGCGGAAGCGAAGACCGAGATCCCCGAGCGCGTCGACGAGAAGGGCGACGTCTACCAGGCCACCGCCGAGGACGCCGCCTACGCGATCTTCGAGCTGGAGAACGGCATCACCGTGCAGATGAACTCCTCCTGGAACACCCGCGTCTACCGCAACGAACTGCTCGAATTCCAGATCGACGGCACGCGCGGATCCGCGGTCGTCGGCCTGTTCGGCGCCGAGGTCCAGGTGCGCGACGTCACGCCGAAGGCCTTCTGGAACCCGGACGTGCCGGATCCGCACCACTACATGGACGACTGGCAGGAGATCGGCACCGACGAGACCTTCGAGAACGGCTTCAAGGCGCAGTGGGAGGAGTACATCCGCTCCCTCGCCGAAGGCACCGACTATCCGTACGACTTCGCCTCCGGCGCACGCGGCGTGCGTCTGGCCGAACTCGGCTACGAATCCACCGCCAAGGGCGCCAAGGTGCAGGTCCCCGAGGGCCGTTACTGACCGCCGTCCGTTCCGTACCCCGGCCAATCCGTCGAATCCAACCGCATCGGCTCCCCGCAAGGGCGGGGAGCCGGAAGGAGCATGACCATGACCTCATTCACACTGATCGGCGCCGACGGCGCGACGCGCGCCATCGAAGCGAACCCCGCGCCGTCATTCGCCAAGCCCACGGCGCCGCTCGCCTCCCGCGTCGCATACGCCGCCGCGCACGTCGTGCCGCTCGCCTGGGCCGACAACACGCCCGGCCGCCCGGCCGAAGTCGACTGGGACGCCACCATCGGCTTCCGTCGCATGGTCTGGTCGTGGGGACTGGGCGTGGCCGACTGCATGGACACCGCCCAGCGCAACCTCGGCATGGACTGGGCCGCCACCGCCGAGCTCATGCGACGCTCCGGCGCGGCCGCGCGCGAATACGCCGCCAAGGAAGGGTGGGGGCGTTCAGTCGCCGACCTCGTCTGCGTGGGCGTCAACACCGACCAGCTCGAGCAGGGCGGCGACTACACGCTGCGCGAGATCGTCGACGCCTACCTCGAACAGCTGTCCGTATGCGAGGAGGCGGGTGACGGCCCCGTCATCATGTGCTCGCGCCACCTGTGCCGCACCGCGCAAAGCCCCGCCGACTACATCAAGGCCTACGACGAGGTCATCGGCGCCGCGAGGACGCCGGTCATCCTCCACTGGCTCGGCGAGGTGTTCGACGCGCAGCTGCACGGCTACTTCGGCTCCACCGACTGGCATGAGGCCTCGAAGACCGTCCTGACCATCATCGAACACAACCCGGGCAAGGTGCGCGGCGTGAAGATGTCGCTGCTCGACGCCGACTCCGAACGCTACATGCGCGCCATGCTGCCCGAGGGCACGATGATGCTCACCGGCGACGACTTCCACTACGTCGACCTCATCCGCGACGCCGAACAGGACGACCCGAAGCACGGCGGACGCGCCGTCATGCACTCCAACGCGCTGCTCGGCGCGTTCAGCGTGCTCGCGCCGCACGCCTCCGCCGCCATCCAGGCGCTCGACAGGGGCGACGAGGCCGAATACCTGCGCATCCTCGAACCCACGCAGGCGCTCGCCCAGCAGGTGTTCGTCCATCCCACCGAGTTTTACAAGACCTCCGTCTCGTTCATGAGCTGGCTCAACGGCCACCAGCCGGCCTTCCAGATGGTCGGCGGCCTGCAGTCCGCGCGCAGCCTGCCGAACCTGAGCCGCGTCGTCGAACTCGCCAACGCGTGCGGCGCGTTCGAGAAGCCGGAACTCGCCGCCGAACGCTGGAACGCGCTGCTCGCCATCAACGGCATCAACTAAGGAAGCGATACCATGACCAATCCGATTCTTTCGATGAACCAGGCGACCATCAAGCACGCCGACCTGAGGCGGACGCTCGACACACTCACTAAGGCCGGCTACCACAGCGTCGGCCTGTGGCGCGAACCCGTCGAGGCCGTGGGGCTCGACACGGCCGTGAAGATGGTCGCCGACTCCGGCCTGCGCGTGTCCACCATGTGCCGCGGCGGCTTCTTCACCATGCCCGAAGGCCCGGCGCGCCGCGCCTCCATCGACGACAACCGCAAGCTCATCGAAGAGACCGCCGCGTTCGGCTGCAAGGTCCTCGTGCTCGTCGTCGGCGGACTGCCGGAAGGCTCCAAGGACCTCATCGGCGCCCGCGCACGCATCTCGGACGCGCTCGCCGAACTCGAGAAGGACGCGCTCGCCGCGGGCGTCACGCTCGCCATCGAACCGCTGCATCCGATGTACTGCACCGACCGCGCCTGCGTCTCGACGCTCGGCCAGGCGCTCGACCTCGCCGCCCCGTTCGATCCCAAGGCCGTGGGCGTGACCGTCGACACGTTCCACATCTTCTGGGATCCGCAGGTGCTCGGTTCCATCGCCCGCGCCGGGCGCGAGGGCCGCATCGCCACCTATCAGGTGTGCGATTACCGCACGCCGTTCGAGAAGGACGTGCTGCTGAGCCGCCACTACATGGGCGAGGGCGTCATCGATTTCAAGTCGCTCACCGAGGCGGTCGCCGCCACCGGCTGGCGCGGCGACATCGAATGCGAGATCTTCAACCAGGCCGTGTGGGACACCCCGTTCGACCAGGTCGCCGCCAGGGTCTCCGAGGCCTTCGACAAGGAGGTCGCGCCGTACTGGCCGGTGCGCTGAGACCGCGCCGCGATGACGGGACGTCCATATGCGCCGGACCGTGTGGCCCGCGTCCGGGAGGGAATGCGGGCCGCACGGTCCCCGCATATGGCTATACTCATTGCGGTTGAGATAGATTTTCCACGGTTTGGAGCATACGAATATGGCAGAAGAAACCGAGACCACCGAGGTGAAGGGCAACGAGGCGTTCGGCACCAGCCCCACCCCCGACGGCCTGGCCAGCCCGACGATCGACGATCTCATGGAGCACGCCGACTCCAAGTACGCCCTGGCGATCTTCGCCGCCAAGCGCGCCCGTCAGATCAACTCCTACTTCACCCAGCTCAACGAGGGCCTGCTGCAGAACGTCGGCCCGCTCGTCGAGTACCAGAACAACGAGAAGCCGCTGTCCATCGCCTTCCGCGAGATCAACGAGGGCCTGCTCGAGGAGACCCTCGGCGAGGACGACCTGACCGAAGGCAACTGACCTTTCCCGATTCGTCCTTCCGCCCCCGCGTTCTTCCGACACACGCTTGCCCTAGGACGGCGTGTCGTGTAGAACTGGACGGCAGGAGCGAACGACCTGAGGCTCGCGCCGGCCGTGACGTATGTCATACACGCCACGGTTTGGCACGGGCCTTTTTCGTAGCCGTGAGGCTGCGTCCATGGCGCGCGAAGCCGCGTCGAAGCCCGTGCGGTCCCCAAGAAAAAAAGAACAAACCGTATCATTGTGCCTCGCCTGCGCGAACGTCCTCGCGGACGTCCCGCCGCAGCGGGGCGATAAGTCCGAAAGAGGGATGATATGACCAACCAGGAGCGCAAGCTCATCTCCGCCGAATCCGTCACCGAAGGCCACCCGGACAAGGTGTGCGACCAGATCTCCGACGAGATTCTCGACGAACTGCTCCGCCAGGACCCGCAGTCCCACGTCGCCGTCGAAACCTCCGCCGCCACCGGCGTGTTCCTCGTGTTCGGCGAGGTGACCTCCGAAGGCTACGTCGACGTCCAGTCCAAGGTGCGCGAGACGCTGCGCCGCATCGGCTACACGTCCTCCGAGGTCGGCCTCGACGCCGACTCCTGCGGCGTGATCGTCGCCATCACCGGCCAGAGCGCCGAAATCAACCAGGGCGTCGCGCGCCTGAGCGGCGAGAAGGAATCCGCCGCCAGCCGCGAGGAACGCTACGAGGCGCAGGGCGCCGGCGACCAGGGCGTCATGTTCGGCTACGCCACCGACGAGACCGACGTGCTCATGCCGCTGCCCATCTACCTGGCCCACCGCCTCGCCTACCGCCTGACCGAGGTGCGCAAGAGCGGCGAGGTGCCGCACCTGCGCCCGGACGGCAAGACCCAGGTCACCATCGAATACGACGAGGACGACCGCCCGCTGCGCGTCGACACCGTGCTCATCTCCACCCAGCACGATCCGCAGGTCACGCAGGAATGGCTGCGCGACCAGCTCAAGGAGCACGTCATCGACCCGATCCTCGACGAGGTGCTCGGCGAGGGCGTCAAGCACGACGACTACCGCCAGCTCGTCAACCCGACCGGCTCGTTCGTGCTCGGCGGCCCGGCCGCCGACGCGGGCCTCACCGGCCGCAAGATCATCGTCGACACGTACGGCGGCGCCGCCCACCACGGCGGCGGCGCGTTCAGCGGCAAGGACCCGTCCAAGGTGGACCGTTCCGCCGCCTACGCGACCCGCTGGGTGGCCAAGAACATCGTCGCCGCCGGCCTCGCGCACCGCGTCGAGGTCCAGGTCGCCTACGCGATCGGCGTGGCCGACCCGGTCTCCGTGAACGTCGAGACCTACGGCACCGAGGAGGGCGTCACCCGCGCCCAGATCGCCGCCGCCGTGCGCAAGGTCTTCGACCTGCGCCCCGCCGCGATCATCGACGAGCTCGACCTGAAGCGCCCGATCTACGCGAAGACCGCCGCCTACGGCCACTTCGGCCGCGTCGACGTCGAGTTCCCGTGGGAGCGCACCGACAAGGTCGACGAGCTCAAGGCCGCCGTCGCCGAACTCGTCTGACGGCGAACGCGCCCCGCGACACGCCTGAACGTCAAAGGACCGGTACATATGTACCGGTCCTTTCGCATGCCGCTACCATGGCTTCTATGTCTATGACCGGGATGGAAGCGGAACAGCCGGCGCTCGACGGGCTCGCCCCCCGCAGGCGCCGCCGCGCGTCCGCCGGGCACACGCCCGCCGCCCACGATCCCATCGCCCGCGTCGTATTGGACATCCAGGCCACGCATCTGGGCCGCACCTTCGACTATCTCATCGACGAGAAGGATTCCGGGGCCGCCCGCCCCGGCGTGCTCGTGCGCGTCCGCTTCGGCGGCCGCCGCGTCAACGGCGTCATCTGGGAACGCGCAGCCGCCTCGGACACGCCGCGCTCCGCCTTGCGCTACCTCGAACGCGTGCTCGGCGGCGACGTGCTCGTCCCCGCCTCGATGCGCCGCGACATCACGCTCATCGCCGACGCCTACGGCGGCACCCGCGCCAACATCCTGCGCCTCGCCGTGCCGCCGCGCGTCGCCAAGGTCGAGAAGGAGCAGCGGCTCGTCGCCGGATTCGCGCGCGGTGGGGAAGCGGCCGTCGCGGCATCGGCGGCCGGCGGGTTCGCCGGACGCGCCGCCTCGCCCGCCGTCGACGCACATGTGCCCGGCACGGTCGCCGCGCGCATCGACGCCCGCTACGACCGTCTCGCCGCGCAATACGACGCCGGCGTGCGCGACCTGCACGACGCGCTGCACGCCCGCGCCTTCCGCTCGTTCGTGTTCGACCCGCTGCCCGGCGTCGGACGGGCGGTGTCCGCGCTTGCCTGGATGGCCGCCGAATCGTTGGCCGCCGGGCATACGGCCGTCGTCGTCCTGCCCGGCATGCGCGAGACCCGCGACGTGCTCGACGCGATGGGGGAGCTCGGATTCGCGCCGTTCGGGCCGGGACGTTCCGGCACCGGCGGCTGGACCGGCGATGTAGCGGTCCTCAGCGCCGGCATGCCGCCCATGGACCGGTACCGCGCCTACCTCGCCATCGCCACCGGACAGGTGCGATGCGCGATCGGCCCACGCGCCGCCATGTACGCGCCCGTCGACGGCCCGGGCCTGTTCGCCATCATGGACGACGCCGCCTACCAGCAGGCCGACGGCATGATGCCCTACGCGCACGCACGCGGCGTGCTGCGGCTGCGCGCGCAGGCGCACGGCGGCGTGTTCGTCGCGCTCGCCAACGCGCGCAGCCCGTTGAGCCAGATGGAGGTCGCCGGACTGCCGGGCGTGGCCCCGCGCGCCGCCTCGACCGCGGTGAGCGGGCCGAGCACGCCGGTCCGGCCCCTGCCCAGCGTGCTTAAGGACGCCTCGCCGTGGGTGCGCTGGCTCAACCGCGAGGAGCTCGCCCGCCTCGCCGACCCGTCCATCGGCGCGCGTGTGCCGCACGTCGCCGTGGGCAACATCCGACAGGCCCTGCAATCCGGTCCGGTGCTGTTCTCCATCCCCGCGGACGGCGTGGCCGAGACGTTGAGCTGCGCGAACCCGAAATGCCTGCGCCAGGCGCGGTGCCGGCGGTGCACGGGGCCGCTGCAGCGCGTCCACGGCAATCCGGTGCCCCGGTGCCGCTGGTGCGGCGCGGCCGCGTCGAACTGGACGTGCCCGCATTGCCATGGCGAACGGCTGCGCGTCGTGCGCGTCGGCGCGGCCGGCACCGCCGACGAGCTGCGCGGCCTGTTCCGCAACGTGCCCGTGCTGCTGTCGTCGCCCAGCCAGCCGGGCGGCGTCATCGGCGAGATCGATCATCGGCCGCTCATCGTCATCGCGACGCCCGGCGCGGAACCGCGCGTGCGCGCGCCGGGGACGCCGGGCGTGGTGCCGGCGGGAGACGCGCGGGAGGTGGCCGTGCCCCGATACGTCTCCTACGCGGCCGTCGCGATCCTCGACGCGTGGACCAGCCTGTATACGCCGGGACTGGACGCGCGTGTGGACGCGCTGTCCACGTGGATGCGCGTCGTCTCCATGTGCGCCTCGCGCGAACGGGGCGGACAGGCGCTGCTGCTGGGGGAGACGGACCCGGCCATCGCGCAGTCGCTCATGCTGTGGGATCCGACGCTGCTCGCCTCGCGCGAACTGGAGGAGCGGTTGGAGACCGGCATGCCGCCGGCCGTGTCCGTCGCCTGCGTATGGGGGCGCCGCGACGCCGTCGACCACGCGCTGCACGCGGTCGGCGTGCTCGGCGGCGACCTGGCCGTATGCCCGATGCCGGGAACCGGCGGCGTCGCGTCGGAACTGCCCGGCGTGCTCGGACCGGTGCCCATCCCGCAGCCGCGCACCGTCGACGCGCGCGAACTCGAGGTGACCGCGGACCGCGTGCGCGCCGTCATCCGCGTGCCGCATGCGATGCGCGAGGAACTCGCCGCGCGCCTGCGCCGCGCGGTCGCACGGCACGTCGCCGCACGCGAGACCGGCGAACTGCGATTCCAGCTCGACCGCAAGGACCTGATCTGACCGCGGGGCGTCCCGCACGCATGGGAACATGGCGGAGGACCAACGGTTTCGACAACCAAGGAGGAACGCGATGAAGGGTTGGCCGGGAGAACCGGATATGGAATACGACGTGCTGGTGGCCGACGGCGAGGCCGCCGCGAACGCGGGAAAACCCATCACCGACGTCATCTTCGACTTCGGCAACGTGCTCATCTACTGGAACCCGGCGGCCGTGCTCATCCCGCGCTACAGCCAGGAGACCATCGACCGGTTCCTCGACAACGACGTGTCCGGCTTCTACGACGCCAACGACCGCATGGACGGCGGCGCCACCCCCGAGGAGGGCATCGCGTGGATGCGCGAGACCCACGGCGACAAGTGGGCCGACATCCTCCGGTACTATCTCGACAACTTCCAGGATTCGCTCGTCGGCGTCGTGCCCGGCGCACGCGTGCTCATCAACGACCTCAAGGCCGCCGGAATCGGCGTATGGGGCCTGTCCAACTGGGAGAAGGAACTGTTCCCGATCGCGGAAAAGGCCACGCCGATCCTGCAGGAGCTCGACGGCAAGGTCGTCTCCGGCTATGTGAAGCTGCGCAAGCCGCACAAGGACATCTACGAACGAGCGCTCAAGGAGTTCGGCATCACTGCCGACGGCGCCGTGTTCGTCGACGACAAGGCGATGAACATCGTCGGCGCGAACGCCGCCGGCATCCGCGGCGTGCGCTTCAAGGACCCGGTCAAGCTGCGCGAACTGCTCATCAAGGCCGGCGTGGACATCCCGGACGTCGAGTAGCCCGCACGCCGCCCCGGCGTCCTGCGGGAGCCCGGCGTCCTGCGGGAGCCCGCCCGACATGACCTTCCGATATGCCTTCCCCGACGGGAAGGCATATCCATGCCCGACCATCCGCGACCTTCCCGGAAAACCCTCACGAATCCCCATGAATCCCCGATCAAGGAGACCATCACACATGCTCAGACTGCTGTTCGCCGGCACCCCCGACGTGGCCGTGCCGTCCCTCAAGGCGTTCGCCGCCGACCCGCGCTTCAAGGTCGCCGCCGTGCTCACCCGCCCGGACGCGCCCACCGGCCGCGGCCGCAAGCTCAGGCCCAGCCCGGTCAAGGCCGCCGCGCTGGAGCTCGGCATCCCCGTCATCGACGCGAAACCGCGCGACCCCGGTTTCCTCGATACGCTGAAGTCGCTCGACGTGGACATCGCCGCCGTCATCGCCTACGGCAACATCCTGCCCGTCGACGTGCTGGACGCCGTGCCGCTCGGCTGGTACAACCTGCACTTCTCCAACCTGCCCGCATGGCGCGGCGCCGCCCCCGTGCAGCGTTCCATCTGGGCCGGCGACAAGGTCACCGGCGCCGACGTGTTCAAGGTGGGCGAGGGATTGGACGACGGTCCGGTCATCGCCACGATGAGCGTGGAACTCACCGGCCGCGAGACCTCCGGCGAACTGCTCGACCGCCTCGCCGCCGAAGGCGCCCCCATGTACGTGGACGCGCTCGCACGCGTGGGGGAGGGGACCGCGGTCTACACCCCGCAGCCGGCCGACGGCTACACGTACGCGCACAAGATCGCCGTCGAGGACGCGCACATCGATTTCACGGCGCCGCTCGAGGAGGCCGACCGACGGATCCGAGCCTGCACGCCGAACCCCGGCGCATGGTGCGAGCTCCATGCCGGCGAAGGCGCCGAGCCGATCACCCTGCACGTGCTGCGCGCCCAGCCGGCCGACCCGGCGAACCCGAACACGCCCGCGTCATTGGCACCGGGCGAGCTCAAGGCCGGCAAGCGCAACGTGTGGGTCGGCACCGGCACGGCGCCGCTCGAACTGCTCGAGGTCAAGGCGCAGGGCAAGAAGGCCATGCGCGCCGCCGACTGGGCCCGCGGCGCCCGCCTCGCCGCCGACGCGCGCTGCGCGTGAGCGACGTGCATCGCCGCGGGTGGTCGCCCGCACCGTGGGCGTCCACCCGCGGCCGGTGAATTATTCCAGGGGGACCGTGGACTCCCTTTGGATGAGCTTGCACTTGAGCAGTTCGACGCCGTGATGCGGATGGCCGTTGATGGCGTCGATGAGCATCTCGGCGGCCCTGCGGCCGATGTCCACGGCTCGGTTGTCGAGATCGGTGAGCGTGGGGCGCGCGACGTCCACGATTTCCTTCCAGTTGTCATGCCCGATCACGGCGACATCGTCGGGCACCTTCAGTCCGCGTTCCTTGAGCACGTCGATGCACCCCCTGGCGATCTGGTCGTTCTGGCAGATGATGGCGTCGAAATCAAGATCCGGGTCGTCCAGAAGGAGTCTTGTGGCGCCGCGTCCCCATGAGCCGTCCCAGGTGCCGTATCGGATCGGGCCGACCGGTTCCAGTCCCGCCTCGTCGAGCGCGTCAAGAGACCCCTGCGTGCGGTCGGTGGCGGCGGAGAACGAGGGGTCGCCGCCGATGATGGCGATGCGTCTCCTTCCGCAGGACAGCAGGTGCCCGACGGCCATGCGCCCGGCATCCACGTTGTCGCAGGTCACGGACGCGTCCTGCGGGTTTTCGGATGGGGCGTAGGCGTATACGACCGGGACGGGGATGTCTTCGGAAAGCGACGGGCGTGGATCGGTTTCACGTCCCATCAGGATCAGTCCGTCGACGCGCAGCGACAGCAGCTTGCGGATATGCATGGCTTCCAGAGTGGGGTCGTTGCGTGCGTTGGTGAGCAACACGGATATGGATTTGCTGCCGAGCACGTTTTCGGCGCCCATCATGATCTGCGTGCAGAAACGTCCGGACATGTCCGAGGTGACCAATCCGACGGTCCCGCTCATGCCGTTGATGAGGGACTGCGCCAGGGCGTTGGGGGTGTATGACATCTCGTGTGCGATCCGTTGCACGAGTTGCCTGGTCTTGGCGCTGACCCGGGGGTTGTCGTGCAGTGCCTTCGAGGCGGTGGACAGCGACACGCCGGCCCGTTTGGCTACGTCCTCCAACCGGGGGGATTCCTTGATGATGCCTTTCCGCATGATGCCTCCTGTGACGGCGGGTGGTCCTCGTGCTTTCGCACTGTGTGAAACATTGTGAAAATAATGGTATCAGATAAATCACTGCGGTCAATTTGACATGCTCTCAAAGCGACTTTATGATGTGAAAAGGTTTTAACAAAATGCGCAAGTGATGAGCATTAGTTGAGAACCTGACAAGGAAAAAGAAGATTTCGCCGTTCAGTGTTGAACGGATGGATGAACAGGAGAAAGCAATGACAAGGTCGAACCGTTTCACCGTCAGGTCGTGGAAGCCTCTCGCGGCCATTGCGGCCGCCGCAATGCTGATTTCCCCGTTGGCGGCCTGTGGGGGAGGATCCGGCTCCTCGTCCGCGGACATTCCGGCCGGCGGCACCGATGACGGCACGAAACTGACCCTGTGGGTCCGTTCGGACAAGGAACGCCAGGCGACCAACGTCGCCGAGGCGTACAACAAGTCCCACAAGAACCAGATCAAGGTGGAACTGGTCCCCAGCGAGGACATGGAGGGCAAGGTGGGCACGTCGTCGCAGACCGATTCGCTGCCCGACCTGCTGTCCGGCGACGTGGTGCGCATCCCGTACTGGGCCTCCGAAGGCATCTTCATGGACATCACCGAGCAGATCGACGGGCTCGACAACAAGGACGACCTGCAGCAGGGGCACATCGACGCCGGTACCGTGGATGGCGCCGAGTACACGCTGCCGTTCTTCACCGACCAGTCCGTGCTCGTGTGGAACAAGGACCTCTATGAACAGGCCGGTCTCGATCCGGACAAGGGACCCTCCACGGTGGAGGAGTTCTACGAGCAGGCCAAGGCCGTCGCCGACCTCGGCCAGGACGGCGTCGCCGGAACCTACGTGGGCGGCCAGTGCGGCGGCGCGGCCGTGTTCATGACGTTCCCGATGATCTGGGCGAGCGGCGAGGAGGTCATGAACGAGGACGGCACCAAGGCCCTGCTCGACGGCGGCGCCTCGAAGGCCGTGTTCAAGATGTACCGCGACCTTGCGAACACCAAGAACGGCATCGGCGCCGGCTCCCAGGTGGAGAACTGCTCGACCTGGACCACGCCGTTCGCCAACGGCAAGATCGGCGTGATGCCGTACGCCGGAGCCTCGGTCGCCACGCTGATCGAAGCCGAATCGAAGGGCGGTCCGCACATCGGCGTGTCCGCCATCCCCGGAACCAAGAAGGGTAACGGCTCCTCGTTCCTCGGCGGCGACGCCGTGGGCATCTCAAAGGATTCCAAGAACGCCGCCCAGGCCTGGAACTTCCTGCAGTGGCTGACCACCGAGGACGCCCAGCAGGAGGCGTTCGCCGACAAGGGCGACACCGCCTCCAACCTCAAGGTCATCGAGAACGGCTACAAGGACGTCGACGAGCGCATCCAGATCGCGAACGGCGTGCTGAAGAACGGCCGCACCCCGGTCTCCCCGCGTTTCAACGAGGCGTTCAACGCCTCCGGCTCCCCGTGGCAGATCCTGCTCCAGGACCAGATCTGGGGTGATTCCGGCAAACTGAAGGCCGACAACCAGGCTATCACCGACGTGCTGGCCCAGTAGGATCCCCCGTCACGATCATCGGTGTCCCGGCGATGACATTGTTGCCGGGGCGCCAGGCCCTGAAGAAACCTATAGCCGATACCGATATATCGATTCGATTTTTCATCGCAAGGAACAACGGAAATGTCTGCCGCAAGCCCCCAATCGCAGTCGAAGGCGCGACTGCGCAAACGCCCCCGCTCCAAGGCGGCCATGGCCGAAACCCGCAGGGGATGGTCATACGCCGCACCGGACTGGGTGTTCATCATCGGCCTGTTCATTGTCCCCATCGTCCTGCTGGTCGTCATGGCCGGCTCCCGATGGTCGCTGATGGGAGGCAACCGGGGATGGAACTTCCCCGAGAACTTCATCAAGGTCTTCGAACACCCGTTGCTGCTCAAATCGATGGGCTTCACGCTCAAGTACACGGTGATCGTCACCATCATCCTGCTGGCGCTCGGCCTGGGACTCGCCCTGCTGGTACAGGAGTCCAGCAAGTGGAACTCCATACTGCGCACCTGCTTCCTGCTGCCGTCGGCGACGGGCCTGGCCTCCGCGTCCCTGCTGTTCTACGCGTTGTATTCGCCACAGGTCGGACCGGTCACCAGGATCCTGAGCTTCTTCGGGCTCATGGAGGCGGACGGATCGGTGCTCGCCACCGGTTCGAGCGCGCTCTGGGCCACGACGCTGGTCATCGTCTGGCGCTACTCCGGCTACTACATGCTGCTCATGATGATCGGATTGCAGTCGATCCCCGGCGACCTGTACGAGGCGGCGCGCATGGACGGCGCCGGTACCTGGCGCATCTTCCGTTCCATCACCCTGCCGCTGATGAAGCCGACCATCGTGATGTGCCTGGTCTACTGCGTGACCGGTTCGATCCTCGCCTTCGACCAGTTCTTCATCATCACGCGAGGCGGCCCGAACAACGAGACCCTCACCGTGGTCCAGCTGATCTACAGCTTCGCGTTCGAGTCCAAAAAGGACCTCGGCATGGCCGCGGCGCTGTCGCTGCTCGTGCTCGTGTTCCTCGTCATCATCAACTCCATCCAGATGCGCGGCATGCGCGACGACACCAAGTAAGGAGACTGGCATGAAAACCCCGATGTGGAAAAGGGTCGTCGGATACATCCTTCAGGCGCTCCTCGCCCTGCTGTTCGTCTCCCCGCTGCTGTGGGTGCTCATCAGCTCGTTCAGCCCGCAGCCCGGATCGTCGCAGATCGACGGCTGGGGCATCAACAACTACCTCACCCTGTTCGGCTTCCAGGAAGGCCTGCCGCGGTATCTGTTCAATTCGATCGTGGTGTCCCTGGTCGCGGTCGTCTTCTCGGTGCTGGTGTGCACGCTCGCCGGCTACTCCTTCTCCCGGTTCAACTATCCGGGGCGCAACCTCGGCTTCATGGTCACCCTGTCCATCCTCATGGTGCCGTACGCCTCGCTGCTCATCCCCATGATGGTGTGGTTCAAGAGCATCGGCCTCAACAACTCGCTGGTCGGCGTCGGTCTGGTGCTCACCCTGTTCCAGCTGCCCATGTCGGTGTTCATCATGCGCATCGCGTTCGACGCCATCCCCAAATCCCTGGAGGAGGCCGCCCTGTGCGACGGATGCAACTCGCTGCAGGCGCTGGTGAAGGTGCTCATGCCCAGCGTCAAGCCCTCCATGGTCACCGTCGGCCTGCTCGCCTTCCTCGAGGCATGGAACAACTTCATGATGCCCCTGTACCTCGTGAGTTCCGAGAACGCGCCGTTGCCGCTCGCGCTGGTCAACATGCGCAGCCAGGCGATGGGAGCCATCGACTACGGCATCACCGAGGCCGGCGTCGTCGTGCTCATGATCCCCTGCGCCGTACTGTTCCTCGCCCTCCAGAAGTACTACGTCAGAGGCTTCATGGCCGGAGCGGTGAAGGGCTGACAAGCCCTTCAGGACAGCCCGGTGGGCTGTCCGACCGCTTCGGGCGGAGGTGCGGAAGCACCGGAGCGATCGATGGGCTTCGCCGGCGAAGTCCCTGATTGCAGGACCGGAGCGGTGAAGGGCTGACAAGCCCTTCAGGACCATACACTCTTCGATTTCGATAAAGGACAAACGATGATCTCCCTCAACACCTCGCCCACGGTCGACATCACCTCGGGATTCTGGCGCAACTACCGCAACCTCGTCGTCGACAAGGTGCTGCCCTACCAGTGGGCCGTCATGGCCGACGAACAATCGGCCGTGCTGCCCGACGACCCGTCCTCCGGCAATTCGTTCGAAGGCAACGAGGGCCACACCCTGCGCAACATCGAGATCGCCGCCGGTCTCGTCGAAGGCCACCACACCGGATACCAATTCCAGGACTCCGACCTCTACAAATGGCTTGAGGCGGCCGCATATGCGCTCGCCTACCGTCATGACGACCATCTGCGCGAGACCGCGGACCGTTTGGTGGACCTGATCGCCAAGGCGCAGGCCCCCGACGGCTACCTCGTCACCCTGTTCCAGATCGACTGGCCTCAGGAGCGGTTCAAGAGGCTCCGCCAATCCCACGAGCTGTACACGATGGGGCATTACATCGAGGCGGCCGTGGCCTACTACGAGGTGACCGGCAACACCACCGCGCTGAACGTGGCGTGCCGCATGGCCGATTGCATCGACGCGAACTTCGGCGACGAGGAAGGCAAGATCCACGGCGTGGACGGCCACCCGGAAATCGAGGTGGCCCTGCCCCGACTCTACGAGGCGACGGGGGAGCGACGCTATCTGGACCTCGCCCGGTTCTTCCTGCATGAGCGCGGACGCAACCCCGATTTCTTCGACGAGCAGTTCGGCGACGGCGGCAGCGGCTGCCATATGCTGGACGTCGACGAGTTCGCCCGCAAGTACTACCAGATCGACAGGCCCTTCACCGGGCAGACCACCGCCGAAGGCCACGCCGTGCGCGTCGTGTACCTGTGCGAAGGCGCGGCGCACGTCGCCCGCCTGACCGGCGACGAGGAACTGCGGGAAGCCGCCGAACGGCTGTGGCGCAACATCGTGCGGCAGCGCATGTACATCACCGGACAGGTCGGTTCCACCCATGAGGGCGAGGCGTTCACCGCCGACTACGATCTGCCGAACGACACGATGTACGGCGAATCATGCGCGTCCGTCGGCATGGCCATGTTCGCCAGAAGGCTGCTCGAGATCGAACCGCATGGCGAATACGCCGACGTGCTCGAAAAGCAGCTGTTCAACGGCGCCATCAGCGGCATGAGCCTCGACGGCTCCCATTTCTACTATGTGAACCCGCTCGAGGCGGATCCGGTGCTGTCCGCACGCAACCCCGACAAGAAGCATGTGCTCACCCATCGCGCCGAATGGTTCGGATGCTCGTGCTGCCCAGCCAACATCGCGCGGCTTGTGGCCTCGGTGGACCGCTACCTCTATACGGTGCATGGCGACACCATCTACGCGCACCAGTTCATCGCGAACACCGCCGACTTCGGCCACGGGATCGGCATCGAGCAGCGTGGCGATTACCCGTGGGACGGGCACATCGAATACACGGTCCGCAACCTCTCCGGAGAACCGTTCCGTTTCGCCGTGCACATCCCGGAATGGTCCGCGAACGATTACAAGCTCACCGTGGACGGGAAGGCATGCGACAAGCCCGTGGAGGACGGGTTCGTCGTCATCGAGATCGCCCCCGGGCATGAGGACCGCATCGTGCGGCTGGACCTCGACATGCGGGTGAAGGCGATGGAGGCCTCGTCACGCGTACGTGTCGATGCGGGCAAGGTGGCCTTCATGCGCGGACCGGTGGTGTTCTGCGCCGAGGCCGCCGACAACGCCGAGGACCTGTGGCGCTACCACGTGCCGCGCGAGGTGCGTCTGGACGCGGACGCCCGCACCGAAGCGGCATACGAATCCGGACTGCTCGGGGGAGTGGAGACGATCACTGTGCCGGCGCGGGTGCGCGGGGATGATGAGGCGGAACCGCTTTACCATGAGGTCGAGGATGCCCGGATGGATGAGGCCACGCTCAAGCTGGTGCCCTACTACGCGTGGGCGAACCGTGAAGACGGACAGATGAGCGTCTGGCTCAATTGACGGGAGAGCCGTACATCCGGGCGTGTGGTTTCGGACCATGCGCCCGGATGATTACCGCAGTTCCCAGGATCGGCGGATGGCGACAAATTCCGGAAGTCACCTGTGATTGCCGGAATCTGTCGCTTTGACTCGGTGCCAGTGCAACTATTTCCGGGTAATAGGGATGCGTTCCGGAATCTGTTGCGCTGAAAGCTGGTTCCGCGCAAGAAACCAGCGCATTGCCCCTGCTCGCGGGTGTTTTGCGCACCACCACGAGTAGAAGGGGAACTAACGGCGCAGGAAGCCGAGGACCTTCGTCAGGTCGCGCTCGTTGATGGACTCGTGGGCGGCCAATTGGGTCTTCGGCTTCGCGCAGAACGCGATGCCGAGGCCGGCGGCCTGGATCATCGGGATGTCGTTCGCGCCGTCGCCCACGGCCACGGTCTGCGCCATGTCGATGCCGTCGCGCTTCGCCCACTCGCGCAGCGCGTGCAGCTTCACGGTCTTGCACACGATGTCGCCCACCACCTTGCCGGTGAGCTCGCCGTCGCGCGTCTCGAGACGGTTCGCCAGCCAATGGTCGATATGGGCCTCCTCGGCGAGACGGTCCACCACCTCGTGGAATCCGCCGGACACCACGCCCACCTTCCAGCCGTGCGCATGCAGCGTATCGATGAGCTCCAACGCGCCGTTGGTGAAATGCAGCTTGTCATGCACCGTGTCGAACACGGAGACCGGCAATCCCTGCAGCAGCGCCACGCGGGCGCGCAACGCGTCGCAGAATTCCAGCTCGCCGCGCATCGCGCGGGCGGTCACCTCGGCGATGCGCTCGCCGCAACCGGCCGCCTCGCCCAGCTCGTCGATGACCTCCTCGTCGATGAGAGTCGAATCGACGTCCATGACCAGCAGTCCCGGTTCGGCGAGGGTCGGCGGCTGAGGGAACCCCCATCCGTCGCCGTGGGGAGTGTCGTGCTCGTCAAGGAATTGCGTGGCTTCTTGCGTCATGCCTCCGATTGTCGAAAAACCTTGGGACAATACCCCCTATGCTTTTCGACGCCATCCACGACGCCATGAACATCAGCCCCGCCGTAACCTCGGCCGCCTCCGCCGCGATCGCGGCCGAACCCGTCTGCCCGACCGGCGACGGCGGGCTCATCCAGGTCATCACCGACTGGCTCGTCTCCCTCATGGAGACGGTCGGCGGCCTCGGCGTGGCCCTCGCCATCGCCCTCGAATCGATCTTCCCGCCGATCCCCTCCGAGGTGATCCTGCCGTTGGCCGGCTTCACCGCCTCGCGCGGCACGCTGAACCTCGTCGAGGCGATCGTCTGGGCGACCGTCGGCTCCCTCATCGGCGCATGGGCGCTGTACGGCGTCTCACGATGGGTGGGCCTGCGCCGCATCCACAAGGCGGCGGACGTCATCCCCGGCGTGAGCCGCAAGGACGTGAACAAGGCGAACGACTGGTTCACCCGCTACGGCACGTGGAGCGTGCTCATAGGCCGCGTGATCCCCGTGGTCCGTTCGCTCATCTCCATCCCCGCCGGATTCAACCGCATGGACTTCCTCCACTTCACCGGCTGGACCCTGCTCGGCTCGGCCGTGTGGAACACGGTCCTCGTCTCCGCCGGCTATTTCCTCGGCGCGGGCTGGTGCTCGATCCTCGGGGTCCTCAACGTGTTCGAGGACGTGGTCGTCGTCGCCTTCATCGTGGTCATCGCCGTGTTCGCCGCGCGCAAGATACGTACAGTGGTGCGTGGCCGCAACGCACGGCGCAACGACGGAGACGACGCAACGGAAGGTGACGCATGAGCGAAGGACACGAGGGGGACGGCCGGCCCGCCGAGGACCTGGCGGCATTGAACGACCGGCTCATGGCGAAGAACCATGCGCTCGCCGAGGCGCTCAACCGCGCCGGCAAGGAGCTGACCAAGGCGAAATCGCAATTGGCGCAGCTCGCCCAGCCGCCGCTCACCTTCGCCACGATGGTGAAGGTCGATGCGGTGCGCACCGACGAGCTGGGCGTGCGGCACGCCAACGCCGAGATCATCGCCGGCTCCCGCCGCATGATCGTGCCCGTCGCCTCGAACCTCAACCCCGAGCGCCTCGCTGCCGGGCGCACCGTCGTGCTCAACGAGGCGATGGTGCTCGTCGAACAGCGCGACCACGACGCCGTCGGCATGGTGCGCACCGTCGACGAGACCCTCGACGACGGCCGCCTCGTCATCCGCGACGCCGGGGGCAACGCCGCCGTCGCCCGCCGCGCCAGCGCGCTCGCCTCCGCGGCGCTCGAACGCGGCGACCGCGTCATCGTCGAGGCGTCCGGCCGCCTCGTCATCGCGGCCCTGCCGAAGAAGGACGACGCCGACCTCGTCCTCGAGGAGACGCCCGACGTCTCCTTCGCCGACATCGGCGGCCTCGACCGGCAGATCGAACGCATCCGCGACGCCGTCCAACTGCCGTTCCGGCACCGCGGGCTGTTCGCGCGCTACGACCTCGCCGCGCCCAAGGGCGTGCTCCTGTACGGCCCTCCCGGCAACGGCAAGACGCTCATCGCCAAGGCCGTCGCCCACGCGCTCGCCGAAGGCGCGGACGGCACCGGCCGCGGCGTGTTCCTGTCCGTCAAGGGGCCGGAGCTGCTCAACAAGTTCGTCGGCGAATCGGAACGCCTCATCCGCCTCATCTTCCGCCGCGCGCGCGAACGCGCCGCCGACGGCCGCCCGGTCATCGTGTTCATCGACGAGATGGACTCGCTGCTGCGCACGCGCGGCTCCGGCGTCTCCTCCGACGTGGAGACCACCATCGTGCCGCAGTTCCTCGCCGAACTCGACGGCGTCGAATCGCTCGGCAACGTGATGGTGATCGGCGCCTCCAACCGCGTCGACATGATCGACCCGGCCGTGCTGCGCCCGGGCCGCCTCGACGTGAAGATCCGCATCGACCGGCCGGACGGCGAGGCCGCCGTCGCCATCGTGCGCCACTACCTGACCGACGACCTGCCGCTCGAGGAGGGCCTCGACGCGGACGCGCTCGCCCGCGTGCTCGTGCGCGACATCTACACGCGTTCCGCACGGCGCCACCTCGCCGACGTGCGCGACGAGCACGGCACGTGGAACGCGCTGTTCCTCGCCGACGTCACGAGCGGCGCGAGCCTCAAGAACATCGTGGACCGCGCGAAGACGCTCGCCGTCAAGGCGTCGATCGAACGCGGCGGCGACGTGGCGATCGGCGTCGACCTGCTCGCGAAGGCCGTCGAGGACGAATTCGCCGAGACACGCGACTCGCTGCTCGACGCCGACCCCGTGCAGTGGAGCCGCGTCAACGGCTTCGACGCCGGGGCCGTCACCGCGATCCGCGGCGTGGAACACTGACGATATGCGCAAGGCATCGAACGCAGGAACCGGGAGGGGAACGGGCATGAGCGTGAAACGAGTGATGGGCACGGAGACCGAATACGCGGTGTCGCAGCCGGGCGTCGCCTACTACCAGCCGGTCAAGCTGAGTTTCGACGTGGTCGGCGCCGCGGCCGACGAGGCCACGCGGCACATCCGCTGGGACTACCGGCAGGAGGACCCGGTCAACGACGCGCGCGGCACCAGGCTCGACCGCGCCGCCGCCCGCCCCGACATGCTCACCGACGCGCCCCAGCTCAACATCACCAACGTGATCGCCCCCAACGGCGGCCGCATCTACGTGGACCACGCGCACCCCGAATACTCCGCGCCCGAAACCACCGACCCGTTCCAGGCCCTCGCCTACGACCACGCCGGCGACCGGCTCATGCTCGCCGCCGCCCAAGCCGCCAGCGCCACCGACCCCGAACTCAAGGCGTCCGGCCGACCGGTCGTGCTCCACCGCAACAACGTGGACGGCAAAGGCGCCAGCTGGGGCACGCACGAGAACTACATGATGCGCCGCGACGTGCCGTTCGCGGACGTGGCCGCGCTCATGACCGCGCACTTCGTCTCCCGCCAGATCTGGGCCGGCTCCGGCCGGGTCGGCATCGGCGAGGCGAGCGAACAGGCCGGATTCCAATTGAGCCAGCGCGCCGACACGATCCACGCGAAGATCGGCCTGCAGACCACGTTCGACCGCCCCATCATCAACACGCGCGACGAATCCCATTCCACCGGCGAATTCCGCCGCCTGCACGTGATCGTCGGCGACGCGAACCGCATGGACGTGCCCCAGGTGTTGAAACTCGGCGTCACCTCCATGCTCCTGTGGACGCTCGAACACGCGCAAGAGGCCGGCTACGACCTCGACGCGCTGCTCGGCTCCCTCCGACTCGCCGACCCGGTCGAGGCGATGCACACCGTCTCCCACGACCTGACGCTCGCCGCCGCGCTGCCGCTCGAAACCGGCGGCGCCACCACCGCATGGCTCATGCAGGTGGCCCTGCGCCGCGCCGTCTACGAGGTGGCCGCCGCCACGCTCGGCACCGACACGAAGGGCGAACCCGCATGGGAGGACCGCGAGACCCGCAACGTCATGGCCATGTGGGGGCAGGCGCTCGCCGACACCGCCGCCATCCGCCACGCCGACGACGATGCACGCCTCGCGATGAAGGTGGAAGGCGCCCGCGTCGAATGGCTCCTCAAATGGCAGCTGCTCGAGAAGCTGCGCCGCAAGACGGGCGCCTCCTGGGCGGACCCGCGCCTCGCCGCCGTCGACCTCTCATGGGCGGCGCTCGACCCCGCGAAATCCGTGTTCGCGAAACTCGTCGCCGCGGGCGGCGTCGAACGCCTCGTCGACGACGACGCGCTCGCGCACGCCGCCCAAAACCCGCCCGAGACGACGCGCGCCTGGCTGCGCGCCGCGCTCGTGCGCACGTTCCCCTCCGACGTGGTCGCCGCCAGCTGGTCGCACCTGACCGTGCGCGTCCCGCGGTCGGACGACGGCATGCCCGACACGTACGGCAATGCGTCACCGGCCGAGGCGACGAGCGTGCGCCCCGGCGACCTGGTGAGCCTCGACATGTCCGATCCGCTCGCGTTCCGTAAGGAGAACGTCGAGACCGCGGTGGCCGAGGCCTCCGACTCCGCCGCGCTCCTCGAACGGCTGTCGCTGGAACGGCGCGCCGCCTGACCGGGCGAATCAAGCGTTTCGTGGAGGCCGGGCGGGACCGCGCGACAAAACCCTCCCGTCCCGATACCATGGGTGCTTATGGCACAACAGGAGAATCTGCGCGACCTCGCGATGAAGGTCGCCGACATCGCAATGGCAGCCGGCAAGCACGCGCTGCAGGACCAGATGGCCCCGCACGACATGCTCATCTCGCGCGAGAACCCCGGCGAACAGTTCAACGTGGAGGTCGACGGCCGCCTGCTGCGGTACATGTCCGGCCGTCTGGCGGACATGGAGCATTTCGACGGCTTCTGGCAGACCCGCCCCTCCACGTCGCGCCCGGGCCAGCGCTACTGGTGCGTCGGCAAGCTCGACGGCGCCATCAACTACATCCGCAACATGAGCGAATGGGCGGTCACCGTGTCCCTGTTCGAATTCAACGAGGAGGGGTCCGCCCAGCCGATCCTCGGCGTCGTGCACGCGCCGGCGATGGGCGAGACGTACCTCGCCGCGAAGGGCCAGGGCGCGGTGCGCATCCGCAACACGCCCGTCGGCGAACGCCGTGAGAAGGTCGTGCCGTCCATGACCTCCACGCTCGACGGTTCGGTGGTGAGCTTCGGCATGTCCTACGTGCCGGGCGAGGCCGACCGCGCGCTGCAGACCGTCGCCTCGCTGTCGGCCGGCCGCCCAGCCGACGTCAAGCGTGTGGGTCCGGCGTCGCTCGACCTGTGCAAGGTGGCCGACGGCACCTACGACGCGTACTTCGAGCCGATGCTGCATTACTGGGACGTGCCGGCCATCTCCGCGGCCGCCGTGGTCGTGTGGGAGGCGCAGGGCACGCTGCACCGCTGGAACGGCGGCGCCATCCATTGGCGTCAGGACAACGACGTGGTGTGCACGAACGGTCTCATCGACCGCGACCTCAAGCAGTACCTCATCCAGCGCGACGACGACTGACGCGCGGCGCGGCCATCGGACGCGAATGGCCGCATGGCGGGCCCCGGGACCGGCTCCCGGGGCTTTCGCGTATCGTGACGTATCGTAGACGTATCACAGGAGCCGGCGGCCATGGGACATGCGGATGGTCCGGGCCCGTCGGCCACATACCACAGGGAGGCATCATGCCGCAGCAGTTCGCACAGGCGGGCGGGTCACAGCAGGAACGGCCGCAGGACGCGGCGCAGGAGAACCAGGGCGGTCAGACGCGTTCGGACGTGGAGTTCGACGCGCTTGACGCGGTGCTCGACGACATCGAATCCACGTTGGAGACCAACGCCGAGGAATACGTGAAGAGCTTCGTGCAAAAAGGCGGCGAGTGATGCCACAGCTGCGCGACAGCGGCACGCGCGCCGCCCATGAGGCGGGCGCCACGCCGGCCGCGGAACTCGACGGCTTCGGCCGCATCTTCGGCGTGGAGACCGAATACGGTGTCTCCGTCACCGGGGCCGACCGCCCCGTGGACGCCGGGCAGGTGGCGATGACCATGTTCCGCCCGGTCGTCTCCCGCGCCCGGTCCACGAACACGTATCTGGACAACGGTTCGCGCCTCTACCTCGACGTCGGCTCGCACCCCGAGTACGCGACCGCCGAGGCGCGCGACCCGATGGACGCGCTCGCCCAGGACGCGGCCGGCGAACGCGTGATGGCGTCGCTCGCCGCCGACGCGCAGTCGAAACTGCGCGCATCCCATGGCGAGGGGGCCGTCATCCACGTGTTCAAGAACAACGTGGATTCCGCGGGCCACGCGTTCGGATGCCATGAGAACTACCTCGTGCGCCGGTTCGTGCCCTTGGAGACCATCGAGAGGCAGCTGCTGCCGTTCCTCATCACCCGCCAGCTCTACACGGGGGCGGGGCGGTTCACGCCGGACGGTTTCCAGATCACGCAGCGCGCCGACTTCCTCGACGAGGCCGTATCATCCGCCACCACACGTTCGCGCCCGATGGTCAACACGCGCGACGAGCCGCACGCCGACCCCGAGTCCTTCCGCCGCCTGCACGTGATCATCGGCGACTCCAACCGGTCGCAGTGGGCCACGTGGATGAAGCTCGCCGTCACGCACCTCGTGCTGTGCGTGATCGAGGACGCCGTGCGGCATGGGCGTCCCAGCGGATTCGAGGATCTTGCGTTCGCCGACCCGGCGGCCGCGAACCGGGCGGTGAGCCGCTGGCTGGGACCGGGGGAGCGCGGCGCGTCGGACGGCGCCGGGGCGGACCCCGCGGGCACGCCCGATCCGCTGTCGATGCAGCGACGCTACCTCGATGTCGTCGAGGCGTTCGTGCGCGAACGCCATGACGACATCGACGCGTCCCTGCCGAAGACCGGTGTCGACGACGTGATCGCCTCGTGGCGGTGGGCGTTGGACGCGTTGGAACGGCGCGATTTCGCCGCATTGTCCACGCGCGTGGACTGGGCGGCGAAACACTGCCTCGCCGAGGCGTTGCGCCGCCGCCGTCCGGACACGGACCTCGCACGGCTCGAACAATTGGAACTCGACTACCATGACGTGGCCAACGGACGGCTGTACGCCTCGCTCGTGGCCCATGGACGGCTCGGCGAACCGTTGGACGCGGCGACGGTGGCCGCCGCGAAGCACGAGCCTCCCTCGGACACGCGCGCGGCCCTGCGCGGCGCGTTCGTGCGGCGTGCGCTCGACACGGGGGCGCAGTTCTCCTGCGACTGGACCACGATGGTTGTCTCCTCGCCGGTGCGCCGCGAAGCGGTCCTGCTCGACCCGTTCTCCTGCGAGCCCACGGAACAGTACCGCGCCCTCATGGATTCGATGCGGGCGTAGCCGGAAGGGATACGAGGCGATAGTGGGCGATATGCGAATCGGGGCGTCCGACCACCATGGTCGGAC
>NZ_WHZV01000001.1:78605-265245 GCF_010667645.1 Bifidobacterium platyrrhinorum
CCCCCCCCCCCCCCCCCCCCCCCCCCCCCCCCGATTCGTTGAAGATCTATGCTACGCCGTAAGGCGGAAGGCTCACTTGTTGGTGACGGCCTTCTTCAGCAGGGAGCCGGCGGAGATGCGCACGCCGTAGGTGGCGGGGATCTCGATGGTCTCGCCGGTGCGCGGGTTGCGGCCGGTGCGGGCGGCGCGCTTGACGCGCTCGGCGGAGAACAGGCCGGTGAGCTTCAGGCCTTCGCCGGACTGCATGGCCTCGACGAACACATCCTGGAAGGCGTTGACGGCGGCCTCGGCCTGGGCCTTGGTCAGGTTGGACTTCTGGGCGATCTTCGAAACGAGATCAGACTTGTTGTATGCCATGAACAGCATCCTTCTTTGTCCGGGGACCGGCAACTTGGCCGCCGGTCCGTTTATTTCATCAATGATGATAGCGCATGATTGGGCCAAATACGGCATTTTCCAACGATTTCACGTGTCTCCGACGGCATTTTCGCCATGCCTGACCACATGGGTCCGCGATCGGTGAGACAGATATGGATGTTTCGCGTGGAATTGGCCGTTTTGCGCGGAATTCCAAGGATTTCGCGGTCAAATATGCGCTTTTGCCGGCGGGGCCACGACGGCCCTCCCCCGTTCGGTCCGGCATCGGCCCGTGGAACGTCCCGGACCGGGTGCCCCACGGGCCGGGACGTTCCACGGATCAGACCAGGTTGCGCCGGTCCAGCCACTTCATGGCCAACGCGCCCAGCGGGATGCGCAGCCAGTAGAAGACCACGCGGTGCAGCAGCGTGGCGGACAGCGCCACGCCCTGGGGCACGCCCACCGCCGCGAACGACACGGTGAGCGCCGCCTCCACGCCGCCCAGGCCGCCCGGCGTGGGCACGGCCGAACCGAGCGCGTAGGCGAGCATGAACACGAAGGTCGTCTCGATGGGGTTCGTGTTCACGCCGAACGCGAGCAGGGCCGCCCAGAACGCGAGCCCCGTGGTGACGTTCTGCAGCAGCGCGCCCGCCACGCTCACGGCGAGCTGCGTGGGCTGGCCGAGCACGTCGAGCAACTGGCTGAGATACCGTTTCGCGACCGGCACCACCCGCTGCATGGCCACGTGCCGCACCGGCGGGATCATCATCGCGACTGAGAACACGACGACCACGATGCCGAACACGATGGCCAGCGTGTTCGTCGGAATCATGCCGGAGAACGTGTTGCGGCCGGTGAACAGGCCGATGACGACGACGATCACCGCATACGTGGCGTAGTAGACGACCAGCGCGGCGCTCATGATCGCGGTCGCGGCCGTGTTGCGGTACCCGGACTTGCGCAGGAACTGGAGGTTCACGAACGAGGGGCCGACGCCGGCCGGCATGGACACGGTGGCGAACCCGCCGGCCACCTGGCTGGCGAACACGCCGGCAGCATCCCTCCGGCCGCGGTCCATGAGCGCGCCGAGCGACAGCGACGAGCCGATCCAGCCGCACAGGCCGAACGCGAGGCACACGAGCGCCATGACCGGATTGGCGTTGCGCACCGCGGCGATGATCTCGTCGGGCCGCATCTGCGTGAACACGACGACCGCTGCGACGATGAGCAGCAGCATCGTGATCATCGAACGCAGCGAGAACCGCGCCAGCGGCACCGGTTCCACGGCGACGTCCGCGGCGCCGGCGTCCTCCGCGGACGCGGCCGACGGTTCCGCATCGTCGTCGCGGCGTGGCGCGACGGCATCCCGCAACGCCTTCAGCGTGGACTTGTCCCACGACTCCAGCGCACGCGTGGGCGCCGGCACCGCGATCCGCTGGATGAACGGCGCGATCGCGGCGAGCGTCTCCCCGTCCCATGCGTCACGGGCCGCCGCCACCGCCTCGTCCACGCCGATCAGCGCGGCGAACAGCGCCAGCAGCTGCACCTTGTCCAAGGCGACGTTCGCAAGCGAGGACGCATCGTCGCCGTTCTGCCATCCGGCGATCACCGGCGTGCCGTCCTCGAAGCGCGACAGGACGTCGGGCGTGATGCGCCGGTGCGTGTAGCCGCGCCGGTTGGCGACGGCGAGATAGCGCATGTAGTCGACCGCGTCCGCGCGCGTGAGCGTGTTGAGGTTCGCCGGCAGTTCGATGGTGTGCGCGTTGAGCACAAGGATCGCGGACTCCTCGGTGTCGGCGATCGCGTAGGGCACGGGCGCCGGCAGCTTCACGTTGTGCAGTCCGAGCAGCATCGACAGGTGATGCTGGACCGCGTCGCGCGCCGAACGGTCGCGGCGCATCGCCACGCCGGAGAACCGCAGCCAGTTCCACAGCTGCCGCAGATACCCGGCGGTGTGGGTCTGCGCGTCCAGCACGGACACGACGTACCGCCCGCCGTCCTCGGTGTCCAGATCGTAGATGCGCGAGCCTTCGACCAGGTCGTCGTCGAGGGTGACGTGCAGCGCGCGCACGCCCGGCAGCGGGTCGTCGCGCCGGACCAGCGACGACGGGACCAATCCGACGCCGCGCAACGCCGCGACCAGGTCCTCGCCCCACACGCCCTTGTTTTGCGTGCCGACGGCGAAGCGGATGAGCATGCCGACCGTGCGTCCGCAGGCGAACGAGACGAGCATGCCGGTCACCGAATGCCATGAGAGCACCACCATGAGCGCGCCGGCGCCGTACAGGATGTTCCAGCCCCATTTGACGCCCGAACGCGTGCGTCGCGGGCCGGCCGTGGTGAGGAACGAGGCCATGCCCGCGTACATGTTCGGCAACAGGCCCGACCCGGACGCGGTGGCCGCGGAGACGAGCGACAGGGCGAGCGTCCTGTCCGCCAGGCCGGTGATGACGGTCGAGGCCAGCCACACCGTGCCGTAGCCGGCGAACATCGCCAGCGCGGAGACGGCAGCCTGCAGCCATTCGCGGCTGAACAGCAGCTGGCACAGGACCATGACCACGATGACCAGCGTGGCGAACTGCTGCAGCACGGTGGAGGGGATGCCCGCCAGCCAGTCGATGGCCCGGGCGGCCGTGTGCGCGTCCGATTCGACGCCGCGGGTCATGCCGCCCAGGTATACGGCGAACACCATGACGACGGCCGCCAGTCCGAGGGACATGGCGGCACGTGTCAGGTCACCGAAATCGTGTGTGCGCCGGGGCGCCACATCGTCGATGTGCACGGACATCGGTGGATACGACTCCTTGTGGAATCAGCGGTCGAAGGCGACGAGCTCCGACGCCACGCCCGTGTACGTGGCGGGGGTGAGCGCCTTGAGACGGGCCGCGGTCTCCGGGTCGAAGGACTGCTGGTCGATGAACGCCTCGACCTGCGCCTGGTCGATCGTATGGCCGCGCATGAGCTCCTTGACCTTCTCGTACGGCTTCTCCATGCCCGGCAGGCCGCGCAGCTCGCAGGCGCGCATCGCGGTCTGGATGGGCTCGCCGAGCACCTCCCAGTTCTCGTCGAGCTCGCGCGTGATGACGTGCTGGTTCGGGTGGATGGACTTCAGGCCGCCCATGAGGTTGTACAGGGCGAGCTGCGAGTAGCCGAGCGCCGAGCCGATGTTGCGCTGGGTGGTCGAATCGGTCAGGTCGCGCTGCCAGCGGGACTCCACCAGCGTGGCGGACAGCGTGTCGAGCAGCGAGCAGGAGAGCTCGAAGTTGGCCTCCGCGTTCTCGAAGCGGATCGGGTTGACCTTGTGCGGCATCGTGGAGGAGCCGGTGGCGCCCTTGACCGGCACCTGGGCGAACACGCCGCGCGAGATGTACATCCACACGTCCACGCACAGGTTGTGCATGATGCGGTTCGCGTGGGAGATGGTCGAGTAGAGCTCCGCCTGCCAGTCGTGGGATTCGATCTGCGTGGTCAGCGGGTTCCAGGTCAGGCCCATGCGGTTCTCGACGAACTCGCGGGAGACGGCGATCCAGTCGACGTCCGGGCAGGCGGCCAGATGCGCGCCGAACGTGCCGGTGGCGCCGTTGATCTTGCCCAGGTACTCCTGGTTCTCGATGTGCTTGAGCTGGCGGTTCAGACGGTAGACGTAGACGGCGAGCTCCTTGCCGAGCGTGGTCGGCGTGGCCGGCTGGCCGTGCGTGAGGGACAGCAGGGCGAGGTCCTTGTGCTCCTCGGCCTTGGCGGCGAGGTGGTCGATGATCTCCCTGAACGCCGGGGTCCAGACGTGCTCGACGGCGTTCTTCACGCAGCGGGCGATCGACAGGTTGTTGATGTCCTCGGAGGTGCAGGCGAAGTGGACGAGCGTCTTGAGACGGTCGTTGATGTGCGCGGAGCCGGCCGGGGCCTTGGCGAACTGGTCGTCGATGTAGTATTCGACGGCCTTCACGTCGTGGTGGGTGACGGCCTCGTGCGCGGCGTGCTGCTTGATGCCCTCGGCGCCGAAGTCCTCGGGGATGGACCTGAGGAACGCCTTCTCCTCCTCGGTGAACGGCTCGACGCCGTCGATGACCGGCCGGTTGCCGTTGCCCTCGAAGCCGTTGGCCAGGAGGATCATCCACTCCACCTCGACGCGCATGCGCTCGCGGTTGAGGGCCGGCTCGCTCAGGTATTCCACGAGCGGGGCGGTGGCGTTGTGGTAGCGGCCGTCGAGCGGCGTCAGTGCGATTGCGGGGGAAATATCGGTAAGCTTCATAACTCTTTAGGGTACTTGCAGCCGTGAACCGGTGAAACGCCGCCGATTTGTGCCATTGTGTGCGGTTTTCCTGTGCGATGTTGTGCTATTTGGCGGGTGGTTCGGGGGAGTCGTTCCCCGATTCGGCCCTTGGCCGTCCGCGCATGTTTACATGCCCGTTCCCCGTGACCGTATACTGGCGTGCGGCGTTCCCGCCCGGACCGCGCAGGTCAAGGAACGCCGACGCCGGGCGTCGTCGCGCCGCGGGCGCCATCGTCATCGCACCGTGCGCGGTCTTGGGAACCATCGAAGGGATCGTGGGAACAGCATGTCCGCCATCATCGATCGTCAGTCATCGCAATCATCATCGCAACCGTCGAACTTTGCCGCTCCGCAGGCCGCGCACGACGGGACGCGCCTCAAGTGGCGGCCGCTCGACATCGCCGTCGGCGCCACCCTGGGCGTCGCCTGCGGCGTGATCTTCTGGGGCTTCAACTTCGCGTACATGCCGATCTCGTCGTTCCTCGGCGCCGTGCTGCCGGGCCTGGCGAGCGTGACGCACGCCATGTGGTACTTCTCCGGCACGCTCGCCCTGCTCGTCCTGCGCAAGCCCGGCGCCGCCATGTACGTGAACGTGGTCGGCACGCTCGTCGAGACGGTGATCGGCAGCCAATACGGCATCGGGTTCGTGATCGTCTCCGCGCTGCTGCAGGGGGCGTTCGCCGAAATCCCGTTCCTCGTGACCCGGTACCGCGTGTTCAACCTGCCGGTGTCCATCGCCTCCGGCGCGATGGTCGCGCTCGAATACGGCTTCTACCTGCTGTTCTTCCGCTACCAGGGCGTGGCGCTCGCCAGCCCGCGCGGCATCGTGCACATGATTTCGGAGGTGGCCGGCGGCGTGGTCCTCAGCGGCGTCATGCCCTGGTTCCTCATGCTCGCCCTCGCCTCCACCGGCGTGCTCGACCGTCTCGCCTCCGGCCGCGCCCTGCTGCGCGTCCGCCCGCGGGCCTGACGCGTACTCTTCGGCTCCTTCTGCCGGGCCGCATACACAAGCGGCGGACCTCCTTTTCCGGAGATCCGCCGCTTCGTCATGTTCGCATGGATGACGTGGTTCAGATGCCGAGCGTCTCCTCGGCCACGGACCGCACCGAGTCGCCGACCAGCTCGGCCGTGTCCGACTTGGCCTGTTCGATGCGGCCGAAGAACGCGTCCGCCTCCTCGTAGGTCAGCGGGTGGCCCGTCTCCTTGGCGATCGCCATGACCTCGTCGATGGTTTGCGCCGCCGCGAGCTTCTCGTCCAGTTCCCGTTCGCTGATGCCAGTCATAGTCGGCTCCTTCACATGTCTCCCCGGCCGCGTCATCGGCGCCGTGCCGGCGGAATCGGGAACCCCGCCCTCGGGATTCCCCGGCTGGTTCCCGTTCTAGTCGTTTCCCGCGCCGGTGGGTAGCGGGTCCTCGCCGGCGTTTCCCCGGGTGGCGGGCGTGCTATGCCGTACCGCAGGACGGTCCGTGACGGCGGGCTGTAGCCGGAAAGGGGATTCCATGGACGACGGGGAGCGACGGTGGATAGGCGACACGTTGGAACGGCTCTCCCATTCGGCGTTCCGCGCGAAATTCACGCTCTCGGACAAGGACCGCGCCTACGCGCGCGCCAAGGGCAAGGCGGTCATCGACCGGCATGCGCGCGAGATGCTGCGCTCGCGCGTCGGCGACGCCACGCCGAACAACGACGGGCGGCAGACGCCATGGCGGGGCCATCCCGTGTTCACCGCGCAGCATGCCACCGCCACCTGCTGCCGCGGCTGCATCGAGAAATGGCACCGCATCCCCAAAGGGCGCGAACTCACCGACGCGGAGGTCGACCGGCTCGCCGACCTCGTCATGGCGTGGATCGAACGCGATCTCGTGAACCACCCGGTGCGTCCCAGGTGACATGGCCGCCTGTGTGGTGACCCCGGCCGGGCTCGAACCGGCGACCTACAGATTAGAAGTCAGTTGCTCTATCCAGCTGAGCTACGGGGCCAAACCCGACATATTGTAATGGCGGGACGGTGCGCGCGCAACATGGTGGCGCGATGCGGCGGCGTTCCGGCCGGACTCGGCGGCGTCCTCCGACGCCCGGCGGGGTGTGTGCCGGCCGGCCTGCGATCCGCGGGGCCCCGGATCGTCATGCACATATGATCATGCGACTTTGTTGTACAGGTGGTGGACAGGTTCATTGCCGCGTGGTACATTGCGAGGTATGACAGAGCAGTCGATCGGCAAAAGGAAACTGGCGTCCCAGCAGGTGGCGGACACCATCGCGCGGCGCATCGAACTCGGCGAGTTCCGCGACGGGGACCGTCTGGCCTCGGAATCCGACCTCGCCCGCGAATTCGGGGTGGCCCGGGGCACCATGCGCAGCGCGCTGGAGATCCTCAAAGGGCAGAACCTCGTCACCACCAAACCCGGCGTGGGCAGCTTCGTGTCCTACCACGGGCATGCGATGGAAAGCGTGCAGGGCTGGACGCGCGCGACCGCGCAGGCCGGTTCCCCCACCACCACGGAGCTCATCGAGACCGAGCGGATCGCGGCGCCCGACGAGCTGCGGCGGGCCTACGGCATGCAGGGCGACGTGCACCGCATCGTGCGCCGCCGCATGAGCGGCGCGGCGCCCGTCTCGCTGGAGATCTCCTACCTGCCGTGCAACGAGATCCTCGACCTGATCATGGAACGGGGCCTGCTCGGCGGGTCGATCTCCACCACGATGAAGGCGGCCGGCATGACGCCCTGCGGCGGCGTCCAGGATGCGACCGTCGCGTGCGTGCCCGCGCAGTACCGGTCATACCTTGATGTCGACGAGAGGGAGATGTTCCTCGAGGTGCGCCGCATCAGCTACGGCGAGGACGGGGAGCCGGTCGAATACGTGCTGTCGTACCTCAATCCGAGGCATTTCTCCCTGCATGTCGAATTCGGTGACAGGCCCGAAAGGGGGTAGTGGGCCGTTGCGGGGCGTGTTCCCGGCAGGGCTCCGTGGTCTGTAAAAAAAAGACATGCCGTACTAGACAGGTACTGTACAAGTTCATAAAACCGTGGTATGGTTGACCGCGTCAACACCGTGGTTGCCGCCACGCAAGGAAGCAAGGAAACATAGGAGAAAGCGACATGGAAACACTGTCCCGCGCGATCGGAGCGCTGACCGGACTGTCCCTGGGCGACGCGCTGGGCATGCCCACGCAGAGCATGTCCGCCGAACGGATCGCCGAGGAATACGGCGGAGGCATCACCGGGCTGGTCGACGCGACCGCCGCGCAGCCCATCGCGCCGAACATGAAGGCCGGGTCGGTCACCGACGACACCGAACAGGCCCTGCTCGTCGCGCGCCTCATCATCGAGGGCGAAGGCCACATCGACCCGATGCGCCTCGCCCACGACCTGCTCGACTGGGAGGACGACATGCGCGCCCGCGGCTCGCTCGACCTGCTGGGCCCCTCCACCAAGCTCGCGCTCGAACAGGTGCGCGCCGGCGCCGACATCTCCACGACCGGCCGTACCGGCACGACGAACGGCGCCGCCATGCGCGTCACCCCCGTCGGCATCGCCCACCGCGCCGGCGAGGCCGGCTTCGCCGACTACGTCTGGGAATCCTGCCGTGTGACGCACAACACCGTCAACGGCTTCCAGGGAGCCGCGCTCGTCGCCGCCGCCGTCAGCCACGGCATCGACGGAAGCGCCCCCCGCGAGGCCCTGGACAAGGCCATCGACGACGTGGCCGCCCTCGACGCCCCCGGCGCATGGAGCGCGAAGGCCAACGTGCTGGCGCGCACCCGCATCGCCATGTCGCTGGCCGACGAGCCGGACGACGCCGTGTTCCTGCGCCGCCTGCGCGAGGAGAACGGCACATCGGTCGAATCCAACGAATCCGTGGCCGCCGCGTTCGCCCTCGCCCGCCGCTACGCCGACGAGCCGGTCAAGGCGCTGTACGCGGCCGCGTCCATCGGCGGCGACACCGACACCATGGCCGCCATGGCCGGCGGCATGCTCGGCGCGGCCTGCGGCCCCGACGCCTTCCCCGCCGACCAGGTCGCCAAGGTGCGCGACGTCTCCCACCTCGATCTCGAACCCATCGCGTCTCGTCTCGTCGCCCTGCGCGGCTGACTCGTCCCGCAAAACCGGCAAAACCAACCACCCCCCCACTCAACGAGGAGAACCAACCATGTCAGACAACACCAACGCGAAGGCGGGAACGATCCTGTCGAAGGTGGAGCAACGCGGCATCGAACCGGTGCCGGCCGACCAGCGCAACGGCACCCCGGGACAGCTGTTCTGGGTGTGGTTCGCCGCCAACATCTCCATCCTGGGCATCCCGCTCGGCGCCACGCTCATCTCCCTCGGGCTCAACCTGTGGCAGGCCGTCCTCGCCGCCGCCATCGGCTCGTTCGGCTCGTTCGCGCTCGTCGGCCTCATCTCCGTGGCCGGACGCCGCGGCGGCGCGCCGAGCCTCACCCTGTCGCGTTCCATCTTCGGCGTGCGCGGCAACGCCGGCCCCACCCTGGTCGCCCTGCTCAGCCGCCTCGGCTGGGAGACCGTGAACACCATCACCGGCGCGTTCGCCCTGCTGTCCCTGATCTCCATCTGCTTCGGCACCTCCTCCGAGTACAAGGCCGTGCCCGCGCTCACCATCGGATGCATCCTCGTGTTCGTGTTCCTCACCGTGTGCATCTCCGCCACCGGCCACTCGTTCATCCTCACCGTGCAGAAGTGGGCCACCTGGATCTTCGGCGCGCTCACCCTCCTCGTCGCCGTCTACCTCGCCACCACCGTCGACTGGGGAAGCTTCATCGGCGCCAAGCCCGGCTCCATGAGCGCCCTCGTCATCGGCGTCGGCACCATCGCCGCCGGCACCGGCATCGGCTGGGTGAACTCCGGCGCCGACATGGCCCGCTACCAGAAGACATCCGTCTCCGCCGGCTCGCTCGTCCTCACCGCCGCCGCCGGCGCAGGCATCCCGCTGGTCATCGTCATCGGCCTCGGCTCCGCGCTCACCGCCGGCGACGCCTCGATCGCGGCCGCCGCCGACCCGATCGCCGCCGTGCGCGGCGCCCTGCCCGTGTGGGTGTCCGTCCCGTACCTCGTCGCCGCCTTCGCCGGACTGCTCATGTCGAACAACCTGTCCGTCTACTCGGCCGGCCTGACCACCATCACCCTCGGCATCCGCATCCCGCGCTACGCGGCCGTCGTCGTCGACGTGGTCGTCACCACCACCGGCGCCACCTACTTCATGCTCGGCTCCGACAACTTCTACGGCCCGTTCGTCACGTTCATCTCGCTGCTCGCCGTGCCGCTGAGCGCCTGGACCGGCGTGTTCCTCACCGACATGATCCGCCGGCGCCGCTACGACCCCGAGGCCCTGCTCGACCTGAGCGCCAAGTCCCGCTACTACTACTGGCACGGCGTCCGCCCCAGCGCGTTCGTCGCATGGCTCGCCGCGCTCGTCATCGGCTACCTGTTCTACGTGGCCCGCGTCTCCGCGGACGTGGTGTGGTTCTCCGGCCCGTTCGCCGACACCGTCATCGGCCGCAACGGCCTCGCATGGCTCGTCGCCCTGCTCGTCGGAGGTGTCCTGTACGCCGCGTTCGGCGGCCTGAGGATCGACGAGGCCGACACCGTCGAGGAGACGGCCGCCGGCGAGAACGGCAAGGAGGACTGACGATGGGCGCCACCCGCGAACCGAAGGTCCTGCACCTCGCCCAGGTCGTCGTCGACCTGACCATGCGCGTCGACCACCTGCCCGAACGCGGCGGCGACATCTTCGCCACCGAAAACGGCATCAGCGCCGGCGGCGGATACAACGTGCTCTACGCGGTGCGCCGCCTCGGCGCGCCCGCCGCCTACATGGGCGGCATCGGCACCGGGCCGATGGCCGACGTGGCGCGCAAGGCGCTCGCCGACATCGACGTCCCCGCCGAGGGCGCGACCCTGACCGACGTGGACACCGGCTACAGCGTGGCCATGACCGAACCGGACGGCGAACGCACGTTCGTCTCCACCCGCGGCGCCGAGACGATGGTGCCGGTCGACTCCTACGAGAGGATCGACCTGGTCGACGGCGACGTCGTGTACCTGTGCGGCTATTCATTCTCGCACACGTCGAACCGCGAGGCCATCATGCGCTTCGCGCGCCGCAACGCCGGCTGGGGCGGCACCGTCGTGTTCGACGTGTCCCCGATGGTCGAAACCATCCCCGACGAATGCCTCGAGACGGTCGGCCTTCTGCACCCGCTGTGGTCGATGAACGAGCGCGAGGGCGCGATCCTCACCGCGCGCTTCGGCCTCGAACCGGAATCCGGTTCCGCGGATGGCGGCATGACCGACCGCGACCGGTGCGCCGCGCTCGCCCGCCGGTTCGACTCGCCCGTCGTGCTGCGCGTCGGCGCGGACGGCGCCTGGTACGGCACGCCCGACGGCTCCGTCGAGCACGTGCCGCCCTACCGGGTGAGCGTCGTGGACACGAACGGCGCCGGCGACGCCCATGCGGGCGCCCTGTGCGCGGCGCTGTTCCTCGGGCGCCCGATGCGCGAGGCGCTCAGGCTGGCCAACTGCGCCGGTGCGCTGTCCACCACGCATCGCGGCCCCGCCACCTGCCCGCCGCTCGACGAGCTGGAGGCCGCCGCGGCCACGCTGTAACCGTGGGGTGCATGAATCTCATCGCATACGCATGATGGGGCCGACCGGTCGTTCCGGTCGGCCCCATCATGCGTATATGCGCAAAGGGCGCGGCGCCCCATGTGGAGACGGGTTGCGGAGCTACTCGCCGAGCGCCTCGTGAATGCGCCGCACGACCGCCTCCACGGTCAGCCCGTAGCGTTCGTCGAGATCGGCGAGCGGCACGCGGTCGGTGAACTCCTTGTCCGCGCCGACGTTGATGACGCGCATGCCGCCGTCCGCGCCCGCGGTGCGCCGGTTCGCGTAGTATGCGGTCACCTTCTCGCCCCAGCCGCCTTCCAGCTGGCCGTCCTCCAACGTGACGACGAGGCGGTGCCCGTCGCGCAACGATTCGAGCGCGGCCGTATCCAGCGTGGTGCACTGACGAGGATCGATGAGGGTCGCGTCGATGGGGGAGCGGCCGTCGGCCGCCGCGGACAGCGCCTTGACCACCCGTTCGCCCAACGGATGCGTGTTGCCGAGCGCGATGACCGCCACGCCGGATCCCGCCCGATCGGTGCGGTACGACAGCATGCCGGCGGGATCCCAGGCCGGGCGCACACCGGCGCCCTCCGACCCGCGCAGCACCTCCTCGGGGGACAGTTCGCGCCTCAGCGCGCGCTCCCTGTCCAGGATCGACTGGCCGGGCACGCGGATCACCACCGGGCCGTCGGACCGTCCGGGCGTGCCTGCCGGGGCCGTGGACCAGGCCAGGGCGTCGAGATAGTCGCGCGTCGAGGTGGGCGCGAGCATCGTCACCCCCGGGATGTTCGCGAACATCGCGACGTCGTACGCGCCGGAATGCGTGTTGTCCGAACCGGACAGGCCGCCGAGGAAATCGAGCACCGTGACGTGCGAACGGTTGAGGCTCATCTCCTGGAAGAACTGGTCGTAGGCGCGCTGGAAGAACGAGGCCGTCGTCGCCACCACCGGCGTGCCGCCCGCGCGGGCGATGCCGGAGGCGAACGCCACCGCGTGCGATTCGGTGATGCCGCAATCCACATAATGCGATCCGGCGCGTTCGCGGAATTCATGCGTGATGCCGTTCGAGCCCGGGGTGGCGGGCGAGACGACCACGAGCCCGGGCTCATGGGGGAAGCGGCGTTCCAGGGCCGCCATCGCCAGCTTGCCGTAATGCTTGCGCGGATCGTCCGGACGGCCCAGCGCCCTGTCGGGCGTCTGCCAGTGCGACGCCTCGCACTGGCCCTCGTGCGGCACGGCGTCCGGCAGGTCGCAATGGTCCGACTTCCACGGTTCGGCGTGCGAGACGTTGCCGGTGGCGGCGACGCCGGTATCGGTCGGGGGGACGGCGACGCCGGCATGGTCCGTGGCGCCGCCGCGCGACGCGCCCGGCGCGAATCCGGCGCCCTTGAGCGTATGGATGTGCACGACGACCGGATGGCCGATCCCCTTGACCTCCTCGAACGCCGCCACCAGCGCGTCCACGTCGTTGCCCTGCGCCACGTAACGGTAGTCGAGGCCGAACGCGTTGAACAGGTTCGGCTGGGCGGTGCCGTTCGAGGCGCGCAGCCTCGCCAGCGGGCCGTACATGCCGCCGAAGTCGCCGGCGATCGACATCTCGTTGTCGTTGAGCACGATGATGAGGTTGTCGCCCTGCTCGGCCGCGTTGTTCAACCCCTCGAACGCGACACCGGAGCTCAGCGACCCGTCGCCGATCACGGCGATCACATCGCCGATGCCCGCGTCGTCGGCGCCGCCGGAAGCGGCCAGCGCCATGTCGCGCGTCTTCGCCAGCCCGCAGGCGAGCGAGATCGACGTACCGGTGTGGCCGAGCGTGAACTGGTCGTGTTCGCTTTCCGCGGGGTTCGTGAACCCGGTCACCTCGTCGAAACGCGCCGGGTCGAGGTACGCTCCGGCGCGGCCGGTGAGCATCTTGTGCACATAGCTTTGGTGCGACACGTCGAACACGATGCGGTCGTGCGGCGAATCGAACACGCGGTGCAGGGCGACGGTGGCCTCCACCATGCCGAGATTCGAACCGATGTGGCCGCCGTGCGCATGGCCGTATTCCAGCAGCGTGGCGCGGATGTCGCGGCACAGGTCGTGCAGCCGGGCCCGGGAGAGCGCCTTGACGTCGGCCGGCCCCGAAATCCGTTCCAACATGCCATTCGCCATACGCGCATTCCCCTTCCCTGTGTTTCCTCTGCCGACGCAAGCCTAGACGCACCGGTGCCCCCGTCCGCGGCGCCTCGCGGCAATGCCCCCAACATCTCCGTAAATCCGAGGGGGCGTCCTTCCGGTCCCGGTACGCCGTGCCGTGCCGCGGCGCGTCGCCCTCCCGCACGGGCCGCGCGTGGGAGAATGAGGACGACACGACGCCGTATCCACCGATAGCGAAAGGAACGCCGATGAAGGCCGTATACGCTTCCCGCGTCAACAACGCCGACCCGCTCGCCGCACTCGCCGTGGGCGACCTGCCCGCGCCGGAGCCGAAGCCGTTGTGGTCCACCGTCACCGTCAGGGCCGCGACCGTCAACCACCACGACATCTGGAGCCTTCGCGGCGTCGGGCTGCGCGCCGAACAGACGCCGATGATCCTCGGCACCGACGCCGCCGGCGTCCTCGACGAGGACGTGCCCGGACGCGGCGGCCCCAAGGCCGGGGACGAGGTCGTGCTCTACACGTTCGTCGGCACCGACGGCGCCGGCGTGGCCCCCGGCGAGCGGCGCACCATCCTGTCCGAGAAATACCCGGGCACGATGGCCGAGAAGACCCAGGTGCCGGCCGCGAACGTGTTCGCCAAACCCGCGAACCTCGACTTCGCCGAGGCGGCGGCGCTCGGCACCAGCTGGCTCACCGCCTACTCGCTCGTGTTCCGCGCCGCCGATGCCAAGCCCGGCGACACGATCCTCGTGCAGGGCGCGGGCGGCGGCGTGTCCACCGCCGCGATCCGGCTCGCGCACGCCGCCGGACTGGAGGTGTTCGTCACGTCGCGTTCGGCGGACAGGCGAGAACGCGCGCTGGCGCTCGGCGCCGACGCCGCGTTCGAAACGGGCGCGCGCCTGCCGCGCAAGGTCGACGCCGTCATCGAATCGGTGGGGGCCGCCACCTGGTCGCACTCCGTGAAATCCGTGCGTCCCGGCGGCGTGATCGCCGTGTGCGGCGCGACCACCGGCGACCAGCCGGGCGCCGAACTCACGCGCGTGTTCTTCCAGGACATCCGCGTGCAGGGCAACACGATGGGCTCGCGCGAGGACTTCGCCCGACTGCTGCGCTTCGTCGAGCACACCGACCTGCATCCCGTGATCGACTCGACGTACGCGGGACTCGACGCCGCGCCGGAGGCGTTCCGCCGCGTGCTCGGCGGCGACATGTTCGGCAAGGTCGCCATCACCGTGTGAGCGCCGGCCGCAGCGGGGTGGGCGGGGGAGTACAGTGAGACCGTATTCTCAATAACGCGGAGGTAATGATAATGACGGACAGCAAGCCCGAAGTGGCCGTCGTCATGGGATCGTCCAGTGACTGGGAGACCATGAAGCGCGCCTGCGACATCCTCGACCAGTTCGGTGTGGCCTATCACAAGCAGGTGATCTCGGCCCACCGCACCCCGGAGCTCATGGCCGACTTCGCGCACAACGCGCGCGCCAACGGCCTCAAGGTCATCATCGCCGGCGCGGGCGGCGCCGCCCACCTGCCCGGCATGATCGCCGCGCAGACCACGCTGCCCGTCATCGGCGTGCCCGTGCGCTCCCACGCCCTGTCCGGCTGGGATTCGCTGCTCTCCATCGTGCAGATGCCCGGCGGCATCCCCGTCGCCACCACCGCCGTCGGCAACTCCGGCGCCACCAACGCCGGCCTGCTCGCCGTGCAGATGCTGTCCGCGTTCGAGCCGGAACTGGCGGACAAGCTCAAGGACTACCGCGATTCGCTCAAGGAGAAGGTGGCCGAATCCAATGCCCAGCTTGTTTGAGGAAACCCACGGCGCCACGCAGATGCTGCAGCCGGGCGCGACCATCGGCATCATCGGCGGCGGCCAGCTCGGCCGCATGATGGCCCTGAGCGCCAAGTACATGGGCTTCCGCATCGGCGTGCTCGACCCCACCCCCGACTGCCCGACCGCGCAGGTGGCCGACTTCCAGGTCGTCGGCGAATACGACGACAAGACCGCCATCCACGATCTGGCGGAGAAGTCCGACGTGCTCACCTACGAGTTCGAGAACGTGGACGCCGACTCCATCGACGAGGTGCGCCACCTGGTCGCCGCCCCGCAGGGCACCGACCTGCTGCGCGTCACCCAGGACCGCATCAACGAGAAGACGTTCATCAACAGGCACGGCATCGAGACCGCCCCGTGGCGCGAGGTCAACGACTTCGACGAGCTCGAGGCCGCCATCGACGAACTCCGCTACCCGTGCGTGCTCAAGACCCGTTCCGGCGGCTACGACGGCCACGGCCAGCACGTGCTGAGGAACGACATGGACCTCGAGAAGATCCGCGCCCGCGGCGACCGCGGCGGCGGTTTCCCCCCGTCCATCCTCGAGGGCTTCGTCGACTTCGCGTTCGAGGCGTCGATCCTCGTGTCCGGCAACGGCAAGGACTACGTCACGTTCCCGATCGTGCGCAACGACCACCGCAACAACATCCTGCACATGACGATCGCCCCCGCCGAGGTCGACCCCTCGATCGCGCGGACCGCGCACGAGATGGCGCTCGCGCTCGCCAAGGGCTTCGAACTGGCCGGCACGCTCGCCATCGAGCTGTTCGTCACCAAGGACGGCCGCGTGATCGTCAATGAGCTCGCGCCGCGCCCGCACAACTCCGGCCACTACACCATCGAGGCGTGCTCCATCGACCAGTTCGACGCGCACATCCGCGGCATCGCCGGCTGGCCGCTCATCCAGCCGAAGCTGCTCAGCCCCGCCGTCATGGTCAACGTGCTCGGCCAGCACGTGCTGCCCACGCGCGCGCAGATCGCCACGCACCCCGAATGGAACGTGCACGACTACGGCAAGGCGCAGCTGCGCCACAACCGCAAGATGGGCCACATCACCGTGCTCACCGACGACACCGCGCGCACCGTCGACGAACTCGAGGCGACCGGCTGCTGGGACGACCTCAAGGCCTACGCGCGCCCGTTCGTGCAGCCCGCCGGCGCCGCCTCCGCCAAGGAGGAGTGACCGTCCGGCATGGTTGAACACATCGAACGCCAGACCAGGCAGAAGGACGCGATCCATGCGGCGCTCGCCGGCTGCGACGAGTTCATCTCCGCCCAGGACCTGCACCGGCGCATGCAGGACGAGGGGTCGCGCATCGGACTGGCCACCGTGTACCGGCAGCTCAACGCGCTCGCCGACTCCGGCGCCGCCGACACGATCAGGCTCGACGGCCAGCAGCTGTTCCGTCTGTGCGGTGACGACGCGCACCATCATCATCTGGTGTGCAAGCGTTGCGGGCGCACGGTGGAGATCGAGCCGCCGGACGAGGCGTGGCTGCGTGGCGTGGCCGCCAGGCACGGGTTCACCGTCGAGAGCCATACGCTCGAGGTCTTCGGGCTGTGCCCGGAATGCCAGGAGGGAAGGACCGTCTGAGCGGGGCGTGGGGGGCCGGCATCATCGGATCATGGATTTCCGATGATGCCGGCCCCTCGCCGTTTTTGTGGGTTTTCGCATGGTGCTGCGGCGTGGTTGTACTCCCCGCCGTTTTCCTGGCTTCTTTGCATGGTGTTGTGGCATGGCCGTGCCCCTCGACGGACAATCGACGGTTCCCGATGCCGAGGGGCGTGGAATCCTGTCCCTCGGCGGGAATCCGCTTTCATTCCGCGTCGAGGGGCACAAGGCCGTGTCCCTCGACGGGAATTGGTCCTCACTTTGCGTCGGGGGACATGTGCCCGCAATTGTGATCGTTGGAAAATGGCGGTTTTCGATACGCCCGTTCTCGTCCGTGGCGTGGGGTCGTGCCCTTCGACGGGAATTCCTCCTCGTTTTGCGTCGAGGGGCATGGATTTCGCGTCCCCATGCGCTGCGTTGCGCGTGCCGCGGCCGCGCGGCTGCATCCGGCATGATGCCGCGGCCGCGCGGCGTGGAATGTGCATGTGCACATGCAGTACGTGCGAGTACATCCCATCGGGCGGTTGGCTGCGTCCGAATCCAGGCCGGTGGGGGCATTCGATTCCAAGGGCGACCGAAGATGACATAGCCCTGCGAAGAGCGAGGGGCATTCGCTTCCGGGGGGGGGGGACGATTTGCCATGGCGATTCCGTCCTGTGACACGCCGATTCATTGCTAATGATAATAGTTCTCAATATGTGTTATGGTGTGGTCTGTCATCAGGAAGCGGCCGGGAGGCGGCCGCGTAGAGAGGAAACATCCATCATGTCCATTCCGAACACCATCAAGGCATCCGTCATGCGCGGGCTGGCCGCCGTGGCCGCGATCGCGGCGATCGGCTCCGTCGCCGCATGCGGCTCCGGCGAGGCCGCCGACGGTTCGTCCGCGGGAAAGGTCGAGGTCGTCGCCTCCATCAACCAGTGGGGCTCCGTCGCCCGCGACCTCGGCGGCGACCACGTCGACGTCACCGCGATCATGACCAAGACCAATGTGGAGGCGCACGACTACGAGCCCACCGCGCAGGACGTCGCGAAGATCGGCGCCGCGAAGGTCGCCGTCGTCAACGGCGCCGACTACGACCCGTGGGCGTCCAAGGCCGCCGGATCCGCCAAGGCCACGCTGGTCGACGCCGCCGAGACGGGCGGGATCAAGGAAGGCGACAACCCGCACGTGTGGTTCTCGGCCAAGGTGCGTTCGGCCGCCGCCGACGCGATCACCAAGGCCTACCAGCAGGCCGATCCGGCCCACAAGGACGATTACGCCAAGCTCAACAAGGACTGGCACGCCAAGGAGGACCGGCTCGAGTCCAAGATCGGGGACGTCTCCGCCAAGACCAAGGGACTGCCGTACGCCGCCACCGAATCCGTGGCCTGGTACCTCGCCGACGATCTCGGGATGACGGACGCCACGCCGAAGGGATACAAGCAGGCCTCCGCCAACGAAAGCGAGCCGACCGCGGCCGACATCAACGCGTTCCGGAACGCGCTCGAGGACGGCGAATCCATCGACATGCTCGTCCTCAACACGCAGGAGGAGAACTCCACCACCAAGCAGATCATCTCCGCCGCCAAGGAGGGGGACGTGCCGACCGTCGAACTCACCGAGCAGATGCCGTCGCAGTACGACGATCTGCTCGACTGGATGGACGCTCTCGTCGACGATTTCGCGAACGCCGCCGCCAAGTAGGTGACGTCCGGAGCCGCCATCGCCGGGCGCGGCCCGGAATCCCTTGGGGTCGGGGTGCCCGCACGGGAATAAGGGTGTCTCGGGAACGGTCCGAGGCACCCTTTGCGTTAGGGTGATTGGTTAGGGAATCGTGTGGGATTCGTCCCTTCCATGGTTTCCCCAAGGTTAACGAAAGACAATATGCCTCTGGACGACAGGTGAACCGTGTCGCGGGAGGCGTCGGCGCGTGGGCCGGGGCCGGACACGGCTCCGGTGTCCGTCATACCGTGCCGCGGCACGGACGGATATGGGCAACCGAGACAACCGAGCGTATGGGTGAAGCAGACAGTATGAAGCAGGAATCGCACGGCAGGGACGAACGCGGCGTCGAACGGGACGCCCGAGCGACTGGCGCATCGGCCGGGGCGGCCGCCAAGGATGCGGGGACTCCGGATGGCGAGGACCGCGCGCGCGGTCGTATCTCGCCCATCCGTCCCAGGCCGTTCCCCGGCTGGCTGTACGGCGTGCTGTTCGTCCTGTTCGACATCGCCGCCGTCGCGATCCTCGAGGTCGGGGTGAGCCTCGGCGCCTCCTCGCGCGTCACCCTGTCCAGCCCGGAGGTCGGCTGGGACTTCGTCGGCAAGATGTTCAACGTCCGCGAACCCAACTTCGTGTTCCTGCTCAACGTCCTGCTCGTCGGCGTGCTCTATCTCGCGCTGCTCATGGTCTTCAACCGGTTCTGGATCGCCACGCCGGTACTGATCGCCGCGGCGATCGTCGTCGCCGTCATCGAGCATTTCAAGATCTCGATCCGCTACGAGGCCGTGCTGCCCTCCGACCTCAACTTCCTCAAGGCCGATGCGGGCAATCTCATGGGCTTCATGCCCGCCGGCGCCCATTGGGTGATCCTCGCGGCCATCGCCGTGTTCGCCGTGTTCGTCGCCGTGTTCGTGGCCCTCGACCGTCTCGACGCCCGTCGCGGCCGGCTGTTCCGCGGCTCCGACCGCCAGACCCGGTCGGCGGACGCGGTCGCCCGCCTGTTGCTCGTGCTCGTGCCCGGCCTGTTCTTCGGCCTGTACGCGATGCAGGTGAGCACCGTCGGCAGCTGGGCGAAGGGCCTCGCCACCGTGATGGGCGACAAGCCGTCCATGTGGGATTCCGTCTACGACGCGCAGCGCAACGGCCCGCTCGTCGCGTTCATGCGACAGGTCAACCCCAAGGTGATGGACAAGCCGTCCGACTATTCCGAGGAGACGATGAAGCAGGTCGTCGCCCGTTACGAGAAGGCGGCCAAGGACATCAACGCCTCGCGCAAATCCAGCCTGACCGACTCCACCGTCATCTACGTGCTGTCCGAATCCTTCTCCGACACCTCGCGCGTGCCGGGGCTGAAGACCAACAAGGATTCGATGCCCCGCATCCGCCAGATCAAGGAGCACACCACCTCCGGCCTCATGCTGTCCTCCGGGTACGGCGGCGGCACCGCGAACCTCGAATACATGGGCCTGACCGGCCTGTCCATGGCGAACTTCGATTCGTCGCTGACCAGCCCGTACCAGCAGCTCGTGCCCGGCGAGCATTGGACGCCCACCATCAACCAGATGTGGGGCGCCTCCAAGAACTCCATCGGCCTGCACCCGTACGAATCGTCCATGTACTCGCGCGCCACCAACTACAAGAAGTTCGGGTTCTCCCACTTCTACACGCTCACCGGGCCGGACGTCATCTCCCATCAGGACAGGATCGACGACAGCCGCTACGTCTCCGACGCCGCCACCTACCTCAGCACCCTGGAGGAGGTCGAGAAGTCCGATTCCAACCAGTTCCTGCAGGTCATCACCATGCAGAACCACATGCCCTACCACGGGTGGTACAAGAACAACGACTTCACCGCCGAATCCACCACCGGCACGCCGCTCGGCAAGGACGAGCAGGAGTCCATCGAGACCTATCAGAAGGGGCAGGCGATCACCGACGAGGCCACCGCCGACTTCCTCGACAAGCTCGACGCGATCGACAAGCCGATCACCGTCGTCTTCTACGGCGACCATCTGCCCGGCATCTATTCGTCCGCCAGCGAGGACGACGACAATTCGCTCGCCCTCCACCTGACCGATTACTTCATCTGGTCGAACAAGGCGTCCTCGTCGCAGGGCGAGAAGATCGACGGCGCCGCCTATTCGTCGCCGAACTTCTTCGTCGCGCAGGCCGCCGAGCACATGGACGCCAAGGTGTCGCCCTATCTCGCGTTCCTCACGCTCATGCACGAGAAGGTGGCCGCGATGGAGCCGCCGGTCGTCAACAAGATCCAGGGCTGGGACCGCATCCCCGAGGGCCAGGCGATCTACCTCGATTCCAAGGGCGACCCGATGGCCGAAAGCGACTTCGACCAGGAGACGAAGCAGCTGCTCGAGGACTACAAGCTCATCCAGTACGACATCACCGACGGCAAGAACTACCTCAAGGACACCGGTTTCATGACATTGCCGTAAAGCGGACGGCCCGGTGGGCCGTCCGTAGGCAATGTCGCGCGCTGACAGGCGCGCCGGAAAACGCGGGGCGCAGCCCCGTCCGTAATTGCGGTGCCGTTGCCGTAAAGCGGACGGCCCGGTGGGCCGTCCGTAGGCAATGTCGCGCGCCGACAGGCGCGCCGGAAAAACGTGGGGACGTCCCCCGCCGTCCGGCGACACCCGATTCCGTCCGTTGTTTTGATTTTCGCGGTTTCGGATGTACGTTATGACGGAGGTTAAACCTTTTACCCCATGATGGGCGCGGGTCTGGCCGACGTTGCAACGGCATGCGACGATCGAAGAAGATGAAACAACGGAGGAGTTGCCATGACGAAGAAGATCATCCTGGACTGCGATCCCGGGCACGACGACGCCGTCGCCATCCTGCTGGCGGTCGGCAATCCGAACATCGACCTGCTCGGCGTCACCACGGTGGGCGGCAACCAGAGCCTCGACAAGGTGACCTACAACGCGCGCGCCGTGCTGGAGAAGGCGCACGCCACCGACGTGCCCGTCCACGCCGGCTGCGACCGTCCGCTCGTGCGCAAGCAGGAGGTCGCCGCCTCCATCCACGGCGAGACCGGACTCGACGGCGTCGAACTGCCCGAGCCGACCCGCCCGCTGGACCCGGGCCATGCGGTCAACTGGATCATCGACACGATTATGAACAACGAGCCCGGCACCATCACGCTCGTGCCGACCGGCCCGCTGACCAACATCGCCATGGCCGCCCGCCTCGAGCCGCGCATCGTCGACCGCGTCAAGGAGGTCGTGCTCATGGGCGGCGGCTACCACGTCGGCAACTGGACCGCCGTGGCCGAATTCAACATCAAGGTCGACCCGGAGGCCGCCCACATCGTCTTCGAGGAGGATTGGCCCGTCACCATGGTCGGCCTCGACCTGACGCACCAGGCCCTGTGCACGCCCGCCGTGCAGAAGCGCATCGAAGGCGTCGGCACCGACCTGGCGATGTTCGTGTCCGGTCTCATGGACTTCTTCCGCAAGACGTACCAGGACAACCAGGACTTCATCGACCCGCCGGTGCACGACCCGTGCACCGTCGCCTACCTCATCGACCCGTCCGTCGTCACCACGCGCCGCTGCCCGGTGCACGTCGAACTGCGCGGCGAATACACGCTCGCCATGACCGTCGCCGACCTGCGCGGCCCCGAACCTGCCGCGGAGGAATGCCATACGCAGGTGGCCGTCAAGCTCGACTTCGACAGGTTCTGGGACCTGGTCACCGAGGCGATCAGGACGATCGGCTGATCCGGAACCCCGAAGAACCGCAAGAGACCAGAGAAAGGACCGGGAAGGACACACCATGACCGCAACCAACGCAACCAACGAAGCCGGCAACGGCGGAATGCTCGACAAAGGCGGCAAATCCGTCGTCGCGCTGATGACCGCCCTGATGGCCGCCATCTTCGCCTTCCAGCTCAACGCCTCCATGCTCTCGCCCGCGCTGACGACCATGAGGATCGAGCTGGGCACCACCGACGCGCAGATCGGCCTCACCCAGACCGTCTTCTTCACCTCCTGCGCCGTCTTCTCGCTGTTCCTGCCCAGGCTCGGCGACCTGCTCGGACGCAAGAAGGTGCTGCTCGGCATCCTCGCGCTCACCGCCGTCGGCTGCGTGATCTCCGCGCTCGCCGTGAACGTCGCGATGCTGATGATCGGCCGAGTGATCCAGGGCGTCGCCGGCCCCGTCGTGGCGATCACGCTCATCATGCTGCACGCCAAGGTCACCGAGGACCGCAAATACGCCAAGCTCATGGCCATCCTCACCTCCGTCAACGGCGGCATCGGCGGCGTCGACGCCATCCTCGGCGGATGGCTCGCCGGCACGTTCGGCTTCCGTTCCGTGTTCTGGGTGATGGTCGGCGTGGCCGTCCTCGCCATCATCCTCGTCGTGTGCTTCGCCGAGGAAAGCACCGCCAGCGAAACCCCGAAGATGGATTGGGCCGGCGTCGTGTTCCTGTCCGCCGCGTTCCTCGCCGCCTACCTCGCCATCAACGAGATCCAGAAGCTCGCCGCCGCCAACTGGCTGCTCGTGGCGGGCGAGGTCGTGCTCGCGGCCGTCCTGTTCGTGATCTTCTGGAACGTCGAGAACCGCCAGAAGCACCCGATGGTGACCACCCGCTACCTCAAGCAGCGCCGCACCTGGGGCCTGCTGCTCACCACGCTGCTCACCATGACCGGCGTCTTCGCGATCATGAACGGCATCGTCCCCGCCCTCGCGCAGGACCCGGACGCCGGCGCCGGCATGAGCGCCAGCGTCGTCTCCTTCGCCACGCTCACCCCGTACGCGCTGGTCGGCCTCGCCTTCGGCCCCGTCGCCGGCATCCTGGCCTCCAGGTTCGGGTTCCGCACCGTGCTGCGCGGCGGCCTGATCGTGAGCGTCGCCGGCGCGCTGTTCGGCGTGTTCGTATCCAACACGCCGACCGTATGGGCGCTGGTCGTCATGTCGGTCGCATTGGGCGTCTCCTACGCCGGCACCGCGAACATCATGCTCAACGGCCTCGGCGTCGTGCTCTCCCCGTCAGACAACCCCGGCTACCTGCCCGGACTGAACGCCGGCGCGTTCAACCTGGGCGCGGGCCTGAGCTTCGCGATCCTGTACGCCGTGCAGAACGCGTTCACCGCCTCCTCGGGCGCGACCGCCGGCTACGCGGCCAGCATGTTCGGCGGCGTGGCGCTGCTCGTGCTCGCGCTGCTCGCCTCGCTGTGCATCCCCAAGGTCGGCGAAGCCGAGTGACCGCATGACGATCGGGACGACGGGCCGGAATCGGATGCACCGCATCGCGCGGGAATCCGGTTCCGGCCCGTCGCGTCGTAGGAAAGGACAAGGCCGCATATGACCGACGACACGTTCCGCCGATTGAACACCACCTTCGAATCCGGGCGCACCAGGCCGCTCGCATGGCGTCGCGCGCAACTGGACGCGTTGCGGCGCATGATGCGCGAACGCGGCGACGACCTCGCCGAGGCGGTCCACGCGGACCTCGGCAAGCCCGTGGCCGAGACCACGCTCACCGAACTCGACCTAATCGCCGCCGAAGCGCGGTTCGTACGCGACCGGATGGGCTCGTGGGCGCGCCGACGGCCCGTGGCGATGCCATGGGCGCTGCAGCCGGCCCTCGGATGGACGGTGGCCGAGCCGAAAGGCGTCGTGCTCGTCATCGCGCCGTGGAACTATCCGGTGCTGCTGTCGCTTGGGCCGATGGCCGACGCGCTCGCCGCAGGCAACGCCGTGTGCCTCAAGCCTTCCGAACTGGCGCCGCGCACGTCGGCGCTGCTCGCACGGCTCGTGCCACGGTATCTCGATCCGGACGCGGTCGCGGTGGTCGAGGGAGGAGCGAAGGAGACCGGCGCGTTGCTCGCGCGGCCGTTCGACCATGTCTTCTACACCGGCGGCGAGCGTGTGGGGCGGATCGTGATGGCGGCGGCCGCGAAACATCCCACGCCGGTCACGTTGGAGCTCGGCGGCAAGTCGCCGTGCTTCGTCGACGGAACCTGCGACCTCGGCGTGGCGGCGCGGCGCATCGCGTGGGGGAGGTTCACGAACGCGGGCCAGACCTGCGTGGCGCCCGACTATGTGCTCGCCACGCCCGACGTGGCCGAGGCGTTGGCGGAACGCATCGGCGTGGCCGTACGCGAATTCTACGGGGAGGATCCCCGGCGTTCCCCCGATTACGGGCGCATCGTCAACGGGCGTCACGTCGATCGCCTGTGCGGTCTGCTGCCCGTACGGGCGGCGTCCGGCGACGGGGCGTCCGGCCCCCGCGGAACGCACGTGTTGCGTCGCGACCTGAGGGAGCCCCTCGTCAAGGCGGCGTCCGCCATAGGCGCCGTCATCGACATGGCGGGGCGTCGGCTTTCCCGCGGGGCTGTCGTTCCTGCGGGCGACGGTCCCGGATCCGGCACGGCGGATGGCATCGTCGCGGTGCCGGGCGTGGCGGATCCGGCCGGACGGGTGGTGTGCGGCGGCGTGGTCGACCGCGAGGCCCGTTACGTCGCCCCCACGGTGCTGTTCGGCACGAGCCCGGACGCTCCGGTGATGCGCGAGGAGATCTTCGGGCCGATCCTGCCGGTGCTGGTCGTGCGCGACGCGGACGAGGCCATCCGGTTCGTCAACGCACGTCCCCGGCCGCTCGCCGCGTACGTGTTCTCACGGGACCGTGCGACCCGTCTCGCGTTCGAGCGGCGCACTTCGTCCGGCGCCCTCGGGTTCGGTCTGCCGCTGGGGCATCTCATGTCCGCGCGACTGCCGTTCGGCGGCGTGGGTGCGTCCGGCATCGGCGCCTACCACGGCAAGTCCGGGTTCAACGCGTTCAGCCACGTCAAGACGGTGACGGTGAAACCGTCGCATCCGGACACGCTGCGTCTGGTCTATCCGCCGTTCGACGCGATGACGCGCCGTGTCATCGACGTGCTGCGTCGGTTGGGTTGATACGGGGTTTGTTGGGCCGATGCGGTCGGGGTCTTGCTGGACTGATGCGGACGGGGTTTGTTGGGCCGATGCGGGCCGGGTATTGCTGGACTGATGCGGGCCGGTGGGGATGGTCGGGCCGATTCGCATCGGACGGGGCCAATGGCCGCCCCACGCAGCGGCGGATATTACGGGAATCATCCCATTGCTCCGTAACATCCGCCGCTACGCATTCGCAAACGGCGGATATTACGGAGATGACCGGCTTGCTCCGTAAACAACGCCCCTGAGATGACGTAAGCGGCGGATTCCATGGAGCAATGGGATGATTCCCGTGGAATCCGCCGCTATGGCTATGGGCTGCCTCAAGCGAGGGAGGTGGTGCAGCTGCAAGGGATGCGCCGGAAGGTACGTCGACCAAGGAGCAACGCCGTTAGCACACCCTCGTCCATGCGTTCAGGTTCCTGAAGTGAGGAGGGTGGTGCAGCCGCAAGGCGTACCGGAAGGTGCGCCTTGCGAGGAGCAACGCCGCGGATGCGGCGCATTCCTCACTTCAGGGCCTTGAATCCGATGTCGTGGCGGTAGAACATGCCCTCGGTGGGCAGCGCGTCGATGATCGCGTACACCTTGTCCTGCGCGTCCTTGATGGTGGGCGCGGAGGTCTCGACGAAGAGCACGCGGCCGGAGGAGGCGACGAGTTCGCCCGCCTCGTCCTTGGCGACGCCCGCGTAGTAGACGTGGGAATCCTCGTCGACGTCGATGGCGGGGATCTTCGCGCCCTTGACGACGTTGGTCGGGTATCCGTCGGCGGCGAGCACGACGCCGAGGGTGACGCGGTCGTCATCCCAGGTGAACTCCGGGGTCTCTCCGTCGAGGATGGCGCTGATGCCGGTAGCCAGGTCGGAGGTGAGCTTCGGGAGCACGACCTCGGTCTCGGGATCACCGAAACGGGCGTTGAACTCGATGACCTTCGGGCCGTCGGCGGTGGCGATGAGGCCCGCGTAGAGGATGCCGGTGAACGGCGTGCCCTCGTCGGCCATGGCCTGCACGGTGGGGCGCACGATGGTCTCGATGGCCTCGTCGACGACGGACTGCGGGATCTGCGGCACCGGGCTGTAGGCGCCCATGCCGCCGGTGTTCGGACCCTCGTCGCCGTCGTAGGCGCGCTTGTGGTCCTGGGAGATCGGCATCGGCCAGAACTCGGTGCCGTTGACGAAGCTCATCAGGGAGAACTCCTGGCCCTCGAGGAAGTCCTCGATGACGACCTTGGCGCCGGCGTTGCCGAAGCGGTGGTCGACGAAGATGTCGTCGAGCGCATCGACGGCGGTCTCGACGTCCATGGCGACGGTGACGCCCTTGCCGGCGGCCAGACCGTCGGCCTTGACGACGATCGGCGCGCCGTGCTCGCGCACGTAGGCGACGGCCGGCTCGAGCGCGTCGAAGGTGGCGTAGGCGGCGGTGGGGATGCCGTGGCGTTCCATGAGCTGCTTGGCGAAGTCCTTGGAGCCCTCGATCTGCGCAGCGGCCCTGTTGGGGCCGAACGCCTTGAGGCCGGCGGCGGCGAAATCGTCGACGATGCCTTCGATGAGCGGCACCTCGGGGCCGACGAACGCCCAGTCGTAGCCGTTGTCCTTCATGAAGTCGATGAGCGCCGCGTGGTTCGACTGTGCGATGTGCGTGGTGCGGATGCCGTCGAGCTCCATGCCCGGGTTGCCGGGGGCGACGGTCACCTCCTCGACGCTGCCGCCGCGCTGGAGCGCGTGGGCGATGGCGTGCTCGCGCGCGCCGGAACCGATGACCAGAACCTTCTGACCCATATTCGAAGTCCTTTCACATGGTTGCGGCTCCCCTCGCGAGGGGAGCCGTGGAATGGATGGTGGTTTACTTGAGCGCGATCTGCGTGCCGTCGGCGTCCTTGACGATGGAGCCGATCACATAGCCGGCCTCGCCGTTGTCCTCGAGCAGCTTGACGGTCTCGTCGGCGCGGTCGGCGGGGACGGCGAGCACCATGCCGATGCCCATGTTGAAGATGTTGTACATCTCCATGTGGTCGATCTCGCCGGCCTTCTCCAGCACGTCGAAGATCGGCAGCACGGGCCAGGAGCCGAGGTTGATCTCGGCGGCGAGGCCGTCGGGGATCATGCGCGGCACGTTCTCGATGAAGCCACCGCCGGTGATGTGCGCGACGCCCTTGACGACGCCCGCTCCGAACAGGGGCTTGAGGGCCTTCACGTAGATCTTGGTGGGGGTGAGGAGCACGTCGCCGAGCTTCGCGCCGCCGAGCTCGTCCAGCTCGGTGTCGACGGTGTAGCCGGCCTGCTCGAACAGGGCCTTGCGCACGAGGGAGAAGCCGTTGGAGTGCACGCCGGTGGACGGCAGGCCGATGAGCGCGTCGCCTTCGGCGATGCCGGAACCGTCGACGATCTTCGACTTCTCGGCCACGCCGACCGCGAAGCCGGCCAAGTCGTATTCGTCCTCGTCGTACATGCCGGGCATCTCGGCGGTCTCGCCGCCGATCAGGCCGGAACCGGCCTGCACGCAGCCATCGGCCACGCCGGCGACGACCTGCTCGAGCAGGGCCGGGTCGTTCTTGCCGCAGGCGATGTAGTCGAGGAAGAACAGCGGCTCGGCGCCCTGGGCGGCGATGTCGTTGACGCACATGGCCACGCAGTCGATGCCGATGGTGTCGTGCTTGTTCGCCATCTTGGCGACCATGAGCTTGGTGCCCACGCCGTCGGTGCCGGAGATGAGCACCGGCTCCTGGTAGCCGAGGGAGGCGAGGTCGAACAGGCCGCCGAAGCCGCCGATGCCGCCGACCACGCCGGGGCGGTTCGTGCGGGCGACGTGCGACTTGATGCGCTTGACGACTTCGTAGCCGGCTTCGACGCTCACGCCGGCGTTCTCATATGCTTTGGGCATTGGGTTTGGTGCCTTTCTTGGGGCTGGTGGGTTGGGGCTTGTTACGTGTCAGGCGTTGTCCTGCGGACGCTCCTCGGGCTGCACGGTGTACTCGTTGCCGATGTACTTGCTCTTGTACAGCGCGAATTCGGGCAGGCGCACGCGGTCCTCGGGGGTGAGGGACTTGAGGAAGTCCTCCTCGTAGTCGTCGAGCGCGGTCGGGTAGTCGCCGTTGAAGTAGGCGACGCACAGGCCGCCGTACGGGGCGTCCGCGCCGAGGCCGATCGATTCGACCAGGCCGTCGAGCGACAGGAACGCGAGCGAGTCGGCGCCGATGTACTCGCGGATCTCCTCGACCGACTTGTGGCCGGCGATGAGCTCGCGCGTGGTGGAGATGTCGATGCCGTAGAAGCACGGGTACTTGAGCGGCGGCGAGCTGATGCGCATGTGCACCTCGGCGGCGCCGGCCTCCTTGAGCAGCTGGACGATGCGCTTCGAGGTGGTGCCGCGCACGATCGAATCGTCGATGACGACGACGCGCTTGCCCTTGACGACGCTGCGCACGGCGGAGAGCTTCATGCGCACGCCCTGCTCGCGCAGCTCCTGCGTGGGCTGGATGAACGTGCGGGCCACGTACTGGTTCTTGATCAGGCCCATCTCGTTGGGCAGTCCGGCGGCCTCCGCATAGCCGGATGCGGCGGACAGCGAGGAGTTCGGCACGCCGATGACCATGTCGGCGTCCACGCCGGATTCGGCGGCGAGGCGGGCGCCCATGCGCTTGCGGGCGGAGTGGACGTTCACGCCGTAGATGTCCGAGTCGGGGCGGGCGAAGTAGATGAACTCCATCGAGCAGATCGCCAGCTGCGTGTTGTTCGTGTACTGCACGATGCGGTAGCCGTGGTCGTTGACGACGACGATCTCGCCCGGGCGGATGTTGCGCACGAGCTCGGCGCCGACCACGTCGAGCGCGCAGGTCTCGGAGGCGAGCACGTAGGCGCCGTTCTTCATCTTGCCGAGGGAGAGCGGGCGGAAGCCGTTCGGGTCGAGCGCGCCGATCATCGCGTCCTCGGTCATGAGCAGGTAGGCGAAGCCGCCGTGGACGGTGTTCAGCGCCTCCTTGAGCTTGTCCATGAAGGTGCGCTGCATGGAGCGGCGGATGAGGTGCATGAGCACCTCGGTGTCCGAGTTGGAGTGGAAGATGGCGCCTTCGTCCTCGAGCTTGCGGCGCAGGGACGGGCAGTTGGTGAGGTTGCCGTTGTGGCACAGTGCCACGTCGCCGTCGTGGAAGCGGAAGATGAACGGCTGGATGTTGTCCGTGGTGCCGGAACCGGCGGTCGCGTAGCGGACGTGGCCGATCGCGCGGTCGCCCTTGAGGCGTTCGATCTCGCGCTCGTCGCCGAAGACCTGGGTCAGCAGGCCCAGGCCGCGGTGTCCGGTGAGGTGGCCGTGGTCGTTCGCGACGATGCCGGCGCCCTCCTGGCCGCGATGCTGCAACGCGTGCAGTCCGAAATAGGTGAGACGGGCGGCGTCGGGATGTCCCCACACGCCGAAGATGCCACATTCCTCATGAATGTCTTCGAGTTCAGCCGACAAGCCAAAGCTCCTTTTCAAACAGGGGGTTCACTAACTGTTTACCCTACCAATCGCCGGCTACATCGCCGGTGTCGCGCCGTTTCCGGGGGAGACTCCGCCATGACACACGGCGCTCGAACAAATGTTCGATTCTTTGCTATGATGGTTCGACGCGAAGGCGGGCGGGCGTCCATCCGCGTCCCCTCGCGCATGAACGCCACGGACGGAAGCGAGGTGATGACGATGGCCGCGTACGCATCGGCCGCGGGCCCCGGCCATGCTCGGGGAGACGGGCGCGTCTGCATCGCCATCGACCTCAAATCCTTCTACGCCTCCGTCGAATGCGTGGAACGCGGGCTCGACCCGTTGAACACGAACCTCGTCGTGGCCGACGAAACGCGCACCGACAAGACCATCTGCCTGGCCGTCTCGCCGTCGCTCAAGAGGCACGGCATCCCCGGCCGGCCCAGACTGTTCGAGGCGAAGGAACGCCTGCGACGGGTCAACGCGGCGCGGGCGGCCGCCGCCCCCGGCCGCCGACTGGCCGGGGAATCCTGCGACGCGCGCGACCTGGAACGCTCCCCATGGCTGAAGGCCTCGATGATCATCGCCAAACCCCATATGGCCCATTACCTCGAGGTCAGCGGCCGGATATACGGCATCTATCTCAGGTATGCGGCGCCCGAGCACATCCACGTGTACTCGGTCGACGAGGTGTTCATCGACGCCACGCCGTATCTGAAGGCGCTGGGCATGGCACCGCACGGGATGGCCGTGGCCATCGTGCGTGACATCCTGTCCGAGACCGGCATCACCGCCACGGCCGGCATCGGCACGAACCTGTACCTGGCGAAGGTTGCCATGGACATCGTCGCCAAGCACATGCCGGCCGATAAGGACGGCGTGCGCGTCGCCGAACTCGACGAGATGTCCTACCGACGGCTGCTGTGGGACCATCGCCCGCTCACCGATTTCTGGCGCGTCGGCCGCGGATACGCGAAACGGCTCGAACGGGCCGGGCTCATGACCATGGGGGACATCGCCCGATGCTCGGTGGGCCGCGCCTCCGACTACTACAACGAGGAGCTGCTCTACCGCATGTTCGGCGTGAACGCCGAACTGCTCATCGACCATGCATGGGGGTGGGAGCCGTGCACCATCGAGGACATCAGGTCGTACGAACCGGACGCGCACTCCACCAGCATCGGGCAGGTGCTCACCGGCCCGGCGGATTGGGGCACCGCGCGGCTCATCGTCAAGGAGATGGCCGACGCGCTCGCCCTCGACCTCGTCGGCAAGGGTGTGCGCACGAACCGGGTCACCCTCGCCGTCGGGTACGACATCGGCAGCCTCGACGCGGGCAAGCTCGACGATTGCGAGGATCCGGCGACGCGTCTGCTGGCCGAACGCGCCGCGGAAAGCTACCACGGCCCGGTGAGCGTCGACCATTACGGCCGCAAGGTGCCCAAACCCGCGGTCGGTTCGCTGGGGCTGGGGGAGTACACCTCGTCGTCCGCGCGCATCCGCAGGGCGATGGCCGCGCTGTTCGAACGCATCGTCGACCCGCGTCTGCTGGTCAGACGGCTCACCGTCGTCGCCGACGATCTCGCCACGGACGGCGATCTGGCCGCCGGCAAACGCTACGAGCAGCCCGACCTGTTCGCGCAGGGCGATGCCGGGGGTGATGGCCTGGGCGCCGCCGGATCGGCGGCCGGTATGACGGGTCGTTCCCGGCCATCGGCGTCGGGCGGGCGTCCCGGCGGGAACGATGGCGTCCGGTCCGGGGATGATTCCGGCGGGCGCGCCGATGGCGGAGCCGATCGCGACGCGGTGGACCGCACGCTGTTGGAGATCAAGCGACGGTTTGGGAAGAACGCGGTCGTCAAGGCCATGAACATGGAACCCGGCGCCACCGGTATCGAACGCAACAACCAGATAGGAGGGCATCACCGTTAGGCGGACAACCCGGTGGGTTGTCCGTAGGCGATGTGCGAGCCGACAGGCGAGCCTGCGTATGCGGGTGCAGCCTGTCCTTATCGACAGGAGACCGAGCGACATGGCATTGCATGAGACCCACCGATACGACGACATCATCGACATGCCGCACCACGTGTCGCGGCGGCATCCGCCGATGTCGCGCCACAAACGCGCCGCGCAGTTCATGCCCTTCGCGGCGCTGTCCGGCTACGACCGCGTCATCGAGGAGACCGCACGCCACGTCGAGGAGGAGGTCGCCGCGCGCGACGCCCAATACGACCGCGACTTCGGCGCATGACCGCGACCGGCGGCCGGCCGTATGGAAGGAAGCCGGGGCGCGGGCCGCCTTGCGGTGTAAGGTGTGTCGGCGTCGGTTCGGGCGAGAGGGGGCGCATGTCGGAGGTCGTCGTGGTGCTTGCGTTCTGCGCGATGCTGTTCGTCAGCGTCGCGCGGGGATGGTCCATCATCCCCGCGCTGCTGGCCGGCATGGCGTTGTTCGTCGGGTATGGGCTGGTGCATGGACGGACGTTGACCGCGATGGCCCGTCGTGCCGTGGGCAGCGTCCGTGCGGCGGGCATGATCCTCGTGACGTTCGCGCTCATCGGCATGATGACCTCCCTGTGGCGCGCCAGCGGCACCATCGCGTTCATCGTGGCCCACGCCTCGACCCTGATCCACGGCGTGACGGTCGTGCCGTTGACGTTCCTGCTGTGCTCGGCGATGTCGGTCCTGGTCGGATCGTCGTTCGCCAGCGCCGCGACCATGGGCGTGATCTGCATGTCGCTGGGGCTATCGATGGGCGCCGGTCCGGTCCTGCTCGGCGGCGCGGTGCTCGCCGGCGTGTACGTCGGCGACCGTTTCTCCCCGGTTTCCACCAGCGCCCTGCTCGTCGCGCAGCTCACGCACACCAACCTGTTCTCCAATCTCGGGCGCATGCTGCGCACCGGCGCGGCGCCGTTCGCGTTGAGCTGCGTCTTCTATGCCGCGACGGCCGTATACGACGCCGCATCCGGAAGCGGGACGATGGCGGCGGCCGGCTCCGGCGGCATTCCGATCGCCGGATTGTTCGCGAAGACGTTCGACCTGCACTGGTTCACCGTGACGCCGGCGGTCCTGGTGATCGTCATGGCGCTGTTGCGGGCGGACGTGCGTGTGACGATGATGGCGAGCATCGTCGTCTCCGCGGTGGTGTGCGTCGGTGTGCAGCGCATGGCATGGCGCGATCTCGCGTGGCTGGTCGTGGCCGGGTATCATGCCGGCGATCCGCGCGTCGGCGCGCTGCTCGATGGCGGCGGGGCGGCCTCCATGGTGAATGTGGCGGTGATCGTGTGCATCTCCTCCGCCTACGCGGGCATCTTCGCCGAAACCCGCATGCTCGACCGGCTGCGGCTCGCCATCGATGCGATGGGCGCGCATATCGGTGCGGCCGGTGCCACGGTGATGGTCGCGTCATGCGCCGCCGTGGTCTCCTGCAACCAGACGCTGACGATCATGCTCGCCCATCAGCTGGGTGCCGGCCTGTACGGCGACGACGAGGACGGTCGCGGCGAACAGGCCATTGACCTGGAGGATTCCGCCGTCGTCATCGCGCCGTTGGTGCCATGGTCGATCGCCGGCGCGGTGCCGCTGGCCACGATAGGCGCGCCCACGGTGAGCATCGTCGCCGCGACGTTCCTGTACCTGTTGCCGGTCACCCGTCTGATCGGTTCGGCGGTGTCATCCCGGCGTCGCGGAACGCCCGGCGATAGACGGTGACGAGCCCGTCCAGGCGCATCGATGCGTTGGCGGTGCTGGTCGAAGGCAACGGCGTCATCGGCACGTCGAAACCCGCATCGTCCAGACGCGGCGCGATGAGGCGGCGGTACAGCTGTGCCGCCTTGCCTCCGGTGGTGAACACGTGGGAGATCGGGGCGTCGCGCAGCATCGGGGTGATGTCGTTCGGCACGGCGTTGCGGATGCTCGCGTCGCTCGCCCCCGTGATGTCGCACGAGGCGATGACGTCCCACAGGGCCACATGATGCCGCAATGCGAACGCACGGCGCGATTCCGGCGTCGTCCCGACCCGGTCCGTCGGATCGTCCGGGTCGGCGAGCACCGCCTGAAGCACCGGCCAGAACCGGTTGCGCGGGTGCATGTAGTAGAACGACGCCTCACGCGATTTCGGGCTTGGCATCGAACCCAGCACCAACACCCGTGACGTCTCGTCCCATACCGGTCCGAACCCATGCTCCACATGCGTCATCAATCCGCTCATGCCGGCCATCGTAGCGTTGTTTCCCGCGTTACAGCTTTGGTTTTTATCTATCGATGATGTGCAAGGTAAGAATAAGATACTAATGGGCGCTTGATTTGGACAATCGCAGGTATCGGTTCGCTATGTCATCGAGCTGAGAGACGATCTGCGGGAACGGAAGATTAAGATCCAGCGTCCTCGCGGCAATCAGGTTGCCACCCATCGTGTATTCACTGCCGAGCACGATGCCGTCGTCGTTTTTCGCATACAGTAGCAGTCCTGATACGGCGTTGCCGAGATGCTCCTTTGAGGCCTTGTTCTTGACGTAGGTGAAGATCTGATACAGATTGCTGGAATGTAGTGTCTCCTTGCCGAAGCGCTGCTGCATGGTATGCGAGTAGTATTTCGCGTCAAGCAGCAGGATACGTCCCGCATAGGTCATGCATACGTCGGAGTGCATGACCGGAAGCCAGGGATCGTCGGCGATGACATCCCAGTCAATGTAGGCGGATGTTGTTGTAGCCTGTGGATATTCGTGCTGATAGTAGGAGAGGATGAACTTCTCATACAGGTGACTCATGCGCTTGTCGTCAAGAAAGTTCATGAGCCGTGGAGCTCCGGTACCAGGCCCGGGCAGCAGTCCCTTGGCAATGAACCAGCAGATGCCGAGCAGCATGCGATAGGTCTGATTGTTTCGGTCGAAACGGAATCGCCAATCCACCTGTCGCAGATCCACCGTAGACACGTCCGAGAAACAATCCAGGAGACGATGCAGTTGTCGGTTCCGGTCAGGTCTGATATCGGCGTGCGTGAGCAGGATCGTCGCGGATTTGATGATCCGGTTCATGTCCGTATCGTTGCAGAATACGTCGTACTCGCATACCAGACGTTTGGATATCGCATTGCGCGGCCGCATGGACTGTACCATGTCGATGCGGCCGCGCACCGTCATCAATGGCTCGGTCGTACGCCGGTATTCGTTGCGTAATCCCTGCTTGGCCAGTCGTAATAGTCCTCGGATCATGATGGCCGCGAACAGGTCCGCCGTATTGTCGAACCGTTCTCCAGCCATATCGTGGTATCCGTCACTGTCCAGTGTTTCGAAATAGTAGGTGAGCATGTGATAGATGTTGCGGATAGGAATCATCGTAATGACTCTTCCAACTGTTCGATCCACTTACCGGCCTTCTCCGTCTCGTCGAACCAGTATTCGCGAATCAGAGGTGCAAGTTCGTATCGGATGATGCCTTCGAGGGTGTCTAGGGTGGCGGTCTCCGCCGTCAGCCCGCACAGAAAACTGTGTCCTATCCTGAAACCTGGGCCGAGAGAGGGGTCCTTGGAGATTGTGTCGTTCAAGGACTTCACGCATGTGACCAACGCGGTGAACTGGTCGTTGCCGAGCGAGGCAGCGTATTTCTGGAAACCGGGTATATCGAAACCAGGCTGTAGTTCGATGAACGCGAATCTGCGCCGCAACGCATAGTCGATCATCGCTAGGCTGCGGTCGGCGGTATTCATCAGCCCGATGAGATAGAGGTTCGGCGGAACGCTGAACATTTCGTTGCCGTACATCAGCGGCATGGCGTATCGATCGCCGCGCTTGTCCGCCTCCACAAGCATGAACAGTTCGCCGAAAATGCGGCTTAGATTGCCTCGATTGATTTCGTCGATGATGAAATAGTACGCATTGTCCGGATCGGATTCGGCTTTCTTGCAGAATGAGTAGAAGAGCCCTTCGTGCAGTTCGTACCCGGTTTTGGTCGGGCGGTAGCCCATAATGAAATCCTCGTACGAATAGCTTTGATGGAACTGCACCATGGCGATTCGGTCTTCGTCCTTCTCCCCGATGATCGACCATGCCAACCGTTTTGCGGCATAGGTCTTGCCCACACCCGGCGCGCCCGTGAGAATGATGTTCCGCTTCCGCTGAAGTACGGCACAAATGTCGTCATACTGCTGGCCGTTCATATACACGTCGTCAAGGAATTGCGTCCGCGAGTAGGATTCCTGTGCGACGATGGGTGTGTCGTCCGTATCCTCGTCCGCGTACAATTCATCCAATTGACGGATTAGTTCGATCTTGTCGCTGATGTCGGTCAGCGTCTTACGAGGGGATACCTGACTGTCGATGGAGATGATTCCGAGATTCTTCCAATCGACCATTCGGGCGTTGCGATGGTCATCCTCGCGATCCGGATCGTATCGGTAGCCTTCCTTGACGACGCCACGCCCAAGAATTTCGGAAGGCTTTAGTCCTTGATAGGCGAACACCACGTCTCCCGGCTTCATGATATGGGAAAACTCCCAGATGGCCTTGCTGTTGTTCGTCTGAGTTGTGTCGGAAGGGTAATCGTGTTGAAGCTGCGCCTGGATATCCTTTCTCGAGGCGATGCTTCTGAAGTTGCCGAGATCGCCCCAGCCAAGGCGCATCATCCCATCCTTGACACATTCATCCCACAGCTCGCCGCGGGGACCCGGGCGGTATGCCCAGTAGCGGCGGCGGACCGTGTCGTTCCCCGAGAGTTCCTGGGACTTGCGTTGTTTGTTTTGCTGGTTCACGGCCTCGGACTGCGACATAGCCTTATCTGACAGTTCCGGAAAGGTTGTGTATTCGTATGAACCTGTGTTGAGAACGGCTCGGCACAGGTCAATCAGATGCATGTAGTCGGTTCCATGCGGGGTCTCATTCCTGTCGAACAGGAGCTTGGCTTGATTGATGAAATCCTTGGGCATGCATTCGGGCTGACAGAGAAACCACCTGCTGCGCCCATCGAGGGTGAGATAGTGTTCCGGTCGAATCCAGAACAGACCCATCGTGATGTTCCATTTGATGCCGATTTGTGGCCGCACCTGATCGAAAGCATCGGCAAACCGAGTTCGGGTCTCGTCGTTCGGGGAATCGGCGAAGTCGAGCGCCGCTTCGAACAGATGCCAAAGATTGTCGATGTCGTGTTCTCCTCGACCGGGTTTGAACCAATAGAACGTTGTTTTCTGATTGTTGGCGAGTGGAACGCCGGCGAAAGCATGTGGGACCGGAGCTTTCAGGGCGAACGCATCATGGAGTTTTTGAGCGATGGCGATGCGGTTCGCCGTGGTAAGACCCCGGTTGAACAAAGCGAAGAAGGTGAACGGGTCCATCTCGACGGTCTCGCCGTCGGTTTCCAGTTTCGGGAGGCCCATGCCGGCTCCGGCATACGCATTCTTCGCTATGGCATAGAGCTCGGTCCGGCGTGTGCGGTATGCGCGGAGCTCATCCGCCAACTGTGAGTAAAAATCAACCCAGGCATATGCATTACCGGTCATGAATCCTCGTTTCCTGCAGTCAGGGAGTTGGTCGGCGGCCATTGCCGATACTGCACATGGTATCTCGGCGGCTTTGTTTGGATGCATACGGATTGTGTTTTCTTCGGCATTTCGAGCGGGGTAAGACCGGGCTGGGAAATCGACAAATAGCAGGGGGGTGTCTTCCGTAATGCAGAAGACACCCCCCCTGTCGTGTTTCACGGCGGCTGAGAAGCCGCTACCCGATCAGGCGGCGAAGTACTCGACGCCGGCCTCGAAGATCGGCTGGTACTTGTCGCCGGGCACGTTCACGTACAGGCCGTTGCCGGAACGCTCCGAGTGGCCCATCTTGCCGAACACGCGGCCGTCCGGGCTGGTGATGCCCTCGATGGCGAGCATCGAGCCGTTCGGGTTGACGTCCAGGTCCATGCCGGGCACGCCCGCCTCGCTCACGTACTGCGTGGCGATCTGGCCGTTGGCCTTGAGGCGCGCCAGCGTCTCGTCGGAGGCGACGAAACGGCCCTCGCCGTGGGAGATCGCGACCGTGTGCACGTCGCCCACGCTGGTCTTCGCGAGCCACGGGGACAGGTCGGAGGCGACACGCGTGCGCACGAGGCGGCTCTGGTGGCGGCCGATCGTGTTGAACGTCAGCGTCGGGCAGGTGGCGTCCATGTCGACGATGTCGCCGAACGGCACCAGACCCAGCTTGATGAGCGCCTGGAAGCCGTTGCAGATGCCGAGCATCAGGCCGTCGCGGTTCTTGAGCAGGTCGCGCACCGCCTCGGTGACGGCGGGGGCGCGGAAGAACGCGGTGATGAACTTGGCGGAGCCGTCCGGCTCGTCGCCGCCCGAGAAGCCGCCCGGGATCATCACGATCTGGCTCTTGCCGATCTCCTCGATCAGCTTGGCGGTGGACTCGGCCACCGCGGCCGGCGTGAGGTTGTTGACGATCAGCGTGTGCGCCTCGGCGCCCGCGCGTTCGAACGCGGCGGCCGAATCGTACTCGCAGTTGTTGCCCGGGAACACGGGGATGATGACGCGCGGGCGCGCCACGCCGGAACCCACGTACACGGTCTTCTTCACGCCGGCCTCGGCCGCGTGGAAGTCGATCGTCTCGACGGTCTCGGTCTTCTCCGCGCCGCGCGAACGGTACGGGAACACGGATTCGATGCCGCCCTCCCACGCGTCCTGCGTGGCCGCGAGGTCGAGCGTCTCGCCGGCGGCCGTGAACTCGTAGGCCTCGGTGGTCACGCCGATCTCGCCGACCTCGACCAGGTTGGAGACGGCCGGGATCTTCTCGTTGTCCTTGAGCTCGACGATGAACGAGCCGTACGCCGGCTTGAACAGGTCGTCCAGCGTGATGCCGTCGTTCAGGGCCAGGCCGATGCCGTTGCCCACGGTCATCTTGAACAGCGCCTCGGCGGTGCCGCCGTAGCCCGGCGTGGAGACGGCCAGCGCGGTGCCGAAGTCGGTGAGCTCCTCGACCAGGCCGAACGCGTCGAGCAGCGCGTCCTTGTCCGGTGTGATGCCGTCGGCCAGATAGCGCGGCGCGATGCGCACGATGCGGTGGCCGGCGCCCTTGAACTCGGGGGAGGTGGCGCGCTTCATGTCGCCCACGGCCACGGCGAAGGAGATCAGGGTCGGCGGCACGTCGAGGTCCTCGAACGAGCCGGACATGGAGTCCTTGCCGCCGATCGCGCCGGCGCCGAGGTCGATCTGCGCCATCAGCGCGCCGAGCACGGCGGCCATCGGCTTGCCCCAGCGTTCCGGCTCGTCGCGCAGCTTCTCGAAGTACTCCTGGAAGCTCAGGTACGCCTTCTCATGCTCGAAGCCGGCGGCGACCAGCTTGGCGAGCGATTCGACGACGGACAGGTACGCGCCGGTGAACTGGTTCTTCTCCATGATGTACGGGTTGAAGCCCCAGGCCATCGCGGAGGCGGTGGTGGTCTCGCCGAACACGGGGAGCTTGGCGACCATCGCCTCGTTCGGGGTGAGCTGCCTGACGCCGCCGAACGGCATGAGCACGGTGCCCGCGCCGATCGTCGAGTCGAAGCGCTCCGACAGGCCCTTGTTGGAGGCCACGTTGAGGTCGGTGACCAGGGCGTGCATGCGCTCGGCCAGCGTACCGGTCGTCCATGCGGACGGCACCGAGTACGCCTGCTGCGCCTCGATGTGCACGGCCTGGTGCTTCGGCGCGCCGTTGGAGGCGAGGAACTCGCGGGTGAGGTTCACGATCTCGTCGCCGTTCCAGGTCATCACCATGCGCGGATCCTCGGTCACGGTGGCGATCACCGTGGCTTCGAGGTTCTCCTCGCGCGCGTAGCCGAGGAACTCGTCGACGTCCTCGGCGGCCACGTCGACGGCCATGCGCTCCTGCGATTCGGAGATCGCCAGCTCGGTGCCGTCGAGGCCCTCGTACTTCTTCGGGACGGTGTTGAGGTCCACGTACAGGCCGTCGGCCAGCTCGCCGACCGCCACGGACACGCCGCCCGCGCCGAAGTCGTTGCAGCGCTTGATGAGACGGCACGCGTCGCCGCGGCGGAACAGGCGCTGCAGCTTGCGCTCGACCGGCGCGTTGCCCTTCTGCACCTCGGCGCCGTCGAGTTCGAGCGATTCGACGTTGTGGGCCTTGGAGGCGCCCGTCGCGCCGCCGATGCCGTCGCGTCCGGTGCGCCCGCCCAGCAGGATGATCCTGTCGCCCGGGGCCGGGGTCTCGCGGCGCACGTGGTCGGCCGGGGTGGCGGCCACGACCGCGCCCACCTCCATGCGCTTGGCCACGTAGCCCGGGTGGTAGATCTCGTCGACCTGGCCGGTGGCGAGGCCGATCTGGTTGCCGTAGGACGAGTAGCCGGCGGCCGCGGTGGTCACGAGCTTGCGCTGGGGGAGCTTGCCCTCGAGCGTCTCGGAGACCGGCACGGTCGGGTCGGCGGCGCCGGTCACGCGCATCGCCTGGTACACGTAGGAGCGGCCCGACAGGGGGTCGCGGATGCAGCCGCCGATGCAGGTGGCGGCGCCGCCGAACGGCTCGATCTCGGTCGGGTGGTTGTGGGTCTCGTTCTTGAACAGGAACAGCCAGTCCTGCTGCTCGCCGTCGACGTCCACCTTCACCTTGACGGTGCAGGCGTTGATCTCCTCGCTCTCGTCGAGGCCGGTGAGGATGCCGTTCTTCTTGAGCCACTTCGCGCCGATCGTGCCCATGTCCATCAGGCACAGGGGCTTCTCGTCGCGGCCGAGCTCGTGGCGCAGCTCGAGGTAGCGCTCGAACGCGGCCTTGACGACCTCGTCGTCGATGGCGACGTCGGTCAGGATCGTGCCGAACGTCGTGTGGCGGCAGTGGTCGGACCAGTAGGTGTCGATGACCTTGATCTCGGTGATCGTGGGCTCGCGGCCCGCCTCGGCGAAGTACTTCTGGCAGAACTCGAGGTCCGCGAGGTCCATGGCGAGGCCGCGCTCGTCGATGAACCGCTGGCCGGCCTCGGCGTCCATCTCGTTGAATCCGGCGATGACCTCGACCTTGCCGGGGGTCGGCACGGCGGTCTTCAGCGTCTCCTTGGTCTCGAGGGACGCCTCGCGCGCCTCGACCGGGTTGATGACGTAACGCTTGATCGCCTCGACGTCCGCCTCGGTCAGGTCGCCTTCGAGGGCGTACAGCTTGGCGGAGCGCACGGTGGGGCGCTCGCCCTGCGAGATGAGCTGGATGCATTCGCTGGCGGAGTCGGCGCGCTGGTCGAACTGGCCGGGCAGGAACTCGGTGGCGAACACCTTCGCCGCGCCGAAGTCGGGCAGGTCGTTGGTGACGTCGTCCACCTGGGGCTCGCTGAACACGGTGGGCGTGGCCTGGGCGAACAGTTCGGCGCTGATGCCCTCCACGTCGTAGCGGTTCACGATGCGCACGGACTTCAGGCCGGCGATGCCGAGGATGGTCTTCAGTTCGCCTGCGAGCTGAAGGGCCTCGACGTCGAATCCGGGCTTCTTCTCCACGTACACGCGGAAAACCATGGGGTCCTGGTCCTTTCTGTGATTCGGTAAGGATTGGATGGGGTTGGGTTCGTTGGCAAAAGAGATATGGCTCCCCTTTCAAAGGGGAGCCATATGCGATGTCACTCGGCGCGCTCGATGCCCTCGGCCTCGGCCAGCTTGACCAGACGGCCGTAGATCTCCTCGTACGCGGGGATGATGTTGCCCAGGTCGCGGCGGAACAGGTCCTTGTCGAGGTGCTCGATCTTGCCGGACTTGTCCTTGAGGTCCCACAGGCGGCAGGTGTCCGGGGTGATCTCGTCGGCGAGCAGGATGGTGCCGTCGGAGGTCTTGCCCTCCTCGATCTTGAAGTCGACGAGCTGCACGTCGATCTTGGAGAAGATGTCCTTCAGGCCCTCGTTGACGGCGCGGGCGATGCGGGAGATCTCGGCCAGCTCCTCCTCGGAGGCGAGGCCGAGGGCCACGATGCCGTCGTCGTTGATGAACGGGTCGCCCAGATCATCGGACTTGAGGCAGAACTCGAGGATCGGCTTCTTGAGCGGGGTGCCCTCCTCGACGCCGTAGCGCTTGGCGAAGGAGCCGGCCGCGGTGTTGCGCATGATGATCTCGAGCGGGTACATGTCCATCTTCTTCACCAGCTGCTCGGTGTCGGACAGACGCTTGATGAAGTGGCTCTCCACGCCGCGCGCCTTGAGCAGGTCGAAGATGACGGAGGTGATGTGGTTGTTCAGGTTGGCCTTGCCTTCGATCTGGGCCTTCTTCGCGCCGTTGCCGGCGGTCGCCTGATTCATGTATTCGACCCACAGCACGTCGGGGTCGTCGGTTGCGTACATCTTCTTGGCCTTGCCCTTGTAGAGCATTTCCAGTTTCTCCATTACTCGCCTTTCAGGAGTGGAATATCTGGGTGAACTAACGGTAAAAGGGTACCAATCGCCGGCTACATGCAACACACGACCGCGGCGGATCGGCCCCGACGGGTCCCACGACGGAACGGGGCGGGAGCGGATGCGCGTGCGCGGGGACGCTACCGCACCTCGATCGTCAGCGCGTCGGCGACGCGGCCCGCCCTGGCGCGTGCGTCGGCCTCGTCCCCGCCGACCGCCAGCGCGACGGCCATGCGGCGGTGTCCGTGCACCTCCGGCTTGGCGAAGACGCGCAGGTCCGTGCCCGGCTCGGCGAGCGCACGGTCGAGTCCCGAGAACTCCGCCTCGCCGTCGCCGGCGATCACGATCGCGTGGCTGGCGGCCACCGCGCCCGCCGGCAGCGCGAGCGCGACGTGACCTTCCGTGACCGGCAGGCCGAGGATCGCGCGCGCGTGCAGCGCGAACTCGCTCAGACGCTGCGAGGCCATCGTCACCATGCCCGTGTCGTGCGGGCGCGGCGACACCTCGTTGAACAGGACCGAACCGTCGGTCAGCACGAACAGTTCCACGCCGAACACGCCCCAGCCGGTCTCGCCGCTCTCCTTCGCCTTCGCGACAAGCCCCTCGACGGCCGTGCGGGCGATGCGGCCCGCCTCGGCCAGCACGCCGTCGCCCGCCGCGGCCGGCTGCCACGACTCGCGGTAGTCGCCCGACTCCTGACGCTGCCCGATCGGCGCGCACGTCACGATGCCCGCGCTCGACGAGACCGTCAGCACGGTCAGCTCGTAGTCGAGCGGCGCCAACGCCTCGACGATCACGCGCGACACGTCGCCCTCGCCTGCGGCGCGACGGCCCTCCTGCGCCTCCGTCCATGCCGCGTCGATCGCGTCCGCCTCGCGCACGACCGACTGGCCGTGACCGGACGAGCTCATCACCGGCTTGACGACGCACGGATAGCCGACCTCGCCGGCGCCCGTGCGCAGCTCCTCCAGGGAGCCCGCGAAACGGTACGGCGTGGTCGGCAGCCCCAGCTCCTCGTGCGCGATGACACGCAGGCGCTCGCGGTCCATGCAGATCGCCGCGATCTCCGCGCTCGGCACCACCTGCACTCCGCGGGCCGCCGCATCGGCCAGCTCGGACGTGGCGATCGCCTCCACCTCGGGCACGACGATGTCCGGCCTCACCTCGTCGAACAGGGCGCGCAGCCGGGCGGCGTCCGCCATGTCGAGCACGCGGGACTCATGCGCCACCTGCTGGGCGGGCGCGCCCGCATACGAGTCGGCGGCGCACACCCACGCTCCCAGGCGCATGAGCTCAATCGTCACCTCCTTGCCGAGCTCTCCCGAGCCGAGGAACAGCACGCGCGTCGGCCGCGCGCCCAGCGGCGTGCCCAGCACGCTGCGGGGGGAGGGGGAGGGGAAGGAGGACAGGGAATCATTGGCAGTGTTCACGCTATCGGTCATGGGTCACATTCTCGCATCGACTCCCGATGAGGCGCGCCGGCACGTCGCGCCGTCGCCGGCCCATGGGGACGGGCGCGGTCCGCCGCGCCGTACGCCGCGCTGTCCTCCGGCCCATGGGACCGCGGGAACGGTCACGGAACGTTCACCGGCGTGCGGCGCGTTGATAACGCCCCATAAATACCGCGTATAGACACGCCGTTGCCGTCCGCCGGCGTGCGGCGTACGGTGAATGTCACCGATCGGTTGGGAATAAACGATCGGGCCAACGTTTTTCTTTCGGGGAACAACAGGTAGGGAGTCTTGGATGGGGAAGGGGAATCCGTCGTCCACAGGGGATCCGGTCATGGTTCCGATCTCACGCAGGGCGGCGGCGCTCCCGTCCAACCCGTTCGCCCAGGCCGACGCGCGCACCGCCGCCGCGATCCGGGCCGGGCGCGACGTCATCGACCTGTCCAAGGGCAATCCCGACGGGAAGCCTCCCGCGTTCATGCAGGACGCGCTCGCCCATGCGGCGCACGACCCGTCCCTGTTCCGCTACCCCGCGTTCGACGGGGTCCCCGCCTATCTCGACGCCATCGCGCACTGGTACCGCGAGCGCTACGACGTGGCGCTCGACCCGTCGTCCCACCTGCTCGCCACGGCCGGCGCGTCGGTGGGAATCTCCACCGTCATCGAAGCGCTCGTCGACGAGGGCGACACCGTCGTGGCCGTCGACCCGTACTATCCGCAATACGAGGGGTCCACCGCCGTCGCCAAAGGGGAGTTCGTGACGGTCCCCGCCGATCCCGGGCATGGATACCTGCCGGATCTCGACGCCGCCGACCCGGCGTTGTGGGACCGGGCGAAACTGCTCATCCTCAACTACCCCAACAACCCCACCGGCGCGGTCGCCACGCCGGAGTTCCACGAACGGGCCGTGGAACTCGCCCGCGAGCACCGGTTCGCGGTGATGAACGACTTCGCCTACGCTGGCATCGAATTCGGCGGAGACCCCTCGCCCAGCATCCTCGAGGTGCCGGGCGCGCTCGACGTGGCCGTGGAGCTCGGGTCGCTCTCCAAGATGTTCATGGTCGCCGGCTGGCGCGGCGGCTGGATCGCGGGCGCCCCCGGCATCCTCGCCGCGGCGAAGGCCGTCCACCGGCAGACCACCGTGCTCGCGCCCAGCGTCGTGCAGCAGGCCGGCGCGGTCGCGTTGGGCGGCGATTTGCGTTCCGTGGCGGTGCTCGGCGCGAACTACGCCCATCGTGCGCAGGTGCTCGCCGACGGACTGCGCGAGGCGGGATTCGACGTGGCGACGCCGCGTGGGGGCCTGTTCCTCTGGGCCCGCGTGCCGGACGGGTTCGGCACGTCGGACGAATTCACCGCCTGGCTCATCGAACACGCCGGCGTGGCCGTCATGCCCGGATCGTGCTTCGGCCCCGCCTCCGACGGTTTCGTGCGGTTCAGCCTGTTGAAGCCCGAATCCGACCTGTATCAGGCGGTCGCGCGCATCGGGCGCGCGCTGGCGTAGCCGGCGGGACGCCGCCCCTCCCCGTCGCGCGCCGTCATAGACTGGAGCAATGCGCGAACACGAATCGGAGAGGAACGGCCGCCGCCCGGCCGGCATCGAAGGTTTCGGAGCCGATGGGGTCGGCTTCGAGGAGGACATCGACCGGCCGCTGACCATCGCCCTGGTGGTCGACACGGTCGGCAACCAGGGCAACGGCACCTCCAATTCCGCCCTGCAATGGGCCGCCGAGCTCGAACGCCAGGGGCATCATGTGCGACTCGTCGGCATCGGGGCCCCCGAGTACCCGGCGCGCGTCAACAAGGTGCCGCTCGTCTCCTGGGTGGCCGCCAAACAGCAGATGCAGTTCGCCCAGCCGAGCGACACGCTGTTCCGCACCGCGTTCCAGGGCGTGGACGTCGTGCATGTCTACATGCCGTTCAAGTTCGGGCGCCGCGCGGCCAAGGTCGCCCGCCAGATGGGCATCCCCGTCACCGCCGGATTCCATCTGCAGCCGGAGAACGTGCTCTATTCCGCGGGGCCGCTACGCTACGTGCCCGGCATGGAACGGTTCCTGTACTGGCTGTTCCGCCAATGGCTCTACAAGCGGGTCGACCACATCCACACGCCCACGGAGATGACGGCCGGCCTGCTGCGCGAGCATGGCTACCGCGGCGTGACGCATGTGATCTCGAACGGCTATTCGCCGCGGTTCACCGCACGCGAGCCGCTCGACCCGGACGCTCCCGCGCACGTGCCGTTCCGCGTCGTCGCATCCGGCCGCCTCGCCCACGAGAAGGACCAGATCACGCTCATCAAGGCCGTTTCGATGAGCCGGCACGCCGGCGACATCCATCTGACCATCGCCGGCACCGGCCCGCTCAAGCGGTATCTCACGTTCCGCGCGCACCGCCGGCTCAGGCGCAACGCCGATATCGGCTTCCACCGCAACGCCGACATGCCTGCGCTGCTGCGCTCGTGCGACCTGTTCGTGCATTGCTCGATCGCGGACATCGAATCGGTGAGCGTCATCGAGGCGATGGCGTGCGGGCTCGTGCCGGTGATCGCCGCGTCGGAGCTGTCCGCGGCGAGCCAGTTCGCCCTGACGGACGAATCGTTGTTCCCGGTGCGCGACGCGGCGATGCTCGCGCGGCGCATCGACTGGTGGATCGACCACCCGGACGAGCTTGCGCGCTGGGGCGCGAAGTACGCCGAGCATACGCGCGAGCACTATTCGGTCGAGGCGTCCGTCCACCGGTTCGTCGACATGGAACGCGAGGCCATCGCTACAGCAGGGCGATGAGCCGCTCCGTCTCCTCGTCCGTGGTGGACCAGCTCGTGCAGATGCGCATCACCGTGTGCGTCTCGTCGGCCTTCTCCATGAAGCCGAGGCGCACATCCCGTCCGAGCCGTTCGATGGCCGTCCCGTCGAGCGTGACGAAGATCTGGTTCGTGGGCGCTTCGAAGGTGAGCGTATAGCCCTTCTCGCGCAGCGCGGCGCGGATGCGGTCCGCCTGCACGTTCGCGTTGCGGGCGATGCGGAAGTAAAGGTCGTCGGTGAACAGCGCGTCGAACTGCGCGCCGAGCAGGAATCCCTTCGCGAGCAGCGCGCCGTGCTGCTTGATCTCGGTGAGGAAATGACGCGGCGCGGCGGAACGCGCGTCGCGGTTCGCGAACACGACCGCCTCGCCGAACATCGCGCCGACCTTCGTGCCGCCGATATAGAAGACGTCGGCGATGTGCGCGAGGTCCCCGAGCGTCATGTCGCAGCCGGTCGCGGTCAGCCCGTAGCCGAGACGCGCGCCGTCGACGAACAGCGGCATGTCGTAGCGGTGCGCGACGTCGGCGATGGCCCGGAGTTCCGATTTCGAGTAGACCGTGCCGTATTCGGTCGACATGGAGACGTAGACGCAGCCGGGGAAGACCATATGCTCGTGGTTGCCGTCCGCATAGAAGGTCGCGCAGTACTCGTCGAGCTCGCGGGCGTCCATCTTGCCGTCGTGATGGGGGAGCGTGAGCACCTTGTGCCCGGAGTATTCGATGGCGCCGGCCTCGTGCACGTTCGGGTGGCCGGATTCGACGGCGACGACGCCGGCGTACGGCGGCGTGACCGCGTCGATGACCACCTGGTTGGCCTGCGTGCCGCCGACCAGGAACCACACGTCCGCGTCCGGCAGGCCGCAGGCCTCGCGGATTTTCCCCTTTGCACGGTCGCACAGTTCGTCCGAGCCGTATCCGGGGTACAGGTCGTCGTTGATGCGAGCGACGGCATCGAGGACCGCGGGATGCGCGGCACGGGAATAATCGTTTTCGAAGGAAAGCATGATGACGAGTGTAGTTGCCGGCGCGCCGATCGCCCGTTTCCCGCTCCCACGGGCGGGACTCCGTCGGCGGGCGGCGTGTACACCGGGATGGGGCCCGTGTCCCGCGCCCGCGGGCGGGACACGGTGGCGGGACCGTCCGAAGGTGGTTCTCCCGGGGGCGTCCGGCAAGAAGATGGCCCCCGGAACCGAAGGGAGAAGTTCCGGGGGCCATCTGTTTTGGGGAAGGAGGCGATGGTACGCTTTGCTGCTTTCGCCGCGCCGCCCTGCGCGGCCTCCTTGCAATGATGAACCACAAACAACCAGTACACGTGTGTTTTTCGCGGCCCGGCGCCTGCGCCGTGCTTCCATGCCGCGCCTCGGTGAATTCACCATCGATCGCTGTTCAGTTATCTCGAAGGCGTTGCGCCTGCGGCCTTACGGCTTTCTGCGCTTCGTTGCGACCTGCCGGATTCCCGGCCGATCTTAAACTCCGGCCTTCACTTGGAAGTATACCAAAAACCGAACATCGAATACAGGGTGACACGCCGGAAAGCCAATGCGCAGTAGGGGTGCGGGGTGTTTTTAAAACGAACACAACCGAACAATGTGACCGCTCCCATGTGCGTATGCGAGCGATTGAGGGTGTCGGTGCGGCTGTATCGGCATGGTCGCAGGGGGCGTCCGAGGCGGATGCGGCATCTGCGGCCATGCGGCCCGGAGGGTCGTTGCCGGCATGGGCGTTCGGATGGGCGCCGGGGTCGGTCGCATGTCCGCGGCGGGCCCGCCCGCCACCGGTGCGGTCGCTCGCGCTCGCGGCTGCCGGCGACGAAATCAATCCACTAAGTGTGAGGATCTGGGTGCGGTCGCTCGCGCTCGCGGCTGCTGGAGAGGCCGGTTGCGTCGTCGTCATCGGTGTGGTCGCATGGGCGGACGTCGTCGCGGATCGCGACGTCATCCCTTGGAATGCAACGCGACACGCCGTAGTTGGACAACGATGGAAACTCCTGTATTGTATTCACTCGTTGCCGACCGGCGCAAGCGGGTCGAAAGCACATGGTGGCTATAGCTCAGTTGGTAGAGCATCTGATTGTGGTTCAGAAGGTCGCGTGTTCGAGCCACGTTAGCCACCCCACCAAGGCCCCGAGGGAAACCTCGGGGCCTTTGCGTTTCGGAAAAGGAAGGATTGTCCCTCGACGGATGAACGCCGGGCGTTCGGCGCCGAGGGGCGAGGATCCTTGCCCCTCGATGAGAATCATGCCTTGTTGTTCGGCGAGGGGCGAGAGACAAAATAAAAACCGCTGGAAAATGGCGTTTTTCAATAGGGACTCTCTTCTTGCCGGCATGATTCCCGCCCCTCGGTGCCAAAAGATGCCTGCGTCGTGTCGAGGGGCAAGGAAGCGTGCCCCGCAATGTCGAAAGGTGCATGTTGATCATTGAGGGGCGGGGGAACAAATCCCGTAAGGCCAAACCACGATTATAGGCAACACAAAAGTTCCCAAAGTCCCGAAAGGCGCGTATCGACCGTCGAGGGGCGTGAGGGAGGTCGGCCTCCGTGGGGCGGCCTCATGCACGCGCGGGTCGGTGCCCAATCGTACGGGACGGGAATGCTAATGCTTTGGGGCCTCATGCACGCGCGGGTCGGTGAGTCATGCGGGGGAGAATGTCGGCCTCCGCGGGGAGGCGTCATGGCTCCTCACGGGGCTGGCGTGTCGTTGTCCTCGCGTTCCGTAATATGGATATTCGTGTGTGCCAGCGGCGTGCCTTATGTAACAGGCGTGCGGGCTGGGATATCCCGTGAATCGCATGGATCGCGCGCAGCAATGCGGCGGCGAGAGAGGAGCGGGCCATCGGGCCGGTGGGCAGTGGCTGACTTTCCGATTCGGGACAGGGGTTCCGGATGCACGGGGGAGTGTGGCTCACGGCGTTGCGGGCCTCACGGAACCAAGAGATAACACTGAATCGGAGAATTCAAGTTGCCTACTATCGAACAGCTCGTCCGTAAGGGACGTTCGCCGAAGCCGAAGAAGTCGAAGACTTTGGCGCTCAAGGGCAGCCCGCTGCGTCGCGGCGTGTGCACCCGTGTCTACACCACCACCCCGAAGAAGCCGAACTCGGCGCTTCGTAAGGTCGCCCGTGTGCGTCTGTCCTCCGGCATCGAGGTCACCGCCTACATCCCGGGCGAGGGCCACAACCTGCAGGAGCACTCCATCGTGCTCGTGCGCGGCGGCCGTGTGAAGGATCTGCCGGGTGTGCGCTACCACATCGTGCGCGGCGCGCTTGATACCCAGGGTGTGAAGGACCGCAAGCAGGGTCGTTCCCTGTACGGAGCAAAGAAGGCGAAGTAAGAGATATGTCACGTAAAGGACCCGCTAAGAAGCACGTCGTGCTGCCCGATCCGATCTACGGTTCGACCGTCGTCGCGCAGCTGATCAACAAGATCCTCCTGGACGGCAAGAAGTCCATCGCCGAGGACATCGTCTACTCCGCGCTCGACATGGTCAAGGAGAAGACCGAGCAGGAGCCGGTCGCCGTCCTCAAGCGCGCTCTGGACAACATCCGCCCGTCCCTCGAGGTGCGTTCCCGCCGAGTCGGCGGCGCCACCTACCAGGTGCCGGTCGAGGTCAAGCCGAACCGCGCCAACACGCTGTGCCTGCGCTGGCTGACCGACTTCTCCCGCGCCCGTCGCGAGAAGACCATGGCCGAGCGTCTCGCCAACGAGATCCTGGACGCCTCCAACGGCCTCGGCGCTTCTGTCAAGCGTCGCGAGGATACTCATAAGATGGCAGAGGCCAACAAGGCCTTCGCCCACTACCGCTGGTAATTCACTGGCCTGAGGAACACTAAGGATAAAGATGGCTGAAGAGCTTTCGGACCTTCATTTCGTCCGTAACATCGGCATCATGGCTCACATCGATGCCGGCAAGACCACCACCACCGAGCGTATTCTGTACTACACCGGCAAGAGCTACAAGATCGGCGAGGTGCACGACGGCGCCGCGACGATGGACTTCATGGCTCAGGAGCAGGAGCGCGGCATCACCATTCAGTCCGCGGCCACCACGTGCTTCTGGAACCGCCAGACCCACGACACCAAGGACAAGTTCCAGATCAACATCATCGACACCCCCGGCCACGTGGACTTCACGGCCGAGGTGGAGCGCTCCCTGCGCGTGCTCGATGGCGCCGTCGCCGTCTTCGACGGCAAGGAGGGCGTGGAGCCGCAGTCCGAGACCGTGTGGCGTCAGGCCGACAAGTACGGCGTGCCGCGCATCTGCTTCATCAACAAGATGGACAAGCTCGGCGCGAACTTCTACTACTCCGTCGACACCATCAAGGACAAGCTGGGCGCCACCCCGATCGTCATGCAGCTGCCGATCGGCGCCGAGAACGACTTCGCCGGCGTCGTCGACCTGGTCGAGATGAAGGCGTACGTCTGGAACGGCACCGAGGGCCTCGGCGCCAAGTACGACGTCACCGACATCCCGGAGGACCTCCAGGACAAGGCCGCCGAATACCACGAGCAGCTCATCGAGGCCGCCGCCGAAGCGAACGACGACCTGATGAACAAGTTCTTCGAGGACGGCGAGCTGTCCATGGAGGACGTGCGCGCGGGCGTCCGCCAGCTGACCATCGAGAAGAAGGCCTTCCCGGTCTTCTGCGGTTCCGCCTTCAAGGACAAGGGCGTTCAGCCGATGCTGGACGGCGTCGTCGACTACCTGCCGTCCCCGGAGGACGTGCCGGCCATCAAGGGCTTCGAGCCCGGCGACGAGTCCGTCGAGATCGACCGCAAGCCGTCCAAGAGCGATCCGTTCGCGGCCCTGGTCTTCAAGATCTCCACCCACCCGTTCTACGGCAAGCTCGTGTTCGTGCGCGTCTACTCCGGCTCCGTCAAGCCGGGCGACAACGTGCTCGACTCCACGCGCGGCAAGAAGGAGCGCGTCGGCAAGATCTTCCAGATGCACGCCGACAAGGAGAACCCGGTCGAGGTCGCCGACGCCGGCAACATCTACACCTTCGTGGGCCTCAAGAACGTCACCACCGGTGACACCCTGTGCGCCATGGACGCCCCGATCTCCCTCAACTCCATGACCTTCCCGGATCCGGTGATCCAGGTGGCCGTCGAGCCGAAGACCAAGGCCGACCAGGAGAAGATGGGCATCGCCCTCGCCAAGCTGGCCGAGGAGGACCCGACGTTCCAGGTCACCACGGACGAGGAGTCCGGCCAGACCCTGATCGCCGGCATGGGCGAGCTCCAGCTCGACATCATCGTCGACCGCATGCGTCGCGAGTTCAAGGTCGAGTGCACCCAGGGCAAGCCGCAGGTCGCCTACCGCGAGACCATCCGCAAGGCCGTCATGGACCAGGGCTACACGCACAAGAAGCAGACCGGTGGTTCCGGCCAGTTCGCGAAGGTCCTGATGAACTTCGAGCCGCTCGAGACCACCGAGGGCAAGACCTTCGAGTTCGAGAACGCCGTCACCGGCGGCCACATCTCCCAGGAGTTCATCCCGTCCATCGAGGCCGGCGTCAAGGAGGCCATGGAATCCGGTATCCTCGCCGGCTTCCCGGTCGTGGGCGTCAAGGCCACCGTCACCGACGGCCAGATGCACCCGGTCGATTCCTCCGAGATGGCCTTCAAGCTCGCGGGCTCCATGTGCTTCAAGGAGGCCGCCCCGAAGGCCAAGCCGGTCATCCTCGAGCCGATCATGGCCGTCGAGGTCCGTACTCCGGAGGAGTACATGGGCGAGGTCATCGGCGATCTGAACCAGCGCCGTGGCAACATCCAGTCCATGACCGACGCCACCGGCGTCAAGGTCATCGACGCCAAGGTCCCGCTGTCCGAGATGTTCGGCTACATCGGCGACCTGCGTTCGAAGACCCAGGGTCGCGCCATGTTCACCATGCAGATGGACTCCTACGCCGAGGTGCCGAAGAGCGTCTCCGACGAGATCATCAAGGCCCAGCGCGGCGAGTGACACGCGTCGCTACGTTGATTTGCGCCACGTCTCCGGTCAGCGGTAATATCGTGTACCGCTGACTGGGTTCTGGCTCCTTCAATGTGGCACGAAACCCAGAAACCCAGTAAACCTACGAAACGTCCAGGAGGACAAAGTAATGGCAAAGGAAAAGTACGAGCGTACTAAGCCGCACGTTAACATCGGCACCATCGGCCACGTCGATCACGGCAAGACGACCCTGACCGCGGCCATCTCCAAGGTGCTGCACGAGGAGTACCCGGATGTCAACCCGGAGTACGACTTCAACCAGATTGATTCCGCTCCGGAAGAGGCCGCCCGCGGCATCACCATCAACATCGCCCACATCGAGTACCAGACCGAGAAGCGTCACTACGCTCACGTCGACTGCCCGGGCCACGCCGACTTCGTGAAGAACATGATCACCGGCGCCGCCCAGATGGATGGCGCCATCCTCGTGGTCGCCGCCACCGACGGCCCGATGGCCCAGACCCGCGAGCACGTCCTGCTCGCCCGCCAGGTCGGCGTCCCGAAGATCCTGGTCGCCCTGAACAAGTGCGACATGGTCGACGACGAGGAGCTCATCGAGCTCGTCGAGGAAGAGGTCCGTGACCTCCTCGACGAGAACGGCTTCGATCGCGACTGCCCGGTCATCCACGTCTCCGCCTACGGCGCGCTGCACGACGACGCCCCGGACCACGAGAAGTGGGTCGAGCAGATCAAGAAGCTCATGGACGCCGTCGACGAGTACATCCCGACCCCGGTCCACGACCTCGACAAGCCGTTCCTGATGCCGATCGAGGACGTCTTCACCATCTCCGGTCGTGGTACCGTCGTCACCGGCCGTGTCGAGCGTGGCCAGCTGGCCGTCAACACCCCGGTCGAGATCGTCGGCATCCGCCCGACCCAGAACACCACCGTCACCTCCATCGAGACCTTCCACAAGACGATGGACTCCTGCGAGGCCGGCGACAACACCGGTCTGCTCCTCCGTGGCCTCGGCCGTACGGACGTCGAGCGTGGCCAGGTCGTGGCCGCTCCGGGCTCCGTCACCCCGCACACCAAGTTCGAGGGTGAGGTCTACGTCCTGACCAAGGATGAGGGTGGCCGTCACTCGCCGTTCTTCTCCAACTACCGTCCGCAGTTCTACTTCCGCACCACCGACGTCACCGGCGTCATCGAGCTGCCGGAAGGCGTCGAGATGGTCCAGCCGGGCGATCACGCGACCTTCACCGTCGAGCTGATCCAGCCCATCGCCATGGAGGAGGGCCTGACCTTCGCCGTGCGTGAGGGTGGCCACACCGTCGGCTCGGGCCGTGTCACCAAGATCCTCGCCTGATTCCCATCGGAGCGATCTTAGGACGCGCTTGAACTAGCGTTCTGAAAGGACCCCGGAACCCGCAACGGTTCCGGGGTCCTTTCGTATCCGCACGCATCCGCGGAAAGGCCGCTCGGACTCACCGCCATGCCATGACGTGTCGCGGTAGAGGGGTGGTGGCATAATAGCCAAGGCAAATTTTGGGTAAGCCCTCGACACTAGAAATAGGTGAGACATCGTGGCACAGACTACCAATGACATCAAGAACGGTTCCGTCCTGAACCTCGACGGCCAGCTGTGGAGCGTCCTCAAGTTCCAGCACGTCAAGCCGGGCAAGGGCCCCGCCTTCGTGCGTACCACCATCAAGAACGTGCTCTCCGGCAAGATCGTCGACAAGACCTTCAACGCGGGCATGAAGATGGAGTTCGAGACCGTCGACAACCGCAACCTCCAGTACTCCTACGAGGACGGCGACAACCTGGTCTTCATGGACATGACCACCTACGACCAGGTCTACGTGCCGAAGTCCATCGTCGACACCAAGTTCCTGCTCGAGGGCACCGACTGCATCGTGTCCTTCCACGACGACACCCCGCTGAGCGTCGAACTGCCGGCCTCCGTGGTCCTGACCATCACCCACACCGAGCCGGGCCTGCAGGGCAACCGCTCCAACGCCGGCACCAAGCCGGCCACCGTCGAGACCGGCGCCGAGATCCAGGTCCCGCTGTTCATCAACGAGGGCGAGAAGGTCAAGGTTAATACCACCGACGGCTCCTACCTGGGCCGCGAGAACTGATCGGCGAACCCGACCAGACGCAATCGAACCGGCAACCACCGCACACGCAAAGGACCAAGCTGCATGGCACGTTCCACCGCCCGCAAAAGGGCTCTGAACACGTTGTATGAAGCGGACGAGAAGGGCCAGGACATTCTGTCCCTGCTTGAGGAACGCATCGAGACCCCCGGCGCGCAGACCCCGCTGCCCGAGTACGCCATCGACATCGTCAAGGGCGTGGCCGAGCACCGTCACGACATCGACGCCACCCTGGACGAGCATTCGACCGGGTGGAAGGTCCGTCGTATGGGCGTGGTCGATCGCAACATCCTGCGCATCGCCGCCTGGGAGATCCTCTTCAACGATGACGTGCCGGACAAGGTCGCCATCGATGAGGCGTTGTCCCTCGCCAAGACCCTGTGCGACGAGGATTCCCCCGCCTTCATCCACGGACTGCTGTCCGCCATCTGCACGGCCAAGGAAAAGCCGATCGATTGATTTTTTCATGAAACGCCTCCCCGCAACACGGGAGGCGTTTTCATGACCGGAGACGGAAAACCCATGACCGGGCGGCGACCGCCCGGCGAACTTCAAACGGCCGCTTCGCCGCATGCGCGTGTCAGGGCGTGTGCGTCGGCGCTGGCCTATAACCTGAATTACGGATAACCCGAGAAAGATAAGGGGGATTTGGTGAGCGAGAACGCGAACTTTACCAAGGACGATGCGGTCCTTGTACTGGAGGATGGGCAGGTGTATGTGGGCGAGCCGTACGGCGCCCATGGCGCGACCACGGGCGAGATCGTGTTCGCCACCGGCATGACCGGATACCAGGAGACGCTCACCGACCCGAGCTACGACCGTCAGATCGTCGTGCAGACCTTCCCGCACATCGGCGACACGGGCGTCAACCATGAGGATCCGGAATCCTCCCGCATCTGGGTGGCCGGATACGTGGTGCGCGAACCCTCCCCGAACGTGAGCAACTGGCGCGCCGAGGGCAGCCTCGACGGCGATCTCGAGGCCAACGGCATCGTCGGCCTCGCCGACATCGACACCCGCAAGCTGGTGCGCCACCTGCGTTCCGCGGGCGTGATGCGCGCCGGCATCTTCTCCGGCGACGCGCTCCTCGGCGACGACGGCCGTCTCAAGGACGTCGACGACCTGCTCGAGGCCGTCAAGGCCACCCCGCGGATGCAGGGCCTGAGCCTGTACGACGAGGTCTCCACCAAGGAGGCGTACACCATCGAGCCGTGCGGCGAGTTCGAAGGCAAGGAGCCGCTGTACACCGTGGCCGCCGTCGACCTGGGCATCAAGGCGATGACCCCGCACCGCATGGCCGAGCGCGGCTGCCGCGTGCACGTCGTGCCCTCCACCATCACCTTCGAGGAACTGACCGCCCTCGATCCGGACGGCGTCTTCTTCTCCAACGGCCCGGGCGACCCGGAGCAGGCCGGCCCGGAGGTCGAGCTGCTGCGCAAGGTCCTCGACGCCGGCTACCCGTTCTTCGGCATCTGCTTCGGCAACCAGCTGCTCGGCCGCGCGCTCGGCTTCGGCACCTACAAGCTCAAGTTCGGCCACCGCGGCATCAACCAGCCGGTCAAGGACCTCACCACCGGCAAGGTGGAGGTCACCGCCCACAACCACGGCTTCGCCGTCGACGCGCCGATCGGCGAGACCGTCGACGCCCCGTTCGAGGGCGGCAGATACGGCAAGGTGTTCGTCAGCCACATCGACCTCAACGACGACGTGGTCGAGGGCCTGCAGTGCGTGGACATCCCCGCGTTCTCCGTGCAGTACCACCCGGAGGCCGCGGCCGGTCCGCACGACGCCGCGTACCTGTTCGACCGATTCTGCGATCTCATGAAGAACAACCCGCGCGATTCCCGCGCCGACTCCAAGGAAGGTAAGTGATATGCCGAAGCGCACCGACATCAAATCCGTGATGGTCATCGGCTCCGGCCCGATCGTGATCGGTCAGGCCGCGGAGTTCGATTACTCGGGCACCCAGGCATGCCGCGTCCTCAAGGAGGAGGGCATCCGCGTCATCCTCGTCAACTCGAACCCGGCCACCATCATGACCGACCCCGAGATGGCCGACGCCACCTACATCGAGCCGATCGCCACGCCGATCCTCGAGCAGATCATCGCCAAGGAACGCCCCGACGCGCTGCTGCCGACCCTCGGTGGCCAGACCGCCCTCAACGCCGCGATGGCGCTCGGCGAGGCCGGCGTGCTCAAGAAGTACAATGTCGAGCTCATCGGCGCGTCCCTCGACGCCATCGACCGCGGCGAGGACCGCGAGCTGTTCAAGAAGGTCGTCGACGAGGCGGGCGCCGAATCCGCGCGCTCCCGCATCGCCCACACGCTCGCCGAGGTGGACCGCATCGCCGACGAGTTCGGCTACCCGCTGGTCGTCCGCCCGAGCTTCACGATGGGCGGCCTCGGCTCCGGCATCGCGCACGACGAGGAGGAGCTGCACCGCATCGCCGGCGCCGGCATCCACTACTCGCCGACCGACGAGGTGCTCATCGAGGAGGGCATCGAGGGCTGGAAGGAATTCGAGCTCGAGCTCATGCGCGACCGCAACGACAACGTCGTGGTCGTCTGCCCGATCGAGAACGTCGACCCGGTCGGCGTGCACACCGGCGACTCCATCACCGTGGCGCCGTGCTTCACCCTGACCGACCGCGAGTACCAGAAGCTGCGCGACATCGGCATCGCCATCATCCGCGGCGTGGGAGTGGACACCGGCGGCTGCAACATCCAGTTCGCCATCCACCCCGAGACCGGCCGCATCATCGTCATCGAGATGAACCCGCGCGTCTCCCGCTCCTCCGCGCTCGCGTCTAAGGCCACCGGCTTCCCGATCGCCAAGATCGCGACCAAGCTGGCCCTCGGCTACACGCTTGACGAGATCCGCAACGACATCACCCAGTCCACGCCGGCCTCCTTCGAGCCGACCATCGACTACGTGGTCACCAAGGTGCCGCGCTTCGCGTTCGAGAAGTTCCCGGGCGCCGACCCGACGCTCACCACCTCGATGAAGTCCGTCGGCGAGGCCATGGCCCTGGCCGGCAACTTCCAGGAGTCCCTCGGCAAGGCCATGCGTTCCATCGACAAGCGCCACATGGGCTTCAACTGGGATGGCGACAAGCCGACGGCCGACGAGGTCGCCGAACTGCTCAAGGCGATCCACACGCCCACCGAGAACCGCTACCTCGAGCTCATGCGCGCCATCTGGGGCGGCGCCACCATCGAGCAGCTGTACGCGGCCACCAAGATCGACCCGTGGTTCCTCAAGCAGCTCACGCTCATCAACGAGACCGCGCAGGCGGTGCGCGAGGCCGAGACGCTGACGCGCAGGCTGCTGCGCCGCGCCAAGCTCGCCGGCCTGTCCGACCTGCAGATCGCGCACCTGCGCGGTCTGGGCGACGAAGGCGAGAACACCGTCCGCGAGCTGCGCTGGACCTACGGCCTGCGCCCCGTGTACAAGACGGTCGACACCTGCGCCGCCGAGTTCGACGCGGCCACGCCGTACTACTACTCCTGCTACGCGGACGAGACCGAGGTCAAGCCGCGCGAGCGCGAGGCCGTGATCATCCTCGGCTCCGGCCCGAACCGCATCGGCCAGGGCATCGAGTTCGACTACACCTGCGTGCACGCGGTGCAGGAGCTCGGCAAGGACTATGACACCATCATGGTCAACTGCAACCCGGAGACCGTTTCCACCGACTACGACATCTCCGACCGTCTCTACTTCGAGCCGCTCACCTTCGAGGACGTGCTCGAGATCTACGAGGCCGAGAAGAGGATGGGCCCGGTCAAGGGTGTCATCGTGCAGCTCGGCGGCCAGACGCCGCTGTCGCTCGCCGCGCGCCTCAAGGCCGCCGGCGTGCCGATCCTCGGCACCACCCCGGAGGCCATCGACCTGGCGGAGAACCGCGAGCTGTTCGGCGAGGTGCTCAAGAAGGCGAAGATGAACGCGCCGCGCTACGGCACCGCGCTGTCGCTGGAGGAGGCCCAGGAGGCCGCCCACTCGATCGGCTACCCGGTGCTCGTGCGCCCGAGCTACGTGCTCGGCGGCCGCGGCATGGAGATCGTCTACGACAACGCCCAGCTCGAGAAGTACGTGAACCGCGCCCTCGCCGAGGCGAAGGCCGACACGGTCGTCTCCGGCCGTCTGCCCTCCCCGCTGCTCATCGACAAGTTCCTCCAGGACGCCATCGAGATCGACGTCGACGCCCTGTTCGACGGCGAGGAGCTGTACATCGGCGGCATCATGGAGCACATCGAGGAGGCCGGCGTGCACTCCGGCGACGCCGCGTGCACCCTGCCGCCGTCCACGCTGTCCGACGACCAGATCCGCCGCCTCAGGGAGGGCACCTACGCCATCGCCAAGGGCTGCGACGTCAAGGGCCTGATCAACGTGCAGTACGCGTTCATGGCGAACACCCTGTACGTCATCGAGGCCAACCCGCGCGCCTCCCGCACCGTGCCGTTCGCCTCCAAGGCCACCGGCGTGGCGCTGGCCAAGGCCGCCGCGCGCATCATGGCCGGCGAGACCATCGCCGACCAGCGCGCCAACGGCCTGCTGCTGCCCAAGGGCGACGGCGGCGTCATGCACCGCGGCCAGCAGGTGGCGGTCAAGGAGTCCGTGCTGCCGTTCAAGCGTTTCCGCACGCCTGTCGGCAAGACCGTCGACATCCTGCTCGGACCCGAGATGCGCTCCACCGGCGAGGTCATGGGCTTCGACCGCGACTTCCCGCACGCGTTCGCCAAGAGCCAGCTCGCCGCCTACGAGGGCGGCCTGCCGACCCACGGCAACGTGTTCATCTCCGTGAACGACACCGACAAGCGCCAGCTGCCGCTGATGGCCGTGCGCCTCGTCGAGCTCGGATTCACCATCTGGGCCACCGAGGGCACCGCCTCCGTGTTGCGCCGCTACGGCATCGACTCGAAGATCGTGGACAAGATCTCCACCCGCGTCGACTCCGATCCGGAGGCGCCGGTGAAGGTCGTGCACGCCGAGGGGTCGATCGGCAAGAACGTCGTCGAGCTCATCGAGGACGGCGCGATCGACATGATCCTCAACACCCCGAACTCGCGCGGGTCGCGCTCCGACGGCTACTCCATCCGAGCCGCCGCCATCGCCGCCGACCTGCCGCAGTTCACCACCATCACCGAATTCTCCGCGGTGCTGCTGGCCATCGAGGCGGTCAAACGCAACGATTACCAGATCATGAGCATCCAGGAGCATTCGAAGCAGCTGTTCGCATTGGAAAGCAAGGATTTCTGATCAGGCGAAAGGATTCGCGATGAATGCCAGCCCCAAAGAGGAACGGAACAATGAACGGCTCGCGCGGCGCTCGGACTTCGGTCTGCGCCTGCGCAACTCGATGGACAAGTACGGCCCGCTGTGCGTGGGCATCGACCCGCATCGGAAGCTGTTGACCGATTGGGGCTACAACGTGGACGCCGACGGCGCGGAGATGTTCGCCATGCGCATGCTGCAGGCCGCGAACGGTCGCGCCGCCGCCGTCAAGTTCCAGTCGCCCATGTTCGAACGCTATGGTTCGAAGGGCTTCGCGGCGCTGGAACGCGTGCTGTACGCGGCGCGCCAGATGGGCATCATCACGATTGTCGATTGCCTGCACGGAGGCTTGTCCACCACGATCTCCGCCATCGCGGACGCCTACTTCAAGCCGGGCGCGCCGTTGAGGGCGGACGCGATCACGCTGCTGCCGTACTACGGCGCGCGATCGCTGCAGGGACTCATCGACGACGCGCTCGACAACGGCCGCGGCGTGTTCATCGCCTCCCTCACCTCCAACGAGGAGGGCAAGAGCCTGCAGAGTTCCATCCGCCAGGTCGGCGAATACGCCGGCAAGACGGTGGCCTACGGCATCGCCTCCACCGCGCAGAAGAACAACCGCGACGTGGACGGCATGGGCTCGGTCGGACTGGTCATCGGCGCCACCATCGGCCAGTGGATCAACGAGACCGGCGTCGACCCGGCCAAGTTCACCGGGCCGATCCTCTCGCCCGGCTACGGCTGGCAGGGGGCCGACGCCAAGGACCTGCGCACCGTGTTCAAGGGCACCAAGGGCAACGTCCTGGTGACCGTGTCTCGCTTCATCGCCTCGCACGGGCCTGACATCGCCGCGCTGAGCGAGGCCACCGAGGCCATTTCGCTCGACGTGCGGCAGGCCCTGCTCGAGGCGACCAGGATAGGCGACCTCGAGCAGCGGCATGGGGAGGAGCCGGAGCCCGCCCAGGCGAGCGGAGACGCGACCCCGTCGGGGGACGAAACCTCCGGTGACGGGACCTCCGACCACCAGGAGACCAGCGAGAAGACCAGGGAGAGCATCACCGTGAACGATACGACCACCACCGCGGCCGAAGCCGAGGAACCCGCCGGCAAGGCGGGGGAGAAGGAGCTGCACGGCGGCAGGCTGCTTGTGCTCACCGGCCCGGCCGGCGTGGGCAAGGGCACCGTCGAGGTCGCGCTGCGCAAGAAGCACCCCGAGGTATGGGTGTCCGTGTCCGCGACCACGCGCGACCCGCGTCCGGGCGAGGTCAACGGCGTGAACTACTGGTTCATGAGCGAGGAGGAGTTCGCCGCCAAGGAGAAGGCGGGCGAGTTCCTCGAGACCGCGCTCGTGCACGGCATGGCCCATTACGGCACGCCGCTCAAGCCCCTGGAGGAGCATATGGCGGTGGGCACCCCGACGATCCTCGAGATCGACCTGCAGGGCGCGCGGCGCGTCAAGGAGAAGGCGAAGGAGCTCGGCCTCGAGGTGATGACCGTGTTCATCGCCCCGCCGAGCTTCGACGAGCTGGTGCGCCGCCTGACCGGCCGCGGCACCGAGACCGAGGAACAGCGCAACCGCCGCCTCGAGACCGCCAAGGTCGAGCTCGCCGCCGAATCCGAATTCGACGTGACCATCGTCAACGAGCATGTCGAGCAGGCCGCCGACGAACTCTGGAACCTCATCGCCAAGGAGTACGGCGTCGACGCGTGATCCGATCCGGCCGTCGGCTGCGATACGGCCGCGATATGAATGAAGGCGGGCACCCCACAAGGTGCCCGCCTTCATTCATATGCGCGCCATCCGCGCGCATCGGCCCGGATCAGCCGACCGAGCGGCGCGACGTCTCGGCGCCGAAGAAACCGACGACGAGCATCGAGGCGATGGCGATCACGCTGATCGACACGAAGATGGACGTCGCGCCCAGCGCGGTGAGCATCCACCCCACGGCGATCGGCATGAGCACGTTGAGCAGCTTGGCGATCGCGTTGGCAAGGCCGACGCAGCGGAACCGCACCTTGGTGGCGAACAGTTCGGGCGCGTACACGGCCACCACGGAGGCCATCAGCGTGTACAGGCACATCATGAGCAGGAAGCCCACGACGATGGCGCCGGCCGTGGAGGTCTGGAAGGCGTAGAGCATGCCGAACACGCCGGTGAACAGGAACGCCGGCACGATGGTGCGCTTGCGGCCGATGCGGTCGATGAGCAGCGAACCGATGAGGCAGCCGACCGGGGCGCCCAGCATCATGAGCGTGGACGTGAGCAGCGAGCTGGACAGGTTGATGCCGCGCTTGACCAGGATCGTCGGCACCCACGAGGTGAACGCGTAGGAGCATACGTTGGTGGCGCCCACGGCGACGATGGCCACGAGCAGGCACACGCCGAGCGAACGGCCGCCCGCATTGCGTTCCTGCGCACGGGCGTCGGCGGCGGTGCCATCGAACTCCGGGTCGGAGCCGTTGGCCTCCAGCCGCCTCACGATCGCGTCCGCCTCGCCGTAGCGGCCGTGCACGGCCAGCCAGCGCGGGGACTCGGGGATGTCGCGGCGCAGCCACCAGATCACGGCGGCGATCAGGCCGATGCCGACGAACAGGGGGCGCCACGACCAGCGGGGGATGATCCATGCGCACAGCAGCATGGCGATCGGCACGCCGCAGTTCGCCACCAGGGAGACGATCGCGCACCAGTGGCCGCGGCGGTTCATCGGCGCGAACTCGTTGACCATGGCGAAACCGGTGACGATCTCGGCGCCCAGGCCGAGTCCGGCGCCCAGGCGGCACAGCGACAGGACGGTCATGTTCGGGGCGAACGCGCCCAGGAACGTGAACCCGCCGAACAGCAGCAGGTTGATCTGGTAGGCGACGCGGCGGCCCCTAAGATCGCCGACGAACCCGGCCAGCAACGAACCGATGAGCAGGCCGAGGAAGCCGGCCGACATGAACGTGGAGTTCTGCGCGACGGTGGACCAGTGCGTGGACAGGGCGCTGCTGGCGACCGCGCTGCCGATGTACACGTCGATGCTGTCCATCAGCATGCCGGCCGCGACCAGCGCGACGATGCGATGGAACATCGGGGTCTCGTGCGCGCGGTCCACGCGCGAGATGATGTCCTGAACCTGATGCGGATGATTGGCTGCGGCGGCCTTCCCGCCGTCCCGCTCCGCCGATGCGGAGGCGATCTGCCCTTCGGCAGTGGTCATGATGGGTACCTCTTGTATGTCATGAACCTCGGTCCGCGGATGACCGGCGCATGGTCGCCTGCCGTTGTGCGGGGCGCCCCGCGCCCGCCATCGGACCGTGATCCCGGAAAACCAAGCTTGCCGTTGTGCGGCAGTCTGTGAAAATCCTGCACGACAGATTAGGCGCGTGACGCACGGGAGCCCGCGACGGGTCATATAGTGACCGCCCGTCGCGGGCTCCCGTTCATAGGACGGACATGGCACGTCCCCCGCCCGTCCCCGGGGCGGGGGACGTGCCGGTTCACCGGCCGTCGGTTCCGGCCCCCTCCTCATGCCCGGCCGTCCGTGCGCGGCGTTCGGCGATGAGCCGGTCGGCGAGTTGCGGCTTTTCGGTGAGCTGGCCGGAGAAACCGGGGCGGATGTCCATGTGGAGCACGAGGCTCGTGCGGTAGCCCTGCTCCGCGAGCTTCTTCGCGGCCTCGCCGGCCACATGCAGCACCTCGTCCAGATCGCCCTCCACGTCGGTGAAGAGGGCGTTCGTCTCCTGCGGCAGGCCGGAGTCGCGGATCACCTCGATGGCCTGCGAGACGTACGGCGACACCTCGGCCCCCGCGCCCGTCACCGACACCTGGATGGCGGCCACCGTGTTGAGATACGGCTTGCCGGTCTTCGGGTCGATGGGGACCTCCTGTTTCACGGCGAAACGGTCAAGAGCCATCGGCGTCACCGGTCCTTCCACAGGTGGTCCATCGGTCCGGAACCGTGGCCCAGGTCGAGCATCGCGTTCAACGCACCGGTCAGGTATTCCTTCGCGTGCCGGATCGCCTCGGGCAGCGTCTCGCCCTTCGCGAGGTTCGAGGCGATGGCGGAGCTCAGCGTGCAGCCGGTGCCGTGCGTGTTCGGGTTGTCGACGCGGACGCCCTCGAACCATGTGACCGCGCCGCCGGTTTCGGCGAGCACGTCGTTCGCGTCGTTGGTGTGGTGACCGCCCTTGACGAGCGCCGCGCATCCGTATCGTTCGACGAGGTCGCGCGCCGCCTGCTCCATCGAATCGGCGTCGTCGATCGCGATGCCGGTCAGGACCTGCGCCTCGGGGATGTTCGGCGTGATGACGGTGGCGAGCGGGAACAGCTTCGACGTGAGCGCGGCGATCGCGTCGTCGCTGATGAGCTTCGCGCCGGACGTGGCGACCATGACCGGGTCGAGCACGACGTTCGTCGCGTGGTGGAACGTGAGCCGGTCGGCGATCACGTCGATGATGTCCGTCGCGGACACCATGCCGATCTTGACGGCCAGCGGCGGGATGTCCTCGAACACGGCGTCGATCTGGTCGGCGAGGATGTTCGGCTCGGTGTCCTGGATGGAGCGCACGCCGGTGGTGTTCTGCGCGGTGAGCGCGGTGATCGCGCTCATGCCGAACACGCCGTTGGCGAGCATGGTCTTCAAGTCCGCCTGCATGCCGGCGCCGCCGGACGAGTCCGAACCGGAGATCGCGAGCACGGGGGGAAGTGTGGTGGTTGCATGTGTTGGCATGACGTTCAGTCTAGTCGCGGGACGCTGGTTTTTCACCTGTTTCCGACTTGGTTTTCCTTGATTCCGGGCCGGTTGTGTGGTGTGATGGAACGGGCTTCGGATGAAGGCCGGAACCGAGCAGCGGGAGAGGGGAACCATGTCCGACGACGTGTTGCGCCGCGACGGCGTGCTGGCGCGCATCACCGGATTCGACGAGGGGCGCGTCGCCTATTACGCGACAATGCCGAACGGGCGGAGCACGCAGCTCACGTTCCCGCGGCAGGAGGTGTTCGACGTGGGCGACGTGCTGCTCGTCGGCGACGGCTTCTACACGAAGGTGCCCGCCTCCGTCTGGCCGGTGAAGCCCCGCGTCGGCGTCGTGCGCCGCGCCCTGGAGGACGCGGTCGTCCTGGAGACCTCGGACGGGCTGGAGCTCCTCGAAGGCGATTATCCGGTGGATATCGCCCCCGGCAACACGGTGGAGTTCACCGACCTGTTCGGCATCGAACGCGTGCTGTGGCCGACGGCCATCCGCCCCGGCGAATCCGACCATGACGACGACATCAAACAGTACCGGATCACGCCGAGCGCCGACCCGGACCTCACGTTCGCGTCGTTCGGCGGCTACGAGCAGGTCGTCACGCGCGCCAAGGAGCTCATCGAGACGCAGCTCGGCAACAGCGTGCAGATGCGCGCCATCGGCGCCAAGCCGATCAAGGGCGTGATCTTCACCGGCGCGCCCGGTACCGGCAAGACGCATCTGGCGCGCATCATCGCCAACGTGGCCGACGCGCAGTTCTATCTCGTCTCCGGTCCGACCATCGTGAGCAAGTACGTGGGCGACAGCGAGGAGACGCTGCGCATGATCTTCGCCGCCGCGCAGGCCGACCGGCGCGCCATCATCTTCTTCGACGAGATCGACTCGATCGCCTCCTCGCGCGACACCGACACGAACGGCGTGGGCAAGCGTCTCGTCGCCCAGCTCCTGACGCTCATGGACGGTTTCGCGTCCAAGGGCAACGTGGTGGTCGTCGCCGCCACGAACCGCATCGAGGACGTGGATCCGGCGCTGCTGCGCCCGGGCCGCTTCGACTGGCAGATCCCGTTCCCGATGCCGGGCGAGCATGACCGTCTCGCGATCCTCGAGGTGCAGGAGCGGGCGCTTTCCACCGAAGGGGAGCTGCCGCTCGCGGACATCGCGCGGCGCACCGAGGGCTGGAGCGGCGCCGAGGTGTGCGCGATCTGGACGGAGGCGGCGCTCGTCGCAGCCAAGGACCGCCGCGCCGCGATCCGCGCGAGTGACCTCACGACCGCGTTCGAGCGTGTCGAACGCCGTCCGGAGCTGCGCGCGCATAGGGGATAGGAGGAGGAACGGGACGGCACCCGCACCGTTGCGATCGGCGGTTGCGGAGACGGGCCCGGGACCTGCGGTCCTTTCGCGCCGACATGGGAAGAGCCGATCATATGACCGAGCCCCTCACCTTCACGGGTGAGGGGCTCGGTCATATCGGATCCGTCGGGGCCTCCGGATCACTCGGCGGCGGTGGAGTAGAGCTTGCCGCCCTGGGCGGTGTACTTCTCGCTCATCGCGTCGAGGCCGGCGCGGATCTCCTCGGGGCTCAGCACGTTGGCGGAGACGACGCCGTCGGCCGCGGCCGGCTGCGCGTCGGCGGCCACGCCGGCGAGCGAATCCTTCACGATCTGCTCCTGGGCTGCCGCGCCGCCGAACGCCTTGCGGATGTTCTGCGAGATGGCCATCGAGCAGAACTTCGGGCCGCACATCGAGCAGAAGTGCGCCATCTTGGCCGGCTCGGCGGGCAGCGTGTCGTCGTGGAACGCAATCGCGGTGTCCGGATCGTAGGAGAGGTTGAACTGGTCGAGCCAGCGGAACTCGAAGCGGGCCTTCGAGATCGCGTCGTCACGGTCCTGCGCGTGCGGGTGGTGCTTGGCGATGTCGGCCGCGTGGGCGGCGATCTTGTAGGCGATCACGCCCTGCTTGACGTCGTCCTTGTTCGGCAGGCCCAGGTGCTCCTTCGGGGTCACGTAGCACAGCATGGCGGTGCCGTAGCGGCCGATCTCGGTGGCGCCGATCGCGGAGGTGATGTGGTCGTAGCCGGGGGCGGTGTCGGTGGTGAGCGGTCCCAGGGTGTAGAACGGGGCGCCCTTGCACACGGCCTTCTCCAGCTCGATGTTCATGCGCACCGTGTCGAACGGCACGTGGCCCGGGCCCTCGATCATGACCTGCACGTCCTTCGCCCAGGCGCGCTCGGTGAGCTCGCCCAGCGTCATCAGCTCGCTCAGCTGCGCCGCGTCGTTGGCGTCCGCGAGGGAGCCGGGGCGCAGGCCGTCGCCGAGCGAGAACGCCACGTCGTACTTGGCGAAGATGTCGCACAGTTCGTCGAAGTGCGTGTACAGGAAGCTCTCCTGATGGTGGCGCAGGCACCAGTCGGCCATGATCGAGCCGCCGCGGGAGACGATGCCGGTGACGCGGTTCGCGGTGAGCGGCACGTAGCGCAGCAGCACGCCGGCGTGGATCGTCATGTAGTCGACGCCCTGCTCGCACTGTTCGATCACGGTGTCGCGGAACAGCTCCCAGCTGAGCTTCGAGGCGTCGTCCTCGACCTTCTCCAGCGCCTGGTACATCGGCACGGTGCCGATCGGCACGGGGGAGTTCCTGAGGATCCACTCGCGGGTGGTGTGGATGTCGTTGCCGGTGGACAGGTCCATCACGGTGTCGGCGCCCCACTTGGTGGCCCACGTGAGCTTCTCGACCTCCTCGTCGATGGACGAGGTGACGGCCGAGTTGCCCATGTTCGCGTTGAGCTTGGTGAGGAAGCGGGAGCCGATGATCATCGGCTCGGCCTCCGGGTGGTTGATGTTGCACGGCATGACGGCGCGGCCGGCGGCCAGCTCGGAGCGCACGAGCTCCACGTCGCAGTTCTCGCGGGTCGCGACGTACTGCATCTCCGGGGTGACGATGCCGTGGCGGGCGTACCACATCTGGGTGACCGGGTGGTCCTTGGCGCGCATCGGCTTGTGCGTGCGTCCGCGCCATTCCTTCGTGGCGCGGCCGCGCTTGATGGCGCGCTTGCCGTCGTCCTGGAGGTTGCGGGCGCGGCCCTCGTAGTCCTCGATGTCACCGCGGTCGCGGATCCAGTCGAGGCGCAGGGGCTTCAGGCCCTCCTTCGGATCGCACTTCGGGCCTTCGGTGTTGTAGTCGTGGAACGGCGGGTTCGGGCCGACGCCGGGCGTGTCGGAGAGCTTGATCTCCGTGTACGGCACCTCGAGGTCGTAGGAGCCGTACTGGTAGTCGAAGTGGACGGTCTTCGTCTTGCGGATGTGCGCCTTGTCGCGCTGCTTCGAGCCGCGGGCGGCGATGTCGACGCGCTGCTGCTTGGCGAGCTTCTGCGCCTCCTTCGCCTCCTTGGCGTTCGTGAACTTCCTCTCGGCGGCCTCGGCGCCCGGCTTGGCGGCGCCCTCCTGCGCGGCCTGCGTATCGGCGGCCGGCGTGTGGGTGACGATGCGCGGGGCGTAGCCGTGGCGCTTCTCGCCGCGCACGGCCTTCCAGCCCTCGACCATCGCGCGGGTGGCCTCCTCGGGGTTCTCGGCGCCCGCGATGGCGGAGACCGCGAACCAGCCGGCGGCCTTGGTGCCGGCGAGCATGGCCATGTCGTCCGCGGTCACGCCGCCGCCGACCACGACCGGGAACTCGCTGGCGGCGCAGATCGTGTCGATCTGGCGCGCGTCCAGGGTCTTGCCGGAGCCGTCGTTGCCGCCGACCGAGGCCTCGGGCTTGGTGGAGGAGACGTGCAGCGGGCCGGCGCCGATGTAGTCGATGCAGCCGTCGGGCAGCTCGTTGATGAGACGGACGAGGGACTCGGTCTCGGCGGACAGGCCGACGATCGCCTCGTCGCCGAGCAGGGCGCGGGCCTCGCGCGGCTCCATGTCGGTCTGGCCGATGTGCACGCCGTCCACCTTGATGCCCTTGCGTCGGGCCTGCCACACGACGTCCGCGCGGTCGTCGATGACGAACGCGACCGAATCGGACTTGGCGTTGTCTTCGATGATCTGCGCGACGTCGCGGGCCATCTCGGTCAGTTCGGAGGCGTCGGCGCCCTTGGCGCGCAGCTGGATGAACGTCGCGCCGCCGTGCAGGGCCTGGTCGACCACGTCGGTCAGCGGGCGGCCCTTGCAGTCGTCCGGCCCGACCACGAAATACGCGGAGAGGTCGAACGAATCGCGCATGGACGCGTAGGGGTATTCGTTGCTCATTGTCTGTTCCTTTGTGATTGGTTGGTGGAAGTGCGTCGCATCCCTCACGGGGCGGGATGGGGGAGAAGGGAAAGGGGACGGCGATGGGTGATGGCCGGCGCGGGCGCGGAAGGCAATGCCCGCGCCGGCCGCCGGTCAGTCGATGAGGATCTCGCTTGCGGCGACCTCGTCGGCGGTCGTGTTCCACAGGGCGTCGAGGAAGGCGACCTGGAACGAGCCCGGCCCGTGGCTGACGGCCTCGGCGGCCTCTCCCGCGCGGTTGTACAGCGCCGTCGCGGCCAATGCCGCGGTCAGCGGGTCGGCGACCGCCAGGTACGTGGCGGTCACGCCGCCGAGCGAGCATCCGGCGCCGGTGATCTTGGACATCATCGCGCTGCCGCCGGGCAGGCGGTAGACGGCATGGCCGTCGGTGACGAGGTCGACGGCGCCGGAGACCGCCACGGCGGCCTCGCCTTGCGGGGCGGAGGCGGCGAGGAAACGCGCGAGGAGCTTCGCCGGCCCGACCGAGGAGTCCACCTCGTCGACGGATTCGACGCCGGCCGGACGTGTGGCGGCGTCAGGGGAGAACAGGCCCCACATCGAGGCCAACGCGATGATCTCGGAGGCGTTGCCGCGCACGACGGTGGGCGGGGCGGCGCGGAAGGCGCGCAGGATCTCGGTGCGCGTCGCGCCGATGCCGGCGGCCACCGGGTCGAGCACCCACTTGTGCCCCGACTTGCGGAAGGCCCTCGCGATCTTCGGCAGCGCGTCCTTGTAGAAGGGCAGCAGCGTGCCCACGTTGACGTAGTCGGCGCCGGACATGGCCGCGGTGTCGATGACATCGTCCGGCAGGAAGCTCATCGCGGCGGTGCCGCCGGCGGCCAGCTGCGCGTTGGCGACGAGGTTGATGGTGACGAAATTGGTGAACGACTGCGCCATCGGCGTCGTGTCCCTCACCGTCTCCACGGCCCGTCTGATGCGCCCCCTGACGTCGTCGATGGCGTCGGCGGTACGAGATACGTCGCTCATATGGCTGTCACTGCTCCCTACGCTGGTCTTAACCAACAGGTTCAAAGGGTCGGGCGCGGGGCCCATCTCAACCCGGCGCGTTCCCGGGTTCCCCTGCATGTTTCGTTATCGGATTCGACGCTATGCGCCAATATGGACAAGATGTGACGAAAGGGCGTCCGCCGGGGCCGGAACCCTTGCGTGTCGGGCATCGGCGTGGTAAGGGCGCGGCCGTCTTCCCCCGGTCGCCGTATGCAGGTAGTCTGAACGGGTTGTAAGACCCCAAACCGTTCAAACCAGAAGGTGCATTGTGGCTCAGTCCAAACTTGATGAAGTCGTGTCCCTCGCGAAGCGTCGTGGTTTCGTGTTCCCCGCCGGCGAGATCTACGGCGGGACCCGTTCCGCATGGGATTACGGCCCGCTCGGCGTCGCGCTGAAGGACAATATCAAGCGCGAGTGGTGGCGTTCGATGGTCGTCACCCGCCCCGACGTCGTCGGCGTCGACACCTCCATCATCCTGCCGACCCCGGTGTGGGTCGCCTCCGGCCACGTCGCCGTGTTCAACGACCCGCTGGTCGAGTGCCTGAACTGCCACAAGCGCAACCGCGCCGACAAGCTGCAGGAGAGCTACGCCGAGAAGCACGGCGACAAGCTGCCGGAGAACGGCATGGCCGATATCGTCTGCCCCGACTGCGGCACCCGCGGCAAGTGGACCGAGCCGCGCGACTTCAACATGATGCTGCGCACGCACCTCGGCCCGGTCGAGGACGAGAACAGCCTGCACTACCTGCGCCCGGAGACCGCGCAGGGCATCTTCGTCGACTTCAAGAACGTGATGACCTCCTCGCGTTCCAAGCCGCCGTTCGGCATCGCCAACATGGGCAAGTCCTTCCGCAACGAGATCACCCCCGGCAACTTCATCTTCCGCACCCGCGAGTTCGAGCAGATGGAGATGGAGTTCTTCGTCGAGCCCGGCACCGACGAGGACTGGCACCAGTACTGGATCGACGCCCGCACCCAGTGGTATCTGGACCTCGGCGTCAAGCCGGAGAACCTGCGCCACTACGAGCACCCGAAGGACAAGCTGGCCCACTACTCGAAGCGCACCGTGGACATCGAGTACAAGTTCGGCTTCCAGGGCTCCGACTGGGGCGAGCTCGAGGGCGTCGCCAACCGCACCGACTTCGACCTGTCCGCGCACGCCAAGCACTCCGGCGAGGACCTGAGCTACTTCAACCAGGCCACCGGCGAACGCTACGTGCCGTACGTCATCGAGCCGGCCGCCGGCCTGACCCGCTCCCTGATGTGCTTCCTCGTCGACGCCTACGACGTGGACGAGGCCCCGAACACCAAGGGCGGCGTGGACAAGCGCACCGTGCTGCGCCTCGACCCGCGCCTGGCCCCGGTCAAGGCCGCCGTGCTGCCGCTGAGCAAGAAGCCCGAGCTGCAGTCCGTGGCCCAGGACCTGGCCGCCGACCTGCGCCAGAACGAATGGATGATCGACTACGACGAGTCCGGCGCCATCGGCCGTCGCTACCGCCGCGAGGACGAGATCGGCACCCCGCTGTGCATCACCGTGGACTTCGACACCCTCGACGACCACGCAGTGACGATCCGCGACCGCGACACGATGAACCAGGAGCGCGTCGCGCTCGACAAGGTCGCCGATTACGTGGCCGCCCGCATCGGCGAGAAGCGCACCCGCGTGCCGATGAAGCCGGTCTCCATGGGCGGCGAGGCGTGGCCCGACTCCGTGAAGATCAACGAAGCCGGCGGTCTGTACTAAGTTGACGTCCGCCAACGAAACCGTCATCGACGAGCGCGGGGACTCCCTCACCGGGGAGGATCCGCGCTCGCCGCGTCATACCGCGGCGCCGATGCCCGCCATCGCGCCCGTGCGCATCGGGGGCATCGAGGTGCCCACCCCGGTCGTGCTCTCGCCGATGGCCGGCGTGACCAACTGGCCGTTCCGCGTGATCTGCGAGGAATACGGCCCCGATGGCCTGTACGTCGCCGAGATGATCACCGCCCGAGCCCTCGTGGCCCGCAACCCCAAGGCCCTGCGCCTGTGCCGCTTCGCGCCCTCCGAGCGCGTGCGCTCGCTGCAGCTGTACGGTGTGAACCCCGCCATCGTCGAACAGGCGGCGAGGATCGTCGTCGACGAGGACATGGCCGACCACGTCGACCTCAACTTCGGGTGCCCGGTGCCCAAGGTGACGCGCCGCGGCGGCGGCTCGGCGCTGCCGTGGAAGACCGACATCTACACCGACCTCATCCGCCGCGTCGTCAGGGTGTGCGGCGAGGCCGGCATCCCGGTCACCGCGAAGATCCGCGTCGGCATCGACCATGACCACGAGACCTTCCTCGAAGCCGGCCATATCGCGCAGGAGGAGGGGTGCGCGGCCGTCACGCTGCACGCGCGCACCACCGCCGAATACTACGGCGGCCACTCCGACTGGAGCCGCATCGGCGAGCTCAAGGAACGGCTTGACATCCCCGTGTTCGGCAACGGCGACATCTGGGGCGCCGACGACGCGCTCGCGATGATCCGCGAGACCGGGTGCGACGGCGTGGCCATCGGCCGCGGGTGCCAGGGCCGGCCGTGGCTGTTCGCCGACATCAGGCACGCCTTCGAGGGGTCGGACGAACGGTTCAACCCCACGCTCGGCGAGGTGTGCCGTGTGATCCGCCGGCATGCGGGGCTGCTCGTCGAGTTCTACGACGGCGACGAGCGCATGGCCGTGCACGACCTGCGCAAGCATGTCGCCTGGTATCTCAAGGGGTTCCCGGTGGGAGGCTCCACGCGCAGGGCGTTCATGGAATGCGAATCCCTGGCCGACGTGGACCGCGAGATCGCCCGGCTCGACCCGGACGTCGAATTCCCCCCGCGCGTGGTGGACAAGCCGCGCGGGCGCGTGCGCTTCGCCAAGAAGGTGCATCTGCCGTACGGCTGGCTGGATTCGCGCACGACGAGCCACGAGGAGCGCGAGACGCTCTTCGGCGACGACCCCATGGACGCCAGCTACTGAAAAACCAACCCGCACCAAGCCCAAAATGCGTGTTACACGCGCGAAAATATCACACAATACGGCCTTGCCCTGCGCTAGTCTAGGGTGTAACCGTGAAGTGACAGGAGCCAAACGTGAGCGAGATCGCCCAGACTGAGTTCAACGACAAGACCAACATCAAGGTCGTCGGCGTAGGTGGTGCCGGCGGCAACGCCGTCAACCGCATGATCGCCGAAGGTCTGCAGAACGTTGAATTCCTTGCAGTCAACACCGATGCCAAGGACCTGCTGCGCTCCGAAGCGGACGTGAAGATCTCCCTGTCCGACCAGTCCAGCCGCGGCTTGGGCGCCGGCGCCGATCCTGAGAAGGGCGCCAAGGCCGCCCAGGACCACCAGTCCGACATCGAGGAGGCCCTCAAGGGCGCCGACATGGTGTTCGTCACCTGCGGCGAGGGCGGCGGCACCGGCACCGGCGCCAGCCCCATCGTCGCGCGCGCCGCGCACCAGCAGGGCGCGCTCACCATCGCGGTCGTCACCCGTCCGTTCTCGTTCGAAGGCCCCCAGCGCTCCGCGTCCGCCGAACTCGGCATCGACAACCTTCGCCAGGAGGTCGACGCGCTCATCGTCATCCCGAACGACCGCCTGCTCGAACTGTCCGACCGCTCCATCACGATCATGGACGCCTTCAAGACGGCCGATTCCGCGCTGCTGTCCGGCGTGCAGGGCATCACCGACCTGATCACCTCCAACTCCTACATCCACGTGGACTTCTCCGACGTCACCGCCATCCTGCGCGGCGCCGGCACCGCGCTGTTCGGCATCGGCTCCGCCCGCGGCGAGGACCGCGCCACCCAGGCCGCCGAGCTGGCCATCAGCTCCCCGCTGCTCGAGGAGAGCATCGAGGGCGCCCACGGCGCGCTCATCAACGTCGCCGGCCCCACCGACATCGGCCTGCAGGAGGCGTCCGCCGCCGTGGAGCTCGTGCGCAAGGCCATCCACCCCGAGGCCCAGATCATCTGGGGCCTCGCGCTCGACGACGCCTACGGCGACGAGGTGCGCGTCACCGTCATCGCGGCCGGATTCGACACCGCCAAGGAGGCCGCCATGAACGCCGCCTCCCAGCCGCTGACCGCGGCCCCCGTGCAGAACGCCGCCCCGGCCGTCCCCGCGGCCCCGGCCCAGCCGCAGCCCGCCCAGCCGGCTCCGAACGCCGCGCCGCAGCCGGCGCCCGGCGTGCAGCCCATCCAGCCGGTCCAGCCGCAGCCGGTCCAGCCGGAGACCCAGCAGACCCCGGTCCAGCCGGCCCCCGCGGCCCAGCCCGCATCGCCGTTCACCTTCGCCCCCGCGGGCGGCGCCACGCCGCAGCAGCCGTATCAGGAGTACCCGTACGCGCCCGACGCGAACGACCCGGGCGATCTCGACATCCCCGATTTCCTGCGCTGATCGTCGGACACCGACCGTTAGACGAAAGAAAGGACCTCAGACATGGCTGGGTTCATGAAGAACGCGATGTCCTACCTCGGCATGTCCGACGTGGCCGAGAGCGACGACGACTTCAACGTCGACGAGGAACCGGAGACCCCGGCCCCCGCGGGCCCGTCGTTCGATTCCGACCACACGGTGACGCCGATGCCCACCAAGCCCGCCGCGGCCGCCGCGGCGTCGCCGGCCCCGTCCGCGGCCACCGCCGGCCGTGGGCAGAACCCCTTCCAGGGCAGGCTCAGCCGCATCACCACCATCCATCCCAAGTCCTACGAGGACGCGCAGATGGTGGGGCGTGCGATCCGTGACGGCGTGCCCGTCGTGCTCAACCTCACCGGCGTGCCCGAGGCGATCGCGTACCGCATCGTGGACTTCTCGGCGGGCGTCGTCTTCGGCGTGCACGGCTCCATGGAGCGTGTCACCCCGCGCGTGTTCCTGCTCAGCCCCTCGCAGGTGAACATCAAGGTCGAGGAGCCGGCCGCCGCGAACACGGCGCGGGACCTGTTCGCCGACTGATCCCCTTTCCTTTTCGGCCGTCCCGTCTTCCCCGCGATGCGTTTCCCGCGGCGGTCGCCGCGGGGCATGCGTTCCCGGAACGGCCATGGTTCTCCATGCGTCCCTTCGGCATCCCGCCGGAGGGACGCCGTTATGTCCGGAGCGAACGTTCCGCAAGTCTTGGTACGGTGATGGCATGCTGTTGCTCCTGCTCAAACGCATCCTCGACGGAATCATCGACGCCTACATCACCGTGCTGTTCGTCCGCATGATCCTCGACTGGGTGTCCGTCCTCGCGCCGCGCTGGTATCCGAGGGGCGTCGTCGCATGGCTCATCGACGTCGTCTACCGTCTCACCGAACCGCCGCTGCGTTGGCTCAGGAGGTACATCCCGCCGCTGCGTCTGGGAGCCGTGGCGTTCGACATGGGCTTCCTCGTCCTCTATTTCCTGCTTGTCGTGCTGCGCGCGCTCGTCTGAACCGGTCCGCGCCCGTCCGGACACGTTGCATAAACGCGGGAAAACTGCGTGAATGCTGGGGGTACGTGGTAAGGTCATGTGTTGATACCAACGTAAGCGAGGCACAGCCCCAAAGCGAGGTGTAGATTTATGGCTCTGTTGACGCCTAAGGACATCAGGGAACGTACTTTCCAGACGGTGCGTTTCAAGGAAGGATATGACGTCGACGAGGTCGACGATTTCCTCGACCAGGTCACTGAGACCGTTGAAGCGCTCGGCAAGCAGGCCGTCGCCGGTCAGTCGACCCAGTCGCTGGGCCCGGACGTGACCGCCCTCAACAAGAAGATCTCCGAGCTGAACGCAACGGTGCAGCAGCTTCAGGGAGACAACGACAAGCTCAAGGCCGCCGCCCAGCAGGCCGCCGCGGGCGGCGACCAGGCGCAGGCCGTGGCCGCCAAGCTCGCCGAGGCCGAGGAGTCCAACCGCGCCCTCGCCTCCCAGAACGAGCAGCTCAAGGCCCAGGTGGACCAGCTGAACTCCCAGATCGACCAGCTCACCGCCCAGGCCGCCCAGGCCTCCGGCAACCAGGACGCCGTCGCCCAGCAGATCGCCGCCGTGCAGAAGGAGCGCGACCAGTTCCGCGCACAGAGCGAGGATCTGGGACGCAAGCTCGCCGCCTTCCAGCAGCAGGCCGCCGGTCTGCAGCAGCAGGCGCAGCAGGTCCAGGAGCTCACCCGTCAGCTCGAGGAGTCCAAGAAGCGCGAGAACCAGCTGCGCGAGCAGGTCTCCAAGGTCGAGCCCGACACCGAGACCGGCTCCCTGCGCAAGATCGCCGGCGCCGCCGCCGGCGCGGGCAGCGAGCCCGAGCGCGCCACCGCCATGCTCACCCTGGCCATGCAGCTGCACGACCAGTATGTGGACAAGGGCAAGGCGAAGGCCAAGGAGATCACCGAGAAGAGCCAGAACGATTACAACAACCTGATCGGCAAGGCCAACGACTACTCCAACCGCACCCGCACCGAGGCCGACGAGTACAACAAGCGCGTCCACTCCGACGCCGACGAGTACGCGAAGCGCACCCGCTCCGACGCCGACGCCTACTCCGTCAAGACCCGCCAGGATGCGGAGACCTACCTCGGCACCAAGCACAACGAGGCCGACCAGTACGAGGCCGAGGTCCAGCGCCGCGCCGCCGAGTACGACCAGAAGGTCCGCGCCGCCGCCGACGAGTACGGCAAGAAGACCCGTACCGCCGCCGACAACTACGGCGAGAAGACCCGCAACGAGGCCGAGGACTACGGCAAGAAGACCCGTACCGCCGCCGACGACTACGCCAACCAGGTGCGCGAGAACCTCACCAACGAAGCGAAGGCCATCGAAGGCAACATCCAGGGCCTCAAGCAGTTCGAGACCGAGTACCGCGCCCGCCTCACCGAGTTCCTCGGCCAGCTGGTCAACCAGGTGTCGGACAACAACACCTACAACCAGACCGAGCAGTCCGGCAACTGACGGTAGGTCGACACCCCGGTATGAACAAGGTTCACCATGGACGGCCGCGCGCTCGCGTGGCCGTCTTTGCATGTGTCGCGATCGTCGCCCTGGCCGCCGACCAGCTCACCAAACTGTGGGCGCTCGGCGCCCTGGGCGACGGCCGCACCGTCCGCGTGGTCCCCGGCCTGCTCTCGCTCACGCTGGTGCGCAACCCCGGAGCGTCCCTCGGGTTCGGTTCCGGCGCCACGTGGATGATCTCGTTGCTGGCCGTCGCCGCGTGCGTGGCCCTCGTGGCGCTCGCCGTGCGCACCGCGTCGATGGCGTGGTCCATCGCGTTCGCGTTGGCGTTCGCCGGCGCGCTCGGCAACCTCATCGACCGCGTCGTCTACGCGCAGGGCTTCCTCGACGGCAAGGTCGTCGACTTCCTCAACTACGGATGGTCGGTGGGCAACGTGGCCGACATCTTCCTCATGGTCGCGGGCGTCGCCATCGGCCTGATGATTCTGCTCAACGTGCCGTTCGGGGCGAAGGGCGCCTCCGCCGCGGGGAACGATGGGGCCCCGGGCGGGACCGGCGTGAAGGGCGAGTCGGCATGAGCCGCCTGGCCCCGGCGCCCGATGCGCTGATAGGGAGGCGTTTTGACGTCGCCGTATCCAAGATGCTCGGCGTCTCGCGTTCCAAGGCGGCTGAACTCATCGACACCGGCCAGGCCAGGGTACTGGGTCGCGCCATCGCCAAATCCGGCATCCTGCAGGCGGGGGAGACCGTCGAGTTCGATCTCGTGGAGGAACGCAAGGAGCCCGAGCCCATCGCCAACGACATGGCCGTCGTCTACGAGGACGACGACGTGGTGGTGGTCGACAAGCCGGTCGGCGTCGCCGCCCACGCGTCCGTCGGATGGACCGGGCCGACGGTGCTCGGTTCGCTGCGGGACCGCGGCGTGCACATCACCTCGTACGGCGCGGCCGGCCGGGAGGGCATCGTCTCCCGCCTCGACGTGGGCACGAGCGGGCTCATGCTCGTGTGCAAGTCGGATCTCGCCTATGTGGAGATGCGCCGTCAGTTCGCCGAACACGAGGTCGTCAAGACCTACCATGCGCTCGTTCAGGGATCGCTCAAGCAGGACAAGGCCACCATCGAGGCGCCGATCGGGCGCGCGAAGGTGTCCGATTTCCGCTTCTGCGTCACCCCCGCAGGCAAGCCGGCCGTGACCCACTGGGACGTGATGGAGCGGTTCGGTTCGGAGGCCACGCTCGTATCCGTGAATCTGGAGACCGGGCGCACCCATCAGATCCGCGTGCACTTCTCCTCCATCGGCCACCCGCTCGCCGGGGACCACATGTACGGCGCGAACCCGGTGCTGGCCGCCGAACTCGGTCTGGACCGGCAGTGGCTGCACGCCATGCAGCTCGAATTCCGCCATCCGCGCACCCGCATCTGGACGACCGTCACCTCGCATTATCCCGCCGATCTCGCCCACGCGCTGGGCGTGATGCGCACTCGTCACGCCGAGGACGCGGCCCGCGCGTCAGCCGCCGGCGACGCCGATTAGCGTCAGCGCCGCGAACGGCAGCAGCGTGCACGCGGCCACGGCCGACGCCACGGCCGCGCGCACGGCCACCGGTGCGCGGGCGCGTACGGATCGCGCCATCGAGGCCACGGCCATGCCCAGCGCGACCGTGGCGGCGGCCGGGGAACACATCAGCGATATCCCACCCGCCACCAAGGCCAGGACCAGCATCGGATCGTCGCCGTGCAACGCCACGGTGCCCAGCAGCCCGGCGGCCAGCAGCGCCGCCGAGACGAGCGCCAGCGCCAATGCGGGCGTCGCGAACCCATCCGTCGGGGGAGAGGGACGTCCCGCATCCGGGGTTCCGGCAGGGGACGTGCCGAACGGTGGTGGTTCGGTCATCGGAGTCTCCTTCGCGTCACGCCACGCGGTCCCGCCGCGTAGCGTCACGGTCCGGCGTGGCTCATCGTACGGGCGCGTCCATCACGGCGCCCTGGTCCCATCGTCGGCGATGACGGGCGCGGGATGCAACCACGGCCGGGGGATGTGTACGGAGCTCCTCCCGCAAATCTTCACATGCTCACCTGGACGGCAGGTCCGTGCCCGCCGTACCGCCGTATTCGCGCGCGAGATGCTCGCCGGTGAGCCTCAGCCGTTCGCGCAGCGACGACGGTTCGAGGATCTCGATGCCGCGGCCGTCGGCGTACTGCAGGGCCCACCACAGGGTGGCACGTTCGTTGGCGACGACGCGCACCTCGTATTCGGATTCGCCGGTGCGGGTCACGGACGCATCGTCGAACCAGTCGTAGAGGGGCTCGAGCGACCCGGTGATGCGCATGCGGATCGGCACCGCCTCGCCGGTGACCGGGTAGGGGCGTTCGTTCATGTGCGCCACGACGTCGAACGGGGTGCCCGGCACGGCGCTGAAGCTGTCGAGGCTCCGCTCGAGCGTGTGGTCGGCGTCGCTCATCGTCAGGTCGCGTAGACGTTCGACGTGCAGGTAGGACAGGTCGTCGTACGGGTGCATGTGGCACACCAGGTAGTACATGTTGTTCTTGTACATGAGATGGTACGGGTCCGCATGGTATTCGCGCGCCGTGCCGTCGGCGTCGCGGCGGGGCACGAGTTCGCCGTCGATGTCGTACGTGCAATAGCGGAACGTGATGGCGCGCTCGTGGGCGATGGCGTCGTCGAGCAGCTCGATGGTGTTGAGGAACTCGGTGTTGTGGTTCCTCGGCGTGGACATCCTCCCCGGGCCGTACGGCCGGTCGGCCCGTCCCGCGAACGCATGGACCTTCGCCACGAGGTCGCGCAGGTAGTCGCCGTCCGAACGGGAGAGCATGGCGCCGTCGGTGAGCAGGCGCATCTGCGCCGTGTCGAGGATCGGGTCGATGGTCCAGCCGGGGCGGGGGTCGGCGCTTTCCGCATGCGCGAGGTCGGCCCGGCCGATGCGCCGCACCCGCCGCCCGAACGGGGACATGGAGCCGAGCGTGCGCAGATGCCCGCGCACCGTCTTCTCGTTGACGTCCAGCGCCTCGGCGATCTCGGCCGCGGACAGGCCGTGCTCGCGGTCGGTGCGGGAATCGAGCAGTTCGAGGATCTCCACCACGATCTGCGCGGTCGAGGAGGCGGGCGTCTCCCGCCCCTTGGTTCGGGCCATCACGCGTTCCTTCCCATGGCGGACCGGATACGACTACCTGCGATTATAGGGAATCCGGCGGGTGCGGGAGGACGCCGCCGGGGCCCGTGGCGTTTCCGCGGAACGCCCCGCGGCACCGCGGGGACCGGGGAGGCCCGGCGAGGGAGTGAACAGGGCGTGCGGTAGTCTGGTGGGCATGGCAAATTCGGGAAACTTCGTGCACCTGCATAACCACACGCACTATTCGCTGCTCGATGGGGCGTCCAAGATCCCGGACCTGGCCAGGCACGCGGCCGAACTCGGCATGCCGGCCGTCGCCATCACCGACCACGGCAACATGCACGGTGCGTACGAGATGTACACGAACTGCGTGTCCGCCGGCGTCAAGCCGATCATCGGCATCGAGGCGTACGTCACGCCGGAGACCGCCCGCCAGGACAAGTCCCGAGTGCACTGGGGCACCGAGGACCAGCGCCGCGACGACGTCTCCGGCGGCGGCCTGATCACGCACATGACCATGTGGGCGGAGAACGACGAAGGCCTCGTCAACCTCATCAAGGCGAGCTCCGTGGCGAACCTCGAAGGACGCGTCATGCGCTACCCGCGTATGGACAAGGAGGTGCTCGCCACCTATGCGAAGGGCGTGATCGCCTCCTCCGGGTGCCCGTCGGGCATCATCCAGACCAGGCTCAGGCTCGGCCAGTTCGACGAGGCGCTGCGCGCCGCCGGCGAGTTCCAGGACATCTTCGGCCGTGACAACTTCTACATCGAGCTCATGGACCACGGCCTGAAGATCGAGAGGGAGGTCACCTCCGGGCTGCTCGACATCGCGAAGAGGCTGGGCGCGCCGCTGCTGGCCACGAACGACTCCCACTACGTACGCGCCGAGGACGCGGAGGCGCAGGACGCGATGCTGTGCATCAACTCCGGCTCGCACCTGGACGACCCGGACCGGTTCAAGTTCGACGGCACCGGCTACTACCTCAAGCCCGCCGAGGAGATGCGCGAGCTGTTCCGCGAGTTCCCCGAGGCGTGCGACAACACCATCGAGGTGGCGGAACGCTGCAACGTGATCTTCGACGACCACGAGGACGGCGCGTTCATGCCGCAGTTCGACTGTCCCGAGGGATGGGACGAGGCGTCGCTGTTCCTCAAGAAGGTCGAGGAGGGCCTGGAGCGCCGCTACGAGGGCAACGTGCCGATCGAGGTGTCCAAGCAGGCCGACTACGAGTGCGGCGTGATCTGCCAGATGCAGTTCTGCGGCTACTTCCTGGTGGTCGCCGACTACATCCAGTGGGCCAAGGACCATGGCATCATGGTGGGGCCGGGCCGAGGCTCGGCGGCAGGCTCCATGGTCTCCTACGCGATGGGCATCACCGAGCTCGACCCGCTCAAGCACGGTCTGATCTTCGAGAGGTTCCTCAACCCGGAACGCGTGTCCCTGCCGGATATCGACGTCGACTTCGACCCGGACGGCCGCCTCGACGTCATCGACTACTGCGGCGAGAAATACGGACGCGACAAGGTCGCCCAATGCGTGATCTACGGCGTCATCAAGACCAAGCAGGCGCTCAAGGACTCGGCGCGCATCATGGGCTACGAGTTCGCCATGGGCGACAGGGTCACCAAGGCGCTGCCGCCGAGCAAGAACGGCAAGGACGCGTCGCTCAAGGAGATCTTCGACCCCACGTCCAAGCGGTACGCGGAGGCGCGCGAGTTCCGCGAGCTGTACGAGTCCGACCACGACGCGCACCAGATCATCGACAAGGCGAAGACCATCGAGGGCCTGATCCGCCAGACCGGCGTGCACGCCTGCGCCACCATCATGGGAAGCGCGCCCATCACCGACACGTCGCCGCTGCTGGAACGCACCGACGGCACCGTGACCACCACGTTCGAATACCATACGTGCGAGACGCTGGGCCTGGTCAAGATGGACTTCCTGGGCCTGTCCAACCTCACGGTCATCCAGGACACCCTGAAGAACATCGTGGCCAACGGCAAGGAGGCCATCGACTACACGAAGATCCCGCTCGACGACAAGGCCACATACGAGCTGCTGTCGCGCGGCGACACGCTCGGCGTCTTCCAGCTCGATTCCGACGGCATGCGCTCCCTGCTCAAGATGCTCAAGCCCGACAACTTCAACGACATCTCCGCACTGATCGCCCTGTACCGCCCCGGCCCGATGTCGATGGAATCGCACATCAACTACGCCAAGCGCAAGAACGGGCTGCAGAAGATCACCCCGATCCATCCGGAGCTCGACGAGCCGCTCAAGCAGGTGCTCGATGAGACGTACGGCCTGATCATCTACCAGGAGCAGGTGCAGTCCGCGGCGCGCATCCTCGCCGGCTATTCGCTGGGCAAGGCCGACGTGCTGCGCCGAGCCATGGGCAAGAAGAAGCCCGAGGTGCTGGCCAAGGAGAAGATCCCGTTCTTCGCGGGCATGAAGGAGCACGGGTACTCGGAGGAGGCCGCGCAGGCCGTGTGGGACGTGCTGGTCCCGTTCTCCGGCTACGCGTTCAACAAGGCCCACTCCGCCGCCTACGGCCTGATCTCCTACTGGACCGCGTACCTCAAGACCCACTACCCGGTCGAGTTCATGGCCGCGCTGCTGCAGGGCACGAAGGACAACAAGGACAAGACCGCCCTGTACCTGGGCGAGGCGAGGCGCATGGGCATCCAGGTGCTCTCTCCGGACGTCAACGAGTCGCAGTTCGCGTATTCGGCCGTCGGCGACGTCGTCCGCTTCGGCCTGGGCGCCATCCGCAACGTGGGCGACAAGGCGGTGGCCGACATCGTCGCCGAACGCGGCGGCGAGCACGGCAGGTTCGTCAACTTCATGGACTTCATCCGCCGCGTGCCGCTGACCGCGCTCAACAAGCGCCTCGTCGAATCGCTCATCAAGGCCGGCGCGTTCGACTCCATCGACCCGAACCGCCGCGCCCTGTTCCAGATCCACGAGACCGCCATCGATTCGGTCGTGGGCCTGAAGCGCAAACAGGCGGAGGGCCAGTTCGACCTGTTCTCCGACGACGAGGACGGCGGCGCGGAGGCGATGGGTGACGCGTCCGTCACCGTGCCCGACGTGGAGGAGTGGGACAAGAAGACCAAGCTCAACTTCGAACGCGAGATGCTCGGCCTGTACGTGTCCGATCACCCGCTCTCCGGCATGACCGCCGTGCTCGCCGGCCTTCGCGAGATGTCCATCGCGCACCTCGTCGACCGGGCGAAGACGATGGGCGAGGGCCAGCAGGTCACGCTGGCCGGCCTGGTCACCAGCGTGGACCGGCGCGTGTCCAAGAAGGGCAACGCGTGGGCCATCGTCACCATCGAGGATCTGGAGAGTTCCATCCAGTGCCTGTTCTTCGGCAAGGTGTACGAGGCGGCGGCCGCCGAGCTGGCCGTCGACCAGGTGGTGCAGATCCGCGGGCAGGTGGAGCTGCGCGACGAGACCGTGTCGCTGCGCGCCACGGAGATGCAGGTGCCCGTGCTTGAATCGGTGGATGAGCGGCCGCTCGTCATCACGCTGCCCGAGGTGGCCCTCGACCGCACGCACATGATGCGTCTCGGCCAGGTGCTCACCGGCCATCCCGGCTACTGCGAGGTGAAGCTCGCCGTCCTCGACGAGAAGGGGGCCGCCGAGGTGTTCACCTTCGGCGACCGTTTCCGCGTCAAACGCGACACCTCGCTGTTCGCCGAGATCAAGATCCTCTTCGGCCCCGGCTGCCTGCCCGCGGCGTAGGGCCCCGCGGGCAGGACGTCGCCGGTCATCCGGTCATCCGGTCAGCGGCGCAGCGGTTTGAGCTGGAACACCTCGTCGGACTGGTCCGCCACGGCGGGGGAGTGCGTCACGATGATCACGCACCTGCCCTCCTCATGGGCGAGCGTGCGGAAGATCGCCATGATGTCGTCCTGCGTGGCCATGTCCAGGTTGCCGGTCGGCTCGTCCGCCAGGATGACGTCCGGATCGTAGCCGAGCGCGCGGGCGATGGCCACGCGCTGCTGTTCGCCTCCGGACAGGTGCAGGATGCGCTCGTTCGCGTATTCGGCGGGGAGCCTCACCTTGGCGAGCAGTTCGACGACCAGGTCGTGCTTCGGCCGGTCGAACGTCTTGCCCGACGCCTCCATCGACAGCGTGATGTTCTCCTCCACCGTCAGGGCGGGCAGCAGGTTGAAGCTCTGGAAGATCACGCCGATGTCGTGGCTGCGGAACCGGTAGCGGTCCGCCTTCGCCAGGTCGCCGCCGTTGTAGAGGATCCTGCCCCCGGTGGGCGTGGTGAGCCCGGACAGCAGCGAGAGCACGGTGGTCTTGCCGGCGCCGGACGGGCCGACGATCGAGATGACCCGCCCCGCGTGGAAGTCGTGGCTCAGGTCGTCGACGACCTTCTTGCCGCCCTTCGTGTACGAGTAGGAGACGTGGTCCATGGCGAGCACGGCGCGGGGTGCGGCGCCTTGTGCGGGCGTCTCCGTCGCGTTCCGCGGGATGGGGGCCTCGCCGGTGCCGGCGGGGACGGTCGTTCGGATGGTTTCGGTTTCGGTGGTCATGATGGTGTCCTTCTTCGGAGGGGGGTCAGGAACGGTCGGCGAGGATCTGGAGCGGCTCGTAGCGGATGATCGCCACGATGCCGGCCAGCGCGGAGACGAGCGTGAGGGCGAGGCCGATGAGCACGAGCTGGCCGACCACCTTGAGGTTCACGGTGGCGTCGATCTCGCTGACATAGTCGACCGCCTGCGAGAACCCGCCGGGGCCGCCGGAGCGCGCGGGCTGGGAGGACTGCGTGTCGGACGAGGAACCGGAATCGGAGGAGCCCGAGGAACCGTCCGAGGAATTCGACTGCCGCGACCCGGTCGAGGAACCGTCCGAGGACCCCGACGACGAGCCGCCGGGCGCGCCGGGCATGTCGGCGTCGCGGCCGAACTGCGCCTGGCGGCTGGACGCCTGGGACTCCTGCGAGGAGACCTGCTGGGCGAGCAGCTGGTTCGACACGGGCACCGAGGCCGCGGCGCCGCCGGCCACGCCGAGCGCGATGCCGATCATCGTGACGATGAGCAGCTCGACGACGAACTGCGCCGCGACCTTCGACTTGCGGATGCCGATGGCGGTGAGCACGCCCACCTCGTACTTGCGCTCGCGCACGTTGAACAGGTTGAGGACGATGAGCACCACGGCGCCCACGGCCAGCACGATGATCAGCAGCGTCAGCGCGAACCTGGCGAGGTTGTCGAGCGGCACGAGGCTGGACTCGTAGTTCTCCACGTCCGCCGAGGAGACGGTGTACGTGTCGTCGAGGCCCGCCTTCTCGACGTCCTTCGCGAAGGTCTCGTAGTCGTCCTTGCTGCCGAGCACGTAGGTGAAGCTCAGCTGGGTGCGGGATGCGGAGGTCTGCGTGGTGGCGGAGGAGTCCGTGGACGAGGAATCCGAGGAGTCGGAGGAGCCGGTCGATTCGGTGGACAGGCCGAGCTTTTTCAACGTGCTCACCGACGTGTAGATCGCGTTGTCCGGGTCGGAGGAGGTGCCGCCCATCGGACCGTTCGCGCCCGTGTTCTCGGAGGTTGTGTTCTTGTAGATGCCCACGATGGTCAGCTCGTAGGTCGTGTCGTCCCCGGACAGGTCGGCCACGGTGATCGTGTCGCCCACCTTCAGGCCGTTGAAGTCGGCCAGGGCCTTCGAGATGATCACATCGCCGTCGGAGGAGGAATCGTATCCGAACACCTTGCCGCCGGACATCGTGAACGTGCCGTTGGAGGCGGCGGCCACGGCCGAGTCGGAGGAGAAGCCCACGAGCGAGAAGTCCCCGGAGTCCATGCCCATGCCGCCGCCCTGGCCGACCATGCCGCCCGGGCCCGCGCCCTGGCCGTCGCCGGCGGACGACGCGTCGGAGGAGGCCGAGGAATCGGAGGAGCCGGACGAGTTCGCCTCGTTCGACGTGGTCGACTCCACCGGCTGGAACGCGTCCGTGGCGTTCACCGACGTGGTCTCCGTGTAGTACGTGGACACGCTCACGCTGGAGGCCTTCGCGTACTTCTCGTATTCGGACAGCGACAGCGAGGACTGGTCGAGCGCCTCGCGCATCGCGTCCACGTCCGGCTTGCCGGACGAATCCGACGAATCGGACGAATCCGATGATGATGACGCCTTCTGCGCCTTGCTCATCATCGCCTCGCGGTCCACGCCGATGGTGGCGGTCACGCTCGTGGAGCTCAGACCGTCCTCGCGGGCCGTTTCGGCCGCGCCGCGGATGGCCAGCCCGATCGTCGCGGCGGCCGCGATGATCGCGACGATGATGACGATGAGTATGTTGCGGCCTTTGTTGCGCACGACCGACCGCCATGCGTTCTTCAACACGAACATGGGTTGTTCCCCTATGCGTCCACGCGCGCGGCCCTGTGCCCCGCGCCTCTCGCCCCAGCATGGGACGCGAGCTTGGAAGCGGGCTTGCCCCATGCTGGACGTCGGTCGGTGGACTTCGGGGGTATCTCCTCCGCGTTCTCTGAATGGAAGCTGGATATGCCGTGCCGCCAGCGCCCGCCGCCGGTGCGCTCGCCGGCGTCGTCACCGTCCGACGCGATCGAACCCGGCGTGTTCGCCCGGCGCCTGGTCGGTGTGGTTCGTCATCCTCCCCTCGTAGTACAGCGTCTGCCTGAGCTCGCCTTCGATGATCCCGGCGAAGTGGCGTTCATGGGTGGTCACCGCCGGTCCTCCCAGATCGGAGGCGTTGCGGTACGCGGCCTGATGGTATTTGAGCCAATGGCTCAGTTCCTGCGTCTTCGACGGATCGGCCACCGGGGCGCCCGCATACGGGCTGTTCCCCCATACGTTGGAGGCGACGCCCGGCGAGCAGGAGCCGTCGGTGTTGAGCGTGGGCCCCTGCCGGTCCGGGGTAGGCTGCACGGTGCCGCGCACCGTCATCCATTGTTCGGTCGCCGGGTTCTCGGCGCCGTCGAGCGAGGCGACGAGCTCGTCCTCGATCTCGATGCTCGTCACCCACGTCTTCGAAGGAACCGGATGGTTCGCCACCGGGGAGCCGGCCGTCACGATATGCCGGATGTCAAAGCGTTCCGACTCGTCGGCGGCTATGGCGGCGGCCACGATGCCTCCCTGCGAGTGCCCGACCATCGCCACGGGCTCGTCGGGGCCGATGCCCGCCCGTTCCATCGCCTCGACCACCATGCGGGCGCTGTCGGCGCGCCGCCGGCGTTCGGGGTCGTCGCTCATCAGCTCCACGTTCTGCTCCCATCCGAACGGCGAATCGCCCCTGCCGTCCGTGCCCGGGATCGTGACCAGCCAGGCGTTCGTGCCGTCGGCGCGCTCGTAGCGCTGCACGGCGACGGTGGCGTAGCCGAGCCCGGAATCCAGGTCGATCCTCCCGAGGCGCTCCTCGGCGAGCCGGCGCAGGTTCTCCAGCGAGTCTTCCACCGAGGCGGACGCGCGCACGACCTCGGTGCGTGCCGTGACCTGCCGGACCTGGAGATGATCGCCCTGCACGATGTCCTTGAGGGGGCCGGTGACGTTGGCGATCTTGCCCGCGGCCTTGTTCACCTCGTCCGTATGGGGCACCCCCTTGCCCGGGACGATGCCGGCCACCAGCGCGCCGACGCCGCTCATATACCCCTCCTGGAACGTCGAGGTGACCCAGGACGAGGCGGCGGGGTTCGGCCGGCCCTCGACCAGCCAGCTTCCCGCCAGCCCGCCGACGGCGGCCGATCCCATGATCCACGTGGCCCATCCGGGCAGCAGCTGCGTCCCCGCCTGCGTGAGTTCGGTGACGGCGCGGCGCACGCCCGCCTCCGCCTCGGAATACAACCCGTGGGCGCGGATGAGCAGGTCCGCCATGCCGCGCATCTCGTTGCCGGTCCGCTCCAGCTCCCCGGCGCGGGACCGGCAGGCGGCGATCAGGCGGTCGTAGGGGAGTGTCTCATGGCCCTGCGCCGCCGCTGCGGGCGATCCCGAGGCCAGCGCGGGGCACAACGGCGCGCCGACCCGTTCCGAGCCGAGCCGTAGGGCGGCCTGCGACCATGCGGACGCCTGCGCGCACAGGCCCGCGCCCGCGTCGTCCAGCGCCGTGGCGGCGGCGCGGTATTCCTCCTGCGTGGCCGGCGACGATTGGTGTCCGCCATGGATATGGGAGACGATCTGCCAGTTCATCGAAACCTCCTCACACGATCCGTACGGTGGCGGCGGCGTCGCCGTCGTGCGCGTCCAACGCCGCGCGGATGGAGGTCAGACGGTCCCGGAACAGCAGGGCGGCATTGCCCTCCCAATCGATGCCGCGCGAGGCGGCGAGCGCCGTGCGGGCCGTGTCCGTGACCGTGGCCGTCGTGGCGGCGAGATCGATGATGCGTTGCCGGCCGGCTCTCGCCGTCTCGTGGCACCGGCAGCCGGAGGCTTCGAACATGGGCGTCGGCAACGCGCCGAAGGGCGACGGGGTCGTCGACCCGCCGGAGAGGGTGGCGGGGCCGAACGCCGTCGGCGAGCGTCGTCCGTGGAGCGTCGGCGGTCCGCCGTCGATGATGCATATGGTGTCCATGCCGCCATTGAACTGCGGATCGTCCGGTGCCGTCCAGCGTGCGCGGGGCATGTGGTCGGAGGTCCCGGTTATCCACATATCCGACAAGACCGTTGGCATGAACGGGGCCGGGAATACGGCGATGGCCCCCGACATGCGCCTGGAGGGCGCCGTCGGGGGCCATCGGTCCGGAAGCCCTCCACACGACGCATGGAGGACAGGGGGAGAGCCGGTCGGCCCGTCACCACGGTTTGGTGGTCTGGCTTTTCGTCGACTGGTCCTTGGTGGTGTTCCGCTGCTTGGTGTCGCCGTTCGACGGCGTGGACTGCTGGTTCGCCTTGAGCAGTTCCTCCACCTGTTGCTTCTGCTTCGCGGTCAGTCCGCCGCCCTGCTTCGCGTTGCGCGAGGAGCCCGAAGCGGTGCCGGACCCGGAGGCCGAGGAGGAGCCGGAACCGTCCGTGCCCTTCTGCCTGGCGACCTCCTTGACGGTGCGGCTGGTCAGTTTGCGGGAGACCTCCGCGTTCGATTCGATCGACCGGCGCACCTGGGGCACGAGCAGGAACCCGAGCGCGCCGGCGTCCTTGAACTGGGCGTCGGTCTGCTGCTGGCCGGCGCTGAGCGCGTCGAGGTCGGCATCGGCCTTGCCCGCCGTCTTCAGGTTCTCGTTGAGAGAGGCCGTGGCCTGGTTGAACCGCATGATCGCGGCGAGGTTCAACCCCGCGACGCCGGCCCCGCACAGGGCGATGACGGCGAGCGCCGCCAGGGCGATGCGCACGCCGAGCGAAGCGCGTGCCGCGGGCTTCGCGGGCCCGTCGGCACCGCGGTCCTCCCGCGTGGCGTGTGCGTTGCGTGATGTGCGTGCGCTCATAGCAGCCTCCTTGACAGGGCGAACTGTGCTCCGGCCTCCCAGGCCAGCAGCGCCGTCAGCGCGATGGCCAGCGGCCATACGACGGGCGTGAGCCTGGTGCGGCGTTTCGCGGTATCGGTCATCTTCCATGCGTCGGAGACCTTCGAGGACAGGGCGCGGTCCATCGTCGCGCCCGAGGAGAGGGCGAGATACGAGCCGCCCATCTCGTCGGCGATGTCCTTGAGGTTGCCCTCGTCCATCTTCGACACGCCGGGCTGCCCGGTGTCCGGGTCGGTGACCCATTCCTGCGTGTCCGCGGACGAATCCGACACGCCGTCGCTGATCTTCGGGATGTTGCCGCCCTCGGTCGACCCCACGCCGATGGCGTAGGCGTCGTCGAGGTAGCTGCGCAGCGTGGAGAACGTGCGGCGCGCCTTCGACGAGGTCTGTTCGCCGTCCGTGATCACGTACAGCACGACCGCGTCGTCGGGGTGGTCCTCGCGGATCTGCTTGAGGGTGGTGACCAGCTGGTCGAGCGGCGCGTCGAGCGTCGAACCGGCCGACACGCTCGTCGCCTCGGGCACGAGCGTGTTCGCCCAGCTGCGGATCGCGGGGGCGTCCGGGGTGAGCGGCACGTCCAGCGTGCCGGAGGCGCCGAAGCGCAGCGCGGCGAAGCTGGAGTCCGCGTACATGGACGTCAGGTCGTCCACGGCCTTGCGCGCTGCCTCCAGTCTGGTGATCTTTGCGTCGGAACCGTACGTGGCGTCGTCCACGGCCATCGATCCGGTCACGTCCACGGCGACGACCACATCGGTGGCGTTCACCGCGCGCGATGTCGTCGACGAGACCATGCTCGGCGTGAGGACGATCGCGGCGGCGAGCAGGCAGGACAGCGTGCGGCGCACGCACGAGCCGACCGTCTCGTCGCCGGCGGCGCCGCGGGCGTGCCGTATGACGCCGACGACGGCGAACAGGAGCATCACCGCGGCGAGGGGGCCTCCGACCGGCCAGCCGAACGTGGGGGAGAGCGTCCATGAACCCAGGGAACTCATCGCTTCAACCTCCAGACCACGATCAGCCAGCCGGCGAGCGCCACGACCAGGGCCGTGGCGAACCATGCGGGATCGTCCACCAGGGCCGCCTGCCGGGCCTTGCGGTTCTCGGATGCGCGGCGTTCGTCGATGTCGCGCACCAGCTCGTTGACGCTCGAACCGTTGGATTGGGTGAGGAACACGCCGCCATGCGATTCGACGAGGCGCTTCATCTCGGTGGTGGTCGCCTCGCCCTCGCTTTGCGTGGGGCCGGAGAACAGGCCGTCCACGGTGATCTTCGCCTTGCGGGTCAGGTCCAGCGCCTGGGCGAGCGTGTACGTGGGCGTGCCGGACACCACGTTGTCGGTGGCGAGCACGATCGACGCGGCGCGGGTGCGCGCCGTGCCCGAGGAGTCCGCGGAGGCCGAGCCGTAGGCGAAGCCGGGCAGCATCGCCGCGCAGGAGACCACGCCGTCACCGATCAGCGAGGTGGTGTCCTTGCGGTTCTGCGTGCCTTCGAGCCAATCGGCGATCCGCTGGTAGTCGGAGTCGCTCATATGGTCGATGTCGTCCTGCGATTCGACGCCCTTGAGCGCCTTCGACGCGGCGTCCAGCTGTTCGGTGACCAGATCGTAGTCGTCGGTCAGCGGGAACACGGTGCGCGAGGTCGAGTTGAAGATGCTCATGCCGATGCGCTCGCCCTCGAAATGCTTCACGAGGTCGCGGTACGTGTCGATCACCTGGCGGTCGTAGGGGAGCGTGGAGCCGGACACGTCGAGGCACAGCACGATGTCGCGGCTCGACGAGCGTTCCTCGCTGCGGTCGACGGTCGCGGGGCGTGCGATGAGCGCCACCGCCAGCGCGAGCGCGGCGACGAGCAGCGCGGCGGCGAGCCGGTTGAGCCACCGCCACAGGCGGAACAGCCTCGAGGCGCGTTCGGTGTTGAGGTCGTCGTCCAGGGAGAAGACGCGCAGCGCGTCGGAGGGGGTGCGGCGGCGCGCGAGCGCGACGATCAGGATGACGACCGCCGCCGCGGCGAGGCCGCCGGCCAAGGCGGCCCAGGGCCATTGCCATGACAACTGCATCAGCGTCCCCACCTTTCCACGAGATTCGACACCCAGCCGGCCGCCTCCTCGACGGTGACGCCGCGCGCGTGCGCGTCCACCGTCATGTCGGCGAATTCCGGCGGGTAGAGCGCCGCCACCGTCATGCGCAGCAGGTCGAGGCCCTGCCGGGTCGCGGGGTTGCGCGGTTCGCGGCGGATGTCGGTGAGCGTATGGGACTTCATGTCGCGCCCGGTCGCATCGGAGGCGAAGTCGCGGGCGATGGCCGCCAGTTCGGCGAACGCCTCCTCACGGTCCAGCGAACCGTCGGCGTGACGGGCCGTGACCTCGTCGATGCGCCCCCGCCAGTACGCCTTGTCGCCCATGGCGCGGTGGGCGCCGCGGGCGACGGCCTTCGGCTTCGCCCTTTTCGGACGGGACAGCACCACCACGCAGGCGATGAGCGCGGCCGCCAGCAGCAGGCATGCCGCCAGCACGGCGATGAACGGCCCCGTCAGGTCGATCTGGCCGACCGGGGTCAGGTCCTTCGAATCCAACGCGAGATTCGTCATGCGGCACCTCCCGTCGGATTCGGTCCGGAGCCCGTCCGCGGTCGGCCCGGCGTCACGCCGGCGATCGCGCGGGAGACCAGGCGCACGAACGCGTCGAACATCGCCTCGCTGGAGGCGGCGTGGATCATATGGCCCCCCGCATGCGCGAGCTCGCGCTCCAACGCGGCCGCCATGTAGGCGCGATGCGTGTCCACCTCGGCCGCCGCGCGCGCGTCGGCGAGGAAGGCGGGCAGGCGGCGCGCGCCCATGCCGTCGAGCACCGCCGCGCGGCGCGCGGCCGAGAACGGGTTGACGGTGGCGACGTCGATGAGCACGATCGGATGGGTGCGCGCGATCAGCCGGATCGCCTTGAGCTGGTCCTCGCCGAGCGCATGCTCGTCCGTGGCGAGGACGATCAGCGCCTGACGGTCCTTGATGCGCCGTGCGTAGGCGAGCAGGGCGTCGATGTTGCGGCCGTGGTCCCAATCCCGTTCCAGCGCGCGGTCCAGCGTGCGTTCGAACTGCGCGAACCCGCCGTTGAACGGCACGCGCGTGATGCTCGCGGCGTCGGAGAACACCAGCGACAGGTCGTCCGAGCGGCGCAGCGACAACGCGGCGAACATGCGCAGCGCGTTGGCCGCCACCTCGAACGCCCGTTCGCCGGACTCGCAGGCGCCGGTCATCTCGCGGCCCACGTCGAGCAGCATCCACACCCGCGAGGTGACCAGCCGCTCGCGGCGCACGACCATCGGACGGCCCTGCCTGGCGCTCGTCTTCCATTCGATGAGACGCGCCTCGTCGCCCGGCTCGTAGGCGCGCACGTCCATCAGCTCGTCCGACCCGCCGGGCCGGTGCGACGCATGCTCGCCCTCGATCACACCCAGCGCCTTGCGGACCGTGGGCAGGCTCAGCTGCGTGCCCAGCGCCTCGATCCTGGCCCTGACCGGATCGTCGGTTGCGGTGCCGATCATGGAACGGGGACCGCCTGGACGATGCGGTCGACGACCTGGTCGGCGGACACGCCGTCCGCCAGCGCCTCGAACGTGAGCACGATGCGGTGCCTGAGCACCTCGCGCACATACGACTTGACATCCTCCGGGACCACGTAGTCGCGGCCCTTGAGCAGCGCGTTCGCCTGGCCGATGCGCACCAGGGCGATCGAGGCGCGCGGCGAGGCGCCCAGACGCACCAGCGAGCCGAGGCCCTGCACGGGCCGGGATCCGGCGCCGCGCGAGGTCGCCGCCAGATCGACGGCGTACTGCATGATCGCGTCCGAGACGTGCACGCGGCGCGCCGCGGCGCGCAGGAACTCCACGTCGCGGATGGAGACCTGGTCGGCGGACAGCTGCGCCGGGTCGAACACGTCCGAGCCGCGGCGCGTGAGCAGCGCCAGCATGCGGCGTTCCTCGTCGGCGGTCGGATAGGTCATCACGGCCTTCATCATGAAGCGGTCCATCTGGGCCTCGGGCAGCGAGAACGTGCCCTCCTCCTCGATGGGGTTCTGCGTGGCGATCACCATGAACGGCTTCGGCAGCGCGATGCGCTCGCCGCCGATCGTGGTGGCGCCCTCGGCCATCGCCTCGAGCATCGCGGACTGGGTCTTCGCGTTCGAACGGTTGATCTCGTCGAGCAGCACGAAGTTGGCGTGGATCGGGCCGATCTGCGTGGTGAACCGCTGCGAGGCGAAATCGAAGACCTGCGTGCCCACCAGGTCGGACGGCATGAGGTCCGGCGTGCACTGGACGCGCTTGAACGTGCCGGACACGGAGGTGGCGAGCGTCTGGGCCGCCGTGGTCTTGGCCAGGCCGGGCACGGATTCGATGAGGATGTGGCCGCCGGCCACCAGCGTGAGGATCAGCGATTCGCGCAGGTTGTCCTGTCCGACGAGCGTCTGCGCGAAGCGGGCGCGGATGCGGTCGGCCAGCGCCGCGGCCCGCTTGACGTCATCCGCGGCCAGCGCGCTGGCCGCCACGGGGACCCGCATCGTGGCGGGCTGAGGGGGCATCTGTGGTTTCGGAGGGAAAATTGCCATGCGTTCCACTGTAACCACGTGCGGTGACCGTCTCTCAGGGCAGGCGCCAGTCGACCGGTTCGGCGCCCATGGCGACGAGCGCCTGGTTGGCCCGGGAGAACGGATGCGAGCCGAAGAACCCGCGGGAGGCGGACAACGGGCTCGGATGCGGGGATTTGATGATGACCGCGTTGGTGAGCAGCGGCTCGAGGCTCTGCGCGTTGCGGCCCCACAGGATGGCCACCAGCGGCTTCGGCTTGCCGGTGGCGGGGTCGACGCGAGCGTTCAGGGCCCGGATGGCGGCGTCGGTGACCTCCTCCCAACCCTTGCCGTGGTGCGAGTTCGGACGCCCCACCTGGACGGTCAGGCACCTGTTGAGCAGCAGCACGCCGCGTTCGGTCCATGGCGTCAGGTCGCCGTTGGAGGGCATGGGGGCGCCCGTGTCCTCGACGAGTTCCTTATATATATTGACCAGGCTCTTGGGCAGCGGGCGCACGTCCGGCGCCACGCAGAAGCTCAGCCCCACCGGGTGGCCCGGGGTGGGGTAGGGGTCCTGGCCCACGATGAGCACCTTGACCGAGTCGAAGGGGACGGTGAACGCGCGCAGGATGTTGCGGCTCGCCGGAAGCCACCGGCGCCCGGCGCGGTGCTCCTCGCGCAGGAAGTCGCCCATGCGGTGCACCACCGGCTCGACGTCGGCCAGCGCCGACGCCCAGCCGGGTTCGACCAGTTCGCTCAACGGTTTGATTCCACTCATGCGCATCACTTTACTTGCGTCGTCCTAGAATCGTGCATATCCGGTGCATGCCGCGTGGCGGGATCGCCGGCGGGGAGGCGCTGCCGTTACACTCGGTGGGTAGTTCGACGCGAATGGAGGTCAGCATGGCGAAGAGCGAGAAGGACGGGTCCGGGGCCTACGAGCCGGATGTGTTCGACAATCCGCCCAAGGGGCCCGCGGGGGTGCACCGCGGCTCCCGGTCGGCCTTCGCGAGGTTCATGCCGTTCGTGGCGGTCGTGATCGTGGCCGCGCTGTGCGGCGTCGGCGCCTGGGGCGTCTTCTCCGGCGAGATCGGCAAGATCTCCATGCCCTGGTCGTCGTCTTCGTCTTCATCGTCCGCCTCGTCCTCGTCTTCGTCCGCCTCGTCCGACGCCGCCAAGAAGGCCGCGGCGGCGAAGAAGGCCGCCGCCGCGAAGAAGAAGGCCGAGCAGGAGGCCGCGGCGAAGAAGGCCGCCGAGGAGCAGGCGGCGCAGCAGCAGGCCCAGGCCGAGCAGCAGGCGCAGGCCGAACAGGCCGCGCAGCCGGACAAGGCGGCATCCGTGCGCGTCATCAACGGCACCGGCATCTCGGGGTATGCCGCCACCAAGCAGGGCGTGCTCGCCTCCGCCGGGTACACCGACGTGGTGGCCTCCAACCCCACGGGCACCCTGCCGGGCGCCACCGTGGTGTGGTACGAGAACGACTCCGACAAGGCCACCGCCGAGGACGTGGCGAACACCCTCGGCATCTCCAACGTCCAGCAGGCCTCCGGCCTGGGCGCCACGGTCGTCGTGGTCCTGATGAGCTGAGCCTCGCGGCCCGCGGCGCCGATGCCCGCGGGCCGTTCCGTCATTCGGGCGCATCCCCCTCGGAGCCGGTGATTGACTTGTTGTTGACAGGGGTCGCGTCTATACTGGCCCTTTAGTCGCGAGGCGGGGGGAGCGCGGTGTTGTAGTTCTTTATTCCCTCCGTGTCGGGAGAGATTACAGCTCACACAGCTAAGGGAAGTGCAACATGGCGCAAGGAACCGTCAAATTTTTCAGCAACGGCAAGGGGTACGGCTTCATCACACCGGACGGTGGCGGTGACGACGTGTTCGTCCATTATTCGGTGATCCAAGGGGAGGGGTTCAAAACCCTCGACGAAGGCGACAAGGTCGAGTACGAGGCCGAGAAAGGGCCGAAGGGCATGCAGGCCACCAAGGTGGTCAAACTATGACCCTGTGATTTTGCCCACACTGAAATCCCCTGGTTCGTGAGGTTGAGGATTCGGACCCCTCAGGTTGCCCCGGTCGGTATGACGGGGCTTTTTTCATGCCCGGATTCATGCCCAAAGCGCAATCGCCGACGACGATGTTGGCACTCGGACGGGCGGAGTGCTAATGTCGCAGTTAGCACTCGGAGGTCGAGAGTGATAACCGGCGGCTGACGGCCGGTCGTCGCGGACGGCCATGCGGGTGAGAACCGGTACCCAAGCCATTTGGAGGAACAGACAACCATGGCAAAGATCATCGCTTATGATGAGGAAGCCCGTCAGGGCATGCTGGAGGGCCTCGACAAGCTCGCCAACACCGTCAAGGTCACCCTCGGCCCGAAGGGCCGCAACGTCGTGCTCGACAAGTCCTACGGCGCCCCGACGATCACCAACGACGGCGTCTCCATCGCCAAGGAGATCGACCTCGAGGATCCGTACGAGCGCATCGGCGCCGAGCTGGTCAAGGAAGTCGCCAAGAAGACCGACGACGTCGCCGGCGACGGCACCACCACCGCCACCGTGTTGGCCCAGTCCCTCGTGCACGAGGGCCTGAAGAACGTGGTCGCCGGTTCCAACCCGATCGCGCTGCGCCGCGGCATCGAGAAGGCCTCCGACGCCATCGTCAAGGAGCTCATCGCCGCCGCCAAGGACGTCGAGACCAAGGACCAGATCGCCGCGACCGCGACCATCTCCGCCGCCGATCCGGAAGTCGGCGAGAAGATCGCCGAGGCCCTCGACAAGGTCGGCCAGGACGGCGTCGTCACCGTCGAGGACAACAACCGCTTCGGCCTGGACCTCGAGTTCACCGAGGGCATGCGCTTCGACAAGGGCTACATCGCCCCGTACTTCGTCACCAACGCCGACGACCAGACCGCCGTGCTCGAGGATCCGTACATCCTGCTGACCTCCGGCAAGGTGTCCAGCCAGCAGGACGTCGTCCACGTGGCCGAGCTGGTCATGAAGACCGGCAAGCCGCTGCTGATCATCGCCGAGGACGTCGACGGCGAGGCGCTGCCGACCCTCATCCTCAACAACATCCGCGGCACCTTCAAGTCCTGCGCCGTCAAGGCCCCGGGCTTCGGCGACCGCCGCAAGGCCATGCTCCAGGACATGGCCATCCTCACCGGCGCCCAGGTCGTCTCCGACGAGCTCGGCCTCAAGCTCGACTCCGTCGACGTGTCCGTGCTCGGCCACGCCAAGAAGGTCATCGTCTCCAAGGACGAGACCACCATCGTGCAGGGCGCCGGCTCCAAGGAGGACATCGACGCCCGCGTGGCCCAGATCCGCGCCGAGATCGAGAACACCGACTCCGACTACGACCGCGAGAAGCTGCAGGAGCGTCTCGCCAAGCTGGCCGGCGGCGTCGCCGTCATCAAGGTCGGCGCGGCCACCGAGGTCGAGGCCAAGGAGCGCAAGCACCGCATCGAGGACGCCGTGCGCAACGCGAAGGCCGCCATCGAGGAGGGCCTGCTGCCCGGCGGCGGCGTGGCCCTCGTCCAGGCCGCCAAGAAGGCCGAGTCCGATGAGGCCGTCACCTCGCTGACCGGCGAGGAGGCCACCGGCGCCGCCATCGTGTTCCGCGCCATCGAGGCCCCGATCAAGCAGATCGCCGAGAACGCCGGCGTCTCCGGCGACGTCGTGATCAGCAAGGTCCGCTCCCTGCCGGACGGCGAGGGCTTCAACGCCGCCACCGACACCTACGAGGACCTGCTGGCCGCCGGTGTGACCGACCCGGTGAAGGTGACCCGTTCCGCCCTGCAGAACGCCGCCTCCATCGCCGGCCTGTTCCTGACCACCGAGGCCGTCGTCGCCAACAAGCCGGAGCCGAAGGCCGCCGCCCCGGCCGCCGGCGCCGACATGGGCTACTGATCGAGCGCCATGGTCCGATGACCCGGGTCGCATGACCCGTGTCGACCGAAGGGCTCCCGTCCGTCACCGCGGACGGGAGCCCTTTTCGCGTTGCCGCGACGTGCGGCGTCACCCGGCGAACAGCCGCGCCGCGGACGATTCGGCGTCGGAGTACAGCGTCGACGCCTGCGTGAGCGCCTGCTGCATCGCCTCCAACGCCGTCTCCATCTGCTGCTGGGACGCGCGCCATTGCGTCGCGAGCGACGCGAACCGGCTTGCCGCCGCTCCCCGCCACACGCCTTGCAGGGCGTCGAGGTTGGCGTACATGCCGGCCACGGCCTGGCGTATCTGCCCGACCGACGCCTGCACCGCGGCGCTCGAGGATCGGATCTGTTCGGAATCGACCTGGTATTGTGCCATGATCGTCATCTCCTTGTCTTCGTCGACCGATGGATCGTATTGCGGTGCACCGCGCGTCCGGCGCTTGGTGCAGCCGGTCGCTAAGGTGGAGTCTATGACGTTTGCACGGAATATCTCAGGAACAACGGGTGATGTGGTCGGAGCTCCCTCCAACGGCGTGTCGCGGGGCGTGAAATGGCTTGTCTGCGCGGTTCTGGCGCTGGCGTGCGCCTTGTGGATAACTCCCGGGGCCATGGCCGCGGACTCGGCGACGCTCACCGACAGCATCACCGACACGCAGAACCTGCTCGGCTCGAACGTGTCCGCCGTCACCGACCGGATCAAAAAGACCGAGGAGAAGACCGGCGTGCATGTGCGTCTGATGTATGTGGACAGCTTCCAGACCAAGAAGAAGACGAGCGACCTGGTGTGCGCCGCGCTGGAATCCACCGATCCGGCGCCCAACACCGTGCTGCTCGCCGTGGCCTCCGGGGACGGCAGCCTCGCCGTATGCGTCTCCAGGAACTCCGACGAGTGGCTGCGCGACCAGAAGACCGTCGACGCGCTGAGCGACGCCGCCATGCAGCCCCTGACCAAGCAGGGCGAACAGGACTGGTCCGGCGCCGCCATCGCGATGATGGAGGAGATCGAACAGCAGAAGCAGACCTCCACCACCTCCGGTTCCATTCGCATCGGCGTGATCGTCATGGGCGGCGTGCTCGCGGTGCTCGTGGTCGTCATCGTCGTCACCGTGATCGTCCGCCGGCGTCGCGAGGTCGCCGGGGACGCCAAGGATGTCAAGGACGTCAAGGACTCCGTCGTGGAGGGCCCCTCCGGCTCCGCCGACGGATCGGACGCGCCCGGGGAGGACGCCACGTCGGAGGGCGGGCGCCCGATGACCCGCCGCGAACTGCGCGAGGCGCGCAAGCGCAGACGCGGGCCGTTCCGCCGGTAGGATGCCATCCCGCCGTCGTCCCGCCTCCGGCCCGCGCCCGCCCGTTGCGGCCGGTCGGCGGGACGGACAGGCGGCAAGGAATATCCAGAACGCTTTCAGGAAACCCTCAGAGTGACGGTTCAAGCTGGGAGCCATGAGCAAGCCCATTGAAGCATCGATCGTCGTCGTCGACGACGAACCGTCCATCCGCGAACTGCTGGTCGCGTCCCTCCATTTCGCCGGTTTCGAGGTGAACACCGCCGCATCCGGCTCCGAGGCCATCGAGGTCATCGAGAAGGTCCAGCCCGATCTCATCGTGCTGGATGTGATGCTGCCGGACATCGACGGTTTCACCGTCACCCGCCGCATCCGCCAGGAAGGCATCGACGCCCCCGTGCTGTTCCTCACCGCCCGCGACGACACGCAGGACAAGGTGATGGGGCTGACCGTCGGCGGCGACGACTACGTCACCAAGCCGTTCAGCCTGGAGGAGGTCGTCGCCCGCATCCGCGCCATCCTGCGCCGCACGCGCGAACAGGTGGAGGACGACCCGATCATCCGCGTCGCCGACCTGGAGATCAACGAGGACTCGCACGACGTGACCCGCGCCGGGCGGACCGTGGACCTGAGCCCCACCGAATACAAGCTGCTGCGCTACCTCATGGACAACGCCGGGCGCGTGCTGTCCAAGGCGCAGATCCTCGACCACGTGTGGCAGTACGACTGGGGCGGCGACGCGGCCATCGTCGAAAGCTACATCTCCTACCTGCGTAAGAAGGTCGACGGCGTCGAGGTCGTGGGCGAGGACGGCGAGAAGCACAAGGTCACCCCGCTCATCGAGACCAAGCGCGGCATCGGCTACATGATCCGCGAACCGAAGTCATGATCGTCCACCCGCAGGGCATGCAGCCGGCCCAGGCGGCCGTCGCCGCCAAGGCCCCGGCCTCCGGCGCGCCGAACGGCAAGGCCGGCGGGCCGGAGGCCAAGGGGTCGCGACGCCGGTTCGGCGGGTTCTTCCTCGACCGTCTCGACCGCGTCTCCCTGAGCGCCAAGCTTGTCGCCGTCACGCTCGTCGTGCTCATCGTCGGCCTCGTCGGCATCTCCGCATCCATCCGCCAGCTCGCCGACAGCTACCTGCTCGACAAGACCGACACCCAGCTCAACTCGCAGAAGGACCTCGTCTTCCGCAACATCGACCTGCTGCGCGACAAAAGCAGCAACAACGGCCTGAACTCGTACTTCCTGCAGATCAGGTACGTCGAGAACGGCAAGCTGACCGACAAGATCGAGACCCCGCTGTACCCGATCCTCGAGGGCAACGTCGTCTCCACCCCGCAGCTGCCCACCAACAGCCAGATCACCGCCGACATGATCGGCAAGCCGTTCACCACGAACGCCGTGGTCACCACCACCTCCCGCATGGGCGCCGGCTCCGGTTCGGCCTCTTCGGGCGGGGCCTCCTCCGGGGCGCCGGTCGCCTCCATCGTCACGCCCGGACGCAAGGTCATCCAGGCGGCGAACTCGCCGTGGCGCGTGGCCGCCTACCAGTGGTACGACGACAACGACAACTACAAGGGCGTCGTGTTCATCGGTCTGTCGCTGGCCGACCAGATCGACCTCATCAACACGCTGACCAAGTACTGCCTGACCGTGGGCCTCGCCATCGTGCTGCTCGGCGGTTCGCTGGCCGCGCTCGTCATCCAGCGCACGCTCGACCTGCTCAAACGCATCGAGAAGACGGCGGCCAAGATCGCGGCCGGCGACCTGAGCCAGCGCGTGCCGTGGGCGCCGGAGAACACCGAGGTGGGATCGCTGTCCGCGTCCCTGAACACCATGCTCGCGCGCATCGAGACCAGCTTCCACGAACAGGAGCGGACCACGGCGAAGATGAAACGCTTCGTCTCCGACGCCAGCCATGAGCTGCGCACGCCCCTCGCCGCCATCCACGGGTACGCGGAGCTGTACACGATGCAACGCGGCATGCCCGGCGCGCTCGAACGCGCCGACGAATCGATCTCGCACATCGAGAAATCCAGCCAGCGCATGACCGTGCTGGTCGAGGACCTGCTCTCGCTCGCCCGCCTCGACGAGGGGCGCGGCATCGACATGACGCAGACAGTCTCGCTCACCACCGTGGTCGCCGACGCGCTCGACGACCTGCACGCGCTCGACCCCGAACGCGAGGTGACGCGCGGCACCGTCGCGTTCACGCCCGCCACCGACCTCGACCATCCCGCGTCCATCGCCATCGAACCCGGCGACATGGCGTCCGTGTCCCTCACCGGCGACGCCTCGCGCCTGCGCCAGGTGGTGACCAACATCGTCGGCAACATCCACCGCTACACGCCGGCCGATTCGCCCGCACGCGTGGGGCTCGGCGTCATGCCGGCGTCGATCACGCCGGAAAGCCTCTCCCGGATGCCCTCCGGCGACGAATCGATGCGCCACTTCCTCGAGGCGGCCGAGGTGGGACGGTCCATGAACACCGGGACCAACTACGCCGTGCTACGCTTCGAGGACCACGGCCCGGGCGTGCCGGAGGAATCCCGCGCCCAGATCTTCGAACGCTTCTACACGGCCGACCCCTCCCGCGCCCGCGAAAAGGGCGGCACCGGTCTGGGGCTCGCCATCGCACAGTCCGTGGTCAAGGCGCACAAGGGCCTCATCTGCGCCACGCCGACCGAAGGCGGCGGCCTCACGTTCACCATCGTGCTGCCCATCGGCCCCGTCGCGCCGGCCGCGGGCGCGCCGGCCGCCTCCGACGCCGCGCCCGGCGACGCCAGGTCGAGGGACAAGGGCAAGGGCCGGGAGAAGGGGCACCGCACCTCCTGGTTCTCCCGCTGAACGGCCGTCGCGCCGCGGCGCCTTCCCGCCGCCGCCCCGTTACGCCGAGGGCGTCGGCGGGGGAGTGCGGTAGAATGATTCGGCTTAAGGATTGTGACAGTAGGAAAGCGAGAGTGTACGATGCCCACCGGTCGAGTTCGTTGGTTCGATGCCGCCAAGGGTTATGGCTTCATCACCAGTGAGGAGGGCAGGGACGTGTTCCTGCCCGCGGCCGCGTTGCCCACCGGCGCCACCACGCTGCGCAAGGGCGCGAAGGTCGAGTATTCCGTAGTGGAGGGCCGCAGGGGCCCGCAGGCGATGGACGTGACGCTGATCGCGTCCGCCCCGTCGCTGGTCAAGGCCACCCGTCCCAAGCCGGACGACATGGCGGCCATCTGCGAGGACCTCATCAAGATGCTGGACGCCGCGGGCAACACCCTGCGCCGCCACCGCTACCCGTCCGCCGCCGAAAGCCGCAAACTCGCCACGCTGCTGCGCGCCGTGGCGGACAACTTCGACGTGGAGGACTGAGACCGTCCCATGACCGATACCATCGAATCCAACGTGCCCGGCGACCAGGGCGCCGCGACCGAACCCGACCCGCGCGATCTGGCCCGCGCCGTCGCCATGGAGGTGGCCGAGGAGCCCGAGCAGGTCGGCGACGTCGTCGACGTCATCGACCTGGGCGACGGCGTCGCCGATTTCCGTCTCGCCGCCCATATCCGCGGCTACGAGGGATGGCAGTGGTCGGTGACGCTCTACCATGACGCCGAGGTCGGCACGTGGACGGTGAACGAGTCGTCGCTGATCCCCACCGACGACGCGCTGATGCCGCCGGCGTGGATTCCGTGGAAGGACCGTCTGGAGCCCACGGATCTCGCCCCCACCGATTCGATCGGCACCGACCCCGACGACCCCCGTCTCGAGGACGGGTTCCGCAGGACCGTGCCGGCCGGGGACGAAAGCGACGCCGCGAGGACCGCGGGGGATGCGACGGCCGCCGCGGACGTCGGCGACGCCGGGGCGCCCGATGGGGCCGACGGGACCGGCGAGGCCGATGCCCGAGCCGACACGGAGGACGCCGCGTCGGACGGCGAAAGCGTGCAGGCCGACGCCGCCGCGGACGCCGAGGCGAAGGACTCCCCCGAGGACGTGGACGAGGCCGTCGAGGAATTCGACCTGTCCCGCAGGCACGTGCTCTCCCCGCTGGGGCGGGCGCAGACCGCGAAACGCTGGTACGAGGGCCCACGCGGCCCGAAGGCCATGTCCACGAAGACCGCGTCGGGCCACCTGTGCTCGACGTGCGGCTTCTTCGTGCCGCTCAAGGGCGAACTCAACCTGCTGTTCGGCGTGTGCGCGAACAAGTGGAGCCCGGACGACGGCCGCGTCGTCTCCGTCGATCATGGCTGCGGCGAGCATTCCGAGATCGAACCGCCGGAGCCGAGCAGGCTGTGGGTGCAGTCCAAGCCGGCGTTCGACGACCTGCACATCGACATCATCGCGCAGCAGCCGCGCGAGGACCGTGAGGACCTCGACGACGACACCGCCACCGAGGAGGACATCGAGGAGAACACCGAAATCGACGCCGACTCCGTGGACGTGGAGGAGAACACGGTCGATCCGGGCGACGGGCCCGAGCTCGAGGCCGTGGTCGACCTCGCCCCGCCCGAAGAGGACGACACGGCCTCCGACGGCGAGGCCGTGTCGGAGGACACGATCGCGGACGGGCCCGAGGCGACGGCGGAGTCCGTCGAGCCCGCCGAATCCGGGACCGACGAGCCGTCGGGAGAAACCGGACAGGACGAGGTCCCGACGACGGCGGATACCGACGACGCCGGGGAGGCCGCCGAGTAACGGCGCCCGGGAACAGTCCGTCGAAGACACGTGTGGGGTCCCGCGAAACGCAGGTTTCGCGGGACCCCACACACGTCCATCACGTCGAGCGCGCGGCCCGGAGCCCCGGCCGCCATGGAGGAACGGCCGGGACGCCGCGGCGCAACGCTTCGTTCCTATCGGTTCAGTGGACCACGGTGGTCGTGCATTCGGCGAAGTTCACGATCTGGCGCGACACCGAACCGAGGAAATGCGCGTCCAGACCGCTCAGCCCGCGCGAGCCGACCACCAGATGGCTCGCGTAGCGCGAGGCGGCCACCAGACCCTTCGACGCGGTGATGTGGAAGGCATGCGACCGCACCTCGAGGCCTTCGGGGACCGGCGTGTCCGCCAGCAGGCCGGCCAGCAGCTCCTCGGCGCGGCGCTGGCCCACCTCGATCGGCGCGACCGCGCGCTCGTACCCCGGCACCACGCCCAGGTCCTTCAACTGCCAGCAGAACAGCACGTGCAACGGGGCGTCATGCAGCCGCGCCTCGCGGATCGCGAACCCGAGCGCATGGCGCGACGTCTCGGAACCGTCCACGCCCACCACGACCGGCCGGCGGGACTCCTCGACCACGCCCTCGCTCGGCACGTAGTGCACGGTCTCCTTGACCGGCGTGAGCGCGTTGGCGATGTCGTCGGTCACCGACTCGTCCTCGCCGCCGGCCACGCGCACCACGGTGACCGGCACCTGCGCCTCCTCGGCGAGCGAGGCGGACAGCGACCCCATGAACCAGCGCGCCACGCGGCCCAGCGAACGCCGCCCCACCACGATCTGCTGGGCGTTCCTGCCGATCTGCAGCAGCGCGGCCGTGCCCGAGGCCTTCACCGAAGTGAGCTTGAGCCGTTCAGGGTCGAAATCGACCCCGCGCGAGGCCTCGTCCACCCATTCGCGCAGCTGGACGGCGATGTCGTGGCGCACCTTGGCCCACGCCTCCTCGCCGTCCGGTTCGGGACCCATGTCCCACGAATGCGTCCAGCCGAACACCGCGTCGACGCGCTGCCCGGTCAGTGCGGCCTCGCCCATCGCCCACTTGAGCGCGGCGAACGACTCATCGGAACCGTCCACGCCGACGACGATGTCGGCATCGGCCTGCCGTACGTTCATCATGAACCTCCCTTGGTCTTCGAGAACATCCACCTGGCACCAGCATATCGCCATGCATACGTCCTGAGCGGAATAACGGGACGAAACCGCCCAAACGTCACCGCGAATCGCTAGACTGGCGGGCAGTGTCAATCAAGGAAGGACAATAATGTTCGAACGGTTCACAGACCGTGCGCGGCGCGTGATCGTGTTGGCGCAGGAGGAGGCGCGCTCCCTCCAGCACAACTACATCGGCACCGAACATCTTCTGCTCGGACTGATCCGCGAGGGTGAGGGCGTGGCCGCCAAGGCGCTCGCCGCCAAGGGCGTGGAACTGGACGCCACCCGCAAGCAGGTCGAGGAGATGATCGGCAAGGGCAACGCGACGTCCAACGGCCACATACCCTTCACCACGCACGCCAAGCAGGTGCTCGAACTGAGCCTGCGCGAGGCGCTGCAGCTCGGCCACAGCTACATCGGCACCGAGCACATCCTGCTGGGCCTCATCCGCGAGGGCGAGGGCGTCGGCACCCAGGTGCTCATCAAGATGGACGTCGACCTGGGCGAGCTGCGCTCCGCCACCATCGACATGATCCGCGGCAACTCCGGCTCCGGCGACGGCAAGGGCGATCTGGCGAACGCCGGCGGCGTGGCCGACAAGTCCGCCAAGTCCGGCTCCGCCATCCTCGACCAGTTCGGTCGCAACCTCACGGCCGAGGCCGCCGAGGGCAAGCTCGACCCGGTCATCGGCCGCTCGAAGGAGATCGAGCGCGTCATGGTCGTGCTCTCCCGTCGCACCAAGAACAACCCGGTGCTGATCGGCGAGCCCGGCGTGGGCAAGACCGCCGTCGTCGAGGGCCTGGCGCAGAAGATCCAGGAGGGCGACGTGCCGGAGACCCTCAAGGGCAAGCAGGTCTACTCGCTGGACCTCGGCTCCATGGTGGCCGGCTCCCGCTACCGCGGCGATTTCGAGGAACGCCTCAAGAAGGTCCTCAAGGAGATCAAGACCCGCGGCGACATCGTGCTGTTCATCGACGAGATCCACACGATCGTCGGCGCCGGCTCGGCCGACGGCGCGCTCGGCGCGTCCGACATGCTCAAGCCGATGCTCGCGCGCGGCGAACTGCAGACCATCGGCGCGACCACCACCGACGAGTACCGCAAGTACATCGAGAAGGACGCGGCGCTCGAACGCCGCTTCCAGCCGATCCAGGTGCACGAGCCGACGATCGCCGAGACCATCGAGATCCTCAAGGGTCTGCGCTCGCGCTACGAGAACCACCACAAGGTGACCATCACCGACGGCGCCCTGCAGTCCGCGGCCGAGCTGTCCGCCCGCTACATCCAGGACCGCAACCTGCCCGACAAGGCCATCGACCTGATCGACGAGGCCGGCGCTCGCCTGCGCATCAAGCGCCTGACCACCCCGCCGGAGTTGAAGGAGCTCGACCAGAAGGTCGCCAAGCTCTCCGCCGAGAAGGAGCAGGCCGTCAAGGACCAGGACTTCGAGAAGGCCGCCTCCCTGAGGGACGACCTCGAGAAGATGCAGGCCGAGCTCAAGGAGAAGCAGAAGGCCTGGCACGAGGGCGAGTCCGACGTGAAGATGGTCGTGGACGAGGACGTGATCGCCGAGGTCATCTCCTCCACCACCGGCATCCCCGTGTTCAAGCTCACCCAGGCCGAGTCCAAGAAGCTCCTCAACATGGAGAAGGAGCTGCACAAGCGCATCATCGGCCAGGACGAGGCCGTCTCCGCGCTGTCGCGCTCCATCCGCCGCACGCGCGTGGGCCTCAAGGACCCGAAGCGCCCCGCGGGCTCGTTCATCTTCGCCGGTCCGACCGGCGTGGGCAAGACCGAGCTGGCCAAGACGCTCGCCGAGTTCCTGTTCGACGACGAGGACGCGCTCATCCGCGTCGACATGTCCGAGTTCTCCGAGAAGTACGCGGCCTCGCGCCTGTTCGGCGCGCCCCCGGGATACGTCGGCTACGAGGAGGGCGGCGAGCTCACCGAGAAGGTGCGCCGCAAGCCGTTCTCCGTCGTGCTGTTCGACGAGATCGAGAAGGCCCATCCGGACATCTTCAACACGCTGCTGCAGGTGCTTGACGACGGCCACCTCACCGACGGCCAGGGCCGTAAGGTGGACTTCAAGAACACCATCATCATCCTGACCACCAACCTGGGCACGCGCGACATCGCGAAGGCGGCCAACACCGGCTTCAACCTGGGCGCGAACACCGAGTCCAGCTACCAGCGCATGAAGGACCAGGTCAGCTCGGAGCTCAAGCAGCAGTTCCGTCCCGAGTTCCTCAACCGTCTGGACGACATCATCGTGTTCCGCCAGCTCACCGAGCCGCAGGTACGCCAGATCGTCGACCTCGACGTCAAGCAGCTCAACGACCGCCTGTTCGACCGCCACATGTCGCTCGAACTCACGCCGGCCGCCAAGGACCTGCTCGCGCAGAAGGGCTTCGACCCGCTGCTCGGCGCGCGTCCGCTGCGCCGCGTGATCCAGCGCGACATCGAGGACGCCATCTCCGAGAAGATCCTCATGGGCGAGCTCAAGGACGGCCAGCGCGTGGTCGTCGACGCGGAGGGCGAAGGCATCCTCGGCGAGTTCACGTTCAAGGGCGAGGACTTCGAGGAGCCGAAGACGGACACGGAAGGCGGCGAGGACAAGGCGCAGGGCGAACTCGTCGGCGCCTCCGCCGGCGCGCCCGAACCCGGCGAGACCCCGGCGACGGGCGATTCCGCGCAGGAGTGATCTCCACTCCGCCCGACCGGACCATGATCGAGGGGCGGCCCCCATACGGGGCCGCCCCTCGTCGTATTCCCGGCCGGACCGCGCACGGAGCCGACCGCATCGGCCGCGTGCGCGTCATGCAGATCGCCGCCGTGCTGTTCGTGCTCAGCGCGCTGTTCACCGGTCTGGCCGACAACATCGCCCTGTTCGTGATCTTCCGCATCGTCGGCGGCCTCGGCGTGGGCTTCACCTCCGCCATCGGCCCGGCGTACATTTCGGAGATCTCGCCGTCGTCCAGACGAGGGTTCCTCACCGGCTTCCAGCAGATGGCCATCGCACTGGGCATCGTCGCCTCGCTGGTCGTCAACGACTCCTACCTGCTCGGCTCCGGCAGCGCCGCCACCGTCTTCTGGGGCGGCCTCGAGACCTGGCGCTGGATGCTGATGACCACCGCCGTGCCCGGCGCCGTCATGCTCGCGCTCACGTTCGCCCTGCCCGAATCCCCGCGCTACCTGGTGATGAAGGGACGCCGTGACGAGGCGTCCAAGGTGCTCGCCGAGGTCGTGGCCGACGCGCACCCCGGGCGCACCATCGACCAGATCGCCTCCACCCTGCAGGGCGAGACCCAGCCCAAGGTCAGCGACCTCAAGGGCGACGTGTTCGGCCTCAAGGGCGTGGTCTGGGTCGGCATCGGCGTGGCCCTGTTCCAGCAGGTCTCCGGCGCGAACGTCATCATGTTCTACGATTCCAGCCTGTGGAAGGCCGTCGGCTTCAGCGAGTCCGCGTCCATGACCATCGCCGTCGTGCGCGCCCTGCTCGCCACCGCCGTCACCGTGCTCGGCATGCTCATCATCGACAAGGTGGGACGCCGCGCCATGCTCAAGGTCGGCTCGCTCATCATGGCAGCCCTGCTCGTCGTGGTCGCCGTGTGCTTCAGCCAGTCCACGATGACCGCCGACGGCGGTATCAACCTGCCGGGCGCATGGGCCGTCATCATGATCATCGGCGCCTACGGCTTCTTCCTCACCTACTGCGCCACCTGGGGCGTGGCGATGTGGGTCGTCATCGGCGAGATCTTCCCCAACCGCATCCGCGCCGTCAGCGTGGCGCTCGCCACCGCGGCCAACTGGGTGGGCAACTTCCTCGTCTCCACCACGTTCCCGCCGCTGCGCGACAGCCTCGGCCTGACCTGGACGTTCGCCCTGTACGCCGTGATGGCCGTGCTCGGCTACTGGTTCATCGCCAAGAAGCTGCCCGAGACCAACGGCGTCGAACTCGAGGACATGAAGGCGGACATCTGATGCTGCCGGATACGCAAGGAACCGACCTGCAGGGCGCCGACGCGCTCATGTTCGACAGGAACGACGGCCTCACCGAGGCGCAGAAGCGCATCGCGCGGGAATGGACCTACTTCGACGAGGACCTGGACGGGGCTGACCCGGCCATCGCCGCGCAGGTGCTGCGGCACCGGACGAACTTCGCCCACAACGACTTGCCGCGTTACGCGTTCAAACGCGACATCCCCGACGACGTGGTCCTCTACCGGGACATCCCGTACATGGACGACGGCCCGTCCGCCAAGGGCGCGGGGCGCGAGCATCTGCTCGACGTGCTGCTGCCCCGCGACGCCGTGGTGCGCGGCGGCGCGCCGATCCCCGTGATCCTCGAGATCCACGGCGGCGCCTTCTTCTACGGGTTCAAGGAGATCAACCGTGCCCACGCCATCGCATTGGCGCAACACGGGTACGCGGTGGCCAGCGTGAGCTACTCGCTCTACCCGGCCGTGGACTTCCTCGCCCAGCTGCGCGAACTCGCCGAGGTGACGCGGTGGATCCGCGAGGAAGGCGGCCGCTACCTCCTCGACGCCGACCAGGCGTTCATCACCGCCGATTCCGCGGGAGCCGTGCAGGGCCTGCACCTGTTGGCCGCGATGAACAACAAGGACTACGCCGACCTGATCGACGTGCATCCGGCGAGGCTCGGCGTCCTCGCGCTGGGCTTCAAGTCCACGATGCTCGACCTCGACCGGCTGTTCGACCCGGACGCCCGCGACGCCGGCGGGCTCGTCGAGGAACTGGCGCCGTTCTTCGCGAAGTACGCGGACACGGTGCGCGGCAGCGGGTTCGAACGGCTCGACGATGTGCTGCGCGCCGCCGGCATGCCGCCCACCTGGGTGGCGACCAGCACCGACGACTTCCTCGAGGCCACCAGCCTGGAGCTGGGCGCGCGGCTGCGCGACCTCGGCGTCGACCACCAGGTGCTCGACTACCGCGCCGGCTCGCGCGAATGCCTGCCGCACAACTTCATCGTCGGCATGCCCTGGCTCGAGGAGAGCCGCGACGCGGTCGACTCGATGATCGGCTTCTTCACCGACCATCTGACGCCGCGCACCAGCCTCGTCGCCAGCGAGTGACGGCGCCGCCCCGGCGCGATACGACGCGGGCGGGCCGTGACGGGAATTCCTCTTTCCTCCCGTCACGGCCCGCCCGTTTTTCACGTTCCGGCCCTGTGCCCCGTGGGCCGGAACCGTCCCATTCGCATGCAGGCGAGGCTCAGCCGCTGAAGTCGACCTCGCCGAGCTTCTCGATGAGCTTCATGTTCTCCGAATAGTCGACCGGGCAGGCGATGATGTCGATGCCCGAGCCGGAGCGCAGCGCGGCACGCAGCGTGGGGTAGAGCTGGTCGGCCGATTCGATGAGATGCCCCTTCGCGCCGAAGCTCATGCCCAGCTCCACCACGTCCGGGTTGTTGAAGTCCACGTACTCGTGGCTGCCGTCGTGGAGGTCCATCTTCCACTTGATCAGGCCGTACGCCTCGTCCACCCACACGAGGATCACGATGCGCGCGCCCACGCGCACCGCGGTCTCGATCTCCTGCACGTTCATCATGAACGAGCCGTCGCCCATCACGGCGAGCACCGGCCTGCCCGGATGCTCCAGCGAGGCCGCCACCGCGCCGGGCAGCGTCCATGCCATCGTGGACAGCGAATTGTCGATGACGCACGTGTTCGAATAGTAGGTGGGGTAGAGGCGGGCCATCCACATCTTCAACGCGCCCGTGTCCACGAGCGCGATGTCCGTGTCCTCCTCCATCGCGCGGCGCGTGTCCGCGACGATGCGCTGGGGCTTGAGCGGGAACGAGTCGTCGTTCGCGTACGACTCGTACTCGTCCGTCAGCAGCTCGTGGATCTTCGGATGGGAGACGCCGAACGTGACGCGGTCGCGCCGCAGCGCGTCGATGAGCGCCGCGAGCGTCGCGTCGATGTTGCCCATGATGTTCAGGGCGGTCGAGTAGTGCGCGTCCGTGTCCTCGATGAACGTGTTGATGTGGATGATGGTCTTATCGTCGTTCGGGTTGATCTTCTTCGGATCGAACTGCTGGATCGAGAAGCCCACGGCGATGATGAGGTCCGCCTCGTCGAACGCGAAGTTCTCGTAGTCGTGGCGCATGAAGCCGACCACGCCGAGCGCCAGCGGGATGCGGTCGGAGATGACGCCCTTGCCTTCGAACGTGGTGGCGACCGGCACGTTGAGCTGCTCGGCCAGGGCGAGCAGGCGGTTCTCCGCATGGCCGCGCGCCACGCCGTTGCCGGCGAGGATGATCGGGTGCTTGGCGCCGCGGATGATGCTCACGGCCCGGTCGATGGTGTCCGTCGTGGGCGCGAAGCTCATCGGGTTCGGCAACGGCAGCGGGCGCGCGTCGGCCGGTGCCGGCATCTCGGCCACGTCCTCCGGCAGGATCAGGCAGGTGGCGCCCGGGCGGTTGCGCTGGGCGATCGAGAAGGCCTTGCGCACCATCTCCGGCACGGAGGCCGGTTCCATCACCATCGAGGTCCATTGGGTCAGCGGGCGGAACACGCTCACCAGGTCGACGATCTGGTGGGACTCCTTGTACAGACGCGTCACGTTGCCCTGCGCGCAGATGGCGACCATCGGCGTGGTGCTCGCGTTCGCCTGCGCGACCGGCAGGGTGAGGTTCAGCGCGCCCGGGCCGAGCGTCGCCAGGCATACGCCCGGCTTGCCGGTCAGGTGGCCCTGGGTGGCGGCCATGAAGCCGGCGCCCTGCTCGTGGCGGGTGAGGATGAATCGGATGCGGCCGTCGCGTTCGATGGCCTCCATGAGCGGGATGTTCTCCTCGCCGGGGATGCCGTACATGGTCTCGACGCCCTCGTTGACCAGGCATTCGACGAACAGGTCGGCGACGGTGCGGAGGTGTTCCCGTGCTTGCTGCGGTTCGGTTGTTGCTGCGTTCACGGTAGGGAAGTGTAACAGGCAGGATGTGCGACGCCGTTCCACGGTATGTTGCCCGTTCCGCCTTTCGGACGGTCCGGCCGGCATGCCGCGGGACGGCGCATGGGGTGCGTCCGCGGGGCGGTTCAGCCCAGCAGGGCGAGGTCGGTGTCGATGCTCTCGTGACGGGTGAACAGCGTGCGTCCGCCCCTGACCGAGCGCAGCACCGAGCAGCGCTCGTACACCGCGTCGAACACGCTGGAGGCGTCGAGCACGATGAAGTTCGCCGGCTTGCCGGCCTCGAGGCCGTAGGAGTCGGTGATCCCGAGCGTCGTGGCGCCGTTGACCGTGAGGAACTTCAGCGCGTCGTCGATCTCCTCGAAGCTCATGAGCTGCGCCAGATGCAGCACGTAGTCGAGGATGAGCATCATGTTGCCGTTGCCCACCGGGTACCACGGGTCCTGCATGGAATCCTGGCCGAGCGACACGTTCACGCCGGCCTCGGTGAGCTCCTTGACGCGGGTGATGCCGCGGCGCTTGGGGAACGTGTCCTGGCGGCCCTGCAGGTACAGGTTCTCGGTGGGGGCGCACGCGAAGTTGAGGCGCGCGGCCTTGAGCAGCTTGGTCAGGTGGAAGAAGTAGGCGTTGTCCGCCGAGCCGAGCGAGCAGGTGTGGCTGGCGGTGACCTTCGGGCCGATGCCCGCGCGGTAGGCGAGCGCGGCGAGCAGCTCGACGTAGCGCGAGTTCGGGTCGTCGGTCTCGTCGCAGTGCACGTCGACGAGCCTGCCGTACTTGGAGGCGAGTTCGACGACCGTGTGCATCGAGCGCTCGCCGAACTCGCGGCACTGCTCGAAGTGGGGGATGCCGCCCACGCAGTCGGCGCCCATGCGCAGGCCCTCCTCGACCAGGTCGGCGCCGGATTCGCCGTTCGGGCCCTCGTACGAGTACATGCCCTCCTGCGGGAAGCTCACGATCTGGATGGTGACCGTGTCCTTGAGCTCCTCCTTGAGCTCGAGCAGCGCCTTGAGGGAGGTGAGGTTCGGGTCGGTGACGTCGGCGTGGGAGCGGATGAACTGCACGCCGTGGAGCATCTCCTTCCTGATGCCGATCCTGGCGCGGCGCTTGACCTCGTCGACGGTCAGGTCGGACTTGGTCTCGCTCCAGCGCTGGATGCCCTCGAACAGGGTGCCGGTCTCGTTGACGGCGCCGGGCTTGCGCGCGGTGAACACGTAGTCGAGGTGCAGGTGCGTGTCGCAGAACGGCGGGCAGACCAGCTTGCCGCCCAGATCCACCGTCCCGACGCCCGTCAGGTCGCGGCCCTGCGCGGCGAGCGACGCCTTGAGGTCGGGGCCGATGGCGGCGAACGCGCCGTCCTCGACCAGGATGTCCTGCAGCGGCGCGGTGTCCGCGGCGGTGCTGCCGGGCCTGCCGGTGGCGATATGCGCGTTGGTGAACAGTGTGGTGGTCATCGTCGTTCTCCTTGCATTGCATGTTGCGGGGCGGTTACGTCCGGGCGGCGCCCGCGTAACCGACTGCGGTTATTGTCGGCACCACGCTTTGCGGCGAGGTTACGCCGCGGGCGCGGGGACATTACCGAGAAATGGACGGTTTGTATGGTCGTGACGATCGAGGGGGCGCTGCGGGACGAGCGGTTCCGGCTTGCGCTGCCGCATGTCGAGGTCGAGGGCGCGGGGCTCGGCAGGCCGGTGCGCTGGGTGTTCACCAACGAGCGCGAGGACGTGGCGAACTTCCTGTCCGGCGGGGAGATGCTCGTCATCGAAGGCAGCGCGCTGACCCGCCCCGACCGGTCCATGACCGACCTGCAATACGCGAAAAGCCTTGTCGATGCGGGCGTGGCCGCGCTGGTGGTCGAGCTTGTGGAGGGCGTCACCGCGATGCCGCCGCGCATGCTCGACGCGGCGCGGCGCACCGGGCTCACGCTCGTCGGGCTCAAGGCCCGCGTGCCGTTCGTCGACCTGTGCCAGTCGGTGAACACGGCCATCGTGCGCGAACGGATGAGCTTCCAGCATGAGGTGGACACCATGTCCAATGCGTTGCGCGAGGGGTTGTCCCACGTGAACGGCATCGACGCCGTGGCCGGCGTCATCGCCGGGCTGTTCGGCGAGTCCGTGGCCGTCTTCGACGCCGACGGCCTGCTCGCCGCCGAGGCGGGAGGCCCGTTCCGCGCCGGCGAGCCCACCGTCGTCATCGCCCTGCGCGGCCGCCCGCGTCCGGTCGGTGCCCTCGAGATCTCCTGCCGGGCCTCGACGCTCGACGACGAACGCAGGCGCGCCGTCGCCTCCATCGTCGCCCCGGTCGCCGCGCTGCACCTCGACGGCGGCGCCCGCGTGGGCATGATCCGCCACCTGACCGAAGGCCCCGCCGACGGCGTGCACGCCACCGCCGCCGAGGCCGGCGACGCGCACGCCATGCTCGACGCGCTGGGATTCGCCGGATCATGCATCTACATGCCGTTCGCGTTGCGGTTCCGCTCCCTGGTCGAGGGGCTCGACGCCGTCTCGACGATGATCGAACGGTTCTGCGCGCGACGCGGATGCGACGTGGCCTGCGTGCTCGAAGGAGACGTCATGGCCGGCTGGCTGTCCGCCGCCGACCTGTCCGACGGGCTCGCCGAGTTCTCCGGCCGGTGCCTCGACGCGTTGGAGGGGCTCGGCGGCGACGGCATATACGTCGTGCACGGCAAGGTCGCGATGGACACCGTCGCGCTGGTCGACGGCTTCGCCGGCGTGAACGACGTCCTGCGCGGCGGGGCCCGTTACGGCGAGGTCGTCGGCACGATGGCCGCGGCCGTGGACCGTTTCGTCGCCACCGGCGACATGGACGAGGCGGTGCGCACGCTCATCGTGAGGACCATCGGGCACGACGTGCTCGACTCGCCCATGCTGCTGGATACGCTGTGCGCCTGCTTCGACAACCTCGACAACAAGACCGGCGCATGCGCCCAACTGGGCATCAGGCGGCAGACGCTGTACAACCGGTTGGACAAAGTGACCCAGATGATCGGCGTCGACCACAACGACCCGCGTGACTGGTCCACGCTGCTGTTCGCCGCCAAAATCGCCGAGGCGTGGCGGCGGGCGGGCGGCGCGCGGGACGGCGGCGGCCATGGTCAGTCTGTCCACCACGGCCCGGAAACCATGTAACCGGGGGTTCACCTGCGTGCAAATCCGGCGGCGCATAGTCGAGGCCAACGCGGCGCACCGATCGATCGGCCGCGACGGACGACAACCGAACACGAATACGACTTCACCACCGATACGGCCCCGCAGGGCCCGATCCCATGAAAGGACGGTGACATCATGACCACGGCGACGATCCCCTCCGCCCGACTGATGCACTCCACCACTGAAACCGAAGAACAGCGCATGGTCGGGAAGGTCGCGCTCTCCTCCTTCCTCGGCAACTTCATCGAATGGTTCGACTACGCCTCCTACTCCTACTTCGCCACGACCATCGCGCTCGTCTTCTTCCCCACCGGCGACCACACCGTCGCCATGCTGCAGACCTTCGGCGTGTTCGCGCTGAGCTTCGTCCTGCGCCCGATCGGCGCCCTGTTCTGGGGCAGCTACGGCGACAAGCGGGGACGCAAGGCCGCCCTCGCCCACTCCATCATGTTCATGTCCGGCGCGAGCTTCCTCATCGGCTGCCTGCCGTCCTATTCGGTGATCGGCGTGGGCGCGCACATCCTGCTCCTGCTGCTGCGCATGGTGCAGGGCTTCTCCGCCTCCGGCGAATACGCCGGCGCCGCCACCTTCCTCGGCGAATACGCGCCGACCAGCCGCCGTGGCATCTACTGCTCGCTGATCCCCGCCTCCACCGCCATCGGCCTGCTCGCCGGCTCCACGCTCGCCACGCTCATGACCGCCCACCTGGGCACCCACGCCATGGTCGGCTGGGGATGGCGCGTGCCGTTCCTGCTCGCCGGCCCGCTCGGCCTGATCGTCCTCTACATCCGCACCAAGCTGTCCGATTCGCCCGTCTACCAGTCCATGACCGACGCCCTCGACGCGAAGTCCGGCGCCGCCGCGGCAAAGAGCGGCATGTTCGCCCCGCTCGCCGAGCTCTTCCGCGACCACGCCAAGGCGCTCGTCATCAGCTTCGGCGCCTGCGTGCTTAACGCGGTCGGCTTCTACACCGTGCTCACCTACCTGCCCACCTACCTGTCCGACACCGTCGGCATGGACGCCACCAAGTCCGGCACCATCACCACCATCTGCCTGGTCGCCTACGTGTTCATGGTGTTCGGCATGGGCCACATCTCCGACATGTTCGGCCGCAAGAAGGTCCTCATCGGCGCCTGCGTCGCGTTCATCGCACTCACCGTGCCCGCCTTCCTCATCCTCAACACCTCGGGCTTCCTGCCGGTCCTCATCGTCGAACTCGCCATGTGCGCCACGCTCACCGCGAACGACGGCACCCTGTCCAGCTACCTGACCGAGACGTTCCCGACCTCCGTGCGCTTCACCGGATTCGCGTTCAGCTTCAACCTCGCCAACGCGATCTTCGGCGGCACCGCCTCCTTCGTCGCCACCGGACTGATCGCCCTGACCGGCTCATCCATCGCCCCCGCCTGGTACATGGTCGGCGTCGCCGCCATCGCCCTGGTCGCCATGATCCTGTCCCACGAAAACACCGACAAGGACCTCAACCACATCTGATCCCCGCGACGGGCCGGGCGGGAGGATACTTCCGCCGGTCCGCCGGACGGGCGGCTCCCCCCGGGCGGGGGAGCCGCGTCCTATATATGGACGCGTCCCGTGCGCCAAACCAGCCACGCGCGCACGCGCGACCACCGAACCCATAACACCCACAACACCCATCAAAGGAGTACAGCAATGGGCAGCAACCGCCGAATGGACCACATGACCTGGCCGGAATTCAAGGAGGCGAGGAACCGTCCCGTCATCGTGCCCATCGGATCGACCGAACAGCACGGGCAGCACCTGCCCATCGGCACCGACGCCATCCTCGCCGGACACGTGGCCGAGGACCTCGCCGAAAGGATCGACGGCACCGTGCTGCCCACGCTGAGCTACGGATACAAGTCCAAGCCCCTGTCCGGCGGCGGCCCGCTGTTCCCCGGCACCATCGACATGAACGGTGTCACCGTCATCGACCAGATGCACGACGTGCTCTCCGAGCTCATCGCCGACGGCTTCACCAAGATCGTCGTCATGAACGCCCACTTCGAGAACGAGGCGTTCATCGTCGAGGCCATCGACCTGGTCACCCGCGAGACCGGCGGCGTCGCCACCATCGTCGAGACCAACTGGTGGGACCCGCTGCCCCAAGACGTCGTCGACAAGGTGTTCGACGGCCTGGTGTTCCCCGGCTGGGCGCTCGAGCACGCCGCCGTCACCGAAACCTCGCTGATGCTGCATTACGCCCCCGAACTGGTCCACATGGACCGTGCGGTCGAGGAGGCGGGCGCCAGCGCCAAATCGTACGTGCGCTACCCGGTGCGTCAGGGCGACGTGCCCGCCCACGGCGGTCTGGCCAACCCGGCCGGCTCCAGCGCCGAACGCGGCAGGCTCATCGCCGACGCCTGCGTGGACGAGGTGGCGCGCGTGTGCGCCGCCGAATTCGGCGACTGATCCCCGGGGCCGGCCCCGGACCGGCCAAGACGCCACTAAGAATTCACCTGGCGGTAGGCCGGCGGGACGCATCCGTTCAACCTGCGGGCATAGCCTGCAAACGTGAGCAGGATGAAGTCGAGCCGGCGCACGAAGGCCGGCGGGCGGCCGGGGGCCGCCATCGCAGTCGTCACGTTTCTCGCCATAGCGGCCCTTGCGGTTCCCCACGCGTTCGCGTCGAACCCGGGGGCCGTTCCCTATGCCGACACGCCGCAGGGCTCCCAACGCACCGTCACTGTGGCCGACATCACCGACTTCCACGGGCACATCGAACGCGGCGAGGACGTCGCCGCCGGGTTCGCGCTCGCCGACGCGCACAACCCCGGCCACATGGTGCCGGTCTCCGCCGGCGACCTGGTGGGCGGCAGCCCCTACGAATCCGCGTTCGAACAGGACAGGCCCACGCTGGAGATGGCCAAGGCGTGGGGGCTGACCGTCTCCGCCGTCGGCAACCACGAATTCGACCGCGGCGTCGCCGACTTCGACGAGCGCATCGCCGCGCCCGCCAACGGCATCGACTGGCTGTGCGCGAACGTCTCCGCCGCCAACAAGTCCGCCGACGGCCGGCTCGACCGGGTGAAGGACTACGTGATCCGCAACGTCAACGGCAAACGCGTGGCGTTCGTCGGAGCCCTCACCGATGCGCTCGGCGCGGTCGCCACCCCGCGCATCACCGCCGACGCGGATCTCGGCGAGACCGCCGTGCACGCCATCAACCGCGTCGCCGACCAACTGAGCGACGGCGACGAATCCAACGGTGAGGCCGACGCGGTCGTCGCGCTGCTGCATGCCGACGCCTCCGCCGCCGCGGGAACCGGGGCCGACGGGCTCGACCGCAACGTCGACCTCGTCTACGCCGGCCATAGCCACGCCGTCAAACGCATGAGGACCGCCGCCGGCGCCCCCATCGTGGAGGCCGGAAGCTTCGGCAGGCAGATGGCCGTGCAGGACCTCGTCATCACCGGAGCCGGCCGGGCCGCGACCGTCGACGTGCGCGACGTGGACCTCGGCAACGGCATGACCCCCGCGAACGCCGCGGGCGTCTACGACCTCGCCGGCGTGTCCGGCTCCTCCGCGGGCGCCGCGCACGTGAAACAGGCCGCATGGGAGTCGGCGGGGGAGCCGTCCGCCCGCGTGCGCCGGGCACGCGCGGTCTGGACGAAGGCCTCCGCCGCGGCGCGCCGCGTGGGCTCCAAGGTGATCGGCACGATCGGCAGGGGCGCCTACTTCGGCAAGGTGCCGTCCGACGGCACCGAAAGCGCGCTCGGCGTGCTCGTCGCCGACGCCGAACGCGAGGCGGTCATGCGCGACCTGTACGCCGGCGACCGGATACCCGTCGTCGGATTCTCCAACGACGGGAGCCTGAGGACCGCGAACCTCGACGCGAACGGGGACGGGAGGATCACCCTGCGCGAGGCCGACAGCATGATGGCCCTGCAGTTCAAGGTGGCGAAGACCACGCTCACCGGCCGGGGGCTCAAGGCCGTGCTCGCCCAGCAGTGGCGCAGGCACGGCGGCAGGACCGTCGTCTCGCGGCTCGGCGTGTCGGGCAACGTGCGGTACCGGTACGTGACGGGAGGACACGCGCCCTCCGTGCCGGGGGAGGGGGGCGACGACCTGGGCGGCGCGTCGATCGTGGACCTCACGGTCGACGGACGCCCGATCGGCGACGACGACCTCGTCATCGCCGCGTCCAACTCGTTCCTCCTCCAGGGCGGCGACCGGTACACCGCGTTCCGCGCCGGCACCAACTACCGCGAGTTCGACGAGGGGTACGGCGCGGCGCTCGTCGACTATCTCGGCCGGCATCCGGGCGTGCGCGTCCCGCTGCCCGTCACCGGCACCGTGCTCGTGTGAGCGGGATCGCGGCCGATGGGGCCGCGGGACGCCGTGCCGATGCGACTGTTCGACCCCGCTGACGAGAGGCCGGACGGCGCGACCGGGGGCATACGGAAGGGGGGGGCGCCGTGAATTCACGGCGCCCCCCTTGGTCGGTGGCTTGCCCGGCGTGCGGAATCACTTCACCGCGTTGAGCCACTGCTCCTTGGTGGCCTTCTCGGCCTCGAGCTTCGCCTTCTTCTTCGGGTCGGACTCGGCGGCGATCTTCGCGTCGAGCTCGGCCAGCTGCGCGTTGAGCTGCTCCTCGAAGCTGGACTTGCGGGCGTCGGCCTCCGGGTCGGACTGCTTCCAGGCGGCGTCCTCCACGGCCTTGATCTGCTTGTCGACCGCGTCGAGACGGCCCTCGATGCGGCGCATGTCGTCACGCGGCACGTAGCCGATCTGGTCCCACTCCTCCTGGATCTTCGCGAGCTCCTGGCGGGCGCGCTTGGCGGCCTTCTCGTCGGCGACCGGCACGAGCGCCTCCGCCTTGACGAGCAGCGCCTCCTTGGCGGCCAGGTTCTCCTTCTCCGAGGAGCTGATCTGGTCGCGGTCGGCCTGACGCGCGTTGAAGAACGTGTCGGCGGCCTCGCGGAACTGCGCCCACAGGGCGTCGTCCTCGTTGCGGCCGGCGCGGCCCGCCTTCTTCCAGCGGTCCATCAGCTCGTTGAAGCGGCGGGAGGTCTCGCCCCAGGAGGTGGAGTCCTTCAGCTCGTTCGCCTCGGCGATGATCGCCTCCTTGGCGGCGCGGGCCTCCTTGCGCTCCACGTCGCGGGCCTGGGCCCACTTGCGGCGGGCCTGGTTGAACGTGGTGCGGGCGGCCGAGAAGCGCTTCCACAGCTCGTCGGCGTCCTTCTTGTCGATGCGCACGTTGTTGCGCTGGTGCTCCTGCCACTCGTCGAACAGGGCGCGGAACTTGTCCGCCGTGGAACGCCAGTTCGTGTTGTCGCCCAGGGACGCGGCCAGGGCCTCGGCCTTCTCGACGATGGCGGTGCGGCCCTCGATGGCCTTGGCCATGGCGGCCTTGCGGGCCTCGGCGATCTCGGCCTTCTTCTTCTCGCCGGCGGCCTTGAGCTCCTCGTACTGGGCCTTCAGCGCGGCGATGTCGCCGACGACGGCCGGCTCGGCCGTCTCCTCGGCGAGCATCTTCAGGGACTCGTCGATCTCGCGCGGCTTGACGTTGCGGGACTTGAGGCGGCCCGCCAGCGCGTCCAGCTTCGACTTGAGGTCCAGGAAGCGGCGGGCGTACAGGGCCAGCGCCTCCTCCTTGGAGACGTCCGGGAACTGGCCGACCTCGCGCTCGCCCTCGCCGTCCTTGACGTAGACGGTGCCGTCGTCGTCGACGCGGCCGAACGCCTCGGCGGCCTTCACCGCGGCCTCGGAATGGCCCTGCTGGGCCGGAGCGGCGACATGGGGCGCGGCGGCCGGCTTGTGCGCGAACGCGGCCGGGGAGGGCGCATGCGGCTTCGGCATGGCGGACGGTTTCGGGGCGGCCGGCGCGGCAGCGGGCTGCGCTGCCTGCTCGGCGTTCTCGGTGGTGTTCTCGTTTTCGGTGACGTTGTTCTCGTCGGCCATGGCCAGCTCCTTACAGCTTGGAAGTGTGTGCGGTGTGCGCCCCGCATCGTGAAGAATACGCGATGTTTGACGCAACCCTCACCTATTATATTGATTTCGTGGCTAAAGGCGCATCAATATCAGGATTTCCAGAGTGGCTCCCCTCTGAACGCGTTGTGGAGCAGCGTGTCATCGACACGCTCCGTGAGGTTTTCGAGCTCAACGGCTTCCTCGGCATCGAGACCCGTGCCGTGGAAACCGGGGCTTCCCTGCTGAAGAAGGGCGAGACCAGCAAGGAGATCTACCTGCTGTCCCGTCTGCAGGAGGTCGGCCGCGAGTCCGACACCCCGGTCGAGGAGCGGCTGGGTCTGCACTTCGATCTCACCGTGCCGCTGAGCCGGTACGTGGTCGAGCATTCCGGCCGGCTCGCCTTCCCGTTCAAGCGTTGGCAGATCCAGAAGGTCTGGCGCGGCGAACGCCCGCAGGAGGGCCGCTACCGCGAGTTCGTCCAGGCCGACATCGACGTGATCGGCCAGGGCGACCTTCCCGACCACTACGAGGTGGAGCTGCCGCTCGTCATGGTCTCGGCTCTTGAGCGTCTGCGCGCGTTCGGCCTGCCGAAGGCCACCGTGCACGCGAACAACCGCAAGCTGTCCGAGGGCTTCTACCGCGGGCTCGGCCTGACCGACATCGAGGGCGTGCTGCGCGAGATCGACAAGCTCGACAAGATCGGCGCCGACGAGGTCGCGAAGCTCCTCGTCGGGGAGTGCGGCGCGTCCGAGGCGCAGGCGCGCGCCTGCCTCGAGCTCGCCGAGCTGACCGCCGCCGACGGCGCCGAGCTCGCCGCGAAGTTCGACGCGCTGTGCGCGGCCCACGGCATCGCGGACGGTTCCGAGGCGTACGCGCTCGCCAAGCAGGGCCTCGACACGCTCGCGATGATCGTCGACCAGGCCGCGGCCATCCGCCCCGGCTCCGTGATCGCCGACCTCAAGATCGCGCGCGGACTCGACTACTACACCGGCTCCGTCTACGAGACCTTCCTCGACGGCGCCGCGTCCCTGGGCTCCATCTGCTCCGGCGGACGCTACGACAACCTCGCCTCGCAGGGCAGCCGCAAGTACCCGGGCGTGGGCCTGTCCATCGGCCTGAGCCGCCTGGTGAGCTACATGCTGCACACCGCCGGCGCCCACGCGAGCCGCGTCTCGCCGGCCAGCGTCCTCGTCGCCGTGTGGAACGAGGAGGACCGCGCCGCGTCCAACGCGATCGCGAACACGCTGCGCTCGCGCGGCATCGCCGCCGACGTGGCGCCCACCGCCGCCAAGCTCGGCAAGCAGATCAAGTACGCCGACAAGCTCGGCATCCCGTACGTGTGGTTCCCGGGCCAGGGGGGCGAGGGCGACGAGGTGAAGGACATCGTCTCCGGCGACCAGAACCCGGCCGACGCCACGTCATGGGAGCCGGATACTGTTAATGCCCGGCAAACCGTTGTTATTGACTGATTTTTTCGTCAAGCACTGAAAGAGGAAGCATGAGCCAGACGGCTTACAGAACACACCATGCCACCGAAGTCACCGAGGCGCTGGTCGGCGAGAAGGTCACCCTCGCCGGTTGGGTCGACCGTCGCCGCGACCACGGCGGCGTCGCCTTCATCGACCTGCGAGACTCCACCGGCCTCGTGCAGGTCGTCATCTACGACGAGGACATGGCCCGCCCGCTGCGCAGCGAGTTCGTCATCCAGGTCGTCGGCGAGGTCCGCCTGCGTCCGGAGGGCAACGAGAACGAGCATCTCGCCACCGGCAAGATCGAGGTCGTCGCCGAATCCATCGAGGTGCTCGCCAAGTCCGACGCCCTGCCGTTCCAGGTGTCCACCGCGCTCGAGAACGAGTCCGAGAACAAGCTGCCCGGCGAGGACGTGCGCCTGAAGTACCGCTACCTCGACCTGCGCCGCCCGTCCATGCAGCACAACCTCAAGCTGCGCTCCGACATGGCCAAGGCCGCCCGCCACGCCCTGGAGGACATGGACTTCACCGAGGTCGAGACCCCGACGTTCATCAAGTCCACCCCGGAGGGCGCCCGCGACTTCGTCGTGCCGGCCCGCCTCGTGCCCGGCTCCTGGTACGCGCTGCCGCAGTCCCCGCAGCTGCTCAAGCAGCTGCTCATGGTCTCCGGCGTCGAGCGCTACTACCAGCTGGCCCGCTGCTACCGCGACGAGGACTTCCGCGCCGACCGCCAGCCCGAGTTCACCCAGCTCGACATGGAGATGGCGTACGTCGACCAGGAGGACGTCATGGCCATGGCCGAGAAGGTCATCGCCGCCATCTGGAAGACCGCCGGCTACGAGGTCCAGCTGCCGCTGCCGCGCATCACCTGGCAGGAGGCCATGGACAAGTACGGCTCCGACAAGCCGGACCTGCGCTTCGGCAACCCGCTCGTCGAGCTCACCGAATACTTCAAGGACACGCCGTTCCGCGTGTTCCAGGCCCCCTACGTGGGTGCGGTCCTGTTCAAGGGCGGCGCCTCCACGCCGCGCCGCCAGTTCGACGCGTGGCAGGAGTGGGCCAAGCAGCGCGGCGCCAAGGGTCTCGCCTACGTGTCCTTCACCGAGGACGGCGAGCTCAAGGGACCCGTCGCCAAGAACCTGTCCGAAGCGGAGCGCGACGGCCTCATGGAGGCCGTGGGCGCCGAGCCGGGCGATGCCGTGTTCTTCGCCGCCGGCTCCCGCGAGTCCTCCCAGCTGCTGCTGGGCGCCGTGCGCGTCGAGCTCGCCTCCCGCGCGGGACTCCTGGACCCGAAGAAGTTCGCGTTCACGTGGGTCGTCGACTTCCCGCTGTTCAAGCGCACCGACGATCCGGACGACGACGACGTGGCGGTCGGCCACTCCAAGTGGACCTCCATGCACCACCCGTTCACCATGCCGTCCAAGGACTGGATCGACAGGTTCGACCAGGATCCGGAGCACGCCATGTCCGACTCCTACGACATCGTCTGCAACGGCGAGGAGATGGGCGGCGGTTCCGTGCGTATCCACCGCGACGACATCCAGGACCGCGTGCTCAACGTCTTGGGCATCTCCTCCGAGGAGGCGGCCGAGAAGTTCGGCTTCCTGCTCGAGGCGTTCAAGTACGGCGCCCCGCCGCACGCGGGCATCGCCCTCGGCTGGGACCGCACCGTGTCGATCCTCGCCGGCGCCGACACCATCCGCGACGTCATCGCCTTCCCGAAGGCGGGCGGCGGCCGCGATCCGCTGACCGGCGCCCCGGCCCCGATCTCGGCCGAGCAGCGCGCCGAGACCGGCGTCGACTACGACCCGGAAGAGGACGAGGACTGAGATAGTCCCCACCCGCCAAAGGGCGAGCCTCCTGTCGGGGCTCGCCCTTTGCGTATCCCGGTTCACGATTCGTCAAAGGCGGGAATCATGAACCCGACACCCGGTCCACAAACCATTCGTCATGGGAGACGACGACCAGCGCGCCCGGGTAATCGGCCAGCAAGCGGGCCAGCGACTCCTTCGACGACAGGTCGAGATGGTTCGTCGGCTCGTCCATGACGATCAATTGAGGACCGGCCGGCAACGCCAGGCACACCAGGAGCTTGCGCAGTTCGCCCGGCGACGGTGATCCCCCGGCCAACAGCCGGTCCGGGTCGGCGTTGAGCCGCGCGTACGCGCCCAGCACGCGGGCCCGGTCGCCGGAGGACAGCCCCTGCAAACGGCCCATCGCCGCAACGCGGTCATCGTCGGTGAGTTCCTGGGCGACAATCAGTTTCGGCACGTCGGCGACGTGCGCGAGCATCGTGCGCAACAATGTCGTCTTGCCGGTGCCGTTCGTCCCCGTCACCGCGACATGGTCGCACGGGCCGATCGAGATCGTCGGAATCACGAGTCCCGCCGCCGGCACGTCATCGGCGGCCGACGACAGTCGGATGCGTCCGCCCGAGACGACGGCCCGCGACAGCCTGGACGAGTCGAGACCCAAGCCGTCCTCGCCCACGGCTTCCGGCCCGGCATCGGCGGCGTCCCGTCCGTCGAACCGGATCACGCCCGACTCCAGTCGTATCAACTCGCGTCGCCGGCTCGGCGCGATATCCATCCAGATGTCGCCGTCGTAGCGTTTCGCCGCGACCGTGAGCTCCGCCTCGCGCCGCCGCGCCGCGTCCGCCCGGGCGTCGAGCCGCGCGTAGGCGCGGGTGACGCCGCGGTCGAGGCCGGTCATCTTCGCCAATTGGCGTCTGTCCCGCGCGTCGTGGTCGTGCCGGTCGATATGTCGGCCGTTGCGTTTCGCCGCCTCGACCTGCCGCACCTTGTCGAACCGTCTCGCGCGGGACGCCGCCAATCGGGCGGTCTCGCGCCGCGCCTCGGCCAGCGCCTCGGCGTCGGCGTCGTCGCGCGCCTCGATCGCCGCCGCGGTCCGCGTCCATCCGCCGGGATGGGTGTCGACGACGGTCACGTTGCGCGTGCCGACGTGACGTCGCGAGAAGACGACGCACCGGCCGCACACCGCGTCGATGAGAGACGCGTCGTGCGAGACGACGACGCCGATGCCGCGGTATACGCGCATCGCGTCGATGATGCGCGCCCGCGCCTCGGCGTCGACATGGTTCGTCGGCTCGTCGAGTATCAGCACGTCGGGGCGTGCGGCGAGCGCGCAGGCGAGCTGCATGCGCTTCCTCTCGCCGCCGGACAGCGTGTCGTAACGGTACGGCCAGTCATCGCCCACGCCAAGCGTGTCGCGTACGGCGATCGTCTCCGGCGACCAGTCGGCGGCGAACGCGTCGAGATGCTCCGGCGGGATGTCGACGCCCTGCGGGCAATGGCCGATGACGAGACGCTTCGGATCGGGCGCGACGGCGCCCTGATCGGGGGCGAGGGCGCCCCGTGCGATGGCCATGAGCGTGGATTTGCCGATGCCGTTGTCACCGACGACGGCGGTCCAGCCGTGCGGGAACGACACATCGACGCCGGAGAACAGCGGTTCCGGAGCGTCCGGATAGGTGAAGCCGATGCCGGTGAGGGTGAGGATGGAGGGTTGCATGAGGGTCACGCCTTTCGTTCTGGGCGTACCGCTTGGGATGATATGACGATGACGGCGGGGAACCGGATACGGTCAACGGGCCCAGCGCATATGTCGCCTGCGATCGGCCACGCCCGGACGGGCGGAAGCCGGAGCCCATTGACGGATGACGCGCGGCGGCACGCTTCGGCGCGTGGTTCCGCTGGAGTGCCGTCATCCTTCACAGGCGCAACTTGGGTGGGTTCCTTTCATAAGGGTCCCGTGGGGGACCCGACTGTCCGACGGGGGTAGTGTACACCATGCGCTGGTTCACGATTTCCGGTCCAAGCGAATCGTGAACCGGAGAACGGGTTATAGGCAACGGGTATAGGCCGGGCGGCGTGGGATGGACGGGCCGTCGTTATGGTGGGCGGGTGATGAAGCCATCGGCCCGGCGGCGGACCGGCCCGGGGCGATGGGCGGTCGGCATATACGAAGGGGGACACATGACGTTGGAGATACTGGACTGGCATGACGGGGACCTGCTGGCGAAGCCGGTGTTCGACAGGCTCAACGCACTCGTGGCGGCCGGCGTGCCCGAATCCAAGATCCTGGGCGTGACCATCAACACGGACGAGGAGTCGGACACCGACCTGTGGTGCCCGAAGTACGGCATACCGTTCGCGATCACCGGCAACGTGGTCGTCGTCCACACGCACAAGACCCGCAAGGCGCCGCCGCAGTTCGCCGCCGCGTTCGTCACCGCGGACACGCGCGCCGACCTCAACGGCGTCGTCAAGCACACGCTGGAGGTGTCGAAGGTGAGTTTCGCGCCCATCGCGGCCGCCGTCGAGGCGACGGGCATGGAGTCGGGCGGCATGTCGCCGATCGGTCTGCCGGAGTCATGGCCGCTGCTCGTCGACCAGCACATCCTGTCGATTCCGAAACTGTATCTGGGAAGCGGCATCCGCCCTTCGAAGCTCGTGGTGGACGGTTCGATCTTCGCCGACATCCCCGGCGTCACGTTCGTCTCCGGACTGGGCCGGCTACGTCCCGCGGCCCCGGCCGTGTGAGGGTCGGCGGCACGCGACGGCGTCCTGGCGTGAGCGTTCACATGCCCGATGGCCCGGAAACGGCGGAATGACGCCCGTCTCACATAGTGAAGAGACGTGGGGCGGCAGGTAGCCCTCTGGTAACACGCTGCGGTTATACTCGCGGGCTATGTCAGAGAAACAAGAAGAAACGCGACCCGTGGCGCCGCTGGTGCCGGGCGCCGAGACCTCCGGCCATCCGCTCGTCGAGCTGACCCACGTCGAAAAGCACTTCGGCGACCTGCACGTCCTCAAGGACATCAACCTCACCGTGAACAAGGGCGAGGTCCTCGTCATCGTCGGACCCTCCGGCTCCGGCAAGTCCACGATGTGCCGCACCATCAACCGACTCGAGACCATCGACTCCGGCGACATCCGCATCGACGGCAAGGCCCTGCCCCAGGAGGGCAAGGAGCTCGCCAACCTGCGCGCCGAGGTCGGCATGGTGTTCCAGTCCTTCAACCTGTTCGCCAACAAGACCATCCTCGAGAACGTGACGCTCGCGCCCATCAAGGTGCGCCACATGGACAAGAAGGAGGCCGAGCGGCTGGCCATGGACCTGCTCGCCCGCGTCGGCGTCGACTCCCAGGCCAACAAGATGCCGTCCCAGCTCTCCGGCGGCCAGCAGCAGCGCGTCGCCATCGCCCGCGCCCTCGCCATGCGCCCGAAGGTCATGCTCTTCGACGAGCCGACCTCCGCGCTCGACCCGGAGATGGTCAACGAGGTGCTCGACGTCATGGTCGAGCTCGCCCACGAGGGCATGACCATGCTGTGCGTCACCCACGAGATGGGCTTCGCGCGCAAGGCCGCGGACCGCATCGTGTTCATGGCCGACGGCCAGATCCTCGAGCAGAACACGCCGGACGAGTTCTTCGAGCACCCGAAGACCGACCGCGCCAAGGACTTCCTGTCGAAGATCCTCACCCACTGACGCACCGGGGAAGGGACAAGAAGGACAAGCAATGACGTTCAAACCATCAATGAAACGGATGGCGTGCCGCGTGGTCGCCGCCGTGGCCGCGCTGGCGTGCACGATGTCGCTGGCCGCCTGCGGTTCCGACGAGGCGGGCAAGATCCGCATCGGCATCAAGTTCGACCAGCCGGGCCTCGGCTTCAAGAAGTCCGGCACCTACGTCGGCTTCGACGTGGACGTGGCCAAGTACATCGCCAAGAAGCTCGGCTACTCCGAGGACGAGATCATCTGGAAGGAGGCCCCGTCCAAGCAGCGCGAGGCCATGATCCAGAACGGCGACGTGGACATGATCCTCGCCACCTACTCGATCACCGACGAGCGCAAGAAGGCCGTGTCCTTCGCCGGGCCGTACTTCGTGGCCGGCCAGGACCTGCTCGTGCGCAAGGACGACACGTCCATCAACGGCCCCGAGGACCTCAACGGCAAGCGCCTGTGCTCCGTCACCGGTTCGACCTCCGCCGCCACCGTCAAGGAGAAGTTCGCCTCCGAGGTGCAGCTCATGGAGCAGCCCGGCTACGCGGAATGCGCGACGGCCCTGTTCTCCGGCATCGTCGACGCGGTCACCACCGACGACATCATCCTCGCCGGCCTCGCCTCCGCCTCGCGCGGCAAGCTGCGCGTCGTCGGCAAGCCGTTCACGCAGGAATACTACGGCGTGGGCATCAAGAAGGGCGACACCAAGCTCGCCGCGCAGATCAACAACGCGATCGTCGACATGATCCAGGACGGCTCCTGGAAGCGTGCGATCAGTGACAACACCAAGGGCACGGCCTACACGCCGAACGCGGAGTACAACCCGCCGACGCCCGACGAGGGCGAGGGGGACAAGTGATGAACGGATTCCTCGAACTGTTCGGACAGTACGACGTGCCCGGCGCGTTCCTCGTCAACATCGAACTGACCCTGTGGAGCGCCCTGTTCTCGATGATCCTGGGCGTGATCCTCGTGGTCATGCGCATCTCGCCGATCTCGTCCCTCAGGGCCGTGGCCGGCGCCTACGTGGAGCTGTTCAAGAACCTGCCGCTGACCATCATCATGGTGTTCATGGTGCTCGGCGCGTACGCGCAGCTGAAGCTCACCTTCTCCAACACGTTCGCCACGAACTTCTTCTGGCTGGCCGTCATGGGCCTGAGCCTGTACACGGCCGCGTTCGTGTGCGAGTCGCTGCGCTCCGGCATCAACACGGTGCCGCTCGGCCAGGCCGAGGCGGCGCGCGCGCTGGGCCTGGGCTTCATGCAGTCCGCCACCGAGATCATCCTGCCGCAGGCGTTCCGCGGCTCGGTCGCCCCGCTCGGCAACACGCTCATCGCGTTGCTGAAGAACTCGACCGTCGCCGCCGCCGCATCCGTCTCCACCGAGACGTCGTCGCTGATGAGCCAGATGATCGAGTTCCGACCGGACGTCATCATCCAGATCTTCCTGATCTTCGCGTTCGGCTACGTGATCCTCATCATCCCGATCGGCATGCTCACCACGTACCTGTCCAACAAGCTCGCCGTGAGGAGGTGAGACGCACATGGCCGATACTTCCAATTCCGTCCTGTTCGATGCGCCCGGTCCCAAGGGCCGCCGCACCATCCGCACCATCAACTGGATCGCCGGCATCGTCTTCGCCGTGCTGGTCGTGCTCATGCTCATGCGTCTGCACAACCCGCCGGACGGCGAGAACCAGCTGAGCTGGGAGCTGTGGAAGCCCGCCCTCGAGAAGGAGGCGTGGACCGACTTCTACCTGCCGGGCCTGTGGATGACCGTCAAGGCCACCGTGCTCGCCGTGGTCGGCGCCGTCGTGTTCGGCCTCGTCTTCGGCGTGGGCCGACTCCTGCCGAACCCGCTCGTGCGCGGCGTCTCCGCCGTGATCGTCGAGTTCTGCCGCGCCGTGCCGGTGCTGCTGCTCATGATCTTCTTCTGGCGCTGGTTCGCCTTCGCCGGGTTCCCGAGCCCCTCGTACTGGGCGGTCGTCATCGCGCTCGTGCTCTACAACGGCTCCGTCGTCGCCGAGCTCGTCCGCTCCGGCGTCGGCAACCTGCCCAACGGCCAGCGCGAGGCCTCGCTCGCCCTGGGCCTGACCGAAACCCAGTCCCTCATCCAGATCGAGGTGCCGCAGGCCGTCTACGCCATGCTGCCCGCCGCCGTCACCCAGCTCGTCGTCGTCCTCAAGGACACGGCGCTCGGCTCGATCATCATGTACACCGACCTGCTGCAGGAATCGCGCCGCCTCGGCTCGATGTACTTCAACATCCTGCAGACGCTCGTCATGGCCGCGGTCATCTACTTCATCGCCTGCTGGCTGCTGTCCCGCCTCGCCGAATGGCTGCCGGAACGCATGCAGCAGCGCACGGCCGCGCCCGCCGAGCCCGAGCCCGTCGCGCCGATCGCCGCCGGCGACCCGTCGAACATCAACCAGATCGCCGTGGCCAAGGAGGTCGAGGAGCTGCCGCTCGGCGGCGCGCCCCGCCAGTACCACGTGCACCACCGCGGCACGAACGCGTCGATCCGCAACTGGCGTCGCACCCGTTACGAGCAGGGCTATGACGCCACGCAGCCCGAATCGCAGATCGACCCCGAGACCGGGCGCCTGATCCGCGACGAGGAGGCCGAACGCAAGGCGAAGGCCGCCAAGGCCGCGTGCCTCGCCGCCAAGGCCGCCAAGGAGAACGGCGGCGAGACGGCCGAACGCCACGACCAGTACGGCCACGGCGAAAAGCACGACCGCGCCGTCTTCAAACCGCATGGCGACATCGGCAAGAAGGGCCACGACGACATGGGCCATCGCCCGAGGATCTGACCGGCGACGGACCCCGGTCCGCGACGACGGGCACGGACTCGCCGGCCGCTAATCCGGCACGAAGAGTTCACCCACCGTTCGACCGGCGCCCGCGCTACGTAGCGAAACGGCGGATAGGTTAGGGAACATGACACCGTTCCCGAACCCATCCGCCGTCGTCGTATCCGCGTCCGTCCGCGCGTCCGTCCGCATGCTCGTCCGCAGGGTCGCGGCGGCGTTGGCCGCCGTCACGGCCGCCGCCGCGCTCGCCGTCGCGCCGATCCCCGGAACCGTTCCCGCCGCACGCGCCGACCAGCTGCCCAACCCCGACTGGGTGGCGCTCCTGTCCGACTACGAGAAGGACTACTGGAAGGTGCCCACCAGCGCGAAGGACGGCGGCAAGGTGCTCGACAAGGCCGTGATGAAACGCGACGAGGACCTCGCCGTCGCCATCAACCACAAGGGCGCGGAAAACGCCGACGCCGAAGGCCTCACCCCGCAACGCAAACGCGCGCTCGTCGACTCCGACCTGCTGCCGCGCGAGACCATGCCCGACGCGCTCGGCCCCGTGCTCGGCCGGTACATGAGCGAAGGCATCAACGAACATAAGCTCGGACGCGTCGTCGACCTGTTCCGCTTCAACGTGGCCTCCACCTACCTGTCCAAGCGGGCCGCCATGCACCCGCGTCCCTACCTCGACCGGTCGCTGAGCACCTACAACGGCACGAACGACCTCGCGGGGCTGCCCGCCACGCTCGACATCAGGGAATCCCCGTCCTGGGGCGAGCACATCCCCGGCTACTCCAACCTGCAGAAGAACAGCTCCTACCCGTCCGGGCACACGACCATGGCCTACTCGTGGGGCGTGGCGCTCGCCGGCATGATCCCCGAACTCGCGCCGCAGATCATGGCGCGCACCTCGGAGGCCGGCAACAACCGCATCGTGCTCGGCGTGCACTATCCGCTCGACATCATGGGCGGGCGCATCGGCGGTTCCGCGCAGAACGGGCAGTACTGGCACAACGAGTTCGGCACGTCGGTCGCGCCCGCCGCACGCCAACTGCGCGACTATCTCACCGCACGCTGCAGGGCCGACGGCCACGGCGCGACGCTCAAGGCGTGCATCGCGAACCTCAAGGCCGCCGGCGAGGGCGGCTACACGAACGGGTTCCTCGACCCCGTGGCCGACGAGCCGGTCAGGGACCAGGCGTCCGCCGTGCGCGTCTACGACAAGCGCATGACCTACGGCTTCGCGCAGGAGAAGTCCGAGAAGGGACGTCCGTTCACCGCGCCGCGCGGGGCCGCCGACGTGCTGCGCCTCGCATACCCCGAACTGCACGCCGACCAGCGCGACGCGATCCTCAAGGCCACCGCGCTCGACTCCGGCTACCCCCTGTGGAAGTCGTCCGAAGGCTGGCAGCGCATCGACTGGGCGAAGGCCCTGTGCGCCCGCGTCACGTTGGATGAGAACGGCGACGTCGTCAAGGTCGAGACCGCCGACGAGACACGTCTCGACGGGCCCGCCGTCGTCAACGCGCGATACGCGGACCGGGGAGGCCACCCCGCCTCCGACCGGGCGGCCGGCGAGAACGGCGACGGGCCGGCCGGCCCCGCCGGGTACGTCACGGACATGGAACGGCAGGCGTTGACCGTCGTCGCCATCGGGACCGTCGGGGTCGCCGCGGTCGCGGGCGCGATGCGGGTGCGCGCCGCCCGCCGACGCAGGGCGTGACGGGCCGTGGTCCCGCGGCGACACGGCCCCGGGGAGGGAGAGACGTCCGGTCGCGTCAGCCCAGACTCGACAGCGTGGGCGGGATCGTCTCGGTCAGCGGGTCGCCGAACGCGCGGTTCGACTGCGCGTACTTGAGCTGCATGCCGATGACATGGTCGGCGTAGACGATCTCCTTGATGTAGTAGATGTACCCGCCCTTCGCATAGCTCACGTAGATGGACGGGTCGGCGTTGAGGTCGTAGGTGATCTCCACGCCCGCGTTCGCCTCGACGCGCGCCATCTCGCCCGCCGCGGAACCGGTCGTGTTGGCCGCGCGCCACGTGGTGATCGTCACGCCGGAGCCGTTGAACGTGTACCCGGTGCCGTCCGACGTGTCGCCCGACTTGCGGAAGTTGTCCGGCACGCCGATCGAATAGCCGCCGGCCGTGTTCGCGTACTGCCTGAGCGTGGAGGACGGGGGAACGGAGGCGTCGGCGGAATCGGAACCGTCGGCGTCGTCGTCCGTGGCGCCGCGGTCGCGGTAGATGTAGCGGATGATGAGCTCGGACGGGTCGTCGCCGGCCGCGTCCACGATGTCCGCCACGGGACGCCTGCACATCTTCGGCGTGTACGTGACCTTCACCTTCGTGCCGTCCGACGTGACGGTGCGGGCGCGTGAACCGGAGAAGTCGAACGTGTTGTCGGCCATCACGTCGCCGTCGGCGTCCTTGAGGGTGATGCGCGCCTTCGGATCGTCGAAGCGGGTCGCCGAGCCGTCGGAACAGGTGGAGGTGACCAGGATCGTGACGACCAGATCGTTGCCGGACCGTTCGACGGACACGACCTGCATGTCCGGGTCGGCGTCGCATGAGGCGGCCGTCGCGCCGGACGACGACCCGTCGCCCGAGGATCGCGACACCGTGGCCTGCGGCGTGGCGTGCGTGCGCTCGTAGACGTTTCGTCCGACGAAGACGCCCGCGACGAGCATCGCGACGGCGAGCACGGCGGCGACGGCGACGAGCGCCGTCTGCCCGCCGGTCCACGGCCGGCGTGCCGTCGTTGCGGCCTGCCCCGGCGACGGCGTGGAGACCGCGGCCTGCGGCGCGGTCTGCGGCGGTCGGGGCACCGGCGGCATCGGATGCGCCGGCGGCGGCGTTCCGGGCGTGCGGTCCGGCGCCGCGTCCACCACGGTGGCGTCGGCGCCGGCGGGCACGAGATTGCCGCATTCCGTGCAGAACCGGTCGTCGTCCTCGAGCGGCGCGCCGCATGTGGGGCAGATCGTCATGATTGCTTCCTCTCCTCGACGCATGTTCCGTGCGTTTCCCTGTGGGGCGGCCGTGGAACCCACCGGGCATCATGGGCCGTCCTGTCTCAATAGTAGGCCGTGCCGCGGGCGTAGAATCGGAAGGCATGGGCAAGGACGACAGGAAAAACGGCAAGGGCGGCAGGGACCGTGCGGGGACGGGCAAGGATGCGCGCAAACGCGTCGACAAGGCGATGGACCGCGCCGAGGAGCTCATCGGCGCGGTCGAGGAGTCGGACAGCGTGGCCGAGCGTCTCGCCCGCGCCGCGAAATCCAGCGAACTGCTCAGCGCCGTATGGTCGCTGCCGCCGGCGCAGCGGCTCATGTTCCATCATGGCGTCGATCTGGGGGAGCTGGCCGCGACCGGCGCGGGGGAGACCCCCGGCTTCGACGGCGACAAATACGACGGCGAACGGTTCATCGACCTGAGTTCATCGGGCATCGCCCGCTACCAGCGGCTTCTGTACGCCAACGGCGTGAAGGGCTCGCCCAGGCGGCTGCTCATCGTGCTGCAGGGCATGGACGCCTCCGGCAAGGGCGGCATCGTGCGCCACGTGTTCCGCCAGGGCGACCCGATGGGCATCCGCTACCACGGCTTCGGCAAACCCACCGAGGAGGAGGCGTCGCACGGGTTCCTGTGGCGCGTGGAGCGACAGCTGCCCGACCCGGGGTGGATCGGCGTGTTCGACCGTTCGCACTACGAGGACATCGTCATGCCGCACATCTACGGCACCTTCCCCGAAAGCGTGTGGCGGGGACGCTACGACATCGTCAACGAGTTCGAGCGGGACCTGGCGGCCTCCGGATGCGCGATCATCAAGATCTTCCTCGTCTCCAGCCGTGAGGCGCAGCGCGGGCGCTTCCTCGCGCGCCTCGACGACCCCACCAAATACTGGAAGTTCGACGTGTCCGACCTGGACGCGAGGGACCGCTGGGACGACTACATGGACGCCTGGCAGGAGGTGTTCGAGAGGACCAGCACGCCCGCGGCGCCGTGGTATCTCGTCCCCGCCGACGAACGTTGGTATTCGAGGGCCGTCGTCTCCGAACTGCTGCGCACCACGTTGCGCAACATGAACATGACCTGGCCGCCGCTCGAGGCGCAGGTCGACCCGGATGATGCGCGCAGCCGCCTCGCGGCGTAGTCCCGCGCCCCGGGCCGGACGCCCCGGTGTAGACTGGACGGGAGGAAGTCTCCGGTCGACGAGGTCGTCGGCATGGTGCGGTTCGGGATGTTCGGGGTGTCGCGCGACCGGTGAAGCCACGGGAGGGGACATCATGCGGTTCTGTATGCAATGCGGTCGGAGGAACAGGGACGGGGCGAAATTCTGCGCGGGATGCGGCGCCTCGCTGGTGTACGAGTCGGCTTCGCGTCCGGCGGAACCCGGGACCGGGGGTGCGGCCGCGTCGATCGATGACGCCACGGTAGTCTCGTCCGGGGCTGGCCGGCCCCCGCAGGTCCCGTTGCCGCCCCGGGAGCAACAGCCTGCGTCGTCCGTCGGGGATGCCGTGACGGCCACGCCTTCCGTGTCGGCGGGTGAGGCGGTCACGGCGGAGGATTCGATGCCGGAGCGCGGGCGGACGGTCCCGACGCCGCGGGAATCGACGGCTAATCCGCGCCGCGGCGTGACGACGTTCGGCGAGCTGGCGCATGAGCATCGGGAACGGGACGAGGACGCGAAGGCCCGGGAACAGGCGCCGGCCGCCGGCGGACGGGGCGCGCGGGGCGACGAATCATACCGTCGCGGCGCGTCCATCGACACGAACACGAACGCCGCGGACAGCGGAAGCTTCGGCTGGGCGGTGCTCGGCTTCTTCGTGCCCCTGGCCGGGATCATCCTGTACTTCGTGTGGAAGACGGAACGTCCCTCCAACGCACGGCGATGCCGCAACGGCGCCATCGCCGGCATCGCGGCCAACATCATCTTCGGGCTCGTCATCCGCGCCGTGACCTACGCCGCCGTGCAGAGCCTCAACGACCAGATCACGTCGTCGCAGTCGGCGTCATCCGGATCGTCCGGCGGCACGACCGGGAACGACACGTCCGCATCCGGCGGGTCGTCGGCTTCCGGCTCCACGGCCTCGGACGACGGGTCGTACGGCGACCCCGACGACTGGCGTCTGTCCCTCGACGGGTTCGGCCCGGTCAGACTCGGCATGACCGCCGCCGAGGCGGAGGCGACCGGAGGATTCAAGTACATGGACGCCTGCGACGTGGGCGCGCTCTACTGGACGGGAGACGGCGGCAAGGCGGATGACCTCAATGTCGTGGCATGGCTCAACGAGCAGGGGTACGTGTGGAGCATCAGCACCGATGGCACGTCCACGGCGGACGGTGTCACCTCGTCCACCACGTTGTCCGACCTGAAGTCGATATACGGGAGCCGGCTCATCAAGGACAGCAGGCCGGACCACGACACCTATGTGGTGAACGGTTCCGGGTCGTATCTGCTGTTCACCATCAACGACGACACCGGAACGGTGGGCCATCCGAACCATATAGCCCAACTCATCGAGGGCAACGTCACGGCCGACACCGTCCCCAACGCGTTCAGCTGCAAGACCGCCTACCGCGACTGACTCGATCGGGTCGCGCAAGCGGGAGCGGAAAGGGACGGCCATGGCCGGTGCGCTCCTGCGGCTACACTCGTGAAGCATGATTGACGAGAAGGAATACGACGACATGGATCGCGACGACGCGACGCGCGACGACGCGGACACCGCGACCCGCTACGGGTCGCTGGGGCGGCTCGCCCCCGCATGGGACGGACACGAACGGGAATGCAACCTCACCGACGACGACATCTACGAGCGGTTCTTCGGCTGGGTGGAGGACGTCAAGGGCATCGAGCCGTGGCCTCACCAGGAGGAGGCCATCATGGACCTGCTCGCCGGCGACCACGTGATCCTCAACACGCCCACCGGCTCCGGCAAGTCGCTGGTCGCGCTCGGCATGCACTTCGCCGCCCTGTGCACCGGCCGCCGCTCCTACTACACGGCGCCCATCAAGGCGCTCGTCTCCGAGAAGTTCTTCGACCTGGTCGACGTGTTCGGCCGCGACAACGTGGGCATGATCACCGGCGACAGCCACATCAACGCGGACGCGCCGATCATCTGCTGCACCGCCGAGATCCTCGCCAACCAGGCGTTGCGCGAGGGCGAGCACGCCGACATCGGCATGGTCGCCATGGACGAGTTCCACTATTACGGCGACCCCGAGCGCGGATGGGCGTGGCAGGTGCCGCTGCTCACCCTGCCGCAGACCCGGTTCCTCCTCATGAGCGCCACGCTCGGCAACGTCGACGCGATCGCCGACAAGCTCTCCGACCTCAACGACGTGCCCGACGTGGACGTGATCGCCGACGCGCCGCGACCCGTGCCCCTGAGCTACGAATACACGCTCGACCCGCTGGAGAAGACCGTCGAACTCGCGTTCAGGAACGGCGAGACCCCCATCTACGTCGTCCACTTCTCGCAGGACGCCGCCTTGGAGACCGCCCAGGCGCTCGCCTCCACCGGCGTCTCCAGCAAGGAGCAGCGCGCCGCCATCGCCGAGGCCATCAAGGGCGTGAAGTTCACCACCGCGTTCGGCAAGATCCTGCAGCGGCTCCTTCGCACCGGCGTCGGCATCCACCACGCCGGCATGCTGCCGCGCTATCGGCGCCTCGTCGAACAGCTCGCCCAGCAGGGCCTGCTGCCCGTCATCTGCGGCACCGACACGCTCGGCGTCGGCATCAACGTGCCCATCCACTCGGTCGTGCTCACCGCCCTGACCAAGTTCGACGGCACGAAGATGCGCCGGCTTAGGGCCCGCGAGTTCCACCAGATCGCCGGCCGCGCCGGCCGCATGGGCTTCGACACCGAAGGCCTCGTCGTCGCCGAGGCGCCCGAATACGAGATCGAGAACCAGAAGGCCATCGCCAAGGCGGGCGGCGACCCGAAGAAGCTCAAGAAGGTCAAGCGCAAGAAGGCGCCCGAAGGCTTCGTCACGTGGAACCAGGGCACGTTCGACAAGCTCATCGACGCCGCCCCCGAAACGCTCGTCCCGCACCTCAAGATCACGCACTCGATGGTGCTCAACGAGGTCGAGCAGGGAGGCGACGCCCGCGCGCGCATCGACGACCTCATCGACGATTCCGCGCAGACCCCCGACCAGAAGGAGAAGCTCCACCAGCGCGCCGACGAGATCTTCCAGACCCTGTTCGACACCGACGTGATCGAGGTGCTCGAGGGCCGCGACGGCGGCAGGGACTACGTGATGACGCTCGACGTGCCCGACGACTTCGCGCTCGACCAGCCGCTCAGCCCGTTCCTGCTCGCCGCTCTGGAACTGCTCGACCCCGAGTCGGACACGTACGCGCTCGACGTGATCTCCATGGTCGAGGCCACGCTCGACGACCCCAAGCAGGTGCTGCGCGCCCAGGAGCGCGCCGCCCGCGACAAGGCCATGGCCGACATGAAGGCCGACGGCCTCGACTACGACGAGCGCATGGACCGCCTCCAGGAGATCACCTACCCCAAGCCCCTGGAGGACATGCTCGACGCGGCGTTCGACCAGTACCGCCACGACGTGCCGTGGGCCAACGACTACTGGCTGAGCCCCAAGTCGGTCGTGCGCGACATGGTCGAGACCGCCTCCGACTTCACCGGCTACATCGCCCGCTACAACATCGCCCGCTCCGAAGGCACGCTGCTGCGCTATCTGTCCGACGCGTACCGCGCGCTCGCCCGCACCGTGCCGCCGGAGAAGCGCGACGAGCAGCTCGACGACATCATCGCCTGGCTGCGCGTGCTCGTGCGCTCCATCGACTCCTCGCTGGTCGACGAATGGGAGAACGCGGGCGCGGACGGCTCCACGGACGCCTCCGAGGCGGCCGCCTCGCTCGCCGCCCCCGGCGCGCGCGACGCCGTCGTCGAGGACCGCCGCGGCCTCACGGTGCTTGTGCGCAACGCCCTGTTCCGCCGCGTGCAGCTCATGGACCTCGACGACCCGGACACGCTCGGCGCGCTCGACAAGGACTGGGGCTACGGCGTGCACGAATGGGAGGACACGCTCGACGACTACTACGACGAGCACGAGTACGTGAACACCGACGCGAAGGCCCGATCCGCGGAGCTCTTCATGCTCGACACGAAGCACGAGAAGGACGAGCATTCGTGGAGGGTGCGCCAGATCATCGACGACTCCGACGGCGACCACGACTGGGCCATCGAAGGCGTCGTCGACCTCGACGCCACCCAGGAGGGCGGCGAGGTCGTCTTCTTCGACTACAAGGTCGGCGACGAATGACCGACAACGACCTGTTCGCGGCGTCGGACGCGCCGGACGGGGTGACGCGTCCGCTCGCCGTGCGCATGCGCCCGCGCACGCTCGACGAGGTCATCGGGCAGTCCCACGTGCTGGGGGAGGGCTCGCCCCTGCGCCGTCTCGCCAACCCGGCGTCGAAGGGCTCGCTCACCGCGCCCAGCTCGATCATCCTGTTCGGGCCTCCCGGCGTCGGCAAGACCACGCTCGCCACGATCGTCGCCCGCCAGTCCGGCCGCGTGTTCGAGGAGCTGTCCGCCGTGACCAGCGGCGTCAAGGACGTGCGCGCCGTGCTCGACCGCGCGCACGAACGGCTCGTCGCGCGCGGCCAGGAGACCGTCCTGTTCATCGACGAGGTGCACCGCTTCTCCAAATCCCAGCAGGACGCGCTCCTGCCGGCCGTCGAGAACCGCGACGTCACGTTCATCGGCGCGACCACCGAGAACCCGAGCTTCTCCGTCATCAAACCGCTGCTCTCCCGTTCCGTCGTCGTCAAGCTCGAATCGTTGGAACCGGAGCAGCTCGACGACCTCGTCCGGCGCGCCCTCGCCTCCGAACACGGGCTCAAAGGCGAGGTGAGGGCCACCGACGAGGCGATCGGGGAGATCGTGCGCATGGCGGGCGGCGACGCGCGCAAGTCCCTGACCATCCTCGAGGCGGCCGCCGGCGCCGTCACCGGCGACAAGGCGCGCGAGAAGGGCAGGCGCCGACCGGTCATCACGCCCGACGTCGTCTCCACCGTGATGGACGTGGCCACCGTGCGCTACGACAAGGACGGCGACGACCATTACGACGTGATCTCCGCGTTCATCAAATCGATGCGCGGAAGCGACCCGGACGCGGCCGTGCACTACCTCGCGCGCATGATCCGCGCCGGCGAGGACCCGCGGTTCATCGCTAGGCGCATCATGATCGCCGCCGCCGAGGAGGTCGGCATGGCCGCCCCGCAGATCCTGCAGGTGACGGTCGCCGCCGCGCAGGCGGTCGCGCTCGTCGGCATGCCCGAGGCGCGCATCATCCTCGCCGAGGCGGCCATCGCCGTCGCCACCGCGCCGAAGTCGAACGCCAGCTACACGGCCATCAACGAGGCGCTGGCGGACGTGGACGCCGGGCACATCGGCGCCGTGCCGCTGTACCTGCGGAACGCCCCCACCAGGCTCATGAAGGAGTGGGGCAACCACGAGGGCTACAAATACGCGCACGACTGGCCGGGCGCGGTCGCCCCGCAGGAGTACCTGCCCGAGGACCTGCGCGGCCGGCGCTACTACCGGCCGAACGACCGCGGCTACGAGCGCGAGGTCGCCGCCAGGCTGGAACGCATCGAACCCATCCTGCACGGCGGCGATGACGGGGTACAATGTTGACGACCAATCAGCGGTCCATGGGGGACCGGGACGACGCCGGCGGTGTGTGGCGGGAAAGGAAGGGGCGATGACGCAGGACGAAGGCGCGGGGAAGATGATCCTCATCGTCGACGACGACCAGGCGCTCGGCGAGATGCTCTCCATCGTGCTCGAGAACGAGGGGTTCCGCACCACCACGTGCACGGACGGCCTGCGTGCCGTCGAGGTGTTCCCCACGGTCGCCCCCGATCTGGTGCTGCTCGACGTGATGCTCCCCGGCATCGACGGCACCGAGGTGGCGCGGCGCATCCGCGAATCCTCCTCGAACGTGCCGATCATCATGCTCACCGCCAAGTCCGACACCGTCGATGTGGTGGCCGGGCTCGAGGCCGGAGCGGACGACTACGTGCCCAAGCCGTTCAAGGTCGCCGAGCTGCTCGCGCGCATCCGCGCCCGGTTCCGCATCCGCGCCAAGCTCGCCGAGGCGGCCTCCGAGGGTGCGGGCGGCGCCGGCGAGGCCGACCCGCAGCGCATCGAACGCGGCTCCGTGGTCATCGACCGTCCCGGCCACACCGCCACCAAGGACGGCGTGGAGCTCAACCTCACGCCCATGGAGTTCGAGCTGCTCGCCGTGCTCGCCGCCGGCAGCGGCGAGGCGATCAGCCGCTCCACCCTGCTGAGGAAGGTGTGGGGATACGAGGGCAACGGCGACACCCGCCTGGTGAACGTGCACATCCAGCGTCTGCGCGCCAAGGTCGAGGACGATCCCGAGCGCCCGCGGATCATCGTCACCGTGCGCGGCATCGGGTACAAGTTCGTGCCCCCCCCCCCCGAACCCGCGGCCCGTCCATGAGCCGCGCCACCGCGCCCCGCGCGCGCATCGGCAGGCGGTTCAGCTGGCGCAGGCTCCTCAAATCCGGCCGCGCCGAGGTACGTCGCTCCCTGCAGGCGCGCACGGTGGCCATGGTCGTGATCGTCACGCTCGCCGTGGCCGTCGTGTTCTCCGTCGTGTCGATGGTCTCGGTGCGCTCCACGCTGCTCAACCAGGTCTCCACGCAGGCGCGCAACGACTTCTCCAACATGGTCGTGCAGGCGCAGTCCGGACTCGATTCGGCCGACGTGTCCGATTCGGTGCAGTACCAGCAGCTCGTCAACGACATCGCCTCGTCCCTGCAGAACGAGGGCCCGTCGAACCTCACCAGCGTGTACCTGTGGGGCAAGGACAGCGAAAGCCGCCTCATCGTGCCCGTCTCCACGGACCCCACCTACGAGTCCATCGTCTCCGACGACATGCGCTCCTCGGTCGGCTCCGACACGCACAACAAGGTGTTCTATCAGGCCGTCGCCCTCGACGCCGATCACGGCCCCGACGTGCCCGGCGCCGTGCTCGGCACCACGCTCGACTTCGGCGCGGCCGGCGGCATCGAGTTCTTCGCCCTGTTCTCCTACGAATCGCAGGAGAGCTCGCTCACCCAGATCCAGATCAACCTCATCGCCGTGTGCCTGGCGCTCAGCGTGCTCGTCGGCCTGGTGGTGTGGTTCACGCTGCACGGCATCGTGCGCCCGGTCAGCGAGGTGGCCGTCGCCGCAGAGACCTTCGCCGCCGGCGACCTCGAGGCGCGCGTGCCCGTGACCCGCAACGACGAGATCGGATCGCTGCAGGACTCGTTCAACACGATGGCCGACGCGCTCAACCAGAAGATCGACGAACTCGAGGAGGCCGGCGCCATGCAACGGCGCTTCGTGTCCGACGTGAGCCACGAGCTGCGCACGCCCGTCACCACGATGCGCATGGCCTCCGACCTGCTCGACAGCCGCAAGGACGAGTTCGACCCGTCCACGAAACGCACGGTGGAGCTGCTCGGCGGCCAGATCAACCGGTTCCAGGACATGCTCGCCGACCTGCTGGAGATCTCCCGCTACGACGCCGGCTACGCGGCGCTCGACCTGGTCGAGACCGACGTGCGCGAACCCATCCGGGACGCCGTGGACCAGGTGAAGGGCATCGCCGAGGCCAAACGCGTGCCCATCCACGTCTACCTGCCGAACGTCGAGGTGCTCGCCTTCATCGACGCCAGACGCATCATCCGCATCGTGCGCAACCTGCTCGCCAACGCCGTCGACTTCGCCGAGGACAACCCCATCGAGGTGCGTCTGGCCGCCAACCGCAAGGCGGTCGTCATCTCCGTGCGCGACCGGGGCGCGGGCATGGGGCCCGACCAGGTGCCCCACGTCTTCGACCGGTTCTGGCGCGGCGACCCCTCGCGCGCCCGCACCACCGGCGGCACCGGACTGGGCCTGTCCATCGCCATGACCGACGCGAGACTGCATCAGGGCACGATCCGCGTGCGCTCCGAACTCGGCGAAGGCACCTGGTTCCTCGTCATGCTGCCGCGCGACCCGGCCCGTGGGGCCGTCGCGGACACGGACCTGCCCGTCGACTTCCGCCACGGCACCGACCGCCCGCTCATCGTCGGCGGCTTCGGCGTCGCCGACAACCGCAGCGCCGACTACGTCAGACGCGCATCGGACGATGCGGATCCGTCCGCCGCGGACACGGCGGAAGGATCCGACGGGCCCGGCACGCACATCATCGACCACAGGGAGGAACGGCCATGAGGACGCCCCGCATCCCCCGCGCGCTCGCGGCCTGTGCCTGCCTCGTCGCGCTGGTCGCCCCCGCCGCCTGCTCCAGCCCCATCGGGCTGCCGTCCGCCGGCGGCGTGCAGGAATACGCGCCGGTCTCCCAACAGACGAAGCGCGTGTACACCAATCCGGAAGGGCCCGTCGCCGACGACCAGCCGGAAGGCATCGTCGAAGGCTTCTTCAACGCCATGCCCGCGGGGGTGCAGTCCGACGGCTACCGCGTGGCCCGCGAGTTCCTCACCCCCGCCGCGTCCTCCGGGTGGAAGGGCGACACCTCGGCCGTCGTCTACGACGGCACCCCGGTGTTCACCCGCAAGGCCAGCGCCCAGACCGGATCGCCCGAAGGCGGCGGCATCGTCGTCGAAGCGGAGCTCTCCGTGATCGGCACGCTCGACTCCCACGGCCTGTACACGCCCTCCGACGCCTCGCAATCCACCGTGATGACCTTCACCATGGCCAAATCCGACGGGCAGTGGCGCATCTCCCGCCTCGACGACGGCGTGGCCGTCTCCTCCGCCGACTTCGACCAGGTGTTCCGCCAGGTCTCCGTCTACCGCCTCGACGCCTCCGGCAGCCGCCTCGTGCCCGACGTGCGGTGGCTCAGCTGGCGCAACTGGCGCACGCTGGCGGTGCGCGAGACGCTCGAGAACGGAAGCTCCTGGCTGTCCGGCGCGGTGCGCGACGTCAACGACGCGAACGCCACGCTCGCCGTCGACAGCGTGCCGTTGGACAACGGCACCCCGCGCATCCAGCTGAGTGCCGACTTCCTCCGCCTCGGTTCCGACGAGCGCGCCCTGCTCGTGCGCCTCATCCGCCTCACCCTGGGCGACGGCGTGGCCAGCTCGCGGATCGAGGTCACCTGCGAGGGCAACGACTATTCGGACATCGACGGCTCGGTCGACCTCGTCGACCAGCAGCCGAGCGTCGGCCTGTACACGCTCACCGACGGGCGCGTCGTCTCGCTGGGATCGTCCAGTCCGCTGCGCGTGGGCGAGACCGGCTACGAGAGCGTCGACGGATTCGTGTTCTCCAAGAGCGGGGGAGCGGTGCTGCGCGACGACGGCGTCGTGGCCTGCCTCAAGGCCGACGCCTCCCCATGCGGCGTGATGTTCGACGGCACGCGCATGTCGTTCATCGCCGCGGGCACGGACGGCGAGGTCTGGGCCGTGGACGCCTCCGGCCACAGCCTGTACGTCTCGCGGGGCGGCGAGGAGCGCCACCTGTCCGTCCCCTGGCTCGGCGACCGGGCCATCCGCGCCGTCACCGTCTCGCCGGAGGGCGCCCGCCTCGCCGTCGCCGTCGACGATGGGGTGCTGCTCACCGGCGTCGCGCGCGACGGCGACCTGACGCCCGCCGGACTGTCCGACAAGGCCACGGCCGTGTCGCTCCAACGCGGCGTGACGATGCTCACCTTCTACAACGACCTCAACCTCGTATACGTCACCGAACCCGAGGAAAACGAATCCGGCACGGTGCAGCGGGCGTTCCGCCAGATCGCCCCCGGCCCCCCCGAGGACCAGCGCCTGCCGAGCGGCGCCACGGTGGTCGCGCTCGCCTCCGGGCAGGTGGCCCTGTACCGCAGGCTCGCCGTGCTCGACGGCGGTGGCACCGTGCGGTCCGTGTCCGGCTCGCTCGACGGCTCGTGGTCGATCGCCGACTCCCAGGTCACCGCGCTCGGCGAACAGTGAGCCGCCGGACGCGGATACGACGAAGGCCCTCCCATGGGGAGGGCCTTCGTCGCCGCGCATGCGGGCCGTTCCCCGCGTCGGGGACGGCCGGGACGGTCAGATGCCGCCGTACTCGCTCTTGAACAGCTCCTGCGGAACCTCGGAGTTCAGCGGGACCTCGTAGATGAGGTACTGCATGTTGAACGGGATGTTGAACAGGTGACGCTTGACGCCGTACACCTCCTCGGTGCCCAGGAAGTTGAAGTTGTCCGGGCATTCCGGCTCCCACTTGGCGAGCAGGTTGGCGGCGTCGCCGATGGTGGCGGCCACACCGGCGAGGTGCTTGATGCCATCCACCTGCTTGATGATGAGGAACACGGTATCCATGGGTCTCCTTTCGTGTGCGTTGTACGGCGCCACAACCTGCCCATGCGTTGCAAAGCGGGGCGGCGGCGCCTCGTTACGGCCCTCCCATTATTACTCGAAAACCGCGGAACCGCGCCGAAAACAAGGGCTTTGCAAAGGTTGTTACCAAACCGTTATCAAGACGTTATCGAAATGTTATCGCCATGGATTGAACATGCATGGCTGTTGCTTCATACTTGAACACGTCAACGACAGATGTTCGGACCGCCGGGGAACGAGCCCCGGGGGGTTTGACAACTCGAGGAGGAGTAAACCATGAAGAATTGGAAGAAGGCCGTGGCCCTTGTCGCTTCCGCCGCCGCGCTGGTGAGCGTCGCCGCCTGCGGTTCGGGCAGCTCCAGCAGCTCGGACAGCGGCAAGAAGACCGTCGGCTTCGTCGCCGTCGGCCCCGAGGGCGGCTTCCGTACCGCCAACGAGAACGACATCAAGTCCGCCTTCAAGTCCGCCGGCTTCGACCTGATCTACTCGCCGACCCAGAACAACGACCAGCAGAAGCAGATCCAGGCCTTCAACAAGTTCGTCAACGACGAGGTCGACGCCATCATCCTGTCCTCCACCGAGGATTCCGGCTGGGACGAGTCCCTGAAGAAGGCCGCCGAGGCCGAGATCCCGGTCTTCACCGTCGACCGTAACGTGGACGTCAAGGACTCCGAGGCCAAGAAGGCCATCGTCTCCCACATCGGACCGTCCAACGAGTGGGCCGGCGAGCAGGCCGCCGAGTTCGTGAACAAGAACTTCCCGGACGGCGCCAACGGCTTCATCCTCGAAGGCCCCGCCGGCCTGTCCGTGGTCAAGGACCGCGGCGCCGGCTGGGACGCCAAGGTCGCCAAGAACGTCAAGGTCCTCGAGTCCCAGTCCGCCAACTGGTCCACCGATGAGGCCAAGACCGTGACCGCCGGCCTGCTGGACAAGTACAAGTCCCAGAACCCGCAGTTCATCTTCGCCCAGAACGACGAGATGGGCCTCGGCGCCGCGCAGGCCGTTGACGCCGCCGGCCTCAAGGGCAAGGTCAAGATCATCACCATCGACGGCACCAAGAACGCCCTGCAGGCCCTCGTCGACGGCGACCTCTCCTACGTGATCGAGTACAACCCGATCTTCGGCAAGGAGACCGCGCAGGCCGTCAAGGACTACCTGGGCGGCAAGGACGTCAAGTCCGACATCCAGATCGAGTCCAAGACCTTCGACGCCACGTCCGCCAAGGAAGCCCTGGATTCCAACTCCCGCGCCTACTGATCCACGTTCCACCGCATCGGTGGATGAAGGATAAACGAACCTGAACATGATGGTGCACGGCTCAACCCGTGCACCATCATTCATGTTCGGCCGAAATATCACAAAACGGTAACAATCCCACTGTTCAAAGGCAACGAAATGACAGACAAAACCCCCATCGTCGTGATGAAGGGCATCACGATCGAGTTCCCGGGCGTCAAGGCCCTGGACGGCGTCGACCTGACGCTGTACCCGGGCGAGGTCCACGCCCTCATGGGTGAGAACGGCGCCGGCAAGTCCACGATGATCAAGGCGCTCACCGGCGTGTACAAGATCGACGCGGGCTCCATCACCGTCGAGGGCAAGCCGCAGCAGTTCAACGGCACGCTCGACGCGCAGAACGCGGGCATCGCCACCGTGTACCAGGAGGTCAACCTGTGCACGAACCTCTCCGTCGGCGAGAACGTCATGCTCGGCCACGAGAAGCGCGGCCCCTTCGGCATCGATTGGAAGAAGACCCATGAGGCGGCGAAGACGTACCTCAAGCAGATGGGTCTGGAGCACATCGACCCGCACACCCCGCTGAGCTCGATCTCCATCGCCATGCAGCAGCTGGTCGCCATCGCACGCGCCATGGTCATCAACGCCAAGGTGCTCATCCTCGACGAGCCGACCTCCTCCCTCGACGCCAACGAGGTGCAGGACCTGTTCGCCATCATGCGCAAGGTGCGCGACTCCGGCGTGGCCATCCTGTTCGTCTCCCACTTCCTCGACCAGATCTACGAGATCACCGACCGCCTGACCATCCTGCGCAACGGCAAGTTCATCAAGGAGGTCATGACCAAGGACACCCCGCGCGACGAGCTCATCGGCATGATGATCGGCAAGTCCGCCGAGGAGCTGTCCCAGATCGGCGCCAAGAAGGCCCGCCGCGCCATCGACCCCGGCGAGAAGCCGATCGTCGACGTCAAGGGCCTGGGCAAGAAGGGCACCATCAACCCGGTCGACCTCGACATCTACGCGGGCGAGGTCGTCGGCTTCGCCGGCCTGCTGGGCTCCGGCCGCACCGAGCTGGGCCGTCTGCTCTACGGCGCCGACAAGCCGGATTCGGGCAAGTACGAGCTCAACGGCAAGCAGGTCTCCATCAACGACCCGGCCACCGCGCTCAAGAACAAGATCGCGTACTCCACCGAGAACCGCCGCGACGAGGGCATCATCGGCGACCTGACCGTGCGCCAGAACATCCTCATCGCCCTGCAGGCGACCCGCGGCATGTTCAAGCCGATCCCGAAGAAGGAGGCGGACGCGATCGTCGACAAGTACATGAAGGAGATGAACGTGCGCCCGGCCGACCCGGACCGCCCGATCAAGAACCTCTCCGGCGGCAACCAGCAGAAGGTCCTCATCGGCCGCTGGCTGGCCACCCACCCGGAGCTCCTCATCCTCGACGAGCCGACCCGAGGCATCGACATCGGCGCCAAGGCCGAGATCCAGCAGGTCGTCCTCGACCTCGCCTCCAAGGGCATGGGCGTCGTCTTCATCTCCTCCGAGCTCGAGGAGGTCGTGCGCCTGTCCGACGACATCGAGGTCCTCAAGGACCGCCATAAGATCGCCGAAATCGAGAACGGCGACACCGTCTCGCAGTCGACCATCGTCGAGACGATCGCCAACACGAACGTGAAGAACTGAAAGGAGGGATGATGGCTGACAAGAAGCAAGAAGAGAAGACCAACGTCTTCAAGAAGCTGCTCTCCTCGAACATCACCGTCGAGGTCATCGCACTCATCCTGCTGATTTTGCTGTGCACCGTGTTCGATCACGCGTTCCTCGCCCTGAGCTGGAACGACAACACCGGCGGCCTCGCGGGCCCGATCATCACGATGCTCCAGGAATCCGCGCGATACCTGATGATTGCCACCGGCATGACCCTGGTCATCTCCACCGCGGGCATCGACCTGTCCGTCGGCTCCGTGATGGCCGTCGCCGGCGCCGCCGCCATGCAGGCCCTCACCGGCGGCATGAACGTGTGGGCCGCCATCCTGCTGGCCCTGGTCATCGGCCTGGCCGTCGGCTGCATCAACGGCGCGCTCGTCGCGTTCCTCGGCCTGCAGCCGTTCATCACCACGCTGATCATGATGCTCGCCGGCCGAGGTTTGGCGAAGGTCATCACCTCCGGCGAGAACACCGACGCCACCTCCGTGGCCGGCAGCGAGCCGCTCAAGTGGATGGCCAACGGCTTCATCCTCGGCATCCCGGCCAACTTCGTGATCGCCGTCGTCATCGTGATCCTCGTCGGCCTGCTGTGCCGCAAGACCGCCATGGGCATGTTCATCGAGGCCGTCGGCATCAACCCCGAAGCCTCTCGCATGACCGGCATCAAGCCCAAGCAGATCCTCTTCCTCGTCTACGCGATCTCCGGCTTCCTCGCCGCGATCGCCGGCCTGTTCGCCACCGCATCCGTGATGCGCGTCGACGTGGTCAAGACCGGCCAGGATCTCGAGATGTACGCCATCCTGGCGGTCGTCATCGGCGGCACCTCGCTGCTCGGCGGCAAGTTCTCCCTCGCAGGCAGCGCCGTCGGCGCCGTCATCATCGCCATGATCCGCAAGACCATCATCACCCTCGGCATCGATTCCGCCGCCACGCCGGCCTTCTTCGCCGTCGTCGTGATCGTGATCTGCGTGATGCAGGCTCCCAAGGTTCGTAACCTGAGCGCGGAACTCAAGCGCAAGCGCGCGCTCAAGTCCTCTGAAAAGGCGGTGGCAGCATGACAAACGCTACGGCAACCCCGGCCAAGAAGGCCGCGAAGAAGACGCGTCGCATCGACGCCCAGATGATCCCGACCATCGCGGCCGTGGTGATCTTCATCCTCATGATGATCATGGGCCAGGCCCTGTTCGGCACCTACCTGCGACTCGGCTTCATCTCCACCCTGTTCATCGACCACGCCTACCTCATCATCCTGGCCGTGGCCATGACCCTGCCGATCCTCACCGGCGGCATCGACCTGTCGGTCGGCGCCATCGTCGCCATCACCGCCGTCATCGGCATCAAGATGGCCAACGCCGGCGTCCCCTCCGTCGTGGTGATGATCGTCATGCTGCTGATCGGCGCCGTGTTCGGCACCCTGGCGGCGACCCTGATCGAGGAATTCAACATGCAGCCGTTCATCGCGACGCTGTCCACGATGTTCCTCGCCCGAGGCATCGCCTCCATCATCTCCACCGACTCGCTGACCTTCCCGGACGACAACAACTTCGATGTGCTCGCCGAGAACATCACGATCATCGACAACCCGAAGCTGAGCCACGACCTGTACTTCAACCTCGGCGTCGTGATCGCCCTCGTCGTGCTGGTGTTCGGCTACATCCTGCTGCACCACACCCGCATCGGCCGCACCATCTACGCGATCGGCGGTTCCCGCTCCTCCGCGGAGCTCATGGGCCTGCCCGTCAAGCGCGCCCAGTTCACGATCTACATCACCTCCGCGACCCTCGCCGCGCTGGCCTCGATCGTGTACATCGCCAACCTCGGTTCCGCGAAGAACACGGTCGGCGTGGGCTGGGAGCTCGACGCCGTCGCCTCCGTGGTCATCGGCGGCACGATCATCACCGGCGGCTTCGGCTACGTCCTCGGTTCCGCCCTCGGCGCCCTGGTCCGCTCCATCATCGACCCGCTGACCTCCGACTTCGGCGTTCCGGCCGAGTGGACGACCATCGTGGTCGGCCTGATGATCCTGGCCTTCGTGGTCCTGCAGCGTGCGGTGACCGCGGTCGGCTCCAAGAAATAGCGGTCGGCCGGCGGCCGTCCATGCGGCCACCGGCCCGGTCCTTCGGAACGACCGGGGGACAGCCGAATACCGAAATAATTGAAGAACAACCGAATACCGAAATAATTGAACAGGTCGGTGGGTTTTCCGGTCCGTTCCCTCCCATCGGGGCGGGAACGGACGGTACTCCGCCCCACCGGCCGACTCCTTTCTTCTTTTCCTTCCTTTCATCCACATGTGGGGCGTGCCCGATTCGTCGGACACGCCCCACATGCGTTTTCATCACCTATGCCATGCCGCCGGCACGGCCGATTCGGACCGGATCACGCGCGATGCGCGCGGATGCGGAACGCCGCGGCGAGGCAGGACCAGCCGACGACGCAGATCGCGATCATCGTGGCGAACACCCATTGGCCGCCCACCGCCGTGGCGTGCATGAACTCCGCGGAGCCCTCCGCACCATGGCCGGCCTGGGCGACGGCGAGGATCGTGGAGAACAGCGCGGTGCCCGCCGCGCCGCCGAACTGCAGCGCCGTGTTGAAGATCGCGTTGCCGTCGGGGGCGAACTCGTGGGGGATGGAGCCCAGGGCGCTCGTCATCACGTTGGAGTTGCCGAGCGCGAAGCAGAAGCCGAACACGAAGTAGAAGCCGGCGAGCATCGCCGGGGTCAGGTGCAGGGCGAACGCGAACAGCAGCACCGGACCGAGCGTCGCCACGCCGAAGGGGACGAGCACGGGGCCGACCGCGCCGAAACGGTCGTACAGCCAGCCGCCCACCGGCGCGCACACGGCGCCGACCAGCGCGCCCGGCAGCACCAGGGAACCGGCGAGGAACGCGTTCGTGCCCAGTCCCAGCTGCGCCACGTTGGTGATCACGTAACCGAAGCCGATGGACACGATCGGCATGACGAGGTAGGCGACCAGATGCAGCAGCACGACCGGGTCGCGCAGGATGCCGAGCCTGAGCAGCGGCGAGAACGCACGCTTCGTGAGCCAGCAGAACGCGAGCAGCGCGGCCAGGCCGACCACGACGCTCGTCGTGGCGACGACGGCGGGGCGCGTGGCGTCATGCCCGGCGACGGCGTTGCTCACCGCCACACCGGCCTGGTTGAGTCCCAGCACCATGCCGACGAGCGCGACGATGATGGAGGCCACCTGAAGCGGGTCGAGGTAGGCGTCCTCGGTGGGGGACCTCTGTTCGATGCACGCCAGGCCGAGCGCGCACGCGGCGAGGATGAACGGCACGGCGATCACGAAGATCGCGCGCCACGGCAGCACCGTCGTCACCGCGCCGCCGACGGTCGGGCCGATGGCCGGGGCGACCGTGATGACGAGCGATCCCACGCCCATGAGACGCCCGATCTTCGAACGGGGCGACTGTTCGAGGATGATGTTCATCATCAGCGGCGTGGCCACGCCCGAACCGACGCCCTGGATGACGCGCGCCACGATGAGCAGCGGGAAGGCGTTCGCGACGATCATGATGACCGAACCGACGAGCGCCAGGGCGACGGCCGCCACGAAGATCGCCTTCAGACGGAAACGACGCTTGAGGAACGACGACATCGGCATCGTCGCGGCCACGGTGAGCAGGTAGATGGTGGTGATCCACTGCACGGTGGCGGTGTCCACGCGGAACTCCCGCATGAGCTGCGGGAACAGCACCGTCATCACCGTTTCGGTGAGGATGCCGATGAAGGCGAGCGCGCCGGTGGCGACGATCGCGCCGATGAGTCTCAGGGGGATCCGTTCGTCCGTCATGCCGTTCGAGGCATGGTCGTCCCCGTGTTCTTGCTTCATATGCATATGCATTCCATATCGATGTACTGGTCGCGCGCCCGATCGGTCCCGCGCGAGATCGCCTGACTGTCCAGGATGCTGAAGCCGGCCCTGGCCGCATTGGCGCGGAGAGCTCCCGGCGTTGTGCAGTGTAGCGCGCCGTGCAGGACATCGGGGTCCTGCCGTCCCGCCGTCCCACCGGAACGGCGAGACCCCGCACGGCGTGTGCGCCGATGCGGGGTCTCGTTCGCGTCCGTGAGCGGCCGGGCGTTCAGTCCTGCAGCTCGTATCCGTCGGAATCCTTGTGCCACGGGCTTCCCGGCTTGCTGCACAGGATCAGGATGCCTTCGACCAGTCCCCAGATGGAGGCGGCCAGCGGGCCGATGATGATGATCCATCCGATGATGGTGAGCAGCAGCTGGGCGACCGCCTTGCCGGTGTTGCCCAGGTAGAAGTTGTGCACGCCCAGCGAGCCGAGGAAGATGCCGAGCAGGCCGGCGGCCAGCTTCGACTTCGTGCCCACGGGGCCGGCGGCGTACGGGGCCGCGCCGGCGTACTGCGGCGGCTGGCCGGTGTATCCGGCGTTGTACCCGGCGTACTGCGGTTGCGGCTGTGGCTGCGTGTACTGGGGCGCCTGCTGCTGCGCGCCGTACGGCTGGCCGTATTCGGGCTGCGCGTACGGCTGTTGGGGCTGTTGGGGCTGTGCATAGGGGGACTGCTGTCCGTAGGGCTGGCCGTATTCGAGCTGGCCGGTGTATCCGGCGGCCGCCGGCTGCTGCGGCACCTGCGGCTGGGCGGGGGCCGCGTATGCGGACGGTCCGGGCTCGGGCGCGCCATAGGAGGGCGTCGCGGGGACGGGCGGGACTTCAGGCGCGGCCGGTGCCTCGTAGGCCGGTGCCTCATAGGCCGGGGGGACGGGCGCCGGGGACTCCGGAGCCGCGGGCGCCGCCGGGGCCGTCGGCTCCGGCGGGACATAGGGTTCCTGCGCCTGGTTCGCGCCTTGCTGTGTGGGTTCCGGTACCGGTGCCGTCATGATGAAGTCCCTTCTCGAGGAGATGCGTGCTCTCGTTCTCGGCTTGCGCCTTGCAGCCATTGTCGCACGTTTCGCGCGGACATGCCCGTCCGGGCCCGCGGCAATCCGCCCGGGGCGCGGACGGGCGCCTGCTATTCGCGCACGAGGCGGATGTGCTCGACGTCGTTGCGCTTGGACCGGCGGTAGAGGGTGAAGCGGTTGCCGATGGTCTGCACGACCTCGGCGCCGAGCTGCCCGGCGAGGTTCTCCGCCGCCTCCTTGGCGGTCAGGCCGGAGCCGTCCTGCACGCTGAACTTCACCAGTTCGCGCTTCTCCAGCGTTTCGCTCGCCTGCTTGACGAGCGCGTCGGTCACGTCGTTCTTGCCGATGTTGACGAGCGGGTTGAGCGTGTTCGCGAGTCCGCGCAGCTGGCGGGTCTGCTTCTTGGTCAGTGCCATGATGGTTGCTTCCTTTGGTCTCCCGGCCGTCGCCGGGCTGTTCGTTGTCGTGCGGCCGTGCCGTGGGGGCCGGGCGCGGGGCCCGGCCGGCATCGACCTGTATTGTAGCGGGTGGTGTGGCGCCGGTCCTGTGCGGATGCGGTTCAGGCCAGGGCCTTGCGGATGCGGTTCAGGCTCGCGGGCTTCGGCGTGCCGAGTTCCTGCGCCCACAGGCTCACGTAGAACTCCTCGAGCAGCCAGCGTGCCGTGACCGCCTTGCGCATGAGCTCCTCATGCCGTGGCCCCGCCGGTTCGGCCTTCGCCCGGGCCATGGCCTTGTCGACGAGCTGTTTCGCCTCGTCAGCCTCCCACGCCCAGCGCACGTCGCGGTTCTTGTCCGCCTTGGCTTTGTTGAGGCGCATGAGATCGGCGTGCAGGTAGCGTTCGATGTGACGCAGCGAGGCCGGGGGAGCGGCGCCGATGAACCCGGGGAACACGAGCGTGGCGATGTGCTCGCGGATCGACTGGAGCACGGACAGCAGCGGCAGGTCCGCCTTGCCGGACACCGCTTTGTCCACCTCGGCATAGCGTCTGAGGATCGCGATCACGTCGTGTGCCACCTGGTAGACGGTGTCCTCGTACACCTCGCGCACGTTGAGCACCGCGTTCGCCAGCGCCTCGTCGTCGGGCAGCCGGTCCACGTCGGGCAGCAGCCGTTTGACGGCCGCCAGCTGCAGGTCCTCGACGAGCGCCTTCGTCGACTTGTAGGGGGCCGCGGCGAGCATGAGCGCCTCGGTGCCCAGCCAGCGCGACGAGACGCGTTCGTCGGGCAGCCTCAGCGCGTCGAGCGCGCCGCGCCACAGCATCGACGCGCGCGACTCGGTGGTCGCGCCCGCCTTGTGCAGCAGGTTCGCCTGTTCGACGAGCCTGCCCTGTCCGGCGGCCTGGTCGGCCTTGCGGCGCACGGCCTTGCGCGCGGAGACCTGCGCCTCCTGCGCGAACCTCACCTGCAAGGCCTTGAGGTCCTTGCCGGTGCCGAGCGTCCTGACCGCGGCCCTGCCGCGTCTGCGGCCGCGCCGGGCGTCGTCCAGCGGCTGCTCGACCGCGAACGTCATCTTCAGGTACGGGGAGAGCCGTTCGACGAGCTCCGGGCCCAGCACCTCCGGGTGGATCTGCGCGCCCACCGTCTCGATCGCGGCACGCGTGAACACGTGCGCGAGGTCCGGCCATGCGGCGTCTTCCGGCGTTCCCGCCGCGTCGTCGCCGGCCGCGGCGTCCTCCGGCGGCAGGTTCGGCTTGCGCTGCGAGCCGGAGCCGGGCAGGTCCGGGTAGTGTTCGTCGATCCACGCGCGGATTTTGCGCGTCGCATCCGGCGCGGGCACGAACTGCACGCGCAGCCTCTTCGGCAGCGCCTTGATCATCGCGAGGATGAGCTCGTCGAGCAGGCCGGGCACGTTCCACGTGAACTGTTCGGGCGTGATGCGCGACAGCGCCTTCAACGGCACGTGCACGGTGACGCCGTCCGCCTTGTCGGACGGGTCGTACACGTAGCTCAATCTCAGGTCGATCGGCTGGCCGTCGGTGCCGAGCGTATGCCAGTGGTCCGGATAGTCGTCGAGGCTCACCGATTCGGCGGACTGAAGACGCTCCACCTTGCTCGGGTCGAAGTCGAGCAGCGTCGGATGCGCGTCGTGCTCGCCCTTCCACCACTTGGCGAGGGCGGCGACGCTCGTCACGTCGTGCGGGATGACCGCGTTGTAGAAGTCGAACAGGTCCTCGTCGGACGCGGTCCCGGCGATCTGGCGCGTGCGGCTCGCGTCGTCGGCCGCCTCCTCCAGCTGTTTGAGGTTCTTGGCGACGAAGTCGTCGTAGCCGAATCGCTGCTGGATGTCGCCCTCCACGAGACCCTGCCGCAACAGGAAGTCGCGCGCCTCCGGCGGGTTGATGCGACCCCACTGCACGGTGCGGTCCTGTACGATCGGCAGACCGTAGAGGAGCACGCGCGCGCTCGCCACGGCCGAGCCGCGCGAACCGGACCAGTGCGGCTCCGCGTACGTGGTGCGCGTGAGCGTGCCGGCCAGCGGCTCCGCCCACGCCGGGTCGATGACCGCCGAATACCGGGCCCACAGGCGCGAGGTCTCCACCAGTTCGGTGGACATCACCCAGCTCGGCGTCGACTTGGCGACCGCGGAGGCGGGGAACAGGGCGAAATGCGTGCCGCGCGCGCCCAGATAGTCGTTCTTCGACATCTTCTGCGCGCGCTTCAGCGCCCTCGCCCGCGCCGCGCCCTTCAGGTGTGCGTAGTCGGAGGCCTTCGGCTCGCGCACCACCTGCATGCCCATCATCGACAGGAGGCCGGCGAGCATCGACTTGTGGATGCCCTCCGCGTCCCACGAGCAGCACAGCGAGTGCGCCGCCTGCTGGTTGATCGGCAGCTGGCGGATCTCGAGTCCGGCGCGCGAGGCGGGCAGAGGGTCGCCCACCTTGAACTTCATCTCACGGCACATCTGCGTCAGCTGGGCGACCAGGTCCTTCCACTGGCGCATCCTCAGCCAGCTGAAGTACTCGGCCTTGCAGATGCGGCGCAGCGCGTTGTTGCTCGGGTTGCCGTCGGCCTGGAACACGCGGTCCCAGATGTTCAGGGCCGTCAGGAAGTCGGAGGTCGGGTCCGCGTAGCGGTTGTGGATGCGGTCCGCCTCCTCGCGCTTCTCGTCCGGGCGTTCGCGCGGGTCCTGCAGGCTCAGGAACGCGACGACGACGAGCACCGCGGCCAGCGTGTTCGGCGACGTGGTGCGCGCCGCCTCGATCACCATGCGCCCGAGCCTCACGTCGATCGGGATGCGCGCCAATTGGCGGCCGATGTGCGTGAGCGTCACCTCGCCGCGTTTCCTCGCCACGGCCTTGAGCTCGGTGAGCTCGTTGAAGCCGTCGGAGACGGCCTTCACGTCCGGCGGGTCGATGAAGCCGAATCCGGTCACGTCCTCGGCGGTGCGCGCCACGCCCACCGACAGCATGTGCAGCACCACGGCGCCGAGCGAGGTCCTCAGGATCTCCGGCTCGGTGAAACGCGGACGCGTCTCGAAATCCTCGCGCGAGTAGAGGCGGATCGCGATGCCGTCCGCCACACGGCCGCAGCGGCCGCTCCTCTGGTTGGCGCTCGCCTGGCTGATCGGCTCGATCGGAAGCCTCTGCACCTTCGCCGTCTTCGAATAGCGGGAGATGCGCGCCGTGCCCGGATCGACCACGTAGCGGATGCCCGGCACGGTCAGCGACGTCTCCGCCACGTTCGTCGCGATGACGATGCGCTGGTGCGTGTGCGCCTCGAACACCCTGTGCTGGTCGACGGCGGACAGGCGCGCGAACAGCGGCATGATCTCGATGGCGTCCGCGCGGCGCATGTCCTCGGCGCGAGGGCCGTAGTGATGCCGCAGCGCCGCCTCGAACTCGTGGATGTCGCGCTCTCCGGACGCGAACACGAGGATGTCGCGCGGGCCCCGCTCGTGCGAGGAGTGGATGACGAGCTCGGCGCAGGCGCGCGCCACGGCCGTCGGCATGTCGGTGATGCCGTCGTCCTCGTACGACGGGTTCGCGTTGCGTGCCGGCCCGCGGCCCCCGCGCGACGGGCCGTCGTCCTCGCCGGCGATCGCGTTCGCCAGCTCCTCGTAGTCGGCGTCGCCCGGGCGCGCGCCCGTCGCGAAGCCCGGCACCTCGCGCATCAGCGCGGGCGCCGTGCCGAGCGGTTCGTAGACGACCTGCACCGGATAGGTACGGCCCGAGACCTCGATGACCGGCACCTTCTCGTGCAGGGCGTGCTCGAAATGCTCCTGGAACTTCTCCGAGTCGATGGTCGCGGACGTGATGACGAGCTTCAGGTCGCGGCGTTTGGGCAGCAGGGCCGTGAGGTAGCCGAGCAGGAAGTCGATGTTGAGGCTGCGCTCGTGCGCCTCGTCGATGACGATCGTGTCGTAGCGGCTCAGCTGCGGGTCGCGCTGGATCTGGGCGAGCAGGATGCCGTCGGTCACCACGCGCAGACGCGTGTTCGGCGAGCTTTCGTCGGTGAAGCGCACCTGATAGCCGATCTCGTCGCCGAGCCGTACGCCCATCTCGGAGGCGATGCGCTCGGCGACCGTGCGCGCGGCGATGCGGCGCGGCTGCGTGTGGACGATCTGCCTGCCGTGCGTGCCGCGCCCCAGCTCCAGCAGGATCTTCGGCAGCTGCGTGGTCTTGCCCGAGCCGGTCTGTCCGGAGACGATCACCACCTGGCTGTGACGGACGGCGTCGGCGATCTCGTCGCGCGCCGCCGAGACCGGCAATTCGGCTGGATATTCGAAACGCATGCTGATGGGCTGACTTCCTGTTGACTCTCTGCTGGCTGTGTCGTCCGGTCGCGCGTCGTGCCCGCGCGCATGGCCGAAAGCGCGTTACCTGCGCAAAACCTCAATGATACGGAATCCCTTGGAACTGGCGTATTTGCCCACCGCGTAACCCTCGCCCAGGGCATCGGCCAGCCAGGGGATGAGCGAATCCGAGCCGAGGTTCCTCTGCACGACCAGATACGCGGCTCCCGTCCCCGGCTTCAGGCGTGGCAGCCACGCCATGAGCAGGGTGTGCAGCGCCTCCTTGCCGATGCGGATCGGCGGGTTCGACCAGATCGCGTCGAACATGAGGTCCGCGGGCATCGCCTCGCACACGTCGATCGGCTGGTCGGCGAGCGGCGCGCCCTGCGCGTCCGTCGCCGTCACGCGCACGTTCGCGGCGCCGTTGCGCCGCGCGTTCGCCGCCGTCAGCTCCAGCGCGCGCTCGTTGACGTCCACCGCCCACACGCGCGCCTCGGGGGATTCGGCGGCCAGCGCCAGCGAGACCGGGCCCCAGCCGCAGCCGAGATCCAGCAGGTCGCCGTCCTCGGGCGGCTCGGGGGCGTGGCGCAGCAGCACCGACGTGCCCAGGTCGAGACGGGAACCGGAGAAGACGCCGTGCGACGTCTCGACGTCCATATCGTGCCCGCGCAACGCGACGTGCAGCGTGCGCCGCACGTCCTTCGACGAGGGTTCGGCCGAGAAATACTGTTCCGCCATCGTGTCGTGTCTCCTTCGTGTCCGCCGTCATGCCGGCCTCGCCGGCGCATGTCATCTCAATGATGATAATAAGGAACGATAGCTCCATCGAGATACCTTCACGGACCCGCGAAAGAGGTGGCCTTGACCCGTAGCGCCGAAACCATGGCAGAACCGCGCGAACCCGACGCCGGCGGCGGCGTCCTCGCCGAATCGTCCGAGGTCCTGCTTGACGAAGGACGGGTCGGGACGGCGGAACGCCACGACGAGGAATGGGCCGAGCGCGAGTCGCGCAACCAGTTGAAGCACGTCGCCGGTCTGGGCGAGCTCAAGGACGTCACCGAGGTCGAATACCGCAAGGTGCGCCTCGAGCGCGTCGTGCTCGTCGGCGTGTGGTCGAGCGCGAAGACGACGCAGGCCAAGGCCGAGGAGTCGCTGCGCGAGCTCGCCGCGCTCGCCGAGACCGCGGGCGCCGAGGTGTGCGACGGTCTGCTGCAGCACCGTCTCAAGCCGGACGCCGCCACCTATGTGGGTTCCGGCAAGGCGCGCGAGATCGCCGACATCGTGGCGCGCGAGGAGGCCGACACCATCATCGTCGACGACGACCTGCCGCCGAGCCAGCGCCGCGGGCTTGAGGACGCGGCCAAGGTGAAGGTGGTCGACCGCACGGCCGTGATCCTCGACATCTTCGCCCAGCACGCCACCAGCCGCGAGGGCAAGGCGCAGGTGGAGCTCGCACAGCTCGAGTACATGCTGCCGCGCCTGCGAGGCTGGGGCGGTTCGCTGTCCCGCCAGGCCGGCGGCCGCGCGGCCGGCGCCGACGGCGGCATCGGTTCGCGCGGCCCGGGCGAGACGAAGATCGAGATGGACCGCCGCGTCATCCGCACGCGCATCGCCCGCCTGAGGAAGCAGATCCGCGAGATGGCCCCGGCCCGCGAGGTCAAGCGCGGCTCGCGCCGGCGCTACGGGCTGCCCACCATCGCCGTCGTCGGGTACACCAACGCCGGCAAGTCGTCGCTGACCAATCGGCTGACCGGCTCGGCCGAGCTCGTCGAGAACGCGCTGTTCGCCACGCTCGACACGGCCGTGCGCCGCGCGAAGGCCCGCGACGGCCGCCTCTACGCCTACGTGGACACCGTCGGCTTCGTGCGCCGCCTGCCCACGCAGCTCGTCGAGGCGTTCAAGTCCACGCTCGAGGAGGTCGCCGAGGCCGACGTGATCCTGCACGTCGTCGACGGCTCCCACCCGGATCCGTTCTCCCAGATCGACGCGGTCAACGAGGTGCTCGCCGACATCGACGGCGCCGAGTCCATCCCGCGCGTCATCGCGTTCAACAAGGCCGACATGTGCGACGGGGCGACGCTGGAACGTCTCGCCGCGCTCGAACCGGACGCGCACATCGTCTCGGCGGCCTCCGGACTCGGCGTCGACGCGCTGCGCGACGCGGTCGAGGCGCTGCTGCCGGTGCCGAACGTGCACGTCGAGGCGCTGCTGCCCTACACGGCCGGCGCCCTGCTGTCGCGCGTGCGCGAATACGGCCATGTATCCGCCGTCGAATGGCGCGACGACGGCGTGCGGGTCGTGGCGGACGTCGACTCGCGTCTCGCCGCGCAGGTCGTGGCCGCCTCCGTCGACTGATCGCATGGGCCACATGGTGGTGTGACTTTGCCCACATTTTCGGCATAGTGTCAATGTGAGCGGTAACAACGTTGACGTTGCAAGGGTTTCGTCAAGCGTCGTCAGTCGTGACGTCACGTTGTGCGAGTACATTGGGACGCGTTGGTTGAATGATGCCCGTCCAACGGGCATTGACTCTAAGAGAGGTTCATTAACATGGCAGAATTGGTCAACAAGCCCACGAAGCTCGCTGTCATCGGCGCCGGCGCCGTCGGCTCCACCCTCGCGTTCGCCGCCGCCCAGCGCGGCATCGCCCGCGAGATCGTCCTCGAGGACATCGCCAAGGAGCGCGTCGAGGCCGAGGTGCTCGACATGCAGCACGGCTCCAGCTTCTACCCGACCGTCTCCATCGACGGCTCCGACGATCCGGAGATCTGCCGCGACGCCGACATGGTCGTCATCACCGCCGGCCCCCGCCAGAAGCCGGGCCAGTCCCGCCTCGAGCTCGTCGGCGCCACCGTCAAGATTCTCCAGGCCATCATCCCGAACCTGGTCAAGGTCGCCCCGAACGCCATCTACATGCTCATCACCAACCCGGTCGACATCGCCACCCACGTCGCCCAGAAGATCTCCGGCCTGCCCGAGAACCAGGTCTTCGGCTCCGGCACCAACCTCGACTCCGCCCGCCTGCGCTTCCTCATCGCCCAGCAGACCGGCGTCAACGTCAAGAACGTCCACGCCTACATCGCCGGCGAGCACGGCGACTCCGAGGTCCCGCTGTGGACCTCCGCCACCATCGGCGGCGTCCCGATGCTCGACTGGACCCCGCTGCCGGGCCACGAGCCGCTCGACGCCGACACCCGCGAGCAGATCCACCAGGACGTCAAGAACGCCGCCTACAAGATCATCAACGGCAAGGGCGCGACCAACTACGCCATCGGCATGTCCGGCGTCGACATCATCGAGGCCGTCCTCAAGGACTCCAACCGCATCCTGCCGGTGTCCTCCATGCTCAAGGACTTCCACGGCATCTCCGACGTGTGCATGTCCGTCCCGACCCTCATCAACCGCGCCGGCGTCAACACCGCCATCAACACCCCGGTCTCCGACAAGGAGCTCGCGGCCCTCAAGCGCTCCGCCGAGACGCTGAAGGAGACCGCCGCCCAGTTCGGCTTCTGATGAAAAACCGTTCTGCGGGGCGTTCTCCGCGTTGCGGAGAGTTCGACGCATCTTCGTGCGCCTTCGCTCTGCACGCCTTGGGACCGTACGCGTAGAACGCTTTTTCATGAAATGACCCCTGTACGGGTGCCTTGTGGCCCGTACAGGGGTTTTCTTTCCCGCTCCCGCCGGCGGGAGGTGCCGCACGCGGTCCTGCCAGGTATGGTCCGGCCCGCTAATCGTGGAGGTGCTCGTCGGAGGGGGAGTCGTAGCCTTCCGGCTCCAACTGGAACGTGGTGTGCGGGATCGACACGGGGAAATGCTCCCGCAGGCAATCCTGCAGCCGCTTGAGGATCAGGGCGCCCTGCTCCATCGTGAGCCCCCGCTCCACCACCACATGCGCCATGAGGAACGGCATGCCCGTCGACACCGTGCTCGCATGCAGGTCATGCACCGCCACCACATGCGGCACCTGTTCCATATGCTCGCGCACCTTGTCCAGATCCAACCCCTCCGGGGTCTCCTCCAACAGCACATGCACCGCATGATGGAGCAACGACGCCGCACGCGGGATCATCAGCAGGGCGATGACGCCGCCCGCCACCGCATCGAACCCCGACCAGCCCGTCGACATCATCACCAGGGCCGACAGCACCACGGCCACCGAACCCAGCGCGTCGTTCAGCACCTCGAGGAACGCCGCCCGCATGTTCAGGTTGTCGCCGCGCTGCGAAGCGAGAATGAAGATCGACGCCACATTCGCCGACAGGCCCAGAACGCCGACGAACAACAGCAGCCGCACATCGCCGATCCCATCGGGCGCCCCACCGAACAGGCGCATGCCCGCCTCCACCAGCGCATACACCCCCACGATGAAGAGGACCACCGCGCCGGCCGCGGCCGTCAGCACCTCAAGGCGCGCCCAACCCCACGTGCGCGTGCTGCTCGGCCTGCGACGCATCAGCATCGCCGTCACCGTCGAGGCAACCAGCACCGACATGTCCGTCAGCATATGCCCCGCATCCACCAGCAGCGCCAACGAGCCCGTCAGGAACGCGCCGGCCACCTCCACGGCGAACACCGAACCCGTGACCGCCAGCGTCGCCATCAGACGACGCTGATGCGCCGCCGATCCCGCGCCGGAGACGTCCCCCGGCGCGGACGAATGCACATGAGCCATGATCCCTCCCATACCGCGGTGATGAAACCGCTTCTCAATACCATTCACGATTGCCTGTGAAACGACGAGGACCCCGGCTCGATGCCGGGGTCCCAGTGACGAACGACTATACCACGTCCCATGCGGCGCACGCCATGACGCGGCGGCGCCCCGTGCGACGCGGACGTATGGGCGTTCACAGCTTGCGCAGCACCGTCACCACCCTGCCCATGATGGTCGCATGCGTGCCGTCGATCGGCGGATAGGCGGGATTGTGCGGCATGAGCCACAGATGCCCGCCCTCCCTGCGATAGGTCTTCACCGTGGCCTCCCCGTCCAGCAGCGCCGCCACGATGTCGCCGTTGACGGCGTCCTGCTGCTCGCGCACCACCACGAAATCCCCGTCGCAGATGGCGGCGTCGATCATCGAATCGCCATGCACCTCGAGCATGAACAGATTGCCGCCCGGGCCGGTGAGCCGTTCCGGAAGGCGCATCACGTCATCCACATGCTGCTCCGCGGTGATCGGGACGCCCGCCGCGATGCGGCCGACCAAAGGCACGTCGCGCGACTGCGCCACCGAGGCGGGCGGATCGACGGCGGGGGAGGGGAAGGGGATGACCTCGGCGGTGCGCACGGCCGCCCCGTCGGCGCCGCGCGATGTTCCCGACGATGCGGCGGGGGAGACGTTCCGCGCGGGTCCCAGGATCTCGATGGCGCGTCCCTTGTTCGCATTGAGGCGGATGAACCCCTTCTCCTCCAGCACCTGGAGCTGGTGCTTCACCGAGGACGGGCTCTTCAGTCCGGCGGCCCCGCCGATGTCGCGGAACGAGGGGGAGAAGCCCCGTTCGCTCTGATACGAGCGGATGGCCTCGAGAATCAGCCGCTGGCGGTCCGTGAGGGTGCTCGCGTCCGCGTCGGCGGCGCCCCGGGGATGGAACGGTATCGTGCTCACGGCGCACTCCTTTCAACGATAGTGACAGCATAGCGTGAATCGACGGTGAACTCAAACATTTGTTCGACGCGGCGGGTTGCGGCGTTCGAACAAATGTGCAACAATCAGTACGGATGTTCGATAGAACACATGTTCGAAAGGATGTGGTTGCCATGACGAGGATGTTGACGCGCGTGTTCGTGGTGGTATCGGCGGCGGCCCTGGCTTGGGCGGGAATCGGGCTGTGCATGCCCGTGAGGGCCACCAGCGCATCGGGACCGGTGGAGGTGACGAGCTACACGGTGCAGCCCGGCCAGTCGCTGTGGACCTATGCGGAGATGGCCACGCCCGAGGGAGGGGACGTGTCGAGCACGGTGGACGAGCTGATGCGGCTCAACGGCATGGACGGGTCCGCCCTGCGCGCCGGCCAGCGCATCATCGTGCCGAAACGGTGAGGGGGAGCCGAAACCCCGGCGTTGGCGCGTCCGGGGGCGTTCACGGTATGGTGGAGGTCATGCATTGCCCGTATTGCCATCATGCCGAGACCAAGGTCATCGAAACCCGCGTCAGCGAGGACGGATACTCGATCCGCCGCAGGCGCATGTGCCTGCACTGCAACAAGCGGTTCACCACGCTGGAGACGACCACCCTGCTGGTGGAGAAGCGCTCGGGCAGCCTCGAACCGTTCAACCGCGACAAGGTGATCTCCGGCGTGCGCAAGGCCTGCCAGGGCCGTCCGGTCAAGGAGGACGACCTCAAAAAGCTCGGCCAGCGCGTCGAGGAGGACCTGCGATCCACCGGTCAGGCGCAGGTCACCTCGGACGAGGTCGGCAAGGCCATCCTCAGGCCGTTGCGCGATCTCGACCAGGTCGCCTACCTGCGGTTCGCGAGCGTCTACCAGAACTTCGAGGACCTCTCCGACTTCCAGCGCGCCATCGACGCGCTCAAGGACTGAACGCACCGCGACGACGAGGCCCCGGCGAACCGATAGGAACGGGTCGCCGGGGCCTCGTCGTCGCGGTGCCGACGCACGGGCGCCGCCGCGTGCCTCCGTCAGGAGATCACGCGCATGCGGATGGTGCCCTCGATGGAGCGCAGCGCCTCCAGGGCGGCCTTCGACGGGCGCTGCGAGACGTCGGTGACCACGTAGCCGAGTTCGCCCTCGGTGCCCAGCGACTGCGCGGCGATGTTGATGTTCTCCTCGCCGAGCACGCGGTTGACGTGGGCGAGCACGCCGGGCAGGTTGGCGTGCAGGTGCGCGATGCGGGCCACGCCGCGGTTGTCGCCCAGGTTGATCTGCGGCAGGTTCACCGACAGGGAGGTCGACCCCTTCTCCCAGTAGTCCTCGAGACGCTGCGAGACGAAATGCCCGATGGACTCCTGCGCCTCGAGCGTGGAGCCGCCGATGTGCGGGGTCAGGATCATGTTGTCCTCGTCGGCCAGGGCGGTCTCGAACGGGTCGCCGGTCTTCTTCGGCTCGACCGGGAACACGTCCACGGCCGCGCCGGACAGGTGCCCGGAGTCGAGGTGCTGCTTGAGGGCGCCCAGGTCGGCGACGAAGCCGCGCGAGGCGTTGATGAAGATGGCGTCCTGCTTCATATGGGCGAACTGGTCCTCGCCGAAGAACCCGGTGTTCGACTTGCGGCCGTCCACGTGGATCGTCACCGCGTCCGACTGCTCGAGCAGCTCGTTGAGCGTGGCGCAGCGGTGGGCGTTGCCCAGCGCCAGCTTCTCCTCCAGGTCGTAGAACACCACGCGCATGCCCAGCGCCTCGGCCAGCACGCTCAGCTGGGATCCGATGTTGCCGTAGCCGATGATGCCGAGCGTCTTGCCGCGCACCTCGTGCGACCCGGTGGCCGTCTTGTCCCACACGCCGTGCTTGAGATGATGCGTGTGCGCGGGGATGCGGCGCATCAGGCAGATGATGTCGCAGACCACCAGCTCCACCACCGAACGCGTGTTGGAATAGGGGGCGTTGAACACGGCGATGCCCTGCTCGCCGGCGAAATCGAGGTCCACCTGGTTCGTGCCGATGCAGAAGCATCCCACCGCGGACAGCGTCGGACGCGCCTCGAGCACGCGGCGCGTCACGCTCGTCTTGGAACGCACGCCGACCAGGTCCACGCCCTCGAGCGCGTCGATGAGTTCGTCCTCGCTCAGCGCGCCCTTCATCGTCTCGACCTCGAATCCGTGGTCGCGCAGCGACTTGGCCGCATCCGGGTGAATGTTCTCCAGTAACAGTGCTTTAGGCATGTCTCCCACCTTAGAGTCCGAGGTCCTTTTCGTCCATCGCCGTCCGAACGATGGCCAGACGCTGCGTGGGCCTGGTCATCGCCACGTACAGGTCGGCGGCCGCCACGAGGCGGCTCGGCGCCTCCTGGTCGATGAGGCCGGGCTCGACGAGCACCACGGCGTCGTATTCGAGGCCCTTGACCGTCTCTGTGTCGCATACGTCCACCTGCCGGTCCCAGGGATCCTGGCCGGTGATGCGCCGCGACTCGTCCTCGCCGAGCGCGGCGCGCAGCGCGTCGGGGAGGGCCCGGCGCAGCCGGCCGAGCAGCGAACCGGGCGCGATGACGGCCACACGGCCCGTGCCGTCGGAGGCGACGAACTCGCGCGCCAGGGCGCCGGCCTCGTCCAGCGCCGCCGCGACGAGGCCGTCCGGGCCGTCGACGGTGCGGCGCGTCACCGCGTCCGGCATGCGCCGCACCGCATGCACGGTGGAGATGTAGAGCCCCTGCGCCTCGGCGAAACGCCCGGCGAGGTCGGAGACCTCCTGCGGATTGCGGTAGTCGATGGTCAGCTCGTTGAGGTCCCACCGGCCGCGGCCGAACAGGCGGTTCATCGTCTTCGGCCAGGAGCGGGTGCCGCCCAGCGCGCTGGTCTGCGCCACGTCGCCCACGATGGTGAACGAGCGGGACGGGCAGCGCCGCATGAGCATGCGCCAGTCCATCGCGGTGAGCTCCTGCGCCTCGTCGACGACGATATGGCCGTAGGTCCATTCGCGGTCGCGCCCGGCGCGCTGGGCCGTGGCCTCGGCGTCGTCCCCGTTGATCTGGTCGATGAGCATCTGCGAGGTGACCAGGCCGGTGCCGATGCCGTTCTGGGCCAACGTGTCCTTCGCGAACTGGAGCTGCTCGGCCTGCGCGGCCTCCTCGCGGCGCCTGCGCGAGGCGACCTTCGGGTCGTCGCCGAGCAGCTCGAGCGCCTCGTCGAGCAGGGGCACGTCGGAACGGGTGATCGGGGAGCCCTTCGGCCGGGTCAGTTCGGCGACGTCGGCGTCGTCCAGCCAGGGCGCGAACCGTCGCAGCTTCGCCGGCTTGGAGAACATGTCGTCGATGAGCCAGGGGCCGGTCATCGGCAGCCAGGCCAGGTTCAGGGCCACGCGCACCTTGTCGTTCATGCGCAGCAGCGAGACGGCGCGGTTGACCTCGTCCTGGTCGGGCGTGTAGTCGAGCTGCTCCTCGTAGCGGATGCGCATCGCCGTGATCATCGACTTGACGAACGTCTCGCGGGCCTTGTTGTGGGGCTGCCGCGTGCGGCGCGCGTCCGAGATCGCATGCTCCACGTCCACGGCGAGCATCGGCACCGTCACGCCGTTGACCTGCACGACCGGCAGATCGGCGGGCACGCGCTCGCGCGCCGCCACGGCGTTGCGGATCGCGTCGGCCATGCGGCGGTCGCCCTTGAGCTGCGCGGCGCGCGGGGTGTCCGCGGTGGTCGCGCTCACGCCGGGGATGAGGTCGCCGACGGTGCGCGAGACGACGCCGGTCTCGCCCAGCGAGGGCAGCACCTGGTCGATGTAGCGCAGGAACGCCGAGCTCGGGCCGACGACCAGCACGCCGGAACGTTCCAGCGTGCGGCGGTGCGTATAGAGCAGATAGGCGGCGCGATGCAGCGCCACGGCCGTCTTGCCGGTGCCCGGGCCGCCCTGCACGACCACCGCGCGGTCCATCGCCGCGCGGATGATGTGGTCCTGCTCCGCCTGGATGGTGGCGACGATGTCGGTCATCTTGCCGGTGCGGCGCGAGCTCAGCGAGGCGAGCAGCGCGCCCTCGCCGGTCAGCGTGCCCGACCGGGACGCCTCGCCGACCTGGTCGGAGTGCACGTCGAGCACCTCGTCCTCCAGCGCCACCACGTCGCGGAAGCTCAGGGTGATATGGCGTCGCATCACGATGTCGCCGTGATGCGACGGCGTCGCCTCGTAGAAGGGGCGCGCCGCCTCGGCGCGCCAGTCGGTGAGCATGGGCACATGGCCGGCGTCCGACAGGCCGATGCGCCCGATGTAGCGCTTCGATCCGTCCGCGGCGTCGAGCCTGCCGAAGACCAGCCGGTCCTCGACCGCGCGCAGCTGGGTGAGGCGGTCCTCGTACATCGTCGCGAACGAATCGCGTTCGGTGCGCTGCGTGGGCGAGCCGTGCGAACCGGCGGCGCGCACGGCGTCGAGACGGCTCCGTGCCTCGGCGCGCAACGCGTCCAGACGCTCGTATGCGCGGCTGACCGCGCGCTGTTCCTCCTCGATCTGCGAGGCGTAACTCGACATGTGCTTCGTTTCCCCTGTTTGTTCTGCCGGAAATGTAAGGCATACCAATCTACTCCCCGCCCCCAACGTCCATGGCGCCCGCACGCCCGTCGACGGTGAACTTCGGGTGAATTCGGGCGCTTCGGGGCCGACATGCAGGCAAAAGCGCGAATTCTGTGAGCGGGTGGGGAGAAATGGGGAGTTGTGGGGTAGAGTGGGGAAGCAGTGTGGTCGGAGTGTCCCCGGAGCGATGCGCGAAGGAGGTGGGGCGAATGACCGGCGAAACCGCGAACGGCTTGAACGGCAACGGATTCGACCCCGCCGCGGGGGCCGGCCAGGCGGCTCCGTCCGTGCAGGCGGCCGGAATGCAGGCGACCAACGGCATGCCGATGGCGAACATGGCCATGCCCGGCGCGATGGGCGGCATGAACGCGGCTGGCATGGGGTATGCGCCGGCCATGGGCGTGCCCGGACAGATGCCGATGGGCTCCCAGCCCATGGCGATGATGCCCGCGGACCCCTCCCAGGGGATGGGCCAGATGGGGCTGCCCCCGCTCCTGCTCGGCACCTACACGCCGAAGATCGACGCCAAGGGCCGCATGGCCCTGCCCGCCAGGATGCGCTCCCAGCTGGGCACGGGCCTGGTCATGGCCCGCGGCCAGGAGCGGTGCGTGTACCTGCTGCCGGCCATGGAGTTCCGCCGCATCGCGATGCAGATCCAGCGCACGTCGATGGGCAACAAGGCCGCACGCGACTACCTGCGCGTCTTCCTGTCCGGGGCCGTCGACCAGGATCCGGACAAGCAGGGGCGCGTGCTCGTGCCGCAGATGCTGCGCGACTACGCCAACCTGGGCAGCGACATCGTGGTCATCGGCGTGGGCACCCGCGCCGAGATCTGGAACCGCGAGGCATGGGAGTCCTACCTGTCCGACAAGGAGCAGGGCTACGCCGACATCGCGGACGACGTCCTGCCGGAGGTGGGGCTGTGAGACGCGAAACGACGACGAACGACGCGCCCGGTCGGGCGCGGCCGACGGAAAGGACGGAAGGGACGAGCGTGAACGCCGCAGACGAGAGGAGCCTGGACTCCATCCACCAGCCGGTCCTGCTCGAGGACTGCGTGCGGCTGGTCACCTCCGGGTTCGGCCCGGGCGCGAGGCCGGTGATCGTGGACTGCACGCTCGGCCTGGCCGGGCACGCCACCGCCTTCCTCAAGGCGGCGCCCCACGCGCGCCTCGTCGGCATCGACCGCGACGCCGAGGCGCTGTCCCTGGCCACCGAACGCATGGAGCGCGAGGGGCTGGCCGACCGGTTCACACCCGTGCACGCCGCCTTCGACGAATTCACCGAGGCGCTCGACGACCATGGCATCGGCCGCGTCGACGCCGTGTTCATGGACCTGGGCCTGTCCAGCCTGCAGATCGACGAGACCGAACGCGGGTTCTCCTACTCCCACGACGCGCCGCTCGACATGCGCATGGACGTGAGCCAGCCGCTCACCGCCGCGGCCGTGCTCGCCGACTACGACGAGCGTTCGCTGACGGACATCTTCAGGACCTACGGCGAGGAACGCTTCGCCCGCCAGATCGCCCGCGAGATCGTCGCCCGCCGCGCGCAGGGGGAGGAGCTGACCACCTCGGCGCAGCTCGGCGCGCTCGTCGACGAGGTGGTGCCCAAGGCCCACCGGCCGGCCGGCAACCCGGCGAAGCGCGTCTTCCAGGCGCTGCGCATCGAGGTGAACGGGGAACTCGACAAGCTTGCGCGGACCCTGCCGCAGATCGCCCTGCGGCTCGCCCCCCACGGGCGCATCGTCGTCGAGTCGTACCACTCGCTCGAGGACAAGACCGTCAAGACGTTCATGGCGTCCGGCCTCACCGCCGACGTGCCGCCGAACATGCCGGTGGTGCCGCCCGAGGCCCGCCCGTTCTTCCGCGAGCTGACCAGGGGCGCGCTCAAGGCCGACGAGGCCGAGATCGCCGCCAACCCCAGGTCCGCCTCCGTGCGCCTGCGCGCGGTCGAACTGGTCAGGCCGATACCGAGACGGCACATCGAACGATTCGAACAGGACGTGAACGCGTCGGGCGCCGCGGGGAGGCGCCGCCGCGGGGGGAGGAACTGACATGGCATCCACGGCACGCACGGTGCGTTCGAACGCCGCGGCGGCATCCCGGCGACCGGAGCCCGCGGCCAGGCCCGCCTCGCGTCCCGAGCTGCGCGTCGTCAACGGCGGCCGCGCCGACAAGGACGGCCTCGCCGCCGGGTTCGGCCGCGTCATGGAATGGGTCCGGACCCGGTCCGCGCCCACCGTGCACATCGTCATCGCGGTGGCGTTCCTCGCCTCCACGCTGGTGGGCGCGCTCATGCTGCGCACGCAGATGGTGTCCAACGCCTTCGAGGTCTCCTCTCTGGAGACCTCGATCAGCCGGCTCACCCAGGACGTGCAGGACGACCAGGCCAAGCTCGACCAGCTCCAGGCCTCGCTGCCGCAGAAGGCCAGCGACATGGGCATGGTCCCGCAGTCCAGCTCCGTGTCCATCGACCTCAACGGATACCGTCAGACCACGGAAGGCGGACAGCAATGAGGAGACCGAACCCGCGTTCGTTCGCCCGGGCCCACGGGTTGGACGGCTTCGTGACGCGCTGCCTCGCCGTCGGGATCGTCCTCGCCCTGATCGCCATGGCGTGCCTGGGGCAGCTGGCCTGCGTGCAGCTGTTGGAGGGCCGCGCCACCGCGCAGGCCGCCACCAACGCGCGCACCTCGAAGGTCGTGCAGCGCGCCAACCGCGGCCGGATCACCGACACCAACGGCACCGTGCTCGCCCAAAGCGTCGAACGCTACAACATCATCGGCGTGCCCGACGCGGCCACCTCGTTCACGCCGGTCGCCTGCGGCTCCAAGCAGGCCGAATCGCTCGGCTACTGCCATGAGGTCGACGGCAAGCCCGTGGGCGCCACCGGCGCGGCCGCCGTCGCCCGGCTGCTCGCGCCCGTGCTCGACATGGACGCGATGGAGCTCGGCGCCGAACTCAACGGCACCGGCCAGTACGTGGTCATCAAGAAGGACGTCACCCCGCAGGTCAAGCGCCAGATCGACAAGCTGGGCCTGTACGGCATCGTCTACGGCGAGCTCAGCAGCGAACGCGTCTACGCCGAGCACACGCTGCTCGGCGCCCTGCTCGGCGGCGTCGGCGACGACGGCGAGGGCGCGGCCGGGCTCGAGAAGAGCCTCAACGGCACGCTCAAGGGCACCGACGGCTACACCGTCTACCAGCAGGGCAACGGCGGCGAGGTCATCCCCGGCACCGTCACCGAATCCAAGGCGGCCACCGACGGCAAGGACGTGGCGCTGACCATCGACGCCGACGTGGACTGGTACGTCAAGAAGGTGCTCACCGAGGGCGTCTCCTCCAGCCACGCCCAATGGGGCATCGCCTGCGTCGAGGACACGCAGACCGGCGAGATCATCGCGCTCGAGGACTCCGACCAGATCAAGGCCGGGACCGACGCCGCCAAGCTCAACGCCTCGCGCGCCGTCAGCCAGACCTTCGAGCCCGGATCCATCGGCAAGGTGCCGGCGCTGGCCGCCATCCTGCAGAACGGCGCGCACAAGATCACCGACAAGTTCACCGTGCCCTACGAGTACACCAAGAACGGGCAGAAGTTCCATGACGCCGTCGAACACGGCAACGAGCATTGGACGCTGGCCGGCATCCTGCAGAACTCCTCGAACGTCGGCATGGTCATGGCCGCGCAGAACGTCACCTCGCAGCAGCGCTACGACATGCTCACCAAGTTCGGCATCGGCCAGTCCACGGGGCTGGACCTGCCCGGCGAGTCCAACGGCACGCTCGGCACCCCCGAATCGTGGGACGGCCGCACCAAGGACACCGTGCTGTTCGGCCAGGGCTACGCGGTCAACGCGCTCCAGCTCACGCGCGCCGTGTCCGTCATCGCCAACGGCGGCGTCAACCGCCGCCAGTCGATCGTCAAGTCGGTCACCGACGCGGACGGCCACGTCACCGACATGGTCCACAACGAGGCGACGCGCGTCATCGACGAGAACGTGGCCGCCGAGATCCGCAACGCGATGGAATCCGTCGCCGAGGAATACAAGAACACGGCCGGCGTGGACGGCTACCGCGTGGCCGCGAAGACCGGCACCGCCGAGGTGGCCGGCGCCAACGGGCAGCTCACCTCGATCATCGCGGACTTCTCCGGCATCATCCCGGCGGACAACCCCCGATACGTCGTCACCGTGGTCATGCTCGACCCGGACGGCATGTATGGTGGTACCACATCGGGCAAGCTGTTCGCGCAGATCGGTGAATTCCTCATGCAGAAGTACGAGGTGCCGAACTCGTCGCCCCGCACGGATGCTATCCCGGTGGATTGGTGAACGGATCGGTACGAGGACAGGTGAAAGGCAGACTATGAGCGCAGTGAGCGAGTCCATCATGCAGCGCATGACACTCGGGCATCTCGTCGAACACTACGGATGGGACCTGGTGCCGCCGTTCGCCAAGGACGTGACCGTCACCTCGCTCGCCGACGACATCGCCTCCGTGGCCCCCGGCGCCCTGCTGTACTCCGAGGGCGACCTCGACGTCGAGGCGCTGCGCCAGGCGCGCCGGCGCGGCGCCTATGCGGCCATCGTGCCCGATTCCACCCGCGCCGTCCTGCCCGACGACGACCCGGACATGCCGCTGCTGTTCGCCTCGCCCACCAGCGCCGAGCTCGGCGGCCTCGCCGCGCAGATGGCCGGCAACCCGTCCAACACACTCGCCGTGTTCGCCGTCAGCGGCGGCACACCGCAGGAGAGCGTGGCCATCGTCGACAAGCTCGCGCGCTTCCTGCACATGCTCGGCAACCCGGTGGGCGTGATCAGCGTGGGCGGCTCGTATTCGCTGGAACGCGAGCTCGACTTGGACTACCCGCTCGGCATCCTCGACATGCAGCGCACGCTCGCCGTGTGCGCCGAGGACGGCGCCGCGGCGGTGGTCATCGCACTGGACGACCTGACCGTCGCGCCGCACGCCCTCGAGGCGGTGAACGTCGACGTGTTCGGCTCCCTGACCCCCGCCCCGGTGAACGCGGACCGGGCGGTCATCGAACGGATGCAGGCCGAATACGGTTTCCGGGCCGACGAACAGATGCACGTCACCAGCCGCACCGAGGAGTCGGACACGCTCGCGGCCGCGGCGGCGGGCGGCGACGACCCGGCGGAGCGTTCGCGCCTGTCCATGGCCATCGCCATGGTGCTCGCCGCCGGCGTGCGCCGCAACAACATCCGCAACGCGTTGCGCGTGGCCGGGGACCTGGGCTGAGGGCCGCGCCGGACGGCGCGGGGACCGGGCCGGGCCCGCATGAAGGAGGGGCCCGCGTCGCGGGACCCGCATACGAACAAGCTTGACAACAGCATGACAAGAGGAGCAGGTGTGGACAGCACGATGATGCCGATGACCATCGATGAGATCGCCCAGGCGACCGGGGGGCGCGTCGTCCCCCCGGCGGGGGGAGCGGTCCCCGAAGGGGCCGTGGCGCTGCATGTGGCCAGCGATTCGAGGCTGATCGGCTCCGGCGGCGTGTTCGTGGCCATCAAGGGCGAACGCGTCGACGGACACGATTACGTGGGCCGTGTCGGCGAATCCGGCGCGGTCGCCGCGATCGTCGACCACGAGGTCGCCGGGGCCGAGGTCCCCCAGGTCGTCGTCGACGACACCGTCGGGGCGCTGGGGGCGCTCGCCCGCCACAACATCGCACGCCGCCGCGCCACCGGACGCCCGTTCACCATCGTCGGGCTGACCGGTTCGGTCGGCAAGACCACCACCAAGGACCTGCTCAAGGCGCTGCTGTCCACCATGGGGCCCACCGTCGCCCCCGTCGGCTCGTTCAACAACGAGATCGGACTGCCGCTCACGGCGCTGACCGTGGGGGAGGGCACCCGCTATTTCGTCGCCGAGATGGGGGCGAACCATGTCGGCGAGATCGCCAGGCTGACCACCATCGCCCCGCCGGACGTGGCCGTCGTGCTCAAGGTGGGCGTCGCCCATCTGGGCGAATTCGGCTCGGTGGAGCGTATCGCCCAGGCGAAGTCGGAGATCGTGCGCGGCCTGCTGCCCGACGGCGTGGCCGTGCTCAACACGGACGACGCGCACGTGGAGGCCATGGCCGCCATCGCGCCCGCCGGCGTGCTGCGTTTCGGCGTGGACCCGGCCAACGCGGACCGCGACGCCCTGACCGCGCGCGACGTCGCCACCGACGCGTTCGACCGCGCCTCCTTCACGCTCGTCGCCGCCGACGGCGCGCAGGCGCACGTGGACATGGGCATCCCCGGCGCCCACAACGTGATGAACGCGCTGGCCGCCGCCACCGTGGCCCGCATGCTCGGCATGGGGCTGGACGACATCGCCCGCACGCTCGGCGAGCAGCGGCGCATCAGCCCGCACCGCATGGCCGTCTCCACCGTGGACCGCGACGGCGCCTCCTTCACGCTCATCGACGACTCGTTCAACGCGAACCCCGATTCCATGCGCGCCGGCCTCGACGGCCTCGCCCGTTGGGGGGCCGGCGAAGGCGAGGAGCCGTACCGCGTGGCCGTGCTCGGCGCAATGCTCGAGCTCGGCGGCGACGAGCAGGGGCTGCACCGCGAGATCGGCGCCTACGCCGCAGGGCTGGGCCTCGACCGCATCATCACCGTGGGCAGCGCGAAGGACCCCGGGTTCGACGCCCTCGCCGAGGCCATGGCGCACGGCGCCCGCGAATCGGCCGCGGCGCAGCAGGAGGACGGCGTGCCGGTCGACTGGGTGCACGACGCCGACGAGGCCGACGCGCTCGTGACCGCCGTGGCGCGCGAACACGCCGGCACGGTGGTGCTGCTCAAGGGCTCGCACGCCTCCGGGCTGAGCACGCTGGCGGAACGCTGGCAGAAGGACGCCCGCTAGCGGCGGGATCCGGGAACAACAGGGACGACAGGGAAGAGAGACCTCAAGTGATTGCGCTCATCATTGGAATCCTGGTGTCGTTGATCGTCATGATCGTCGGCACCCCGATGCTCATCCGCCTCGTGCACAAGCTGCACTACGGCCAGTACATCCGCCAGGACGGCCCGCAGTCGCATCTGGTCAAACGCGGCACCCCGACGCTCGGCGGCGTGGTCATCAACCTCGCCATCCTGCTGGGCTGGGGCGCCTCGGCCCTCTACCGTTACCTGCACAGCGGCGACGTGCCCTCCTGGTCCGCCGTGCTCGTGCTCTTCGCCATGCTCTCCATGGGCCTGCTCGGCTTCATCGACGACTTCGCCAAGGTGCGCAAGAAGCAGAACGAGGGCCTGACGGTGCGCGGCAAGTTCATCGGCCAGTTCGTCTTCGCCACCGTCTACGCGGTGCTCGCGCTCCTCATCCCCACCAAGAACGGGTTCCCCAGCGCGCAGGCCGGCATGAGCTTCATCGAGAAGCCCTTCCTCAGCTTCGACTTCGCCGGACGCGCCGTCGCCATCGTCATCTTCGTCATCTGGGTGAACTTCCTCATGGCCGCGTGGACGAACGCCGTGAACCTGACCGACGGTCTTGACGGCCTCGCCGCCGGCTCCTCGATGATCGCGTTCACCGGCTACGGCGTCATCGCGTTCTGGGAGAGCTACCACCTCAAGGGCGCCGGCCACGCCGGCTTCGCCTACGGCGTGTCCGACCCGCTCGACCTGACCATCATCGCCGTGTGCGCGGCCGTGGCCTGCATCGGTTTCCTGTGGTACAACACGAACCCCGCCGAGATCTTCATGGGCGACACCGGCTCGCTCGCCCTGGGCGGCCTGTTCGCGGCGCTGTCGATCGCCACGCACACCGAGTTCCTCGCCGTCATCATCGGCGGCCTGTACGTCATCGAGGCGATGAGCGACGTCATCCAGGTCGGCTACTTCAAGGCCACGCACAAGCGCGTGTTCAAGATGGCGCCGATCCACCACCACTTCGAGCTGTGCGGGTGGCAGGAGTCGAAGGTCGTCGTGCGCTTCTGGATGATCGAGCTCATGTTCGTGCTCATCGGCCTCGTCGTCTTCTACGGCGACTGGGTGACCCGCTCCGGCCTGCTGTTCGGCTGACGCCGGGCGGCGCCGCACGCGGGCCCGCGCCCGCGCGGCGGCCCCATGCGCCATACGCGTAATATGCGGCTGGGATAATGCCGCTGGAATCGTCCGGACGCCCCGAACGCGGCGTCCGGCACAAGGATCAGGGGGTCTGATATGGATATCGCAGGCAAGACGGTCGTCATCGCGGGGCTCGGCGTCTCGGGCACGTCGCTGGCCGAGGTGCTCGACGAGCTCGGCGCGCATGTGATCGGGGTCGATGAGCGCAAGCCCGGCGCCGATCTGCACTCCTTCGACGAGGTGGACTGGGACAAGGTCGACTACGTCATGTCGTCGCCGGTGTTCAACCCGCGCACGCCGTTCGTCCTCGAGGCGCAGCGCCGCGGCATCCCGGTGATGAGCGAGGTCGAGTTCGCGTGGCGCCTGCGCGTGGACTCGAAGCGCACGGGCCGGCCGGCCGCGTGGATCGGCATCACCGGCACGAACGGCAAGACCTCCACCACGGAGATGACCTCCGCGATGCTCACCGCCTGCGGCTACGACGCGCCCTGCGCCGGCAACATCGCCTCCGGCAACATGGCCATGTCGCTGTCGCGCTGCGCCACCAACCCCGCGCACGACGTGCTGTGCGTCGAACTGAGCTCGTTCCAGCTGCACTTCACGGATTCGCTCGAACTCGACTGCGCCGCCATCACCAACATCGCCGACGACCACCTCGACTGGCACGGCGGCCGCGAGAACTACGCCGCCGACAAGGCCAAGGTGTTCCACGGCGTGCGCCGCGCGCTCGTCTACAACGCGGACGACGCCCTCGTCACCGCCAAGGCCGGTGCCGCCGAGCCCGCCCCCGGATGCCTGAAGGTCGGCTTCACGCTGCACGGGCCCAAGGCCGGGCAGATCGGCGTGGCCGACGGCTGGATCGTCGACATGAGCGGCGTCGCCGGCGGCCGGGTGGGCGAGGCCGTGCGCGTCGCCCCCATCGCCGAATTCGAACACCTCACCGAACCCGACGGCACCATCTACCCGCACCTGCTCGCCGACGCGCTCACCGCGCTGGCCCTCGTGCTCGGCTACGGCGCCGACAGGGCCAAGGCGCTCGAGGCCCTCAAGGCGTTCCGTCCCGGCGGCCACCGCATCGAGACCGTCGCCGCCACCGACGCCGACGCCTCCGGGCGCACGATCCGCTTCGTCGACGACTCCAAGGCCACGAACGCGCACGCCGCCAACGCCTCGCTCACCAGCTTCGCCGACGGCTCCGTCGTGTGGATCGCCGGAGGCCTCGCCAAGGGCAGCCGGTTCGAACACCTCGTCGCCGACCGCAAGGACACCATCAAGGCCGCCGTCATCATCGGCAAGGACCAGCGGCCGATGCTCGACGCGTTCGCGGCGTCCTCGCCCGAGACCCCGCTGACCGTCATCGACCCCGATCCGAACGACACCGTGATGGAGCGTGCGGTCGAGGCCGCCGGCGCGTACGCCGAGCCCGGCGACGTGGTGCTCATGGCCCCCGCCTGCGCCTCGATGGACCAGTTCGTCTCCTACGCCGACCGCGGCAACCGCTTCGCCGAAGCCGCCCGCCGTTGGGTGAGGTCGCATGGCGAACACTGACCGCGCCCGTCCGGGGATGCGCAGCCTGTTCAACCCGCTGTGGTGCTACCACGGCTTCCGCATGGCCGTGCTGGGGCTGAGCGTGTTCGGCGTGATCATGGTGTTCTCCTCGTCCGCCGTCTCCGCCGCGTCCTCCGGCAAATCGCCGTTCACCGACTCGCTCAGCCAGCTGGTGTTCTGCGTGCTCGGCCTCGTCGTCGGCGTGGTCGTCAGCGTGCTGCCGGTGCGCACGTACCGGCGTCTGGCGTTCCCCGCGGTGTGCACGGCGATCGGCCTGCAGCTGCTCACCTTCACGCCGCTGGGCGTGGGCCAATACGGCAACTACGGCTGGATCGGCATCGGCTCGGTCACCTTCCAGCCCGCCGAATTCGTCAAGCTGTCGCTGTGCATGTGGCTGCCGTCCGCCCTGATCGCCGCCCGCAAGGCGGCCGCGAAGGCGCATGGCGCCAAGGAGCGGTTCGCATGCTACGGCGTGGTCCTCGCCGTGTACGCGCTGTGCCTGGCGCTCGTGCTCGGCGGCAAGGACCTCGGCACGGCCATGATCATCGTGTTCATCGGCATCGTGGCGTTCCTCGTCGCCGGGTTCCCGGGCCCGTGGCTGGCGGGGGGCGTGCTCGTCATGTCGGCGCTGGTGGTCGCGCTCATCGCCTCCAGCCCGAACCGGCGCGACCGCGTCCTCGCCGCGTACACGCAGTGCTCCCCGTCCGACACGCAGGCCATCTGCTACCAGTCGATGCACGCCCGGTACGCCATCGCCTCCGGCGGGCTCCTCGGCGTCGGCCTGGGCAATTCGCGCGAGAAGTGGAACTACCTGCCCGCCGCGCACAACGACTTCATCTTCGCGATCATCGGCGAGGAGACGGGCTTCCTCGGCTCGGCGATGGTGATCCTCATCTTCGTGATCCTCGGCTGGTGCCTCGTCTTCAGCGCCCTGCAGGCCAAGGACCGCTACAGCGCCATCGCGCTCATGTGCATCACCGTCTGGCTGGTCGGCCAGGCGCTCGTCAACATCGGCGTGGTCGTCGGCCTGTTCCCCGTGTTCGGCGTGCCCATGCCGTTCGTCTCCGCGGGCGGCTCGTCGATGCTCATGTGCCTGATGGCCGCCGGATTCGCCATGGGGCTCATGCGCCAGCAGCCGCAGATCAGGGCCGACGTTTCCCGCCTCTAGACGGTTCCTTCTGGACGGTCCCCGCCGCCCCTCCGTCCGCCGCCCCGGCCGGCGCCCGTCCCGCATGCCGTGCCGCGACGGCGTCCGGGCCATGCGCATGACTATGCTCGATACCCATGAAGCATATCGTCCTCGCCGGCGGCGGCACCGCCGGACATGTCAACCCGCTGCTCTCCGTCGCCGACGCCATCAGGGGGATCGACCCCGAGGCTCGGGTGAGCGTCGTCGGCACCGCCGTCGGACTCGAGAAGGACCTCGTGCCGGCCGCCGGATTCGAGCTCGACACCATCGAGAAGGTGCCCTTCCCGCGCAGGCCCAACCTCTACATGCTGAGGTTCCCCGCCAAATGGAAGGCGGAGACGCGCAAGGTGCGAGACATCCTCGAGGCGCGCGAGGCCGACGTGGTCGCCGGTTTCGGCGGCTACGCCTCCGCCCCCGTGTACGCCACCGCGCACCGGATGGGCCTGCCCATCGTCATCCACGAGCAGAACGCGCGCGCCGGCATGGCCAACAGGCTGGGCGCCCGCTGGGCCGACTTCATCGGCACCGTGTACGAGGGCACCGGGCTGAAGGCCGGCCGCGGCGGCGTCGTGGAACGGGTCGGACTGCCGCTGCGCCCCGCCATCGCCGCGCTCGTCGGCGAGCTGGAGGCCGACCGCGCGGGCGTGCGCCGCAGGGCCGCCGCCGAACTCGGCGTGGACCCGGACCGCCCGCTCGTCCTCGTCACCGGCGGATCGCTCGGCGCCGTGAGCCTCAACCGCGCGGTCGCCGCCGCGGCCGGCGACATCCTCGCCCATGCGCAGGTCGTGCACCTGACCGGCAGGGGCAAGGCCGACGAGGTCAGGACGCTCGTCGGGGTCAACGCCGGCGACGGCCACCTCGCCGGCCTGCGTTTCAACGACGGCGACGCCGCGGGGGAGGGCGACTACCACGTCGCCGAATACCTCGAACGCATCGACCTGGCGTTCGCCTGCGCCGACCTCGTGATCTGCCGTTCCGGGGCGGGCACGGTCGCCGAACTCACCGCGCTGGGCCTGCCTGCGGTCTACGTGCCGCTGCCGATCGGCAACGGCGAGCAGCGGTTCAACGCCCAGCCGGTCGTCGAGGCCGGCGGCGGCGTCATGGTCGCCGACGCGGACCTCGACGCCGCGTGGGTGCGCGATCGGATCCCCGCATTGCTCGCCGACCCGGAGCGCCTGCGGGCCATGGGCGCCAAGGCGTGGGAATACGGCATCCGCGACGCCGCCGACACGATGGCCCGCCGCATCCTCGACCTCGCCGCGGGGCGGGGCGAGGCCTGAACGCACCGACGCACGGGCGGGGAGGGTCCCCGCCTACGACATAATGGATAAGGCCTTTTCGCATGGCCGGACAATCCCACAAGGAGCACGTTTCGTGAGCGCAGACATCACTTCGTCCATCATTCTCGACCCCGCACGCGCGGCCTTCCGACCGGAGGAGACCATCGACGTGCTGGGGGCCACGCATTTCATCGGCATCGGAGGCGCCGGCATGTCCGTCCTGGCCGAGATGCTCCACGAGCGCGGCGTGCAGGTCTCCGGATCCGACCGCGAACGCAGCGCCAAGACCGACCGCCTCACCTCGCTCGGCATCGCCGTCGAATTCGGCCAGAAGGCGGAGAACGTCGCCGGCGCAGACACCATCGTCTATTCGAGCGCCATCAAGCCGGACAACCCGGAGATCGTCGCCGCGCACGGCTCCGGCAAGCGCATCGTGCACCGCAGCGACATCCTCGCCCTGCTCATGCACGGCAGGCGCGCCGTCACCGTGGCGGGCGCGCACGGCAAGACCACCACCAGCTCGATGCTCGCCCATGTGCTCGAACGTTGCGGCGAGGAGCCGAGCTACGCGATCGGCGGCTCCATCCAGGGCCCCGACGGCACGACCATCGACGGCGGGCACGTCGGCGCGGGCGCGGCGCTCGTCGCCGAGGCCGACGAATCCGACGGCAGCTTCGAGAAGTACCGTCCCGAGATCGCGATCATCACCAACTGCGAGGCCGACCACCTCGACCACTACGGCGACGAGGCGCACTACCGCGCCGCGTTCGTCGAACACGCGGGCCACGCCACCGGGCACGTCGTCATCTGCGCCGACGACGCCGACGCGCTCGCCGTGCTGCGCGCCCTCGACCCGGCGGTCGCGGCGCGCGCCATCGCCTACGGCACCACGGACCCGGCCGAGGCCGGCGACCTCGACGGCGCCGCCTACGTGCACATCGAATCGGAGAACGAGACCGCCGGCACCGGCGCCGAACACTTCACGCTGCACCTGCCTGAAGCGGTGACCGGCGGCGAGCCGGTCGACCAGCCGGTCACGCTCGCCGTGCCCGGACTGCACAACGCACGCAACGCCGCCGCCGCGATCTCCGCCGCCGTGCTGCTCGGCGTGGGCCCGGCCGCGGCCGCCGCCGCGATCGCCTCGTTCCGCGGCGCCTCGCGCCGCTTCCAGGTCCGCGGCGTCGTCAAGCAGGTCACCGTCGTCGACGACTACGCGCACCATCCCACCGAGATCGCCGCGCTGCTCGACGCCGCGCGCCGCCGCTACCCGGATTCGACGATCCGCGTGCTGTTCCAGCCGCATCTGTTCAGCCGTACGAAGTTCTTCGCGCGCGAGTTCGCCCGGGCCCTCGCCAAGGCCGACGACGTCATCGTCACCGGCGTGTTCCCCGCGCGCGAGAAGCAGGAGGACTTCCCCGGCGTGGGGCCGCTCACCATCGTGCGCGAGAGCCAGGGCATGACCGGCGTCGAGTTCCGCGCCGTCGACGACATGAGCCTCGCGGCGCGCATGATGGCCATGCGCGCGCACCACGGCGACGTCGTGTTCACCGTGGGCGCCGGCGACATCACCGACATGGACGAGGTGATCCTGCACGCGCTCGAGGCCCACCGCGAAAGCTGCGAGTGATGGCCGGAAGGGTCGTCAGATCCGACGGGCCCGCCCCGGCGGGCGGCGGGAACGCGCGTTCCGCCTCCTCCGGGCTCGTCCGGTCGGCGAAGGGGACCGCGGCGCGCAAGCCCGCGAAACCCGCCGGGGCGTCCGCTTCCGCCACGCGCGCCGGACGCAAGGGGCGCGTGGTCGAGGGGAGCGCCGCCGCGCGGGCCGCGCGGGAACGCAAACCCGTCTCGCGTTCGGAACCGGGGCAGTTCGTCGACGCGCGCAGGCTCGCCAGCGAGGACCTCGTCGCCAGGACGCTTGAGGAGAACACCGGCACGCTGGGGCTGGCCACCAGGCCCAAGGTCGTCGACTTCACCGCGCGCGCCAGGGAACGCAAGCGCGTCGGCGCGCGCATCGTCGTCCTGCGCGTGCTCGCGGGCGTGCTGGCCGCGGTGTCGGCGATCGGACTCGGCTGGTTGCTGTTCCTCTCGCCGGTGCTGAGGCTCGAATCGTCCCAGGTCACCGTCACCGGGGCGAACGAGTGGGTGAGCGAGACACAGATCCGCTCCATCGTCGGCGAACAGACGGGCAGGTCGCTGCTGCTGGTCGACACGAACGCCATGACCGAGAAGATGGGCTCCATCCCGGGCGTCACGAGCGCCGAGGCGACGAAGCGCTACCCGCACGGCCTCCAGGTCGCCATCAAGGCGCAGCGGCCCGCCGCCATGCTCAAGGAGAAGGGGTCGGACTCGCTCACCGCCGTGGACGCGAAGGCCCGGGTGCTCAATTCGGTCGCCGGCGCCTCCGCCGAGGGCGTGCCGGTCATCGAGGTGGGCGACGTGGACCGCGGTCTCAAGAGCCGCGCCGTCAAGGAGACCCTCCAGGTGCTCGACGCGCTGCCCGAATCGCTGCGCACGAAGATCACCAAGGTGACCGCCGGCACGCAGGATTCGGTGACTACCGAGCTCGACGGCGGCGCGCACGTGGTCGTGTGGGGCGATTCGTCCGACATGAAGCTCAAAAGCGCGGTCGTCGACAAGATCCTGTCCGATCCGAACGTCATCGGCGACAAGACGCAGGTCGACGTGTCCGCGCCGTTGCGCCCCGTATTGCGCTGAGGGCATAGGGGCCGCCGTCGATTTGCGTGTCGGGGGAACGGGTTGTACTCTGAAAAGTCCGGTCGCAAGGCCGGGCTTGATAATTCAAGAATGGGGATGATCGGTTTCGACGGTGACCTGTTCGTCGCAGGGAAGCGTGCCGAGAACGCCGGGTCCGCTCGTGGATGCCCCCGGCAAAAGAATAAGTGCTAAATCTAACCGCACTGAGTTCGCTCTCGCTGCCTGAGCTTCGCGCCAGGATTAACCAGTGAGCAGCCGCTCCGTTCACTCCCTCTCGTCTTCGGGGGGATGCTGAGCGTCGTTTAGAGGACTAGCCGATGTGGTTGAGTCTCAGGGCCGCATCGGGACTTTGACTGCGAATATGCCCGCCAACAGTCGTCCACGACATCGTTGGGGGCAGAAAAACCGCCGCATGGCCAGTGGACTACGCACGTAGAAGACTGAGGGTACGGTCACCGGACCGGGGTTCAATTCCCCGCATCTCCACCAGGCAGAAGCGCCGCTCCGCAAGGGGCGGCGCTTCTGCGTTTTCCGCCCGCCCTTGCGTCCCGCGAGTCCGAGGGGCCTTTCGGTGCCGTCCATGCGGCGGAACGCCGTGATTTGACATGCGTGTCGCGATTCGCGACAATGTCACTAAAGCGCTTTAGTTCCCGGCGGGGACGACCGGCGCCAACGAACGCGCCTTCCGCACGGGAGGCGGACACGACGAAGTGGCCGTTCAATCGGCGGCGACAAGGAAGTGGCAGACATCGAATGTTCCTGAAACCCGAACAGCAACTCGAACGATGCAAACGCATCATCCGGCAGCGCGTCGACCCGCACATCCATCCGGTGGCGGCGCACCTGACGGTCGAGGCCTTCGACATCCCCGGCGAGCCGATGCCGTCGGCCGAATTCTTCGCCCGGCTCGACGCCGGGGACATCACGTTCTCCCCGTTCGAGCTCGGCCACGAGTGGGGCACCACCTGGGGCACGGTCTGGTTCCGCCTGACCGGCCGCGTGCCCGAAGGGCTGCCGAACGGCCGCCCGCTCGAACTCAACATCGACCTGGGCTGGTACCCGCACTCCTGCGGCGGCCACATCGAAGGCCTCGTCTACCGGCCGGACGGCACCGCCGTCAAGGCCGTCCACCCGCTCAACCACTGGGTGCCGTTCATGTCCGCCGACGGCAAGGCCCAGGTGCCCGTCGACTCCGACGGCCGCTTCACCCTCTACCTCGAAGCCGCCAGCAACCCGCTGCTGCTCGGCGTGCCGCCGTTCATCGAGACCGAGCTCGGCGACCACGCCACCGGCAGGCCGGACGAGCCCTACGTGTTCAAGGCCGCTGACCTGACCGAATTCGACGCCGACTACGAGAACTATTCCGTCGACCTCGACGTGGTGAGCTCCCTCATGCGCTTCGCCGACAAGCAGTCGCCGCGCTACTGGCAGCTCGCCAAGGCCCTGCAGCGCTCGCTCAACGCGTTCGACGAGCGTGACCACGACTCCGTCCGCGCCGCGCGCGCCGCCCTCGCCGGCGTGCTCGCCAAGCCCGCCAACGCCTCCGCGATGAACGTCAGCGCCATCGGCCATGCGCACATCGACTCGGCGTGGCTGTGGCCGGTGCGCGAGACCCGCCGCAAGGTGGCCCGCACCGTCTCGAACGCTTTGGCGCTCATGGACGCCGACCCGGACTTCAAGTACGCGATGAGCTCCGCCCAGCAGTACGCGTGGCTCGAACAGGACCATCCGGACATCTTCAAGCGCATGCTGGGACGCATCGCCGAGGGCCGGTTCATCCCCGTGGGCGGCATGTGGGTGGAGGCCGACGGCATGCTGCCCGCCGGCGAATCGCTCATCCGCCAGATCTCCTTCGGCAGGCGCTACTTCAGGGAGCATCTCGGCGTGGAACCCAAGGGCGTGTGGCTGCCCGACAGCTTCGGCTACACGGGCGCCTGGCCGCAGATCGCCCGCCGCGCCGGCTACGAATGGTTCCTCACGCAGAAGATCTCGTGGAACGACACCACGAAGTTCCCGCACCACTCGTTCATGTGGGAGGGCATCGACGGCTCGCGCATCTTCACGCACTTCCCCCCGGCCGACACCTACGCCGCGTGGTGCAAGGTCGACGAGCTCGACTACGCCGAGAAGAACTTCCAGGACAAGGACCTCGCCGACCGTTCGCTCCTGCTCTTCGGCTTCGGCGACGGCGGCGGCGGCCCCACCCGCAACATGATGGAGCACCTGCACCGCTACCGGGACCTCGAGGGCGTCTCCCGCGTGACCATCGAGCCGCCGGACGACTTCTTCTCCAAGGCGCGCACCCAGATCGAGCAGAACGCCGGCGACGAGACCCCCGTCTACAAGGGCGAGCTGTACCTCGAGCTCCACCGCGGCACGCTCACCTCCCAGCAGGACATGAAGCGCGGCTGCCGCAGCGAGGAATCCCTGCTGCGCACGGTCGAATACCTGGGCGTCGCCGCTTCCCTCGCCGACCCGGGATACGTCTATCCGCGCGAGGAGATGGACCGCATCTGGAAGACGCTGCTGTTCAACCAGTTCCACGACGTGCTGCCCGGCTCGTCCATCGCCTGGGTGCACCGCGAGGCGCGGGAGGACTACCGCCGCGACCTCAAGCGCCTGGGCGAGATCGCCGGGGACATGTGCGCCGTGATCCGCCGCGCCGACCCGAAGGCCGATCTGCTGCGCGAGGCGCGCATCGCCCAGTACCGCGCCGACGGCGCCTCGTGGCGCGTCCTGCCCGTGGACGCCGCCGGCGACGCCGCGCCGGTGGCAGTGACGACGGGCGCCGACGGCTCCGTGACCCTCGCCAACGGCCTGCTCACCGCGAAGGTGGAGGCCGACGGCGCCGTCTCGTCGCTCAGGGACGAGACGCACGGCCGCGAACTCGTGCCCGCCGGCGCGCGTCTGGGCCGCTACGAGCTGCTCAAGGACGAACCCGCTGTCTGGGACGCCTGGGAGATCGAACGCGAATCCCTGCTCATGGGCGAGGGGATGGACGGCGCCGTCACGTCGTCGTCCGTCGACGACTCCGGCGCGGGCCACGTCACCGTGCGCACGGCCGACGGCGACACGGTCATCGTGACGACGGTCACGCTGCGTCCCGGCTCCCGCACGCTCGACTTCCACGCCGACGTCGACTGGCACGAACGCGAGCGCTTCCTCAAGGTCGACCTGCCGCTGGGCGTCGTCGCCGACCGTGCGATCTACGACTGCCAGTACGGACTGGTCGAACGCCCCGTCGTCAAGAACAGCGCGTCCGACGAGGCCAAATACGAAAGCAGCACCAACCGGTTCGCGATCCTGCGCGAGGCCGGCTATGCGGCCGCCGTCGTCAACGGGTCCATCTACGGCTCCGACGCCGCGCCGATCGCCGGCGACGCCGCACGCGGCCTGGGCGCCGGCACCATGTTCCGCCTGTCGCTGCTGTCCGCGCCGACCTTCCCCGACCCGCGCACCGACATCGGCTCCCACGCGTTCGACTGGGCGGTCGTCGCCGACGCGACCGTCGGGCGCGTCAACGACGCCGCATGCGCCCTCAACGCGCCGACGCTGCACGACGTGCCCGACATCGCGCCCGTTGTCACGGTCGAATCCGAGGACGGGACCGTGGTGCTCGACTGGGTCAAGCCCGCCGACGACGGTTCGGGCGACGTCATCGCCCGCGTCTACGAGGCCGCCGGCGGCCACGCCCGTGCGCGCCTCGGCGTGTCCGACGCGCTGCGCGGCGCCACCGTGCGCGAGACCGACGTGCTCGAGGGCGACGCCCTGGCCGCCGACCTGCCCAGGGTGCTCGCCGGAGAGCCGGCGGCCGACGGCGCGCCGTTGGAGTTCGGCCCGTTCCAGCTCGCCACCCTGCGCATCGCGCGCCGGGGCTGACCCGGTCCCGGGGGGGGGGGGGGGGGGGGGGGGGGGGGGGGGGGGGGGGGGGGGGGGGGGGGGGGGGGGGGGGGGGGGCG
>NZ_WHZV01000001.1:265253-567081 GCF_010667645.1 Bifidobacterium platyrrhinorum
CCATCAAGACCGCGAACCCGCGCAACCACTGGATCCCGCTCGTGTACCCCGACGGCACGCCACGGCCATACGCACGACATACCCACATCCATACATAGGACACCATCGTCCAGCAAAGGAGACCACAACCCGCATGTTCCTTCTGCCAGACCAGCAGCTGAGCCGCTGCGACCGCGTCATGCAGCAGCGCATCGAGCCGCACATCCACACCACGCTCTCGGCATGCACGCTGCGGGCGTTCGCCAACCCCGGCGAGCCCGTGCCCTCCGGCGAGTTCCTCGCCAAGGTGCGTGCCGGCGACATCGACTTCACCCCGTTCGAGGTGCCCGGCGTCTGGGGCACCACCTGGGGCACCACCTGGTTCGAGGTGACCGGCCGCATCGACCTCGAGGCCGTCAGGGGGCGCAAGGTCGAACTCGAGGTGAACCTCGGCTGGCTCGACCACCGCGGGCCGGGATTCCAGGCCGAAGGCCTCGTCTACCGCGCCGACGGCACCGCCATCAAGACCGCGAACCCGCGCAACCACTGGATCCCGCTCGTGTACCCCGACGGCACGGCCACGGTCGACCTCGACGCCGACGGCTCCTTCACCGTGTACATCGAGGCCGCCGCCAACCCGTTCGTCGAAGGGCCCACGCCGTTCTCGCCCACCGAACTGGGCGAGGGGCCGACCGGCAGGCCCGACTTCCCGTACACGCTCAGCCGCATGGACGTCACCGTGTTCGACCGGGAGCTGTTCGCCTACTACATGGACCTCGAGACCGTCTCGTCGCTCATGCGTGAGCTCAAGGACGACGACCCGCGCTACTGGCAGCTCGCCAAGGCCCTGCAGCGCTCGCTCAACGTGTACGACGAGCGCGACATCGCCGGCACGCTCGCCGGCGCCCGCGCCGAACTGGCCGGCGTGCTCGCCGAGCCGGCGGCCTCCAGCGCCATCGAGCACATCGCCATCGGCCACGCGCACATCGACTCGGCGTGGCTGTGGCCGGTGCGCGAGACCCGCCGCAAGGTGGCCCGCACCGTCGCCAACGTCCTCGCCCTGATGGACGAGGACCCCGACTTCACGTACGCGATGAGCTCCGCCCAGCAGTACGAATGGCTCGAGGCCGAGCATCCGGACCTGTTCGCCCGCATGCGCAGGCGCATCGACGAGGGCCGGTTCATCCCCGTGGGCGGCATGTGGGTCGAATCCGACAACATGGTGCCCGCCGGCGAATCGCTCGTGCGCCAGATCACCTTCGGCAGGCGCTACTTCAAGGAGCATCTCGGCGTGACCCCGCGCGGCGTGTGGCTGCCGGACAGCTTCGGCTACACCGGGTCGTGGCCGCAGATCGCCCGTCGCGCCGGGTTCGACTGGTTCCTCACGCAGAAGATCTCGTGGAACGACACCACGAAGTTCCCGCACCACTCGTTCATGTGGGAGGGCGTCGACGGCACCCGCATCCTCACGCACTTCCCGCCGTCCGACACGTACTGCTCGTCGATGAGCATGCACGAGCTCGTGTACTCGCAGCGCAACTTCCTCGACAAGGACCTGTCGCGCAACGCGATCCTGCTGTACGGCTACGGTGACGGCGGCGGCGGCCCCACCCGCGAGATGACCGCGCGCATCCGCCGCGACCACGACCTCGCCGGCGCGCCGAAGATCGGCTTCGGCACGCCCGACCAGCTGTTCGACCGCGTCCGCAGGGACATCGTCGACGACGCCCGCGGCGAGACCCCCGTGTTCCACGGCGAGCTGTACCTCGAACTGCACCGCGGCACGCTCACCGCGCAGCAGGACATGAAGCGCGGTTGCCGCGACGAGGAGTCCATGCTGCGCATGGCCGAATACCTGTGCGCCGCGGCATGCGTCAAGGACCCGTCGTACGTCTATCCGCGCGAGGAGATGGACCGCATCTGGAAGACGCTGTTGCTCAACCAGTTCCACGACATCCTGCCCGGCTCCGCCATCGCCTGGGTGCACCGCCAGGCCCGCGAGGAATACGCGCGCGACATCGCCAGGCTGCGCGAGATCGCCTGCGAGGCCGGCCGCGCCATCGCCGCCGCCGACCCGGGCCTCGGCGGCGTCGCCGACGCGGCGATCACGCCGTACGCCGCCGATCCGGGCGACGCGTGGACCGTGCGCCCCGCCGCCACGCTCGGCATGACGTCCGGCGCCGCGCCGGTCGCGACGACGCGCGACGGCGACGCCGTGACGCTCGACAACGGCCTGCTGCGCGTGCGCGTCGAGGCCGATGGCACCGTGTCCTCGCTGCGCGACCTGCGCGCCGGGCGCGAACTCGTGCCCGCCGGCACGCGACTGGGCCGCTACGAGCTGCTCAGGGACGAACCGTTCCACTGGGACGCCTGGGACATCCAGCGCGACGCCTTCCTCACGGCCGCCGGACTCGACGACGCGCGCATCGAGAAGGTCGAGGCCGCCGAGGGCGGCGCCGCGGTCGTGCACGTGTCCACCACGGCGCGGGGCGTCGGCATCGCCACGCGCATCACGCTGCGCCCCGGCGCCTCCTCGCTCGACTTCGACGCCGACGTGGACTGGCACGCCGTCGAGAAGTTCCTCAAGGTGGACCTGCCGCTCGGCGTGCAGACGGTCGACGCGCAGTACGAATGCCAGTACGGCATGGTCGAACGCCCCGTCAACAAGAACACCAGGTCCGACGACGCCAAGTTCGAAAGCTGCACGCACCGCTTCGTGCGCATCGCCGACGCCGGCTACGCGGCCGCCGTCGTCAACGCGTCCACCTACGGCTCCGACGTGAGCCCCATCCACACCGACACCGCGCAGGGCAAGGCGCGCGGCACGATGGTGCGCCTGTCGCTGCTGTCAGCGCCGCTGTACCCCGACCCGCGCACCGACCAGGGGCGCCACCGCTTCGCCTGGTCCGTGGTGGCCGGCGCCGACATGGACTCCACGCTCGCCGAGGCGTCGCGCCTCAACGCGCCGGTCGTGGGGGAGCTGCCCGCGTTCGCGCCGCTGGTCTCGCTCGCGGACCGACGCGGATCCATCGTGCTCGACTGGGTGAAGACGGCCGACGACGGCTCCGGCGACCTCGTCGTGCGCCTGTACGAGGCCGCCGGCGGCGAGGCGTCCGCCACGCTCGTGCCCGACGCGGCGCTCGCCGGCGCCGAGGTGCGTGAGGTGAGCCTCATGGAGGAGCCGGACCTGCCCGACGACCTGCCCCGGGCGCTCGCCGGTGACGGTCCGATGTCCGCCGACGGCGCCGTGATCTCGCTCGCGCCGTTCCAGCTGGCCACGCTGCGCATCTCGCGTCGCCGGGCGTGACGGCGCCGGCCCGCGGGCCGTGCGACGAGGGGTCTCTCCCGATGGGGGAGGCCCCTCGTCGTATGCGGGGCGGGGCCGGCGTGCGGACGTTCCCGGCCGCGACACGCGCGGGGGATCGGTGTTGCGGCATCCTCGGGCGGGTGTTATTCTCTAACTAAATCGCTTTAGTAACCAGCCAAGCAGTGCGACGGGTTACTAAATCGCTTTAGTCTCAGCGGAGAGAGTAAGGAGTTCGCCCGCCGGCCAGCACCGGACGGGGCCGCCGGGGCTCGAAGAAGTCACTTCTCCCGTCCATCGCCGGACGGGGTGGGGAACAAAGGAAAAGAAAGAAAGGAAAACATCATGTTTTCTCTGAAGAAGGCCGTCGCCATCGTCGGTGCCGGCGCCATGCTCGTCTCGGTGGCCGCCTGCGGTTCGAGCACCTCGAGCGACAGCGGCAAGAAGGAGATCTCCTTCCAGACCTGGAACCTCAAGAACGACAAGTACACCCCGTACTTCAAGAGCCTCATCGCCGCCTATGAGAAGGACCACCCGGACGTGAGCATCAAGTGGCTCGACGCCCCGTCCGACGGCTACGAGGACAAGCTGTCCACCCAGGCGGCGGCCGGCGAGCTGCCCGACATCGTCGACGGCGGCAACTCCATCCTCTACGGCCTGGCCAAGGCCGGCGCCCTGCTGGACATCTCCAAGCAGGCCCCGGACGCGCAGAAGGACTACTACGAGGGCGCGTGGAAGGCCGTGACCATGACCGGCAACGGCATCGAGGAAGGCGCCTACGGCCTGCCGTGGTACGTCAACGACGGCCCGACCTACTGGAACACCGAGCTCATGCAGCAGTGCGGCCTCGACCCGAACAAGATCCCGACCACCTGGGACGAGTACTTCGCCGCCGGCGACACCATCGTGCAGAACTGCAAGGACGTCTACCTGGGCACCACGATGGGCTACAACGCCGAGGACCTGCTGACCGCCGGCGTCAAGTCCTTCATGAACAAGGACCACAGCAAGTACACGTTCAACGACGCGGCCGGCGTCAAGCAGCTCACCCGCTTCGTCGAGCTGTACAAGAAGGGCGGCATCCCGCCGGAGGCCCTCGACTCCTCCTGGAGCCAGGCCGCCGATCTCTTCCAGCGCGGCAACCTGGTCTCCATGGCCGGCTCCGCCTACTCCGCCGACGGCTTCAAGCAGAACGCCCCCGACCTGTACAAGAAGCTGGCCGTGGGTCCGCGCATCACCAACGACGGCCGTTCCGCCTCCGTCGCCTACGAGATGCTCGGCATCTCCGCCCAGTCCAAGAACCCGGACGTCGCCATCGACTTCGCCCGCTACGTGACCAACGAGAAGAACCAGATCGAGTTCGACAAGAAGGCCGCCGTCTTCCCGTCCGCCAAGGGAGGCCTTGACGACGACTACTACAAGAACCTCGACGAGTCCACCCTCGAGGGCAAGGCCCTGAAGATCACGCTCGACCAGGTCAAGGACGGCTACGGCTCCCGCCCGGCCGAGTTCACCGACAACAACGGCTACAAGAACTTCCAGCAGCAGATCGCGCTCGCCATGCAGGGCAAGCAGACGCCGAAGGAAGCCCTGGACAAGGCCGTCGAGTTCGCCAACGAGAAGCTGGCCCAGTGAGCAACGCGGCATTCGCCGCCGACAGGTCGGAGGCCCGCAAGGCCTCCGACCGGCCTGAACCGATGAATCGCACCCACGGCAAGAAGCAGGACCGCAGCCTCGGCACCATCCTCGCCCCCTATCTGTTCGTCCTGCCGGCGTTCGTGATCGTGTTCGTCTTCATCGTCCTCGCGGCACTCAACACCTTCAGGCTCGCCTTCACCGACTCCACCCTGCTCCGCCCGGGCAAGTTCGTCGGCATCGACAACTTCGTCAAGCTGTTCCATGACGAATACTTCCTCACGGCGCTGCTCAACTCCACGCTCTACGTGATCTGCGTCGTCCCGTTCATGGTCATCCTGCCGCTCATCCTGGCCTACCTGGTCAAGGGCAACTCGAGGATCATGGGCTTCTTCCGCACCGCCTTCTACATGCCGGTGGTCATGTCCGCCGTCGTCGTGGGCATGATCTGGACCAACCTGCTCGACTCCGCCGGCCTGGTCAACTCCGTGCTCAAGGCGATGAAGGTCATCTCCAAGCCGATCCCGTTCCTCACCGACCGCTGGGGCGTGCTGTTCAGCTCGATGTTCGTCACCATCTGGCTCGGCCTGGGCTACTACATGGTCATCTACCTGACCGCCCTCGCCAACATCGACGAATCCCTCTACGAGGCCGCCGCACTCGACGGCGCCGGCCCCGTGCGCCAGTTCTTCTACGTGACCATGCCCGGCGTGCGCTCCACGATGATGCTCATCATGATGCTGTCCACCATCGCCGCGTTCCGAGTCTTCAACGAGATCTACGTGTTGACCAACGGCTCCGCCGGCCCGGGCGGCATGGACATGACCATGTCGATGCTCATCAAGCGCGAAGGCACCGGCATCATGGCACGCACCGGCTACGCGAGCGCCATCTCGCTCGTCGTGCTCGTCATCGTCGGCACGCTGCTCATCATCCAGCAGATCGTCCAGAAGCGAGGTGAGGACTGATGTCCGCCGAAACCGTGAGCCCCAACCGCAGGCGGAAGGTCACCGTCGGCAAGGTGGTCCAGTACCTCATCCTGATGCTGGTCTTCCTGCTGCTCGTCGGCCCGTTCGTCTGGGAACTGTCCCTGTCGTTCAAGGGCAAGGGCGACAACGTGTACGCCATCCCGCCGTACCTCATCCCCAAGACCCCGACGCTCGACAACTACATCTCGGTGTTCAGGCAGGTCCCGGTGTTCCACTACATGTTCAACACCCTGATCGTGTGCCTGATCTCCATCGCCGGCAACGTCATCTTCTCCACGATGGCCGGATACGCGCTGGGACGCCTCAAGTGGCGCGGACGCAGCCTGCTGTTCGCGCTGTTCATGGGCACCATGGTCATCCCGCTCGAAGGCGTCATGATCTCCCAGTTCCTCATCATCCGCTCCATCCACCTGCAGAACACGCTGCTCGCGGTCGCCCTGCCCGGTCTGTGCGGCGCCATCAACATCCTGCTGATGACCAACGCCTTCAAATCCATCCCGATGGAGCTCGAGGAGGCCGCCATGGTCGACGGCGCCAGCCTGTGGCAGCGCTTCTTCCACATCTGCGTGCCCCAGGTCAAGGGCACGATGACCGTGGTGGGCATCTTCTCCTTCGTGGGCGCGTGGAACGACTTCCTGTGGCCGCTCATCGCGATCTCCGACGAGGAGAAGTACACGCTGACCCTCGGCATGAACCGCCTCAAGGGCATGTTCATCCAGGATCCGCGACTCATCGCCGCCGGCGCCCTCGTCTCGCTCATCCCCATCATCGTCTTCTTCTGCTGCTTCCAGCGCTACTTCTTCCGCGGCCTGGAACAGGGCGGCCTGAAGGGATGACGACCAGAAAGGCTCAATGATGAAATTCGGTGTGGACTACACGCCATCCCACGGATGGTTCCATTCGTGGCTCGACCCCGATTGGACGAGCATCGACCGCGACCTGAAGCAGATCGCCGACCTCGGTCTGGACCACGTGCGCATCTTCCCGGTCTGGCCCTACCTGCAGCCGAACCGCACGTGGATCAACCGCAAGGGCGTCGACGACGTGCGCCGCATGGTGCGCCTCGCCGGCGACCACGGCCTGGACGCCTACGTGGACGTCTTCCAGGGGCACCTGTCGAGCTTCGACTTCATCCCCTCCTGGCTGGTCACCTGGCACGCGGGCAACATGTTCACCGACCCGGACGCCGTCGCCGCCGAACGCGAGCTCGTCTCCGTCATGAACGACGCGCTGTCCGGCGAGGCGAACTTCAGGGGGATCACGCTCGGCAACGAGGTCAACCAGCTGTCCGACCGCCCCCACCCGACGAAGATGACCGCCACCCCCGCCCAGATCGACGCATGGCTCGACGAGCTGCTCCCGGCCGCGGGCGGCGACGGCCGCAGCGCCCTGTACAGCGTGAACGACGGCGTCTGGTTCATCGACGGCCACCCGTTCACCCCGGTGCAGTCCGCCACCAAGGGCGACATGACCACTATCCACTCGTGGGTGTTCAACGGCATCGCCCAGGGGTACGGCGCCCGCAGCGAGGAATGCCACTCCTACGCGCTCTACCTCGCCGAGCTCTCCAAGGCGTTCGGCCCGCAGGACCGCCCCGTGTGGCTGCAGGAGGTCGGCGCCCCCGAGAACGTGCTCGACGTGGCCGACACCCCCGAGTTCTGCCGCCGCACCGTCGAGAAGGCCCTCGACTGCACGAACCTGTGGGGCGTGACCTGGTGGTGCTCGCATGACGTGCCGGCCTCGATGAGCGATTTCCCGTTCTTCGAGCATTCCCTCGGCCTGTTCGACGAACGCGGCGAACTCAAGCCTATCGGCCGCGTGTACGGTGAACTCGCGCGGCGCTACCGCGACATGGAACGCCCGGCCGCGAAGCACGTGGCCGTGGTGGTCGACGTGGACGCGGACGGCAACCCGCGCGACCGCGCGACGCTCGGCCCCGGCGGTTCGGTGTGCGACCTGTGGATGGATCTCGAGACGGCGGGCAAACGCCCGACCATCGTCACCTCCGCCGTCGCGGCCGATCCGGCGGAGCTCGCCCGACGCGGCGTGACCGAGCTGCACGTCGACGAGCATCCGCATCCGGCCCGCTTCTACACGGCGGTGTCCGACCCGTCGTTCGACACGGCGGACTGACGAATGCGCGCATCCGGTCGCGGACCCGCCTCACGGGCCCGCGACCGGATGTTTCATATCCGCGCGTTTCGTATATACACATATATACACATATCTACACATATCTACACATATCTTTTCTTTCTTTCGTATCGATCCGCGCCGCGGCGCGTGAAGGGAACGGCGAACGACAATGACGGGCAATGACGCGACGACCGCGACGACGCGGTCCGACGCGATCGGGAAGCTGATCGCCTCGATGAGCCTGACCGAGAAGATCGGCCAGCTCAACCAGCGGCTGCTGGGCTGGAAGGCCGTGGAGCACGACGGTTCGGGGCGCCTCGTGGCCACGGACGAGCTCAAGCGCGAGATCGACCGTTGGGGCGGGCTGGGCGTGCTGTACGGCCTGCTGCGCGCCGACCCCTGGTCCGGCCGGCATTGGGGCAACGGCATCCGCCCCGAGGAACGGTCCGAGGCCGTCGCGCTGGTGCAGCGCACCGTCATCGAACGCGGGGCGCACGGCATCGGCGCGCTGCTGAGCGAGGAGGCCCCGCACGGCCATCAGGCGCTCGGGGGCAGCGTATTGCCGACGAACCTCGCGCTCGGGGCCACCTTCGACCCCGACGCCGTACGCGAGGCCGAGGCCGCCGTGGCCGGCGAACTGGCGGCCAGCGGCGTGCACATCGCCCTCGTGTCCGGGCTGGACATCGCCCGCGACCCCAGGTGGGGCCGTTGCGAGGAATGCTTCGGCGAGGACCCGCTCATGGCCGCGCGCATGTGCGAGGCCGTCGTCCTCGGCATGCAGGGCGAGCACCGGAGCAAGGTGGGCCGCGGGGGAGTGGCCGTCGTGCTCAAGCACCTCGCCGCGCAGGGCGAGGCGGTCGGCGGGCGCAACGGCCAGTCCGCCGTGATCGGCCCGCACGACCTCGCCGACATCCATCTGCCCCCGGTCGCCGCCGGGGTGCGCGCCGGCGCATGGGGGTTCATGGCCGCATACAACGACATCGATTCGATCCCCTGCTGCGCGAACCCGTGGCTGCTGAAGGACCATCTGCGCGCCCGGCTCGGCTTCGACGGCATCGTCATGGCCGACGGCCTGGCCGTCGACCGCCTCGAGGGCATGGCCGGGTCCATCCCCGCCGCCGGACGCGCGGCCCTGCTCGCCGGCGTCGACGTCTCGCTGTGGGACGAGGGGTTCACGCGCCTGGGCGAATACGCCGACGACGAGGCCGTGGTCGCGGCCGTGGACGCCTCGCTGCGCCGCGTGCTCGAGCTCAAGGCCGCGTTCGGCCTGCTGCCGGGCGTCGACGGGACGCCCGCCGAGGTGCCCGCGCCCGCCGCCGGACGCATCGCGCGGGCGATGGACGAGGGGCGCCGCCACGCCGATCGCCTGGCCCGCGCCTCGCTGACGCTGCTCGACGAGGGGGGCGACGATCCCGCATCCGATGGGGCCGCCGGCGGGCGCGCCGCGTCCCGCCGCCCCGTTTCGCTCGCCGACGTGCGCGGCATCCTCGCCGGCGTGCGGGACGGCGCCCGCGGCGGCGAGGTGGTCGTCACCGGTCCGTTCGCCGACGATTTCGGATGCTTCCTGGGCGACTACACCGCGCCGCTGCCCGCCGGCGAACGCACCGGCGTGGCCGGCGAACTGGCCGCCCGGCTGGGGGAGGGCCGCGTCCTTGCGGCCGCGGACCCGGCCGACGTGCCGTCCGACGTCTGGCGGCGCGCGGCGCTGGTCGTGTTCGTCTGCGGCGGCACCAGCGAACGCAGCTACGACAGCTCGTTCGACGACAACGGCGCCGCCAAGGCCGTCGACGAGTACGGCGCCACCTGCGGCGAGGGCGTGGATCTGTCCGACATCCGTCTGCCGTGGGGGCAGGACGGCATGCTCGACGCCGTCGGGGACCGCACCGACGCCCCGGTGGTCTCGGTGGTGGTCTCCGGCCGCGCGCACGTGCTCACGCATGTGCTGGACGCCTCCGACGTGACGATATGGGCCGGATATGCCGGCCAGTATGGCCCGGCCGCCGTGGCCGACGCCCTGACGGACGCTTCGGCGGCGCTGCCCGGCCGCCTTCCGGTGACGCTGCCCGCGTACCCCGCGGCCATCCCGGTGCGCTACAACGACCGTCAGGACGCCGCGCACGTCTACAAGGACGCGCCCGAACCGGTGCTGCGCGGGTTCGGGTACGGCCTCGGCGCCCTGCGTGGCGTCACGGTGGGGGAGGTGCGCGTCTCGGCCCCGGCCGGCGACGGCCCGGTGACGGTGACGGCGCGCGTCTCGGCCCCGGCCGCGGCGGACGCCGTCGGGGCGCTCGACCTGTTCGCCCACCGCACGGGCGGCCGGCGCATCCCGCGCCTGAGCGTGCTGGTCGGCTCCGTGCCCCTGCGGCTCGCCGCGGGGGAGAGCCGCAGGGTCTCGTTCGCCGTGCCGCGGGATTCGCTCATGGACGCCGGCGACGAAACGGTCCGCATCGACTGGACGTTCGGCGGAGACGGGGCCGGACCGGTCTCGGCCATCCCCCCGACCGTCCTGAAGCGTCGCGGATGACGGCGGAATATGCCCCGTCGGGACGGGCCGCGGGGCATTATCATGGGAACAACGAACGCCGATGATGCGATGCGGCTGTGTCCGCCCTCGTATTGTGAACGTTCACGAAGTGGTAAGGAGTGACGATGAAGCCCGCACGTGAAACGACGACGACGTCGGCCCCGGGCCAGACACGGGTGAGTCTCAAGGACATCGCCGACGAGCTCGGCATCTCGCAGACCGCCGTGTCGTTCGCCATCAACGACCGTCCCGGCGTCTCCGCCGAGACGAAACGGCGCGTCAAGCAGGCCGCCGCCAAACTCGGCTGGCAGCCCGTCTACGCCGCCCAGGCCCTGGGCTCGTCGAAGACGATGACGGTCGGCTTCGCCCCCGCCCGCTCGGCGGAGGGGCTCAAGGACGAGACCTTCATGCTGCATTTCATGGCCGGAGTGCACACCTCGCTGAGCCACAAGGGCTACGGCCTGCTGTACCGGCCGTGCCAGTCGCTGCGCGAGGAATGCGCCGTCTACAAGGACTGGGCAGCCCGCAAACGCGTGGACGGCGTGATTCTCGTCGACCTGCGCGACGGCGACCCGCGCCCCGGGATGCTCAAGGACCTCGGCGTGCCCACCGTGCTCGCCGGAGGCCCGGACCCGGAGAACCTCGTGCCGTCCCTGTCCATCGACGACTCGCGCACCATGGGGACCATCCTCGAGCATCTCGCCGCGCAGGGGCACCGCCGCATCGCCTACCTTTCGGGCGACCCCAGCCTCGACTACTCGCGCGGGCGCGAGGCCGCGTTCCGCGCCTTCGCCCGGCGCAACGCGCTCGAATCCATCCGCATCGAATTCACGGACTTCGACGCCGAGCGCGCCGCCCGCCTGACGATGGAGATGCTCGACGGCGACCTGCCGCCCACCGCGTTCATCTACGAGACCGAACTGCTCGCCGCCTCCAGCCTGCACGCCATGGCCGCGCGCATGCTCGGCGACGGCCCCGGCGACGGGGGCGGCCCGCCGCGCGGGGTCTACCCGGACGATCTCCCCGCCATCGTCAGCTTCGAGGACAGCTTCGTGTGTGAGGTGTCCTATCCGTCGATCACCTCGGTGCACCGCGACGCCGGCGAATACGGCGCGAAGGTGGCCAAACTGCTGCTCAAGGCGCTCGCCGGCGAGAAGGTGGGCGGCAACCGCAGGATCCTCACGCCCAGGCTCGTCGTTAGGGACAGCACCGGGCGGCGCGTGTGACGACGCCGTCCGGCCATGATGAAGGCCGCCCCCGGATGTTCTCCGGCGGCGGCCTTCATCATGCGGTCCGCGGCACGTCGGTCCGCGACGTGCCCGTCAGGCCTCGTTCCTCACGGCGGTGGCGATGGACACGGACGGGTCCAGGAACGGGATCAGCGTGGACTGGAACGCGTGGTACAGGTCGGACTTGCCCGGCCACACGGTGCCGATCACGTGGTTGTCCTTGTCGAGCTGGTGGAACCACGAGCCGCCCTTGTGGTCGATGACGTGCTCGTCGACGTACTGCGCGAACGTGGCGTACCACTGCGCGTACTCCTCCTTGCCGGTCGCCGCGTACAGCGAGGCGGAGGTGTTGAGCGACTCGGCCAGCGTCCAGTGCATGCGGTCGGTGACCACCGGGTGGCCCTCCCAGTCGGTGGTGTACGCGAGGCCCACGGTGCCGTCGGCGTTCCAGGCGTCGGCCACGGCGCGCGCGAACAGGTTCTCGGCGGCCTCGATGTACGGCGCGGCGTTGTCGCCGTTCGTGAACGAGCTCAGCGCCCACTGGGTGATCAGGCGCGCCCACTCGATGCCGTGGCCCGGGGTGGCGCCGTACGGCTTGAACTGGTCGTCCTTCTTGTCCGCGTTGAACTCGAGCTCGACGGTCCAGTCGGAGGCGAAGTGCTCGGGGATGCGCCACTCGTTGTCCTTCGCCCAGCCGATGACATGGTCGATGACGCGGCCGGCGCGCACGCGGTACGAGTTGTCGCCGGTGGCGTCGGCCACGGCGAGGAACGCCTCGACGGAGTGCATGTTGGCGTTGAGGCCGCGGTACGGGTCGAGCTCGGTGAATTCGGTGTTCCATGTGTCCACCGCGAGACCGGTCCTCTCGTCCCAGAAGTGCTCGTCGTAGGTCTTCAGCGCCTCGTCGAGCAGTTCCTTGGCGCCCGGGCGTCCGGCGAGCAGCGCGGAGGAGGCGGCGAGGATGACGAAGGCGTGCGCGTAGCAGACCTTGCCGGGCTCGTGGCTGCCGTCCTCGTGGACCTGCGGGTACCAGCCGCCGTTCACGTCGTCGTGCAGCACGCCGGTCAGGCCCTTGAGCGCGGCGTCGGCCAGCTCGCCCGCGCCGGGGTAGCCGAGCATCGAACCGATGGAGTAGACGTGCGCCATGCGGCTGGTGATCCAGGTCTCCTCGCCGTGCGACGGGTCGATGGTGCCGTCGGCGTTCAGCCAGCCGGAGCCTCCGACCGGGGCCGGGAATCCCTTGCCGAAATCGAGCAGCTCATAGGTCTCGGACGCCATGAAGATGCGGTTGGCCTCGGTGCCGAGCGTGTACTTGGGGTTGGTGGTCATTGTCGTTCCTGTATTCCTTCCTTGGATGCGGTGGATGGCCGCACTGTCATGGAAAACGCTTTCCATCATAGCGCGGCCGGTGGTCGGCTGCGTCCGGTCAGCGCTTGACCCGGATGCCGAAATAGTCCATGACCAGTTCGCAGAACATCATATTGGACCAGCTGAACCATTCGCGCGTGTACTTGGTCGGGTCGTCCACGTCGATGCCCTCGTGCATGAGGTGCGTGCCGGCGTCGGTGGCGACCAGGCGGTCGAGGATGCGTTCCTTGGTCTCCCGGTCGCCGCTGGTCATGGCCTCGATGGCGAGGGCGATCGGCCACACGTAGCGCGGCGGCGTGTGCGGCGAGCCGATGCCCTTGAGGTATTCGCCCTCGTAGTAGTACGGGTTCTCGTCGCTCAGCAGCGTGCGGCGCGTGGCGAGGTAGGTCGGGTCGTCCGGCTCGCAGTAGCCGAGGTAGGGGGCGGCCATGAGGCTCGGCACGTTGCTGTCGTCCATGACGTTGTAGTGCCCCAGGCCGTCGGTCTCGAAGGCGTAGATGGTCTCGCCGTCGCGGTTGACGGTCTTCGCGTGGGTCTCGATGCCCTCCGTGATGGATTCGCGCAGCGCCTTCGCGCGTGCGGCGACGGACGGGTCGTCGAGGATGTCGCCGCCGAAGATGCGCTCGAGATAGCCCATCACCACCGAGGCGAACATGTTCGACGGCACCAGGTAGTGGTAGGTGCAGGCGTCGTCGCTCGGGCGGAAGCCGGACCAGGTCATGCCGGTGTGGGCCACGGGCGATCCCTTGCCGTCGTTCGCGAGCGTCTCCGTGGGGATGTCCGTGTCGCGGATGAAGAAGTAGGGGGAGTCCTCATGGTGCTGTTCGGTCTCGAACACGTCGAGGATGCGGTGCGTTCCGGAGACGAATTCGTCGTCGAAGTGGTCGGTGCGTCCGGTGTTCGCGTACAGCAGCCAGGCGAGCTGGATCGGGAAGCACAGCGAATCCACCTCGTACTTGCGCTCCCACAGCCAGGGGCTGGAGGAGTCCGAGCGGTCGTCCTTGTCCCAGGAGGCGCCGCTTGGGGTCTCGTTGAACGCGTTCGCGTACGGGTCGATGGTGATGTAGCGGAACTGCTGGCGCACGAGACCGGCGATCAGGTCGGACAGTCCGTCGTCCTCGCCGGCGAGCGCCAGGTAGGGGCGCAGCTGGGTGGTCGAGTCGCGCAGCCACATCGCCGGGATGTCGCCGGTGAGCAGGAACGTGGTGCCGTCGTCGTGCCGGCGGACGGTGGTGAGCAGCGTGTCGGCGAAGCAGGCGCGGAAGTTCTCGGCCCAGCCGGCGTGCTCCTCGCCGCACAGGTCCGCGATGCGCTCGATGAACGTCGCGACCGATTCGGGGATCGCGTTGGCGGTGTCGGTGGTGGTCATATGGCAACTTCTTCGTTGGTGGTGGCGGTCATTGTCTGTCACCGGGTATTCTAAACCGCTTTAGTGACCGACACGCGAAAAGCCGTGCGTCGCGTCCCGTCGTGGGGTGCGGCGCACGGCCGGATACGGCGATGGCGCCCGGGCGGACAATCCGGACGGGCGCCATCGTGGGGTTCGCGCGGGGTTTCATCCCCATGCGTGTCGCATCACGCCTCGGAGCCCTCGGCCATGGCCTTGAGCTGCTTCGGCGTGTACTTGTCGCGCTTGAACTCGCTCATGAAGTAGAGGCCCACGATGAGCAGTTCGATGGCGGGCAGGATGAAGGAGAACTGCATCGTGGTCGCGTCGGAGAGCGCGCCCTGCGCCATCGGCAGGAGGGCGCCGCCGACCAGGGCCATCACGATGATGGCGCCGGCGGTCTCGGTGTGGCGGCGGTCCTCGACGGTCTTGAGCGTGCGCGAGTAGATCGTCGGCCAGCCGGGGCCGAGGAACAGGCTGGCGATGACGGCGAGCCAGACCGCGGTCATGCCCGGGATGAACGCCGTGCCGACCAGGATGAGGAAGCCGATGACCATGTAGGCCGCCAGCACTCGCGTCTCGCGGAACTTCGACAGCAGGTAGCTGGCGGAGATACGTCCGACGAAGAAGATGATGTAGCTGATGATCATGTAGTTCGCGGCCGCGCGGTCGGAGATCGGGGCCCCCGCCTTCTCCGAGATGTTCAGCGCCAGGCGGATGGTGAACGACCAGATGCCGGTCTGCGCGCCGATGTAGATGAACTGGATGGCGATGCCCCTCCAGAAGCGGCCGTTGTGCGCCAGATAGGTCATGGTCTCGCCGAGCGTGGCCTTGGCGACGTCGCCCTCCTTGGTCTGCGGGCGGCACTTCGGGAACTTCACGATGGCGAACAGCACGATGAACAGCAGCATGATGGCCATGACCACCATGTACGGCTGCAGCGTGCGGCTCAGCTGCTCGGAGCCGAACTCGATGGCCTTCTGCGGGTCGGTGGCGCGCAGCTTCTGCATCTCCGTGTGCAGGTTGGAGTCCTGGAACACGAGGTACTTGCCGAGCATGATGCCGGTGAGCAGGCCGAGGGCGTTCATGGTCTGCGCCACGTTGAGGCGCAGCGTGCTCAGTCGCTTGGGGCCGAGCAGCGTGGCGTAGGTGTCCGCCGAGGTCTCGAGGAAGCTCAGGCCGATGGCCTCCACGAAGATGGCGAACAGGAAGATCTCATAGGTCACCAGCCTGGAGGCGGGGAAGAAGATGAAGCAGCCGAGCGCGAAGAACGCGAGGCCGGTCATGATGCCCACCTTGTAGCTGGTCTTCTTGATGAACAGCGAGGCCGGGATGGCCACGATGAAGTATCCCGCGTAGAACGCGCTCTGCACGAACGCGGTCTGCATGTCGCTCAGGTCGAAGACGGCCTTGAACTGTGTGATGAGGATGTCGTTGAGGCTGGAGGCGATGGCCCAGAACGCGAAGAGCACGGAGGTCATCGCGAACTGGAGCACGGGCGTACGATCCAGGTACCCGTCCGGGCTTTCCACCCAGGGCAGCTTCTTGGCTGCGGTCTTGTCCATTGTTGTTTTCCCCTTTTTGCGTTTCGTTGTTCGGGTCGGCGCGACCGGCGCGGCGCCGGAGCCGTGCCGGTCGCATCGGCTCGGTCACATGATCTGGCAGAACTCGATGACCTCGTGGTTCGGTCCGAGCACGTTGAAGTAGCGGATGCCGTTGTCCCAGAAGGTGTCGATGTGCTGGATGGAGCCCTCCACGAAGTTCAGGCCCAGCTTCTGCGCCTCCTCGAAGGACTTCTCGATGTCCACGGAGTCGAGCGCCACGTGGTTGATGGCGCCGTTCTCCATCGGGGTGGGATCCATCGTCCACACCTCGAGCGTGAGGTTGTTCAGGCGCAGGAAGGTGCAGCGGTCCTCGCCGTTGGGGTAGATGCCGAGGCATTCGAAGCCGAGCTTCTCGTAGTAGGCGATCGTGCCCTCCAGGTCGGTGGTCGGGATGCCGACGTGCTGGACCCCGGTGACGGTGTCGCGGATGCTCATGGTTTTGCTCCTTTGCGGTTGGTGTTGGTTGTGTTGTGTTTGGTTGTGCGCCTGCCCGGCCGCGGCAGGGCGTCGCGGCCGGGCATGGCGAAAGGCACGGCTCCGCGTCGTCGGGGGCGTGGGGCTTGGATGTCTTCGGCCGCGGCGCGTCGCCGGCTTGCGTCGCCGTGCGCGCGGAACGCGGTCGTTGCGGGGGAGGGGAGGAATGAACCGCCGGGCGGGGAGTCGTCGTTGACGGCCCGCCCGGGTTCGGTTGCGGGTGCGGCCGGGGCCGCGCCGGATCACTTGCCGATGGCGGCCAGGTAGTCCGGGATCTGGGCCGGGTAGGTCGGCCACGCGCCGTTCTGCGTGCACACGAACGCCGCGGTGTTCACGGCCTTGCGGTGCGCCTCGGCGAGCGTGTCGCCGAGCAGGATGCGCGCGGTGAACGTGCCGGAGAAGGAATCGCCGGCGCCGACGGTGTCGACGACCTCGACGCGCGGGGTGTCGACGGTGGAGATCTCGCCGTTCTTCGACATGATCGTGGAGTAGGCGGAGCCGGCGGTCAGGATCACGTAGTCGAGGTCGAACTGGTCGAGGAACCAGCGGGAGGCGTCCTCGCCGGAGGTGCCGCGGATGTCGAACATGTCGCGCAGGAGCAGCAGCTCCTCGTCGTTGATCTTGAACACGGTGGCCGCCTTGAGCAGCTCCTCGATGAGCTCCTTGGAGTAGTGGTCGCCGCGCAGGTTGATGTCGAAGAACTTCATCGCGCCCGGCTTGGTGTGCTTGAGCAGCTCGGTGATGGTGGCGTGGGATTCGGGGGAGCGCAGGGCCAGGGTGCCGTAGCACACGGCGTCGGCCTGCTCGACGACCTCGATGAGCTGCTTGGTGTACAGGATGTGGTCCCAGGCGACGTTCTTGACGATGGTGTACTCGGGGATGCCGTTGCGCAGCTCGACCTCGACGGTGGAGGTCGGCCAGGCGTTGCGCTGGATGACGGCGTGGATGCCGGCCTTGGCGGTTTCGGCGAGCAGCTCGTCGCCGAGCTCGTCCTCGCCGACGGCGGAGATGGAGTAGCCGTCGGCGCCGTTCATCATCGAGTGGTACGCGAAGTTCACCGGGGCGCCGCCGGCGCGCTTGCCGGTGGGCAGCATATCCCACAGGAGCTCGCCGAGGGAGAGAACGATGGGCTTGGACATGGTGGTTCCTTTCACTGGTTGGTTGGTTCGGTTTTCCGTTTGGAAATCTTGGGGGTCGGACGGTCTAGCTCAGGTCGAAGAACATGGACGGCCGGTCGAGGAACTGGGTGACCGCCACCGCCGCCGCGCCGCAGACGATGGCGTCCGTGGGCATGGTGGACAGGGTGATCTCGGTGGAGTCGTAGATCTCGGCGATGGACCGGCTGCGCACGGTGGCGCGCACCTCGTCGAGCAGGGCCTCGCCGGCCTCGGAGACGATGTCGCCGATGATGATGCGATGCGGGTTGAACGTGTTGAAGACGTTGACGCAGCCGTAGCCGACGTACCGGGCGATGCACCGCACGAGTTCGACGGCGCGCTCCTCGCCGTGCGAGGCGAGGGAGAACAGGCGCCGCGTCGCGCAGGTGTTGCTCATGCCCGCGGCCCCGGGGACGGCTTCGCCCTCCTCGATGAGCATCGAGCGGATGGCGGGGGTGGAGCAGTAGCGTTCGAGGCAGCCGAAGTTGCCGCAGTCGCAGGGCCTGCCGTTGACGTCGATGGAGACGTGGCCGATCTCCGCCGCGGCGCCGAGCGCCCCGTTGACGAGACGGCCGTTGTCGATGACCCCGAGGCCGACGCCTTCGCCGACCAGATAGTAGGCCAGGTTGTCCTCGCCGTGGGAGTCGGGGTCGAACAGGTAGTGGGAGAGCGCCCCGGCGCGGGCGTCCTGCTCGATGAACACGGGCACGCTGAAGGCGTGCGAGAACTCGTCGATGAAGTTGATGTCGCGCCAGCCCTGCATCGACGAGACCACGGCCGTGCGCCCCTTGGCGTGCATGTACGGGCCGGGGACGGCCATGCCGACGGCGACGATGGAGGAATCCGCCTTGATGAGCCGGGCGATGCGCTCATGGATGGCGGAGACGGTGGAGGCGATGGTGTCGTTGGTGACGGGCGGGAGCTCCTCGAGGCCCAGCGTCTCGCCGCACAGGTCGAACAGGCCGATCTGCACGAGGGAGCGGGCGAACTTCACGCCGACGACGTGGAAGCGGGAGGTATCGAGTTTGAGGCCGATGGAGCGGCGGTTCTTCTCGCCCTCCATATCGCCGGTCTCCTCGATGGCGCCCGCCTCGATGAGCTGGGCGGTGATCTTGGAGATGGCCGCGGGGGTGAGGTTCAGGGCCTTGGCGATCTGCGCGCGGGAGCTGACGCCCTCGTGGTACAGGTGCTGCAGGATGCGGGAGCGGTTCGACTCGGCCACGGTCGCCTGGGTCGCCGTGGTGTTGGCTGCGATGCTGCCGTTCATCTCGACACCTCCTTGCGCCGCGGTTGTCCGCTCCTCGTTGAATCTGAACTTGGTTGAGATATTAACGCGGTTAATCAATCAACGCAATTACGACATGTCGGCGTGTCGTGCGGCGTCCCCGCGCATGCGGCGGCCGGCGCTAGGATGGGTCGCGACATCGCAACGCCGTCGAGGAGGACGACATGACCATGATCGAAATCGCCGTGCAGGACGTCGCCGGGGCGCGTATCGCCGCCCGGGAGGGCGCCGACCGCATCGAACTGTGCGCGGCGCTGGGGGCCACCGGCGGGCTCACCCCCAGCGCGGGGATGATCGCCGCGTGCGCCGCCGTCGGCGTGCCCCGCGGCGTGCAGGCGCTCGTCAGGCCGCGCGCCGGATCCTTCGTGTTCGACGACGACGAGAAGGCGGTGCAGCTCGCCGACGTGCGCGGCGCCGTGCTCGCCGGGGCCTCGGGCGTCGTCGTCGGCGGTCTCGACGCCGACGGGAACGTCGACGCGCCGTTCGCCGCCGCGCTCGCCGACGCGGCGCGCCGCGTCGGCCTGGAGTCCGGGCGGGACGTCGAGGTCACGTTCCACCGCGCCTTCGACATGGTGCCGGACCGTACGGCCGCGTTGGAGACGCTGATCGGATTGGGGTACACGCGCGTGCTCACCTCGGGCGGCGCGCCTGACGTGATCGCCGGCCTGCCCGAACTGCGCGCGCTCGTCGCGCTTGCCGGCGGGCGCATCCAGATCGAGGCGGGAGGCGGGCTGACGGTGGCCGCCATCCCGTCCGTGGCCGGCGTCGGGGTGGACGCGCTGCACATGTCGGCCCGGCGACTCGTGCCGTCGCATGGAGGGCCGGGCGGCGGCGGGGACGCGCCCGTGGAACGCACCGATGCGGATGTGGTGCGCGCGGCCGTGGCCGCCGCCCACGGCGTGTGAGGGAAGGGGCGGCGTGCGTCGGGCGCACGCCCCGCGCTCGTCACTCTTCGGGGCGGGCCCCGGGTCGGTCCTCCAGATGGCGCAGCACCGCCGCGATCGCGGCGCCGCGCATCACCAGGCCCGGTCCGCATTGGCAGCGGCGGATGCGGGTGCGGCCGCGGAACGTCGAGGCGGTCATGGCGTCGAACCGCTCCTGCGCCGCGTCCAGGAAGGTGCTGTTGACGATGTCCGCGGGGCCGTACACGCAGACGTCCTCCAGGTCGAGCAGTCCCACCGGCATGGCCAGGGCCGAGGCCAGGTACGAGCCCGCCTCGGCGATGAGCGGTCGTCTGTCGCGCAGGCCGGAGGCCTTCATGCGCGCGCGCAGGGCCGGGGCGGCGATGATCGTCTCCATGCAGCCGCGCTTGCCGCACGGGCACGGCTCGCCCCGGTCCGGATCGAGCGAGATGTGGCCTATCTCGCCGCCGGCGTGATGCACGCCGACCACCGGCACGTCGTCGATGAGCGTGGCCGAGGCGATGCCCCTGTCGAGCTTGACGAACAGCAGATTCGGGCCGGCCTCGCCGAAGAAGCGTTCCGTGAACATCGATCCGACCACGTCGTTGACCACGGTGACGGGAATGGTGAACCGGGATTCGATGGCGCCCTTCAGGTCGACGTCGTGCCAGTCCAGGGCCGTGGACGTGCGGACCACCCCGTCGCTGATGACGCCGGGCGCGGCCACGCCGATGCCGATGACGGTCCCGTCGTCCACGTCGGCGCGCAGCTGGTCGACGAGCTGCACGATGGCGTCGGCGTCGATGCGCCGGCCGGGTTCAAGGGTGACCTCCATGTGATCCTGCGGGATGCCCAGCAGGTCGGTGACGGCGCCCTGGATGAGGTTGTCCTGCGACAGGTCGACGACGATGACGTGCAGGCGCATCGGATCGATGGTGAGCAGCGTGGCGCGCTTGCCCTTGCCGCTCGGATTCATCTCATGGCCGCTTTCGCGGATGAGCCCCTCGTCGAGCATGTCGTTGACCACGTCGGAGACGGCGACGCGCGACAGCCCGGTCAGACGGCTCAGTTCGGCGCGGGAGCGCGGCGTCGAGGGGAACAGCAGGTCGAAGATGAGCGAGCGGTTCATGCGGCGCACGTCCGAGGGGCTCGCCTTCGTCTGCCTGCCGGTCGCCTGCCGCGGTCCGAGGTGGGTCAATGGGGCCATGTCGGTTCCTGCTTCCTTCCGGTTGCCGTGTTCGTCGTGTGACATGATGGGCGAATGACGCCCCGGTGACGGGGCGGTGAATAAGCAACGTTCTTTTCATTATATCGGCGACAATGTGCCCATACTACGAAGAAACCCGAAGAACTGGCGCTTTTTGAATTATGTAACTATCATTAACAAATGACGGCTTCACGCTGTCATACAACATCGGATAATGCAGGGTCGGCCAGCGGGTCCATCCCGGCGCACGGAGGCGTCGGGGGCTGGCGCGACCGGGTTCCCCGGAAAGGTGGTTGTGATGGTTGAGGTGATCGTGGTCCGCGACGAGGACGAGGCCGGCGAGATCTATGCGGGATGCGTGGCCTCGCTGATCCGGCGCAAGCCGGACGCGGTGCTGGGTCTGGCGACGGGGTCGAGCCCGTTGGCGGCGTACCGCCATCTGGCGGCGCGCGTGCGCGCCGAGTCGATCGACGTGTCGCAGGTGCGCGGGTTCGCGCTGGACGAGTACATCGGCCTGCCGCTGGACCATCCGGAGTCGTACCATTCGGTGATCCACCGCACGGTGGTTGAGCCGCTGGGGCTGGACCCGGCCAAGGTGCATGTGCCGGGTGACGTGCTGGACGGCGCGCCCCTGTCCGACGGGGAGCGTGTGGCCAAGGCCGGCGCGGCGTACGACGAGGCGATCGCCGAGGCGGGAGGCATCGACGTGCAGATCCTGGGCATCGGCACGGACGGCCACGTCGGGTTCAACGAGCCCGGCTCGTCCCTGGCGTCGGGCACGCGCGTGAAGACGCTGGCGCAGCAGACGCGCATCGACAACGCGCGCTTCTTCGACGGCGACGTGGACAAGGTGCCGACGCACTGCATCACGCAGGGCATCGGCACGATCATGCGCGCCCGCCACCTGGTGCTGCTGGCGTTCGGTTCGGGCAAGGCCGAGGCCGTCGCCGAGACGGTGGAGGGCGGCGTGAGCGCGTTCTGCCCCGCCTCGGCGCTGCAGCTGCACCCGCACGCGACGATCATCGTGGACGAGGAGGCCGCCTCCCGCCTGCGCCACAAGGACTACTACCGGTACGCGTACACGCACAAGCCCGCCTGGCAGGGCATCTGAGGCCCTCGGGGAACGGTGATCGGCGGAATCGGCGAATCGACAAGGAGCGGACACATGGTCGAATCGGATAGGAACACGGTCGCGGCGCGCGTGACTGCCGCGATGGAGGGGCCGGCGGCCCCGGTCGCGGTGCGCGGCGCCCGCAAGGTGGACGCCGCCGGCGTGCGCGACGGCTGGTGGACGGTGTCGGACGCGCGCGGCGTGATCGTCGCGTCGGGCACCGGCGACGAGGCGTTCGAACACGCCTGCCGCACCGTCGGCATCGACCCCGCCTCGCGCGGGTCGGTCATCGACGCGGACGGGATGATCCTCACGCCCGGCTACGTGGACATCCACGCGCACGGCGCATGGCAGGCCAGCTTCGACGACGGGCCCGAGGGGATCGACATGGCGCGCGCCGGGCACGCGGTGCACGGTACCACCCGCCAGGTGCTGTCCCTGATCACGAACCCCCTGGACGTGATGTGCCGCAACATCCGCGTGGTGCGTGAACGGATGAAGAGCCGTCCGGACATCCTCGGATGCCATCTGGAGGGGCCGTTCCTCGCGCTCAAGCGCAAGGGCGCGCACGACCCGAACTGCCTCAGGGACCCGGTGGACGAGATCGTGGACGACATGCTCGACGCGTCCGGCGCCGACCCGGCGACGGGGCGGCCCGGATGCATCCGCCAGATCACCATCGCCCCGGAGCTGGAGCACGGCGTGTCCGCCATCCGCCGGTTCGCGGCCGCGGGCGTCGTGCCGGCTGTGGGCCACTGCGACGCCGACTACGCGACGGCGCGCGCCGGTTTCGACGCGGGCGCCGGCATCATGACGCACATGTTCAACGCGATGAACGGCCTGCACCACCGCGAGCCCGGCCCGATCCCCGCCGCCGTGGAGGACCCGCGCGTCACCATCGAACTCATCAACGACGGGTTCCATGTGCAGGACCCGATGGTCAGGCTCGGCTTCAACCTGGCGCCGCACCGCATCGCGTTCGTCACGGACGCGATGGCCGCGACCGGTTGCCCGGACGGTCCGTACAAGCTGGGCGAGCTGGACGTGAACGTGGTCGACGGCCACGCGCGCCTCGTGTCGAACGGGGCGATTGCCGGATCCACGCTCACCCTCGAGACCGCGGTGCGCCGCGCCGTGCTCGACCTGGGATTCGCCCCGGCCGACGCGGTCGAGGCCGCCACCCTGGTCCCGGCCCGCGCGCTCGGCCTCGACCGGCCGAACCCGGTCACCGGCGCGCCGTTGGGCCTCATCGCCCCGGGCCGCGCTGCCGATCTCAACCTCATCGCCCCGGCCGACTGGACCGTCGCGCACTCCTGGTGCGCCGGCCGCCGCATCCGGTAGGAGGTTCGCCCCGGCCGCGCGCAAGGCCGGGGCGATACGCGAAGGACCGTATGTCCCGTGATCCGAATCACGGGACATACGGTCCTTTTTCGCACCCGGCCGGAAGACCGCCCCTCCGGCGGGAGCCGGCTCAGCGGCGCTCGCCGTCGAAGACGAACAGCGCGTGGGCGTCCCCCTTCGCCTTGTTCGCCATATACGTGCGGAACAAGGCCAGACGCTCCACGGTGCTCCGCGCCAGCGGCTCGGGCAGGTCGTCCAGGCCGAACCAGCCGACGGCCAGGCTTTCGTCGTCGCCGACGAACGGTTCGGCGTTGCCTCCCGGCTTCAACGCGCACAGGAACGAATGGTCCATGTACTGCGCGTTGTCGCCGTTCGCGTAGGTGATGACGCGCGTGTCCGAGGTGACCGCCACCAGATCGGTGACGACCGCGTCCACGCCCGTCTCCTCCTTGATCTCGCGCACCACCGTGTCGGCCGGCTGCTCGCCCGGTTCGTTGATGCCGTACACCATCGCCCATTCGCCGGTGTCCGAGCGGCGGCCGAGCAGCACGCGGCCATCGCCGTCCAGCAAGCAACCGGTCACGCCGATCAGCCACAGCGGATCGTGGCCGATCTTCTTCCTCAGGTCGAGGATGAACTGCGGGGTCATATGTGCTCCTTCACTAACTGAGCGCTTCGCGCGCTGCCATGTCTCCTCACGGCTGTCGCCGTTCGGCGTCGCCTACGGTCAGTCCACCGGACTGGCCGCTTCACGGCTCCGCATCCATTCCTCGACGTCGTCGATCTGCTTCGGGATGCCGGCGGAGATCCATTCGGGGCCGTCCTCGGTCATGAGCACGTCGTCCTCGATGCGGATGCCGATGCCGCGGTACTCCGGCGGGATGAGCAGGTCGTCCTCGCGGAAGTACAGGCCCGGCTCGATCGTGAAGATCATGCCCGGGCGGATCGGCGCTCCCTGGTAGGACTCGAAACGGGCCTGCGCGCAGTCGTGCACGTCGAGGCCCAGATGGTGCGCCACGCCGCAGGCGAGCCAGCGGCGGTGCTGCTGGCCTTCGGGGGAGAGGGACTCCTCCACGTCCACCGGCAGCAGCCCCCACTCATGCAAGCGCTCGGCGATCACGCGCATGCAGGCGTGGTGGATGTCCGAATACGTGGCGCCCGGCTTCGCCGCCTCGAACCCGGCCTGCTGGGAGTCCAGCACCGCCTGGTAGAGGCGCTTCTGCAGGTCGGTGAACCTGCCGTTCGTCGGGAAGGTGCGGGTGATGTCCGCCGTGTACAGCGAATCGACCTCGACGCCGGCGTCGACGAGCAGCATGTCGCCGCTCCTCACCACGCCCGTGTTGCGCATCCAATGCAGGATCGGGGCGTGCGGGCCGGAGGCGACGATCGAGTCGTAGCCGACCGTGTTGCCCAGTTCGCGCGACACCGCGTTGAACGCGCCTTCGAGGATGCGCTCCGAACGCGGCTTGTCGAGCGCCTTCGGCAGCGAGGAGAGCAGACGGTCGAAGCCCGCCTTCGTGGCCGCCACCGCCTTGCGCATCTCGCCGATCTCGTACGCGTCCTTGACCATGCGCGCCTCGGACGTGAACTCGTAAAGCTTGTCGTCCGCGGCGGCGTCGCGGTCCGGGTCGGCCGCGCCGTTCGCCTCGCGCACGGATTCGACGAGCGCGGTGACCTGCGGGTCGGTCCCGCGCATGACGCGCACGCGCACCGCGCCCGCCTCGCCGCCGACGTCCTTGGATAGGGCGTCGGCCAGCTGGGCGATGTCATGGGTCTCGATGCCGGTCATCGCCGCCATCTCCTTGAGGCCGGCGCGCGGCCCCACCCAGTATTCGCCGTAATGGGCGTTCATGAAGAAATCGGTGGTGGAGTTGTCGGCGCGCGGGGCGACGAACAGCTCCGGCACGTGCGTCTCGCCGGCCTTCGCCTCCGGCGAATCCGGGTCGACCGGGTTGAGCACGAGCACCGCGCCCGCCTCGTAGTCCACGCCGAGGCCCGTGTAGTAGGCGAACGCCGTGTCCGGGCGGAACATGTAGTCGCAGTCGTTGTTGCGCACCTTGGGCTGCCCGGCCGGGATCACCAGACGTTCGCCGGGGAACGCCGCGCCCAGGGCCTTCAGGCGCGCGGGCGTGAACTTCGAGGATTCCAGCGGCTCGATGTCGGGCTCGTCGCCCGCCCAGCCGGAGCGCATGAACTCCTTGAACGCCTCGGACCGCGGGCGCAGCGAACGGTTGTTCACACGGTCGCTCATCGCCTGGTCCGGGCCCGGCGCGCTCGCGCGTTCCTCGGCCTCGTACTCCCTGTCCTTGTCGGTGACCACTTCACCCATGTATGCACTCCTTGACGGATGGTCCTGTTACCGCTCCCATCCTAGTCGCCCCCCCGGCGTGAACCCGGGGGGCGACGGATCGGGTCAGTCCTCCTCGTGCCAGCGCGGGTTCTGGCCGAACGTGTAGCCTTCCGGATTGTCCATCGCGGCGATGTCGCGCATGTCCTGCTCGTCGAGCGCGAATCCGGTCAGGTCGAGGTTCGCGCGCTGGCGTTCGCGGTGCATCGACTTCGGGATCGCCACGTCGCCCAGCTGGATGTGCCAGCGCAGGATCGCGGCGACGGGGGAGACGCCGTGCTTGGCGGCGATGCGTGTGACCGTCGGGTCCTTGAGCATCTGGTTGGCGCGTCCCAGCGGGCTCCACGCCTCGGTGATGATGCCGTGCGCCTCGTCGTAGGCGCGCTGCTCGTCCTGCTGGAAGAACGGGTGCAGCTCCACTTGGTTGACCGCGGGCGTCACGCCGGTGGCGCGGATGAGCAGGTCGATGTGGCCCGGCAGGAAGTTGCTCACGCCGATGTGCCTGACGACGCCCTGCTTCTGTGCGTCGACGAGCGCCTGCCATGCTTCGACGAACTGCCCCTGCGACGGGTTCGGCCAGTGGATGAGATAGAGGTCGATGTAGTCGAGGCCCATGCGCGCCACCGACTCCTCGATGGTCGCGCGCGCCTGGTCGTACCGGTGGTGGCGCCCGGGCAGCTTCGAGGCGACGATGATGTCCTCGCGGGGCACGTCGGATTCGCGGATCGCCTTGCCGACCACGCCCTCGTTCTCGTAGTTGAACGCCGAATCGACGAGACGGTAGCCGACCTCGAGCGCCGACCTGATCGCCTCCACGCCGGCGAAGCCGTTCACCTTGTACGTGCCGAAGCCGATGGCCGGCAGTTCCAGCCCGTCATGCGCGCGGCGCACGGGGATGGCCGGAGGATCGAGCAATGTTGCCATGATGGTTCCCTTCGTTGGTCATATGGTCGTATGGTGCGGGCGGATCCGCCGCATCCCCACCAACTCTACGCGCGTCCGGCCGTCCGCGCCCCGGGATTCACGACACGCCCAATCGCTGCGATTTCCGGTAGATATCTACCGGTTCCCGTCGCCTGCGGTGATGATGGTCGCCAAGGAGGTGCCGCGATGTGCCATATGGATGATGATTTCCACTCCCTGTTCGAGCCCAGGATGCTTGATCGGGGCGAAGCGTATTACGATGCCGGCAGGGTCGACCGGCCCGAGGAGGTCGCGGGCGGGCTCTGGCACGCCGTGGTGCGAGGATCCGAGGACTACCAGGTCGATGTGAGGCTGCGCCACGGCAGGTTGGTCTCGGCCGCATGCACCTGCCCGTACGCCCGCCGGAACACGTCCTACTGCAAGCATGTCGCCGGCGTCATGTTCGCGATGGACGCGGGGTCGCGCCATGCGGGGGAACCGGAGGGGATCTTCCCGGGGGAGGCGTCGCGGTGCGTTGAGGAATATCTCGGGAACGAATTCCCGGGCCGCGGAAGGATGAAGGAGATGGACTGGAGAACGGTCCGGATTCTCCTGGAGAAGATGTACCGTCTGCCGGATCTGGACGGCATGCTGGCCCATTCCTTCATGACCGCTTCGAGGGAGAAGGGCCCCGGCCGCGGCGGTCCGGCATCGGGGGCCATGCGGTCCATGTCGCCGGGCATGTCGCCGACGCGTCTGGACGAACTGCCCCATGCGTGGCTGACCCTGCTGGAGGCCGCGTACGAGCACCTCCACGACGAAAAGGGCCTGCGCCGGCTGTACGCGTATTACATCCTCATCGCCCGTACCGATCCGGAATCCACATACGTGGGGAGGCTGCGGCGTCTCAGCGGGGACCATTGGCGCGAGGACCGGGACATGATCGTGGCGTTGTATGAGCGGCACGGGTGCGACCTGCCCGAAGGCTTGGAAAACCCCGCGTACGAACGGCTGCTGCGCGAGGAGCGCCTGCCCGAAGCGGCGTTCCTGTACGCCGACGACAACTCCAGAGACGTGATGATGCGCATGCTGGACGTCATCGCGTGGGACCCCGAATGCGCGTGGATGGCGAAACACCGGCTGCTGGAGACCCTGCATGATTCGGATTCGGACATCTACGCGGACGACGGCACGCGATCCGTCGGCCGCGTGGGCCGGTGGATCCGTCGAATCGAATCCGCGTACGGCTATGACGAGGCCCGGGCGATCTGTACGTCGATCATCGGCATGTTCCCGCGGCGCATGAATCTGCGTCACGAACTGTCCGAATATCTCGTCGACGAACACGATGCCTGCGCACGCATGAACGGTGCCGTCGGGGCCGTATCGAGGCCCTGACGGCACCGCTTCCCACGGCCGGCACCGGCATCGTGGACGGGAAGCCGTGGAATAATGCCGTGGTATGGAACGTCCAGGCAGGAACGGCGCAGTGAACGACGTGCTCAGGATCGCGGTCGCGCAGTTCGCGGTGGTGAAGGATCCGGCGTCGAATCTCACGGCCATCGAGGGATATGCGCGGCGTGCGGCGGAAGGCGGCGCACGGCTGCTGCTCCTGCCGGAGGGGCTGGTCGCGCGCGACGACGGGGACCCGTCGTATACGGCGCGCATGGCGCAGCCGTTGGACGGGCCGTTCGTCACGGGGCTGCGCCGTATCGGTGAACGGCATGGCATCACGTTGATGGGCACCGTGCACGTGCCGGGGGCGGGTGGAGCTGGCGCGGACGGGCCGAAGGCCGCGGGACGGCGGGTGTCCAACGTGTTCGTCGTCATCCGCGGCGGCGGGATCGCCGCGACCTACCGCAAACTCCACCTGTACGACGCGTTCGCGGAACGCGAATCCGACACGGTCGAACCGGGCGACATGCTTCCCCCGATCGTGGACGTCGACGGGTGGCGCATCGGCGTGATGACCTGCTACGACCTGCGGTTCCCCGAGACGGCGCGCTCGCTGGCCGTGCGCGGCGCCGACGCGATCGCGGTCTCGGCCGCATGGGTGCGTGGCCCGCGCAAGGAACGCCACTGGGAGGTCATGGCCGCCGCCCGCGCGTTGGAGAACACCTGCTATGTGCTCGCATGCAGCGGAACAGGGGCGAGGACCATCGGCCTGAGCCGCGTCATCGACCCGCTCGGCGAAGTCGTCGCCGCGGCGGGCCCGCAGCCGGCGCTCATCACCGCCGGACTCCGACGCGATACGCTTGCCGCCGCACGGCGTGAGCTTCCCGTCCTCGCCAACCGCCGTTTCGCCGACCCGGCCCTGGCCTAGTCCCCGGTCCGTTCCACGTCCGGCATCCGGTCTTTTCGGTCCCTTCCGTCCGTCGGCATATCGAGATGGGTGGTACGGGGCGTGGCGCCGTCATGCCCGTGGAACCAGTCGGCGACCCGGATTTCGCTCACCGGTTCGAGACCCCACGCGTCGAGACCCACGTTGAGCGCCTCCGGGCGTGCGCCGTCGGGCGTGAGCTGATGCGTGTGCCCGTAGAGGAGCCGACGCCCTTCGCCCAATCCTCGGTGGCCTTGCGCCCCTGATCGGCGAGCAGCGCGGCATAGCGCGTGCGGCCGGGGTCGAACCTCGCGAATCCGCGCAGCACGCTCACCAGCGGATGCCCGAAATGCGTGTCGGTGGTGAAATACCTCATATCGTCGCTCCTTGCCCGGAATGGAATGTGCCGCATGCCTCCTCGGATCTCCAATCTAGTGGCGGGGATGTCAATGATCGCCGGCATCGGGTTGGTTGGTGCTGTCGTTGGCGAGTATGTCTTTCCCCGTCGTTTCCATGCCAAGGTTGGCACGGTTCCTCCGTTTGAGGGCCGCCCCGCGTCGTTTCCATGCCATGGTTGGAGGAACGGTGACGCCAGGAGGGGGTTGAGCGTCGGTTGCGTGCCGTCCTTGGCGCGGTGCCGACGGTGATGAGCGGCCGGCGAACGGATGGCATATGACGACAGGGGGTCGGCTATCATTGTGGGGTTTGGGCATGTGAAGGCCATACGGCCGGACCGGACGGGGAACCCACCCGGATGGGGAGATCACCCGAATGGGAACCGCCGTCGGGAGGATTCCCGTCCGGGAGCCCCGGCCGCAGGCGGAACCCCGCCGGAATACCGGCCGTGGCACGGCAACGGCACAGAAGAACAAGCAGGAGCACAGGAACCATGTCATTCGAGCATCCGAACAGGAACAACGAGACCATCAGGGACGTCGAGCTGGACATCATGAGCCGCCCGCCGGAGCACAACACCACGAACCTCGACCTGGACCGCATGAACCTGATGCTCGACGTGCTGGGCCACCCGGAGGAGTCCTTCCGCGTGATCCACGTGACCGGCACCAACGGCAAGGGGTCCACCGCGCGCATGGCCGAGGCCATCTGCCGCGCCTACGGCATGCGCACCGGCCTGTACACCTCCCCGCATCTGGAGAAGGTCAACGAGCGCATCGCCATCGACGGCCAGCAGCTCTCCGACGACGACTTCATCGACGCATGGGACCAGATCAAGGACCTCGTCGCGCTCGTCGACCGGAAGATGGAGGAGCAGGGCAAGCCGCGCATGAGCTTCTTCGAGGTGCTCACCGCCATGGCCATCTGGAAGTTCGCCGACGCCCCGGTCGACGTGGCCATCGTCGAGGTCGGCATGGGCGGCGCCTGGGACGCCACCAACGTGCTCGACGCGGACGCCGCGATCATCGGCCCGGTCGACATGGACCACATGAAGTGGCTGGGCAATACCGTAGAGGAGATCGCCACCGAGAAGGCCGGCATCATCAAGCCCGACTGCACGGCCGTCATCGGCCCCCAGCCGCACGAGGAGGCCGTCATGCCGATCATCGAGGCGGCCGCCGAACGCAACCATGCGAAGCTCGTGCGCGACGGCTACGAGATGGAGGTCGTCAGCCGCATGCCCGCCGTCGGCGGCCAGGTCGCCACCCTGTCCACGCCGCTCGGCACGTACACCGAGGTGCCGATCGCCAAGTTCGGCGAGCACCAGGCGCACAACGCGCTCTCCGCGCTCGCCGCCTGCGAGGCCGTGATCCCCGTCTCCGGCGCGTTGGACGGCGACATCGTCGCCGAGGCGCTCTCCAGCGTGAGGATCCCGGGCCGCATCGAGCAGATCCGCACCTCGCCGACGATCATCGTGGACGGAGGCCACAACGTGAACGCCGCCGAATCGCTGCGCGCCGCCATCGAGGAGAACTACCACTTCGAACAGCTGGTCGGCGTGATCGCCATGATGGAGGACAAGCAGGTCGAGGAATACCTCGGCGTGCTCGAACCGGTCCTGAGCCAGGTGGTCGTCACCGAGAACTCGTGGCGCGACCGCGTCATGTCCGCCGACGACCTCGAGAGGATCGCCGTGGGCGTGTTCGGGCGCGACCGCGTCATCAAGGAGCCGGAACTGCCGGACGCGATCCAGACCGCCGTCAACCTCGTCGACGAGGCGGACGAGCTGGGCGTCGGCTACGGGCACGGCGTGCTCATCTGCGGCAGCTTCGTCACCGCGGGCGACGCCCGCGAGATGCTCAAGGAGCATGCGAGCCCGGTCATGGCCAAGGCGATGAGCATCCACCAGCCGGTCGTCGAGCCGGACGACGGCGACGCCGACGAGGATGGCGACGCCGACGTGCTCGGAGGTCTGTTCGGCGGCGAGGAGCGGCCCTCCGCCGGCACCGACGCAAGCGCCGGCACCGACACCGCCGACAAGGCCGAGTAAAGGACGACCAAGGGGTGTATCTCAAGGAACTGACGCTGCGCGGCTTCAAATCGTTCGCCTCGGCGACCACGCTGCGCTTCGAACCGGGCATCACCGCCGTGGTCGGTCCGAACGGCTCCGGCAAATCGAACATCGTGGACGCGCTCACCTGGGTGATGGGCGAGCAGGGCGCGAGGAACCTGCGCGGCGCGTCCATGGAGGACGTGATCTTCGCCGGCACTTCGACGCGACCCGCCCTCGGCCGCGCGCAGGTGAGCCTGACCATCGACAACGCCGACCATGCGCTGGACATCGACTACGCCGAGGTCACGATCTCGCGCACGATCTTCCGCAACGGCGGCTCCGAATACGCGATCAACGGCACGCCATGCCGCCTGCTCGACATCCAGGAGCTGCTTTCCGACACCGGTCTCGGCCAGCAGATGCACGTGATCGTCGGCCAGGGGCGTCTCGACCGGATCCTCCGGGCGGATCCGTCCGGCCACCGCGCGTTCATCGAGGAGGCCGCCGGCATCCTCAAGCACCGCAAGCGCAAGGAGCGTGCGCTGCGCAAGCTCGCCAACACGGAATCCAACCTGAACAGGCTCGACGACCTGCTCGGCGAGATCCACCGGCAGTTGGGGCCGCTGGGCCGTCAGGCCCGCATCTCGCGCCGAGCCGAGGCCATCCGGATATCGTTGCGCGACGCGCAGGCGCGACTGTACGCGGACGATGCGGCCCAGGCGATGCGCGCCCGCGCCGAGGTGCATGCGGATCTGACGAGGGTGCGCGGCGAACTGTCCGCCGCGCGGCGCGAGCTCGCGCAGGTCAAGGTGCGCATCGACCAGGTGGAGGCCCAGGCGAGCAAGGGCACCCCGGCGATGGACCGGGCCGACCGTTCGTGGCGCGACCTCACGCAGCTCGGCGAACGCTTCGCCTCGCTCGCCTCGATCGCCGAGGAACGCGGCCGTTCGCTGCTGAGCCAGGTCGTGGAGCATCCCGGCGAGGACCCGGACATCCTCGACCGTCGCGCCGGCGAGCTGGAGTCGCAGGCGAAGGCGCAGTCGGCCGCCGTGGACGACGCGCGCATCGCGCTCGACAAGGCCACGGAGGCGCGCGCCGGAGACGAGCGCAGGCTCGCCGCCATACGCCAGACCCTCACCGAACTGCGCCGGACCGCGCAGGAGCGCGACGCCCGCGTCGCCCGTCTGCGCGAGCTCGTCGCCCGCGAGGAGTCCGCCGTCGAACTGTGCGAAAGCCGCGCCAGGGATTTCGCCGCGCAACGCGTGTCGCTGGCCGCCCAGCATGACGAGACGAAGGCCCAACTGGACCGTCTGCGCGGCGAGGCCGACGCCGTGGACGGCGACGACGGCGCGCTGGACGAGGCCCGGGCCCTGCTCGCCGAACGCCGCGCCGCGCTCGATGCCCTGCTCGAGGAGCGGCGCGGCACGCAGTCGAGGATCATCTCGCTCGAGGCCAAGGCCGAGGCGCTGAAGGACACGTTGGACTCCCGCAACGCGTCCGGCTCGCTCGAATCCGATGCGGGCGTGGAGGCATTGGGCCGTCTCGCCGATTTCATCCACGTGGCCGAAGGCTGGGAGGACGCCGTCGCCCACGCGCTCGGCCGGTACGCCGGCGCCCTCGTCGTGCCCGGCGAGGACAACATGCTGCATGCGCTCGAACGCGCCCGGGAGGACCGTCTCGGCAGGGCCACGGTCATCAGGGCCCTGGACACGGCCGCCGACGTGCGTGATGACGTGCCCGGCGCGGGCATCGGCGCGGATGACGGCGCCGTTCCCGCCGACGACGGCACACCGACGCCGCTTGCGTCGATGGTCGGCGCGAACCCGTCCGCGCCGGACGCCGCGCTGGCCCGCCGCGTCGTCGGCGCGGTGCGTGTCCTGCTCGCCGACGCCGTCGCCGTCGCGACGGCCTTGCAGGCCCAGCGCATCGTCTCCGGCGACGCGTCCCGGGCGCCCTTCCGCGCCGTGACCAAGGCCGGCGAGGTGTTCTCGGCCGGCGTGGCCGCCGCGGGGGACTCGGCGCCCTCGCGAAGCGACCTGTCGTTGGCGGCGCGCCGCGACAAGGCCCTGCATGAGGCCGCCTCGCTCACGGAACGGCTCGGACGGATCGCCCACCGCGTCGAGGAGGTGACGCGGTCGCATGACGAGGCGTCGCGCGCGGTGGAGGCCATCACGCGCCGACGCACGGAGACACGCCTCAAGGCGGAACAGGCCGAACGCTCGACGCAGGCCGCCGTGAAGCGTCTCGCCGACCTCGACCGCCAACTCACCATGCTCGATGAACGCATGGCGGCGATCGGGGAGGAACGGTCCTCGCACCGTTCCCGACTCGACGACCTGCACGCGGCGTTGAAGGCGTCGGAGGACGCAGGCCATGGACGCGCCGATTCCGACGAGCTGTCCGCGCGCGAACGGGATCTCGAATCCGCGTTGGGCATGGCCCGCGATCAGGAGGTCGCCACGAAGATCGCGTGGACGGAGGCGAGCAGAAGGGCCGAGTCGCTGACGCGCCAGGCCGTGCTGCTGCGCGGCAACGCGAAGGAGGCGCGTGAACGGCGCGCCCGCATCGAGGAGCTGAACACGTCCAGACGCGAGCAGGCCGCGCATGCGAATCGCATCGCCGCCGACGCGCGCGAGGCGGCCGCGATGGTCGATGCGGCGGTCTCACGGGTGGTCGCCCGGCGCGAACGCCTGCAGGCCGAGGCGTCCGACCACAGCGCCGAACTGAAGGCGCTGCGCGAGCGGCGCAACGGCATCGAACCGAAGACCGGCGAACTGACGGCGCGCGAGCATGCGCTCGACGTGGACCGCGAGCGGCTCGCCGCCGCATGCGAACAGATCACGCGCAGGGTGAGCGACGACCTCGGCATGACCCTGGAGGAGCTCGCCGAACAGTACGGTCCGGACCTGCCGGTGCCGGTGCTCGACGCCTCCGGCAACCCGATCCCCCTGGACGGCGGCGACGATTGTCCGGCGGATGGGCCGGGGGAGACGCACGGCGGGGCCGCGACCGCCTACCGGACCGTGCCGTACGTGCGCGACGAGCAGCGCCAGCGCCTCGAGAAGGCGAAGCGCGACCTCGCGGCGCTCGGCAAGGTCAACCCTTTGGCCACCGAGGAATACGACGCGCTCGAGGCGCGCAACCGCTACCTCAACGAGCAGCGCAACGACGTGGCCAAGTCGCGAGACGACCTTATGGGGCTCATCGGAGACCTCGACTCCACGATGGTCGAGGTGTTCCGGTCCGCGTTCGAGGACACGGCCAAGGCGTTCGAGTCGATGTTCGCCACGCTGTTCCCCGGCGGCACCGGGCGCCTGCGCCTCGAGAACCCGTCCGACATGCTCTCCACCGGGGTGATCGTGGAGGCGAGCCCCGCGGGCAAGCGCGTGCGCCAGCTGAGCCTGCTGTCCGGCGGCGAACGGTCGCTGACCGCGCTGGCGCTGCTGTTCGCCATCTTCACCGCGCGTCCCAGCCCGTTCTATGTGATGGACGAGGTGGAGGCCGCGCTGGACGACGTGAACCTCACGAGGCTCATCAATGCGTTGGAGCGGTTGCGTGAACGCGCCCAGCTCATCGTCATCACGCATCAGCAGCGCACGATGGCCATCGCCGACGCGCTCTACGGCGTGACGATGCGCGACGACGGCGTCACCGCCGTGGTGAGCCAGCGGATGGAACGGCCCGGGGCCGCGGACCGTGACACGACCACCTGACCGGTTGCGCGGCCTTCGTCATCGGGCCGTGCCGCGCATGGACGGGATGACGAAGGGGCGACGGTACGACGAGGGGGTGCGGTTCATTCCAATGAAATGAACCGCACCCCCTCGTCATATGCGCATGGGCGGGACCCTACGCCCCGCGCAGCGCCTTGGCGCGTGCGATGGTGTCGTCGACCAGCACGGCCTGCGCGTCCACCAGCGGCAGCTGCGGCATCGGGAACGCCTCGTTGAGCACGGAGAGCTCCGTGCAACCGAGGATCAGCGCGTCGGCGCGCACCGGGCCGGACGGGTCGAGCATGTCGCGCAGCACCGACTCGTAGCGTTCCAGGTTCAATCCGCCGGTGCCCTTCACGTCGTCGTAGATGAGCGACGTGATGCGCTCCTGCAGCGCGTCGTCCGGCTCGACGAACTCGTATCCCGCCTCCTCGACCGCCTGACGGTACACGCCCGCGGCGCGCGAGCCGAGCGTGCCGAGGAATCCGACGCGCTCGCACGTGCCCGAAGGCGCATGCGGATACAACTCGGCGAGGCGCACGACCGCCCCGCGCGGCATATGCAGGATCGGCACGGGGGTGAGCGCCTGGAAGTGGTCGTAGAAGTAGTGGGCCGTGTTGCAGGTGAGCACGATGAAGCTCGCGCCCATCGCGGTCGCCTTCTCGATGTCGTCGGCGATCACCGGGAACGGGTCGTCGTCCGACTGGCCGGTGATGAACGCGGTGCGGTCCGGCACGGCGGCGTCGTTGAACACGACGTAGTCGAGGTATTCTTGGTCGCAATGCGCGTGCGTGCCCTCGTTGACGAGACGCACGTAGCTTTCCGTGGCCAGCGAACCCATGCCTCCCAGCACGGCGAAGAACGGTCGTCTCACTTCAGGGCGCCCTTCTGCTTGAAATACTTGGCGTAGCTCTTCTTGTAGATCGAGAACATGTGGCGGATCATGAGCCAGCGCAGCGGGTTCATGTCCTTCGAGTACTCGAGCGTGGTGCCCCAGTCGCCGGCCTTGAGCATCGCCGTGCCGCGGGCCTTGTCCTCGCCTTCGGCGACGTAGTCGGTGAAGATGGAGCGCGGGATCTCGAGCCACAGCTTCGAGCCGCGGCCGAACACGGTGTTCCCGTCGAACGGCGTGTCCTCGACGAGGTCGTCGACGAAGTATTTCGCCAGGTTGAAGCCGTTGAGCGTCACGAAGTAGCTGGAGCGGCCCTGGCGCAGGTTGATCTCGAAGAGTTTGTACTCGCCGTCGCGCTCGTCGTACTTCATGTCGAAGTTCGCGACGCCCTCGTAGCCGATGTCCTCGAGGAACGCCTTGATGCGGTCGAACACGCCTTGGTTGAAGTCGGGGATGATGGCCGCGTAGTTGCCGGCGGCCACGGGGGAGGGGTCCTCGAGCAGCGGGTGGCCGAGGAACATCATGCGCACGCGATGGTGCTGGTCCACGTACGCGTTGAGCACGCGCATGCGCGAGTCGTCGCCGGGGATGAAGTCCTGGATGATCATCTCGGACTTGTAGCCGGCGTCGTAGGCGCGGCGGATCATCGTGTCCAGCTCCTCCGGGCGTTCGAAGATGTACGCCTTGCGGCGGCCCTCGAAGTCGATGTCGAGCCATTCGACCGAGTTCGCGGGCTTCATGGCCACCGGGTAGTCGAACGGCAGGTCCTTGTACGCGCCGAGTTTCACGTCCTCGGCGGTCACGGTCTTCGTCTTCGGATGCGGCAGACCGTACTTCTCGCACAGCTTGTAGAACGTGGCCTTGTAGGCGAGCTCGCGCGACAGGCGGATGTCGAGCGTGTTGTACACGAAGTATTTGCGCAGGTCGTCGCCGCACTGGCTGAGCAGGTTCGCGTACACGTCGCCGCAGGGGATGAGCAGCAGCGTGCGCCCCGGGTCCTCGGCCTTCATGCGCTTGCCGAGATGCAGCATGAAGTCGCGGAAGGTCACGAAATTGTCGAAGTCGGGCACGATGTGCACGTTCACGATCTTGCTGAACTTGGTGGGGCTCAGCTGGAAGTAGGCGTAGGCGTCGGAGACGATGCCGTACTCCTCGTGGAACGCGCGGGCCATGCCGTACACGTTGATGTCGCTGCCGAGCAGGATCGGTTGGAATCGGGTCATGGATGCCACCTTACTCCGCGGGTGCCCGCGGTCGGATGATTGCGGTGATTGCGATGGATGCGACGGTCCGGGACGGCGTGCGGCGCGTCCCGGACCGGCCTTCGGGCCCCAGGCCTCAGCCGAGGCCCAGTTCGCGGCGCACGACGGCCGCGTCGCCGGGCCAGGCCACGGCCTTGCCGTCGATGATGTTGCGCGTCTCGTGCCCCTTGCCGATGACGAGCACGATGTTGAACCTGCCGTCGCGGGCGATGCTCTCCCTCGCCTCGCCGATGGCCGTGGCGATCGCCTGCACGCGGTCGACGACGACCTTCGCCTCGGCCTTCGGGTCGGTCACGTAGGAGGCCATCTCCTCGGCGATGGCGTGCGGATCCTCGAAGTTCGGGTCGTCGGTCGTGAGGATGAATGATTCCGCCCGTCCCAGCGCGCCGTCGACGATGCCCTTGCGCCGGTCGATGGCCTTGCCGCCCGTCGATCCGGCCACCACCGTGATGCGCGGGGCCTTCTCGCCGTACACGCGCATCATCTCGTCGACGAGCGCCTTGGTGGACATGTAGTTGTGGGCGAAGTCGACGTAGACGTGCAGGCCGTCCGCCCCGACGAAGCGCTCCATGCGCCCCGGCACCTGCACGCGTTCGACGGCGCCCATCGCGGGGTCCCCGAACGGCACGCCTGCGGCGTGCGCGATGGCGATTGCCGCGTCAGCGTTGAGGAAGTTGAACTCGCCGAGCATGTCCAGTGTGAAGTCGCGGGTCTCGCCGTCGCAGGAGACACGGATGCCGGTCTTGCTTGACGGATCCGGCGCGACGGTCACGTCGGCGGGCGTCGTATGGCCGGATTCCGGGTCGTGCAGGGCGAAGGTCCCCACCGGCGTGCCGGCGGCCTTCGCGTCCTGCAGCAGCAGGTCCGCATGGTCGCAGTCGGCGCCGAGCACGAGCCTGCGCGAGTTGGCGACGATGCGGCGCTTGCAGCGGAAATAGTCCTCGAAGGTGGGGTGTTCGATGGGGCTGATGTGGTCGGGGGAGATGTTGAGGAACGCGCCCACGTCGAAGGTGAGGCCATAGACGCGGTTCACCTTGTAGGCCTGCGAGCTGACCTCCATGACCATGTATTCCATGCCGTTGTCGACCGCCTCGCGCATCATGCGGAACGCGTCGAGCGACTCCGGCGTGGTGAGCGCGGACGGCGTCCACGTGCGCCCGTCGAGGCACACGGCGATCGAGCTCATCATCGCGGCGTGGCCGTGGGAGTAGGCGTTGAGGATGGCGTGCGTGAAGTAGTCGGTGGTGGTCTTGCCCTTGGTGCCGGTGATGCCGACCATCGTCAGGGAATCCTGCGGGCGGCCGAAGAATTCGGCGGACAGCAGGCTCATCGCCTTGTGCACGTCCTCCACGATGAGGCCCGGCGCCTTCGTGCGGTCGGCGTAGGGGGTTTCGGCCACATACGCGCCCAGACCGCGCCCGTCGATGCCGTCGAGGAATTCGGGCTTGAAGCGGCCCTTGACGAACAGCAGCGTGCCTTCCCGCACCTGACGGGTGTCGTACGTGATGGCCGGGATCGGCGCGTCGGCGCCGGGCAACGCCGTGGCGTCCATGGTCCAGACGTCCCCGGCGATGATCTCGCGCAGCAGATGATGGTCTTCCAACAGCTTGGCCGCGGAGGCGAGGCTCAGCGGCGAAGTCGTGGTGGGCATAGCTTCTCTCCCTAGTATCGTGTGGCGACGCGGGTCTCGCGGGCGTCACCGCACGATACTACTCCACCATCGCCCGCCGCGTGCGCCCGTGGCAGGGCCCCCGGCCGGGGCGCGGGCGCGTGGCGGGGGAGGGCTCAGCGCGCCGCCAGAAGCCGTTCGACCACCTGGTCGTCGCCCTCGTACGGCACGTGCCTGTTGCGGTCCTTGATCCAGCGTTCGTGGCCCTTGCCGATGACGAGCACCACGTCCGTGCGCCCCGGATGCGCGCGGGCGTCCTCCAACGCGTCGGTGATGGCGGCGACGCGGTCGATGATCGTGTCGGTGGCGACGTTCCCGTTCGTCACGTGGGAGAGCATGTCGCGGCAGATGTCCTCGTACGGTTCGGTGTCGGTGTCCTCGGCGGTGAACACGAACCGGGCGATGCGGTCCTGCGCCGCCTCGACGATCTCCTGACGGCGGTCGAACGCCTTGTTGCCGGCCGATCCCGCCACCAGTGTGATGAACGGGTTCCTGCCGGCGTACCGTGCGTCGACGAAGTCGAGCAGCGCCGTGACGGAGGTGTGGTTGTGCGCGTAGTCGACGATGACGTCGGTGTCGCTCGCCGCGTCGCGGTAGCGTTCCATGCGGCCGGACACGCGCGTGGCCTCCATCGCGTGCAGCGCGCCCGCCTCGTCGGCCGGCACCCCGGCGGCGTGCGCGATGGCCACGGCGGCCAGCGCGTTCTCGTAGTTGAAATCCCCGGCCAGGCTCAGGCGGTAGCCGCCTAGGTCCCGCCCGTCGAGCCGCATCGCATAGGCGTCGTGCGTCGCGTCGGCGGGCCATGCCACCGCGGCGGTCGCCGGTCCTTCGCCGGTCGTCGGCGCGGCCGCGTCGGGGGCGGCGCCCAGCAACGCGAATTCGGTCACGGGCACGCCGGCGGCGGCCGCGTCCTCGCGCAGCAGATCCACGTGGTCCGTGCGCGCGTTGAGCACCAGGGCGCGGCTGTTGTCCACGATGAGGCGCTTGCAACGCAGGTAGTCCTCGAGCGTGGGGTGTTCGATGGGGCTGATGTGGTCGGGGGAGATGTTGAGGAACGCGCCCACGTCGAAGGTGAGGCCATAGACGCGGTTCACCTTGTAGGCCTGGGAGCTGACCTCCATGACCAGATAGCGCATGCCGTTGTCGACCGCCTCGCGCATCATGCGGAACGCGTCGAGCGACTCCGGCGTGGTGAGGTCCGATTCGACGTAGGTGCGTCCGTCCAGGCAGTTGTCCACCGAGGAGAACAGCGCGCAACGGTCGCCGGAATGCGCGTTGAGCACCGCCTGCGTGAAGTAGGCGGTGGTGGTCTTGCCCTTGGTGCCGGTGATGCCGATCACGGTGAGCCCGTCCTGCGGACGGCCGTAGAACTCGGCGGCGAGCAGGCTCAGCGCCTTGCGGGCGTCGTCCACGATGAGACCCGGCGCCCGCGTATGGCCGGACATGTCCGTTTCGGCCACGTAGGCGGCCAGTCCCCGTTCGTCGCATCCGTCGAGGAACTCGGCGCGGAAGCGTCCCTTGCACACCAGCATGGCGCCCGGGCCGACCCTGCGGGTGTCGTAGGTGAGCTCGCGGACCGGTTCGTCCGCGCCGGCCACGTGGGCCGCGGACCTCGACCAGCGTCCGTCGTGGATCACCTCGCGCAGCAGGTGGTGGCGTTCGAGCAGTGCCGCCGCGGCATTCAGCGTCAGGGACATCGGTGGTGCTTCCTTTCATCGGCGCTTCCCGCGCCTGTGGGTCGGGGTTCCCGCGCCTCCTGGCGCCGGCGGGAGCCTTCGTTGCGATGCGCGTCCCACTGTGGGCGACGAATCTGGACGTCTTCTGGAAGGTTCCTTGGGCTTGCCCGCGATGCATTCAGTATATATACGCGGTGCGTACACGCGGATGCGGTGCATGCACGCGGATTCCCTCGCGTGACGCCCGCGTGCGGGAGATTACAATGGGCAACCGTGACCAGCGAGACGAAAGAGACCATGGCGGGGCGTCGGGCGCGCTTCGAGAAGCTCGCCATGCCCGCGCTCGACGCGTTGTACCGCCAGGCCATGAGACTGACCAACGATCCGGACGACGCCCAGGACCTGGTGCAGGACACCTTCGAGAAGGGGTTCAAGGCGTTCGATTCGTTCACGCCCGGCACGAACTTCGAGGCGTGGATGACCACCATCGAACGCAACGCCTACTTCAACCAGTACGCCAAGGCGAAGCGCCGCCCGCAGCGGGCGAACGACACCAGCGGCGAATACGACGACTGGGACCTGTACGAGGCCTCCGAGCATTCCTCCGACGGGCTCAAATCCGCCGAGGACGAATATCTGGACGCGTTCGCCCCCGAGGAGATCATGCGGGCGCTGGCGAAACTGTCGCCCGAACGCAGGCAGGTGTTCATCGACACGGCGATCGACGGCAAGACCTACCGGCAGGTGGCCGACGAGCAGGGGGTGAAGATCGGCACGGTGATGAGCCGTCTGAACCGCGCCCGCACGCAGCTCAAGCACGAACTCGCCGAATACGCCCGGGAGCACGGCTACGGTCCGAGGCCGCCGGCGCCGCGGGACGGCCCGGGTTCACCCACGGCGAAGTCCGTCGGAGGGCGTCGCGCCGCCGGCGTTTCCGGCGATAATGGAGACGATGGTCCCTCCGGCCGCGGCGCGTCGCCGCGTCGCGCCGCCGGGGGGCGGGGAAAGGAGATGTCATGAACGAGCGATCCGTGGGGCGCGTCAGCCGCATCTCCATCACCCGGGCGTCGTCGGACGGGACGGTCAGCCGCACCGAGGTGCGCATCGCCGAGACGCGTGTCGTCGGCGCGGAGCCGGCCGATCGGGCGCAGGAACCCACGGCGGGGGAGTGCTTCGACCCCTCCACCTGCTGTTCGGAACGCGAACGGGCGATGATCGCCGCGCTGCGCGCCTACCTCAGGCCCGAAACGGCTCCCGAATGCCTCAGGGAGCGGCTCAGGGAATGCCTTGACCACTGCTGCGGCGAACGGTGACGCGTCGTCGGCCGGGCGTCCCCGGGCCTTGCGGTCCGGGGACGCCCGGCCGACGACGGCCCGGATATGTGAAAACCCGCCCGGCCGAACGGCTCAGGCGGGTTTTCCGCGTCTTTGAGAAGACAAGAATCAGGCGTTGGGGCGCTTGCCGTGGTTGGCGGCCTTCTTACGACGATCCTTGCGCTTACGTCCGCGCATGCCCATGATGGACTCCTTTACTGGAAAGATAAATAAGCCTCCGGCATTATGCCACAGGACAAGGACGCGCCGCAAACCGCGTTTCGGGCGGATGCCCCCGCGCGGTTCGCGGCGCGTGCCGTGGAACCCGGGAATCAGTCGATTTCGGCCCTGATGAACAGCTTGGTGACGCTGGTCTCGCCGGGCTTGATCGCGATGAGGTCCTTGCCGGTGTTGAACGCGTTCGCGTAGGCGGTCTGCGGTTCGACCGCGGTGCCCGCCGGGTGCTGGAACGCCGGGAAGCCGGTGCCGGTGCACACCTGGAAGGAGGTGACCGTCTCGTCGCCGCCCACGTGGACGGTCAGGCCGTCGGGGCGGTGGAAGACGGCGGTGGCGGTGCCGTCGGCGGCGTGCTCGACGTCGGTCCACGCGTCGTCGTACGGCTGCTCGGTGAGCAGGCGCGGTTCGCGGAAGTCGTACTTTGTGCCGTCCACCGGCTCGGTGCCGGTCGGGATGAGGTTCCCGTCGACGGTGACGTGCGTGCGCGCGGGCACGGTGAGCGTGCACTGCGCGTTGTGGCCGTCGATCTCGTCGCCGTAGCCGTTGAAGCCGTTGTCGAGCCACGGGTGGATGGCGAGGGCCCACGGGGCGTCCACGTCGCCGTTGTTGTAGGCCTCGACGGTGATCTTCAGCCCGTCGTCGGTGAGCTCGTGGGTCGCGGTGACGACCACGTCGAACGGGTAGCCGAGCAGGAACGGCACGCGCCACGACTGGGTGACGGAGCTTTCGGTGAGGGACTCGAGCTTCCAGTAGGCGCGGTAGCCGTAGCCGTGGATGGCGGTGTTGCGGTCGTGCTCGTCGATCGGCAGGGTGTACTCCTTGCCCTCGAAGGTGTAGACGCCGCCGGCGATGCGGTTCGGGAACGGCACGAGCAGCTGCCCGTGGCAGCAGGTGACCGGGTCGTCCGGTCCGAGCGGCACGATGACGTTCCTGCCCTTGTAGGTGACCTTGCGCATCGTCGCGCCCAGCTCGGTGATGACCGCCTCGTAGTCGCCGTGGCTGATAGTGTACTGCTGCCCCGTGCGCGGGGGAAGGTTCTTTGCCATATATCTCACTCCAGAGTGAATATGTTGTGTGGTGTCCGATAACGTGCGTTATCGCTAACATCCACCAGTCTAGCCCCTTGCCGCCGTTTTTGCGGGGCGCACATGGCCGATGTGCGCCTTGTGGGCCGGTGGCCGCCGTGCGGTAGAGTCGGGCGTGGCATGGCGACGCGACCGGCGCCGCCGGAAAGGACGACGGACGACATGGCGAAACGCATCGTATTGGCCGATCCACGCGGGTTCTGCGCGGGCGTGGACCGGGCGATCCTCACCGTGCGCACGATCCTCGGCGCATCCCGCGGCACCGCGGGCGCGCGGGGCGACGGCGCATCGGCGGGAGGACTGCCGCCGGTGTACGTGCGGCGCCAGATCGTCCACAACAAGCATGTCGTCGAGGACCTCGCCTCGCAGGGCGCGGTGTTCGTCGAGGAGCTCTCGCAGATCCCGGACGAGGCCGCCGCCGCCGGCGTGCCGGTCGTGTTCTCGGCGCACGGGGTCTCGCCGGCCGTCAAGGCGGAGGCGGAGGCGCGGGGGCTCAACGTGGTGGACGCCACCTGCCCGCTGGTCGCCAAGGTGCACCGCGAGGTGCTGCGGTTCATGCGCGCCGGATACGAGATCGTCTACATCGGCCACGAGGGGCACGACGAGGCCGTCGGCGTGGTGGGGGAGGCCCCGGACCACGTGCACCTCATCGAACACGAGGGAGACGTGGCCACGCTCGCGTTCGAACCGGGGACGAAGCTCGTGCTGCTCACCCAGACCACGCTGAGCGTCGACGAGACCGCCGGCACCATCGCGGCGCTCAAGGGGCGCTTCCCGTGGATCGAGATGCCGCCCAGCTCGGACATCTGCTACGCGACCTCCAACCGCCAGGCGGCCGTCAAGCTCGTCGCCGAACGCTCGGACTGCGTGGTGATCGTCGGGTCGGCGAACTCCTCGAACTCGGTGCGCCTGGTCGAAGTGGCCCAGGAGGGGCTCGGCGCGCGGGGCCGCGCCCACCGCGTCGACGACGCCGGGGACCTCGACCGCTCGTGGTTCGAGGGCGTCGAGGCCGTGGGCGTCTCCTCGGGGGCTTCCGTGCCGGAGGAATACGTCGACGGGGTGGTCGCCTCCCTGAGGGACATGGGCTACACCGGCATGGATTCGGTGGAGACCACCAAGGAGAACATGCACTTCGTATTACCGGCGGAGCTTCGCCGCCGGTAACTTCGCAGCAAGCTGCTCACTTCGCCTACGGAAAGCCCACTGGGCTTTCCGTTATACGGCTCAGTCTGCGGAACTCCGCAGGCGGTGACCCCGCGGGCGGGCACGGTCAAGCCGTCTGGCTATCATCGTGTCGGTTTGTGTATCAGTGCAGGCAAGCACCAATTTGAGGCAAGCAAGCCGGCGGCGGGCGAGGCCCGGCGCCGTGCGGTTACGCGACAAAACAACAATCGATTAAGAGAGGTTTCGATGGCGGTTCGCGGTGATATCCGTAATGTGGCGATTGTGGCTCACGTCGACCACGGCAAGACCACGCTGGTGAACGCGATGCTCCAGCAGTCCCACGTGTTCTCCGAGCGCGAGGAGGTTCCGGATCGCGTGATGGACTCCAACGACCTGGAGCGCGAGAAGGGCATCACCATCCTCGCCAAGAACACGGCCGTGGAGTACACCGGCCCGCTGGCCGCCAAGTACGGCCACCCGGAGGGCATCACCCTCAACATCATCGACACCCCCGGCCACGCCGACTTCGGCGGCGAGGTCGAGCGCGGCATCTCCATGGTCGACGGCGTCGTCCTGCTCGTCGACGCCTCCGAGGGCCCGCTGCCGCAGACCCGCTTCGTGCTGCGCAAGGCGCTCGAGGCCAAGCTGCCGGTCATCCTGTGCGTGAACAAGGTCGACCGTCCGGACGCCCGCATCGAGGAGGTCGTCGGCGAGACCTCCGACCTGCTGCTCGGCCTGGCCGACGACGTGCAGCACGAGGGCATCGACCTCGACCTCGACCAGCTGCTCGACATGCCGGTCATCTACTGCGCCGCCAAGGCCGGCTACGCCTCCGTGAACCAGCCCCAGGACGGCGGCCTGCCGGACAACGACAACCTCGAGCCGCTGTTCGAGGCCATCATCTCCAACATCCCCGCCCCGGAGTACGAGGAGGGCGCGCCGCTGCAGGCCCACGTCGCCAACATCGACTCCTCCGACTTCCTCGGCCGTCTCGGCCTCGTGCGCATCTACAACGGCACGCTGGAGAAGGGCAAGACCTACGGCCTGAGCCGTGTGGACGGCTCCATCGAGAACTTCCGCGTCGCCGAGCTCCTGCGCACGCAGGGCCTCGAGCGCACGCCCGTCGAATCCGCGGGTCCCGGCGACATCGTCGCCGTCGCCGGCGTCAACGACATCATGATCGGCGAGACCATCGTCGACCCGAACGACCCGAAGCCGCTGCCGCTCATCCACGTCGACGACCCGGCCATCTCCATGACCTTCGGCGTCAACGACTCCCCGCTGGCCGGCACCGAGGGCAAGGACCACAAGCTCACCGCCCGCATGATCAAGGACCGCCTCGACCGCGAGCTCATCGGCAACGTGTCCATCAAGGTGCTGCCCACCGACCGTCCGGACGCCTGGGAGGTCCAGGGCCGCGGCGAGCTCGCCCTGGCCGTGCTCGCCGAGCAGATGCGCCGCGAGGGCTACGAGCTGACCGTCGGCCGCCCGCAGGTCGTCACCAAGAAGATCGACGGCGTGGTCAACGAGCCGATGGAGAACACCACCATCGACGTGCCCGAGGAGTACATGGGCACCGTCACCCAGCTCATGGCCGACCGCAAGGGCCGCATGGACGGCATGACCAACCACGGCTCCGGCTGGGTGCGTCTGCAGTTCACCGTCCCGTCCCGCGGCCTCATCGGCTTCCGCACCGCGCTGCTGAGCGCCACCCGCGGCACCGGCATCTCCTCCTCCATCTCCGCCGGCTACGCGCCGTGGGCCGGCCAGATCACCATCCGCCAGAACGGCTCGATGGTCTCCGACCGCCAGGGCGTCGCCACCCCGTACGCCATGCAGCGCCTCCAGGCGCGCGGCAACTTCTTCGTCGAGCCGCAGTCCCCGGTGTACGAGGGCCAGGTCGTGGGCGTGAACAACAAGCCCGACGAGCTGGACGTGAACATCACGCTCGCCAAGCACATGACCAACATGCGCTCCTCCACCGCCGACGTGCTCGAGACGCTCACCCCGCCGATCAAGATGAGCCTCGAGGAGTCCCTCGACTTCGCGAACGAGGACGAGTGCGTCGAGGTCACCCCGGAGTCCATCCGCGTGCGCAAGATCATCCTCGGCCGCGAGGACTGGTACAAGTGGCGCGCCAAGCAGCGCCGCCAGAACGCCGCCAACAACAAGTGACGGCCGGCCTGCGGCCCTGACGGCCCTCACGGACGTCCCGGCCGCGTCCGCCCGTCCCCGACGACGAAGGTCCTTCCCGCATGGGGAGGACCTTCCCGTATCCCCGGCATCCACGTACTAAGGTGAGGTCCATGAGCAAGAAGCGCAACCGCAACACGGCATCCGGCCGCAACACCGCGTCCGGCCGCGCCGCCGCGCGCCGGCATGACGACCCGTCGTCGCTCATGCCGTGGTCCCATCGTCTGCCGGCCGCGGGCAGGACCGCCGTCACGCTGCTCGCCGGACTCGGCGTCGCGCTCGTCGGCACGCTCGCGCACCGCATGGGCGCCTCGATGAACATCCCCTACGGCCTCGCCCTCGCCTACGCCATCACGGCGCTGTCCACCTACTGCGCCCGCGCGCGCCAGGGCGTGACCGGCCTCGCCCTGCACCTCATCGCCTCCTCCGCCGGCGCATGGGGGATCGCCCTGTTCGGCGGCCCGGGCGGGGACGCGCTCGTCGTCGCCGGGTTCAGCACGGCGGCGCCGTTCTTCAGCCAGCACGCCGGCTACGCATGGCTGTACGGCGTGATCCTTGTCCAGGTCGTCATGCTGGCCATGCCCTCCTCCTGGTTCCGCATCCCGCCGCGACGGGACGCCGCAGGGGAGGACCCCTCCGGCAGGTGAGGCCGGTCCCGGCGTCGCCGGCGACGGAACGGCGTTTCCGATGACGGACACCATCGGGCCCGCCGTCCCCCATTCGCTACAGTAGGGACCTATGACACGCAAACGGTTGTTCTATCTCGGGCCGGAAGGCACGTTCACGCATCAGGCGGCGATGGACGCCGCCGCGCAGCTCGCGGGCGGGACGTCGGGCGGGCCGACGGGCTTCGACCTCGTCGCGCTGCCGGACGTGCCCGCCATCATGGAGGCGGTCCGTTCGGGTCGGGGCTGGGGGGTCATCGCCTGGGAGAACAACGTCGAAGGCTACGTGGTGCCGAACCTCGACGCGCTCATCGACGCGACCGACGTCGCCGGCCTCGCACGCGTGCGCGTCGACGTCGCGTTCGACGCGTTCACGCGCCGCGGCGACGATCCCCTCGCCGCACGCGACGCCGCCGGTCCCGGCCCCGTCGCGATCCCCGTCAGCGCGCACCCGCACGGGCTCGCCCAATGCAAACGCTTCATCGCCGACCATCGGCTCACGCCCACGCCCGCCTCGTCCAACGCGGCCGCCTGCCGCGACCTCGAACCGGGCGGCGTCGCCCTGGGACCGCACATCTGCGGCGAACTCTACGGGCTCGACACCCTCGCCCCGCGTGTGCAGGACTTCGAAGGCGCGCACACCGACTTCCTCGTCCTCGGCACGCGCGACGACGTGCGTGCGTCCAACGCCCGCGCCCGCGTGCACGAGACCGATTTCGAGACCATCATCACGTTCATCCCGCTGGTCACCGGACCGGGCGTCATCGCCAACGTGCTCGACATCCTGCGCGATGCCGGCCTGAACATGACCAGCTTCATGTCCCGCCCCATCAAAGGCGACGACGGCACCTACAGCTTCATCGACACGCTCGACGCCGCGCCCTGGGAGCCCCGTTTCCGCGACGTGCTCGCCACGCTCGCCACGCACGGCATCTGGCTCAAGACGCTTGCCGTGTACCCGCGGCGCGACCGCCCGGCGCCGCCCGTCGACGCCTGGCGCCTGCCCCGGGGCGGCGTGCACCTGGACGCCACACGCATCGACAACGATTGGAAGGACACGGAGACGACGGAAAGGGAACTGCTGTGGTAGGGGAGAGGAACGCCGCTTGGGACGCGCGGCCGCTCGTCGGCGTCGTCGGGCTCGGGTTGATCGGCGGATCGCTGGCGCGCCGCCTCGTCGGACGCGGCGCCGGCGTCGTCGCATGGAACCACCGCCCGCACCCGTACGCGCAGGCCGAGGCGGACGGCATCCGCTGCGCCGCAACGCTCGCCGACCTCGTCGCCGCGGGCCCGGACGTCATCGTCCTGTGCAACCCGCTCAAGGCCATGCCCGACATCCTCGCCGCGCTCGGACCGCTGCTCGACGCGCATCCCGCCGTCACGCTCACCGACGTGGGCAGCGTCAAGGGCATGGTGCGCGACCAGGTGGAGGCCGCGGGACTCGCGGACCGCTACGTCGGCGCACACCCGATGGCAGGCAACGAACTGTCCGGATGGGGCGCCGCCGACCCGCATCTCTACGACGACGCCCTATGGGCCGTGACCGTCACCCCCTCCACCGCGTACGAACGGTTCCTCGCCGTGGCGCGGCTCATCACCGAAGACGTCGGGAACCATGTCATCGTCCTCGACGACGACACGCACGACCGCGCCGCCGCGCTCATCAGCCACATGCCGCACGTCGTGGCGACCGCGATGATCGACACGCTCGTCGCCGACCCGGACCGCAACATCGCCGCGGCGCTCGCCGCCGGCAGCTGGCGCGACATGACGCGCGTGGCCCTCACCGATCCGGACCGCACGCGCGCGATGGTCGAGGAGGACGCCGAAAACGTGGAACGGCTGCTGCGCGACATGGCCTCGCGGCTGCTCGCCGCCGCCGACCTGCTGCGCGACGAACGGTCGCGCGACGGCGCCGTGCGCGGCCGCGCGCAGGCGGACATGCTCGGATTCTTCTCGCAGGGACAGCCGTTCCGCGACTACAAGGCCCGCCAGCGCGCCATCGCGCGGACGGAACGGGACGGCGCCCCTGGCGCCCCCGGCGCCGCTTCCGCGGCATCCGCAGCCGCATACGAGGAGCGGGACCTGCGCTACGACATGCGCGACTGGCAGGCCGGCCTGCTCGCCTCCGCCCGCCGCGGCGAACACGTGATCGCGTTCACGGGACCGGGCGAGGCGCGTGTGCAGCTGCGTTCCGCGGTGTAGGACCGTCGGTTCCCGCGTGCCGGGACGTGTGCGGGCGGCGACGGTCCTACACGGCTTCAGGGCCGCACACGGGGGCGTTCCGGCACCGGCTTGAGCGTGGCGATGGTGTCCGCGTCGATGCTCACGCGCTGCTGCGGCCGCGAGCCGTTCGCGGCCGCGTCGCGCGACAGCTCCAGCGTGCGGCCGTCCCAGGCGAGCACGTGCCCCACGAAGTCACGGAACTTGGTGCGCCCGTCCGCCGGGTCCACGCCCTCGATGACGCGCACGACGACCCGTGCGCCCGACGGGATCTGCCTTGGCAATGCCATGATGTGTCCTTCCCCCGAACCACGATGTTTCGGATGACCTTCCACTGTACCCCGTGAACGGCGCATCGCGCGGACGACCCGGCCTATTCGGCGGACACGGCGTCGAGCACGGGCACCTTCAGCGCGCGGCGGGCCGGCGGCAGTGCGGCGACGACGCCCACGAGGACGGCCAGGACGAGGAACGCGCCCAGCTGGTCCCACGGGACCGACAGCCGCTCCAATCCGTCCGACTCGTAGACGACGCGGATCACCGCGCCCGCCGCCACGCCCACGACCACGCCGAGCAGCGTGCCGAGCACGGCGATCAGCGACGCCTCGATGGCCAGCATGCCGCGCACCTGGCCGCGCGACGTGCCCACCGCGCGCAGCAGGCCGATCTCGCGCGTGCGCTCCGACACGCTCAGGGCGAGCGTGTTCACGATGCCGAACACGGCGATGACGATGGACAGGGCGAGCAGCGCGTACAGGATGATGAGGATCTGGTCGACCATCGTGGACATCGAGGATTTGAACTCGTCGCGGTCCTGCACGTTGATCACGTAGAAAGGCTTGACCGCCTTGACGAGGCGCTTCTTCACAGTGGCCGTGTCGGCGCCGTCGCGCGCGTTGACGAACAGCATGATGGTGAACATCGTGTTCTCGTTGTTCACCCGTTCGGCGAGGTCGTCGTTCATCAGCACCATCGACCGGTAGACGGAATTCTCGATGATCGCGCCGACCCTCACCTTCACATGCGTGGTCTCGGTCGTCGTGCGCACCAGCGTGGACGGGTCCACGTTCGCGGCGTCCTCGGCCGCCCGCCGCGCCTCGTCGGCCTTGGCCTGCGCGCCGTCCGCGTCGCCCGCTGCGGCGAGCCGCTGCGCCTGGGCCGTGAGGTCGGCGGTTTTCGCCTCCACCTGCGCCCGGTAATCGGCCTGCGCCTTCGCGGTGGCCTCCTCGTCGACGACGACGCGTCTGCCGTTGACACGCACCGTGTCGCCGACCTTCCAGCCGTTGTCCTGCGCGACGGTGAGGCCGACGACGAGCTCCCCGCTTTTAAGCGCCCTGTCCGCGTCGCCCGCATTGGTCACGGGGGCGAACACCTTGGAGAACAGGGACGGCTGCTCGGCGAACGTCATCGCCTGTGCCGCGTCCTTGCCCGAACCGTAGGTGACGCCCATGAGCATGCGGCTTTGCGACACGGAGGCCACGCCCTTCGTCTTCCTGATCGCCGAGACCGCATCGTCGGGGATGCGCCCCGAGGACGCGGACATGGCGGTGAAATCGGATTTGAGCCCCGTGTCGACGATGCCGGCGACCGAGGCCTTCGCCGAGGAGGCGACCACCGCCAGGCAGCTCACGATCGCCACGCCGACGAACAGGGCGGCCGCCGTGTTCGCGGTGCGTCGTTTCTGCCGTGCGAGATTGCGCGTGGCGAGGCGTCCGGTCACCGGGAACACGTGCGCGGGCAGCCAGCCGAGCACCGTGCCCGCGGGGGCGACCAGCGCGGGGGAGAGCACGATCACGCCCACGACGATCAACGCCGCGCCCGCGCCGAGCGGCCAGCCCGCACCCACGCGTTCCGCCAGCGCGTTGAGCGGCGCGAACGGCGTGGGATCGCCCGTATCGCCGGCGCGTGCGACCGCCACGCAGTACGCCCAGCACGCCGCGCCGAGCACGACCATCGCGACGCCGGCGACGCCACGCGGCAGGACCGGCTTCTCCGGGTTCACGGTCTCGTTCATCGCCTGGATGGGCGGCGCGGTCGCGGCGCGGCGTGCGGGAAGCGCCGCCCCGACGAGCGTGACGGCCAATCCGACGGCGAGGCCGACGAGCATGTCCGTGGGGCCCGGCGTCGCGGCGCCGGTCATCGGCGTGCCCGCCTGCGCGAGGCCGAAGACGATGAGGCGCACCATGCCCCAGCCGAGCGCGATGCCCGCGCCCGAACCGACCAGGCCGAGCAGCAGCGCCTGCACGACGACCGTGGAGAACACCTGGGCGGGGGAGGCGCCCACCGAGCGCAGCAGCGCATAGCCGCGCATCGATTCGCGCACGATCATCGAGAACGTGTTCGCGATGATGAACGAGCCGACGAACAGCGCGATGACGCCGAAGATGAGGATGAGCGGCTGGATGAAGCCCAGCTGGTCCTTGATGGACCGCGAGTATTCGTCGCGCAGCCGGTCGCCGGTGATCGCCGTGGCCTTCGACCCCTTCGGCAGCGCCTTCCTCACGCGCGCGGCGAGTTCGCGCTGCTGCGCGTCGTTCAGCGGGCCGCCGCCGTCGGCCGAACCGTACACGGTGATGTACTGCGTGACCCCGATCTCGCCGGTCTTCTCCTGGACGACCTCCCTGGCCACCGACGGGGCGAGCCCGATGATGATCGCGCCCGCCTGGGAGACGTCGGTGTCGAACACGCCGACCACCTTCACGTCCTCGGGTCCGGACGGGTAGACGAGCTTCGTCGTGTCGCCCACCCCGAGGCCCGCCGTCTTGGCGGCGAACGCGTGCAGGGCGATTTCATGCCGGTTCCTCGCCCACCGGCCGTGCTCCAGCCGGGCCGACCTCCACGTCCCCTTTTCCAGACCGATGCCCATCGTCGGCGAGCCCATCGAGGAGACCGCGTTGCCGTCCTTCGCGACGAGCACGAGCGTGCCGGACGTCGAATAAGTGACCCCGGCCCTCGCGACGCCCGCGACCTTGGCGACGTCGTCCACGAGCGAGACGTCGATGTCGTTGTAGGTCTTCAGGGACGAGGACGAGCCGTCCGAGCCGGTCGCCGTCGCCGCGGAGGCGTCGTCCTTCCTCTCCGCGACGCCGCGCACGTACACGTCGGCGTCGGTGTTCGAGCCGAGCATCTGGTCCACCTGGTCGTTCATCATCTCGCGGAAGCAGAACGAGCCGACCACGAAGGACACGCCGAGGGCGATGGCGATGATCGACATCACGAAGCGCGGCAGGTGCGCGCGGGCGTCGCGCAGGCCGATGCGGATCATGCGCCGGCCCCCGCGCCATGCGCGTCCGCCGCCTGCGCGGGACCGTTTTCCCGGTCCTCGTCGCCTTCGGTGGCGAACACGTCGAGGATCTCCTCGTAGGAGGGGTGCCTCAGGTCGCGGGTGATGCGCCCGTCGGCGAGCACGAGCACGCGGTCCGCGTACGAGGCGGCGCGCGGGTCGTGCGTCACCATCACGATGGTCTGGCCGTACTCGTGCACCGAATCCTTGAGGAAACCGAGCACCTCGCGGCTGGAACGCGAGTCGAGGTTGCCGGTCGGCTCGTCGGCGAAGATGACCGACGGCCTGGCCATGATGGCGCGGGCGCAGGCGACGCGCTGCTGCTGTCCGCCGGACAGTTGGCTGGGACGGTGCGTCAGGCGCGGGCGCAGGCCCGTGACGTCGACGACCTTGTCGAACCAGACGCGGTCGATGGGCCGTTTCGCGATCTGCAGCGGCAGCAGGATGTTCTCCTCGGCGCTCAGCGTGGGCACCAGGTTGAACGATTGGAAGATGAACCCGATCCGCGTGCGGCGCAGTTTCGTGAGCTGCCGCTGGTTCATCGACGAGACCTCGAGCCCTTCGACCACCACGCGGCCCGAGGTGGGCGTGTCGAGGCCGGCCATGCAGTGCATGAGCGTGGACTTGCCCGATCCGGACGGGCCCATGATGGCGGTCATCTCGCCACGCGTGAACGAGACGTTCACATGGTCGAGCGCCACCACCCGCGCGTCGGCGTCCCCGTAGGCCTTCGTCAGGTCGATGGCCCGCGCGACCGCGTCCGGCGCCGTCCCCGGCCCGTCGTCGACCCTGTCCTTCAGCGCCGCCACCGATGCGGCCGAATGTCGTGCCATCTTGCCCCGTTTCCCCGTGTTGCGAACGGTTATAGTCTATCCGAAGGCGGCCGTCGGGCCGCCGGCCGCCGCGGGCGGCCCGGGAGACAGGGAAAGGGGACCCCATGCGGTTCGACGGTCAGCTGCGCGCGTTCCTGGCGTTCCTCGGCGCGAACCGCGGCCTGAGCGCGAATACGCTCAAGGCGTACGGCACGGATGTGGGGGAGTGTCTGCGTCTGCTCGAGACGCTCGGCGTCGAGGACCTCAACGAGGTGACGCTCGAGGACCTGCGTGCGTGGATGGCCCGCGAATCACGCTCGCACGCCCGTTCCAGCATGGCGCGCAAGACCGTGTCCGTACGCCGTTTCTTCTCGTGGGCGCGTGATCACGGGGTGACGGCCTCGGACCCGGCGGCGATGCTGATGACGCCGAAGATCCCCGACACGCTGCCGGCCGTGCTCACCGAGTCGCAGGCCGAGAAGCTGATGGACACGGCCGACGACGATGCGCGCGCCGGCGGTCCCGGCGCGGGCGCGGACGATGGCGCCGGGGGAATGGCCGGGGCAACGGCCGTCGGGGCCCCGGACGTCCGTGCGCGGGCGCCGCGCCGGGACGACCCGCGTCGCGCCGCACTGCGGCTGCGCGACGCGGCGGTGCTCGAACTGCTCTACGCCACCGGCATCCGCGTGGCCGAGCTCGTCGGCCTCGACGTGGCCGACGTGGACTTCTCCTCGCGCACCGTCAGGGTCACCGGCAAGGGGAACAGGCAGCGGGTCGTGCCGTTCGGTCTGCCCGCGCAGCGCGCGCTGCTGGCGTGGCTGGACGGGGGCAGACCCGTGCTGCTGCACGGCGACGGGTCGTGCCGGGCGTTGTTCCTCGGTTCGCGCGGCGGCAGGCTCAACCAGCGCATCGCGCGCGACGTCGTGCACGAGGAGTCGCGCAGGGCAGGCGTGCCGGACATCTCGCCGCACGCGCTGCGGCACTCGGCGGCCACGCACCTGCTCGACGGCGGGGCGGACCTGCGCGAGGTGCAGGAGATGCTCGGCCACTCCTCGCTGAAGACCACGCAGCGGTACACGCACGTGTCCATCGAACAGCTCAAGTCACGCTACGCGCAGGCGTTCCCCCGGGCGTAGCCCCGTGGCGCCCCGGCGCCGCATGCCGGGGAAGGGGAGCCACGGGTCCCGTGCGCCGGCGGAACCCGGTGATTGTCCGCAATATGAGATTTTCGGAAATCTTCACGAAAGCCATGGAAAACCGAAGCGTTTCCCCAGACTCCCGCAAGCCCATTCACCGAATATTCGCAAACAAGTAACATGGTGTCTCCAATCTGGGGCACAATGGGATGCGATCAGCAAAGGGGTTGGGCCGGCCGTAAGCCGCCCGCCCCTTTCGCTTGGGACGGACGCGAACCACGCGTCCGGATGACATAGGAGAAATCACATGAAGAAGAAAGCTCTGGCTATCGCCGCGGCCGTGTGCGCCGTCGCGACCATGCTGGGCGGCTGCGGTTCTTCCAGCAGCTCCAGCAGCTCCGCTTCGAGCAACATCATCACCGCGTACGCTTCCGAGCCGCAGAACCCGCTGATCCCGGGCAACACCAACGAGACCGGCGGCGGCAAGCCGGGCGACCTGCTGTTCGCCCGCCTCGTCTCCTTCGAAGCCAAGGGCAACGCCTCCAACGAAGTGGCCGAGTCCATCACCCCGAACGACGACGCCACCCAGTACACCATCAAGATCAAGGACGGCTGGAAGTTCACCGACGGCACCCCGGTGACCGCCGAGTCCTTCACCAAGGCCTGGAGCTACGTCGCCAACGCGAAGAACGCCCAGAAGTGCTCCTCCTTCTTCTCCACCATCAAGGGCTTCACCGATCTGCAGGACGCCAAGAACCTGAAGGGCGACGAGCAGCTCTCCGGCCTCAAGGTCGTCGACGACCACACCTTCACCGTGGACATGTCCCAGCCGGACGCCACCTTCCCGATCAAGGTCGGCTACCTGGCGTTCGCCCCGCTGCCGGAGTCCTTCTACAAGGACCCGAAGGCCTTCGGCGAGGCCCCGGTCGGCAACGGCCCGTACAAGTTCTCCAAGTGGGACCACAACAAGGAGATCGACCTCGTCAAGAACCCCGACTACAAGGGCAATGACGTGCCGAAGAACGACGGCGTGACCTTCAAGATCTACACCGACGACAAGGCCGCCTACGCCGACATCCAGGCCGGCAACCTCGACGTGATGGAGTCCGTCCCGGCCTCCGCCACCAAGACCTTCCAGAAGGATCCGAAGGTCCAGGCCTACAACAAGGCCGGCTCCGTGTCCCAGACCTTCACCATCCCGTCCAACCTCGAGCACTTCCAGACCAACACCGAGGAAGGCCAGCTGCGCCGCCAGGCCATCTCCATGGCCATCAACCGCGAGCAGCTGACGGACAAGGTCCTCGGCGGCATCGCCACCCCGGCCACCGAGTTCACCTCCCCGCTCACCCCGGGCTACTCCAGCTCCCTCAAGGGCGCCGACAACCTCAAGTTCAACGCCGCCAAGGCCAAGGAGCTGTGGGCCAAGGCCGACGCCATCTCCAAGTACGACGGCCAGCTGACCTTCGCCTACAACGCCGACGGCGGCGCCAAGCCGATCTACGACGCCATCGTCAACCAGCTCAAGAACAACCTGGGCATCGACGCGGCCACCAACCCGATGCCGACCTTCCAGGAGTTCCGCGACGCGGTCACCAACCGCCAGATCAAGGGCGCCTTCCGCACCGGCTGGCAGCCGGACTACCCGTCCGCCGAGAACTACCTGTTCCAGCTGTACGCCTCCTCCGCCGCCGACGGCAACGGCTCCAACGACGGCGACTACAAGAACGCCGAGTTCGACAAGCTGATGGACGAGGCCTACGCCGCCAAGTCCACCGAGGACGCCAACAAGATCTACCAGCAGGCCCAGGAGATCCTCCTCAACGACCTGCCGGCCATCCCGCTGTACTACTCCAACGCCGCCGGCGTCGCGAGCACCAGCGTCAAGGGCTTCGAGATGAACTGGCAGAACCTGCCGGTCTACGAGGAGCTGACCAAGTGAGCCTGACGCTCGCCTGATCCGGTTCCCCGCGAACCGCGACCATGGAGGGGTCGGAACCCGCAACGGGTTCCGACCCCTTTTTGCGCATACCGGCGCGCATCCCGCCCGTTCCCATCCGTGCGCGTCGAACGGATGGAAACGGAATCAACCCCCGATTCACCTTCGTGAAACATTGGTGTCAACCCGTAGGGTAAACTTACGGGGTACTTAGCGACCGGCTGGGCGCTTTGGCGCGCCCACGGGCCGCGCCGGGGGCGACGGGGCCGGTCCGTGAATCCAAGGAGAAACCGATGGGCAAATATCTTCTGCGCCGTATCCTGCAGATGATCCCCGTGGTTCTCGGTGCGACGCTGCTGGTCTATGCCCTCGTCTTCGCGCTGCCGGGTGATCCGGTCAAGGCGATGTTCGGTGACAAGCCGGTCAATGAAGCGGTCGCCGCCCAGATCCGCGCCGAATACAACCTCGACAAGCCGTTCATCATCCAGTACCTGCTGTTCCTCAAGAACGCGTTCACGCTGGACTTCGGCAACACCTTCGCCGGCCAGCCGGTCATCGACGAGATCGGGCGCGCGTTCCCGGTCACCATCAAGCTGGCGGTCATGGCGTTCTGCTTCGAAGCGATCTTCGGCGTGGTGTTCGGCATCATCTCCGGCCTCAAGAAGGGCAAGTGGTACGACTCGGTGATCCTCATCGTCTCCCTGCTGCTCATCTCCGTGCCGACGTTCGTCACCGGCTTCGCCGGCCAGTACTTCCTCGGCGTGCAGTGGAGCCTCATCCCGGTGACCGCCAGCTCGAACCCGACCTTCACCGAGCTGCTGTTCCCGGCGATGGTGCTGGGATCGGTCTCCATGGCCTACATCATCCGCCTCACCCGTTCCGAGATCTCCTCGAACATCGCGCAGGACTACGTGCGCACCGCGCGCGCCAAGGGCATGTCCAACGGATCCGTGATGACCCGCCACGTGCTGCGCAACTCGCTGATCCCCGTGGTCACGTACCTCGGCCAGGACCTCGGCGCCCTCATGGGCGGCGCCATGATCACCGAGCAGATCTTCAACATCCACGGCGTCGGCTTCCTCACCTACCAGAGCATCCTCAAGGGCGAAGGCAACCTCGTCGTCTCCATCGTCACGCTGCTGCTGCTCGTGTTCGTGATCTGCAACCTGATCGTCGACATGCTGTACGCGGCGCTCGACCCGCGCATCCGCTACGAGTGACGAGGGAGGAAAGGACCATCATGACCGACGAAACCAAGCCTTCCGTCTACGAGACGCTGCCCGGCCAGGAGCGCTACGTCGCCCCGATCGACGAGACCCCGCTGCAGGACGTCGACAAGGTCGACGAATCCGCCCCGGCCACCAGCATGTGGGCCGACGCGTGGCGTACGCTGCGCAAGAACCCGCTGTTCATCATCTCCGGCCTGCTCATCGTGTGCATCGTCTTCGTCGCGCTGTTCCCCGGCGTGATCACCAAGGTCGACCCGAACTACTGCAACCTCGACAACTCGCTCGGCGAGGCCGAGGCCGGCCATCCGTTCGGCTACGACTTCCAGGGCTGCGACGTGTTCGCCCGCACCGTGTACGGCACCCGCACCTCGCTGTCCGTGGGTCTGCTCACCACGATCATCGTCGTGGCCATCGGCACGCTCATCGGCGCCGTCGCCGGCTTCTGCGGCGGCTGGGTCGACGCGCTGCTGAGCCGCATCATCGACATCTTCTACTCGATCCCGTTCCTGCTGGGCGCCATCGTCGTGCTGCAGATGTTCCGCACCTCCAGCTCCATCTGGAAGGTCGTGCTCGTGCTCGCCCTGTTCGGCTGGGTGTCCACCGCGCGCATCGCCCGCGGCTCGGTGATGGAGGCGAAGAACCTCGAGTTCAACACCGCGTCCACCGCGCTCGGCTCCACGCCGATGAGGAACCTGTTCCGCCACATCATCCCGAACGCCCTGGCGCCGATCATCGTCATCGGCACCACCTCCCTCGGCTCCTACATCGTGTCCGAGGCCACGCTGAGCTTCCTCGGCGTCGGCCTGCCGACCACGACCGTCAGCTGGGGCGGCGACATCTCCCAGGCTCAGGTCAACCTGATGACCAACCCGATGGTGCTGTTCTACCCGTCCGTGGCGCTGGCCATAACCGTGCTGAGCTTCATCATGATGGGCGACGCCGTCAAGGACGCCCTCGATCCGAAGAGCCGCACGGCCTGAGTGTGAGGTAGGAAGACAAATGGAAAACACGAACGATGCCAAGATCGTCGAGATGCAGAAGGCCCACGGCCCGCTGCTCGAGGTGAAGAACCTCGCCATCGACTTCACCACCGACGACAAGCGCGCCGTGCACGCCGTGCGCAACGCGTCATTCTCCGTCTACCCCGGCCAGTGGGTGGCCATCGTCGGCGAATCCGGCTCCGGCAAGTCCACGTCCGCCATGGCCGTGCTCGGCCTGCTGCCCGGCACCGGCCACGTGGTCGGCGGCTCCATCAAGCTCGACGGCCAGGAGCTCACGGGCCTGAAGCCCAAGGACTTCGACAAGCTGCGCGGCGACAAGATGGGCCTCGTCCCGCAGGACCCGATGAGCAACCTCAACCCGGTGTACCGCATCGGCACGCAGGTCAAGGAGGCGCTCACCGCCAACAACATGGACGTGGCGCACGAGAAGCGCTCCGCCCTCGCCAAGGCCCTGGCCGGCGAGGAGGCGGACGTCGAGCTCAAGGGCAACGACGACGAGACGTTCATCGGCTCCGCCGAGCTTCCCGCCCTGCTCGACGCCGCCAAGGCCGCGCTGGCCGAGGCCGGCGTGGGCGAGGAGGCGGCCGCCAGGTCCATGGACTACTTCAAGGGCGAGTGGGTGCCCGGCTCCGAAACCCGCTGGCGCGTCGCCGACGACCTCATCAAGGCCGGCGTGGGCGAGGACAAGGCCTGGGCCATCGCCAAGGCCCACGTCACCGGCTCCACCATGGACGACCGCATCGCGGGCCTGCTGAGCGAGGCCGGCCTGCCCGACGCGGCCACCCGCGCCCGCCAGTATCCGCACGAGTTCTCCGGCGGCATGCGCCAGCGCGCGCTCATCGCCATCGGCCTCGCCTGCCGACCCGATCTGCTCATCGCCGACGAGCCGACCTCCGCGCTCGACGTGACCGTGCAGAAGAAGATCCTCGACCACCTGCACATGCTCACCGACTCGCTCGGCACCGCCGTGCTGTTCATCACCCACGACCTGGGCCTCGCCGCCGAGCGCGCCCAGCACATCGTCGTGATGTACAAGGGGCAGGTCGTCGAATCCGGCCCGTCGCTCGAGGTGCTCCAGCACCCGCAGCACCCGTACACCAAGCGCCTGGTCGCGGCCGCCCCGTCGCTCGCCTCCCAGCGCATCATCTCCGCGCACGAGCGCGGCGAGGACGCGGACGCGCTGCTCGAACACCACGTCGTCGGCGAGGACAAGCTCGAGAAGAGCGAGAACGTCATCGTCGTCGACCACCTGACCAAGGAGTTCAAGCTCCCGCGCAGGAAGGAGATGTTCAAGGCCGTCGACGATGTGTCCTTCTCCGTCAAGCGCGGCTCCACGCTGGCCATCGTGGGCGAGTCCGGCTCGGGCAAGTCCACCGTGGCGAACATGGTGCTCAAGCTCCTGACGCCCACCAAGGGCAAGGCGCTCTACGAGGGCAAGGACATCACCGCCCTCACAGGCAAGGAGCTCCTCGAGTTCCGCCGCCACGTGCAGCCGGTGTTCCAGAACCCGTACGGCTCGCTCGACCCGATGTACTCCATCTACCGTTCCATCGAGGAGCCGCTGCGCATCCACGGCATCGGCGACAAGACGAGCCGCGCCAAGCGCGTGCGCGAGCTGCTCGACATGGTCGAACTGCCCGAGTCCGTGATGACCCGCTATCCGAACGAGCTGTCCGGCGGCCAGCGCCAGCGCATCGCCATCGCGCGAGCCATGGCCCTCAACCCGGACGTGATCGTGTGCGACGAGGCGGTCTCCGCCCTCGACGTGCTCGTGCAGGACCAGGTGCTGCGCCTGCTCAACGACCTGCAGGCCGAAAAGGGCCTGAGCTACCTGTTCATCACCCATGATCTGGCCGTCGTGCGCCAGATCGCCGACGAGGTCGTGGTGATGCAGCATGGCCGTCTGGTCGAGCACGCCACCACCGACGAGGTGTTCGACCATCCGAAGATGCAGTACACCCGCGACCTGCTCGACGCCATCCCCGGCGGCAAGCTCAAGCTCGGCCTCGACTGAGCGCGTCCGTCCCGCGACGAAAGGCTCCTTCTCTCCTTGAGAGGGAGCCTTTCCCATATGGCGTATAGTGAGCCGCATGATCACCATCGCGACATCGAACATGAACGGCATCCGCGCGGCCAGGCGCAAGGGCGTGGAGGAATGGGCAAGACGCAACACGCCCGACGTGTGGTGCATGCAGGAGGTGCGCGCCCCGCAGGACGAGCTCGATCCGATTCTCGACGGCCTCGCCGCCGATTACGCCGAGGCGGGGCGCGTCGAGGGCCCCGCGGCGCTCAATCGCGTCAACGAGGTGTGCCGCGTCAAGGGCCGCGCCGGCGTGGCCATGCTTTCGGCGCTCGAGGTCACCGCCGTGAGGCACGGCCTGCCCGGCCTCGACGAGGACGTCGACTCCGGCCGCTGGATCGAGGCGGACGTCGTCACCCCGCAGGGCTATTCGATCACCGTCGCGAGCGTGTACGTGCACGCCGGCAACGCCGACGACGAGACCAAGATGGCGCAGAAGTACCGGTTCCTCGACACGATGCTCACACGCATGGGCGAACTGCGCGACGAGGCGGCGAAGGGCGGGCGCCAGGCCGTGCTGTGCGGCGACTTCAACATCGCCCACACGCCGCTCGACATCAAGAACGCGAAGGGCAACGCGAAGCACGCCGGCTTCCTGCCCGCCGAGCGCGCCTACGTGGACCGCTGGCTCGACGAGTACGAGTTCGTGGACGTCACGCGCGACCTCGCCGGCGGGATCCAGGGACCGTACACGTGGTGGAGCCAGCGCGGCCGCGCCTTCGACAACAACGTCGGCTGGCGCATCGACTACCAGTTCGCCACGCCGGAGCTCGCCGAGACCGCCCGCGGCTTCGTCATCGACAAGGCCCCCACCTATGAGGGCCGCTGGTCCGACCACGCGCCGCTGAGCATCCGCTACGACGTGTGAGACGTATGGGACGTGCGGAGCGTGCGAGGGGACGGCGGGCCGGCCACGCCTCGGGCGCCGGCCGGCGCACGTGGCGCTCACAGGCAAACGCAAGGCCGGGTGCTAGGCTTTTGAGGGTTGCAACCGTAAGCACATGAAACGAGGAACCATGGGACTGTTCGGATTCGGCAAGAAGAAGGACAAGGCCGAGGCGAAGCCCGCCGAGGTCCAGGACGAGGACGCCAAGGCGGCCGCCGCCGCGAACGCCGCCGCCAAGGCGGACAGCGAGACCGCGGAGGAGACCGCGGCCGCCGCGCTGCCCGAGGCCAGCTCCGAATACGAGGGCCGCGGCGAGGAACGCGGCCCGTGGGACGTGAACGACGAGGACGTGCCCGACTACGACGACTACCTCGATCTGGGCGCCTACTACCTGCCGTTCATGCAGCACATCGAGCTGCGCATCAAGGCGAACCGCGCCACCCGAGCCATCCTCGGCTCCACCATCACGTACGGGAACTCCAGCCTGGAGATCGAGGCGTACGCCGCGCCGAAGACCCTCGGCCTGTGGGAGGACTGGCGCGAGGACTTCCTCGCCGCGAACAAAAAGGCTTCCGCGGCCGACGGCGTGTTCGGCACCGAGGTGCGTCTGCCCGTCGAGGTGAAGGGCGGCAAGACCGTGATCACCCGCATCGTCGGCGTGGACGGCCCGCGTTGGATGCTGCGTGGCATCTTCTCCGGCGTGGCCGCCACCGATTCGGACGCCGAGGAGACCAAGGCGCTCAACCGGTTCTTCGCCGACATCGTCGTCGAACGCGGCGAGGAGCCGCTCGCGCCGCGCGACCTCATCCCCATGCACCCGCCGGTCGGCCCCGCCGAGCGCAAGGCCGCGAAGGCCTCCGCCGAAGGCGAAGGCCAGGCGGAAGGCAAGGAGCACCTCAAGGACGTGCCCACCCGCCCGGACGGCCCGCTGAGCCAGGACCAGCAGACCGAGGTCAAGACGACCCTGTCGCGCGGCCCCATGTTCTCCGAAGTCCGCTGACGGTGTCCGACCAGAGGAAACGCACCGGCCTGGGCGCGCTCGCCACGGCCGGCGCCGACGAGGACTTCTCCGTCATCGACGCGATCGGCGGTCCGCGCGGCGTCGTCGAATCGATGCTGCCCGGCGTCGTGTTCGTCGTGCTGTTCATCGCGACGAACGACCTCAACCTCACCATCGGCGTCTCCGCGGCGCTGGCCGTCGTGCAGGTGCTCGCGCGCCTCGTGCAGCGCCAGTCGGTGATGGGCGCGGTCAGCGGCCTGATCGCCGTGGGCATCTGCCTGGTGTGGGCGTGGAAGAGCCACGAGGCCCGCAACTACTACATGCTCGGATTCATCACCAACGCCGTGTACGCGGTGCTGCTCGGCGTCTCGTTGGCGGTGCGCGTGCCCGGCCTGGGACTGGTCATCGAGTTCATCCGCCAACTGCCCACCGAACGCTTCGGCGCATGGTTCCACGGCTGGATGGACGACCGCGACCTCAAACGCGCGTACATGGCGATCACCGGCCTGTGGCTGGGGCTGTTCGTCCTGCGCCTGGCGGTGCAGGTGCCCCTGTACGTCACCGACCACGTCGCCGCCCTGGGCGTGACCCGCCTGATCATGGGCATCCCGTTCTGGGCGCTGGCCATATGGGTCAGCTATCTGGTCATCGCCACGCCGCTGCACCGGCACAAGGCGTCCGCGGCCGCACATGCCGCCGCTTCGCACGAACCGCCGGCCCCGTCCCCATCCGCCGGCTGAGCCCGCAAGCCGACAAGCCGAAAGGAACCCATGGAAGCTGAAGTCCGCATCGAACGATACGCCGACCAGGGCCGTTGCGTGGCCCACATCGACGGGCGCGTCGTCTTCGTGCGGTTCGCCCTGCCCGGCGAACTCGTGCGCGTCAGGCTCGACGAACCCCACGACCGCGACGACCGGTTCTGGACCGGCGAGGTCGTCGAGGTCGTCGAACCGAGCGAGGACCGCGTCGAACCCGCATGGCCGCTCGCCGGGCCCCTCGCCATGGGCGGAGGCGTGGGAGGCGCCGACCTGGTGCATGTCTCCCTGCCCGGCCAGCTTCGATGGAAGGCCGTCACCGTCTCCGAACAGCTCGGCCGCCTCGGCCATGTCGACATCGCCGTGCCCGTCGAGCGCATGGACGGCGACGAGGAACTCGGCGGACTCAACTGGCGCACACGCATCGAGATGATCGCCGACGAGGACGGCAGGCCGTCCATGCGCCGTCGCGGCACGCACGTGCGCGTCCCCCTCGACACGATGCCGTTGGCCACGGGAACGCTGCTCGACGTGGCGTCCTCCCGCGGCGTGTGGGACGGCGGGTTCGAACCGGGGTCGCAGATCCGCCTGTCCGTTCCCGAACCGCGCGGCGGCGAGACCCCGTCCGACGACTACGCCGTCCTCGTCGACGGCGAGCTGAAGGCCGGTTCGCGCACGCTCACCGAACGCGTCACGGTCGGCGGCATCACGTTCACCTACCATGTCGACGCGAACGGCTTCTGGCAGATCCACCGTCAGGCGCCCGTCGCCCTGGCGAACCACGTCATCGACCTGGCGCGCCGCGAACTCGACGGCCGCGACGACGCCGTCATCTGGGACCTCTACTCCGGATCCGGCCTGTTCACGCTGCCGCTGGCCACGCTCGTCGCGGAGCGCACGCGCATGCTCAGCGTCGAGGGAGGCCGCGACGCGGTGTCCAGCCAGCAGCGCAACCTGCGCCGGCTCGGCCTGTCCGAAGTGGACGTGCGCTGCGGCGACGTGGCCAGGACGCTCGCCCGCGTACCCGCGCACCTCGGGCGTCCCGACCTCATCGTGCTCGATCCGCCGCGTGCCGGCGCCCGCGCCAAGGTCTGCCGCCAGATGGAGGCCTCCGGCGCGCGATCGATCATCTACATCGCCTGCGACCCGACCAGTCTCGCCCGCGACACCGGCACGTTGCGCGAACTCGGCTACGAGCCGGTCGACGTGCGCGCCTACGACATCTACCCGATGACCCATCACGTCGAGACGGTCGCCCTGTTCCGCCGCGGCTGAATGGCGTTGTTGACATGGGGACGCGCGGGAACACGTATATCGGAAACCGGATGATGACGACGAAGGGGATGGCCATGACGACGCGACGGCCGCGCCGATGGGTGCGCATGGTCGGCGCCGTGGCATGCGTCGCGTGCTCGCTGTCGCTGGCCGCGTGCACGCCGCAGGGCGCGGCGGTCGGCGACACGCAGGATTATGCGCCGCGCGTCGCCCACACGGGCACCGTGCGCGACGACGTGGTCATCGGCCTCGTCGGGTCGAAGCAGGCCACGGCGGACGGTCCCGTGCTGGACGCGCTCTCTGACGCCGATTTGGAGACGGCGTACGTGTCGGTGAAGGACTCCGGCGGTTCCGGTTCCTCCGAGGCCGCGGCGGTCGCGGCGCACGCCCAGCAGCAGGGCGTGCGCGACATGGTCTCGCGCGTCGTGAGCCTGGTCGTCGTCGCCGACATCGATGCCACGGCCGACAAGGACGGTTGGGATTCCGCATTGAGGGACGCCCGCGAGGCCGGCATCCCCGTCGTGCTGCTTTCGCCCGTGCACGCGCCCGCCGACGCGCGTCTCTACGCGGGCACGTTCACCGTCAACGACCGCGCCGCCGACGCCACGCCCGTGGACGACGCGGTGATGGCGGTCGTCAACGACGAACCTCACGCCCGGGAGATCATGGTCTCCACCGTTCGGTAGGGGATAGGGGAGTCGCGGCGTCGCCCGCGTGCCGTTTTCGTGCCGGCACTGGCCTCAAGCGATGTCAATGGCATGGCCTGGTTGCGGAAGCGTTGCGGACGGGGCCTCCCGGAAGCGCCGCGCCACGCGTATGACCGGCGGCAGCATTGCGATGGTCAGCACGAACGTCATCGCCAGGACCATTCCCGCCGGGAAGGTGCTGTATGCCCAGCCGTATGTGACCTGTCCGAGGGGCTGGGCGCACATGCTCGTGGAGAGCGCGAGCGACATCACCTTGCCGGTCATGTCCTCGGGGCAGCCCAGCTGGACCGCCGGCACGGCGATGAGATTCGCGAGGGTGATGGCGACCATGGTCCCGCAGGTGCCCGCCGTGAGCACCGCAAAGCGCAGATCCGCGCCCATGGGAAGGATCATGGCGAACGCCTGGGGCAGGATGGTGAGTGAGAAGGCGGCGATCGCCGTCGGGAAGCGTCGCATGGCAAGCGATTTCGCGGCCCGTCCGCCGGCGAGTGCGCCGAGCAGCCCGGACGCGCCCACGAGGCCGTATGCGAGTCCGTACGCCGTCGAGCCGAATCCCAGCACGGTCCGTACCATGTAGGGGAAGCCGACCTCCGCGTATCCCGTCACCAGGAAGTTGAGCGCGGCGCAGATCAGCACCAGGTGCAGCATGGAAGGGCGTTCGTGCGTGAGGAAGCGTCCTGCCGCGCGCAGGTCGTCCAGGGCGGAGGCGTGCCCGCCGTCGCCGCGTTCCGGTGCGCCGAGCCGGATGAAGCACTCCACGACGGCGGCCGTGCCGAATCCCGCGATCGCGACGCCCATCATGGGCATCACGCCCACCATCGCGTAGAGCACGCCGCCGAGCATGGCCGGCACGAGCATGCTCGTCTGGTTCACCACGTTCACCATTGCCATGGCGCGGCGCATCACGTCCTCCCCGTGGGAGCGGAACATCTGCGGCAACGCCGCTTGCACTGTGGGCGTCTCCATGGCGTCGAGCACGGCGAGCGCCACCTGCATCATGGCGATCGCCGCCAGGTTGAAGCCAGTGAACGAGAAGACCGCGGCGCAGACGAGCACCGTCGCGGCGGAGAGCGCGTCGAGCGCCACCATGACGGTCCGGCGGTTCGTGCGGTCCGCCACAACGCCGCCGAGGGGCGAGAGCAGGATCGTGGGCAGGATGCTCGCGGTGAGGATGGAGGCGAACGCCGCCGCCGAGCCGGTCTCGTCAAGCACCCACATGGACATGGCGAACCGCAGCATGAGGTTGGCGAAGAGCGATATGCCGAGACCTGCGACAAGCAGATGGAAGTCGCGCGTGCGTAATGGGTTGGTGGCTTGGCCCGTTTGCGGTCGGGCCGTGCATTCGGATGCGTTCGTCATCGTGGATCTCCTTTTCCTGATTCCTGTCGGACAGCTGTTTTCAGACCGACCGTCGGTCTGTATAGGGCAATGAAAAGCGCCCATGCGAATGGATCGGGAACGTCCCCATTGCGTGGGCGCCGTAATCGGTGGGGTATGCCTGGATGCCGGCCTATGCGGACGCTTCACCCTCCGGCGCCAAGGCTGTGAGGCCCTTGACCGCCCGCGAGATGAGGGTCTCGTCGAACACCGGCACGCCGATGGCGTCGAGCATCGTGGCGAGGCAGCGGATGCGGCGCTCCATGTCGGCGCGCTCGGCGGGGTAGAAGCAGGGCATGAGCCAGTAGTTGCCGAGGAGTGAGAGCAGCTGCGCCGCCTCCTCGGGATACGTCGTGGGAATGGAGCCGTCCCGCACCCCCAGGTCGATGAGCGAGCGGAAGGACTTGGGCAGTCCCGTCGACCAGAAGCGCATGTTCGCGGTGAAGAACGCGGGATCCTTGAGCAGCGCCAGCTGGGAGCGGACGAGGTCCAGATGATCGGGGGCGTCCACGGCGGAGACGATGAGCATACGCAGTTTTTCGATCGCGCTCATGTCCTTGCGGCCGATGAGCTCGTCGAGGAGGCGTGCGGTGACGGCCCACTCGTCGGCGTTCAGTTGCTCGAGGATCGCCTCCTTCGATTTGAAATGGTGGTAGAGCCCGCCTTTGGACAGGCCCAGGTCGTTCAGGATGTCCTGGATGGACGTCTTCTCGTAGCCTTTCTCGGCGAAGAGCCTGCGCGCGGAATCGAGAATTCGCCGTTCGGTGTCCTCGTGATGCGGATGGTGCTCCATGGCCTCCTCCTTTCGTGTTCTTCCTCAGAGCATACCGACCGTCGGTCGGTCTGTCAAATGGTCAAAAAGCCGGACGAACGATTTCGCAGAGTCGGCAGACGTGCTCGCGGATCGCGGCGGCCACTGCGTCCACCGGTCAGAAGTCGAAATCGTCCGGGTCGGCGCCGTTGCGGCGTCCCGTGTCGATCGCGTTGATCGCGGCCATGTCGTCGGCCGTGAGATCGAAGTCGAACACGTCGAAGTTCTGGCGGATGCGCTCGGCATGCGTGGACTTCGGCAGGACGACCACGCCACGCTGGATGTGCCAGCGGATGACGACCTGCGCCGGCGACTTGCCGTACTTCGCGCCGATCCCGGTCAGGCGCGGGTCGGCGAGCAGCGTGCCGCCGGTGCCGCCGAGCGGGCTCCACGCCTCGACCGTGATGCCGAGGCCGCGTGCGAAGTCCACGAGCTCCTGGTTCGCGAACTGCGGCGACGATTCGATCTGGTCGGCCGCGGGCGTCACGTCGCTGTCCTTCAACAGCTCCTCGAGGTGATGGCGCTGGAAGTTGCTCACGCCGATCGCCTTCGCGCGGCCGGAGGCGTAGATCTCCTGCAGGTCGTCCCACGCCTGCCTCCAGCCTTCGGCCGGCCAGTGGATGAGATACAGGTCGACGTAGTCGACGCCGAGGCGGTCGAGGCTTTCGGCGAACGCGTCCTTCGCGCGGTGCGCGCGGATGTCGTCGTTCCACAGCTTCGTCGTGAGGAAGATGTCCCCGCGCGGCACGCCGGAACGGCGGATGCCCTCGCCCACGGACCCCTCGTTGCCGTAGATCCTCGCCGTGTCGATGTGACGGTATCCGGCTTCGAGCGCCGCGGTGACCGCGTTCACCGTCGTGTCGCCGTCCGGAGTCTGGAACACGCCCAATCCCACCTGCGGGATGACCGTGCCGTTGTTCAATGTGATCGTCGATTGGATTGCCATGACGCTTCCCTTCGTCGCGATGGTGTTGACGCAACCATTGTATGGGGCGATGCACGGTAGGGTAGTGGACATGAGTGCGATTTCAGCGACCGGCGTGAGGAACGGCGGGAACGACGCAAACGGTTCGGACGGTACGCCCGCCTCCGTCCCCTCCACGCATGCCATGCCGCAGGTGGACGAGACCGGTCTCGAGGCCGCCGAGGTGCGGAAGCGCGTCGCGGCCGGCGCGGTCAACAGGGTGAAGGACTCCACGTCACGGTCCGTGAAGGACATCGTGCGCGCCAACGTGTTCACGCTGTTCAACGGCATCATCCTCGCCGCGATGGTCCTGGTGCTCGCCACCGGCTCGTGGAAGGACGCGGTCTTCGGCTTCGTCATCATCATCAACACCGGCATCGGCATCGTCACCGAACTGCGTGCCAAGCGCACGCTCGACAGGCTCTCCATCCTCGTCGCCTCCGACTATCTCGTGCGCCGTGACGGGCGCGACGTGACCGTGCCGCACGACGGCATCGTCATGGACGACCTGCTGTGGGTGCGCGCCGGCGAACAGGTGCCCGCCGACGCCGAGATCGTGCGCGACTGGGGGCTGGAGCTCGACGAGTCGATGCTCACCGGCGAATCGCGCACCGTCCGCAAGCATGAAGGCGACGACGTCTACTCCGGCTCCACCGCCGTCTCCGGCATGGCGCTCGCACGTGTCACCGCGGTCGGCGCGCGCTCGTACGCGGCCACGCTCACCGCGAAGGCCAAGGTGTACAGGAAGACCGTCTCCGACCTCAACAAAGGCATCAACACGATCCTCAAGTTCATGACGTTCCTCGTCGTGCCGCTGTGCGTGCTGCTCATCCTCTCCCAGATCCATACGGTCGGCGGATGGTCGGTCGCGCTCGCCACCGGGCAGTGGCGGCAGGCGGTCGTCTCCGCCGTGGCCGGCGTCGTCGGCATGATCCCCGAAGGGCTCGTGCTGCTCACCTCGCTCAACTTCGCGGTCGCCGCGATGCGCCTCGCCCGGCACGATACCCTGGTGCAGGAACTCGAATCCGTGGAGACGCTGGCGCGCGTCGACTGCCTGAACCTCGACAAGACCGGCACGATCACCGACGGCGGCATCGCGCTCGACCGGGTGGTCATGCTGGACGGCGATGGTGACGGCGTCGATGGCGGCGACGGCGGAGACGACGTGACTCCCGGGGAACGGGAGGCGACGCAGGCGCTCTACGATCTCGCGAACGAGGAACAACCGAACGCGACCGGCCGCGCCGTGCTCGACGGATTGGCGAAGCGGGGATACACGGCGGGCGAGGTCGTCTCGCGCGTGCCGTTCTCGTCGGCGCGCAAATGGAGCGCGATTACGGACGCCGATGGGGCGACATGGTATCTGGGAGCGCCGGAGGTGCTGCTCGCGGCGTTGGACGGCGACCACGCGGCGCTGCTGGAACGGGTCGGGACGTATGCGAAGGAAGGAAGCCGCGTGCTGCTCGTCGCGCGGGTGCGTGCCGGCGGGGAGCGGGACGTACCGGACGAGCCGACGCCCGACCCGCATGCCGAACCCGTCGCCCTGGTCCTATGCTCCGAACGCGTTCGCGGCGACGCGGCGGCGACGCTCGCATGGTTCCGCGAACAAGGCGTGCGGTGCCGTGTCATCTCGGGCGACAACCCCGTCACCGTCGGCGCGATCGCGCGTAAGGTGCGGCTCGCCGGCGGGAGGGCCCCGCGCATCATGGACGCGCGGCTGCTTCCCGACGATCCGGCCGAACTCGGCCGCGTCCTCGAGGACGTCGACGTGGTCGGCCGGGTCCTGCCCGACCAGAAGAAGCTCATCGTCGACGCGTTGCACGCGCGCGGCTACACGGTCGCGATGACCGGAGACGGCGTCAACGACGCGCTCGCCCTCAAGGAGGCGGACCTCGGCATCGCGATGGGCAACGCCGCGCCCGCCACCAAGGCCGTCGCCCAGGTCGTGCTCGTCGATTCGAGGTTCTCCCACCTGCCCGACGTGGTCGCCCGCGGCCGGCAGGTCATGGCCAACATGGAACGCGTCGCCGGGCTGTTCCTCGTCAAGACCGTGTACTCGGCGCTCATCTCGCTGGGTGTGGTGCTCACGCAGATCCCGTACCCGTACCTGCCTCGCCACATCACCTACATCGGCGCGCTCACCATCGGCATGCCGGCCTTCATCCTTGCGCTCGCACCCAACACGCGCCGCTACATCCCGGGATTCCTCAAACGCGTCGTGCGTTTCGCGCTGCCCGGAGGCGTGGCCACCGCGCTGTCCGTGCTCATCACCGCATGGACGCTGCCCCGCATCATGGGCTGGGACGTGGCCGGCTCGGCGGCGGACCTCGCCTCGCTGCGCGCCACCGAGGCGATCGTCCTGTTCGTCATGGGCGTGTTCGTGCTCGCCCGCGTCGCGCGTCCCCTGAACGGTTGGCGAGGCGCGCTCGTCGCCGTGTTCGCCGCGGCCGGCGTCGTCGGCATGCTCATCCCGTTCGTCGCACGGTTCTTCGCGCTCGTCGTGCCCACCGGCAGGCTCGTCGCGCCCACGCTGATCGCGCTCGCCGGCGCGGCCGCCGTGTTCGCCGTGTGCCTCGCCGTCGTGCCGTGGGCGTCGCGCACGGCGCTCGGCAGGTTGCTCGGCCGTGCCGCGGGAGGCCGGGCGGACGCGCGTCCCGTCGGTCGCGCGGACCGCCGCGACGGGAAGTGAGCGTTCACGGCACGGTTGCCGGCAGGGCGGCGTATTGTCTCACGTTTCAAGCCGACACGCCAGAGGGAAAGTTACGTTCCCGTACCATTCCAAGTGGATAATCGGCGACATCAAGCCGGTCCAATGATTCGGAGGAAGCATGTCCCTACGTGACGACCAACTGGCGACCCTCAACGCCGCCGGCAAGGATTTCGACTACTACAAGATCGCCGACCTGCCCGGCATCGACCACCTGCCCTACTCGCTGAAGGTGCTGGTCGAGAACCTGGTGCGCAACATCGACGGCGCCAACATCACCGACGACCACGTCAGGGCGCTCCTCGACTGGGATCCGAAGGCCGAACCCAGCCATGAGATCCAGTTCACGCCGTCCCGCGTCGTCATGCAGGACTTCACCGGCGTGCCGTGCATCGTCGACCTCGCCACCATGCGCGACGCCGTGAAGAACCTCGGCGGCGACCCCGAGGTCATCAACCCGCAGGTCCAGTCCGACATGGTCATCGACCACTCCGTGCAGATCGACAAGTACGCGCTGCCCAACGCCGTCGAACTCAACATGGACATCGAATACCAGCGCAACGGCGAACGCTACCAGTTCCTGCGCTGGGGACAGCAGGCGTTCCGCAACTTCCGCGTCGTGCCGCCGGGGACCGGCATCATCCACCAGGTCAACATCGAGTACCTCGCCAAGGTCGTCATGACCAAGGCGGGGGAGCGCGGACGCCGGCTCGCCTACCTCGACTCGTGCGTCGGCACCGACTCGCACACCACCACCGAAAACGGCCTCGGCGTGCTCGGCTGGGGCGTCGGCGGCATCGAGGCCGAGGCCGCCATGCTCGGCCAGCCGATCTCCATGCTCGTGCCGCGCGTCGTCGGCTTCAAGCTCACCGGCTCCATCCCCGAAGGCGTCACCGCCACCGACGTGGTGCTCACCATCACCGACATGCTGCGCAAGCACGGCGTCGTCGGCAAGTTCGTCGAATTCTACGGCGAGGGCATCGCCTCCGTGCCGCTCGCCAACCGCGCCACCATCGGCAACATGAGCCCCGAATTCGGCTCCACCTGCGGCATCTTCCCCATCGACGACGTCACGCTCGACTACCTGCGCCTCACCGGCCGCTCCGACGAGCAGGTCGCGCTCGTCGAAGCCTACGCGAAGGCCAACAAGCTGTGGGGCGACGCCAAGGATCCCGACTACGTCGAACCCGAATACTCCGAATACATGGAGCTCGACCTGAGCGACGTCGTGCCGTCCATCGCCGGCCCGAAGCGCCCGCAGGACCGCATCGTCCTGTCCGAGGCGAAGAAGACGTTCGAAGAGACCCTGCCCTCTTACGAGACCGAGAAGACCGTCAAGGAGCCGGTGCCCGTCTCCACCGACTTCCGCGGCGACTTCAAGCTGAACAACGGCGACGTGGCCATCGCCTCGATCACCAGCTGCACGAACACCTCCAACCCGTCCGTCATGATCGCCGCAGGCCTCATCGCCCGCAACGCGCACCTCAAGGGCCTGAGCCCCAAGCCGTGGGTGAAGACCTCGCTCGCGCCCGGCTCGCAGGTCGTCGCCGACTACCTCAAGGCCGCCGGCCTGCAGGACGACCTCGACGCGCTCGGCTACCAGCTCGTCGGCTTCGGCTGCGCCACCTGCATCGGCAACTCCGGCCCGCTGCTGCCCGAGATCAGCGAGGCCATCAACGCGAACGACATGACCGTCACCGCCGTGCTGTCCGGCAACCGCAACTTCGAAGGCCGCATCAGCCCGGACGTCAAGATGAACTACCTCGCCTCGCCGCCGCTCGTCATCGCCTACGCGCTCGCCGGCACGATGGACTTCGACTTCGAATCCCAGCCGCTCGGCGTGGACCCCGATGGCAACGACGTGTACCTCAAGGACATCTGGCCGACCAACGAGGAGGTCGCCGCCGTGGTGAACGGCACGGTGAGCCGCGAGATGTTCCTCAAGGACTACGCCTCCGTGTTCGAGGGCGACCGCCGCTGGAAGGGTCTCGACGTGCCCGAGGGCGAACTGTTCCAATGGGACCCGAAGTCCACGTACGTGCGCCGCCAGACGTTCTTCGACGGCATGAGCGCCGAGCCGGCCCCCGTCGCCGACATCCACGGCGCGCGCGTGCTCGCCCTGCTCGGCGACTCCGTCACCACCGACCACATCTCCCCGGCCGGCGCGTTCAAGGCGTCCAGCCCCGCCGGCAAGTACCTGACCGAGCGCGGCGTGGAGCCGAAGAACTTCAACTCCTACGGTTCGCGCCGCGGCAACCACGAGATCATGGTGCGCGGCACGTTCGGCAACATCCGCCTGCGCAACCTCCTGCTCGCCTCCACGGGCAACGAGGTCACGCCCGGCGGCTACACCTACGACTTCACCACCGGCAAGCCGTCCACGATCTTCGACGCGTCCCTGAACTACAAGGCCGCGGGCACGCCGCTCGTCGTGCTCGCCGGCAAGGAGTACGGCACCGGCTCCTCGCGCGACTGGGCCGCGAAGGGCACGCTGATGCTCGGCGTGAAGGCCGTCATCACCGAAAGCTTCGAGCGCATCCACCGTTCGAACCTCATCGGCATGGGCGTGCTGCCGCTCCAGTTCCCCGAAGGCGAGTCCTACGCGTCGCTCGGCCTCGACGGCACCGAGACCTACGACATCGCCGGCGTCGAGGAGCTCAACTCCGGCGTCACGCCGAAGACCGTGCACGTGACCGCCACGAAGGCCGACGGTTCGACGGTCGAATTCGACGCGGTCGTGCGCATCGACACGCCCGGCGAGGCCGATTACTACCGCAACGGCGGCATCCTCCAGTATGTGCTGAGGAACCTCATGCGCAAGTAGGCGCCCGGCGCCGATCATCCGCGCGAGGGCATGTGAAGAGCCCCGGCCCATATAGGGCCGGGGCTCTTCACATGCCGGGCCGCGGATTATGGCACGGAGATTATGGCACGGAGATGGACGGAAGCCGCCGCATCCCTGAGGAAGGCACGGCACCGGTTCGCATCCGGCCCCGGAAGACCCGGAAGCCACGGCGGACGCAGCGGACCTACGCCGCCTGCTGACGGTACCGCTTCCAGATCTCCGACAGTTTCACGCCGTCGGACGTGCGCTTCCACACATCCAGGCCGCCGCTGGCCTTGCCGCCGGCCGCCGCCTTCGCCGCCGCGGTGGGGGAGGAGTGCTCGGAACCGTCGTCGAGACGGAACCTGCCGGTTTCGGTGACGGTCGCATACCAGCGTTCGCCCTTGCGCGGACGGTCCCATACCAACCGCTCACCCGGAATGAGAAGACCGGCCTTCACCACCTGACGGATCGTCACGCGGCGCGAACCGTGGACCGGCTTCGGTGCGACGTCGGCGATCGGGTCGGCGTCCTGCGCGGTCAGGTCGGTGTGGTTCTCGTCGTAGCGGATGCCCCAATATTCGGCGATGAGCCTGATCGTCTCCTCCTGACGGTGCCTGAGCATCGCCGGCGTGCACTCGTTGAAATCCTTCAGCCCGCCGGTCAGCGGGAACCTGCGCGAATCGGCGCGCATGAGGATGCGGTCGCGGCGTTGCGCGTATTCCGGCATCCTGTCGAGCTGGTCCTGCGCGCCCTGCGCGAGCACCATGTTGCCCAGACGGTACATCCAATAGTCATGATCGTCCTGCGTCCAGTTCGCGAACGACGCGGACCGTTCGACGTCCAACGGCATGATGGTCAGCGCGCTGAGCTTGCGGGGCCGGGCGAGATGCGCCCCCGCCGCCTGTTCGTTCGCGCGGATGAGCAGCAGGCGTATCAGCTCCTCGTCGCCCTGCATCTCCCCGTGGAGGCGGACGAGCGCCCCGGTGCGGTCGTCCGCCCTGATGGACAATCCGCGCACCAGATTCGTCGGATACCCCTTGTCGAGATCGCGGATCGCGGCCGTTGCGTGGCCACGACGGACGAACGAGCCCACACGGTTGAGCGTGTCCACGCCGGTGACGCGTTCCAGGGCCGTGAGCACGTCGACGAGACGCCGCGCGTCGTGGGCCCCCAAGGTCTCGGCCGTGGCGTTCGTCCGCGCGGCGCGGCTGCCGCGCGAGGCGAACGGCGAGACGTCCGGGGAGCCGAGATGACGGTACGAATGGACGAGCACCCACATGGCCACGGCCTTCCACTCGTGGTTGCGGTAGTCGTTCAGCGCTTCCAGCAGCGTCTTCACCTCGTCCGGCAGCACCGTGTCCGGTGCGTGGGCGATGACCTGCCATGCCGCCGCATAGGGTGCGAGCGTCCGGTCGATGAACCCCGGCACCGTGCCGGCGTCGATGTGCCGTTGCAGCACGTCGGAGAGGAACTCCTCGATGAGCTTGTCCGTGGAGTGCTTGTGCGTGAGGATCATATGCAGCGTGGCGAAGAACTCCTCGATGGACTGCGGGTCGTCGCCGAGCGGGTCCATGATGTCGTCCCATCGCGCCGCGTACGCGTCGAGCTCCGCCGGCTTGAGGGCGGAGGTGGCACGGGCCTTGAACACGTCGGAGGCGGTGAGCGGCAGCCCCCGCATGTTCATCACGTCGAAGATGCGGTGCGCGCCGTCCAGATCGTCCGTGGTGACGATCACCAGCGTGACCATCTTGACCATATACGAGGCGAAGGCCCGGCGTTCCTCCTCGCCCAGGGACGACAGCTCGTCGTAGACGCGTTTCGTGTTGCGCGTGATGTTGCGCTGCGCCGTGGTGGTCCAATCCTCGTCGGTCAGATCGAACAGGGCCTCGAGATTGCCTTCCTGCACGTATTCGCGGAAGAACGCCGCGTCCCGCTCGCGCAGGGTGAGCCGCGGCTCGTTGGCGATGCCGCGCAGCTTGTCGCCCGGGTCGACGATGAGCTTGTCCAGCAGGCCCATCCATTCGGGGTCGAGCTCCAGGTCGCGCAGCGCGGCGATGATGATCGACAGCGACACCAGGCGCTGCTGGCCGTCGATCACCTCGAAGCGCGAGTCCCCTTCGCGCACCAGGATGAGCGAACCGAGGAAATACGGGGTCTGCGGCGTCTTGCACGCCTCCAACAGGTCGTTCACCAGCTGCAGGATGTTCTCCGGTTTCCAGATGTAGGCGCGTTGGAACGAGGGGATGGACAGCCGGTATTCCGGCGTGAACACATCGCCCAGCGGCAGTTCCTTGGCGTTGATTCCCATGATGGTTCCTTTTCCCGTGAGGAGGCGCGCGCCCGGCGGGGCGCGTTGCCACCAAGCCTAGCAGCGGCGGACGGAACCGGTAGATATCTACCGGTTCCGGGATCGTGAGGCGTGTCGTGGCGGTTCCGTCCGCCGTGCGCCCCGTCGCACGGGGCGCACGCCACGCATCCTCCCACCCCGGTCAGTCCGCCGCCGGCAGGTCGGCGCGTTCCACCAGACGCGCCATCTGCACGCGTCCCATGGCGAGCTTGTCCGCCGCGGAGGACAGATGCGCCTTCGCCGTGCGCTCGGAAATGAACATGCGCGAGGCTATCTGGGCGTTGGTGAACCCCTCCGCGGCGAGCAGCACCGCCTCACGTTCGCGTTCGGGCAGCGCGTCGAGCATGGCGCGGGCCTCGTCGCGTCGCGAGATCGGGCGTTGCGCGGCGAGGCCTCCGATGAGCTGCCGCTGGCTGGCCGTGTTGAACTGGGGCGCGTCCCCGCATACGCCGAGCACGCGACGGATGATCTCGCCGGGCGCGTCCGTCTTGGACACGAAACCCTCGACCCCCGCCTCCACGGCTCGTTCCACCGTGTTCGAGGGGCTCAGCGAGGTGAGGATCATCACATGGGGCGGGTGGGGCAGCGCGCGCAGGCGGCGTGTGGCCTCGATGCCGTCCATGCCCGGCATGGCGATGTCCATGAGCACCACGTCGGGCCGTTCCGATTCCGCGCGCAGCACCGCGTCGCCGCCGTCGGTGGAGGTGTACGCCACCTCGATGCGCCCGTTGGAATAGTCGGTGAGGATCAACGCCATGGCCTGGCAGATCATCGGGTCGTCGTCCACGACGCAGACCCGCACGATTCCCGCGCCCGCCGTTCCGCGTTCCGGCTTCTTCTCTTCTTCGCTCACAATGCCATCCTATTGGCTCCAACGCCGCCCGATGTCGCCGTGTCACGCCAGCCAGGGCATGGTGACGTCCACGTGGAAGACGCGACGGTCGTCGAACCCGTAGCGGCACACGCCCCCGGCCGACCGTACGCGTGCGGCCAGGCCGGCGAGACCCGCATGCGCACGGTCCGGGTCCATACCCGCTTCGCCGTCCACGCCCACGGCCCCCGAACCGGGCGGCGGCGTGGGGTTGCTCAGATGCACATGCACGCCGGCGACGGGGTTCGCCGTGACCTCCAGGGACACCGGCGCCCCCGGCGCGTGTCTGCGCGCATTGGTCAGCCCCTCCTGGACCGCACGGTATGCGACTTTGGCGCGGACGTCGTCCAACACGCTCAGATCCCGGATGTCGATCCAGGTGTTGATGGTCATGCCGGCGTCGCGCGTCTGGCCGATCAGCGCATCCAACGACTCGCGGGTCAGGGCGGTGTCGTCCGACGGGCCGAGTTGCTCCCACGCGTGCTGGGGATGGCGCAGCATGTCGATGATCTGATGGGCCTCGTCCAGGGCGCCCGCCGCCTGCCTGCGGATGTCCTCCGCCTTACGGGAGATGAGCCGCGACTGGTCGGACGGCGGAAGCTTCATCGTCTCCGCCTGCAGGGCGCTGGCGTTCAACGCGAGCAGGGAAAGCGAGTGGGCGAGCGTGTCGTGGGCCTCGGCCGCGATCGCGTCCGCGAGCTGCTGGCTGTCGAGATCGGATTGCAGCGTGGCCGCATGGGACGTGGCGGCGTTCGCGCGCGCCTGCGCGGTCGTCAGCGTCGCTCGCGAACGGATGTGCAGACCCGTCAGCACGGCGATCAACGAACCGATGAGGCCGGCCGCCGCGGCCGTGGCGATGACCGGCGCCTCGCCGGTGAGCATCACGACGGGCACGCCGTCGACGCCGGTGCCCGGCTCGGCGAAGAACATATGCCATACCGAGGCGTCGGCGGGGTGCAGCGCGTCGCGAAGCTGCGCCCACACCGCGACCGGGGCGCCCGCCGCGACCGCCCGTATGGTCCTCGCCTTGCCGGACCGGCGGGCCAACAGCGACGTCATCGCCATGAGTTCCAGCAACGGATCGTAGGGGAACACCGCCGTCACGGCGCAGCAGAACCAGAACACCGGTTCGGGATGCCGGTCTCGGGCGAGCAGGATGAACGGCACGCCCAGTGCGAACACGGTGGCGAACATCATCCACGCATAGGCCGGGCCATCGGGATCGTCGACGACGCGTTGCGCAGCGAACGAGCACTGCGCCAGGCACATGAAGACGGCGCAGGGGATCATGGCGAACGCGCACCACCGACGGGTGCGCACCGGCACCTCGTCCTTCGGCACGGCGGGGGCCTGATGTGCGAAAGTCATGCATCCCACTGTATTGCCGGTCCCATTCCGGCGCCATTGGACATGCGGGCGGAGGCGCATGCGCCGTACTGCCCGATGGGGCGTACGGAAACGTCCGTTCGTACACTGACGGTCCGAACCATGACCGGATAACGTCGTGACCACAGCGGCATCAGGGCCGCATGGAACAATTAGAAAGGGAGAGGACATGGACAGGACCGGCAGGAAGGGAAAACCTCTGTTCAAAAAATGGTGGTTCTGGGTCGTGGTGGTCGTCGTAGTGCTGGCCGTGGGCGGCGCCATCGGCGGGGGATCGTCGAACGGTTCGGACGGCGCATCCGCCACGTCGACCGCAACGCGGAAGGACGGCCGATCCTCGGATGGTTCGTCGTCGGAATCCTCTACGGACGATAAGGCCTCCGAGGACGGCGCGTCGAAGGCCGCCGGGACGGAAAAGACCATCGAACTGCAGGCCACCGCCACCGGCAACGGCACCGTCATGTGGTTCAAGGACGGTTCGAGCAATACGGAGCAGTTCAGCGGAAGCTGGTCGAAGACCTTCACCGGCGACGAGGCCAAGGACCTGAACAGCGTGAGCGTCTCGGGGGATCTGCTCGGCGACGACGCCCAGAAGGTCACCTGCAAGGTGATCGTCAACGGCGAGGAGAAGGAGTCGAAGGAGGCGAGCGGCGCCTCCGGAAGCGCCTACTGCACCGTACCCTGGCTGTGACCGCGATCCATCGCGTGCGGTCCGGGCGGTGAAGGTGCCGGGCGGCGGCACCGCCCGGCGCGGGGCCGCGCGCGCATGGGGCCGGTGGCTGTGGGCTGAATTCCCAGACAACGCCAATGTTCTCGCGTAGGATGGGCGATACGTCAACGAGAAGGAGCGAACATGACATTCGGTCAGCAGCCCCAGCCCAATCCCAACTACGAGCCGCAGGGCGGCAATACGATGAACGCCGGCTACGGAGCGCAGCCGCAGTACCAGTACGCGGACGCGGGACAGCGTCCCTACGGACAGCCCCAGTACGCCTACGCCGGCGACGGCGCGGGCGCCGCGGCCATCAACGGACAGGTCGCCTACTCCTATGAGGAGGCGCGCCGCGTCTCCATCACCAAGGCCTACGGGGAGATGACCATCGGCCTTGTCGTCACCGCCGTGGTCGCCGTGCTCGCGCAGCTCACCGGCGCCTACTATTACTTCCTCGCCGCCACCGGGACCATCGGCCTGATCGGTCTGTGCGTCGTGCAGGTCGCCATGGCCGTCATCCTCGGCGCACGCATCATGAAGATGGGAGTCGGCGCCGCACGCGTCATGTTCTACGTGTACGCCGCGCTCATGGGCTTCACCCTGAGCTCCATCTTCTGGGTGTACGATCTCGGCTCGATCGGCGTGGCGCTCGGCATCACCGCCGCGTTCTTCTTCGCGCTCACGATGTTCAGCCTGACGACCAAGTTCGACATGCTCAAGCTCGGCCCGATCCTCATGGTCGGCCTGATCGTGCTCATCATCTCCCAGCTGGTGCTCGCCTTCATCCCCGGGGTGAGCGGCATGACCAAGCTCATGTGCGCCGTCGGCCTGATCCTGTTCGCTGGCATGACCATGTACGACGCGCAGTCCACGCGCGCCCTGTTCGAGGCGTATGAGTCGCAGGGCCCGGAGATGATCAAGCGGATTTCCATCCTGTGCGCGCTCAACCTGTACCTCGACTTCGTGAACATGTTCCTCTACATCCTGCAGCTGTTCGGCAGCAGGGATTAACGCGGACACCCGCTCCCGACCGGGGACTCCCGGCGGGGAACGCCGCGGAGGAGTCGCGGAGAGCAGACGCCCCCATGGAAAGGCCCGACCACATGATGGTCGGGCCTTTCCATGTCATGCGCATCCCGCACTAGGTTGGACGCTTATGAGAAGACAGGACATCGTGGGAATGCTGTGCCTCGTCACATGCGCGCTCATCTGGGGATTCGCGTTCGTCGCGCAGGTGCAGGGCATGGACGCGGTGACGCCGCTGTTCTTCAACGCCGCCAGATTCACGCTCGGTGCGGTGTCGCTGCTGCCGATCCTTGCCGTGCGGCGCGCCCGCCGTGCGCGAAAGCCGCGCCGCGAGTCCTCCGGCGCATCGGACGCTCCGGTTCCCGCCGGGGGACCCGGGCGGTCCCGCATCCCCTCGGGCGCACTCGGGGCCCTTGTGGTCGGCGTCATCTGCGGCACGGTCCTGTTCGCCGCGAGCACGTTGCAGCAGTACGGCATCCTCTATGGCAAATCCGCCGGGCGCGCCGGCTTCCTCACCGCCCTGTACATCGTCATGGTGCCGCTGCTCGCCTTCGCCTTCCTGCACCGGCGCATCGGGCCGCTCGTCGGCGTCGCCGTCGTCCTCGCGGTAGCCGGCTTCTACCTGCTGTGCGTCACCGACGGGTTCGGTTCGATAGGGGCGGCGGATCTGCTGCTCCTGTTCACCGCCGTCCTGTTCGCCGTGCATATCCTCGTCATCGACACGTTGGGGGCGAAGGTCGACGCCATCGCATTGTCGTTCGTGCAGTTCTGCACCACCGCCGTGCTCAGCTGGGCTGGTTCCGTCATGGAGGGATCCATCGACTTCTCCGGCGCCGCCGCGGCGTGGGAGCCGATCGTCTACGCCGGCATCGGTTCGGTGGGCATCGCCTACACGTTGCAGGTCGTCGGCCAGCAGTGGGTGCCCCCCACCAGGGCCAGCCTGCTCATGAGTCTCGAATCCTTCTTCTCCGCGGTGGGAGGGGCCGTCTTCCTCGGTGAGATGATGACGCCGCGGGGTTATCTGGGATGCGCGCTGATCTTCGTCGGCACGCTCCTCGCCCAGGCCCCGGCGCGGCTGCCCCGTGTGATGCGCCGCGATCGCGGATCCGACGCGGACGCATAGTCGACGGCCCGTCCGTAGGACCACGGTCCTACGGACGGGCCATACGGATATGGAATCGTCATCGGATGTGGCCGGGACTTACCCCGGCCACATCGTCAGTCGGTGGTCTTGGGGGTCTGCTCGACCACGGGCGCGCCGTTGATGTCGCGGTGGATGTTCTGCATCTGCACCTCGATGTTCTGCAGGCTGCGGGCGCAGTCGAGCAGCGTCTGCGAATGTTCGTTGAGCCGGGCGTCCGGCAGATCGGTCTTGTAGCGCAGCGCATGCTCCAGGCTCGCCCAGTAGTCCATCGCGATGGTGCGGAACTGCACCTCCACCGGCGTGTAGTGGGCGCCGGACGAGAGGAACACCGGCACCGCGTAGATCACGTGCAGGGAACGGTACCCGTTCTGCTTGGGGCGCTTGATGTAGTCCTTCACGCGCAGCACCTGGATGTCCGACTGCGCCGACAGGTAGTTCGACACCGAATACACGTCGTCGCGGTAGTTGCAGATCACGCGGATGCCCGCCACGTCGAACAGGTTGTCCTTGATGGATTCGACGGCGATCGGCAGCCCCTTGCGCTCGAGTTTGCCGATGATGGAGTTCACCGACTTGAGGCGCCGCTCCATGTGATGGATCGGATCGTGGGCGAACCGCACCTGGAACTCGTTGTCGAGGATCTCCAGCTTCGTCGAGATCTCGTACATCGCCCCCTCGTAGACCTGCATGAGATCCACGAACTCGGTGATCTGGTCGGCGGTGAAGATGCTGTCCGACAGATTGAGGCCCTTCAATCGGGCCTTCAGGTCGGCGCTGCTCAATCTGGAATGTCGGTCAAGTATCACGCACTCCAATATACCCGCGGGGCTTTCGGGTTCCCGTGCGTCCCCCGGGGTTCTCCTCACGAATTCTCCCCATGACGCGTCGAGGCCGGCGCCCGCGCGTTCGGGCGGGACGCCGGCCCTCGGCCGCTTACCATGCCGTGACATGCCGTGACCCGGCCGTCCCATAGAATGGAACGCTGTGAACGAAGACATGATGACCGAGGCGGAGCGCGCCTCGCTGGACGTCGAGACCGCCGAGGCCGCCGCCCTTTCCGGGCACCGGGGCAAGGGCGTGTTCCACATCGACACGTTGGGATGCCAGATGAACGTGCACGATTCCGAGCGCATCGCCGGCGTGCTCGAAGCCGACGGCTACGTGCCCGCCACCGAGGAGCAGGTCGCCGCCCGCGACCTCGACCTCATCGTGCTCAACACGTGCGCGGTGCGCGAGAACGCCACCGAGAAGATGTACGGCACGGTGGGGCGCTACAACCGCGTCAAGCTGCACCGCCCGAACCTGCAGATCGCCGTCGGCGGCTGCATGGCGCAGATCGACCGCCGGAAGATCGCCGACAAGGCCCCGTGGGTGTCGGCCGTGTTCGGCACGAAGAACCTCGACGTGCTTCCCAGGCTCCTCGACCAGAACCGCATGACCGGCAAGCCGCAGGTCGAGGTCTCCGACGCGCTCGAAAGCATGCCCAGCGACCTGCCCGCCGCCCGCGCCTCCCGCGTGAGCTCCTGGGTGGCGATCTCCGTGGGCTGCAACAACACGTGCACGTTCTGCATCGTGCCCACCACCCGCGGCAAGGAGCGCGACCGCCGCCCCGGTGACATCCTCGACGAGGTCCGCCGTTGCGTGGAGGCGGGGGCCAAGGAGGTCACGCTGCTCGGCCAGAACGTCAACTCGTTCGGCTACGGCATGGGCGACCGGTACGCGTTCAGCAAGCTGCTGCGGGCCTGCGGCGACATCGAGGGACTGGAGCGCGTGCGCTTCACCTCGCCGCACCCGGCCGCGTTCACCGACGACGTGATCGCCGCGATGGCCGAGACGCCGAACGTCATGCACCAGCTGCACTTCCCGCTGCAGTCCGGCTCCGACCGCATCCTCAAGGCCATGCACCGTTCCTACCGTTCCGCGAGGTTCCTGGACATCCTGGGACGCATCCGCGCGGCCATGCCGGACGCGCAGATCTCCACCGACGTGATCGTCGGCTTCCCCGGCGAGACCGAGGAGGACTTCCAGGCCACGCTGGACGTGATGCGCGAGGCGCGCTTCTCCAGCGCGTTCATGTTCATCTATTCGCCGCGCCCCGGCACGCCCGCGGCCGCCATGGAGCAGCTGCCGCACGACGTCGTGCAGGAGCGGTTCGAGCGCCTCGTCGCGCTTCAGGAACGGATCACCGAGGAGAACCTCGCCACGTTCGAGGGCCGCGACGTCGAGGTGATGGTCACCGGCCAGCAGGGCAAGAAGGACTCCGACACGCATCGCGTCACCGGACGCGAGAGGACCGGCGTGCTCGTCCACATCGGCGTGCCGGAGGGGGAGCCGACGCCTGCCATCGGCGATTTCGTCACCGCCACCGTCACGCATGCGGGCCGCCACAACCTCATCGCCGACCCGGATCCGAGGAAGGGGCAGACCTATCATGTCCGCCACTGAAGCAGGTTCGGCCCCCTCCGCCGAGAACGGAACGTCGGCCGCCGAGCCCCGCGTCGTCTCGATCGTCGGTCCCACCGCCTCCGGCAAGACCGGGCTCGGCATCGCCATCGCCGAACGGCTCGCCGAGGCGGGGCAGAGGGCCGAGATCGTCAACGCCGACGCCTACCAGATGTACCGCGGCATGGACGTCGGCACCGCGAAGGCGACGAAAGAGGAACAGGCGCGCGTGCCGCACCATCTCATCGACATCATCGACCCGGACGACACGATGACCGTCGCACGCTTCCAGAAGCTCGCGCGCGACACGATCGCCGACCTCAAGGCGCGCGGCGTGCGCCCGATCCTCGTCGGAGGCTCCGGCCTGTACGCGCGCGCCGCCATCGACGACATCTCGTTCCCCGGCACCGATCCGGACGTGCGCGGACGACTCGAGGAGCGCGAGAAGGCGGAAGGAGCGACCGCGTTGTTCGAGGAGCTCAAGGAGAAGGACCCGGAGGCGGCCTCGCGCATGGACCCGCGCAACCCGCGCCGCACGATCCGCGCGCTCGAGGTCATCGAACTGACCGGCAGGCCGTATTCGGCCAGCCTGCCGCGTTACCGCTACGTGATCCCGTCCGTGCAGATCGGCCTCGACCTGGACCGTCGCGAACTCGACCGGCGCATCGGCATCCGCACCGCGCGCATGCGCGAGGACGGCTTCCTCGACGAGGTGCGCCGCCTGCGCCCGCACCTGGGCTTCACCGCCGGCCGCGCGCTCGGCTACCAGCAGATGATCGACCTGCTCGACGGCATGTGGGACGAGGAGGAGGACGCCTGGGCGGACATCGCGCAGAAGACGCGCCGCCTCGCCCGCAAGCAGATGGGATGGTTCGGCCGCGATCCGCGCATCCACTGGCTCGAGGCGTCGAACCCGCGGCTCGTCGACAACGCGATGGCCGTCATCGCGCACGCCGATGCCGGCGACTACGACGCGATCGACGCGCATGCGGACGAATACGTCCAGCATCATCTCGGCGACATCGCCTGAACGGCGGGTCCGGCGATACGCGACAAGGGCTTGGGGCCGTCCCTACGGGAACGGCCCCAAGCCCTTTGGACACGGGAACGACCGGGGGCGAATGGACAGGCGCCGCCGCGGCGTCAGTGCGCGGGGCCCTGCTCGAACCCGGCGATGAGGAACACCCGCGTCGGGTTCGCCGGCCGGACGATCGCGGCGAACATGCGCTCGAACCCGGACGTGTCGCCGCGATAGGCCGCATGCTTCGCCGCCTTGTACGTCTCGCGCGTCACCGGGCCCCAATCCAGGTCCCATCCCGCATCGTGCGCGAGCCGTGAGGCGAAGACGCGCAAGGTCATCGCGTTGCCCCCGCGGAACGGGTGCAGATAGCCGAGCTCGTCGTAGATGTGGGCGAGCCGGTGCGTGAACACGTCGCGGTCCAGCGCCTGCAGGTTGCGCTGCTCCGCCAGCTCGGTGGCGATGTTGAGCGCGCCCGTCTCGATGAGACCGGCAGGGAAGAACGCCTCCGGGTTGCGCGCCAGACCGGCCTCGCGCGTGACGCCGCGCGTCGTGTCCGACGTACGCAGCCGGCCCGCGTCGTCGAACACGCCCTCGAACAGCCCGCGGTGGATGGCGGTCAGCTCGTCCAGGTCGCCGCTCGGACGCCACGGGCGCTCGACCAGCAGCACGGTGCGCGCGAACACGCTCGCCGCATGGTCCCGCGCATGGTCGTCGAGCGACCCGTCGGCCAGCCGGTTCGCCCCCACCACGCGCGAGGTCTCCCCGTCCGCCACGTCGATGAGACCGGCCACATCGATGCGCCCCGCCTCATAGTCGGCCGCGGCGCGCATCGTCGCGTCGCCCGGCGTCATCGATTCCAATGCGCAGTTCCTCAGTGCAAATGCGACTGCGCCCGCACGTTCCGCTGGAGTCATACTCCACTATGATAGACCAGCGCCGGCGGCGCGGCGGCGCCGCGACCGGGCACACGCGGGCGGTATGGGGAAACTTCGCGAGGGTCGCGCCCGGCCGCGCGCGCGATACGCGGGATTCGGTAGATTGGATGCGTTATGGCACAGAGAAGAACCAGTGGGGGCGCCGGCGGCGCGAAGGACGGGAACACCCGTCGCATGGATCCGGTGGACGGTATGGACGAGCCGTGGTGGAGGAAGGCGCTGCTCGCCGTGCCACGGGGACTCGGCTCGATGGTCCGGTCCGTCTCCGGGGTGGGGGAGTTCGACCCGGCCTACCGGCGCGACGGCCTGTGCTTCGTCCTGCTCGTGCTCGCCGTCCTGTTCTGCGCGTCCGAATGGTTCCGCGTGCACGGTCCGTTCGGCCTGTTCCTGCACGCCGTGGCCTCCGGCGTGTTCGGCCTGATGAGCGTCATGCTGCCGGTGCTGCTGTTCGTCGTCGCGATCCGCCTGATGCGCAACTCCGGCAAGGGGTCGAACAACCCGCGCGTCGTCACCGGATGGATCCTGCTGCTGTGGTCGGTCTGTTCGATCATCGACGTCGCGCTCGCCGCCGGGACGCCGGGCTTCGACTGGGCCGCCATCCAGGGGGCGGGCGGCCTGATCGGCTTCGCACTCGGATCCCCGCTGGCATGGGGGCTTTCCCGTGCGTTCGCGATCGTGGTGTTCGTGATCGTCGCCCTGTTCTCCCTGCTGCTCATCTCCGGTCTGCACGTCACCGACCTGCCCGGTCTCGCCGAACGCGTCGCGGACCGCGTGCGGGGAGGCGACGGGCATCGGTCCCGTGAAACCGGGCATGACGACGACCAGTTCCCGAACGAGGTGCGTGTGGGCGACGACACGCTCGCCTTCGCCGACGGCGTGCCCGCGCATGACGGCGACGACGAGGAGGACGGAGCCACGCGGACCCCCCGGAAGGGCAACTGGCTCACCCGACTGTTCTCGCGCGCAAGGAAGGACGACGGCCGCGCCCTCGACCGGTACGACGGCGACGATCCGTTCCGCATGGCCGCCAGGCATCACGGCGACGCCGCCGAAACCGCCGTCATCGACCCGGACGAGCTGCACATGCCCGCCGTGTCGGAACCGTTCGGCGCCGTCACGGACATGGCCGCCGGAACGGCCGGGGACGCGGCCCGGACCGCGACCGGATCGTCCGCCGCCGGTGCGGACCCGTGGGCGCCGATCGCCTCCGTCGCGAACGCCGCCACGACCGCCATGCCGTCGCCGGCGGACGTCGAACCACAGCCGGCGACCATCGCCATGGGTGCGGGCTCCGGCGCGTACGGCACCGACACCGGCGAACAGGACGCGACCCCCGCGGTGCAGGTGACCCCGTCCCCGCTCGACCCGAGCGTCGACCCGGATTCCGGCGAGATCGTCGCCGACGGCACGGCCGCGACCGGCGCCCCGCCCGAGGCGGCCGAACCGCCGTACCGCCTGCCCGATCTCAACCTGCTCGTCAAGGGGCAGCCGCACGCCGCGCGCACGCCCGCCAACGATCGTGTGATCCGCGCCCTGACCTCCACCTTCCAGCAGTTCAAGGTGGATGCGAAGGTCGTCGGATTCCTGCGCGGCCCCTCGGTCACCCAGTACGAGGTCGAGCTCGCCCCCGGCGTCAAGGTCGAGAAGGTCACCAACCTGCAGCGCAACATCGCGTACGCGGTGGCCAGCTCGGACGTGCGCATCCTTTCGCCGATCCCCGGCAAGTCCGCCATCGGCATCGAGATCCCGAACGAGGACCGCGAGATCGTGCATCTGGGCGACGTGCTGCGCTCGCCGGGCGCGGTGAACGACCCGAACCCGATGCTCACCGGCATCGGCAAGGACGTGGAGGGCAAGTTCGTCACCGCCGACCTCACCAAGATGCCGCATCTGCTCGTCGCCGGCGCGACCGGCTCCGGCAAGTCGAGCTTCATCAACTCGATGCTCACGTCGATCATCATGCGCGCCACGCCCGATCAGGTGCGACTCATCATGGTCGACCCCAAGCGCGTGGAGCTGTCCGCGTACGCGGGCATCCCGCATCTGCTCACGCCGATCATCACCGATCCGAAGAAGGCCGCGCAGGCGCTCGAATGGGTGGTCAAGGAGATGGACGCGCGCTATTCCGACCTCGAGTACTTCGGCTTCCGCCATGTCAAGGACTTCAACAAGGCGGTGCGCGCCGGGCAGGTGCACGCGCCCGCCGGCTCGAACCGCAAGGTCGCGCCCTACCCCTACATCCTCGTGGTCGTCGACGAGATGGCCGACCTCATGATGGTCGCCAAGAACGACGTGGAAAGCTCGATCCAGCGCATCACGCAGCTGGCGCGAGCCGCCGGCGTGCACCTGGTGCTCGCCACGCAGCGCCCGTCCGTCGACGTGGTCACCGGCCTCATCAAGGCGAACATCCCGTCGCGCCTCGCGTTCGCCACCTCCTCGGCCACCGACTCGCGCGTCATCCTCGACACCACGGGCGCGGAGACGCTCATCGGCCAGGGCGACGCCCTGTTCCTGCCGATGGGCGAGGCGAAGCCGAGACGCGTGCAGGGCTCGTGGGTGTCCGAATCGGAGATCCGCAAGGCCGTGGAATCCGTGCGCACCCAGCGCAAGCCCAAGTACCGCGAGGACATCGAGCAGATGGCCAAGGAGGCGGAGAAGAAGGGCGCCGAGCCGGACGAGGAGATCGGCGACGACATGGACGTGCTGCTGCAGGCCGCCGAACTCGTCGTCACCACGCAGTTCGGTTCCACCTCGATGCTCCAGCGCAAGCTGCGCGTCGGCTTCGCCAAGGCGGGCCGTCTCATGGACCTGCTCGAATCGCGTGGCGTGGTCGGTCCCTCGGAGGGGTCGAAGGCCCGTCAGGTGCTCGTCCAGCCGCAGGACCTGCCCGCCGTGCTCGCGTTCATCCGCGGCGACGGCCCCGCGCCGCAATCGGCGGGCGCGGCGCAGGCGTGACGGTCCCGCAGGCGAGGGCGCGACGCGACGGGAAGACGGAAGACGGCCCGGCCTCTGCGGATTCTCCCAGAAGTCTGTCAGGCCGTTCCCTTTGCGAGGTAGAGCAGTGAGGGTAACGTGAAGACCATGACCGACGAACAGATCGTAGAAAACAAGAAGCCGTCACTGCTGGACGGATGGAACGCCCCGCCGAACCTCGTCACCTATTCGCGCATCGTCCTGGTGGTGGTGTTCCTGGCGCTGTACATCATGGCCGGCGCCTGGGGCGCGGACGACGAGGCCAAGCGCTGGGCCGCGGCGATCATCTTCATCATCGCCGCCTCCACCGATAAGCTCGACGGCTGGATGGCGCGCAAATACAACCAGGTGACCGAGCTCGGCAAGCTCATGGACCCGATCGCCGACAAGCTGCTCACCTGCGGCGCCCTCATCGTCGCCTCCGTGTTCGCCGAATTCCCGTGGTGGGCCACCGCGCTGTTCCTCATCCGCGAGATCGGCATCACGGTGATGCGCTTCTTCGTGATGGAACGCCCCGGCGGCAAGGTGATCGCCGCCGCCTGGCCGGGCAAGCTCAAGACCCTGTTCCAGTGCATCGGCCTGGCCATGCTGCTGCTGCCGCTGTGGGTCTTCGACGAGGGCCAGTCCACCCCCGTGTGGCTGCAGGGCTACTACTTCCTCACCTACGCGCTGCTGTACGTGGCGCTCATCCTGTGCCTCTACTCCGGCGGCGTGTACCTGTACAACACGTTCATCGGCTCGAAGAAGCGCTGATCCGTGCAGCGTGACACCTTCGCCGCCGCGATCCTGAAGACCTGCGAGTCGCATGGCCTGAGGATCGCGTGCGCGGAATCGCTCACCGCGGGGCTCCTCGCGGATGCGTTCGTGCGCATCCCGGGAGCCTCGAACGTGTTCCTCGGCTCGGCCGTCACCTACGACATCCGGGCCAAGGCCTCCATCCTCGGCGTCGACCGGGCGCTGCTCGCCCGTGAAGGGGCGGTGCATCCCGAGGTCGCCCGCCAGATGGCCGTCCTCGCCGCGCGGCTCTACGCGCAGCCGGAGGACGGCGACACGGTGATCGGCCTGTCCACCACGGGCGTGGCCGGTCCCGGGCCCGACGGCGACAAGCCCGCCGGACTCGTCTACGTCGGCATCTCCCTGCCCAGGTCCGCGGCCGTCGTGGCGCCCGATCCGGGGGAGACGTGGATCGGCGCCGAGACGCCGATCGGCACCGTGCGCGTCGACGCCGTGGACGGCGACGGCCGCCGGACGATCGTCGTGGAACTGCGGCTCGACGGCACCCGTCAGCAGGTGCGCGAGCGCACGGTGCTGCGCCTGTTGCAAAACGTGAGCCAGTTCACATCAACTTTCTGACGCGTCCCGGGAATAGAACCACCCCGTCATGTTGTTGATTCCTGCAGATACCTACGGGAACGATGGCACGAAAGGGATGGGATCATGGAGACGATGACCGATATCGAACGGCGGACCGCGATCAAGCCCGCGGCGGCGATGGTCCGCCCCGGCACCGCGCGCATGCGCGAACTCACCCCGGCCCAGCGCCGGGCGGTCATGTTCGCGCAGCAGCAGGTGATTCAGGCCCGTGCGGCCAAAAAGGCCAAGGACGAGGCCGACGAAGCGCGTCGCCGCATGTGGGACGAGGCGGAGAACGCCGAACGTGCGCCCCGTGCGACCGTGTCCGTCAAGACGCAGACGCGCGATTCCGGCGAGCTCACATTGCGCGAGGCCATCGGCCGTGTGCTGCGCGACCTGCGTTCACGCGACCATAAGACGCTTCGCGAGGTGAGCGAGAAGGCGGGCGTGTCGCTGGGCTACCTTTCCGAGGTCGAGCGGGGGCAGAAGGAGGCCAGCTCCGAACTGCTCAGCTCCATCGCCGAGGCTTTGGGCGTGAGCACCGCGCAGCTGCTGCGCATGGTCGCCGACAGGCTGGACATGGTCGGCGAGTAGACCGCGTCGCCTTGGCCGCATACACTGAACCGTCGTGAGGGAACGAGAATTCTGGCAACTGCTCGAAGAGGTCTTCGGACGCGGCTACGGGCGCGCCCTGTCGCGTGACCAGCAGCTGCCGCGGCTGGCGAACATGACGGTGGTCGAGGCGTTGGACGCGGGGGAGGAGCCCCGCGTCGTGTGGAACGTGCTGTGCGACCAGATGGGGATTCCGGACGCCGAACGGTGGGGAAGGGATCATAACGCCCCGCCGTTGCCCGCCGCCTGAGCGGACCGGTTGCATGCCCCGGTCGCGCCGTCCTGCCGATGATGGACGGCGCGACCGGGGCGTTGTCGTACATTCGAACAAATGTTCGCCCTGTGCGTTATGGTTATCCACAGCGATAACGAATCGTCTCGCGCGGGTGGGATGTCCGTTGTGCGGGGCCCGGGGCGTTCTCCCGATTGGGATGGCGGCCCGGTGGCCCGGTCCGGTCCCCGTCGCGGCGCGCCCGGGCGGGGAGTTCCGACCACATGGTCCGGTCGGGCTTGCCGCCATGGGGCCGGCGCCCGTACCGTGGAACGCGACGACCGAAACCCGTCGCAAGCGTGAAGGAGTACATCATGGCACAGAAGACGACCGCCGCGGCGGACAAGGGGCGGCAGGCGCCGGCCTCCGGGCACGAGCTCGACCCACGCCGCAAGGCCGCGCTCGACACGGCGCTGGCGCAAGTGGAGAAGAGCTTCGGCAAGGGATCGGCGATGAGGCTGGGCGACCGTCCCGAGCAGAACGTCGAGGTCATCCCCACGGGGTCCCTCGCGCTGGACATGGCCCTCGGCATCGGGGGGCTTCCCAAGGGGCGCATCATCGAGATCTACGGCCCCGAATCCTCCGGCAAGACCACGCTGGCGCTGCACGTGGTCGCCAACGCGCAGAAGGCCGGCGGCGTGGCCGCGTTCATCGACGCCGAGCACGCCCTCGACCCGGTGTACGCCCGCAAGCTGGGGGTCGACACCGATTCGCTCATCGTCTCCCAGCCGGACAACGGCGAGCAGGCATTGGAGATCGCCGACATGCTCATCCGTTCCGGAGCGCTCGACGTCATCGTCGTCGATTCCGTGGCGGCCCTCGTGCCCAAGGCGGAGATCGAAGGCGAGATGGGCGACAGCCATGTGGGCCTGCAGGCCCGTCTCATGAGCCAGGCGTTGCGCAAGATGACCGGCGCGCTCGCCCAGGCGGGCACCACCGCCATCTTCATCAACCAGCTGCGCGAGAAGATCGGCGTCTTCTTCGGCAGCCCGGAGACCACGACCGGCGGCAAGGCGCTCAAGTTCTATTCCTCGGTGCGTCTCGACATCCGCCGCATCCAGACCATCAAGAACGGCGAGGAGGCCGTGGGCAACCGCACGCGCGTCAAGGTGGTCAAGAACAAGATGGCCCCGCCGTTCAAGTCCGCCGAATTCGACATGCTGTACGGCGAGGGCATCTCCCGTGAAGGCTCGGCGCTCGACATGGCCATCCAGGTGGGGGTCGTCAAGAAGTCCGGGTCCTGGTTCACCTACGACGGCGACCAGCTTGGCCAGGGGCGCGAGAAGGTGCGCCAGTTCCTCAAGGACAACCCGGCCATCACCGAGGAGATCGAGAACAAGGTCAAGGCGGAGTTCGGTCTCATCGAGCCCACCGACCAGTTCGCCGAGGACGAGGCCACCAAGGCCGCCTCCGAGGCGGACGCGAACGTCGAGGACGTCGCCGCGACCGCCTCCAACGGTGCGTCGGCGAAGGCCTCCCGCGCCGCGAAATCCGGGGCGGGCGCTTCGGAGAAGGCCAAGGCATGATCGACGCCGAGGCGTTCCTGCGGGGTCGCTCGCCCATCATCCCCGGAACGGACGGTGATGGACGGGCTTCCGATCGCAACGGATCGACGGTTGTGGCGGGCGCCGTCGGTGATGAGGGCGGAAGGCCTTGCCGCAGGCTGCGGACCCGCGACCGCGGAACCATCGATGACACGGTTCCCGGGGATTCCGCCGGTGATCTGGACGATTGCCGGGAGGCGGCGCTGCGCCTTCTGGACGCGGCGCCGCGATCCTCGGGCGCGTTGCGCGACCGCCTGCTCGGCAAAGGCTTCGACGAGGCGGTCGTCGACGAGGTCCTCGAGCGGCTGCGCCGCGTCGATCTCATCGACGACCGCGCCTACGCCGAATCCGCCGTGCGATATTGCGCGGAACGCATGATGGGCCGGCGCGGCACGGTGATGGAACTGACGCGCAAGGGCGTGGCGCGGGCGCTGGCCGAGGAGACGGCGGCCCGGGCGGAAGCCGACGGCGTCTTCGAGGAGTCCGCATGGGAACTGGGGCGCCGGACGGCGCGCAGAACGGCCGGCATGGACAGGCAGGTCCGCATGCGCCGGTTCTGGGCCGCGGGCGGCCGCAAAGGCCACGATCCCGAAACGCTGCGTCGCGTCGCGGACGAACTGTTCCGATGAGCCGGGACGGCGATTGGGCGGCCCGGTGACGCGGGCCCGGTCGCAATCACACAGGACGGAAAAGGAACAAGAGACGAAGGGGATGAGGTGAGACCCCTTATACCCCGGGTTCTGTCATGCCGTGCGCGAACGCGCGGCACGGATGGCCATCCATCTCGACCTGACGTCGCCGCCAGGCTCTAGCAGCCTACCCGATGGCACGGGCGAGCAGCCCTTACCGCCATCTGCTTGGCCTTGCTCCCGATGAGGCTTGCCATGCGGCCCGCTGTTACCAGGGGCCCGGTGGTCTCTTACACCGCCGTTTCACCCTTACCCGTCGTGGACGGGCGGTCTGTTCTCTGCTGCGCTATCTCTCAGGTCGCCCTGGGCGGACGTTATCCGCCATCGTGCTCTGCGGAGCCCGGAAGTTCCTCAGCCACTCCCAATGAAGATCGTGACCGCGGCCATCAAGGGGTCTCAGCCGCACCACTATACACGACCGCGGGACGACGGCGTTCCCGTGCATGGCGGACGTCGCCCGCGGCGCATGTGGGCTCGGCATGCGCCCGTGGCGCGGTCCCCGGCGTCATGCGGCGATATTTCATGGGACACGACGCAAACTTTCCGCGCGTTCTCCGACCGTTCACGCACGGTTCGTCTACAATGAGTCGTACCCGGACGGTGAAGACGCCGGCCGGCACGCAAATAGCGGGCAACCGCTTGAGTCAAGGGAGGTCCACATGGAAATCGTCGTTACCGGACGTCACACGCAGGTCAAGCCCAGGTTCCGTGATGTCGTAGAGAACAAGATGAATCGTGTGACCGCTATCGCGCCCGATGCGCAGCGCGCCCAGGTGGTGCTGTCGCACGAAGGCAACCCGCGCCAGGCGGACACCGCCAAGCGCGTGGAGATCACCATCATCGCCGGCCGCACCGTGGTGCGCGCCGAGGCCTCGAGCGCGGACGAGTTCAGCGCGCTCGATCTGGCCATGGACAAGCTGACCCTGCGTCTGCGCCGCACCCGCGACCGCCGCAAGGACCACCGCCGCGGCTACACGAACCCGGTCCCGGTGGACATGGGCGTCGTCGAGCCGGCCGTGGAGGAGGAGGCTCCGGAGGAGGAGCCGAACAACAGCCCGGCCGCGGCCGTGGCGTCCGATCTCGGCCCGGGCGAGTCCGTCGAGGTCCAGGTCGGTGACACGCCGATCGTGATCCGCCGCAAGCTGCACATCGCCGAGCCGATGAGCATCGATGAGGCGCTGTACGAGATGGAGCTCATCGGACACGACTTCTTCCTGTTCGTCAACAAGGAGACCGGTCGCCCGTCCGTCGTCTACCACCGCCACGGTTGGAGCTACGGCGTGTTCGAGATCGATACGCCGGAGAACGTGAAGTCCGCCGAGTGACGGACGTGCGGTCGGCCCGATGGCCGCACGACGCACGCAACGCATCATGATGGGGCCCGCGCCCGTGCAAGGCGCGGGCCCCATCATGCGTTCCCGAGCCGCCGCTCCGGCCGCTCGGCCGCGTGGGGGAGCATAGGGGGGTGGAGGGCGTCTCATGGAGGGACGGCGTCCCCTGTTTTTTCTGAGAAATACGCGGCAGCGTCGGCGAGGTCGCGTAAGATAATCGGCAGTGTGTCTCGCGGGGGCGCCATGCGGCGGCCCGCGCGACAGGAACGAACGACACAGGAGCGAACAGTGGTAGATATCGTTGACAAGGCCCTGCGCATGGGCGAAGGCCGACAGATCAAGCGACTCGAGAACGTGGCGAAGGCCGTGAACGCGCTCGAGGACGAGATCTCGGCGCTTTCCGACGAGGAGCTCAAGGCGCAGACCCCGAAGTTCAAGCAGCAGCTGGACAACGGCAGGAAGCTCGACGACATCATGCCCGAGGCGTTCGCCACCGTGCGCGAGGTCTCCAAGCGCACCCTCGGCCAGCGCCACTTCGACGTGCAGCTCATGGGCGGCGCGGCCCTGCACTGGGGCAACATCGCCGAGATGAAGACCGGCGAAGGCAAGACCCTGGTCGCCACCCTGCCGAGCTACCTCAACGCGCTCGAGGGCAAGGGCGTGCACGTCGTCACCGTCAACGACTACCTCGCCAGCTACCAGAGCGAGCTCATGGGCCGCATCTACCGCTTCCTGGGCATGAACGTCGGCTGCATCATCACCGACCAGAAGCCGCCGGAGCGCCGCAAGCAGTACAACGCCGACATCACCTACGGCACGAACAACGAGTTCGGCTTCGACTACCTGCGCGACAACATGGCCTGGGAGAAGAGCGAGCTCGTGCAGCGCGGCCACCACTACGCCATCGTCGACGAGGTCGACTCCATCCTCATCGACGAGGCCCGCACGCCGCTCATCATCTCCGGCCCCGCCGAAGGCGACGTGACCCGCTGGTACCGCACCTTCGCCAAGCTGGTCCTCAAGCTCACCCGCGACGAGGACTACGAGGTCGACGAGAAGAAGAAGGTCGTCGGCATCAAGGACCCGGGCATCACCAAGGTCGAGGACTTCCTCGGCATCGACAACCTGTACGAGCCGGCGAACACCGCGCTCATCGGCTACCTCAACAACGCCATCAAGGCCAAGGAGCTGTTCCTGCGCGACCGCGACTACGTGGTCACCCACGGCGAGGTGCTCATCGTCGACGAGCACACGGGCCGCATCCTGCCGGGCCGCCGCTACAACGAGGGCCTGCACCAGGCCATCGAGGCCAAGGAGGGCGTGGAGGTCAAGGCCGAGAACCAGACCTTCGCGACCATCACCCTGCAGAACTACTTCCGCATGTACGACAAGCTCGCGGGCATGACCGGCACCGCCGAGACCGAGGCGGCCGAGTTCATGAGCACCTACAAGCTGGGCGTGCTGCCGATCCCGACCAACCGCCCGATGATCCGCAAGGACCAGGACGACTTCATCTTCCGCACCAAGAAGGAGAAGCTCGCCGCCATCGTCAAGGACGTGGCCGCCCGCCACGCCAAGGGCCAGCCGGTGCTGCTCGGCACCGCGTCCGTCGAAAGCTCGGAGGTCGTCTCCACGCTGCTCGACGTGGCCAAGATCCCGCATCAGGTGCTCAACGCGAAGCAGCACGAGAAGGAGGCCGCGGTCGTCGCGGTCGCCGGCCGCAAGGGCGCCGTGACCGTGGCCACCAACATGGCCGGCCGTGGTACGGACATCATGCTCGGCGGCAACGTCGAGTTCCTCGCCGACGCCAAGCTCAAGTCCGAGGGCTACTCCCCGGAGGACACCCCGGAGGAGTACGAGAAGCGCTGGCCGGGCACCCTCGCCGAGGTCAAGGCCCAGGTCAAGGACGAGCACGAGGAGGTCAAGAAGCTCGGCGGCCTGTACGTGCTCGGCACCGAACGCCATGAGTCCCGCCGCATCGACAACCAGCTGCGCGGCCGTTCCGGCCGTCAGGGCGATCCGGGCGAGTCCCGCTTCTACCTGTCCCTCGAGGACGACCTCATGCGCCTGTTCAACACGCAGCTCGTGGCCCGCGTCATGGCCAAGGGCATGCCGGAGGGCGAGCCGATCCACGCCAAGAGCGTCTCCAAGGGCGTGCGCACCGCGCAGAAGGCGCGTGAGTCGCAGAACTTCGAGATCCGCAAGAACGTGCTCAAGTACGACGACGTGATGAACAAGCAGCGCACCGTCATCTACGCCGAGCGCCAGGCGGTGCTCAAGGGCGAAGACATCCACGACGACATCCTGCGCTTCATCTCCGACACCGTCGAAAGCTACGTCAAGGGCGCCAACAACGGCTCCGAGAAGCCGAAGGACTGGGACTGGGAGGGCCTGTTCAAGGCGCTCAACACCGTCATCCCCACCGACGTGACCGTCGACGAGGTCAGGAAGGCCGCCGAAGGCAAGAAGGGCGAGAAGGCCGTCGAGGCGGTGCGCGACGTGATCGTCGCCGACGCCAAGGCCAAGTACGCCGAATTCGAGGACCTGCTCGGCGAGGAGGGCCTGCGCCAGCTCGAACGCCGCGTCGTGCTCGCGGTGCTCGACCGCAAGTGGCGTGAGCACCTGTACGAGATGGACTACCTCAAGGACGGCATCGGCCTGCGCGGCATGGGCCAGCGCGATCCGCTGGTCGAATACCAGCGCGAGGGCTACCAGATGTACAACTCCATGATCGAGGCGATCAAGGAGGAGTCCGTCCAGCTGCTCTTCCACGTGGACATCCAGCAGGTCGCCCGCACCGAGGACACCACCACCGAATCCGACGAGGACGCGGCCGTGGACGCCACCGAAACCGAGCTCGGCATCAGCGCCGCCGGCCCGGACGAGGACGGCGAATCCGAGACCGAGGCCGCCGAAGGCGAGGTCGAGGAGGAATCCGAGCAGGACGAGGACGAGAAGGAGGCCATCGCCGAGGCGGCGAAGGCGTCCGAGGCCGGCGAGACCACGTCCGCCATCTCCGGCCCCGCCCCGATCAGCCACGCCGAAGGCAAGGTCCCGGCCAACAAGCGCCCGAAGAACGAGGAGCTCAAGACCCCGTGGGCCGACGGCCGCACCTTCCCGGGCACCGGCCGCAACGCCCCGTGCCCGTGCGGTTCGGGCCGCAAGTACAAGATGTGCCACGGCCAGAACGAGAAGTGAGCGTGACGCCACGGTCCTTCGGCGCCGCGACGGTTGAATGACGCGAAAGGCTCCCCTCCGAATCGAGGGGAGCCTTTCGCGTACGTGGAGCGACGCCGGCCGCGCCCGGGGTTTTCCGTCCGATACCGGACGGTTCTGCAATATGGAAGTTCCGGCGAGAGGAAATCCAAGGCAACTACAATGAGCGGCGTTACTGATGAATCGGGCGCCGTATGCGCCAAGGAGGGACAATGGCCGAGATCACATGGAAGTCGATTCTCACCAAGCTGGTCGGGGGAGACCATCTGAGCGCCGGGGAATCCGAATGGTTCGTCGATGACCTGATGAAGGGCAATGCCGAACCGGCCGCCGTGGGGGCGGCCCTTGCCATGCAGCAGCAGTTGGGACTCACCCCGGAGGAGGTGTCGGGCGCCGCCAAGGCCATGGTGTCGCACGCGGTGCCGCTGAATGTCTCCGGCGAGACCACCGACATCGTCGGCACCGGCGGCGACGGCTTCGCCACCGTGAACCTGTCGACGATGGGCTCCGTCGTGGCCGCGGCGGCCGGCGTGAAGATCGTCAAGCACGGCAACCGCGCCGCCTCCTCGAAGTGCGGCGCCGCGGACGTGCTCGAGGCGCTTGGACTGCCGTTGGGACTCAGCCCCGAAGCGGTGGGGGAGATCGGCGACGAGGTGGGCATCACCTTCGCGTTCGCCCGCACCTTCCACCCGGCCATGCGCTTCGTCGGCCCGATCCGCGCCGCGCTGGGCATCCCGTGCGTGTTCAACGTGCTCGGACCCCTGACCAACCCGGCCAAGCCCGCCCATGTGGCCATCGGCTGCGCCAAGCGCGAGGTGAGCCCGATCATGGCCGCCGTGTACGCCGCCAACGGCCAGTCCGGCATGGTGTACACCTCCCACGAGGGCCTTGACGAGCTTGCGCCCACCGGCCCGGTCTCCGTGTGGGAGATCCGCGACGGCAAGGTCACCGAAACCGAATTCGACCCGACCGTGGAACTGGGCTTGGAGAAGATCGACGTCGCCGAACTCAAGGGCGGCGAGCCCGAGATCAACGCCCGGGCGTTCCGCGACTTCCTCGCCGGCAAGGACGTGCCCGCCCGCACCACCGCGCTGCTCAACGCCGCCTCCGCCATCGTCGCCGACGGCCATCTGGTCTCCGACGGCACGCTGGCCGAGCGCTTCCGCGAGGCGTATGCGATCGCCGAGAAGACCGTGGACTCCGGCAAGGCCGCGGCCCTGCTCGACAAGTGGATCGCCACCGCCCAGGCCAAGGCCTGAGCCTCCCTCGGCGCGATCTTCATGCGCCGGGCCACCGCTTCGCATACGAGAGTCGCGCGGACATCCGTTCCGCGCGACTCTCTTGCGTTTTAGCCTGGATTCACGTACGAAAAAACACGTCTGTCGCAGGCTTGTGCGAAAACGGCCGGAATGTGGAAACCCCTCCGCCTGACGAGGAGCGGAGGGGCATGGGGCAAAGGATTCGGGCCGTGGTAAGTCACATGGCCATAGGGTGGGACGTCACCGAACGATGACGGACGTCGTGCCGGCGGTCAACGGCACCTCAAGCACGTCCCCCTTCTTCTTGGCGGTCGATCCGTCGCCGCCATCGGGGTAGGAGACGGTCACGTCGGCGAGCTTGGCTCCCCTGAGCGGCCAGCGCAGTATGCCGCTCGTATTGCCCGGCATCGTCACCTTCAACGAGGTGCGGTCCTCGACCTGCTCGATGTCCACGGACACCGGGCCGCGCACGGTGATGACGTCGCCCTTGGCGTGCCTGAGATCGGCGGGATGCGGTTCGACGAGAATCTCCGAGGCCCCGGCTTCGACGAGTTTCACACCGAGCAGCCAGCGCGCGATCGCCACGATGGGGCTGGCGCCCCACGGGTGGGAGAACGTGGTGTTCGGCTTGATGTCCGGGCTCCACGCCTCCATCGTCTGCGTGGCGCCCCAACGGTGGATCATCGACCACCAGGAGGTTTCGCTGTGCGAGCGCATGATCTCGAGCGCGGCCTGGTCCTGGCCGGTGCGGTACAGGGCTTCAAGGAACCACGCCACGGCGTTGCAGCTGACCGGCACCCAGTCGAGGCGTCCATCCGAGACCAGCCATTCGCCGATGCGCTTCATCTGGTTCTCCTCCGGCACGCCGAGCGCCGCGGAGTACATGGTCGAATGGGTGGCCGTATGGTCGGTGTCACGGCCGTCGTGATAGGCGCCGAGCCGTTCGTCGAATATCTGGCGGTTCATCGAATCGCGCATGCGTTCGGCCAGCCGACGGAAGCTGCGGGCGTCGTCATGGCGCCCGGACACCTCCGCGGCCTTCGACAGGTAGTCGAGCGCCGCATACTGCCACGCGTTGACGACGGTGTTCACGCGGGTGAACTCGAACCCGTCGATCTCCTTCGGCTGCGGCCAGTCGATGATGTCGTCGTTGAGCGGGGTCTTGCGGTCCTTTTCGATGAGACCGTCCTTGTTCAGCCAGCGCAGTCCCTGCTCGCGCTCGTACAGGGCCCAGTCCTCGGCAAGCGCGTCGGCGTCGCCGGTCTCCAGGTACTCCTCGTATGCCATCTGGATCGGCATGAACTTGTATTCGGTGAACTTGCCGGGGATGCGCACGATATAGCGGCAGGTCTTGCGCAGCAGATCGTAGGAGTGCGAGTACACGACCTCGCCGCGTCCGCGGGTGAGCAGATCGCCCTCGTACGGCATGCGTTCGCGCGTCGGAGTGTCCATGTAAAGGTCGTTGCGGTTCTCGATCATGCTGTTGGCGCACAGCCTCCACACCTCGTCGAGCACGTCGTCGGACGATTCGAACGAACCGACCTGCGCAGGTTCGGGCACCACGTCGTTGAGGAAGGTGATCGCGTCGGACAGGTCGAGGTCCTCGACGGTATCGATCTCCAGATAGCGGAAGCAGCGGTACCCCCAGTGCTCCAGGGTCTGGGCGCCTTCGCGCAGCGTCCAGGTGTCCTCGTAGCGGATGCCGCTGCGCAGTTCGTATCTCGCCGATCCGTTCTCGTTGAGCTCCTCGCCCATGCGCAGTGTCAGTTCGGTGCCGGACAGGCTGCGCGGCACGACGAGATCGGCGCGCACCGAGTAGACGCGTTCCACGCCCGCGTCGAACAGCCAACGTCCTGGGCCGAGCTTCGTGATGGCCGTGGGATGGTATTCGATACGGCCGATGCCGGCGGAGTCGTCGGCATGCAGGTTGTCGATCACGCCGCGAAGTGCGACCGGGTGGAAGTCGACGCCCGCGTAATGCGGGGCCTTCCAGCCGAGCGGCTCGTGGCGTGCGTCGATATCCTCGCGCGGTGCCACGAAATAGTTGACCTTCACGTTCATGTCGCCGGACCAGGGCAACCAGTCGAGCCCCGGACGCCCCTGCCATTCGGGACCTGTGACGATCGTTTCGACGTGACCGTCGGCGTAGTGCACGTCGAGCAGGGCCTGCACGCGTCCGCCGGTCTGCGTCCATGCCTGGAAGGCGATGGTGTTGGTCGCGCCGGCCCTGAGCAGCGGTGTTACGTCGTGGGTCTCGTAGGCGCGTCGGCCGATGTCGCGCGTCGGTCCCTGGCCCGCGTATGCGTCGTTCACCCACACGCGGTACACGTGCTGGCGCGCGCCGAACGGGGAACGGCCGGTGGCGTACAGGTATGCGCCGGTGATTTGTCCGTCGGGCAGGTCGAAGTCGTGGCGGAGCAACGCCCAGTAGTCGCCGGGAAGCACGTCGCCCAGCAGCCCGAACGCGTTTTCGTCGATGGCCATGGCACCGTCGGCCACGTGCGCGTACGGCGGCACCACGGAATCGTCGTCATACGAGGCCTGGAACACCGGCTCGGTCTCGTTGAGGGGGACGATCGTCGCGTTCTTCACGGCGAGGGATTCGCCGGCGACCGTCTTGAACCCGTAGGATGGTCCATCGAAGGCGATGTCGTCATCCGAATCGACGGGGATGTCGTTGATGAACGTGCCCGCGTGGTTACCGTCGACGTTGATCGACAGGTCCACGTAGTCGTGCAGATCGATGCCGTCGGGCAGATCGACCGTTGCGATCGGATTCTCATGGCCGTTGCGCATATGCACCTTGGCCAGTTTGCGTTCGTCGGCGTAGAAACGCCACAGGTAGCCGTCCTGGCAGTCCACGGAGATGCGGAAGAACACGCCGGCGGATTTGCCGGTCACCTTGAACCGGGCGGAGAAGGTGCCGTTCATGCAGAGCGCCGGGCCCGGATCGGCCGGTCGCACGTAGGCACCGCCTTCGGTCCAGATGCCGGTGGCGCCGTCCCAGTCGCGCGGTCCCAATGGCCCGACGACGACTTTGGCCGGTTCGCTCCAGCCGGTGAGCACGGAATCGCCGCCCGGTCGGCCGATGCGCACGCGTACGCGCCAGAAGGCGATCTGGCGGGAGGTGAGCCGTTCGAACGGCCACGGCACGGCGGTGCTCTGCGACGACCTGATCTCGGGCGTGCTCTGGATCGGCGCCCCGTCGGCGAACCCCTCGGGGGAGCGGGACAGCTGGATCTGGTAGGACAGCTGGTCACCGCCCACGCCGGGGACGACCGGCACCTGCCACCACAGGCGCGGACGCGTCTGTGCGATGCCGATCGGCTCGTCGCGCAGCGCGGTCAACAGTTCGTGCGGGCGGTACAGACCGTCGCCTTCATCGTTGGACGCCGCCTGGAACGTCGGCGTGCCCGAAGTCGGTCTGATTGCTACATTCATGGAAGCTCCTTTGCCGCTTGATGCCATATGGATGCGTGGTCCCCATTATGCCGGCGAACGTCGTGGACCGCCGTGATTGCCAAGATTTGCCGTTGCCGTCATTGCCGTCCATTCCGTTCCCTCCGGCCCGGTCGAGCGTGGGCCCGTCCGGCCGTTGCCAAAGTTTGCCCCATCCAAGCGAACATCGGCAATGTGTGTTTGGAAGCGTTCTCCCCGTTGGGTTCCTGTGGTGCCGGCGACGCGTCCGCCACGGCCCGGAGAGGGGGAAGCGGACCATGGCGGTTTGCCGGTCCAACGGCGCGACCTTAGACTGAAGGGCAATTCAACCCATCTGCGTGGATGGTTTGGACGACATCATCGACATGGGCTTTCGACGAGGATTCTATCGCCGATCAGTCGCAAGGTCGCGTGCCAGGACAACAAACAGGCAAGGAGAGCATTCGCATGAGCGAATCCACGAAACTCGGTAAGTACAAGGGGCTGCAGATCGCCAGCGGTCTGGGCGGCATCCTGGGCTCCGGCTGCATCGTCGGTCTGAGCGCCACCATCACCGTCATCAAGGATTATCTGGGATTGAGCCCGGTGCAGGTGGGCGTGGTGTCCAGCGTGATGACGTTCTGCATCGGCTTCGGTTCGCTGTTCGGCGGCCGCATCGCCGACGCCATCGGACGTGTGCGCGTATACAACTACGTGAACTTCATCTACGCCATCGGCACCCTGATCATGGCGTTCACCCCGAACTACCCGTCGCTGCTCGTCGCGGCCGCCATCCTGGGCCTGACCTCCGGCACCGAACTGCCGGTGTCGCTGTCCATCATGTCCACCGACGCTCCGAACGAGGGCATCTCGAACAAACTGGTCTCCAGCCACCAGATCTACTGGCACTTCGGCCAGTTCATCTCCTATCTGGTGACGTTCTTCCTGTCCACCACGGGTATCGTCTCCGCGCGCGTGGTCTTCGTCTTCCTGACGGTCATCGCCCTGATCTCCGCACTGTGGCGCACGTTCAGCAAGTCCCTGGCCGAGATCCACGCCGAGGCCGCGGCCCGTGAACTCGCCTCCGCCAAGGCGGAAGGCGAGAGCGAAACCGTCAAGGTGAGCGTGAGCTCCGTCCTGTTCGGCAAGAACAGCAAGGTCTTCCTGTTCTCCTTCATCGGCATCGGCGTCTACTATGTCGCATGGAACCTGCTGGCCAACACGTGGGGCCAGTTCCAGACCTACCTGCTGGCCGTGAACATCCCGGACGAGGCGCACCGCCAGACCTTCGCCACCGGCATCGGCCTGGTCCTGCTCACCGTCGCCACCATCATGTCGGCCGTGTTCACCGGCATCTCCGCAAGCCATCTGCGCAAGCCGCTGTTCTTCCTCGGCGGCGCCATGCAGGTCGTCGCCATGGCCGTCATGGCCATCGGCATCGGCATGGGCAACGGCTCCCTGTGGTTCATCGTCGCCGGCCTCGCGCTGTTCAACATCTTCAACTCCTTCGCGGGCGAGGCGATGTACAAGCTGTGGACCCAGAACGCCTTCCCGTCCCAGGTCCGCGCCTCCATCCAGGGCTTCCTCAACGGCTTCTCCCGAATCTGCTGCGCCCTGTTCGCCATCGTCACCCCGACGCTCGTCGCGCCGGAGAACATCGGCGTCACCGCGTGGGGCTTCTTCGGCATCATCCTGGTGTCGTTCCTCGCAGGCGTGGTCATGATCAACACCGAGAAATCCCGCAGCGCCGTGCTCACGGAGAACTGAGCCGCGGTGACGACGCAGGGGCGTGCGCGCATCGCCGTATGATGGGCGCACGCCCCGACCGTATGGACACACGATCCAAAGGAGGAGACTGACGTGTCTGACAACAAGAAGGTGAGCCGGTTCTACCGACCCCGCAGAATCACCCTCGGCAGGGGCATCTGCTACGGCATCACCGATTTCGTCGGCGGCGGATCGATGACGATCATCGGCGCGTGGATGATGTTCTTCTACACGCAGTACTGCGGCCTGACCGCCACCCAGGGCGGACTCATCGTCGGCGTCTCGCGCGTGGTGGACGCGTTCACCACGCTGATGATGGGCTCGCTGACCGACCACTTCCACAAGACGCGGCTCGGCAGGCGCTTCGGCCGCCGGCACTTCTTCATGCTGATCGGTTCCCCGCTGCTGCTGAGCTACGTGACCCTGTGGATCGGCGGCATGGACTTCTGGTATTATCTGGCCACCTACATGGCCTTCGAGGTGATTTCCAGCGCCATCATGATCCCGTACGAGACGCTGCCCACCGAGATGACCAAGGACTACACGGAACGCACGAAGCTCTCCGGCTCCCGCATGTTCATCTCCGCCGGCGCCACGTTCCTCGCCACGTTCATCCCCGGCCAGCTGTTCCGCATCCTCGGCCAGGACTCCCCGATCCCGTTCCTCATCAACGGCGCCATCTTCGCCGTCATCTTCTTCGTGTGCTTCTTCGTGACGACGATGACCACGTGGGAGCTGCCGGTCGAGGAGGTCCTGCGCCAGGAGTCGAAGGTCACCGAGGAGAAGGTCTCCCCGCTGGAGATCGTCAAGGAGTATGCGACCACGCTGAAGAACCGCAGCTTCCGCAAGCATCTGGCGATCTACCTGCTGTCGTTCACGGGCAAGGACACGTTCAACACGGTGTTCGCCTACTTCTGCACGTTCTGTCTCGGGCTTACGGCCACGGTCGCGGCGAACATGCTGTCGCTGTCCATCGTCGGACTGCCGGTGACGTTCGTCGCCGGCTATCTCATGATCAAGCGCGGTCCGAAGTTCCTGTACGTGTCCGGATACGGGCTCATGCTCGTCATGCTGGTCGCCTACTTCTGCCTGTTCGTTTTCAAACCCTCGCATCTGATCGCATGGCTGTTCGTCGTCTCGCTGCTCTACCAGATCGGACGCGCCACGCTCGAATTCACGCCATGGAACGTGTTCCCGTTCATCCCGGACATCGACGAGCTGGTGACCGGACGCAATCGCGCCGGCGAGTTCGCCGCGGTCATGACCTTCTGCCGCAAGACCACCGTGGCCGTCGCCTCCATCGCCACCGGCTGGATTCTCGACCGCTCCGGATTCGTGCACGGCGCGCAGACCCAGACCCCGGGCGTGCGGATGGCCATCGCGCTGGTGCTCATGCTGTTCACCGGCACGCTGATCATGCTCGCCCTGCTCGTCGCGCTGACGTTCAAGGTCAATCCCGCGAACCACGAGATCGTGCGCAACGAGCTCGAACGCCTCAAGAACGGCGGCAGCAAGGCCGACGCCGACGCGAGGACCCGCACGATCGTCGAACAGCTCAGCGGCACCCCGTACGACGAGGCGTGGCCCGTCGAACGCTGACGATCCGTCACGCATCCGTCCGCGTATTCATGCGAACACGATGGTCCCCTTTCCCGCCTGCGTGGGGGAGGGGACCATCGTCTGAGGGCACGTCCGCGCGAATGGTGCACGCCTGCCGGCATCACGACGCGTAGGCCGTGAGCCGATCGGCCTCGGCGGTGCTGGTGCGGTTCACCAGTGTCGTCTCGAAGCGGATCGGCACCATCGTGTGGTCGTGCGCGGTGTGCAGAAGGCGCGAGATAAGCTCCTGGACGGCGGCTTCGCCCATCTGCCGGCGGGGCATCCGGATGGTGGTCAGGGCCGGCGTGGTCAGCGCACTGATGGGGGTGTCGTCGATGCCGATCACCGAGACCTGCTGGGGGACGGCTACCTGATGCGCCTTCAACGCGGCGATGAAGCCGATCGCCTCGAGGTCGTTGTATCCGATGACCGCCGTGGTGGGGTTCTTGGCGTACGTGTCATAGCAACGGTATCCGCCGGAGAACGTGGGATTGGGGCACATGATGCGGCGCAGGCGGATGTGGCGCGCCTCGCATGCCGCGGTGAGCGCCCTCCAGCGGACGCCGTCCTGCCATGAGGCCGCGGGGCCGGACAGATACGTGATCGACGCGTGCCCCAGCTCGTCCAGATGTCGCACTGCCTGGGCGATGCCCTCATGCGTGTCGGCGATCACCGACTGCACGCCGCGCACCGAACGGTTGATGGTGACGACGGGTTTCGTCTCCGCCATCTTGCGCACGGCGGAATCGGACAGCCGTGACGAGGCGAGGATGATGCCGTCGATATGCACGTTGGTCTGTCGCAGTGCGTTCTGCTCCAGGGCGCCGCTCTCCTCCGAATCGATGACCAGAAGGCCGAAACCCTTGCGCAGGCACTGATGCTGCGCGCTTTTGACCAGTTCGGCGTATATCGGGTTGGCGAGATCGGCCACGACGAACGCGATCAGCCCGTTGAGATGCCGCCCGTCGCCGGAGACCGGATACGAGTGCACCGTTTCGGACCGGTAGCCGAGTTCGTCGGCGACGGCGAAGATCCGCTTCGCCGTATCCACGTTCACACGGCCGGGGCGGGCGAATGCACGGGAGACGGTGGAAGGGTTGACCCCGGCCGCACGCGCGACGTCCCTGATGGTCACCTTGCCGCTGCTCGTCTTCCGCTCGCCATCCATGACGATCTTCCTTTCCGGGTGGGTCGGTCGCTGCGGGCACCGGAACGGCCGGCCCCGGTGTCGTCTACGAGGACGATTCTATCGCCGTGCCGACCGTCCTGCCTCCGGTCTTGGCAAACGACGGCAACGGGCGGCGCGAGTGCCTCGGAAGGCGTTCCATGGAAGGCATCAACCAACGGCCCGAACGATTTCAAGGAGGAATCATGGCCAACCAGAAGACTCCTGACGCATGCGCGTATTGCGACGAGGGGGAGGCTCTCGACGCGTTCGGCATCAGGATCGCCGAACTGCCCGCGTCCAAGGTCGTGCTGTTCAAGGAGCAGAGCCACAGGGGACGCGTCATCGTCGCCTCGAAGCACCACGTATCCGAAATCGTCGACCTCGACGACGAGGAGAGGAACGCGTTCATCGCCGACGTGAACCATGTGGCGCGCGTCCTGCACGACATCTTCCGGCCGGACAAGATCAACTACGGCGCCTACGGCGACGGCGGCCACCATCTCCACTTCCATTTGGTTCCCAAGTACGCGGACGACGATTTCGAATGGGGGAGCGTGTTCCGGATGAACCCGCGGCGTGTGTACCTGGCGGAATCCGAATACCGTCTCATGGCCGAAGCCATCGCGGCGAGACTCTAAAGACGGCAACGGACGGCAACAACGGCAACGCATGGCAACACCGCCTCCCGACGGACGGTGAAGCCCATAATCAAAGGCATGGAAACAATGAAGAAGTTCATTCTGGACGACGGACGTCTGCTTTCCGGGAACCACGACATCGAAGGCATCGCCAAGGATCTCTACGAGGAGGTCCGCGACCTGCCGATCATCTCGCCCCACGGCCACGTGCCGGTGTCATGGTTCGCGCAGGACCTGCATTTCGACAACCCCACCAGCCTGTTCATCACGCCCGACCACTACGTGACCCGCGTGCTGCACTCGCAGGGCGTGCCGCTGTCCGCGCTCGGCGTCAACCGCACCGACTACACGGACGACGAAGCCAGGAAGGCGTTCCTCCTGCTCGGCGAACACTGGAACGCCTTCGCCGGCACCCCGATGCGCTACTGGTTCGAGGATGCGCTGCAGCGCGTGTTCGGCATCGACGAGAAGTTCGGTCCGGACACCGCAGACCGCATCTACGACGAACTCGCCGAACTGCTCGCCTCCGATGAATTCACCACGCGCGAACTCGCCAAGCGCTTCAACATCGAGTTCATCTCCACCACCGACGATCCGGTCGACGACCTCGCCCTCCACGACAAGGTCAACGCCGACGAGGACTTCCCGGCCCGCGTGGCCCCCTGCTTCCGCCCCGACAAATACCTCGAAGCGGCTCGTGCCGATTGGCCGGAACTGGCCGCCGCGCTGGGCGCCGCCGCCGATGTGGACACCTCCACGTACGAAGGGTTCTACGAGGCGATGCGCCGCCGCCGCCTCTACTTCAAGGAGCATGGCGCCGTCGCCTCCGACCACTCCCACGCCGACGCCGGCACCGCGCGGCTCACTGAGGAGGAGGCGCGCACGCTCTACGCCAAGGCGCTCAAGGGATCCATCGACCCGGACGACGCCACCCGTCTGCGCCGCCACTTCGTCAACGATCAGGCGCGGCTTGCCCAGGACGACGGCCTGGTCATGACCATCCACCCGGCCGTGTACCGCAACTACGACCACCGCAACTTCGTCGAATACGGTCCCGACACCGGTGCCGACATCCCCGACAGGGTGGACTTCGCCGCCGGCCTGCGGCCGCTGCTCAACGAATACGGGAACAACCCGGGCTTCCACTTCGTGGCGTTCACGATGGACGAGACCGAATACTCGCGTTCCCTCGGCCCCCTCGCCGGCTTCTACCCGGCGTTGTACGTCGGAGCCCCTTGGTGGTTCATCGACGCCCCGGAACCGATCCTGCACTACTTCCAATCCACGGTGGTCGCCGCCGGCTTCACCAAACTGTCCGGATTCATCGACGACACGCGCGCCCTGTGCTCCATCCCGTCCCGCCACGACATGAACCGCCGCCTGACCGCGCGCTTCGTCGCCGGCCTCGTCGCCGACCACCGCCTGAGCCTCGACGAAGGACGCGACATCGTGCGCGCTGCCGTGCGCGACCAGCCGCGCAAGGTGTTCAAACTCGACTGACGCGACGGACACCGCGTCCAACGCAACCTCACCACCAATCGCAATACAAGCAGCAAAGGAAAGGAACCATGACCGATTTCACCGCGAAACCGCGTCTGACCCGCGCCGAACACGGTCGTCCGGCCGCCCCCGAACGCATCATCCATCTGGGCGTCGGCAACTTCACCCGCGCCCACCAGGCGTGGTACACCGAACACGCGCCGGACGCCGACGAATGGGGCATCGCCGCGTTCACCGGACGCAGCCGCCGCATGGTCGACAACCTCGACCCGCAGGGAGACGTGTACACGCTCATCACCTCGGCACCCGAAGGCGACTCGTTCGAAGTCATCTCCTCGCTGTCCTCCGTCCACGCGGGAGGCGACGTGGCCGCCCTGCGCCACCGCTTCGCCGACCCGAGCATTGCCATCGTCACCTCCACCGTGACCGAAGCCGGCTACATGCGCGACCACAACGGCGATCTGGACACCGCCAACGAGCTCGTCGCCGCCGACCTCAAGGCGCTCGCCGACGACCCGAACGTGGAGACGCTGAACACGATTCCCGCGAAGATCGTCTCCGGACTGCTCGCCCGCCGCGCCGCGGACGCCGGCGCGATCACCATCCTGCCGTGCGACAACCTCCCCGGCAACGGCCAGGCCTTCCGCCGCGTCGTCGAACAGGCCATCGAAGCCGTGGATCCGACCCTGCTGGACTGGGCGAACGACCATGTCGCCTGGGCATCGTCCATGGTGGACCGCATCACGCCCGCCACCACCGACGACGACCGCGAGACCGTCGCCGAGCAGGAGGGATGGTACGACGCCGCCCCCGTGCGCACCGAACCGTTCCTTGAATGGGTGATCGCCGGCGACTTCCCGAAGGGACGCCCCGCTTGGGACGAGGCCGGCGCCACCATCACCGACGACGTCGCCCCCTACGAGCGGCGCAAGCTGTGGATGCTCAACGGATCGCACACCACGCTCGCCTACGTCGGCCCCCTGTTCGGCTACGAATCCGTGGCCGAGGCGATCCAGGACCCGACCCTGCGCGAATGGGTCAATGAATGGTGGGGCCTGGCGGGCAGCTACCTGTCCATCCCCGCGGACGAATACCGCGAGAAACTGCTCGAACGGTTCTCCAACCCGCGCATCCACCATCACCTCATGCAGATCGCCGCCGACGGATCCCAGAAGATCCCCGTGCGCATCGTTCCTGCCGCCAAGCGCGCCCTGGCCGACGGCAACTCCTTCTGCCCGGCCGCCCGCGCCATCGCCGCATGGATCCTGTTCCTGCGCCGGTTCGGCGACGACGGCGCCAAGGATGTCGACCTCGCCACGGTCAAGACGCTCGCCGACGCGCACGGCGAGCATGCGACGCGCGACGTGGTCGCCTACCTCGACAAGGATCTCGCCGCCGACGAACGCTTCGTGAATGCGGTCGACGTCCAGATCGAAGCCGTCTCCGCGGCCGCCGCGGCCGCCGGGTCCGCAACGGACTGACGTCCGGTTCATCCGGTTCGTCCGGGCCGGAGCGCCATCACAACCAGCAACGTACCCATCCAACCAACAACCAACAACACCTCGGACGTGGAAAGACCCGCGCCGAATCCAAGAAAGGAAACAACCACCATGGCAATCGAAAAGGCTGAAGTCTTCGTCACCAGCCCGGGACGCAACTTCGTCGTCCTCAAGATCACGACCACCGACGGCGTGACCGGTCTCGGCGACGCGACCCTCAACGGCCGCGAGCTCGTCGCCGCCGAATATCTCAAGACGATCGCCCCCTCGCTCATCGGCAAGGACGAGGACAACATCGAGGACATCTGGCAGTACCTGTACAAGGGCGCCTACTGGAAGCGCGGACCGGTGACCATGGCCGCCATCTCCGCCGTCGACGTCGCCCTGTGGGACATCAAGGGCAAGAAGGCCGGCATGCCGGTCTACAAGCTGCTCGGCGGAGCCTCCCGCAAGGGCATCCTCACCTACGCCCACGCCTCCGGCGTGGACCTGCCCAGCCTGTTCGACAGCATCGACATGTACCGCGACCTCGGCTTCAAGGCGACCCGCGTGCAGTACGCGCTGCCCGGCATCCCCTCCACCTACGGCGTCGCCGGCTCCGCCAACGCACAGAAGGGCGAGGGCGAGAAGGGCGTGCGCTACGACTACGAGCCCGCCCGCCGCACCACCGTGCCGGTCGAGGAGGTGTGGGACGCCCGCACCTACCTCAACACGCTGCCCGGCGTGTTCGAGGAAGTGCGCAACAAGTACGGCAAGGACCTCATCCTGCTGCACGATTCCCACCACCGTCTGCGCCCGATCGAGGCCGCCCGCTTCGGCAAGCTCCTCGAACCGTACGACCTCTTCTGGATGGAGGACACCACTCCGGCCGAGGAAAACCAGCAGTTCCTGCGCATCGTGCGCGAGCACACCACCACGCCGATCGCCATCGGCGAGATCATCAACTCCTGGTCCGACTACATCACGCTGATCGAGGAGCAGCTCATCGACTACGTGCGTTCCGCCGTCACCCACACGGGCGGTCTCACCCACATGAAGAAGCTCATGGCCTTCGCCGAGCTCTTCGGCGTCAAGTCCGGCTTCCACGGCCCGACCGACGTCTCCCCGGTCGGCATGGCCGCGAACCTCCACCTGGATCTCGCCATCCCGAACTTCGGCATCCAGGAGTACATGAAGCACTCCGACGAGACGCTCGAGGTGTTCCACACCTCCTACACCTTCAACGACGGCTATCTGCACCCCGGCGACAAGCCCGGCATCGGTGTCGAATTCGACGAGAAGCTCGCCGCCAAGTACCAGTACCAGCCGGCCCCGCTGCCCGTCGACCGTCTGCTCGACGGCACCATGCACGAGTGGTGATCGGGCGCATGGCCACCACCGGCACCCCACAATCCGGGCCGATCCGCCATATCGTCGTCATGGGCGTCGCCGGCACCGGCAAGACCACCATGGCCGAGGAATTGGTGAAGATCCTCGGTTGGCCCTACGCCGAAGCCGACGACTTCCACCCCAAGGCAAACATCGAGAAAATGGCTTCCGGGCACCCGCTGACCGACGAGGACCGCTGGCCTTGGCTGAGGTCCCTGCGGGATTGGATGACCGGACAGGCGCATGAGGGGTATTCGACCATCGTCACCTGCTCCGCGCTCAAACGGGCTTATCGCGACGTGTTGCGCGAAGCCGAAGGCGATGTGCTGTTCGCCGAGCTCGACCTCGACGAAGCCGACCTTGCCGAACGCATGGCGAGCCGCGAGCACTTCATGCCGCTGTCGTTGCTGAAATCCCAATTGGATACGCTTGAGCCGCTTGAAGCGGACGAACACGGACTGCGTATGGTCAACAAGGGCGAAGTGGACGAGCTGGCGCATAGGCTGCTCGAGGGGCTCGGCATCAACGCCGAGTGATCCACCGCATGATGGGTGGCGGATATCCTCCGATACCCGCCACCCATCATGCATATCGGGGTTTCGACCTCTCTCGACGGTGCGGACCTCGTTCCGCGTCATCACCTCATATACGTTTCATGTATACGTCTTGTATACGGCATTCAGAACATTCGAAGGAAAGAGCAATAATGACTGAGCCTACGGCAAACATCGGTGTTATCGGACTTGCGGCGATGGGTTCGAACCTGGCCCGTAATCTCGCGCATCACGGCAATACGGTGGCGTTGTTCAACCGCCATTACTCGCGTACCGAGAAGCTCATGGAGGAGCATGGCACGGAGGGCGCGTTCGTTCCGGCCAGGACGTTGGAGGAGTTCGCCGCGTCGCTGAAGCGTCCGCGCACCGCGATCATCATGGTCAAGGCCGGCGGTCCGACCGACGCGGTCATCGAACAGCTCGAGGAGGTGTTCGAGCCGGGCGACATCATCGTCGACGGCGGCAACTCGTTCTTCAAGGACACGATCCGTCGTGAGAAGGAGGTGCGCGCCAAGGGCTTCCATTTCGTGGGCTGCGGCGTGTCCGGCGGCGAGGAGGGCGCGTTGAACGGCCCGAGCCTGATGCCCGGCGGCACCGCGGAATCCTGGAAGACGTTGGGGCCGATCCTCGAGTCGATCGCGGCGAAGGTGAACGGCGAGCCGTGCGTGACGCATATCGGCACCGATGGCGCCGGCCATTTCGTGAAGATGGTGCACAACGGCATCGAGTACGCGGACATGCAGGTGATCGGCGAGGCGTACGACATCCTGCGCCGTGGCCTGGGCATGACGGCCGAGGAGATCGCCGGCGTGTTCGACGAGTGGGACAAGGGCGACCTCGACTCCTACCTGATCGAGATCACCGCCGAGGTGCTGCACCACAGGGACGCGGCCACCGGCAAGCCGTTCGTGGACGTGGTCGTCGACCACGCGGGCATGAAGGGCACGGGCACGTGGACGGTGCAGACCGGTCTGGAGTTCGGTTCCCCGGTCGCCTCGATCGGCGAGGCCGTGTTCGCCCGCGCGCTCTCCTCGCACGGCGAGCTGCGCGAGGCGGCCCAGCGGGAGAACCTGGCCGGCCCGGACAGGACCATCGACCTGGGCGGCGAGGAGAAGGCCGCGTTCGTCGAGGACGTGCGCCGTGCGCTGTTCGCTTCGAAGGTCGTCGCCTACGCGCAGGGGTTGAACGAGATCCAGGACGGCGCGAAGGAGTACGGTTGGGACATCGACCTGTCCGAGGTGGCGCGCATCTGGCGCGGCGGCTGCATCATCCGCGCCCAGTTCCTGCTCGACCGCATCACCGAGGCGTTCAAGGGCGACAACCCGCCGGCCTCGCTGCTGTTCGACCCGTACTTCGAGAGGATCATCGGCGAATCGCAGGACGCGTGGCGTCGCGTGATCGTCAAGGCCGTGGAGGCGGGCATCCCGACCCCGGTGTTCTCCAGCTCGCTGGCGTACTACGACGGGCTGCGTTCCAAGCGCCTGCCCACCGCCCTGACCCAGTCCCAGCGCGACCTGTTCGGCGCGCACACCTACGGCCGTGTCGACAAGCCCGGCGTGTTCCACACGCTGTGGGCCGAGCCGGGCAAGCCTGAGATTGAGGAGTGACCTCACCGCTCACCATCAAGCCTGTGGCGTCGCATAGGCTGTGTTTTTCCTTCCATTGACGTGTGTCCCCGGGCCCAAAGAGGGCCCGGGGACACACGTTTTCTCCGATTTATCCGTTACGGATCACACGCGGGCGCCGTCGTCGAAGTAGCCGCCGCGGTCGCCGGTCTGCCGCCTGCGGTTCAGCACCTTCACGATGAGACCGCCGAGACCCAGCACGGTGCATATGTTGAAGACGAACCCCAACAGCCATCCGAGTACGGGAACCGCGGAGAACGCCGGCACGAGCACGGTGGCGATCATGCCCAGCAGGCCCACGGCCAGCAGGATCCAGCACACGACGGTCGAATGACGCATCGGTCCGATCTCGGGGTTCGGGGGAGTGAATCCGCCGTCGTCATGGGAATCCATCACGGCGTCCGTGTCCAGCCAGCTGGAACCGGTGAAATCGCGCGGCCCATGGCTGGGACCGGTGCGGGAGAACGCGTTCGGATCGAGGTCGCTCACGTGCAGCAGCGTCTCCTTCTCCTTGCGTTCGGCATGCTTTTGGAAACGCTTCGCGTTGCGTGAGGACGCCACGGCGTCGAGCTCGTCCCGGTGCTCCGCTTCGAACGCCGCCCATGCCTCGTCGAGGTTGCCGAGATCCGCCTTCTTCGCCGGATCGCCGGAACGGCCGCGGGAGGACGCGCCAGCGGCCGCGTCGTCATTCGGCGTGGGGTTTGTGCGCTCGTCGTCCGCGTTGGTATTGTTGAGGTCAGTCATACATACCACTTTAATCTGCCGCAGATGTTCGTGCGGGGAGGGAAACGCCAAGTGCTCTACTGGTTCTTCGTCAAAGTGTTCGGTCCCATCGCGCGCCACCGTCTTGGCCCCACGGCCAAGGGATTGGAGAACATCCCGCGCAAGGGCGGTGCCATCATCGCCGCGAACCATCTGGCCGTCATCGACGACGCCCTCATCCCGATCACCTGCCCGCGCATGGTGCATTTCATGGGCAAGGCCGAATACTTCGAAGGCAAGGGCGTCAAGGGCAAGTTCAAGAAGTGGTGGTTCACGTCCGTGGGCGTGTTCCCCGTCGACCGTTCCGGCGGCAACAAGTCGCTCGGCGCGCTCGAGCACGCGCGTGAGATCATCGAGGACGGCCACCTGTTCGGCATCCACATCGAGGGCACGCGCAGCCCCGACGGCCGCCTGTACAAGGGGCATACCGGCGTGGCGCGCCTCGCGCTCGAGACCGGCTGCCCGATCGTGCCGACCGCGCTCATCGGCTCCGACAAGCTCCAGCCCATCGGCACGTCCATCCCGAAGAAGGGCAGAACCCAGGTGATCTACGGCAAGCCCATCCACGTGGAGCGCAAGCCCGCCGACGAGATCACGCACGACGATCTGCGCTCCCTGACCGACCATCTGACCGCCGAGATCCAGAAGCTCAGCGGCCAGGAGTACGTGCCCGAATACGCGCAGAAGATCAAGGCCGAACTCAAGGCGAAGAAGGAGGCCGAAGCCTCCGGATCCGCCGAGGCCTAGCCGGTCGGGCCCTCCTATCGGGTCGACCGGAACAGACGAACATGGGCTCCTCCTGAAAACGGGAGGAGCCCATGTTCGTCTGTTCCGGTGAATCGGAACCCGGAACCCGTCTCGGCGCGCCGGCTCACACCACGGTGAGGGTGATGACGGTCTTGTTGCCGTTGGCGTCGCGCACCCTCACCTGCTGTCCCGGATCGGGGCTCTGCAGACGCACCGTGTGCGTGACGTCGCCGAGCGGCGCCGACTTCTTGACCTGCAGGCCCAGCGCCTGCAACGTCTTGGACGCCTCCTCGTACGTCTTGCCGCGCACGTCCGGCACGGTCACCATCTCGGGGCCCTTGGAGACGACGACGTCCACCGAATCGCCCCAGTGCAGCTGCGTGTCCTTCGCCACGGACGAGGAGATCACCTTGCCGGACTCCACGGTGTCGCTGTATTCCTCGCTCCAGTTCGCCTTGAGCTTGAGGTCGTCCATGGCCTGGGCGGCCTCGTCCTTCGTGCGCCCCACGATGTCGGGCATCGTCACCGGCATCGGGCCCTTCGACAGGGCCACGGTGATCTCGGCGTTGTGCTTGAGCGTCGTGCCCGGGTCGGGCGTGATGGTCAGCGCCGCGCCCTCGGGCAGCGTCTCCGAATACACGTCCTGGGACTCGTCGTGCTTCACGTTCGTGAAACCGGCGTTTTTGAGCGCGTCGAGCGGCGCCTTGCCGTCCGCGGAGTTCGGGTCGAGGATGTCCTTCGGAATCGTCGCCATCTTCACTCCGCGGGAGACGACCACCCTCAGGGTGGGGGTGTGGCGTTTGCTCACGTGGGCGTTCACTTCGGCGTCCTGCCGGTCCAGCGTCGCGAGGATGATGCGTCCCTTCTCGACGGTGTCGCTGTACGCGGTCGACGTCTTGTACGGGATGCCCGTCACCTTGAGCGTGCTTTCGTACGACTTCCAGACGGCCCCTTCGAGCGTGCAGGCCCGTCCCTCCTCGCAGGTCACGTCGTCCGGCTTCGGCAGCTCCCAGTAGCTGCCCGGACCGAGGTAGTACCACCATGCGCCGCCACCGCCGCCGGCGAGGGCGAGCACCAGCACCGTCACCAGCGCGATGATCAGGGCGCGACGGCCCTTGCGGGATTTGCCCGAAGGAGTCGCCTTGCCGGTCGTCGCGGAGACGGGGGAGCCGGGAGAGGCGGTCGGCAAGGCCGTCCCCTCGACGCCGCCGCCCGCGGCGGGCGTCGAGGGTGGACGACCCACCCCCGTCGTGCCCTGCGTCGCGGGCATCGTCTGCGTCGGCTGGTCCGCCATGGGCATCGACGTCGTACCCGGCAGGGACGACGTAGTGCGCGCGGGCGCGGCGTCGTCCGCGAAGGCGAGCAGATCCAGGGCCTGCGTCGCCGCCGGTTCGGGGGCCGGTCGCATCACCTGCGTCGCCGCGGTGGACATGGCGGTCGTCGGCTGGATGGAGGACGGGGGCGCCGGCGGCGTCGTGGGGGAGGTCTGCGGGCCGGCGGGCGCGGCGACGGGGGATCCGGCGGTCATGCCCGCGACGCCCGACGCATCGGCAACGGTGGCGGGCGCGGCATCGGCCGGGGGCGCCGGCGGCAGCCCCGCGCCGGCGAGACGCGCGCCGATGGGCGGCATCAGGTTGCGCCCGGAGCCGGGAAGCGTGGTCTCGCCCTCCGTCTCGTCGTCCGGGTGCTCGTCGGGTTTGCGGTACTGCCACGCCTGCACCGACAGCCCGCGCATCACCTCGCGCAGTTCGGACAGGGCCGCCGTGGCGTCCGCGGGGCGCGCGTCGATGGAGCGCGCCGTCAGGTGCGCGATGAACCTTGCCACGGACGGGTCGATGCCGGGGCAGGGCACCGCCACGGACGGCACGTCCTCATGCACGTGCTTGAAGACGAGCGTGACCGGGTTGTCGGAGATGAACGGGACCTCCCCGGCGAGCATCTCCCATGCCATGATGCCCACCGCGTACAGGTCGCCCTGTGGGGTGGCCTCGTTGCGTTCGATGGTCTCCGGCGGCAGATAGGCGGCCGTGCCCAGCAGCATGCCGGTGGAGGAGAGCGTCGCCTGCGAGGTGGCCTTCGCCAGACCGAAATCGGTGATCTGCACGCGGCCGCGGTCGTTGAGCATGATGTTCTCGGGCTTGATGTCGCGGTGCACCACGTTCACCTGGTGGGCGGAGGACAGCCCGTCGAGCGTCTCCGACACGATGCGCAGCGTCTCGCGCACCGTGAACGTGCCCTGCTGGTTCATCTCGTGGCGCAGGTTCACGCCGTGCACGTATTCCATCACCAGATAGGCGAGGCCGTTGAACTCGCCCGTGTCGTACACCTGCACGATATGCGGGTTGGCGATGCGCGCCGCGGACCGGGCCTCGCGGCGGAACCGTTCGATGAACTGGTCGCGGTGCGGCCCCTGCGCCAGCTGCGTGTGCATCACCTTGATGGCCACCATGCGGCCGAGCCTCTCGTCCTGGGCCTCGTACACCGTCGCCATGCCCCCCTGCGCGATGCGGCGCACGATACGGTAACGGCCTTCGATCAGCTGGCCTTCGGGGGCGTTTGCGGCTTCACTCATAGCGGTAATCGTCTGCATCCTTGAACGTGTTCGGCAATCTCACCACTCACTCTAGCGTTCGGCCACGTCCGGCACGAACCGCGCGCATGCGGCCTCGAGCGCCGTGCGCGCGCCCGGCGCCAGGCCGGTTCCGGCGATGGCCCCGAGCGTGTCCCGCCACAGCCGCGCGATGCGCGCGTGGGAGCGTTCGACGGCGCCGGTCGAGGAGAACAGCCCGATGGCCCGGCGCACGTCGTCCTCGGTGCGCGACGGCGAGGAGAACATGCCGATGAGTTCGCGGCGTTCCGCGTCGTCCGCGCCGGCGATCGCGTCGGCGAGCAGCACCGTTCGCTTGCCCTCGCGGATGTCGCCGCCGACCGGTTTGCCGCTGGTGCGGCTCGAACCGGTCACGTCGATGAGATCGTCCTCGAGCTGGAATGCCAGTCCCAGCGGTTCGCCCACCGCCAACGCCGTGCGGCGCGCCTCGTCCGGCGCGGCGCCGGCGGCGAGCAGCGCCAGCTGGAGCGGGGCGATGGTCGTGTAGCTGGCGGTCTTCCACCGGAACACGCCCAGCGAAGCCTGGGCCAACGCCTGCGGGTCGTCGAGCGGGGCCCGTTCGACGGCCAGGTCGAGCACCTGTCCGATCTCCACCTCGCGTTGCATGCCGAGGAACGCGGCGACCAGCGCGGACGTGTTCGGCAATCGCCCGGCCGCGTCGTTGGCGATGGACACGCATGCGGTGGCCAGCAGGTCGCCGAGCATCAGGCCGAGCCCGCGGCCGATGGCCGTGTCGCCCGTCCAATCCTCCAGGGCGCGGTGCGCGCTCGGGCGCCCGCGGCGCAGATCCGATTCGTCGATGATGTCGTCGTGCACGAGCGCCGCCGTCTGGAACACCTCGATGGCGCACGCCATGTCGACCATCGCGCCGCGCGCCGCGGCGGGTCCGCCGAACGCGTCGTACGCGGCCAGGGCGAGCAGGGCGCGCAGCCGCTTGCCGCCTTCGCTGGAGGCCACCCCCTGGGCGACGACCGCGTCCATCATCGCGCGGCAGGCCACGGGGATCGCCGGACCTCCCTCGCCCTCGGGGCCTGCGGCGCACGCGGCCACCAGGGCGGCGATGCGGGGTTCGATCAGGGAACGGTCAACGTCGGTTTTGCACATGCCTCTAAGTTATCCACAACGATGGCCTAATACAAGAACCCGGGCTTTCCGGGCCCTCGGAGGGTATTGACCACATGACCCCGTCGGACGTGCGGGGAGCCGGCCCGGTGCGCCATACTGTCGGCACGGGCGGTCCGCGACGTGCGGCCGGCCGGGTGAGGACCATCGAAAACCATCAAGGAGGATGACATGGCATGCAACGAAGGAACGTCGTATGACGGCGCCACGGCACGGGACCGGGCCGGCACGGGGCCTCCGTCGGGTCCGAGGGGGCGTCGCCGCCGCGCGCGGCATGCCGGCGGCGTGCGCTCCGACAGGGCCGGGGACTGCCGCGCGTACCTCGACGGCATCGACGAGCTCGACCCCGCCGTCGTCGCGGATATGGTCCGCCGGCTGCGCGACGACCGTCGCGCCCATGGCCCGGCGGCCGCCAACGCCGACTGGATGGACGGGCCCCTCGACGAATGGCTGGGCCACCTCGAGCGCGGCGTCGTGGACCTCGGGGAGGAGACGCTGGCGGCCCTGGCGGTCGGCATGCATGAGGTGCTGTCGATGCGCGACGCGCTCATCCTGTCGATGATCCTGGACGGGGACGTCTGCGGCAGGGACACGTTGATGGACGTCCTGTCGCGTCCACGCACGGCGGAGGTGTCCGCCCTCGTGCGCGACCTGCTCGTCAAGGCGTTCTCGGACGCGGACCTCCCCGACGCGGACCGGTGCCGCACGGGCATGGTGATGCTCGCCGCGATGACCTGCCTGATGCCGGAGGGCATGGCCGCGCAGCCGTTCGCCGCCATCGCCTACGTGCTGTGGTGGCTGGGCGACGCCAGGGCGCCGGCGTACGCGTTGCGCAGCCTGGCCGCCGACGAACGGTGCACGCTCGCCGCGATCGTGCTCAGGGCGGCCGAACGGGGCCTCGGCCCCGCCTGCGCCTACCCGGAAGCGCAGTGACGGGGCCCCGCGGCCCGCGGCGGCCCGCCGGGCGGGAATAATCGTCCCTATGGAGTGGTTTACTCACATAGTTGACGATTTGCCCTTGCCATAAGTATGCCCTTGTGGTATACGAGGCCGGGCAAGGAACCGCGAGGAGGATAAGTTTGGCTACCAAGAGCACGACGGCCGGCGACAAGACCGAGGACACGAAGGACGAGACCAAGGCCGCCTCCGCCAAGAAAGCCAGCACCGCGCGCAAGGCCACGGGCCGCAGGACCGCAGCGAAGAAGACCACGGCGAAGGAGGGAGGCTCCGCCCGGGGCGCCGCCGCGAAGCGTTCGCGCAGGAAGAAGGAGGAGCCGGCCAAGCCGGTCGACGCCGACGAGGTCGAGGAGCTCGACGATGAGAAGGAGGATCTCGACGTCGACGAGCTCGACGAGCTCGACGAGGACATCGACGACGGCGAGGACGTCGACGATTCGTCCGACGACGAGGACGACGATTCCGACGACGACCTGGACGACGAGGACGATTCCGACGACGATGACGACGACAAGGCCGAGGAGGTCGAGAAGCCCAAGGAGAAGGGCGCCTTCGTCGTACGCGACGACGATGACGACGACTATGAGCCGCGCACGCGCCGCCGCGGCGGCAAGATCGGCAACCCGAAGCGTCGCGTGATCACCGCCGGCGCCACCGCCGATCCGGTCAAGGACTACCTCAAGCAGATCGGCCGCGTCAACCTGCTGAACGCCGAGCAGGAGGTCGACCTCTCCGAACGCATCGAGGCCGGCCTGTACGCCCAGCACCTGCTGGACACCGAGGGCGACAAGATGGACTTCAAGCGCAAGCGCGAGCTCAAGTGGGCGGCGAACGACGGCAAGAAGGCCAAGGACCACCTGCTCGAGGCCAACCTGCGACTCGTCGTCTCGCTCGCCAAGCGCTACACCGGCCGCGGCATGCTCTTCCTCGACCTCATCCAGGAAGGCAACCTGGGCCTGATCCGCGCCGTCGAGAAGTTCGACTGGAAGAAGGGCTTCAAGTTCTCCACCTACGCCACCTGGTGGATTCGTCAGGCCATCACCCGCGCCATGGCCGACCAGGCCCGCACCATCCGTGTGCCCGTGCACATGGTCGAGGTCATCAACAAGCTGAGCCGCGTGCAGCGCCAGATGCTGCAGGACCTCGGCCGCGAGCCCACGCCGGACGAGCTGGCGCGCGAGCTCGACATGCCCGTCGAGAAGGTGCAGGAGGTGCAGAAGTACGGCCGCGAGCCGATCTCGCTGCACACCCCGCTCGGCGAGGACGGCGATTCCGAGTTCGGCGACCTCATCGAGGACACCGATGCCATCGCCCCGTCCGACGCGGTCGCGTTCTCGCTGCTCCAGGAGCAGTTCAAGAGCGTGCTCGAGACCCTCTCGCCGCGCGAATCCGGCGTCATCAAGATGCGCTACGGCCTTGAGGACGGCCAGCCGAAGACGCTCGACGACATCGGCCGTGTGTACGGCGTGACCCGCGAACGCATCCGTCAGATCGAGTCGAAGACCATGTCGAAGCTGCGCCACCCGTCCCGTTCGCAGACGCTGCGCGACTTCCTGGACCAGTGAGGCGTGCCGCTCGGCAGCATGCCTCACGCGAGGAGGGGAACGGTCCGGCGGGCCGTTCCCCGACGGAGCCAACCTTGGTTCCCATTCATTACCTCACTACCGTTCAACACTAGGGGATTATGGCGAAAGAGGAATACGGCGCCAAGGACCTCGCCGTCCTTGAGGGCCTTGACGCGGTGCGCAAGCGTCCGGGCATGTACATCGGCACCACCGACTCGCAGGGCCTCATGCACTGCCTGTGGGAGATCATCGACAATTCCGTCGACGAGGCGCTGGCCGGGTTCTGCGACGACATCGTCGTGACCCTGCACACCGACGGCTCCATCGAGGTCGCGGACAACGGACGAGGCATCCCGGTCGACAAGGAGCCGAAGACCGGCCTGTCGGGCGTGGAGGTCGTGCTCACCAAGCTGCACGCCGGCGCGAAGTTCGGCAACTCGTCCTACAACGCGGTCGGCGGCCTGCACGGCGTCGGCTCGTCGGTCGTCAACGCGCTGAGCTCCCGTCTCGACGTGGAGGTCGACCGTGACGGCCTGACGCACCACATGGCGTTCCATCAGGGCCATCCGGGCGTGTACACGGACGCGGATCCGGCGCACCCATCGCCGGACTCGCCGTTCAAGCGCACGCGCAAGAACCGTCCCACCGAGCTCGAGATCACGGGCAAGGTGCCGGCCAGACGCACCGGCACGCGCATCCGCTACTGGGCCGACCCCGAGATCTTCAACAGCACCGCCGAGTTCTCCTACGAGCAGCTCATCGACCGCGTGCGCCAGACCAGCTTCCTCGTGCCCGGGCTCAAGATCACCGTCATCGACGAGAACGTGCCCGAGACCGGCGACGCCGCCGTCGACGAGATGCGCGAGGTCGACGGCGCGGACATGGCCGCGCACGTCCGGGAGGACGACGTCCGTCCGTCCGACGGTTCCGCGGACTCCGCCGCGACGGTCGCGCAAACCGCCGCCGGCGACGCCGGCGATGCGGCCGTCCCGTCCGGCGTGGCCGTGGCGAAGGCCGACGCCGCCACGCACACGCACGCCCGCGTCGAGGAGTTCCTCCACACCGGCGGCGTGAAGGACTTCGTCGACTTCCTGTCCCACGGCGAGGCCGTCTCCGACATCTGGCGCATCCAGGGCGAGGACACCTACGAGGAGGAGACCCAGGCGGTCGGGGAGAACGGCGAGCTGCATGCGCGCAAGGTGACCCGCACCTGCGGCGTCGACATCGCGCTGCGCTGGGTCAACGGCTACGACACCGTGATGCGCAGCTTCGTCAACATCATCGAGACGCCCGGCGGCGGCATGCACGTCGACGGACTGATGAACTCGATCACCAGGCAGGTGCGCAAGACCGTCGAGGCGAACGCGCGCAGGCTCAAGGTGAACCTCAAGGACTCGCACATGCGCATCGAACGCGACGACATCATGGCCGGCCTCGTGGCCGTCGTCACCGTGCGCATCGCCGAACCGCAGTTCCAGGGGCAGACCAAGGACGTGCTCGGCACCGCGCAGGTCAAGCCGATCGTCACCCGCATGGCCGACAGGCAGTTCGGCGAGATGATCTCCGGTTCCAAGCGTGGCTACAAGGAGCAGTCCGCCCGCGTGCTCGAGAAGATCGTCGGCGAGATGCACGCCCGCGTCCAATCGCGCAAGGCCAAGGAGGTCACGCGCCGCAAGAACGCGCTCGAATCCGCGTCCATGCCGCCGAAGCTGTCCGACTGCCAGCCGGGCAACGACGACGTGGCCGAACTGTTCATCGTCGAGGGCGACTCCGCGCTCGGCACCGCCAAGGCCGCACGCAACTCCGGCTTCCAGGCGCTGCTGCCGATCCGAGGCAAGATCCTCAACGTGCAGAAGGCGTCGATCACGCAGATGCTGTCGAACAAGGAATGCGCGGCCATCATCCAGGTGGTGGGGGCCGGTTCCGGCCAGAGCTTCGACATCGAACAGTCGCGTTACCACAAGGTCATCATGATGACCGATGCCGACGTGGACGGCGCGCACATCCGCATCCTGCTGCTCACGCTGTTCTACCGGTACATGCGGCCGCTCATCGAACACGGCTACGTGTACGCGGCCGTGCCGCCGCTGCATCGCATCGCGCTCGCCGGGTCGCACAAGGGCGAGTTCATCTACACGTATTCGGACGACGAGCTCGCCGGCAAGCTCGCCGACCTGGACCGCCGCCACATCTCCTACAACCCGGACATCCAGCGCTACAAGGGCCTGGGCGAGATGGACGCCGACCAGCTGGCCGACACCACGATGGACCCACGCACGCGCATGCTGCGCCGCATCCGCATGGAGGACGCGGCCGAGGCCAGCGAGATCTTCAGCCTGCTCATGGGCGACGACGTGCCGCCGCGCAAGGCGTTCATCGTCGAGAACGCGGACGATTTCGACCGTTCCAAGATCGACACCTGACCCACGCCCGTCGGGACGACGCCCGGTTGCACACGGTTGCGGCCGGGCGTTCCCGTATCCACGCGCGTATTGGGCGCGACCGATACTATGCTTGTCCGATGTGAATACCGAGATGAGCGCAGAAGAGAGCGAAGACATGCCCGAGGGCATCGAACCTCCCGTGGTACCCTCCGAGGCCGAGGAGGCGCAGGGTGAATCCGAGCCGGGGGCCGACACCGAACGCATCCCCGTGATCTCCCCGGCCGCGGAGCCGATGCCGGCGGCCATCCCCCCGGTGCCCCTGCCGGGCGGGCAGGACGACCGCCTGTCCCAGGAACGTCTCGCCTCCCTCGTGCACTCCGTGGAGGAGTCCGCCCAGATCGCCGTGCCGTCGGCGCTCACCCAGTCGCAGTCCCAGATGCAGCCGCTGGTCGTGCAGGCCCCCACGGCGACGCAACCGGTCGTGCAGGTGCCCGCGGTCGTGCAGCAGGCGGCGTCGAAGTCCGCCGCGGCGTCCGCCCCGCCGTCCCTGGCGCAGGCCGTGGTCCAATCGGTCACGCAGTCCATGCCGGCCATCGTCACCAACGGCACCGGTTCCGGTCTGAAACCCGTGGTCATGACGGGCGTCATCCCGGCCGTCGTATTGGATGGCGGCACCCGGCCGGCCATGCCGCAGGAGGTGCGCGACCGTCTGCTGAGCCTTGAACGCGCGGAGGGTTCCGTGGCCGTCGTCGGTTCGATGAATGCCGACTATACGGTGACCTCCCGCAGATTGCCGCAGCCCGGCGAGACCGTCAAGGGCGGGGCGCTCAGGATCCTGCCCGGCGGCAAAGGCGCGAACCAGGCCGCGGCCGCGGCGCGTCTCGGCGCGAACGTGTGTCTGTACGGCGCCGTCGGCGACGACGCGAACGCCGACTTCCTGCTCGGCCAGCTCGACGCGGCCGGCGTCGACACCAGCGAGATCCTGCACACCGAAGGCGCCACCGGCACCACCGTCATCACCGTCGACGCGAACGGCGAGAACACGATCGTGTATTCGCCCGGTTCGAACGGCAAGGTGAGCGCGGGGTACGTGCAGTCCCACCGCGACGCGCTCGCCGAGGCAAGCGTGCTCGGTCTGTGCCTGGAAAGCCCGATGGCCACCGTGATCGCGGCGGCCGAGGCCGCCCACGCGGACGGCGTGACGGTGCTGCTCAACGAGTCGCCGTTCATCCCCGAACTGCCGCACGAGCTCGTCACCTCCACCGACATCCTGCTCGTCAACGAGCACGAGGCGTCCCAGCTGCTCGAACTGGACGAGCCGTGCGACGGCGACTGGTCGCGGTGCGACTGGAACGACGTGGTCTCCCGCGTCGCCGACTACGGGTTCGAACGCGCCATCATCACATTGGGCGACGAGGGGTCCGTCGTCGTCGAGGACTACCGCTGGCACCGGGTGGAGGCCGCGAAGGTCGTGGCCAAGGACACCACCGGGTGCGGCGACGCGTTCATGGGCACCGTGCTCGCCGGGCTCGCCGCGGGCTATTCGCTGCTGGAATCCGCCCAGGTCGCCTCCTATGTGGCCGGTTACGCGGCGACCAGGTTCGGCGCCCAGTCCTCGTTCGGTTCCGCCGCGGACGTCGCCTCCTACTTCTCCGTGATGTGATTCCGGCGGATGGCTTCGGGCGCGTCGTGCGCCCGCAGTCATCCACCGCCCCCGTTAGTATGTACGAACGTACATAACGTTTGTTCGTCCAACGGAGGAATGCCCATGGCCAGCCTGCTGCTCGCCGTCATCTACATCGCCTTCATCAGCCTTGGCCTGCCCGACGCCCTGCTCGGCGCGGCATGGCCGACGATGAGCCAGGACCTCGGGGCGTCCGTCTCATGGGCGGGCGGCATCTCGATGACCATCTCGGCCGGCACCATCGTCTCCGCCCTGCTCAGCGACCGCATGACGATCAGGTTCGGCGCGGGTCGCGTCACCGCCGTGTCCGTCGGCATGACCGCCGCGGCCCTGTTCGGATTCTCGCTCGCGCCGAACTACTGGACGCTCATCCTCATCGCCGTCCCCTACGGCCTGGGCGCCGGCGGCGTCGACGCGGCGCTCAACAACTACGTGGCCATCCACTACGAGAGCCGCCACATGAGCTGGCTGCACTGCATGTGGGGCGTCGGCGCCTCGCTCGGCCCCTACGTGATGGGCTACGCGCTCGCCGGCGGCCAGGGATGGGCGTGGGGCTACCGCTACATCGCCATCCTGCAGGTCGCGCTCACCGCGATCCTCGTGCTCAGCCTGCCGCTGTGGAAGGGGCGTGGCGCCACGTCGGCCGCCCCGGCCTCCGCCGGCGCGGCCGCGAGCGACGTCTCTTCCGAGGCCGTCGCCCCGCGCAAGCCGCTCGGGTTGAAGGGGGTGCTGGCGATCCGCGGCGCCAAGGAGATCCTCATCATGTTCTTCTGCTACTGCGCCATCGAATCGACCGCCGGCCTGTGGGCCTCCAGCTACATGGTCATGCACGACGGCGTCGACAAGACCACCGCGGCCGACATGGCCAGCCTCTTCTACGTCGGCATCACCGTCGGCCGGGCGTTGAGCGGATTTCTCACCATGCGTTTCGACGACCCCGCGATGATCCGCATCGGACAGGGCGTGCTCCTGGCGGGCGTGGTGCTGGTGGCGCTTCCGCTGCCGGGGTCCGTCGGCACCGTGGTCGGCCTGGTGACGATCGGACTGGGATGCGCGCCCATCTACCCGTGCGTCATCCATTCCACGCCGGCATACTTCGGCGAGGAGAACTCGCAGGCCATCGTCGGCGTGCAGATGGCCAGCGCGTACGTCGGCTCGCTCGTCATGCCGCCCGTGTTCGGCCTCGTGGCGCAATACGCGTCCATCGCGCTTTACCCGTTCTACATGTTCGTGTTGCTGATCCTCATGGTCGCCATGCACGAGGCGCTGCGCCGCAAGCGCGCGTGACGGCCGGACGCGTGTCGCGTGTCCGCGGCCGGGCCGATAATCGAACATATGTACGAAGGATTGGAGCCGTTCTCGGAGCCCACGAGGGCTTGGTTCCGGCACGCCTTCGGCGGGCCGACCGAAGCTCAGCGCGGGGCATGGCCGGCCATCCGCTCCGGAAGGAACGTGCTGGTCGTCGCCCCCACCGGATCCGGCAAGACGCTCGCCGCCTTCCTCTCCGCCATCGACCGTCTGATGACCACCCCGGCCGGGGCGCAAGCCGCCCGCGGCGTGCGCATCCTCTACATCTCCCCGTTGAAGGCGCTCGCCGTCGACGTGGCCCGGAACCTCGAAACACCGCTCGACGGCATCGCCCGCGAATGCGAAACACTCGGCCTGCCCGCACCGCGCATCCGCGTCGCCACGCGCAGCGGCGACACCACCCCCAAGGAACGCCGCGCCATCGCCGCCCATCCGCCGGACATCCTCGTCACCACACCCGAATCGCTCTACCTGCTGCTCACCTCCAAGGCACGGCGCATCCTCAAGACCGTGGACACGGTCATCGTCGACGAAGTGCACGCGCTCGCCGGCACCAAGCGCGGCGCGCACCTCGCCCTGAGCCTCGAACGGCTCGACGACCTCGTCGCCGGAGGAATGCGGTCGCGCAGGGAAAAGACCGACGGCACCGGGAACACGGAGGAGGGTGGAGTCGATACCTCGTGTCGCGTGCAGCGCATCGGCCTGTCCGCCACCGTGAACCCGCCCGCCGAAGCGGCGCGCTTCCTCGGCGGGAACCGGCCCGTCACGATCGTGGACCCCGGTTCGCGTCCCGACATGGATCTGAAGGTCGTCGAGCCGTTGGCCGACATGCGCGACCTGCAATCCGCGAACGTGCCGCGCCGTGCGGGCGGCGCGGATCCGGGGAAGGCGAACGTCCCGCACATCTCCGGCGTGACGCCCGCCATGCGCCGCCTCGCCGAACGTAAGGGCCTCGCCGGTGCCGGCGAGGCGGCGGGCGACGGCGCGCGGGGGAGCGGCGGCCGTGAACCTTCCACGGCGCTCACCGGAGCCGCCGGGGACCGCACGACCGGGTCCATATGGCCGGTGGTCGAGGCGAGCGTGCTCGACGAGATCCTCGCGCACAGGACCACGCTCGTGTTCGTCAACTCGCGCGGGCTCGCCGAAAAGCTCACCGCGCGGTTGAACGATCTGTACGCCGAACGTCGGGGAAGCGGGGCGGGCAGCGCCTCCGCCGTGTTCGCGGACAAGGGCTCGCCCGAAGGCCGTGAACGGTTCGCCGCGCACTACGACGCGGTCGTCGGAGGAACCACGCAGCTCGTCGGCTCGCACACGCCGGACGACGTGATTGCGATGGCGCACCATGGGTCCGTGTCGAAGGACCGGCGCAGGCAGATCGAGGAACGGCTGAAACGTGGCGAACTCAAGTGCGTGGTCGCCACGAGCAGCCTCGAACTCGGCATCGACATGGGATCGGTCGACCTCGTCATCCAGATCGCGCCGCCCTTGTCCGTTGCATCCGGACTGCAGCGCGTCGGCCGCGCCGACCATCACGTCGGCGGCGTCTCGCACGCCCTGCTCTACCCGCTGACGCGTGAGCAGATCATCGGCGTCGCCGCAAGCATCGAAAGCATGCGCGCCGGCGATCTCGAACCATTGCACGTGCCGCGCAATCCGCTCGACATCCTCGCCCAACAGACCGTGGCCGCCGCCGCAATGGACGATCTCGACCCGGACGCATGGTATGCGGCCGTACGTCGCTCGGCCCCGTTCGCCGAACTCGACCGAAGCATGTTCGACGCGGTCATGGGCATGCTCACCGGTGCCTACGACACCGAGGAATTCTCCGCGTTCCGCCCGCCGCTCATGTGGAATCACGACATCGCGTCGGCGAAAGGGACCGTGGCCGCCTCCGGAAGGGGTGCGGACGCGTCCCACGGAACGGGACTCATATCGGCGCGGCCCGGAGCACAGCGGCTCGCCGTCACCTCCGGCGGCACGATACCCGACCGCGGCCTCTACACGGTCGTGCTGCCCGAAGCGGACGGCAACCAGGGGCGGCGGAGGGTCGGCGAACTCGACGAGGAGATGGTGTACGAGTCGCGCGTCGGCGACGTCATCACGCTCGGCACCTCCACCTGGCAGATCCAGGAGATCGACAGGGACCGGGTGGTCGTCACCCCCGCGCCCGGGCGCACCGCGCGACTGCCGTTCTGGCATGGCGAAGAATCGGGACGCGACGCCGGTTTCGGCCGTGCCAAAGGCCGTTTCATCCGCGAGACCGCGAAGGACCTCACCGATTCCCGGGAACCACGGAATCGTGAGGGAGAGTCGACGGCGCAGGGGAAGACGGTCGTTCCGGCGCCCTCTTTCGGACCGCCCACTCTCCGGCGGTTGCGCGCCGACGGCCTCGACGACAACGCCGTCGGCAATCTCGCCCGGCTGCTCGCCGAACAACGGGCGGCGACCGGAACCATACCCTCCGACCGCGAGATCGTCATCGAACGATGCCCGGACGAGCAGGGCGACCAACGCATCATCGTGCATTCGCCATACGGCCGGCGTGTGCACGAGCCATGGGCCATGGCGATCTCCACACGGCTGAAGCAACGCCACGGATTCGACGGGCAGGCGTATGCGGCCGACGATGGCATCGTCATCCGCATCCCCGACGGCGCCGGCGACATTCCCGCGCGGGACCTGCTCCTGTTCGAACCGGACGATCTCACACGCGTCATCGAGACCGAGGTGGGGGAGAGCGTGCTGTACGCGGCGCGGTTCCGCGAATGCGCCGCACGATCGCTCTACCTGCCGCGCACCGAACCGGGCCGCCGCGTGCCGCTGTGGCAGCAGCGTCTGCGCGCGGCCCAGCTGCTCGCCGCCGCGCGCACACGGCGCAACTTCCCGTTGCTGCTCGAAACCGCGCGCGAATGTTTGCAGGACGTGTACGATCTGCCGGCGCTACGGGACCTGATGAACGGGCTCGATGACGGCACCGTCATCATGAGGGACGTGGCGACCGAAACGCCGTCGCCGTTCGCCGAGAACCTGCTGTTCGGCTTCGTCGGATCCGTCATGTACCAGTACGACGTGCCGCAGGCCGAACGCAGCGCCCAACTGCTGTCCATGGACCCCGAAGTGCTGGAACGGCTGCTCGGCACCACCGACATGGCCGCCGTGCTCGACCCGGAGACGATCGCCGACGTGACGCGGGAACTCGCCGGCCGCACATTCTGGAACGAACTCGACGACGCCGACGTGATCGGACGGACGACGCGCTACGCCAAGACGCACGGTCCGTTCACCGCGGACGGACTCGCCTCCGACCTGCGCATCGACGCCGAGACGGCCGTACGCGCTCTCGATGAGCTCGGACGGCGCGGGGAACTGCTGTCCGGGCATTTCGTCGACATGCCATCGCGCGAGGCCGGGGACGCCACGGACCATGCCGGAGGCGGCGCGATCGCGTCGGAATCCGCGGCGGGGGCCACGCAATGGCTTCATCGTGACGTGTTCCGTCGCATCCGTGCCAGATCGCTCGCCAAGGCACGCCGGGAGGTGCGCCCGGTCGATCCGGCCGCATACCAGACCTTCCTGTTCGACCGTCAGGGCGTCGGGCCGGTGGGCGGCGAACGGTACCGGGGCGTGGACGGGCTGCTGGCCGTCATCGAACAACTGGAGGGTGTGACCCTGCCGGCCGCCGTATGGGAATCCTCCGTGTTCCCGGCACGTGTGGCCGATTATGCACCCGCCATGCTCGACGAACTGCTCGCCGGGGGAGACGTCGTCTGGATCGGCTCCAAAACCGGTTCCACCGCGCCCCGCGAACCCGGATCGGTCGCCTTCCATCCCACCGGCTCCCCATTGCAGGGCGGCATCGTCGAGCGATCCGACGTCACCGGCGACCCCTCCCGCGCCGGTGCCGAAATCCAGACCATCCCCGACGCCATTCTCGCCGTCCTGTCCTCGGGAGGCGCCTATCACGCCGCGCAACTGTCCGCCATGACCCGCGAACGATGGGCCGGTGCCGCCGGCGCCATGGACCGGGTCGACCCCCGGACCGGCGAGATCACGGCGGCGCAGGACGGGAGCGCCGCGGGCGACGGGGGAACCCCCTGGTCCGATGCCCAATTCGAGGAGGCGCTGTGGTCGCTAGTATGGCAGGGCAAGGTGACCAACAGCACATTCGCCCCGGTGCGCGCATTGGGAGCGGGCGGGCGCGCCGCACGTCGCCCATCCTCCCGGATCACACGGCGGCGCATCCGGGTTCGGACCGCCATGCCGACGACCATGGGAGGACTGTGGTCCCTAGCCGGGTCGGACGAACCGGACGAACCAGCCGTACCGGCCGCACCGGAACAGCGCATGATCGAACAGGTGGAGATCCTTCTGGACCGCTATGGCGTCGTCGCGCAGCCATTGGTCGACAAGGACGGCATCCCCGGAGGGTTCCCGGCGTTGTATCCGGTGTTGGCGCGCATGGAGGAGCACGGTCGTCTGGTGCGCGGCATGTTCGTCTCCGGCTTCGGAGCGGCCCAATTCGCCGACAGGGACACCGTCGACGCGCTGAGACGCATGGAACATGCGGATGACGGGGGCCAACAGGACGGGCGACGCCGGGAGCGGCGCGACCGGCACATGACCTCGCCGGTGGCGATCGGCGTGCTGGACCCGGCGAACCTGTACGGTTCCGCCATACGATGGCCCGCCACGCCGTCCGGCGCTTCGAAGCCGACCAGACGCGAAGGCGGCATCGTGGCACTGTCCGCCGGCGAACCCGTCGCCTACGCCATGCCGCGCTCCAGACGCCTGACGGTGTTCGATGCCGACGGGAACGACGACGGCACGCGTATGGGACTGACGGAACTGGCGTACGCCCTGCGCCGCGACGGCCCCGGAACGGTGACCTTCGCCGACGTCAACGGAGCACCGTTGAACGCCGGCAACCGGTATGCGCGCGTCCTGCACCAGGCCGGCTTCACGCCGGTGCCGCAGGGCATGCGCCTGTACTGAACCGTCACCCCAGTTTCCTCAACAGCGAATCGACATGGCCCTTCGCGCGCACGTTGTACCGGGCAAGCGTGATGACGCCATCCCCGTCGATGGCGAACGTCGAACGGATCACGCCCACATGCGTCCTGCCGTACAGCTTCTTCTCCCCGTATGCGGCATAACGCCTGTGCACCGTCAGATCGGGGTCGCTCAGCAACGGGAACGACAGATGGTCGCGCTCGCGGAACCGCTGCAGTTTGGCGATCGGATCCTTCGACACCCCGAGTACCGTGTAGCCGAGCGAGGAAAGACGGGCGATGTTGTCGCGGAAATCACACGCCTCGGTGGTGCATCCGGGCGTCATCGCCGCAGGATAGAAGTACAGCAGCACCTTCTTTCCGGCCCCGGTGAGATCGGAAAGCGTGACCTGCGATTCGCCGCCGTCCGGTTCCACCGCGGGCAGCGTGAAATCGGGGGCCTTCAGCCCTGCCTCGAGACGCGCCGGCAATGGTTCGGCCTGCCTCTTTTCGCCGTTCGCCGCGCCCGGCTCCGGACCGTTGGCCGGAGCCGGGGCATCGATGTCCGTATCGGTGTCGTTCGTCGTGGTCATATTCGCTCCTTCCACAGGGATATCGGCTTCCATCGTATTCCCGCATCCGCATGCATCCCCGTGTTCGCCCGGAATTGGCGACGGGGTCATGCCCCGTCAATCCGACGGTGCTATGGTGTGGGCTGATCGAACGAGGGGAAGTGCGTGATCATGAGCGAATCGAAACCAATCACCATCGGGGCGATCGAACCGTTCGCGCCGGGACCGGAGATGAAAGAGGAGCAACCGGCGGTCAGGGTGCTTGAGGAATCCGCGCAATTGCTCGAGGCATACCGGGACTGGGACGAAGGCGGAGAGACCGAATACCTGCGCCTCCGTCTGTTCGACAAAAGCGCGGACGTCATCCAGGCGACGGTGAACCTGCTCGCCTCCATGGGGGCATTGGATTACGAGGTGAACGCCGCCATCAAACGCTGCCGTGAGCGCAACCGCGCCAAGGATCGGTACTGACGAGCGGTACTGACGAGCGGTACTGACCGGTCGCGGATGGGCATTGCGGGCAGCGGGGCGCGGGTGTCATGACCGAGCCCCGCCGCCCGGCCGTCAGCCGATCGCCGGGCGCACATCGAGCGTGCAGACGACGCCCGTCTCCCGGCGCACCCATTCGATGGCCTGCAGCGCGGCGATGTTCCACAGGGCGTGCGGGATGCCGCCCAGATCGGGCTGTTCCGCCCAGAAGGTCACGTCATCGTCGAACACGGTGACGACCGTGCCCTCGTCGGCCGGGGTGATCATCCGGTACAGGCGCTTCGCGAGCGTCGCGACGAACTCGTTCGCGGCGGCGAACGTGTCATTGAGATGCTGGTCGGCCGTCACGGGAGGACCGACCAGCTCCCACGACTCCACGTCGGAGGCGTCCCAGTGCGCGGACTCGCCGCCCACCTTGCGTTCGATGGTCACGAACAGCCGGGCGAACTCGCCCGATGTCAGACCCGTGACCCGTCTGCGCGTCGCCAACTCAATGGGTGTCATGGTCGTGTTCTCCTTCCCGTGATCGCCGCAATCGCCGTGATCGCCGTATCCGGTGCGATTATCGCACGTCCCGGCCGATGAGAAAGCCGCCGGCCGGAGGCAGGGAGCGTCAGTAGAGCTCCTCGAAGATCTTGCGCACGCGGGCCGCGTCGAGCGGCACGTAGTTGTTGCGCATGAGACGCGCCTGCGTGGTCATCACACGGTCCGTGAACTCGGGCAGGTCCTCGCGTGTCACGCCATACTCGTGCAACGCCTTCTTCGGCAGCAGCTGGTCGATGAGCCTCTCCAACTCGTCGTACACGTCGGCCACATCGCAGCCGAGCAGTCCGGCGAGCACGCCGTTGAGCTTCGCGATCTCGCCGTCCGGCCTGATCTCCATGTAGTTGCGCAGCACGCCGGTGAACATCGCATAGTTCGACTCGCCGTGCGGCACATGGTACTTGCCGCCCAGCTGGTAGCTCAGCGCGTGCACGGCCGCGCAGCCGCCCGTGTCGAAGCTGATGCCCGCATAGTCGGAGGCGATGAGGAAGTCGGTCATCAGTTCATTGCGCTTCACGCGGCGCTTCTCGACGTCGCCGTCCGGGCCGCCGGCCTCGACGATCGCCTGATAGCCGCCCACGATCATGCGCATCGCCTCATAGCCGAACAGGCGCGTGTACGGGGTCGCGTTCGGGGAGAGCGTGGACTCGACCGAATGCACAAGCGCGTCGAGCGAGCTGGTCATGAACACGTGATCGGGCAGGCCGTACAGGAGTTCCGGGATGAGCACCGCATGGTCGGCGAACATCTCCGGACCGGCGATGCCCGCCTTGCAGCCGAGACGCGTGCGGTTGATGGCCGCGATCTCCGTGACCTCGCTGCCCGTGCCGCACGTGGTGGGCACGAGCACGAGCCCCACCGTGCGCTTGAAATCGGGCAGATGGTCGATGACCTCGTCGATCGACGCGCCGCCGGCCACGGCCACGATCTTCGACATGTCCATCACGGCGCCGCCGCCGATCGCGACGATGCGGTCGTAGTCGAACGCCTTCGCGTCCGAGATGATCGCGTCGATCATCACGTCGGTCGGCTCCTGGTTGCCGTACTTGTCGACGAGCAGCACGTTCGCGCCGTTGAGGTGGGACTTCAGGAACGCGTCGTGGATCATGCCGATGGTGACCACCAGATCGCGCGGGCCGAGTGCGAACTCCTCGGCGAACTCCTGGACCGTGTCGAACTGGTGGATGTCCTTCGGTCCGACGGTGAGCATCTTCATGATGTTGCCTTCCTTTGCGTTCCGTGTATGTTCCGTATGTTGTATGTTCCGTATGTTGTGGTTTATGCGAATCGCTCCGCTGGCGCGTGATGATAGCCCCGTGACGTATCGGCCATGTTGCATTGACGGCGGGATGCCGTGGCGGGGAGCGATACGCGTACGTCCGCTGCCCCGGTCGTGCCTTGGACGGGTGCCCCCTAATCGGTTCCGGCGCCGTCGTATGCGTTGCGGCGGCAGGCCTTGTCGCCGGCGTCGGCGTTCGGATCATAGGCGTCGGTCATCGGCGTATCCGCGCCGACGAGCCACGGTTCCGCGAAATCCATCATGGTGATATCCGACATGGTCGGCTCCTTTCCGAAGGTGGTCGCCTTGGTGGAGTCCATTCTGCCGGCATCGGATTGGCGTGTGCTCGGCATGGGGTGAGGGTCCGCCGACAATCCCGTGAAGAAACGGGGGTGGGGATGGACCGGTGCGGATATAGCGTCATGCGACGCCTTCTCCAGGGGAGCCTGGGGGCGATGTACATGGTTGCGCCGGTGATGTGCGGAGTTCGGAAGGGTACGTGCGGAGTTTGAGTGCGACGTGCGGAGTTCCGATGACCTCGTGCGGGGTCCGTCGCCGAAGACCTGTGTTGTGATGACAGGCATGTGGTTCGGGATGCTTGGAATTCCGCCATTCCGGCTTGGACGAAGATGATGTGGTTTCCCGGTCTTCATGACCCGGCTCCGCACGTGGTCCTCCGAACTCCGCACGTATTCTTAAAACTCCGCAGATTCATGGCTGGTCGCGGTGTGTATGGTCATGATGGCGGCGTGCATGGGCTCATTCATGTCGGCTGCGCTTTATCCATATGGGATCCATACGGGCCGTTTAGCGGAAACTGATGCCGCCCTTGTGCCCGGTCGCCTTGAACGGCATCGCGCGCCGGCCGGATTTCGCCGCGCCTTGGGCATTCGCATTGACGGGGGATTGAAAGTGGAAGCTGCCGTCGGTGTGTTTAGGCTCGTTCCAGGAACGCCCGTTGCGTTGTGCTGGTCTCGGCCAGCCTGATGCATGCGCCGGCTGGGCGTCTTGTGACTGCGCTGTCGGTTGCATCGAATGGTTGTGATGTGTCATTACTGTCATGGTTTCTGCTGGCGCACGATCAGAATCATCCGCCTGATTCCCGGAATGCCCGTCGTGCTTTCCCGCCGGAGGGGAGATGGTTACGCTACAAGTCGTTCCTGGCCTTTGGGGTACTCGATTCCTTCGTTACCGGCGGCATCCAGCTTGTCCTCGCGTTCTTGGTGGATCCGCAGAAGGGCGACCACCAGCCAGTTGATTGTCGTGATGGCATACATCAGTACGAGTATGTTGTTCCGGTTTTTCTTGGTGAATTCGACAATGGTCGATGCGGCATTCAGCGCCACGTTCACCATGCACAGTGTGGAGATCCTCGGCATTCTCATGACCGTCAGTATATCGGTTGTCGGCATGTGGGAGTGCCGAGTGGTCATCAAGACGGCGTGGCGTCACTATCCCTATCGGTTTATTGTTTCGACACCATGGAAAACAAAAAACCGGTATATATTTACCGGTTTTTGCTATGAGGTTTTACGGTGGACGCATCCGGAACGGAAGCTCATTGGAAGGAGGATGAGTTCATGGATGGCGAGAGGTCCGGCGGATCGGGTCAACGCAAATCGCGGAATCGATTCGCCGGAGAACGGGAGAGGAACATCAGACGATTCCGCATGGAGGAGGAGCGTCGGCGGAAGGCCGGGAGACGGCGGGCGCAGAAACGTGCGGCGACCGAGGGGGTTCGTGAGTACGTCTTGGCGAATACGCCGAAGTCCATCGGTATGGCGATGCCGAGACGCCGGTTCGTCCTGCATGTCGGGCCGACCAATTCGGGCAAGACCCATGACGCATTGGAAACGTTGAAGAAGGCGCGGACGGGTGTGTATCTGGCCCCGCTCCGCTTGTTGGCGTTGGAGGTCGGTGAACGGCTGCGTGATGCGGGCATCCGTTCCAGTATCGTCACCGGCGAGGAGCAGGATATGGCGGATTCCGATACTCATTTCAGCGGAACGGTGGAGATGCTGGACACCCACAGGGAATATGAGGTCGCCGTCATCGACGAGGCGCAGATGATCGCCGATTCTGATCGCGGTGGCGCCTGGACGCGCGCCATTCTGCAAGTGAGGGCTGAGGAGGTGCATGTCTGTATGAGTCCCGAAGCTTTGGGACTCGTCTTCCGATTGCTGGATCTGACCCCCAATGAGGCGGAGGTCGTACAGCACGAACGTGCGAATGAATTGGTGGTCGAAGATGACGTGTGGGATGGTGACTTGCAGACGGGAGACGCTTATATCTGCTTCTCCCGCAGACAAGTACTCGAGGTGGCAGGGCGTTTCGAGCGTGACGGTCATCATCCGGCGGTCATCTATGGAGGATTGCCGTGGAGGGCCCGTCGTCGTGAGGCGGCGAAATTCCTCGAAGGCTCCGCCGATGTGCTGGTGGCGACCGATGCGATAGGCATGGGTCTTAACCTGCCGATTCGACGCATCATCTTCCATCAGCTCCATAAGTACGACGGGCGTTCCGATCGTCCTCTCACCGATTTGGAGATTAGGCAGATAGCCGGTCGAGCGGGTAGATACGGCATGTTCGAGGAGGGCAGAGTGACGGCGGTACGGCATAAGGACATGCTCCGACTGCGTGACTTGCTGGCTCCATTCCCCGTGGAACCCATCGATTATGCGTATCGTTCGTTCGACTTGGCTCTGGGACTGGACGAACGATGGCCGTTGTCGCTGATCATGCGTTGCTGGAGGGAGACACGGCCGGGTGCTTCGTTCTTGCTGACCCAGGACGTGAGCACTCCGATCGAGGCCGCCATTTGGGTGGAACGTAAATATGGGAATGCCGGCATGGAGCGTGATATGGCGTATGATCTCGCGTTTCTGCCGTTCGAATGGGACGATCATGATCTGCGCGACGAATTCCGTTCGTCGGTCAGGAGGTTCATGCGTGGAGACGAGATGACATGGCTCGCGATGTTCGACGCCGATGGGAATGATCTGAAGGAACTGGAACGTGGACTGAAGATTCTTGCATTCCGCTTCGCGTTCGCCCGTGCCGTGGGACTGCTTGACGATGATATGCTCACGGGATTCAACGCGACGCGTGACCATTTGGAACGGATGCTGATCAATCTTCTCGACGGGCCTAAGGGCATTCTCATCAGATAGTCTTTCAAATAACCGCGAATCCGTCGTTCGAGGTCGGCGGGGAAGGAGATGGCCATGACAGTGATGTTGCGGGATGCCGCGTACGGGCAGGCGGTGGGGGACGCGCTCGGCGTGCCTTACGAGTTCAAAAAGCGCGGCAGCTTCCATGCGGAGACCATGACCGGCCATGGCACGCACGACCAACCGGCCGGCACATGGAGCGACGACACGAGCATGGCGCTCGCGATCTGCGATTCCATCCGCGCGAACGACGGGCGCATCGACGTGACCGACATGCGCGCTCGATTCGAGGACTGGTACCGGCATGACGCGTACACCGTCGACGGCCTGTTCGACATCGGCAACACCACGGTCGAGGCGCTGACGACGGGCCGCGGCTGCGACGGCGAGTGGGACAACGGCAACGGTTCGCTGATGCGCACAATTCCGCTCGCGTTCACCGACGCGACTGACGATGAGATCCGTGCGGTGAGCGCGATCACGCACGCCCATCCGACGAGCATGGACGCCTGCGTGCGTCTGGTCGCGTTCGCGCGGCTGCTGATCGCCGGCCGTAAGCCGGTCCAGGCGCTGTCGGAGACGAAGCCGGTGCGCGCCGACGTGGCGTCGCTGCCGGAGACGGAGATCCGTTCCGGCGGGTACGTGCTGAATACGCTGCTTGCCGCGATCTGGTGCCTGCTCACCACGGACTCGTATGCGGCATGCGTGCTGAAGGCCGTGAACCTCGGCGCGGACGCCGACACCACGGCCGCCGTGGCCGGGGGCCTCGCCGGCATCGTCTACGGCGTGGACGGAATCCCCGCCGACTGGATGGCGATGCTGCGCGGCAAACAGGTCATCGAACAATGCCTGTTTTGATCACCGGGTGGGGAAATCGTCACTGCAAGACGAGACGGGTCATCGGTTTTTTCTGTGAGATGGCGTCAATGGTTGTCCTCGTTCGCTGGACCTACGCATGCTGGGGTGATACTCATTATCGTGTAACAATGGCGTAGCCTTCGGATTCGAGCAGTTGCATGAGCGTGAGACCGTATTCGGCGCGGGCAAGTCGGTGCGATGCGTCATCGACGGAGGACACCGGCCATGTCAGCAGGTTGAATCGTGAGGCTTGAATGGAAACGGATGGTGGACGCGACAGGTCGATGGCGATGTAACGTTCGTCCTCTGTCGGCGTGATGACGGCTTTCCTCTTCGACGGGCGGTGCCGGGTTGTGCCGTTGATGGATGCTGCAGAAAGCGACGGTACTTCGCCTGTAAGACCGGTGAGACGCATCATGCCCGACATCGGGGGTACGCCGGTAGAGGTAAGGTTCGTCGGATCGGTCAATCCCAGCAGCAGAGAGGACCGCGTGCCGAGCGGAACCGTATGCCGCGCCGTGCAGCGGTACAGTCCGTTATCGGTTTCGAGGAGATCGCTCACGTCGGTCAGCAACCGCGCGATATCCGACAGATTCCTGCGCATGCCGGCGCCGTGCTCGTACCATTCGAGTATGTCTGGGTACGGTCCCGCCAGATTGCGCAGCCATGCAGCGCTTTTACGCGCGATGGTTGGTCTGCTGATTCCATAGGAGCCGCCGAAGCCATCGTCGAGGCAAAACGCCTGCATCCAGAACCGGAGCGCGGAGTACGAGACTCGGCAGACGAACGACGTATCTTCCTCGCCGTGCATGCGGGGGATACCGAGATCGTCTGCCATGGTTCCCAGCAGATCACCGGCCATTGCGGCCCCGTTCGATGCGTGACAGCAATTCTTTGACGGATGGGGGTTCCTTGCCGTCGATACGGATGGTTCGTGCCCGATCTAAACCGAAGGCGGCATAGGTCTGCAGGGCGAGATGGGCGGACGTCCACTGCCGACCATCTCCGGGAATCGGGAACCGGGCGGAGACGGCTGCCGGAAGCATCAATGAGGACAACGGCAGCGACGTGTGCTCCTGCATGGCGGTGGCGGTGTCGAACGCCATCTGCCATTTGGTTTCGGAACGATGGAAAGCGCTCGCGAACCGCTGCATGGTCGTCGGTGTGGCCGGCAGCTTGACATACCGTTCGGTCGGCAGATAGAACACGTGGTCCCAAACCTCGGCGGCGACGAGCCGCAGATTGCCGTATGCGCCGATCGGCAGGATGATCGTCGACTCGGAACGGAGCCGTGACAGTGCGAACAGCAGACTCTCGTTCACCGTGTCGAAGACGTTGTCCAAGACCAGCACGCCATCGCCAGTATCCGACAGCAAGCGGTCCAATGCTCTGGCGTCGTTCCAATCCACCGGAACCGTCGCATGACGGGCGGGTTCGCCACGCATCGTATAGGACAGAGCATTGGCGAGATCCGCCGCGAACGTGGAATCCACAGCCAGAAGCCGTGCCGGCGACAATATGATCCCACAGGCGCTCGCCAACTCGTTCGGAGACTCCCTGGGCTTGCTTGTGTCAACGATGCCGAAGGCACGCAGATTGTTCGCGAGAACCCGTGTGAACCGTTCATCGCTCCGATTCACTGGAATCTTCGGATAGGGGACTGTCCGCAGGAGATGAGTCACGCTGCCGTCGCCATCAGAGGCGATGGATGTGCCGGAGACGCCGTCAGCGGCGTGCGACGACATCAACGATTCCGCCACCGACTTCAGGCCAAGTCTCAGCGCGACATCCTCATCCAGACGATCCAGTACGGCCTTCCTCTGCTGTTCGAGTTCGGCCAGTTCGGCTTGCTTGTGTTGGTTAAGTTCCGCCAGCTCAGTTGTCTTGCGTCGTTCGAGTTCGGCTAGTTCTGATTCCTTACGACGTGTGAACTCGGCGAGCTCGATTTCCTGTTGCTTATGAATGCTTGTAATCGCGGCACGGGCGGTCTCTAATTTCTTGTTCGTCTCATCGGTTTCGGCTTGTAATGGCAATACGAGCTTGCCGAGCCGCTCATATGATGCGGACCTGTCTCGTATGCGTTCCTCAAGCCGAGTAAGTTCGTCGCGTTTTTCCGTAATAATCGCATCATAATATTGAGATGGCTGAAGTGAGACTCGCCCATGATAACCATGAAGTGTTTTGCTTAAATAAAGATATCGGGTGATTGTGTTTTGGTGCAGAAGGGGAATTTCATGTACATCGCTTTTCTTAAGAATATAACGGTTAAATAATCTGCTGGCGTCAATGATTTTGATTGTTTCGTGGTTGAAGACACAGTTATCGCGTGACACTAATATCGCATTGTAGTACTCGTTATCTTCGTAATATACGACGAGAAGCTGTCTTGTAGGGTTGCCGTTATAGGGAAGTCCCTCTGTAAGTTGTTTGTATACATCTTCGATGGTATTTAGATTCGGGCATATAATAACTTCATATACATTTGGAGTGTGATTGTATCGGTATGTATATGGATCCGCTATTAAGGGACGGTCGGGTCTCGTGGTATTGGCTTCCCATTGCAGACAGATGAAGTCGGTGGTTTTTCGATTTATTTTGTTTATTGTGTTGGGATGATATAGGCTATACGGGTTAATGGCGGGACGCTTATTGCGCTCTGAAGGTTTTGTGTCGTTGTAGACCCAGGTGTATTGATCGTCATTAGATGAATAATCCATCAATCGAACAAAATATGCAAAATCGGATTGCGGCTCTGTATATACCATGCAGACGGAGGCATGGGTGAATTCGGAATCGTTGATCCAGGGCATGATTACATCCTTTCCCTGAGTTGTGTGATGGCGGTGCTTTGCGAGTGCGGTTGCGCGAGCTGTGGGATGCCTAGCCGTCGGCGAGCTATTCGGGCGCCGCCGCTCAGAGGCAGGGGAGAGGTGCCGGTGGCGTCGCCGGGAACGTCATTCCTCGATGGGGTCGTGCCGGGCGTGTAGGGAGCTCTGATTGTGTCCGCCGCGCCCGTATCCGCAGCGGAATCATCCGACGTTTCTTCGATACCGTTCTTATCTTCGGTCTGTCTCCATTCGTCGTACGGATGCAGATCGTCCGGATAGTTGGGGCCGATATACGCCGTGCTCCATGGCATGCGCTTGGTCGGTTTGAAGAACACGCAGTAGGAGTCGTTCTCTTCGGTGATGTCGGGCTTGTCGAATCCGAGCAGCCCTACGGCGCGTGCCCGCGGATCCTTCGGCAGGAATCGTTGTGAGGCGATACGGTCCGGCATCGGTTCGTCCCCGGTCTGATACGGCGCGCGATACGTGGGGGTCGACCATCGGAACAATGGTTCGTCCACGCCCCAGGAGCGTAGGGACGGCGGCCACAAAAGCTGCGCCGAACAGTCGTAGTCCGATATGAAGTAGCCGAAGGCGCCGAGCCAGTTGTTGGCTTTGTCCAGACGCGCCGACGAGGCGCCGATGCGCACCTCATACACGAGGAGCGGCCCATCGTCGACGACGCCCCTGCCGTTCACGAAATCGAAGTAGTTGCCGAGATTCTTGAGACGTCGTTCGCTTCCGATGATGTAATAGTCGACGCCGGTCTGCAATGCGGAACGTTCCGGCAGCCTGCGTCCACCGTTGCCTCCGAACGCGCTGGAGAACACCATCAGGTCGTCGTGCGGTTGAGGGCACCCCACATGGCGTCGCCACCGTTTCGGAATGACGATGCGCGTCTCCGGATCACGCTCGGGCTTCGGGAGCCTGATGGTGTTCGAACGTTTCGAGAGCAGTTCGCGCATGGGGTAGTCGACGCCGTCGACCGTCACGACGTCCGTATCCGTCAGCTTGCGCAGCATGTATTGCAGCCCGCGTCGACGTAGCGAGAACTCGATGTGGAACCGATTGCCTCCACGCTTGTCGCGACGTAGGAACATGAGCAGTGACGGTACCCTGTCGTCCTGCTCGACGGCCGAACCTGGGTGGTATTGTTCGCAGAGCTGCGCCCATTTATCGTTTTTGAGATGACTGAAATACGGGGTTTTCGTGCGACGGTTGCCTTTGCCGCGTGCGCCCGACTGACGTTTGTGATCGTACTTGGGGCCCATGGCTCCGGGAGTGAGCGGACGCCTGCAGTACGGGCAGTTGAACCGGATGGAGGAGGGCGGGTTCCCGAACCGGTCGTTCACGTCCTGCGCGGTGACGAGCGTGGGCGCGGCAGTCTGCACCATCATCACCGCACTGTCCACCATGGCGTCCTCGTCTCCTCATCGCGATCCGAACCGATTCGCCCTACTTTACCGGAGCGTTGCGCGCATGTGGGGAGCCTGCAACACGTGTCGAGGATTCGATGGATTGGTCATTCCGACTGGTCTGGCTGCTCCTTCCGCGCCTCGTCGTAGTACTCGTTGAGGAGTCCTTCGCGTGTGATCCGCAGCGCTTCCTCGCTGCCGCTGATGCGGCGGAAGAGGTCCGTGTTCTCGGCTTGCGTTTTGAAGAAGGCGTTGAGGAACGCGGGACCGAACGGCGTGCGGAAGTCGGAACGGGAGTTGCTGCGTGCCTTCTGGCCGAGTTTGGTGTCGCCCTTCAGGAGCGTCATCACGCCTTCGAAGAACTTGCGGGCGGGGTCGTTGAAATCGGTGCCGAACAGCTGGTTGATCTATTCGATGATCGAGGACAGGTAATCCTCGTCGTCGCCGCTCTTGCCGACGCCGACGGTTCCGGCGTTGTTCTGACCGGTTCCTCTCCGGTGAGTCTGATGTCGACGCGCCCCTTGTTCTCGATGCGCAGTTGTGTCACGGCGATGAGTCCGTCGATGGGTTCCTCCGCCTTGCGTTCCGGCGCAAGCTCACGGTAGAGGAACGTCAGGTACGTGTCGAGTTCGAACAGCGGCCTGTCGTCGAGCCGGATTAGCTGCGTCACATACGTGTACGTGTGCAGGAACTTGCCGACGCGTTTGCGGAACTCCTCCTGACGGTCCTCGTCCAGATCGGCGTACCGGTCCTTGGCCGGTCCGAGTGCCCGCAGCACTTCCGGCATGGTGGATTCGTCCGGCTTGCCGAGCCAGATCCGGCACAATGCCGCGATATCCTCGTTATCGTAGATCTGGAACGCGTCGAGTTCGGTCTTCATGTCGTAGATGACGTTCGGATCGGTGACGCGGTCGAGTTCCGTCTGTGTGTAGTACGGTTCGAATGCGGCTTGGATGGTCGCCGCGCAGCAGGTCCGCCACCGACCAGATGAACGCCACGATCGACTGATGATTCATCGTCACCTTCCATTCTCCTTCGAGTCTCCCGTTACCGTACCAAGGACCGCGCTGTACCGCGCGGCGTTCGCCACCGTGTCGAGCGGGAGCCTGTTGAACGTATGAACGTGTATGGTTCAGATATGAACGTGTATGGTTTCGGGTGATTCCTGTACCTCGAATCAGGCAACCTGCATGGTGTACTGCTGAAGAAGACTGGTCGAAGGTCGGATGGACGTCAGGGTGGCGGTCTGGAATCCTTGGAATTCCGCCATTATGGTCGGGCGCATGTCTGCGTGATTGTCAGGTCTTCGCGAGGGTGCCCTACACGTTCGCCCCGAAATCCTACACAACCACCTCGCAACCATGCACATCCATGCCGGGACTATACACGTTCACGCAGAGGGGCCCTACACTGTGAATCAGGTACGACCTGCGGCACCGAATCCGCCGCGAGTGGACAGCATCGAGGAGAGGGACCAATGAACACGGACACCAACACCAGTCCCAACACCAACCCCACCACAGACCCCACCACCACGACCCCCATCACCATCGCCGGCATGACCGAACTGGTGCATGAGGCCGCGCGACGCTACGTGCTCGCGGATTCCGCGACCGACGCGCGCGAACGCATCACCGTCAAGGGCGTGGCCGACTTCGTCACCGAGGTCGACACGGGCGTGCAGTCCTTCCTCAAGGCCGCGCTCGCCGACCGTTGGCCGCACGTCGCGTTCCTCGGCGAGGAGAACGGCGAACAGCATGCGGACTTCACCGGCCTCACCTGGGTACTCGACCCGATCGACGGCACCACGAACCTCATCCACGACTTCCGTCACAGCGCCATCTCGCTCGCGCTGCTCGACGGCGACAGGACCGTCAAGGCCGTCGTATACCAGCCGTTCAGCGGCGAGACGTTCACCGCAGAGGAAGGCTGCGGTGCCTATCTCGACGGCCGCTGCATCCACGTGTCCGGCGAGACCGAGATGGCGAAAGCGCTCGTCAACGTGGGTACGTCGCCCTACCATCACGAGCTCGCGGCACGCAACTTCGAGATCATGCGCCGCGTGTTCGTCGACTCGGCCGACATCCGCCGCACCGGCTCCGCCGCGCTCGACCTCGCCTATGTGGCGTGCGGCCGCGCCGACGCCTACTTCGAGATGGACATCAAGCTCTGGGATTACGCGGCCGGCCGACTGCTCGTCACCGAGGCGGGCGGCATGGTCGGCGACTGGGAAGGCCATGACCTCGGCCATCGGCTCGAGACCGGCGTGCTCGCCGGAGCGCCAGCCATCTTCGCCGCGCTGCGCGACCGTTACCTTGCGTAGCGCGCACATTGCGCGCAAGCGCGAACACCACATGTCATTCGTGCGGCCTGCGTGGGTCATGTGTTGCCACCTGCAATGCAAAGAATGCAGATGATGCATATGAGGACGGATGCCGGCGCGGGCGATCCGCCTCGCGCCCGTCGCATCACGTGCTACATCACGCGGAACGAATCGTCGTGACGGTTCAGGTTAAGCCCCGCGCGACGCAATTTTCTGTCCAGCGTGTACAACGCGTTGCGGATCAGCTCCTCCCCGGTGAATGAGCCGCCGATGCCACGTTGCAGCTCGTCCAAATCGACGAACCGCCCGTTCGCCTTCACCAATGCCTCCAGCACGTCGTATTCGAGACGGGAGAGCGGCATCGGCCGGTGCGTGCTCGCGAAATAGGCTTTGCGGTTCGCAAGATCCAGCGTCAGATCGCCACGGATGATCATCGATCGCGCGCCGAGCCCGTTCGACTCGCGCGACAGCATCTCCACGTAGGCGAGCAGCTCCGTGTCGGAGAACGGCATGCGCAGCGTCGCGTCGGGGGAGTGTTCGGGCGCGGGTGAGGAGGTCGTCGCCAGCAGCAGCGACCTGACGTGCGGCGTCACGGAGGACGCCGTGGCGAGCGCCTGCGGCGTGTCGACGATGATCGCGTCGAACGGCGCGTTCTCGTCGTCGCGCAGCGCGTCCGTCACCGCCGAGCCGAACGTACCGGCCAACGCCGGCTCCACCGTGGTCACGACGTGACCGGCGCGTTCGAGCGTGTCCGTGATCGCGCGGGACAGGGCCACGCCTTCCACCGCCACAAGCAGTTTCATGATTGTCGCCTCCTGCGCCCCAAGTGTAGTAGCAGTCGGCCGCCTTCGGTTCTGCTTCACGGGTCAGCCCCGACGACGGCGGGCAGGTCGGATCCTGTCACTCCCGCACCGGGCGCAGCGTGTCCGGATAGCGTCTGCGAGCCAGCGCCACGGTGAGCGCGGCCATCGCCAGACCGAACCCGACGGCCAGCGCCGGCGCCCAGCCGAGCGGCAGACTCAGGCACAGGCCGACGAACCCGGTCAGCAGCACCGGCGACACCAGCAGGCCGGCGGTCATGCCCAATGCGCCGCCGCCGATGACGAGCAGCATCTCCTCGAGCGCGAAGGCGGTCGTCAACGGCGCGACGAGCGTGAACAGCACATCGGGGATCGGCATGGTGCCGTGCGCCGTCATCAGCCCGCACCATGCGAGGTACGCCATAATCAGCAGCGTCATCGTTTCGGCGACCGCCATCGGCAGCAGGCTTTTCGCCAGACAATACGTGAGCATCGGCCTGCCGGAGCAGCGGAACAGCTCCATGGTGCCGTCGCCCGCGTGTTCGCCGCCGGCGGCGTTGGCCGATTCGGAGAACATCGACTTGTTGGCGTCCAGCGTGTGCAGCGTGCTGTACGTGGCGGACCAGCCGGTCATCGGCGCGCATATGATCGCGAACATCAGCCCGTCGGAGATGCCGGCGTCGTTGCCGCCGCCCGGCGTCGACGTCAGGAACGCGACCATCAGCAGCATCGTCGTGAGGAACAGGGCGAACGTGCCCCAGCAGAACGGGGACGTGCGGAAGATGCGCCAATCGCGCCACAGTATCGCCTTCATCGTGTCTCCTTTCCCTCCGCCGGATTCGCGTGCAGTCCGAAGTCGACGTGGTCGCGTTCGCGCCCGAGCGTCACCGCATTCCGGAACGCGTCATCGTCGGCGAAACCGGCGACCATGCAATCCCTGACGATCCGCTTGTCGTCGAGGACGACGACGCGGTCGGCCACCTGCCGGCAGTAGTCGAGGTCGTGCGTGATGGTGAGGATCGTGCGGCCGTCCGCCTTGAGCTGCCGCATCAGGTCGATGAGCAGCTGGCGGGTGATCGGGTCCACCGCGTTCGTCGGCTCGTCGAGCAGGATGAGTTTCGGGTCGAGCAGCAGTCCCGCCATGAGCCCCGCGCGTTTGCGCAGTCCGGTGGACAGCTCCTTCGCCTTCTTGTCGAGATGGTCCTGCAGTTCGAACGCGCGCACCATCGGCAGCGTGTCGAGATGTCCGAGGTCGATCGGATGCGGGTCGTCGCGCGTGGCGTAGAGCATCGCGCGGAATCTGAGGTTCTCGCGTATCGTCATGTTCATCGCGAGGTTGCCGGATTCGGTCAGTTGGAACACGTCGCGCATCGAATGGAACACGTCCGCGTTGATCGCGGCGGAACCATGCCATGGGCGCAGCAGTCCGGTGACGAGCGAGAACAGCGTGGTCTTGCCCGCGCCGTTATAGCCGAGGATGCCGAGCGACTGGCCTTCCGGCACGTCCAGATCGACGTGTTCGAGCACCGGCTTGTTGCGTTTGTATCCGAACGTCAGGTCCCGCACGCGGATGGCGAGGGGGATGGCTGTGGGGGAGACGTGTGCAGTGTCCGTGGCGTGTGTGACGTCCGTGGCGTCCGTGTTCGGATCGTCAATGGCCGTCGTGCCGTCATATGTGGCGTCGGCGGCATCCGTCGTACCGTCATCCGATGCGGCATCCGCGGTGCCGTGGCCGAGTGTGTCCGTGGTCATGAATATCGCCTTTCCGTGTGCGATGAGTTGGTAGAGATAGGTCGCGGCGGCGATCGGTATCGGCGTGAGCATCGTCGCCACACCCTGCCCGCCTCCGGCGAGCGGGCGCAGCGACGGGACGAACGACGTCGAAGCGGTCGCGAACAGCAGCGACAGTATGGCGGGCGGCAGCAGCGCGGTGACGAGTTGCGCCAGAGGATACCGCCACGTCGCCTGACCGCTCGCGCGTATCGCCGTGATGACGTCTTCCGCGTAGTCGTCACGGAACGCGTCCACGGTCAGTGGCGCAAGTCCCACGCCGAGAACGACGAATGCGCACCGGTACAACGGCGATGTGAGTCGCGCCGTCAGATCCGTTCCGGCGATGAGCGCGATGATCGCTGCCGAACAGATGACGGTGAGGCCGATGACGAACAACTTCGTCGGATCGTGCCGGAATTGGATGAGATTCTTATAGAAGACCGCGTGCATATATGCCTCGATGATGGAGTGATGGTGGATTTTGGGCAGGCTTGCGCCGACCATGTCGTGTGAAGCGCGATTCCGGGCATGGCTTGCGCCGGATCGATGATGAAAGGCTGGGGCCTCCGACGGGCCGGGCCGTTAGGCAAACACCGGATGCGTTTGCAGGCGGGGTGAACGACAGTGAACTTATAAGGTCTGTCGGCGGTTGTCAGTGTCCCGCGACGATGGCGCGCAATGCGGCGACGTGGGAACGGAACGCGGCCTCGCCTTCCTTGGTGAGTTTCACCCACGTGACCTTGTATGCCTTGCCGCCGTCTCCGGCGCGCTTGTCGAGCGTGACGTAACCGTGGTCGGCGAGCGTCTTCAGATGCTTCGAACAGGTGGCGTCGCTCACGCCGATCGTGTCGCGCAACGTGTCGAAGCGTACGGTGCCGTAGGTGTCGAGCAGCCCGCAGATGCGCAGACGCACCGGCGCATGGATGACCTCGTTGAACACCGGTTCCACGGCGCCCGCCTCATGCGGTTCAGACACGGTCATGGCGCGCCTCCGATTCGTGTGAACCCGCTCCGGTGAAACGCGGTCCGCGCATCAGCCGCATGTATTCGTCGAAATACCGCAGATAGGTCACGGTGGACAGCAGCGTACACAGGAGGATGCCGACCGGGGCGGGCCACCAGGGTGCGCAGAACAGGCCGAGCAACAGCATGCCGACCGGCACGGCCACGCAGCTGCATGTGGTGAAGACGATGAACGCCGTGCGGTACCCGCCATCCCGCAGCGCATGCGGGGCTGGGGAGAGCTGCCGGCGGTTCCACATGCCGATGCCGGTGGCGCGTCGCGCGCGGGCCATCAGCGCCGCATAGCCGCCTACGATCAGCACGGCGACGATGGCGTAGATCCACACGTCGATGATGGTGAACTCGCCGCGACCGGCGAGCAGCGCCCAGCCGATGAACCAATACAGTCCGGCGTTCGCCAGGCCAAGGACGCCGCCGATCAGCGTGTTCGGGATTCTCGCGGCTGCACCCAATCGATTCGCGACAGCGCTTCTGTCCGCGTCCAACGCGTCGAGCGATGTCAGTGCATCCGAGACGTCCGGCATGGCGTCGGCATCCGGGGATGTGCCGGATGCCCCGACGTCCGTGGAGCCGGTGTACTCGTCATTCCCTGCGGATCGGATCATGCCGACTCTGGTCGTCCCGTCGATGCGGCCGTTCTTTTCGCCATTCGGTTCCGCCATGATGACCCCCTTCGTATAAACGGCGATGCGGGATCGAAGCCGGGGCGACGTGTCATGCCTCGAACAGGGTCGACGCGCAGCCCAAACCTCTTTCCGTTATGGAAAACGATATCACTTTCCAATATGGAAACAAGTTTGGGGGCGTGTCTCACGTATGTTCGGTGACGACGCTCATGGGGTGACGACGCCCATGGCGTATGCGGCGTACGTTGTCGGAGAGCTTTCTGCCGGTCATCCGTGGAAGCGTACGCTGGAGAATCCTCAGCGTACGCTTCCACGGATGACCGAGAGCAATGCCCTTCCGGACGTACTCTGACGGTCGGCCGGTCAACCGGTCAGCCGACGAAGGCGATCGCGGCGGAGAGATCCACGCCCGACCCGTCGCGGCGCATATCCGGCTTCGGCAGGTCGACCGGAGCCCCCGAATCGGTGGAGGCATGCAGCGGATAGGGTCCCACGTACGCGGCGATCAGGGTGTTCTGGCCCTTGAGGAACCGCTGCGAGCGCACGCCGCCCGTCGCACGGCCCTTCGTCGGGTACATCTCCAGCGGGGTCACCTTCGCCGCGCCGTTCTCGGTGCCGGGCAGCGCCTCCTCGTCGCCGGCCACGGTGAGCACCACCGCGCCCGACGCGGAGGCCAGGCCGTTCTCGCCCTCCTCGTACGTCCACGCGATCCCGCCGGCCGGCACCACGTTGAACGCGACCACATGCGCGCCCTCGGCCAGACGGATGCCGGCCATGCCGCCGGCCGTGCGTCCCTGCGGTCTCACGTTCTTCGCCTCGAACGTGAGCAGCGACGCATCGGAGGACACGAACACGATGCGGTCCTCATCCGCCGCCGGCGCGGCGAACAGCACCTCGTCGCCGTCCTTCAGGTCGATGACCGACCACGAGTCCATCGTCGTGGGCGCCTCGCGGTTCCAGCGCTTCACGACGCCGCCGCGCGTGCCGATCGCGAGCGGCGGCAGCGCGCCGCCGTCCCCGGGCGTCTCCATCGTGATGGCGGTGACCACATGCTCGCCCGGCAGCGGATCGGTGTTTTCGGTCATGCCGATGAGATCGTCGGCCTTCACGCCGCCGGCCACACTCAACGTCCCCGAGGCGGGCAACGCCGGCAGATCGACCACGTGCGCGAGCACGAGCCGGCCCGCGGAAGTGATCAGCGCGAACGTGGAACGCGTGGACGTGGGGAAGATCGTCCGGATCTGGTCGTCCACCGCCCGCTTGTCGGAGGCGGTGCGCGACAGATACACGTCCATCGCGCTCGACGGGGCCCGTGCTATCAGACCGGTCGCGCTCATCACCACCACGCACGGTTCGTCGTCGATCTGCAACGCCGCGGCGACCGGCGCCTCCTCGCCCGCCTTCTTCGCGGCGGCCGTGGCGGCGGCCACGTCGGCCGCGACCGACGAGACGGTGGCGGCGTTGCGCGCCGCCTCAAGCGCCTCCCGTGAGGATGCGGAGTCGTCGCCCTTCGCGCTCACCGGTACGAGCGAGCCGTCCGGCCCCTCGTCGAGCAGCACCGTGCGCCGCGGCGTACCGTACTTCTCCACGGTCTCGTCCATCTCGCGCACGACCACGCGGTCCAGTTCGGCCGCCGAGGCGAGGATGCGCTCCAGCTCCTCGATGCGCTTCTTCAGATCGTCGCGTTCCGCCTCGAGCTCGATGCGGCTCATGCGCGTGAGCCTGCGCAGACGCAGGTCGAGGATGTACTGCGCCTGCACCTCGTCCAGATCGAACACGGCCATCAGGCGGCCCTTCGCCGCGTCCGCGTCGTCCGAGGTGCGGATCACCTGGATCACCTCGTCGATGTCCACCATCGCGAGCAGCAGGCCCTCCACCAGGTGCAGGCGCTCCAACGCCTTCTTGCGGCGGAACTCGCTGCGGCGGCGCACCACCACGCGCCGGTGCCCCACCCACACGGCGAGCAGTTCCTTCAGGCCCATCGTGTGCGGCCGGCCGTCGACCAGCGCCACGTTGTTGATGGTGAAGTTGTCCTGCAGCGGCGTGTGCTTGAACAGCTGGGCGAGCACCGCGTTCGGCTCGTAGCCGGTCTTGATCTCGATGACGATGCGCGTGCCGTTGTGACGGTCCGTCAGATCGATGGCGCCGGTGATGCCCTCCAGTTTGCGGTTCTTCACACCCTCCGAGATGCGTTCGAGCACGCGTTCGGGCCCCACCATGAACGGCAGTTCGGTCACGACGATCGCCTTCTTGCGGGCGGTCACGTTCTCGATGTGCGTCTTCGAACGCGTGGTGAGCGTGCCGCGTCCCGTCTCGTACGCCTCGCGGATGCCGTTGCGGCCGATGACGATGCCGCCGCCCGGCCAGTCCGGGCCGGGCACGTAGTGCATGAGCTCCTCGAGCGTCGCGTCCGGATGCGCCATGAGATGCTTCGCCGCGGCGACCACCTCGCCGAGATTATGCGTGGCCATGTTCGTCGCCATGCCCACCGCGATGCCCGAACCGCCGTTGACCAGCAGGTTCGGGATGGCCGACGGCAGCACGGTCGGCTCCTTGAGTTTGTTGTCGTAGTTCGGCGTGAAATCGACGGTGTCCTCGTCGATGTCGGCGTTCATCGCCAGCGCGGCCGGGCCGAGACGCGCCTCCGTGTAACGCGAGGCCGCCGGGCCGTCGTCGAGCGAGCCGAAGTTGCCGTGGCCGTCCACCAGCGGCAGTCTCATCGCGAACGGCTGGGCGAGACGCACCATGGCCTCGTAGATCGCGGAATCGCCGTGCGGGTGCAGCTTGCCCATCACCTCGCCGACCACACGCGCCGACTTCATGTACGGGCGGTCCGGCGTGAGGTTCATCTGTCCCATCTGGTAGATGATGCGCCGCTGCACGGGCTTGAGGCCGTCACGCGCGTCGGGCAGCGCACGCGCGTAGATCACCGAATACGCGTATTCGAGGAACGACTTGCTCATCTCCTCGTTCAGCGGCGTTTCGACGATATGCTCCTTCACCGTGCGCGGATCATACGCGGCAGCGGCGGATTTGCGGTGTGATGCCATGTGACGGACTCCCTCGAGAGACTTGAAAACCCGCATCATATTAGCAGGTCGGGTGCGATGAGGCCGATGCGATGCGCGGACGGGCGCGGACGGTCACTACTATGGGCAGGTATGAGTGTCGAAGTGCCGGAAATGGACGAACTGCTGCGATTGGCGCCGACGGCGCGATACGGCGATTGGACGCCCGGGCCGGGGGAGTCTCCTGCGTCCGGGGAAGATGCGTCCGAAGGGCCGCAAGGGGAGCCGCGTCCGTCACGCGGGGGCGCCCTGCACCTGTCGTCGGTGCTGCCCGCGGTCTCCGCCGCGATCGGCCATCCCGTGACCACCCGGATCCACGACGATCCGAAGGCGCTGCAGCGCGCGCTCGGTCTGCCGGACGCCCGCTCCGCCATCGTCGTGCTCGTGGACGGACTCGGATATTGGAACCTCAACATGCGTCTCGGGCACGCGCCCTACCTGCGGGCCCTCATGCGGGACCACGCCAACCGGCGTCCGATCTCCACCTGCGCGCCGAGCACCACCGTCGCCGCGATGGCCGTGTTCGGCACCGGCACCTGTCCGGGGCTCACCGGCATGGCCGGCTACACGCAGATCGCCCCGGACGGCGGACGGCTCGTCCAGCTCATCCAGTTCAAGGACCCGCTCGTATCGAAACCGGCTGGTCCCGCCTCGGCATCCGAACCGATCGTCGACCCGCATGACCTGCAGCGCGAGCCCACCGTGTTCGAACGGCTCGTCGACCAGGGGGTTCCCGTCACCAGCTCCGGTCTCGCCAAGTTCAAGGGGTCCCCGCTCACCGAGGCCGCGCTGCGCGGCGGACGCTACGTGGCCAACGTGACGCCCCGCGACCGCGTGCGCGCCGCCGCGAAGTCCGTCGCCGACAAGCCGGGACTGTCGTACCTGTATATCCGCGACGCCGACAAGATCGGCCACAATCACGGATGGGACTCCGACCAGTGGATCGGCACGTTCGAACGCATCGACGCGCAGCTCGCGCAACTGCGCCGTGAGGCGCCGAAGGACACGCTCATCGTCATCGTCGCCGACCACGGCATGGTCATGTCCGACGAAAACCATCGCATCGATATCGCCGCCGAACCCGAACTGTCGCGGGGCGTGCGGTTCGTCGGAGGGGAGCCGCGCGCGCTGATGCTCTACGCGCAGGACGGCGAAAACCCGGACGATGTGGCGGGACGGTGGCGTGACAGGCTGGGGGAGGACGCCTTGGTGCGCACGAAGGAGGAGGCGATCGCCGACGGTCTGTTCGGACCGGTCGACCCGCGTGTGGAGGCGATGCTCGGCGACGTCATCGTGCAGGCGTCGGGCCGCACCACCCTCGTCGACACGCGCACCCAGTCCGACAAGGCCACGCGCCTACCCAGCGTGCATGGGTCCCAGACCATGCTGGAGATGGACATCCCCTGCATCATCGACATGGCGTGACCGTTCGCGCGATCCGCTCGGTCACTCGCCGAACAGGATCTCGTCCCAACTGGGCACGGCGGAACGGCCCGCACGTCGTTTCGCGGCCTCGGTCCTCTCGGTGCGCGGCTTGGCGTCACGCGGGGACTTCGCATCGGCCTCATGGCCGGCCGCGGCGTCGCGTCCCCCCTGTTCCTCGTCGTCGGCGGGTTCCAGATCGGCGACGGCCGCGAGATCGGTCGCCTCGCCATCGGACGAGGCGGGCTGGACGACGGGGGAGTTCGACATCAACGAACCGTCCGGGGCGGGGATCTCGACGTTCGGGCGGAACACGGGGATGTCGTCGGTGGTGGTGGGCAGCACCGCGCCGTCCGGCGAGGCGGGTTCGCCGGCGCCCGCGGCCGCAGGTGCCGGGACGGGCGCCGTGCCCGGCGCGGGGGAGGACGGTCCGAGATCGACGGGGAAGGACTCCTTCACGTCCATCGCCGGCAATCCCACGTTCGCGCGCGCCTCGGCGGCGGACGGGGTCACCGGCTTCGGCGTGCCCGCGCCGAGGCTTTGCTCGCCGAGCAGCTTGCGGGCGGCGGCGTTGAGGCATACGACGGTGTTGTCGTGCATGTCCCACGTCCATTCGGCGTGGACCTTGCGCCCGGCGGACAGGAAGCGGGCGACGATGTGCCACGGCTCGTGGTTGCGCCGGGTCGCCGACCACGACAGCGTGCCCCGGTCGACGCGTGCCGCGAGCAGCGTCATGTCGATAACCTCCTCGACGGTGTGCAGACGGCTTTCCTTGGGGGCGGGCACCCGCTTGAACTGTTCGATCGCATACTGCTTCTCCGTCTGCACCGATGCGGAGAAGCGACGCACCAGCGCCTCGGCGAGCCCGTAGCGCTGGGCCACCTTCGCGGGGTCCGCTCCCGCGCGGATGAGCTGCTGGATCTGGGAGATCGGCAATGTGTCCGCGGGACGGACCTGACGCTGCTTCAACGACTCCGAACGGATCTGCTTGGCCTCTAGCAGGGCACGTTCGAGCGCCTCGTCCACGGTGACGATGAAACGCTCGCCGCCCGCTTCGAACACCAGGTCACCGGCGTCGGAGACATGGTCGAGACGGGCTCCCCGCGGCGAATTGTCAGGCATGCGCGCACCACTTTCCTCAAAAACTTATGTCGTATTCCAGTATGCCCCACGTGTCGAACTTTACGGGTATTTGAAATCGTGTATTCTATGGCCGAGTAAACCAGTCATAAGGGCAAGACTAGCAAGGTCATGCCCCGATGCAACGAAAGGATCGCGATGGCTCAGGACTATGATTCCCCCCGCAACAAGGATGAGGACGAGGAATCGCTGCAGGCTTTGGGGAAGGGCTCGCAGAATTCATCGAGCGACATCGACGACGACGAGAACGCCATTGCCGAGGACTACGAGCTGCCGGGCGCGGACCTGAGCAACGAGGACTCCTCCGTGACGGTCATCCCGATGCAGGGCGACGAGTTCATCTGCTCCGAGTGCTTCCTGGTCAAGCACCGCAGCCAGCTCGCCTACATGACCGACGACGGCCAGCCCGTGTGCCAGGAGTGCGCCGCCTGATGACCTTCGATCCCGCGTACAACGAGCCGGAGAACACCGAGGTTCTCGTCAAGGCCGTCAACCCGGACCAGCCCGCCGAACTCGCACGGCTGTTCTACGCTCACGCCGGCGACGCCGGTGCCGATCTGAGGGCGGCGGAGGCGTTCGAGCTCAAGCCGTTCCAGCGCGCGCTCGTGCCCACGGGCGTGGCCATCGCCCTGCCCGCGGGCTACGTGGGTCTCGTCCACCCGCGTTCCGGTCTTGCCGTCAAGCAGGGCGTGACCGTGCTCAACGCACCCGGCACCATCGATGCCGGATACCGTGGCGAGATCAAGGTGCCGCTGATCAATCTGGATCCGGAGCGTACCGTGCGTTTCGAGGTCGGGGACCGCATCGCCCAGCTGGTCATCCAGCGGTACGTGGAGGCGAGGTTCGTCCCGGCCGAGACGTTGCCCGGATCGGATCGCGCCGAGCGCGGATTCGGCTCCACTGGGGTCGCCTGAGAAGCGATAGGATGACGCGTGGGAAACGCGTTAGGATGGTGTCCACACGAATCGAGGGAGGTGCCGCCATGGCGGGCGATGATATGGAATTCGATTCCGCGCGCAAATTGGGATGCGAGGTCAGCACCGATCCGATCAACCCGCTTCTGCCGATCATGCAGGCGTGCCGTGTGCATCACCCCGATGAGGACCTGACCATTCTCGAACGCGCCTACCGTCGCGCGGTCATCCAGCATTCCACGCAGCGCCGCAAGTCCGGCGAGCCGTACATCATCCATCCGCTCGCCGTCGCGCAGATCCTCGCCGATCTGGGCATGGGCCCGCTGGTCGTGGCCGCCGGCCTCCTGCACGACACCGTGGAGGACACCGACTATACGCTCGACCAGTGCCGCGCCGAATTCGGCGACACCGTCACCGGTCTGGTGGACGGCGTCACCAAGCTGTCCAAGATGGAATACGGCGATTCGGCGCAGGCCGAGACCATCCGCAAGATGGTCGTGGCGATGAGCCGTGACGTGCGCGTGCTCGTCGTCAAGCTCGCCGACCGCGTGCACAACGCGCGCACGTGGCGCTACGTGAAGACGTCCAGTGCCGTGAAGAAGGCGCACGAGACGCTCGACGTGTACGCGCCGCTCGCCAACCGCCTCGGCATGAACGCCATCAAGACCGAGCTCGAGGAACTGAGCTTCAAGGTCATCTACCCGAAGATCTACAACGAGATCGTCGTGCTCGTGGCCCGTCGCGCGGGCCAGCGCGACGTGTACCTCAAGCAGATCCTCGCCGAGATCAACGAGGACCTCGACGCGCAGCACATCAAGGCGTACGTCACCGGGCGCCCGAAGGACTACTTCTCCATCTACCAGAAGATGATCGTGCGCGGCCATGATTTCGCCAACATCTACGATCTGGTGGGCGTGCGCATCATCGTCGATTCGATCCAGGACTGCTATGCGGCGCTCGGCGCCGTGCATGCGCGGTGGAACCCGGTCCCCGGCCGGTTCAAGGACTACATCGCGATGCCGAAGCTCAACATGTACCAGTCGCTGCACACCACGGTGGTCGGTCCCGGCGGCAAGCCCGTCGAGATCCAGATCCGCACGTGGGACATGCACCGGCGCGCGGAATTCGGCATCGCCGCGCACTGGAAGTACAAGGAGAACGGCCAGGCCGGCCGCGCGCTGAGCTCGCCCGACAAGTCCGACCGCAAGCGCGAGGGCTCCGAGAACCAGGAGCTGAGCGAGGCCGACAACCTCAAGTGGATCCAGCAGCTCGCCGACTGGACCAGCGAGACCCCCGACTCCAACGAGTTCCTCGGCTCGCTCAAGGAGGACCTCGGTTCGGCCGAGGTGTACGTGTTCACGCCGAAGGGCAAGATCATCTCCCTGCCGGCGGCGGCCACCCCCATCGACTTCGCCTACGCGGTGCACACCGAGGTCGGCCACCGCACGATGGGCGCGCGCGTCAACGGCCGTCTCGTCCCGCTCGACACGAAGCTCGAGAACGGCGACACCGTCGAGATCCTCACCTCCAAGTCGGACACCGCCGGTCCGTCGCGCGACTGGCTGAGCTTCGCGAAGAGCCCGAAGGCGCGCAACAAGATCCGCCAATGGTTCTCCAAGGAGCGCCGCTCCGAGGCGATCGAGGAGGGACGTGACGAGCTGACGCGCGCCATGCGCAAGCGCAGCCTGCCGATCAACACGCTGCTCACCCCCGAGGCGCTCATCGGCGTGGCCGACGAACTCAACTTCCCGAACGCGGACGGCCTGTTCGCCGCCATCGGCGACGGTCAGATCTCCACGCAGAACGTCATCTCCCATCTGGTCAAGGATGCGGGCGCCGACGAGGTCGACGAGGAGATCGAGCAGGAGGTCCTGCCGCTCAAGCCGGTCGAGAACCGCCAGAAGACCAACAGCGCGTCCGGCGTGTCCGTCAAGGGCGTGGGCGACGTGTGGGTCAAGCTCGCCCGCTGCTGCATGCCCGTGCCCGGCGACAAGATCATCGGTTTCATCACGCGCAACCAGGGCGTGTCCGTGCACCGCACCGACTGCCAGAACATGATCGACCTGCAGCGCCGACAGCCGGAACGCGTGGTCGAGGTGGAGTGGACCAGCACCAAGGGCGTGTTCATGGTCAAGATCCAGGTCGAGGCGCTTGACCGCCGCAACCTGCTTTCCGATGTGACGCGAGTGCTCTCCGACCATGGCGTGAACATCATCTCCGGTTCGATCTCCACCGGCTCAGACCGTGTGGCCACCAGCCAGTTCAGTTTCGAGATGGCCGATCCGCAGCATCTCAACACGCTGCTCGCCGCCGTGCGCAAGATCGAGGGCGTGTTCGACGTGTACCGCATCACCGGCGCCAAGGACTCCGCCGAACCGCGCCTGCGCAGGATGCAGTGAGCGGGCTATAAGGAACGTCGATTACGGAGCCGCGTTGCGCGCGGCGAACGTTTGTATAGTGGCGAAGCGTTGGGAACGGCGAAAGCCGTTCACCGCCGAAATGAATGATGTGATTGAGAGAGGAACCATCATGCGCTTCACCAAGTCCGCCGCGGCCGCCCTGGCCGTCGCCGCCATCGCCGCGCTCGGCCTGTCCGCCTGCGGCAGCTCGTCCACCGCCGCCAGCCAGGAGGACGACAAGACCATCACCGTGGCCGCCAGCCCCACCCCGCACGCCGAGATCCTGAACAAGGCCGTCAAGCCGCTCGTCGAGAAGGACGGCTACAAGCTCGAGGTGAAGGAGTTCACCGACTACGTGCAGCCGAACACCGCCACCGAGGACGGCGAGGTCGACGCCAACTACTTCCAGCACAAGCCGTACCTCGACAACTTCAACAAGGAGAAGGGCACCCACCTGGTGTCCGTCGAGACCGTCCACTTCGAGCCGTTCGGCCTGTACCCGGGCAAGACCAAGTCCCTCGACGCGCTGCAGGACGGCGCGGTCGTGGCCGTCCCGAACGACGCCACCAACGAGGCCCGCGCGCTCCTGCTCCTGCAGGACGCCGGCCTGATCAAGCTCAAGAACCCCGAGGACATCAACGCCACGCCGAAGGACATCACCTCCAACCCGAAGAACCTGCAGTTCAAGGAGCTTGAGGCCGCGGTCGTGCCGACCGTCATCAAGGACGTGGACATCGCCGCCCTCAACGGCAACTACGCCATCCAGGCCGGCTTCGACGTGACCAAGGACGCCCTGCAGATCGAGAAGGCCGACGGCCTGGCCGCCAAGACCTACGCGAACATCCTGGTCGTCAAGAAGGGCAACGAGAACACCGCGAAGACCAAGGAGCTCAAAAAGGCCCTCAACTCCAGCGAGGTGCGCGACTACATCAACAAGAACTACAAGGGCGCCGTCGTCCCGGTCTTCTGATCCGAGACAGGGCGAAGACATGCCATCCGATACAATGCCGCACGGTACGGGCGCATGCCCGACGTGCGGCATTGCCGTGTCCGGCGGGACGCGGGGCGGCGCCATGATCGCCGGCCCCGCGCGTGTACGGTCCGATTCCATGACAACCACACGGTAAGGAACACTCGATGATCCAATTCGAGCATATGAAGAAAAGCTACGGCGTTGGCGCGGACGCCCATGAGGTCCTGCACGACGTCGACTTCACCATCCACGATGGCGAGGTGTTCGGCATCCTCGGTTCGTCCGGCGCCGGCAAATCCACGCTGGTGCGCACCATCAACCTGCTGGAACGCCCCACCGGCGGCCGCATCCTCATCGACGGCGTCGACATCTCCAACGCCACCGGCAAGGAGCTCAAGGCGCTGCGCGCGAAGATCGGCATGATCTTCCAGAACTTCAACCTGTTCCAGCAGCGCACCGTGCTGCGCAACATCACGTTCCCGCTGGAACTCGCGCACAAGCCGAAGGCGCAGCGCATCGCGCGCGCCGAGCGTCTCCTGAAGCTCGTCGGCCTCGAGGAGTACGCCGACCGCTACCCGAGCCAGCTGTCCGGCGGCCAGCAGCAGCGCGTGGCCATCGCCCGCGCCCTGGCGAACGAGCCGAAGATCATGCTGTGCGACGAGGCGACCAGCGCCCTCGACTCCACCACCACCGTGCAGATCCTCGACCTGCTGCGCCGCATCAACCGCGAACTGGGCGTCACGCTCGTGGTCATCACCCACTCGCTGTCCGTGGCGCGCAACATCTGCGACCGCGTCGCGATGATCGACGGCGGCGACATCGTCGAGATGGGCGAGACCGCGGAACTGTTCGCCCATCCGAAGAGCGACATCCTCAAGGCCCTGATCGCCAGCGCCGAGGAGCAGAACGGCCGCGACGAGGACGAGGACGGCAAGCCGGTCGCGCAGACCGGAGCGGATGCCGCGAAGCAGGGGGAGGAGCGCTGACATGGGACAGACCATCACCGATTTCATCGCCAACTACGGCGAGCTCATGCTCGAAGGCACGCGCGACACGCTCATCATGACCGGCGTCTCCACGTTGCTCGCCTATGTGCTCGGCGTGCCGCTCGGCGTGCTGCTCACCATCACCGGCACGAAGTCCATCTGGCCGAACCGCCCGCTCAACACCGTGCTCGGCTGGATCGTGAACATCGGACGCTCCATCCCGTTCATCATCCTGCTCGTCGCCATCATCCCGTTCACGCGTCTCATCGTCGGCACGTCGCTCGGCGTCGAGGGCGCGATGGTGCCGCTGGTCATCTCCGCCGCGCCGTTTGTGGCGCGCGTCGTCGAACAGTCGCTCGCCGACGTGGACGGAGGCCTCATCGAGGCCGCGCAGAGCTTCGGCGCGAACAACTGGCAGATCGTCACCAAGGTGCTCCTGTTCGAAAGCCTGCCGTCCCTCGTACGCGGCGCAGCCATCACGTTCATCAACCTGTTCGGCTACTCGGCGATGGCCGGCACCGTGGGCGCCGGAGGCCTCGGCGACATCGCCATCCGTTACGGCTACCAGCGCTACGAGTACGACGTGATGCTCGTCGCCGTGGTCCTGAGCGTCATCCTCGTGCAGGTCATCCAGTCGTTCGGCGATTGGTTCGCACGCCGCATCGACCACCACGCGCGCTGACCGTCGCGACGCGGACCCCGTGCGGAGGGCCGTCCGCGTCACGCGCATGAGCGCCACGATCCGTCGGCCCGGTCCGTCGCCTCCTTTCCGGAAAGCGACGGGCCGGGCCGACGCCGTCTTGCGGCTGTGACACACTGAACCGTTATGAGCACTATCACCATGCACACCTCCGAAGGTGACATCACCATCAACCTGTTCGACGACAAGGCGCCGGAGACGGTGAAGAACTTCCTCGGCCTCGCCACCGGCGAGAAGGAGTGGGCGGATCCGTACACCGGCCAGCCCTCCCACGAGAAGTTCTACAACGGACTGACCTTCCACCGCATCATCAAGGACTTCATGATCCAGGGCGGCTGCCCGCTCGGCAACGGCACCGGCGGCCCCGGCTACGACTTCGACGACGAGATCGACCCGTCCCTCAAGTTCGACCGTCCCTACCTGCTGGCCATGGCGAACGCCGGTCTGCGTCGCGGCCGCGACGGCAAGATCCACGGCACCAACGGCTCCCAGTTCTTCATCACCACCGTGCCGACCCCGTGGCTCGACGGCCACCACACGATCTTCGGCGAGGTCGCCGACGACGGGTCCAAGGCCGTGGTCGACAAGCTCGAGGCCCTGCCGACCGACCCGATGGACCGTCCGACCGAACCGGCCGTGATCCTGTCCATCGACGTCGCCGAGTGACATTTCGCATAACGCATCCCCTCATCCCCGGATAGCGGGGGAGACGAAGTGAGGCGGGTTCACGCGTCCTGCACGGTCACGCTGCGGCGGTGTACGTCTTGTCGAACACGGTCTGCGCGTCCGTGTGCACGTACATGCGCATCTGCGCGGTGCCGTTGGTCTTCACCATGCTCGGCAGGGCGTCGGCGAACGGCTGCAGCTGGCTGTCCGCATCCTTGGCGAGCTCCTGGCCAAGAGCCTGGGCGTTCGCGTCGTATTGCGCCGGCAGATGGATGTCGATGACCAGGGTGTCGCCCTCGGCGCGGTAGGAGACCGTGGCGCCCGTGCCGTCGAACGAGGAGCCGATGGACGACTGCATCTCGCTCTGGAAGGTCGAATCGTTGACCATCTCGCTCATCGAAGAGTAACGCAAGTCCAGCGAGCCGCCGTTCGAGTCGCCGTTCTCCAGATCGCTGAGACCCTTGTCGATCTCCTTGTCGAGCTTGTCCGACTTCTTCTTCTCGGCCTGGGCCTTCGCCGCCTGCGCTGCGGCCTGTTTCGCCTGCTGCGTGGCCGCGTTGACGGTGGCCACGCCGATCGCGATGCCGCCGACCATCATGACCACGCTGACGATGATGCCCGCGATCGCGAGCCCACGCCCCTTCTCATGCGTCCGTTTGATCTGGTTCAGGCCCACGATGGACAGGATGAGTCCCACGAGGGAGAAGAGGAAGGCGAAGATGATGCCGAGGATCGCGCAGACGTTCCATTTGCCCTCGCGGGGGTTGGCCGGCCGCTGGGGCTGTGGTGGCAGGTAGCCGGGAACGGGAGGGACGGCGGTGCCGCCCGTCGCCGGTCCCGCCGCGGCGGGCGCGCCGAATCCGGTCGGCGCGCCGGGTTGCGGCGCCGTTCCGGACGGCTGTTGCGGCGGCTGTTGAATCGGCTGTGCGGGATACGTCTGCGGCGACTGTCCCGGAAGCGGTTCCTGCGGCTGTGGCTGCGGATTGGACATGGCTCTGGCCTTCCTCATCATGCCGAACGCATTGCCGTGTTCGGCCGAGGGCCTTCCGCGCGAATCGGACGCGCTACGCCGGGCCTCCCCGGAAGACCGAATACCTCCGGTTCCATTGTCCCATCGTCGGGACGTTCCCCCGGGGAACGACGCGCACTACATTGACGAACGGCATGGAAACGTCAGATTGCGTGCGGATGAATTCGGGGGAGGAGCGCCGTCGCGACGGTCAACGGTCATACGGGGGCCGGGCCGCCGCCGGTGCGACGGGCCGGCCCCTGCGCGTCACAGCACGCCGAAATGCCGCAGCGCGTTCATCACGCCGTCATGGTCGACGTCGTCGGTCACATAGTCGGCCGCCGCCTTCGGCTCGTCGGTCGCGTTGCCCATCGCCACGCCGATGCCGGCGAAACGCAGCATCGTGGTGTCGTTGCCGCCGTCGCCGAACGCCATCACCTGGTCGCGCGTCCAACCGTAATGGCGCATGAACCGCGCGATGCCCTCCGGCTTGCCGCCGTCCGCGGGGATGAGGTCCACGAAATCGGGGTGCCAGCGCACGCCCTGCACGTTGCGGCACAACGAGGTCACCTCACGCTGCTGCGCCTCGTCGATGTACGGGCTGATCTGGAACGTCTCGTGGGTGAGCGGACGCGTATGGGGGTCGTCGATGAACACCTTCGGCGCGGTCTTGCCGAGCTGTCGCCATGTCGCGCGCATCGATTCGGTCACCTGGTTGAAATACACGTAGTCGGATTCGCAGAAGTTCGCCACCACGTCCGGGTGCGCGTCCAGCCATGCGATGATCGTGCGCACGTCGTCCGGATCGAGCGGCTCCTTCTCCAGGAACCCGTGGCCGTCGCAGCAGTACTGGCCGTTGAGGCCCACGATGCCGTCGAAGGAGACCGGGATCATGTCGAGCACGACGGTCATGTGACTGGGCGCGCGGCCCGAGCAGATGAACACCTTCACGCCCTTGGCCTGCAGCATGTGCAGCGCGTCGATCGTGGATTGCGGGATGGTGTGCGTCACGAAGCTGGTGAGCGTGCCGTCGATGTCGAAGAACACGGCGCGGATGTCGGGCGTGGTCATGGTGCCTCCTCGCGGGATCGCCTGGTCTGGTCTGCACACCAGTCTAGGGAGACGAGGGGAGGCGACACCCGAAACGGATGCGGGAATCGTCGCCGGACGTACCGGTTCCGGCCATGCGGGAGCGACCTACAATCGGACGTATGAGCGAACGCAACGACACAGACCACGCAACCGACATCACCATCTCCGCCGTCGTCGGACACGTCGAGGCAGACCCGGACCTCGTCGCGATCCGCCACTACCTGCACGCGCATCCGGAACGCAGCTTCAAGGAATACGACACCGGCATCTACCTCGCCGACCAGCTGAAATCGCACGGCGTGGAGATCCTCGACAACCCGTTGGAGACCGGCGTCGTCGGGCTCGTCCGCGGCGAACAGGGGCCGGGGCCCCGCGTCGCCCTGCGCGCCGACATCGACGGCCTGCCCATCGTGGAGGACACGGGGCTGCCGTTCGCCTCCGTCAACCAGGGCGTCATGCACGGCTGCGGCCATGACCTGCACATGACCGGTCTGCTGGGCGCCGCGTTCTGGCTCGCCGCGCATCGGGACCGGTTCGCCGGCACCGTCAAGATCCTGTTCCAGCCGAGCGAGGAGACCGGGCAGGGCGCCCGCGCGATGATCGACGCCGGGCTTATCGACGACGTGGACGCGATCATCGGCACCCATAACAACCCGAACTACGCGCCCGGTCAGGTCGCCGTCGGCGTGGAGCCGATGATGGCCGGCTGCGTGCGCTTCCAGGTGACGCTCCACGCGGACGGCACGCACGCCGGATACCCGCACAAGGGCACCGGCCCCATCGAGGCGATGGCGTCCATGGTGCTCGAACTGCAGACCATCGTCAGCCGCAACATCAACGCCCTGCATCCGCTCGTGCTGTCCGTCACCGAGGTGCACGGCGGGCGCGTGTGGAACGTGGTGCCCGCCGAGGCCGGCTTCCAGGGCACCGTGCGCTACTTCCACAAGGAGGACAGCCTGCTCGCCGAACGCCGGTTCAGGGCGGTCGTTGAGCACACCGCCGAGGCGTTCGGCATCACGGCCGACATCGAATGGGACGACTTCCAGGCCCCGGTCGTCTCCGACGCCCCGCTCGCCCGTGCCGTCGCGGCCGACGTGCGCGACTACGCCTCGCTCGAGCCGATACGCCCGTCGATGGCGGGGGAGGACTTCTGCGAGTTCGCCGACGTGACCCGTTCCGTGTTCGCGTTCATCGGATCCAACGGCGCGGCGGGATGCGCCGACTGGCACAGCCCCCGGTTCGTCGGGCTCGACGCGTCCATCCCCACGTTCGTCGACTTCTACGTCAACGCGGCGCTGCGCGTGCTCGACGAACTGCGCGCGTCCTGACCGAGGGGGTCGCCGTCCCTCCCGCCCGGCCGGCGTCCCGTCGGCGTCCGTGCGGGAGGGACGGCGACCCCGCGCCCGGATGGGGATAGGATAGGGAACCATGACACAGATTCGCTTCGCACTCGCACAGATCGACACCTGCGTCGGCGCCCTCGACGACAACGCCGCCAAGGTGCTCGACTACAGCCGCCGCGCCGCCGCGGACGACGCCAGGGTCGTCGTCTTCCCCGAGATGACGCTCACCGGATACCCGATCGAGGACCTCGCCCTGCGCCGCACGTTCCGCCAGGCCGCATGGGACAAGGCGAACGAGCTGGCCGCCGCGCTCAAGAAGGAGGGCCTGCGCGACCTGTACGTGGTCGTCGGCACCGTCGGCACCGACCATGAGACCTCCAAGCCGTACAACCGTCTCGTCGTCCTGCACGACGGCGTGGTGTGGGCCGGATACGACAAGCACTTCCTGCCCAACTACGGCGTGTTCGACGAATTCCGCATCTTCAAGGCCGGCGAACGCTCCGTCGTGCTCGACGTGGACGGCGCGCGCCTCGGCGTGGCCATCTGCGAGGACATCTGGCAGGACGGCGGCCCGGTCTCCGAGCTGGCGGGACGCGACATCGACGCGCTGGTGACCATCAACGGCTCCCCGTACGAGGAGGGCAAGACGGACGTGCGCTTCGAACTGGCGAAGCGCCGCGCCGCCGAGGTCGAGGCGCCGCTCATCTACCTCAACCAGGTGGGCGGGCAGGACGATCTCGTCTTCGACGGCGGCAGCTTCGTCGTCGACGCGGACGGCGAACTCGTCGAACGCAGCCCGATGTTCATGGAGGACCTCTCCTACTGGACCCTCGACACCGCCAAGGTGCGCCAGACGCGCACCACCGTCGCCCCGATGCTCGACCCGGACGAGGAGGTGTACACCGCCTGCGTGCTCGGCCTCAAGGACTACATGGCCAAGAACCGGTTCACCGGCGTGACGCTCGGCCTGTCCGGCGGCATTGACTCCGCGCTCGTCGCCGCCATGGCCGCGGACGCCGTCGGCGGCGGCAACGTGCATGGCATCTCGATGCCGTCCATGTACTCCTCCGACGGTTCCAAGGACGATGCGGCCGATCTGGCCGCCAACATCGGCGCCCACTACGACGTGCAGCCCATCGAGCCGCTGTTCAAGGCGTTCCAGGGCCAGCTCGACCTCGACGGCGTGGCCGCCGAGAACCTGCAGGCGCGCATCCGCGGCGTCATCGTCATGGCGTACTCGAACTCGAAGGGCCTGCTCGCCGTCGCCACCGGCAACAAGTCCGAACTCGCCTGCGGCTACTCCACCATCTACGGCGACGCCGTGGGCGGCTACGCTCCGATCAAGGACCTGCTCAAGACCCGCGTGTGGGAGCTCGCCCGCTGGCGCAACAAGGCCGCGGCCGCCGGCGTCGGCATCGGTGGGCTGAAGATCGTCGGCAACGAGGCCGGGAACCCGGGCGCGCCGCTCAAGGACGGCGTGATGATCCCGGTCGCCTCCATCGAGAAGGCGCCTTCCGCCGAGCTGCGCCCCGGCCAGAAGGATTCCGATTCGCTGCCCGAATACGAGCTGCTCGACAAGGTCCTCGCCGCGTACATCGAGCACGCGCACGGCCGTGCCGACCTGCTCGCCGACGGCTTCGACGAGAAGACAGTCGACACGGTGATGAGGCTCGTCGACCGGGCGGAGTGGAAGCGCCGCCAATACCCGTTGGGGCCGAAGGTCACTGCGCTTGCGTTCGGACGCGACCGGCGTCTGCCGATCACCAACGCGTTCAGGGAATAGTTCGAGGTCGCGGCGGCACCCGCCGCGCCGCATCGGAAGGGAAGGACGATTATGGCGAAGGACACCCGATGGTATTTCAACATGGTCACCGGAGAGCCCGAGCAGGGGCCGAAATCCCCGATCGAGCAGCGCATGGGGCCGTACAAGTCCCGTGAGGACGCGATAGACGCATGGAAGATCTTCCAGGACCGCGAGACGCTCTGGAAGGAACAGGACCGCCGGTGGAACCTCGACTGGGACCGCCCGCGCAAGGTGTGACGCCGCCGGGCGCGCGTCGGTCATCCGGCGGCATGCTCGAGGCCTCTCTTGTCGCGCCGCGCCCCGGCGCCGTCTCCGAAGCGATCCGGATGCGGTGCCGGGCGTGCGGCCCGGCGGGGGAGGCCTTCCGTTTTCCGTCGGATGACGGTGCGGACGATGGTGTGAACGATAACGAAATGTGAGATATGTCACGCGCATTTTGCGTTCATTCCAAGTTTCCTGCCACTACACTTGGGAACCAACGACGTCGAAGAAGCGTCGAATGGAAAACAACACCAAGGAGTGGATATGACAGCTGTTGAGTCTGCTGCACTGACCCAGGAGGAGCTCGACGCCAAGGCGTGGGCCGGCTTCGAGGGCGGCAACTGGCAGAAGGACATCGATGTCCGTGACTTCATCCAGAAGAACTACACCCCGTACACCGGCGACGAGAGCTTCCTGGCCCCCGCCACCGAGAAGACCAAGCACCTGTGGAAGTACCTCGACGACAACTACCTGGCCGTCGAGCGCAAGCAGCGCGTCTACGACGTCGACACCCACACCCCCGCGGGCATCGACGCCTTCCCGGCCGGCTACATCGACTCCCCGGAGGTCGACAACGTGATCGTCGGCCTGCAGACCGACGTCCCCTGCAAGCGCGCGATGATGCCGAACGGCGGCTGGCGCATGGTCGAGCAGGCCATCAAGGAGGCCGGCAAGGAGCCGGACCCGGAGATCAAGAAGATCTTCACCAAGTACCGCAAGACCCACAACGACGGCGTCTTCGGCGTGTACACCAAGCAGATCAAGGTCGCCCGCCACAACAAGATCCTCACCGGTCTGCCGGACGCCTACGGCCGCGGCCGCATCATCGGCGACTACCGCCGCGTGGCCCTGTACGGCGTGAACAAGCTGATCGCCTTCAAGAAGCGCGACAAGGACTCCGTGCCGTACCGCAACGACTTCACCGAGCCGGAGATCGAGCACTGGATCCGCTTCCGCGAGGAACACGACGAGCAGATCAAGGCCCTCAAGCAGCTCATCAACCTGGGCAACGAGTACGGCCTCGACCTGACCCGCCCGGCCCAGACCGCCCAGGAGGCCGTGCAGTGGACCTACATGGGCTACCTCGCCTCCATCAAGTCCCAGGACGGCGCCGCCATGTCCTTCGGCCGCAACTCCGCGTTCCTCGACTGCTACATCGAGCGCGACCTCGAGGCCGGCAAGATCACCGAGACCGACGCCCAGGAGCTCATCGACAACATCGTCATGAAGCTGCGCATCGTGCGCTTCCTGCGCACCAAGGACTACGACGCCATCTTCTCCGGCGACCCGTACTGGGCGACTTGGTCCGACGCCGGCTTCGGCGACGACGGCCGTCCGCTGGTCACCAAGACCTCGTTCCGTCTGCTCAACACCCTGACCCTCGAGCACCTCGGACCCGGCCCGGAGCCGAACATCACCATCTTCTGGGACCCGAAGCTGCCGGAAGGCTACAAGCGCTTCTGCGCCAAGATCTCCATCGACACCTCGGCCATCCAGTACGAGTCCGATCGTGAGATCCGCGGCCACTGGGGCGACGACGCGGCCATCGCCTGCTGCGTCTCCCCGATGCGCGTCGGCAAGCAGATGCAGTTCTTCGCCGCCCGCGTGAACTCCGCCAAGGCCCTGCTGTACGCCATCAACGGCGGCCGCGACGAGATGACCGGCATGCAGGTCATCGACAAGGGCGTGATCGACCCGATCACCCCGGAGGCCGACGGCTCCCTCGACTACGAGAAGGTCAAGAACAACTACGAGAAGGCCCTCGAGTGGCTGTCCGAGACCTACGTGATGGCGCTGAACATCATCCACTACATGCACGATAAGTACGCGTACGAGTCCATCGAGATGGCCCTGCACGACAAGGAGGTGTACCGCACCCTCGGTTGCGGCATGTCCGGTCTGTCCATCGCCGCCGACTCCCTCGCCGCGATCAAGTACGCCAAGGTGTACCCGATCACCAACGCCGAGGCCAAGAACCTCGAAGGCCACGAGTACGAGTACGTCGAGGGCGCCGACGACGACCTGGTCGTGGGCTACCGCACCGAGGGCGAGTTCCCGATCTACGGCAACGACGACGACCGCGCCGACGACATCGCCAAGTGGGTCGTCTCCACGGTCATGGGCCAGGTCAAGCGCCTGCCCGTCTACCGCGGTGCCGTCCCGACCCAGTCCATCCTGACGATCACCTCCAATGTGGAGTACGGCAAGAACACCGGTTCCTTCCCGTCCGGCCACAAGAAGGGCACCCCGTACGCCCCGGGCGCGAACCCGGAGAACGGCATGGACTCCCACGGCATGCTGCCGTCGATGTTCTCGGTCGGCAAGATCGACTACAACGACGCCCTTGACGGCATCTCGCTGACCAACACCATCACCCCCGATGGCCTCGGTCGCGACGAGGAGGAGCGCATCGGCAACCTGGTCGGCATCCTCGACGCCGGCAACGGCCACGGCCTCTACCACGCGAACATCAACGTCCTGCGCAAGGAGACCATGGAGGACGCCGTCGAGCACCCGGAGAAGTACCCGCACCTGACCGTGCGCGTCTCCGGCTACGCGGTGAACTTCGTCAAGCTCACCAAGGAGCAGCAGCTCGACGTCATCTCCCGTACCTTCCACCAGGGCGCCGTCACCGACTGATTCCGGCCGGAGACAGACGACCGCGTGAAGCGGTAGAACGATGAGAAGGGGTGGGATTCGTCCCACCCCTTCCCGTTTGCCCGGCGCGGCACGGATCCGGACCGCCCGGCGCCGCACTATATTTGACTTCCGTACAACACCCGCATCACCACTGGAACAGGAGGACGACGATGCCCGACACCCAGTTCCGCACCACCACGCGCCATATGCTGCGCGAATCCAAGACCTACGCCAAGCAGACCCTCATGGGAGGGCTCTCCGGCTTCGAATCGCCGATCGGCCTCGACCGCCGCGACCGCATCGCCGCGTTGAAATCCGGCGACATCGGCTTCGTCCACTCGTGGGACATCAACACCTCCGTGGACGGCCCGGGCACCCGCATGACCGTGTTCATGAGCGGCTGCCCGCTGCGCTGCCAGTACTGCCAGAACCCGGACACCTGGAAGATGCGCGACGGCAAGCCCGTCACCCTCGAGGCGATGATCAAGAAGGTCGACCGCTACAAGGACCTGTTCAAGGCCACGCACGGCGGCATCACGTTCTCCGGCGGCGAGTCGATGATGCAGCCCGCCTTCGTCTCCCGCGTGTTCCGCGCCGCCAAGGAGATGGGCGTGCACACCTGCCTCGACACCTCCGGCTTCCTCAACGCCAACTACACCGACGAGATGCTCGAGGACATCGACCTGTGCCTGCTCGACGTCAAATCCGGGGACGAGGAGACCTACCACAAGGTGACCGGCGGCCTGCTCCAGCCCACCATCGACTTCGGCCAAAGGCTCGCCAAGGCCGGCAAGAAGATCTGGGTGCGTTTCGTGCTCGTGCCCGGCCTGACCGACTCCGAGGAGAACGTCGAGAACGTGGCGCGCATCTGCGAAAGCTTCGACGGCGCCGTCGAGCACATCGACGTGCTCGGGTTCCACCAGCTTGGACGCCCGAAATGGCATGAGCTGCGCATCCCGTACCCGCTGGAGAACCAGAAGGGCCCCAACGCCGCACTGCGCGAGCGCGTCACGAAGCAGTTCGAGGCGCACGGCTTCACCGTCTACTAAATTCCGCGTGCCGATACCCTCGAAACCGCATGAGCGCCCTTAGGCTGGAACCATGGCCGACATCTACGCATTTCCCACGGGCGTGAAATCGCGCACGGGGCGTGACGCCGACCCGGAACTGCCGGGCCGGCCGGTCGGCGTTCCCGATGACGTGTGGCAGGCCGTCGAATCGATACGCGAGATGCCGCACCTCAGGGACGTACGCTATCGCGAGATCCCGGTGCCGTCCACGCTGGCGGACTACGGCATCGGCGTGGAACTCGAATCCGGCGCGCGCGAGGACGCCGCCGACCGGATGTTCGACGGCACCATGCCCACGGGTCTCGCCACCGGATGGATCATGATCCTCTACTCGGTCGAACCCCGTTCCGACTGGGGTTCGAACTGGCGGTGTGTCGCGTTCGCGAGGCTGCCGCTCGACAAGGGGGAGAACGACGCGCTCACCCCGGACATGTACTGGGACATCATGTGCGACCATCTCGACGCCGCGGAACCCGGCAGCATCGGCGGCACCGTCACCGTCACGCGCAACACCGCGTTCGGTTCGCTCGGACGCGACGATTCCGCCGGCTGCGAGATGCGCGTATCGTTCACCCCCACGACGTTCGACGGCATGTCGTATGATGCCGGAGCGAGCGTGTCCGCATGGGCGCGCTTCCTGAGATCCACCATCTTTGACGGGGAAACGGACGTTGACTGAACCCATACAGGAACCACGGCTCCAAACCCAGCCTCGCGGGGGAGTGCCGGCCGTCACCGACACCATTGACGGATACCGGCGCGTATGCGAGGCCCTCGCCTCCGCCACGGGGCCTCTCGCGGCGGACGCCGAGCGGGCATCGGGCTTCCGCTACGGCCATGAGGACTGGCTCATCCAGTTCAAACGCGACGGGGCCGGCATCGCCCTGCTCGACCCGGTGGCGCTCACCCGGGCCGGAGCCGACTGGAACGGGGTCAACGAGGCCGTCGGAGACGCCGTGTGGATCATCCACGACGCGATGATGGACCTGCCCGGGTTCGCCGACATCGGACTGACGCCGCGCCGTCTGTTCGACACGGAGGTGGCGGCACGTCTGCTGGGCCTGCACCGGTTCGGCCTGGCCGCCGTCACCGCGCACTACCTCGGCATCACCCTGGCGAAGGAGCACTCCGCCGCGGACTGGTCGTACCGGCCGTTGCCGTGGGACTGGCGCAACTACGCCGCACTCGACGTGGAGCTGCTCATCGAGCTCGAATCATGCATGCGCGCCGACCTGCGCAGGGCCGGCAAGGAGGAATGGGCCGAGGAGGAGTTCGCCCACATCCTCGCCGAGGGCACGTCCGGGCGCCCGCGGCACGAGCATCCCGTGCCGTGGTTGCGCATCTCGCACATCACCAAACTCGCGCGCGACCGCCGCGGGCTGGCCGTGGCGCGGGCGCTGTGGACCAGGCGCGACGAACTGGCCAGACGGTACGACATCGCGCCCACCCTGCTGCTCGCCGACTCCTCGATCATCGAGGCCGCCCAGCGCAAACCGCACAACGCCAGGGAGTTCCGCGCCGTGCGCTGCCTGAACGAACGCGTGCGCATGCACACCGGCGGCGAACAGGACAAGATGTTCGAACGCTACGCGCCCATCCAGCGTACGGTGAAGCCCTCCATGTGGAAGAACGTCATCCAGGAGGCGCTCGACCTTCCCGAGGACGAGCTGCCGACCATGCCGTCGGGCCATGCGGGGGCCGGCGAAGGCGAGACGAACGCGCCGCGCGCGATGCGCATCTGGGACCGCCACCCCGAACGCAGGGAGCGTCTGCACCGCGTGCGCCGCGTCATCAACCAGATCGCCGAGGACACGCGCACCCCGGCCGATATCATCGTGCGGCCGCAGATCATCCGCAACCTGTGCTGGACCGACGACCCGCGCGGCCTCGATGTGGCCGGCTTCCTCCGGGAGCAGGGCGCGCGCGACTGGCAGGTGAAACTGATCGCAGCGTCCGTGTCGCGCGTTATACTGTGACGGTTGCCTTCGGGCAGATGTAGGAAAAACAACTTTTCAGGAGCGTTTAGCGTGAAGATCAGCGTTCGTAACCTCGAACCCACCAAGGTGAAGCTCACCATCACCGTCGAACCGGAGGAGTTCGACCCGTACCTCGATGCCGCTCGCAAGGACATCGCCAAGCAGGTGAACGTGCCGGGCTTCCGCAAGGGCCACGTTCCGGGCAAGATCATCGACCAGCGTTTCGGCTTCGGCGCCGTCGCCGGTGAGGCCGTCAACAATGGTGTGCCGGAGCTGTACTCCAAGGCCCTCGAGGAGAAGAAGATTCATCCGATGGCCCAGCCGGAGTTCGACGTCGTCGACGTGCCGGAATCCGCCAAGGACGAGAAGAAGCTCAAGTTCACCGCCACCGTCGAGCGCCGCCCGGAGATCGAGCTGCCCGAGATCGACGGCATGGAGATCGCCATCGCCGCCCCGGAGGTCAAGGACGAGGACGTCGACAAGCGCCTCGAGGCCCTGCGCCAGCGCTTCGGCACCCTGGTCGGCGTGGACCGTCCGGCCGCCAAGGGCGACTTCGCCAACATCGACCTGTCCGCCGAGATCGACGGCGAGGTCGTCGACTCCCAGGAGGGCGTGAGCTACGAGCTCGGCTCCAACACCATGCTCGACGGTCTGGATGAGGCCCTCGACGGCCTGTCCGCCGGCGAGGAGACCACCTTCGAAGGCACGCTGGAGGCCGGCGAGCACGAGGGCCAGAAGGCCACCGTCAAGGTCAAGGTCAACTCCGTGAAGGCCGAGGAGCTGCCGGAGCTGGACGACGACTTCGCCCAGGAGGCCTCCGAGTTCGACACGCTCGACGAGCTCAAGGCCGACATCCGCAAGGCCGCCGGCGAGGACGCCAAGGGCCGTCAGGCCACCGAGGCCCGCGACGCGTTCCTCGCGAAGCTGGCCGAGGGCCTCGAGATCCCGGTGCCGAAGGGCGTCAAGGCCGCCGCGGTCGAGGAGCACCTCAAGGGCCTCACCCCGGATCCGGAGAAGGCCACCGACGAGCAGAAGCAGCAGGCCGAGGAAGGCGCCGAGAAGGAGATCAAGGATCAGATCCTGCTCGACACCCTCGCCGAGAAGATGAACGTCGAGGTCTCCCAGGCCGACGTGTTCAACTTCCTCGCCTCCATCGCCCAGCAGTACGGCATGGACCCGAACGCCTTCATCCAGGCCATCATCAAGAACGGCCAGCTCGGCTCCGCCGTGCAGGAGGTCGGTCGTTCCAAGGGTCTGCTGGCCGGCATGCGCGCCGTCAAGTTCACCGCCAACGGCGAAGAGGTCGACCTCTCCGCGTTCCTCGGTGACGCCGCCGAAGAGGAGGAGGCCGAGTCCGTCGAGGCCGCTTCCGCCGCCGCCGCGGTCGCCGACGAGCTGTCCGCCAAGGACGGCGAGTGAGCATGGTCGCGCGCTAGCGTGATATGACGTATGGGGGCTTGGAATCCAACGGGTTCCAGGCCCCCATTTCGTTATGCCGCCGAAACGGCATACCCATGGCGACGGTCGCACGATCGCCGGGGCGCGCAATCGGCTCCCTCCGTCGAGGGAGCTTCCGGCAGGGCCGGTTGGGGGAAAGGTGATGGTGATGTACGGACGAACGCGCATCAATCGCATGCTATGGCTCGTCGCGGCGACGCTCGTGCTGGGGTCGCTGATCGGCGTGGGAGCGGGATTGCTCACGCTGCTGCTATACGGCGTCGAACATGTGATGCTCGGATATATCGAAAGCGGCCTGATCCCCGGTCCGTTCCACGTGCCGGCCGTGCGCCGCGCCGTCTCCGTGACCGTGGGATTGTCCATCGCCGCGTTGGCCTGGTGGCTGCTGCGCACGAAGACCGAAAAGGTGCCGTCCGTCAAAAAGGCGGTCGCGGGGGAGCGCATGCCCTGGTGGCAGACCGTCGTGCACGTGGTGCTGCAGATCTTCATCGTCGGTTCCGGCGCCTCCATCGGGCGCGAGGTCGCGCCGCGCGAACTCGGCGCCATGCTCGCGCAACGGTTCTGCGACCTGTTCCGTATCGGGGTGGACGGGAACGGCACCGGTCCGGCCGACCGTCGCATGGTCGTCGCCGTCGCCGCCGGTGCCGGTCTGGGAGGCGTGTACGATGCGCCGCTCGCCGGCATGTTCTTCGCCGTCGAGATCCTCCTCGTGGACGTGACCATCGAGAAGGTCGCGTTCGGGCTGGGCATGTCCGCCACGGCCGCGTTCGTCGCCTCGCTCGTCAAAGGACGTCACACGTTCTACGATGTGACCGCCATGCAACCGGACTACTCGGCGAGCCTCATGCTGTTCGCGCTGGTATGCGGCGCCATATGCGGCGCCGCCGGCGCCGCCTTCCGCAAAGGGTCGCAATGGGCGACCTCCCATCAGCCGAAGGGACGCGGGCTGCTGTGGCAGATGCCGCTCGCCGGTCTGCTCACCGGACTCGTCGCCGTCATCGTGCCGCAGGTGATGGGCAACGGGCGTGCGGCCGCGCAACTGGGATTCAGTACGTTCATGCCGGACGTCGCCGCCGTCTCCGGGGCGTCGCAGTCGTCTTCATCGACGGCCGCCTCGCCATGGACGCTGCTGGCCACGGGCGGATCGTCAAGCACCGGACTTGCGCCCCACGCCGACGTTCCGCTCGCCATGGCCGGTTTATGGGCGCCGCTCGGGATACTGGCGATCACCTTCATCGCGAAGGCCGCCATCACCTTGCTGACCATCCGGTCCGGCGCATCCGGCGGCGTGCTGCAGCCGGGCATCGCCTTGGGCGCCACGCTGGGGGCGATGCTCGGTCTGGTCTGGATGCTCGCATTCCCGTCCGATTCGGCGGCCGCATGCGCGCTCATCGGAGCGGCGGCCCTGTTGAGCGCCTCGCAGCAGGCGCCGCTCATGGCCATGTGCCTGGTCATGGAACTGACCGAGGCGCCCATCACGTTCTTCGTTCCCGTCGGCCTTGGCGTCGCCGCATCCGCATTCGTCTCCAGCTGGCTGCTTGAACGCAGGTGATCCGGCGAACCGTATGCGCTTCGCCGGATCATGCGCGACGGGGGAGGTCGATCAGCGTCGTCCGACGCGTTCGAACCTTAGGGCGAACGTGGCCAGCAACGCCACCGCGGCCACGGTGAACGGCAGTCCGGCGAGGCCGATGACGTGGTAGTCCATGCCGGAGGCGTTCAGCGCCATGCCGCCGACCAGGGATCCGACGGCGTTGCCGCCGTTGAAGGCGATCTGCACGGCCGCGCCGCCGATGAGCTCTCCGCCGCCCTTGCCGGCCTCGGCCATGAGCAGCATCTGGGGGCCGTTGATGAAGAACAGGCCGAACGCGATCCAGAAGGTCAGCAGTGCGCAGGTGGCCATGTTGCCGGGCGTCAGGAACACCATCAGCAGGCCAAGCGCGGAGATCGACTGGCCCACCGCCGCGGTCGCTGAATGCAGCCAGCGGTCTGCCATATGACCTCCGGACAGGCCGCCGACCACCATGCCGAATCCGGCGAGCATCATCAGCAGCGGCACGAGGCGTGAATCATAGCCGCCGGTCTTCTGCAGCCAGGGGGAGACGTAGCTCCACCAGCAGAACACGCCCGAATTGCCGACGAACACCGCGCCGAGCACCAGCCACGGGCCGGGCTTGGCAAGGAAACGGAACTGTCCGGCAAGACCGGCGTCGGGCACGGCCGGGATAAGCGGCATCCACGCCAGGGTGAGGACGATCGTGAGACCGGCGCCGGCGGCCAGGATCACGAAAGCCAGGCGCCAGTCGAGGTATTCGGCGAGCAACGTGCCCGCCGGGACGCCGAACATGTTGGCGAGCGTCTGTCCGGTGACCATCACCGAGACGGCCTTGCCTTCCCGGCCCTTGTCGGCCAGCGCCTTCGCGATCACCGTGCCGGTGCCGAAGAACGCGCCATGCGGCAGACCGGCGATGAACCGGGCGGCGACGAGCACCGCGGCGTTCGGCGCCGCCGCGCTCAGTGCGTTGCCGGCCAGCGCGAGCGCCATGAACAGGATGACCAGATGCTTCGGACTCGCCTTGCGTCCGAACACGAGCATGGTCACGCCGACGCACACGCCGATGGCGTACGCGGAGATGAAGTGCCCTGCGGTCGGAATGGACACGTTCGTGGCGGCCGCCGCCTGGGGCAGGATGCCCATCATCACGAATTCGGCGGCGCCGAGCACGAAGGCCCCGGCGGCGATGGACAGCAGGCTTCTCTTCACGGGTGATTCCTCTTCTCTGCGACGTGATTGATCCCGCATAGAGTATATGCGCCACGGACGAAGGCGGCGTCCACCTATACGGACTCGTCCAAGGAATTGAGCTTCCCGATGACGATGCAGGGCGTCACCACCACCATCAGAATGCAGAAGCGGTGAGCGATACCGTACAAGACGACACGCAAGACATCAGACGCCCCCGGGGAATAGATGCGTCGTCCCGGCGCGATTTCATGTGGCAACAATCGACCCCGGTATGACTGAGGGCTTTGGAATCCCAATGATTCCAAAGTCCTCGACACTACCCGGCAACCACTTGCTCACATTGGGTGGAGGTCACTCGGAGTAGGCGCCACGCAGCGGGTCCATCGTGCTCAACGGTCCGGTCGGCGGATGCAGACCCCGACAACATCGCGTGATGCGTCGCCTATTGTCCCGCCGGGACAATAGAACCCTCGATTTCGGATTCCCAATGATGCCTATTGTCCCAAATCGGCGTTTTGGAACAATAGAACCCTTAATGTCATGCACATAACGGTTCTTTTCCGCGAAAGGGAACAATAACAATGGGCTACAAGAGCATCCGGCAGACGGTGCATATGAGCCGGTCGGGCGAACGGCCCGACGACATGGCCGAACACGAATACCGGCTCAGACTCGAGGGATGGAGCACGTTCCGTTCCGGAATCGTATTGCGCAGGCACGAGCCGTTCGTCGTGAACTTCCGCGAGCTCGCCGTCATCGTCGAAGGCATCCGGGAGCGGGAACACGATGTGGCGGGCCTATGGAACGACCTGCCGCCGATCGCGCGCCGCGCCTACCTGTTCGACCTCATCGGCGCGGAGATGCAGAGCACCAACAGCATCGAGGGCGTACGTTCCACACGCAAGGAGATCAGCGAGGCGTTGGAGGCCGCCATCGGCGACGGCCCGCATAAACGGTTCAGCGAATTCGCCAAACTATTCCTCGCACTCGGCGGCGACGACCCCGCGCGCTACGCCATGCCCGGGGCACTCGAAGACATCAGGGGCATCTACGACCGCGTCATGGCCGGCGAACTCGCCTCCGGGGACGAACCGGACGGCGAACTATTCCGCAAGGGCTCCGTCTACATCGACGACCAGGCCACGGGCCGCCGCATCCACGCCGGCATCACGCCGGAATCGGAGATCAAGGTCGCGCTCACCCAATGGCTCGCCCTCACACGCAACCGGGACGTTCCGCCACTGATTCGCGCCGCCCTATGCCATTTCGCGTTCGAATACATCCACCCGTTCTACGACGGCAACGGCAGGACCGGACGATTCCTGTTCGCCCTGCAGTTGCGCCAGCACCTGAGCGTGCCCACGGCGATCAGCCTCAGCCCGGTCATCTCCGACGGCAAGGACCGCTACTACAAGGCATTCGAGGATGCGCAGCACCCGTTGAACCGGTTGGACGCCAGCCTGTTCGCCTACCGGATGATGAAATTCGTCGCCGAAGCGCAGCAACACATCATCGACGACCTATCCGAAAAACGGCACAGGCTCGTGCACGCTCTCAACCGCCTCGACGATATCCAGGCCAGGAACGGCTGGACGGACGACGAAGGCAACATCGTGGCCATACTGATCCAAGAGGAGCTATTCGGCGTCGCCCCTCACGTCGTCACCAGAAAACAATTGGGCGAGGGACTCCGTATAGGACGCAAACGCGTCACGCAGGCCCTTGATGGCCTTGAAGCCTCGGGCGTGGTCGCGCATCAGGGAGTGAGGCCGGCACGGTATTACCTCGTGCATGAGACGACGAACGTCCTGTTGCAGGATGCCGGCGAAGAGGAATCATGACCGCCGTGTTGCCGGTGTCTGCGCGGCTGAACTACAGGCTAATGCCCATGATGCTGTATGAAACGGCGCCGAAGCTGACCGTGACGAGCGTCATCCCACCTGACAATCTAGCCGGCCTCTACTGCGCTGCCGCCGACACCGTCCTCATCGACACCTACATGCGCAAACGGTCGCCACGCCGACTGCCGACACCGGTGACGGCGATTCGTCCGACTCCGCAGTCGGCACGCCAATCGGATTCATCGACGTGGACGACGCCGGGTACATCGACATGCTGTTCGTCGACCCGGCGTACGGACGCATGGGCGTCGCCACGTCGCTGCTTACACGGGTGGGACGGTTCGCTGCCGCCCATGGCATCGGACGCCTCACCGTCCATGCCAGCATCACCGCGCGCCCGTTCTTCACCCGTCGCGGATTCCGCACGATCGAGACCCGGCATCCGACCATCGGAACCGTTTCGTTTGTCAACTATCTGATGATCTGCTCATAGCGACCGGCCGCTATCGGGCCGAAACCCCCAGTCTATGGCTCCAGGGTGTGGGGACAAACCCGAAGGAACCCATCCAATGGCGTTCGATACGACAATCCGAGATGGAAGAGCCCCATCGGCCTCTGGAGAATTCCACATGGCCAAAATGACCAAGGGCCTTGGAATCGCTGGAATTCCAAGGCCCTTGCAGTTACTCAGCAACCGCTACTTGCTGACGTTGAACTTGAACTCGACCGGCTTGCCCTTCTGCAACAGTCGCTCGTTTCCACGCATTGATCTCAGTCATCCGCCGTGACAGCGAGTCTGATGGCAATGTACTGGTATTCCTGAGTAAGACCACGCGAAACCCCACGAGTCGGGATGCACGCCGGATGAACAACGCCTTATCACCCTTGGTGTTGGCGCCCTCGGCGATGGGGTCGCCTGTCCGGAATGGCGGATATGAGTTGAGACATGGAGACCTCACATGCCGATCCGCCGCCCGTTGCGTCTAAGCCGCGGGACGACGTCGAGTCTGCCATCGAGCGCGCGCTCATCGATCTGCTCAACGAAGGCGCCGATCCATCCGGCCCGGCGGGACGCGTCGAGCTGCCATCGGTCAAGACGCTATGCGCGAAAGCGTTCGTGGCGCGCAGCACGTTCTATGCGCACTACCACCACGTTGGCGAGGTGCTCGAGACGTTGGAACGTCGACTGGTGAGGGACCTCGAGGAGCTGAACGAGCCGCTGACCGTCAGGGATGCCGATGGCGGGGATGCGCACGGAGCAGCGCGCGTCACGCTCATGCCCACGCTGGACTACATCCGGGCCAACGAGGATGCGTTCCACGCGCTGCTCGTCTCGGCGCCCGACGTTCGGTTCATTGAACGATGGAAGGACGCCATCAAGCGGCAATGCAGACTGCGGATGACCGACGGCGGTGAGGCGTCACGGGCGGAAGGCCCGCGCCGTCCCACCGTCAACCGCGAGTTGATTCTGGAGATCGTCGCCTCATCGATGGTGTCGGCCACCACGTTCTGGCTGCACGACCCATCCAAGGTACACGAGCAGGGAGTGGACGGAATCGTCAACACGGTGTTCGGCGCACTGGACGCACTGATCGTGCCGTGACGTGCGCCGTTTCAGCTCAGCAGGATCGTCTCGGGACGATTCGCCGTGTCGTGGCAGGCGATCGACCGCACGCATAGCGGCGACAGGCTCTGCTCGCGGATCCATTCGAGCGAGGAGCGCTGCGCGTGACGGTCGTAGACGATGCCCGACGTAACCATGTCCCTCCATGATCGCGTGGCGTAGCCGCCGTCGGCGAACAGCAGTACGTACCGGCCCGACGGCGCCGTGATCTTCATGGCCACCTGACCGTCGGTGTGGCCGGGGATGTTGATGAGCTGCACGCTGCGGTCGCCGAACAGGTCGTAGGATCGTCCGGCGGGGCCCTCATGGTCGTTCCAGTCGTACAGGTCGAGGTCGATTCCCCTCCACCACGAGGCATTGAAGCGCACGAGGCTGTTCGGGAACCGCGTGGCGCACCGCATCTCGTCCCTGGATACCATGATGCGCCGGGCGTTCCTCACGCCGCGCAGTCCATTCGCGTGGTCGCAATCGAGATGGGAGATCGCCACCACGTCGAGATCAGCCGGGGACAGGCCCTGCGCGGCCAGCTGCTCAGGCACGGTCATCCCCGTACCCACTACACCCTGGTTGACCCGGTACAGGGACCATGAGCCGAGAGAGCGGATCTGCGCCCCACGGTCGTAGACGCCGTCCGGGCTCATGTCTCGGCCCCAGCCGGTGTCGAACAGGATACAGCCGTGCGGCGTGGTGACGAGGAACGCGCACACGGGCAGCCATATGCGCTTGGACGCGGGCACGAAAAAGCCCGAACCGCGGACCAGTCCGCACCCGTTGCCGAAAGGCAGATCCGGTGAGACACGAACACGGCCGGCCACCATAACCTGAATGGAGATTGCTGAGTTGTTGGCACTGTTGTTGGTCATGGCTCCATTACAGAACGCCGTGTGATGGAGAGGCTTCGTTTCGCGCTACACAAAACGCGATTATGTCCACGATGGGCACCTGTGGCTTTCTCTCCGATCCAATCGTCCGTCACACCGGGCGCAGACCCCGGCGATGCACCGTTCCCAACACAGACCACGCCGCAACGGCCAGCGCTCCCCATTTGACGAGGGCCTTGGAATCACTGGAATTCCAAGGCCCTCAGCGCTACTCAGCAACCACTACTTGCTGACATTAAATTTGAACTCGACGATATCGCCGTCCTGCATGACGTAGTCGCGGCCTTCCTGGCGGAGCTTGCCCTCCTCCTTGATGACGGCCATCGAACCGTCGGCGGCGACGAAATCGTCGTAGGAGACGATGTCGGCCTTGATGAAGCCCTTTTCGAAGTCGGTGTGGATCACACCGGCGGCCTGCGGGGCGGTGAAGCCCTTGTGGATCTGCCAGGCGCGCACCTCCTTGACGCCCGCGGTCAGGAAGGTCTGCAGGCCGAGCACGTCGAAGCCGACGCGCGCCAGCTGGTCGAGGCCGGACTCCTTGAGTCCCGCGTCCTCGAGCATCTCACGGGCGTCCGCCTCGTCGAGCTCGGTCAGGTCGGCCTCGAACTGGGCGTTGAGGAACACGGCGGGCGCGGGGGCGACGGAATCGGCGAGATTCTTCTTCAGATCGTCGTTGGCGAGCTCGTTGTCGTCCACGTTGAACACGTAGATGAACGGCTTGGCGGTCATCAGGTGCAGGTCGTAGACGGAGTCCTTGTCGAAACGGCCTTCACGCGCGGCCTTGTCGAGCGTCTCGCCGGCCTCGAGGATGGTCTTCGCCTCCTTGACCGCGTCGAAGTACTCCTGTTCGATCTTCTTGCCGCGCAGATCCTTCTCCAGCTTCGGCAGCGCGTTCTCGATGGTCTGCAGGTCGGCGAGGATCAGCTCCGTGTTGATGGTGTCGATGTCGTCGGCCGGGTCCACCTTGCCGTTGACGTGCACGATGTCGTCGTCCTCGAAGGCGCGCACGACCTCGCAGATCGCGTCCGCCTCGCGGATGTTGGCCAGGAACTTGTTGCCCAGGCCCTCGCCCTCGGAGGCACCCTTGACGATGCCGGCGATGTCGACGAACGTCACGGTGGCGGGCACGATCTTCTCCGTGTGGACGAGCTTGGCGAGCACCGGCAGGCGGTCGTCCGGCAGCGGCACGACGCCCGTGTTCGGCTCGATGGTGGCGAACGGGTAGTTCTCGGCGAGCACGTTGTTGCGGGTCAATGCGTTGAACATGGTGGACTTGCCGACGTTCGGCAGTCCCACGATTCCGATAGTTAAAGACATGGCTTCCAGTCTAAGGGCGAAAGCGACAACGGGCCGCGGGCAACGCGCCCGGACCGGCGCATCCGTCGCCACGCCCGTTCCGCATCCGTTCGGGACGACGTGTGGCGTTTGGGCCGCTCCGTGGCCATGCCGGGTTTCGGACTATCCGATAGCGGGGTATAAGCGCCGCTCATAGCGGCCTGTGGCGGCGAATGCGCTTTCATCGTCGCGGAAGGGGCCGAATCGAATCGTTTCATCCGTTGCGCCGGTTGGGATTCCGGCGTATGACGCGAATTCCTGCCGGAAGGTCGGAATCTTGCGGATGAAACATAAACGTGAGACGGAAGCCGTTCGGGGCGGCCCGCGGACGTGATGCGGGCGACGAAACATGCCGCGCGGGTCATTATCCTTGTGGGTTAGCAATCGGAATGTCGTTTCGTCGCGGCCGATTCCCGATTCGGCCGCATGCGGGTTTCGACGTGGACGGCGCGGGAGGGGAGTGCGGCGGCGGTCGGCGTTTGGAGGCGATGGGGCGGGACGGTTTCCGCCCGCCGCTCCGCCACGAGAGAAAACGATAGGGGAAATGATCACCATCACACCGATGCGCATGACGGAAGGAGGTAGGTCGTGAGCGGGGAAGTCATCCAGCAGGCGCTTCCGTTGTTCGTCAAGGCGTTCGTCCTGACGCTCAGGCTCTCCGCCGTCAGCGTCGTGCTCGCCACCTTGCTCGGCCTCGTGCTCGCGCTCCTGCGCGAATACCGCGTGCCCGTCCTGTCCCAGGTCAGCACCGTGTTCCAGGAGCTGTTCCGCAACACGCCGCTGCTCATCCAGCTGTTCTTCCTGTACTACGGCCTGCCGTCCATCGGCGTCAAATGGAGCGCCGAGACCTGCGCGGTGGTCGGCATGTCCATCCTCGGCGCCGCCTACATGTGCGGCGCGTTCGAAGGCGGCTTCACCGGCATCCCGCGCGTGCAGAACGAGTCGGCGCGCGCCCTCGGCCTGTCCCCGCTGCAGATGATCCGCCACGTCACGCTGCCCCAGGGTCTGACCCGCAGCGTGCCCGCCGTCGCCGCGAACGTGATCTTCATGGTCAAGGAGACGAGCGTGTTCACCGTCATCGCGGTGCCGGAACTCACCAACACGGCGCGCGACCTGATCGGCATGTACTACCGCAGCGACGAATACCTGTTCATGCTGGTGGTCGCCTACGCGATCATCCTCATACCGCTGTCGGTCATCCTCACGCTGCTGGAAAGGAGGGTCCGTCGTGGAACCTTTGGCGATAACTGACGCCGCGGGCGCCGCGTACGTCACCGTGGCCTCCGGTGCGGGCGTCATCTTCACGGGGGACAATTTCACGCGACTGCTGTCCGGTCTGGGCACGTCCGTGACGGTCGCCGGCCTTGCGCTGCTCGCCGGCATCCCGCTGGGCATCGTGCTCGGCGCGCTGCGCATCCTGCACAATCCGATCCTGCGTGCCGTGCTGCGCCTGTACCTCGAGTTCTTCCGCATCGTGCCCACGCTGGTGATCCTCTTCCTCGCGTACTACATCCTGCCGCGCGAGATCGGCGTGCAGGTGGACGGCGTGACCGTCGCCGTCGTGGCCTTCGGCCTGTGGGTGGCGGCCGAGATCAGCGACATCGTGCGCGGAGCCCTCATCTCCGTGTCCGACCATCAGGTCGACGCCGGCAAGGCGCTCGGCATGAACGGGTTGCAGATTCTGTGGTACGTGCGCATCCCGCAGTCCATCAACCTCATGGTGCCCGCCGTCATCAACCTGGCCGCCCGTGTGATCATGACCACGTCGCTGCTGTTGCTCATCAGCGTCATCGACGTGATCACCGTCGGCCAGCAGATCATGGAGGCCAACCGCATGACCCATCCGGACGCCGCCTTCTGGGTGTACGGGTTCATCTTCTTCCTGTATTTCATCATCTGCTGGCCGCTGGCGATGATCGCCAAGGCCCTCGAGAAGCGAGCCAAGGAGCGTAACAATGGCTGAAGCCGATAACGAAACCACCGCCGCGGGCGAGGAGCCGCTGCTGTCCGTGCGCCATCTGCGTAAATCCTACGGCGACCATGAGGTCCTCAAGGACGTGAGCTTCGACGTCAGGCGTGGCCAGGTGCTCGTCCTGCTGGGCCCCTCCGGATCCGGCAAGTCCACGCTCATCCGCTGCCTCAACGGCCTGGAGACCATCCAGGGCGGCGAGATCCGCTTCAAGGGCGAACTCGTGCCGAACAACAACGAGAAGGCGTGGCGTCGCCTGCGCAACGAGATCGGCATGGTGTTCCAGAGCTACGACCTGTTCCCGAACCTCACGGTCGCGAAGAACATCGAGCTGGGCCCCACCAAGGTGCAGAAACGCCCCAAGGCCGAGGTCGACGAGCAGATGGACAGGCTCCTCGCGGACGTGCAGCTGTCCGAATACAAGAACGCGTACCCGCGTGAACTGTCCGGAGGCCAGAAGCAGCGCATCGCCATCGTGCGTGCGCTCGCCATGAACCCCGAGCTCATGCTGTTCGACGAGGTCACCGCCTCGCTCGACCCGGAGATGGTGCGCGAGGTCCTCGAGCTCATGCTGCGCCTGGCCAAACGCCATATGACGATGATCGTCGTCACGCACGAGATGGAGTTCGCCCGCCGTGTGGCGGACACCGTCATGTTCCTCGAGAACGGCGTGATCCTCGAACGCCAGTCCGGATCCGACTTCTTCGCCCATCCCGGGACCGACCGCGCGAGGAGCTTCCTCGACAGCATGTCGCCGGTCGGCGACGAGTGACGCGTCGGGCGCCATACGCACCCGACGGCCCATATGACACGTACAACGACAAGAAACACAACAACAGAGGAGAGGAAACCATCATGTTCAATCTCAAGAGGATCGCCGCCGGCGTGCTCGCCGCGGCCACGCTGATCTCCGTCGCGGCCTGCGGCAACGGCCCCGATCCGGCGGCCGGCGGTTCGTCCGCCTCCGGCCAGCAGGGCCAGACCGTCGAGCAGATCAAGAAGGCCGGCACCATCCGCATCGCCACGTTCGGCGATCTGCCGCCCTACGGCTACGTGAAGAACGACGGCACCCGCGCCGGCTACGACGTGGCGCTCGGCAACCAGATCGGCAAGGACCTCGGCGTGAAGGTCGAGTGGGTGCAGGTCAACGCGGACGGCCGCGTGGACTCCCTCAAGTCCGACAAGGTCGACCTCGTCCTCGCCAACTTCACCGTCACCGACGAGCGCAAGCAGGTCGTCGACTTCGCCAGCCCGTACATGAAGGTGTCCATCGGCGTCGTCTCCCCGACGGGTGCGAAGATCACCAGCGCCGACGAGCTCAAGGGCAAGGACCTGGCCGTGACCAAGGGCACCACCGCCGAGACCTACTTCACCCAGAACTACCCGGACGTGAACCTGCAGAAGTTCGATTCCAAGACCCAGCAGTTCCAGGCGTTCAAGGACGGCCGTGTCGCCGCCCTCGCCGACGACAACACGTACCTGTACGCGTGGGCCAAGGACAACCCGGGCTACACCGTGGGCATCAAGACCCTCGGCGACGAATCCACCATCGCCCCGGCCGTGAAGAAGGGCAACAAGAGCCTGCTCGACTGGACCAACAAGGAGATCAAGACGCTGACCGCCGACGGCTTCTTCGAGAAGGCGTACGAGAGCGAGCTCGCGCCGAGCTTCACCTCCGACATCAAGCCGGAGGACGTCATCATCAAGTGACGCCGAAGGCCTCATGACGGAGGCGGGAGAGGCGGGGCGTCTCGGTTCCACGACCGGGGCGCCCCGCCTCGTCGTATCCTCGCCTCCCCGTCCTCGCCCGGTTCCCGGCATCCGGAGGCGGCGGCGAACAGGGGCGTGGCATAATCGTGGGCATGCGAATCGTCATCCAGAAAGTCTCCCAGGCAAGCGTCGACGTCGTCAACGAGCTGGGAACCATCGATCCCACGTTCGAGCCGCAGCAGATCAGCCACGGCTACATGATCCTCGTCGGCGTGTCCGACGCGGACGGCGACGCCGAGATCGCCTGGCTCGCCCACAAGGTGCTCAATCTGCGCGTCTTCGAGGACGAGCACGGCAAGATGAACCGTTCCATCCAGGACGTGGACGGCGAGATCCTGTCCATCTCCCAGTTCACGCTCTACGCGGACGTGCACAAGGGCAACCGTCCGAGCTTCATCAAGGCCGGCAAGCCGGAGCACGCCGACCTCATGTGGATCAGGTTCAACGAGGCGCTGCGCTCCGGCGGCGTCCCGGTGCGCGAAGGGCGTTTCGGCGCGCACATGCGCGTCGGGCTCGTCAACGACGGCCCGGTCACCATCGTCATCGACACCGACACGGACATGCCCCATAAAGCGTGACAATATCGGTCATCGGCATCCCATTATCGTATTTATGCGATTCCGCGCGAGACCGAGGCGATACGATGCGGTATCGGACGGATCGGGACGGACGATGCCGGGCGGACGGCGCATGGCCACCGTCCGTCCCGTCCCATGGGAACACGCATACGGGTTCGGGAGGAGAAGCGCGATGACGAAAAACACGATGACGAAGGGCGACGCCGATCGGCGTCGGCGGGATGCGGGGCGGCGTCGGTACCTGCCGGTCGACGCGGCGCCGGTGAAGGCGGCGGTGCTGTCGGTCTCCATGCTGCTCATGAGCTTCGCCTCCATCAACGGCGCGCTTCCCGCCATGCGTGACGACCTCGGCGTCTCCACCCAGTACAGCGAACTCATGAGCACGGTGCCCAGCGTCGTGGTCGTCGTGTTCATCTTCCTCGCCGGAGGGATGTCCCGGCGATTCGGCTGCAAACGCGTCATCACCGCGGGCATGCTGATCCTGGGCGCGGCGGGGATCGTCCCCGTGTTCGCCGCGTCCTTCCCGTTGATCTTCGCCAGCCGACTCCTGTTCGGCGTGGGCATGGGCCTGTTCAACGGACTGGTGGTCGACCAGATCGGCATCCTCTACCACGGCGACGCCCGCGCGTCCATGCTGGGTCTGCGCGCCTCGGCCGAACAGGTCGGGCAGGCGTTGTTCACGTTGCTTGCCGGCGTGCTGCTGGCCTGGGGCTGGCATATCAGCTTCGCGATCTACGCGCTCGCGTTCCCCGTGGCGGCGGTGTTCTGGCTCATCGTGCCCGACGACCTCTCGATGCGCGGCGGTGCGGGGGCCGCCGGCGGCGAGGCGGGGGAGGCGTCGTCCCGCGTCGCGGGCAAGGCCCGTCTCGACCCGATCGTCTACCTGTTCATGCTGTTCTCCATCGCGACCCTCGTCAACTACAGTTCCGTCGGCGTGCGGTTCCCCAGCATCGCGGTGGGTCTCAACGGCGAGGGCTACAACCCCAGCTTCCTGCTCTCCCTCATGCCCGTATGCGGCATCGCGGCGGGCATCGCCTTCGGCTGGCTCAACCGTCGTCTGGGCAAGGGGGTGTTCCTGCTCGGCATCGTCGTCTGGCTGGTCGTCGACCTGCTGCTCACGTTCGGCGCCGCATCCTTCCCGGCGGTCGTCGTCGCCATGCTGCTCAACAGCGTCCCGCTGCCGCTGTGTCTGCCGTATCTGCTCAACACGCTCGCCGAAACGGTCGACCCGCGGGTGGGCGTGCTCGCCACATCGCTCATGTTCGCGTCGATGAACCTCGGCAATTTCCTCGGCCCTGTCGTGATGAACCTCATCGCCTCGGTGTCGCGCTCCGACTCGCTGACCATCCCGTTCCCCGTATACGCCGTCGTCTTCGCCGCCATCCTCGTCGCTATCATGGTGCATGACGCGCGCGTCCGGCCGTAGCCGCCGGGACGTGGAGACGCGTCCGACATAGACACAAGGGGGAAACGCCTATGGCATCGGCCATCGACCTGACGAACGTGGACCTGACGGGCATCGACCTGTCCGTGATCGACCGCATCGCCCTGTGGTACGGGAATCTCCCGTCCGAGGTGCGCACCTGCCTGACCGTCGCGATCGGCGCGGCCATCGCCTACGTGGTGTTCAGGATCGTCGCGGGGATCATCAAGGGCGTTCTCGTTTCGGTCATCGCGGCCGTGCTCGCCTTCCTGCTGACCACGGTCCCCGGCAACATGCTGCTGTCGCAGGCGTACGATCGCGTCGAGCAGCAGGTCTCCACCAGCCTCCGGCAAACGGGGGCGGGGCAGTGAACGCGGGACGACGGCCCGCGCACGTCCACGGCGGCGGGCGATCGCGAAGGGCGGCGGCATGAGGGTGTTCGACTTCGACGGGACCATCTACGACGGGGAAAGCCTGTTCGACCTGTACCTGTTCAGCGCCCGTTACGACATGAAAGTGTTCCGCCATCTCGCACCCGTCCTGCGCTACGCCGTCAAATACAAGCTCGGCAAGGCCACGCTCGAGCAGATGGAACGAGGCGTCGGCAAGGTCGCCAGGGGATACCTGCGCGACCTCGCCTCCTCGAAGGGCGTCGACGGGCTGCGTGTGCGATCGCTGGACGGCGCCGCGCGGGCCGGTCTGGGCGACGACGTGCTCGTCGCCGACGCCTCGGTGATCGGCGCGGACGACCTGACCGGCGGATTGCGCTCATTGGTCAGCGCCTTCTGGGACCACAACATGCGCAAGATCAAACCATGGTATGAGCCGCGTCCCGACGATGTGATCCTCACCGCCTCGTTCGACGTGACCGTGGGGGAGGCGTGCCGTCGGCTCGGCGTCGAACGCCTCATCGCCTCCACCATCGACCCGGAGACCCTGCAGGTCACCTATCTCAATTTCAACACGAACAAGCCGAAGCGGCTGCGCCAGGTGCTGGGCTCCGACGCGACGATCGACGAATTCTACACGGACAGCGAGTTCGACCGCCCTATGCTCGACATGGCCCGTAAGGGGTTCATGGTCAAGGGCGACGTCGTCACACGAGTCAAATAGGGGCGTGGCCGGCCCCACGCCGGCGTGTCGCCGATTTGCGCCTCGAGCGCTTGAGGGTCGTACGGTGGGAACCGTTACGTGATGCCGCGCGGCTCATCCGGTCCGCGACCGCGACGGGGGCGGCCCGTCGGGAACGGGATCCGGTGCCGCACAAACCGTACAAGAAGGAGAACGACATGAACGAGACGATGAAGGCCGCGATCTTCGTGAAGCCCGGCGAGATGGCCGTGCGGGAGGTTCCGAAGGCCCATCTCGAACGGGACACGGACGCCTTGGTGCGCGTGGTGCGCGCCTGCGTGTGCGGATCCGATCTGTGGTATTTCCGCGGGCTTTCCCCGCATCCCGAAAACAGCCAGATCGGACACGAGTCGATCGGCGTGGTCGAACAGGTGGGCGATGCCGTCACGACCGTCGCGCCCGGCGACTTCGTCGTGCTGCCGTTCCCGTACAGCTGCGGCAAGTGCCCGGTGTGCGAGGCCGGTTTCGAGTCCGTGTGCCCGCACGGCGGCTACTTCGGCGCCAGCCAGGCCGAGTATGTACGCGTGCCCGAGGCCGACGGCACGTGCGTGAAGGTCCCCGGTTCCCCGGAGGACTACGACGACGGGACGCTCGCCTCGCTGCTCACCATCGCCGACGTGATGTCCACCGGCTACCATGCCGCCGTCTCCGCCGAGGTCAGGCCCGGCGACACGGCCGTCGTCATGGGCGACGGCGCCGTCGGCCTGTGCGGCGTCCTCTCCGCGAGGATGCTCGGCGCGAAACGCATCATCGCGATGAGCCGCCACGAGGACCGAGCCGCGCTCGCCCGCGAATTCGGGGCCACCGACGTCGTCGCCGAACGCGATCAGGCCGCCGTCGACAAGGTGCTCTCGATGACCGGCGGTTACGGCGCGGACGCGGTGCTCGAATGCGTTGGCTCCAAGCAGTCGTTCGACACCGCCGTCGGCCTCGCGCGCCGCGGCGCCGTCATCGGCCGCGTCGGCCTCCCGCACGACGTCGAAATCAGCGCCGAAGGCACGTTCTACGGCAACATCGGCATCAAGGGCGGCCCCGCGCCCGTGCGCCACTACGACCTCCAATCCGGATTGCTTGACGCGGTCGTGAACCACGAGATCGATCCCGGCCGCGTGTTCACCGGCGTCTACGACCTCGACCACATCCAGGAGGCGTACGAGGCGATGGACCGGCGCGAGGTCATCAAGTCCCTCATCCGCTTCTGACGTTCCGGTCGGGGCCGCCGTGACCGGTCCTTCCGCCCCGTCCCTCCACGCGGCATGCGCCTACAATGGCCGCAGGAACGACGAACGGCACGGAAGGAGCGGATCACGATGATGGGAGGGCCGACGGCGATCGAGGTGCGCGGGGCCCGCGTGCACAACCTCAAGGACGTGGACGTCGACATACCGTTGGGCGGGCTGACGGGAATCGCCGGCGTCTCCGGATCGGGCAAAAGCTCGCTCGCCCTGGGCGTGCTCTACGCGGAAGGCTCGCGCCGCTACCTGGAGGCCCTGTCCACGTATACGCGCCGTCGTCTTACGCAGGCGACGCGCGCGCAGGTCGACGACGTGCGCCACGTGCCCGCCGCGCTCGCCCTCCGCCAGCGGCCCGCCGTGCCCGGGGTGCGTTCCACGTTCGGTACGATGAGCGAACTGCTCAACAGCCTGCGTCTCCTGTTCTCCCGTTGCGGCGCGCACGTGTGCCCGCATTGCGGCGCACGTCAGGATCCCACACTCGACGTGGCCGCCGAACTGCCCATCCGCTGCGCTACGTGCGGCGAGACGTTCTTCGGACCCGGCGCCGAATCCCTCGCCTTCAACTCGGCCGGCGCATGCCCCACCTGCTCCGGCATCGGCGTCATGCGCGAAGTGAACCTCGCCTCGCTCGTGCCCGACGAGTCGAAGACCATCGACGAAGGCGCCGTCGCCCCATGGGGATCGCTCATGTGGGACCTGATGAAGGACGTATGCCGGGCGATGGGTGTGCGCACCGACGTGCCGTTCCGCGAACTCACCGACAAGGAACGCGACATCGTATACCACGGGCCCGCCGTCAAGAAGCACATCCTCTACCGGTCGAAGAAAAGCGACGACTTCGCCGAACTCGACTTCACCTACTACAACGCCGTGTACACGGTCGAGAACGCGCTCGCCAAGGCCAAGGACGAGAAGGGGCTGAAACGCGTCGCGCGGTTCCTCGAGGAGAAGCCGTGCCGGGACTGCGGCGGCACACGCCTGAGCGAGGCGGCGCGTGCGCCGCGCGTGCGCGGGCTGGACCTCGCCCAGGCGAGCGCCATGACCCTGGACGAGGCGGTCGCGTGGGTGCGCGGCGTGCCCGCCACGTTGCCCGGGGCGATGCGCCCGATGGCGACGAACATCGCCGAATCGTTCCTCGACGTGGCGAAACGTCTGCTGGAACTCGGACTCGGCTATCTTTCGCTCGACCGCGCAGGCGCGACGTTGTCCACGGGCGAACGGCAGCGCGTCCAACTGGCACGCGCCGTGCGCAACCGGACGACCGGCGTGCTGTACGTGCTCGACGAGCCGTCCATCGGCCTGCACCCGGCGAACGTGGACGGGCTCATCGGCGTGATGCGCGACCTCGTGGCGGACGGCAACACCGTGGTCGTCGTCGACCACGACGTACGCGTGCTCAAGGCGTGCGACCATCTCATCGAAATGGGGCCGGTCGCGGGCGCGGACGGCGGGAATGTGATCGCGCAGGGCACGGTCGCCGACGTGACGGCCATGGGGGATCGGGGTAGCCGCATCGCGCCGTTCCTCGCCGAGACCGGTCCGGAGCGGGTGCGTGCGCGCGTCGATGCGTCGCGTATGTTCGACGCCGGGGCGATCCACATGGAGACCGGGCCGCTGCACACGGTGAAGCCTTTGGTCGTGGACGTGCCGTGCGGCCGCCTCACCGTGGTGACCGGTGTGTCCGGATCGGGCAAGACGACGATGGTATTGGAGTCGTTGATCCCCGCGTTGCGGGCGAACGCCGCCCGTGCGGATGACGCCGGCACCGGCGGTGCCGCGATGCCCGCGCACGTGCGTTCGGTCAAGGCGGACGGCATCCGGCGCGCGAACCTCATCGACGCGACGCCGATCGGCGCGAACGTGCGCTCCACCGTCGCCACGTACGCGGGGATCCACGACGACCTGCGCCGCGCGTTCGCCCGCACCGACGAGGCGAAACAGGGCGGCTGGAAGGCCGGCGACTTCTCCTACAACACGGGACGGCTGCGCTGCCCCACCTGCGACGGCACCGGGTCGATCTCGCTCGACGTGCAGTTCCTGCCCGACGTGAGCATCGACTGCCCCGACTGCCGTGGTTCGCGCTACGCGCCCGCCGCCGGCGGAATCCACCGCGTCGGCAAGGACGGCCGTACGCTCACCCTGCCGCGGTTGATGGCGATGAGCGTCGACGAGGCGCTGGAGGCGACCGGCGACATGCGCAAGGTGCATGCGCGGTTGGAGACGCTGCATGATCTGGGACTCGGCTATCTCACGCTGGGGGAGCCGACGCCCGCCCTGTCCGGAGGCGAGGCGCAGCGGTTGAAGCTCGCCGGCGAGATGGGGCGCGCCCAATCGGACGCCGTATTCGTGTTCGACGAGCCGACCATCGGCCTGCACCCATTGGACGTGCGCGTGCTGCTCGACGTGTTCGACCGGCTCGTGCGGGGTGGGGCTACCGTCGTCGTCATCGAACACGATCTCGACATGATCGCCAACGCCGACTGGATCATCGATATGGGGCCGGGCGGAGGCGCCGCCGGCGGCCGCATCGTCGCCGCCGGCACGCCGGCCGAGGTCGCCGCGAACCCGCGGAGCGTGACGGGCCGTTACCTGCGGTAGGGAGGATTCGCGGATGGGCGTGGCCTCCGGCCATGCGCTCCCGGCATGCCCGGGCATCCGTTGCGGGCATTGGATATCACGCGGCTCGGGCGGTTCAATGGTCCCGATGCGTCGGCTTCGGGAATCCGAAGCATCCGGATTCACGAGGCACGGAGAATAGGAGATCATGAGCCCGAACACCACCTGGCATACGATCCGCGAGGCGTCGCTCGCCTCCGGACTGCCGGAATCCGCATTGCGCTACTACGAGCAGATCGGCATCATCCCGCCGATCGCCCGCGACCCGTCCGGACGCCGCGTCTATTCGGACGACGACGCGCAGGCGCTGCTCGACGAGCACCGCGACGTCATCGCGCAGGTCAAGCGCCTGCAGGCACAGGCCGGCCGGTAGGATGCCGGACGTCGTCGCGGCGGACCCGCTTGCCGTCTCTCAGCGCAGCACCTTGCCGAGGATGTGGCGCATGAACGGGATGGTCGTCGCGAACGTGAGGATGTCCGCCAGGGACTGGGCGGCCTCCACGCCGGTCACGCCGAGGAAATGAGGGAGGATGAGCACGATCGGCGCGAGATAGAGGCCCGTGCGGCATACGGCGAGGAACGAGGCGATGCCGGTCTTGCCCAGCGTCTGGGAGATCATGTTGCCCATCATGTTGACGCCGTTGAGCACGACCGTCACGCATTGGAAGTGCAGGGCGGCGACGCCCACCGCGACCACGGCCGGGTCGGAGCGGAAGACCTCCACCAGCCGCGGCGCCGTGATCCAGATGGCCACGGCGAGCACGAGCAGCACGCCGGTGGCGAGCTTCACGCAGAACCAGTAGGCCTCGCGCACGCGCGCGAACTTCCCGGCGCCGTAGTTGTAGCCGCAGACGGGTTGGAATCCCTGGCCGAGGCCGATGATGACCGAGTTCGCGCCGAGCATGATGCGCATGACGATGGCCATGCCGGCGATGGCCGCGTCGCCGAACGGGTTGGCCGCGATGTTGACGCACGTGGTGGCGATCGAGCCGGCGCCCTGACGGACCAACGACGGCAGGCCGCCGCCGGCGATCTCGCGCAGGAGCAGCGGGTCGGGACGGCAGTTGCGCAGCGACAGCTTCAGCACGCCGAACCGGGCGCTCATCACGGTGAGGATGACGAAGCTCACCGTCTGGCAGATGCCGGTGGCGAGTCCGGCGCCGAAGATGCCCATATGGGCCACGAAGATGAACAATGGGGCGAGCAGGAAGTTGAGCAGCGCACCGGTGACGAGTCCGATCATGCCGAACGCGGACTGGCCCTGATAGCGCAGCAGACCGTTCAGCGCGAACGAGCCGCATACGCATGGCGCGGCCACGAGGATGGGCGTCAGGTAGGTGACCGCATACGGTGCGATGGTCACGGTCGATCCCAACGCCATGACCAGCGGACGCAACGTGGACAGGCAGACGACGGTCACGACGAGGCCGGAGAGCACGGCGCCCGCGAATCCGATGGCGAGCAGCTTGGATGCGCGTTCGTCGTTGCGTTTGCCGAGTTCGCGGCTCATCGAGTTGCCCGCACCGTTGCCGAAGAAGAATCCGAGCGCCTGCAGGATGGTCATGATGGAGAACGCGATGCCGATCGCGCCCGACTGCGAGGTTCCCAACTGGCCGATGAAGAACGTGTCGGTGAGGTTGTATGCGGTGGTCACCAGATTCGACACGACCGCCGGGATGCACAGCCGCAGAATCAACGGCTTGATGGGGCTTTGCGTCATCTGCCGGTATTTCGCGTCGGCCGAGGCCCTTCCGATTCCTGCATGCTTCTGGATCACGGAACGCTACTGTACTCCCGTGGCCACCATCATGTGGTGGCCACGGGCGATGGCGGACGCACGAGGGGGTGTTCTCCCCGCGAACCGCTGCGGGTCAGCCGCGGGCGGAACGCGGCGGCGTGCATCCGTGCCGGCCGCTATCATGGCTGGGTATGTCGAAACGAGGTGAGAAGTAGGGTATGAGCCTGATCGAGATGATGATCCTCGGATTCCTGTCCGAGAAGACGATGTGCGGCTACGAACTGCGCAAGAAGATGGAGCAGCTGCAGGGCGACATGCGCAAGTTCAGTGACGGCGCCATCTACCCGGCGACCGGCCGTCTCGTCAAGGCCGGTCTCATCTCCGAGCAGACGGATGTGCGCGACGGTCGTCAGCGTCACCTGTTCACGTTGGAACCGGCCGGCCGGGAGGCGCTCGTCGAGGCGCTGAAGACCGCGGATGGCTTCATCCTCACCGACTTCAACCGGTGGCGCGTCGTGCTCACCTTCCTGTCCGTCGTGCCGGACAAGGCCGACCGCGACGCGGTGCTGCGCCGCCGCTACGACCTGCTCTCCGGCGGCGACGTGCACTTCTTCTACTGCGATGCGGGCAATCCGCTGTCGATCGACCATATCGACGACCCCTACCGCAGGGGATTGATCGCCGTGCATGACGCCCAGGTCTCCGCGGAGCTCGACTGGCTGCGCGGCATGCTCGGCATGGGGGAGTAGCTCCTTCTAATATGCCCGGATTCCCTGTGCGGACTGTGTGTCTTGCGCTTGCGCGCATGGCGTGCGAATGGCCGGGCCCCGACGTGATGCGCATCACGTCGGGGCCCGGCCATTCGTCGTTGGGACGACCGTTTACTTGACGACCTTGAAGCCGCCGGTCCACGGGGTCTGCTCGGTCACGCCGAGGACGATCTGCAGGGCGCCGTAGCCTTCGAGGTACTGGGCGCGCTTGAGCGGGCCGGCGTCCACGGTCTTGAGTCCGGCGGCCTCGATGAACGCGGCGACGGACTTCTTGGCCGCCTCGTCGTCGGAGGCGAGCTGGACGACGGTCGGGGCGCCGTCGTTGACGCCGGTGGCCAGGGTCGCGGCGAAGGTGGTGTTGAAGCCCTTGACGACCTTGGATTCGGGCAGCTTGCCGGCCAGCCATTCGGCGGCGGACTTCGCACCCTCCGGTAGCGCCAGGTCGAAGGTGGTGAAGTCGATCGGGTTGGACACGTCGACGATGGTCCTGCCGGCGAACTGGTCGGCGTAGGTGGCGAGCGTCTCCTCGTAGGCGGGGAACGGCAGGGCGAGCACGACGATGTCGCCGGTGACGGCCTCGCCGAACTTCGCGCCGGCGACGCCTTCGGCGGCGGCCGCGGCCTTATCCGGGTTACGGTCGATGACCTGCACGGCAGCGCCGGCCTTGACGGCGATGCCCGCCACGGCGGATCCGATGTTGCCCGCGCCGAAGATGGTGATGTTGCTCATGATGGTTTCCTTCCGGTGGTGTGTTCCGTTGTCGTTCCGGTTGTCGCTGCCGGCGGCGGTGCGGTTGCCGTTCCCGTCGTCCTCGCGTTGGTCATCACTCTATTCGAGGTATTGGCATATTTCAAGCCGAGATATATCGAATCAATGTATAGTGGGTTGAAGAACGGCGGAATTCCGCGGAATGCGTGTGGGGCGACCGCCATTTGCCGTCGGCGTGTCGTTTCGAGATATATCGAAGCGAGGTATCATGGTGGGCATGATGAACACGATAGAACTCATGACGTTGGGATTCCTCTCCGAAGGTCCCGCGTGCGGCTACCGGCTGCGCAAGAAGATGGAACAGCTCCAGGGCTACATGCAGGCGGTCTCCGACGGCACGCTGCATGCGGTCACCGGCCGCTTCGTCAAGGCCGGGTACATCGGCGAGACCCATACGGTCGTCAACGGGCGGCGCCTGCGTGAATTCCATCTCGAACCGGCCGGCCGCGAGGCGCTCATCGCCGAACTCAAGGGCACGAGCGGGTACATGCTCACCAACATCACCAAATGGGCGGTCGTCATGTCGTTCCTGTCCGTCATCCCCGACGAGGCGGACAGGAACGCGGTGCTGCGCCGTCGGCTCGACTCGCTCGCCGAGGCCGACGTGCGCCGCCTCTACAGCGACGGCGAAGGCCCCATCGACAACGACAAGGTTGAGGACAAATACCGTCGCGCCGTCATCACCATCCATGACGCCGAGATCGACGCCGAACGCGCATGGCTGGAACGCGAGCTCGGCGTCCACGAATGATCCGGACGCCGAAGCCCATGCGACCCTACGTCATGCGACGAGCATGAACCCGACCGCCACGGCGAGCGGCGGGACGACGACGCTCGCCAGCAGATAGCCGGTGGCGGTGGGGTAGCGGTGCTTGACGAACAACGTCACCATCTCGTTGATTGCGGTCGAGAACGTCGAAAAACCGCCGAGGAAACCGGTGGCGAGCATCAGCCGCCATGATTCGTCCAGCCCGCCGCCGAGCGCCGCCGCGGCGACGAGCCCGGCGAGAAGACCGGCCAGCAGGTTGATGACGAACGTGGACATCGGGAACGCACGCGTCCAATACGTCTTGACGGTCGTGTCGAGCAGATAGCGGCAGGAGGCGCCCAGACCGCCGAACAGGCAGACGAGCACGGGAAGGAACATGGCCATCGTCACGCCTCCTTGCGCACGTCGGACACGGATGCGGTGCCGGACGCGGTTCCGGTCGCGGCGAGCCGCCTGCCCGCCCATGCTCCGATCGCGGCGCACAGGATGCCGAGCGCGAACGTCACGACGAGATACAGGACACCGACGCCCGCGTCGCCCGAACGGATCGCGGTGAAGCACTCCAACGCGAGCGTGGACATCGTGGACAACCCGCCGCATAGTCCCATGCCGAGCCCGCGGCTCGCGTACTCCTTGCCGCGGGAGCCGAACCGCGCGGCGAACGATGCGGAGCCGGCGAGGAACGCGGTCAGTCCCGCGTACAGGAAACAGGCGAGCAGGTTCGCGGCCAACGTGCCGGTATGGAAGTCGCCGGCCGCGGGGATCAGTGCGAACGTGTAGCGCAATGCGGTGCCGATCGTGCCGCCGACGAAGACGACGACGATGATGTCGGGATGGATCTGGGGTATGCGATGACCCATATCGTTGCCTTTCCGGATGCCGCCGCGGTCCGCTGAAGACACGACGGCCCCTCAGGGAGAATCGTGTAGGAACTATCAGCGGTAATGCGGTTCGGAAAACGGGTTTCCGGGCGGGTTCCATCGCCTGCAGGTCAGGATACTCGGTGGGTCGACAATATGGGGTCCCCTGGGCTGGCATGTGAAAACGGACATCATGTCGTCCGTTCGGTGCAACCAAAACAGACGACACGATGTCCGTTCAACGCTCGTATCGAGCCGTGACGCCGATCAACGCCTCCAGTGGCGACGGTGGCTGATGATGCGCTTGCCGCCGACGCCGGCCTTGCCGCCGGGCCCCCACGGCCCGCGTGCCTCGGCCTGAAGCTGCTTGAGATGATGCTTCATGGCGAGCAGCATGATGTGCGTGTCCTCGAGTCCAAGGTGGCGTTCGGCGTCGTCCTCGCGCAGCGCCCCCTGGCGCTTCGCGTACGCGTCGAGGCGGTTGTCGCCGTCGGGGTGCTCCTCGCTGGGGATGGAGCCCTCGTCCCACAGCCGGCTCATCGGCAGCGTGTCGATGATGGTCACGTGGCCGTTGCGGTACGCCTCCGCGTAGCCCTTCACGTTGAGCATGAAGAAGCTGTGCTCGAACGTGGCCATGTGCGCGACGAACGGCTGCGCGGTCAGGCGCTTGAGCAGATCGGCCTGCGCCTCGGCGTCCTCGTCGAACATCGGATAGCCGGCGCCGACGCGCTGCTTGATGTCGATGCCGGTCAGCTGGATGATGAACGGGTTGCCGTGGCGCGCCGCCTCGTCGGTCACGCCGAACGAGAACCGATGCTGGTCGTACGCGTCGCCGCCCTCGTAGTAGTCCTTGTCGTACTCGTAGCCGGTGGGGGCGTCCGCCGGACGCGGGGACTTCATGTTCATGTATTCGAAGCCCACGTCGATGATGTACGCGCGGTACGGTTCGGTGCCGTTCGTCTCCAGGTCGATGCCCATCACCTTGTCCACGTCGCGGCCCGGCAGGAACACCTCGCGCCAGTAGTCCTTCGGACGCGCCGCCTCGCGCGCGGCCACATGCTCGGCCGCCGCGTGGCGCGACTTCTCGAAACGGGCCTCGGGCACGGCGGTCTCGTCGCGGTTCACCTGTTCGATGGCCGGGACGGCGGGGTTGTCGTCGTTGATGACCGGCTGGCCCTCGATGAGGTAGTCGGGGCTGCCCTGGTCGGAGCTTGAATCGACGGGCGCCGACTCGTCCGGACCCGCCTCGACTGATCCGTTCCTCACCTCGTCGGCCTCGAACAGCGCGTGCTCGCGGTGCAGGCGCGCCGCCTCGCGCTTGGCCCGGTCCGCCTTGCGTCGTTCGGCGCGCGTGTTGACGATCTCCGCGGTGCGGTCCTGGATGTCGTCGACGACCACGCCGTCCCGCGCCGCCGTGAGCACCGGCACGGTGACGCGCTGGCGGTCCTCGTCCTCGACGGTCCACAGGCCCTCGGCGATGCCGCGGTCGCGCAGCAGCGCGATCTGGTCGTTGAGCCGGCGGTCCGCGTAGGCGAGCGCCCGCGGCAGGTCATACGTCCGGATCTTCCGGTCGAAGTCGCGCATGAAGGTCATGCTCATCTTCGCGATGATGGCCTCGAGCCTGTCGCGGATCGCGAGGTCGGCCTTGAGCAGGTCGTGCACGCTGGACGAGGCGCCCGCCTCGTAGTCCGCGGGGCCGGCCACGCCGATGCCGTGCTCCAGGTCGAGCGAACGCACCCAATCCCAGTCGATGTCGTTATCGTCCGCATCCTTCAACATGATGTACGACCACTGGCTGATGCTTTCCTTCGCTCCGGTCAGCCACGAGCGGTCGATCGTAAAACCACTGTTTCCCATTATTCCGTTATCTTCGTTTGCCTGTTCGCTACTCATACTCAATCATGCATTCGTATCCGTGGAATCGGATTCCACGCATCCCCATGGTAGCGCTCACGGCCATCCTGTGGGAGGAATCGCCGCGAACGGCGGGGAAACGGCGGGTGACGGAACACGTGCGCGCTGGTCGCGACCCGATGGGCCGCTCAGCGCACGCCGCGCATGTCCCGCGGCCTGAACTGGTCGTCCGCGGTGAAGCAGGTGCGGTACGTCATCGCCATGATGAGGCTGTCGGCGACGAGCGTGAGCGCCGCGATCGCGGCGAACACCACGAACTGGTATTTGCCCGCCTCGACCGGGTCGCCGCCGGCGATGACCTGCCCGGCCATCATGCCGGGGATCGTCACGATGCCGCATGAGGCGAGCGTGGCCATCGTGGGCAGCAGGCCGAGACGGATCGACGAGACGATGGACGGCCGGGCGGCCTCCCATGCGGTCGCGCCCAATGCGAGCAGCGTGTCGATCTCGTCGCGGCGTTCGTCCATGCTCTCATAGAACCGGCTCAGCCCCACCGCCAGCGCGGAGACCGTGTTGCCGAGCAGCATGCCGGTCAACGGCACGACCAGTTGCGGCGCATACCATGGATGCGGACGCACCACGAGCTCGGTGACCAGGGCGATCATGAGCAGCATCGTGATGGTCAGGCTCAGCAGCACCGGCCCGGCGAGTCCCTTCGGCACGCCCTTGGCGCGCGACAGCACGATCTGCACGGCGGCGAGCAGCATCACGCCGATCGTGGCGAACACGAACCACGGGTTGTCCGCGCGGATCACGAACCCGACGACGAAGCCCATCGCGCACAACTGCAGCAGGGCGCGGCACGCCGACCACAGCAGCGACCTGCCGATGCCCATGCGCATGATCTCGCTCACGCCCGCCGCCACGGCGACCATCGCCATCGCCACGACGAGACCCCATACATCGATGTCGTACGCGTTGCCGCTCATCGTCCGGCCCCCTTCCCGTCCGCCGCCTCCGCCATGGTCTCGGTGAGCGCACCGCCCTCAAGGGTGACGATGCGCGAGGCGCGCCCGTCCGGCGGACGGTGGCGGATGCGCACGATCGCCATGCCCCGCCCCGCCGCATACGCCATGATCGACGCGACCCTGTCCGCGTTCTCGTCGTCCAGACCGGCGTCCACCTCGTCGGCGAGCAGCACCTTCGGCTCGGTCAGCAGGGTGCGTGCGAGCGAGATGCGCGCCGCCTGGCCGCCGGACAGGTCGTGCGGATGACGTTCGAGATCGATGTCGTCGCATCCCATCGCGTCCAGCGTCCCACGGATGCGGCCGTTCGGCAGCAGTTCACGCGCATGCGCCCCGTCGCTGCGGAAGAACCGGGACAGACCGCGGCCGAACCGGCCTTGCCGTCCGTCGCCGTCCGCCCCCGCGGCGGCCGTCGGCGCGTCGGCGCGCACGGCCAGCGTGAACGGCAGGCGAATCGCCTCGGCCACCGTGTTTCCGGGCAGAATCGGCTTCTGCGGCAGATACGCCACCTCACGGCGCCACCGCTGCGGCGTGAACCCGTCGGCCGTCCTGCCTTCCAGCATGAACGTGCCGGTCGCATGCGGATTGAGACGGGCGAACGCCGTCAGCAGGCTGCTTTTGCCCGAGCCGGACGGCCCCACGAGATCGACGATCTCCCCCCGTGCGATGGCGAACGCGAGACCGGAAAAGACAATGCGGTCGCCATCGGGCGACGGCACCGTGCACGACACCTGTTCGGCGGTGAAGACGGGAGGGTTGTTCTGCATACCGGGCACGATAGCGCCACCGCGGCGCGACGCCAACCGTCACGCGTTTCTTAGCGGTTCCTAAGCCGTGCCGCGGTCTGATATAACCGTAGAAGACCATGGCCGATCCGCGAGGTGAACGCATATGACCACAGTGGATGAGAACAGGACGACGGAAAGGACGGAGACGTCGCCGGAGCGGCTGCTCCTGCCCGCCGTCCTGCTCATCGAGGACGACCCGAACCTCGGCGCCATGACCGCCGAGATGCTCGCCGCCGACTACCGTACCGACTGGGCGCAATCGGTCGGCGACGCGACCCGGCTCATGGCCGGCGCACGCTACGACGCGCTCATCGTCGACCGGCGGCTGCCCGACGGCGACGGACTCGACCTCATCCGCATGCTGCGCGGCACCGGCGTCACCACGCCGGCGCTCATCCTCACCGCGCTCGTCGAAATCGACGACATCGTCGAGGGCCTCGACGCCGGCGCCAACGACTACCTGACCAAACCGTTCCACTTCGTCGAGCTCGAGGCGCGCCTGCGCGCCCTCCTGCGCGGCTTCCACGCGCAGGCCAACGGCGTGATGGTCGGCGACTGGCTGCTCAAACCCGACTCCAACGTCATCGAGGACCCGGACGGGCGGGCCGTGCCGCTCACCGACGTCGAGACGAAGCTGCTCGCCGCGCTCGCCACCTCACCCGACCACGTGTTCACCCGCGAGGAGCTGCTCGCCGGCGCGTTCTCGCCCGGCAGCGACCTGGGCGCCGTCGACGTGTACGTCTCCTACGTGCGCGGCAAGACCACGCGTCGCATCATCGACACCGTGCGCGGCCGCGGCTACCGCATCGGCACTCCGGAAGGATGAGCGATGAGCATCACATCATCGAACAAGGGACGCGCCCGGCTCATCAGCCTGCGCATGACCATCGCCATGGCCGCCATCACCGTGATCGGCGGCATCCTCTTCACGCTCGGGGTGCTGCTCGGCTCACGCCACGAGTTCACGGAACGCGGCCTCGACCCCAATGCCATGAGCGTCACCGAACAGTTCGGCTCCGGCATGATGGTCATCGACACGAGGAAGGCCATCGCGTTCACCCTCCTGTTCGTCGTCGGCGTTATCGCCGCCGTGGCCGTCGTCGGCCGCTACTACGCGCGCAAGGAGGTCGAACCGCTCGAACGCGCGTTCGAACTCCAGAAGGATTTCGTCGCCGACGCCAGTCACGAGCTCAAGACGCCGCTCGCCGTGATCGCCACGCGCATCGACCTCATCGACTTCCGCCGCTCTCATGGCGGCGACATCGACGCGCCGCTCGCCGCATTGCGCGGCGACGTCGACCGCATGACCGCCATCATCACCGACCTGCTCGTCGCCGCACGCGGCGCCGTCAACGCCGAACCCGTAGCCCTCGCCGACGTGGCCGACCAGTCCGTCGAGGAGGTGCGCCCGCTCGCCGAGACGCGCGGCGTCGGCCTCGTCGTGCGCGTCGACGGGGAACGCGGACGGCTCGTCGTGCGCGGCAACGCGATCGGACTGTCCCGATGCCTCGTCGCCGTGCTCGACAACGCCATCGCCCACTCGCCCGATGGCGCGCAGGTCGCCGTCTCGGTAGGTTACCTGCACGGCGGCCGGGCCGTCGTGCGCGTCACCGATCACGGCGCCGGCATCGGCGACGATCCCGAACGCCTGTTCCGCCGGTTCGCCCGCGACGACGACGGCACCGCGCACCAGGGCTACGGGCTGGGCCTCTCCCTCGCCCGCGACGTGGCGACCCGCTACGGCGGCACGCTCGACGTGGAATCCACGTCGCCGGCCGGCACCACGATGCGTCTCACCCTGCCGCTCATGGACGGGGGACGGCGAAGGGGCGTCACAGGTCGCGCACCGCGCCGATGAACAACGGCACGCCGTCCGGCGTGGACAACTCGTAGAGGAACGGCCGGTCCACGTCGAACGTGACCTTATCGGCGATGGGCGCCCCGGCCGCCTCCGTCTGGATCTGCGTGAACGCGGCCGCCTTCGCGCCCTTCTCGTTCACCTCGATGCGCGTGCCCTGGATGATCTCGCCGATGAACGGATTCCCCGGCAGCCCGTCAGGCTCCAGCATGCCGGAGAAATCCGCCGTGCCCTGCGAGAACGCGTCCGTCACGCCCAACGCCCGGAGCGTCTTCTCGGCGCTCTCTGGAGAGAACGCGTTTTCGATGGAGAACCGCGGAAGTTTCAGGTCCACGCTTGTCGACGCGGCCTCCACCTCCGGGACGGCGTTTCCCGCGGCATCGGTTCCGGCCTTCTCGCTGCAGGTGGGCGCATCGCCGCCGGTCTCGCGCGCGGAGCACGTCGACATCGCCCACTCCAGCCGCGCCGCGTCGGAGGAGAACTCGTCGAACCGTCCCTCGGCGGGCAGCAGCACCGTCAGCGCGCCGCCGTTGTCGAACGGGATGGAGACGCGCCGCCATGAGCCGTCCGCCGCCTGTGCATAGCCCATCGAATCGAACGTATGCGCCATCATCGGCACCATGCGCTCGCGCGAAGCGCCGTGGAACGTCCGATCCTCGGTGTTCGTCTCCTCGAACGGTGTCTCCCAGCGGCCGTCCGCGTACACGGTGTCGATGATCGTCATCACCGTGTCGGCGTTCAACCGGATGTCCGGTTTGAGCATGCCGTGGGTGTTGTCCTCGATCCATTCGGACATGCGCTTCTCGGCGCGCGCGTCGAACGCGAGGGATTCCACGTCGGCGTCGAACCTTTCCTGCGCGGCCCGCCGGAACGAATCCTTGAGCGTGTAGCGGCCATCCACCCACACGGAGTCGTGCACGTCCATCACGGACCGCGCATCGTCGTACCGGCCGTTGACCGACGAGCGCAGCGACGTGTAGTCCCCGTCGCCGAGACCCTTGGCTCCGAGCGTCTCGTCCAATTGCGTGCGCGTCGCGCCGCCGGCGCCCTGCGCGGCGAGCGCGAGCGCCATCCACATCGACGTGGGGGAGTAGTTGACGTTGACGTTGCCGTCGTCGCCGTTCGCCGCGTCGAGGAACCCGGGTGCGGAACGGTAGGCGAATCCGGTGACCGCGTCGATCGCGGTCTGCGTCGCCGGTTCGGCCGGCTCCCTGCGCATGAGCGCGACGGTTCGGGCGCCGCCTCCCAGCGTCCACCAGACGGTCCCGCCTCCGCCGATCGCGATGATCGCCGCCAGCAGCGCGGCGAGGATGATGCGGACGCGTTTCGCGCGGCTCGGGGACCGGGATGTGTGTGAGGCGCGTGACGAGCCTTCGCCCGGCGCGGTCGGCGCGGACGTCGTGACGGTTGTTGATGGTGTCGTGTCGTGGTCTCGCGTGGACATGGCGATCTCCCTCGATCCGTCGATGCTGCTCGCGTTACCTCCCGCGATACCGCCATCGTATCAGCGGGCGTCACCCGCTTCCGTCGCCTCCCGTGCGGATGCGTTTCGCTCCACGCCGGCGAGCTCGGCGATGCGGTCCACGAACGCGGCGACGGTTGGCGTGGGGTCGGTCGGGTAGAGCAGACCGTACTGCATGCCGACCGGTTCGGGCCAGTCCACGGCCACGTTGACGAGCTGCGGGTGCACGTCGGCCCACATCGGTTTGGAGACGAGCAGGTCGCCGGTCCGGGCGCACTCGTTGAACACGTCCAGATCGTAATGGTCGATGTCGGCCAGTTCGATGCCGCCGGCGCGTTCGAACAGGTCGCGTGCGACGTCGTCCGTGCCGTTGCCGCGCGGCAGCATGCGTATGCGCGTGCCGGCGAGGTCGTCGAGCGTCACCCTGGCGCGGCGGGCGAGCGCATGGCCGCGCGGCACGGCCAGACACAACGGTTCGTAGGACAATGCCAGCGTCCCGCATACGCCCGTCCAATGATCGGGTGCGAACGCGGTGGCGATCACGTCGATCGTGCCGCCGAGCCGGGCGATGATGTCGGTGATGGACGTGCGGTTGTCCGGCAGGGAGACGAGTTCGAGGCGGATGCTCGGAGTGCGGCCGGCGTCATGCTGCCACAGGTCGAGGATGCGTCTGCCCGGCCGCAGCATGGAGACGCCGAGACGCACCGGCACGATGTCCGGCCGGGCGCGCCGCCGCGCCCTGCGGATGATCTCATCCGACCGGCGGATCAGGTCGCGCGCGCCCTCCACGAGTTCCGTGCCGGCCGGTGTGGGGGTCACGCCGCCGTGCGAGCGGACGAACAGGGTGAGCCCGTATTCCGTTTCGAACGTGTTGACCTGTTTGGCGACTGCCGGCGTCGAGATGTGCAGGAGGCGCCCCGCCTTCGCGAAACTGCCCGTCTCCGCCGCCGCCACGATAGCATCCAAGCGCCTGTCGTACATCGTCGTCCTTTCCATCCGTCCGGACGTTTCATCTGCGCCCCCTTCAGGGGGAGCTGCCGGCGAAGCCGGCTGAGGGGGTGAGCGTGAACCTATGGTTCATACAATATGAACCATAATCACTCACATTCCAACGTTCCCAACATCCCACGCGCCGTACCATATCCTACGCGACAACCGATATGACATTCCGATCCATAGCGTAAGGAGAGAACGACGACCATCTCATCGACCGTTTCATCGCCCGCCCCATCGACTTCGTCGACGGCGTTTCCGGACGACCGCACGCGGGCCATCGCCCGTTCCGCGCCGTTCGCCACGGCCGCCGCGTCCATCGCCTCGTTCCTCGTCGGCATGGACGTGCTCATCGTCAACGTGGCGCTGCCCACCATCAGCCGCGACCTCGGCGGCGACATGGCCGTCCAGCAGTGGGTGGTCGACGGCTACAGTCTCCTGTTCGCCGCGCTCCTCCTGCTGTGCGGCAACCTCGCCGACCGGTGGGGTGCCAGACGCGTGTTCGTCTGCGGGGCCGCGCTGTTCGCCGCCGCATCCCTGTTCAGTTCGTTCGCATGGTCGATGGGCGCGCTCGTCCTCGGCCGATGCCTGCTCGGTGTGGCGTCCGCCCTGATCCTGCCCGCCTCCATGGCGCTCATCAACGAGACGAACCCCGATCCGAAGCGACGCGCCTGGGCACTCGCCCTGTGGGGCGCGGGCGGCGCGAGCGCGTCTGCCGTGGGGCCGCTGCTCGGAGGACTCCTCACGCCCATCCACTGGAGTCTCGTGTTCGCGGTCAACGTGCCGTTCTGCCTGCTGGTCCTCGGCCTGTGCACGCGCGTCGCGCCCTCGCCTCGCCGTGCCAAGCGGTTCGACTGGGTGGGGCAGGCGCTCGCGCTGTCCGGCCTCGTCGCCCTCATCGCCGGCGTCATCGAGATCGGCGCCCTCGGCGTCTCCTCGCTCCTCGCTTGGACGCTCGTCGCCGGCGGCGCGATCCTGCTCGTCGCGTTCGTCCGCTCCCAGGCGCAGGTCCGCGCGCCCATGATGCCGCTGGGACTGTTCCATGTGCGCGGCATGCAGGTCGCGCTGCTCATCGGCTTCGTCATGATCTTCAACTGGTACGGCATGGTGTTCATCTGCACGCTGTTCCTGCAGAACGGGCTCGGCATGGGCGCCTTCGCCGCCGGGCTCGTGTTCGTGCCGTCCGCGTTCGTCACCATCGCCGGCAACCTCGTCGGCGGGCGCATCATCACCGCACGCGGGTCGAAGTTCTCGATCACGCTGGGACTCGCGATCATGATCGCGGGATTCCTGTTCGAATTCCTCCACCCGTCGCCGATCCCCGTATGGGCGATCGCCACGGGGCTGAGCGTCGTCGGATTCGGCGCCGCCATCACCACGCCCGCGGCCGCCGGCGTGGTGCTCAAGAGCGTCGACCCCGCGCAGGCCGGCATCGCCTCCGCCATGTTCAACACGTTCCGCCAGGTCGGCGGCGCGGTCGGCGTGGCCGTGTTCGGCGTCATCGCCACGTTCCTGCCCTCGCTCACCCTGGCCCTGCGCGCCGTGTTCCTCGCCTCCGCGCTCCTGCTCGCCCTCATCCTCGCCTTCGAACTCCTACGCTGGCGCGACCGCTGACGTACGGCGGCATGCCGTCGGCTCCGCGTCTGTCATGAGGCTTCCTCCGCTCCCGGCATCGGGAAGGCGATACAATCACCATTCAGGACGGTATGCGTCCGCAAGGGACTCGTGGAGGAGGTTCGACGATGAGCAGGGGGATCGACGACATCAGGACGGTGGCGAACGTGGGCACGGGCACGATGGGGCATGCCATCGCGCTCCAGTTCGCGCTCGCCGGCTACGACACGAGGCTGGTCGGCCGTAGCGAGAAGTCGCTGGACCGTGCGACGGCGAACATCCGCCGGGACGCGACGGCGTTCGCCGACGCGGGACTGCTGCGCGACGGCGAGACCGTCGACGACGTGCTCGCCAGCATCACGCCGGTCGTCGGCTACGAGCGGGGTGTCGCCGACGCGGACTTCGTCATCGAATCCGTGGCGGAGAACCTCGACGTCAAGAAGTCCGTGTGGACCGAGGTGGAACGCTTCGCGCCCGAGGACGCGATCTTCGCGACCAACACGTCCGGCCTGAGCCCGACGGCCATAGCCTCGGCGCTCGAACATCCGGAGCGTTTCGTCGTCGCCCACTTCTGGAATCCCGCCCAGCTCATGCCGCTCGTCGAGGTCGTGCCGGGGGAGAAGACCACGAGGGACGTGGTCGATACGACCTTCGACCTCATGGCACGCATCGGCAAGAAGCCGGCCCGGCTCAACAAGGAGTCGCTCGGCTTCATCGGCAACCGTCTCCAGATGGCCGTGCTGCGCGAGGAGTTCCACATCATCCAGGAGGGCATCGCCGACGCCGCCACCGTGGACGACGTGATGAAATACAGTCTCGGCCGCCGCTGGAACCTCGTTGGCCCGGTCGCCAGCATCGATCTGGGCGGACTCGACGTGTTCTACAACATCAGCACCTACCTGTTCGACGACATGGACAACGGCACCGGGCCGAGCCCGCTGCTCGCCGAAAAGGTCAAGGCCGGCGACCTCGGCGCGAAGACCGGCAGGGGATTCTTCTCCTGACAGGGCGAGGACGGCAGACGTGTCATCGAACAACGCGACCAGGCGCTGCTGCGCGCGTTGAAGGACGACGCGGCGGAAGACCGCTGAGGACGGCACCCGGCCGCCGTCATGTTCGCGATGCGGACGCATCCGCGGACCGTATGCGTCCGCATCGCTAGCGTGAAACGCATGGTCGTATGGGATTCCGAACAGTATCTGCGGTTCAAGACGGAACGCACGCAGCCGTCACATGATCTGGCGATGCAGCTGCCGCCGGACGACGGGACGGTCACGCGGCTCATCGACATCGGCTGCGGGCCGGGCAACAGCACCGCCGTGCTGCGCGAACGCTACCCGCACGCCGCGATCCTCGGCGTGGACAGCTCGCCGGAGATGATCGCCGCCGCCCGCCAGGCCCATCCGGACATCGACTTCGCCCTGTGCGACATGTCCAAGACGGACGAGGTCGCCGCCCTGCCGCACGACTTCGATGTGGTCTTCTCCAACGCGTGCATCCAATGGGTGCCCGACCATCCGCGCCTCATCCCCGCGATGCTCGGCCTGCTGCGCGAAGGCGGCATGCTCGCCGTGCAGACGCCGATGAACTACGAGGAACCCATCCACCGCATCATCGGCGAACTGGTGCATTCGCCGGCGTACACGGACCGGCTCCCGCAGGCCCGCGAGTTCTTCAACCTCACGCCGCCCGAATACTGGGAGCTGCTGCACGCGCACGCCGCGCATTTCCGCATGTGGACGACCACCTACATGCACACCCTGCCCTCGCATGAGGCCATCATGGACTGGTATCGCGGCACCGGACTGCGCCCCTACCTGCAGGCACTCCGCGACGAGCGCGAACGGGCCTCCTTCGAGCACGAGGTGTTCGTCCGCGTGCGCGACGCCTACCCGACCCGGTCCGACGGCAGCATCATCTTCCCGTTCCCCCGGTTCTTCTTCACCGCCGTGCGGTGAGCCGGGAAGGGCGCCGGCGCAACATTTCGAGAGGAAAGGAAGGGCCGCATCATGGTCACCGCGAACAGGAGCCGCGTGGTCGTCGTCGGCACCGGAAGCGTCGGTGCGGCGGTGGCGAGCGCCATCGTGCAACAGGGGTTGTGCAACGAGCTCGTGCTCGTCAACCATCATCCCGAAAAGGCGGAGGGCCTGGCCATGGATCTGGCCGACGGATCCGAGTTCCTCGGCAGGTTCGTGACGATCCGTGCGGGCGGCTGGGAGGATTGCCGTCGCGCCGACGTGGTCGTCGTCACCGCCGGGCCGAAGCCAAAACCGGGGGAGACGCGCATGCAGGAGCTCGGCGCCGCCATCGACATCGTCGACCCGATCCTGCGCCATATCAGGGATTCCGGGTTCAACGGCATCCTCATCATGGTGTCGAATCCGGTCGACGTGCTCAGCTGGTTCGCGTGGAGGCGCACCGGACTGCCTCGCGCGCAGGTGTTCGGCTCCGGGGCGGCGCTCGACACGTCGCGCATGAAGACGATCATCGGCGAGACCACGCGTCTCGACCCGCGTCTCGTCTCCGGATACGTGATCGGCGAACACGGCGACAGCCAGTTCGTGCCGTGGTCCACGGTCTCGTTCATCGGCAAATCGTTCGCACAGTACCTGGAGGACAACCGTTCGCGCTATCCGGGCGTCACGCTCGCCGGCATCGAGGAGGAGACGCGCCGACGCGGACTCGACATCAAGGGCCTGCGCGGCGGCACCAGCTACGGCATCGCCGCCACGGTCGCCGGGCTCGTGCGCATGATCCTGTGGAACGAGCGCGGCGTCGTGTCCGTGTCCACGCTCATCGACGGCGAATACGAGTACGGCGAACGCGACGTGTTCCTGTCCCTGCCCGTCGCGCTCGACGGCGACGGCGTGGGCGACTTCGTCGACCTGCACCTGAGCGGCGACGAACTGGCGAGGTTTCACAGGTCCGCCGCCGTCGTGCGCGACCACTGTCGCCTCGTCGCCGACCGGCTGTAGACGTTCGTTGTCGGCGAACGTGGCTAACGTTCGGACTCATGTGTACCTTGCGCTGCGCCTCATCGCCGGACAACAACGCCCCGGTGTACGCGCCCGGCTTCATCTGACATACGGTCCCGGCACACCGTCGCCGCACCGTCCATGACGGACGGTCGGCACGGCATGCCGGTTCGACCGTACGCATGCCCTGCACGGTGCGGAACGAACGGACCGTGCGGAACGATGAAGTGAAGGAACACCCATATGCCCGATACCCCTGAACCGACCATGCCCTTCGAACCGGAGACCGATCTGCGGGAGTTAGACTGGACGCGTCGCGTCGCCCTGCTGCTCACCGGACAGGCGTTCTCCCTGCTCGGCTCCAACATCGTGCAGTACGCCCTCTGGTGGTGGATCGTGCTGCAGGAGAGAAGCGGCTGGTCCATGCTGCTCGCCACCCTGTTCGGCGTCATGCCGCAATCCCTCGTGTCGGTCTTCGGCGGGTCCATGGCCGACCGCCACCGGCGCAAGCCGCTCATCATGCTGCCGGACCTCATCATCGCCGGCGTCACCGTCATGCTGTCGTTCGCCTTCGCGCACGGATGGGCGAACCTGGCCATCCTGTTCGTCGTCCTGTTCATCCGCTCGGCCGGCGGCGGCGTGCAGACGCCCGCCATCCAATCGTTCATCCCCGACATCACGCCGGCCGGCGGACTGCTGCGCGTCAACTCGATCTACGGCATGATCAACTCGGCCAATATGCTCGTCGCGCCCGCCATCGCCGCTGTGCTCATCAACGTGATGCCCCTGTGGTCGATCCTGCTCATCGACGTGACGACCGCGGTCATCGGCGTCGGCTTCGTCGCCCTCATCCGCGTGCCGGAACGCCGAGGGGGAACCGTTGCGTCGCCGACACCGGTCGCGGGCGTCGCGGCGGACAACGCGCTCGTCTCCGGCATCCGCCGCGCGTTCGCCGACCTCAAGGCCGGTCTCGTCTACACGATGCGGCAGCCCCGCCTCAAAGGCGTGGTGTTCGGCGATGCGCTCACTTGTTTCGTGGCGGTCGCGCCGATGAACCTGACGCTCCTGCTCATGACCCGCGAATACGATGGGCGGGATCTGAATCTCGGGTTCGTGAACCTCACCACCGCCTCCGACAAACTCGCCGCCAATGAGCTGAGCTGGAGCGCCGGCATGCTGCTCGGCGGGCTCATCATGTCCACCATCGGCGTGAAGGTCATCCGCGACAACATGCGCGTGTCCGCATACGCCATCGCCGCGGTCGGCGTCACGATCGTCGGGCTCGGGCTCGCACCCGGACTGCTCGCCTACCTCGTCATCAACATCCTGTGCGGCGTCGCCTGGGGCATGTGCGCCGCGCCGATGCGCACCGTCATGCAATCCGAATCCGATCCATCGATGGTCGGCCGGGTCTTCGGCCTCGACACGACGCTCGCCACGCTCGGCATGCCGCTCGGCATGCTCGTGTTCGCGCCGCTCGCCGACCTGATCCCGATCGCGTGGGTGTTCGTCGCCAGCGGCCTGCTCGCCCTGCCCGTCGCCCGGTACGTGCTCGGACAGGCGCGCGTCCGGTGAATGCGAGAATGGAACGTATGCGTATGGACGATTCCGGAGATTCCGCGGCCTCGGCGGCCGGCGTGACGCTGCGGCCGCTTCGGCGCGATGATTGTCCGGCGCTCGTCGCGATGATGCGCCGCATGTGGTACGCCGACCCCGAGATGGACGGGCGTTGCGCGCGACGTCTCGCCATCATCGACCTGCATCATTGCCTGTCATGCTCGACCATCGCGACCGTCGCCGTGCAAGGCGACAGGGTCGTGGGCGTGATCCTGGCGCGCGTCGACGCGAAGATGCCGCGTCTGCGGTCCACGCCGTTCGGCCGCCACGTCCGACGCGTGATCCGTGAATCGCTGCCGTTGCCGTTCACGGCGGACGGCCGACGAGGCATCCGCGACGCGCTCGACCTCATCGCCGTGGACGGACGGTTGATGCGCGGGCTCAGGACGCGCTACGACGCGGAGGCGGTGCTGTTCCTCGTCGACGAGCGGGTGCGCGGCAGGGGAGTGGGGCGCCTGCTGTTCGACCATGCGGTCGGACGATTCCAGGCCGAAGGCGCACGCCGGTATTTCCTGTTCACCGACACCACGTGCAATGTGGGCTTCTACGACCATCGCGGCCTGACCCGGATCCGTGAGGAACGCCGGGGGCATGCCGACGGCACCGTCGACACCTACTACCTTTACGAAGGCGAGGTATGAGGGGCGCGAGTGGCGGGAAGCCATCGCCTCCATATCCGTCGTCCGCGTCGGTTACTCGTTCCGTGCGGCGTCGCGTGCGGCGATGCGCTCGAGGAACCCGGTCCTGTCGGCCTCCGTGATCGGGCGGATGACGCGCGCCGGATTGCCGACGGCGACCACGCCTGCCGGGATGTCCTTCGTGACGACCGAGCCGGCGCCGATCACCGAACCGCGTCCGATGGTCACGCCGCCGAGCACGGTCACGTGGCCGCCCAGCCATACGCCGTCCTCGATCACGATCGGCTTCGCCTGGCATGCCCCCGCCTTGCGCTCCTCGAAATCAAGCGCATGGTTGGTGGCGAACAGGCCCACCATCGGCGCGATCCACACATAGTCGCCGATCGTGATCGGCGCGTTGTCGAGCATCACGCAATCGAAGTTGATATAGGCGTGCGAGCCGATCGTGATGTTGCGGCCCATCTCGCAGCGGAAGTTCGGTTCGATGAACACGTCCTCGCCGACCGAGGCGAACAATTGCTCCATGAGTTCGCGACGACGTTCCACATCCTCATAATCGGTGCGGTTGTAGGCGACGAACAAGCGCTTCGCCTCCGCGCGCTTGCGCTCGATCTCCGGATGGGAATCCTCGTAGACCTCACCGGCCACCATGCGTTCCCATTCGACGCGGCCCTCCGGCGTGAGATCCGCGGTGACGTCGTAGTCGTTGCCGTGTGCGTCCCTGGTCATATCTCTGAAGCTCCTTCGCTCGATGCATGTACGTTCGTACATTATATGGCTTCGATGCGGCGACGGGCCGGCTCCGGCATGTGACCGGCGCTCCGGCCGGTAGAATCGTCGCATGGGTCTCAAGGCATGGAAGCGTTGGACGGACTGGCCGCTGATGGCGCTGTCCGTCATGTTCCTCGTCGCCTACTCGTGGGAGATCCTCGCCGGCACGCACATCCTCCTGTGCGAGACCGTCATCAACGTGATATGGATCGTGTTCGTCGTCGACTACGTCGTCTCGTTGTGGCTCGCCGAAGACCGGTGGCGATGGTTCACGCGCAACCTGTTCGCCCTCGCGACCATCGCGCTGCCCATGTTGCGCCCGTTGCGGCTGCTGCGTCTGCTTACCGTGCTGCACGTGCTCAACCGCACCTCCGGCATGGCGGTGCGCGGCCGCATCGCCGTCTACGCGTTCGGCGCGGTCGGCATGCTCATGTACGTGGGCGCGCTCGCCGTCTACTCGGTCGAGCGCGGGGCGCCCGGCACGACGATCGACGGGTTCGGCACGGCCCTGTGGTGGGCGTTCGTCACCGTCACCACCGTCGGCTACGGCGACGTGTCGCCGGTCACGTTCGAAGGCAAGCTCATCGCCGTGGCGTTGATGTTCGCCGGCATCGCGCTGATCGGCATCGTCACCGCCACGCTCGCCTCATGGATCGTCGACCAGGTCAACTTCGAGGCGCACCGGCGCGAAACGGCAGGACGGAAAGCCGGGGAGAAGCGTGCGGCGATGGCGACGGATTCCGCGGTGGATTCCGCCGAGGAGCTGCGTGCGCTGCGCGAACAGGTACGCGAACTCACCGCATCCGTAGCCGCCCTGCGCAAGGAGCTCGCGTCACGTGGGCGGTAGTCGCGTCATGGCCAAACGGCGACGCGGTCCGTCGTGGACTGGGGATTGGGGACGACGGCCTCTCGACGCGAAACGGCTCTCATGGGCGGACCATGAGAGCCGTTCTTTGCTATGGAATCATTCGATTGACGTTACTTGGCCAGGAACGCCTTGTAGTCCTCGACGGCCTTGGCCAGCGCCTCGTCGGTGATGCCGAAGGAGGCGAAGGTGACGAACGGCTTGACCCACGTGGCGTTGATGTGATTGGCCGTGCCCTCGAACGGGACGAGCACCTGCTCGATGGTGAACCTGTTATCGCCCTCCGGCTGGTACTTCGATTCCGGGGAGCCGGTGGAGACGGCGACGGCGAACTCCTTGCCTTCGAACGCGTGGCCGTCGGCGCCGTACGCCCAGCCGTGCTCGAGCACCTCGTCCTCCCACTCCTTGAGCAGGGCGGGGGAGGAGAACCAGAACAGCGGGAACTGGAACACGACGCGGTCGGCGGCCTCGACCGCCGCCTGCTCGGCCTTCACGTCGATCCTGCCGTCCGGGTAGAGCGCGTACTCGTCGCGCACGGTCACGTTGTCCAGTTCGCCGGCGGCCTCGGCGAGCGCCTTGTTGACGTGGGACTGTCCGTTCAGGGACGGGTGGAACACGAGGACCAGCGTCTTCTTCATATGTTGTCTCCTTGTTGGCATGGCTCGCTTCGCGATATCTCGAAACGAGAGGTCTATGTCTTTTCTACCATGTCCTCCCGCGACACGCCGCGGCTGGGATCGAATACGTTCCGGGCGAACGCGCCGATGCCGCCGACAAGGTCGACGAAGCCAGGGGCTGACCGATCGCATATGCGGTATGTCCGCACCCGATGGGCATGATATGCCGCGTATGTCTCAATATCTTTCGGAAGAAACAATCGAAGAAGAAACAATCGCAACGACAATCGAAGACACATCCGACCGGTCCGAACGCGGGTGGATACGCCGCGCCGCATTGCTGCTCACCGGCCAGGCGTTCTCCCTGCTTGGCTCCAGCGTCGTCCAGTTCGCCATCTGGTGGTGGATTGTATTGCAGACCCGCACCGGATCGGCCATGCTGCTGGCCACCCTGTTCGGCGTCCTGCCGCAGGCGCTCGTCTCCATATTCGGCGGGCCGATGGCCGACCGCTACAACCGCAAGGCGCTGATCGTCCTGCCTGATCTCGTCATCGCCGCCGTGACCGTCCTGCTGTCCATCGCGTTCGCGACCGGCTGGGCCAGCCTGTCGCTCATCTTCGTGGCACTGCTCATCCGATCCGCCGGAGCCGGCATCCAGCAACCCGCCGTGCAGTCGTTCATCCCGGACGTCGTCCCGGAGAAGGGGCTCCTGCGCGTCAACTCGATATTCGGCGTCATCGACTCGGCGAACCGCATCGCGGCGCCGGCGATCGCCGCCGTGCTCGTCAACGTGGCGCCGCTGTGGTCGATCCTGCTGGTCGACGTGACGACCGCGGTCATCGGCGTCGGCTTCGTCACTCTCATCCGCGTGCCGGCGAAACCCGAGATCTCCAGGGCCACGGAGGACGGTGCCGGGACGGAAACCGGCGAGGCCGCGGCCCGGCCGGTGGAACCGCTTCCGCTCGCCGTGCTATGCCGCACGTTCGCCGACCTCAAGGCCGGCTTCATCTACACGATGCACCACCCGTACCTGAAGGGCGCGGTTCTGGGCGACGCGCTCACCTGTCTCATGTCGGTCGCGCCGATGAACCTGACACTGCTGCTCATGACCCGCGAATACGACGGACTGAATCTGGACCTCGGGTTCGTGAACCTCACGACCGCGTCCGACAAGCTCGCCGCCAACGAGCTGGGCCTGAGCGTCGGCCTGCTGCTCGGCGGTGCGCTCATGTCCGCGATCGGTCCCAGGCTGCTGGGCGGCGCGCTCGCCCGGATGCGTGCGATCGCATTCGGCATCGCCATGGTCGGCATCACCGTCGTCGGTCTCGGGCTTGCGCCGAACCTGCTCGCCTATCTGATCGTCGACGTGTTGAACGGCGTCGCCTCCGCGGTCTGCGTCGGGCCGATGCGCACGATCATGCAATCCGAATCCGACGAGTCGATGACCGGCCGGGTCTTCGGCCTCGACACGATGCTCTCCACGCTCGGCATGCCGTTGGGCATGCTCGTGTTCGCGCCGCTCGCCGACGTGATTCCGATCGTATGGGTGTTCGTCTCCGGCGGCGTGCTCACCCTGCCTGTCGCATGGTATGTGCTCACGCTGTCACGCCGAAGCGTTCCCGGAAAGCGGTGATCCGTCAAAGAACGAATGGGGCGTGCGCCCGCTCATCGGATATCGGTCCGGCCGGCAGGCACACGCGCCGCCGCTGTCAGTCATGTACGGTGAGCCGGCAGACCCGGCTCACCGCCCTCCAAACGACCGTCAGTCGGTGAGGAACGCCTGATACCTTCGGCCCGCCGTGGCCAACGCCTCGTCGGACAGTTCCATGGATTCGAAGACGACGAACGGGTCGCGCCACACGGCGTGCGTGTAGCGGGCCATCATCCGGTAGGGGGAGAGCACCTCGCGCATCGTGGCGCCGTCGTCCTCCTCCACATATTCGGATTCCGGGCCGCCCGCCGTGGTGGCGACCGCGATCTCCTTGCCTTTCATCGATTCGCCGCCGGGGCCGTACGCCCAGCCGAACGCGAGCACCTTGTCCTCCCACTCCTTGAGCAGGGCGGGTGCCGAATACCAGTACATGGGGAATTGCAGCACGATGCGGTCATGCTTCTCGACGAGCCGCTGCTCGGCGGCCACGTCGATCACACCATCCGGGTACAGCGCATACACATCGCGCACCGTCACGGCGTCGCCAGGCAGTTCGCGCGCCGCCCGGACCAGCGCCTTGTTGGCGCGCGATGCACCCTCGAGATCGGGATGGAACACCAGAACCAACGTCCTCATCAGAGCCTCCTTGCGGTATGGGGGGGGTGGGCATCGACACTTCGCATGATACCCGAGGGGAAGGCGCGGCCATCCCGCCGCCGGGTGTCACGCCCGCCACATCATGCCGATGTGGGGGATGCCGTCCTCGAGGAACTCGTCCGAGACCTGCGTGAACCCGAGGGCCTCGTACAATCCGCGCGCATACGTCTGCGCCTCGATATGCACGGCATCGGCATGCAGACGCTCGCGCGCCACCCGAAGCCCCTCGCTCACGATACGGCTTCCGAGCCCCTGTCTGCGCCGCGTCGCCAGCACGCGCCCTATCGAGGCTTCGGGGAACGTGATGCCCGGATCGATCACACGGCAATACGCGGCGATGCCATCATCATCATGCAGGAACACATGCCAGCAACGCCGGTCCGCCTCATCCACTTCCTGATAGGCGCACCGCTGTCCCACCACGAACACCGCCACACGCACCCGGTAGATCTCATACAACTCCGCCGCACTCAGTTCCTCGAACCGTTTCACCGTCAACTGCATACGCGCCATCGTATAGGCCGGCCGGGAACGCGAACCCATGCCCGCGACGCATGACAGGATATCGAACGACGCTATTGGCCATTGCGGCGCGGCCGCGGTGTAATACGGGATGGAGGCCGCGGGCCTTTCGCATTCGATACCCGCGGAGCGCAGGCATAGTCCTTAGAGGGAAAGGAACCATCATGGGCAAGCGCATACTCGTCACCTATTTCTCCGCCACCGGCACCACGCGAGGCGTGGCCGAACGACTCGCGCATGCCATCGGCGCGGACCTGAAGGAGATCGTGCCGGCCCAACCGTACACGGCCGCCGACATCGACTGGCGTGACGCCGCCAGCCGTTCCAGCGTGGAGCACACGCACCGTGACATGCGCCCGGCGCTCGCCGGACCGATCGACGTGAAGCCCTACGACGTGGTGTTCGTCGGATACCCGTTGTGGTGGGAGACCGCGCCGCGCGTGGTGCGCACGTTCCTCGAAAGCGAGGACTGGGCCGGCAGGACCATCGCGACGTTCGCCACGTCCGGTTCCAGCACGCGCGGCGCCGACGGCGCGCAATTGCATGATTCCGCGCCCGCCGCCCGTTGGGTCGCGGGACGCCGCGTCGCCGCCTCCGAAAGCGAGGCCAAGCTCGCCAAGTGGGTCGACGGTCTGGGCCTGTGAATTTGATCAGTCGCGCACGGTGAAGCCGGCACCGGCGATGCGCTCCCGCATGTCCTTGGCGATGGACAGGCAACGGGCGCGCGGGATGCCGGCCTTGACGCCGATGCCGGCCAGGTCGGCGAGCGTGATGCCCCGCCCCTTGCCGTTGACCGCCGTGGTGTGCTCGCCGTTGATGCCGGGGTTCTCGGTCAGATCGTAGGCAGGGGAGAGCCGCCAGGCGGCGTGCTCCCGGTCGTACAGGTAGGAGAAGTTCTTCGTGTGGTCGTCATGGTTGCCGACGAACACACCTTCCCGCAGCGGCAGGCTCAACGGGCTGATGGAGGATCCATGCGCCAGCCACGTCCGATCGTAGGCGAACGCCAGGGTACGGTTCGGGGACAAGGTGAGCACACCGACCGATTCCCCGACATATGCGACTCGAATCCGGTCAAGATCCGGCAATGGGTTGGTCATGCGCGGCCTCCGTCCCGTCGTGCGGCTGCGGCGACATCGTCGATGTCGCATAGTACGGCTGTGCGAACAACGCGTCGAAATCCCGTTCGCAATCCAGTGCGAAGGCGATGTTCACCAGCGAGCCGAACCTGCACATGTGTCTGTGCCGGTCAACCGAGTCGCAGGCCGCTCTGCTGCCCGTCAGTGGTTGGTGAGGGCCTCCTGCGTGGGCTGGTAGCGGGCGCCCTCGATGGTGATGGAGTCGAGCGTGCGGTCGATGGCGGCGAGTTCGTCGGGCGTGAACATGACGGCCGCGCCACCCAGGTTCTGACGCAGACGGTCCACGTGCTTGGTGCCGGGGATCGGCGCGATCCACGGCTTCCGCGCGAGCAGCCAGCCGAGCGCGACCTGCGCGGGCGCCACGCCCTTGGCTAGTGCCAGCGACTCGACGTAGTCGCTCATCGCGATGTTGTGCGCCATATGGTCGGGGGAGAAGCGCGGGATATGGCTGCGGTAGTCGTCGGCCGCGAACCGGGTGGACGCGGTGAACCGTCCGGCCAGCATCGCCTTGCCGAGCGGGCTGAACGGCACCAGTCCGATGCCGAGCTCATCCAGGGTGGGGATCAACTCCTCCTCGGGTTTCCTCCACCACATCGAATACTCGTTCTGCACGGCTGTGACCGGCGTGATCGCATGCGCCCGGCGCACGGTCGCCGGAGCCGCCTCCGACAGGCCCCAATGCAAAATCTTGCCTTCGGCCATGAGCTCGCCCATCACGCCGGCCACATCCTCGATCGGCACCTTCGTGTCCACACGATGCTGGTAGTAGAGATCGATGTGGTCGGTGCGCAGACGCCGCAACGACCCCTCGACCGCCTTGCGGATCGTCTCGGGGCGCGAATCGGTCTGCTGCACGCGCCCGGAGGAGTCGAGCTGCGCCTCGCCCTCGCCTTCGCCGAATCCGCCATGCAGGGCGAAACCGAACTTGGTGGCGATGACCACATCGTCGCGGAACGGCTCCAACGCCTCGCCCACCAGCTCCTCGTTCGCGAACGGGCCATACACCTCGGCCGTGTCGAAAAACCGTTCGCCCATCTCATAGGCGGCGCGGATCACACGGATCGACTCGTCGTGCGGCAGGAACGGCGGCCAGCTCATCGTGAACCCCATGCAGCCCAAGCCGATCGCCGAAACCTCCAAAGCCGCGGAACCCGTGCCGAGCGTGCGCTTCGGCAGATCGACCGGCGTAATGTCGTCGAACTCGTCGTCAGCGGACCTGACTGTATTGGTGGACATGACTGTTTCCTTTCCTGAATGATCCCTAATCGCATGTTCCGCCGCACCGTCGCAACGTCGCGGCACCGGAACGTCACACGTGCCCGATGACCTTGGCCGGCACCCCGGCGACGACCGCGCCAGCCGGCACGTCATGTGTGACGACCGCCCCCGCGCCGACGATCGCTCCGTCACCGATTGTCACATCCTGCAGCACAATCGCGCCCGCGCCGATCCACACGTGCGCGCCGATGCGGATCGGCTTCGAGACGGTCACCGCCCGCCGCATCGGGTCGCGCATGTGGTTGATGGTGATGAGTTGCACGTTCGGTCCCAGGAACGAACCATCCCCGATCGAGATGCCGCCACGGTCCATCAGCGTGCACCCCCAGTTGACGAACACATCCCGGCCGACCTCGATGTTCCGGCCGAAATCCGTGTAGAACGGTGGATTGAGACGGAACGACGCATCCACCGGATGCCCCACGATCCGTTCGAACATCGCATGGACCTCGGCCGGATCGTGATAGCCGCCCGTATTGAGCTCCACGCACAGCCGCTTCGTCTCCGTGACGATCCGCCCGATGACGGCATACCCCGGTTCGGCGGGATCGACGGGCACACCGCCCCGGTCGCGGGCGAGAACATCGGTCGTGGGTTCGGCCATAACGACACTCATGATCACGGTCCTTTCCACAAGTCGGTCCCATTGAACCGCAGCTGGAAAGAACCGGCCAATAGTGTCGTTCGATGCACCCCCATGCCCGCCGGCTATACGGGACGCACCTCACGCGATGAACCGCAGATACGTGCGATCATCGAACGATCCCAACCCCGCCGTGAACCCCTTCGTGCTCCGATACTCGCGCACAAGCCCCGGATCCTCGTGGCGAAGACGCTCCAACTCCGCTTCCGACCCGGCCAACGTGGAACGCAGCAACGGATAGCCATCCGACGCAAGCACCACCTCGGCCCCCGGCTCCACCGGCACGACGTGAATCGGATACTCCGGATCGGTGAACCCGTCGAACACGAAATACCCATACTCCCCACGCCGATTCGCGAACTCCGTCTGCAACCGCAGGAACGGCATGATCAGGTCACGCGCCGGATCGACGGAACCACCCGACTCCGCGGCCGACTGCCCGGCGGCGCATCGCGTCTCCGCATCCGCGCGCAACGCCAACGCCCGTGCGGCGAACGAACGCAGCTTCCCAAGCAACTCATCCACACGTTTCAACGTCGGCACCTGCACCCCATCCACCATGACCTGACAATCGCCGAACAGCCACACCTCGCCACGGCGAACGCTATAGACCACAGCGTTCGCCTGAAGACGCTCCCACGGCTCCACCTCGAACACGCGCGAAGACGCATCGCCTGAGGTCACATCGCCATGTACGGCCGCGAACCGCGCATACTCATTACGCAGCCGGCCATCAAGCGTCCGTTGCGCCTCACGCATCGAAGCGCCACCGGGCAAACCCGCGATAGCGCTCGCCAGCAGGTCCTTCGCCACCACGCCGCCGCTGGGCTTCCACGGATGCCGCAGGCTCTTGCCGGTCACCCCGTCCACCACGGCGGCGAAATCCTCCGTGACGACGAGACCGTCCTCGTTCAACGACTGGTCGGCGTGCTTGCCCCGGCAGAACCGTTCGATGATGCGCATGCCTCCACCATACGCGTGCCGGATATCCCGCTGTGGTCGTCGAATGCGCGGCCATGCCTTATACGCATGGCCGCGCATGGGGTCATGCTATTGGCGGAAACGCGGCAGCGGGCGTGTAATGGACCTCGATAACGGCAAGAACGAAAACAGGGAAGGACGAAACATCATGGAGAACCCGAGCGCATTCCCGATGGGGCAGCCGAACGACGCGTACGCGCAGTACTTCGAAGGCCAGAGCTGGCTTGCGCCGCTCGCCGGCGACGAACAGGTCAACGTCGCGAACGTGACTTTCGAGCCGGGCTGCACGAACCACTGGCACATCCACCACGGCGTATGCCAGATTTTGCTGGCCGTGGGAGGCCGTGGCTACTACCAGATCGAAGGCCGGGAGCCGGTGGAGCTCAAGCCCGGCGACGTGGCGTACATCCCGCCGGAGACCAAGCACTGGCACGGCGCCTCCCCGAACGAGGCGTTCGCGCACGTCGCCATCATGCCCAAGAAGGAGGGCGCGAGCAACGAATGGCTCGAACCGGTCGACGAGGAGACGTACCGCAACCTCGCCTGAGCCTGCATCCCGCCGTCATGCGCGGTCATGCGCGCAGGAACCGGGCGAACGCGCCGGCCGCGGGGGAGGAGACGCCCTGCTTCTTCCACACGAGCACGGAGCTGCTTTCGAACGTGGGCGTGAGCGGCACCGCGCGCACTCCCGGATACGAGACGCCGTAGTCGAGACACAGGTAAAGACCCAATCCGTTCGCCGCCATCGCCGCGCCGTTCGCCGGCAGATTGCACGTGCCGGCGATGACGGCCTGCGGGGCGAGCGAACCGAACCAGTGCATCACCACGCGCCGCACCGGTTCGCGCGACGGCAGCAGCAGCGGCTCGCCGACGAGGTCGGCCGGCGTCAACGATTCACGGGTCTGCAATGGATGCCCGTCGGGCACCATCGCCGCCCAATGGTCGCTGATGCCTGTATGCAGGTATTCGTAGCGTTCGGTGTCCACCGGATCGGCGAGCAGGCCGAAATCCATGAGTCCCTGTTCGAGCTGATCCTGGATCACGTCGGCCGTCGTGCTGACCACATGGAACCGCACCGCCGGATGGGCCTCACGGAATTCGGCCATGCGCCGCGCCAGATACGACATGCCCCCACCTCGCCGCAGCCGGCGGTGATGTCGCCGGAGAGCTCCCCGGCGGAACGCTTCAGATCGACCTCGGTCTTGTTCGCCAGCGAGACGATGGTCTGCGCGCGGTCGCGCAGCAATCGTCCCTCCTCGGTGAGCGTGATCGCATGCGGCCCACGCTCGAACAGCGTGACGCCGAGCTCCTCCTCCAACTGCTTCAGTTGCCGGGACAGGGTCGGCTGGGAGATGCGCAGCAATTGCGCCGCCCACGTGATGTTGCCTTCCTCAGCCACCGCGAGGAAGTATTTCAGCACGCGCAGTTCCATGGTTCCGCCCTCCGTCATTGGGATTCGTTCCGGGATGCGTTCGCGAGTTCCGGGATTCGTCCAGGACACCACCATTGTAGAGGTGTGGCGGGTGGCGGTGACCGGTCGTCGCCGCGGTGCCACGGGCGGCTGCAGCTCAGCGCCGGTCGCGTACGAACAGCGACAGCACGAACGCCGCGCACGCCACGACGGTCGCCGTGACGAACACTGCGTCCACGCCGTGGGCGAGACCGGCCGCCGTGGAGCCCGCGACGGCTGCGGGGCGCGTGTTCGTGGTCATGATGGTGAAGTTGACGGCGATGCCGATCGCCGCGCACGTCTGGCGCAGCGTGTTGTTCATAGCCGTGCCGTGCGGCAGCATCGGGCCGGTCAGCTGGTTGAGCGCGGTGGTGGTCAACGGCATCAGACAGAACGCGACGCCCGCCATCATCAGCGTGAAGAACACGGCCGGCCACCATGCGGGCGTGTCCGCGCCCATGCGGGAGAGCGCGAACGTGGCGACGGCGACCACGGCGATCGCGGGCGGCGCGATGCGGTGGATGCCCACACGGTCGAACAGGCGGCCCGCCACCGGGTTGAACACGCCTTCGGCCACGCCGCCGCCCATGAGCAGCAGTCCGGACTGGAGTGCGGTCATCCCCAGCGAATCCTGGATGAACATGGGCAGGATGTTCATCGTCGAGATGAACGTGACGAACACGAGCACGATGACGAGCATCGACAGGGCGAACATCGGCTTGGCGAACACGCGGAAGTCGAGCATTGGCCGCGCGAGATGCAGCTGACGGTGGATGAACGCGCACAGGGCGAGAGCGCCCACGACGAGCGGGCCGAGCGTCCGCGACGACGTCCAGCCCTCCTGGCCGGCGAGGCTGAAACCGAGCAGCAGACCGCCGAAGCCGAGCGTCGACAGCGCGATCGAGAGCACGTCGATGGTCGGGTCGGTGCGCGTGGTCACGTTGCGCACGGTCGGGATGGCGGCGGCGAGCACGACGACGGCGATGGCGATCAGCGGCACGAACAGGAATCGCCACGGCAGGAAGTCGATGATGAGACCGGACAGGGTGGGCCCCAAGGCCGGTGCGAACGCGATGACCAGGCCGAACCAGCCCATCGCCGCGCCGCGTCTGTCCGGCGGGAACGTGATGAACAGCACGGTCTGCAGGAGCGGCATGAGGATGCCCGCGCCCGTCGCCTGCAGCACGCGGCCGGCGAGCAGCACCCAGAACCCGGGCGCGAACGTGCATACGAGCGTGCCGAACAGGAACATGCCGATCGCATAGAAGAACAGCTGACGCGTCGTGAACTTCTGGATGAGGAACGCGGTGACCGGGATCATGATGCCGTTGGTGAGCATGAACCCGGTGCTCAGCCATTGCGCCGTGTTGCTCGTCACGCCGAATTCGCGCATGAGATGCGGCAGGGCGGAGGTCATCAGCGTCTGGTTGAGGATGGCGGTGAAGCTGCCGACCATCATCACGATGATCGGGATGACGGAACGCTTCGACGGCGTGCGTCCGGGCATGACGGAATCCATGGGCACCTCGAATCTGTCGGAAAACGGATCCGGCTGATTTCGGTCGTCGCCGCGCGTGGGAAACGTGGATGCGCGACGCCGTAGCCCCTGCCGGCGTGACAGCCCAAGTGTACCGTCGCGCGCGACATGCACGCCCGTCTATGAGGGGGCGGCGGTGGCGTGGCCCGCATGGAATCATGGGGCATGTCTTTATGGAAACCGTTTACCGCATGCGGGTACACTATCCTTGGAACAGTCACAAGGAGGTACGAATCATGCTGGTCCAGAACGACAACCCGACCCGCGCCGCAATGCTCGCCCGTGTGGGTTCTTTGCAGCAGGCGGCGTATGTGCGTCCGATCGAGTATCAGGAGGGGCGTGCGCATGGGTTGCGTGGCGTCGAGGTGAAGAACGGTCCGTTGCGGTTCATGTCGATGGCGGATCGTGCGTTGGATGTCGCGCAGTTCGAGTATCGGGGCGAGAACCTGACGTTCCTGTCCAAGCCGGGGTTGAACGGGCGCAACCAGTTCGACACGAACGGTCTGGAGGCGCAGCGTTCGATCATGGGCGGTTTGTTCTTCACGTGCGGGTTCGAGAACATCTGCGCGCCGTACGTGACCCCGGAGGGCTCCAAGTATCCGGCGGGCGATTATCCGATGCACGGGCGCATCCGCACCACGCCGGCCGAGCACGTGTCCTCGGACGCGTATTGGGACGGGGGCGGCCGGTATGTGCTCGAGGTGTCGGGCGAGATGCGCGAGGCGGAGCTGTTCGGCGAGAACCTGGTGCTGCGCCGCCGTATTTCGTCGGTGTACGGCACGTCCACGGTCACCGTCGAGGACGAGGTGACCAACGAGTCGTTCCGGAGCGAGCCCCTCATGTGGATGTACCACTGCAATTTCGGCTGGCCGCTGCTGGACGAGGGCGCCGAGGTGGTGATCCCGAGCCGGAAGGCCACGCCGCGCGACGAGACCACCGCCGCGGACGAGACTCCATGGAATGAGATCGGCGCTCCGGTGGACAACAGGCCGGAGAGCGTGTACCTGCACGATCTGGCCGCCGACGGGGAGGGTCGTAGTTTCGCCGCCGTGGTCAACCGCAAACTGGGGTTGGGTGTCGTGATCGAATTCGACGCGGCCGATTTCCCGTATTTCATGGAGTGGAAGTCGATGGGGTCCGGCGATTACGTGGTCGGGTTGGAGCCGTCGAACTCGAGCGTGTACGGGCGTGGCTGGCATGAGGAGCGCGGCGACCTGCACATGATCGCCCCGCAGGCCACGGAACGCAAGACCGTCACGTTCACCGTCATCGAAGGCGAGAAGGCCATCGACGAACTCGCCGCCCGACGCGACAGCCTCCTCGACAACTGAACACCGGCCGGAGGCGGTGGGCGCCCTGCCGGGCGCCGTCGGTCCACGTCGCCCGGCGGCGCCCTCCCGTCCCGCGCCCTATGGCCTCTCGTCGGTGGGCGCCGCCGTATCGGTCCGTCGGTGCGGCGTGACCGGGGAATCGTCACCCTTCAGCGAATTGATGAGCTGGGCGATGGTGTCCGGCAAAGCGGAGTTCGCGAGCCATTCGACGCTTTCCGGCGTGAACAGAGTCCGCGCCTTGCCGAGCACGCCGAGGATGCCGCTCGTCGCGAACTCCAGCACGATCCGCTGCCCGGAGCTGAGCTGAGACTCGTCGAGTCCCAGCACGGACAGCCATACGCCGCCGACGTACGTCTTGAGCTGCGCGGCCAGTCCCGTGGAGCCGTGCGGTCCGGCGATGAGCGACAGATGACGGATGCTCGCGAGATGCTCGGGTGAGCCGACGAACTCCAACGCGTAGTCGCGCAGCATGCCGATATCGCCGTCCTGTCGGATGATGTGCGCGATGAACCCCGTCACGCCCGGCTCGCCGTAGATGGCCGCGATCGCGTCGTCGGCGAGCTCGGGGATGTTGGCGTAATGGTAGTAGAACGCGCTGCGGTTCAATCCGCTTTCGCGCGTGATGTCGCTGATGGTGATCTGCGCGTACGGCTTCTTCTCCAGCAACGTCCAGAACGCCTCCTGCATCCTCTCCGGCGCCGATCGTTCGGTGGCCTTCGGTCGTGCCATATGCCCTCCTTCGCCGTCATGCATCGACCCGTGCGGCATCCGCACCCGCATGCCCGTTCCAGTATTCCCGGGAGGACGTCGCCGCCGCAACCCGTTAACCCGACACGTTATCGGAATATGGGGATTTAACCCTACGGCGTGATGGGTTACGCTCTCAGGTGCCCGGTGAAGAATGGAAGACAGCACCGGTGCCGACCAGAGAGGTAAAAACGATGAGCTTCCTTGAATTCCATGACGTGGTCCGTCAGTATGGCAACGGTGAATCCGCCGTGCTGGCTCTCGACCATGCGACCTTCGACATCGAACAGGGCGAACTGGCCGTGATCCTCGGCGCGTCCGGCGCCGGCAAATCCACGGCGTTGAACATCCTCGGCGGCATGGACCGCGCCACGTCCGGCAGCGTCAGGCTGGGTGATCGCGACGTCACGAAGGCGTCCGACGCAGAACTGACCGACTACCGCCGCTTCGACGTGGGCTTCGTGTTCCAGTTCTACAACCTCGTGCCCAACCTCACGGCCCTCGAGAACGTGGAGCTCGCCTCGCAGATCTGCCCCGACGCGCTCGACGCCCGTGAAACCCTGGAGAAGGTGGGGTTGGGGGAGCGTCTCAACAACTTCCCCGCGCAGCTTTCCGGCGGCGAGCAGCAGCGCGTGTCCATCGCGCGCGCCCTCGCCAAGAACCCGAAGCTGCTGCTGTGCGACGAGCCGACAGGCGCGCTCGACTACAACACCGGCAAGGAGGTGCTCCAGCTGTTGCAGGACTCCTGCCGCCAGCGCGGCATCACCGTCGCACTCGTCACCCACAACTCCGCGCTCGCGCCGATGGGCGACCGTCTGATCCGCTTCCGTTCCGGCAAGGTCACCGAGATCGCCGTGAACGAGCATCCGACGCCCATCGCCGACATCGAATGGTAGGTGGTGCAGTTGCGTAGAACCGCACTCTGGAAGGACGCGTGGCGCACGATCGCCGGCAACGGACGACGGTTCGCCGCGATCGCGATCATCGTGGCGGTCGGTGTGATGATGCTCGGCGGCCTCAACACCGTCGGCAGGGACATCCGCGCCGGCCTCGACGACTTCTTTGACGCGACCGGCATGCACGACATATCCGTCGTCTCCACGCGCGGATTCGACGACGCCGACATCGCCGCGCTACGCAAGGCGGACGGCGTCGCCGACGCGGCGGGCATCCGCTCGCAAAGCGTCACGACGAAGATCGACGGCAAGCGCGCCGCGGCCACCGTCTCGACTCTCGACGACCGCGGCATCGACGACCCGTACCTGAGCGAGGGGCGCCTGCCGAAGGCCGGCCACGAGATCGCCGTCACCCGGCAGTACCTCGACGACTCCGGCAAGCAGGTCGGCGACACGGTGACGTTCTCCGCCGACGGTTCCGCGACGGCGACGGCCGCCGCGACCCGCACGCCCGCCGTGTTCGACGACGGCGCGTACCGGATCGTCGGCGTCGTCATCGACCCGAACGACATCGTGAACCCCTTCGGACCGCTCGCCCTCGTGACCGCCTCGAAGACCGTCCACCCGATGTTCGTCAGCGGGGACGCGGTCGTGAGCGACGTCATGCCGTACACGTCCGCCGTCGTCACCGTCACCGGCGCGAAAACGCTGAACACGTATGACGACGACTATCTGGACAAGGTCGACGCCGCGAAGACCGCCATCGGGCATGCCGCGCCTTCGGGTGCGAAATGGATCGTCAACGACCGCAGCGCCGTCACCAGCTATGAGGACGTGAAGACGCAAAGCGAGATGATCGCCCGCCTCGGCACGTTGTTCCCCGTGCTGTTCCTCGTCATCGCGCTGCTGGTGAGCCTGACGGCCATCACGCGCATGGTCGAGGAGGACCGACAGCTCATCGGCACATACAAGGCGCTCGGCTACGGCCGCCGCGAGATCATGCTCAAATTCCTCGTCTACTCGGCCGCGGCCTGTCTGCTGGGCGGCGTGCTCGGCGACCTGCTGGGGCTCATCGGGCTGCCGTTCGTGTTCACCCGAAAGATGCTGGCGAACCTGTATCTGCTGCCGCACTATCCGCTGCTTGTCGACTGGCGGCTCGCCGTCGGCGGCGTGCTCCTGTTCATCGTCGTCATCACCGGCGCGGCGATGGCCGCCTGCACGGGGTCGCTGCGGCTGGAGCCCGCCGAGCTCATGCGCCCCAAGGCGCCGAAAGCCGGCAGGACGATCATGCTGCAGCGCATCGGATTCATCTGGAACCATCTGGGATTCCTGGACAAGGTGACCGCCCGCAACCTGTTCCGCTACAAGTCGCGCGCGCTCATGGTCATCATCGGCGTGCTCGGATGCACCGCGCTCATGACCGCAGGCTTCGGCATGGGCTCCTCCATGCTGACCCTCATGCCGCGCCAGCATGGCGAGATCTCCGTCTACGACGTGATGGCCGTGACCTCCGCCGCCGATCACGACAAGGCACAGCAGGCGCTCGACAAGGACGAGGATGTGGAATCCGCGCTGCCGTTGCAGCTCGGCTCCGTCACCCTGGCCTCACCGGACGCGGACGCGGGTGACCATGATGCGAAGCTCACCGCGCAGCTCATGGTCATCCAGGACGGCGAATCGACCGACGGGCATATCAACATCCAAGCACCGTCCGGCACGCCGATCGAACTGTACAGCGCGGATGGCGACGACCTGACCGGCGGCGGCATCGTCGTCACCGCGAACGCCGCGAAGAAGCTCTCGCTTGTCGAGGGCTCCGAGGTCGACGTGACCGATGCGATGGCGAACACCGCCGGACTTCCCGTATTCGTGATCGCGCAGTACTACACCGGCAACGTCGTGTTCATGACGCAATCCGCCTACGAGAAGGCGTTCGACGCCGACTATGCGCCCAACGCCGACCTCATCAATGTGAAGGGCGACGACGACGCGCGGATCGCGTTCGCCGACCGGCTCGCCTCGCAGAGCGAGTACCTGTCCGTGACGAGTTCGGCCAAGCAGGAGCGCGACTTCGCGAAGAGCTTCGCCATCTTCTTCGCGATGATCGGCTTCATCGTCGCCATGGCCGCGATCCTCGCCGTCGTGGTGCTGTACACGCTCGCCTCCACGAACATTTCGGAGCGCGAGCGCGAGCTCGCCACCATCAAGGTGCTGGGCTTCCGCCGCGGCGAGGTGCACGGCTATGTGAACAAGGAGATGCTGCTGCTCGCCGCGATCGGCATCGCGATCGGCCTGCCGTGCGGGCGTGAGCTGCTCGGGTTCCTCGTGGGCCGGCTCGACCTGCCCGGCATGAACATCGTGCCCAACGTGCTGTGGTACTGCTATGCCGCGGCCGCCGCGTTGGCGTTCCTGTTCACGCTGCTGGTGGGCTTCGCCACGAACCATGCGCTCGACCGCATCGACATGGTCGGTGCCTTGAAGAGCCCCGAGTGACGGTGTGGCGCGCGAAACGCACATGGGCCCCGCACCCTGAGATAGGGATGCGGGGCCCATGTGCGTTTCGACAAAGGTGCGCCGCCGTTGGGAATACGGTTCCGGCGGCGTTGTGTACGATTGTACACATAAAAGTGTACGAGCGTACATTACGGCGTGTATGCTTGGGGGCGATACCGCAGAGCCGAGGAGGTGCGCCATGGGGGAGTCGACCCGCCGCTTCGATCCCGAACGCAAGGACCGCATCATCGAGGCGTGCCTCGACGTCATCGCCGCCAAAGGCGTGGCCGGCGCGTCGCACCGCGTCATCGCGGCCGCCGCGAACGTGCCGCTCGGATCGATGACCTACCATTTCGACGGCATGGCCGACCTGCTGCATCAGGCGTTCGAACGGTACGCGAATCGGTGCGTGGAGGCGTTCGCCGCGCGCATGGACGAGGCGACGGACGAGGACGGGGCGTGCGAGGCCGTCGCCCGGCACATCGAGACCGATCTGGTGAGCACGCAGCGCGACCTCGTCATCAACATGGAGCTGTACACCATCGCCGCGCGCGACCACGCCTACCGGGACATCACCGAACGGTGGATGGCCGCCAGCCGTGCGCAGCTGGAACGGTTCTTCGACGCCCCGACCGCGGCGATGCTGGACTCGCTCATCGAGGGCCTCACCCTGCACCGTGCGCTCGGCGACGATTCGCTGGGCGCGGGCACCGTACGCGAGGCCATCCGCCGCATCGTCCGGACGGCCTGATCGGGGAAGGGCGCCGACCGGCCGTGACGGGAGCCCCCCGGAGCCCGGGGCGATTCGCCGCACGCCGCCCGAAATGAACCCGCGCCGCCATGCCGTGCCCGCGATGTGTTACCATATCCGCCGCAAACGGTCCCACCGGAAGGAAGCGGAGGAAGAACCCCATGGAACGGCAGCAACGGCGCGGCGTGCGTCTCAAGGCATTGAGGGCGGCATTCCCATTGACCGTGCCCATCGCGCTCGGCTTCCTGTTCCTCGGATGCTCGTACGGCATGCTCATGGGCACGAAGGGGTTCTCGTTCGTATGGCCGATGTGCATGAGCGCGTTCATCTTCGCCGGTTCGATGGAGTTCGTCACCGTGAACCTGCTGCTCTCCGCGTTCAACCCGCTGGCCGCGTTCCTGCTCGCCCTCATGGTCAACGCGCGCCACCTGTTCTACGGGCTGTCGATGCTCGGCCGTTTCCGCGGGCTCGGGTGGAAACGCCCCTACCTCATCTTCGGCATGTGCGACGAGACGTTCGCCATCAACTCCTCCGCGCGCATCCCCGCGGACGTGGACCGCGGCTGGTTCTACCTGTGGGTCACCGCGCTCAACCAGTCGTATTGGGTGGTGGGCGCCACGCTCGGCGGCGTGATCGGCGCGAACCTCCCGTTCGACACGGACGGCCTCGAATTCGTGCTCACCGCGCTGTTCCTCGTCATCTTCCTCGACCAGTGGCTCGGGGAGGGGGCCGGCCGTCGGGGCCACGTCAGCGCCGTCGTCGGCGTGCTCGCCTCCGTCGCGTGCCTCATGGCGTTCGGTCCGGACGATTTCATGATCCCCGCGCTGATCGTGATGATCGTGCTGTTCCTCGTGCTGCGCCCGCGGCTCGACGACCTGCATGAAGACGATGCCGTCGCCGCCGACGCGGCCGGCGACGGAAAGGAGGCGACGCGATGACGATGACCGTGATCCAGGGGGTGCTTACCATCGCCGTGGTGGTGGCCGGCACGATGCTCACCCGGTTCCTGCCGTTCCTCGTGTTCCCCGAATCGAAACAGCCGCCGCGCGTCATCGAATACTTCGGCAAGGTGCTGCCGTATGCGATGACCGGCCTGCTCGTCGTCTACGCCTGAGGAACACGCCCATCCTCACCGGCAGCCACGGCGTCCCCGAACTCATCGCATGCCTTGCGATCATAATCCTGCACCTGTGGCGGCGCAGCATGCTGCTGTCCATCGCGGGCGGCACCGTCGTCTACATGCTGCTCGTGCAGCTCGTGTTCTGATTCCCCTCGCGCGGCGCCTCCCGTCGGCGCGGCTCCGCGCGCCCATGGTCCGCGCCCTCTTCGCCGCGTCGGAGTATGTTGCATCAGCGGTAGGAGAGAGAGGAGCGGATATGCAGCAGTTCGACATCGTGCTCGGGCAGATGGTCGGCATGGCCGTGATGATGGCCGTCGGCTACATCTGCGTGAGGACCAGGGTGCTCGGCGAAGCCGCGCTGGACGGCATCTGCGCGCTCATCCTCAAGGTGGGCATCCCGCTGCTCGTGTTCGCTAACGCCGTCTCCGGCACGACGCGCGCCGACCTCATCGGCTCGGACGCGATCATCGGCATGACGCTGCTCATGTACGCGCTGCTCATCGGCCTGTTCACCCTGCTGTCGCACCTGCTGCGCCTGAGACGCGAACGCGGGCGCATGTTCCGCGGCTGTTTCGCGTTCGGCAACGCCGGGTTCATCGGCCTGCCCCTCATCCTCGCGCTCTTCCCCGGCAAGGGCGCCCTATACTTCGCGCTCATGTCCATCGTCGACCAGTTCCTGCTGTGGACGTACGGCGTATGGACCTGCAAGAAGGTCGACGACCGGCAGTCCATGGCCGACGAACGTCCCGCGCACGGCTGGCTCGACCGTCTCGCCCCGCTGGTCAGCCCCGCCCTGATCGCCGTGGTGCTCGCCGTGGCGCTCATCCTCGCGGGCGTGACCGTCCCCGCCGTGCTGCTCGCCCCGCTCAAGACCCTCGGCTCCACCGCCTCGCCGCTGTCCATGGTGTATCTGGGAGGCCTGTTCGCCATCCGCGACTGGACTGCGATCCTGCGCAAATACGAACTCTACGTGGGGATCGCGGTCAAGATGCTCGCGTTCCCCGTCGGCTTCTACGCGCTGCTCTCCTTCGTGCCGCCGATGCTCGGCATGGGCGCCGCCAACCCGGACATGGTGCACATGATGACCCTCGTCTCCGGCCTGCCGACCATGAGCACGATGGTCATGTTCGCCGAGCGTGAACGCAACCAGCCCGAATACGCGATCGGCATGGTGCTCGTCACCACCGTGGCGAGCCTGTTCACCCTCACCGCCGTCTCGTTCCTCGTGTTCTGACCGCCGACCCCGTTCCGCGCCCCGATGCCGCGTCCCGTCGGAGGGGAGGAACGGGGGATGGCGGCGGTCATTCGCATCGGGTACCATCGATGCAGATTCCGGCGGTTCCCGCCGGATGTACGAAACGCTGGAATGCAGGGGGATTCACGCATGGCTGGACGTCGATCGGCATATGTCGGGCTGCATCGCAGGCGCACCGATTGGCTGCTGATGGCGGAATCGGCCCTGTGCGCCCTGCTCGCCATCGTGCTGTGCGGCACCGTCGCCATGTGGCATGCGCGCGCCGCCGAACGCGACCGCGCCATCGCCGCCGAGAACGCCCGGACCGTCGCCGTGGCCGAGGCGCGGCGCGAGGCGTCGAAGCCGCTGGCGCGCGCCTCCGTGCCCGGCTTCAACCAGGACATCCAGTCGCGGCGCGAGGCCGAGGCCGCCCGCGCCCGCTGGAACGACCCCACCGGCGGAGTGCAGCCGAACCTCGCGCAATACGCGAACCTGAGCGTGGACGTGAGCCTCGTCGACCAGAAGGTGTACGTCAAATCCGACGGCGCCACGATCTACACGATGATCGCCAGCACCGGCATCGACGATTCCACGCCCCACGGCACCTACACGGTCGACGCGCGCGGCGAACACTTCTACAACGCCTCCGAAGGCATGGGCGCCGACTACTGGGTGCGCTTCTACGGCCCCTACCTGTTCCATACCGTGCCCACCGGGCAGAACTTCGGCGACTACCTCGAGGACGAGGCTCTCAAGCTCGGCCGGCCCGCGTCGCACGGCTGCGTGCGCCTGAGCATCGCCGACGCGAAATGGCTCTACGAGCAGCTGCCGGACGGCACGCCGGTCACCATCGCCTGATCGTCCCCGGCCGACCGTCGTGTCGGCGGCCCGTCGGCCGTCGCCGGTTGAACGGTGGATGAACTTTCCCCTCCCGGCGTACGGGAGGCCTGCATGGGCGCCGGTTTTCGATTACGCTGGTGCGGGTATCCATCGACGACGAAAGAGGAACCCATCCATGAGCATGCCGCTTGATTTGTTCGTGATTCGGCATGGCGAATCCGAGGCGAACGTCATCGTCCAGGCCGGGGACCGGGGCGACAATTCGCTGTACACGCAGGACAACGTCACCGTGCCCGACCGTTCGTGGCGTCTGACCGGCACGGGGCGCAAACAGGCCGACTGCATCGGCCGCTGGCTCGTCGGCCAGCAGCAGCTGTTCGACCGCTACCTCGTCTCGCCCTACGTGCGCACCCGCGAGACGGCCGCCACGATGGCGCTGCCCAAGGCCAAATGGGAGGAGAACCGCGTCATCCGCGAACGATCCTGGGGCGAGATCAACACCATCACCAAGGACGAGTTCAAGACCAACTACGCGCGCAACTGGATGTTCAAGAACACCGATCCGCTGTACTGGCGTCCGCCGGCGGGCGAATCCATCGCCGACGTGGCCGAGGACCGCGTGCACAACGTGCTCAGCTCCCTGTCGCGCAAATCGGACCTGGGCAGCGTGGTGATGGTCACCCACGGCGACTTCATGCTCGCGCTCATGCTCACCCTCGAGGACCTGTCCGACGAGGAGTTCCTCCACCGCGCCGACTCGCCCGACTGGACGATCACCAACTGCACGTGCCTGCACTACACGCGCCGCGACCCGGAGACCGGGCGCACCTCCAAGCGCATGCACTGGGAGCAGACCGCGCGCCCCGTGCTCAACGCCGACACCGGCAAATGGGAGGTGAAGGTGGACCCGTGGCGCGAGTTCAAAAGGCCGTATCTGTCGAACGGCGACCTGGTGGACGTGGTGCACGCCGTCGATCCGCATCTGCTCGAGTACCACGGCAAGTGACGCACGGCGGCTACAATGGCTTCGAACCGCGGGCTGATGGTCACGCCCGCGTGAGAGAAGCTAAGGAGAGCCGCTTATGAGCGAGCCCAAGGGCAACATCTTCCAATGGAAACTGCACGGCGACGGCAGGACGCTCGCGCCCGGCGAGGTCGTCGAGCCCGACGAGCGCCTGACCTGGACGCGCACCGCCGGCATCGGCGCCCAGCACGTCATCGCCATGTTCGGCGCGACGTTCCTCGTGCCGATCCTGACCGGGTTCGACCCGTCCACCACGCTGTTCTTCACCGCCATGTCCACCGCGTTGTTCCTGCTCATCAACGGGAACGTGCTGCCCAGCTACCTGGGATCCAGCTTCGGGTTCATCGCGCCGATCACCGCCGTCACCACGGCGCACAAGGGCATCGCCGTGGCCAGCTTCGGCATCCTGGCGACCGGCCTGCTGCTCGCCCTCGTCGGCGTGGCCGTGCACTACGCCGGCGCCAAGTGGATCGACATCATCATGCCGCCGGTCGTCAACGGCGCCATCGTCGCCATCATCGGCTTCAACCTGGCGCCCAGCGTGTGGGCCAACTTCCAGAAGGCGCCGGACACGGCCATCGTCACCCTGCTCGCGGTGCTGCTCATCGCCGTGCTGTTCAAGGGGCTGCTCGGACGCCTCAACATCCTGCTCGGCGTGATCGTCGGCTACGCCTACGCCTGCGCGCGCGGCCAGGTCGACTTCTCCGCCATCGGCAAGGCCGCATGGGTCGGTCTGCCGCACTTCCACACCCCGCAGGTCGACCTCACCATCCTGCCGATGTTCCTGCCCGTGGTGCTCGTGCTCGTCGCCGAGAACGTCGGCCACGTCAAGTCCGTGGCGCAGATGACCGGCCGCGACTACGACGAGCGGATGGGCACCGCCCTGTTCGCCGACGGCCTCGGCACGATGATCGCCGGCTTCGGCGGCGGTTCCGGCACCACCACGTACGGCGAGAACATCGGCGTGATGGCCGCCACCAAGGTGTATTCGACGGCCGCCTACTGGTGCGCCGCCGCCTTCGCGCTCATCCTGTCGCTGTGCCCGAAGTTCGGCGCCGTCATCAACACCATCCCCGCCGGCGTGCTCGGCGGCGTGACCACGCTGCTCTACGGCATGATCGGCATGATCGGCATCCGCATCTGGGTGGAGAACAAGGTCAACTTCGACAAGCCGCTCAACATCATGGTCGCCGCCATCACGATGATCATCGCCATCGGCCAGTTCGCGTTCACCGTGTCCGGCATCTCGTTCAACGGCATCGCCATCGGCACGATCGTCATCCTCGTCGCCTACCACGGGCTCAAGGCCGTCGGCAAGGCGACCGGCACCATCGAGAAGGACGACCCCGACATCCTCTAGTCCCGGCAAATCCCCTGCTCATCCCCATGGTGCGGTGCAATCCCCATGGTGCGGTAAGGCGTTTCGTTGGAATTCCGACGAAACACAGAATCCCCTTTACCGCACCATGGGGATTCGTCGTCCTAGGCGCGGGTGTTGCGGTAGGCGTTGGGGGTCATGCCGAAGCTTCTGCGGAAGACGCTGATGAAATAGCTCGACGAGGAGAAGCCGCACGCGCGCGCCGTCTCCGCGACGGAGGCGTCCGTGCCGGCGAGCATGCCCTTCGCCTCCTCCAGACGACGGTCGGCCAGGCATTCGCCGGGCGTGCGGCCGACGTACCTGCGGAACAGGATGCAGCATTGGCTGCGGCTCACCCCGCCCGCCGCGGCGATGTCGTTCAATCCCAGCGGCTCGCCGAAGCGTTGCTGGATGACGCCGATCATGTTGAGCACGGCCAGGCGGTCTCGCTGGCCGACGTCGTCGCCCGGGGCGTCGGCGCCGTCGCCGGCGGGGGAGAACCGGTCGAGCACGGCGTCGCACAGGCGTATCGCCGCCGCGACCGCGGGCAGCGGGTCGTCGGGGGACGTCTCGGCCGGGGCGGCGTCGCGCGCCTGCGAGCCGCGCCTGCCGCCGCCCGGCATGAGGCGCACGACCCTTTCGATGTCCATCAGCGCGTCGCGCTGCCACGGCACATCCGGCGACAGCGTGAGGAAATCGTCCATGTGCTGGGCGAACGCGCGCGAGCACCTCGCACCCGTCGCCGTGGTCAGGTTCTCGAACAGTCCCGGTCCGATGACCGCGCAGGAGAGCCACGCCTCCCGGCGTTCGGGTGAGAAGGAGTAGTGCAACCGGCTGGAGTTGACCACAAGGCCGTCGCCGGCATGCATGACCACCGTATGCCCGTTGACGAAATAGTGGAGCGTGCCGCTGACCACGCGGACGAACTCGAGGTCGCGGTGCCAATGGCAGGGGCACCGGTAATCGGCGAACGCGGATATGGGGTCGCAGTGCGCGTAGATCGGCAGTTCGGGGATGTTGTAGTGGACGCGCTCCGACATGTCGGAGAACACCGTGATCCGCTTCGTCGCGCCCGTGCCCGTCTCCGCCATGGGGCCCTCCGTCCCCGGCCTATGCGGCCGATCCCAATGTCATGTACGATTTTGATATTATCATCGTCGTTGCCGCAATGGCGGCGGGATTGCGCGGTGTGCCGGAACCATATGATGGAGTCATCTTCGAACTGCAGTGGAAGAACGACCATGAACAATGGGGCCTCGGAGCCATGGACGATTGCGTCATACGCCTCTGTGCCCCCGGATTCCAAGGAGTGATTCCCATGCGTACCATCATCGACACCGAAATGAACGTCAAGGCCGTCTCCATGCTCGCGGGCTTCTTCGCCGCCTGCCGCGCCTGGATGGCGGAGCGCCTCGCCTCCCCGTACGAGGACGACTGGCTGGCCATCTGGTACCCGAAGAGCGTCGCGCAGATGGCGTGACGCGCCGGAGCCGCGCATGCACGCCGGGCCCCGACCGGGACGGCGCGCCGCCGGGCGAAACGCGAATCCGCGTCGGACCGGTTCGATAGCCTGAACCATGACCCAAGGAAACCCGCATCATCCCGAGGGGAGATTTCTGGATATGGCAATGCAATCGAACGGGAAGCGCATCGCGATCGTCACCGGCAGCGCGCTCGGACTCGGCTACGAACTGGCCAGGCAGCTCATCGCCGAAGGCTGGTTCGTGGCGGGCGTCGACTTCAACGCCGAACGCCAGGCCGAACTCGAAGGGGAGTTCGGCGCCGGATCCTACAAGGCGTTCGTCGGCGACGTGTCCGACGAGGCGTTCGTGAACGCCTCCATCGCCGAGATCGCCGGACTCGGCCACGTCGACCTGCTCATCAACAACGCCGGGCAGCCTTCGTTCAAGACGCCCGCCGCCTACGAGGCCGCCGACGTGGACAAGTGCCTCAAGGGGCTCAAGGGCATGATCCTGTGGTCCGTCGCCACGCTCAGGGCGGACGGCGAGACCGATCTCAAGATCGCGAACGTGATGAGCACCGCCGCCACGCGCGGCAACGCCAACGAATCCGTCTACTGCGCGACCAAGTGGGGCGAGAAGGGCTACACGCAGAGCCTCAAGGCCGCCTACAAGGGCACGAGCGTGAAGATCGTGGGCGTCTACCCGGGCGGCATCGACACCGCCTTCTACCGCGACAGCCACGACTACGTGTCTGAGGAGAAGCAGCACACGTTCATGGATCCGGCCCAGCTCGCCGGCGTGATCCTGTTCAACCTCGTCAACGACGCGAACCTCACCGTCTCCGACATCCTCATCGAACGCAACTACGTGTGAGGCGCGGGCCCGGGGAAGGGAAAGTATCGGCCATACGCTAGTGTGGCTGGGCTTGCGCAGACAGCGTATATCCCTCCAGACATGAAAGGCCGTCGTGCCAGATACCACCTTCCCCACGCCCGTAGTCGAAACGCGTCCGCAGACCTTCGCCGAACTCGGCGTGCCCGAGCCGCTGTGCCGGGTCCTCGCCGCCGACGGCAAGACCGACGCGTTCCCCATCCAGGCCGACACCCTGCCGGATTCGCTCCGGGGGCGCGACATCCTCGGCCGGGGGCGCACCGGCTCCGGCAAGACGCTGGCGTTCTCCATCCCGCTGGCCGCCCGCCTGTGCGAAGCCGCATGGGAGCCCGGCATGCCGATGGCGGACTACCGCCGCAACGTCAAGGCCATCCGCAGGGAGCATCTGGCCGAGCGCGAGGCCGGCGGTTTCCACCCGCACCCGCGCGGCCTCGTGCTCGCGCCCACGCGCGAACTGGCCAACCAGATCAACGACGTGCTCCAGCCGCTCGCGCAGATGGCCGGCATGACCGCCACCACCGTCTACGGCGGCGTCAAGCAGAACCGTCAGGTGCGCGACCTCATGGCGGGCGCGGACATCGTCGTCGCCTGCCCGGGCCGTCTGGAGGACCTGCTCCGCCAGCGCCTGCTCACCCTGTCCGACGTGCGCGTCGTCGTCATCGACGAGGCCGACGAGATGGCCGACATGGGCTTCCTGCCCCCGGTGCGCCGCATCCTGTCCCAGGTGCGCCCCGACTCCCAGCACATGCTGTTCTCCGCCACGCTCGACCACGGCATCGACCAGCTGGTGCGCGACTTCCTGCGCGATCCGAAGACCCACAGCGTCGACGAGCCCGCGGCCGTGGTCGACACGATGACCCAGCACGTGTTCGAGGTCGCCAAGGACGACAAGTTCGAGGTGGTCCGCCAGCTCGCCGCCGGCACCGGCAGGCGCATGCTGTTCACGCGCACCAAGTTCCAGGCCAAGAAGCTCGCCAAGAGCCTGACGAACAGCGGCGTGCCCGCCGCGCAGCTGCACGGCAACCTCAACCAGAACCAACGCGACCGCAACCTCGCCGCCTTCGAGGAGGGCGACGTGAACGTGCTCGTCGCCACCGACGTGGCCGCCCGCGGCATCGACGTCAGCGGGGTCAGGCTCGTCGTGCAGGTCGATCCGCCGGACGACCCGAAATCCTTCGTCCACCGTTCCGGCCGCACCGCGCGCGCCGGGCACACCGGCGACGTGGTCACGCTCGTGCTGCCGTTCCAGCGTCGCGAGGCCAGGCGCATGCTCAAGGCCGCCGGCATCGACGCCAAATCCGTCGCCGTGCGCCACGATTCGCCCGAGGTGCAGGAGCTCGTGGGGGAGCGCGCCCCCATCGTCACCGGGTGGAGCCTCGACGACACGCAGCCGGCCGGCAACCCCCGCCGTCGCAAGGCGCAGCGGGTCCGTGACGACCAAGGGGACCGGGAGGCCCGTCCGCGGCGGCGCGACGGGCGCGACCCCCATGAGGAGGAGCGCAGGCCCCGCGTGAAGCCGAACCGCGCCGCCCGTCGCGCCGGCATGAGCGATCCGGAGGCCGAGCGCCGCGACCGGCGCTTCGAGACCGGCGAATCCTGGCGGGCGGACAGCAAGCAGAACGCCGAGCGCCGCAAATCGCGCGGCAAGGGTCCCAAGGGCGGCAAGCGCATCCACCGCAAGGACGAGAACCGCATCGTACGCGACGAGCGTTCCGAGGACGTCAAGCGCCACGAGCGCCGCATCCAGGCCAGGCGTGGAGGAGCGCAGGCCCCGCGCCGCCGCTCCGGGAGGAAGTCCGCCCCGTTCCGTTCACGGTAGGGGCGGAGGAAGGGCCCCGGGTCCTACCGGTCCTCCGTCGCCGCCGTGCGGGCCGGGGTCTTCCTCCGTTCGCCGTGTTCAGCGGTGGTACAGCACCGCGCCCGCCGCATCGCGGATCGTGAACGTCGGCGTGGATTCCACGTCCAGCTCGACGGTCAGATGCGTGCCGCCGTCGGCGGCGACGGATCGGTAGACGAACCGCCTGTTCTCCAGCAGCACCTTCTCGGTGCGCGCGTCCAGCAGCCACGGGTTGCGTCGGCGCAGGGCGATCAGCGCCTGATGCAGCCGGTAGACCGGTTCGCCGAGCCCCGACAGCATGTCGGGGGAGTCGGGGAACTTCGGGCGTATGTCGTCGTCGCCGCCGAGACGCTGCTCCTTGATGCCCACGTACCCCTGTTCGTCGCCGTAGTAGATGGAGGGCACGCCGCCCACGGTCATGAGCACGGCCAGGGCGAGCGCCGCCTTGTCCGCGCCGATCTCCGAGGCGACGCGCGTCACGTCGTGGTTGCCGATGAACGTCTGCGGCACGAACGTGTCGAGGAACGCGTTGTGACGGGTGAGGTTCCAGTCGAGTTCGAAGAAGTTGTCGCTTTGGAGCGCATGCCTGATCGACTTCCACAGTTCGTACTGGGTGAGCGAATCCATCGTGGACTCGGTCACGATGCGCGGGTAGTCGCCGTGGATGACCTCGCCGAAGATCCACGAATACGGGTGGTCCCGCCTCACCCGGGGCAGCACCTTCGCCCAGAAGCCGTCCGGCACCGCGTAGGCGGCGTCGAGGCGCCAGCCCGAGGCGCCGCGGTCCAGCCAGTGGTCCATCACGCGCGTCACATAGTCGGCGGTCTCGTCCGAGGAATGGTCGAGGTCGACCAGGTCCCCATGGCCCTCGAACACGTCGAGCGAGGCCCCCGCGCCTTCGCCGTGCGTCGCGATCAGGCCGTGCCATGGATCGTCGTCGGGCGCGAGCCTGCCGGCCGCCTCGTCGAGCGCCGCCCGCACCGCCGGGTGGTCGCGTCCAACATGGTTGAACACGCCGTCGAGGATGATGGCGAACCCCATGTCGCGGCACGCCTCGGCGAGACGGTCGAAGGCCGCGTCGCCGCCGAGGCGCACGTCGACGTGCATGTGGTCGAGCGTGTCGTAGCCGTGCGTGGACGATTCGAAGACCGGGCCGAGCAGGAGCCCGGACGCCCCCAGGTCGCGCGCGTACGGCAGCCAGGAGATCAGCGCGTCGAGCCCGCGGCCGTGGAACTCGCGCGGGCCCCGGGGCCGGATGTCGGCGCCGCAGAACCCCAGCGGATAGACATGCCAGAAGACGCCGTACCTCGCCCAGTCGGGCATGCCCTCCGGCCGGCGTCCCGTGTTTCGCGTCATGACGCACCTCCGTCGACGAAATGAATTGACAGCATGTCTATTTTCCCACGTCCGGGGCGATTCGCGGCGCGACTCGCCCACACGGGCCCGCCCGGTCGTTACCGGCGCGACACCGGTCGGTGAACATTGGGCCAATTGGCCCGCCGCGCCCGTCCGCCCCGCATATCGTCGTAACCATGTCATACGGGAGGATCTGGCCGGCGAGGTTCGTGCCATGCGCGGCCGGGGCCCTGGTCATCGCCCTCGCCGACCAGGCGGCGGTGCGGGCCTCGTTCGGCCCGTTCGACGCCCGGTTCTGGCTGAAGGCGGCCGTGCTCGCCGTCGCCCTGTCCGTCCTGTTCGTCGCGGGGGAGCGGCTCCTGACGGCCGTCCCCCGCACGGGCCGCGGTTCCATCGCGCATCGTGCGGCGTCCATGCGGATCCTCGCCCCCGTGCGCGTCGCGGCCGCATGGTTCGAGGGCCTGCGCGCCGTCCCAAGGCTCGCCGTCTCCGCCATGCTCATACTCCTGTGCTGGGCTCCGGTCATCGTGATGATGTTCCCGGGCGCCATCTGGTACGACACCGGCGACCAGATCGCCCAGTTCCTCGCGGTGGCCGGGCAGGGGGGCGCCGCCGCGGCCGTCTCCGCGCACCATCCGGTGTTCGACACCATCGTCTTCGGATCCTCGGCATGGCTCGGCGAGGCGGCGGCCGGCGACTGGCGCGTCGGGATCGGCGCCTATCTGGCCGTGCAGGTGGCGGTCACCTGCACGGAACTGGCCGGCATGTGCCTGTATGCGCGCCACATCGGCTGCGGGCGCGCGCCCGCAGCCGGCATGCTCCTGTTCTTCGCCGTGTTCCCGGCCTTCCCGATCTTCACGATGTCGGTGGTGAAGGACACGTTGCACATGATGTTCCTCATCCCGTGGCTGCTCATGGTCGTCGAAACGGTGCGCACGCGCCTCGACGCGCTTTCCTCGCCGCGTTTCCTCGCCGGCTTTCTCGCGGTCTCCACGCTGTGCGCGCTCACCACGATGACCGGACTGTACATCGTGGCCCTCACCCTGTTCTGCCTCGTCCCGCTGCACGCGCCCGCCCGCCGCCGGCTCGCGGCCCTCGGATGCGCCATGGCCGTGGCGCTCGTCGCCGGGGTCGTGTTCCCCGCCGCGGTGCGCGGACCATTGCGCGTGCGCGGCGAGGACGCGAACCAGCTGCTCGTCGTGCCGATGCAGATGACCGCCCGCTACGCGCTCGACCATCCCGGCGACGTCACCACGCGCGAACGCGCGGCCATCGACCGCGTCAACCGCGTGCCGTTCGAACGGATGGCGCGACGGTACAACCCGTACCTCGCCGATCCGGTCATCCAATATTCGCTGCGCGACCCGTCCGCCGTGCCCGAATACCTCGAAGCGTGGCTCGCCATGGGCGTGCGGCATCCGGACTCCTACCTCATCGCGTTCGCCGCGCTCGAATCCGGATGGTGCTCCCTCGAGCGCACGCCGCTGGACACCACCAGCCGGGGCATCCCCCTGGAGACATTGGACCGTCACGCCGCGGACGCGACCGCCAACACCATGTGGTTCCAGATCAACGACGCGGTCAGCCCGTCGTTCCGCCCCCTGGCCGGCAAGACCCCGGCGAAGGCCGGTCGCGCCGCCGCCTACCGTCTGTGGGATGCGTGGCGCGGCACGACGGTGCCGAATCCGGCCGCGCTCACCGCGACATGGACGTTCATACTGCCCCTGTTCCTCCTGTTCCACGGATTCGGATGCGCGGGCCGCCGGCCCCGATGGGTCCCGTTCGCCATCCCGCTCGTCTGGTCCCTGCTCGCGCTCCTGCCGAACGCGATCTCGCTGCCGTTGAAACCCACCGCCACGCGATACATGATGTGGGCGCCGGTCATGGTCCCGCTGATGCTCGCGCTCCTCCGCGCGGACGCCGTGGCCCCCTCCCGGCTATGGGGCATCCGGGGGAGGCGCGCATGAGTCGCGGACTGGCGCTCAACCTCATCGGCAACGTCGCGTTCTTCGTCGCCGGGTATGCGATCCACTGGTTCCTCGGCGGGTTCGCCTCGCCGGCCGACTACGGCGTGGTCGGCACCATCATCACCGTGCTCGACTTCGAATACCTGTTCGTCAGCAACGGGGCGCGCCAGTCGCTGGCGCGCAACATCGCGTCGCGCCGCCATGACGGGCGCGCCGTGATCGCGCGCGTCTGCACAGTCCAGGCGGCCGTCGTCGCCGTGTTCTTCCTCGTCGACTTCGCCGGCGCGCCCCTGTTCTCCGGTCTGTTCGGCGGCGACCTCGAACGCTACTTCCGCTACGCCGCGTTCCTCGTGCCCGCCAACGGCCTGTACGTGGTGATGCTGGGCGTCAACGACGGCCTGCAACGGTTCGCGGGCAGCGCGTTCCTGTCCACGTTCTACCCGATCGTCAAACTCGGCACGATCCCGCTCATCATCCTCGCCTTCCCGCACGACCCGGTCATCGGACTGGAAGCCGGGTACTGCACGGCGATGGTCCTCACCATCCTCGTCGGCTTGGCCACGCTCGCCCCCGCATGGACGTCGCTGCCGCGCGGGGACACGCCGTTCACCTGGCGCGACGCCGCACACGGCACGCTGTCGTTCTCCTTGTTCTTCATCATGGCCTCCCTGGTCCTGAGCGCCGACACGCTCGTCGTCAAGGCGGAACTGCCGGATCGCATGGCCGGCTACTACACGGGCGCCATGAACTTCGGCAAGACCACGTACTACCTGCTGCAGGCGTTCGCCGTGATCATCCTGCCCGTCGTCTCGCGTCTCCTCGCCGCCGGACGGCGCGACAAGGCCATAGGCAAGGCGCGCGGGCTGCTCCTGCTCGCGTTCACGCTCGTCGCGCCGATGGCCGTGACGATCTCCGCCACCGCCGCGGACCTGCTCTCCGCCTTCTACTCGCCCGAATACGCGGCCGCCGCCCCCGCCCTGGCCTGCCTGGCGTTCTCCGGGTTCTTCATGGGCGTGACCGTGGTCCTCAACATGACGCTCAACGCCGAACGGGACACGCGCTTCTCCGACGTCCTCTCGCTCGTCTCCCTCGCGACGGTCGTCCCGCTGTTCGCCGTCGCCGCCCGTCTCGGCGGCATCACCGCCGTGGCCGCGGCGAGCATGACGGCCACCTTTATCGCGATGGGCGTCTCGTACATCGAGACGCGCCGCCGGTTCGGCGACGTGATGTCCCGCAGGGCCTGGCTGGCCGTCGCCTGCGACGCCGCGCTGTGGGCCGCCGCGGCGACGGCCGGCAGGTTCGTCCACGTGGACGGGTTCCTGCCGCTCATGGCCGTGTACATGGTCGTCTACCTCGCATTCGTCGCCCTGCTCGTCGCCACCCGCATCCTCGACATCCGACGGTTGCGGGCGATGATGTCGGAACGACCGGGGGCGGAACCCGCAACCGCAACCAACCGGAAGGACAAGCGCTGATGCACGTATTCATACAGATCCCCTGCCTCAACGAGGCGAAGACGCTGCCGCTCGTCATGGCGCGCATGCCGCGTCGCATCCCCGGCGTCGACGCCGTCGACGTGCTCGTGATCGACGACGGCTGCACCGACGGCACCGTGGACGTGGCGAAAAGCCTCGGCATACGCCACTTCGTCCACCACGCCGCCACCATGGGACTCGCCCGGTCGTTCCGGGACGGCGCCGACTACGCGCTCAAACACGGCGCCGACATCGTCGTCAACACGGACGGCGACAACCAATACCCGAGCGAACGCATCGGCGACCTCGTACGGCCCATACTCGAAGGACGGGCCGAAATCGTCGTCGGGGACCGGCGCACCGACACCATCAGGGAATTCGGCCCGTTCAAGAAACTCATGCAACGCTTCGGCTCATGGGTCGTCAACCTCGCCGCCGGCACCAGCATCCCCGACGCCGCCAGCGGATTCCGCGCCTACTCCAAACGCTCCCTGCTCCAACTCAACATCCTCACCGAATTCAGCTACTGCATGGAGACCATCATCCAAGCCGGCTACAAACGCCTCGCCATCACCTCCATCCCCATCACCACGAACCCGAAGACCCGCAAATCGCGCCTGTTCCACAACATCTTCGAACACATGGGCAAATCCGCGGGAGCCATCATCCGCAGCTTCCTCATGTACCGCGCCCAATCCGTATTCACCTGGTCGGCGGCCATCCCCGGCATCGGCGTCGCCGTCATCTTCATCCGCTACCTCACGTTCTTCCTCGCCGGACAAGGCAAAGGACACGTGCAATCCCTGCTCATCGGCGTCATGCTGTTCATCTGGATGGTCGTCTCCCTGCTCCTGCTCATCGTCTCCGAAGTGCAACGCACCCAACGCAAACTCCAGGAGGACCAGCTCGAACGCCTCAAGGAGATCCAATACCAGCCCGCATCGCAGACACCACGGAGCGACGAACAGTGACGACCACCACGGACCACCCCCGAACCGGCACGACGAACACAATCCCCACAGCCGCCGCCACGGCACACACATGGCGACGCCCCGCCCTCATCGCCCTCGCGGCCATCATCCTGCTCGAACTGCTCGTCTTCAACCTGCCCCACTGGCAGACCCTCACCGCCACGCCACAGACCGTACACGACGACGGCACCGGCAACGGGCTCGCCATCGAATCCGGCGGCACCGCCGTCATCACCGACCCCGACCACGCCTGGCGCGACATCTCCGCCAGCCACCCCATCGACTACCTGTACATCAACCACACCAACGCCGAACGACCACACCAAGGCGACGCCGTCACCTGGAAGATCTCCACACGCAAGAACACCGACTCCGGATGGTACGACGCCAACGCCCAAGCCGGATACTCACCATCCAGCGAACACTCCAGATACCAACGCATCGGCGACGGCGCCACACACATACGCATCCGCTACGACATGCCCAAAGGCACCGTGATCCCCTACAACACCATCACCGCCAACCCACGCATACCCATGCGGTTCAGCGCCATCCGCCTCACCCTCGAAACCCTCATCGCACTGCTCATCATCGCATGCCGGCCCGCCTCGCCACTGCACCGCACCGGACTCGACCCCCACACGCGCGCCACACGCATCCCCATCATCACCTGCGCCGCACTCTGCTGCCTCACCCCACTCGCCCTGCTCGCCATGGCCGCACCACAAAACAGCCCACAACCCGTCTACTGGGACACCTTCGCCTCATACCAGGCCACCGACCAATACCAGAAAACCGCCGACGCCATCCTCAACGGCCACACCTGGCTCGACTACCCCGTCAACCACGCGCTCGCCGCCATGGACAACCCCTACGACACACGCCAACGCACCATCGAAGCGCTGAACAACCCCGAAACCCCCATCTACTTCGACGTCGCCTTCCACGACGGCAGATACTATTCCTACTTCGGCGTACTGCCCGCACTGCTCATGTTCGCCCCATACAAGGCCATCACCGGCACGGACCTGCCCACCAACGCCGGCGTCGCCATCGCCGCCACCCTCGCCACCCTCGCCACCCTCGCCCTGACCATACAACTCGCCAGACTCATCAACCGACGCCGACCCGTCACCACCGGCGCGACCATACTCGCCATGACCGCCGCCACACTCGGCAACGGCATCCCCATCCTCATCCAACTCGGCCTGTTCTACCAGATCCCACAGGAAACGGCCATCGCCTGCGCCGCACTCGCGATAGCGCTATGGATCGAAGCGAAACTACGCAGACTCAGCCCGCCATGGCTCGCCGCCGGATCGCTCTGCATGGCCCTGACCATCGCCAGCAGACCACAGGTCATCCTCGCCACGCTCATCGCCATACCCCTGTTCGCCGACGAGATACGCGAACTCTGGCGGAACGGACTGCAAGGAGGACGGGCTCTCGCCGACGAGGCCCGCGTCTGGGCGTGCGCCCTGGCCCCGTATGCGATGGTGTTCCTGCCGCAGTTCGCGTACAATGCGGCGCGGTTCGGCGGCCCGCTGGATTTCGGCGCCTCATACAACCTCACCGGCTACGACATGACCCATTTCCGCGCGCCGCTCACCCAATACGCCTCGTTCGTCTTCTACTACCTCTTCCAGCCCCCGAACCTCACCGCGCGGTTCCCGTTCGTCCAACAGCAGTCCGTGCCGTTGACCACGTGGCGCAGCGAACACCCGCAGTTCGGCGGGTACCTGCTCACCACCGCGCCGTTCGCGCTGCTGCTGTTCACGGCCGTGGTCTGGCGGTTCGCGTCGCGTCGCGTCGCGGCCACGCGCCTCGTCGTCGGCCCGCTCGCCGCCGCCGGACTCGTGTTCCTTGTCGACGCGCGCGTCACCGGCGTGGACTTCCGCTATGAGATCGACTTCGTGTGGATGGTCATGGTCGCCGTGACGGTCCTGCTGTACGTCGTGGACGGCGCGACGAACGGCGGCGTCGGCGCATGCACCGGGCCCGCGACGACGGCCGATGGCGGCGCCGCCCGGGGGACGATTCTCCGCGCGGACGACTGGCGGGACGTCACGCGCCGGCTCGTGTTCGGCTGGTTCGTCGCGGGGGTGGCGTCGGCGTCCCTGTTCCTGTTCTTCAAACAGTTCATGGACGGCATGAACATGCCCACGCGCATCTGGTGGGACACCGCCTCCTGGTTCCTGTTCGTGTGACCGTCGCGGACGCCTCGCGCCCCGCGGTCTCAGGCGGTACGCAGCCGGTAGCGTTGCGTGGGATCGTCCCTGAACCGCACCTTGGCCACCCGTCCCTCCCGCACGAGCTCGCGCAGGCCCGACGTGGCCGCGAGCGGCGTGAGCCGCAGCTCGCGGATGATCTCCTTCACGCTCATCGCCGAATGCCGCTCCAGCACGGCGAGTATCGCCTTGGACACGTCGCCGGGCGCGCCGAGCTTCGCCGTGCGATGCCGGGTGAGCGTCATCGTGAACGTGTTGATGGCGTTGCGTGTGGTGGCCGGTTCGATGCCGGCCTCGCGCAACGTGGCCGCGATGCGCTGGTACCCGTCGCCGCCCTCCGGGTTCACGAATCCCCCGCCCGGGTAGGGGGTGGATTCCAGCAGGGTGAACAGGAACTGGTTGCGTGTGGAGACGAACGGCGCCCCCGTCACCGGATGCGGGTTGGCGAGCACGTCATGCGTCACCGTGCCGTACAGGCCGCCGGGATTCGTGATCTCGATGCGGTCGGTGAACACGTTGATGCGCACCTGCGTGCCCCGCGCGTCGGGGGAGTAGTCGCGATGGGTGAGCGCGTTCGCGATCGCCTCGCGCAGGGCGACGGGCGGATAGTCGGGCTTCTTCGCGCCGATCCAGCGCATGAGCTCCTCCACCGCGTCGTCGATCATCACCGGGATGGAGCCGACCACCGTGCGCGAGGCGATGAGACGCTCGTCGCCGCGGAACACGTCGTCACGGCTCACGCCCGGGAACACGGCGATGGCGATGCCCAGCCGCGGATAGTACTTCTGCGGGTACCTGCCCAGCGCGAGCAGTCCCGCGAGCGTGGGGCGCAGCACGCCGCCCACGCGGCCGCCGTCCGAATCGTCGTGTCGCATCACCTGCAGGTCGAGGAGCACGTCGGTGTCCTCCGAGCCGGAGAAGACGTGGGGATGCTGCTCGCGCACACGTGCGAGCAGCCCTTCGACGAGCTTCGGGTCCAGGTCGTCGATTGTGGCCCCCGGCACGATGTCGAGGTCGTAGGTGGGCTGCAGGTGCTCCTCGGTGAGACGGTCCACCTCGTAGGAGGTCATGTGGCGGTCGCCGTCGCCCGTTCGGATGTACGAGCCTCCATACGGCCCCCGTTCGGTGATGAAGCACGGCTTGTCGCGCGGAAGCATCTCGTCGACGCGCGCGAACACGAGGTTCGCCCCCTCGAACGGGCAGGTCACGATCACCGGGCGGACCACCGGGGTCATCTTCTCGCACGCCTGGCTGAGCGCCTCCTGCATGGCGCGGGCATCGAACCCCTCGACCGGCGTGAACCCCTCCTTCTCGCTCAGCCCCAGGATGATCCATCCGCCCGAACCGTTGGAGAACGCGGACAGGGTGTCCGTGATGGTCGAGGAGATGCGCCGTTTGCATTCCTTGACCTCGCATTGCTGCGTGTCGTTGCCGATCATCCGCATGAGTTCGATCAGCTCGGTCATCTTCGCGGTGTAGTCATCGACCATGGCGGCCCTCCTTGCCACCATTGTGCCGTATACGCCCGCCGTGGGGGCCGCGCACGACCCTCCCATGGGCCCGGTTCATCGAGAATTCATCTATAATTCCGCACGTCAACTCGCGCCGTTCGAAAGGTTTGCCACAACACATGCGACAGGGATTCGACAACGACAGGTACATCGAGCTGCAGGCCGCCAAAATCAGGGAACGCATCGCGCGGTTCGGCGGCAAGCTCTATCTTGAATTCGGCGGCAAGCTGTTCGACGACCACCACGCCTCGCGCGTGCTGCCCGGCTTCGAGCCGGACGTGAAGTTCCGCATGCTCGAAAGCCTTTCGGACGACGTGGAGATCGTCATCGCGGTGAACGCGAACCACATCGAGAAGGCGAAGACGCGCGGCGACCTCGGCATCACCTACGACGAGGACGTGCTGCGTCTCATCGACGTGTTCCGTTCCCGCGGCTGTTACGTGGGCTCCGTGGTGCTCACCCAGTACGCCGGCCAGCCGGCGGCCGACGCGTACCGCGGCCGTCTCGCGCGGCTCGGCGTCACCTGCCGTCTGCACTACCCGATTCCCGGATACCCCCATGACATCGGGCGCATCGTCTCCGACGAGGGATACGGGCGCAACGACTACATCGAGACGAGCCGCCCGCTCGTCGTCGTCACCGCACCCGGGCCGGGCTCCGGCAAGCTCGCCACCTGCCTGTCGCAGCTCTACCACGAGCACAAGCGCGGCGTGAAGGCCGGGTACGCGAAGTTCGAGACGTTCCCGATCTGGAACCTGCCGTTGAACCATCCGGTGAACATCGCCTACGAGGCGGCCACCGCCGACCTGGACGACGCGAACATCATCGACCCGTTCCATCTCGAGGCGCACGGCGAGACCACCGTCAACTACAACCGCGACGTGGAGGCGTTCCCCGTGCTCAAGGCCCTCATGGAACGCATCATGGGGGAGAGCCCGTACCAGAGCCCCACCGACATGGGCGTCAACATGGCCGGGTACGCGATCGTGGACGACGAGGCATGCCGCGAGGCCGCGAACATGGAGATCGTGCGCCGGTACTTCGACGCCTGCGTGCGGTTCAGGCGCACCGGCGCCGGCGAGGAGCAGATCGAACGTCTGCGCTCCATCATGAAGAAGGCCGGCGTGGACGAGGACCTGTCACCGGCGCGCGCCGCGGCATTGCGCCGCGAGGAGGAGACCGGCGCGCCGGCGGGCGCCATGGTCCTGCCCGACGGCCGGGTCGTCACCGGGAAGACCGGCGCGCTGATGGGTGCCGCGAGCGCCCTGCTCATGAACGCGCTGAAGGCCGTGACCGGCGTGGACGAGACGCTGCGGGTCATCGACGACAAAGCCATCGAACCGATCTGCCGTCTCAAGACCGAACACCTCAGCAGCGTGAACCGTCGCCTCCACTCGGATGAGACGCTCATCGCCCTGTCCATCACCAGCGCGGGCGACGAGACCGCCGCGCGCGTGATCGCCGGCCTGGAACGGCTGCGCGGCTGCGATGCGTTCTTCTCGGTCATCGTCTCGTCCGCGGACGAGGCCCTCTACCGCAAGCTCGGCATCAACGTGTGCTGCGAGCCCAAGTACGAGCGCATGGGCCTGTACCACAAATAGGGTTATGCTCCGGGCGATGGGCCCGACCGGGTCTGCCGGTACACTGGATGGGTTGAATCCTCGCGGTCCCCGGACATGATGCGAACGGTCATGCCCGGCGGCCGACTCCATTCACGAAGCAGTCAGGAGCACCCATATGACCCAGACCCCTCCCATCCACGAGGGCATCCTCGAGCCGGGCGTCGTCAGAATCCACAGGGGCAAGCGCAGGCTCGTCCGGTTCACCCATTCCTCCACCAGGGCGACCATGCTCATGGTCGGCGCCGCGCTGGCGGCGTTCGCCATCGAGAACACGCCGGCGCTGCCGTACTTCAACGAGTTCTGGCAGTCGGTGCATCTCGCCTTCTCCGTCGGGCCGTTCCATGCCGACATCAGCCTCGAGCATTTCATCAACGACTTCCTCATGGCCTTATTCTTCCTCATGGTCGGGCTGGAGATCAAGCACGAGATGCGCGCCGGAGAACTCACCGAGCCGCGCAAGGCCGTGCTGCCCATCGTCGCCGCGGCCGGAGGTGCGGTCCTTCCGGCGCTCGTCTATCTGGCGATCAACGCCGGCGGCGAGCATGCCGGCGGCTGGGGCGTGCCCATGGCCAACGACATCGCGTTCTGCCTGGGCCTGCTCGCGTTGCTGGGCAGCCGCGTGCCCGCCGGCCTGCGCGCCTACCTGTCCACCCTCACCATCGCCGACGACATGATCGCCATCGGTGTGATCGCGGTGTTCTACACCTCCGACCTGAACCTTCCGTGGCTGCTCGCCGCCCTGGCGGCGTTCGCCGTGCTCGTGGCGTTCAACCGCTGCCATATCCACGACCTGCAGCCGTATCTCGCCGTCGGGTTCGTCCTGTGGGTGTGCGTGCTGTTCTCAGGGGTGCATGCCACGCTTGCCGGCGTGATGCTCGCGCTCACCATCCCGGCCCGTTCCGAGATCAAGCTCGACCGAGTGGGGGCGTGGTTCGCGAAGCGGGTGCGCTCGGCCGAGGACCGCTACGATCCGGGCGAGCCGGACGTGGCCCAGAAGGAATACCTTCGCGAGGTCTACTCGATCCGCCGCGTCTCCAGCGCCACCATCCCTCCCACCATCCGTCTGGAGAACAGCCTGCACACCTTCGTCTACTTCTTCGTGCTGCCGTTGTTCGCATTCTCGAACGCCGGCGTCGTGCTGTCCGGCATGTCCGTGCACGAGGTCGTGACGAGCCCCGTCGCCATCGGCGTGTTCCTGGGACTGCTCGTGGGCAAGCCGCTGGGCATCTTCCTGTCCACGTGGCTTACGGTCCGTCTCGGCGTCTCCGGGCTGCCGGACGGCGTCCAGTGGGGGCATATCGCGGGCGTGTCCGCTCTGGGCGGCGTCGGCTTCACCATGGCGATCTTCGTGACGAACCTGTCCTTCACGGACCCGCAGGTCGCCGCCGTCGCCAAGACCGCGATCCTCGCCGCATCCATCGTGGCCGGCGCGATCGGGTTCCTGCTTCTGCGGCGTGAGGCGCTCGACGCGGCCGTCCGGGAGGATGCAAGCGAGGCGTAGGCCGTCGGAGGGGAGGACGGGAGGTCAGTCCTTCACGTCGAAGCTGATGGTGAGCGTGCGGCCCATGCCGTGCGCGAGCGCCTCGAGCGACTTGAACGACGGGTTGATATGCGCCTTCTCGATGCGTGCGATGGTGATGCGCGAGACGCCGGAACGTTCGGCGAGCTGCTCCTGGGTGAGCCCCGCCTCCTTGCGGGCCTTCACCAACGCGGCCCCCACCTCGGGGTAGATCCCGTCCTTGTCTGCCATGATTCCTCCGTTCGTCGTCGGCGGATCGTTCCATGACCGACGATATCCGGATATGGGTGTGCCCCGCAAGCCGTGCGGTTCGGTTCACGGTCTGCGGGGCACACCCATATCATTTCCGGCGTGGGGCCGGTGACGGGTCCGGAACCGTCAGTCCCGGGCCTCGGAATCCTCCTTTGGCGCGGAGAGGAAATGCTCCTCGCTCGGCAGCACCGCGTTGAGGATCACGGCCACGACGAACGCGACCGCGATGCAGTTCGAGGCGAAGATCTGCTGGAACAGCGCCGGGAACTGGTCGAAGATGTCGCTCACCTGCGTGAAGCCGATGCCGATCGTCAGGCTCAGCGCGGCGATCGTGATGTTGCGCTGCGTGAAGCCCGCCTCGGCGATCATCTGGAAGCCGGAGAGGATGATGTTGCCGAACATCATGATCGTGCAGCCGCCGAGCACCGCCTGCGGCAGCGAGTTGAACACCTCGGCGATGGCCGGCACGAAGCTCGCCACCACGAGGATCAGGCCGCCGGAGAGAATCACCTTGCGGTTGACGACCTTCGTCATCGCTACCAGGCCGATGTTCTGCGCGAACGAGGTGAGCGGCAGGCAGCCGAACAGGCCGGACACGGAGGAGATGAGGCCGTCGCCGGCGATCGCGCCCGCCGTCTCCTTCTCCGTGGGCAGGCGGTTCAGACCCACCTTGGTGAGGGCGGCCGTGTCGCCCAGCACCTCGACCGAGGAGACCACGTACAGCAGGCCCAGGGAGATGATCGCGCCCCAGTCGAACACCGGCCTGAACGGCATGAACTGCGGAACGGAGACGATGGCGAGATCCTGGAAACCGGAGAAATCGACCTTGCCCATGCAGATGGCCGCCACATAGCCCACGACCAGACCGAACAGCACGGACAGCTGCTTCGCCGTGCCCTTCATCAGCAGCTGGAACGCGAGGCAGGCGACCAGCGAGATGAGTCCCAGCGTGAGGTTCTGCCACGAGCCGAAGTCCTTCGCGCCGCTGCCGCCGCCGAAGCTCGTCGCGCCCACGTTGAGCAGCGAGAAGCCGATCGACGTGACGACGATCGCGGAGACGATCGGCGGCACGAAACGACGCCAGTACTTCGCGGTCAGGCCGAGCACCAGCTCCAGCAGGCCGCCGACCATGACCGCGCCGACGACCGCGCCGTAGCCCTTGTCCGCGCAGATCGCGACCGCGGCCGCCACGTACGTGAACGAGATGCCCGTCACCATCGGCAGACGCGAGCCGATGCGCCACGCGCCGTACAGCTGCAGGCAGGTGCCCAGGCCCGCCACCAGCAGGCCGGCCTGGATGACGGCGGCCGACTGGGCTGCGCTCATCTTCGCCGCCGAGGCGACGATGAAGATCGGGGCGAGGTTCGCGACGAACATCGCCATCACATGCTGCAGTCCGAAGGGGATGCCCTTCCAGAAGGAGACCGGCGCGTCGAGGGAGGTCAGCGCCTCCATCGAGATGCCGGCCCTCCCGGCGTTCTTCTTCTCTTCCATGATGTCCTCTCTAACGGTCCTTATGACATGAACCGCCCTCCCCGGGCCGGTGCGGCCACGGGGAGGGCGCGAACGGATGAATCAGCGGCGGAACTCGATGTCGCCGGTCTCGGCGTCCATGCTTTCGACGATCGCGAGGGAGTCCACGTCGTAGCCTTCCCCGCGCAGCTTGTCGCCGCCTCCCTGGAATCCCTTCTCCACGGCGATGCCGATGCCCTCGACGACCGCGCCGGCCGATTCGCACAGGTCGATCAGACCGCGCAGCGCCTTGCCGTTCGCCAGGAAATCGTCGATGAGCAGCACGTGGTCGCCGGCGTTGAGGTACTTCTTCGCGACGATCACCGGGAACTCCTTCTGCTTCGTGAAGGAGTAGACGGTGGTGGTGTACTGGTCGCCGTCCAGGTTGATGGACTGCGCCTTCTTGGCGAACACGACCGGCACGCCGCCGAAGTGGCGCGCGGCCACGCAGGCGATGCCGATGCCCGAAGCCTCGATGGTGAGGATCTTCGTGATCGTGCGGCCCGCGAAATGCTCGGCCCACGCGGCGCCCATATGGTCGAACAGGGTCACGTCGCACTGGTGGTTGAGGAAGGCGTCGACCTTGAGCACGTTGCCCGGCTTGACCGTTCCCTCGCGCTGGATTCGCTCTTCGAGCTCCTGCATATGTGAATTCTCCCTTAATCATGGGTGACGTTTCGGCACCAGCTTACGCTGACCGCGTCATATGGTAGATATGAATGTCGCCATTGTGCGACGGACAGGACGACATGCAGGGGAGGGACGCCGTGTACGACGAGCCGGAGGTCATCGCGAGGAGCGCCGAGGAGCTGGTGGGGGACCTCAACCCGCAGCAGTCGCAGGCCGTGCAGTACCGTGGGGCCGCGCTGCTCATCGGCGCGGGCGCGGGCTCCGGCAAGACGCGCGTGCTCACCCGCCGCATCGCGTGGATCCTGAGCCAGTTCCGGGCATGGCCGAGCCAGATCCTCGCCATCACGTTCACCAACAAGGCCGCCGCCGAGATGCGAGAGCGCCTCGAGACGCTCATCGGCCCCGTCGCGCAGCGCATGTGGGTCTCCACCTTCCATTCCGCCTGCGTGCGCATCCTGCGTCGCGACGGCAAGGAGATCGGGCTGTCCAACGGTTTCTCGATCTATGATTCCGCCGATTCCGAGCGGCTCGTGAAGATCATCGCCACGGAATTCAACATCGACGTCAAGCGCTACACCCCGCGGTCGATACTCGGGCGTATCTCGGACTACAAGAACCAGCTCATCGGATGGAAGACGCAGCTGGCGCAGTACGCGCCCGACTTCACACCCGGGCAGCGCGGCTACAAATTCGGCGCCGTCGGCGACATCGAGGCGCTCTACGCGGTCGTCTACGCGGAATACGAACACCGGTTGGCGTTGGCGAACGCCGTCGACTTCGACGATCTCATCGTGCGCACCGTCGAGCTGCTGCGCGACCATCCGCAGGTCGCCGAGTACTACCATCACCGGTTCCGTTACATCCTCGTCGACGAGTACCAGGACACCAACCACGCGCAGTATGTGCTCGTGCGCGAGCTCGCCGGGGTCGATGCGGGGGAGACGGCGCCCGCCATGTCCGCGCAGGCCGGGCCGACCGCCGGGCGCCAGGGACCGGCGTGGATCACCGTGGTGGGCGACTCCGACCAGTCCATCTACGCCTTCCGAGGCGCCGACATCCGCAACATCCAGGACTTCGAGCAGGACTTCCCGAACGCGAAGACCATCATGCTCGAACAGAACTACCGTTCCACGCAGACCATCCTCGACGCGGCGAACGCCGTCATCTCCAACAACGAGGGCCGCAAGCCGAAGAAGCTGTGGACCGCGCTCGGCAAAGGCGAGCCGATCGTCGGCTACGCGGCCGACAACGCGCAGCAGGAGGCGCTCTGGATCGCCACGGAGATCACGCGCCTGCACGCCGAGGAAGGCATCGCCTACTCCGACATGGCCGTCATGTACCGCGCCAACGCGCAGTCGCGCTCCCTCGAGGAGGCGCTCATCAACGCGGGGACGCCGTACCAGCTTGTCGGCGGCACCAAGTTCTACGAACGCCGCGAGGTCAAGGACGCCATGGCCTATCTGCAGGCCATCGTCAACCCGGACGACGACGTGAACCTGCGGCGCATCCTCAACGTGCCCAAGCGCGGCCTCGGCGCGCGCGCCGAAGGCATCATCCTCGACTACGCGCGCGCCCACGGGGCGAGTTTCTTCGCCGGCCTCATGCACATGGACGAGATCGAAGGCATCCCCACGCGCACGCTCAACCAGCTGCACGCGTTCCGTGACCTCATGGGAGGACTATCTGCGTTCGCCCGCGCCAACGACGCCAGGCCCAGCGAGATCGTCGCCGAGGTGCTCGAGAAGTCCGGACTGCTCGAAGAGCTGCGCAAATCCACCGACCCGCAGGACGAATCGCGCGTCGAGAACCTGTCGCAGCTGCAGTCCACCGCCGCCGAGTTCGAGCAGAAGACGCCCGACGCCACGCTCGCCGGGTTCCTCGAGACCACCGCACTCGTCGCAGATTCCGACCAGCTGCCCGGCGAGGGCGAGGACTCCGGCAAGGTGACGCTGATGACCCTGCACACGGCGAAGGGCCTCGAATACCCGGTGGTGTTCCTCACCGGCATGGAGCAGGGCACGTTCCCGCATTCGCGCTCCATGGAGGACACCAGCGAGCTGCAGGAGGAGCGCCGACTGGCATACGTGGGCATCACGCGCGCCAAGCGCCGTCTCTACCTGACGCGCGCGGCCGTGCGCTCCCAGTGGGGGCAGGCCGCCGACATGCCGCCCAGCCAGTTCCTCGACGAGATCCCCGAGGGGCTCATCGACTGGAAGCGGCGCGAGGCCGGCGTCGAACGCATGCGCGGCGCGTGGGGGAGCGACGACGAATTCGGCGGATGGGAGGATGGCGACGATTTCTCCTCCGGTCCCACGTTCGGCGGTTCCGGTTCGTACGGTTCGTACGGCTCCCGCTCCTATGGTTCTTCGTCCTATGGTTCCGGCCGGTATGGCTCGTCGTACGGCTCGGGGACGTACGGTTCGTCGTACGGCTCCTCCCGGGGAACGTCGTCGAATGGTTCCGGCTCCCGCTCCTATGGTTCGTCCTCCGGTGCGCGGTCGGGGTCCCGCCACGGTTCGTCCCCGTCGTCACGCAGCGGCAAGGTGTCGACCAGGCGCGTCGCGCCGAAGAACGCCGGCTCCGGCAGGTCGGTGCCCGCCTCCTCGCTCGCGAAGGACAACGGGCTCGACATCGCCGACTTCTCGATCGGGGACCGCATCACCCACGACCGGTACGGCATGGGCAAGGTCGTCGACCTGCAGGACCGGGGTCGCAACTCGGTGATCACGGTCGACTTCGGCTCCGACGGCGTCAAACGCCTCATGCTGCGTGTGGCGCCCATCGAGAAGCTCTGACCGCTTCCCGATAGACGTCCTTCGCGGCCGTCGCCGCCCGCCTCGCCTACGGACGCCCCACCGGGCCGTCCGCTTGACGGCTCGGCCATCGGGAAACTCCGACCCTTATCAGACATACACGTGAAAATCAAGACTTGTTTTTCATACGGCGCCCGCCCATAATGCGACACGTTGCCTTTCGCACGAACCGCACACAGAGAAAGAGAAGCATGAAGAACAAGCTCATCGCATCCGCGCCCGCCATCGTCCTCGGCGCCTTGACCGCCATCGCGCCGCAGACCTTCGCCCACGCATGCCGGGGGCATGGCACGTTCGGCGCCTGCCATTGGTCCCAGCAGGCGGCCACGGGCATCGGCGCCGTGATCCTCGTCCTCGGCGTCGTCGCTCTGTTCTCCGGGCCGAAGACCCGTGTCGGCCTCAACATCGCCGTCATCGCGAACGCGCTGCTGTTGCTTGCCGTGCCCACGTTCCTCATCGGCATCTGCCCGGGCGCGATGATGCACTGCCGCATGGTCATGCTGCCGACGCTCATCGTGCTCGGCGTGCTCGCCGTCGTTTTCGCGGCGGCCGGCGCATGGCTCGACTCCCGCACCCGCGCGTGACGACGCGACGCACCGACACCATGGACACGCACGTCACGCTCGGCGGCCTTCCCCTCGCCAACCTCGCACGCAAACCCCTGCGCACAATGGCGCTGCTCGCCGTCGTCACCGTGCTTTCCATCGCCCTGTTCGGCGGTACCATGCTCGGCATGAATCTCGGCAACGGCATGCGCAGCATGGAACGCCGACTCGGCGCCGACCTCATGGTCGTGCCGCAGAACAGCGCGAACCAGGCCGAGGCGCTGCTCACCGGCTCGAACTCCAGCACGTTCTACTTCACCCGCGACATCGCGCGCAAGGTGGAACGCGCCGACGGCATCGCACAGGCCACCGAACAGACCTACATCTCATCGCTCGCCGCCGCATGCTGCGAGGAGAAGCTCCAGATCATCGGCTACGACCCGGACACCGACTTCGTCATCGCGCCGTGGGTGGCCTCCCAGTTCCAAGGCGAGCTGGAGGACGGGCAGATGGTCGCCGGGGCGAACGTCAACGTCTCCGTGGACGGCACCATCGAACTCTACGGACGCAGCTGGCCGGTCGTCGCCCAACTCGCGAACACCGGCACCGGACTCGACAACTCCGTGTTCATCAACCAGCGTACCGTGCCCGACATGGTCGAAGCGTCCGCCGCGGTCTCCAAGCGCGTCATGCCCGAGGAATACGCGGACAAGGCCGTCTCCACCGTGATGATCAAGGTGAAGGACGGCTACGATCCGCAGACCGTCGCCGCGAACATCAAACGGCTCGACACGCGGTTCGCCGATCTCGGATACGTGTACCCGGGAGGCGTGACCGCGGCGACGAAGACCGCGCTGGACGCGCTGACCGGCTATATGGCGGCGTTCGTCGCCGCGTTGTGGGCGATGGGCGTCATCGTCCTGCTCGCCGTGTTCGCGGCCAGCGCCAACGAGCGCAAACGCGAATTCGCGTCGCTGCGCATCATGGGCGCCACACGCGGCATGGTCGACGGCGTCATCGCGAAGGAGGCCGCCGTCATCGGAGCGGCCGGAGGCGTGGTCGGCGTCGCCTTGGGGGCTCTGGGCATCCTGCCGTTCAGCGCGCTCATCGGCAGCAGGCTCCAACTGCCGTATCTGCAGGCCGGGCCCTGGACGGTCATCGGCCTCGCCCTGCTCGCCATCGCCTGCTCCACGGTGGTGGGCGTCGTCTCGTCGTTCGCCGTCATGGGCAGGATCTCCCGCGGCGACGCCGACATCATCCTCAAGGAGGGACGCTGACATGACGGTCGAAACGGAGAAGCGAGACCCGGGCACGACCCCGCTGCTGCGCATCGACGACCTGACCCGGAGCTTCACGCGGCGCGGCAAGCCGTTCGACGCGGTGAGCCATGTGAACCTCGACTTGGACGCGGGCGGGTTCGTCGCCGTCGTCGGGCGCTCGGGCAACGGCAAGAGCACGCTCATCAACATGGTCGCCGGACTCGTGCGGCCCACCGGCGGATCCGTCGAGGTGGACGGCGCGCGCGTCGCCGACCTCGACGACCGCGGGCTGTCGCTCCTGCGCAACCGGACCATCGGATTCGTCACGCAGGAGCAGACGCTGCTCGGCAACCTGCCCGTGCTCGACAACGTGATTCTGCCCGCCACCTTCTTCCCGGACACGGCGGACGGGACGGGACCAAGCGTGGGGGAGCGCGAAGACGGGGAGGAGGACGGCGATCCGCTCGTCGACCGCGCGATGCGGCTGCTGGAACGACTCGGCGTCGACGACCTCGCGGGGTGCTATCCGCGTGAACTGTCCGGCGGCGAGATGCGCCGCGTGTCGATCGCCCGTGCCCTCATCAACGATCCGAAGCTCATCATCGCCGACGAACCGACCGGCGACCTTGACGCGGACAGCACCACGACGGTCATGCGGCTGCTGCGCGAACGTGCGGACGCCGGTGCCGGAGTGCTCATGGTCACGCATGACGCGGACGCGATCGGCTACGCCGACACGGTGTACCGTATGGACGCCGGAACGTTGTCCCGGGCATGGGTGTAGATTAGACGATTGGTGTCTGCCGCAAGGCGGATGTCATCTGGAGTCTTAGCCCATCAACGGGTCGGCAGCCGGAATCGTCAGGAATCCGAATGATACGGCCGCTCGTGAGCAATCACGACGAAGCGTTGGAGAGGCCCGACTCAGCGCGACCGTCATACGTGGCGCCGCGTTCCGTTCAGATAACGACAGAAAGATAAAGGAAGAACAATGACGAACGTTCAGCGTTCCCGCCGTCAGGTGCGCCTGTCCCGCGCCCTCGGCATCGCCCTGACCCCGAAGGCCCAGCGCATCTTCGAGAAGCGCCCGTACGCTCCGGGTGAGCACGGCCGCACCCGCCGCCGCACCGAGTCCGATTACGCGGTGCGTCTGCGCGAGAAGCAGCGTCTGCGCGCCCAGTACGGCGTGTCCGAGAAGCAGCTGCGCGCCGCCTACGAGAAGGCCACCCGCACCGCCGGCCAGACCGGCAACGCCATGCTGTCCGATCTTGAGGTCCGCCTCGACAACCTGGTCCTGCGTGCCGGCTTCGCCCGCACCACCGCCCAGGCCCGTCAGTTCGTGACCCACCGTCACATCCTCGTCGACGGCAACATCGTGAACCGCCCGTCCTACCGTGTCAAGCCGGGCCAGACCATCCAGGTCAAGGCCAAGAGCCAGACCATGGTCCCGTTCCAGATCGCCGCCGAGGGCGTGCACCGCGACGTGCTGCCCGCGGTCCCGGGCTACCTGGACGTCAACCTGGCCTCCCTCAAGGCCACGCTGACCCGCAAGCCGGAGGCCGAGGAGGTCCCGGTGCAGGTCAACATCCAGTACGTGGTCGAGTTCTACGCCCGCTGATCCGGGCCCACTTCTGTATCCATATACAGTCAAGGACATACCGTCGAAACCCCGTGTTCCGTTTGGGACGCGGGGTTTCCGCGTTTCGGGCCGTCGGCGTCGGCGTCGCCGTTCCCGCCGCCCCGTTGTAGAGTGGGACCATGATCCTCCACCTGCATCTGGTCCGCCACGGGCAGACCACGTTCAACAAGTACAACCGTCTCCAGGGCTGGTGCAACGCGCCGCTCACCGCCGCCGGACTCGCCGACGCCGACAAGGCCGGGCACAGGCTCGAGGGCCTCGACTTCGCCGCCGCATACTGCTCGGACACCTCCCGCGCCGAGATCACCGCGAAACGCATCCTCGACATCAACGAGGCCGCCGGGCACCGCCGCCCCGAGCTCGTCGCCGACATGCACTTCCGGGAGCAGTGCTACGGCTATTTCGAAGGGCAGGACATGTCCCTGGCCTGGACCGCCGCAGGCGGGCCCCACGGCGCGAAGGGCTACAACGACATCGTCGAGAGGTTCGGCCTCGCCGCCACCCGCGACTTCCTCAAGGAGGCCGACCCGTTCCACGATGCGGAATCCGACGCGGAGTACTGGGAACGCGTCGAAGGGGCGTTCGCCATCATCGCCTCCAACCCCGCGCTCAGGGACGGCGACCACGTGCTGCAGATCTCGCATGGCAACACCCTGCTGAGCCTGGGGCACCGTTTCGGCGGGGACGGGCTGGACCTGAGCGAGAGACCCGCCAACGGATCGGTCACCCTCATCGACTTCGACACCGCCAAGCCGTTCTCCGAGGCGATCGACATCGTGTCGTACGGCAAGTGATACTCTTGTGCGGGTAACTGCGTAAGTAGGAGGCACTATGGGAGTTGGAGAGATCGCCGGGCTGATCGCCGCGATCGCGTTCGCCGTGCTCGCCGGGTTCATGATCTATCCGCTGATCCGTCTGGGCAAGCTGTTCGACCAGATCGCCGACACCGTCCGCGAGTCCGGCGAGCACGCCATCCCCGCGCTTGACGAGGGCGTCACCACCGTCAAGCAGGTCAACAAGTCGCTGGAGGACGTCAACAGGATCTCCGCCGCCGCCTCGACCACCGCGAACAACGTCGGCGCCCTCACGGACCTGTACGGCTCCTTCCTCGGCAAGCCGGTCATCAAGGTCGCCTCCGCCGCCTACGCGCTCAAGTCCACCGCGCGGTCCTTCATCGACCGACAGTCCGCCGACGCCCCCGCCGGCCAGGCCAAGGGGGAGTGATGTTCAAACGCATCTTCTGGGTCGGGCTGGGCTTCTCCCTGGGAGTGATCGCCGTCACCAAGGCGCAGGCCTATGTCAGGGCCAACACCCCCGACACCGCACGCCAGTTCCTGCTCGGCCCCGATCAGGACCACGTCGGCGTCAGGACGCTCGAAGGGCTGGTCAACGAGTTCAACGCCACCCGTCGAGCCCGCGAGGCTGAGCTGAACAGACAGTACATCGGCGAAGGCCGCTGAGACGGCACGCACCGTGTTCCGCCCGCACCGTACGGGCGGAACACGCATGATGTAGAACGGTTACGGCCGCAAGACGTTCCGCGGCATGGCATCCCATGCCCAGGGCACCATCAACAGACAACAAGGAGTTCCACCCGCTTATGCGCACCTCAGAAATCGCGAAGCGCTACCTCGACTATTTCGCGGCGCACGACCACATGGTCGTCCCCTCGGCGTCCCTGATCTCGCCGAACCCGACCACGCTGTTCACGATCGCCGGCATGGTCCCGTTCATCCCGTACCTCATGGGCGAGCAGACCCCGCCCCACAAGCGCATGGCCTCCAACCAGAAGTGCGTGCGCACGCTCGACATCGACGAGGTCGGCAAGACCACCCGCCACGGCACCTTCTTCCAGATGATCGGCAACTTCTCCTTCGGCGACTACTTCAAGGAGGAGGCCATCCACTACGCGTGGGAGCTGCTCACCTCCCCGCAGGACAAGGGCGGCTACGGCTTCGACCCGGAGAAGCTGTGGATGACCACGTTCACCGACGACGAGGAGGCCCGCTCCATGTGGGTCAACGAGGGCGTCGACCCCGAGCATATCCAGAAGATGGGCATGGAGGACAACTTCTGGACCACCGGCGGTCCCGGCCCCGGCGGCCCCTGCTCCGAGATCTACGTGGACCGCGGCCCCGCCTTCGGCAAGGAGGGCGGCCCGATCGCCGACGAGAACCGCTACATCGAGATCTGGGATCTCGTGTTCGAGAACTACGAGGTCGACAACGTCAAGTCGAAGACCGACCTGCACATCGTCGGCGAACTCGAGAACAAGAACATCGACACCGGCGCCGGCCTGGAACGTCTCGCCTACCTGCTGCAGGGCAAGAACAACATCTACGAGACCGACGAGGTCTTCCCCGTGATCGAGGCCGCCGAACGCCTTTCCGGCCGCAAGTACGGCGAGGACGAGGCGATGGACGTCAAGTTCCGCGTCGTGGCCGATCATGTGCGCTCCGCGCTCATGATCATGTCCGACGGCGTGCGCCCGTCCAACAACGGCCGCGGCTACGTGCTGCGCCGCCTGCTGCGCCGCACGATCGAGGCCATGCGCGTGCTCGGCGTCGAAAACGAGGTGCTGCCCACCCTGTTCCCGACCTCCAAGGCCGCCATGGAGCCCAGCTATCCGGAGCTCAACAAGACCTTCCACGAGGTGAGCGAGTCCGCGTACGGCGAGGAGGACGCCTTCCGCCGCACCCTGACCTCCGGCATCGAGATCCTCGACGTGGCCGTGAAGAAGGCGAAGAAGGACTCCGTCTCCGGCGCCGAGGCCGTCGTCTCCGGAGACGACGCCTTCAAGCTGCACGACACCTACGGCTTCCCGATCGAGCTCACGCTCGAGATGGCCGCCGACCAGGGCGTGAAGGTCGACGAGGCCAAGTTCCGTGAGCTCATGGCCGAGCAGAAGGGCCGCGCCCGCGCCGATGCGCTCAAGAAGCGCCACAACGTGGATCTGTCCGTCTACGACGACTTCAAGAAGACGCTCGCCAAGCCGATCGACTTCCTCGGCTACACCGACATGTCCGCCCGCGCCACCGTGCTCGGCATCATGCAGGAGGGCAAGGGCTCCGTGCCCGCCGTCACCGGCCCGGCCAACATCGAGGTCGTGCTCGACCGCACCCCGTTCTACGCGGAGGCCGGCGGCCAGCTCGCCGACCAGGGCGAGATCCTGTCCGACGACGGCGCCGTGCTCGAGGTCGACGACGTGCAGAAGCCGATCAAGGACCTCATCGTCCACCAGTGCCGCCTGACCGAGGGCACGCTGGTCGTCGGCACCCAGGTGAACGCCAGCATCGACCTGGCGCGCCGCGGCGCCATCGCCCGCTCGCACACCGCCACGCACATGGTGCACAAGGCGCTGCGCGAGGAGCTCGGCCCGCAGGCCACCCAGCGCGGCTCCGAGGACGCCCCGAACCGCCTGCGCTTCGACTTCCAGTGGTCCAAGGCCCCGACCAAGCAGGTGATGAGCGCCGTCGAGGAGCGCGTCAACGACCGTCTGCGTGACAACCTCGTCGTCACCACCAAGGAGATGAAGTTCGACGACGCCATCGCCCTCGGCGCCATGCACCTGTTCGGCGAGAAGTACGGCGACATCGTGCGCGTCGTGTCCATCGGCGAGGACGGCTGGAGCCGTGAGCTGTGCGGCGGCACCCACGTCGACCACGTCGGCAAGATCGGCGCCATCAACATCATGTCCGAGTCGTCCATCGGCTCCGGCGTGCGCCGAGTCGACGCCGTGGTGGGCGCCGGCGCCTACGAGTTCAACGCCCGCGAGCACGCACTCGTCTCCCAGCTGAGCGACAAGCTCAACGCCCGTCCGGACGAGCTCGCCGAGCGCGTCAACGCGCTGCTCGCCAAGCTCAAGGAGTCCGACCGCCGACTGGCCGCCATGTACGAGAGCCAACTCGCCGCGGCCGTCCCCGAGCTCGTGAAGCACGCGCAGTCCTCCCATGCGCCCGTTAAGGTCGCCGCGAAGAACGTCGGCCACTTCGGTTCGTTCGACGCGCTGCGCAAGACCGTGCTCGACGTGCGCTCCCGCCTCGGCGAGGAGTCGCCGGTCGTCGTGGCCCTCGCCGGCGTGAGCGCCGACGACAAGCCGATGGTCGCGGTCGCCACGAACGAGGCGGCCCGCAAGCTCGGCATCAAGGCCGGAGACCTCGTGCGAGGCGCCTCCAAGGTCCTCGGCGGCGGTGGCGGCGGCAAGCCGGACTTCGCCCAGGGCGGCGGCGCGGACGCGTCGAAGATCGACGACGCGATCGCCGCGCTCGAGCACGAGGCGCAGAAGGGCTGAGCCGTTTGACCTGGCTCGGCATTGATTTGGGTGACGCCCGGGTCGGACTGGCATTGTCCGACCCGGAGCTCACCTTCGCACACCCCATTGGCAACATACAGGCCTATGGGGATTCGTTCCGCGCATTGGACGATGTGATCTACGTCATCGAGGACGAACAGGTCGACCACGTCGTCATCGGATTGCCGTTGCTGCTCAACGGCGACGAGGGCAAAAGCGCCAAGAAGGCGCGCCGGTGGGCGGCGAACCTCGTCAAACGCATCGAACGCATGAGCGACGAGGGCGAGATCCGGCTGAATGCGACACCAAGCGTAGAATTGATGGACGAACGACTGACCACGGTGAGCGCGCATCGCCAGCTGAGCGACGCGAACATCACGGGCAGGCGCCACCGGCCGGTGGTGGACCAGCAATCCGCCGTCGTGATACTGCAATCCGCGTTGGATCGCAAAGAGCATAGGGAGAAGTGATGTCCGACAGCTTCAACGATTTCTTCGAGGAGAACGCGCTCAAGGTCTCCGGCAACTCGGCCGCGCCCGCCGTGGAACCCCCGCGTCCGCCGAAATCGCGTAAGGAGATGCGCAAGAGGCGCCGGCAGGGCAGGCAGAAGCGCGTCATCGTCATCGTCGCCGTGCTCGTGGTCCTCGCCCTCATCGGCGTCGGATGCTTCTTCGGCTACCGTCGTCTCGATGCCATCCGCAGGGTGAACGAGTACAATGCGCGCACCACGCAGGAGTTTTCGGGAAGCCCGTTCGGCAAGGTCTATTTCACCATCGAGCAGGGGCAGGATTCGCTCACCATCGGCAAGAACCTCGTGAAGGACAAGGTGGTCAAATCCGCCGACACGTTCGCCGCCACGGTCTCCGCCAACTCCGCGACCCTCTACCCGGGCACCTACGAGCTGCAGAAGCATATGCAGTCCGCCGACGTGGTCGCCATCCTCTCCGACCAGACCAAGGCCACCGGCTTCCTTGACGTGAAGTCGGGCGAACGGCTCTCCGACGTGATCAAGAACGCGGCGAAGCTGTCCGGCATCGACGAATCCGAATTCCAGTCGGTCGTCGACGGCGGCGGGGACGGCGTCCTGCCCTCCGAGGCGAAGGGCAAGTTCGAAGGCTGGCTCGAACCCGGCCAGTACGACGTCAAATCGAAGAAGTCCGCCCGTGAGATCCTCAAGATGATGGTCGACAAGCGCATCGCGAAGCTCGACGAGCTGGGCGCGCCCACCGGGGACGAACGCGAACGCATCCTCAACATCGCCTCCATCGCCGAGGCGGAGGTGAACTCGAAGGAATACTACGGCAAGGTCACGCGCGTCATCCTCAACCGCCTCGACAAGGGCATGACGCTCGGCATGGACTCCACCGTCGCCTACGGCAACAACGTGAAGTCCGCGGACATTACGCAGGCCATGCTCGACGACGCGTCGAACCCGTACAACACGCGCATCCAGAAGGGTCTGCCGCCCACCCCGATCTCCAACCCCGGCGACAACGCGATCCAGGCGGCGCTCAACCCGGAGGACGGCAACTGGCTGTACTTCGTGACCGTGAACCTCCAGACCGGCGAGACCAAGTTCACCGACGACGAGGACACCTTCAACGAGTACGTCCAGGAGTACAAGAACAACAACGCCGACGCGAACTGAGCCGCCGGCGGGCGTATTGCGATGCGAATCCCCGCGATCCCGCACAGGCGGGACGCGGGGATTCGCGTATCGCCTTCGCCTTGAATCGCGTCGAGGGGAGCGGCGGCGCGTCGCCCTGTCGCATCGGCATCGCCGCCGATCGACGGGGTCACACCGCCACGGCGATGACCGCGGCCGTCACGATCACCGGCACGAACGGCGCCTTGCCCGCGCGCGCATCACCCCGATGCGGGTCGAACCGGATCCACAACGGCACGAACGCCAGGCCCAGCACCCCCATCGCCAGCCACCAGACGGCCACGTGGATCAGACCGTACGCTCCGACGGCCAATCCCAACGGCAGCATCGCCGTCACGTCCCCCAAGCCCAGCGCGCCGGGCCTCGCCAACGCGAGCAGCAGCTGGACGCCCGCGCATAGGGCCGTGAACAGCAGGGCCTGCAACACCGCGAAGAAATCGTTGGACAGCGCGGCCCAGACCATGTCCGCCACAAGCTGCAGTCCGCAGCCGGCCGCCGCCCATGCCCTCGGCACGCGCCGGCGGCGCACGTCCTCGACGGCGAGGGCGAGGCCGCATATGAGACCCGGCAGACAGTACAGGTATGGCATGCCTTAACATTAACCCCTAGTTACGAACGCGCAAGCCGTCCACGGACCGTGCGGAACCGCACCGGCGGGCGGCGTATGACCATGGAGGAGCGAAGATATGTTGCGTTGGCAGACGGCAGGGGAGTCGCACGGCGAGGCGCTGGTCGCGATGATCGAGGGACTGCCTGCGGGGGTGTCCGTCACCAGCCAGGACGTGGTGGACGCGCTGGCCCGCCGCCGTCTCGGATACGGCCGCGGCGCGCGCATGAAGTTCGAGCAGGACAAGGTCAGGCTCCTGACCGGCGTGCGTCACGGTTCCACGCTCGGCGGCCCGATCGCCGTCGAGATCGCCAACACCGAGTGGCCGAAGTGGACCGAGGTGATGAGCGCCGACCCGCTCGACCACGAGATCCCGCGCGAGGGGCGCAACGCGCCGCTGAGCCGCCCGCGCCCGGGCCATGCTGACCTGACCGGCATGCGCAAGTACGGCTTCGACGACGCCCGACCGGTGCTCGAACGTTCCAGCGCGCGCGAGACCGCCTCGCGCGTCGCGCTCGGCTCGATCGCCGCGAAATTCCTCGAGCAGGCGTTCGGCATCCGCACCGTCGCCCACGTGATCTCCATCGGCGGCGCCGGCGTCGAGGATGCCGACAACGCCGTTCTGCCCACCCCGGACGACATCGCCGCACTCGACGCCTCCCCGGTGCGCACGCTCGACAAGGCCGCCGAGGAACGCATGATCAGGCGCATCGACGAGATCAAGGCGAACGCGGACACGGTCGGCGGCGTCATCGAGGTCATCGCCTACGGCGTGCCCGCCGGCATCGGCACCTACGTGGAATCCGACCGCCGTCTCGACGCCGCCCTCGCCTCCGCCGTCATGGGCATCCAGGCCATCAAGGGCGTGGAGATCGGCGACGGCTTCCTCGAGGCCGTGCGCCCGGGTTCCGTCGCGCATGACGAGATGGTGCCCGGCGAGGACGGGCGCATCACCCGTCTGACCAACCGCGCCGGCGGCATCGAGGGAGGCATGTCCAACGGCCAGCCGATCCGCGTGCGTGCCGCGATGAAGCCGATTCCGTCCATCCCGCGCGCCCTGCGCACCGTGGACGTGGCCAACGGCGAGGCCGCGCAGGCCATCAACCAGCGTTCCGATTCGACCGCCGTGCCGGCCGCCTCCGTCGTGGCCGAGGCGATGGTGCGCCTGACCCTCGCCAAGTACGCGCTGGAGAAGTTCGGCGGGGACAACGTCGCCGAAACGCGACGCAACTGTGAGAACTACCTCGCCTCCTGGCCGGAGCACATGCGGTGAGGCGGGGGGTCATCCGCCCGCGCGCCGTCATCATCGGCATGATGGGCGCGGGCAAGACGCGGGTCGGCAAGGAGGTGGCGCATCTGATGCGCCTGCCGTTCGCCGATGCGGACGTCGAGATCGAACGCGAGGTGGGGATGAAGATCCCCGCATACTTCGAACGGTACGGCGAGCCCGCCTTCCGCGAGGTCGAGGCCGATCTCATCGCCGACTACCTGGAGGATTTCGACGGCATCTTCTCGCTCGGCGGAGGCGCGCCGATGACGCCGTCCACCCAGGACGCGCTGGCCGACTACATCGCCGACGGGGGACGGGTCGTCTATCTCGACGCCGACCCGCACGAGGCGATGGAACGCGCCAACCGCGGCGGCGGCCGGCCCATGCTCAACGGGGACGCGAACGCGCGGTGGAAAAAGCTGTACAGGCAACGCGACCCCGTGTTCCGCGAAGTCGCGAACGTGCATGTGCGCACACGCAGGCAGACGCCGCAGATGGCGGCGAGGAAGGTGATGGACATGATTACCGAACGCACGGTCCACGTGACCGGCGCCGCTATCGACCCCTACGACGTGGTGATCGGCGAGGGGGCGATGAACCATCTCGCCGACGTGCTGGGGGACAAGGTCGCCAAGGTCGCGCTCATCCACACCCAGCCGGTGCAACGCCATTCCGATCGTGCACGCACGCTGCTGCGGCAGGGCGGCTACGACGTCGTCGACATCGTCGTGCCCGACGCCGAGGCGGGAAAGACCGTCGACGTGGCCGATGGCGTGTGGCGCCGCCTCGGCGATGAGGGATTCACCCGTTCCGACGCGATCGTCGGCGTGGGCGGAGGGGCGGCCACCGACCTCGCCGGGTTCATCGCCGCCACGTGGATGCGCGGCATCCGATACGTGAACTGCCCGACCTCGCTGCTCGCCATGGTCGACGCCTCCACCGGGGGCAAGACCGGCATCAACACGGCGGCCGGCAAGAACCTCGTCGGCTCCTTCTACACGCCCGCCGGAGTGCTCGCCGACACGAAGACGCTCGCCTCGCTGCCCAACGACATTTTCATCGAAGGGCTCGGCGAAGTCGCGAAATCCGGCTTCCTCGAGGACACGGAGATCCTGCGGATCCTCGAGGAGCACGCCGACGAGCTGCGCGCGTTCGACGGCGCGTCCTTCCTAGGCTCCGGTCTGGAAGAAGTGGTCTCCGAGCTCATCGAACGCACGGTGACGGTGAAGGTGCACCATGTGTCCGCCGACCTCAAGGAGAAGGGCAAGCGCGAGTTCCTCAACTACGGGCACACGCTGGGCCACGCCATCGAGAAGCTCGAGCATTTCCGCTGGCGCCACGGCAACGCGGTCGCCGTGGGATGCGTGTACGCGGCCGAACTGGCGCGCCAGCTCGGCTACATCGACCAGGAGCTCGTCGACTACCATCGCGCGCTGCTCAGCTCGCTCGGACTGCCGATCTCGTGGAATGGCGGCTCGTTCGAGGACGTGCTCGCGCTCATGCACAAGGACAAGAAGGCAAGAGGTAACATGCTGCGCTTCGTCGTCCTCGACGGCACGCCCGGCCACATGATCCACTTGGAGGACCCGCCGGCCGAGGCCGTGGAAGAGGCGTTCCGCCGCATCCGGCACTGATCCGCCCGAAGAAGGAGAGAGAACCATGTCCACCAAAGTCATCGTCGTCAACGGCCCGAACCTCGGACGCCTCGGCGTACGCCAGCCCGACGTGTACGGACGTCAGGACCTCGCCGAACTACGTCGCCTGTGCACCATGTGGGGCACGGAACTCGGCCTGGAGGTCGAGGTGCGCCAGACCGACGACGAATCCGAAATGGTGCATTGGATGCACCAGGCCGCGGATGAGAAGACGCCGGTCGTCATGAACCCCGCCGCGTTCACCCACTACTCCTATGCGTTGGCCGATGCCGCGCACATGATTGGCGACGCCGGCCTGCCGCTCATGGAAGTGCACATCTCCAACCCGTCCGCGCGCGACGAGTTCCGCAAGCGTTCCGTGATCTCCCCGGTGGCCACCGGCACCATCACCGGAATGGGCTTCTACGGCTACAAGCTGGCCCTGGACGCCATCGCCCACCTCGTCAACGGGTGATCGTCCACCTCGAACATCGGTGGTCGCCACGGTGGTGAGGGATGCAATCGCGGCATCCGGCCCCGGCAGTGCAACATATTCGGGGGAATAGGTAATGTCTCCTGAAGATGTTGCACTGAGCCGTGGTCAGCGCAACGATTTTGGGCGTTCGCGATTGTTTTCCTGAATATGTTGCACTGCAGGTCACGCAGTGCAACATATTCAGGAGATTCGTCCGGTCTTCCGGATTTCATTGCGTCATGGACGGTTGCGAAACGATCGAACAATCCGACGGTTTCCATCACCGTCGGCCAATCACCGCAGATAAGGTACTCCGGATGACAACAGCTTAGACCGTAGGCGGTCATCCACGGTCACGTCCTCGTAGAACAGGTGCACGATGGCGGTGACTCCCGCCTCCTTAAGATGGTGTTCACGTCGACGCTCGTAATCGAGTTTCGCTTGGATACTGGCACGGTTTTTGTTGCTTCCATCGCGGTATTTCGCGGTGCCGTCGAATTCAGCGATGATGACACGACCGTCGGAGAGTTTCCAACAGAAGTCGACGCGATATGGCATCCGATGATTATCCGGGTTGTCGAACTCCACCTGAAGAGCGGGTACCGCGAATCCGAGTTCGATCATCCGTCCGCGTGCGAATGATTCGCCACCGTTCTCGCTACGGGAATCGGCATGACGCAACAGTCGAGTGACGGCCGATTCATCACAGTTCACACGCAGCATCCGGGCACGTACCTCTTCGGGTTTCGCATATGGGGTACGGAATGCCGAATCGTAGATCGCCAGCGCGTTCGCAAACGGGTACGCGGCGCAGTCCAGCAGCGTCTGGGCCGGGGAAGTGACGGGAATCCCGTTGCAGGTGTACCGCAGTATATCCGTACGGATATAGAGTCGCCGCAACTTCGACGCGTCGGCGGCATTGCGACCGTGTTCGCACGCGATGAACACGGAGCCGTCATGCAATGAATAACCGTGCTGGTAGCCATATACACATGCGGCGCTCAGGCCGGCAAATATCCATTTCGGGTGGAGTCTCGCCAAGGCTCGGATCACGTGCAGCGACCGTTCCTCCGGGTTCAAGGATTCCCAATATGCCGCGTCGGCGAAAAGATTCGGATACGGGGACGTCACCTCCAATGATTTTGTTCTGCGTCGGAGGGCATGATACAGGGCCCTGTTCTCGCCGATGGCGCAACGGCGTTCCCGTTCGGCGGCCCGCAGCAGCGCGGTGACCCCTTTATGCGTTTTCATGCCCCGAACCTAAACGATTGCAGGTGGGTGACGCAACACGTGCGAACAATGTGTACAGAGCTCCACAACGTGGTGAATGGTCGTTTCGCGGTGAAGTCGCCGTGAATTCACGGGACGGCAATGTCCGCACGGCCAGGGTTCCCGTTCCCCTCCCTACGATGGAACCGTAGCGGGCCGCATCGGGGAAAGGAACGACGATGGCATACAAGACCGTGGTGCTCGATTATGCGCCGAAGGCGAAGACCATGGCGGAGGAGGTGGAACGCGTCGCCAATGAGATGGAGACGCAGGGCTATGAGTTGGTGACCATGTCCGTCACCAACTCCGCCAAGGCGATTCTCGTCTTCCATGACTGATTCGGAAATGGCGGTTCCATGATGCAGGGCGCGTCGACGCGCCCTGCAGCGTCATATCATGCCGGAACACGCAGGTCCGTTCATTGACGCGTTGCCGACTCCGTCATTTGACAAAAGCCAACGGGGGGGGGGGCGTGGAATCCCCCTATATTGTCGGGTGTCCGAAGACGGTTCCGTCCGATTGCGATGATCGCGGTCGTCATGGTCTCCTGGTCGCGCAACGGGTTGTACCGCGCCGCCGAGGACTGCGGCACACGGACCTCGGCATACGACGAATACGGCGACGACAGGCATACGGTCTACTCCATGGGGGACAACGCGCTGCTGTTGCTCTCCGACGACCACCAGACCCTCGCCGTCACGTCGGACGGCATCCCCGACTGCGTGTTCGACGACCTCGACGTCCCGGATTCGGTCATGTCACGGTTCAATGAGACGAACTCCAACGACGGCATGCTGTCCGATTCGTTCGGACGCTTCGACGTCACCTGGTTCTACGACGGCAGCCGCCTGTACACGGTGCTCACCAGGAAGGGGCTGCTGTGATGTGGACGGTGCGGCCATGCGGGCAATGGCGAATGCGCCGGTGTCGCGAACACGCCGGGTCACGCACGGGTGATAGAGTGAAATTCCATGGTTAGAAGAACACATGGCAATTCGCAAGAGCACGTCACCAAGCATATCTTCGTCACCGGCGGCGTGGTCTCCTCCCTCGGCAAAGGCCTGACGGCGTCCTCCCTTGGCCGTCTCCTGCGTTCCCGCGGCCTGCATGTGCTGCAGCAGAAGCTCGATCCGTACATCAACGTCGACCCGGGCACGATGAACCCGTTCCAGCACGGCGAGGTGTACGTCACCGAGGACGGCGCCGAGACCGATCTCGACATCGGCCACTACGAACGCTTCCTCGACGTCTTCCTCTCCCAGAAGGCGAACGTCACCACCGGCCAGATCTACCAGGAGGTGCTGCGCAAGGAGCGCGCCGGCGAGTACCTCGGCCAGTGCGTGCAGGTCATCCCGCACATCACCAACGAGATCAAGTCGCGCATGCGCGCCCAGGCGAGCGACGACGTCGACGTGATCATCACCGAGATCGGCGGCACCGTCGGCGACATCGAATCCCAGCCGTTCCTCGAGGCGGCCCGCGAGGTGCGCCGCGACCTCGGCTCCGACAACTGCATGTTCGTGCACGTCTCCCTCGTGCCGTACATCTCCGCCGCCCACGAGCTCAAGACCAAGCCGACCCAGCATTCCGTCATGATGCTGCGTCAGCTCGGCATCTCCCCGGACGCGCTCGTGCTGCGTTCCGACCGTCCGCTCAACCAGTCCATCAAGGACAAGATCAGCCTCATGTGCGACGTGGACGCCGAGGGCGTGGTCAACTGCGTGGACGCCAACAGCATCTACGACGTGCCGAAGATCCTGTTCGACGAGGGTCTCGACGCCTACGTCGTGCGTGAGCTCGGTCTGCCGTTCCACGACGTCGACTGGGACGAGTGGGAAGATCTGCTCGAGCGCGTGCACCACCCGAAGCACGAGGTCAACGTCGCCATCGTCGGCAAGTACATCGACCTGCCGGACGCCTATCTGTCCGTCACCGAGGCCATCAAGGCCGGCGGCTTCGCCAACTGGGCGAAGGTGAACGTCAAGTGGGTCGCGGCCGACCGCTGCGAGACCGAGGAGGGCGCGGCCGCCGCGCTCGACAACATCGACGGCATCGTGATCCCCGGCGGCTTCGGCATCCGCGGCATCGAAGGCAAGATCGGCGCCCTGAAGTTCGCCCGTGAGAACAAGCTGCCGGCGCTCGGCCTGTGCCTGGGCCTGCAGTCCATGGTCATCGAATACGCGCGCCACGTGCTCGGCATCGAGGATGCGAACTCCACCGAGTTCGAGCCGGAGTGCGCCAACCCGGTCATCGCCACGATGGAGGAGCAGAAGGACATCGTCGCCGGCAAGGGCGACATGGGCCACACCATGCGTCTCGGCTCCTACCCGGCCGAGCTGGAGGAGGGTTCGCTGGTCGCCGAGCTGTACGGCACCACGCACGTCACCGAGCGTCACCGTCACCGTTACGAGGTGAATGTGGCCTACAAGGACCGTCTGCGCGAGGGCGGTCTGCGCATCTCCGGCCAGAGTCCGGACGGGGAGCTCACCGAGTTCGTCGAACTGCCGCAGGAGGTCCATCCGTTCTACGTGGCCACCCAGGCGCATCCCGAGTTCAAGTCCCGTCCGACCAAGCCGCATCCGCTGTTCGCGGGTCTGGTCAAGGCGGCGCTCGACCACAAGGAAGCGCGCTGACGCGAACGGATACCGACGGCCGTTGCCGTGCCCATCGAGGGAATGGGCATGGCAACGGCCGTTCGCCGTATTTCGGCACGGTTTCGGCCAGCGCCGCATCGTGGCGACGGAAAGCGGTAGGCTGGATGGAAGAACACCGGTCATCGCCGACCGATGGCGGAGGGGGTGCGTGCCGCATGGGCCGGTCACATGGGAGGGGGAGCGGACATGGCGAAGGAACATCGGGGGGATGCAAGGAATGACGGGTCGGCCGTGGTATTTCGCCCGGCGACGATGATGAACGCGCTGGTCGCGGCGTTCACCGCCTGTGCGACCGTGGTTTTCGGCCTGATCGCCTTCGGCCCCGTACCCACGGCCCATGCCGCTTCATCCGGCGGCTCCGTGTTCGACGTGCCCGGCGTCTCGCAGTTCGCGCTCAGCCGTGACGGCAAGACCATCTACACCGTTGAGAACTCCGGTGTCAGACAATACGACGTGGCGAGCGGCAACGAGAAGACGCCATACTTCGCGAGTTCCGTATCCGGCACGCGCGGCATCGCCGTATCCCCGACCTCCGACGAGCTGTACGTCGGTACATTGGCCGATCAGGGGAGGGTCGACGTCTTCGACACCACGCAGCAGTGCGGTGAGGGCTGCGGCGGCGTCGATCCGGTCCGTTCGCTTCCATTGCCGGGCGATGCCGGCGGCTCCGCACCGGGGCAGCTTCTCGTCTCGCCTGATGGCCGGACCCTATACGGCACCGGCATGGGGCAGGCCAATGTGGTGTGGGCGATGGACACGTCCAATGGCAAGGCCGTCGGTTCCGACCTCAGGCTTTCCGCGGTGTCCGTGGCATCGCAGAACACGATCAACCATATGCCGCTGGCCCTGTCGGCGGACGGCGGAACGCTTGTGGTCCAATCGGGGTCCGTGGATGGGTCCTCGGATTCCTCCTCGCCGGGTTTCGTCGTCGTGGACACCGCCTCCTGGAAGGTCCGCGACCGGGTGTCCGTCAAGAACGCCCCCGGCACGTTCGCCGTCAACGCCGACGGTACGGTCATCTGGTACACGGACGTCATGGACAACAGCTTCCATCGGGTGTCCGCCGACGGAAGCGACGATCATACCGTCACTTCGGGCGATATGTCCTCGGGCGTCACCCAGTTGAAAACGGATCCCGACGGCAGGGCGTTGTACGCCTCCATGAACGGGACGGGGGACGGCGCGTCGGGCGTATCGGCGCTCGACCCGTCCGACCTGAAACGGACGGCGTCGTTCCCGACGGACGGCGACATCGTCCTCGGTCTTGCGGTGTCCGCCGACGGTTCGGTCATCGCGGCGGCCACGGTGAAGAGCATCACAGGGAATACGCCCACCGTACGCATGCGCACGACGTCCACCGGGCTGAAACCGGTGTCCGCCTCCGCCGACGGCGCGGCCGCCGGTCCGGCGGGAGGCATAGACCGCATGACGGTGTTCCGCGGCGTGCTCGTCGCGCTGATCGTCGCCGACGCCGTGGTGCTGGCCGTGCTCGTGGCGAAGCGCCGACGTGTCTCAGCTCACGTTATCCCCTGAGCCAACATACGGTGTCGCTGTGGTGTTCGCACACCGCTTCTGCTAGGTTTACGTAGGAACTTTCGTGAACGATGGAAGGCAGGATGGTGAGCGATACTCAAGCGCCAAACGCCGCCGCTGACGTGGAGATGAGCCAGTACGTGGCCGATAGGTCCCGCGTCAACGAGGAGAAGATCAAACAGGACGACGAGATCATCCAGCAGTTCGGCGACTACAGCTACGGCTGGCATGATTCCGATGCGGCCGGCGAGGCCGCCAAGCGAGGCATCGACGAGCAGGTCGTGCGCGACATCAGCGCCGACAAGGGGGAGCCCGAATGGATGCTCGACATGCGTCTGCGCGGGTTCAAGGCGTTCCTCGACAAGCCGATGCCCAAGTGGGGCGTGGACCTGTCCGGTTTCAACGCCGACGACTTCAAGTACTACGTCAAGCCGATCGAGAAGCAGGCCAAGTCGTGGGAGGAGCTGCCGGACGACATCCGCAACACCTACGACCGCCTGGGCATCCCGGAGGCGGAGAAGAACCGCCTCGTCTCCGGCGTGGCCGCCCAGTACGAGTCCGAGGTCATCTACAACTCCATCCAGGAGGACCTGAAGAAGCAGGGCGTCATCTTCGTCGACACGGACACCGCCGTGCGCGAATACCCCGATCTCGTGCGCAAGTACTTCGGCACCGTCGTGCCGCCCGAGGACAACAAGTTCGGCGCGCTCAACACCGCCGCATGGTCCGGCGGCTCGTTCGTGTACGTGCCGAAGGGCGTGCACGTGGACATCCCGCTGCAGGCCTACTTCCGCATCAACACGCCCGCCATGGGCCAGTTCGAGCGCACGCTCATCATCGCGGACGAAGGCTCCTACGTGCACTACGTGGAGGGCTGCACCGCCCCGATCTGGTCCGAGGACTCGCTGCACGCCGCCATCGTCGAGATCATCGTCGAGAAGCATGCGCGCGTGCGCTACACCACCGTGCAGAACTGGTCGAACAACGTCTACAACCTCGTCACCCAGCGCGCCTACGTGCGTGAGGGCGGCACGATGGAATGGGTGGACGGCAACATCGGTTCCAAGGCCACGATGAAGTACCCGGCCTGCATCCTCGCCGAGCCGTACGCGAAGGCGAGCACCATGTCGCTCGGCTTCGCCGGCAAGGGTCAGTACCAGGACACGGGCGCGAAGATGATCCACCTCGCCCCGCACACCTCGTCCACCATCGTCGCCAAGTCCATTTCGCGCGGCGGCGGCCGTTCCGCCTACCGCGGTCTGGTGAAGATCGTCAAGGGCGCGGAGGGGTCCTCCAACTCGACCGTGTGCGACGCGTTGCTCGTCGACGATTTCAGCCGCTCCGACACCTACCCGCATGTGGACGTGCGCGAGGACGACGTCTCGATGGCCCACGAGGCCACCGTCTCCAAAATCTCCGAGGACCAGCTGTTCTACCTGATGAGCCGCGGCCTGTCCGAGGAGGAGGCGCAGGGCATGATCGTGCGCGGCTTCGTCGAGCCGATCAGCCGCGAGCTTCCGATGGAGTACGCGCTCGAACTCAACAGACTCGTCGAATTGCAGATGGAAGGATCGGTGGGCTGATCCCATGGCCGAAAACAAGGCAGCAGAACTGAACATCCCGGTCGCCGACCCGAACGACCCGTACAAGATCCCGGCGGCCATGCCGTCGAGCGCCGACCGCGCGCCCCGCTCCTTCGACGTGGACTCCTTCCCGGTGCCCGCGCGCGACCAGGAGGACTGGCGCTACACGCCCATCGACCGCATCGGCGAGTTCTTCGACGTGTTCAAGCCCTCCGGCGAAACCGAGATCGAAGTGTCGATGATCGACGGCTCCCCGCTGGCCGAAGGCGTCACGCTCAGCCAGGTCCGGCTCGGCGAGGGCGCGTCCGGCACCGTCTCCAAGCCGAATGACCGCGTCTCCGCCGTCGAATGGAACTCCGGCTCCACCGCGACGATCCTTCGTCTCGAAGGCGAGATCGCCCAGCCCGTGCTCGTCAAGGTGCATGGCGCCGGCGAGGGCCTCGACGCGTTCCATCTCGTCATCGACGCCGCGGACCGCGCACACGCGGATGTCGTCGTCGAGCACGACGGCGACGCGCGCCTCGCCGAGGGCGTCGAGATCACCACCGGCAAGGACTCTCACGTCTCCACGACGTTCATCCAGGAGTGGGACCGCGCGGCCAAGCACGTCGGCAATCATCGCATCCACGTCGGCAAGGGCGCGTCCCTGCGCCATTCCGTCGTCACGCTCGGAGGCGACGTGGTGCGCATCCGCATGGACCAGGACTTCGGCGGCGAACAGGGCGAGCTCAACATGCTCGGCATCTACTTCGTCGACCCGGGCGAGCACATCGAACACCGTACGATGGTGGTGCACAACCATCCCGAATGCAAGAGCCGCGTCGTCTACAAGGGCGCGCTCGACGGCAAGGGCGCGCACTCCACGTGGGTGGGCAACGCACTGATCGAACCGACCGCCCCCGGCACCGACTCCTACGAGCTCAACCGCAACCTCGTGCTCACCCCGGGCGCGATCGCCGATTCCGAGCCGAACCTGGAGATCGAGAACGGCAACATCATCGGCGCCGGCCACGCCTCCTCGGTGGGTCGTTTCGACGACGAGGAACTGTTCTACCTCGAATCCCGCGGCATCCCGGAGACCGAGGCGCGCAAGCTCGTCGTGCGCGGCTTCTTCGGCGAACTCGTCGAGGAGATCGGCATCCCGGCCGTCTCCGACCATCTCATGGACGTCATCGACCGCCGGTTGGCCCGCGGCGAGGACGCGGCCATGGCGCAGGTGCTGGAAGACAAGTAATCCAATACTTTTACGGACCTTTAGGAGAACCAATGTCCACTCTCGAAATCAAGGACCTCTACGTCCACGTCGAAACCAAGGAAGGCACCAAGCAGATCCTCAAGGGCGCCTCGCTGACCGTCAACTCCGGCGAGACCCACGCCATCATGGGCCCCAACGGCTCCGGCAAGTCCACGCTCGCCTACACGCTGGCCGGCCACCCCAAGTACGTGGTCGACTCCGGCGAGGCGCTGCTCGACGGCCGGGACATCCTCAAGATGACCCCGGACGAGCGTGCCAAGGCCGGCCTGTTCCTCGCCATGCAGTACCCGGTCGAGGTGCCCGGCGTCTCCATGACCAACTTCCTGCGCACCGCGAAGACCGAGGTCGACGGCGAGGCCCCGTCCATCCGCACGTGGACCAAGGAGCTGTCCCAGGCGATGAAGCGTCTCAAGATGGATCCGAAGTTCGCCACCCGCTCCGTCAACGAAGGCTTCTCCGGCGGCGAGAAGAAGCGCGCCGAAGTGCTGCAGCTCGAACTGCTCAAGCCGAAGTTCGCCATCCTCGACGAGACCGACTCCGGCCTCGACGTGGACGCGCTGCGCATCGTGTCCGAGGGCGTGAACCGCGCCAAGGAGGCCAACCAGTTCGGCATCCTCATGGTCACGCACTACACGCGCATCCTCAAGTACATCAAGCCGGACATCGTGCACGTGTTCGCCGACGGCCACTTCGTGAAGACCGGCGGCCCCGAGCTGGCCGACGAGCTCGAGGAGAACGGCTACGACGCGTACCTGCCGGAGGGCGCGGACTCCGAGTCCGCACTCGCCTGACATCCGACGGACGTCGGTTCCGCCGGCTTTCACGGTTCCAGCGGAGCCGTGGGAGTCGGCGGAACGCATACCGTGACACGCTCCGGGCCGCTCCGGCCAAGTCTTTACGGTCTCGATATGCGTTCCGCCGACTCCCACTCACTTGCATGTGAATGTCACGAAATGGGGGAAATGACAATGGTTGATTTCGCAGCGATCAGGGATGAGTTCCCGATTCTGGACCAGGAGGTGCACGGGCATCCGCTCGTATACCTCGACTCGGCGGCCACCTCGCAGAAGCCGAAACGCGTCATCGATGCGGAGAGCGACTTCTACCGCACGATCAACGCGGGTGTGCACCGCGGCGCCCACGAACTCGCGGCGCGCTCGACGGTGGCGTTCGAGGAGGCGCGTGCGAAGGTCGCGAAGCTGGTCGGCGCGAACGCCGAGGAGGGGAACGAGGAGATCGTCGTCACCGGCGGCGCCACGGCGGGGCTGAACCTGCTGGCCACCGCGTTCGGCAACGCGTCGCTCGGCCGTGGGGGAGAGGCCGCCAAGCGGTTCGCGCTGAAGCCCGGGGACGAGATCGTCGTCTCGAAGGCGGAGCATCATTCGGTGCTGCTGCCGTTCCAGGAGCTCGCCTACCGCACCGGCGCCACGTTCAAGTGGATCGACCTGACCGAGGACGGGCGCGTGCGCACCGATAACCTCGACGAGGTCATCACCGAACGCACCAAGGTCGTGGCCGTCACGCATGTGGGCAACACCACCGGCGCCATCACCGACATCGCGCCGATCATCGCCCGTGCGCACGCCGTGGGCGCCGTGTTCATCCTCGACGCCTGCCAGTCGGTGCCGCATCTCAAGGTCGACTTCCACGCGCTGGACGTCGACTTCGCCGCATGGAGCGCGCACAAGATGTACGGCCCCACCGGCGTCGGCTTCCTGTACGGCAAGCGCGGGCTGCTCGAGCCGCTGCCGCCGGCCAACTTCGGCGGTTCGATGGTCGAGCTTGCGTGGATGGACCAGCCGGCCCAGTACATGGAGCCGCCGGCCCGCTTCGAGGCCGGCACCCAGCCGGTCGCGCAGGTCGTGGCCGCCGGCGTCGCCGCCGAATGGATGATGAACATCGGGTTGGAGAACATCGAGGCGCATGAGCGCACGATCGCCGCCGAACTGCTCAAGCTCGGCGACATCGACGGCATCCGCATCCTGGGTCCCCGCGAGAATGTGGACCGCATCGGCACCGTCGCGTTCGACGTCAAGGGCGTGCACCCGCATGACGTCGGCCAGTACATCGACGCGCAGGGCATCGCCATCCGCGTCGGTCATCATTGCGCGCAGCCCGTGCACCGCCACTTCGGCCTGTACGCCTCCAACCGGGCCTCCTCCGGCGTGTACAACAGCATCGAGGACGCGCAGGCGCTCGTCGAGGCGGCGAAGGGCATCAGGAAGTTCTTCGGGGCCTGACCGGTTCCCGATCGACACGGGGGCCTCCTCCGACCGGTATATGGGAGGCGGAGGAGGCCCCCGTCGGCATGTCCGCCGATACGCGTGTCTCCCGGTCGGGAGTGCCACTACGATAAGGAAGCTATGAACGATTACGGCATGAGCGGGGACGACCTCGAGCAGATGTACCAGGAGGTCATCCTCGAGGCGGCGAAGAACCCGCATGGCAAGGAGCATTTCGCGGCCGACCTCACCAAGGAGGGCGCCGCCGCCGGGGACACGGTGGTGCGCGCCACCCACGAATACTGCACGCCCGGCGAATCCCACCAGTTCAACCCCACCTGCGGCGACGAGGCCACCGTGCATGTGGAGGTCTCCGACAAGGAGCCCCACACCATCGAACGCGTGGTCTGGGACGGCCAGGGCTGCTCGATCTCGCAGGCCAGCCTTTCCGTCATGGTCGATTTGGTCGACGGCAAGACCGTGGACAAGGCAATGGAGCTCGAGCGCACGTTCCACAAGCTCATGGAATCCCGTGGCAAGGGGCTCGATGACGACGACCTTGAGGAGTCCCTCGGCGACGGCATCGTGTTCCAGGGCGTCTCCAAGTATCCGATGCGCATCAAGTGCGCCCTGCTCGCCTGGGAGGGACTCAAGGATTCCATCGCCAAGGCGCTGGCCGCCAAGCGCTGAGCGCTCGGCGTAACGGATCGCGGTGACAAAGCCCGGCGCCGCGCGTACAGTAAAAGACGACCATCGATTTTTGGAGTGAACTATGAGCGATAATCTCGTGCCCGAGCCCGCGCCCACCGTTTTCGACGCGGTGAACGACGTGCTCAAGGATGAGGAGGCGGCCCGTCGGGTGATGGCCAACCCGGCGTTGGCCAAGGGGTTCCCGAACGGGCGTCCCGCCGAACCGGAATCGTCGTCCGACGACATGTGCGCATGCGGACGTCACAGGAAAAGCGAATGCGGCCACGACGACGCCGAATCGGATGACGGCCACATCCCGCTGAAGTTCGTCGACGACATCGGCCGCGCCACGGCGGAGGACGTGCGCGAGGCCCTGCATCAGGTCATCGACCCGGAGCTCGGCATCGACGTCATCGACCTCGGTCTGGTCTACGGCATCGAGATCGATGATCTCGGGCGCGCGATCATCACGATGACACTCACCACGCCCGCCTGCCCGCTGACCGACCTCATCGAGGACGAATGCGCCAGCACGCTCGCCGGTCTTGTCGAGGAGTTCCGCATCGACTGGACATGGCAGCCGCGCTGGACGATGGACAAGATCACGCCGGAGGGCCGCGAACAGCTGGCCGCGCTCGGCTTCAACTTCGACAACCTGCCGAAGTACTGATGTTCGTTTCGCGTCCTGTGCGGCCGGCGGCCTTGAACGGACCCGACCGGCGGCCGCACAGGACGCTGGAATAACGGGAAACCCCCGAACCGTCTAAAAACGGTTCGGGGGTTTCCTTATGGGGCCGGATGCCGGTCGTCAGTCGTCGACGACGGTGCCCTTCGGAACCACCGTGATGCCCTCGGGCGTGACGGTGAAGCCACGGGCGAGATCATGCTCGGTGTCGATGCCGACCGTCGAGTTCTCGGTGAGCACGACGTTCTTGTCGAGGATGGCCTTGTACACGCGCGCGCGACGGTTCACGATGACGCCGTCGAACAGCACGGAATCGACCACCTGGGCCCACGAATGGATGCGCACGTTCGGCGACAGCACGGAGTGGTGCACTTCGCCGCCGGACACGATGACGCCGGGGGAGACGATCGAATCGGTCGCGTGCCCGAGACGATCGCGGCCGGCGTGCACGAACTTGGCCGGCGGCAGGGTGCCGGAGTTCGTGTAGATCGGCCAGGCCTGGTTGTACAGGTTGAACTCGGGCACGTAGGCGATGAGGTCCATGTGCGCGTCGTAGAACTGCTTGATGGTGCCCACGTCGCGCCAGTAGGCGTGGTCGGTCGGCGTGGCGCCCGGGATCTCGTTCGTATTGAAGTCGTACACGCCGGCCTCGCCGCGGGCGGCGAAGTACGGGGCGATGTCGCCGCCCATGTCGTGCTTCGTGTTCTCGTTCTTCTCGTCCTTCGCGAGGGCGTCGAACAGGGCGTCCGTGTTGGCCACGTAGTTGCCCATGGAGGCGAGGAAGGAATTCGGATCGTCCGGCAGGCCGGCGCAGGTCTCGGGCTTCTCCAGGAAGCTCTTGATCTGGTTCGGGTGGTTCGGGTCCACGTCGATGACGCCGAACTGCTTCGACTGCTCGATGGGCTGGCGGATGCCGGCCACGGTGAATTCCGCGCCGGACTCGATGTGCTGCTGGACCATCTGGCCGAAGTCCATGCGGTAGACGTGGTCGGCGCCGACGATCACGACGATGTCCGGCTGGACGTCCTCGATGATGTTGATGGTCTGGTAGATGGCATCCGCGGAGCCGAGGTACCAGTGCTTGCCGAGGCGCTGCTGCGCCGGGACGGGGGAGACGTAGTTGCCGAGCAGGGAGGAGAAGCGCCACATCTGGGAGATGTGACGGTCCAGCGAATGGGACTTGTACTGGGTGAGCACGACGATGTGGCGGTAATCGGAGTTCACCAGGTTGGACAGCGGGAAGTCGATGAGACGGAACACGCCGCCGAACGGGACGGCCGGCTTCGCACGGTCGCGCGTCAACGGCATCAGTCGGGTGCCCTCGCCGCCCGCCAATACGATCGACAGGATCTTCTGCTTGTTTTTGGCCATGGTCGTGTTGCTCCTCTCAACAACCAACAGCGTCCTTCGACGCCGCGCTCGGGTTCCGATCCGGCGCATCCTTGCCCCGGACTGACAATGACAATGATTGCACAAAAACCGCGACACGCCCGAATCGCCGACCCGCGCGTCAACAGGATTCACCGCCGGTTCCCCTCGTCGTCACCGCGGCGCGCCACGGCGGGCGTCAACGCGGTCAGCGCATGCGGGTGGCGTAGAAGGCGACGGCGCTGGATGCCGCGACGTTGAGCGAGTCGACGTCATGGCTCATCGGGATCTTCACCGTCAGGTCGGCGCGCGCGATGGTGTGGCGGGAGAGGCCGTCCCCTTCGGTGCCGAAGATGAGCGCGAGCCGGTCGATGCGGTCCGGGTCCCTGGATTCGGCGTGCAGTCGACGGGTGAGCTCGTCGAGGCTGATCGAATCGTCCTCGAGCGCCATGGCCACGGTGGTGAAGCCGAGCGACTTCAGCTCGTCGATGCCCTGGAACGGCCAGTACCTTTTGTCCTCGCCGCCGATGCGCGTCCACGGGATCTGGAACACCGTGCCCATCGACACGCGCGCGGCGCGGCGGTACAGGGGATCCCCGCAGGAGGGGGTGACCAGCACCGCATCCACGTCGAGGGCGGCCGCGGAGCGCATCAGCGCGCCTACGTTCGTGTGGTCCACGATGTTCTCCATCACGGCGACGCGCCGGGCGCCGCGGCACACGTCCGCCACGCTCGGCAACGGCCAGCGGCGCATGGCCGACAGGGCGCCGCGGTGCAGGCGATAGCCGGTCAGCCGCCGCAGCTGTTCGGGGGAGGCCACGTACACGGGCACGTCCGGCCCCCACTGCGCGTCGATCGCGGCGAAGGTGTCGGCCATGCCCTCGATCCACGGCTCCTCGACAAGCAGGGAGATGGGTTCGCGGCCGGCAGCCAGGGCCCGGTCGATGACCTTCGGCGATTCCGCGATGAACAGTCCCTTGGCCGGTTCGAGACGGTTGCGCAGCTGGATCTCCGTGAGGTTGACGTACGCCGACACCCGTTCGTCGTCGATGGATTCAAGATGCACGAAACGCATGACCCTCTCCTGACTTTCCTGGCCTGATGATCCGATGATCGTGACGTTCCGGCATGCGCGCCTTCGCAGGGGAATGCCGGCACACCTCCGGATACAAGAAAACCCCTTGTCTCCAAGGGGTTTCGATGGTGCCCGAGACGGGACTTGAACCCGTACGCCTGTTAAAAATAGGCACTAGCACCTCAAGCTAGCGCGTCTACCATTCCGCCACCCGGGCAGGTGTCGCTGTCTGGCAACGAGTTGTTACTTTAGCAACAAATCACAGGCGCGCAATCATCGGCGTGTCGCAGTGCTGTTGATAGCCTTGGGACCATGACAGATGCCTTGTTCCTCCTGGATCCCGACCATGACGACGTGCCCGTCAACTCGGACGAGCTCAACACCGGATGGAAACTCACCCTGCCCGTGGCGGTACGCCGCCATGCGGTGCAGGCGATGCGGTTGAAGACCGGGGACGAGCTTCAGCTGTCCGACGGCCGCGGCCTGCGCGTCACCGCCGTGCTGACGAATCCCGACGAAGGCGTCGCCGAGGTGCGCGGGTTCGTCCGCGAGCCCGCGCCCGTGACCCGCCTGGCGCTCGTCCAGGCCCTGGCGAAGAACGGGCACGACGAGCAGGCGATCGACGTCGCGACGCAGATCGGCGTCGACGAGGTCATCCCGTGGCAGGCCGATCGGTCCATCGCCAAATGGAAGCCGGGACGCACCGACCGCAAGTGGCGTTCCACGCTCGACGCGGCCACCGAACAGTCGCGCCGCTCGTGGAGGCCCGATCTGGGGGAGTGCGTCACCTCCAGGCAGATCGTGTCGTTGTGCCTTCGCGCCAACGTGCACGGCGACCTGGTGATCGTGCTGCATCAGGACGCCACCGACACCTGGGATTCGGTCGAGGGTCTGGTGCGCGACCTCTCCGACCGCTGCCTGAAGGACGCCAGGCCGCGTACGGTGCACGTCGTGGTCGGCCCGGAGGGGGGCATCAGCGAGGACGAGGTCGCCGCGTTCACCCAAGCCGGGGCGCACAGCGTCGTGCTGGGATCGAACATCCTCAGGGCCTCGACGGCCGGGCCCGTGGCATTGTCCCTGCTCGCCCGCATGCTCGGCCGCTTCGCATAGCGCGATGGCTTCCGCACCCGGGTAACGGGTGCGCGCTAAGCTGTGTGGGGAAGGACGCGATCCACGCGACGCGTGGACGCACACATATGAAGGAGCACCAATGAGCGCATCGGACGACTGCCTGTTCTGCAGCATCATCGCGGGTCGGATCCCCAGCACCAAGGTCTACGAGGACGACACCACCTACGCCTTCAAGGACATCAACCCCAAGGCCAAGGTGCATGTGCTGGTCGTGCCGAAGCGCCATTACGCCGACGTGGCCGAGCTCGCGGCCGACGATCCGGCCGAACTCGCCCACATCGTCGAGGTGGCGCAGCACATCGCGGACGACGCCTTCCACGGCGCGTTCCGTCTGGTGTTCAACACCGGACTCGACGCGGGACAGACGGTCTTCCACGTGCACGCGCACGTCATGACCGGCGAGAAGCTCGACGAGTAGCCCCGGTCGGAGGAAAAGGACCGATTCCGCAACAGCCAGCCCATAGGAAAGGAACCCTTGGCGACCACAACACGCACCATCACCATCCCGACGCAACTCGACCCCGTGGCGGTGCTCGGGCCGGTGGACGAGGTGATCCGCGAAATCGAACGCGCGTTCCCGGAACTGACGATCATCGTGCGCGGCAACCGCGTGGCCATCGTCTCGCGATCGAAGCAGACCGAAGCCGACGCCGCGAAGGCCGAGGATCTGGTGAACACGATCATCGAAGCGGCGCACACGGCGCCGATGGACGCCGACACGGTGCGGCGCATGATCGACCAGGACGTGCTCGACAACCGCACGCGGTCCACGCATCCCGGCCACGGGCGCGCGGTGGAGACGCTGCAGCGCGTCGAGGCGGCCTCCGTCAAAGCGCGACGGACCGATTCCGGGCACCGCAGGCCCGCCGTTCCCGGCGTCATCACCTATGCCAGCGGCAATCCGGTCCGGGCCAAGACGCCGGGGCAGGCGGCGTACGTGGCGGCCATCGAGTCGCACACCATCACGTTCGGCATCGGACCGGCCGGCACGGGCAAGACCTACCTCGCCGTCGCCAAGGCGGTGCGCGCCTTCCAGGACCGGCAGGTCAGGCGCATCATCCTCACGAGACCGGCCGTGGAGGCGGGGGAGAGCCTCGGCTTCCTGCCGGGTACGCTCAACGACAAGGTGGATCCGTACCTGCGTCCGCTGTACGACGCGCTCGGCGACATGCTCGGCGCCGACCAGCTCAGGCGGCTCATGGACGACAACACCATCGAGGTGGCGCCCCTCGCCTACATGCGCGGCCGCACCCTCAACGACGCCTACGTCATCCTCGACGAGGCGCAGAACACCACCGAGCAGCAGATGAAGATGTTCCTCACCCGACTCGGCTTCAACACGAAGATGGTCATCACGGGCGACATCACCCAAGTCGATCTGGCCGTGCCGCGTTCGGGATTGGCGACCATCGAACGCATCCTCGGCGGCATCAAGGACATCGCGTTCGTGCATCTCAAGGCCGAGGACGTGGTACGGCACCGTTTGGTCGGGCTCATCGTCGAGGCGTACAACCGCAGCGAGGGGCTGGACGGCGATCATCGCCGCATATCGCGCGGCGCGGGCCGTCGGGCCGACCGGAACGGCGGCGACGGGGCCGGCCACGACGACGACACCACGGACCGCGCGAACGGCGCGGCCGACGAGGACCGAAAGGAAAACCGATGAGCGTTGACGTGTCCAACGAGACCGTATGGACCATCGATCCCAAACTCTTCTCCGACCTGGGACTGTGGGTGCTCGACCAGATGAGGGTGAGCACCCAGTCCGACCTGACCATCCTGTTCGTCGACCCCGAACCCATCGCCGAGATGCACGAACACTGGATGAACCTCGAGGGGCCCACCGACGTGATGAGCTTCCCGATGGACGAGCTGCGGCCCGGCGACGGCAAGACCGTGATGGAGGGCGTGCTCGGCGACATCGTGATCTGCCCGTGGGTGGCGGCCCAGCAGGCCGCGGCGGCGGGCCACGGCGTATTGCAGGAGATGATGCTGCTCGCCATCCACGGCATCCTCCACCTGCTCGGCTACGACCATGTGAACCCCGAGCAGGAACGGCAGATGTTCGGACTGCAGCGGCAGCTGCTGCTCACGTTCATCGCCGTGCGCCATGATCTGGGCGCTCCCGTCGAGCTGCCGGCCGGCAGCGAGGACGCGTTGGCCGCCTATGATGCGGCTCACGGCCCCGGACGCCAGATCACGCACTGAACCACGCGAGACCCATGACGGATACGTCGCCGCGCCGTATGGGGACGACGCGGCGACGTATCCGCATACCCGCAGATACCCCCGCATACACCAAGCACACGAAGGAAGCACAACACCGATGGAGTATTCCCAACCGACCCTGATCGCCGTCACCGCCGCGCTGGTGATCGTCGCCGCGCTGATGGTCTGGCTGTCGCTGTCCCTGGCCGCCGCCGAAGGCGCCGTGGGACGCGTCACCAGGGCCAGCCTCAACAACCTCGTGCTGGAGGCGCAGACCGACGGCGAACTGACCCAGTTCAGCCGCATGAAAAGGGTCGACCGCATCCATCGTGTGCAGCGCCTCATCGCCGACCGGTACGTGACCGCGGGCGCGTGCGCCTTCTTCCGTATCGCATGCAACGTGCTCGTCGGCGTGCTCGTCGCCATCGTTGCGGCGCTGTGGGGCGCCCCCCTGTGGATGCAGATCCTCATCGGCGTGGTCGTGGCGATCGTCGTCGCCGTGGTCAGCGTGTTCGTCCGGCCACGCGAGACGGGCGCCATCAAACCCGCCGACATCATGATCGAGCATTCGCGCCTGGTGGCGGCGGCCGTCAGGCTCACCCCGTTCCTCCGTCTCGGCGCGGGGCGCGAGGGGCGCCGCCGCGCGCAGGAACTGTCCGACGACGAGGAGCTGGAGAAGATCCAGCAGGAACAGGGGCGCGCCACCATCGACCGGCTCGTCGAATCGAACGACTTCGACCCCGAGGTCTCCGAGATGCTGCGCAACGTGCTCACCCTGTCGGACACGCTCACCCGCGAGATCATGGTGCCGCGCACCGACATGATCTGCATCGACAGGGACGCCACGCTCGAGGCGATGCTCAAGCTGTGCTCCCGCTCCGGTTTCTCCCGCGTGCCCGTCATCGGCGACGACGTGGACGACCTCATCGGCATCGCCTACCTCAAGGATGCGGTGCGCGCCACCGCGTTCAACCAGGCGGCGCTCGGACGCGAGGTCGAATCCATCGTGCGCAAACCCATGCTCGTGCCGGAGTCCAAACCGGTCGACGACCTGTTCCATCAGATGCAGCGCTCCCGCCAGCACGTGGCGGTCGTCGTGGACGAATACGGCGGCATCGCCGGCCTGGTCACCATCGAGGACACCATCGAGCAGATCGTCGGCGAACTCGAGGACGAGCACGACCGCACGCAACGCGAGGAGCCGGAACGGATCGGCGACCGCAAATGGCGCATGCCGGCGCGCACGCCCATCGCCGATCTGGAGGAGATCTTCGAAATCGACATCGACGAGGACGACGTCGACACCGTCTACGGCCTGCTCACGAAACTGCTCGGCCGCGTGCCGATCGTCGGCGCCTCCGCGGTGACCCGCGGTCTGAAACTCACCGCCGTCGACTCCGCCGGCCGTCGCAAGAAGGTCTCCACCATCGTCGTCGAACCCGCGCACGTCGAGGGGCACGAGGAAGATGGCAACGCCGATGACGACGGCACGTCCGACGATCCGCAGGACGACAAGCAGGACAGGAACAGCAAGGAGTGACATGACCGACACCGCCGCAGCCACGAACGAGAACGGAACCATGGAAGGCGCCGAAGCCCGGCCGTACCGTTCCGGATTCGTCGCGGTCGTGGGACGCCCGAACGTGGGCAAGTCCACGCTCATCAACGCGCTGATCGGCAAGCAGATCGCCATCGCGTCCTCCCGCCCGGAGACCACGCGCAAGGCCATCCGCGGCATCCTCACCACCGAGGACGCGCAGCTCGTGCTGGTGGACACCCCCGGCATCCACCGTCCGCGCACGCTGCTCGGCCAGCGGCTCAACGACATCGTCGACGAAAGCCTGTCCGACGTGGACGAGGTGGCGTTCCTGCTGCCCGCCGACCAGGAGATCGGGCCGGGCGACAGGCGCATCCTGTCCCGTCTGCGCTCCGACTTCGCCGTCAAGCGGGAGGACGGCACGTTCGCCTGGAAGGTGCCGCTGGTCGCCGTCGTCACCAAGATCGACGAACTCACGCGCGAACGGCTCGTCGCCAAGCTCATCGAGATCGACGGGTTCGCCGACTTCGCGGACATCGTGCCGGTGAGCGCGCTCGGGCACGACAACCTCGACGAGGTGCGCAAGGTGCTCATCGAACACATGCCCGAAGGCCCGCAGATGTACCCCGAGGAGCAGATCAGCGAGGAACGCCCGGAGGACACCATCGCCGAGCTCATCCGCGGCGCGTTCCTCGAACAGCTGGACGACGAGCTGCCGCATTCGCTCGCGGTCGTCGTCGATTCCATCGACTATCCGGAGGATAACGAGACGGGCGAGGCGTACGACGGCAAGGCGGACGTACGCGTGTCCATCTATGTGGAACGCGACTCGCAGAAGCCGATCATCATCGGCAAGGGCGCGTCGAACCTGACCGCCGTGAAGAAGAGGCTGCGCACCCCGGTCAACCGCATCGTCGGAAGGAAGTCCCGTCTCGACCTGCACGTCAAGGTCGCCAAGGGCTGGCAGTCTGATCCCAAGCAGTTGGAACGTCTCGGCTTCTAGCCGTTCCATCTGCTTGGGATCGCTTCGCGGGCACCTGTGGCGTGCCCGCTCACTTCGCCTACGGACAACCCACCGGGTTGTCCGTTTCACGGCTCAGCCAAGCAATTGGAACGCCTCGGCTTTTAGTCGTCCAAGCCGTTGATATGCGCATATGTGAATGGGCGCCCACGCTGGTTCGTGGGCGCCCATTCACATATGCGGGTGCCGGGTCACAGGCCGGCGTCGGCCATCGTGATGTACCCGGGGTCGATGAGCGTGGACTTGAGGTTGGAGGCGCTTACGGAGAGCGGGTCCTCCTCCACGAGGTTCACCTTGCCCTTGACGCCCGTGAGCCTCCCCTTCTTCACGAAGGACAGGTCGGCGACCTTGCCGCCCCGGTTCAGCCTGACGACGACGCGCGCGGTGTCCGCGGCCAGGGAGAGCCGATCCTCAAGGCCCGTCATCCATTGCTTGCCGTTCACCACCTGGGGGATGGTGTCCACATATCCGCCGAAGCCGGTGACGATGGGCCAGCGGCTGTTGGATTCGTCCACGCCGACCTGCGCCGACGGGGTGTCCTCGTCATCGGAACCGGCGTTGCCGGCGTTATCCGGTGATTTCGCCGGATCCGGCACGCTGCCTCGCTGAAGGTCCTTGCGGCCGGCGATATTGCCGACGATGCCGGATATCGTGATCTGCGGATTGATGTCGGCGGCCGATCCGGTGTAGCCGAGCGAGTCGAGCTCGTCGGTCACCGCGGCGGCCACATAGTCGTTCATCGCTATGATGCCGTCGATCCTCGTGTGCGCGGTGCCGTCCGAGGTCCTCTTCGTGGGCAGGCGCCTGTCGAGCTCGGCGGCGATGCCCTTGGCGTCGTCGGCCTGCACGGTCACGTCGCGCCAGTCCTTGTCGGTGGAGGACTTGGTGAGCAGCTGGGACGGGCTGTACGCCTTGCCTTGGCTGAAGTACGGCTGGAGCACCTGCCACATGCCCGCGAACGCGTCATGGGCGAACGTGTCGTTGTCCTGCGCGTCGTCATCCGCGTCCCCGTCCGTCACGTCGGGGATGAGCACTTCGATGGCCTTGGGATTGTCCTTGCTCGCCTTCGCGAGATCGAGTTTGGCGACGAGTTTCTGCGCCTGGGTGCGGCCGATCTGCTCCGCCGTGGAGAACCGGATGAACGCGTCCGGGGCGAAGTCCTTCACCCCGTTGGCGAGCAACACGACATGCATGCCGGATTCGCGCGCGAGCTCCAGCGCCGCGTCGAGCCGCGAATAGGCGCTTTCCGCGGTCCCGGTCCCGGCGTCCTGCGCGTCGTCCGTTTCCGAAGAGGACGTGGAGGATCCGGACGACGCCGAATCCGATGAGGAAGACGAGGAAGACGACGACGCGGCGGTGACGGGCTGGGTGACGTAGTCGCCGTACTGGCGCGTGGCCGCATCGGATTCGACCGCCGGCGCCACGACCAGCGTCGTGCGCTTCGCGGTCTCGCCGGAACCCGACGAGGTCATGTGGTCGACCACCCAGTCCTGGACGTCGCGGCTCTGCTGGTCGAGGTCGGACGAGGTCCTGGTCTCGATGTCCTTCTTGGCGACCCCGGCGTCGACGAGTCGCGAGGTGATCGCGGGGACGAGTTTCGCCCACTTGTTGAGCGGCGTACGCTGCGAGATGGTGATGCCGTCGGACGGGGTGAAGATGACGGCCGATCCGGCGTCCGCCTTCGATGCGGCGGACGCGGCCGACGCCGTGGCCTGCCCCTGTCCGCCATCGGCGCCGCATGCCGCGGTTCCGGCCAGAAGCGCGACTCCCGCCGCCATGGCGATCAGTCGTGCCGCGATGTTGCTGCTGCGCGTGGCCATGGGGCGGGAATCCTTTCGATCGACGTGCAATGCCTCCGCCCGATTGTAGTAGCACCCGGACGGATTCGCCGCACCGACGCCGCGGTCAGTCGGCGAGGGCCTTGGCGAGATTCTCGTCGAGCGCGTCCATGAAGCCCTCGGTGTCGAGCCACGGTTCATCCGGACCGATGAGCATGGCGAGATCCTTGGTCATCTGGCCTCCTTCGACGGTGGAGACGATGACCTTCTCCAGCGTCTCGGCGAAGTGGCGGACCTCGGGCGTGCCGTCGAGGTCGGCGCGGTGCTTGAGGCCGCCGGTCCACGCGAAGATCGAGGCGATCGGGTTGGTCGAGGTCTTCTCGCCCTTGAGCCAGCGGCGGTAGTGGCGGGTGACGGTGCCGTGGGCGGCCTCGGCCTCGACGGTCTGACCGTCCGGGGTCATGAGCACGGAGGTCATGAGGCCGAGGGAGCCGAAGCCTTGGGCGACGGAGTCGGACTGCACGTCGCCGTCGTAGTTTTTGCAGGCCCAGATGTAGCCGCCGTGCCACTTGAGGGAGCTGGCGACCATGTCGTCGATGAGGCGGTGCTCGTAGGTGAGGCCCTCCGCCTCGTAGCGTTCCTTGTATTCGGTCTCGTAGATCTCGGCGAAGATGTCCTTGAACTGGCCGTCGTACGCCTTGAGGATCGTGTTCTTGGTGGACAGGTACACGGGGTAGTGGCGCATGAGGCCGTAGTTGAAGCAGGCGCGCGCGAAGCCGCGGATCGAATCGTTGACGTTGTACTGCACCTGGGCCACGCCGCCGTCGGCCCCGTAGTCGTAGACCACGTGCTGGATCGGCTCGGAACCATCCTCGGGGGTGAAGGTGACGGTGAGACGGCCGGCGCCCGGCACCTTGAAATCGGTGGCCTTGTACTGGTCGCCGAAGGCGTGGCGGGCCACGACGATCGGCTTGGTCCAGCCGGGGACGAGACGGGGCACGTTGCTCATCACGATGGGCTCGCGGAAGATGGTGCCGCCGAGGATGTTGCGGATCGTGCCGTTGGGGGACTTCCACATCTTCTTCAGCCCGAACTCCTTGACGCGGGCCTCGTCGGGCGTGATCGTGGCGCACTTGACGCCCACGTGCTCGCGCTGGATGGCGTGCGCGGCGTCGATGGTGACATGGTCGTCGGTGGCGTCGCGGTTCTCGATGCCGAGATCGTAGTAGTCGAGGTCCACGTCGAGGTACGGCAGGATCAGCCTGTCCTTGATGTCCTTCCAGATGACGCGCGTCATCTCGTCGCCGTCGAGCTCGACGACCCTGCCTTCGACCTTGATCTTGCCCATGCTTCCTCCTGACGGTTCGATTGAGACATCTGCCATTCGTAGCGCAGGTTTGTAACGGCGAACACGTGCGGTCGAATATGTGAGATGCGCGTGAGACGCAGCGCGCCGCCGTCCCGCGCGCGCATTAGTCTCGAAACCATGTCTCAGGAAATTGAAATCGGTTTGGGCAAGAAGGGCCGCATGGCCTACTCGCTGGACGATGTCTCCATCGTCCCCTCGCGCAGGACGCGCGACCCGCAGGACGTCTCCACCTCCTGGCAGGTCGACGCCTACGAGTTCGACGTGCCGGTCATCGGCGCGCCCATGGATTCGGTCACCAGCCCCGCCACCGCCATCGCGATGGGCCGTCTCGGCGCGCTGGGAGTGCTGGATCTCGAGGGCCTGTGGACCCGTTACGACGATCCGACCCCCTTCTTCGACGAGATCGCCGGCCTGCCGGCGGAGACCGCAACGCGCCGCATCCAGGAGATCTACGCGGAGCCGATCAAGCCGGAGCTCATCACCAGGCGTCTGCACGAGATCCGCGACGCCGGCGTCACCGTGGCCGGCGCGCTTTCCCCGCAGCGCACCCAGCAGTTCTATTCGACGGTCGTGGATGCGGGCGTCGACCTGTTCGTGATCCGCGGCACCGCCGTGTCCGCCGAGCACGTCTCGCAGGACCATGAGCCGCTCAACCTCAAGCAGTTCATCTACGACCTGGACGTGCCGGTCATCGTCGGCGGCGCGGCCAACTACACGGCCGCCCTGCACCTCATGCGCACGGGGGCCGCGGGCGTGCTCGTCGGCTTCGGCGGCGGCGCCGTGTCCGCCACCCGCCAGACGATCGGCGTCGAGGCCCCGATGGCCACCGCCATCGCGGACGTCGCCGAGGCCCGGCGCGACTACATGGACGAGTCCGGCGGCCGTTACGTCCAGCTCATCGCGGACGGCGGCATGGGCGATTCCGGCAGTTTCGTCAAGGCCCTCGCACTCGGCGCCGACGCGGTCATGCTCGGCGCGCCCCTGGCCCGCGCCACCGAGGCGCCGGGCCGCGGCATGCACTGGGGGGCCGAGGCCCGTCACCAGACGCTGCCGCGCGGTTTCCGCACGAACGTGGGCACGGTCGCGCCGCTCGAGCAGATCCTGTTCGGGCCGAGCCACACCGCCGACGGCACCACCAACTTCATCGGGGCGCTGCGTCGCGCGATGGCGTCCACCGGCTACGTCGACGTGAAGAACTTCCAGCGCTGCGGCGTGGTCGTCACGCCGTACGCCGGCCGCGCCTGACGATTCGGTTATCCACCGTGGCATCCACGGTGATGCACCGGGCCCCGCGTCACGTTGACGCGGGGCCTTTCGCATGCTGTGATGGGCGTGCGGCCGTTCGATGGGGAGCGGCCGCACCACCGACTTCGAAGGCGAGGCGCCCATGGAACCGCAATGGAGGGTCGTGATCCCCTCGTCGGGTTTCGTCCACGGACGCACCCCGCCGGTGTACGAGGGAACCATAGAGGTGGGATTGTCCGACGGGCCGGTGCCCTACCGGGTCGTCGCCGTGGCCGACGACGGGGCGACGGGGGAGGAGATCCGCACGATGGCGGTGTCCACCTGCCGAGTGGTCTGTCTGGCCGTCGACGTGATCCGTGGCAACCTGCCGTCGTCCGCATTGAGCGGGGCCGTCAGCGCCCCATGCCTGTCGCGGCTGGAGACGCTGGCGTATCTGCTGTCCGCGTCGATGACGGTCAGCGACGACATGCGGGCCGCCATGCGGTTCATGCCCGTCGTCCCGCATCTGCTGTCCGGCATGCTGGTCAACGCGTCGACGCTGGAGATGGCCGCGCACCTGTCGGTGGGGCGCCTGTCCTACTGGGCGAACGTGAGGCTCGAGCTCAGGGGCTCGCGCTGGATGTGCACGGTCGTGGACGTGGGGTGACCGATCGCCGTGCCGCCGTGTCGCGTCGTCGGCGTCGACGGCATGGCAGATACCGGACCGGGTATAGTCTGGAACCTATGTTGCGTGAGTATATTTCCGACCCCGAGTATGTGACCAACGACGACGACACGATATTCTCGCTGCTCGCCGCCCGCGCCGCGTCGGCCCCCGATGACGAGATCGCCGAATACCAGGACGACGACCGCCGGTGGCATGCGGTGACCGCCTCCGAGATGCTGGCGCGCGTGCGCGCCGTGGCGAAGGGGCTGCTCGGATTGGGCGTGCGCCCGGGGACCATGGTCGCCATCTATTCGGCCACCTGCTATGAGTGGGGCGTGACGGATTTCGCCTGCGCCGCCATCGGCGCGGTGAGCGTGCCGATCTACGAGACCGATTCGGAGCGTCAGGCCGCCTCCATCATCGAGGACACGTCGCCCCTGATCGCCTTCGCCGGCGACCAGGCCCACGCGCAGACCCTCGAACAGGTGCGTGACGAGGTCAAGGGCCTCGAATACGTGTTCAACTTCAAGGCGAACGGGCTCGACGCGGTCGCCGATTTCGGCGCGAACGTCCCCGACGAGGAGCTTGACGCGGCCATCGGGCGGGTCAGGGCCGACGACATGACCACCATCGTCTACACGTCCGGTTCGACCGGCAAGCCGAAGGGCGCGATGCTGTCCAACCGCAACTTCACGCACATCGTGAAGAACGGCTACATCATCCTCGAGGACATGCTGTACAACCCGAACCGTCTGCTGCTGTTCCTCCCGCTGGCGCACTGCTTCGCACGCTACATCCAGTACGTGGCCATCGGCGGCCACGGCGTCGTCGGCTACATCCCCGGGGCCCGGCATCTGCTCGCCGACCTGCGTTCGTTCAAGCCGACCTACCTGCTCGGCGTGCCCCGCGTGTTCGAGAAGGTGTACAACGCCGCCTCCCAGAAGGCCGGCAACGGCATCGCGGGCCGCGTGTTCGCCGCCGCCTACCGTCATTTCGTGCAGTGGTCCAAGGACGCCCAGGAGGGCAGGGGCCATTCGCCGATCGCGCGCATCCAGCATTCGTTCTTCATGGGTACGGTGGGCAAGTCCGTGCGTTCCGCGCTCGGGCCGAACCTCGCCTGGCTGGCCTGCGGCGGCGCCCCGCTCAACCCGGATCTCGCCCACTTCTTCAACGGCATGGACGGCATCACGTTCATCCAGGGCTACGGCATGACGGAGACCGCGGCCCCGATGCTCGTCAACTGGCAGGACGACAACAGGGTCGGTTCCGTGGGCAAGCCCGGTCCCGGCATGGGGGTCAGGCAGGGTGAGGGCGACGAGCTGCTGCTCACCGGCCCGAACGTGTTCCTCGGCTACTACAAGCAGCCCGAGCTCACCGCCGAGGCGAAGACCGCCGACGGGTGGATCCGCACCGGCGACCTCGGCACGATCGACGACGACGGCTTCGTCTATATCACCGGCCGCAAGAAGGACATCATCATCACCGCCGGCGGCAAGAACGTGAGCCCGGCCCCGATGGAGGAGATCATCGCCACCTGTCCGATCGTCGACCATGCGGTCGTCGTGGGCGACGGCAAGCCCTTCATCGCGGCCCTCATCGAACTCGAGCCGGACATGACCCGTTCGTGGCTCGAATCCCAGGGGCTCGACCGCAACGCGCCCATGGCCGACATCGCGCAGAACGAGGCCGTGCGCGCGTTCGTGCAGCAGTACATCGACAAGGCGAACGCGAACGTGTCCCGCGCCGAATCGGTGCGCAAGTTCGTGATCCTCGACGAGCAGTTCAGCCAGGAGGCCGGCACGCTGACCCCGAGCATGAAGGTCGTGCGGCCGAAGGTGCTCAAGCGCTACGAGGACGTGATCGACGGCGAGATCTACGTGCCGCGCGGACCGTCGAAGCCGTTGCCCGCCACCGTGCGCATCCTCGACAGGACCACCGAATCGGTCAAGCGCACGGCGGAGACGGTCAAGCAGGCCTCGGAGAACGTCAATACGAAGACGTTGCGCGACGCCTACGAGCAGGCCCGGGAGAACGTGTCTGATTCGCTTGCTAGCGTGTCCGAGAAGATCAAGCGCCAGCAGGACGGCCCGGACGCGGATGCGACCTCCGGGACCGCTCCGGAGTCCGCCGAGGCGGCCGGCGCCGACACCCATACCGACAACGAGGAGAGATAGTCTTGGCCATCCGTGAGATTCGCGTCGTTCCCGATCCCGTGCTGCGCACCCCCTGCGATGAGATCCGCGAGATCACCCCGGCCGTACGGCGTCTGGTCGACGACCTGCTGCAGACCGTCGACGATCCCGGCCGCGCCGGCCTGTCCGCCAACCAGATCGGCGTGAGCCTGAGGGCGTTCTCCTACAACATCGACGGCAGGATCGGCTACATCCTCAATCCGGTGCTCGAGGAGACCCGTGGCGAGCAGTACGGCGACGAAGGGTGCCTGTCCGTGCCCGGACTGTGGTACAAGACCCGCCGCGCCGATTATGCGCGCGTGCGCGGCATCGACCTGGACGGCAAGGAGGTCGTGCTCGAGGGCAGCGGCCTGATGGGCCGTATGCTCCAGCACGAGACGGACCACCTTGACGGCCATGTGTACCTCGACCGTCTGGAGAAGGAGGAGCGCCGCGCGGCGCTGAGGTACATGCGCGAGCATCGCAAGTGACCGGCCGTTCCCGCGGTTCGGGAACGCCCCCCCATGGAGAAGGGGGGGGGGGGGGGGGGGGGGGGGGGGGGGGGCGGGCCCCCGGCACATCGAGACCGATCTGGTGAGCACGCAGCGCGACCTCGTCATCAACATGGAGCTGTACAC
>NZ_WHZV01000001.1:567090-572798 GCF_010667645.1 Bifidobacterium platyrrhinorum
CCCCCCCCCCCCCCCCCCCCCCCCCCCCCCCCCCCCCCTTCTCCATACGGTGTGTTATGGTGGCGGTTCGTGCGCCAAACCGGCGAGGAGCGGAGTCGCAGCCGTTCCGGACCACCACCGTATCGTCAACCGGCGCACGCGAATTCGCGTCATGCCCGCGACGGCCTGTGTCGGTCGGCCCGCACCCGTGGACCACGGGGAACGGCTGCACTCAGGTGCGCATGGCCAGGCAATAACCGACAGAAAGGTAGCATCACCATGGCTCAGATCACGATGAGCGAAATGCTGAAGGCAGGTCTGCACTTCGGCCACCAGACCCGTCGCTGGAACCCGAAGATGAAGCAGTTCATCCTCACCCAGCGCAACGGCATCCACATCATCAACCTGTTCAAGTCGCTCGAGATGATCGACAAGGCGTACGACTTCATCAAGACCACCGTCGCCCACAACGGCACCGTGCTCTTCGTCGGCACCAAGAAGCAGGCCCAGGAGGCCGTCTCCGCCCAGGCCACCCGCGTGAACATGCCCTACGTCTCCGAGCGTTGGCTCGGCGGCATGCTCACCAACTTCCAGACCGTCTCCAAGCGCGTCTCCCGCCTCAAGGAGCTTGAGGAGATGGACTTCTCCGACGTGCACGGCTCCGGCCTGACCAAGAAGGAGCTCCTGCTCCTCGAGCGCGAGAAGGACAAGCTGGAGAAGCAGCTGGGCGGCATCCGCAACATGGGCCGCACCCCGTCCGCGATGTTCGTCGTCGACATCAACAAGGAGGCGCTGGCCGTCGAGGAGGCCCACAAGCTGGGCATCCCGGTCGTCGCCATCGTCGACACCAACACCGACCCGGAGTCCGTCGACTACCCGATTCCGGCCAACGACGACGCCATCCGCGGCATCGAGCTGCTGACCACCCTCATGGCCGACGCCGTCGCCGACGGACTGCTGGAGCGTTCCGGCAAGGCCGTCAAGGAGGAGGGCGCCTCCGAGCAGCCGATGGCCGCTTGGGAGAAGGACCTTCTGGAGAACCAGGAGGCCGCCCCGGCCGCCGAAGGCGAAGCCAAGGCCGAGTGAACCCCGGACGAAGGGTTCGCCACGTGTGAACCGTCGAGGTTCACCAACCGCTAGGATGGGAGGTGCAACATGGATTGCACCTCCTGTCTTAGGGGATCGTAATCGAGTTTTATCTCAAGGAGACAAGTTTCATGGCAGCAATTACCGCCGCTCTGATCAAGCAGGTTCGTGAGGACACCGGCGCCGGCATGCTCGACGTCAAGAAGGCCCTGACCGAGGCCGAGGGCGACGTCGCCCGCGCCAAGGAGATCATCCGCGCCAAGGGCATCGCCGCGGCCGGCAAGCGCGAGGGCCGCAAGGCCCAGGAAGGCACCATCGCCTCCAAGGTCGTCGAGGGCGCCGAAGGCGAGACCGGCTACGCGGTCGAGCTGAACTCCGAGACCGACTTCGTGGCCAAGACCCCGAAGTTCGTCGAATTCGCCGACACGATCCTCGGCTACGCCGTGGCCGCCGACGCGAACAACGCCGACGAGCTGCTGGCCGCCAAGGCCGGCGACGAGACCGTCAAGGAGGCCATCGAGGAGGCCGCCGCCCTGTTCGGCGAGCACGTCAAGGTCGGCCAGTTCGCGAAGATCTCCGGCGAGCACGTCGAGATCTACGCCCACAAGAAGTCCGCCGAGATGCCGCCGAGCATCGTCGCGATGATCGCCACCGACAAGGCCGGCGCCGCCGTCGCGCACGAGGCCGCGCTGCAGATCTCCGCGATGGGCGCCAAGTGGCTGACCCGCGAGGACGTCCCGGCCGACGTGGTCGAGTCCGAGCGTCGCGTCGCCACCGAGAAGTCCCTCGCCGAGGGCAAGCCGGAGAAGATCGTCCCGAAGATCGTCGAGGGCCGTCTCAACGCCTTCTTCAAGGAGGTCGTCCTCCTCGAGCAGCCGTTCGTCAAGGATCCGTCCAAGACCGTCGGCAAGCTCTTCGAAGAGGTCGGCGGCAAGGCCCTGGCCTTCGCCCGCGTCGAGGTCGGCAAGGGCGAGGAGGCCTGAGGCCTTCCGCGTCATCGGGAATCGGCGGAGCCGTTCCCGCACTGACCTGATATAGCGCCTGCGCATCCGCATCGTGATGCGCAGGCGCTATCGTATGTTCGGAAAGGTTCCGTCCCGGCGGCGCCCATGGGGACCGACGGGACGGTCGAGACGAAGGAAAGGGCCCGCGGCGGCGGGAACGGGGGAAGCCATATGGATGCGGACGAGAAACGCCGGGGCTACGTGCCGGCGACCTGGGCCACGGCGGTGGGGCTGCTGGCCATAGTGCTGTGGAGCCTGATGACCGCGTTGGTGCGTGTCGTCTCCGAATCGTTCGGCGCCACACTCGGTTCCGCGTTGATCTACACCTGCGGCGCCGTGCTGCTGTTCGTCTTCCACAGGCCGGAACCGATCGCGAAATACCCGCGGCGCTATCTGGCGGCGGGCGGCGCGCTGTTCGTCTTCTACGAATCCTCGATATCGCTGTCGATAGGACTGGCCTCCACCGCCGAGCAGTCCGTCGAGGTGAGCCTGGTCAATTATCTGTGGCCTACGATGATGGTGCTGCTCGCCGCCGCCATGGGGCGGCCGCGACGCAAGGGGGCGGTCCTGCGGGCGTTGCCCGGCGCCCTGGTCGCGACCGTCGGCGTGGCCCTGGCGGTCGGCGGCAACGGGGGGCTGCGCGTGGATGCGGCCGTCGCGCATATCGCCGCCAATCCGCTCCCGTATCTGCTGGCGCTGGCGGGCGCGTTCGCGTGGTCCTTCTATGCGGTGATCACCCCGGCCATGTCCGGTGGGCTGGACGGCACGTCCGTCTTCTTCCCGGGCGTGGCCGCCGTGCTGTGGATCATCCATGCCGCGTCGGGGGAGGGTATGCCGCACGCCGCGCCGGGACCCGTCGCCTGGCTCGCGGTCCTCGCATGCGCGGCGGTGATCGCCGGCGGTTATGCCTGCTGGGGCTATGGCATCCTTCACGGCAGCCTGAGGACGCTGGCCGTGGCCTCGTATGCGACGCCGGTCCTGTCGGTGGCGGCCAGCGCGGTGGTCCTGGGCCTGTCCCTGTCCCTGCCGTTCTGGTGCGGGGTGTTGTTCGTCGTCGCCGGTTCGCTGCTCAACTGGCTGGCGGAGCGTCTTGCGGCGTGGACTGTCTCCAATCCCCGATAACCTGTTAGACGGTAATTTTCGTGGGTTCCCCGCGGCCTATGCCGCGGACCCGTGGACGAAAGGCGAATACGTATGACTGGCAACGAGGCAAAGGACAAGCCGCGCAGGGTGCTGCTCAAGCTCTCCGGAGAGGCGTTCGGCGGCGGCAAGGTCGGCATCGACACCAAGGTGATCCGCCGCATCGCCGAGGAGATCGTCCCCGCGGTCCAGCAGGGCGTGCAGGTCGCCATCGTGACCGGCGGCGGCAACTTCTTCCGCGGCGCCGAACTGCAGCAGGCCGGCATCGACCGTTCCCGCGGCGACTACATGGGCATGCTCGGCACCGTGATGAACTGCCTCGCCCTGCAGGACTTCCTCGAGCAGGAAGGCCAGGCCACCCGCGTCCAGACCGCCATCACCATGGGACAGGTCGCCGAACCGTACATCCCGCTCAAGGCCATCCGCCACTTGGAGAAGGGCCGCGTGGTGATCTTCGGCGCCGGCGCCGGCATGCCGTACTTCTCCACCGACACCGTCTCGATCCAGCGTTCCCTGGAAATCCACTGCGACGAGGTCGTCATGGGCAAGAACGGCGTCGACGGCGTATACACCGCCGACCCGCGCAAGAACCCGGAAGCCAAGCGCTTCGAGACGCTGAGCTACAACCGCGCCCTCGTCGACAACCTCGCCGTCATGGACGCCTCCGCGCTGTCCATGGCCCGCGACAACAAGAAGCGCATCCGCGTCTTCGGTCTCGAGGAGCCGGGCAACGTGACCCGCGCCCTGCTCGGCGAGGAGATCGGAACGCTCGTCTCCACCGCCGAATCGCGCGTGGCGGAGTGAACCGAAACCCGGTCGAACCCCTACAATCGGTAGGGAAGCAACCGTAACCAACAACCGTTCGCAGACGAACAGCAAGGAGTAACACATGGCAAACGTCATCGAACAGGCCAAGGAACAGATGGCCAAGACCGTCGAGAACACCAAGGAGAACTTCGCGGGCATCCGCACCGGCCGCGCCAACCCGGCGCTGCTCAACGGCATCATGGTCGACTACTACGGCGCCCCCACGCCGATCAAGGCCGTCGCCTCCATCGGCGTGCCGGAGCCCCGCACGCTTTCCGTCACCCCCTTCGACGCCTCCCAGGCGGCGGCCGTCGAGAAGGCGATCCGCAACTCCGACCTGGGCGTGAGCCCGAACCGCGACGGCAACGTGATCCGACTGACCATGCCGGAGCTCACCGAGGAACGCCGCAAGGAGTACGTCAAGCTCGCCAAGTCCAAGGCCGAGGACGGCAAGGTCGCGGTGCGCAACATCCGCCGCAAGACCAAGGAAGGCATCGACAAGGCCGTCAAGGACGGCGACATGGGCGAGGACGAGGGCGACCGCCTCCTCAAGGACCTCGACAAGGTCACCAAGTCCGTCACCGACGAGATCGACACCCTGCTGGAGACCAAGCAGAAGGAGATCATGGAGGTCTGATCCTCCGCCAGACTATGGAACGCAACGAACAACTCCACGAAGAGGCCGAAGTCGCACTCGACGAGATCAACAAGAAGACCGGCCGGAACATGCCCCAGGCGATCGGCACGGCCGTCGTCCTGATCGCCATCATCCTCGCCGCGATGTTGCTCAGCATCGACCTGTTCGTGGCGTTGATCGTCGTGTTCATGATCCTCGCCCTCTGGGAGCTGCGCGTCGACTTCGCCACCGTCGGCCTGCACATCCCGTTCGTCATGCTGTGCGTCTGCTCGGCGGCCACGCTGTTCGCCACCTACTACGCGCCTCTGCACGTCGTGGCGATGGCGTTGTGCGCGATGGCCTCGATCATGCTCGTCTCGATGACGGCCACCGCCAAGATGAGCTTCGGCAACCGGCTGTCGCTCGCCGTGGCGGATAAACTGTCCAACACGGAGGCCGGGGCCCGTCTCGAGTCCTCGTTCAACCACGAGGGCGGCGAGCAGCATCACTCCCGTCTGAGCCACGTGGCCGTGTCCGTGCTCACCGTGCTGTACATCCCGGTGCTCGCCGCGTGCATCGTGCTGCCGCTGACGTTCCATGGGCACCCGGTCGCGCATGCGATCATGCTCGTGTTCCTGCCCGCCCTGTCCGACACCGGAGGCTTGTTCGCCGGCGCGTGGCTCGGCAAGCACAAGCTGTCGCCGCGCATCTCGCCGAAGAAGAGCTGGGAGGGCCTCGCCGGGTCGGTGCTGTTCGCCATGGCCGGCGCGTTCGCCGTCCTGTTCTGCACGTACACGCCGGACGTGTGGGCTACCATGTGGTGGGTGCCCGTGCTCGAAGGCGTGCTGGTCGGCGTGGTAGGCACGTTCGGCGACCTGTGCGCCTCGATGATCAAACGCGATCTCGGCATCAAGGATATGGGCCATCTGCTCAAAGGGCATGGCGGTGTGATGGATCGTGTGGATTCCATCCTCATGGCCGCGCCGTTCACCTGCATCCTGCTGTGGTTCACCGGTCTGTGACATCACGGCCCGCCACCACCTAGCCGAGCGGGGGGGGGGGGGGGGGGGGGGGGG
>NZ_WHZV01000001.1:572808-732767 GCF_010667645.1 Bifidobacterium platyrrhinorum
GCCGGGCGACCCATCGCGGTCGCCCGGCCCCGCTCGCATAAGAAGAAGACGTCCCCTACCACATCCACGACAATCCACGACAACGGAAAGAAGTCACATGGTCGACCCGCATTCCGACACCCCAGAGACCGGCATCACACCGGGAGGCACCACCGGCGCGTTCCGCGACGTGCTATCCAAGGACCACGCCCGGCGTGGCAAGCCGCCGCTGCACTTCGCCGACATGACCCCCGAACAGCGCATCGAGACCGCGCAGGGCCTCGGCCTGCCCAGATTCCGCGTCAAACAGCTCGCCAACCACTACTACGGCCATTTCGATGTGGACGCCTCCGAATTCACCGATTTCCCGGCCGCGAAACGCGACGAGGCCGCGGCCGCGTTCTTCCCGGAACTCATCCATGAGGTCACCCGTCAGGTGGCGGACAACGGCACCACCATCAAGACGCTGTGGCGCCTGTTCGACGGCTCGCATATCGAATCGGTGCTCATGCGCTACCCGACACGCACCACGCTGTGCATATCCTCGCAGGTGGGCTGCGGCATGGGATGCCCGTTCTGCGCCACCGGCAAACTCGGTCTGACGCGCAACATGTCCGCGGGCGAGATCCTCGAGCAGGTGCGCGTGGCCGCCCGCATGATGCGTGACGGCGAGGTGGCCGGCGGCCCCGGACGTCTGAGCAACATCGTGTTCATGGGCATGGGCGAGCCGATGGGCAACTACCGGTCGGTGCTGTCCGCGGTGCGGCAGATCTCCGCCATGCCCCCCGAGGGCTTCGGCATCTCCGCACGCAACATCACGGTCTCCACGGTGGGCGTGGTCCCCGGAATCAAAAAGCTCACCGCGGAGGGGATCCCGGTGCGCCTCGCCGTCTCCCTGCACGCGCCCAGCGACGAGCTGCGCGACGAACTCGTGCCGATGAACCGTCGTTTCGACACCACGCAGGTGCTGGACGCCGCCCATGACTACTGGCTGGCCTCCAAGCGACGCGTCAGCATCGAGTACGCACTGATGCGCGGCATCAACGACCAGGCCGAACATGCGCGCCTGCTCGCCAAGCGGCTCAATCATTACGGCGACAACTGGGCCCATGTGAACCCGATCCCGCTCAATCCGATCGAGGGCTCCCGCTGGACCGCCTCCAAGCCGGAGGACGAGGCGAGGTTCCTCGAGATCCTCCACGACGCCGGCATCACGGCCACATTGCGCGACACCCGCGGCCAGGACATCGACGGCGCATGCGGCCAGCTCGCCGCCAAGACCAAGGAGGCGTTCGAACGCCGTGGCGAGTCGGCGTGACGACGGTTTCGGACGACCCGTATGGACCGGCGCGCGTCCCAGTCAGCATAGCGAGACGCGGCCGGCCCGCCCGGCATGCGGCCGGTAGGCTGAAGACGGTAATGGAAAGCCTTGCAAACAGGGGAGTGGAGTTATGTCGCTGGCGGTTCGAGTCATCCCGTGCCTGGACGTCGATGCCGGACGAGTGGTCAAGGGCGTGCATTTCGAGAATCTGAAGGACGCCGGCAACCCGGTGGAACTGGCCGCCGAATACTACCGTCAGGGCGCCGACGAACTCACCTTCCTCGACGTGACCGCGTCCAGCTCGCATCGCAACACGATGATCGACGTGGTGTCGCGTACCGCCGAGCAGGTGTTCATCCCCATGACCGTGGGCGGCGGCGTGCGCACGCCCGAGGATGTGGACTCGCTGCTGCGTTGCGGCGCGGACAAGGTGGGCGTCAACACGGCCGCCATCAATGATCCGACGCTCATCAGCCGCGTCGCCGAACGCTTTGGCAACCAGGTGCTGGTCCTGTCCGTCGACGCCCGCCGCGAGAAGGGCGAGCAGCACACGCGGTCCGGATTCGAGGTCACCACGATGGGCGGCCGCAAATCCACCGGCATCGACGCGATCTGGTGGGTGAAGCGGGCCGAGGAACTGGGCGCCGGCGAGATCCTCCTCAACTCGATGGATGCCGACGGCACGAAGGAGGGCTTCGATCTGGAGATGATCCGCGCCGTACGCAAGGAGGTCAACATCCCGATCATCGCCTCCGGAGGCGCCGGCAAGGTCGGGGACTTCCCGCCGGCCATCGAGGCGGGCGCGAACGCGGTGCTCGCCGCATCGGTCTTCCACTTCGGCCTCATGACCATCGCCGATGTGAAGGCGGAGCTCAAACGGCACGGCTACACGGTGCGCTGACCGCGCATTCGCGGCATACGGGATTCACCGACGGACCATCCAGCGAACACAACGAAAAGACGACAATGACGGACATCATCTACGACAACACGACCGAACTCGACCCCCGCATCGCCGCGCGGCTCAAGCGCGACGCGAAGGGACTCGTGGCGGCGGTCGTCCAGCAGTACGACACACGCGAAGTGCTCATGGTCGGATACATGAACGACGAGGCGCTGCGCCGCACGCTCACTACCGGACGTGTGACCTTCTGGTCGCGTTCCCGTCAGGAATACTGGCGCAAAGGCGACACCTCGGGCCACGTGCAGTACGTGAAGGGCGTGTCCCTGGACTGCGACGGCGACGCCCTGCTCGTCGAGGTCGACCAAGTGGGCGCCGCCTGCCACACCGGCAAGCGCAGCTGCTTCCTCGAAGGCGGGCCGCTGCCGGTGGTCGTCGGCCATCGCGCACCGGAACGGGCCGACGGACCGGACGGCGGGAAGAACGCGAACGATACGGAAACGGAGGCACGGGCATGAGCGAGTGCAGCGTCGAACATCTCAACTGGGGAGGCACCTGGCCGACCCGCGAACGGTTCCTCGAACTGGCCGGCGAAGGCTACCGCGTGATTCCGATCGTGCGCCGCCTGCTCGCCGATTCGCTCACCCCGGTCGGGTTCTACGAGCGCCTCGCCGGAGGACGCTCCGGCACGTTCATCCTCGAATCGGCCGAATACGGCGGTTCGTGGAGCCGTTACAGCTTCATCGGCGTGGATTCGATGGCGCAATTGCGCGCCGACAAGGACGGCAACGCCGATTGGCTGGGCACCGTGCCCGCCGGGGTCCCCACGCACGGCGACGTGATCGAGGTCGCGCACGCCACGCTCAAGACGCTCAAGGCGCCGCGCGTGGAGGGACTGCCGAACCTCACCTCCGGTCTGGTCGGCACCGTGGGTTGGGACGCGATCCGCCATTGGGAGCCGACGTTGCGAGCCCAGGCCCCGAACGAAACCGGCCAGCCGGAGATGGTGCTGGCCCTCGCCACCGACATCGCCGTGGTCGACCACGTGTCCGGCTCGGTGTGGCTCATCGCCAACGCGGTGAACGTGGACGACAAGCCCACCCGCGCCGACATCGCCTACGACCAGGCCGTCAAACGCCTTGACCGCATGCAGGAGAACGCGGCCACGCCCACGCCGGGCGAGGCCCGTGTGAGCGCCCTCGACACCTCCGTCAAACAGCCCGAACTGCGGTTCCGCACCCCCAAGGAGGTGTACGAGAAGGCGGTGGAGGCCACGCGGCGGCACATCATCGACGGCGATGTGTTCCAGACGGTCATCTCCCAGCGGCTCGACATCGACTCGCCGGCCGACCCGTTCGACGTGTACCGCGTGCTGCGCACGCTCAACCCGAGCCCGTACATGTACTTCATGGCGCTCACCGATGCCGAGGGACGCGACTTCAACGTGATCGGCTCCAGTCCGGAGACGCTCATCAAGGTGGACGACGGCCACGCGCTCACCTTCCCGATCGCCGGATCCCGGCCGCGCGGCAAGACCCCGGAGGAGGACGCGAAGCTCGCCAAGGAGCTGCTCGCCGACCCGAAGGAGCGCAGCGAGCACATCATGCTCGTCGACCTGTCGCGCAACGACCTGAGCAAGGTGTGCAAGCCGGAGACAGTCGAGGTGGTGTCCCTCATGGACATCAAGCGGTTCAGCCACATCATGCACATCTGCTCGACCGTCACCGGCGAGGTCAATCCTGACATGACCGCGTTCGACGTGTTCATGTCGGCGTTCCCGGCCGGCACGCTGTCCGGTGCGCCGAAGCCGCGCGCCATCGAGATCATCGACGAGCTGGAGCCCGCCGACCGCGGCATCTACGGCGGCACCGTCGGCTACTTCGACTTCTCCGGCAACATGGATATGGCCATCGCCATCCGCACCGCGTTCCTGCGCGACCACGAGGCGAGCGTGCAGGCCGGAGCCGGACTGGTGCTCGACTCCGTCCCCGCCAACGAGTGGCAGGAGACCCGCAACAAGGCCGAGGCCAGCGTCGAGGCCATCCAGATCGCCGCGCAGCTGCGCGAGCTGTAACCGGCGTTTTCCCGGTGGTGACGGTCACGCGAACGTGACCGTCACCACGTCGCCCTCCTTCTCGGTGCCGGTCCATGCGGTGTCGGCACGCGTCCATACCATGCCGTTCGCTTCGATTTTCGTGATGCCGTAATGCCGCGCGTTGACGACGAGCCACGTCGACGTCTGCCAGACCGCGCGTCTGAGATTGTCGCCGGACAGGTCCGCGGGCATGGTGAAGACGGCGGTCACGGGGGAGTCGCCCTTGTTCCCGTCCGCGCGCGAACCGGATACGGATGGATAGGCGCTCTGCAGCGCGGCGATCAGCCCGTCCGGATCGGACGCGTCGGCGTCCGGCAGCTTGCACCCGACGCCCGCCGCGACCTCGCCGGTCAATGACTGCGCCCAGGCGCGGGCCAGACCGTCCCATTGCGCATACGCGTCCGGGTAGCCGGAATGCTGCACCTCCTGGGCGGCGTCCTCCACGGGCAATGACTCCCATCCGGAGACCTTGACGAGTCCGTCGTAGAACGCGTTCGTCGCGTAGTTCTCGTCCATGAGCTGTTCGACGGTGCCCCATCCCTGGCTGGGACGCTGTTGGAACAGGCCGAGCGAATCACGGTCGCCGTATTCCAGGTTCCTGAGTTTGGACTCCTGCATGGCCGTGGCGAGCGCCACCGTGGCCGCATGGTCGGGCAGGCCGCGCGTCACGCCGATGGCCGTGATGAGGGCCGCGTTGGCCGACTGCTCGGCGGACAACGCGTAGCTCATCACGCCGTCCGTCTGTTTGGCCATGCAGTACGAGCTCGTGTCCTGCGTGACGGTCGATGAGGAGAGTCCGGCGAGCCATCGTGCCGACAGGCGGACGACGCCCACGATCACGGCGGTGACGATGCAGATGGTGGCGATGACGACGATGAGCGCGTGCCGGAGCGCCTTCGCGCTTCGCGTCGTATTGTTCGTCGTGCGTTTGGCCATGCCCGGTGAAGTCCCCTTCCTTGTCGTCGCGTCTCACGTTACCAGCCGGTTTGTGGTTATTCGGCAAGAGAAGCCCGCAGGCGGGCCGAGGGGATCCCCATGAACCCGCGGATGGCGGATAATGGCGGGAGGCATGCGCATCCGCATGATGCGCCCGGGAAGGATGGACGATGACGAGACATGGTGCCGGGGCGGCGCGGGGGAGGCGTCGGTGGTTCGCCTGGGGGATGGCCGTCCTGTTGCTTGCGGCGTTGGCGGCGGCCGGAACGTACGCCGCCCGTCATCTTGCGACGGCATCCTGGCGTGTGGCGGGCGATGCCGGGACGGCCGGCGGAACGTCGGACGGTTTCGCGCCGGATGCGGCCGCCGGGGCGAGATACCCGAAGGCGGTGAGCCCGGTCGACTACAACGGCAACGGTGTGGACGATTACGCGGATATCGTCGCCGGCGCCCGCATCGATGCGGAGAACCGTCCCGCCTATGACGACGGCTATTACGAGGGAGGATATCCGCCGGACGACCGCGGCGCATGCACCGATCTGGTGTGGCGCGCATTCCGAAACGCCGGGTACGACCTGAAGTCCATGGTGGATGCGGATGTGGCCGCCGATCCGGGGAGCTACGCCGCCGTCGCTCCCCGGCCGGACCCGAACATCGATTTCCGCCGCACCGGCGTGCTCGACGTGTTCTTCGCGAAATACGGGGAGAAACTCACGCTCGACCCGGCCGACCATGCGCAATGGCAGGGCGGTGACATCGTCGTGTTCCAACACGTGAAGCACATCGGCATCGTCTCCGACAAGCGCGACGCGAACGGTACGGCGTTCGTGCTGCACAACATGGGGCAACGGCAGCGCGAGAACGACTATCTCGCATTCGACACGCATATGGCCGTCACCGGCCATTACCGGTTCGACGTGTCCAAGGTGCCGCAGGGCGTGCTCCGGAAGTGGTCGTGACGGTGTCGGAACGGAAGACGGCGGGAACGGTCGCCCGGCCGTCCGCCCGGACGGAGACGCGCGCCCATGCGACGACGGTATGATGAGGGCGGCATATCGAACGGGACATTCAGGAAAGGAACGCGGATGACCGGGCTCTTCATCGGATCGCATCTGTCCACCTCCGGAGGCTGGAGCGGGCTGCTCGAACGGTCGCATGACGAGGGCGGCACCGCGTTCGCGTTCTTCCCGCGGTCGCCTTACGGGAAGCGATCGAAATCGCTGGCTCCCGAAGGTGCGGGGGAGTTCGGCCTCAGGCTGCGGGAGGAGAGCTACGGGCCGATCGTCGTCCACGCGCCGTATGTGTACAATCTCGCCGGCAAGGACCCGGCGAAGCGCGCGTTCGCGATCGCCGCGCTGGAGGAGGACCTGCGTCTGCTCGCCCCCATCCGCGAAGCGGGGCAGGAGACGTATCTCAACATCCATCCCGGTTCGCATGTCGGGCAGGGCGCGGATACGGGGCTCCGACTCATCTCGGAGGGGTTGAACCGGGTGTTCGACACGCTTGGTGACGTACCCGATGCGGGACGCGTCCCGATCCTGTTGGAGACGATGGCGGGCAAGGGCACCGAATGCGGGCGTGATTTCGGCGAGCTCGCCGCGATCATCGACGGCGTCGACGACAAGTCGCAGGTGGGCGTCACCTTCGACACCTGCCACGTGTTCGACGCCGGGTACGATCTGCTCGGCGACTACGAGGGCGTGATGCGCGAACTGGACGGGACCGTCGGTCTCGACCTGGTGAGGGCCATCCATGTGAACGATTCGCTGTTCGGGCTCGGCTCGCATAAGGACCGTCACGCCAACATCGGCGAGGGGGAGTTGGGAATCCCGTTCTTCACCACGCTGGTCAACGACCCGCGCATGGCCCGTCTGCCGATGATCCTGGAGACCAAGGAGCCCACGGCGACCACGCACCGCGACGAGATAACCCTGTTGAGAGGCCTCACGCGGTAGGGCCGGCCGTCTTCATGCGCAGCTCGGGCAGCAGCACGGCGAACAGGATGACGGCCATCACCGCGGTGACGAGATCGGCGAGGGCCTGCGCGGCGATGACGCCGTCGTATCCGGCGATGCGCGAGCCGACGGCCAGGGTGATCGCGAGGACCACGCCCTGACGGCTGATCGACAGCACGAACGCACCCAGCGCCTTGCCGGCGGATTGGAACGTGCAAGTGGTGACCATCACGACGGCCACGCACACGAGGCTGAGCAGCTGGACGCGCAGCATGCCTGCGCCGAGTGCGACGATGACCTCGTCGGCGATGAAGAAACGCATGAGCCAGCGGTCGAAGACGCTCAGCACGACGGTCATGACCAGCGCGAACGAGCACAGGAACAGGTAGGCGAACCGCATGACGGCGTGCAGGCGGCGCATGTTGCGCGCGCCGTAGTTGTATCCGATGAGCGGTTGCGCGCCGAACGCGAACCCGACGAACACGAGCACGGCGATCATGACGACCTTCAGTGCGATGCCCATGGCGGCGACCGCGTCGGTGCCGTAGGGGAGCAGGGCCAGGTTGACCATGACCATTCCCACGCTCTGCGTGAGGTTCGTGATGGCGGAGGGGATGCCGATGGCGAGGATGTTGCGGACCTCGAGCGCGGTGATGTCGAGCCGGCGCTTCGCCGTGACGGCCGCCGCGGTCGCATGCCCGAACATGAGCCTCGGGTCGATGGACAGGTTGCGGCTGCGTGCGAGCAGGAACCAGACGAAATACGCGTCGGTGCAGATGTTCGCGATGACGGTCGCGCCGGCGGAACCGGCGGCGCCCCAACCAAGCCCCTGGATGAACAGGGGGTTGAGGACCATGTTGACGCCGGTGCCGATCATCGACCCGATCATGGAGGGCACGGCATGGCCTTCGGTGCGCAGCAGGTTCGTGGGCGTCATCGACACGATGATGAACGGCGAGCCGATGATGATGAGCGTATAGAACGCGGAGGCGTGCGCCCACGTGTCGTCGGTGGCGCCGAGCAGGTCGAGCATCGGCGTGCGGAAGACGAGTCCGAACACGACGATGAGCAGGCCGGTGACAATCGCCCCGTAGAAGCAGAACACACTCAGACGGCGGCCGTCGTCATAGCGTTTCCGGCCGAACAGGCGGGAGATGACCGAGGCGCCGCCCAGGCCGAAGATGTCGCCGAGCGCGATCATGACGGTGAACACGGGCGCGGTGAGGGATACGCCGGCCACCATGCCCGTGTCGCCGGTGTGCGCCACGAAGTACGTGTCCATCATGTTGTAGACCAGCGTGACGAGCATGCTGAGCACGACGGGCATCGTCAATGCGAAATACGCCTTCGGCACCGGCGCCTTCTCGAACAGTTCGCTATCCATGGGGTTCGTTACGGGGGGGGGCGGCCGTCAGCGCGAATCACGCAGTGCGATGCCGGCGTCGGCCATCTCCTTGCGCGCGGCGACGCCCAGTTCCTCGCTGACCGGTACGGTCAGGTCCTCGAAGACCGTGACCGGATAGCCGAGCTTCACCGCGTCGAGCGCCGTCTCCTTCACGCAGTGCGATTCGGCGATGCCGACCACATCCACATGGCCGACGCCCGCCGACCTAAGCGCGTTGGCGAGCGTCAGCCCCCTGTCCTGCGCCGCCCGGACCTCGTCACGCGATTGGATGCGATCCGTGTTGTCCTCGATGCCCTCGAACCCCGAGTAGGCGGCCGTGTACTGGCCCTTCTTGAAATGATGCCCGATCCCGAGCGCGGCGATGGCCGGGTGCAGTTCGGCGTTAGGGGTGCCGGCCTTGCCGTGCACGGGCCACGTGTCCACGAAGTCCGGATGCTCCGACCAGTGGTCGCCGGGCTCGATGTGCCAGTCCTGCGTGGTCGCGATGTATGCGTAATCGTCGCGGTGCGCCTCCACGTATGCGGCGATGCGTTCCGCAACCGCATTGCCTCCTTCGACGCCGAGCTCGCCGCCCTCGCAGAACGTCGGCTGGACATCGACCACGATCAACGCCTTGCTCACCATGATGTCTCCCTTCGACCTCCCCGGTGCCGGTGACCGGTTCCGACGCCCACTCTAATGGCACGACCGCGGAACGTGTACGAACGTGCCCATAGGATGGTGGCCCATGTGTGAAAGGACGAACCGCCGCGCCGTTTTCGGTCTGCCGTTGATGTTCTGGGGCCTGTGGCTTGCCCTGCTGATTCTATGGATGGGCAGGTTCGTCATCTCGTTCATGTCCATGTACCTCGTCAAGGACCTGCATGTGGATGCGGGGCTTGCGGGCACCATCGTCTCCATGTACGGGTTCGGGGGCATCTTCGGCTGCCTGTTCGGCGGATCCCTGTCCGACCGGTTCGGCCGCCCGGCGATGATCATCGCCGGCGAGATCGGATCGGCGGCGATGCTGGTGCTGCTCTCGTTCATCGACGATCCGACGCTTATGGGCGCGATGCTGCTCGTCTACGGCGCGATCTCGTCCATCCCCACACCCGCCATCGCCGCGTACATCGCGGACGTGGTGCCGATGCGCGACCAGAAACGCGCATACACGCTGCAGACGTGGGCGGTGAACTTCGGTTTCGCCATCGGCCCCATCATCGCGAACCAGCTCGTCAAAATCTCATACACGCTCATGTTCTACGCGGAGGCCATCATCCTCGTGGTCGCCACCTGCATGCTCGCGTTCTTCTTCCATGAGGCGCGCGTGCATGCGGCGACGGCTCCGTGCGATGCCGGTGAGGAGAACCGTTCCACGATTCCGGCCGAGACCCGCGCCGGCCAAGGCGTCTCGATGCTGGCGAACTACCGTCGCGCATTCGCCGACTGGCCGTTCATGTCGATGGTGGTGCTCATGTTCGGCTATACGATCGCGTACTTCCAGATGACCAGCGGCCTGCCGATCGCGATGACCGGGCTCGGCATGGGCACGGACCAGTACTCCGTGCTGCTGACCATCAACGGCGGCATGCTGTGCCTGCTGCAGATCCCCGCCATCGCCGTGTTCAACCGGATGAGCAACACGCGCGTACTCGTGCTCGGCATGCTGATGACGGCGGTCGGGTACATGTTCCAGATCGGCGCGACCACATGGCACGCCTTCGCGGTCGCGACGGTGCTGTGGACGTTCGGCGAGCTGGGCACGTTCCCGATCGCCGCGACCACCGTCGCGAACCTCGCCCCGGCCGAGGCGCGCGGCACCTACCAGGGGCTGTACAACCTGGTCTGGGCGTTGTCGAACGGGGCGGCGCCGCTGGTCGGCGGCTGGATCATCAGCGGATTCGGAAGCTGCGTGCTGTGGGTCTGCTGCACCGTGATGTTCCTGCTCGTCGCCGCCGGGCTCTACGCCACGAAGGGCGGTCGCGAACGCGCCATCGCCCGCAATCTGCGCGCCGCCGACCTGAAGCGGTGAGCCGGGGCGATTCGCGGGTTCGATGAATCCCCACGCCCGTTCGGTCGGCCCCTCCGGTACATGACATGCGCGCGGCGGGGCGTCGGCTTCAGTCGACGTCCGACGACGATTCCCGCCGTGCCTGCGCAAGCCGATCCGGGGCGGCCAGCCGGTCGCGGATCTCGGAAAGCAGTTCGACGGTACGTTCCTCGGGAGAGACCTCCGGTTCCTTCGCCTTCTCGTCCTCCTCCTGCTTGAGCTTCGCCTTGACGAGCATCGCGTCGGTCATGTCGCGGAACTTGTTGATCGGCACGAGGATGAAGAAGTACACGGCCACCGCGATGACGAGGAAGTTGAGCAGCGCGCCCAGAATCGCGCCGATCGAGACGGTCGCCCCGTTGAACGTGAACGCAAGCAGGCCGCTCATGTCCGGCTTGCCGAACACCATGGCGATGAGCGGGTTGATGAGGCTGTCCACGATCGCGTTCACCACGGAGGTGACCGCGCCGCCCATGACCACGCCGACCGCCATGTCGATCATGTTGCCGCGTGAGATGAACTTCTTGAACCCGTCGATCATGTCCTTCTCCTTCGTGTTGCTCATAGGACCATCCCCGCGATTATCCCGATTTCGGCGGACTTCGGGCAATCGCTCCCGATAATGCACAACATGGTGACCATTGCAAACGACAGGGCAATATCAACAACGTGTTGATTATCGTAATGCGCGGATCGACGCTTCTCACGCACGTATAGTGGACGATGAAACGAACACGATGACGGGGCATCCGCCGAAGGAAGGAAGGAAGGAAGGCATCATGGCCTATACGGCTGACGACAAGCAAGGCGGCGACGCGACGAAGCAGCAGACGCCGGCGGCGACGCAGGCGAAATTGCCGGAACCATATGAGAAGACCACACGCCACGCCATCGACATCGACGGACGTACGCTCCGTTACGCGGCGACCGTGGGCACGCTGCTCATCGACACGCCCAAGGTGAAGCCGGCGGCAAGCGTCTTCTTCACCGCATTCGAACTGCTCGACGATGAAGGCAAGGCCGATCACGCACGCCCGATCACCTACATCTTCAACGGCGGCCCTGGATCGTCCACCACGTTCCTGCTCATGGGATCGATCGCCCCGAAACGCATCGACGTGCCGGACGCGGCACCGGTGCCCGCCGCGCCGTACCGTCTCGAAGACAACCCGTACACGCTGCTGCCGGCCTCCGATCTGGTGTTCATCGACGCTCCCGGCGCCGGATTCTCCGAGATCCTCGACAAGGCGAAACCGGAACTGTGGTCGGTGGACGGCGACGTGGCCGGGTTCAGCGCGTTCATCCGCGCCTATTCGAGCAAATACCATCGTTGGAACTCGCCGAAGTACGTGCTCGGCGAATCGTACGGCACCACGCGCGGCACCGCCCTCGCATACCGGCTCCAGCAGGACGGGGTCGCGTTGAACGGGCTCACGCTCATCTCCAACATCCTCGACTACGCGTACACGCTCGACACGTCCGACCAGTTCTACATCGGGTACTTCCCAACCTACGCATCAGTCGCGAAATACCATGGCCGTGTGACGACGGAAACGGACCCCAGCGACCATCTGCAGGAGGCTCGCGCGTTCGCGAACGGCCCGCTGCGCCTCGCCCTCGCCGCCGGAGCCTCGCTGGACGACTCGGTCAAGCGCCATGTCGCCGAACGGTACGCCGAACTGACCGGTCTGGACGCGAAGTACGTCTACGATTCCGATCTGCGCGTCGTGGACATGCGGTTCCGCAAGGAGCTGCTGCGCGACGAAGGGAAGATCGTCGGCCGTTACGACGGGCGCGTGGCCGGCTACGACCTCGACCTGATGAACGACGAGGAGACGTTCGTCGTGGACGACGCGTTCCTCGACCCCGCGTATTCGAGCCTCGCCAACGCGTACCTGCGCGACGAACTCGGCTGGGACCGCACGCCCGAACGCGTCGGGTTCGCCGACTTCGACTGGAACGCCACCGAACCGGGCAAGGGCTGGACCTGGTGGCACAGGCAGCCGGACATGACCAAATCCTCATGGGGGCAGAACATCCCGTTCCCGAACGTCGTGCCCGACCTGGCCGCCGCGATCGCCCACCAGCCCACGCTGAAGGTGCTCATCGGCAACGGCGTCTACGACCTGTGCACGCCGTTCGGCCAGACCGAATACGACATCGACCATCTCGGCCTGCCGAAACCGCTGCGCGGCAACGTCGCGTTCACGTACTATCCGGCCGGTCACATGCTGTACTCGTCCAAGCCGAGCCTCGCGAAGTTCGCCGACGACCTGAACCGCTTCTACGCGGCCGATGTCGCCGGACTGCAGGCCATCGACGAACGTCCCGCCGCGCCCGCGCCGGACATCCGACTGTAGGGGGGGCGGCGTTCATCTCCGTCGGCGCCGGACCAGCGTCATCAGACCTTCCACATCCAGTTATGTGAGACATAGGGGAGAGGGAGATGGCACCGTAATCATGGTTCCATCTCCTTTATCTTATCCTTTCAGCTGGTGAGGCCTTGTGCGGGTTGGATGTGGGTGGCATTGCGCACGGGGACAGCCGCGGCGAGGAGCGCCGCCATAAGGATGACGAGAATGAGCACGCCAATCTGCGTCCATGGCAGTTGCGTGGTGAATTGGCCGGTCATGCCGCCGATCTGGGCTTTCACGCCGGTGACACCGAGCGGTAAACCGACGAGCAGTCCGACAAGCACGCCGAACGGCATCCGCGGACGACAGCGAGACCTCGGATAGCGGGAACGACGATCTCCCTGATTTCACCGGCCGGGAACACGCCATCCTTGCCCGCATCATCCAAGGCGACTCCAACGACCAGATCGCCGTGAGCCTCGGCATCAGTGTGTCCACCGTCAAAACCCACATCGGCAACATCCTCAGGAAAACCGGCCAAACCAACCGCGTCCGCCTCATCGTCTGGGCTGCACGGCATTCAATGCAGATTAACATTCCACACGCAGGGTAGCCCATTTCGTCTCCAATCGACCAATTGTCCGATATGTCCGATATTGTCGAAATGTCTGATTCGGGATAGGCTGTACGTGAGGTTTCAGGAAAGGAGTGGCCATGACAACATTCGAGGCAATCCCCATTTCCCAGATCGGCAAGGGATCCGCATACATCACCACGGGCGACGGCAAGGCATACCCGTTGGACGCGGAGGAGCTGCGCCGTGCGTTCGCGGCCATCGCGTGCGGAGATTCTGCCGAGATGATCACCACCGGTGAAGCCGCTCAGATTCTCGGCGTATCGGCGAAGACCGTCGCCCGCATACTTGACGCCGGAGAGATTCCGTTCGTACGCTACGGCGCGAAAGGCAACCGCATGGTTTCCCGCGCGCAGGTCGTCGCCTACCGCGACAAGTCGGAATCCCACGGCCATGAGGCATTGGAGACCATGCGCGAGGCCGCCAGCCAAGGCGGATTAGACGACATCGACTACTCGACCTATCTGGCTCGTTACAGCTGAAACGAGAGGAATTTGAGTTGGTGGTCGCTTTTCTTGACGCGAACATCTTCCCGCACACTTGGCTGACGGATGTGCTGCTCACGTTTGCCGACCATCACCTGTTCGACCCCGAATACTCCGACGACGTGTTCGAAGAAGCCCGCCGGGCATTCGTCGATGACCTTGGCAAAGATTCTGCTTGGGTCGACCGCTATCTGTCCACCATCCGCAATATCAAGCCGTATTATCTTGTCTCTCCCATTCCGGAACTGACCGGTGAGGTCGTGTTGCCGGACGCTGATGATCGGCATGTGGCGGCCGCCGCCTATAACGGTGATGCGGATGTGATCGTCACCTTCAATCTGAAGGACTTCCCCGCGAACCAACTCGCCAAAATCGGATTATCCGCCCGTCACCCCGACGCGTTTCTGACCGGCGTCGCCGAGGCATATCCCGAGCGCGCGGTCAAGGCCATGACCGAACTGGTCGCATCGAAAAAGCATCCGCCGCGCACCATGCAGGAAGAACTGGAACGGCTCGAACATTCCGGCATGCCAGGATTCGCCCGTATTATGCGCAGGTTGATGAGTGGGCAACCCGCTTAATCCAGGATTCGACTTCTATGTCACATGCCAACACTTCGTTCCGCCATGAATGGGATTGTATTGTTGTGCATCTACCGTGTTGTCCGTGGACTTGAAGACAAATCCGATAAACAGTGTTTCAGTCAGGACCTTCCATGTTCCTTGGCTTGATGCGCTCGTGACGGGCGTTGTGCTGTTGTGTGATTTGCCGTTCGTGTTGCCGTGGTTTTCTTTCGGTGTTCCGTTGAAGGGTGTTGTCGGGTTGGTGTGCGCGGTCGGGATGTGCGCACCGTGGTTGGCGAGACGGCGTTTCCCGCTGGGGTCGTTTTTGGTCTCGTTGGGATTCGCTATCGTTCAAGTGCTGTTTGTCCCGCTTCCGGTTCCCGGTTCGGACGTGCCCCTCAATATGTTCGATGGTGTGGTGACGCCGTTGCCGTCATCGGTAATGGTGGTGTTCGGCGTGTATAACGTGGCGAGCCGGAGTCGCTGGCTGCAGGCGTTGATCGCCGCGTTATTGGCGCTTAGCTTCGTGGGGGTCGTGGCGGCGTGGCAGGTGCGTGCCGGCTGGCTGTCGCGCGATGCGGTGATGCTGGCGGTGATGCTGATCGGCTGGGTGTGGGGTTGGGGTCTGCTGGTCGGTTCCTTGCGCGAACGCAATCGGCGGTTGGAACGTGAGCGGGATATACGTGTGCGGCTGGCTGTCGTCGGAGAGCGTACGCGCATTGCACGTGAGATTCATGATGCGGTCTCGCATTCGTTGGTGTCGATGACGGTGATGGCGGAAGCCGCAGGTCGTCTGGTCGATTCGGACCCCGCGAAGGCCGGGAAGGTGATGAGCATGGTGAGCGGTACGGGGCGGGCGGCCACGGCCGACATCCGCCGGGTGCTGACCGTGCTGCGCGACGACGATACGAGTACCGACGATTCGACTCAGCCGAGTCTTGTGAATCTGGATGCTCTCGTCGCCCGGGCCCGCACGGGTGGCGTCGATGTGGAATTGACGGTGCGGGGCGAACGTCGCACTCTGCCTACCGGATTGGATGCCGCGGCGTATCGCATCGTGCAGGAGTCGTTGACGAACGCAGTCAAACATGGCGGCCCGTCGTTGACCCGCATCGAGGTGACGTTGGATTACGGCGGGGATGCCCTGACCATCCATGTGGATGACGACGGCGCCGGGCCGAAGTCGCATCATGACGGCGGTTTCACCGATGGCGGTCGAGGTCTGATCGGCATGCGGGAACGGGTTGATGCCTATGACGGCACGCTGCGGTTCGGACCGGGCCCTCGGGGCGGGTTCGAGGTGATCGCCGTGCTGCCGTTCGACGATGCGCATGACAGGGAGAGATGAAGTGATGGCGATTCGCGTATTGATTGTGGACGACCAGCCGATGTTCCGCATGGGATTGCAGCTGCTGTTGGAGACCGTCGATGGCATCGACGTGACCGGTGAAGCCGAGGACGGCGGTGCGGCGTTGGCGTTTCTGGAATCCACACCGGTGGATGTGGTGTTGATGGACGTGCGCATGCCCGTGATGGACGGCGTGGAGGCGACCCGGCGAATCCGCGCGGAATTCAAGGACGATGCGCCTCGTGTGCTGATGCTGACCACGTTCGCGTTGGACGAGTATGTGATCGACGCGATGGAGGCCGGGGTATCGGGATTCCTGCTCAAGGACGCACCGTTGGACGAGCTCGTCTCGGCGATACGGCACGTCGAGGCCGGTGACGCGGTCGTGTCCCCACGCATGACCGCGCGTCTGCTGGGGCATTTCCTTTCGAACGGGAGCACGAAGGACAATGCCGGCAACAGGGACGTCACGGGTGCGGTGGCGACGTTCGACCTGACCGACCGGGAGACGGAGGTGTTTCGTCTGATCGGCTTGGGATTGTCGAACGGGCAGATCGCCGACCGTCTGCGTATCGCCGAGAACACGGTGCGCGTGCATGTGCGGCATGTATTGGACAAGACCGGCTCATGCAACCGCGTCCAGGCCGCGGTGTTGGCCTACCGCATCGGCCTTGTCTCCGCCGACGACCGGTGATAGCGACTCGACTAGTCCGAAACGACTAGCGGCACCGGACGCGAATAGTCCATCCGGCCAATGGCGGGGGCGGCGGATCCCGGGAATCATGGATGCCATGAGCAACCAACGACAATCCCCGCAAGGGTCTCCATCCGACGCGATGGTGTCCGCCCATCATCTGACGAAGCGCTACGGCGACCGCACGGTCGTCGACGATCTGAACCTGCTCGTGCCGCGCGGCAGCGTGTACGGGTTCCTCGGCCCGAACGGTTCGGGCAAATCCACCACGATGAAGATGCTCCTGTCCTTGGTCCAACCCACCGGAGGCGACATCATCATCGACAGACGACCCATGAACCGCAGGACCCGGGGCGAGCAGTTGACACACATCGGCTCGCTGATCGAATCGCCTCCCGGATACGGACACCTGACCGGCGAGGAGAACATGCGCATCGTCCAACGCCTGCTCTCGCTGAGCAACCGGCAGATCGACACGGCCGTGCACGCGGTGCGCATGGAAAGCCAGATGGACAAGCTCGTACGCAACTACTCGCTAGGCATGAAGCAACGCCTCGGCATCGCCATGGCACTCGCACGCTCGCCGCAACTGCTGATACTGGACGAGCCGACCAACGGGCTGGATCCGGCAGGCATCGAGGAGATCCGTGAACTGCTCGCACGTCTGCGCGATCAGGGCGTCACGGTGATCGTATCAAGCCACCTGCTCGGCGAGATCGACAGGACCTGCGACACACTCGGCATCCTGTCACGAGGACGTCTCCTGTTCCAAGGCACGCGCTCCCAACTGTTCTCCAAGGCCACACCCGACCTGCTCGTCGAAACCGACGACCCGGCGAAGGCGAAGGCCCTGCTGGAATCACGCGGCTACACCGGACTCGCCCTCGAAGACCGGACACTGGCCGTACCGGGCGTCGGCTCTCACGACTCGACCGCCGATATCATCGCATGGTTCGTGAGCCAGGGCCTACGCATCTTCATGGTGCGCCGCCGCGAACAAAGCCTGGAGGACATCTTCATGCGTTTGACGGGAGCGGGAAGCCTATGAGACACGCAACCCCGGGCGCGGCCACGCCCGATGCCGCCACCGCGGCCCCGCAGTCTAGGAACGAAGGCATGCTGCGCCGGGCCATCATGAACGAATACGCCAAGATGCACCGGCTCAAGGTCCTGCCCCTCTACATCCTGATGCCGGTGGGCATCATCGGCGCCACCATGTTCGAAAGCCTCGGCGCCGGACTGACCAGACACCTCACCGATACGGACGGCACGGCATGGAAACTGGTCACGGCCTGCATGGGAGCGGGGTTCTCGATGCTCATGCCGATCCTGCTGGCGGTCATCGCCAGCCGTCAGGCCGACATCGAGCATCTGGGCAACGGGTGGCTGTTCCAATCCACCGCGGGACTGGCACCGGGCCGGTTGTGCCGGATCAAATTTATCGCCACCGGACTACCGGTCATTCTCGTCTCCCTGCTCGCTGTCATGGTCACCACCGGTTTCGCTCTGGCCGTCGGAGTCACCGGACCGGTGCCCTGGCTGAGACTCGCCGGCTACGCGGTCGCCGTGACCACCGTTAGCCTGATCGTGCTCGCCGTGCAGCTCCTCATCGCCTCGCGCGTGGAGAACCAACTTGCCGGCATCGGCATCGGCCTGATCGGGTTCCTGCTGGCGAACTTCGCCGGCGCGTTCCCCGACTGGCTCGCCTATCCGACGCTGTGGGGCGCGTACGCGAAGATCATGCCCGCCGGATACCAAGGGGAATCGCTCGTCTGGAACGACACCTCGTATGCCGCGGTCGGCGTACTCGCCGTGATTGCCGCCGTGATGTTCCTGTGGATCACCGCACGATTCGACCGAATGGAGGCCCGTTCATGAAACACGCGAACCTCGCAGGTCTCATGGCCTGCGAATTGGCGAAGATCAAAGGCTCACGCATAGGAATCTTCGTCGTACTCTACCCGCTGATCATGGTGTTGACCGGCACGGGCATGACCCTCATCTCGGGAGGGTTCGGCACGGACGGCTGGCATCTCCTGTGGGCCCGCGCAACAGGTTTCTACGGTATGGCCATGTACGCGGTCGGCATCGCCGTCATCGCCTCGCTCGTCTGGCGCGTCGAACACAAGGGCGGCAACTGGAACACCCTGATGAGCTCGGGAACACCCGCGTGGGGCGTCATGACGGGCAAGACCCTCGCCATAGGGCTGCTATCGGCACTGATGCAACCCGTGTTCCTCATCACCGCGATCCTCGTGGGCAAGCTCGCGGGACTACCCGGCATGCTGCCGTTGGAATACTGGTGGAGCGTGCTCGCCTCCATGATCGCCTGCCTGCCCGTGGCCGCCGCCCAGTCGGCATTCTCCTGCTTCATCCGGCCGTTCGCCCCTCCCGTCGCCATGGGACTCGTCCTGGCCGGCGCCGACACGTTCCTCCTGCTCCTGCACCTGACTCCCGCATACTTCCTGCCATACGGCATCCTCACCCGGGCCACCATGATGGGCTCCGCCGCCAGCCGCATCGGCACCTCGTTCCCGGTCGATCCCGTCACGCCCGCCACCATGTGCATCAGCATCGGCGCATCCATCGGCCTGACCCTCATCATCATCGCCATCGCCTCCCTCATACTGGAGAAACGAGACATTTATGTCTAACGGCATGGGCCTTCGCCTTTACCTCGGGATTTACGGTGACGAAAAAACTACAACCCTCCGGCCTTGTACCAGCTGACGGCAATCTGAGTGCGATCCCTGAGCCCGAGGGTCGTAAGGATGCGGCTGACTGCGCGTTTGACCGAATTGGATTCGATGACGAGTCTGCCGGCAATCTCCTCATTGCTGAGTCCTTCGGCAATGAGTGAGCAAATCTCACGTTGGCGCGGGGTAAGCGCGTCGAATGATGCGCGCAACTCCTGTTGCCGTCGGTCTCCCGTGGGATGGGGGAGACCTCGTTCCAGCACCTGTCTGGTGATACGTGGGGTGAGGATCGCATCGCCGCTGGCGATGGAGCGAATCGCTTCCACTAGGGCGCGTTTGGTGACGTCCTTCAGTAGGAATCCGCTGGCTCCTGCGTCGAGTCCGCCGAAGGCGTAGTCGTCTTCGTCGTAGGTGGTGAGGATGAGGATTCTGATGGTGGGCCAGTGCTTGGTGATGTGTCGGGTTGCTTCGATGCCGTCCATGCCGGGCATGCGCACGTCCATGAGGATCACGTCGGGCAACGCCTGGTGATTAACGTCCAACCGGTTGAGTGTGTCGATGGCGGATTGCCCGTTCTCCGCCGCTGCGATGACGGTGATGCCGGTCACGTCGTCGAGCATGAGCTGGAAGCCGAGCCGTGCCAGTCTCTGGTCATCCACGAGCATCACATGGATCATGGCTGGACCTTCCTTTCAGTCTGCTGTTTCCCGGTCGGGGGAATGACCGCTTTGACCTGCCATTCGGTGCCATCTATTGGCCCATAGGCGAATACGCCGCCGGCATCCCGCACGCGCTGTGACAGTCTGGCCAGTCCGGTGCCGTCATCGGGTGTGGCGGTTGGTGTCGCGTCGCCGGCTCCGTCGTTGTGGACGGTGACGGTGACCCCGTTCCGAGGCTGGTGGTTCCATGAGACGTTGAGATGTGTGACGTGCCTGCCGTGACGGATGGCGTTGGTGATGGCCTCTTGGGTCACGTCGAAGCAGAGATTCGCCTGCGATTCGTCGTCGGCGCGGATGCCGGTTTCGGTGAATATGGTGATGATGCCGAGCGTGCGGGCGTGTGCGAGGATCGGACGGATGTCGTCCCATGAGTGCATGTTCCGGGAGCCCAGCCTGGCGGGGTCTTCGTCTTCGCCGTCCACCTCGGTTTCAGCTAACGCGCGTACGGCTTTGCGCGTGTCCGTCAGGCTTTCCCGTGCGATCTCGTTGATGCCTTTCAGAGCCTCCTCCACGCGCGGGTCGCCGGTCTTGCCGGTCAATCCTTCGGATAAAGCGATGATTGCGGTCAGGCCGTGGCCCACACTGTCGTGCAGCTGTCCGGCGATGCGCGAACGACGCACCGCGGCGTCACGCTGCTTGACGGCGGTTTGCGCGCGCCGGTGTTCCAGACCGGCGGCTGCCGTGGCGTTCCTGGCTTGGACCATGCCGCGGCGCGCCAGCGCGATCGCGCCGGCGAGTGCGAGCAGGAGGATGCGGCCGGGCCATTCGCCGAGGAAACGGCTGGCGGGCCATGACATGAACGTCGCCAAGGTCACGACCAGCGTCGTTGCGAGGGACCCGATGTACATGCGGCGTTCCCCGACCGTGCGCATGAATGTGTAGAACGCCGCGACCAGCTGGACCAGCAGGATCGAGTCCGCATGCCAGAAGGACAGCATCAAGGTCAGGATGAGCTGCGACGCCAATGTGACGGACGGGATCCGGTAGCGGAACACCAATGTCAGGCATGACAGGAGCAGGGACAGCAGCAGCATCGCGAATCCGCCGGTCTGCTTGGCGAGCATGTACATCGGGTCCAACGGGGCGCCGATCATGCGTTCCCACGTGAGCATCGCGCCCTCGACCGCGAGCACGCATAATGGCATGGCTATGGCAGTGATTCTGCCGACATTCACCGTTTGCCGTTCCATATGATCCACTGTGCCACCTCGTCGGGTCATCGGCATGCTCACTGGGCGAGACAATCCGCGCCGGGCATCAGGCAGCTGAGCATCGTGATCGAACCGGTGAACAACACAGTGAATACGATGATGATGGCCAGCCATACGAACGGCGAGAACAGCGCCCCGATCCATGCGACGACACGGCCGCCATGCTCCCATCCGTGCCCGTCGCGGCCGATGATCCACGCAATCAGCACGCCGGGCAGAGACAGGAACAGGCCGAGCAGCAGGAAGCCGATAACCGAATCGTTGCGTTGATGTGATTGCATGTCAACGGCTCCTGATCGCATTTGCCACGCTACGACGCAGCGCGGGGCGAATCTGCATGTACTGGATGAGGAACAACGCCAGCCAGCAGGCCGCTCCCGCGCCGATCACACTGGCCCACGGGATTTCGACCACCGGCACGCCGACGAGCGTGATGGAGCGTGTGGTGAGCACGAGCGAGCTGACGGCGACCGGGATGAGCGCGAGGACGACCGCGCCGACGGCCAGTTGCAGGCTCTGCCACAGGATCATGCGCGTCACCCGGCGCGGCGACAGGCCGATACTGCGCAGCAGCGCCTGATCGGCGACCATGCCGCGGTTCGACAACGCGATGACGGCCAGGCTCGTGACCAGGGACACGATGCACAGCATCGCGATTATCAGCAGCGAGTCCGCGTAGTTCAGGCTCGTCGGATGGCCGCCCAGGGTCAGTATCCGCCCGTAGGACCGCGCGCAGGTCAGCAGGGTCGCGGACAATCCCAGAGCCAGTGCGAGCGGGGCGATGGTGTTCATGCTGAACACGGTCTTCGCCTTGGCGGCGCGGGCCGCGAGCACGCCGGTCGCCGACCCGCACAGGCGGCATATGACGCGTCCCGCGTCCAGCAGGATCGGGACCAGCACGCCGGCGAGGACGTACATGCCGAACGACGCGATGATCCCGGCCCATAATGCGCTGTTGAACGTCTGGCCGGCCTCCTGTCCGAATGCGTGGGCGCGCGGCATGCCCATGCCGGAGAACGCCAATGCCAATGCCGCCGCCATGACGACCAGTCCGAGCGCCCAACGAGCCCAATGCCGCCATCCACGCCGCCCGATCGGCGCGTTCCCGCCGCGGATCGCCTCGATGGGACGAACCTTCGCCGCACGCATCGAGGGCACGAACGCACCCAGCATGCACGTGGCCACGCCCAACAGTAGCGAGCCGAGCCATGCCGTCGCGGACGGTGTGAACGCGGGAGGGACGAACGAGCCGAGCCCGCCGGCGAAGCTCTCCGCGGCCATCGCGTCGAACTCGGGGACCGCGAGCAGGCTGGCCGGCATCGCGATCAGCGAGCCGAGCAGCGAACCAGTGAGGCTCGCCACGCCCACGAGCATCCACATGCCCGCACGCACCTGGCTCGGGCTGGCACCCATGAGACGCCATTGCGCGAACGTGCCGCGGATGCGGTCGACCGTGGCCGAACCGACCACCGTCAGCGAGAAGAACGCGAGCAACGCCACCACGACATAGATCGTGACCGACACCATGGCGAACTCGGCCAGATCCAAACCCGCCAGCCGGGCGGCCGACGCGAACGACGGCGACGAGGTCCACACGAACTGGTTCATGCACACGCCCACCAGCGTGGTCACCACCGCGATCACCATGATCGCGGGCACCCAACCCGCGAGATCGTCACGGAACACGCGAAGCACATACCTACCCACGACGAGCCTCCCGGCCGTGCTGCGACATGGCCGGCTCGAACGTGCGGCGCATGCCCTCGACGATCTGCCCGGCGGTCAGCCTGCCCTCGACGTGGGTGATCCCGCCGTCACGCAGGAAGACCACGCGGTCGGCCAGGGCGGCGGCGTCCGTGTCATGCGTGACCATGACCACGCTGGAACCCGAATCCGCCAGCTCGCGCAGCACTTGCAGCACGAGCTCGCTGTTCGCGGTGTCGAGCGCGCCGGTGGGCTCGTCGGCGAACACCACCGACGGACGCAAGAGCAGGGCCCGGCACAGGGCCACGCGCTGCTGCTCTCCACCGGACAGGGCGCTCACCACGGTCCTCGCCCTCCGGCGCAGGCCGAACCGGGACAGCAGCTGCGTGACCCGGACGTAATCGGCCTTGCGATGGGCGAGCGAGAGCGGCAGCATCACGTTCTCCTTGACCGTCAGATACGGCACGAGGTTGTACTGCTGGAACACGAAACCGATATGCCCGCGTATGAACCGCGAACGACGCTCCTCGTCCAACGCGTAGATGTCGGTGCCGCCGATGACGACCCGACCCGAGTCGGGCCTGTCCAAACCTGACAACACGTACAACAGAGAGGTCTTGCCCGCTCCCGAAGGCCCGACGATCGCCGTCAACCCGGCACCGGGAATATCCAACGAGACACCATTGAGAATCACACTCGGACTGGAACCATCAGCGGAAGCCACACGCTTGACCAGCCCACACGCCTGAACCGACATCGACTTGACCGGTTGCAGACCGTCATCTCGTTGCCAATGGCCTGCCGCAATGGGCGTATTCGGATTTTGGATTGCCACGCCAGCCCCTTTCCGTAAAGGTTGATCACGCCGTTTCCGACGTATGACTCATACCTTCATGGAAAGAAGCCCGGAAGTCGAGAGACAAACAAGATCTGTCATCTTAGGGTGACAAACCCCACCGATGACGCTCTCGAAAAAAGAGAACCCCCAGTGCATCACGGCTGAGTCGAAGACCGTCCGGAGAGGCCCATTGGGGGAATTCATGGAATATGATAATGGGTTATGAGCCGACAGTCAAACCCAGCGCCTGATTTCCTCTCGCAAACCCCTCGCAAGGGCAGCCCGCAGGAGAGGGCGTTGCGCGCGTGCATCACCGACGAACGGCTCGCATCCTACGACTCCGAAGCCCAGCGGCGCTCATGCCCGGCGCTGCGACTGTACCTGTGGGATCACGACATGGCCAGCGCCTGCATGGGAGACATCGCCATCCTCGAAGTCGCCCTGCGCAACCACATGGACCGGCGGCTGTCCCTCATTTCCTCGGAACAGACAGGCACCGAAGACTGGTACATGGCGGGTCTCAACTTCGACGACCGTACCCAATACCAGATCCGCGAGGCATGGAACCATCTCACGCCGCAACAGCGCGGAATTCATACGCACGGTCATCTCGTTGCCTCATTGACGTTCGGCTTCTGGCGCAACCTTCTGGAGGACGGAGGCACGATCCATACGAAGTGGCCGGACCAGAGGCGCGCCGACTACGAGAACGACTTCTGGCGCAAGGGGCTTGACAAGACGTTTTCCAATGGGCGCCAGTATGCGCGTGCGATGGGAGAACGTTGGACAAGACGCTACGCGCTGGACATCGTCAAGACGGTGCACGCCCTGCGCAACAGGGTCGCCCATCACGAGCCGCTCGTCAACGGCATCCCGCTGCCCGGTGAGAACCGGCGCATCACGTTGATGGAAGCGGTACAGGCATGCTTCGACTTGGCGATGATACTGGATCGCGACCTGCATGCGTGGTTGATGGACAACAGCAAAATGAAACTCGCACTCGAACACGAACCGCAGCCCAATGGGTAACGGATTGTCATAGGTCCGAATCCTGCCGGCCCAACCAGAACGCTCTACTGCAGATTGCAGAAGTAGAACGTTCTGGTCGATGATTCGGCACTAGATGCGTCTCACCGCCTTGAGCAGCAGCCATGCGCTTATCGCGGCGACGGTGACGCCGACCGGAATCACATAACCGGCGAATCCCGTTCCGTGTAATGCCCATGTGGTCGGTATGACGGCGTACAGCATCGGCGCGTCTTCGAACATGCCGGAGCTCACCGTAAGCCCGGCGACGACGAAGAAGGCGACGACGTTCCATGCGACGAGGGGACTAGCCCAGAGTCGCAGGGCGAAGCATGCAAGGGAAAGAACGACGGCGGCGAACGCAAGCATCACAACGGTATGCGGTGAGAGAGGCCGCTCATTGACGGCAAACCCGATGGCGAATCCATACAGCAAAGTCAGGCAGACGTTGACCACGACGCCGAGCGACAGCGACTCCAAGGTAAAGCGAAGCAGAAGCCGATCGTGGATGCTGAAGGAACGATACGAAGAGGGCACCCTCGCATGGGAGAAGACGAGACCGGCCGTGGCTATGGGAAGCGCCATCACCATCGCCGACTGCGCCACCGCGCCTGTGTTCCCGTAACGGAAGAAAAGCAGCGGGAGGAAAAGCACGGCCATGAAGGCGAGCGTCGACCAGCGGATCAACGCCACACGCTCGATACGGATCAGGGATTTCATTTCTTGTCCGCTCCTTTGCAACGGAACCAGCTCAGCAGCACATAGGCGGCCAAAAGCGTCACAATCGGGACGACGACCATCACAGGACCTATAGGCGATCTGTTCGCCGTTTCCGCCGGCGACATCATAGTGCCGTTCAGATTCAATCCGACGGTTCGCAGGACGTTCGCGACGTAGGGCGTCGCATAATCGGGAAGGTCGCCCGGCAGAAGAACCCAGACATAGCAAAGGACACCCGAGATGACCCCGGCGATCCTGGGATCGGTGATGATCTCGATGATCGAGTAGATCAGGGAAGTCGCAAGGCTCTGCAGCACGACGAAGTACAGGACGGTGGTCAGATGCGGGTGCATTCCGGTACCCGTCAGGACCATGATGACGTCGAAGCACAATACGCTCATCAGGTTCACGGCGGTCAGGAGCAGAGCCCGGAACATGGTCCTGAGCGAGCATGGCGTCCACGCGCGATACACGTGACGCGGCAGACCCCCGTAGTGCGCTTTCGCGACCCTGTCATCGCATGCGAAGAGCAACGTGAGGCAGATCAGCGGCTGGGTGCCGGTGAAATAGATGCAATATCCTCCGGTTATCGGGGTTCCGTTCGCCGCGCCTGAGATCCACGCGCCCAGCAGAAGGGACGCCACCGCACCGAACGCCGCGGCGAGGGAATACCATGCATTCCAGTAATAGGCGACCAACGCGCGAATGGGAGAAACGGCGCTCACGACTCATGCCTCCCGTAATACAGTTCCGCGAGGTTCACTCCGGTCAGATCCGTGACCTGCACGGCCCGGCCATGGCGGATCATGATGCATTCGTCCGGGACTCCCTGGATCTCATGGAGCAGATGCGTTGAGATGACGACGCAGTTCCCCTTATCCCGATAGGCGCGAAGCGTTTCGGACAAGGAGGCGATGCCATCGGGGTCCAAGCCGTTCTGCGGCTCGTCAAGGAACAGGAATCTCGGATGCGGTACGAGGGCGAGGCAGAGCTCCAGACGTTCCTTCATGCCCGTCGAATAGTCCTTCGCCTTCCGTCCATGCGCCGCGCGGTCGATGCCGACAGCGTCCAACGCCGTCTTCGGGTCCACGTCCAGACCCCAGAACGCGGAGGCCACCTCGACGTTCCGTCTGCCGCTCAGGTAGGGAAAGAAACTGGGGTGGTCTATCGCTGCGGACATCTCGTTGATATTCGTCCCGGTGTACGTGATGTTCCCGCTCACGGGCTTGATCCGCCCGAGCAGCGTCTTCATCAGCGTGGTCTTGCCCGCACCGTTCGCCCCGAGCAGGCAGATGATCCTGCCCGTACGTAATTGCAGGTTGATGTCGCTGACGATCGGGGAGTTCCTGTATCCGATCGAGAGATTCGTCGCCGATATAGCTGGCATGATTCACCTTCCATGAAAGGCGGTCCCGGAGGTCAAGGTCAAGACCAAGGATGTCTTGTCTCCACGGACCGCGCGTCACACGACGCTGCCGACTGCTTGCATCCATGGTCTTCCCGGCCACGCGGAATCTCCATCGGCCACGAGGATGAATACGCGCCTCATCCTTGAGGATGAGGTTCCGTGTCCGTTGGAGATAAGCGGGAACGCGATGCGGTTCGGTGAGGTGGGAGACGCATGGATTGACGATTCGGCGAGGCGCGTCAATCCGCGGTAGGCTGGAAATCATCCGCTCGGCATCCAAGGAAGGAGCGCAATGATCGAGATACAGGGGCTCACCAAATCATTCGGAAGGACACGCGGCGGAGGGGCGCGCGGTACGCAGGCAGGGCGCGGCGGAACGGTACCCGGTTCGGCTGCTCGGCGTGGTGCGGCAGGCGGCGCGCGCAAAGCCATTGACCACGTCACCTTCACCGCCGAAGACGGCAAAGTCACCGGATTCCTTGGACCGAATGGAGCCGGAAAATCCACCACAATGCGCGCCGCTCTCGGCCTGATCCGCCCCGACGAAGGCAGTGCGCTCATCGACGGACGGCCCATCGGACGCATCGAGGCGCCGATGAGAGTCGTCGGAGCCGTACTCGACGCCAAATCGGCCCATCCCGGACGATCCGCCTACGCGCACCTGCGTGCGCTCGCCCTCACCAACGGCATCGGCCGCAAACGTGTCGATGAGATCATCGACATGACCGGACTCGCCGCGGTGAGGCAACGTCCCGCCGGTCAGTTCTCGCTTGGCATGAGTCAGCGTCTGTCCATCGCGGCGGCGCTCCTCGGCGACCCTCACAATCTCGTCCTCGATGAACCCGTCAACGGGCTCGATCCCGAAGGCGTCAAATGGGTGCGCGAACTGTGCCGGTACTACGCTTCACAGGGGCGGGCCGTGCTGCTCAGCTCCCATCTCATGAGCGAAGTGGCCCTCACGGCCGACGATCTCGTCATCATCGGACAGGGGCGCATCCTCGAAACCACCACCGTGAACGCGTTCGTCGCCGAACATTCGCGGCATTCGATTCGCGTCGTCACCCCGGATCCGGCCAAGCTGTACGCCATCTTCGCGCATGCGGCCGGTGTGAGCGTGATGCCTGCGGCGCGCGCCGCAGGCGACCCGGCGGAAGGGCAGGCGTTCCGCATCGTCGGCGCCGACCTCAAAGCCACGGCCGACGTGTTCGCACGCGCCGGACTCGTCATCTACCAGTTCCTCGAGGAGCGCGCCTCGCTCGAGGAGGCGTACATGGCGTTGACGCACACCGCGGTCGAATACGCGTCGACGGTACCGGACGGGAGGAACGTCGCCATAGAGAACCGTCCGCAAGGGAACGTCCAGAACCGTCCGCAGGAGGTGACGCGATGAGCAGGGGAGCGCACGCGTCGAAAGGACGCGGACGGTCGGGGACGCGGTCGGACATGCGAACCGTCGGACAAGCGGGACGGGACGGTGCGCGGCGCGCTCGCGCATCCACGCGGACCGGCGGCGCACGCCTCAACGCATGGGGCGTGTTCCGCAGCGAAATCGTCAAAGCGTTGAGCATCCGGTCCACCATCGTGCTGCTCGTCCTCAACCTCGTGTTGCTGCCGGCCGGCGCCGCGCTGTCCGCATGGTCGATGACGCTCATCGCCGGCATGGATCCCGGCACCGGCAAGGCGCTCGCGCATCCGGTGGAATTACCCGCGAGCCTCATGTGGTTGTCGGTGGGCGGCTTCACCGTCACCTGCATGATCGTCACCGGCATCCTCGGCGTCATGACCGTCACCAGCGAATACACGACCCGCACCGTGCAGATGTCGTTCGTCACCGATCCGCATCGTGTGCTGTTCATGAACGCGAAGGCCGCCGTGGCCGCGGCATTGTCGTTCCTGTCCGCGCTGGCGGGGTTGCTGTTGTCGTGGGGTGTCACGTACGCGCTGTTCGCCACATCGGCCGGTGGCATGGGGACGTTGGATGATTCCGAGCGGCTGCTGCCGTGGGTCACCGTGTTTGGCGGCGCGTGCGTGCTGGCGGTCACGGCCGTCATGGCGTTGGGCTTGGGTGGGTTGTGCCGTTCCACGGTGGGTGGCGTGTTCGCGCTCATCGGCATCGTCATGATCGCGCCTTCGGTATTGTCTCTGGTTTCGCTCGCCGGCGACCGGTTCGCGTGGATCAAGTCCGTCGCAGCGTGCCTGCCCAGTCAGGCGGCGACGACGTTCCTGGCCGGTGGCGTCGATGTCACGGGCGCGACGGTCGCGCTGATGGGTGCCACTGGTGGCGGGGCCGCGGGTGCCGGCTCGGGTTCCGGCACTGGTTCATCCGCGGCCGACGCGGTTGCCTCGGTCGCGACCTCGGGCGGCTTCGACCCGACTTGGTGGCAGTCCGGTCTGCTGCTGCTCGCCTGGGCGGTGGTCCTCTATGCGATCGGTGTCCTTGTGGTGCGTCGCGCCGATGTGAAATAGGGATGCGAATCGCGATTTGCGGCCGTCTTGTCCTGTGGATGCATTCGGCCGCGCGCGGCCGCAAGATCGACGCGATCCGCGCCGCCGGCAACCGTCTGCCGGTCGCATTCTCCATGCGCACGGACTGCGAGATCGTCGCGGGACGCACGGCGTGCGGCTGGGGTGAATCGTTCAAATCGATCGTGGGCGAGGGCGTCGCCTCCATCGTCGACGATCTCGACTCGCGTCGACACGGACTGCGGTTGCTGATGGCGCATCAGGCGCGCATGCCGCATGTGGAGTTCACCGACGCGCAGGTGAGAAGCGTCACGGTATGGAGAATCGAATCGGAGCATTTCACCGCCAAGGTGAGGTCCAAGCCCGCCGCGGCGCATAGCGGACACGGTAAACGTGGCGTTGTCGCTCCCGACTCCGCCGCGGGCGACAACGCCACCGGTGGCACTACGGTCTGAACCATGCCGATGACCGAACACCTTGATGCCGAATCCATCGCGCGACTGCCGAAGGCGGAATTCGGCTTTCCGGGACCGGAGCGCGACCGTCTCGTCGTGCTCATCCTCTCCGGGGCGAAAACCGCCACGGCCGCGTTGCTGATGGACTATGCGGAAGACGACGAACCGTTGCCGCACGTCGGCGGCCGTTCCATACTGGTGGATTCCGCCAATCGTCCCGTGGCCGTATTGGAGACCACGGAGGTCGAGACCGTCCCGCTGGGAAGCGTCACCGACCGGCAGGCCGTCGACGAAGGCGAGGGCGACGTCACCGTCGAGCAATGGCGTCGCACGCACGAATCCTTCTGGAATTCAGGGGAATACCGCGACTGGTTCGCCGACCCGGATTTCGTCGTGGACGACGGCAGCATGGTCGTGCTGGAGCATTTCACGGTGGCGGAGCGACTGCGGTAGTCCGATGAGGGTATGGGATTCATCTTTTCCCGACGATTGCGGGGAAGAGATGGGTGAGTCTTCTACAATGTATTGGAAAGATTCCATCTGGCTGAAGGAGCGCATTATGGATCGTAAGCGTGCAGTCGAAGAGGCCATCCATTCCGGTGAGATGGAGGGGGCCTATGTGTCCGATGAGTTCCGTAACGACGCGAGCGAATTCGCCCGGGGGAATATGAGCATCCAACAGCTCATGCAACGTGCATGGCGTCGCAACGATCATAACGTCGGCAACCGCTCCGAGGAGCTTCATGCCGTCTGAATTCGTTGACCCGTATATCGATCAGGATACCGGCATCCTCGCCAATCTTCCCGGTGCCAGAACTTGGGATGAGCTGAAGCAAGCGGAAGGCGAACTGGTTGGGGCCCGCATGCTGCAGTTGTTCTCCAATCCGCCAAAGGTTTGCGATGGCAATCTGGATGAACTCAGGCTTCTTCATCATCTACTGTTCCAGGATGTCTATGCATGGGCTGGGCATATACGGACTGTGGAGATTCGTAAGAACATCGAGGGCTCCGATTTCTTCCTGCCTTCCACGAACATCGAGATGGGCATAGCGTGGTCACAGGGAGAACTGGAGCGCGACCATATGCTTAAGGGCATGGGGGAGACGATGTTCGTGGAACGATTGGCATACCATTACGACAATTACAATTTCGTCCACCCCTTCCGCGAAGGGAACGGCCGTACCCAACGCGCGATGTGGACTCTGCTCTGCCATGCTGCAGGATACGATCTCGATTGGCGACGAGTCAGTGGGGAAGAGAACGACAATGCAAGCCGCTTGGCTGCTGAAGACAGGGACTACTCCGCGCTTGTCGCCATGTTCTCCCGAATCGTGCGCCCTTGTGATCCGAGCGAGCCGTTCAACAAGGACTTGATTTCGGAAGGCCACCTCAACGAATTGTGATAGATGCCGCGAACAACGGCACCATGGTCGTGCTGGAGCATTTCATGGTGGCGGAGCGACTGCGGTGACCATCGCCGATTCATGCACGATACGGCGTGCATATGCCGGTATGACTCGCGCGCATGCGGTAGGGTGAACGCGTCCGGCGGATTCGTATCGGATTCATGCCGGACGCATATGTATGACGGGTGACGAGAGGTACATCATGGACAGAATCGAGACCGAACGGCTGGTGTTGCGACCGTGGAGGATCGGCGACGCCGCCGAGGCCGCCTCGCTGTTCCGGTACGCCTCGGACCCGCAGATCGGGCTGCGCTGCGGGTGGCCGCCGCATACCAGCGTCGAAGGCAGCATGAACGACATCAGGAACATCCTCGCCGTCGAGAACAACTGGGCCATCACCATCAGGGACGGCGATGAAACCGCGGACAACGAAACCGACGCCGACGCGCCGGTGGGCAGCATCGCGCTCAAACCCGTCAGCCACTACACCGCCGACGTCGTCACGGGCGATCCGGAGCTCGAAGCCCGCTACAGCCGGTATCTGAACGATAACGCGCTGGAACTCGGCTACTGGATCGGACGTCCGTTCTGGGGCAGGGGATACATGCCCGAGGCGTTGCGTGCGGTTCTCGAATACGCGTTCGACACGTTGCGCAAGGACGCGGTGTGGGGCGGGCATTACGCGCAGAACCCGCAGTCCGGCCGCGTGATGGCCAAGTGCGGGCTTCATGTCGTCGGCGAATCGGAGCAGGACTACTATCCGCTCATCAACCGCCGGTATGACGGCGTCTACCGCATCATCACCGCCGACGAATGGAGCGGTATGCGAAACGGCATAGGAGCGGAGACGACACGGTGATTGTCATGATGTTCGAGGCGGGCATCCGAATCGTCACCGGCTGACGGCATCCGCCGAACGCTCCGTTTTTGGCAGCAGACGGTTCGCGTACCAGGTGAACAGCAGTCCCGCCACGATCGCCGAAGTCGCGTCCGAAACCGGCTCGGCGACGAACACACCGATCGTGCCGAATCCAAGCCGAGGCAGGATCAGCGCCAACGGCACCAGCAGGATCAGTTTGCGGAAGATCGCCAGGAACAATGACGGCTTCGCCTGCCCCATGCCCACGAACGCGCACTGGACCACGTTCTGGATTCCGAACACGCCCATGCCGCATACGAAGTACGGCAGCGTGCGCGACACCACGTCGATGATCGCCGCGTCCGACGTGAACAGCGAGGCCACGGCACCGGGGAAGAGCGCCAGCAACGTCGTCATCGTGCAGTTGATCGCCACCTGCGCGATCATCGTGCCGGAATACGCACGCCGTACGCGTCCGTACGATCCCGCACCGTAGTTGTATCCGATGATCGGCTGCAGGCCTTGCGAGATGCCTTGCGAGAACACGAAGATCAGCTGCATGAGGCTCGTCATGATGGTCATCGCGCCCACATAGACGTCGCCGCCGTAATGCTGCAACGACGAGTTGAACACCACCTGGATCACGGATTCGGTGATCTGCATGATGAACGGGGAGACGCCGAGGAACAGGATGGGGCCGAGCATCCGCGTCGGCCGGATGCTGTGCAAGCGGAGCCGTATCGCACTGTCCGGCGAGGCAAGGAACCGGATTATCCACGCGGCGGACAGGCCTTGTGCGATGACGTTCGCCAGCGCGGCGCCACGCACTCCCATGCCGAACGTGAAGATGAACAGCGGGTCGAGGGCCAGCGAACTCAACGCCCCGATGATCACCGACGTCATCGCCACAAACGCGCGCCCCTGCGCGGTGATGAACGTGTTGAGCCCCAACGACAACTGCACGAACAGCGTGCCCGACAGGTAGATCGCGAGGAAATCGGAGGCATATGGCAGCGTCGCGTCGCTCGCGCCGAACAGGACGAGGATGGGCGTCTTGAAGATCTGGAGCAGTATGGACAATATGATGGCGATCGCGATGATCGCCGCCACCGACGCGCCGAGGTACCGTTCCGCCTTGTCGAGGTCGCCGCGTCCGAGTTCGATCGAAGCGAGCGGGCCGCCGCCCATGCCGATGAGCAACGCGAACGCGGACACGGCGAGCGTGATCGGGAAGCACACTCCCACGCCGGTCATCGCGAGATCGCCCACGCCGGGGATGTGCGCAAGGAAGAGACGATCGACGATCGTATACAGCGCAGTGCACGCCTGCGCCACCACGGCCGGGATCGCCAGCGACACCACCAGCCGTCCTATCGGCCTTGTGCCGAGTCCCGATCCGTCGCCGGAGGCCGTCGTCGTCTTCGATCGTTCATGCGTTTTGCGTTCCATCACGAGAGGGCATTGTATCTCCCATTCCGTCTTGCACGGGCGGGAGCATCGGGGGCATCGGCACGCTCCCATCGGGATCGGTCATGAACCATGCCGGAACGTGTCCGCAAGTACGGCGACGCCGTCGATGCGTGGGCCGATGTTCGGGTCCTGCGCGCCGGTCTCCAATTCGGGCGCATTCGATGGCAACACGAGTCTCGCCCGGTTCCCATACACTTCCAGCATGCAGGGACGCATGCGCGAATCGATGTTCCGATTGCATGCCAGCCGTCTCATGAACCGTTGCGACAACCGCAAAGCCCGCGGCGTGGGCTTCGCGTAGTCGCCCATCCGGCATCTTCCGGGAAGCGCATCCGTCCAATCGGGATCATGTTCACTCCAGTAGAGCACGTACCGGTGGATCCGCATGGTCGGCGCGAACCGGAGGATGAACACATCATTGGTGCAAACCTGGTAGTGCGTGAAGTAGTCGAATCCGTCGGTGTTGAACGGGTCATGCGTGATGATCGGAGTGGACAGCGCGAGACGACGCAAGGGGAGACCCGCGTATGCCCGTCCGATCATGGCGCCGGTGACCATGAGCCCCGGTTCGGCGGGCAGCCGACGTTGTCGCAGATCCTCATACACGTCCTCCAGGGTGACGATGACCGCGGTGAACAGGACGATCCCCAGAATCACATAGATCGCTTCCGGCACGGACGTTCCAAGGAGAACGACCAACGCGATCAGTATCATGGCCGACGCGATGACGACGGCCATGCCGACGAGCACGGCGCGGTCGTGACGCCGCAACGCCGGTTGCGGATCGTACGGCCGGGCCGCTATCGGCCAGTCATGGAAACCCTGCGTAAGACGTGTGGATTGCGGGATGAATGGGGACGGTGACGGATTCATGGGCACCTCGTTCGACGGGTTCGCATCCGATGCCGCCATGTCGGGAATACGCACTTCCCGGAACGACGGTCATTGCCCATGGTATCCCCGTGAACGGCATGCTTCGTGAAATCGAGCGGACGGATCCGGAATCGCCGAGGCCGGGCGTATCATCGGAACCTGGAAAATCCGATGACGGCAGGGGAGTGCGACATGTCCTTGACCACTGAACAGCGTGCGGCGACCAAACGGGAGTTCCGGGAGAACATGGCCCTGCTCGGCCTGACCGTCGACCGGATCGGCGTCGATTTCGGGGTCGACGGAGAAACCATCCAACGCATCATCGATCTCGAATCCGGCGTGCTGGAATACCCGTGGATCGTGCGCCGCTACCTGCTCGACAAGGCCGCGGCGGCCGGCGTACGGCCGGTGCCGTTCACCGCGCTGCGCGGCGACCCGCACGACTACTGGTTCCTCGACGACCGGATCATCGACGCGAACCGGCTCGACTGATACGAACGCACGAAGCGGACCGATCAGGACCGGGGCTCCGGGCCCCGAACCCGAGATGACCAATTACCGGTGGAAGCGGCGGTCTTTCCGCTACAGCTCGACCTGCTCCCATTGCGGGGGCAGCGGGATGCGCCGCGTCGGGGTGAGGCAGGCGAGCAGCAGTCCGGCGGAGGCGCACAGGACGACGAGCAGCATGACCGCGTGGAAGCCGAATCCCGGCGTCTGCAGCAGCCATCCGACCAATGCGGGAGCCAATGCGCCCGGCACGCCGACCGTCGTCTCGAACACGGTGGACACCCTGCCCTGCATGTCGTCCGGCGTGCGCCCGAAGATGAACCCGAGTTCACCCGCGTTCAACGCCGGGAACAGCACCGACGCCATGGTCATGCATGTGACCGCCGCAACATACGAGTCGGTGAACACGAGCGGCAGCATCGCGAACGTGAACACGGCGAACGTGAGGATGATGAGCCGGCCGGTCGGCACATGCTCGACCAACCATCCGGCGGCGAACGAGCCGATCAGCGCGGCGACGCCGGTGGCGGTGCCGACGAGCCCGATGAGCGCCGCATCCGTGCCGCGTTCCGCCAACATGATCTGCACACCGATGATGCTCCCATAACAGGCGACGTTCATGACCGCACCCTGCGCGATCGCCGCGACCACGGTCCTGCGGGTCAGCGTCCACCGCCAGCCGTCGACGAACTGGGAGAGGAACGACGGCTTGGCAACGTCTGGGGAAGAAACGACGACGGCCCCGTCTGCCCCGTCAGCGCCGTCGTCGTTTCGTTTCGGCAACGCCAGCGAGGCGAACACGGAGGTCAGGTACAGCAGCGCCGAGGCGAGGAACAGCATCCATCCGGCGATCCGGTACAGGAGTCCGCCGATCGCGCCGCCGGACAGTTCGACGCATGACTCTCGCGCCTCGCGGATGGCCTGCGCCTTCGCGAACCGGTCCATCGGCACCAGGGATTTGAGCATCGCGTCGTTCGATGGCCCGAGCAAACCGTTCATCACCGCGAACAGGATGACCGTCACGGCGAACGTCGTCGTGCGCATCGTCCCGGTGGCGAGACCGGCCGTCACCGCGACGGACAGGCCGGCGCCGGTCAGACCGAGCAGGATCATCAGCCGCCGCCGGTCGTGACGGTCGGCGAGCGCCCCGCCGACGGACATGAGCGTCAATCCGACCGCCGATTCGATGGTGACGAGCAGTCCGGCAATGAACGGCGAGCCGGACAGGGCGAGGCCGATCAACGGTATGGCGAACGTGCGCAGGCTGACGGCGACCACGTCGGCGGTGTCGGCGGCGAACCAACATCGGTATGCGGGGATCCTCCAGAGCGGGCGGGCGCGTTGGGACGATTCGTTCGCGGGTGCGTCCATGGTGGCCGGGGTGGTCGCGTTGGTATGGGGATCGGGGGATTGTGCGTGAATCGGGTTCGGGCGGTCGTCGGCGTTCATGGTGGGTCTCGTTTCATGATGCGCCATGACCGGTGCACGGATCATCGCCGTCGATGACCATATCGATCGTCCATCGCAGGTCATCTTCGGTGTGATGGCCTTGCCGATGGACCGATCGGCGGACTGCGTGATGGATGGCGGTGCACCGTTCATGGACGATGTTCGGAATGTTCGCATGGAAGCATATCACGGCCATATGGTTTCCGGCCGTGATGCCGTGACGTGAGGGGACGGGTGAGGGCACCCGGCTCTCAGCTGTATGCGAAGGATTCCAGAACGACGTACATGCGAGGCTCCTTTGGCTCTACCGGTGTTCGGCGATGTTCCGACTTCTTTCATCCATGGTAGTCGACGGCCATGCCGCGCCCCGCCAGAGCGGGGCGGACGGGATGGTTCACAGGTCCTGGATCTGCGCGCCGAACGGCCAGAGGGCGAGTTTCGCCATCTTGAACGATTGGATGCCGAACGGGATGCCGATGATGGTCACGCAGTTGGCGAGTCCGGCGACGATGTAGCCGAGCGCCATCCAGATTCCGGCGAGCACCACCCAGATGATGTTCGCGAGCGTGGAGCCGAGGCCGCCGCCGTAGCGCACGGTCTTGCCGAACGGGGTGAGCGTGAGCCCGGCCATCTTGAACGCCTGAAGACCCAACGGGATGCCGACGATCGTGACGCACAGCACCACGCCGATGACCGCCCATCCGAACGCGATGGCGAGCCCGCCGAGCACCAGCCACAGGATATTGCCGATCAGTCTCATGTTTTCTCTTCGCTCCTTGATGCATGTACGGATTCCATGTGTCGCAACCGTCCCATTCTCCCATCGTGCGGCGGATCCATCCATCGGGGAATCCCCTGATTCCTCCCCGGGTTTTCCGGGATCGCCGGAATGGGACGGGGGCCGTTCACATGTCGCACGACCTTCACGCGTCCGTTCCGTCAGGGCGCGGCGTACAGTGGCGGTCATGTTGGATCACATCACGTTGCGTGTGCGCGACGTCAACCGCAGCATCGATTTCTACACGCGGGCACTCGCGCCTTTGGGGTATGTCGTCAAGGCCCATCATGAACCCACATTGGGATTCGGCGTGGATGACGGCACCCCGCATTCGGATTTCTACGTGTCGCCGATGACGGAAGCGACGGGTGGGGCGTCGCCGGTCACGCATATCGCCTTTCTCGCGCCCGACCGCGATGCCGTACGCGCGTTCCATGAGGCCGCGATCGCCGCGGGCGGCCGGGACAACGGGGCTCCCGGTCCGCGCCCCTACCATCCGGGATACTATTCGGCGTTCGTCCTCGATCCGGATGGCAACAACGTCGAGGCCGTGGTCGACTGGTCCGGCTGGTTCCGCGATGATGGCGACGGGCAGGCCGCGGGGGAATGACGTCGTCGTGCGGGGCGACGGGATCAGAGCAGCCTGATCGGGTCCGTGCGCTCGACCGGCCGGATGAGACGGCGTCCGTTCCCGCTCGCCGGCAGCGGCGCGACCTCGTGGAACGCCAGGCGGCGTGACAGTTCGGTCCCTTGCCTCCGCAACGGGTCGATAAGCCGCACGCCGTCGGTCGCACGGTCCAGCCATGCCGCGGTCATGCCGTCCGGTACGAGCAACGGCATGCGGTCATGCACACTCGCCGGACCGTCCACGGCCGGGCAGGTGACGATCGTGGCGGTCAACTGCCATGGCGAGGCGTCGGAGGCGCGCCACCACGAGTACAGTCCGGCCATCGCCAATGGTTTCCCGCCCTCCGCATGGAAATAGAACGGGCGTTTGCCCTTCCACTCGTAGTAGCCGCTTGCGGGGATGACACAACGCATGGAACGCGTGGATTCGGCGAACGTGGGTTTGACGTGGATGGATTCGACGCGTGCGTTGTATGTGGGGTAGGGGAGCGTCTTGCTTTGGCTCCACCGGGGGACGAGCGTCCAGTGGGCGCCGGTCAGGTGCCGCCGCCCGTCGCGGTCCTGCGCGACGACGCCGATGGTCTGCATGGGGGCGATGTTGTACGAGGGCTGCGGCAACCGGTCGCGGCGGATGCCGTCCTCGTCGACGTCGAGCCACCGGGCCACCGCGTCCCAATCCAGATCCAGCGCGAATCTTCTGCACATGCGGCCCAGTGTACGCGCGGGTCGACGGCCACGGGCCACGGCATACCCGCCTTGGGAGGATCCGGCTGCAACGTTTCTTCCGCGGTACCATGGGTGATGTTCCACCGGTGAGGCGCGAGGTTCGAGGAGGATGGCCATGCCTGTTGACGCGATGGCGGGTGACGATGCGACGTCGCACGGCAGTACCGTCTCCGACGCCGCTGCGCCGGCCTCGTCCGACGCAGCGGACGGTCGGCATCGGACGAGCCGTCGCGGCGTCTCGGTGAAGGCGACCGTGGCGCGCGCCCGTTGGCAGCGGCGCAAGAAGATCGCCACGCGCAGGGCGATACGCGAGACCGCGTTGCGGCTGTTCGACGAATACGGCTACGACACGGTCACCACGCAGCGTATCGCCGACGAGGCGGGCGTGTCGGCGATCACCCTGTTCCGGTATTTCCCGACCAAGGAGGATCTCGTCCTCGGATTCGCGACGGATGGCGGGCTGTTCGCCGATCTGCGTCGGGAGATCGGGGAGCGGAAGGGCGGCTCTCCGATCGGGTTCGTCCGTCGCATGGTCCCGCAGGTGCTCGGCGGGCTCGAACCGTCGCAGCTGGGGGAGCTGGCGCATCGGCTGCGCATCGTGCGTTCCGACGACGGGTTGCGCGTGGCGCTGTACGCCCGCATACCGCAGTGGACGGACGCCGTCTCGGAGCTATGGGAGAGAGGCGGCTCCATGACCGACGATGGCGGCGCACGCGCCGGTTTCCCCGTGCGTCTGTCCGTCTCGTTCATCATTGACTGCATCATCGAATCCCTGCTGGAATGGTCGCGTCGCTGCGATGATGGGGTCGACGGCGAGAATGCCGTCGACGTGCTCGTCGAGGTCGTCTCCGAGGCGATGGAGACGCTGTCCCGCTGAGTCCCCAATTCGGCACACGGCCATCCGGTCCGATAGTCGTCGAAAGGGTGCCGTCCCAGCGTCGAATATTCAAATGATAGCGACTTTATTTTGAATTGAAATAGCGGAATTCAGCCGTTTTCCCATTAGGTGCCCTGCGTCGTTCAATCATTGTTTTCTTTCATATGAAAGTTGCATACATATGAAAGAAAAAGAGTACGTCCATCCATAAGAAATCGACTTTCACATGAAAGACAGAGCCGCGGAAATCCCTGGGATTGGGCGTATATGCGCTTAAGCAGGGGCCTTGCTTCGTCCTGCTCGATGCGACATTTCCTGTTTTCGATGCCGAAAAGGAAGGCGGGCCGTCTTCCGGTCGCATTCGTCATGCGATGTCCGGAAGGCGACCCGCCTTATGGTTCCGTGCGGTCGTCCCGCCTCGCCATGGGGTCGGGAAGCCGACGTGTGCCGTCACTTCGTAAACGGTTCGGACGCCTTGTCGAGCGCGGCGATCTCGTCGGCCGTGAGGTCGAGGTCCACGGAGGCGAGGAGCGCGGGCAGCTGTTCGGGCGTGCGCGCCGAGGCGATCGGGCCGGCGACCTGCGGGCGGTGGCGCAGCCAGGCGAGCGCGACCGTGGCGATCGCCACGCCGTGCGCCTTGGCGACCTCGTCCAACGCGTCGACCAGCGCGAAGCCGTCGGCGGTGAGATAGTCGGCGACCATGCCCTGACGCGCCTTGCCCTCCGCGTCGGCGGCGGAACGGTACTTGCCGGTGAGGAATCCGGCGGCCAACGAGAAGTAGGGGAACACGGCAAGGCTCTCGCGTGCGGCGAGGGGCGCGAGCGTGCGTTCGTAGCCGCCGCGCGTGACGAGGTTGTAGTGCGGCTCCAACGCGACCGGCAGCGCGTAGCCGTGTTCGCGTGCGATGCGGAACCACTCCTCGATGCGGTCCGCCGTGTAGTTGGACAGGCCGATCGCGCGGATCTTGCCAGCCTTGACAAGCTCGTCGAACGCCGCCGCCGTCTCCTCGAGCGGCGTCGCCTTGTCGTCGAAGTGTGCATAGTACAGGTCGATCTCGTCGACGCCGAGACGCAGCAACGACTCGTCGGCCGCGGCGATCACGTTGTCGTGCGAGAGCCCCTTGTACTGCGGATGCTCGCTCACCTTCGTGGCGACAATCACCTTGCTGCGATTGCCGCGTACGGCGAGCCAACGGCCGAGGATGATCTCGGATTCGCCGCCGGCGTTGCCCGGCGCCCACGCCGAATACACGTCGGCCGTGTCGATGAAGTTGCCTCCGACCTCCACGTATTCGTCGAGCACCCTGCGGCTGGTCGCCTCGTCGCTCGTCCAGCCGAACGTGTTGCCGCCCAGCACGAGCGGAAACACCTCCAGGTCGCTGTTTCCCACCTTCACACGCTTGTCCGTCATGGTGCGTCCTTCCCATCGTCGCCGGACGGTCCGTCGTCGCCGGCGGTCCTCTTATTATGCCGTCGACATGATGAGCCCGGGCCGCGAATGCTATAGGCATAATCCATAGCCTGTTGTCCGCTCCCGGGACATGATCCGAATGACAATGACATGGCCGCCCGTCATTCGGGCCTTGACATCAGACGAGGATGCCGTCGCAGTGGTCGATCTCGTGCTGGATGATCTCGGCGGTGAACCCGTCGAACGTCGCGGTCGCCTCGCGCCAGCGCCGCGTGCGGTATGTGACGGTGATGCGTTCGTAGCGGACCGCCGGCCGCACGCCCTTGAGGGACAGGCATCCCTCCTCGGTCTCGTAGCGGCCCGACTTCGCCGTGACGACCGGGTTGAACATCGTCATGTTCCGGCCGGTAGCCTCGTCATGGAACACGATGATCCGCTTGGACACGCCGATCATGTTCGCGGCCATGCCGACGCACGAGTCCGCATGCGCGGCCAGCGTATCCGCGAGATCCGCCGCCACCGGCAGGTCCTCCTCCGTCGCCTCGTCGGACGGTTGCCGCAGGAACGACTCGGAGGTCATGATCGCCCGTTCCATGATGTTTCCTTTCTTGTCGGGTTGAACGCTCCGATTCTACCGACATCCCGTGCGGCCGTCACCGGTATGATGAGGTGAGGAACGGAAGGGGTGACGATGATGTACCGGAACGAGGATGATCGCACGTCGCACGATCTCCCGTCACGTCATTCGACCCATGGACCGGAATGGTCCATGGGTTGCGGCCGAAGCACCATCAAGCAGATATCCGCACGCGCCGTCACACCGTTCATCGCCATGGCGATGTGCGCGACGCTGCTGGGCGCCTGTGGCGTACCTCCTTCCTCCGGCACGACGGATTCCGCCGCAGCGAACGGCCCATCGTCTTCGCGGACGACGGAACCGAAGGGAAAGGCCCGGACGGACACCGACACCCAGTCACACGATCCATGGAACCAATACGGCGAAGACGCCTCCCACCCGCAGGAGGTCGATGATCCGCATGCCTCATCACGCGAGGATCTCGAACCGGCCCGTTCGCTCACCCACACCGTGGTCATGTCGTTCACCAGCTATTCCGTGGTGGACGAACACCATATACGCATCTTCTTCACCGGCGGTACGCCCGCATGCCAGGGATACCAGGCGACGGCGAAGGAAACCGCCGACACGGTCACCGTCACCCTCGTCCAAGGGCTGGTGCCGGACGCACCGGACGCCTGCACGCTGCAGGCGGTGGCCTATTCGATGATGATCGAATTGAAGGATCCGCTCGGCGCGCGCACGGTCGTCGCGGCGCAATGATCATATGCGGCGCATCGCAAGACGCGCCGCATATGGAACGGACGGCCCGGTTCCGCGGATTCCCGGTGCACAATGGGAGCCATGAGCACAGCACTGGTCATCACCTCCAATCCCGAACACAACAGCCTCACCAACGCGGCCGGCAGGGCCTTCGCCGAAGGCTTCCGCACGAAGGGCGGCGACGCCGAGACCCTCGACCTGTACGAGGCCGGGTTCAACCCCGTCTACACGACCGCCGACCGCGCGCACTACCTCGGCAAGGCCGACATGCCCGAGGATGTGGCCGCCATCCAGACCCGTCTCGCCGAGGCGGACGTGATCGCGCTCGTCTTCCCCGTCTACTGGTACACGATGCCCGCCATGGTCAAGGGCCTGTTCGACCGTGTCATCTGCCGCGGATTCGCCTACAACGCCGACGGCACCCCGGGCGCCTTGGCCGGCAAGACGGTGCGCGTCATCATGCTTACCGGCGGCCCGGAATCGTGGTACAGGTCCGACGGCGTCGGCGAGGCGTTGGACAACCAGATCCGCCGTCAGACGTTCATGAAGTACTGCGGCGTCAAGGACGTCGAGATCGTCTACGTCGACAACCTCTCCATGGGCGACGACGATCCCGCCAAGCGCGAGGCCGCCGCCAAGCAGCTCGACGGGATCAGGAAGCTGGGAGCGTCGCTCGCCTGAAACGGGCATTCCCATCGATACGGCCTAGGGGCGTTCACCGGCCGTCCCCGCGACGACGCTGAACCGCGGCCGACGAACGCCCCTAGGCCTGTTCATATACGGATGCCGTTACACCGTATGCAGTCCGACGATCGTCGCGCGGAAGCCTCCGTCATCGGTACGCGACAACCGGAGTTCCGCGCCCATGGCATTGCACGCCGCATCGGCGATGGACAGTCCCAATCCGACGCCGTCCGCGGCGCTGATGCGCGAATCCGTCCCACGATGGAACGGCTGGACCAGCTCGCCGAGGTCGTCCGGAATCGTCCCGTCGGTGGTGTTCTCGATGACGAGATGCAGCGTGCCGTCACCATCGTTTCCGGTCTCAATCGTGACCGAACCGCCGTCGACGTTGTGCACGACCGCATTGCGCACGAGGTTGTCGACCGCCAGCGACAGCAATGCCGGATTCGCCGTGACACGGAATTCATCCGAATCGGCAATTGTCACCGTGACGCCTCGATCGTCCGCGTCTTCGGTCGACCGGTCGATGGCATCATGCAGACAGGACATGACGTCGGCAGTTCCGTCACCGGCCCTAAACGAGGATTCGTTTTCGCCGGTGCGCGCATAGGCGCCGCTCTGGATGCGCGACAGGGTGAGCAGCGCGTCGACGAGTCTCGCGCCACGTCGGTTCGCGGCGAGCGCGCGGCACACCGACGGTTGGTCACCGTCATGGTGCCGTCCATGTTCATGCACATCACGATGTCCCCGCCGTCGCGTTGTGCGGTATGGGAAACGATGAGGTTCTGCGTGACGATCAGTGCGGCCATCATCGCGATGACGATGAGCACCACGGCGAGGGTGATCCGCGCGCGGAACGTGTGCGGACGCAGCCGCTCCGCCCATGAACGGGAACGGGATTCCCCATGTGGTTCTTCGACGTCCATGGGGGAGATGCTTGTCTGGCTGGTGTCGTTGTCGTTCATCGCAATCGATATCCTTTCCCGCGCATCGAAACGACCGCGTCACGGTCGCCGAGTTTGCGGCGCAGCGAGTAGGCGGTGGTTTTGACGAGGTCGGCCGCCGTGGATGCGGTCGCAGGGTCATCCCATACGGCGTCGTGAAGGGACTCCGTGCTCACGTAACCGCCGCCCGCGAGCATGAGCTCGACCAGGACACCGTGCTCCTTGGGAGTCAGATCAGCTGGAGCACGCCCGGAGCCGACGAAGACGAGTCGCTTCGCCATGTCCAGCGTGATGCCGCCACGGGTGAGCACGGTGCCATCGCCATCCGATCCACCGCCCGTCCGGCGTCGCAACGCCCGGATGCGGGCGAGCAGCTCCGGATAGGCGAACGGTTTGGTCAGATAGTCGTCGACACCCAAATCGAGCCCGCTGACCCGGTCGCCGATCTCGGCGGCGGCCGTGAGCATGAGCACGGCGACGGGGATGCGGTTCGCGGCGATCGTCGCCATCATCCTGCGATTCCTACGGTAAGGCGAAAGTGAGGCGGTCGGGTCGGACAAGCGAACCGGGCTCGCCTTCATCCTTGCGTTCCCGTCCGCATGCCCGGAATGTAGGACGCGTAGGCCGGTGGCGGACACGGGTGGCCTATGGTGGCGCATGGTCGGACTTCAGATACTCAAGGGAGGACCATGTCGGTACTGGACGAATTGGTTGCGGGCGCATTGGAGGACCAGCAGGCCCGTGAGCGCACCGTGTCGTTGGAGGACGTGAGGAAGGCCGCCCTGGCGGCCCCGGCCCCGATCGACGCGAAGCGATGGCTCAAGCGCGCCGACGGCATCCCGGTGATCGCCGAGATCAAGCGCGCCTCCCCGTCCAAGGGCCATCTGAGCGACATTCCCGACCCGGCCGCGCTGGCCCGGGAATACGAGAGGGGCGGCGCAAGCGCCATCTCCGTACTCACCGAAGGCCGCCGGTTCCTTGGGTCCCTCGACGATCTGGACAAGGTGCGCGCCGCCGTGCATATCCCGGTGCTGCGCAAGGACTTCATCGTCACCGACTACCAGATCCTCGAGGCACGCGCCCACGGCGCCGACCTGGTGCTGCTCATCGTCGCCGCGTTGGACGACACGAAGCTGAAGCACCTGCTCGATCTGGCGCATGAACTCGGCATGACCGTGCTCGTCGAGACGCACACACGCGAGGAGATCGAACGAGCCATAGCCGCCGGCGCGAAGGTCATCGGCATCAACGCGCGCAACCTGAAGAACCTCAGGGTCGACGTCAACAAGTACGCCGAACTGGCCGACGATCTGCCCCACGACGTGATCCGCGTCGCCGAATCCGGCGTGTTCGGCGCAGTCGAGGTCGAGGACTACGGCCGTGCCGGCGCCGACGCGGTGCTGGTGGGCGAGGGCGTCGCCACGGCGGACGACCATGAACTTGCGGTTGAACGACTAGTGAAGGCAGGAGCAAGAGTGAAAGCATCAGAAACCACCCCGCTGAGCGAGCATCACGGTCCGTACTGGGGCCAGTTCGGCGGCCGATACGTGCCCGAGGCGCTCATCACCGCCCTCGACGAGCTGGAGCGCGTCTACGATGAGGCCAAGCAGGACCCCGAATTCCACAAGGAGTTCATGACCCTGCAGCAGCGCTATGTGGGCCGTCCCTCGCCGCTGACCGAGGCGCCGCGATTCGCGAAGCTCATCGCGGAGAAGACCGGGCTTGACGCCCGCGTCTTCCTCAAGCGCGAGGACCTCAACCACACCGGCGCGCACAAGATCAACAACGCGCTCGGCCAGGCGCTGCTCGTCAAGCGTATGGGCAAGACCCGCGTGATCGCGGAGACCGGCGCCGGACAGCACGGCGTGGCCACCGCCACCGTGTGCGCGATGCTCGGCCTCAAGTGCCGTATCTACATGGGCCAGATCGACGCCCGCCGCCAGGCCCTCAACGTGGCGCGCATGCGCATGCTCGGCGCCGAGGTCGTCGAGGTCACGCTCGGCGACAGGATCCTCAAGGACGCCATCAACGAGGCGCTGCGCGACTGGGTCACCAACGTCAAGGACACGCACTACCTGCTCGGCACGGTCGCGGGCCCGCACCCGTTCCCCGAAATGGTGCGCGACTTCCAGAAGATCATCGGCGAGGAGGCCAAGCAGCAGCTCAAGGACTGGTATGGCATCGACCATCCGGACGCGATCTGCGCGTGCGTGGGCGGCGGTTCCAACGCCATCGGCGTGATGAACGCGTTCCTCGACGACGAACGCGTCAACCTGTACGGCTACGAGGCGGGCGGCAACGGCCCCGAATCCGGCAAACACGCCATCCGCTTCGCGCCGGGCACCGGACAGCTCGGCATGTTCCAGGGCGCCAAGAGCTACCTGCTGGAGACCGATGAGGGCCAGACGCTCGACACGTACTCCATCTCCGCCGGCCTCGACTATGCGTCCGTCGGCCCGGAGCACGCGTGGCTCAAGGACATCGGCCGCGTCAACTACAGCTGGGCCACCGACGAGGAGGCGATGAACGCGTTCCGCGACCTGAGCCAGACCGAGGGCATCATCCCCGCCATCGAAAGCTCGCACGCGGTCGCCGGCGCGTACAAGGCCGCCGCCGACCTCAAGGCCAAGGGCTACGACAAGGCCGTGATGGTCATCAACATCTCCGGCCGCGGCGACAAGGACATGGCCACCGCCGGCAAGTGGTTCGGCTATCTGACCGACGACCAGGCCAAGGCGCTCGAGGTGACCGGCGCGCACGGGAACACCGTCGCCTGAGCGGAATCGGAATCGGACACAGAGGAGATTTTCGATATGACAAACGTTGCAACCACACCCTCCGGCCAGCCGTTGGGCATCAGCCACAGGCCCAGCCCCACCGAAGCCATGTTCGCGAAGTTCAAGGCGGAGAACAAGCCGGCCTTCATCGGCTACCTGCCGTACGGCTTCCCGAACCCCGAGGTCTCGCTCGACGCCTTCCGCACGATGGTCGAGCACGGCGTCGACGCGGTCGAGATCGGCCTGCCGTACTCCGACCCGGTCATGGACGGCCCGGTCATCCAGGCCGCATCCTCCATCGCCCTGAACAACGGCGAGACCATCCGACGCGTCTTCGAGGCCGTGGAGACCGTGGCGAATGCGGGCGGCGTGCCGCTCGTCATGAGCTACTGGAACCTCATCTACCATTACGGCGTCGAACGGTTCGCCCGCGACTTCGAGAACGCCGGCGGCGCCGGCCTGATCACCCCGGATCTCATCCCGGACGAGGCGGGGGAGTGGATCGAGGCCTCCGACCGCCACGGCCTCGACCGCATCTTCCTGGTCTCCCCGGATTCCGCCGACGAGCGTCTCGAAGTCGTCGCGAGGAACGCGCGCGGCTTCGTCTACGCGGCCGCCCGCATGGGCGTCACCGGCGAACGCGCGAGCATCGACGCGTCCCCCGAAACGCTCGTCGAACGCACCCGCAAGGCCGGCGCAAAGAACGTGTGCGTCGGCATCGGCGTGTCCACCGCGGAACAGGGCGCGAAGGTCGGCGCCTACGCGGACGGCGTGATCGTCGGCTCCGCGCTCGTGCACACGTTGCTCGCCGACGACAACCGGACCGCCCGCGACACCGCCGAGGGGCTGAAGCTGCTCGCCGCGAAGAGCGAGGAACTGGCCGCCGGCATCCACGGCGCACGCGCCTGACGGTTCCGATACCGGGTCCGGCCCGTCGCGGACACGTTTCCCGCCGCTTCCGGCGGAGAGCGGGCCGCGGACCGGACCCTGCGTAGGATGAAAGCATGAATCTCGCATATATTCCCTCACCGACGTTCTCGAAGTTCCAGATCGGCCCGGTGACCATCCGCATGTACGCGATATGCATCCTCATCGGCGTCTGCTTCGCCGTATGGATCCTCACCCGCCGCTGGAAGCGCGTCGGCGGCACCTTCGACCAGGTGCTCGACACCACGCTGGTGGCCGTGCCCTCCGGGCTGGTGGGCGCGCGCCTGTACCACGTGATCACCACGCCGGCCGCGTATTTCCCGCCCACCGGCGATCCCGCCGACATCGTCAAGGTGTGGGAAGGCGGCATGGCCATCTTCGGCGGCATCGGCGTGGGCGCGCTGGCCGCGTTCCTGTGGTGCCGTCACAAGCGGTACCCGTTCGCCCTGCTCGCCGACTGCCTCGCCCCGGGGCTCCTCGTCGCCCAGGCCATCGGACGTCTCGGCAACTGGTTCAATCAGGAGCTGTTCGGCTGGCCCACGAATCTGCCATGGGGGTTGAAGCTCAACGACTCGTCCGACGCAATCGGCCGCACCGAGGTGTGCTACCAGGGCTCCGCATGCCCGTCCGGCACGCTGTTCCACCCCACCTTCCTGTATGAGATGATCTGGAACCTCATCGGCGCGGCGCTCATCGTCTGGCTCGGCCGCAGGCTCGCCGCGCGTCTCAGGGCGGGCCAGCAGTTCGCCATGTACATGATCTGGTACGGCCTGGGCCGCACCTGGATCGAGAACGTGCGCATCAACTACTCCACCGTGATTCTGGGTCTCAGGACCAACGTGTGGACCGCCATCCTCGTGTTCACCGCCGGATGCATCCTCTTCGTCGTCCTTCACCGCGTCGGCCAGGAGACGTCGACGCTCGCCGCCCGTCTGACCGCGGTCACCGCCGACGAGCTCGAACGGCAGGCGCAGTCCGGGAACGACCACGACGGCGAACGCGCGAAGAACGGCGACTGAACATTCGCCGCAACGCACCCGGGCACCGCCCATAGTCCCATTTGATAGATAAGGTATGGAACCATGAAGAAGATTGAAATCGCCCCCAGCATCCTGTCCGCCGACTTCTGCAACCTCGAGCGCGACCTCAAGGCCATCGCCGACGCCGACCTGGTCCACGTCGACGTGATGGACCACCACTTCGTCCCGAACCTCACGCTCGGCGAGCCGATCGTCAAGCGCATCTGCGAGGTCACCGACCTGCCGGTCGACGTGCACCTCATGATCGAGGACCCGGACCGTTGGGCCCCGGAGTACGCGCGCCTTGGCGCCGCCTCCGTGTCCTTCCACATGGGCGCCACCCACGCGCCGGTCCGTCTGGCCCGCCAGCTGCGCGACATGGGCTGCAAGGCCTGCTTCGCCGTGCGCCCCGCCGAACCGGTCGAGCCGATCTTCGACATCCTCGACGAGTTCGACATGATCCTCATCATGACCGTCGAGCCCGGCTTCGGCGGCCAGAAGTTCCTCGACAACCAGATGGCCAAGGTCCGCCGCCTGCGCGACGAGATCACCCGCCGCGGCCTCGACACCAAGATCCAGGTGGACGGCGGTGTGAGCCCGAAGACCGCGCACATCGTGGCCGAGGCCGGCGCCGACGTGCTCGTGGCCGGCTCCGCCGTGTACGGCGCCGACGATCGCGCGGCCGCCATCGACTCCATTCGCGAGAAGGCCGCCGCCGCGTACCGCGACTGAGCGCAGGCGCACGGGTTTCCCGCGGGATTCCGCATTCCGACACCAAGAAGAAAGCATCACAGACACATGAAGACGTTCGAATCGCTGTTCGCCGAGCTGAGCGAGAAGGCCAAGACCCGTCCGGAAGGATCCCTGACCGTCGACGAGCTCGACAAGGGCACCCATTTCATCGGCAAGAAGATCGTCGAGGAGGCCTCCGAGACCTGGATCGCCGCCGAGTACGAAGGCGCGGACCGCACCGCCGAGGAGATGAGCCAGCTGCTCTACCACGTGCAGGTCATGATGATCAAGCACGGCCTGAGCCTCGAGGACGTCTACAAGCACCTGTGACGTGACGTCCGAAGCGACGTCCCGTACCGCGGCGCGGTCACCAAAGGCCGCGCCGCACAACGATTAGGGGGAAACCATGCTGAGAATCGCCGTGCCCAACAAGGGCATGCTGTCCGAACCCGCCTGGAACATGCTGGCGGAGGCGGGCTACCGTCTGCGCACCAACTCGCGCCAGCTCGTCGTCGAGGACCCGGACAACGACATCGAACTGTTCTACCTGCGGCCGCTCGACATCGCCGTGTACGTCGGCCGTGGCACCATCGACTGCGGCATCACCGGCGAGGATCTGCTGAAGAACTCCGGCACCGCGGCGCTCGAGCATATGCCGCTCGGCTTCGGCGCCTCCACGTTCCGTTTCGCCGCGCCGAACGAATCCTCCTTCTCCAAGCTCGAGGACATCGACGGCAAGAGGGTCGGCACCTCCTTCGACAAGCTCGTGCACGACTACCTCGTCGACCACGGCATCAACGCGGAGACCATCCACCTGGACGGCGCGGTCGAATCGTCCGTGCAGCTGGGCGTCGCCGACCTCATCGCCGACGTCGTGTCCACCGGCACCACGCTGCGCAACGCAGGTCTGCGCATCTTCGCCGACCCGATCATGCATTCCGAGGCGTGCCTCATCCGCTCGCCGCGTCTCGACGAGAAGGACGAACGACTGACCATCCTCAGCCGTCGTCTCGAAGGCGTGATCACCGCGCAACGCTACGTGCTCATGGACTACGACATCCCCGTGTCCAAGGTGGCCGCCGCCGTGGCCGTCACCCCCGGCTTCGAAAGCCCCACCATCTCCCCGCTGCACGACAAGCAGTGGAACGCGGTGCGTGTCATGGTGCCGAAGGCGAAGGTCAACCAGCTCATGGACAAGCTGTACGAGGTGGGCGCGCGCGGCATCATCGTGACCGCGCTGACCGCGTCCCGCATCTGAGGCATGACGACGAGCCGAAGCATGACCGACCGCAACGCCAGATCCACGTACAGTCCGGAACCCCGCGACATCTATTTCACCATCCCGAACCTGCTCAGCCTGTTCAGGATCGTCTCGATCCCGTTCATCGCATGGCTGATGTCGAATCACGAGATGGTGAATGCGTTGATCGTGCTGGCGGTGTCGTCCCTGTCCGACGGGCTGGACGGCATTCTGGCCCGCAGACTCAACCAGGTGAGCAAAATCGGCCAGATCCTCGACCCTCTGGCCGATCGTCTGCTCATCTTCTGCTCGATCATCGCTCTTGGCGTGGCCGGAATCATCCCGTGGTGGATGCTTATCGTGGTCGGTGTGCGTGATCTGTTCATGGCCGTTCAGGTGCTGTGGCTCGCCCAATATGGATATGGTCCGCTTCCCGTGCATTTCGTGGGAAAGACCGGCACGGCGCTGCTCATGATGGCCATCGTCGCTCTCACCGTCGCCGATCTCGGCTCCGGTTCGCTGTTCCTCCTGCTGCATCTGGCCGCGTTGGCCACCGGCATCTGGGGCGTGGCGATGTACTGGCTCGCCGGTTACATCTACTTCAGACAGGGCATCACCGTCCTGCGCCGGGAGGTGCCGCAGCGGCATGAGCAACGCGAACGGGAACGCCGCGAGAAGGCGCGCGTATGACCCACGGCGACCCGGCACCGGCATCCTATCCGGTGGAAGCTGCGCAGAACGCGGAACGACGGTCCGTCCGACGCCGTTCCGCGTTCTCGCATGCCTACCGGGGTCTCATATCCCACCATGCGGCGCGTACGACGATCTCCGCGGCGGAACGCGAACGGCGCAAACGGGTGCGGCAGGACGACTCGCTGCGTCTCATCGACGATCTGACCAACCGTCCGCTCGATCCCATCTATCTTGACGCGAACCTGGGCGCGCACAAGGAATCGCCCGTCGCCATGTGGGCCACCCGCGTGGTGTGCTTCGTCGTATGCATCGGCGTCGGGTTCCTCGGCAGCCTGTTCGTGCAACAACTCCACTCCGATCCGCGCAAGGAGGTACGGGCGAGCCTGGCCTCCGAACTCGAATCCTCACAGACCGAGGTGAACAGGCTCACCGGCGAGGTCGGCGCATTGCGCCGTCAGATCGACAGGCAGTCGAAACGGCTCAACATCACCGGATCCACGCAGACCGTGCGCAATGACGAGATGGCGAGCGGACAGGTGAAGGTGGAGGGGGAGGGCATCGTGCTGAGCGTGGCCAACCCGCTGGCCGCGGCGAACGATTCCTCCACCGGCGCCACGCCGCGCGAGACCGCCGGCAACCATCTGCGCGTCGTCACCGACGGCGACCTGCAGCAACTCGTCTCCCTGCTGTGGCGTGCCGGGGCCGAAGCCATCGCCGTCAACGGCTATCGTCTGGGATCCCAGACATCCATCCGCACGGCCGGCGGCACCATCCTCATCGGGCTGGACGCGGTCGAAAGCCCCTACCGCATCGAGGCAATAGGGGACAGGCGCACCCTGGCGAAGGTCATCGACCAGGACAATCTGGGAAGCCTTTACGATGCCTACAAGGACGCCGGCATCACACTGCAGGTGAAGCAGTACAAGACGATTACACTGGAAGCAGCCGTAGTCGGAGACGTCAGCTACGCGAGGAAGGTGAAGTAGATGGCAGCAGTGCTCGGTCTGATCATCGGCGTGGTGGTCGGCGTGTTCGTCCAGCCGGACATCCCCGTATGGATCCAGCCGTACCTGCCGATCATGGTCGTCGCCGCCCTCGACGCGTTGCTCGGCGCGGCGCGCGCGTATTTCGAACGTCGTTTCTCCGATCGCGTGTTCATCATCTCGTTCTTCGCCAATGTGGTCACCGCCACGTTGCTCGTGCTGCTCGGCAACCAGCTGGGCGTCGGCTCGCAGCTGCAGACCGCCGTCATCGTCGTGCTCGGCATCCGCATCTTCTCCAACGTGTCCGCCATCCGCAGGTTCATCTTCCGAGGCTGACATGGCGAGACGAAACGGACGGGACGGAAGCGGGAACACCCTCAGCGAGATGAGGGCCCGCAACGAGGCGGAGAAGCGCAACGACGGACTCGAGACGGGCTCGTTCCCGCAGGTGCGCAGGCGCGGCACGGGCAAGCGTGTCATCGGCGACTCGGGCGTGAAGACCAAGATCGTCTCATCGCTGCTCGTGGTGCTCATGTGCGCGCTGCTCGGCTTCGGTTACATGACCCAGATCAACAACACGCAGTCCACCTACGAGACGATGAGCGAGGACGAACTCGTGCGCCTCATCAACGAGACCAGCACGCAGGCGTCCAACCTCGAACAACGCAAAAGCGAACTCACCAGCCAGCTGACAAGCCTCAAGGCGGCCGCCGACCAGCGTGAACAGGCAGAGAAGATCGCCAAGCAGAACGAGGAGACCAGCGGCATCATCTCCGGGCGTCTGCCCGCACAGGGACAAGGCGTGGTCATCCGCATCACGAAGGGCTCGAAGCAGGACATCGACGCGGCCACGCTGTTCACGCTCATCGAGGAACTGCGCAACGCCGGAGCCGAGGTCATCTCGATCGGCAACGTGCGCGTCGTCACCTCCACCTCGATCGTCAAAGGCGACGACGGCAAGCTCCAATGCGACGGCATCACGCTCGACACGCCGTATGTCGTGCGTGCCATCGGCAATCCCGGTGACCTGCAGAACGCGGTGAACATCGCAGGAGGCATCGGGTCCAGGCTGAAGGTCATGTACGGTTCGCGCGTGACCGTCGAACAGTCCGACGACGTCGTCATCAACGCCGTGCGCGGCGCCAAGCAGTACAAATACGCGAAAACGGTGGAATGACTCCTGCCATCCACGATGCGGGCGGAGCGTCCGGTCTCCTCTCGCCGTGGTTATTCGGCCACGGCGTCCCAATCATCCCAAGGGTTCCCGCATTTCCTCCCATTCGTGGTCTAAGATAGGCAGTTATGACCGAACCAATTCCCAGCGCAGGCGAAACCACCATCATCGGCCTGCCCGCAATCACCATTCCCGTCACCGCCACCGGTGACCGTCCGCTCACCACGGAGGACCTCGACACGATCGCCCGTCTGTCGGACGGGACGGCGCTGCTGATCTCCACGCGAGGAGCGGTGTCGGGATCCCGCTATCTGCTCGACGAGGACGAGGTGACCGTCGGCCGCGACCCGCGCGCCGACATCCTGCTCGACGACTCCACGGTGTCGCGTTCGCACGCCGTGTTCCGCCGCGTCGGGGGAGTGTTCACCGTCGTCGACGCCGGTTCGCTGAACGGCACCTACGTGAACCGCCAGCGTGTCGACCAGGCCACGTTGAAGAACGGCGACGAAATCATGATCGGCAAGTTCCGCCTCGTCTTCTTCACGAAGTCCGCCGTCATCGCCTGACACGTCGGCGGGTCCATCCCGCTTCGTCAGGGTGCCGGCGCGACTCACGGCGATCACGAGAACGGTGACGTACCGTCCGGATGTCACGTCACCGACGGCAAGAAGGGGAGTGGCGATGAGCGACACCGACCACCGACCGCACCTGACCGTGCGTTCCTCGGACCCTATGGATGCCGCCCGCACCGGTTTCGACGGCGCGGTACAGGGAGAACTGTTCGCATCGAGGGACGAGGAGCGCGCCAAACGAGGGTATCGGGGGACCGTCGCCTCGAAGGTCGCCGGCATCACCTACCGTCAGCTCGACTATTGGGCGCGTAAACAGATAGTGGAGCCGTCGATCACCCCTTCGCACGGCTCCGGCTCCCGTCGTCTCTACTCATTCAAGGACGTGGTGATTCTCGCCGTGTCCAAGCGTCTGCTCGACGCCGGGGTGAACCTGCAGAACGTGACCGCCGCCATCGGGTTCCTCACGCAACGTGGCACCGGTCAGCTGGCGAATGTCACCATCATGTGTGATGGGCAGCATGTCCATGAGTGCACGACCAGCGAGCAGATGCTTGATCTCCTGCAGAACGGCAAGGCCGTGTTCGCCGTATCCGTGGGGGCGCTATGGCACCAGATCAGGGATGCGCTTGAACACGAGGACTACGTGGACCTGACCAAGGCACCGGCGAAACGCTCCACGGGACGTCCCATCGACGATCTGACCGCGGCGCGTATGCGCCGCAGGCTCGAGGCGCGCCGGGTGCAACGACATCAAGCCTGAACGGGAATATGAACACCGAGGGGGAGTACGCCTTATGATCGACATGCTGCCCGCACTGCTATGGTGCGTCGACGTGGTGCTGTCCATGAACATCATCGGATTGTGCGTGATACGCGGGCGGCTGTTGTCCCGGTATTCCGGCGGTGTGCCGCGTGTGAGCTGGCCGGTGACGATCGCGCATGTCGTTTCGGCATTGCTCGGGCTGGCGCCGTATCTGGCGTACACCTGGTTCGCGGACGGCGGATTCGACCCGGACGTGCGTGATTTCTATGCAGCCTACGGGTGGCCATCCGCGGCGGTCGTCGTCATCCTGATTCTCGTGCAATTGTCCTGCCTGTATCTGCAGGCGCGTCGCGCGATGATGAGCGAGATGGATGCGCGGTTGCGCCGGGCACGGAAGTGAGCGACGGCAAAGACGCGAACGGCATGCGCTCGGACACGGAATCGTTGCTCCATGACCCGGAAGGGGATTGATCGTCATCCCTTTTCTGACATAACGTACATTATCGGATATTTGTCACACGGTAGGCATGAGAGTACTGGAATCATTGGAATTCCAAGCCTCCGGGGGTTCCGGCAATTATCGGGAAACGTGTGAAATACGGCTATATACGGTCATATACGGCCGGCATGGTCACACGATGGTCACACGGTTTCCGACGCATGCGGAATATGGTCTTTACAGAGGCAACATCCAATCGCCATACAAAAATCGGCATGTCCTTGTTTTCAGGACATGCCGATTCTCATATGACAACCATCGTTGTCATCACCACTGCGCAATGCCGTACAACGTCACGGCATCATCCGTCACTTGGCGAAGTATTCGTTCACGGCGGCGCGCAGTTCGGATACCTGGTCGATGATGCGGTAGCAACCGTGCTCCGTGAGTTCGCCGGGCTCGGCGTAACCCCAGCCGCAGCCCAGGCAGTCGAGTCCGCAGGCCTTGGCTCCGTCGGCGTCGGTCCAACGGTCTCCGACCATCAGCGCGCGGTCGCCGGCCGCCGCGTCGAAGCCGATGTTCTCGAAGCAGTACCGGATCACCTGGTCCTTGTTGATGCGCGAATTGTCCTTGCTGGCGCCGTAGATGCCGGACACCAGCGGCGTGACGCCGAACCGGTCGCAGATCGGCTTGGCCTGGTATTCGGGCTTGCAGGTGGCCACGGCGAGATAATACCCGTCCTCGTCACGCAGGGCGATGAGCTGCTCGGCGATGCCGTCGAACAGCTTGTTGACATAGCAGCCGGAGACCTTCTCGCCGGGATTGTTCGGGTCGTCGAACACGTTCCTGTTGCCGTAGAAATCACGATAGATCTCCACCGCTTCGTCGAGACGTTCCTCGGGCACGTGGTTGATCCTCAGCGAAGTGCTGATGGCCGGTCCGACGAAACGGTGCAGCGTCTCGTCGTCGGGCACCGCCATGCCCAGCGCCTTGAACGTCTCGGTGACGCTGGCGAGAATGCCGGGTGCGGAATCGGTAAGCGTCCCGTCCAGATCAAGCAGGACCACGTTCTTCGGGTGTTCGGCCATCGGTGTTACTCCCCCAATGCGATGTCGTTCTCTCGTGCCGTCGATACGGCGCACGTCGTTCCCGGTCCGTCGCGGACCGGCGGCATGCACCTTCAACGAATAGTATTATGCCCGGCCGAGTTGACCGGGCATCATGTTCATGTGTCGTTCACGCATACGCACGGACGCGTTCATACGGAAGCGGACGGGCGCATCAGGCGAATCCCCGCAGATGTCCGCACGGCAATGCGCGTCGGCACCGTCACTCGTAGTCGGGGATCCAGCCTTCGCGATGCATCTTGAGGCGCTTTTCGAGCAGCTCCTTGAGTTCCTCCTCGCTGCGGCGTTCAAGCAGCATGTCCCAGTGGGTGCGGGTCGGCTTGGCGATTTCGTTGGATTCGGCGTCCTCGCCCTCGCGATGCGCGGTGGCACCGCAGCGGCACTCCCACTCGTCCGGGATCTCGGCGCCTTCGGCGAACGGCAGAATCGTGCGGTGCCCGTTCGGGCAGATGTAGGCGACTTCCTCTCGTGCGGCGAAATCGACGTTCGCATCGGATTCCAGCGACTTCGCGCCGATGCTCATGCCTCGCAGGCTGCGTTCTGCCATAAGTGGGTTCCTCCTTGGTTTTCGACGTATTCACATTACGCAACAGTTCGGACGTGGCCGGTATTCCGGTTTGGCGATGCGGTACGAGACGGCGCGCAACCCTGGCCAGGCCGCAACGAACGCACCGACGAGGACTCAGTCGACTCCCGAATAGGCGACGACGCCACGGTTGACCATGTCCATGGCGAGACGCGCGCGATGTGCCAGGGATTCCCCGCCGGATCCCAGATAGGGTTCCGCGGAGGCGATCTGATGCAGCACGTCGGTGAGGCGCTTCGCGTTGCGCACGAAATCGCCGCCGGTCAGTTCGGTGCCGTGCAGCACGGCGGACAGGTCGTCGCCGTCGGCCCACTCGTACATGATGTCGAGGATTCCCGCGTCGAGATCGGGCAGCGGATCGAGGCCATGGTCCTCGCACAACGCGCTGACCTGGTTGCGGATGGCCTTGAGTTCGCCCGCCGCCACGGCGATCGGGCCGTGCACCGAACCGGGATAGTAACGAGGCTCTCCCCCGCCGCCGCGCCGGGCCTCATAGATCAGTGACGAAAGGACGGCGGCGAGGCCCGCCGGCGGCAGCAGGTCCAACGCGCCCGTAAGCGCCGCCTGGGCGAGCACGACATCCTGTTCGCTGTACAAACGCCGCAGCAGCTGCCCGCGTTCGGTGAGCACGAGGTCGCGTTCCCCGTTCCGTTCGAGATACCCGAGTTCGGTGAGGATGTCGCAGATGCGGTCGAACTGGCGTGCGACCGATCCGGTGCGCGAATCGTAGCGGTTGCGCACGCGTTCGAGTTCGCGCATCTCACGCACCCAGCGATGCCCCCACTTGAGGTGCCGCTGCAGGTCGGGGCATTCGCGGCATGGATGCCGCTGCTCCTGCCCGCGCAGTTCCCCGATGCGCCGGTCGAGGTCGCGGAACGCGGCGGAGCGTTCGCCGTCGCTGCGGAACGCCGTGTGCTTGAGCCGGTTGCGCTCCGTCTTCTCCAGATCGCTCAACCTCATGCGCAGGGTCATGAATTCACGGAAATCGCCATGGTCGCATGCGAACGCCTGCTCATAGCCTTTGATGGCCTGCCCGAGCGTGTCCATCTGCGATTCGAGCTGCCAGGCGGAGGCGTTCGCCTCCCATTGGGCGAACGAGTGGTCGAGCGTGATGCGGGAGGTCTCGTAATCGCTGGAATTGAGCAGGTTGACGGCCATGTTGAACGTGGCCTTGAAGCTGGAATGCAGCGGGTACACACGCTTGCTGGACAACGCCGCGGCCGTGGCCGGCACGAACCCGTGGTGATCGACGACGATGGCGTGGCCGATGGTGTCGATGCCGCGGCGACCGGCGCGACCGGTCAGCTGGGTGAACTCCCCCGGCGTCAGGGCGACATGCCCGATGCCGTTGAATTTCTCGAGCTTCTCCACGACGACGCATCGCGCCGGCATGTTGATGCCGAGCGCCAGCGTCTCGGTGGCGAACACCATCTTGACCAGACCTTCCTCAAACAGACGTTCGACGATCTGGCGGAAGAGGGCGATCATGCCGGCGTGATGGGACGCGAACCCCTCTTCAAGCGCGAACCTGAAGCGGGAGAACCCCAGCGCCTTGAGATCCTCCTGGGAAAGCTGACCGTCCACCATCTCGTCGATGATGGCGCGGATCCTGCGGGTCTCGTCCTCGGTGGTGAGTTCCAGACCGGCGTTGAGGCACTGGTCGACGGCCTGGTCGCATCCGTTGCGCGAGAAGATGAAGTAGATGCCGGGCAGCATGTCCAGATAGTTGAGCTCGTCGACGACCGCCCAGCGTCGGGGCACATGGCGCTCCGGCTTGCGCGCGGTCGCGCCGCCCCGTCCGCGCCCCTTGGGGCCGCCGCCGTGGCCTCGGCCCCTCCCGCCGTGCTTGCGCGACCGTTCCTCGCCTTGCCGGCGTGCCGCGATGCGGTCGAACTGGTCGAGACGGTTGGCGAGTTCGGCGTTGACCTTGGTGGTCTGACGCCCCTGCCCGTCGCGCTGGTAGAGATCGATGATCTCCGGTTCCGTGCGATCGTCCTTCTGCACGATGACATGCTGTTCGAGCGGGACCGGCCGACGTTCCGAGACGACGAGCTCGGTCTCGCCGCGCACCGAGGAGATCCAGTCACTGAAATCCTCCACGTTCGACACCGTGGCGGACAACGCGACGATGCGCACCCGCTCGGGCAGGTGGATGATGACCTCCTCCCAGACCGGCCCACGGAAACGATCGGCGAGGTAGTGCACCTCGTCGAGGATCACGTAGCGCAACGCGTCGAGCGTGACCGAGCGCTCATAGAGCATGTTGCGCAACACCTCGGTGGTCATCACGACGATGTCGGCCTCGGAATTGATGGAGGTGTCGCCGGTGAGCAGACCGACCTTGTCGGGGCCGTAGACGTCGACGAGGTCATGGTATTTCTGATTGCTCAACGCCTTGATGGGCGTGGTGTAGAACGCCTTGACGTTGCGCTCCTGCGCAAGGAAGACGGCGAAGTCGGCGACGACGGTCTTGCCGGCGCCCGTCGGCGCGGCGACGAGCACGTTGCGCCCGGCTTCGAGGGCCTCGTTCGCCTTCGTCTGGAAATCGTCGAGGTCGAAGGGCAGGCTGCGGGCGAACCGCGCCGCGGCCCCCGCCTCCTTGCGCTGCCGTTGCCGGAAGGCCGCGTAGCGGGCCGCCGGCGAGACCGACTCCCCTTTGTCGTTGCTGCGTGATCGGTTCGTACGATGCTGGGAATTCATATCAGATTAGAACGCGTTCCTCCAACGCCTCCATGCGCGCACATGCCGGTCGCGTTTCGCCTGCCGGCGCGCGATGACCTCGACCTGTGCACGCTCGTATCGTTCGGCCGTCTCATGCAACGGCCGCGTGAACGCCGGCACCGGCCCGGGCCCGTCATCCGTCTGCGGACGACCCATGCGGTCCAGACGCTCGCCCACCTGCATGCCGGTGTCCGTGATGACATGCAACGCCGCAAGGCCACGGCGGAACACGTAGACGCCGCCGATGACGAGCATGGCGACCATGAACAACACCAGCAACAGCCAGATCCACCAAGGCATCCGTGTCTCCTCTCCCCTGCCCGCGGCGCGGTCACCGCTCCGGATCGTCGTCCCTCGAGACGACGCTGAGCTCGCGCTGCGCGCGGGCCACGATCATCGTGCGCAATGTTTCCGGCGCGACGGCGACGATGTGCTTCGCATGGGCGATGCAGAAGGCGACGAACCAGGAGTCGGACGATACGGTGAGGTTGACCTTCTCGCCGGGTCCGAACGGCTCCGTGCCGGCGCCCGGGAGGTTGCCGACGAACGACAGGTCCTTGGCGTCCGTGATGAACGTGGCCGCCGTGCCGTTGTCGAAGCTCCACTTGCGCAACTCGCTCAACGGCATGTCCGGGATGTCGAGCGAAGCGGTGGGCTCGACGACCTTCGCCTGCTCGATGCGCGCGATGCGCAGCACCTGCCAGGTGCGGGGTTTGCCGTTCGCCTTGTTGATGGCCGGGTTGCGCAGCACGATGTTGCGCTTGTCCTCCGGCGCGGCCTTCTCCACGTCGGTCCACACGGCCACGTAGTACACGCCTTCGTCCACGTAGATCTTGACGGGGGCGACCAGGCGGCGGCGGTTGTTGCCGGCGCCGTCCGTATAGGTCATGTCGAGCAGGGACCGGGAGGCGATGGCGCGCTTGACGGCGCCGAAGTTATGGGGCTCAAGCTCGTACCCGGTCAGGCTCAGCCACGGCGTCTGCCCCGGCTTGACGTGCTGGTGGAGACGATGATAGAGGTTGTCGGCCTGGGCGCGCTGTTCGTCGGGGAGCAGCGGGGAATGCGCCAGATAGCTCACCGATGCGGTGAGCATGCTCAGGTACTGCGGCGAAATGCCCGCCAGACGCTCCAAGCCCAGCGAGTTGGTGGCCGACACGATGCCTTCGGCGTCAAGCAGGGACCAGTCGATGTCGAAGAACTGGCTGCCCGCCATCTCGCCGTCGTCCGACACGGTGGTGAGCGTGTTGATGTCCTTGTGGATCACGTTCACCGACTTCTTGAGCTCCTCGGGGGTCTTGGCCCTGCCGATGAACCGTTCGGCGAGCTCCTCGAGGGAGAACTCCTCGCCCAGATGCGCGGAAAGGAACAGCATCAGACGCAGTCTGCGGTCCACTTCGCTTCCGGTCTGGAAGGCGGACTTCTTCGAATGCGACTTTCCGGATTCGCCCTCCCCCGGATCGACGGAATCGCCCTGGGCGGATGCGGACTCCAATTCGCCTGCGGACCGCTCGACCTCGTCGACCGACTTCAGGCCCTCGGCGGACTTGAGCCGACGATGGAAGGCATCGGCGGCCTCCTGCGGGCTGACGATGGAAGCGCCCGGATGCTCGAGCACATACATGGCGAGGTCGTCGGAATCGGTGTAGGCCACATTGATGTGCTCGCCGTCCACATCGATGGTGGCGGCGAACCTGCGCGAATCGATGACCTTCACCAAGGCGTCCGGGATGGTCTGGGTTCCCAGACCCGGGGCGATGGAATCCAGACCGAGGCCCGGAATCGGGGTCTGGGGCACGCGCGGGGCCGTGCGCGAGACGTGGCTGCTGGATGCTGACTGCTCATGCTCGCTCGACATGGACATCGACCGGGCGAGGTAGTTCGCCGCCGCCAGCACCGACATGTCCTCCGGCTCGAAGCGCAGACGCACGCGCGGTTCGTCGCCGAGTTGCAGACGGTAGGAGGCGAAATCCTGCCCCTCCGACTTCGAGGAGTACTCGGGCTGGCGCGATTCGATGGCGATGCCCATGGCCGCGAGTTTGGCGCGATCCCTTTGGAACTGCTTGGCGAACGCGGCCTTGGCGGCCTGATCGGCAAGCTCGCCGTAGGAATCGGCGTACGCCTTCACACGTTGTGCGATCTGGCGGGAGGTGAGCCACTGGGGGAAAGCGGACGACAACACGGCCAAGACATCAAGCTCGTGCTTGCCCCACTTGTCCGAAAAACGCCGCCTTCCGGTACTACCCTCTGCCATTAGTCCTCACGTATCGTTAAGGTTAATTCTCAACTGCGCGTTATGCGCAACCTCCATCCATATTACGGTGTTTTTCGCGCGACCGGTGTCTTTTTACGAAAATTGGACCCGTTTTTTGCGCTCAGATCCAATCATCGGGCTCGATGCCCTGCGGTCCGACGTATTCGCCGTTGGGCACGTAGCGCGCGTCGTCCTTGTCCTCAAGCCGCGCGTCGCCGAACATGATCACGTCGCGACCGAAGGTCCAGTCGCCCTCGATGGTCACCGAATTCGCCGCGGCGAGAGATGGCACGTTGTAGGGGAAACGCTCGTCGAAGTCATGGATGTTCTTGTAGTAACGCGGGTCGAGCGTCACGTTCGGGAAGATGTAGTTGCCGTCCTCCATCTCGTAGGTATCCGTCAAATGGAAGCGGTCCGACCGCATGATGAACAGGTCGTCGGTGGTCTTGACGGGCAGGAAGCGCATGCGGTCCACCTGCACGCAGATGGCGCCCTCGAACAGCCCGATCGCCGCGCCCATCGCGGTCTCGAGCTGCAGCACGGGCGTGGTGGAGGAATCCGTCGGGTCGACGGTCTTGTGGTTGCGGATCACGGGCAGGGGCAGCACGCCGTCATGCTCAGCGAGCAGCGCCTTGAGCGCGTCCACGCGCACCCATATCGAGTTCGTGTTGAAGTAGGGGTGCTTGTCGATGTTCTGGGCGTCGGCCTTGTCGTCGGGATGGACCTGGCTCATCTCGCGCAGCATGAGACGCCCGGTCCTGCGGTCGCGCACGATGTGGCCGCCCTTGCGGTCGGCTTCGGTGCGGACCGCGACCTCGACCATGAACGGCGCGCCGGTGTCCTCGAAGTGCTGGGCGAGCGTGCGGGACGGCCGTGCGCCCAGATTGTCCGAGTTGGAGATGAACAGGTATTCGAAGCCGTGTTCCTCGAGCTTGTCGAGCAGACCGGACTCCCAGATCGTGGAGTACAGGTCGCCATGCCCCGGCGGGCACCATTCGAGATCGGGGTTCTCCGGGAAGGAGACCGGCTCGCCGGTGGCGATGTCGATCTTCGGCTCGACGTGCTGGATGATCTCCATCGGGATGTTCTCCTGATGGAACTTGCGGTTGCGGTGCAGCACCTTCATCGTGTCCTTGGAGGTGCGGAACGAGTTCATGAGCGTCAGCGGCAGCTCGACGCCGAGACGCGTGCGGGCGGTGAGCACCTGGCCGAGGATGATGTCGATGAAACGCATCTGCTTGGCCTTGTGGCGGCGCACCGGCAGCAGCGACTTCGCGCAGTCAAGGCCCATGGAGGTGCCCAGACCGCCGTTGAGCTTGAGGAAGGCGGTCTTGGCGAAGGCGTGCACCGCCTTGTCGTGGTCGATCGTCTCGTAGACGTCGTGGAAGCTCGGCACGCCGGTGAGCGGTTCGACGTCCGCCTCGCGGATCCAGCTGGAGGCTTCCTCGTTGCGCCAGACATCGTACAGGTGTCGGAACTGGCTGATGGCCATCTCACTCATGCCATGGTCGCGCATCTTGGCGGCGGACTGATCGAACACGTCGGACACTTCTGCTCCTTCATGGGGTGTTGCAACTCCTGCCCAGTGTAGTGGATGACGCCGCTACATGCCCGCACGGGGGTATATGAGGGGTGGAGGATTCGTGAACATGGCGCGACCGCATCACCCGGAGCGGATATTGCGGTCGCGCCATGCCCGCACGCTCCGGCCGATCATTCCATGATCGCGTCGACGCCGTCGATCACCGTGCCGCGGAACCCGTCCTTCTCCAGCTTGCACACGCCCCGGATGGTGGTGCCGGCGGGCGAGCAGACGGCGTCCTTCATGGCCCCCGGGTGCTCGCCGTGCGCCATATGCAACGCGCCGACGCCCTCGACCATCTTCGCGGCGAGACGGTATGCGGTGGCGCGCTGCAGCCCGTATTTCACGCCGGCGTCGCCGAGCGCCTCGACGTACATGGCGGTGAACGCGGGGGCGCATCCGGCCACGACCATCGCGATGCCCATGTGCTCGGTGTCGACACGTTCGATGAGGCTGATCGGCGAGAACAGCTCCTCGAACGTCTCCGTCTCCTCGTCGGTGAGCGTGTTGGCGGATTCGGTGACGAGCACCCCCTCCCCGACGGCCATCGGCGTGTTCGGGATCGTGCACTGGATGTGCACGTCGGGGCGGTCCGCGTCCCCGTCGGCGGCCGCGCCGGAGAACAGGCCCCGGTATTTCTCCAGGTCCCATCCGGCGGCGATGGACACGACGATCCTGCCGGGCCGGGCGAGTTCCGCGGCGAGCGGCCCCACGACGGCTTCGATCTGATACGGCTTGACCGCGACGACGACCACGTCGGCGGCCGCGACGACCTCGAGCGGGTTGCGCAGCGGCCGCACGCCCAGTTCGGCCGTGTTCTTCTCGAGCTTGTCCCAGTGGGCGGCGCAGGCGACGATCTGCCCGCCACGCACGACGCCCGCGTCGACGAGTCCCCGTGCGATGGCCCGCGCCATGTTGCCGTATCCGATGAATCCGATGGTGATGTCGTTCAGATCGGTCATATCCGTTTCCTTCCCTGTCAAGTTCGATCGATGCCGGTTCGGTACGATGCGTACGATTATGGCCCCGCGACGTTTCCTATGCGCTTCGCGCCCATCGCGGGCGGCAGGTCCCGCATCCATCGTCCTTTCGCCGGTCAGCGGAACAATTCCTCGAGATCCCCCCTGTTCAGCGCCTCGTCCCACAGGTGGCGGAACACGACCGGGCCATGCAGGCCGTCGTGTTCGAACTCGTTCGTCGTCCAGTAGTGGCTGTTGCCGACGCGCGACAGCGTGTCGAGCTGGAGTCCCGAGTCCACGTACATGTCGTCGAAGTAGACGGCCGCCTGCAGCGGCACCTCGTTGCGGGCAAGCTGCGCCTCGTCGTAAATCACACCGAAACGTGTGTCCTCCATGAGCACATCCATCGCCGCCTTGAACGGGCGCAGCGCCGCCTCCTGCTCGAACATCCACGGGAACATCGCCTCGCCGGTGAACGTGAGCGGCCGCTCCCCCGCGCCGAATTCCGGCCTGGAGTCGCGTACGCGCTGCGCCGCCCAGCGGATCGGCCGCTCCAATTCGCCGTTCGCGTAGATGAACTCCTGCAGCGGCCAGTAGAGCGGGCGCGACGAGGTGGCGTTCATCATCTTGGCGAGGAATTCGTCGGACAACGTCGCACCGCCGGCCGGAGCGGAGCCGTCGCCATCGGCGAACGCGTCGTCGAGGATCCAGTGGACGCGTTCGAAGCTCGGCTTCATGCCGAAGTCGGAGCCGAGGCATTGCAGCCGTTCGACGGTGAGCGGGTCGCCGTTGGGCAGCAGCGGGAACCCGTGCGCGGCCATGCCGGCAATCATGCCGAGTCGGCGTCCGATGCCGTCGGAGGACATCGTCTCCGGCATGGTGTCGGCGAGGCGGGAGGCGAAGTCCCGTACCTCGGCGACGGTGGGCAGCATGTCGGCGAGCGCCGCCACACGCTCCATGTCCTGCGGGTAGCGTTCGTAGAACTGCCGGGTTTTGCGCGCCATGCGCGGGAACGTGTGTTCGTAGACTTCGGTGGCGTCGGCGGGCACGTGCGGGATGCCGCCGGTGGTGAAGCTGGCGGTCACGCCCTGCGGGTAGAGGGACAGGTAGGTGAGGGTGAGGAATCCGCCGTAGCTCTGGCCCAATGTCACCCATTTGCGGCCGCCGAATTCGGTGCGGCGCAGGTGTTCGAAGTCGCGCACGATGGAGTCGGCGAGGAATCGTTTGAGATAGTCGGCCTGTTCGCGTGCGGCGGTGATCGAGGAACCGGCTCCGTCGCCGTCATGCGCGGCGGCGATGCGCGTCATCGTGTGCGTGTCGACGCGGTTGGAGCGTCCGGTGCCGCGTTGGTCGGGCAGGATGACGCGGAAGTGCTTCGTGGCCTCTTCGATCCACCCGTCGCTGGTCGTGTTCAGCAGGCGCGGGCCGGCGCCGCCGGGGCCGCCTTGGAGGAAGACGAGCAGAGGCAGGTCGTCGTGCACGTGTTCGGGCGTGGTGACGACGCGGTAGAAGAGTTTGATGGCTTTCCCGTCGAATCCCTTGCCGGGTTCGTGGCCGGCCCAGTCGAGCGGCACGTCGATGGACCGGTCCTCGATGTGCAGTCCGGGCACATAGTATTCGTTGAGCAGTGTCATGCGTCTGTCTTCCTTCCCTCCGCCGATGCGCGTTCGATCGCGTATGCCACGTCCACTGTACCCGGCGTCGGCCCGTCGTCCGACTTATGCCCATGGGGGTATTCGCCGGCCGTCCTGTTGCGCGCATCCTCTCCCCGGTTTTCCCGGATTCATCCCCTGGCATGATGGCGGTATGCCGCGGACGCGATAGCCTTGGGGCATGGGTGTTGGGATGGGACGTATTGTGGCGTGGGGCCGCTCGCATGTGCTGGCCGTGGATGCGTTGCTCGCGTTGGCGATGGCGGCGTTCTGCCTGCTGCTGGCGAGCGGCACCGATCCGGGCACCGTCCCGGCGCTGCTGTTCCCCACGACCATGCGCGCCATGCGTCTGTGGTCGATCGTCATCCTTATGCCGGCGACGATGCGGCGGTGGCGGCCCGAGATGGCTTCCTGGCTGTTCGTCGCGCTGTGTGTGGCCCATCTCGTGTTCGGGCCCGCGGTCACGTACGCCGATCTCGTCTCTCTGCCGATGCTGTATTCGGCGCTGCTGTACGGCGATCCGCGCCATACGCCGCGTTTCGTCGTCGCCGCGTTCTCGATGGGCGCGCTCGTCTCCGGCGTCTGGGCGTTTGCATTCAATCTGGGGCCGTTGTTCGATGGGGCCGATGGTTGGTCGGCATGGCCGCCGACAAGGATGGCCATACCGGCCATGCCGACGTGCCGTTCGTCGACCAGCGGCGTGTTCGGCGCACAATCGACGAGCTGCGCCGGCGGGATTGCGATCGATACGGTGATTCTGTTCCTGCTCGTTTCGGCGTGTCTGGTCAGCGTGATCATCATGGCGTTCTGGCAGCGTGCTCGGCTGGCCACGCTCAGGGCCATTCGCGAGCGCAACGAGTCGATCGCCGCGCGCGAGGTCGAGGAGACGCGCATCGCACGGCTGGCGGAACGTGCGCGCATCGCCCGCGACATGCACGATGTGGTGGCGCATACCCTGTCTACGATCATCGTCCAGTCGGACGGGGGACGGTATGCCGGCGCGCACGATCTCGCCGTGGCGAAACGTACGATGACGACGATTCGCCGCGAGGCGGCGCACGCCCGGCGCGACATGCACCGGCTGTTCGATGTATTCGGCGGATCGGCCGGCACCGGCTACGCGGACATCCCCGACCTGTTCGACGGCCATCCGCCGGTCGCGCGTCATGTGGACGGCGACGCGCGCCCCGATCGTCTCTCCCCCGATGCGGATACCGCCGTGTTCCGTCTCGTACAGGAATCGCTGTCCAACGTGCGCAAGCATGCGGGTGACGGCGCCCGTGTGACGATGGACGAGACCTGGGGTTCGGACGCGTTGGGAATCGTCATCCATGATGACGGTATGGGAGCGTCCTCCGCCGTCGACGGGCATGCGCCCGGATATGGTCTGGTCGGCATGCGCGAGCGCATCGTCGCGACGGGAGGCGACGTCGAAGCAGGACCGTCGCCCGCAGGCGGGTTCACGGTCGCCGCGACGGTTCCGCTGCTGCCCGACCGTCGGCCCACCCGCGTGAATTCCGACGACTCCGCGAGGTCCGACGACGCCGTGCCGGCGGCCCTGTCGAAGCTGCATGCCGATCTGGCATCGTTGCGCTCACGTCTGTCCGGCATCGACGTGGACGCCGATGGCGTCGTATCCGGCGGCGCGGCGGGCATGACGCGCATCGGACGGATGGCGTGGTGGACCGAACGGCACTACCTGTTCATGGATATGCTGACCGCGGCACTGCTGACGCTCATGTTCCACACCGCGACGTTCAACGATTCGGGGCTGGCCTCCGCCACGTTCGCCTCGCTGCCGGCGAGGCGCGCGGTCGCCGTGGCCGTGACGGCCGCCTTGCTCGCGCCGTACGCGTTCCGTCGCCGGTTCCCGGAGTCGGCCGCCCTGGCGATGGCCGTCATGTCCGCCGTGGAATTGCTGTTCGCCCCCTCCACGCTCGCCGTGAACGTATTCGCGTTGGCGTCGGTGTACTCGGCGGTGCTTTACGGACGCGACAGTGCCTGGCGCTGGGTGCTGGGCTGTGCGGCGTTCGATTCGTTGCTGTTCGGAGCCCGGGTCGTGACCGGGCGGGCCGGCTATGACTCGCTCGTCCAGGCGCTGCTGCAAGGCGACGGCGGCGAACCGGCCTGGGAGGTGACGCTCGGCGGGCTGCTGGGCGGCGGCATGGTGCTGCTGGTGTGTCTGGCATGCATGGCGATGGCCGAGTGGCGCCGTTCGAGCGGATCCGACGTGTTGGTGCTGCGGCAGCGCGAGGAGGCGCTGCGCGCCGAGGAGGATCGTCGGAAGGTGCTTGCGGCGAATATGGAACGCGAACGCATCGGCGCCGCCATGCGTTCCGAGGTCGCGGCGACGCTCGGCACGGTCATCGACCGCGCCGACGAAGGATTGGCGATGCTCGATGGGACACCCGTGCCTTCGCCGGAACGCATCGCCGCATCGTTCTCCGACATCGGCGCGCAGGGGCGCGAGGCGTTGGCGCGCATGCGCAAGCTGCTCGCCGTGCTGCGCGAGACCGGGTTCAGTGACAAACCCCATGAACACGCCGAGGCGGACATGCTGCTCACGCCGATGGCGCCGTTGAGCGACCAACTGGACGACCAATTGGACCGACGGCCGAACGGCTTCCACCGGAATCGATCCGGCCGGTCCGACTGATTCGGGGAAGAATCAGGGTCCAAGGCCGCCCGCCGGATTCGGGACACCGGGTAGGGTGGTTCGGTATGAGTGGGAACGACAGGATTCGCGTGGTCATCGCCGACGATCAGGAGCTGGTGAGGGCCGGGTTCGCCATGGTCATCGGCTCGCAGCCGGACATGGACGTGGTCGGGCAGGCCGGCGACGGCGGCCGGGCCGTGGCATTGGCCGAACGGCTGCACCCCGATGTGGTGCTGATGGACGTGCGCATGCCCGGCATGGACGGCATCGAGGCCACACGCCGCATCATCGCCGCCGACGCCGCCGCGGACGCCGGCACGTCCGGCGCCGACGACGCGTCCCCACGGGAGCATGCGACGCACGTGGTCATCCTCACGACGTTCGACCTGGACGAATACGTGATGGCGGCGATCGACGCCGGTGCCTCCGGCTTCCTGCTGAAGGACGCGGAGCCGGAGATGTTGCTCAATTCGATCCGCACCGTGTACCGCGGGGACGCGGTCATCGCGCCGTCCGCGACGAAACGGCTCATCGAGAGGATGTTCGCGGACGGGCACGCGTCCCGACCGGCGACCGGCTCCCCGACGCCCGACACCTCCGACGGCCGCGACGCCGATGCACGCCCCGTCTACACCGATCCGGAGCTGGAACTGCTCACCGACCGTGAACGCGAGGTCCTCGTCGAGGTCGCGCACGGTCTGAGCAATCAGGAGATCGCCGACAAGCTGTTCATCAGCCTGCCGACCGTGAAGACGCATGTGGCGCACATCCTCGCCAAGATCAACGCGCGCGACCGCGTGCAGGCGGTGGTGTTCGCCTATGACAACCGGCTGGTGTGAGCGGATCGGCGACGGAACAGAAAGAACGACGGGACCGCCGGACGGCATGGTCCATGGCCATGGACCATGCCGTCCGGCGGTCCCGGTTTTCCGTCAGGCTTCGGCGAGCGCCTCGACGGGCGGGGTGTTCGCGGCGCGGCGCGCGGGCAGGAGACTGGCCAGGAGTGCGGCGAGAGCGGAGACGGCGAGGACGGCGCAGTTGGTCTTCCATTCGAAGGGCATGGCGACGGTGCCGTAGAGGCTGAACACCATGGTGGAGCCGAGCCAGCCGAACAGGGTGCCGAGCGCCACGCCGGCCACGCCGGAGACGAGCGACAGCAGGAGCGCTTCGACGGCGAGGGACCGGCGCAATTGGCCGCGGGTCATGCCGATGGCGCGCAGGGTGGCGGATTCGCGGGTGCGTTCGATGACGGACAGGCTGAGCGTGTTGGCCACGCCGATGAGGGCGATGAGCACGGCGACGGCGATGAGGCCGACGAGCAGGGCCATCATGGCGTCGATGCTGGTGTCCCACATGTCGCGTTCGGCGATGGGGCCGGTGACGTTGGCGTCGGGGATGGCGCCCAGGGCCTCACGGACTCCGTCGATGACGCCGGCGACGCCGTTGGGGTTGGCGTCCGGATCGGCGGTCATGAGGAGGATGCGTCCCTGTTCGGTCAGGTCGCCGTCGGCGAAGTGGCTGGCGGCGACGAAGGCGACGGCGTCGTGGTCGGAGGAGACGCGCCGGTAATCGGCCTGGACGACGGTGAGATCGAGTCCGGACGCGCCCGCGGCGCCGGTGGAACCGGTATCGGCGGAACCGGCACCGGCGGCGAAATCGGCCGTGTGGGTGCGGCCGAAGTCGATGTCGGCACCGCTCAAGGCGTGACGGGGCATGAGGACGTCATGGTCGTTCAGGGTGACGCCGGTCAGGTCGGCGTGCATGACCTTCGCGAGGCCGTCGAGGTCGGGGATGCCGACGATGAGGACGTCAATGCCGTGTCCCTGGTCGTCGGTGACGTGACGCAGGGCGGTCGGCGCGTCGAGGACTCGTCCGACGCCTTCGACGCGACGCACCTGCCGGCTCTGCTCCTCGGTCATGCCGGTGCCCGTGGCGATCATGTCGACGCTGTAGCGGGTGGCGAGCGCATCGGCCATGGTGGTCTTGGCGCTGGCGGCACCGGTGGCGATGGCGGAGACGAGGGTAACGCCGATGAGGAGGGCGGCGCCGGTGGAGGCGACCCTGCGCGGGTTCTTCTGGATGTTGGCATGGGCGATGGCGGCGCTGGGGCCGGTCGCGGCGGCGAGAGCGCCGGCGCCGCGCATGAGGGCGGGCATCCAGCGGACGGCGGAGACGACGAGCGCGGTGAACGTGAGCGCGCACCCTCCCATGGCGGCGAGCAGGACGGCGGGATAATGGTCGGTGGCGAGGGATTCGCGTCCGACGGCGGACAGGTGCGTCTGCCAGACGCCGAACGCGCATGATGCTATGCCGACGGCGAGCATGAGGATGGAGAGGACGGTGCGCACGTGCCCGCGATGTGCGGTTTCGGTCAGTTCGATGGGACGCAGCGCCTCGAGCGGCGTGACGGCGGTGGCGGCGCGTGCGGGGCCGAGGGACGCGATGACGGTCATGACCATGCCGAAGGCGACGGGTACGGCGATGACGGGCCAGGTGACGATGAGGCGCATGGGCGCGCCGGTGGTCTTCATGACGCCGGTGGCGCACAGCAGTGCCATGAGTCCGATGCCGAGCGCGACGCCGAGCAGCGAGGCGATGAGGCCGAGGATTCCGGCTTCGCAGAGGACGGAGGCGTACAGTTGGCGGCGGTCGGCGCCGATGGTGCGCAGCAGGGCGAGGATGCGCCGGCGCTGGGCGACGAGCACCTGGAACGTGTTGGCGATGACGAGCGCGGCGACGAGCAGGGCGAGTACGCCGAAGCTCATGAGGAACGTGGTGACGACGCTGGTGCCGTTGGCGCTGAGGGATTCCACGGCGAGCCGGTCGGCTTCGTCGCGGTCCACGAGCCGGCTGTATCGGGGCAGGAGACGCCTGATGGCGGCCGTGTCCGCCTGGGAGTCGAGGTCGAGGTAGACGGATGTGGCGGCGACCTGATCGAAGTCGGTGACGCCGTTGGCATAGGCCATGAGGTCGTCGGAGAGGATGGAGGCGCCGCCGTCGTACGCGTAGGCGCCGTTGGGGTCGTCGGTCAGCCCCGTCACGCGCGCTTCGACGCCATTGGCGAGGTCCCGGCTTTCGTCGGTGTTTCCGGCGTTGTTTCCGGCGGCGTTCGCACGGGGGACGACCCGCACCGTGTCGCCCACGTGCAGACCGAGTTGTCCGGCGACGCGTTCCGGCAGGGCGATCCCGTGGCCGTCGACGGGCCGGTCGCCGTGTGTGACGGTCACGGGCAGCAGGCTCGTCTCGCCCGTGTTGATGGCATGGCTGGTGGCGTGGCGGGCGCCGTTGGACAGTCCGATGTCGGCGACGGTGACGGCGCGCGCGCCTTCGACACCTTCGACGGCGCGCATGCGGTCGAGATGGTAGTCGGCCACGGTGCGCGAATACGCTTCGTCGGTCTGCGCGTCGGTGGGATGTTCGGGCAGGTCGGTCAGGACCATCGCGTCCGCTCCGGCGTAGATGGCGGTCTGCTGGCGAATGAGGGAGTCGTTCATGGCGTTGCCGAACAGGAACGTGGAGGCGATGAACGCGGTGCCGATGAGCACGGCGACGCCTGCGGGGATGAGCATACGGGCGGTTTTGCGCATGAGGTTCACGGTGATGCGGAACATGGGTCGTCCTTGCTTGCGTAGGTCGGTTCGTTCGGTCAGCGGGCGTGGCGGTAGGAGCCGGCACGGTGCGCGCCGGCGTGGGCGGCGGCATGGGTGTCCCGGACCGCGTGGGACCGCCGCGGCGGTGCCGGCGGTTCGGTGAATGCCGACCGTTCTTCGGTGGCGAGCGCGGCCCGTCGTTCCGTCATGAGCAGCTGGTTCATGCGGTCGGCGGTGGGGTGGGTTTCGTCGGCGACGATGCGGCCGTCGGCGAACACGATGGCGCGGTCGGCGTATGAGGCGGCGACGGCGTCGTGCGTGACCATGATGATGGTCTGTCCGAGCTCGTCGACGGATCGCCTGAGGAATGCGAGTGTTTCGGCGCTCGACACGGAGTCGAGGTTGCCGGTGGGTTCGTCGGCGAACACGAGGGATGGTTTGGTGATGAGCGCGCGGGCGATGGCGACGCGCTGCCGCTGGCCTCCGGACAGCTCGTTCGGACGATGGTCCAGGCGTCGTCCGAGCCCGAGCGTCCCGACGAGCAGGTCGAACCATGCGCGGTCCGGTTTGGCGCCGGCGAGCGTCAACGGCATGAGGATGTTCTGTTCGGCGGTGAACATCGGCAGCAGGTTGAAGCTTTGGAAGATGAATCCGATGCGGTCGCGGCGCAGCAGGGTGAGCTGCCGGTCGTTCATGCGGGTCAGATCGCGGCCTTCGAAGATGACGTGGCCGGAGGTCGCCGAGTCGAGTCCGGCGAGCGTGTGCATGAGCGTGGATTTGCCGGAGCCGGACGGCCCCATGATCGCGGTGAACCGCCCCTTCCCGAAGCTCACGTCCACGCCGCGCAGCGCGTGCACGACGTTGTCGCCTTCGCCGTAGTCCTTGGTCAGTCGAATCGCCTGGATGGCGGGGGTCGTGGTCTCGTCCACGTCGTTGCTCCCATAGTCGGGCCGGACCCGTTGTCCGGCGTATGGTCCACACGATATGGGTTTTGTCCCGCGCGCCCCATCGTACGCGGGGATGGTTCCGGCTTGGTGCGCGTCATCCCCGAGGATGATGCGCGGGCGGGACACGGCGTCCGGACGCACCGTGTCATGCCCGCCCGTCTCGATGCGCGTCGTCGCGCAACGCAAAAAGGGCGGTGCACGACGTGGAATCGTCGTGCACCGCCCTTTGTCGGGCTTGCCGCCCGGGAGCCTTCCCTGAAGAATCACCTGCCGTCACATCGCCGCGTCATGACCCGCGGCGACGCCCCTTCATACGGACGGGGACCTTCGGGCGGGGCTCACTTGGCGAGGCCGGAGGCGCGGACGGCCTCGAAGCCGCCCTTGAGGTCGTCGAGGATGTCCTCGATGTTCTCGGTGCCGATGGACAGACGGATGGTGCCCTGGTGGATGCCCTGGTCCTCGAGCTCCTCCAGCGTCTCCTGGGAGTGCGTGGTGGAGGCCGGATGGATCACCAGGGACTTGGCGTCCGCCACGTTGGCGAGCAGGCTGAACAGGTGCAGGTTGTCGATGAAGACGCGCGCCGCGTCCTTGCCACCCTTGATGTCGAACGTGAAGATGGAGCCGGCGCCCTTCGGGAAGTACTTCTTGTACAGCTCGTGGTCCGGACGGCCTTCGATGCTCGGATGGGAGACGGACTCGACCTCCGGCACGGTCTGCAGGTATTCGACGACCTTGAGCGCGTTCTCGACGTGGCGCTCGACGCGCAGGGACAGGGTCTCGGTTCCCTGCAGCAGCAGGAACGCGGCGAACGGGCTCAGGGTGGCGCCGGTGTCGCGCAGCAGGATGGCGCGGATGCGGGTCACGAACGCGGCGCCGCCGAGCGCCTCGTAGAAGTTGAGACCGTGGTAGGACGGATCCGGCTCGGTGAGGGTCGGGAACTTGCCCGGGACGGCGTTCCAGTCGAAGTTGCCGCCCTCGACGATCACGCCGCCCAGCGTGGTGCCGTGGCCGCCGATGAACTTGGTGGCGGACTCGACCACGACGTCGGCGCCGTGCTCGAGCGGACGGAACAGATACGGGGTGGCGAACGTGTTGTCGACGATCACCGGCAGGTTGTGCTTATGGGCGATCGCGGAGATGGCCTCGAAGTCCGGCAGGTCGGCGTTCGGGTTGCCGAAGGTCTCGAAGTAGACGAGCTTGGTGTTGTCCTGGATGGCGTCCTCGAACTCCTGCGGGTTCTCGGCGGAGACGAAGGTGGTGGTGATGCCGTCGCGCGGCAGGGTGTGGCGCAGCAGGTTGAAGGTGCCGCCGTAGATGTTCTTCGCGGCGACGATGTGGTCGCCGGACTGGGTGATGTTGCGCACCGCGTATTCGACGGCCGCGGCGCCGGAGGCGACCGCCAGGCCGGCGGTGCCGCCTTCGAGGGCGGCGATGCGGTCCTCGAACACGCCCTGCGTGGAGTTGGTCAGACGGCCGTAGATGTTGCCCGGGTCGGCGAGGCCGAAACGGGCCTCGGCGTGGTCGAAGTTGTGGAAGACGTAGGAGGTGGTCGCGTAGATCGGCACCGCGCGGGAATCGGTGGCCGGGTCGGCCTGCTCCTGGCCCACGTGCAGCTGCAGCGTCTCGAAACGGTAGTTCTTGTTCTTCTCGGCCATGGTGTGTGCTCCTTGTCGGTTGGTCGCGAGGTCTTGTTCTTCGCCACCCGCCTGCCGTGTTTCGGCGGTTGGCGAGGTGTTGGTTATGAAAGTACGCGCGGCAGGCGGCGCGGCGCAAGCCGAGCGTTATCACGGTTGCCTATAGACCCTTATAACCCGTTGGAATCATTGGGGTTCAAGGCTCCCGAATCGTCTCTTCCCGCTGTTGGAAACATCACGACACGCCGAATGGAGGGGGCCGTGCGCCGATGCGTCCGGCAGCGTGTACGTCCTCTTGGACGCTGTGCCGCATGCGCGGAAAACGCACGGCCACCGTTCATGTATCTTGCAGGATGTGGGCACTTCGCCCGCGATGCCGCATGCGCTGGACTAGGCTCGTCGCTGACGAGCAATCCACCCTCCCGGACCGAAAGGGAACCCATGACCGACGTGACCCTGTATGACCGCGACCCGCATTACATTCCCCGCGTGGCCGCCGTGCACGACATGTGCGGGTATGGGAAGTGCTCGCTGACCGCGGCGATTCCGATCCTTTCGGCCGCCGGCTGCGACGTGTGCCCGGTGCCGACCGCATTGTTCTCGGCGCACACCAAGTACAAGGTGTTCACCTTCCATGACACGACGGATATCCTGAACGGGTATCTGGACGCCTGGCGGGCCGAGGATGTGGAACTTGACGGCATCTATTCCGGATTCCTGGGCTCGCCCGACCAGGTCGCCATCATCGAGCGGCTCTACCGCGAGTATCCGGATGCGTTGCGCCTGGTCGACCCGGTGATGGGCGACGGCGGCAGCATGTACCCCACGTACACGCCGGAACTGTGCGAGGCGATGGGCGCCTTGGCGCTCGGCGCCGATGTGCTGATGCCGAATCTCACCGAGGCCGCGATCCTGACGGAATCCGATTATCCGGGGCATGATCTGGATGATGCCGCCGTGAACCGGATGCTCGAGGCATTGCTGAATCTTGGCGCGAGGAACGTGGTGCTGAAGGGCATCGATCACGGTGACGGCCGCATCATCAACTATGTGGCGAGCGCGGCGACCGGTGTGGAGCAGAAGATCGAGCTCGCTCACGAGAAGCTTCCGTACATGATTCACGGCACCGGCGACGCGTTCGCCTCCGCCCTGTGCGGCGCGGTGCTGGCCGGTCGCGGGCTCGCCGAGTCGGCGCGCATCGCCGGCGAGTTCGTGCGGCATGCGATGGCCAACACCCGCAATCAGCCTCATTTCGAGGATCGCGGATTGAGCTTCGAACTCGACTTGGGCGAGCTGACCGAAATCATCGGTTCTTGAAGTATGTGAGCAGGTGGCTTTCCCGTGTGAGCAGCACGGCCAGGAACGCGCCCAAAAGCACGCCGAGCAATGCTGCGATGGGTACTCGTAGCAAGGTGTTGGTCAGGGCGGCGGCTTCGGCGGTATTGCCGTTCAACCATATCCATGCCAGCAATGGGCTGGCCAGTACCATGCCGGCGATGCTCCACGTAATCGTTTCCAGCATGATTTGCGCCAGCAACGCGGTTTTCGGCACGCCGCAATGCAATGCCGAAGCCATTTCCAGTTTGCGCATGCGTGTTGCGATGAAGCCCAGTGCCAATGCCGCGGCGAGCGCAATCCACGGCGCGTAAGCGGTCGGTCTTGATTCGAACAGGACGGCACTGTCCAACTCGCCGCCTTTGGCGGTGTTGAGCTTGTAGATCTGCGGACGTTCGGCCGCGGTCGCGCCTGCCATGCCATTGCCGGCCAAACGCAGCAACGATTCGAGGTTCCTGGTTTGCGGCCATGCGCGCACCCAGCATTGATCGAACGCCACGCTGGAATCCACGGGGACCGGGGTCAGGGCGGCATAGGAGAAACCGGATTTTCTGCCGTCATCCGGCCAGTCGAATACGCCGGCGACGTCAAGGCTGCGTCCATCCTCGAGCGCCAGTGACCGCCCGGATTGCACTCGAAAGGGTTTTGCCGCCTCACCGGACAGGAGCACACCCTCGCGGTCCGATGGTTCGCTCTCGGATCCTTGGGATCCCCCGCTCGCCCATTGCGTGCCGGTGGTGCCGAGCATGAATACGTCGGCGGCGCCCGGCGTGATTTCATACAACGGCACGCTGGTGGATGGCAGGGCCGCGAACACCAGCTTGCTCTCGGATTGGCGCACCGCCCCGGCCGCCTCGACCCCGTTCAATGAGACGAGACGGTCGCAGGCCGCGCCATCGATGTGATTCGGATACTCCAATATCCAGGTCGAACCGCCTGATGCCACGTATTCGTCGGTTTGCTTCTGGATTCCGGAGATGGTGAGCCAATCAACGCCGGCAAGCAGCACGATCAGGCATGCCAGTCCTGCGGCCAGCGCGCACGCGTGACCGGTGCCGGTGATGAGGTCGCGCCACGCCTCCCCCAGCATGCCGGTGAAACGCATGTACGGTCGGTGACGGCCGGGTTCATTCATGATGCCCACCACCTTGCCCAATCGGCTTGGCATGGGCGGAATCCACGACACGCACCGGCTCGTCGCCCTGCCAGTCGCGCAGATCGATCAGGTCGGTGCAGGCGTCGCGCGTGCGGGGATCATGGGTGGCGACCACCACGATGGCGCCGCTCATCGAAAGGTTGCGCAGATGCTCGTTGACCGTGGCGGCGGTGTTGAGGTCCAATTGCGCGGTCGGCTCATCGACCAGCAGGAGCCCGGCGTGCGAGGCCACTCCTCGGGCCAGCATCAGACGCTGGGCCTCACCACCGGAGAGGTCGCGGAATGGTTTGCACGCCAACGCCCCCAAACCGAACGCTTCAAGCAGTTCCATCGCATGGGCTTCGGCTTCCCACCGACGCTCCCCGCGCGCGATGAACGGCAGGGCCACATGGTCGATCGCCGTGCGTCTTGCCACGCCATGCGGGTTCTGCAGCACCCAGCACACGCGCCCGCAATCGATGCGCTCCACCGAACCGGTGACCGGCGTGACCCATCCGGCGATGATGGACAGCAACGTGGATTTGCCTGATCCCGATGGTCCGGTCAGCGCATACACGTGCTTGGGCAGCAGCGTCATCGTCACATGCCGGAACAGCATGTCCTCGCCGGTGCGGTCGAAGCCGTGGCCCACGTCGGTCAATATCACTGTCCTCGTCACATTGGCTCCCCTCTGATGAGGGGCTGCCGAACGCTGCGGGACCGAAGGGGAGATGCCGGATGAGCCCATCGGCGGAGTCGGCCGTATATGCCCGGCCATGTCACTCGCCGCCTTGGGCCGTGCAGTGCTCGTCGGTACGCGGCGTCACGTCCACATGGTCGAACGTCCGGTTGTCGCTTACGCTGACCATCGTCTTGCCGAGCTGCGAGGCGATGATCGACACCCGCACGGGCTTCGCATCGACGCTGACGCAGCCCGAGCCGGCAGCCGCATCATATACGGCGGACGGTGGCACGCTGAGCACGGTCAACGGCTGCTTCAATCTCCAGTCGTAGGAGACGCTCAAGGCTTCGCCGACGGAAGAGCCCGCGGCATTCCCGGCCGAAGCACCGCCGGAGGCCGGAGAGCCGCCGGAATCCGAACCAAGCGAAGCCATGCGGAATGCCACGGAACCATTGATCGCCGCCAACAGCGCCGCATCCGTCAATTCCTTGGCGTCGGCCGGCACATCGAACGTCCGGTCGCCGATGGTGATCACGCGCTCCCCCGCCACCAGATCCGCAGCGGCGGCAGGCAACGTGGCTTTGAGCGGGATTGCGGCCGTGGTGAACAGGTCCTGACCGGCCGTGACTTGCCGGCCCACGGCGATGGAGGTTTGTTTGACGGTCACCGAATCGGCGGGCAGCCATACGAACCAACCGGGGTCGATGGTCCAGCCGGCGTCGCGGCTCAGCTGCCGCGCACCGACGGATTGCGCGAGCGCATTGTAGGCGGTGATGGTATCCCAGGTCATCCAATCCGAGTCCGGCGCATTGTAGCCGAGCCTGCGCAGCGCGGCGTTGAGTCCTGCGGCGTCCGAGCCGCGCATGCCGCTTGCGAGCTCACGGTACAGCGGTACATCGGTATGCAACGCGATGACCGGCGTGGCATCGACATCGAACACCACCTGCCCGGAGGCTATCGGAGAGCCGGCGTCCACGGCGATGCCGGTGACGGTACCGGAAGTCGGTGAAGCGACCGTCGAGGATTCCCCCGAACTCACGGTCAACGCGACCAAACGCGAGTCATCGAACCGGGTGGCCGCCACCTTCACCGTGCCGGCTTCGGTGCTGGAGACTAGGGAAGGCGGAATCTTGGAGCGGGTCAACAGGAATCCCACGCCCACGCCCATCGCCGACATCACCAAGGCCAGCAATATCACGATGGAAATCGCCACGCCGTTGCGCGCGGCCCTGCGCGCCTTGCGGAAGGCCGCGGTTCCGGAGGCCGCTTGGTTCCTCCGAGTCATGCCACTCACTCCCCTCACATGCTCCCTGATGCCGCCGCTACTGGTGCAGCGGATCCTGCTGGCAGGCCCAGAACCGCTGCCCCTTCGCCGAATTCTGGTCGTATTCGTAGTTTGGATTGGGCTGTCCGTCGAACGTGGTGCTCATGTATTCGCTGAAGAATTCATGCTGACGTTTGAGGTTGGCTTCGAACCGGCTTTTGTCGGTGATCCCCACCGTGCTCAACGTGCTCATGTACTCGTTCTCGCTGATGGGGCTCGGCAGCAGATCATATTTGACATAGCATTGGTAGACCTCGCGTTCGAGGGCGACCTGGTCGATGTGGTCGGGATTGTCGTGCATGGTGGCGTACAGGCTGGAGATATTGCCCGCTCCGGTTTCGGCATGGCATTGATCCATGATTTTGAGCTGTTCGTCGTCGGACATCGAGCCACGGAACCGGCCCACGGATTCGCCTTGTTCCACGCTCCAGGTGGCTTGCAGTCCGTATGGTTCGAGGCACTTGTTGTAGGCGTCGTACACCTCCTGCACTTCGGATTGCGTGATTGTGCCGTCCTTGAGGATGTTTCTGACCAGGTCGTTGGGCGCTTTCTCATACTCCTGTTTGAATTCGGCGGCGTACGGGCCGGAGAAGGCGGGTTTGCCGTTCACGGCGGCCGTCGCGGCGGAGCCGTCGGCGTTCGACGACGGACCGCAGGCCGCGCACATCGCAAGCAGTGATGCGGATGTCAGCAACGCGAGTGCATGACGAACATCGTGTCGCATGCGTCCCTTGTTCGTTCCCGAACCAACCATGATGACCTCCCTGTCCCAATCCAGCATAGGCATGGTCGCCCGGGAATCATCACACTGCCGTAATCGCGGAGATTACAGGCATCAGCGCGAAACCGAAACGACGAACGTATCGTGGAATCATCGTCGGGCGATGAGGCCCGGCCCGTTCGACGACCGTGACCGGCAACGGCGCCGAGGACGTACATGACGAAGACGAAAGGAGATCCCATGAAGCGCGTACTCGCACATCGTATGACCGCGTTGGCGCTGGCTGCCGCCGTGGCGTGCTCCTCCGCCGCATGCGGCGGGACATCTTCGGACACCGTCGGGCAGCCGAAAGACGAGCCCGTGTTTTCCGGTCCCTGGGCCGAGGATTTCCGCTGGGGCTACGATCAGGCCCGCGAAACGGCAACACGTTCGCGCAGGACGTGCTGCGCGATGAGCGGATCACCGAGGCGGAGGCCACGGAGACGGCAAGCCGATACCGGTCCTGCATGGCGGACGCCGGATTCGTGTTCGACTACGTGAATCCGGACGGTTCCACCCAAATGCAAACCGGCAATATGAGCGACGCCGAACAGCAGCGGTTTCATGAACAGGACATCGTCTGCTCCAAACAATCAGGCCAGTATTTCATCACGCATCTGTACAACGCGTTGGTTCAGGATCCGGATGGCGAACTGCGCAACCGCACCGCGGAGGAGATACGGCGGGACCTGGCGGAGTGCCTGAAACGCAAGGGCACGGTCGGACCGGAATTCACCGCGGACGATGTCCCGATCGTCGATGCGGATGGCGAGGAGTACGTCCGGTTCGGTCAGCAGTTCACCGATCCCGGTGGCAGGTACTACAGCGGGCGGAATGCCGAAAGCTGGATCCAATGCAATGACGATCCACGCAAGTAATCGGTACGGTCCCGGCGGGCCGGGGACACCGGCCGTAACGCCGTACGGCTCAATCCCATGGGCCGTGATGACGGTCGCGACGGCGCGCGCAATGGTCCGTGACGCCCTTGAAGGGGCGTCTTCATGCGCGGCAAATGCTGTGGCCCATCACCCCATGCGCCGACCTCATTCACATGACTCCAGCTTGTGCCGGAGGCCCGCATCGGCGCGGCGCGTCTCGTCGAACGGCCCGGTACCGTTCCGACTGTCACGTTCGTAATCGTCGACGGAATATGATGCGCCGACTATCCCCTGCTTGATATAGCAATCGATGATGGTTTGTCTCGTATCTTTGCCGTCGTTACTCGGATTCAATTGCGCGGCGCTGGCCAGCTGCCAGATGGCATTCGCCCCATTGCGTTCGGTGCAGGCTTGAATGTCCTGATTCATGGAAGCGCCCCATGATGCCGATTCCTCGTGCGTCACTCCGCTCGGCGGATGGACGCTCATCTCACCCAACTCCCCCATGCTGATGGAATCCTTACTATAGCCGAGGTCGCTCAAACACTGCACAACGCGATGGTTCAGCTCGGCCAGTTCGCTGTCCGCGATGATGCCATCCTTCAGGATGTTTGTTGCGAAATCATTGCCGTTCTGGCTCAGCTGCTCGCGGGCCTGTTTCAGCTCCGTCGAATAGTGGGTATTGAGGTCGATGCCCCCTCCGGTTTGCGACCGGGTTCGCGCGACGGCATCGCCGTGTGCCGACGATGCGCAGGCTGATGCCGAGCATAGGATGCAGCTTGCGGCGATGGCGGCGATCATGGTTTTCGTGAATCGAGATCGACGGGTTTGCCGGTTCATTGCGACTCCTTTGTCGACTGTTCGGCGGACTGGGCGGTGGCCAATGGCTCCAGCCATCGGTAATCGGATTCGGTACGGCACTGCTCGATGATCGACGATTGCTGCCGGCCGCTCATCGATCCGCGAATCGGTACGACGCTCTCGCCGATGGCTTCCCCGTTGCCGTCCGTGATCGTTTTGGCTTGCATGCCATATACCGACAGGCATTCGTTATAGGCCTTGCGCACTTCGGCGAGCTCGTCCGGCGTCACCACGCCGTCTTCGAGTATGCTGCGCCCGAGTCCGGTGTGCAGGTTGTTCCAGGCGGTCAACGCCTCGTATTTGTGCGGCCCGGTGAATTCGGGATGTTCACTGGTGGTGGGCATCGTGCGGCTGGAATCGTCGCCCGCGTTGGACGCCACGTCGCTCCACGGCTGCGGCAGCAGCGATACCGGCAGCACGGCAAGGATGATGCCTATGGCGAGAATGACGGCAAGCGTCAGATTCCGGCGATGCCGGTGGCTGAGAGTGACGGCGATGGCGCGCCATGAATGATGATCGCGTTGTCCATGCGATTGGCTGCAGTCGCGAATCCCGGTCATGATGCGCGCCTCCCGGGTTCCGGTGAACCGGTATGCGCGGGGATGCGCGCATACAGTATCCAATCGCCGTCTTCGGCGGTGGTGTTGAGTTCTCCTCCGAGATCCCGGATCATGCGCCGGTGCATGGCGAGTCCGCTGCCATGCGGTTTGAGCGTCCCGGCCTCGGCGCCTCCGTCATCGTCCCGCGCGGCGTCGTCCCGCACGGTTATCGGATTGGTCTCCATGATTTCGATGGCGTCGTTGTCCACAGTGATGACGCAGTGGTATTCGCCCGCGTCCGGGCTCATGTGACGGGTGATGTTGGCGGCGATTTCACCGAGTAGATTGGCGGCTTCCGTGACCGATTCGTCCGCGCAATCGTCCGGCGGGCCGCCGTGCGTCGCGATGGTTCCCCTGAATCCCAAATGCGAGAGTTTGGCGTCCGCCTCCCGCATCGCCGATTGGAGCCTCCTCCATTGCCGGGATGCCGTGTCACCGGAGGATGAGGACTCCGGCACGGGGCTCGCGGCAGTCTTCACGATCGGGTTCGCGAAGGGTTCCTCGACCCTGGGATCATCGGAATCATTTGGTCGAGACAGGCCAGGCGCCTGTGGCCGTTCAAGCAGGTCGATGACATGGTGGATCTCATCGAGCACGGACAGCGCCTGGTCGTTGACGAACCGCCAGTCCTGACGTTCGGCGCGGCGTGCCTCGCCGTCGCCAATGCGCCGCAGTTCGCGTTGCGCGGTCAATGCGATGTACGAGAGCCCGCCGCTGGCGGAATCGTGGATGCGCGAGGCCAGGCGCGTGTTGCGCTGCAATGTATCCAGCTGCCATTGTCTGCGCTCCAGGATCATGGCCTGCTCGCGGATCTCGTCGCGTTGCCTGCGCCAGCGGAACGACATGCCGGCCATCGTGGCGAGCGTGAACATGCCGATGTAGTTGACCATGCCGATCCAGGTGGCGGAAAGCGCGTTGAACGTGTTCAGGGCCACCGGCACGCATTCGGCGAGCGTGACCGTGAGCAGCGCGGCCACCGCCGCTGGGATCGCGCTGTCATAGCCGATGACGGCGAGCGCCAGGTACGCCGCCCACAGCGGGTTCGGTCCGGACAGGTCGAGCACGAACAGCCTCGCCACCACGGTCACGATGATGAGCCAGCCCGAGATCCGCGGGATGAACGGCGAGAGCACGATGGCGACGACGGAAAGCCCCGAGAACAGGAAGTTCAACGGGTAGATCGGCGGTATCGCCGACCATTCGATCAGCGTGGCGGCGAGCGTGAACGAGGCGATGGCCAGACGGAACCAGTGCCCGCGCACCCATTGGAGCGGACGGGGCGGTCCGCCACCGGCGCCCGGCCCCTTCTCCGGCGCGGCGTTCATCGTTCGTCCTCCATCGCTCCGGTCCACAAGGCGACGGCCTGGCCGCGCGTGGAGACGCCGAGCTTGTGGATGGCGCGTGTCAGGTAGGTCTTGGCGGTGGAGACGCCGACCTGCATGTCGGCGGCGATCCGGCCCGTGTCGAGGCCGCGCGAGCACAGGTTCATGGCTTCGGCCTCCCGGTCCGAGAGGAGGAAACGGCGTGGCGTGCGCCCGCCGGCGAGGCGCGCGTGCGCGGCGGCGGCCGTATCGAATGCGACGTCCGTCGCGCCGGACGGCCATGTGCCGCCGGCGGCGAGCACGCGGACCGCTTCGACGATCGGCGTTTCGACTGCCTTGGGGACGATGCCCTGCGCCCCGGCTGCGGCGGCTTTGGATGCATAGACGGCGAGCGAGAACGAGGTGACGGCGAGGATGGCGACGCGTGCGGTCTTCACACGGATGGCGCGGCAGACGGCGGGACCCGACAGCTCGTCCATGCTCATGTCGGTCAGGAGCACGTTCGGCGCGGTGTCCGGTGACAGGCAGCGGGCGAGCGCGTCGCGCCCGGATGTGGTCTTCCAGATGACGCGTGCCTCGTCCATGAGTTCGCCGATGGTGCGTTCGAGGAAGGCGAGCGCGAACGGGTCGTTGTCGAGCAGTCCGATGGTGACGATGGGTCGTGTCGCGCTTCCCGGCGCCTTGCCCGTGTGCGTGGAGTCGATGTCGTCCATGGTCATGTACCCCTTTTCCGGGCGCGTCGATGCGCCGCCGTCGTCTTTCACGCTAGCACCGCGACGGGCCCCGGCAACGTGATGTCGTCGTCCCGGGGATGACGGAACCGCCTGTTCCCTTGTCGGTCTTCCACTGCCGACTTCCTTAACCAACGGTGGATAACCGGCTTCCGTCCACATCCTGTCCACAACACGCCCGGGAACGGGGACCTCTGTACACATGCCCCGTGCGGCGTTGCCCTTCCGCATGCGGGGCCGGCAGAGTGGACGCATGGATACCGCAGCATTGACGATGGGACAGCCGGAGACCGCAACGTCCGGCATGCAGGAGACCCCGCCGGCCCGCGCCGGGCTCGACGCGCTCGCCGACCGTCTCCGTGACGGCACGCTCGCCACCCGCGCATTGGGCGCGTTGGGTGAGGATTATACGGCCGCCTGGCTGCGGGAACGCGGTTGGACGGTGCTCGACCGCAACTGGCGTTCCCGTTACGGCGAGCTCGACATCGTGGCGTTGGATCCGCATCGCGTCATCGCGTTCGTGGAGGTGAAGACGCGCCGCACGTTGAAGCATGGACTGCCCCAGGAGGCGGTCACGGCGGCCAAACAGGCGAATCTGCGCCGTGCGGGCGTGCAATGGCTGCTTGACCCGTCGCATCGCATCGCGCATACGGGCGTGCGCTTCGACGTGGCCACCGTCGTCGTGCGCGGCGGCAGGCCGCTCGTGCATCTCATCGAGGGGGCGTTCTGACATGGCCATAGGAAACGCGTTGTCGGTCGGCCTGATCGGGTTGAGGACGTTCCTCGTCACCATGCAGGCGTTCATCAGCCCCGGTCTGCCGTATTTCTCGATCATCGGGCTGCCGGACGCCTCGTTGTCCGAAGCACGAGAACGGGTGAAGTCCGCCTGCCAGGCGACGGGGTTCCAGTGGCCGCAGACCCGTGTGACGGTGAATCTGAGCCCGGCGAGCATGCCGAAACGGGGCTCGTCGCACGATCTGGCCATCGCGTCCGCCGTGCTGAGCGCCGCCGGCGCGATCCCCCACGACTGTCTCATCGACACAATCACCATGGGCGAGGTGAACCTGGACGGCACGGTGCTGCCCGTCAACGGCGTGCTGCCCATCCTGCTGCATGCGCGCGAACGCGGCATCCGCCAGGTGATCCTGCCCGCCGGCAACATGGACGAGGCGGACCTCATCGACGGTGTGGACGTGGTGGGCGTGCGTCATGTCGGAGAACTCATCGAACTGATGGGCGGCAACGCGCGTTACCGGCCGCCGGACCGGCCGCCGACGAGACCCGACGGGCGGTCCGCCGGAACCGTGCCGTCGTCGCCTCCGGCCGGAGACATGATCGACGTGGTCGGCCAGGAGCAGGCGAAATGGGCGTTGGAGGTGGCGGCCGCCGGCGGACACCACATGATCATGGTGGGGCCTCCCGGCTCCGGCAAGACGATGCTCGCCTCGCGCATGCCGGGCATCATGTGCCCCCTGACCGAGACCGAACAGCTGGAGGTCGCCTCGATCCGCTCGTTGTGCGGCACGCTCGGCGCCTACGGCATCACGGACGTGCCGCCGTTCGAGGCCCCGCACCACACCTCCTCGACGGCGGCGCTGGTGGGAGGCGGCACCGGAATGGCCGAACCGGGCGCCATCACCCGCGCCCACCGCGGCGTGCTGTTCATGGACGAGGCGCCCGAATTCTCGGCGCGCGCCCTGCAGACGCTGCGCGAACCGCTGGAATCGGGGTATGTGGCCCTATCCCGTTCGAAGGGCACCACCTACTACCCGGCGGCGTTCCAACTCATCATGGCCGCCAACGGTTGCCCGTGCGGCATGAGCTACGGCACCGGGGAACGCTGCGTGTGCTCGCACCGGGAACGGCAACGGTATTTCGGCAGGCTGTCCGGGCCGATCCTCGACCGCATCGACATCCAAGTGGAGGTGCCGCCCGTGCCACGCATCACCGGAGGAGACGCGATCGAACGCGGCCACACCAGCGCACAGATCAGGCAACGCGTGATCCAGGCGCGACGCACCGCCATGGAACGCTACGACCTTTACGGGTGGACATGCAACGCGCAGGCCTCCGGCGCATGGCTGCGCGACCACATCTCGCCGTACTCGCTCGAACCGATCAACCGCGCATTGGAACGACAACGGCTGAGCCTCAGGGGCGCGGACCGGGCGATGCGGCTCGCATGGACCCTGGCCGACCTCAACGGGGAGGTCTCCCCCGGCCGCGAGGAGATCGACCAGGGCATCGCCCTGCGCAGCCGCCTGATATGACGCGCATGGGCCCCGCACTCGCACGAAACAGGAAAGGACAGCGACCATGGACGCCGACGCCCCGAACACGGACGGCACCCTCCGTTCCACGGAACGCCCCGAGCCGGCCCCCGACCGGGACACCCTGGCCCGGGCCACGCTCACCTATTGCCTCGACGGCGCCGACGCGCTCATGTACGCCGCCATCGCAGGCACCGGGGATGCCGCCGAAACACTGCGGCTCATCATCGAATCACGGCCCGACGCCGGCGGATCCACGGCATCGGCACGACTCGACCACGTGTTCGCGACCGGACTGGCAAGATGGGGACGCAGGGTCACCCCACAGGCCATGACCGCATTCCACAACGCGCTCGCCGGCTGGCACGCCCGCCTGCCCTCCCTGCCGACGCTCGACTGGGAGACCCTCGCCGCATGGTTCACCATGGACGGGCGGCAATGGATCATCGGCCCGACCAGCCCGCACTGGCCACACCAGCTGCAGGACCTGTCCACACGCAAGGACTGGGCCTCGCCGTTATGCCTATGGGGCATCGGCGACGAACGCGCCTTGACCAGCTGCCCCAAACCGGTCGCGGTCGTCGGATCGCGCGGAGCCAACGAATACGGGCGTTCCATAGCGCGGGAGGTCGCCCGAAAAGCCGCCTCCGACGGGCATCTGGTCGTGTCCGGAGGGGCGTTGGGAGCGGACGCGGCCGCACACTGGGGCGCGCTCGCCGCCATGGATGGCCCCTCCGGACCGGGAACGGACGACGTTCCGGGAACGGCCGGGCGCACGGTGGCGGTGTTCGCCGGCGGGCTCAACCACATCGGCCCGTCATCGAACCTGCGCCTGTTCGACGCGATCGTCGACCACGGCGGCGCGCTGGTCAGCGAACTGTGCCCGGGCACGATCCCGGAGGCCAGACGCTTCCTGCTGCGCAACCGCATCATCGCCGCGCTCGCCTCCACCGTCGTGGTCACGCAGGCGCGCACGCGTTCGGGCGCGCTCAACACGGCCAACTGGGCGTGCGACCTCAACCGCGAACTGATCGCCGTGCCGGGAGACATCACCATGCCGCACAACGCCGGCTGCAATCTGTTCATCGCACGCAACCAGGCGATGCTGCTCACCTCGCCGGACGAGATCGCCGAACTCCTTCATGAACCCCATCGTCCCGACGTCGGATCCCCGCCCGTACGGGACGACGGGCCGGAGGCGCGGGACCGGCCGGCGCGGGACGGGGATGGGGATGACGCGGACCGGCGTCGGGTGTTGACGGCGATCCGTTCCTGCAGGCGCAGGGGCGTCCCCTCCACACCGGATATGGTGCTCGCCCGGCTCGGCGAGGACGGCCCGGAATGGTCCATGCCGCGTCTGCTCGCGGTACTCGGCGAATTGGAGATGCTCGACGTCATACGATACGGGGACGGGGAGGTGAGACCTGCCCCCGCATGACCGCATGCGCCATGGACGCACACGGCGTCATTGCCGCCACTGGCACCGTGCGAGATCCACGCGCCATCCGGGGGCCCCGGCGGGTTTTTCGGCGGCGGGGACGAACGCCACGCCCTCGTCCTCAAGCAGCGCCCGCTGCTCCTCGGGCCCGCCGAACGCGAACCCGGGGGCGAGCGACCCGTCACGGAACACGACGCGATGGCATGGGATCGTCCCGGGCTCCGGATTGGCGTGCAGCGCATAGCCGACCATGCGCGCGTTGCGCGGCGCCCCGGCCAGGGCGGCCACCTGCCCATAGGTCGCGACCCTGCCACGTGGGATGCGGCGCACCACCGCATAGACGCGGTCGTTGAACGATTGCCTTTCCATACGGCACAGTCTAGCCATACACGGATCGGGCGGGCATCCCGTGAATGCGCGCATCGGGGATGCGTCCGTAGACGGCCCCGTCATCACGCCGCCGGCGCGATGCCTCGTCCGCCCCTATGGAACAATGAGGGGTATGAGTCCGAAGCAGTTGGAAGACATGTACGATGCGGTGATCGTCGGCGCGGGCGCGGCCGGCCTGTCCGCCGCACTGGGGTTGCTCCGCTCCCCCGAAATCAAGGAGATGAAGGAGAACGGCATCGATCCGAAGATCCTGGTGATCTCGAAGTTGCAGCCGTTGCGCTCCCACACCGGTTCGGCCGAAGGCGGCATCGCCGCCTCGCTCGGCAACGTCGAGGCCGACGACTGGCATTGGCACTACTACGACACCGTCAAGGGCGGGGACTGGCTGGTCGATCAGGACGCGGCGAAACTGCTCGCCGAATACGCCCCCGAGACGGTCATCAACCTGGAACGCCAGGGCGTGGCGTTCTCGCGCACCGACGACGGCCATATCGCGCAGCGCCGCTTCGGCGGGCACACCCGCGAGTTCGGCGGCGAGCCGGTCAAGCGAGCCGCATACGCGGCCGACCGCATCGGCCATCAGATCCTGCACGCCTTGTGGCAGCAGTGCGTGGCGGCGGGGGTCTCATTCGCCGAGGAATGGTACGTGACCGACCTCGTGCTCGACGGGGACGGCTCGCGGGCCGCCGGCGTCGTCGCGTTCGACACGCACGCCGGCAAGGTGAAGCCGGTCCATGCGCGCAACGTGCTGTTCGCCACGGGCGGGGCGGGACGCCTGTTCCACACCACGTCGAACTCGTGGGACCTGACCGGCGACGGCATGGCGCTCGTCCTGGCCGCCGGACTGCAGCTCGAGGACGTGGAGTTCGTGCAGTTCCATCCCACCGGACTGGCGCACACCGGCATCCTCCTGTCCGAGGCGGCGCGCGCGGAAGGCGGCGTGCTGCGCAACGCGGACGGCGAGGCGTTCATGGAACGCTATGCGCCCGGCCACGCCGATCTGGCCGCACGCGACGTGGTCTCCCGTTCGATCATGGCGGAGATCGACGCGGGCCGCGGCGTCGCCGACCCGAAGGATCCGGACGGCCCCAAGGACTGCGTGTGGCTGGACATGACCGGCATCGACCCGGACCACATGCGCGCCGTGCTGCCCCAGGTGGTCGAGACCATCGAGAAGTACGCGGACATCGACCCCGCGAAGGATTTCGTGCCGATCAAACCCACCGCGCACTACACGATGGGCGGCATCCCCATCACCACCGACGGCGAGGTCTACCGCTGGTCCGGGGACGGGACCGACGGGACGCGCCGGATCGTCGAAGGCCTGTTCGCCGCCGGGGAATGCTCCTGCGTGTCCGTGCACGGGGCGAACCGTCTCGGCGGCAACTCGCTGCTCGACGCCTGCCTGTTCGGCACGCGCGCCGGCCGCACGCTCGCCGCGCGCATCGCCGCAGGACCGGTGGACGATCCGATGGCGGCGGACGATCCGGAAACGCAGGAACGCGACGACGCCCTGTCCTCGGCGGTCGACGCGGCGGCCGGGACGCGACAGGCCGATCTGCAGGTTCTCCTCGACTCCCCCGCCGACATCGACGAAACCGATGCGGACAGCGGCGCCGACACCGACGACAACCCGTATCGCCTCATGGCCGACCTCGGTTCGACGATGGAACGCGCCGCCGCCGTGCGCTGCGACGCGAACGGTCTGGAAACCGCGATGACGGCCATCGACGGCGGACTCGCGCCCCGCGCCAAGGCGCTCGCCGCCCATGACAGGACCGCCGCGTTCAACCAGGAGGTCACCGCCATCTGGGAGGTGCGCCATCTTGTCGCATTGGGACGCGCCGTGCTCGCCGCCTCCGACGCACGCCATGAATCCCGTGGATCGCTCAAGCGCAACGACTTCCCCGAGCGCGACGACGAACGGTTCCTCGCCCACTCGATGACGGACGCCCGGGGCGCCATCTCCTGGCAGCCGGTGCACATCGTCGACGTGCCCCCGAAGAAACGCGAATACTGATCCGCATACGCCCGTCCCGTACCGTGCATTCCACATCGTGAAGTCCGGTGCGGGACGGGTCGTGAATAATCCGCGCAGACCCCGTGCGGGCCACGGGATGCACGGCCACGCCTTATGTCACAATGGAGAGTTGTTTTGAGACCGATTGAGGAGGCGCGCGCATGACGGATTCGACCATGACGACGGTGACGCTGAAGGTGAACCGTTTCACGCCGCGTCCCGAGCGCGAGCGGGAACGCGCCCGCGGCGGCAGCCCGTTCGCCCGCAGGAGTTCGCCCTTCGGCGGCGGTTCCGCGGGTGCGGCCGCACGACGTCGGCCGCGCGGCCGCCAGTGGGTGCAGGAGTACACGATTCCGGCCAGGCCGGAGGACACCGTCCTCGATTGCCTGCTGGCCATCAAGCGCACCGTCGACCCGACACTCGCCTTCCGCTACTCGTGCGGGCACGGCATGTGCGGTTCGGACGCGGTGGCGATCAACGGCACGCCGAACCTGCTGTGCACGGCCACGCTCAAGGACTGGGCGAAGCCGGCCGCCGTCCATCAGGTGGATGACGAGGGTTTCCGGCACACCGTCAATGAGCCGGACAACGGACGGACGGACGCCGATGCGAAAGCCGCCGACGGCGCCAGCCTCGGTGTCATCGAACTCGGCCCGCTCCCCGGATTCCCGGTGCAGCGCGACCTCATCGCCGACATCGACCCGATGCTCGACCAGATCCGCAAACTCAAGCCGTATCTGCAGGCGGACGGCATCCTCGCCACCACCAAGGAAGGCAAGGTCGACGTCTTCGAATACCTGCAGCACCCGGACGAGCTCGCCAAATACGAGCAGCTGAGCAACTGCATCGCCTGCGGCGTGTGCGAAGGCTCCTGCCCGGTGTTCGCCGGCGGCGACGCGTTCATCGGCCCTGCGGCGCTTATCTGGGCGAGCCGGTTCGTCAACGATTCGCGCGACTCACAGGCCATGGCCCGCATGGACGCCATCGACACGGCCGATGGCGTGGCGGCGTGCCAGTCGGTGCGCGCCTGCACGCGGCAGTGCCCCCGTGGCATCGACGTCGGCGAGGAGATGTGGCAGATCGTCGCCAAGGTGCGCGAACGGTAGGACGCCGGTTCGCCGCAGACATCACCCCGAACACGCCCCGGACGGTCCGGGTGGCGGAGGCGCGCCACCGTCACCCGGACCGGCGCCCGCCGTCATTGCACGAATGATTTCAAAAAGGATTGCACGTTCATGGATAGGAACCAGTACACGAATCTGTCGAAGGCCTGGGAATTCGTCGAGGAGCATGCGCTCGCCCGCCAGACGCCGGCGATGGCGCAGATCCGCGAGGCCACCCAAAAGGCCGGCATGCCGCAGGGATCGGCGGCGCAGGCCGAGGCCCTGTCCATGCTGGTGCATCTGACCGGCGCGAAGTCGGTCATCGCCGTGGGCACCGGATCGGTGATGGAGACGCTGGAACTGGTGCGCGGACTCGACGGGGAGGGACAGCTCACCGCCGTGGACTCCTCGGCGAAGGGCATCGCGGTGATCCGCAAGGCGTTCGACGTGGTGCAGGATTCCACCGCCACGAAACTGCGTGCGGTGAACGCGCAGGCCGGCGTGTTCCTGCCACGTCTGAACGCCGGTGATTACGACATGATCGTCGTCGCCGGCGATGCGGTCAACTACGGGGCCTCATTCGCCCAGGCGTCGCGGCTGCTGCGCGGCCATGGCATCATCGTGTTCACCGACGTGCTCGCGCTCGAGGGCGCCGGCGACAGGGGCGGTCTGCTCGATCCGGCCGATCGTGGCGACAAGGCCGTGGCGATGCGCGACCTGCTCGACATCGTCGAGTCGGACGAACGTTTCCGTACGACGCTCACCCCCACCGGCACCGGTCTGCTCATCGCCGTCAAGCGGTAATGAGCGTGGAAGTGGCGACGTCCACGGCCTCGTCCACGTCGTCGGTGATCGTCACCAGACGCGGGTCGACGCCGGAGATCATGCCCCGGTCCTTGACCGGGCCGTCCAACCAGTCGAACAGCCCCCGCCAGTATCCGCTGTCGTAGAGCACGACGGGCATGTGGCCGACCTTGTGCGTCTGGACGAGCGTAAGCACCTCGAACAGCTCGTCCAGCGTGCCGAATCCTCCCGGGCAGACGATGATGCCCGAACTGTATTTGACGAACATGAGCTTGCGGACGAAGAAGTACCGGAAGCTCATGCCCAGGTTCACGTAGTCGTTGATGCCCTGTTCGTGGGGCAGTTCGATGCCGAGGCCTATCGATTTGCCGCCGGCCAGCGCGGCGCCCTTGTTCGCCGCCTCCATCACACCGGGCCCTCCCCCGGTGATCACCGCCGCCCCCTTATGCGCGATGCCCTCGCCCATATGGCGAGCCGCCTCGTATTCGGGTGCGGTACGCGCGGTCCTGGCCGAACCGAACACGGCCACCGCCGGTCCGACCTCGGCCAGGGCGCCGAACCCGTCGACGAACTCCGCCTGGATGCGCAGCACCCGCCATGGATCCATGTGCAGCCAGCCGGTGCCGTCATCCGGCTGCAACAGGTTGGCTGTGGTGTTGTCCTCGGGGATCATGTCCCCGCGCATGATGATCGGACCGCGATGGTAGGTCTGCCCCAGCGGGGCGTTCGTCTCGTTGCTCATACCGCCCGATTCTAGCGTCCTCGCCCCGGGCTCGTCGGCACGGGAGCACACAACGAATCGCGGATCAGTCGTTTACGGTGACGGACCGTCCCGCGGCGGCCTCACGCTCGTAGCGCTTCGACTGACGGCTCAGCAGCACGCCGGAGATCGCGGCGGCGATGAGCGAGCCGACGAGCACGCCGAATCTTGCCTCGGCGGACAGCTCGGGATTGTCGTAGGCGAGGGAGGCGATGAGAAACGAAACGGTGAAGCCGATGCCGCACGCGCAGGCGGCCGGGAACATGTCACGCACGCGCAGACCCTTCGCCATCTTCAGACCGCCCACGTGCGTGGAAAGCCATGCGGTGGCCATGATGCCCAACGGCTTGCCGACGACCAACGCGACGATCAGCGCGATGACCAGCGGCGAAAGCATAAGCCCCGGCGTGAGCGATTCGAAATGCACTCCGGTGGCGAACAGGGCGAACACCGGCAGGGCGAGCAGCGCGGAGAACGGCTGAAGCTTGCCCGCATACCGTTCGGCGCGCGGGGTGGGCTCGCCGTGCACCTCACGCGCCGGGGTGAGCAGACCGACGAGCACACCGGCGAGCGTGGGGTGCACGCCGGCTTCGAACATCATCACCCAGGCGAGGATCCCGACCACGGCGACGCATGGCCACGGCACACGCTTCAGACGCACGAGGCACGCCCAGGCGGCCGCGCATGCGGCGATGCCGATGAACCAATACCATGCGTTGAGCGCGGAGAAGAACACGGCGATCAGGATGATGGCGAGCAGGTCGTCGACGGTGGCGAGCGTCATGAGGAACGCGCGGATCGAACCGGGCAGCGCCTTGGCGAACAGGGCGAGCACCGCAAGGGAGAACGCGATGTCCGTGGCGGTGGGCACGGCCCAGCCGCGGGCCATCTCACCGAACGGAATCTCACTGCCGGTGGTGGTGAGCACGAGGTCGCCTGCCGGACCGGGACCGTATTGCGCCAGCAGGGCGGTGACGGCGACGAACAGGATGGGCGGGGTGATCATGCCTCCCACGGCGCACAGCATCGGCACGGCCGCCGCCTTCGGATTGGCGAGCGAACCGGTGGTGAGTTCCTGTTTCAGGTCGAGTCCGACGGTGAGGAAGAAGATGGTGAGCAGGCCGTCCTGCGCCCAATGGCCGATGGGCAGGTCGAGATTGGTGTGTGGCACCGCGATATGCGTTTCGGTGATGGCCTCGAACAGATGCGCGGTGGCCGGCAGGTTCGCCAGAACCAGACCGACCAACGCGAAGGACAGCATGATGAGTCCGGACAGACGGTCCGAGGCGGCGACGCGACGAATCGCGGACCACGCTCCCCCGCCGCGCGTGTTGTTCTGCGACGACATACGGCCTCCCCCGCTCTTCTCGGCCATGCGTCATGCCGGTTCGGACGGCATGCGCGATAATGGCGGAATTGGAAAAGCCCCTGTCACATACGTGAGAGGGGCTTTATCGTGCGCCGGACAGGATTCGAACCTGCGACCTGCTGATCCGTAGTCAGCTGCTCTAATCCGCTGGGCTACCGGCGCATACCGCTTGTTTAACCTCGTGCGGCACGAGGTGGTGCGCCGGACAGGATTCGAACCTGCGACCTGCTGATCCGTAGTCAGCTGCTCTAATCCGCTGGGCTACCGGCGCATACCGCTTGTTTAACCTCGTGCGGCACGAGGTGGTGCGCCGGACAGGATTCGAACCTGCGACCTGCTGATCCGTAGTCAGCTGCTCTAATCCGCTGGGCTACCGGCGCATGCTGTCGTTTTGACAACTCGACATATATTACACACCCTTCCGCGATATGCAAGCCGGCGTGTCACACCGGCGTGTCGCAGTGGATGCGGGCGGCGTCATGCGGCCCTGCGCCCACGCACGGAACGCATCTCCTGCGTATCCACACCGCCGGACCGCACCATCTTCGGCACCCCCGCACCGGTGACGGACGCCTTGTCGACGATCACCTGCGTCACGTCGGGCATGCTGGGCAGCTGGAACATCGTGTCCTGCAACGTGCGTTCGATGATCGCACGCAGGCCACGCGCCCCCGTCCCCTGCCGGATGGCGGTGGCGGCGATCGCCCGCACCGCCTCGCGCGTGAACGCGAGGTCCACGCCGTCCACGGCGAACAGCTTCATGTACTGCTTGACGAGCGCGTTGCTCGGCCGGGTGAGCACCGCCGCCAGATCGGCCTCGGTGAGCTCGTCGAGCACGCTGATCACGGGCAGACGCCCGATGAATTCCGGCAGGAGACCGAATTCGGCGAGATCGTCGGCCGTCACCTGCTTGAGCAGGTCCTCGTCGGGGACCTCATGGTCGCGCCAGGACGCGGAGAACCCGCTCTCCCGCGCCCCAAGCCTCGTCCTGATGATGTCGGCGAGCCCCACGAACGCGCCGCCGCAGACGAACAGGATGCCGCGTGTGTCGATCGGCACGGTCTCGAGCTCACGATGCTTGCGCGTGCCTTCGACGGGCACCGACGCGATCGTCCCCTCCAGGATCTTGAGCAGCGCCTGCTGCACGCCCTCGCCGGACACGTCGCGCGTGATGGACGTGTTCTCGCCGCTCTTGCGCGCGATCTTGTCGATCTCGTCGATGTAGACGATGCCGTGCTCGGCCTTCGACACGTCGCCGTCCGCCGCCTGGATGAGACGCTGGAGCACGGTCTCCACGTCATCGCCCACATAGCCGGCCTCGGTGAGCGTGGTCGCGTCCGTGATGACGAACGGCACGTTCATGACCTTCGCGAGCGTCTGCGCGAGATACGTCTTGCCCACGCCCGTCGGCCCCATGAGCAGGATGTTCGATTTGGCGACCTCGACATCGGCGAGCGGATCGCGCCGGGAACGGCCGAGCGAACGGGCGTGCATGTCGCCGAGCCTACCCGCCTGTTCCTCGAGCTCCATGTTGACGCGCTTATAGTGGTTGTACACCGCCACGGACAGCGCCCGCTTCGTGTCCTGCTGGCCGATCACGTACTTGTCGAGGTAGGCGTTGATCTGCACGGGCTTGGGCAAGGCGAGCGCGTTGACCCCGGCCTCCTTGCGACGTTCGTCGGAGATGATGCCGACGCACAGCTCTATGCATTCGTCGCAGATGGCGGCCCCCTGGCCGGTGACGAGCTTGCGGACCTGATGCTCGGTCTTGCCGCAGAACGTGCAGGTCGGCACCTCGTCGTTGTAGCTCACCACACGCCCCATCGCATTCTCCTTGACCGTTCGTTTCCATGACGTCCGCAAACGGTGTCGCTCCGGACGCCGACATGTCATATACGGCTGCACGACACGGTTGCGGCCTCGCGCGCCAAGCCTTCCGCATCGCCCGGATTACAGATTACCCCCGGCGCGACACGACCGGGGGTAATGGAATGTGAAGAATCGGATGCCTGGAGACGTGACGTCTCCGGACATCCGATCACATCCCGGCATCACGATCGGATCGACGGCGCCGAGACGCAGCCGATGTCACTGGCGATGCTCGAGCACCTCGTCGACGATGCCGTATTCCTTCGCCTCGTTCGCGGTCAGGAACGTGTCGACTTCGATGTCCTTGCGGATCTTCTCGACGTCCTGGCCGGTGTGCTTGGCGAGCGTGTTCTCGAGCCATTCACGCATGCGCAGCATCTCGCGCGCCTGGATCTCGATCTCGGTGGCCTTGCCGAAGCCCTGGTCGATGGCCGGCTGGTGGATGAGCACGCGCGCGTTCGGCAGCATGAGGCGCTTGCCCTTGGTGCCGGCGGCGAGCAGGATCGCGGCGGCGGAGGCGGCCTGGCCGAGGCACACGGTCTGCACGTCGGGCTTGATGTACTGCATCGTGTCGTAGATGGCCGTCATGGCGGTCATCGAGCCGCCGGGCGAGTTGATGTACATCATCACGTCGCGGTTCGGATCCTGGGATTCGAGCACGAGCAGCTGCGCCATGATGTCGTCGGCGGAGGTGTCGTCCACCTGCACGCCCATGAAGATGATGCGGTCCTCGAACAGGCGCGTGTACGGGTCCTGCCTCTTGAAGCCGTACGGGGTCTTCTCCTCGAACTGCGGCAGGATGTAACGGTTCTGCGGTGCGAACGCGTCCTCGCGGCGGGCCGACGGCATGAACCCGACGACGCCGGCGGGACCGGCCAGGCGGTCGGCGCGGGCGGCGAACTTCGCTTCCTCTGATGCCATGCTGCTCACTCTCCCTTCGTCATCGAATCGTGCGTGGTGATGATCTTGTCCACGAAACCGTACTCGAGCGCCTGCTGGGCGGTGAACCAGTGGTCGTACTCGTTGTCGCGGTAGATCTCCTCGACCGTGTGGCCGGTCTGCTCGGCGGTCAACTCGCTCATGGTCTTCTTCATGTCCATGATGAGCTCGGCGTTGATACGCACATCGGTGGTGGTGCCGCCGATGCCGCCGGACGGCTGGTGCATGAGCACGCGGGCGTGCGAGGTCAGGAAACGCTTGCCCTTCGTGCCGGAGCTCAGCAGGAACTGGCCCATCGAGGCGCACAGGCCCAGACCCACGGTCGCCACGTCCGGCTCGATGAGCTGCATCGTGTCGTAGATGGCCATGCCGGCGGTGATGGAACCACCGGGCGAGTTGATGTACAGCCAGATGTCCTTCTTCGGATCCTCGGCGGCCAGCATGAGCATCTGCGCGCAGATGCGGTTGGCCATATCGTCCTTGACCTCTTCACCCATCCAGATGATGCGGTCCTTGAGGAGCCGGTTGAAGACCGGGTCGGCGAATCCGGCGGAGGGCGCGTCATCGCCCGCCATGGCCGGCAGGGTTGCAAGAGTGTTGCTCACCATATTCTCCATTTCGAATACTGTCATAAACAAGTGTCAAGCCTACCGCCTTCAAGCGACGGAAGCCGCATTTTCGCCCGATTTGCGCTCACTGCGTATGCTTGGGACGGCTCTCCTCGACCGGATCACCGGAAAGAGCCGATCCGTCCAGGGGATCGGGACGGCCGACCGTTCGACGAGGAACTTGCTACCGTATATGTGTTTTGTTCATAGGGAAAGGAAATGCCCATGTTTGTCGTGTCGTGCGCGTTCGCGCTTCTTGCCGGACTGTTCCATGTTCTGATCTTCATCATGGAATCGTTCCGATGGACCGATCCGAAAACGATGAAGGCCTTCTCCATCGCTTCGGAGCATGAAGCCGAGGCGACAAAGGAAATGGCCTACAACCAGGGCTTCTACAACCTGTTTCTCGGCATCATGGCCTTGGGCGGCGCGGTGTCCGCCCTCGCCGGACAGCACACCGTCGGCGTGACGCTCATGGCCGCGGGAACCGCATCCATGACTCTTGCCTCCCTGGTGCTGTTCACCGGCAGTCCGGACAAGCGCGGTGCCGCCATGAAGCAGTTCGCTTTCCCGGCGCTCACCCTGCTGTTCCTGCTGTTGTCTGTGGTTCTGTAGACATCCCGCGGGCGAATGCACCAGGCAATACGAGAACGAACCGCGGTCGATGATGCGAATGCGACGGCAATGACGTCGCCCGTATCACCCATCGGGAAAGACGCTCGATGCAGCCGATGTCGGATCTGCAGATCGGGTTGAAAGCGGCGGTGCCCGCATGGCCGAAAGAGAAAAGACACGCCGGACCACAACCGCGGTTTGCGTTTTGCAAAACGTCTGGTAGATTATTCGACTGTTGCAAATGCAGCATCGGCTCATAGCGCAGCTTGGTAGCGCACTTGACTGGGGGTCAAGGGGTTACCCAGTCGATCTGGGTGGCACCTGACCTGAGGTCTACTGCCAACTGGGCTGAGGACCAACGGCGAAAGCCGTATAATTTAAGACAGACACGATTAGACACGATGACGGTAACACCTCCGGTGTTTTTCCCGCTCAGACACGACGTGAATAATCAGTCATTCGGACCATAGCGCAGTTTGGTAGCGCACTTGACTGGGGGTCAAGGGGTCGCGGGTTCAAATCCCGCTGGTCCGACCAGAAAGCCCGGAATTTCAACGATTCCGGGCTTTTTCGTTTCCGTCGGCTCCCCTGTTTTGGGCCTCTCAGACACGATTCAGACACGATTCAGACACGATTTTCGGACACGACCAGACACGACGTCCCCATGACACGCCTCGAATCACCGGCATGTCGCGGTCTCGCCCGGCGACTTTCCTTATCCGATTCCGGCGACTTTTCACAACTTCTACATAAGCGGCCCCGCTCTCCCATCAGGGGGAACGGGGCCGCTTTCGTCGTTCTCATCCGGCTCTTCGACGCAGCAGTGGCACGATGCTGCTGAGCGTGACGTGACCGTATTGGTCGGGCGTGAGCCGTTTCTGGTGGATCCACGTGCGGATGGTCGCCGCCGGCAGGCGGATGCCGGCTCTCGCGCATTCCCGGCTCAGCTGCTTGGGCGTGCCCTTCTTCTCGGAATGGGCAAGCCTGTCGAGCAGTCGGTCGGCCACATAAGTGCGGTTTACCTGCGCGCCACACGTCCTGCATTCGCCCATGTTGGCTCGGGGCTCTCCCCAGACGACGCCGTGCTCGCAGAACGGGCACGCGCCGAACGCCACCCGCGTGACCGGCGGATCCACCATGCGATTGACCTTCCGGGCCGTGTCGGTGATGTCCCTCCACCATTCGCGCGCGTCCGGGGCCGTGAGCAGTGGCTTGTCGTCCTTGAGGATGCCGCGCACGAGTTCGGGTATGCCGGCGGTCCTGCGCGTGGCCGGCGGGCATCCGCATTGCAGGGCGGCGAGCCGTATCAGCTGTTCGGTCTCGCAGTACAGCTCCCATGCCTGTTCGCGGATGAGCAGCGGCGCGTGCGCCGACCTGCTGCGCACGCCGGTACGGTCGGTGTCGCCGGTGCCGGCCTGGCGTGCGGCGATCAGCAGCAGGGCCGGCGTGTCCACGCCGATGGAGCCCAACGCCTCGCGGAACCGTCTGGTGCATCCGGCGCACACGTTCAGCCCGCCCGCATGCTTGCCGTCACTGTTGACGCAGTATCGGGTCATGGCCGCATCTCCTTCGCGTTGCTCAGGTGCTGGTGGAGCTGGATGCGTCTGTCGGTGTCCCAACCGCACGAGCACCACCAGTGGAATCCGTCTTCGCCGTATTCGGTGACGATGAGATGCCGCTCACTCATGGGCGTCTCCCTCGATGCGGTCGGCGTAGCGGACGTGCTCCTGCATGACGCTCAGCGAGGTGAAGTCATGGCCGCACGAGCAGATGAACACCCTGCCTTGTTTGGCGGTGTCCACGAGCCGGTGCGCCATCAGGGGGCGGGGTGCCTGGAATGATGCGACGGGCATGATGGTGGCTTTCTCTTCGAGATGGGTGAGGAACTGCTGGGGGCTGCGGGTCTTGTATCCGCACGTGCATTCGCGCGTGGTACCGGCGGCGGTGCCGAACCCGCTCGTGGTGGCCGGCTGGCGCAGGAACTGGATGGCCGCCGGGTAGACGCGGCGCAGCCGGTGGTGCGTGGTCTCCGGCACGGGTGTGACGCGCGGCCGGGGCCTCGCGTGGCGTCGGGGTTGGATGATGCTCATGATGGTCGCCTCCAAAGGTCGGTGAATTGCCGGACCTCTTCGTCCGGCAAACGGATGTTCGGGTTCCAGCGTTCCGCCGCCCGCCGTTTGGGCGGTGTGAACGGCTTCATGCTGATCGGAGCTCGATGGCACTCGTGGATGGCGAGATATTCGCCGTCCGGGCTGATGCCCCGCGCCCCGCATGGATCCCGTAGCGAGAACAGGCCGCTGGTGCCGTGGCGGATGATGCGGGTGAACCCACGGCCGAGGATGATGGCCGTGGTCAGGTCCTCCGCCGTGAGGATTCCGGGATCGTACCGCTCCCATATGGGTCCCTGTTCGTCCGAGGCGACCCATTCCCGGCATCCCTCGCAGCGTCTGGCCTTCAGCCGGCCCGCGCACAGGTGCTTGAGCCATGGAGGTTTACGCCTGGGCATGACCACCTCCCAGCTGTCGGTTGACACTGCGCCATATCGTCTCCAGCTCCGAATCCTTCAAGCCACTGGCGTGGCCGCGCGCATACAGGTCGTCGCGGATCCTTACGGCGTTGTCAGGATGGTTCGCGAGCCGGCCATACGCCCACCGATGCAGGGTGTCGTTGCGTGAGCCGGGCGCGACCGGTGTCATGTCGGGCTCGTTCCGCACGCTCTTGCCGGCCATGCGCGTGGACCGGTACCGGGTACGCATCATCACCGGCCGTGCCCCATCCGGCCTCACGGTGGTGGTTTCGCCTTCCACGTAGCCGTGCGCCTTCAACCACGCGACCATCGCCGGCGGCATCACGGGCGGCTCCCCGTCAGGCAGGTCGAGCAGCCGGTACTTTCCGCCGTCGTCCAGCACCGAGCCGGCGCCGATGACGTACCCCTTGCCCTCGCAACGAATATCCACGGGAGCGCCGGTCAGATGCACGCCGTTCTTCAACCGGCCCTTGAGCTCGTCGGGGATGAGGTAGTAGGCGTGAACGCTGGTCAGGTTGTGGCGTTCGCCCGTGGGCGTGGACACCAAGTAGGTGCGCGGGAAGCCCTCGCCGCCGTATTCGCCGATCTCGCGGTTGAACACGTCCCATCCGGTCGGCACATCCGCAAGCACATTGCCGGCCTTATCCTTGGCCACGTCGAGGTCGATAATCGCCATACCTTGCGAGGGGATGACTGCATACGCATTGCCACCGCCGGGGACTTGCGTGGATCCTGCGGGCAAATCCTTCGCCTTCTGCCAGTCGTAGGATTTCTTCCCCTCGGTGACTGCGGCGAAGTTGACGGGATAACCGGCCTCGTCCGGCGTGACCGTGGCCGCGCCCTCGATGGGTTGCGGCGGTGCCGGCACCGAATCTTCGACGGCTTGGTTGATGTCGCGTTCGCTCTTGGACCGGTAGACCGCGAACACCTTCTCGTCCGCCACCACCAGCACTCGTGCCACCTTGCCGTCCACGCGCTTGCACGTGGATTCCAGGCCGAGCTTGGTCACACTGTTGCGGTGTGTGGCCGATGAGGCGTAGTACGGGTTATCGCCGCTGACCGCATAGCCGACCGTGATGATCTGGTCCACGATCCACTGCTCATGCTCGCTCAAATCGTCGCCGGAGCCGATCGCCACATCATCCCACGGCTTGTCTGACTGCTCCCACAACCTGCATGAGGCCATGAGGAACGGCACCGCCCCATGCTCGGCGCGGAACGCCAGCAGGTCGCGGAACTCGTGTTCGGCCCGGTTGTCACGCATCCTGACGAACACGCGCCGGCGCTTCAGCGCTTCGGTGTTCGCCATGATGACGGGGTTGTTCGACGCGATGATGAACGTCGCCTTGTTGCGGAAGCTCACCGTGTTCTCCTGGATGCGCCGGGCCGCCATCGTGTCACCCGTGCCGATCTTCTTCAAGAGAGTGGCCTGTTCGAGGGTGATGATGTCCGCGTCCTCGTCGTACGCCCACAATGCGCCGATGAGCTTCAGCATCTCCTGATCGGTGGCGAACCCGCCCGCGCCCTTCGCGCCACCCAACAGGGTCTTCGCGTTCACCGCCGCGCTCAGGCCGGGAAACGATTTGTTCAACGCGCCCAGGAGGATGCCCTTGCCGTTACCGCCGCCACCATACAAGACATAGAACAGGTGCTTGTACGCCTCCAACAACGGGGTCGCGAACATGCGGCCCAAGTTCTGCGCGCTGTGCTCGTCGGCCGTCACGAACCGCAGGAACCGGCCGGCCTCGGCCACGAGGTCGTCGTCGTACGCCTCGGTCAGGCTGATCTCGAACGGATCCGCGAACACCGGGTCTCCGGGCGCCAGACGGCGCACGCGCCCGTCGAGACGGTAGAACGCCATGTTCGAGAACTTCACGCCGTGCCTGACGCGCCCCTTGAGTTTGGAGCACTCGACGCGCATCTGCACGTTCCACGGCAGGTACACCTTGTTCGCGCCCTTGACGTGGTACTCGTCCTCGATTGAGCCGATCGCATGCCACGAGTCCAAGAGTCGGTTCTCGCCGGTCTCGTCAACGTCGCGCACGTAGAGGGTGCGCCCGTCCTCGCCGAGCAGCATCGACCCGTTGCGGAAGTCCCACAGGGCCTTCGCGTACCCGTCATCGAAATACGGCTGGTTCTTGTTCATCTCGTTGCGCGGCACGGTGACGCTTTGGCCGAGCCGGTCGAAGAACGTGTGCTTCCAGTCGTCCTCGGTCACGCGCATGCCCATGAGCACGCGTGCCACATGACTGGGCCCGTTCGGGATGACCGAACAGTGGTGGGTGTAGGGGACGTTCACGGTTTGCCTCCCTCCATCGGGCGGTAACGGAATGATTGCAGTGCCCGCCGCGCCTATCGCATGCGCGGCGACCGCTTGGCTACGGTACGGGCTGTACGGGGATGTCAGGACTCGGGTTCGAGCGCCGATTCGACCTGGGCGACGCTCAGGCCGAGGAATCCGGCGATCTCCGATGCGCTGCGGCCTGTGGCGGCGAGCTGGCGGATCTGCTGCTCGTTCACCGGCGGCTGCGCCGGCGTGAACACGGGCTGCTGCGGCTGAACGGGCTGTGCGGGCTGCTGAAACGCGGCCGGTTGCTGTGGGGCCGGTGCCGGCTCCTGCATGACGTCGGCGAGTTGGGCGGCGTTGGGCTGGAGCTCGTAGCTGTAGAGCTTGGGCGGGTTCCAGCCGCGCTTCTTGGCCTCGCCGTTCGCGCTGTACGTGACGGTGAACCGGTCGCCGACATGCGGCATGTCGCGCGCGACCCTACGGCTGGCGTTACGTAGCGCCCCGATGTTCTTGCCCTTGACGTACACCGCGCGCACGCCGTCGTCACCGGGGATCATGGGGTCGTGCTGCTCGGTGGCGATGTGCACGACGATCTGCATCATGGGCTGGCCGTTGTCGAAGAACTTCGGCGCGCCCGTGTCGATGTCGTGCTGCTGCTGGGCGTCGATGCTTTTGACGATGCCTGACGCCGTGGTGCCGATGGGGTCGTCCTTGCCGATTGCGGACGGGATGCCGCCCGACATGACTTGCGCAAGCGACGGCAGCGGGTCCGCCGAAGGTGCGAAGCCGGGCGTGGGGTTGGGTTGTGCTGCGAACATGGGTTGCTCCTATCTACTGTTCGGTGTTCTCGGTTTCGTTGTGTTGCGGGTAGCGTGCCTCGACGAGTGGCGTGAGCTTCGTCCACCGCTCCGGTATCCCTGCCGCGGGCCCGGCGAGCTCGGGGATGGCGTTCATGTGGTCGGGCGTCCATGTGCCGCAGTCGAAGCAGTGGCCTGTGGACTTGGGCAGCGAGCGGATCCACGCATCACGCACGTCGGTGCCGTCGGATTGCTCGATGAGGTCCATGAACGTGACCATGAGCTGCGCGCGTGTCAGCGCCCACAGTCCGGGTTTCGGGTCGAAGCGCATCTGCACCGGCAGCGCGTCGGCGAGGCTCAGGCCGTTGCGTGGCAGGAAGTAGATGCACATGTGCTCCACCTGTTCGCCCTCGCGTTCCAGTCCGATGCCGTAGAGGCTGGCCTGGCACAGGTAGGTCTGGGAGGGCCCGTGCGCCTTGACGGTCTTCAACGTGGTGGAGCCGACGATCTTCCAATCCGCGGTGCACGCGTGCTCCCGGTCGTACAGGTCGATGGATCCGTGCACGTCGTAACCGCCGGCGAGCCCGTGGATGCTGCCGACGGTGACGCGTTTCTCGGTCTCGAAGCGCCGGTGCTTCATATCGGGGTCGAAGCCCTGCTTGTTCAGGCTGTCGAACGTCTTCTCGAAGCGCTGGTGCACGCAGGTACCGACGAACGGGAGCCATGCCGCGCCCTTGTGCTGCGTCCAGCCGGCGAGCTTCGCGCCGAGGCAGCGCAGGCAGTCCGTGCCCAGTTCGCTGGGACCGACCTCGCGTTGCAGCGAGCGCGGAGCGGTGGCGATGTTGGTTTCGATGATTTCGCGGATCTCCGGCCACAATGCCGGCTCCTCGCGCAATCCCCGGTACGTGCCGTCATTGCTTTGCGGCGCGGACGGGGCGCCGTTCAGGACGGCGAGCACGTCAGCGGCGCTCATTTGACCACCACACCGGGCTTGTCTCGCTTGAGCAGCGGGGCGACGGCCAGTTCGCCGAGCTCCTTGCGCGCCTTGGCGAGGTTGGGCTTCACGTCGTAGAACGTGGGGTGCGTGGCCGCCGGGTACTTGGCCTCGAACGCTTTCGCGTCGATGCGTTGGCTTCCGGCCTTGACCTGCACCTTGAGGTCGCCGGCCTCGTAGGTTCCCGCAGGCCATGCCTCGATGATGCCGGTCTTGATGGCTTCGATCTCGGTCTTGCGGGCGTCGATCTCGGCTTGCAGGTCGATGATGCGCCTCGCTTGGTCGGCGAGCGCCGTGTACTTGTCGGTGGCGGTCATGGTCGGTTCCTTTCCTCGGTGTTGATGGGGACCACTCCGGTGGAGTGTGAGCGTCTGTCGTGGCGGTGTTCGCGGCAGACGCGGTAGGCGTTGTCGGCGTCGGTGGGCTTGTTGAGGGGGCCGCAGGTGCGGCAGCGAGGCAGGTAGCGTCTCATTCGGTCTCTTTTTTCGGTTGGTCGGGGCCGAGCGGAAGTCCGTCGTTGAGGATGAGGGCGAACGTGCCGAGGGTCATCATCACGAGCTGTCGGCTTTGGCCTTCTCGGGTGGTGATGCCGATGCCGGGGCGTTTCTGAATGACCACGCCGATGAGAGCGTCGTCGTTGCCGCGTTCCGTCTCGGCTTCGGCGAGATGCTTGGACACGTTCATCTTCGAGGTGTTCTTGCATTCGACGACGACCCTGTGGCCTTGATAGCGGATGCCGCTCAGGTCGCCGCGGTCCTTGACGCCGTTGGATCGGCGCCGTTCGATGGTGTCGGTGCTGAGTGCCCAGTTGAGGTATTCGGCGGTCTTGGCCTCCATGAGGGCGCCTGCCTGGCGGGCCGTCCGTCGTGTTCTCGTCATCGTTGTCCTTTCGTCTGGGGTGCGGGCGGTTCTTGGGCTTGGCGTTCCTGATAGGCCTTCATCTGGGCGAGGCGTTTGGCCCGGTTGCGTTCGTAGTGGTCGCGCGCGTATGCGCGTTCGCGTTCTCGCACGTCGGGGTCGAGCCGTCGGATGCGTTGCCGTTCACGGGCGCGTGCCTTGCGTTCCTCCGGCGTCATGCCGGTTTTGCGGTCGGGTGGGCGCGCCTGTATCGGTGTCAGCCCTGCGCGGCATGCGGCGATGAACTCGTCGTCGCTGGTCTCGTCGTCGTAGACGAAGCTCTTCCGGGTCCTCATGGCGTGTTCCCTCTCGGGCTTCGCCGGCCGATTGGTAGATGTTCTCGCTGAGGCATCGGATGATCTCCTCCTTCGGGTAGTGGACGGTGCGGCCGATCTTGACAAACCGGGGCCCGACGCCCATCGACCGCCATCGGGCGAGGGTGCCGATCTTGATGCCGCTGCATTCGGCGACCTCCATTGGCGTGTTCATCGGCTTGAGGTTCGCGATGAGCTCCGCAAGGGGTTCCGCGGCTTCGGCGCCGGCGTCGTTGCTGTTCATGGGGCTTCCTTGCCTTGATGGGGTCTACACGAACATCTCGTTATGCGGACGCGTGTCGTCATTGCGTTCGCAATCGATATGCGTTGCGAGCGCGGAAGACGCGGTTAGCACGAGCACATCGCCGTACATGCTCAGGATCATGCCGGCGAGCGCCATCTCGGTCTCGCTGCTGTCGAGTTCGGCCTTGACGCTGACCTCGCGTTCGCCTACGGCCACGGTGCCGAAGTCGCGTGGCTCGTCGCCTTCGCGGTGTGCGGTGATGTGCACGAGGATGGGGCGTTCGTCGTTCTCCACCGCGTCGTGGAGCGCGAGCATGTTTTGGATGTGCACCGTCTTCGAGAGTACGGTGGGGTTAGCGAGAGAGGTGGGATCCATGATGGTTTCCTTTCTTGATTCGGGTTGAGGGCTGCGGCCTGTTGGTCTTCGAGCCGTTGGTCTCGGGGCGGTTGTCGGCCGGCTTGGACTCGACGGCCTTGCGGTTCACGGTCTTCATCGCTTCCGCGATGAGGACGAGCGGATCGCAGCCGGCCTCGGCGGTGATCACGAAGAACGTCTTGAGGCTGACGTCGCCGGACTCAAGTCGGTTCTTCACGGTGTTACGGTCGATGTGCATGACTCTCGCCAGCGAGGTCATCGTCATGCCCTTGGTCATGGCGACCTTGATATGAAGAGTGCGGGTAACTTCGGCTGCAAGCTCCGTTGCTTTTGCGTTGTTCATGGAATATGTCTACCAGCTTTCCTGTTGTGTACGCAACGGGATTGTAGTCTTTTTGTGGCACATGCTAAAGAAATTTAGCATTTGCGGCGTTTCTCTGTTAAGGTTGTTGCATGGGAAATTCAAACTATATAGAACAGTTCATAGAGAGCATCCTCGGTTCTGACTACGTAGGACCGGTGGATTCAACCCCGGCTGGATTTGCCTCGCATGCGGTCCTACAGCGCATGGTCAAGCACTCAAGCCACGGATACACGGCCATAGAGCGGGCCACCGACGGAGAGGTCAAGTACAACCGCGTACGCGACATCTGCATCGGCCAGAAAGCCCCCGCCAAAGTGTCCGAGGTCATCGCGATGGCCAGAGCGTGCGGTCAGGAGCCGCTGGAGATTTTCTACCGGATAACCGGGCTGGAGAACAACTCCCGGAACATCTGGGAGGCGGAAGAGCCGGGTGAGGACGTGCTGAACGAGTGGATGAACCACTTCGACCGGTACACGCTCTTCGACGAGAGCGAACGCCGCGCCTGCGGCTTCGAGCCCGTCCGCAACGACATCATCAAAGAGTTTTCGGGCGACGACGTGGTGGTCGGCACGTACGGCAAGGACGGCAAGACCTACGCGTTCACCGCACGAATACGGATGGAAGGATAAACCGACATGGCAAGGGTCTTCATCGACGACCGGTGGCTCAAAACCGCCGAGGACGGCACCCCTCCCAGCGCCAGCGCCACGAAGGCGCTCGCCAACGCCAAGGACCCCATGCGGGCGAAGGTGCCGAAGAAGTGGCGCACGAGTCTGTACGGCACCGGCAAAAGATGGCGCTGCCGCTGGTATGTCCTCGACGATGACGGCACCAAGCAGCAGAAGAGCCGGGCATTCGACATGCTGGGCGACGCCGAGGAGTTCGCCGCCGCGCTTGAGGATGATGTACGCCGCGGGCGTTACATCGACCCGGATGGCGGCGACAAGATGTTCTCCAAGGTCGCCGACTTGTGGATCGATACCAAAATCGACGTGAAGGAAAGCACGCTGCTGCGCTACAAACGCGAATTGCGGGTCTACATCAAGCCCAAGTGGGGCGACAAGATGCTGCGCGAAATCACGCGCGGCGACCTGCAACGCTGGGTCAACTCGCTCACTGTCGGCAACTATCCCGCCGAACTGCCCAACGAGCGCAGCCCCCGCCCGCTGGCGGCGCGTTCCATCCGCAACATCGTCAAGGTCGTCATGGCGGGCATCCTCGACTACGCGGTGGAGAACAAGTGGATTCTCGACAATCCGGCCCGCTCGGTCAAATTGCCCAAGGCCGTCGTCAAGGACGACGACATGGTGTTCCTCACAATCGGAGAGGTGGAAGCCATCGCCAAGGCGGCCACAAGCATCGGCCGTGATATGGACGGACTGCTCGTGCGCTTTCAGGCGGCGGTCGGCACCCGCATCAACGAGGCGCTGGCCTTGCAGGTGCAGGACCTCAACCTCAAGAAGGGCACCGCGAGGATCCGCCGCACATGGACGCGCAACCTCGACAACAAGAGAGAGCTCGGCACCCCCAAGAACGGCGAGGCCCGAACCGTCGCCATCCCCGACTTCCTCATCGAACCACTCCAGAAGCAGGTCGCCGGCTGCAAGAAGGACGACTTCGTGTTCCGCGCCCCGCGCGGCGGAGCCATCGACGACGGCAACTGGCGCACCCGCATCTGGAGCAAGGTCATGGACAACCTCGGCATGAAGGACGAAGGCGTGACCATCCACTCGCTGCGCCACACGTACGCGAGCATCGCCATCGCCAACGGTGCCGACGTCAAGACGCTGCAGAAACAGCTCGGCCACGCCACTGCTACCATGACCCTCGACATCTACGCCGCCCTATGGCCCGACAAGCTCGACAGCGTGGCCCACGCCGTCAGCCAGGCATGGCAGGAGCACAACGCCAAGCCGAAGAACGAGCAGGGAACGGAAGACGAGATTGACCAGCCGAAGAAGGCGGAAGCTGAAACCAAAAAGGCCGAAGCCAAGAAAACCGGCAAGGGGAAAACCGACAAGCCGCCCGTGGAACTGGAACAAGCCGCATAGGCAGTAACGTCAGCTACCGAATACGCCGTTACGTCCCAAACCGTTGGAACATCAACGTTCCAACACAGGGCGTAACGGCGTAACACGTATAACGGCACCAATACACCCCACGCCGACACCACGCCCTATAGGAATACCCGTTACACCCGTTACGGCGTTACAGAAGAAGAGCAAACCAAGACGAATGGCGGGATTACCGCTGAAGCGGACACTGCCAACCATCCGATACACCCCGCTACAGGACCTGCCGAAATATCTAGTCCCGCTTATGCCGGTTGTGAAAAACGCTAAACGCGGCAAAAATGATAGTGTTGCCAATCACTCGAAGCACGAGAGGCAACCCACAAGACCTGAGGCCACGAGCCTCCACCAACCCCCACGGCCTTTCCTCCTTTCTCCGTGGGGGTTCCCTTATAACCGGCCACATCGGAAGGAACCCATGGGCAAGCCACGAGGCAACCCCAGATACGCCAACGGCGCTCGCCGGCGGGCCGTACGCAGACGAGTCCTCGCCGCCTACGATGTGTGCCACATCTGCGGCAAGCCCGTCGACAAGGGCCTGCCCGCACGGGATCCGTGGAGCGCCGAAGTGGACGAGCTGCTGCCGGTGTCGAAGGGCGGAAGCCCGTACGAGTTCCGCAACTGCAAGCTGTCGCATCGAGCATGCAACGAGCTGAGGAGCAACAGGAGCATCGAATGGGCAAGACAAGCCATGCGCGGCGAGTCCGGAGTCAAGGCGACCTCGGTGCCGTTCCGCACATCGACATGGTGAACCACATCGCTCAACACCGTGGGGAGGGCACCCTGCCGGCCGGCTCCGGGCGCACCCCAGTGTCATAGCGCCGCGCTCTCCCCGAAATTTTTTCCCAAGCGCAAGTCAGTAGTTGAATGTGGGTGGAAGTTGCCAAGCGCTAATCATAATCTCGCCTGTCTGAGAAGCATGGGAGCGCTTCCCCTCAATCAGTGCTGGGAGATCAATGCGTCGCTCAAGGACTGCTGCTATATCAGGACCGTCCATTAACAGCACATTTGGCCTCCGGGCTCCTGAATTGTGAATTGCTCGGTCAGTAAAGCCATTCATTGAAATAAGCAATCCGAGTGTGTTATCCAGCTTGCTGCCGACCTTTTCGGCGAAAACCGTAACATCAGGCTTGTCGATTTTTCCGCTATGCCATTTAGCCTCCAGAAGGAAGTTCGTGTTATTCAGGACGAATGCTCCATCAATCTGTTCTCCATCGATCTTGTATGAACCACGAGACTCAATGTCGAACGCATCGAACAACTTCGGTAAGAACTGCTCAAGGGCGTAACCCTTTTCTTGAGCTGTCTTCTTGGTGATTTTCTGGAAATCAGCATTCAGAGCTTTCAATGACGCGTCCATATTGGCCTTGCCGATAAGACGTTCTGCATAACGGCGTTTGTTTTCTTCCGCAATGCGCCGTTGCTCATCCTGCTGAATCAGAGGTTTGAGCAGATTTCGGAATGAATCAAGCTGACGAACACCTTCAGCATACTTCTGCTCACCGGTATCTTTGACCTTTTTCAGCCACGTCGGATCTGACAAACCAGCTGTGGAGATAGCAAGCCGACGCAGGTCATCACCAAAGATGGCTTGCTTCTGGGCCATACCGTCGATTAGCTGGCCAAGAATGACGCGCTTCGGGTCGTCCCAATCGAGTTGAGCGATTAGCTTGCTGCTGATTCCGCAGTTCATCAGAAAGTGTTTCAAATCGTTCTTGTACCAGAACGCCGACAGCAGCGTCTCTTTGAGGGCGATAATCACTTCGGGTCTAAGCGCTTGAGTCATGCAACCCAGTATAAGAATCACGAAGGGCAAGACGTGATGAATGATGAGTACCTGACTTTGCTGCGTCGTACGTTGAAGCGGTTGGAGCAGGCGGTGTTCGACTTGGATACGCCGCCGCGTGACTTGGCGGCGCTTTCCAGACGTCTGCTTGAAGTGAGCCGTGAGATCGAGCGGCTGGAGGGGCGGGACGGCGGAGATAAGCCGTCGGTGGCGGTGGAGGTTGAGGATGACCGGTTCGACGAGGAGGCTGTCTGACGTAGCCCGGCACGTGGTGCTGCCGAAGGGCATCGTCTCGACTGGCTGGCCGAAGGTCAAGGCCCAGGCCCGTATGTGCGGCATCGAGTATGACGACTGGCAGGACGGCCTCGGCCGCTGCATGCTCGGCAAGCAGAGCAACGGCTTGTATGCGGCGGGCATCGGCGGCGTGGTCATCTCGATTTGCCGGCAGGTGGGCAAGACGTTCACCATCGGCACGATGATTGTGATGCTGTGCATTCTGGGCGATTACCCACTCAAGGTCCTGTGGACCGCACATCGCAGCCGTACCAGTGACGAGACGTTCAAGTTCATGTGCGCGCTGGCGAAGAAGCCAGCCATAGCCCGCTACGTTGACGGCGAACCCCGCCGAGCGAACGGACAGCAGGAGATCGCGTTCACGAACGGGTCGCGCATCCTGTTCGGAGCTCGTGAGAACGGTTTCGGCCGAGGATTCGACAACGTGGATATCGAGGTGTTCGACGAGGCGCAGATACTGGGCGAACGCGCGCTGGATGACATGGTTCCCGCCACCAACGCGGCCCGCAACCCGCTGATTATCTACATGGGCACGCCGCCCAAACCAAGCGACCCCAGCGAAGTGTTTTCCACTCGTCGGCACGACGCGCTGCATGGCGAGAGCGACGACACCCTGTATGTGGAGTTCAGCGCCGACCGAGACGCCGATCCCGAGGACCGCGAGCAGTGGCGCAAGGCGAACCCATCGTATCCAGCACGGACCGGCGAGACGGCCATCCTGCGCATGAAGAAGAACCTCGGCGAGGACAGCTTCCGGCGCGAGGGACTGGGGATATGGGACGAGACCGCGGCATCGAGCGTCATCGACCCCGAACTGTGGAGGAACGGCGAAGTCAGCGAGCGCGAGGACGGCGGCGTGACGTCGTTTGGGCTGGATATGCCGCCCGACCGCAGCGCGCTGGCAATCGGTGCGTGCATGAAGTACCCGGATGGTTCGGCGCATGTGGAGTTGGCGGAATACCGTGACACGCATCGTGACGGCGTGGCGTGGGCTGCCGATTGGGTCAAGGCCCGGTGGTCGCGTACCGCGTGTGTGGCGATCGATGCTCAGTCGCCGGCCATGGTGTTGTTGTCGGAGCTGAAGGCGCGGCATGTGCCGGTGAAGATCGTAACTGCGAACGAGATGGGTCAGGCGTGCGGCCGGATCCTCGACCTGATACAGGCCGGCATGCTGCATCATCTGCCCGACGGCGACCAGCCGCAGCTGGCGAAGGCCGTGGCGAACGTGACCACCAGACCTATCGGGCGCAGCGGTGCGTTCGGGTGGAACAAGACCGGCAACGATATAGACATCAGCCCTTTGGTGGCCGTGACCGTCGCCACGCAGGGCGCGTGGACGACACGGCGCAGGCCGGGGCGCAGGCAACGGGTAATGAGGTGAAGCACATGGCCGATGAGGGCATCTTCTCCAGCGCATTGAAACGGCCGCTCGACATCACCACGTTCGGCGCGAGCCGCATCACGGGCGTGGCCGACGAGGACATGCCGGCTATCAGAACGCTGATGAAGGTGTGGCGTCAACGCTACCCGCGCAACCTCATCCGCACCGGCTACTACGGGGCGAAGGAGGGATTCAAGGACTTCGGCATCAGCATCCCGGACCGCATCAAGGCGAACGTGAGCGCGTGCATCGGCTGGCCCGCCAAGGCCGTCCGCTCATTGGCCGACCTGACCGTATTCGACGGGTGGATCCATCCCAACGGAACGGATTCCTTCGGACTCGACGAGCTGGCCGACACGAACGCGCTGGAGCTCGCGATACCGCAGACCGTGGTATCCGCGTACACGCACGGCTGCGCGTTCCTCACGCTCACCGGCGACCCCGATACCGGAGAGCTGCTGATTACGCCGCGTTCCGCGGAATGGTCGGCCGCCATTTGGGACGGGCGACGCAACCGGCTCGCGGCGGCGCTGACCATCAACGACGCCACCAGCAAGGGCCGCGTCACCGCGTTCAACGTGTTCCTTCCCGGCATCGTCTATCAAGTCACCCGCGATGCCTACGGCGGCTGGATGGCCGACCGGTATGCGACCCATTGGCCTGAGCCGACGGTGGTGCCGTTGATAAGCGACCCGCAGCTGTCGAAGCCCTTGGGCTGCTCGCGCATCACCCGCCCGGTGATGGCGCTGACCGACATGGGATTCCGCACCCTCGTGCGCATGGAGGCCAGCGCGGAGTTCTACGCCGTTCCCAAACTGTGGTTTCTGGGCATGGACGAGGACGCGTTCAGCGCGGACACGTGGAGCAGCCTCGTCAGCTCCATCAACGCGATCAGCAAGGACGAGGACGGCGATTCGCCCTCGCTGCAGCAGATCAGCCAGGCGTCGATGCAACCCCACTCCGACATGCTCAAGACCATCGCGCTAGTGGTCGCTTCGGACACCGACCTTCCCGTGGACTCGCTCGGCATCACATTGGATAATCCCAGTTCCGCCGAGGCGATGGCCGCGGCCGAACGCAAGCTCACCCGCCGTGCCGACCGGCAGAACCGGTTGTTCGCCATGCAGCTGTCGAAGCTGGCCCGCATGGCCGTGTGCCTCAGGGACGGTCTCGCGGAGCCGCCCGACGAGCTCAAACAGGTCAGGCCCGCATGGGCGCCCACGAGGGAGATCAGCGACGGGGCGAGAGCGGACGCGTACGTGAAGATCAGCCAGGTCAACCAATCGTATGCGACCAGCGAGGTCGGTCTGCGCCGGCTCGGTCTCGACGGCGGAGAGATTCGCTCCCTGCTCTCGCAGCAGACGCGAGACCGTGGCCGTGACACGTTGGACATGATCCTAAGGAGCGCCAATGCCGGTGACGACCAAGGATCTGAACCAGCTGCGGACGAGCCAGCAGGAGGCGGTCAGACTCGCGAGGCTTGACCTCGGCGAACTGTGGTGGGAGATCAGCGGACTGCCGGCCGCACGACAGCGCGACATCCTGCTCGACCTCGTGCCGGCCATCATCCACAAGCACGCCGACGCGTCCAGCACCGCCGCGGCCGACTGGTACGAACGCATGTACGCCAAGCACTTCGACGACGGTTTCACCGCCGAAACGGAGAACCCCAACGACGATGAGGCCGTCAGGAAGCTCATCCGCTGGAAGGCCGGCGTCCTATGGGATTCACCAGAGAAGAAGGCGAACCCCGACGAACTGCTGCGCTACCTGAACAACCTCATGGACCGGGAGATCAGGAACCCCGGCCGCCAGACCATCCGCCGTAACGCGCGCCGCGACCCCCACCGTCCTCGGTACGCGCGCGTGCCGAACGGACGCCAGCCATGCGCATTCTGCATCATGCTCGCGAGCCGCGGTTACGTCTACGCATCCGAGGACACGGCCGACTTCGGCACGAGCTTCCACGGCGGCAACTGCCGGTGCGAGATCGTGCCCGAATGGGGCAAAGGATCGAACCGGATAGAGGGCTACGACCCCGACGAATACCTCAGGATCTACGAGACCGCCCGCAAGGCGTTGGAGACCGGCGTCATGCCCGCCGACCTCAAGGCCGGGCTCGCGAACATCGCCCCCTACCGGGAGCCGAAGCGAGGCCAAAGCGTGTACGGGCCATACGACCCGAACAACGTGAACTCGCTCTCATACCTCATGCGCCACATGAACCCCGACAAAGTCGGGCAAGGCCACAAGCTCATCGAAGCCGGAAAGCGACGCAAAGGCGTGCCCGGCGAGAAGATCCTCGCGCTGAAGACCATGAAACCGCGCACGTCCCTCAAGGAAATCACCCACGACGAGGTGAACCCCCTGTGGGACATGTGGATCAGGAAGAAGATCGAGAACGGATACCGGCCGAACTTCTCGAAGAACCCGTGGGGCATCAACTGCCAGCGAGTCGTGCAGGCCGGCGAACTGCGTCTGCGCGGCTACGACGTGCAGGCGGTCGGCAACCACAGGAACTCGGCCGACGGCTACTACTGGAACATCGCCGACATGTGGGTGGACCGAAACGGCGACCACCGCAAGTTCACGCGGAAACACTCGAACGAGGCGACGCTCAAGGCGATGCGCGAATACCCGCCCGGCACCCGCTTCTTCGTCGCCGGACCATGGAAGAACGGCGGCGCGCACATCTGGAACGCCGAAATCATTGAGACGCCCAGCGGCTGGAAATCACTCAGGATGTACGACTACCAGTCCGGCGACCACCTGCAATACGGGTACTCGAACGGCAAGATACCCGACTGTTATCCCGACGACATCAAGGACGGGCAACTGCGGTTCCTGCGCGTGGACGACATGGAACCCACCGATGCTCTGCTCGAAGGTGGTCGGCCGAGCTTCAAGGACGCGCCCGCCTACGCGAAACCATGGGTCGCGGATCCCGAGACTGTGCGAAGCTGGAGCGAGTGGAAACTCCAGCGGGCCCACCGCGACGACACCGCATGGCGGCAGCACTCCAACGAGTACGACAACTGGGCCGAATCCACGCCACCAAGCCAGGGAGGACACGATGACCGATAAAGTCACCAGCTACCATCAGGCGCGCATCATCGTCGAACAAGCCAACGGCGGCATCCCCACCAGCGTGGAGGGCCATGAGGATACCGAGTACTACCACGTGCCCACGGATCCCGACTTCGCGATGCTCGACGACTGCGACTGGTACGTGAACAAGAAGACCGGCAAGGCCGAACGACTCTACAGCTCACCTCTCACGCCCGACAGCCCCGACAACATGTACAACCGTGTCATGGCGCTTGTGAGGGACTGACAAGGGCGCTCTTGCCTATGTCGTATCATCTCTGCCATGAGTTCGTCTAGGAGCGTTTTGCTTTATCCTGAATCCTCAACACGCGACCTTGTGGAAGATTTAGGGAAAGAGTTGCATCTCAATGCGGATTATTGCAGAAGACATATTCGCAGAATCAGTTGGACGCCGCTTCTATTATTGCTAGCGGTTTGTTTTATAGCGTTCGGCACTTTCCGAAAACAAGGTTTTCTTTATGAGCTTTTTATTGCATTTGGAGGATTCCTTTTAGGCTGCGCAATGCCTTCTCCGGCATGGTTAAATCAATGGACGCAATCCGTCAATGATACTTTGAAAAATAGTCAAGGGGCTATCGGCATTTTTAGAGCTATATGGGTGAATACTCCCATGGGAGACCATTCTGGAGAGATGTGGTTCCCCAATGGGCGGGTAGGCGTTGGGAAGTTGCGCAAAATGTGGATGAAGTTTCGTTTTCCGCACATTGCAAGAACTTGGCGCCGGTTCTTCAGACCCGGCGTGTATCCACCATCACCCACGCCACTTCCGTTCGATAAGGATTCCCTCATAGGGAAGCTGCCAAACCGCTTGCATATGTGGAGGAAAAAACGACTTCTCTATCAAGTGTCGCGCTACCTATATGAATTGCATCCCACTCAACGGACTTTGAGTTATCTCATCAACTACGCTGATTATTATCGATGCCGGCTTCGTCCAGAAAAAATCAGCAAAGGCGTAATCCAGTTCCCTGATGAGTGATAAAAGCACACACGTAATTCACTAATTAGCCATCGCGGATGTTCCGTGGTGGCTTTTCTTATGCCCGGATTCGGGTGGAAGGAGGCCGCATGGCCGAAGACAACGACGCCCAGAACGCCGAACAGTCCGGTTCTCCGCCGGAGGACATCGACTGGAAGGCCCGCTACGAGGCCGAGGTCGAACGGGCGAAATCATGGCGGGGCAAGGCCGAGGCGAACAAAACGGCCGCAGATGAACTTGCCGCGTTGAAGGAATCCCAGCTGTCGGAGACGCAGAAGCTGGAAGCTCGTGCTGTTCGCGCCGAGAAGGAACTCAACGACCTGAAAACCGCCCAGCAACGGCTCACATGGCGCGACGAAGCAGCGAAGAAGACAGGCGTCCCCGTGGACTTGCTGCGCGGCGAGACCGCCGAGGAGATCAACGCGCACGCCCAGGCCATCAAGACGTATCTGGCCGCGCAATCCAAGCCGTCGGCGGCGAAGGTGACGAACCCGGCCGGCACTCCCGACGGCCAGACGAATCCGAACGTCGGACTGCTCAAACAGCTGTTCGGCGGCAAGTAAGCATCAACCCCAGAGTTAAGGAAATCGATTCATGGTTCTGCAGACCAATCAGGTGACGCTGCCCACGTCCGTAAGCCTCGCGGTGGTGGGCAAGGCACACGACACCAGCACCATCGCCACGTTGAGCCCGGCGGACAAGCTCGGCTTCATGGACGACAAGTACAACGTGTTCACCGGCAAGGCCCGCGCCGAGGTCGTGGCCGAGGGCGCGAAGAAGAGCGGCTACGAGCAGCCGATCACGCCGAAGGAAGGCAAGCGGTTCACGGTGCAGTGCACCACGCGCGTCTCCAAGCAGCTCCAGTGGGCCGACGAGGACAACCAGCTCCAGATCCTCGACGCCATTCAGGCCGATCAGGCCGCGGCCCTCGGCGAAGCATTGGACTATGTGATCTACCACGGCGTGAACCCCGCGTCCGGCGAGGAGATGACCGGCTACGAGGCGCTGGCGAAGATCGCCACTCAGGTCAAGGGCACGGATGACCAACTCGCCAACCTCGACGCGCTCACCGACCAGCTGCTGCGCGTGAACATCAACGGCGTGGCCCTGTCCCGCACGCTCGCGAACGAGCTTCGCAAGCTGCGCGTCTCCAACACCGGCGGCCGACTGTTCCCGGAGATCCCGCTGAGTCTGAACGCGGGCACGTTGGACGGGATCCGTGCATGCACGAGCACGACCGTGGAGGGCCAGTACGTCAACGGCTCCACCGGGGTGCTCGCGTTCATGGGTGACTTCTCCACGATCAAATGGCGTCTCGTGCGCCCGATCACCGCCGAGGTCATCCCGTACGGCGACCCCGACAACACCGGCGTGGACCTCGCCGGCAGCAACCAGATCGCCTACAGGTCCGAGGCCGTGTTCTCCTACGCGATCATCGACCCGACCGCCATCGCCGTGCTCAATGTCACGAGCCCGGTGGCCGGCACCCGCAGCGTGAAGGCGGTGAAGCGTTGAGCGTGACCCCGGTCAAGACCCTCGTCGTCCAGACCGGCGACAGCGGCGTGCCCGTGCTCGCCGAACCGGTCAGGCTCATCAACCCCGACGGCACGCCGTTCACTGGCGCAAGTGCCGCCGTGACCGTGGACACGCTGAGCGGCGCCTCCTCCATCGGCAAGGCGGTGATGAAGGCATCGACCGGTGCCGGCGCTCGCACCGCCATCGGTGCCGGAACCTCCAACTTCAGCGGAGCGTACGGCGACCTGACCGGCAAGCCGACCATCCCGACGATGCCGACCGCCGCCACGCTGTCCGGGGCTACCACGGTCGGCAAGGCCGTCATGACGGCGGCTGACGCGGCCACGGCACGCAAGGCAATCGGCGCGGGCACCTCCAGCTTCACGGGCTCCTACACGGATCTGACGAACAAGCCGACCATCCCGACCGCGCCGACGTGGGCGACCATCTCCGGCAAGCCCGCAGCGGCCGCAGCCATCGCGGATCTCGCCGCCGGAGCCGACGCCGCGGCCATCGTCACTGCGGTGAACAAGGCGTTCGCCGCGTTGCGTACGTTCGGCGTCATCGCCAAATAAGGCGGCATATGGCCGACGAGTTCAAACCGTTCGCCACATACGGGGACCTAGAACGCCGCTGGCATGCGCTCACCGGGCCGGAACGCGAGAACGCGACCGTGCTACTGGAGGATGCCACGCAGATCATCATGGACACCTGCCCCCGATGGTCGATGGCGTCCGAACGCACGCTGACGGCGATCGCATGCGCGATGGTCATCCGCAAGATGTCGGTCGGCGACGACCGGCTGGGCGTGACGAACGCGCAGCAGACGGCCGGTAGCTTCAGCGAATCGTTCACGTACTCGAACCCGATGGGCGACCTCTACCTCACCAAGGCGGAGAAAAGCCGACTGGGCGGCGGCAAGGCGCGAGCCTTCCACCTCGACATGAGCGGAGGCGGCCTGTGAGAGGCGAGACCGTCACCGTATTGCGCCGCGTCCGAACCGGCGTGGACGAGGGCAACAATCCCGTCTATGAGTGGGAGCGCGAAACCATCGAGAACGTGCTCGTGGATTCGCCGGCCACCTCGGATGCGGACGATTCCAACCGGCCGGATGGCATGCGCGTGGACGCGGTGTTCCGCTTCCCGCGCTCCTATGCGGGCGGGCCGCTCGACGGCTGCCGGATTGTCATCCGCGGTGACGAAGAGAATCCGTACCACGTGGTCGGGCATCCGATTCCGGTGGATGGCGGCATGACGCCGACCGCATGGAACATGAGCGTCGAAGCTACCTACTCGGAAGGCTGATTATGGGCAAGGTCAAGGTTCGGCTGCATAGTTCCGGCGTGCTGGACGTGCTCAACAGCGAGGGTGTGCGCGGCGATATCGAACGACGCACCGAGGCCATCATGGCCGCCGCCAACCGTATGCACAACGCCAAGGGCTACGTCGGTGACGTCGTCAGGACCGACCGGCCCCATGGCGCAGTGCGCGCCGTCACCCGGTACGCGAAGCGGTCGAACAAAAAGCACAACACGTTGTTGAAATCACTGGACGCCGGAAGGAATTAAACAACATGTTGAGCATAGAAACCACGCTCGTGCAGTTCCTCAACCGCCAACCCGAGCTTACCGGCATCCCCGTCTCGACCGACGTGCCGCCGCAGCGGCCGGAACGGTTCGTGACCGTGGAGCGTGTGGGCGGCGACGAAACCCCGTTCACCGACCATCCCATGCTCGCCATCCAATGCTGGGGCACCAGCCGAATGCAGGCGTCGTTCCTCGCCCAGCGGGTGAAGACGCTGCTGGAGCGGGCGACGCGGATCCCGGCCGTGGCGAGGGTGCGCATCGAATCCACGCTCAACGACCCGCTCGACGAGCACACGCCACGCTACCAGATCACCGCCGAACTGACGGTGCACAAACACATGTAAGGAGACTCACTCTATGGGCAAACCCAATGCTCAGATGGTGTCCGTCGGCAAGCCCCACGGCGACGGCGGACGCTACGCGGGCGGCGCCTGGTACGGCATCGTCGGCGAGGCCACGCCGCCCACCGACGCGACCACCACACTGTCCGACAAGTTCCACGACCTCGGCTATCTTTCCGAGGACGGCGTGACGAACACCGTGGACCGCGACAGCGAGGACATCAACGCGTTCGGCGGCGACCGCGTGCTCTCCGTGACCACGAGCCGCGCGGAGAGCTTCCAGTTCGGCATGCTGGAGACCACGCCCGAAACGCTGGCCGTGACCTACGGACCCGACAACGTGGAGACCAAGACCGTGAACGGCAAGGACTCCATCACCGTCAAGCACAACAGCGCGGAACCGCCCGAACTGGTGTACGTGTTCGAGTTCGCGATGACCGGCAACAGGGTCAAGCGCATCGTCGTACCGGTCGGCAAAACCGGCGACGTGGACGACGTGACCTATGCCGACGGCGAGGCCATCACCTACACGCCCACCATCAACGCGTTCCCGGATGCCAACGGTAACACGGCGTACGAGTACATCGCCTACGTCACCGGCGTCGAAACGACCGCCGACGTCGCCGGAGACGAACCCGCGGCGATGTCCGACGCGGAAGTGCCCACGCTCGCCAAGGCCGCCGTCAAGGCCACGACGAAACGCAAGGCCACCGCCACGAAGACGACCGCGGTCAAGACCGCCTGAACCATTCCCGATTCCCAGTCCGGTGGCGGTGCCGATGCCGTGTCCGCCGCCACCGGATCCAACCCACCAACCCCATTGACGCGGCATGGCATGGAAGGACACGGAAACCATGGCGATCATCATCAACGACTACCAGCCCAAAGGCGACGACTTCGTGGAAGTGCAGTTCCCCGGATCGAAGACCCGCTACAAGGTCAAAAGTTCCGACGCGCTGACCATCGGCGACCTCAGGGCCATCACGGGCGGCGACATCGAACGCTTCTACACGATCTTCCCCGAAGAGGCGCATCCGCTGCTCGACCGACTGCACCCGCAGCAGCTCAACGACTTCATCACCGCGTGGACCGGCAGCCCAAAAGACTAGCCGCCGTCCAATGGCTCATCGACCAACACCGCGACGCGCTCGAATACGAGCTCATCCGCAACGGAGCCCGCCTCAGATGGCTCGGCACCCCGATGCTGTCATGGCATGACGTATGGCTCATCGCCGCGAACGCTCCCGCCGGCAGTCGGCTTGCCACACTGCTGGACGAACGCAACGCATGGACCCCGGCCGACTGGTGGTTGCGGAGTATCGAATACTCGCTGCGATGGCTTGTATGGGCCAAGACCCGGGACGGGCAACGCAACCGCGGCAAACCGAAGCCCACGCCCGCACCCGGCGAAACCACGCCGAAACGACGCGACCCGGAACTGACCGGCATGAGCAAACGACAGCTGCGCGCCTACCTCAACAGGCCACGCGTGGCACTCACATAACCGAACAGCGCATCCTTCGACGGAGAGGGGACGAACGTGGCCACACTGGCGACCGCATGGGTGAACATCGTCCCCACGTTGAAGGGCGCGCAAAACAAGATCGCCGCCGAACTCGGCGGCATCAACCTCAAACCCGCCGGCCAGAAGCTCGGCGGCAACCTCTCAACCAGCCTCGTCAAAGCATCCGGCAAAGGCTTCGCCACGATAGGCAAGCTCGGCCTCGGCGCACTCACCACCATCGGCGGCGGCATCACCGCGCTCGCCGCCAAGGGCGGATTCGCTCGTGCCCTGAACATCGAGAACGCCCAAGCCAAATTGAAGGGCCTCGGCCACAGTGCCGAATCCATCGCGGAGATCATGGCGAACGCGAACGCGGCCGTCAAAGGCACTGCCTACGGACTCGACGAAGCCGCCACCGTCGCCGCCAGCGCGGTCGCATCCGGCATCAAACCGGGCGAACAACTCACCAAGGTGCTGAAGACCGTCGGCGACACCGCGCAGATCGCCGGCATGGGCTTCTCTGACGCGGGCGCGATCTTCACCTCCGTCATGGCCCGCGGCAAGCTCCAGGGCGACGACATGCTCCAGCTCACCAGCCGAGGTGTGCCCGTCCTGCAGGCCCTGAGCGACCAACTGGGCGTCTCCACCCAAGACGTATCCGACATGGTGTCGGAGGGCAAAGTCGACTTCCAGACCTTCGCCACCGCGATGGACAAATACCTCGGTGGTGCCGCACTGGCCGCAGGCGAGACCTTCAGCGGCGCGCTCGCCAACGTCAAGGCCGCGCTGAGCCGTCTCGGTCAGAAGGCAGCGACCCCGGCGTTGAACGCGCTGCGAGACGTGTTCAATGTGCTCACCCCAGCCATCGACAAGGTGAACGCCGCCATCCAACCGCTCGCCGACAAGCTCGGCTCCAAACTCGCCGGAGCGGTGGAACGCGTCACCCCGTGGATCCAGAAACTCGCCGACGGACTGGCGGACGGCAGCATCACCGTCAAGGACCTCGCCGAACAGGTCGGCCTCTTGGTTGGCGCGTTCGCCGGATTCGCCACGATAGGCCAGTACACGCCGCAGATCCTCGACGCGTTCACCCTCGCTGGAGACGGCGCTGGCGCGCTCGTCTCCACGGTCAAAGGCAACTTCGGCAAGCTCAAGGGCATCGCCAGTGGCGCGGCCGGCATCTTCAACGACCTCGGCACCCGCTGGGGCAACGCCCTCGGGCTCGTAGACGCGAACTTCGGCGGCGTCTTCGGCATGATGTCCAACCGGGTCAAGACCGGGCTTGGCGGCGTGGGCTCGACGCTCGTCGGCATGTTCGACAGCAAGATCTACGTGCCCCTGCAACAGGGAATCGGCGGCATCGGCTCGAAGATTGCCGCACCGTTCCAGAGTCTTGCGGGCCGCGTGGGCGGATTCCTCTCACCGGTCACGAGCGCGTTCGGCACCGCGTTCCAAGGCTTCGGCTCGACGCTGGCCGCACCGATACAGGCCGGATTGAGCGGCATCGGGAACATGTTCCTGAACTTCTTCAACCCGGCTAACTTCCTGAAATACTTCGGCATCGCCGCCATCATCGGTGCATTGGTCGTCGCACTGGGCGCGTTGAACACGAGCCTCGGCGGCCAGTTGCAGACCCACGTCACCGAGTTCCTGACCGTCAAACTGCCCGGATACATCACCGAGTTCCAGAACTGGGTCACCACCCAGCTGCCCGTGCTCATGCAATCCGGCCTGACCCTGCTTACCTCGGTGCTCCAAGGCATCACGGCCAACCTGCCGCAGATCCTCACCGTCGCCGCCGACATCCTCACCTCGCTGGTGGACGGCATCGCCAACGCCCTGCCCACGCTGCTGCCAGTCGCCATGGAGATGATCCTCACCCTCGTGCAGGGCATCATCGACAACCTGCCTAAGATCATCAACTCCGGCCTGAATCTGCTCGCGAAGTTCATCGAAGGCATCCTCAACGCACTGCCGAAACTCATCGAGGCGCTGCCCAGAATCATCACGAGCTTCGTGGACGGCATCCTCGCGATGCTCCCGCAGATCCTCGCCACCGGCGTCGAACTCCTACTGAAGTTCATCAACGGCATCATCGCCGCGCTCCCACAGCTCATCGCCGCGCTGCCGCAGATCATCAGCGGGTTCGTCAACGGCATCAGCAAACATCTGCCGCGCATCATCGAAACCGGCCTCACCCTGCTCGGCAAGCTCGTGGTCGGCATCATCAAGGCCATACCGCAGCTCATCGCCGCACTGCCGCAGATCGTCAAGGCGATCTGGGACGGGCTGAGCAACGTGGACTGGGGCGGGCTCGGCCGCAACGTCATCAACGGCATCAAGAACGGTCTGATGAACGCGGGCGGAGCCATCAAGGATGCCATCGTCGGACTGGCGAAGAACGCGTGGAGCGCGGTCAAGAGCTTCTTCGGCATCGCGTCCCCGTCCAAGCTGATGCGTGACACCGTGGGCGTCATGGTCGGCCGAGGCCTCGCCAATGGCATCATCGACACCACACGAACCGTCAGCCGCGCCGCCACTGATCTCGCCGGCCAGACGTACGGCGCGTTCGACACCGTCATCGGAGACCATCCGTTCCAGCTGGAAACCGATGCGGACGTGACCCGCACCGCCCGCATCCAGACCATCGCGGACGACACCAGCCACCGCAACACCGCCACCGGCACCACGATGAAGCCGCTCACTAAAGACGACGTCATCACCGCCGTCACCGAGGCGCTACAATCCATGCCGGCGATGCGACTGCTGCTCGACAGCGGCGTGATGGCCGGCGAGCTCGCACCCGCCATTGACAAGGCGCTCGGCAACCGAAGGGCAAGGGGCTACTAGTGAACACGAATCGGATCCGCGGTCTCGCACTCGACAAGAGCCGCCTGACCATCGACGGCAAGCACCTGAGTGATTACGCCGTGTTCACCGTGGCCGGCGGTATCACCATCGGTGAAGCGAAACCCGTGACGTCGTTCCAATCGGCTCCCGGCCGTTCCGGCGGATGGGATGCGACTCTGGACGATGCGCACGGGTATCCGGCCATGAATCGTCGCGAAATCACCGTGCAGATCGCCGCGACCGGCGACCCCATGGAGATCGAGGAAGCCAAGACACTCATCGGAGGTCGCAACGGCCGGCACGTACGCATCGGCGGATTGACCAGCCTCGGTGAATACCGCGGAAGGCTCGCCGTCGGCGCATGGGCCGACCGGCACGATGCCGCCGGCGCGCTCCAGTGGAGCACTTGCACGCTCACCTTGGATGCGGAGCCGTACGCCTACGGGGCGGAACAACGCGTCGACCTGCTGCTCGACGGCAAGACGACGCACGCGCAGATTCTCGGCAACCGGCCCACACCGCCCGTGTTCCACCAACTCATCGACGAAAAAGTGGACGACGTGACGCCAGTCGCCACCACGCACACGTTCTCCGCCAACGACTCGACCGCGCGCGTGGCGAACACGCTCACCGGCGCCGGCCTCTGGGACGACCCGCACCCGTTGCTCATCGACTGCGAACAACGCAAGACCACATGGCGCGGCGAGGCACGGGCCATCGCCATAGACGACGACTATCCGACCGTGCCGCCCGGCCCCGTCACCTTCAGCGGCACCGTAAGTCCGAAGACGAACGTGAAGAAGTACACGCAGTACGTCACCTACACGCCGCGGTGGCTGCTCTAGAGAACGGAGGCGCCCGCATGCGTTTCGCGTGCTTCGACCGGTGGGACGACCCCAAACCCGACCTGACCGGCATCACCTCGGCGAAATGGACGAGCGGCGTGGATGGCACCCGCACCTTGGAAGTCACCGCCGTCGGTGAAAGCGTCATCGGCAAGGGCGACCGGCTCGTGTTCAGGGATCCGCGCGGCATCCTTCAGGAGGCCATCGTGGTCTCGCCGGAGCACCGTCGCGAGGAATCCCGAGTCATCACCAGCCTCGTGTGCAAAGGCAGCGTCGCCGAGCTCGATGACACGTTCATCGAGGACAAGCGCAACCGGGCGGCCACCGCCGCACAATGCCTGACCAAGGCGTTGGAAGGCACGCGGTGGACGGCCGGCGTCGTGGAAGGCGACGGCACCGCGGACCTGAGCTTCTACCATGTCAGCGCGCTGGAGGCCGTGGAATCGATCGCCGACACGTTCGGCTTGGAGATCACGGCCAGCTACCTCATGGACCCGGCGCACACCCGCATCACCGACCGGGCCATCAACCTCGTCAAGACGCAGGGCAACCAGACCAGCGGCACCCCGCGTCGTTTCGAGTATGGGCACGACCTCAAGGGCATCACGAGAACGGTGGACGCCACCGGCGTCAAGACGCGACTCTACGGATACGGCAAGGGCCTGCCGGCCACCGACGAGGACGGCAACGAGACCGGTGGCTACGGGCGGCGCATCGACTTCAGCGACATCAACAACGGCAAACCGTACGTGGAGGATCTGGACGCCACCGCGCTGTGGGGATTGCCCGGCCCCGCGGTCAGCAGCATGGGCAAGAACCTCGTCGTGGGCGGCGGCTTCGAGAAGCAGTACGGCGACGGATGGCTGTTCAGCCCGACCGGCGCGTTCCTCGACGCGCTCGTGAAGAAGGACGGCACCGTAACCCCGCACGAAGGCAAGATCATGCTTCGCATGGGCACCGACACCAACACGTGCGCCAAATCCGCCATCTGCGACCACACCGACGTGAACGGCGGCACCGAATACCAGCTCACCCTCTGGACGCACGGGCCCGTCGGCTCGACGCTCACGCTGAAGGTGTCGCAGAACGTGAACCTGTACCCGACTTCCACCATCACCCTCGACCCCGTGACCAACACCGGCCAATGGACGAAGACCACACGACGGTTCACCACACACCAGTCATGCAGCGCGGTGCGCCTGTGGATCGAGAACCCCACGACGGTGATCTATGTGGACGACGTGAACATCACCGAAGTCGCCACCAGCAGCATCCACCCGACCGAAGGCATCTACGAGAACGGCGACTGCGAGGACAAGGCCCAGCTGCTCGCCGAAACCAAGGCCGAACTCAAACGGCGCAGCACGCCCACGGTCAGCTACGAGGCCGACGTGCTCACCTTCACCCAAGCCGGCATGAACACCACCGGCGTCGCATTGGGCGATCGCGTGCTGCTCGTGGACACCACCTTCACCCCGGACCTGCGTCTTGCGGGCCGCGTGCTCCAACTGGAAGAGGACCTGCTCGACCCAGCGCTGTCGGTCATCACCATCGGCAACATCATCGAACGGTTCACCGCGAGCAGCCGGACGGCCGAACAACGGCTGGACCGCGTGGTGGCGAACGCGGCGGCATGGAACACCAGCAGCCAGCAGATCACGCAGAACGCCTCGAAATGGGATCAGGTCGCCCAGACCGTCGTGGACAACAGCGGCCGATGGAACACCGCAGCCGACACCGTTACCGCGAAGACCTCCGCATGGGATACAGCCAGCACGACCCTTGCCGCCAAACAACCCACATGGGACGCCGCCGCTGCGGCGATCAACGCAGGCAAGGACGACTGGAACAACGCCGCCGAAACCCTCTCAAACAGACAGTCGCTGTGGGATGACGCGGCCGTCATCGCCGACAGCCACGCCCAGATGATTCGGCAATCAACGAGCGGCATCACCATCCACCACGGAGATCTCGCCATCACCCTGGGCGACGCGATCAGCCTCACCGACGCCTCGGGAACATGGACGTTCACGGACGGCACCTTCGTCAAACAGGAACCCACCGAGTAAGGAGCCACACGCATGGCCGGATATGAAATAGCGCAGTACAGAACCATCGAGACCACGCTCGACCTCGCCAACGACTACACGCCCCCGATCAGGCTCAACGCCGGCGACGTGGACGGACGCATCCTCAAATTCAACATCACCGACGGCGGCGGCGACGTGAACGACCTCAACGGCCTGAGCGCGAAGCTCACATGGAACCGCGACCCCACCGACCCGACCAGCGGCGGCGGATACACGAACATGACCAAGACCGCCGGCACCGACAACCCGACCGGCGTGTATCAGGTCAGCTTCACCACGCCAGTGCCACGCGCCCTGCTGCAGACCGCCGGCGAGCGCACCGTGGTCGGCATCGACATCGAGGACGCCGACTGGCACGTGATCGCCAGCCGCAACATCCCCGTCATCATCGAACCGTCCCGCATCAACGCGAAGGCGTCGGAGATCGCGGATCCGCTCAAGGACCTGCACGACACCATCGACCGGGCACAGGAGCTGATCGACACCGCGAGCATCGACATCGGCACCGTCACCACGCTCGCCCCATCCAAGAAGGCCACCGGCGCATTGACCGGCACCGGGTTGAAACGCAAGCTCAACCTCGGCATCCCACGCGGCAGCAAGATCAGCAGCGTGACCGCCGCCGCACTCGACACCGCCACACCCACCGTGACCACCGGGACCGACACGAACGGCGACACCACCATCGCGCTCGGACTGCCGCGCGGCAAGCAGGGCGAGAAAGGCGACAAAGGCGATCCCGGAAGCCCCGGAGACGTGCAGATCCGCAACGGACTCCAAATGGACGATAACGGGTACCTATCCGTCAAGCCATCCGCCTACGGTCCGATCACGGTGGACTCCTACGGGGTCGGAATCAATGCGGGGAGCGGATTGCAGGCCAGTTCGACCGGCCTCTCGCTGCGAATGGGAGCCAACGACGGGATAAAGCTGACGGAAAAGTACGGGAACCCGGTTCCCGATTTCGACTACCGATGCGCGGTCCGCATTTCGAGTACGGAGAACTACATCTACTCGTTCGTGGCATCCGTTCCGTTCGCGGATCTCGACACGGTCAATTCCGTGCTGGGCATCTTCGCGGTCGGCGGCAACACGACTCCGATCGGATCGACTATCGGCAAGGTGCCCTGCCTGTTCGCGCCGGGCAAAACGTTCAACGTGTATACCAATGCTCCCATGCCGACCTATTCCGGCAGCGACGAGTTCACCTTCACGTTCACCAGGCTTGACAATCCCCGTCTCCAGAGCACGGTGACGGCGGTGCAACAGGCGCGCGGCGCGGCCAGCAGGATTCAGGCGTACAAGGTCACATCCACGGCGACCGTGACCCTCACCAACGACAACGGCTCTGCGGGCGGCGTTCTATACATAGTCAGGCAGAATCCCGCATGACGCCGAATGGATTGATGATTCTATGCGCGGTCATCGGCAGCGGCGCCGTCACCTCGCTCGTCTCATGGCTGCTGCGTCGCCTCGACCAACGCAGGAGCCTCGAACAGGCGATAGCCGAATCCGCGACCATCCGCCGGCTCGAACTGGAGATCTACCGGCAATCCCTGTTCCTGCCGACCACGAGTCGTATGCAGCACGAACACCAGCTCGACGCCGGCAAGGCGTACACGGAACGCGGCGGCAACGGACCCGGCCACGTGCGCTGCCAACAGCTCGAAGACGACTACCGACACCGACTCGACACCGACGACTGGAACTACCAGCGCCAACCACATAACTGAAGAACAACAGAACAGACCGATCAGTCAACCCGGAAAGCCCCTCTGCGACGCCATCGCACAGGGGCTTTCCTCATAAGAGAGGACAAAGGCATGTCCAAGATCAGACACCGACTACTCGCCACCATGGCGCTGCTGCTCGCCATGTTCACCGTCACGCCCAGCGCCATGGCCGACATGCGCGGCATCGACGTATCCGGCTGGCAGTCTCCGACAGTCACCTGCACCGCCGACTATGATTTCGCCGTCGTCAAGGCCACGCAGGGCACCGGCTTCACCAACGGATATATGACCAGTCAGGCCCGGTGCGTCCAGCAGCGGGGCAAGAGCCTGGGCTTCTACCACTACGCCGGAGGCGGCAACGCCACGGCCGAGGCCGACTACTTCGTGACCACCGTCCGTCCCTATGTGGGCAAGGCGGTGCTCGTCTTGGATTGGGAGGGCTATCAGAACGCCTCATGGGGCAACTCCAACTGGATCCGCGTCTTCGTCAACCGGGTTCACGCGAGGACCGGCGTATGGCCGCTCGTCTACACGAGCGCCGCCTACCTGTGGCAGATCCCGACGGATGTGCGTAGCCGCTGCGGCTTGTGGGTCGCCCAGTACGCCTCCAACGCGGCGACCGGCTACCAGTCCCGCCCATGGAATTACGGCAAGTATGGCGAGGCCATGCGCCAGTACACCAGCAACGGGCGCATCAACGGCTACGCGGGCCCGTTGGATCTCAACTACTTCCGCGGCACCAGCGCCCAGTGGAACAAGTACGCCAACCCCGGCAACACCACCGTCACACCCGCGCCGACACCGACGCCACAACCCACCCCGCAGCCAAGCAAGCCGAGCGCGAGCAGCGGATACAGCGTGGTGGTGCGTTCCGGCGACACCATCAGCGGCATCGCCGCACGCACCGGACTATGGCCCGTGACCGCATGGAGCGTACCCAGCGGCAACATCAACCGCATCTGGCCCGGCCAGACCGTGGTCTACCGCGGCAACGCCACACCATCCGCAAACACCGGCACGGGCATGCGGATCCACGTGGTCAGGAGCGGCGAGACGCTGAGCGGCATCTTCGGCGCATCCGGCTGGCAACGCGTCGCCCAGCTCAACAACCTCGCGAACCCGAACCTCATCTATCCCGGACAGCAACTGCGTTACTAAGCAGCCGCTGAACCGTCTGCGGCCTTCGGCACCGTGCCGGAGGCCGCCCCTCCCATACCCGAATCAACTCAAGGAGAACACTCATGGATATTTCCGCAGCGACCACCCTCGCCGCCGGCATCGTCGCCCTCGTCGCACCCGCTCTGGTGCAGGCGTTCAAGAAGTACATCCCCGCCGACTACGTGGGCCTGACCAGCCTCGGCGTGAGCATCCTGCTCGGCGTCCTCGCCATCGCGGCCACGAACGGCTTCCACGGCTACGGGTGGGGCATCGTCCTCACCGGCGTCATCGGCGTCGCCCAAGCCGTCTACACGCTCGTGAATCAGGCGTTCAGCGGCAAGCTCAGCAAGAGTCTATGAACGAATAGCGAGTAGGGCTATCCGTCTGACGCTACATTGATGTTTCGTCCGTCGGATGGCCCTCTTCAATGGCTGAGCGCAATAGCATTTTCCCGTTCTCAACGTGAACTTCGTTTTCCCGGAAAGGTACAATTACGTAAGCGGTGCCTTCCTTACGGGGTATGACTCCTATCATGATGTCGGCACGTTTAACGGCATCCCATACCTTTGCAGTCATCGTAGGATCTCCCTTGAATACCCGTCGAGTGACCTCAATCTCTTTGAATCCCGCAGGAAGTGCAGCTTGCTTTCCAATGCCCAGCTCACAAATGAATGTGTCTTCTACAAGAAGTGTCATCTTGTCGTCGTTCCATGAGTAAATGCCGTGGAATCGGTCTACTGGCTGCCCATCTGCTTTACACAGGATTACGCTAGCACGCTGCTGCGGATTCAACGCCCATGCGGTTTCCGTCATAGACGACACATCCACAGCATTGGGCATGTCTTTGGGACTCACGCCATCTGGTATCTGTGTCCCTTGCGGGAGCATATACATGTTTTCGGCAACTCGTTCTGAGTCCTCGTCGGAAGCTACTACTTGTTCCTCCCATGCCTTTGAGTCAATGTCGAATCCGAAGTTTTGATTAAGTGCAGTAATCAGATTCAGCATGTTGACGATGATGATGGATAGTTGCGAAAAGAATGAAGTGCCGGCATAGTATCGGTCTCGGTACGAGAGTGCTGTCGCTTCGGCTTTCCTGCCTTGGGGGTCAGCGTGCACTAGGTCTGAATATAACCATGCTTCGCCAATCAGCAGATCGGACATCGGCTCTCCTAGGGGAACATCGTTCGTGTCGAACATCTGTATGGAATACGAGGTGCCGCCATTTTTGTCTCGTAGATGCGCAAAATGCGCCTTGCACTCATCAAAGCACTTCTGTGCCGCTTCGTTCATCTTCCGTGTGCCCAAACACATTGTCACGGATCTGAACACCTTATCCAGATAGACCGGTTCTCGTTCCAGAATGCAGGGACGAGTCCGCGCGGCAAGGGATTCAAAGATCTCCTGATCCGGCATATGGTATTTGAGCTTTATGGGTTCTCCTTCTTGTCGCTGGATGGTGAAAGTCGGATTGACATACTTGAGCACTGACTGATCCTTCACCATTGAATGAGCGGCAACGCGTCTCGCTCGCACGACAAAGCGGCGTAGAATGTCTTTTGCCTCGTCGAGGTCAATCGGGTGTCGAGGCTTCATCTGTTTTCCTTTTGCCGTCATTGCTTGCCTCCATTCCTCTGTGCGACACGGCATAAGCCTTGGGTCTTATTGGCCTGCGGCGTCGTATGCTTAATTGTCGCTCACTATACACCTCTGGGAATTTTTGTCATCATAATGATGTATATTCTTCCCTATGAGTAACCTGATTCCCTCAAAAACTATTGATGACGCCGACGAGCTTATCGCCAAACTGCGCGAGAGCATGACCCGACGCCAACTGGCAGAATCGCTCGGCCTGTCCACATCCACTGTGGAGCGCTGGGAGTCGGGCAAGGTCCAATGTAAACCCGCCTACGTTCCTGCACTGCAGGAGTTGTACTACGGTACCACGCACGAGACCGGCACGGACTTCCGCACCATTGACCTGTTCGCCGGCATCGGCGGGATCCGCCGTGGCTTCGCATCGGCTGGCGGCCACGCCGTGTTCTCATCCGAGTGGAACGAGTTCTCCACCCGCACCTACCGCACCAACTACGGCTTCGCCGAGACCATGGCCGGAGACATCACGCAGGTCGATGCGAACGACATCCCGGACTGCGACGTGGTGCTCGCCGGCTTCCCATGCCAGCCGTTCAGCTTGGCCGGCGTCTCCAAGAAGCGCAGTCTCGGACGTGAGACAGGCTTCCGTGACAAGACGCAGGGCACCCTGTTCTTTGACGTGGCCCGCATCATCGCCGCCAAACGCCCCGCCGCGTTCCTCTTGGAGAACGTGAAGAACCTCACCAGCCATGACCGAGGCCGCACGTTCAAAGTCATCCTCGACGCGCTGCAGAACGAGCTTGGTTACGAGGTCCACTGGAAGGTAGTCGACGGCCAGCACTTCGTGCCCCAACACAGGGAGCGCATCTACATCGTCGGCTTCCGTTCCAAGACCGACTTCACATGGGACGATCTGAAGTTCCCCGACCACCAGCCTGTGCTCGCTGACATCCTCCACAAGACCGACGGCACCGAGCCTTACCTGCCGTGGGATGGCGATAAGTACTTCGACTTCGAGCGCCAGAAGGTGCAGGACAAGTACACGCTCACCCCGCGTCTGTGGCAATATCTTCAGGACTACCGCAAGAAGCACGAGGCCTTGGGCCACGGCTTCGGCTACGGTCTCGTGACGCCCGATATGGTGTCGCGCACCCTGTCCGCTCGCTATCACAAGGATGGCAGCGAGATTCTTGTCGCCCAAGGCGATGAGCGTCCCCGCCGTCTCACTCCACGTGAGTGCGCCCGTCTCATGGGATACCCGGACGATTTCCGCATCCCGGTGTCGGACACACAGGCCTACCGCCAGTTCGGCAACAGCGTGGTCGTGCCCGCCATCGCCGAGGTCGCGCGCATCATGCGACCGCACATCCTCAAGGTCATGGCCGAAGGAGACCAAGGCATGATTCTAGATGACACGGGGAAGTCCGTGGACGAGATCCAGAAGGCACGCGAGCTGGCCGTCGCGGGAGCCGGCGAGAACTGACCCCGAAATGGCCGGTGTCGCGCCGGCCGTTGTCCGTTGTTCGTGGGTATCGTTGACGTATGTGCGATACCCACGTCAATGAAGCCCGTCAATGGTACGACACCGCCGACATTAGCCGCGTCAACGAACTGCTCACCAACGCCGGCGCAAGCAGCATCTGGGTCAAGCGACTCGTTGCCAATAACAACTCGAAACAACAGGTGTATCTGGCAGGCGACCCATCCGATCTGTCCTTCCTGCCACTGGGAGACCCGTCATACACTCCGGCCAAATCGCAGAAGAAAAAAGCCGGCAATCCGGTCATCCAGATTCCTGTGACATGGCAGTGGGTCACGCCGAACGGTCAGTTCGACGCCCCTGATGCGAAACTCTGTTACTACCCGCAATATCCTGAAGTGCGTTTCTCCGGGTTCCTGCGCGGATGCAAGGAAGCACCGTCGGAACTGCTGAGCGAGACGAAACGCGGGCATGAGGTCAACCGCTGCCTGTTCCTCGGACCCGTGAAGAACGCTGCCGGCGAGGTCATCCGCGTGGTGGCCCTCGTGGTCGGGGCTGAATCGCCGGCAGCGCAGTATGTGCTCAGCATGGAGACCTTCGAGGCTGGACATCTCTGCCCGATCGTCTACCAGTCGCAGCGGCAACGTGACGAGTTCTCTGTGCTCGAACAGGCCTTGGCGAACATCGTCGGTCGTAAGATCACGCCGTGGCGCCTCAACAATGATGGCGCCGTCGTCAAACCATACGTTGCACCCAACGCCCCCGGCCTTACTCTGGAGGCGGAACTGGGTGTGGGAGAGAACGCCATTCCCGGCCCGGACTTCGACATCTGGGAGCTCAAGGCCATCAAGCAGAAGTCCTTGGAGCGCCGCTACAACCACAAGGTCACGCTCTTCACTCCGCAGCCCGATCTTCCCGAGACTGGCCGACTCTCTACGGTGGATTTCGTGCTCAAGTACGGACACGTACACACCACCGACGAGAACGGCAACCCGACCAGCTACTATTTCACCTCCGGCGACATCCAGCGCGAAGGCGAGGATAAACCGGGCGCGAAGCTCGAACTAGTTCTAGAGGGCTTCACCGATGCGAAGCACTTCGACCCCAACGGCATGATCGCCCTCTATGAGAAAGGAACAAGGAACCTCGCTGCCGGATGGTCATACCTGAAACTGCTCGGTCACTGGCAGCGTAAGCACAACCGCGCCGCATACGTGCCCTACCTGCGCGAAGACGAGGACGGCAACACTTCGGTCGAGTTCGGCCCGCTCATCACCCTCGGAATCTCCACCAGCTTCGGCCTGTTCCTCCAAGCCTTCAAGGACGGCAGGGCTGTCTACGACCCTGGCGACAAAGCAACCCTTGTAGGCGACAAATGGACGCCGCATGCCCGCAGCCAATTCCGCATCAACCTCAACGATATTGCCGCCATCTACGGCGAAGTGCGTGAAGTCGACATGCGAGATCCAGAAACATTCTGATTTAATGAAGACAAGTCACTTTTGATGAGAAGAAAGGACGAGAAAATGAGAAAGAAGGCAGCAGCTGTTGCTCTAAGCGTTATGGCGGTCTTGTCCCTTGCCGCCTGCGGCAGCACAGAGACCAAGACCGATTCGTCACCCAAAGCCAGCCAAACCGATTCTTCGTCTAGTACCGAAGCACAGCCTCTGGCTAGTGGACTGTCGGGATCATGCACGGGGGATAGCGACCATCTGCAAAGCGTCACTCTGAGCACAACGGGACAATACCTCAGCGTGGAGATTCCTAATCCGCTAATGGATGCCAATGAGTCCGTGATGTATTCAATCATGTTCACCGATTCTGAAACCGGGTATATGACTCAGGCCGGCTTCAAAAACGTATTCTCGACGAATGAGTATTCGCGTTTCGTCTTTGACATGAATACCTCCGAGCAAAAGAACTATCCGGGAACCTTTGCTTCAGATTTCACGGCTGAAAAGTTCTCCACCAACTTGCCCGATCCGGCCATAAAGGGAGGAAAAGGTACAAAATGGACCGCCACCTTGACCGTGGATGGGGAAGACGTGGCGACTTGCCCTAGCGATGGTAGTGAAGCCACGCTTGAATAGCTTCAGCTTGCACTTGGTGCTTACACAGGTGGCCATGAGATGCTGTTTCTCAGTCATCTGACAGCCAGACCTAGCTTCTGTGGTCCGTCGTCGTGTCTGTGGCTCAGACACGATTCAGACACGATGACCCCTGAGAACAGCGAAATCGACGGCAATCAACGAATCTCGCAAGAGACTCGAAAACGGCATCATTACAACGAAAACGAGACCAACGAAGCTCACGGGAATCGGCGAAGCGACCTCTCGAACTAACAAGGGGTCGCGGGTTCAAATCCCGCTGAGCCGACCAGAAAGCCCGGAATTTCAACAATTCCGGGCTTTTTCGTTTCTCTCTCCTCCCTTCGGTTTACCCACTCAGACACGATTCAGACACGATTTTCGGACACGACCAGACACGATGCCCCATGACACGCCTCATATTGTCGGCGTGTTGTGGGTTCGCCCGGCGACTTTCTTTTTATCCGATTCCACTGGTTCATTACATTTTCTTTACACGGGTCTTGCCGATGCGTGCTGCCTCCTTCCGACACGTTGCTTTCTCTGTACGTTGGCTGGACGTTCCATATAATTAACTTATTGTTCAGCTGACAGAAGAGAAAAGGTGTAACTATGTCAACGACAATGCCCAAAAGGTTGATCAGCCTTCTGCTGTGTGCGGTGATGTCCGTGGCGCTTGCCGGCTGTTCCCAGAACAAGGAGGCCGATGGCCCCGACTACGCGGACGACGAGGCCATGTCCATCATCGCTGATGGACTCCAGAAGAGGTCTGACGTCATCGACAAGCAGAATGCGAAGCAGGGTTCCGAAGACGTGGACAATGCAACCTACGCCGCGAACCTGAAGGAAGCAGTCCAGACCGAGATTGACGCGGAGAAGTCTCTCAAGACGCGTCAATTCAAGGATTCCAAGATGCAGGAAGCCGTTATCTCCTACCTCAATCTCTTGGACGATTCCATGGATGTGCTGAAGAATTACTCCCCTTCCAGCACCGATTTCTACACCGAATGGCAAAAGGTGTATGACAAGCGAACATCCATGCTGAAGACGTTCGTAGATGACTATGGTCTGACCGTCGACGAGAAGTACAAAGACACCCTTTCTGACCTGACTGCCAACGGTGCCGCTGCGACCAAGAAGAGCCAGACGGATGAGACGATCAAGAATCTCATCGAATCCGCTACATTCGAGAAGCAGGATCAGGGATACGGCAGCTACACGTACTCGGCCGTCATCGAGAATACTTCCAAGTTGAGTTTCAAGAATGTGTCCATTGTCTTGTCTCTCTATGACGCCGATGGCGTAAAACAAGAAGCCTACGCCAATGCAAACACATGGGCTGCTGGCGAGAAGGTCAAGTTTGAGGCATACAGCGATGTCAATGCCAACGAAGTTAAGGCCTCCGTACAGTACTACGACGTAGAGGACTAAACCCCCTATGGTCTGCTTTTGATTTAGGGTCTCTTCCCCTTGACGGGAAGAGACCCTAATTGTTTTTAACGGGCTCGTCTGTGTAACAGGGGCACGATACTGCTGAGCGTGACGTGGCCGTGTTGGTCGGGTGTGAGGCGTTTCTGATGGATCCATGTGCGGATGGTCGCGGCCGGCAGCCGGATGCCGGCCTTGGCACATTCGCGGCTCAGCTGCTTGGGTGTGCCTTTCTTCTCGGATTTAGCGAGCCTGTCGAGCAGCTGGTCGGCGACGTAGGTGCGGTTCACCTGTGCGCCGCACGTGCGGCATTCGCCCATGTGGCCTCGTGGAGCGCCCCAGACGACGCCGTGCTTGCAGAACGGGCACGCGCCGAACGCCACACGCGTGGCCGGCGGATCCACCATGCGGTTCACCTTGCCGGCCACCTCCACGATGTCCCTCCACCATTCTCGCGCGTCCGATGCCGCAAGCAATGGCTTGTCGTCGGAGAGGATGGCGCGCACGAGCTCGGGCACGCTGGCCGTTCGTCTCGTTGCCGGCGGACAGCCGCACTGGAGCGCCGCGAGCCGTACCAGTTCCTCCGCTTGGCAGTAGAGTTCCCATGCCTGTTCGCGGATCAACAGCGGCGCGTGCGCCGATCTGCTGCGCACTCCCGTACGGTCGTTGTCGCCGGTGCCGGCCTGACGTGCGGCGATCAGCAGCAGGGCCGGCGCATCCACGGCTATGGAACCCAACGCCTCGCGGAACTTCCGGGCACAGGCCGCGCACACGTTGACCCCGCCCGCATGGTTGCCGTCATGGTTCGCGCAGTATCGGGTCATGGCCGCACCCCTTTCATATTGCCGAGGTGCTGGTGGAGCTGGACGCGGCTGCCGATATCCCAGCCGCATGAGCACCACCAGTGGAACCGGCCGTCGTATTCGGTGACGATGAGATGCTGCTCACTCATGCTCGTCCACCTCGATCTTGTCGGCGTAGCGGATGTGCTCCTGCATGACGCTCAGCGACGTGAAGTCGTGGCCGCACGAGCAGATGAACACCTTGCCCCGTTTGGCGGTGTCCACGAGACGATTATCGTCGCCCTCATCGCGCCCGCACTCGTGCAAGCGTTCAAGAAGTACATCCCCGCCGACTACGTGGGCCTGACCGGCCTCGGAGTAAGCATCCTGCTCGGCGTCATCGCCATCGCCGCCACCAACGGCTTCCATGGCTACGGCTGGGGCATCGTCCTCACCGGCGTCATCGGCGTCGCCCAAGCCATCTACACGCTGGTCAACCAAGCGTTCAGCGGCAAACTGAGCAAGGATGAAGCCTCAGTATGAACCAATATTGCCGGCACTCATCGCCTGCTTTGGCGTTGGGTGCCGGCTTTTTTGTATTTACTGAAACATCCCGGGAAGAGGGGCTTTCCGGTTATCGGCTGCGAACGTCGGCTACCAGCGTACGGAGATGCGTTCGTCCACATGCGCATCGGACGGGCCGGCGATCGCCTCGTCGATGACAGCGATGGCATAGTCGGCGTAGCTGATGGCGCTCTGGCCATCTTCGTTTGTGGTGAATTCCTCGCCGGCCCGCACGTATGCACCGGTGCGCGGACCATCGGCTTGGAAATCGGCGGCGGGGGAAACGTACGTCCACTTGACGTCGTCGCGCTTTCGCAACTCGGTGAGGGCCTCGCCCATCGCCGTGGCGAGCGGCACGAACGCGGCCGGGAAGGTGTCCGTCTGGCTCAGCTGCAGCGTGTGCTCCGGGTTGAGGTACAGGCTGCCGGCTCCGCCGACCACGATCAGCCGGGCGTCGGTGCCGGAAAGAACATCTGCCAGATGCTTCAGGGAGGTGGCGTGCTGCGGCAGGGCGTCTGGCGTCCATGCGCCGAATGCGTCGATGACGACATCGAAGCCGGCGAGATCGGACGCGGTCAGGTCGAACAGGTCCTTGACAATCGCATGCTGGGCCGCGGTCCTGTTCTCGCCACGTACGACTGCGGTCACGTCGAGCCCGCGCTCGACGGCCTCCTTGACGATGAGCTGTCCGGCCTTGCCGTTGGCGGCGACGACTGCGATGTTCTTGGTCATGATGTGCTCCTTTGATGGATTGTATTGTTGTCCTGCTGACATGATGCATGATATTGGAGTACAGCCAGTAATGGAAGAAGGAACAATAAAGTGCTATAGTAACCAAAAAGGAACTATTGGATTATTCCAACGTATTTAGGTGGTTTGGCTATGGTCAATGTCAACATGCTTCCGGCGTGTCCTGTGGAGACAACACTCACGCTCATCTCTGACAAATGGAAGGTCCTCATCATCCGTGACCTGCTGGACGGCACTAGGCGTTTTAGCGAGTTACGCCGCTCAATCGGCCATATCTCGCAGAAGGTCCTCACCTCGAATCTGCGCCAGATGGAAAATGATGGTCTCGTGCGCCGCGAAGTCTACGCGGAGGTACCGCCACGTGTGGAATACTCGTTGACTGAAACCGGCCAGAGCCTTAAACCCGTCATCGACGCTATGTGGAACTGGGGCGAATCATACAAGGCTAAACTAGCGGCAGACTGACACGACCCACGCGACGGGCCATGACCCCCCCCCGTGGATAATAATCCGGTTTGGTAATGGGGTCTCCTGAAAGTGGTACCGCCGGTACCGTGTGACTGGTACCGGCGGCGAGTGGTGGCAGGGGGTTATTTGGTTTCGGTGTCGTGGGGTCTGCGTCGCATGTCGGGGCCTTCGAGTTCGAGGTATCTGGCGGCTCCGGTGATGCGGCTGAGGGTGCTGTCGGCGATGAGCTCGCTGCTGATGCGCACGTACCATTGCCCGGGTTCGCATTGGCTGGCGATGAGCGTGGCCCCGGTGCCGTTGCGGGCCTCCATGATCTCGAACACGAGGACGCTGTCGGCCGCGGTGATCGGGGGGTCAGGAAGTCGTCGAGGGTGAGCAGCCGGATGGTCTTGAACTCGTCGACCTTGCGGTAGTACTCGCCCTGGCCGTCGAGTCTGGCGCGGTTGATTTGTTCGAGCATGTCCTGCAGGCGTGTGTAGCGGGTGGGGATGCCCTGCCGGCAGGCGGCGTTGCCGAGCGCCTGGCTGATGTAGCTCTTGCCCGATCCGGTGCTGGAGATGATGATCAGGGTCTCCCGGTCACGTATCCATTGGCAGGTCGCGAGCCGTTCGACCCGTTCCCTGCTGAGTTTGCGGTCGGGAGGGTATTGGATGCCCTCGATGCTGGCGTCCTTGTATTTGAACCGCGCCTGTCCGATCAGCCGTTCGACCTTGCGGTCGCTTCTGGCGATGGTCTCGGCGTCGAGCATGAGCTTGATCTTCTCCTCGAAGCCCATGTGGTCCATGGACTCGTCGTCGATGATCTCGCGCAGTTTGTCGCCCATGGCGCGGATCTTGAATCTGGTGAACAGGCTGAAGTCGTCCTCGGTCAGGATCGTCATCGTCTCATTCACCCGCTTTCGTGCGCTTGTAGGCGTCGGCGCCACGCACCCTGCCGATGCCGCCGGCGTCGTCGCGCACGGCGTCCGGTATGGCGTGGGTGTCCCGGCGTCCGTCGCGTTCGCCGTCGCGGATGGCGAGGATGCGGTGCCTCATGCCGGTTAGGCTGATGGCGTGGTCCTGCCGGTTGCATTCCGTGCTGGCCTTCTCCACGAGTGCGGGCCCGTACTTGCGCGACAGGTTCAGGATGTTCGAGCAGGGCACGAACGCCTGCTCGACCACGGGTCTCGAGTCGAGCAGGCGTCGTATCGCCGTTCCCGTCTCGGGGCCGATCGCGTCGGCCCATGACTCGAACCTCTCCCTCGACCAGGGCGATCTCATGTCCCTGTGCCGTTCGGGCATGTGATCGGGGACGGTCGCGTATTGACCGTACGCGCCGTGCAGGCGACAATGGGAGGCGACCTCCACGCCGTCGTCGTATGCGGTGACCTTGGTGGCGGCCGGCTTCACGTCGAGGATTCGCCCGGCCAGACGGTGGGGCACGGAGTAGTTCATGTGCTCGATGCGGATGTGGCAGTATCGCGGGCACTTTGGCCTTCCTCCACCGGCAGGTCTCGAACGGCTCCGCTGGGAGGGGCAGCAGCATCCGCGCCTCCCCGGCGTCGAAGCGTTCGCGTCTGGACGGGCCGCCGTTCTGCGGTTTCCGGTCGTTGAGCCACGCGGCCCGTCCGAGCGCGTGTTCGTTGAACTCCTCGAGCCGTCGGAACGACCCCGTCTCGTCGGCCGGCGCGATGACCCACTGCTCGACGAGGTTCACGGCCGCCTCGACGAGCGCCTTGTCACGCGGGCGCACGACTCGTGCCGGTACGATCGCGGTGCCGTAATGCTCGGCGAAGTCGGCGAACTGCCGGTTGACCCTCACCTCGCCGGACCCGCGCGGCATACGATCCACGGCGGTGGCGCACTGGTCGGGCACGAGGATGTTCGGCACACCGCCGAACGCCTCCAGCGCGTGCCGCACCCCGGTCAGCCACGAGTCCATGCGCTGGTCCGGGAATCCCTCCACGTGCATCAGGCCCGAATACGGCAGGACCGTCACCAGCACCTGGACCTTCGAGCGTCTGCCGGTGACGGGGTCGGTCAGATGCGCGCAGTCCCCGCACCAGTCGATGAACGCCTTCTCCCCGGGTCGGTGCTCCAAACGGGCGGTGACGTCCAATTGATCGCAGCGCAGGGCGAACATGCGGCAGAACGCCTGGTACGAATACGTCCTCAAACCGGTCGGCTCGGCCTTGCGCCGGTAGTCGTACCACAGGAACTTGACCGGCAGCTTGCGGTACGCGCCCTTGCGCTGCACGTACGCGTCCATGTCGGGTTGCGCGTACGAGGCGTCCGCCCCGCGCGGCTTGGCGGGGAACCAACGCTCACGCACCTGCGCGTCACCCATGCCCATGAACGTCTCCATGGTCACGCCATGCTCGCGGATGACCCCGGACGCACGCGCCACGTCGCGCTTGCTGCACCGCACGGCACCGGCCACCCGGTCCTGACTCACCCCCTTGAGACGCATGATCATAATCTGTTTCCAATTCACGGCCATCATCGGCCTCCTTTCAACGAAGCGGCCCGCCATCGGACTGCTTCACTGAAAGACGCTACGGGAAACAACACACCAGTACCAGCCAGACGCTACACCCGGTACCACTTTCAGGAGACCCCATTACCAAACCGGATTATTATCCAGTTGAACGTCCTCTCCTCGGTGAACGCGATGGCCATGGTGCTCCTCCTTACTGTCGTGCGTCGGCACCACCTGCCGGCGTGGAATCGCAGGTATGCCGACACATCGTAGCCGTTCCCGAACCGGCCGTCCGGCGGCCGTCTCGGAGATCAAAGACGAACGAGTTCGCTGGCCACCATGCAGACGGTGTCGTCCGTCAGCACGCCGTCGACCGCCTGCCGGTCGAACAGCCCATCCACCCATGCCCGATAGGCCGCGTATCCCGCCTCATCCGGCAATGGACTGTGCGAATGCGAATCCATGTAGGCATGCCACACGTCGCACGTGTAACGAAATCGCCGTTCCCGACGACGGCATGTGTCCATCGGGAACGGCGATTCCACAAACGGTCTCACCGACGACTCGAATCGCGGCTACTTGCGCTTCTTCTTTTCGCGGATGTTCACCGAAATCTGGATCGGCGAACCCTCGAAGCCGAACTCCTCACGCAGCGAACGCTCGATGTATCGGCGATAGCCGTGCTCGAGGAAGCCGGTGGCGAAGATCACGAAACGCGGCGGACGGGTCGAGGCCTGCGTGGCGAACAGGATGCGCGGCTGCTTGCCGCCACGCAGCGGATGCGGGTGGGCGGCCTGCAGCTGGCCGAGGAACGCGTTGAGCTTGCCCGTGGGGATGCGCTTGTCCCACGATTCCAGCGCCTCGCGCATGGCCTTGGCAAGACGGTTGGTGTGCCAGCCGGTCTTGGCGGACAGGTTCACACGCTGGGCCCACGTGACGCGGTCGAACTCGGTGATCCACAGGCGTTCGAGACGCTGCTTGTCGAATTCGTCCATCGCATCCCATTTGTTGAACACGAGCACGATGGCACGGCCCGCGTCCACGGCGGAGCTCATGACCTTGAGGTCCTGGTCGGAAATCGGCACGGACGCGTCGAACAGCACGAGCGCGAGCTCGGAGCGTTCGATGGCGGCCTGGGTGCGCAGCGACGAATAGTATTCGGCGCCCTTGAGCTTGTGCTGGCGGCGCTTGATGCCGGCGGTGTCGATGAACAGCCAGTCCTCGCCGTCGATGTCGATGACCTCGTCGACCGGGTCGCGCGTGGTGCCGGCCAGGTCGTTGACGACGGTGCGCTCCTCGCGCGCCAGCTGGTTGAGCAGCGACGACTTGCCCACGTTCGGACGGCCCACGAGCGCGACGCGGCGCAGCCCGGAGGGCGTGAGGTATCCGGAGGTCTTCTCGGCTTTGCGCAGCGAATCGAGCGCCACGTCGAGCAGGTCGCCCACTCCCCTGCCGTGCATGGCGGAGATCGGATACGGCTCGCCCAATCCGAGCTTCCAGAATTCGGCGGCCAGGTACTCGCTCTCGCGGTCGTCGACCTTGTTGACGGCGAGCGTGACGGGCTTGCCGGACGCGCGCAGCATGCGCACGATGCGTTCGTCCGTGTCGGTCAGGCCGACCTGCCCGTCGACGACGAGTACGACCGCGTCGGCGAGGTTCACGGCGACCTCGGCCTGCGAGGCGATGGCCGAGTCGATGCCTTCGACATCGACCTCCCAGCCGCCGGTGTCGACGAGCTTGAAATCGGTTCCCGCCCATTCCGCGTCGTAGCTGACGCGGTCGCGGGTCACGCCGGGCGTGTCCTCGACGACGGCGACGCGCTTGCCGAGGATGCGGTTGACGAGCGACGACTTGCCCACGTTCGGACGGCCCACGATGGCGAGCACGCCGACCTGCTTGGGACCGGAGCCACGGGAGGCGTCTCCGTAGCCGGTGCCGTCGATCAGCGCCTCGTCGCCCTCGTCCAAGTCGTAGCCTTCGAGGTTCGCGGCGTAGCGCTTGTACTCCTGCTCCTCGATGGCCTCGTCGACGAGCGCGACGAGCGCGTCGAGCGTGTGGGCGAAGTCCATGTCGGAGTTGTCGATGGTGGTCACGCCGTCGGCGGCGGTCGTGAAGTTCGTCACCTTCGAATCCATGCGGTCGCGGGCGGCGACGTCCTCCGCGCCCACGCCGGAGACGGCCTGTCCGGTGCGACGCGCCTGACGGACCTCCTCGCGGGCGGTCAGCAGCACACGCACCTCGGCGTCCGGGGCGACGACGGTGGTGATGTCGCGGCCCTCCGCGACGATGCCGAGCCCGCCGGAGAACGAGTCGGCGGACGCCTCGCGCGCGATGTAGGCGCGCTGGGCGGCGATGAGCACGTTGCGCACGGGGATCACGTTCGACACCTTGGAGACGTGCGACGACACCTCGGACGAACGGATCGCCTCGGAGATGTCCTCGCCGTCGGCCGTGACCGACGGGGCGTCCGGGTCCACGCCGATGTCGAAGTGGTCGCCGGTGAAGAACTCGCCCACCGTCTCGGTGACGAGGCGCTCGTCGACCGTCTCGGCGTCGAGGTCGATGCCCTGATGCAGGCACCACCACGTGCAGGCGCGGTACATGGCGCCCGTGTCGAGGTAGGCGAAACCGTAGTACTTGGCCAGCGCCTTGGACGTCGAGGACTTGCCGACGCCGGCGGGACCGTCGATGGCGACGCGGATCACAGGCCCACCGCCTTCGACAGGGAGCGGACCTCGGCCTGGCTGAGCACGCGGTAGGAACCGGACTTGAGCTCGCCGAGCTTGATCGGGCCGATCTGGGTGCGCACCAGACGCTTGACCGGGAAGCCGATCGAACCGAAGATGCGGCGCACGATGCGGTTCTTGCCGGAGTGCAGCACGACCTTGACGATCGTGGCGTCGCGGTTCTGGTCGATGATCGCGCAGTGGTCGAGCTTGATCCAGCCGTCGTCGAGCTGCACACCGGTCCTGACCAGACGGCGGCACACGGTGCCGGACAGTTTGCCTTCGACCGTGGCGATGTAGGTCTTCTCGACCTCGTACTTGGGGTGCATGACGTGCTGGCTGAGCTCGCCGTCGTTCGTCATGAGGATCAGGCCTTCCGAATCGTAGTCCAGACGGCCCATGTGGAAGATACGCTCGTACTTGTCGCCCACGATGTCGCGCAGCGTGTAGCGGCCCTTCGGATCCTCCATGGCGGAGAGCACCCGCTTGGGCTTGTTGAGCGCGAGGGTGACGTGGTTCGGGTTGATGCGCACACGGGATCCGTCGACACGGACCTGCTGATGCGCGAGATCGACGCGCGTGCCGAGTTCGGTGACGAGTTCGCCGTCCACCTCGACGCGGCCTTCGGTGATCATGAGCTCGCACTTGCGGCGGGAACCGAATCCGGCCTGTGCGAGGATCTTCTGCAGTCGGATTCCTTCGTTGTTGCTTTCATGCGCTTTCATGGCGCGGGAATATGCGTTTGGCATCGTTCTCCCAACGTGGCCTAGGGGTATTTCCAACCTGTCCATGCTACCGTACCCCGCGGATACCGCGGCCCGGCGGCGCGCTTGCTACACTGGCAACCGTTCGACGGGCCGCGCCCGACGATACGCATACGAACAGAATCGAAGGATATTCATGACATCTGAAACTACGAAGGAACAGCCGTGGCCGCTTCGCGTGGGGGCCGAACTGGTCGGCGCCTTCCTGATCTGCTTCGCCGTCTACGTGCTCAGCACGTTCGGCTCCATCATCTTCCAGCTCAACCTCGCCTATGTGGCGCTGGGCACCGGTCTCGCGTACGCCGCCGCCGCGCTGGCGCTGGGCGGCGTCTCGGGCGGGCACTTCAACCCGGCGGTCACCGTGGCGGCGATGATCGCCGGCAGGACCAAGGTGGTCGACGGCATCCTCTACATCGTCTTCCAGGTCATCGGCGCCTCCTTGGCCGGCCTGCTGGTCAAGGTCCTGCTGCCGACCTCCGAGAACGTGACCATCAAGCAGTGGCTCACCACCACGGTCAACGGTTTCGACAAGGGTTCCGTGGCCTACAGCACACTCACCCAGTATGGTCTGAGCTTCTCGGTCACGCAGGCCATCGCCGTCGAGCTCGTTGCCGGTCTGATCATCGTGGGCGTGGCCATGGCCACCTACGGTACGAAGCGTTATGCCGCGGCGACCGGCGCCGCCTACGCGATCGGCGCGGCGATCACCTTCCCGGTGACCGGCGCCGCGCTGAACCCGGCCCGCGCGACCGGCATCGCCCTGTTCGCCCAGGGACAGGGCCTCGAGGTCGAACCGCTGACCCAGCTGTGGGTGTTCTGGATCTGCCCGGTGCTCGCCGCCGCGCTTGTGTCGCTCGCCATGCTGCTGCAGCAGATGGCCGTGGCTCCGAAGGCGAAGGGCGACGATCCGGCCCAGCTCACCGAATACAACGAGGCCGCCGGTTCCGGGAAGGAGCCGACGGCCGGTGCCGGGGACGCGCAGGGCGAATCCTCACAGGATGATGTACACGCTGAAGTAGGTGGCCAGCAGTCCGACGCCGAGGCAGATGCCGATGAAGGAGTCGAACGCGACTGATCGCACCTTCCATGGGCTGCGCTCACGCAGGATGAGCCGCACCAGCCCGGTCACGATGGCCGTCACGGAAATCAGCACCGTGGCGGCCATCGTGTATCCGAGGGCCGCGAGCACGCCGGATGAGACCACCAGCGCGGCGACGATCCACTCGAACCATGGCTTGCCCTCATGGGCTTCGGAGACGAAGGGATGGTTTTTCATGCCTGTACCTCGGTGCGTTTGTCTGGTTTGCGTGCGTTTGCGGGTTGCGGTGTCATGCCGACAGGGCCGGCCGTATCCCCGTTGGAAGAGGATATGGCCGGCCCTGTTCATCGATCAGTGGAAGAAGTGGCGGGTGCCGGTCAGGTACATCGTCACGCCGGCCTTCTTCGCGGCCTCGATGACCTCCTCGTCGCGGATGGAGCCGCCGGGCTGCACGATGGCCTTCACACCGGCCTGCATCAGCGTTTCGGCGCCGTCCGCGAACGGGAAGAACGCGTCGGACGCGGCCACCGAACCGGTGGCGCGGTCGGCGCCGTCCGCCAGCGTGTTGGCGCGTTCGACGGCCAGATGGCAGGAGTCGACGCGGTTGACCTGGCCCATGCCGATGCCGACGGTCGCCTGATTGTGCGCGAGCAGGATGGCGTTGGACTTGACGCAGCGGATGGCGCGCCAGGCGAACACGAGGTCCTTGAGCGTGTCGGCGTCGGCCGCCTCGCCGGAGACGAGCTTCCACGCATCCGGATCGTCGCCCGTGGCGTTGATGAGGTCCATGTCCTGCACGAGCAGGCCGCCGTCGATCTGGCGGAACTGCGTATGGCCCTTCGGCGGCTCGGCCACCTTGAGGATGCGCAGGTTCTTCTTCTTGGTCTTCAGCAGCTCGAGGGCGGCGTCCTCGTAGGCGGGGGCGACGATGACCTCGGTGAAGATCGGGCGGACGCTCTCCGCCATCTCCAGGGTGACGGTGGTGTTGCAGGCGATGACGCCGCCGTAGGCGCTCACCGGATCGCAGGCGTGGGCCTTGCGGTGGGCCTCGGCCGCGGTGGCGCCGATGGCCAGACCGCACGGGTTGTTGTGCTTGACGACCGCCACGGCGATGGACGGAGCCATGTCCCACACGGCGCGCCATGCGGCGTCGGCGTCCACGTAGTTGTTGTAGCTCATCGGCTTGCCGCCGAGCTGCTCGGCGTGCGCGAAGCCGGTCTGGTCGAGCGGGTCGAGGTAGAGGGCGGCCTGCTGGTGGGAGTTCTCGCCGTAGCGCAGAATGTGCGTTCGGTCCCAGGTGCGGGTGAACGCGGCCGGGAACTTGGCGTCGTCGACCGGATGGTCCTCGTCGTCGTGGTCGGTCTCGGCGATGGTGGCGGGCTTCGGCCAGTGCTTGGCGGTCCACTCGTTGATCGTCGCATCATAGGCGGCGGTGTGGGCGAACGCCTTGCCGGCCAGCCAGCGGCGTTCCTCGAGACTGAAGCCCTCGCCGTTCTCCACGCGTGCGGCGACCAGCGCGTAGTCGGCCGGGTCGGTGACGATGGCGACGGTGGCGCTGTTCTTCGCGGCGCCGCGCACCATGGACGGACCGCCGATGTCGATCTTCTCGATGGTGGCCGCCTCGTCGGCGCCGGAGCGCACGGTGTCCGCGAACGGATACAGGTTGACGACGACCAGGTCGAACGGCTTGATGCCGAACTTCTGCAGCTGGGCGGCGTGGTCGGGGTTGGTCATGTCGGCGAGGATGCCGGCGTGGATGTGCGGATCAAGCGTCTTGACGCGACCGTCGAGGCATTCGGGGAAACCGGTGACCTCGCTCACCTCGGTGACGGGCACGCCGAGTTCGGCGAGTCGCTTGGCGGTCGAGCCGGTGGACACGACTTCGGTGCCGGCCTTGACGAAGGCCTCGGCGAGGACCTCGATGCCTTCCTTGTGGAAGACGGAGACCAGCGCCCTCTTAATCGGACGATTCGTTGTTGTCATCGGTTTCCTCCTTGGTTGGTTGGTCAAGCTTGTCATTACCGGCGTCGGTTCGGCCGGAGGCCGCTCCTCGTGCCGAACGGATGGTACGCGCCGCACGACGGTCGCCGCGTTCGTGGTCGTCCCGCGCATCGGCCTCCGACCGCACGCTGCGTTCGGAGCGGATCGACCGGGCCTTCCGCACGCCGGACGTCGAGGTGCTTGCGGCGGTGTCCCCATCGCCGGCGTCCCGTTCCGTGTCCGTCTTCGTCCCGACGGAGGCGGAGCCCGCGCTCCTGCGGCCCTTGGGACCACGGTGTGCGGCATCCGCATCATCACGGGATTTCCCGGTACGGTGGCCCCGTTCCGGGGGAAGTGCGCCATCATGCGTCACGGCCGCGCGATGCCCGACAATCCAGTGTATCCCGTAGATGGCCGCAACCGCCACGGCGACGGCAAGCCACGCCGCGGCGAGGCCGAATGCGAGGAAACGCGCGAGCGATCGGGCGGATGGCATGATATCCACGCCCACGTGGGCGAGACGATGGACGCCAAGCGAACCATCGGCGAGCAGGAAGCACAGGCACCAGACCGCGACCGTCAGCACGGCGGCCATGCACAGGCAGATGAGATGCCGCAGCATCATGACGATGAGACGTTTGGCCGCATCGTCGTCACCGGGTTTCACCGGGCGGATCTTCATGGGCCCCGGCAGCAGCATGGCGAGCAGGGCCAGCACGCCCGCGATGACGGGTATCACGCATTGCAGCGCCACCCGGATACGGTCGTCGGCCACGCCTTCCGGCAGCAGGCCGAAGACCGGCAAGGGCGGCAGTGACGATGACTGGCCGGCCCACATGGTGAATGAGCCGAGATCGCCGATGTGGAATCCGGCGCCGGCGAGCCACGAGACGGCCCATGCGACGAGGTTGGGAAGCCATGCGCACGAAGCGATGGTGGTCAGGACACGCGATCCGTTCTCCATGCCGTCATAGGCGAACAGCGTGGTCATGCCATGCCATCCGCGCACGATCCATATGACGCATGCGACGAATCCGGCGATGAACAGGGCGGCGGCGAGGGCCCCCGCGAGCACGGCCGTCAGCAGGGCCGTCCCCCGCACCGCCTCCGGCACGCGTTCGCGGGACCATCCGCGCAGGCGTGCGAGCGGCTTCGCGGCCGGCATGGCCGCGATAAGGCATCCGATGGTCCATACGCATGCCGTTTTTCCCGCTATGGCGAACGGGGTGTCGTGCAAGGCAACGGTGGTGCCGCCGGAACCCATGAGGTTGAGCCCGATCCACACGATGGCCCCGCTGCCCCAGCTGAGGGGGGTCACCCCAGCTCGGGACGCGCACTGCGCGACAAGCGCCACGAGAAGCAGCGTCAGCAGCAACGGCATGATGGCGACGACCGTCGTGCCGGCGGTAAACCCCGTCCCCTGGCTGAGCAGGATGACGGCTTCGGTCAGCGGCAGGGCGGAGGAGGGCAGGCTTTCGCCTCCCTCCTCCATCGAGATGACCAACAGCATCAACGCGATGAAGCATCCCAGCGAGATGGCGTACAACGCCATGGCGCCCAATGCGGCCAGGGCGCCTTTGATGATGGCGGAAAGACGATCCGGTTTCACTGATCGAGACCCGCGAGCACCTCACGCATGATGTCGGCGGCTTGGCCGGGCGTACGTCCGACACGAATGCCGACGGCCTCAAGCGCCTCCTTCTTGTCCTTCGCCGTGCCCTTGCCGCCGGAGACGATGGCGCCGGCATGGCCCATCTGCTTGCCCTCGGGGGCGGTGAATCCGGCGATGTAGGCGACGACCGGCTTGGTCATGTGCTCGGCGGACCACTGTGCGGCGTCCTGTTCGGCATTGCCGCCGATCTCGCCGATCATCATGACGGCCTTCGTGTTCGGATCCGCCTCGAACGCCTGCAGGGCCTCAAGCAGGGTCGTGCCGACGATCGGGTCGCCGCCGGCGCCAAGGCATGCGGTGAAGCCGATGTCGCTCAACTCGCCCATGAGCTGGTAGGTGAGCGTGCCGGACTTGGAGACGAGACCCAGCGGGCCGCGGCCGACGATGCCGTCGGGGATGATGCCGAGGTTCACACCATGCGTGTTCTCGGAGGACGCGAGGGTCATGAGACCCGGGCAGTTCGGTCCGACGATGCGCACGCCGTGGCGCAATGCGAGCTCGACGAAGTACGCGGAATCGGCGACCGGGATGCCTTCGGTGATCACGACGATGAGTTCGATGCCGGCCTCGATGGCTTCGACGACTGCGTCCTTGGCGAAGCGCGGGGGGACGAACACGACGGAGGCCTTGGCCCCGGTCGCGGCCTTGGCGTCGGCGCAGGAGGCATACACGTGGATGGTCGCGTCCTGACCGTCACGGGCGGCCGGGAAGGTGACGTCGAGTCCCGCCTTGCGGGCGTTGACGCCGCCGACGATGTTGGTGCCGGCCCTGAGCATGCGCGCGGTGTGCGTCATGCCCTGATGGCCGGTCATGCCCTGCACGATGACGGGTGCGTCGTCTTCGATGAAGAGCGTCATATCAGTTGGCCTCCTTGGCTGCGATGGCGTCGGCCGCGATGCGGGCGGCCTGGTGCGCCGCCTCCTCCATGGTTTCGGCGACGTGCACGTTCGGATTACGTGATTCGGCGAGGATGGCGAGACCCTCGGCCGCCGCGTTGCCGTCGAAGCGCACGACGATGGGCTTGGTTCCGCCAAGCGTGTCGATGGCCTCGAGGATGCCCTTGGCGACCTGCTCGCAGGAGGTGATGCCGCCGTAGACATTGATGAACACGGATTCGACCTGCGGGTCGGAGACGACGATCTCGAGGCTGGCGGCCATGACCTCGGCCGACGCGCCGCCACCGATGTCGAGGAAGTTCGCGGGCTTGATGCCGGTCCCCTGCTCCTCTCCCGCTCCGGACACCGCGTCGAGCGAACTCATGACGAGGCCCGCTCCGTTGCCGATCACGCCGACCTGGCCGTTGAGGTGCACGTAATGCAGGCCGTGGTCCTTGGCGCGGCGTTCGAACTCGTCGTTGGCGAGGGGATCGGCGAAACGCTTCCAACCGTCATGGCGGAACGCGGCGTTGTCATCGAGGGAGATCTTCGCGTCGAGCGCGCACAGGCTCTTCGAGGATTCGTCGTCCGGGTCGCCGATCTTGGCGAGCGGGTTGATCTCGACGAGCGTGGCGTCGTTCTCCTTGAAGCACTTCCACATCTTGAGCAGGATCTGCGCCGCCTGATCGACGTCGGCGTGGTAGAAGCCGATGCTTTCCGCCATCTTCGTGGCGGCGGCGAGATCGAAGTCGTCCAGGGCCTCGATGTGCAGGCGCTTGACCGCCTCCGGATGCTCCTTGGCGATCTCCTCGACCTCGGTGCCGCCGTTGGCGGTGGCGAGCACGTCGTAGTCGCGGGAGGTACGGTCCACGGAGATGGAGACATAGTACTCGTGGAGGATGTTCTTGCCCTCGGCCACAAGCACGCCGTTGACCTTGTGCTTGTGGATGGTCATCGGCAGGATGTCCTCGGCGTCCAGAATGGCCTCGTCGCGCGTCTTGGCGAGCTTGACGCCGCCGGCCTGGCCGCGGTGGCCGATCTTGACCTGCGCCTTGACGACGCAGGGATAGCCGAGCTGTTCGGCGGCTTCGGCGACCTCATGGGAGTTCTGCGCGTAAATGGCCTTCGGCGTGGGGATGCCCTGCTCCTCAAGCAGCTGGCGCGCCTGATATTCGTAAAGATCCATGGCTCTTCCGTGTGATTGGTGGTGGTGTTGACGGGCCGCCGGTCGTCCTGCGACGTTCGGCGGCCGGAAAAATGTATGGAATCAGGCGGGCATGGAGACCAGCATGCTGCTGGGCACGTCGCCGAGCTTGGCGAGGCCGTCGAGGCCGTCGAGGCCCATCACGAAGCTGAAGCCCGCTACCTTGCCGCCGGCCTTCTCGATGAGGTCGGCGCCGGCCTTGGCGGTGCCTCCCGTGGCGATGAGGTCGTCGACGATGAGCACGCGCTCCCCCGGTCTGACGGCCATGGTCTCGATCTCGACGCTGGCGGTGCCGTATTCCAGCTCATAGGATTCGCCAATGGTCTCCGGGGGCAGCTTGCCGGCCTTACGGATCGCGATGAACCCCTTGCCGAGATGGTGGGCAAGGGCCGGGCCGAAGAGGAATCCACGGGATTCGAGTCCGGCGATCGAGTCGAATTCGTCGGCGGGGACGGGCAGCGCCGCCTCGAGGGCGCGCATGAGCACATCCAGCCCGCGCGCGTCCGCAAGCACGGGCATGAAGTCGCGGAAGATGATGCCTTCCTTCGGGAAGCCCGGGATGGAGCGGATGAGAGAGACGAGGTATTCGGCGTCCTCGGCACCCACCTTGTCCAGCGCCTTGATGGTGATGTCGCCGGTCATGGTCTCACTTGCCTTCCTTGGCGTTGTTCTGTTCGACGGCCTCGTCGACGTCCACCTGCGCCTCGTCGTTCGCGCCGGTATCCTGCGTCTGCTGGTCGTCGGCGGAACCGGCCCTTTCGGCGGAATCGTTCACGTCGGCGTCCTGCTCATCCTGGGGAAGCGGGTTGCCCTCCTCGTCGACCTCGTCGTCGGAGACGTATGCCGGGCGGGTGTATTCCTTGGCGATGCCGCTGTAGGAGAAGCGCAGGAGTGAGCCTTCGGAATCGATGACGATCTCCTCGTACTGCTCGTCGACGGACACGACCTTGCCGATGACCTGTCCGATGGTGATGACCTCGGTACCGGGCTTGAGGTTGGCACGGAAGTCCTTGACCTGCTGCTGGCGTTCCTTGTTCTTCTTGGACTGGAACCACATCATGCCGCCCATGACCACGACGAGCACGACGATGAAAAGCATATTGGCATCCATTGAGGGGAATTCCTTCCGATCGGAAACGACTAGTCCAAGTCCAACAGTCTAGAAAAGCTTGTTGACAACATCCTCCGTGGGCCGTATGCCGAGATGGGCCCACGCCTTCTCGGTGGCCACGCGCCCCTTCGGCGTGCGGATGAGGAACCCCTCGCGCACCAGGTACGGCTCGCATACGGTCTCCACGGTCTCGGACTCCTCGCCGACCATCGCGGAGAGGGTGTTGAGTCCGACCGGCCCGCCGTTGAAGTTGCGCACGATCGCGTTGAGCACGGCGATGTCGAGCCGGTCGAGCCCCTCGGCGTCGATCTGGTAGAGGGACAGCGCCTCCTTGACGTCCTCGGGACCGACCGAAGGCAGGTCGTGGACGATCGCCCAATCGCGCACGCGACGCAGCAGACGGTTGGCGATACGCGGCGTGCCGCGCGAACGCAGGGCGAGTTCGTGCGCGGACCCTTCGTCCAGCGCGATGCCGAGCACCGACGAGGAACGCTCGACGAGCTTCTCCAGCTCCCCGACGGGATAGAAATCGAGGTGCGCGGTGAAGCCGAAACGCGCGCGCAGCGGCGACGGCAGCATGCCCTCGCGCGTGGTGGCGCCGATCATCGTGAAGCGCGGGAGCGTGAGCGGAATCGACGAGGCGCCCGGCCCTTTGCCCACCATCACGTCGACGCGGAAATCCTCCATGGCGATGTACAGCAGTTCCTCCGCCGCGCGAGGCAGGCGGTGCACCTCGTCGACGAACAGCACCTCGCCCGCGTCGAGAGAGCTCAGGATCGAGGCCAGATCGCCGGCATGCTGGATGGCGGGGCCGGAGGTGATACGGATCGGCACGCCGAGTTCGTTGGCGACGATCATCGCCAACGTGGTCTTGCCCAGTCCGGGAGGTCCGGCGAGCAGGATGTGATCCGGCGGCACCTCGCGTTTGCGCGCGGCGTCGAGGAACAGCTGCAGCTGCGCCTTGAGCCTGGGCTGGCCGATGAACCCGTCGAGCACATGCGGGCGCAGCTCCTCGTCGCTCACCGGCTCGTTGCCGACCGGCTGCGAGGAGACCATGCGCAATGATTCCTCATTCGCGCCGATGTTCTCGTTGCCTTCCCCGACCGTGCCGCTGATGTAGGGCTCGTTCATCCGTTCGTCTCCGTCCCGTCGATATGTGCGATATGCCGTTTCCATACGCGTCGCGTCCGACGCGGGCCTGGCGTCAGATGCCGCGGTCCAGCGAGTTCAACGCGAGCTTGAGGACGCGCGGCACGTCCTCCGCGGCCAGCGGCGTGGCGATGCCGTTGGCCGCGCATGCGGCGTGCACCGCCTGTTCGGCGTCCTGCTGCCGCCAGCCCAGGGAGATCAGGCCCTCGACGACCTGCAAGGCGCCCTTGTCCTCGGGCTGCGCCGTGGTGACCGCTGCCGCCGTGCCCTCTATCTCCTCGAGGTTGATGGATCCCTTGAGCTCCAGGATGATCTTCTGCGCGCCCTTCTTGCCGAGCCCGGGCGCCTTGGTCAGGGCCGCGGCGTCGTTGTCCGCCACCGCCTTGGCGAGCTGATTGGGGTTCAATGTGGACAACAACGACAGGGCGACCTTCGGCCCGATGCCGGACACCTTGAGCAGTTGCAGGAACGTTCGTTTCGCCGCGGGTTCGAGGAACCCGTACAGCATGATGGCGTCCTGCGAGACGTTGAGATAGGTGTGGACGCGCGCCTCCGCGCCCCCGTGCAGGCGCGACAGGTCGGCGGACGGCATGCGCACTTCGTAGCCGACTCCCCCGACCTCAATCAGGGCGGCCTGGGAATCCACGGCTTCGACCGTGCCTTTCAACGAACCGATCATGGCGCCTCCTTCGAACAACTGTTCGACAGTGTACACCATCGCGCCGCACCGTGTCACATGCCGACGCATGCGGCCGTGTCCCACATGCCATGCCATACGGGATCATGGACGCGTCACATGCCGCGGTCGGCGTTGAAGCGACGTTTCGTCGCCTTCTTGGACGCCTCCGCCCATTGGCGTTGGGCCGCCGTGAGATGCTCCTCGCGTTCGCCGCCCTGCAACGCTCCGGCCGGACGCAGCGCATGGCAGATCGCCAATGCCAGCGCGTCGGCGGCATCGGCCGGGGTGGGCATCCTGTTGAGGTTGAGGATGCGCGTCACCATGCGTTCGACCTGGATCTTCTGGGCCTGTCCGTTGCCGGTGATCGCCAGCTTCGCCTCGGTCGGCGTATGCAGCGCGACCGGGATGTTGCGCTGGGCGGCGGCGAGCATGGCGAGCCCGGCCGCCTGCGCGGTGCCGAGCACCGTGTTGCGGTTCGACTGGGCGAAGACGCGTTCGATGGACACCGCGTCCGGCGCGTAGGCCTCGATCTTGGAGACGAGCCCGTTGTAGATGGCCAGCAGACGCAGGTCCTGGGACACGTCCGGCGAGGAGCGCACGACATCGACGTGGATAAAAGAAAGCCGGCGGTGGGCGCCGGCTTCGATAACGCCGACCCCGCAGCGGGTGAGCCCGGGGTCGACGCCTAGGATGATCACGTGGGACTACTCCTCGTCGAGCTGGGCCATGACCTCGTCGGAGGCGGTCCAGTTGGAGTAGATGTTCTGCACGTCGTCGAGGTCATCGAGCTTGTCGATGAGGTTGGAGACCTTGCGGGCGTCCTCGAGGGACAGCTCGACCTCGTTCTTCGGGGCCATGACCAGATCGGCGGAGTCGTACTCGAAGCCGGCGTCGACCAAGGCCTTGCGCACGGTGTGCACGTCGGACGGGTTGGTGACGACGGTGAAGACCTCGCCGTCGTCCTGGACGTCCTCGGCACCGGCTTCGGCCGCGGTCTCGAACAGCTTGTCGAAGTCCACGCCCTCGGACGGGACCACGATCTGGCCCTTGCGCTCGAAGTTGAAGGAGACGGAGCCGGAGGTGGCCAGCGAGCCGTTGCCCTTGGTCAGGGTCGAACGCACTTCGGCGGCCGCACGGTTGCGGTTATCGGTCAGGCACTCGATGATGAGGCCGACGCCGGCGGGGGCGTAGCCCTCGTAGACGATGTCCTCGTAGTTGGCGCCGCCGGCTTCCTCACCGGAGCCGCGCTTGACGGCGCGCTTGATGTTGTCGGCCGGCATCGAGGCCTTCTTGGCCTTGTAGATGGCGTCGTACAGGGACGGGTTGCCGTCCGGGTCGCCGCCGCCCATGCGGGCCGCGATCTCGATGTTCTTGATGAGCTTGGCGAAGAGCTTGCCGCGCTTGGCGTCGATGGCGGCCTTCTTGTGCTTGGTGGTCGCCCACTTGGAATGACCTGACATAATGCTCCTAGCAGGTTATGAATCGGATATCTGGCAAACGAAACGATTGTATGGCGTTAAGCCGACAACACGGGCCGGGACCGGACGCAGGACGCCCGAGGCCGGCCCGTGTCATGCGGGGACGGCCGGCCCGCCACGCATCCATATGGACGCGAAACGGCCGGGACCGGCCCTCCCCGGAGGATCACTCGGCGGCGTTCTCCCCGGCCACGGCGGCCTTGAAGTCGTCGGCGGAGTTGACCTGGACGCGCTTCCTGATCACGGTGAGGATCTGCTCGCGCGCCTCGTCGACCGGGACGCCGTTGAGCTGGCTGCCGTCGCGGAAGCGGAAGCTCACCGCGTTGTTGTTCATGTCCTCCTCGCCGACGATGAGGATGAACGGCACCTTGGACTTGGAGGCGTTGCGGATCTTCTTGCCGAAGCGGTCGTCGGAGTAGTCGATCTCGCAGCGGACCATCTCGTCCTCGAGGCTCTTGACGAAGCCGGCGAGATGCGGGGCGAACTCGTCGGCGACGGGCACGCCGAGCACCTGCACCGGGGCGAGCCACGCCGGGAACGCGCCGGCGTAGTGCTCGAGCAGCACGGCGAAGAAGCGCTCGATGGAGCCGAACAGCGCACGGTGGATCATCACCGGACGCTGGTGGGTGCCGTCCTTCGCGATGTACTCGAGCTTGAAGCGCTCGGGCAGGTTGAAGTCGAGCTGGATGGTCGAGACCTGCCAGGTGCGGCCGATCGCGTCGCGCGCCTGCACGGAGATCTTCGGGCCGTAGAAGGCCGCGCCGCCCGGATCGGCGACGAGGTCGAGGTGGGACGCCTCGGCGACCTCGCGCAGCGTGTTGGTGGCCTCCTCCCAGATCTCGTCGGAACCGACGTACTTGTCCGGATCCTTGGTGGACAGCTCCAGGTAGAAGTCGGACAGGCCGAAGTCCTTGAGCAGGTTCAGCACGAAGGTGAGCAGGCTGGTCAGCTCGTCCTTCATCTGCTCGCGGGTGCAGTAGATGTGGGAGTCGTCCTGGGTGAGTCCGCGCACGCGGGTGAGGCCGTGGACCTCGCCGGACTTCTCGTAGCGGTACACGGTGCCGAACTCGAAGAGGCGCAGCGGCAGCTCGCGGTAGGAGCGCTGGCGCGACTTGAAGATCAGGTTGTGCATCGGGCAGTTCATCGGCTTGAGGTAGTAGTCGGCGCCCGGCTTGGTGATGTTGCCGTCCGCGTCGCGCTCCTCGTCGAGGTGCATCGGCGGGTACATGCCGTCCTTGTACCAGTGCAGGTGGCCGGAGGTCTCGTACAGGCCGCCCTTGGTGATGTGCGGGGTCTGCACGAAGCTGTAGTGGTGCTTGCGGTGCATCTCGCGGGAGTAGTCCTCCATCGCGTTGATGACGGCGGCGCCCTTCGGGTGGAACACGGCCAGGCCCGGTCCGATCTCCTCCGGGAAGGAGAACAGGTCCATCTCGGCGCCGAGCTTGCGGTGGTCGCGCTTGGCGGCCTCCTCGAGGCGCGTCTGGTAGGCCTTGAGATCCTCCTTGGAGGCCCAGGCGGTGCCGTAGATGCGCTGCATGGTCGGGTTCTTCTCGCTGCCGCGCCAGTAGGCGGCGGCGGAGCGCTCGATCTTGAACGCCTTGATGAAGCGGGTGTTCGGCAAGTGCGGCCCGCGGCACAGGTCCTTCCACACGACGTTGCCGTCACGGTCGACGTTGTCGTAGAAGCTGAGCTCCTTGCCGGAGATCTCGGTGGCGGTGGACGGGTCGAGATGCGCTTCCTTGTCCTGGATCAGCTCGATCTTGAACGGCTGGTCGGCCTCCTCGGCGAGGGCCTCCTCCTCGCTCACGACGCGGCGGCGGAAGGACTGCGACGACTTGATGATGCGCTGCATGTGCTTTTCGATCTGCTTGAGATCGTCCGGCGTGAACGGCTGGTCGACCTGGAAGTCGTAGTAGAAGCCGTCCTTGATGATCGGGCCGACGCCGAGCTTGGCGTTCGGGAACAGTTCCTGCACCGCCTGGGCCATGACGTGCGTCGCGGAGTGGCGCATGATGCCGAGGCCGTCCTCGGAGTCGAGGGCCACGGGCTCGACGGAGTCGCCGTCGGCCAGGGGCGTGTAAAGGTCGCGCAGTTCGCCGTTGAGACGCACCGCGATGATGTTCTTGTCGTCCGCGAACAGCTCGACGCCGGTGGTGGTTGCTTCCACCTCCTTCGCTTCGCCGTTGACTGTGATGGAGATGGAGCTTTGCGCCATGATGGTGTCCTTTGCTATCTGGGTCCGCGTTACCAATGTGCAGGCCTGGACGTGTAATCAACAGTGCACACCATAGGACCGCGCGACGACATGCGCAAGCGGCGTTCGACCAACGAACGCGGAAATGGCATCCCCGCGGCGTGAGGGTGGGATCAGGCGCGCTTGACCAGCCATTCCGCGGCGACCTTCTTCGACGGGAACACGCCCTGCGCGCCGTTGGCGCCGTCGGCGAGCCACATGCGGCGCATGCCGATGGTCTCTTTGCGGACCGTGCCGGCCCCCACGCCGTTGTGCAGCACGGCGAACATGCCGCGTCCTATCCTCATGATTCTCACGTCCATGGCCACGGCCTCCTTGCCGTATCCGTTCTCGCTGTCTCCAATGGTATCGTCGCGCGCGGCGACGCGCCGGCGGCACGCGGACGGCGGACGGCATCGTCCCCCGCATGACGCCGGTCATGCAGAAAGCCCCGGAATGTTCCGGGGCTTTCCATGGCTCCTGCGACTGGGCTTGAACCAGTGACCGTCCGATTAACAGTCGGATGCTCTGCCAACTGAGCTACGCAGGAATATTCAATTATCACCGACCCGGGTTCGCACCCGTGAAGGAGAAGCTCCTGCGACTGGGCTTGAACCAGTGACCGTCCGATTAACAGTCGGATGCTCTGCCAACTGAGCTACGCAGGAATAT
>NZ_WHZV01000001.1:732865-778732 GCF_010667645.1 Bifidobacterium platyrrhinorum
ATTCAATTATCACCGCCGGTGCACGCCGAGACGTCCATCGAAGTGAAGCCGCAAACCGCGGGTTTGCAACGGTTGGCTACAATACGCGTCATGCCCGTATCTCGCAAACCGGCGTGTCGCGATGGGGCGGGAGCCGTCTTCCGCGACTCGTCCCCGCACGCGCGCGCCGTCCACGCCCGGTCGGAAACTGGGCCCATGGACGGAACAACGTTGTCGAATCGAATGGACGGCCCGGAGCCGCTCGGTCCCCTCGTCCCATCGCATGGGCAGCACCGCAACGGGGATGCGGCCGCGGCGCGCACGGCGAATGGCGGATACCGCGGCATGGGGGACCGATGAAGGGGGCCGTGCGCGTGACGTTCCGGTTCGACGACGGCACCGCCGCACGCGAATGGCTGGCCATGCTGGACAAGATCGGCATGCCGCATCCCGAACCGCTGGTGGAGGACGCCCGCCCGAGCGGCGTGAAGCGCAACGGCCCGGAGCTGGCGGCGTGGCTGGACACGCATCCCGGCTGGCACAAGGTCTCGGATGCGGCGAACCGGTCGGCCGCGATGAAGGCGGCGTACAAGATCAACAAACGGGAACGCCGCGGATTCGAGAACGGCGGCTATGAGGCGAGGGTCGTGCTCAAGGATTCGGGGTGGCTGGTGGAGGCGAGACGCACGCCGGCGCCGAAACGCAAAGGCCTGTCCACGGAGGGCATGAACCCCCTGTGGTGACTGATCCGGCGGGAGGCCGGGTGACCGAGACGGACGTCCAGCGGACGCCCAACGGCCGTCCAACGGCGACGGCCGCAACCACCCGACGGCTTCCCGCCGCGGCAAGGCTACATCGACACCTTGGTCAACGGCATGGCCGAATCGATGGCGAAATCGGGCGCGCTGGGCGCGACGCCCGCCTCGACGAGGTTCACGCCGAGCATGGCGACCATCGCGCCGTTGTCGGTGCACAGTCTGAGTTCCGGAATGCGCACCTCGACGCCGTTGGAGCGCCCGAATTCGAGCAGTTTCGCCCTGAGCTGCGAGTTCGCGGAGAATCCGCCTCCCACGATGAGCGTATCGGAATCATACTGGCGGCAGCCGCGCATCGCTTTCTTCGCGAGCACGGTGGCCACCGAGTCGGCGAGCGAGGCGCACACGTCGTCTACGGGGATCTCGCGTCCCGCGGCCCGCTCCCCCTCCACCCAACGGGCGACGGCGGTCTTCACGCCGGAGAAGCTGAAGTCATACGGATGCTTCGCGCCGGCCTTGCCCTGCGTGAGCCCCTGGGGCACGCGGATCGCATGCGGGTCGCCGTGCTGCGCGTGCCTGTCGATGTGCGGGCCTCCCGGGTAGGGGAAGCCGAGCAGTCGCGCCACCTTGTCGAAGCACTCCCCCGCCGCGTCGTCCAATGTGGTGCCGACCACATCGATGTGACGTGCCACGTCCCCGACGTGCAGCAGCGACGTGTGCCCGCCCGAGACGATGAGCGCGAGCGTGTCCTTGGGGAACGGCCCGAACTGCAGTTGGGTGACGGCGATGTGGCCGATCACATGGTTGATGCCGTACAGCGGCTTGCCGCTCGCCCATGCGAGGGCCTTCGCGCCGGAGACGCCGACGGCGAGGCACCCGGCGAGTCCGGGGCCTGCGGACACGGCTATCGCGTCCACGTCGGACAGTTCGAGGCCGGCGTCGGCCAGCGCCTTGGATACGCACGGCACGAACGCCTCGGCGTGCGCGCGCGAGGCGATCTCGGGGATGACGCCGCCGTAGCGTGCGTGCTCCTCCATCGAGGAGGCGACCACGTTGGATCTCAGCGTGCGCCCCTGGACGACGGCGGCCGCCGTTTCGTCGCAGGTCGATTCGATGCCCAGTACGATCGGTTCGCTCATCGCGTCTCCTCCGTTCCCTCGTGCGCGACGGCCTTCTGCGGGCCGCCCATGCCGACCTCGCCGTTCGCGACGCCCGCGTCATCCGTTCCGTCTTCTTCCCCGGCGGCGGCGAACCCGACGACCCGCGGCTCCAGTTCCAGGGCCATCACGTACGCGTCGATGCCTTCCGGCTGGTAGTACCGTTTGCGCAACCCGATGCGTTCGAACCCGAACCGCCGGTACAACGCGATGGCGGGATCGTTGTCCACGGCGACTTCGAGCAGCATGCGGCGGGCGCCTTGTTCCCGCGCATGGCCGATCAGCCAGGCGAGCATGCGCGCGGCGAGTCCGCGACGCTGATAGCGGCGCGAAACGCCGATGTCCATGATCTCCGCGTCCTCGCCGTCATACCAGTATCCGGCGAATCCGCGCACGATGCCGGGCACGCAGCCGTCCGGCCCCGGCACGTGGCCATCATCTCCGGTTCCATGTCCCCCGTCGCCTTGCTCGCGCTCACAGTCGAACACGTAGACGCGTGCGGGCGCGTCGAGCTCCTGCCTCACGGCGTTTTCGCTCCACGCGTGGTTGCCGAACAGCTCGACCTCCATCGCACGCACGGCGGCGACCGCGGTCTCGCGGCCGAGGTCGTCCAACGAAACGAGCATCAGGCCTTCCTCCCCGCGCCTTCGTGCCCGAGCACGTGCTTGAGCGGCGCCGGCACTTCGGCGTCCGGCCTGCGCAGGTACAACGGTTCGACGGGCGCCTGGGGGTCGCGTTCGTGCGCAAGCGCCGCATCGGCCGCGAAGATGTCGACGCCCTGCCGCCCCTGATCGAGCACGGACGCGTCGGCCACGTCGCTGAGACACTCGATGCCGTGCAGCGCGTCGGCGTATTTCGTCGCGCCATGGCCGATGACGTCGACGACGGTCTCGCCGTCGACCGTCGCCGCGTAGTCATGCACGGCGGCGTTCACGCGGTCGGCGATCGACGAAGGATAGTCGATGTCCATGGCGATGAGCGGTCGGGGAACGGCTTTGGCGTTCCCGTCGTCGCCGGCATCCCCGGCGCCGGCGTCGAGCGGGCTCGCGTACAGCGCGAAGTACAGTTGCTTGCGACGCGCGTCGTTCACGGCGAGCGTGAGGACGTGTCGCGTCTTCGGATCGCCGAGCGTGCCGGCCTTGCCGCGCCGAACGAGGTTCCACCGCACCTGCGGTTCGAGCACGTTGTGTCCGATGAGTTCCGCGCCGGTGGCGAACGCCAGCGCCTTGGCGGCGACGATGCCGGCGCGCAGCCCGGTGAACGGCGCGGGACCGGTGCCCACGATGACGGTGTCGATGTCGCGCGGCGTGCATCCGGCCTCCTTGACGGCACGGGCGATATTCACCTGCAACCGTTCGACGTGGGTGCGCGAATCGGTTTCGACGATCGGCTCATGCCCCGCGACGCCCACGGTGGAACCGTATGACGTGTCGATCACCAATGTGCAGCCCATGCATCCTCCCCGGAATGTCCCTGTCGAAAGGCCCTGTCGAGCCTATGGCCTGTAGAGAGTGTACACCGCGCGCGGCGGCCTACAGCGCGAACCCGTTCCAGCGCGCGCCCACCGGCACGAGCGTGACGACGCGTGTGCCGTCGCCGGTGAGTTCGATGCCGGGGTCGACGGCGGCGTCCGCCGCGTCGATGTCCAGAGGCCGGTCGATGTGGATCTCGAGGCGTTCCGGCGCGAGCGCGGCGACCATCTGCTCGCCCCATTCCATGAGCACGACCGTGTCGTCGCCGGTGTCCTCGAGTTCCTCGTCGAGCCCCAACGATTCGAGCTCGTCCAGCAGCCGGTTCACGGCCGCCTGGCCGGGCGCGTAGTCGGAACCGCCCAACCGGTAGGCGTCCACGTGCACGAGGTGCGCGGGGGACCCGTCCGCGAACCGCCCGTTCAGTTCGCGTGCGATGGTGAACGTGGGCGACACGATCGGCTCCGTGATGCCGAGGCCTTCACCGAATCCCTGCGCCAGCGTGGTCTTGCCCGCCCCCAGCGGCCCGGACAGCAGCAGCACGTCGCCGCCGTGCACACGTGCGGCGATGCGACGCCCCAATTCGCGCATGTCCTCGCCGGTGGGCACCTCGAGCGTCACCGCCCCGTTTCGTCCGTTCCATTCATCGTTCGATGCCATTGCTCATCCCCGTCCCTTCGTCGCTATCGTCTCGATGCTGCGTTCCAGCGCGTACATGGGATCTCCCCCGTTGGTCTTGCATTCCTCATCCGCCCAGGCGAGCGTGCGGATGCACGCCGCCATGCCGGCCGACGTCCAGCCGCCGAGCCGCACGTACTTGCGCGCCCACGGCGACATGCCGAGTTCGGCGGCGCTGATGGTTCCGGCGTTGTAGGCGGACACCTTTGCCACGTTCCGCAGTTTCATGGCCAGCGCGCCGATGAGCGCGATGGGTTCGACGCCCTGTTCCACGGCGGAGCGCATCTTGACGATCGCGTCGGCGGTGTCGCCGGCCATGGCCGTGTCCGCCACGTTGAATCCGGTGACCTGGGCGTTGGCGGTCAGGTACTGGTTGACGCGGTCCAATCCGATGGGATCGTCGTCGAAGTCGAAGCACAACTGCCCGCACATGGCGGTGAGTTCCCCGATGCTGCCGCCGAGCACGTCGACGAGCTGCTGGGCGGCGAGCGGTTCGACCCTGCGCCCTTGTCGTTCGAAGCATTGCAGCACGTAGTTGAGCTTCGCGTCCGGTTTTTTGAGGTCGGAGACCTCCACTTTGCGCGCACCGGCGCGGACCAGCCGGTCGAGCAGACGCTTGCCTTTGTTGCCGCCTTCATGCCGGCAGATCACGATGCTGTTCGAGGCGGGGTCCTTGGACGCCTGCTTGCAGTAGTCGACGATGCTGTCGCCGAGTTTCTCGTCGGCGGATTGCAGATCGTCGACGCGTACGACGGACACGTCGGCGAGCAGGGACGGGCTGACCGCCTCGTCGAACGCGTACCGGTCGGCCGTGGCGGCGTCCAATTCGACGTATTCCGCGTCCGGACGGCGCTGCATCGCCTCGTCGCACAGTTCCCGTGCGGTCCTTTCGTTCAGGTACGGGTCGCCTCCGTATACGACGCGCACCGCCGCGTCCCCTGCCTGTCTTGCCATGCCCTCCATCACCCCACACGCGCTGGACAACGGCTCGCACGCGATATGACGTCGACGCGGCCCCGGATCGGTGGCGACGCGACCGCGGCACGGCCCCGCGGTTCTCACGGCCGGACCGGCATGGGCTGGCATAATGGGAGCGTCCCATCGTCATCTGTCGGTTTGGAGGAATCATGGGTTCATCGGCATCGTTCGCGATCCGCGATCTCGTCAATGGGGACGGTTCGGTATCGGTCAGCGATTACGGCGCGCACGTGCTGCGTTGGGCGCCGCAAGGCCAGCCCGACGTGGTCTGGCGCCCGAAGACGGTTTATCTCAAGGAAGGCAAGGCGATCCGCGGCGGCATCCCGGTCATCTTCCCCTGGTTCAACTCCGGATTCGATCCGGACTCGCCGGCGGCGAAGACCCCGAAGCACGGCTTCGCCCGATCGAGTTTCTGGCATCCCGACGACGGTTCGCTCACGGACCGTCATGCACGCTACACGCTCGACTCGGGCGAAATCGACGACGCGACGCTCGCGCAGTTCGTCGGCAACGACGCGCCACGGTTCCACGCGGCGTACGAGGTCACGGCGGGCCGCGAGCTGACGGTCGAGCTCACCGTGACGAACGACGGGGACAGGCCGTTCTCGTACGAGGCGGCGCTGCACACGTATCTCAAGGTGGGCGACGTGACGCGCGCCCGGGTCGAGGGACTGGACGGTTCGGAGTATCTCGACACCACGCGCGACGGGTTCCCGGTGTGCGTGCAGTCCGGTCCGGTGGCGTTCGACGGCGGCATGGTCGACCGCATCTATCTGGCGAACGGCACGCTCGAACTGCATGACGACATGCTGGGCCGCACGGTCGCCGTCTCCTCCCGGGGCGCCACCGCCACGGTCGTGTGGAATCCCGTCGAAACCGCCGGCAACGCGATCGGCGATCTCGACGAAGGCGAGTGGAGGGGTTTCGTCTGCGTGGAGGCGGCCGCGAACCGCGAACGCATGATCACGCTCGCCCCGGGTGAATCGCATACGCTGGGACAGACGCTGGCCGTGAAGGCGTAACACACGGCAGCGGCGCTTCCGAAACGTGAACGCATGGGATGGGCTGCGGTGCGAATGGCAGTATATCCTCATTCGCACCGCAGCCCATCCCATGCGTATGCCCGATTTGTCACGTCATGCCGTGGACGATAACGGGCCGCACGGCGTCGCCACGGACCCGGCGCATCACAGTTCGGGGACGACCTCGATCTTGAGGCCCTGCATGCTCAACGCGTATTCCATGGCCTCGTTGATCCGGTCGAGCGGGAACACGTTGGTGACCAGATCCATGACGGGCAGACCGCGGTCCTTGGCCTCCTTGAGGAACTCCTGCGCCTCGAGCCAGTCGCCGGCCTGGTAGGTCCACGAGCCGGTGAGCTTGATCTCCTTCTGGCATACGTCCAGATGCGGGTTGTAGGTGGCGTCGCCGGTGTTGGTGAAGAAGCCGACCTCGCAGTAGGAGCCGCCCCGGCGGATGTACTTGAACAGGGCGGCCGCGGCGGCGGGCGATCCGGTGCACTGGAAGCCCATCTCCGCGCCGAGTCCCTCGGTCACATTGCGCACGGCTTCGGCGGCCGCGTCCACGGAATCGTAGTCGGAGAAGTTCACGGTGGCGGTGGCGCCGAGCTTCTTGGCCATCTCAAGTCGGGCCTCCTTGGCGTCCACGGCCACGATGTTGCGGATACCGTAGGTCTTGAGCAGCGCGACCAGCAGCAGGCCGATCGGGCCGCATCCCTGGACGAGCACGTGGGAGCCGTGCTTGAAGTCGTAGATCTTCTTGGCCTCCTCCACGGCGTGCACGATCACGGCGGCCGGTTCGATGAGGATGCGCAGGTCGCGGTCGGGCATGTCGTTGACGTTGAAGATCACCGCGCCCGGATTGCACTTCATGTAGTCGGAGTACCAGCCGTTGAAGAAGTGGTCCTCGCCGGGCATGAGGCCGTGGATCTCGCCGTTCTCGCACAGGTGGATCATGTCGGCGCGGCGCTTGCAGATGGCGCAGTGGCCGCACGGGCGCAGACCGGTGACGATCTTGTCCCCCACCTTGAGCGGTTTGCCGGAGTAATCCGTGGTGACGTTCCCGCCGATCTTCACGACTTCGCCGGTGGCCTCGTGACCGAGCACGATGGGCGCGAACCCGAACGGGTCGGCACGGTATTCGGACTGGTCGGTGCCGCAGATGCCGCATCCTTCGACGCGGACGAGCACCTCGTCATCGTTGATTTCGGGCAATGGCAGGGTGCGCACGTCGATGTGCCTCGGTTCGGTCAGTACGGCGACACGGCCTTCGGCGGGGATGGTTGGTTCGGACATTGTCATGACTCCTTTGTGATGAGGGAATGCCTTCACCGCCCACGATACAACGCCGGTCCCGGGGACACGGCAACGACACCGTCGAGGGGCGCGCAGGGCACCGGCCACGGCGTGGGACTGGGCCGGGACAATCGACAAAACCGATACCCATACGCGTGCGCGGCGGACGCCCGCATGACGCCTATGACGCCCGTATATGCGACGGGGGCCGGTTCGGTTGCGAACCGCCCCCGTGACCGACCTGCCGCGGCTCAGCCCTTGACGTAGCCGCAGTCGACGATGAGGTCCTGACCGGAGACCGCACGGGAGAGCGGGGACAGGAAGAACAGGGCGGCGTCGGCGAGCTCCTGGGGCGTGGTGACGTGGCCCAGCGGCGTGGACTGGGCGATGATGTCGAACACGGCGTCGGGCGTGGCGCTGCTCGCGTCGGTGGTGCGCAGCAGACCGCCGGAGACCATGTTGACGGTCACGTTCTTCGGGCCGAGCTCCTGGGCGAACGTGCGCGTGAGGGCGAGCAGGGCGCCCTTGGCGGCCGTGTAATCGTGGTAGGGCACCACCGGGTTCTGGAACAGGTTGGTGCCGATGTTCAGCACGCGGCCGTAGCCGGCCTCCTCGAAGCCGGGCAGCGCCTGCTGGATGACGGTGACGGAGCCCTTGACCGCGCCGAGGAGCTGATGCTCGAAGTCCTGCCAGGTGATGGTGTCGGCCTTGGGACGGTCGTCGCCGTTGAACGAGAAGCTGACCAGCGCGTTGTTGACCACGCCGGTGATCGGCGTGCCGAGCGCGGCCTTCGCGTCCGCGAACAGGCGCTTGACGTCGTTCTCGTCGGTCACGTCGGCCTGGATGGCGGTGACATGGCCGGGGTATTCCTTTTCCAGCGCCTTGGCGCGCTCTTCGCTGTGCAGGTAGTCGACGACCACGTGGGCGCCGGCCTGCACGGCGGCGCGCGTGATGGCCTCGCCCAGTCCGCGGGCGCCGCCCGTCACGAGGATGGTCTCGCCCTTCAGGAATCCGTCGATTGCGCTGCTGGTGTTCTGGTCGGTCATGATTATCCCCTCCAATGGTCCGGTCTCCGGTCGGATTTCGCCGGATCGTGTTTGTCCGTGTACTCCGGTTTCCGGTTATCCTCGGTTTGTTCGGTTTGACTCCGACTGGAGGAGGATTCTCCCGTGACGGCCCGCGAGCGCCGTTGCGTCGTGTATGGATGTGCTTCCCTACGCGAGCATTGCCTCACAGGTTCGAAGGGTCCCGACGAATCGGTCTCAGCGGATGAATCGCTCCCCCAGCCGTGGTCCAGTCTATCGGAGGAAAGGCCCGAACGGAAGAGTGCGGCGAATGGAAAACCATCCGTCGGAACCAGCGGCCTTCAGTTCGGTCCCGGATCCGTGTCCAATTCGGACAGCATGCGGAGGGTGTCCGTCCACCAGATGCGGATACGGTTGCGTGGGTTGCGGGTGAACGGTCGCCCCGGTAATGCGTGATCGGCCGACGATGGAACAAACCAACGGCGGATCAGCAGGGCCATGGCGATGCCCGCCGCTTCCACTGTGGCGAGCGCCAATGCTCCGGCCGCGCCTCCGGCCCACGGCATCGTGGCGTGTTCCCTGCCACCCAGCCACATGGCCACCCGTTCCATGACCTGTGTGCCCAGCGACGCCGACCATGCGCACCACGAGCCCACGTCCACATTCACCCATGCCACGGCGAGTCCCGCCAATCCGGCCATCGTGGCGAACGCGACGACGGGCGCCACGAGGATGTTCGCAGGAACGGACCAGACCGGCAGTCGCGGTTCCATAAGCACCTGGATCGGCAAGGTGGACAGTTGGGCCGCGACGGTCATGGCGAGCGTGTCGGCGAGCATGTCCGGCAACAGCAACGACATAACGTCGCCCATCGGATGGGACATGAGGATGATGCCGAGCACGGCCGCGCAGGACAGGGCGAAGCCGAAACTCCATGCCATGGAAGGTTTCACCAGCAGGGTACCGATCGCCGTGCAGCATAGCGCGCTCAACGCCTGCGGCCGTCGACCGAGGAACAATGCGGCGGCAGCCATCCAGCTCATCACCAACGCCCTGGTCACGCTGTCTCCCGGCGCCATCATCGCCGCCATCAATGTCATGGTTCCCGCCGTGAGGATCGCCGTCACTTGCCGTGGCAATAGGAGACGCGCGGCGAATCGGCGTATCAGGTCGGCGACAATGACGAAATGACCGCCGGACACCGCCATGAGGTGCATGATGCCGGCGCGCCGGAACCGTTCCTCCAATTGGTCGGCATAGGTTCCGTCGACAGGCCGGGACGTGTCCATATGATCCTGGCCGAGGAGTCCCATGGTCAGTCCGGGTACGAGTACGCGTCCCTGATCGGACAATCCTTCGGTGGCCGTGAAGAACGATTCCTGGATGCGTTCCCGCCACCGTTCGAACCATGGCCGCTCTTGCAAAGCGGTCAGGCTTCCGCTCCTTCCATCATCATCGCCGTCGCCGTCATCCAGGGTCAGCCAGAGCGGCGTCGACCCTATTTCGGCCTCGCCTAACGTGCCGGTCATGCGGTAGACGGCGCCACGGTGCAGTCGCATGCAATCCGCTCCGGAGGCGAATACCCTCACTTGCGCGTTCGAGCGTGCAAACACTTTGCCGTCGCCTACCGCGGCGAGTTCGGCCTCCACCTGACAGTCCGCTTCACGCCGTGATGACGCCATGACGGGTTCGACGAGTCGGGCCGCGACGGTCACGCTTCCGGGCCCGTCCCTCGCCCGCACCGCAGCCGCATCGAACCATTCCCTCGCCTCCGACGCCCATGTGGCGACGGATCCCAGCAGTGCGGCCGCGACACAGACCATGACGACGATTCGTCCGATGCCGCGGCGTTCGCATATCCCCCCGATGCGCCACGCCAACCCGATTACGATCATCATGATCAACATGGCACCGGACAGGATGACGATTCCCGACGGAACGAAAACGTCCCGCCCTTCTGCGGTCACGACGGTGATACGGTTTCCCGTTTCCGCCGTACCCTCACCTGGCACCGGTCGATTCGCCGACGATCGTTCCGCGACGACCCTGCCCGACCACCACACGAAGACGCCGTGTACGGCCAGACACGACATCCACAGCACGATGGCCACGGGCAACAGACGACGATCGCGACTCCCCTGTTCGATGCGCATCAGACCCTCACCTCCGGTCTGATCTTCTCCAGGGTCTTCGCGCCGATGCCGGGAACGTCAAGCAGCTGGTCGACGCTGGTGAACCGTCCTATCGCCGCGCGATGGTCGAGTATCCGTTGCGCGATGACCGGCCCGATGCCTTTGATGGCGTCAAGTTGTTCGAGTGTGGCCGTGTTCAGGTCGAGTCGCGTATCTGCCGGCTGGGCGGGCGCCTCGGATGCATCGGCGCCAACGGTCTGATCACCGGCATCGTTCGCGGTGCCGGCGGCACCGGATGACCTGTTCCCCGATCCGCCACCGTCGACGCCATCGGCGCCGTCGGGTCCGTCACCCGGCGAGACGTCGTCTTCCCCACCTCCGTCCGAACCGGAAACGATGATGCCGGACGTCGTAGCATCCGTAAGCATCGTGTGGTTCATCGACTGCAGCACCAGCAGCGTGAGGCTTGCGCAGGTGACCATCACCATGAGCAGTATCGCCGCCAACGCATGTTTCGCTCCGAACCGCAACCGCGGACGGCCGTGACGGGCCCGTGCCGAGAACCGCTCGTCCATGTCCCTGTCACGTACGCCGGACAGCGCCGCCAAGGTGACCACCGGCGATGAACCGTCCGGCAACGGAACCGGCGACGACGCGGCGCCGCGCCCCTCGGGCATGGGAATGGGAGGCATGTCCTCCATGCCATGCCCGACATACGATTCCGACACGATGGCGGCATCTCTGCCGTCATCGATGATTCTGCGACTTCCACTACGACGAACGCCCATGCATCCCACTGTGCGGGGTGCATGGGCGTAACGTCCAGTCTCACCGGGGTATGTGTACAGAGCTCCTTCCGAAGTCCTTCACAATTCCCGGAGCGGGCGTCCTGTCATCGGGACACCACAGTGCAATGCGTCGCCAATCACTCGGCGGGGACGATCGAGACGATCTTCGGGGCCTTGACGATCACCTTGCGCGGTTCCTTGCCGCCGAGACGGGCGGCGACGGCTTCGAGCGCGAGCTTCTCCAGCTCGGCCGGGTCGATGTCCGGGGAGACCTCGAGCTTGGCGCGCACCTTGCCCTTGATCTGCACGACCGCGGTGACCGTGTCCTGACCGACGTACTTGTCGTCGGCGACCGGCCACGGCGCGGCGGACAGGGACTCGGCGTGGCCGAGACGCTGCCACATTTCCTCGCAGATGTGCGGGGCGATCGGCGCGAGCATGAGGATCAGCGGCTCGACGGCGGCGCGCGGCACGGCCTTGAGGGAGGTCAGGTGGTTGTTGAGCACGATGAGCTTGGCGATGGCCGTGTTCGGACGCATGTTCTCCATCTCCACGGTCACCTCGGCGATCGTGTTGTTGAGGAGCTTCAAGGTCTTCACGTCCGGCGCGTCCTCGCTCACATGCGCCTCGCCGGTGGTCTCGTCGACCACGTTGCGCCACAGGCGCTGCAGGAAGCGCATGCCGCCGACCACGTTGCGCGTGTTCCACGGGCGGGATTCGTCCAGCGGGCCCATGCTCATCTCGTACAGGCGGAACGTGTCCGCGCCGTAGTTCTCGTACATGTAGTCCGGGGTGATGATGTTCTTGAGGCTCTTGCCCATCTTGCCGAACTCGCGGTTCGCGTGCTCGCCGTTCCAGGTGAACGTGGGTTCGCCGTTCTCGTCGGCCGGGCCTTCCACGACCTCGTCGGCCGGCACGTACTGGCCGCGGTCGTCGGTGTAGGCGTACGCCTGGATCATGCCCTGGTTGAACAGCTTGTGGAACGGTTCGGCCGAATCCACGTAGCCGAGGTCGAAGAGGATCTTGTGCCAGAAGCGCGAGTACAGCAGGTGGAGCACCGCATGCTCGACGCCGCCGATGTACAGGTCCACGCCGCCTTCGTCGCCCGAGTACTTGTTGTGGTTCGGTCCCATCCAGTAGTCGAACTCGTCCTTCTCGACCATGTGGGCCGTATCGGTCGGGTCGATGTAGCGCATGTAGTACCAGCAGGAGCCGGCCCAGTTCGGCATCGTGTTCGTGTCACGGTAGTAGGTCTTCACACCATCGCCCAGATCGAGCTCGACCTTCACCCAGTCCTCGTTGCGGCTCAGCGGCGCCTCGGGGTTAGATTCGGCGTCCATCGGGTCGAAGGTGCGCGGCTGGTAGTCGGGCACGTCCGGCAGGTTGATGGGCAGCGCGGAATCGGGCAGCAGGTGCGGGGTGCCGTCCTCGCCGTAGACGATCGGGAACGGCTCGCCCCAATAGCGCTGGCGGGAGAACAGCCAGTCGCGCAGACGGTAGGAGACGGTGCCCTTGCCGACGCCCGCGGATTCCAGCCACGCGTTCACCTTGGCGATGGCGTCGTCGACGCGCAGTCCGTCGAGCGTCAGTGCATCGCCCTTCGCCTTGGTCGCCTCGACGGAAGAGTTGATGACGATGCCGTCGTGGGAGACGAACGGCGCCTTACCCTCGTAGTTCGCGAGGTCGTCGCCGGATTCCGGCAGCGGCTTGACGGTGTAGATGACCGGCAGGCCGAACTTGACGGCGAAATCGTAGTCGCGCTGGTCGCCGCCCGGCACGGCCATGATCGCGCCGGTGCCGTAGTCCATGAGCACATAGTCGGCGGTGAACAGCGGCAGCTTCGCGCCGGTGATCGGGTTGACGGCGTACAGGCCGGTGAACAGGCCGGTCTTCTCGCCGGCCTCGTCGACGCGGTCCTTCGCGGTCTTCGATTCGGCGGCGAGACGGTACGCCTTCACGGCCTCGACCGGGGTGGCGTAGCCGCCCTTCCAATCCTCGGGGGTTTCGGCCGGCCATTCGGCGGGCACGTCCTCGAGCAGGTGGTGCTCCGGGGAGACGACGGCGAACGTGGTGCCGAACAGGGTGTCCGGACGCGTGGTGTAGATCTCCATGTCGCGCGTGCCGTTCGGGGTCTCGACCTGGAAGTGCACGGAGGCGCCGTGGCTTTCGCCGATCCAGTTGCGCTGCATGAGCTTGACCTTCTCCGGCCAGTCGATGCCGTCGAGGTCCTCGATGAGGCGGTGGCCGTACTTGGTGATGCGCATCGACCACTGGCGCAGCTCACGCTGGAAGACCGGGAAGTTGCCGCGCTCGGACTTGCCTTCGGCGGTGACCTCCTCGTTGGCGAGCACGGTGCCCAGGCCCGGGCACCAGTTCACCGGGGACTTGGAGATGTAGGCGAGGCGGAAGTCGTTGAGGATGTCCTGCTGCTCGGCCTCGGTGAGGTCGCCCCACGCCTTGCCGTCCGTCTCGTGGCCCGGGATGGCCTTCTCGCCGTTCTCGAACTTGGCGACGAGCTCGGAAATCGGGCGGGCGGATCCCTTCGTGCCGGACGGGTTGGTGGCGTCCTCGTCGTACCAGGAGTCGTAGATGCGCGAGAAGATCCACTGGGTCCAGCGCACGTAGCCGGGGTCGATGGTCGCGAAGGTGCGGCGGTCGTCGAAGCTCAGGCCCATGCGGTGCAGCTGGCGCGACATGTTCGCGATGTTCTGCTCGGTGGTGATGCGCGGATGCTGACCGGTCTGGACGGCGTACTGCTCGGCGGGCAGGCCGAAGGCGTCGTAGCCCATGGCATGCAGCACGTTCTCGCCCTTCATGCGGTGGTAGCGGGACACCACGTCGGAGGCGAGGTAGCCGAGCGGGTGGCCCACGTGCAGGCCCTTGCCGGACGGGTAGGGGAACATGTCCATCGCGAAGTAGGAGGGGCGTCCCTCGGCGTTGCGGCCCTTGCCGTCCTTCAGGTCGCCGGAGACGTTGGCGGCCCAGAAGGTGCCCTCCTCATCCCACTTCTTCTGCCATTTGTTTTCGATGTCCTGCGCCAGAGCGGCGTTGTAGCGGAACTTCGGTTCGGTCTCACTCATAGAGCACGATGATACACGCGGGGACGCCAATCCTAGGACGTAGGTCGTGTATGGCGGGACAGTACGGCCGCCATACACGCCGCTATTCGCCCACGTGACGATAATCGACGCTGAATTCCTTGATTTGACGAAGGTTCTGCCGTCTCAGCTGCGGATTCAGCCAGTTCTTATCGTCGTACCGCTGGTAGATATCCAATCCTCTGCCGAGGGAGATTCGCCAGCCGGTGTCGGTCACGATGAAACGGTCGTGCGCCGTCGTGCTGAACTCGTAGGTGAGGATGATGCCCATCGGCCCGAACGTGGTCTTCAACTGGTCGAGGTTGTCGATCTGCTGGTCGATAAGCTGGTCGTCGGCTTGTCCGACGATCAGATGCACCTGCACTTCGTCGGCCCGGTTCGTGTAGTCGTACACGGTTTCGAGGAATTCGGCGAGATTACGCGCCTGATATGAGTATCGGATGTACGGGTCCTGGAGCGTGATGCGTTTCGCCCCTGCCACATAGGCTCCGAACAATCTGTTGTAGCTGACTCCGGAACGGCCTTCCGAAAAGTCGAGGTGCCCGGCCTTCGCCGCCGCGGCGGCCCGTTCGATGCGGGACAAGGCCGGTTTCGCGGATTCCATGGGTTTCGCAGGTTCGGAGGGTTTCGTGGGCTGTGATGACCCGGAACCGGAGGAGGACCCCGCCGCCGGAACCGGAGGGGCCGGCTGCTTCACCGCATCGTTTCCGACGCTTCCGGCGGAGACGCTCCTCCCCCGCCAGTACAGGTCCGGGTAGTCGTCCTCTTCCACCGTGTGTACGGCGATGGGGTCGGGAGAACCGGCGCGCGTGTATGAGAAGTCGACTTCGGTCATGGTGGAATCGATGCGGCACAGCTGGTCCTTGACGCGTTTGCGTCCTTCGATGGCGCAGCGCAGCAACGGTTCCATCTCCTCCATCGTCGCTTCGCCGGACGGGTAGATGAGTTTCATGAGCCCGGAGAACGTCTTGCGCACGCCGTCCTTGTCTCGCGTGGAGAGCGTGGGCGAGAGCGCGAAGTATTTCTCGTACTTCGACGCGTAGTCCACGTCGCGCAGATTGTGGAGGATCTCGGCGAGATAGTCGACGACGAACCCGTAGCCGCTGGTGAACATCTCGGAACGGATCTGTTCGAACTCCCAGCCGGGCACGTAGTAATGGATGCGGTCGAGGAACGCGGGATCGTGGTATTGCTTCGGCAGTTCCTCGAACAGGTCGGTGTTCTTGAGCATGTACGGCACGTTGTGGGAGGTGTTGCCGATGAACGCCATGGACGCTTCGGCCTGCATGGTGTTGCGGCCGCGTGAGAACGACTTGTTCGCCATGTAGTTCTTCATGATGTCGACGAGCGCCCGGTCGGCTTTCTTGGTCTTTCCGGCGAATTCGTCGAACGCGACCGTGTCCCAATAGCCAACGAGGCCGATCTGTCCGCTGGAGTTGTTGACGAACAGTTTCGCCGCGGTCACCTCGCCGCCGGAGATGAGCATGCCGTGCGGTGAGAATTCGGAGTAGATGTGCGATTTGCCGGTGCCTTTGGGGCCGAGTTCGATGAGGTTGTAGTTGCGTTCGACGAACGGAATCATGCGTACCAGATGGAGGAGTTTGGCGCGTTCGAAGAACAATGCAGGCTCGAATCCGACCGACTGCATGAGCAGGTCGACCCATTCACCGGCGGTGAACCGCGAGCGCATCGCGAGATAGTTCTCCCGGTCGTCGTGCGACATCTGCACGGGCATGAGCCGGTGCAGCCTCCACGGAACGTCCTTGGGATCTCCTGAATATGCGTAGACCAGCGTGCACATGCACCAGATGCCGGTGACCAGCAGTTTCGGGTTCTTCTTGACCGTGGCGGAGTCCACGACCACCCGGCTGATGCCGAGATTTTCGAACGTGGCTTCGTATTGGTCGAGCTTCTCGTTGAGCGTCACCTGCACTTTGTCGATGACCTGATACCGACCTTTCTCACGGATCTTCGACTGAATGAGGTTGGCTTCCTCACGGTGCACGTAGTTGTCCGCGAGGATGGCCCGCACACGCTCCACCCCGGCCCGTACGCTTTCCCAATCGGTGGTGGTCACGTATTTGCCAAGCAGGTATTCGAGCACGTACGAGGGTACGAGCGCGTTGCCTTTGACTTTGCCGACCAGATCCTTGCGCACCGTGTAGCCGGAGAATTCACCGGTCACTTTGCGATCGAGGTCGTTCATCGCCGGAACGTCGTCCGGTCCGGTCACTGTCGTGTCGGTCTGCTCGTTGTCTGCCATAGTCCCACCTTACGCGTGATGATCCGTTTCAGAAGTCGAATCCGTCGTCGAACGCGAGCCCGCGTTGGAGCCGGTATTCCGCCGTGGCATCGAGCCGGCGCATCTGGCTGGAGCCTTCGATTCGTTCACTGAGCCTCAGCTCGATGACGGTGTTGTTGAAGCGTGCGGCGTCCATGGTCAGCAGGAACGTGGCAGGCACATGCCGGTCGGCCAGATCCTTGGATGTGGAGGCGAAGGCGAGCGGTACCTCGTTGGAGATGAGCGTGGCGTGTCCGTCCGGTTCCACGCCCCATAGTCCGGCGAGTATGTTGCGTTCGGAAATCTTGCCGCCGACGGGCTCGGTCTGCAGGAAGTCGACGGTGATCTGCCCGGTGGTGATGCGGTCGGTGTTCTGCAGAATGCGGAATTCCACCCGGCGCGCGTCGCCCGAAGCGGAGCGTCCCTTGTTGATGTGGACGACCGGCACGACGATTTCAGGCAGCGTCGCGCCGCCGTGCACGTAGCGTACGCCGTAGCCTTGGAGACGCATCCGGTGCAGGCCGTTGGCGATTTGGATGGTCACGCGTTCGTCGTTCGGATCGGACAGGCCGACCTGCGTGGCCGTGAACGTGGTGAACGCGGGTTTGCGGGCGAGGTCGACGCCGATGACGAAGCGGCGTTTCCTCTGCCAGATCGCGTCGCCGGAGGGTTTGTCACTCAGCCATTCGGCGCTGGTCACGTCGTGGTCCTGGTAGAGGAATCCGTGGTCGGCGGTGACAATCATGTTGGTCACGTTCGCGTTGGCGAGTCGTTTGACGATGGAGTCCAGTTCGTTCAATGTGCGTTCGCATGCGTCGAACACGTTAGACTCGTTCGCCGCCTTGTCGCCGGTCGCGTCGATGACGTTGTGGTAGACGTAGAGCACGCTGCAGGATTTCACCAGGTCGCGGTATTCGTCGCGTTTCATATCGAGCAGGTCATCCGCGTCGACGGCTTTGCCGTCCACCGCGGAGAGAATCGCGGCTCGCGCCTCCATGCCCGCGGTGGCTCTTCCGTCCGCCAGCACACAGTAATGGTCGGTCGGGTTCAACGCGAGAATCGCGTTCGGCAATAGCGCGGCCATGCCGAGCTGCGTGTAGGAGGGCAGCACGCCCAGCTGCGCTTCGATGGTTGCGTTCCACCGGCTTTGCGCGACCAGACGCTCACGGAACTCCGCGGCGACCTCGTAACGCAGCGCGTCGGAGATGATGACGGCGATCTTCCTGCCGGCGTCAGTCACTTTCTTCACGTTGCGCGCGTAGAAGTCGGTTTGCGCGGGGAAAGCGTCGATCGTCCAGGCGTTCATCGCGTCGATCTGCTTCTGCCATGCGACGCTCAGATCGTTCTGATATCGGGCGTATTCGCGTTCCAGATCCTCCGCGATCGGTCGGCCGGGAAGCGGCCGGCCGCCTTCCTTCCATGCGGCGATGAAACGGCGGTAGCAGCCATCGACCCGATACAATTCATCGGCGTAGAGGCGGAATCCGTCCTCGGGAGATGCAATGGACTCGATAAGGGGACGTGCCGCACGCAGCTGGGCTCTCAACGCGCTGGCGGCGGCGATGATCGCGTAATCCTTGGCGAAGTCGTCATGCCATAGGCCGTAGCGTCGGGAGGCGATGACGCGCTGCACGTCGCCGTCCGCGATGCTCTCGTTGCCGAGTCCCTCATACAGCAACGCCACGAGGTGGTCGTCGACTTCGCGGAAGATGTCGTGTGACGCCAGTTCCTCGGCTCCCATGGCCGTGACTTCGGATTCGAGGTTGAGTTCGGAGAACGCGTCTTCGGCAAGGGTGCGCATGGTCGTCGCGAATCGCGGGTCGTTGCGCCACATGTCGAAGTCGCGTCGGATGTTCGCGTAGTAGTCGGCGCCGTGGTCGGCGTCGGTGAATCCGTTCCATGCCAGTCGGAACAGCCAGAGGACGAAGTCCTTGACCGTGGGCCGTTCCAGTTCGTGTGCGGCGTCGAACCGGTAGATGGTTCGGGTTCCGGCCCAATGGTAGTTGGCGAGTCCCGTCGCCGTGATGCGTTCGATGCCTGTTGCGTCGCCGTCCGCGTATTGTGCGAGCAGCGCGCGCCAGATCGATTGGAGGCTGCGCTCCCCCGCCGGCAGATTGAGAAGCGTGGCGACCATGTTCGCCTGGAAGTCGAGTTCGTCGTCATCCGCGTGCACGCGTCGGGACAACGCTTCAACGAGCGCGTCGTCGTCGAAGAACGGTTTGGTGCGCCGCATGATGGCGAGCCACGTGTCGCGCGTGGATGAGGAGGCCTCGTGCGGGAACAGTTCGTTGACGATCATCGACAGCCGGTCGGCGGTGAATATCGGGCCGTACGCCAGTTCGAGGTCCAGCAGCCAGTTGTCCTTGTCGGCGGGGAGCGCGCCCGTCATGTAGACGAGGAACTTCGTGGTGGGCTGTTCGATGAGCATGCGGTGCTTCAACGCGAACGGGTTGCGTTCCAGCCGCAGGACCTCCACGTCGCGCAACGCGTCGTCCGCCGCGTCGGGTCCTGCGATGCCGTCAAGTTGGTCCACGAACTCGCCGTGCTCGTCGTGCCAGAACACGATGCGTCCGGCACTGTATACCGTGCCGTCGTATTGCGCGAACCGCGCCGCCAGCATCCGGCCGATCTGCGTGCCACCGCTCATGCGAGTTCCTTCCCTTTATTATCTGTAACCGCATTGGCAAGAACGTACCGGGTGGATCGCGCGGCGCCGATGCGGCGCAGCAATCCGCGGTTCACCAAGCCGGTGAGAATCTTCTGAGCTTGGCGCTTGCCGACGTTCAGCAATGCAGCGATATCGTCGGACTGCGTCCCACTGTGTTCCCGAATATACGCATACGCTTCTTGTTCCTGCTCATTGAGTCCGAAGGTATCGCGAACCAATCGCGAACCAATCGCGAACTTATCGCGAACCGACTGTTCGTTATCCGGCACTGCATAAGCAGCATTGCGCACTCCAAAAGCATTATCCGGCACTCCGGCTGGAGTATCCGGCACTGTGCCGTCGGTTCTCCTGTAGATGTTGATGCGCAGGTCGGTGTCGCCGCCAAGGAATTCCGGTTCGCGCAGTCCCGCTTCACGGACCTCCTCGATGATGCGCGGGATGCCGCTGCCCCAGTGTTCGATGAGGCGCATGTAGGAGAATGCGGCGGCCAACGCCTCGTTGCGGATCTTCGAATAGCCTTCCTTCATGCGCGTGATGGTCTGGCCCATCGGTAGCCGTCCGGGCGAGGTGATTTCGAGACGGTCGTCGTAGATGGCGACTTGGATGCTCGAGTGGTCGATGTAGCTGCGGTGTACAACGGCGTTGACGATGAGTTCGCGGATCGCGTCCGGTGGTATCTCGTACACGTCCTGACGGTAGACGCCTTCGAAGCGCGCGCCCATGTGGATGTTGCGCAGCACGTACTGGTATGCCTGTTCGACGAGTTCCCATGGTGTGCCGGTGAATTCGCGGCGGTCCACGAACACGGCTTTGGTGGAGCCTTTGAATACGCCGCATTGGATGACGGAACGTACAGGCCCATTGGTACCGGTCAGGATCGCATACGCATTCGTGGGTTTCAGTTCGCCGTCACGCTCGACGAGCACACCCCATGACAGCAGTTGTTTGGACGTCACCGGTTTGACCTGATCGGCGTCGTGTTTCGCGTTGGCTTTGGCGACCGCCGTCATCCGCTCACACAGTTCGGCGATACCGTCGTCGGTCGATTCCAATCCGAGGCATGCGGTCTGGTCGAAGCTACGGTTGCTGCCTTCGAACAGCAGCTCCTTGATGGTCGCCGCGTCGGCCTGCCGTGTGGTGCCAGCGACGCGCACGAATGTGCCTTGGTCTCGGCCCATGGACCTGATAAAGTACGGCCGCTGCGCTCCGGGAAGGATTTCGGCGACGATGACGGTCTTGCCGTCGATGTCGCGCATGGAGATGTCCGGGATGATGAGCGGTTCGCAGCTGTCGGCGATGGCGTTGGAGATGGCGTCCATGATGGTGAACACCTGATCGTCCGGCACGCCGACCACATTCAACGTCTGGTCTTCGATACCGAACACGATACGCCCACCCTCGCCGTTGGCGAACGCCACCGCCGTCTTCACATACTTGATGCTCCGATCCGGCAACGCCACCTTATACTCGACGTTCTTGGATTCACCACCAAGAAAAGAGTCAACCGCCATTATGACACCTCGTCAATTCGCTAAACTAAAATTCGATTATCGAATCGTCCGCGGACGCACACCTGCATTGATTTTGTCGACATATTCTCCAAGCGTGTCTACGTTCTTCCCACGCCATCCATGGGCAGCAGCCCACTCCATCATCACGCCGCGAGGCAGCACGACTCCATCATCATGTAAACGCAACAGCCTCGTGACAACGATTTTCTTTTCAAATCCTGCCGCAATCGTGTTGTTGTGATTGATGACAAGAGTTATATTCTTCAACTCTTCTAAAATTTCCGGGTTCAGTTCCGAGTTATCTTCAACAGGGAATTTCCAACCAGCTTCATGCAATACTTCCGCACCTGTTTCCTTGATCCAGGTAGATAAGCTATTTTCCCATCGCACAACACATAACGCAGTCATTCCACTCGTAGCCATGATCGTCCCCAGCTCGCCCACTCGCGGATACATAGCCAGCACGGGACCATACGAAGCAAAATAACCAGAACCTCGAGCAACAACCACATCGACTTGGGGATGTTGCGACAACCGGATAAGGAACTTGTTATTACCCAGAATATTTTTCTGTGCCACCCATAATGTCAAGTGCTGCCCCGACTTTAAATACTTGTTACACCATTCGAGGGCAAGGCGCTCCCCCACGTCATCTTGGTCCACAACAGCACAGGGAAAATTATTTCGATTTTCAAACATGTCATCTCCTCCCTAAGGAACGTTTGTTCGACTATTTTATCGAACAAACGTTCGATTACATTAGAATCGGCTCTTAGCTGAATCAGCTCTCCAGAGAATGGGTGGGCCAGGTCCAGGATTGGACGGTTTTGCGTTTGGCTTCGATGGGTTTGATGATGCGGAGGGCATGGCCCATGCGTAGATAATTCACGAGGACACCGTCATCGAGGTCTATGGGGAGGTTTCTTGTGGCGAGCGGGTAGAGGATGTCGCGCTCGTAGTCGTTGCACTCCTTGACGGAGGCGCGCAGCTTCTCGCCCTTGCGGGTTTCGGCAACCTTGGAGGAGGCGAGCAGCGCCTCGGATTGGGCGGTGAGCTTGCTGGAGAACTCGCGCAGGTACTTCAACACGGTGTTCGTGGTGGCGGGCGTGTACCGGTGCAGGTAGACGAGCGCCTTGAACGCGCCCTTGTTGTCCGTCCGACTGGAGTACATCCAGTAGATCGGCCGGTTTTTGTACATCCTCACGTGGTCGTCGTAAAAGTCCGTGGCGAAGTATTTGCGCAGCGGTTTGCCGAGCACCTGTTCGATGTAGGCGATGTTCTCGCTCAGGTGCTTCTCGCCGCAGGCGACGGCGAGGAAGTCACGGAATCGGGCAGCGATGTCGTCCTCGAACCATTCGTCATCGGTCACGGGGATGACGTTGTCCGCATCCGGCTCGAACGAGGGGTTTGGTACCTGCGCGTGATAGTCGTCGAGCGTCTCGCCTTGGGATGCGAGAATGAGCCCCGGCTTGTCGAGACTGTAGCGGCCGAACAGGCAGCCGACCGCATAGGAGATGATCTCCTTGACGACTATAAGCGAAGAAAGTCGTCGCACCGGAATATCTCTGTCTTCATAAGTTAACGATACCGGGACACTCAACCCATATTCACGGTAATAAATATCATCGATACTCCTCATATTGCGAAGAGCTTTGTCATACTTCTCCTCTTGACTCATTAAATAACGAGCAACAGCACTGGACATAACTTCATCCTTAAAAAGGTTAATCCATTGCACACCTGTGTAATCTAAACTGATTTCAAGATCATTCCAGTCTTTTTTAGCGATTTCAACCTGATCTATCGACAGATTCCTCAAATTGGAATCAGATGGAATCATAATGGGGAGATTCTTAATATCTCTGACCTGAAGATTAATAGAAGGATTGAGAATATGGAAAAAGTACTCTGCCAGTTTACTATTCAGCAACGACAGTAATTCAAACAAATTCTTTTCAACAGTAATACTTGCGCCACCTTTATCAAACACACAGCCTTCAGGCAAATACCTAAAACCCGTCCCTCGGCTGGTGACAGCAGAATAAGTTATTCCTTCCTTATACCAATAGCGCTCCCCCAAAAGATTAGATGTAGGATTCTCTTCATAATAGCGCCGAGCTTGCGGAGTCCAGTTAACCACATTTACTATATTGCCAAAATACCTTCTAAAATCCCCACCTTTGGCATAAGGGACCCATTTCTTAGGAGCAATATCAGAACTATTAATTTCCCAATGAAAACGAACAAAGCAATCATTATTAGCAGTAATGTTTTGCGAACCAGTGAAATCACCATAATCTTCAATCGATTTACTGTGATTCCAAAGAGACAGAATCCTCTCATCTGCTACATATGCAGTAAGAGGTTTACCTGGAATGCAATCAAACAGGTATGGGTGTGTTATAACGCGTTTTTTACCCTCCAAGAACGCTTTCTTTTTTAAGAGGGAATCCTTATATCCATCAAGTTTGATAAAAACAGCAGAATCTAATGATTGTCGATTACAAACAACAAAAGCGCACGTCTGCACAACATCATTACCGATACTCTCAAACGCCTTAATTCCTAGCTGCATCAAACTAGTAATTGACATATTCCTTATAATTCGGGCACGCAATTCTTCAAAACTTTTTTCAAACATCCAGCTTTGCATCGTGATCATGCCGAGCAACGCGTTCGGCCGGATCAGTTGCAGGTTACGCAGGATGAACGCGGCGAACAGGTCTGACTTGCCATCCTTGTAGTGGTCGGTCACGTACTTCTTGAGGTCGGCGCCCATGTTGGAGGAACCCATGTAGGGAGGGTTGGCGACGACCGCGGCGTACTTGCGGGCGAGGTAGGCGGTTTGGGTGAGTACCTGATCGCCGCGTTGGATGAGATGTTCGTCGAACAGCATCGAAGTCTCCGCGTGGGTCACGTTGTCGGAGAGCGTGGCCAGTTCGATGTCCGGCTGGATGAGGGAGCCATACACGTCGGCATGCTGGTAGGTGTTCCACGTGTCGGCGTCGAAGGTCACGTCGTACAACTCGTTGAGCTCTTCGACCTCCGCTTCAGTGAAGTGCTCGGGGGTGATGCGCTGGATGTTGGGCTGGACCTGACGGCCCTTGCGGAAGAAGCGGCGGTAGCGGCCGCGCGCCTTCATCGTCAAGGCGAAAGCGGCGAGGTTCGCCGCACGTTCGTCGATCTCCATGCCATACAGGTTGTGCTTGAGGATCAATCCGGGAATCTCGTTGGCGGAGTATCCACCCTCGTCATAGATGTCGTAGAGCAGGTCGAACGCGTAGGTGAGCATGTGACCAGAGCCGCAGGCGGGGTCACAGACGGTGAGCTCCTCGGGGGAATCGATATGAAGCGTCTCCTCAGCCGCCTCCCCGTCCTGCGGTGCGATGTAGTACTCCCAGTTCCGCCACAGCTGCGATTCGGGGTGGGATTGGGTCCACAGGCGGCCGACCGTGTTCTGGACGAGGTACCGGACGATCCAATCGGGGGTGAACAGCTGGGTGGCGGCGGGGATTTCGGCGGCACCGGCTTTCTTCGACTTCTTGAAGCCGGCCATCACCTCGTCTTTGCGGTCGGCGATGTAGAACTGGTAGAGCCAGCCGATGATCTCCACGTTGCCCCGGTCCTCGTCGCCCACGCAGTCGGCGACGGTCATCGCGGTGACGGCCTTGCGCAGGATGGAGTCGGAGGCGAGCAGATCGGCGGGCATGAGAATGCCGTCTGCCGCACCCGCCTCGTCGAACATGAACGGCAGGAACCGGTGCCAGTAGTCGCAGTACGCGCGCAGCAGCAGGCCGTACGCATCGCCCTGCGGATCGTTGCTGGGCTTCGAACCGTCCAGCAACGCGACGATCGTGGGCACGACTTTCGTCTTCGCGCCCACGCCCGAACCGAACACGTCCTCGTCGAACTCGCCGCGTTTCGCCGCCGAGAGCACCTCCGGCAGCGCGTTCGGATTGTCCGCGTCGTCGCCGGACACCACGTGCGGCGACGTGAACCCGTTCGCGTCCATGTAGCGCAACGCGACAATCCGGTTGAACCAGCGGTAGGCGTGACGTTCCGCCGTCCTCGCACGGCCTTGCTCGCCGCCGCCGTTGCCCCGGATCTCCTCCTGAAGTCTCGCGAACGCGCCCGGATCGTCCACCCGCGCCGCCGAATCCGGTTCCATCGCCGCATCCAGCTTGGCCCGTACCGCCCTGATGAGCTCCACGCGAGCCTCAGCCGCGAACCCCTGCAACCTGTTCGTGTTCATAGCAGAATTCTCTTTCCTTCCTTGATGGAGGCGATGAGCTTGCGACGGTATGTGTCGAGGAACTCATCCACGTCGGCCTCGGTGCACAGCATCGACTTGGAACGCGGCGGCGTGACGCGGATGAAACGGTCGGACGGTTCGGAGTCCGGCCGACGCGAACCTTCATCGGCCGAAGAGGACGATGCGCCCGGTTCGGCCGACCCGGCCGAGACTTCGGATTCGGCCTGTGACGCCGACGCGTGCTTCGGCGCACCGGCGGACGGCGCGACCGCGACCGGTTCCGGCTTCTCCTTCGCCGCATCCAACCGGTTGAACAACTTCAGAGACAGGTCGTCGCGCACATGATCCGCGGTCTGACGGATGTCGGCGACGTACTTCGCATCCCGGATCTTCGCCGTCGCCTCATCCAGCGAGCGCATGGCCTCCCGACGCACACCCTCGCGGGCGGCACGGTAGGAGTCACTGCCGGTAAGGGTCTCGCGCACCCGAGCGACGACATCCGCGGCGCGCCCGCGCTCCTTATCCGCGAAACCGGCGAGATGCTCCTGCAATGCGGTCAACCGGGTCCGGAACACGTTGACCTTATTGTCCTGGAACAGCTTCGGATCGTCCGCGATGGCGCGTACCGCGTCACGCTCCTGCTGCAGTTCCGTGGGGGCGAGCGTGAAGTTGGGATCGTTGGACGCGATCCAATCCAGCCCATCGGACAGCACGTCACGCTGCTTGCCGTTGAGCACCTTGCGGATCGGGTCGACCACATCCTCCTTGTCGTCGAGCAGTCGTTCCGTGCCGTCGTCCTCGTCGTCCGAGGGGAAGGATTCCAGAATCCATTCCTCGGATTTGGCGGCCACGTCCCTGATGCGCTTAAGCGGCCCGTCCAACGAGGCGACGAACCCAAACCGGCCGTTGGCGGCCCGAAGGGTCTCGATCGCATGCGCTTCGGCGAGCAGCCCCTCCTTGATGGCCCGGGCCATATCCTCCGCGTCCGACGGCAGCCTGTCCCCGGCCATGCCGAGATAGTCGGCGGCGAACTCGCGCAACTCCCTCAGTTTGGCGGCGTCGTGGCGTTTCGGAATCTCCACGAGCACGCTTTCCGCCGTCTTCTGGTTGATCAGGCTCTTGACCACGTCGGTGCGGGGCACGCGCCTGCTGTCGATCATCAGACGGATACGATCGGAACCGACCAGATGACACAGGCAGGCGAGCGTGACCGTGAACGGCCAGCCATACGGTTCGTCCTCGTAATGGCGGGTGACGTCGCGCACGGTGGACGCGAGGTTGCGGCGAGCCTGACCGGCCACGTAATCGAACACATCCTGCGCCGGCGAATCCAGACGGTTCCGCACGGTGTCAGCGCCCGCGCCAATCGACAGCTGGGAGGCATCGACCGGCACGGACGCGTCGGCGAGCACGCCGGGCAGGTCCTTTTCGGCGTAGGCGAGGCCCTCCACCATGCCGAGATTGGTATAGAGGCGTCCGATCAGCGTCTGCATCGCCTCCGTGACGATGCCCGCCGCATCCTGACGGATCTTCGTTTCCAGCACGGCACCGTTATAGGCGATGGCAGCGGACCGCAACGCCTGGGCCACCGTCGCCTTCAGCTCCTGGTACATGGCCCCGAGATCGCCGCGCTTGTCGTCGATGATGCGTTTGCGCGCCCCCTGCTCGTTGGCGTGCAGACGCAGATACTTCTCCGTGCGTTCGACCATGGTCAGGTCGCGCATAAGCTTGGAAGCATCCTCGTCGAAAATCACATGCAGCTCACCGCGTTCGCCTGACGAGCGCAGAATCTTGACATCCTGCGGAAGATCGACCATTGGGGTGACGACGTGCAGCATGATCGGGTACGACTTGCCCTGCGCCACGCCGTCGACGATCAGACCGTAGCGGAATTTCGTCCTGTTCCGTCCCGACCCGTATTCCACGACCGGCTGGCCGATCGTCTCCTCGACGATTCTGCCCAACCGTTCGCGGATTCGCCGGTCCTCGATGTCGAGGTTCCTGATTTCGCTTTCGACCTCCTGCTCGTCGTTGGTCAGATATTCGTACAAGTCTCCGGTGCGATGCACGTAGTTCTGACGTTCCAGTAAGTCCAGCGTGTCCTGGATGCGCCGCTCCAGCTCGGGCAGATCCTCGCCGAAACGGCCAAGGATGAGAATGCGCAGGTTGCGCACGGTGGCCTTGAACCCCTTGACGTGCTTGACCAGCAGCAGCGCCTTGAGCAACGGCAACGCCAGTTCGCGGGTCTCGGAACCGAGCTCGCGTTCCACCTCGTTGATGCGATGGTTCACCGAGCTCTGGATGGTGCCGGCGATGCCGTCATACAAGGCGCTGAACGGCATGAGGGCACCGACCATATCGTTCTTGCGTTCCACGAGCGCGCTGCTGACGGTGGACAGCAGCGAACGTTCGCCCACCGAACGATGCTGCCCCTCGAAGAACCCGGCGGCGCTCATGCCGCGCATTGCATCCTGGAACAGCGTGAACTGGTAGTTGACGAACGGGTAGGTGGCGGTGAAATCCTCCTCGGTGCCGAACCGACGGTTGTTGAACTGTCGCGCACCATCACCTTGGAAGGTGAACAGGGCGTCGAGCTCGTCACGGTGTTCCCTCCACAGTTCCCCTACGGCCGTTTCGCCCCGCTCGTTCTTGGTGAGCAGACGCTTCTGGATGACCTCGATGGCATCCGCACTGGAGAGTTTCAGGTTGACGGCGAAGCGTCCTTTGATCTTCGTGAAATCCAATCCCTGGCTGACCGTACGGTCGCCGATCACGGAGTCGATGTCCTCCTGGGAGGTGACGATCACCCACGCGCGGCCCTTCGTGCGGGAAAACAGCTCCTCCGTCACGGTCTGCAGGTTGAGCATGCGGTCGGTATCGGTGCCGACGAACTGACCGACCTCGTCCACAAGGAAGACCAGACGATGATCGTCCGGCTGATGCCGCAGCCAGTCATCCACGTCGTCGGCGAAATCGGCGATGGTCGGATTGTATTGTCGCTGGTAGTCCTTGAGAATGCCGTTGACCTCGTCTCCCGTGACGGCGGCGAACGCCTTGTCGATCTTCGCGCCGGAGAACGCAGCCTGCACGCGGCCCTTCGACCATGGTTTGCCGGCGATGGTCTCGAACTGGCGCGCGAACTCGTCCAGACGACCGTTCGCTTCGAGATCATGCTCCATCTTCGCCACGTACTTGTTGGCGCCGTAGTAGCCGCGAGCCTCATCGAACACGCGGATGAATGCGTCCAGCAGCGCCGTCCTGCTGCCCCGCTGCGCCTTGCTGTCGATGTTGAACAGCAATGACGTGGCGGGGATGCACGCATTCGCATCCAGCAGTCCTTCGAGCTCATGGTTCCCGGCGTCCCCGGCCTTGGATTTCATGATGTCGATGACCTGCGCCCGGCTCAATGGCTCTCCGCCGTCCGGGAGCGGGGCCGAGGCCGCAGCCGCGGGGACGTCGCCAAGGATGTGGGAGAGCATCTTCAACAGGTGCGACTTACCCGAGCCGAAGTAGCCCGAGATCCATACGCCGTTCGTGTAATCGGCGAACGGATCGTTGTATGCGTCGAGGAACCGTTCGAGATTGGTCTGAATCTCATTGGTCAGCACGTATTCGCGCACCTCGTCGACGAGGTTGCTGTCGTCGCCAGCCTTGATGACACCATCGATCTTGTCGTCGATGTTCTTGACGAAGACGTCCCTCAACTGCAATGCGTCGCCGGTGTCCTTGCCCATGTCGCTCATGCGTCGGCTCCTTCCTGAATCGCGGTGTTGAGACTGAACGCCCGGTAGTAGTTGTCCGCTTCGAGACGATCGAACAGGCGCATCACCGACACGGTCGACGCCGTCTTCTCATAGGTCCCCGGGAAGAACAACACCACGGGCGTATGCTCCGGCATGATCTTCTGAAGACTGGCGAGCAGCGCATGCGCGCGGATGTACGGGTACACCCGTCCCACGCCGATCACGAACACGAGATCCGCCTCGTCATGCTCGTTCGCCCGCCGATACCGATCCTTCAACGCGTCCTTCAGACCGTCGCCATCGGGGTCGAGCATGTTGGCAAGCGCTTGATAGAACTCGTCACCGTCGACCCCCTCCTCCTCATCACCATGCATGTCTGGTTCCTGTTCGACGGCGGCGTCGAACACGTCGTCGTCCTTCATAACCTGCATAGCCAGCTCGTACAGGTCGATGACCAGCACGGCCGGAGCGGTGTCATCGGCGTCCACAGGGTCCATGCCCTGCAACCGGCTTACGAGTAGCGGGATGCGGCGTGCGACCTCCAGCTCCTTCTCCGGATGGTAGGCGTAGATGTAGTCCGCCGGCTCGCCACCGGTGTCCTCGCCGTTGCGGAACCGTTTGGACCGCATGTACCTGAACAGGGCGTCGAAGTCCCGCTCGATGCTCTGCGGCCGTCGCCGTGCGGCATCGCCGAATGCCATTACCGTCCGTCTCCTCTCGCCGGATGATCTCATGCCCGGAATCGATGGTTCGTGTCCGATGCCCGCTCGATGTTCGTTCAGTGTTCCCTGATCGGGAAATACGCGAACGATTCCGGCCTGCACTCAAGAATAGCGGTCAGGGGCGCGCCAAGCAGGGAAGGCAGCAGCGTGCCGTCGGTTTTCTCCACCAATCCGGCCTCACCCATCGCCTTGAACACGTTCGAACGGAGCTTGCCCGCAGTGGCGGGGCTGAGCTCCTCCAGTTCCGGATGCCACATGGACTTGGCGAGGATGAACCGGTCGTGGTCGCCGCGGGTAACAGTCGGCATGCCCATGAGATACCGGTCGCGCAGCACCTCGTCGGCGAACTCGCCCACGATGGCGTAGTAGCGGCACATCGCCAACCACATCAGCGCACGGCAATCATCCATCGGTGTCCCGGCGGCGGCCAGATACCGCAGTTCCCTTTCGGTGAGCGCGCTCAGACGCTTGAGCACCTCACGCACCATGCGGACGTTCGCCGCATGCGTGCGGATGGCGAGGACGTCCCCGTCGATGGCTCGCTGGCGGATACACGCGATGCGCTCCCCCAACTCGGCCCCCGGCGCATGGAGATCACCGGAGGAACCGCCGTCGGCCATGAATAGCGAAGCGAGGATACGCCCCTGTGGGGCAAGCAGTCCGCCGACCGTGAACGAGAGGCGGTACCGTTGCCCCTCCCGCATGATCTCGCTACCATACGCTCCCGGCATCAGCCCTCCGTTCTCATTTGACAAGAATATTTGAGACTACACCTCATACGGGATACGCCGGCATGCGTCACACCGCGTAGGCGGCCCAGCGGTTGTGGGAGTGTTCGACTTCGATGGGCATGCCGAACAGGTCGGAGAGGCGTTCGTCGGTCAGTCCCTGCTCGAGCGGGCCGGTGTAGACGATGGTGCCGGCGCCGGGGTTGCCCATCGAGTCGACGCCGTCCTCGGTCGCGTCCTCGGCGGGGATCGGCTTCCTGCCCATGATGGCGATGTGGTCGAATCCGGCGGGAATCTCCTCCAGACGGTGCGTGACGAGCACGACCGCGCGGTCGGAGTTCTCCTCGCCGATGCGGCTCAGCGTGCGCATCACTTGTTCACGGCCGCCCAGGTCGAGACCGGTGGTCGGCTCGTCCATGATGAGCAGCTCCGGGTCTCCCATGAGCGCCCTCGCGATGAGCACGCGCGTGCGTTCGCCCTCCGAAAGCCTCCACATCTCCTTGCCTTCGAGGTAGCTCACCCGGAAGTCGCGCAGCAGGCCGCGGGCGCGCGCATATTCGGCTTCGGTGTACGTGTCGCGCCAACGGCCGGTCACGGCGCTCAGTCCGGTGACGACCGCATCGAGCGGATCCTCGAATTCGGGAAACTGGCGGCCCAGGTCGGCGGAGGCGAGGCCGATGCGCGTGCGCAGCTTGAACACGTCGTATTTACCGAGCTGATGGCCGAGGATGAACACGCGTCCTTCGGACGGGAACGTGCGCGTGGCGAGCATGCCGACGGCCGTGGATTTGCCAATGCCGTTCGGCCCGAACAGGACCCACCGCTCCCCCGCGCGGATCGTCAGGTTCACGTCGGTGATGATGACGCGGCGGTTGCGGCGGAATTCGACGTTTTCGAGTTGGAGTACGACATTGTCGGTCATGCGGATCTCCTCGGTGAATGAAAAATCGGCTCCCTCGAACGGGGAGCCGTCAAGTATGGAAAGCCAAGGGAGAGATGCGGCTCCCGTTGAGCGCCGCATCTCTCCCTCCGTCACGCTTCGCGTGCCGCCTCCCCCATCGGAGGGAGGCCATTGATGGTTTTACTTCTGTTCGGCGAGGACGTCCTCGTAGACCTTGACGGTGGCGTCGGCGATGGACTCCCAGCTGAACACGTCGCGGGCACGCTCGTAGCCGGCCTGTCCCATCTTCTTCGCGAGCTCCGGGTCGGCCATGACCTTGTTGATCGCGTCGGCCATGTCGTGCACGAACTTGTCCGGGTTGGTGGGGGTGCCGGTGCCGTCGCGCAGCTGGTCGATCGGCACGAGGTAGCCGGTCTCGCCGTCGACGACGACCTCGGGGATGCCGCCGGTGGCGGAGGCGACGACCGGAAGGCCGCACGCCATGGCCTCGAGGTTGACGATGCCGAGCGGCTCATAGATGGACGGGCAGATGAACGCGTCGCAACCGTGCTCCAGCGCGGAGAGCTCGTTCTTCGGGAGCATCTCCTCGATCCAGATGATGTTGCCGCGCTTCTCGTCGAGCTCGGCGAAGGAGTTCTTGACCTCCTCCATGATCTCCGGGGTGTCGGGAGCGCCGGCGCACAGCACGACCTGGACGCCCGGATCGACGAAGTGCAGAGCCTTGAGCAGGTACGGCAGACCCTTCTGGCGGGTGATGCGGCCGACGAACAGCAGGGTCGGCTTCGAGCGGTCGATGTGGTAGCGGTCGAACACCTTCCAGCCCGGATCGTCGTCCGCCGGGGTGGCGAACTCGGACATGGTGATGCCGTTGTACACGACGACGACCTTGTCCGGTTCGAGGTTCGGGTAGGCGGTGAGGATGTCCTCGCGCATGCCGCCGGACACGGCGATGACGCGATCGGCGTGCTCATAGGCCTCCTTCTCGGCCCAGGAGCTCAGGTTGTAGCCGCCGCCAAGCTGCTCGCGCTTCCACGGGCGGAACGGTTCGAGCGAATGCGCGGTGATGACCAGAGGCGTGCCGTGCAGCATCTTGGCCGTATAGCCGGCGAGGCAGGCGTACCAGGTGTGCGCGTGGACGATGTCGGCGTCCACGTCGTTGGCGATCTGCAGGTCGACGCCGAAGGTCTTCAGCGCGGGATTCGCGTCCTTCAGTTCGGCAGGAGTATCGTAGCCGACGACTTTGAGGGAGCCCTTCGCCTCGGCGGCGTTCGGGATGGCGGGGATGTCCGCTTCGTCGCGGGGACCATCGAACGCACGCACGGTCACGTCGACGCGCTCGGCGAGCACCTTGGACAGCTCCTCGGCGTGCACGCCGGCGCCGCCGTAGACGTGCGGCGGGTATTCTCGGGTCAGAATGTCAACCTTCATTGGTCTGCTACCTCTCTTTCCATCCGGAAAACTCAAGCACAACCAACTTTACGGCACGACATACGGAAAACGCACGACTTTCGTCGTGCGTTTCGTTCCGTTTCCCGTATCGTCACCGGCCATACCGGCAGGCCGCACCGGGTCTGTCGTGGCGACATGCGGACGTACGTCAGACGGCGGTGCCGTTCTCGTCGAGGTTCGGGTTGTGCTTCGAATCGCCAGCGGTGAAGAACAGGCTCACCACGCCGACGATGAACACGGCGGACACGGTGATGATCAGCCACATGGGGTGGCTCGGCAGCCACATGACCACGAAGAAGGCGATGATGGACAGCGCGATCAGCGTCCAGCTGCCCACACGGAACCACTGGCGCACGGAATGCGGCGCCTTGAACGCACGCGGGTTGCGGTAGTTCGGGTTGGCGGTCAGCGTGGTGTCCGTTTCGGCGATGGCGCCGCCGGACGGCTTCCACGGCCCCAGATCACCGCCCTCCTGCAGCCTGCGGGAACGCTCCTGCAGCTGGTATTCGTCGATCATGCCCGAACGGCCACGGCCGCGCGTGGAATCGTACTGCGACGGGATTCCCCTGCGGTCGGCCTTGGCTCTGGCACGACGTTCCGCTCGATTCGGCATTGTTGTTGCTCCTTAGGTAGCATTCCATTGAATGACGCTGCATGATACTTTACGTCAATCCCGCCCGGAACCGTGACTCTCAACCGAATTTCCGCGCCGCGCGCCATTTGCTGGCATTGCTCCAGCCTTTCCTGCGTGCGCCGGTCCCGGATTGGGCGCTGTCTTTGGGACGTTTGATGAGTTCCAACCCATCGCAGTCCTCGGGTATCCAGTCGGCACGATGCACACGGAAGGCGAAGTGCTGCTCGTTGCGTGCGGAATACACCATGATCGCACGACCGTCGCGAATCATGTCGACGATCCGCTCCCACAGGCGATCGCGCACCTTCGCGCTCACATGGCCGACGAACACACCCGCCGATATCTCCAGCAGCCAGCGGGTCAGGTCCCCGCGCAGCCCCACAGGGCAAGCGGTCAGCACGATCACCACCATCGAATCACCCTCCTCGCGGCATCACCACTCGTCATCGTCCGTGAACTCGTCGGTCCCGTAGGAGACGCCGGCGGCCACTTCACCGTCCTTGCCGTCCCACAATCCCACATGGTCGGATTCATCGCCGCCGCCGGCTCCCAGCTCCTCGTCATCGGGGCAAAGCAGGCCACGGATGTCACGTGCCATGCGTTTCATGATCGACAGGTCGTAAACGGAATCCCGCATGCGTCGACGGGTGGCGGAGCCGATGTCATCGGGCTGCATCGCGGCCGTTTCGAACGCGACCGGGATGGACAGTTCCGCCTTATACAGGTCGGCGATGTCGTAGACGAACGACCGTTCATGGCCGACGTGCACGAAACCGAGTCCCGGCGAACAGCCAAGCGCCACGATCGCGGCGTGAGCCAATGCGTATAGGCACGTGTGGGCGGCGGACAACGCCTTGTTGATTTCGGTACCCGAATCGAAGTCATCGTGGTCGTAGGTCCGTTTGTCCCATTCCACGCCGGTGCGCGCCGAGCATTCACGGTACACGCGACGCACGCGCGCCCCCTCACGTCCGCGTAACTGCTGCATGGTCAATCCGCTGACATCCTCGTCGGGAAACCGCATCTGGTACATCCTACGCGCCACCGCGAGTCTCGATCTCGTGTTCGACACCATTCGCGCCTGTCGTTGCAGAAGCGCGGATGAATGGGTCAGGGGTTTGCCGAACGCGTACATGCGCACGCCGCGTTCCCCCACCCAGATCACGGTGGCGCCGTTTTCCCCGATCACCGTCATCGCCGGATGCGTGACCGAAGCGCCCGGCCCGAGCATCAGCACGCTCAACGCGGCGGCGGGAACGTGCATGGTCCCTGTCTCGTCGGTGACGGTGATGGCGTTGTCCGCACGGTTGATCACGCAGCGTTCGAAGTAGGCGAACGACAACCGGTCCTCGACCCGCACAAGCTCCGCAAGTTCGGGAGGAGACGAGCCGGGGACCGCGCGTTTGGCGCTCATGTCCGCGGCTCCCTGATGGGGGCGACGGTCAGCAGGCCGCACCCGAATCCCTTCGCCCGGCCGAGACCGTGACAGAGCGTGCGGCGGAACAGATCGGCGTCGGTCACCGTCAACCTGCCGTCGTATACCGCGGTGGTCAGGGTCACCGTCCGGCCTTCGCGCGTGAACCGTTCCCGATGCCGCTGACTGACGATCACCGAGGGGTCCCCGTTGTCGTCGGACAGAAGCTCGAAACCATGCGCCTCCGCACGGGAAACTAGCCAGTCACACTGCTGGCTGACGGTGACGTGCCCTTGCAGTTTGCCGACGATGCCTTCACCGTTCGGCTTGGGGTTGCGCCCCTTGTCGACTCGGGCCCGGCGCACCGGATTGGCCCTCAGACGGAACTGCCAGTGCTGTCCGACCGCGATGCGCGACAGCAGCGGCGCGTAGTTCTTGCTTTCCCATTGCACGTGCATCGGCCATCCAGCCTGTTCGATGATATGCGTGAGGTCGGGGGCCTCCGGGCTGACCACGTACAGCCAGACGCCTTGATCGTTCGCCAACGTGTCCAACCGCCATAGGATACGACCCTCTTCCCCGTCGCGGACGGCTCCGGGCGGGAACGCGGCCTCCACCGCGGCATGGGTACGATACGGCGATGCGATCAGCTGTCTCGCGCCTTCTCTGGCCATGTTCAATGGCACACGTGAAATGAACATGATGATTGGCTCCTATGCGAAGTTCATGGGGTCGTCGTCGCCGGTGGCGTCGAAGGTCGGCGGTGCGGAGGTCCCACCCCGGGCCGTCGACCTATGCGCCCCTCCCCCGGTTCCGGGATTGTCGATCCGGTAGCGATGGACCGCCCGTCCCGCGTACCGTCGATCCGTCTGGCTGAACGTCACCGGCAAATCCGCCTGCGTCGCGGACGGTTCGTTCTGGGACGCGTCGCACACGATCTCCAACGTCTGGTCCGGGTACCGGCGTCGGTACCATGCCGAGGCACGCCACGGCTCCCGTTCCAACGCCTGACGGACATCGTCATACTCATCGTGGATGCCCAAGGTGACGGGGAACACGGGCGGGCAGGACCGCCTGCCCAGGTACAGCGGCCATCGGGGCGACCGCAGCGCCTGGTCGAGCGCTTCGAGTACGGACCGCTCCGCCCCCAATGCGACCAGGAACCGCGCATCGGCCAGATAGTACCGGTAGGTCAGCGGCATGGTCTTCTCGTATTCGCGGGAATTGCGTTTCCGGGTCAGGGATTTCTCCGTCTGGAAATCCGTTACGATTCGCCCGCGTTGCTCGACGCGTACAGCGAACGACAGGTTCAGCAGATCCTCGATCGGGTCTTCGCGGACACGTCCCTGTGCGCAGGCAAGCAGTCCGATCACCCCGCTTTTCGTCGGCTCGGTGCGGGTCTCCCTGCGCACGAACCGCGACGAATCACCCCAGGACTGCAATGGCCCCGCGAGCTGCAACAGCAATACGCTCATGGTCACTCCCGGCCGGACAGCGCCTGCGTCAGGGCTTCCTTCAGTTCTGATCGCAGTGCGGGGAACGTCACGTGCGCACTCACCTCGTCCAGTTCGTCGACCGGTTCGTCCGTGGTGACGTTCCACGCCTGCACCGGCTGCTCGCCGTAGGCGTCCTGCACGAGCTTGAGTTTGCGCCCGAGTCGTACGGCGGCCTGACGGGAGACCGACGATCCGGCCTCGCCTCGAACGGGGTCCTCGAATGCGTCCACGACGTTGATCGGCTGGGCGTCCCGCAGCATCACCACGCAGGTTCCCGGCAATGTGCGGTTGGCGAAGGCGTTCTGCTTGCCGGTCGGCATGGAGCGGATGAACGCCTCGACGAACGCCGCGGCGCCTTCGACGGCGGCCGTCACGTCCCGCAGCTGCTCGTACAGCGAGTCGACGTCCAACGTCGCGTACCGGTACAGCGTGGACGAGTTGAACCCGACGGTGTCGATCATGGCGGCGCCGGCGTTGTCGTCCGAGGCGCAATCGTCGACGGCAGTGAAGTAATCGTATTCGGGGGTGATCGTGTCCACGGAGATCGCGTGGGCGACCTGCGCCGAGGCGTCGGTGTTGAGGTCGGGGGCGTCGGCGAGCATACGGCCGAACAGGGCGATGTCGACGGCCTGGGTGCCATGGAACACCGCTCCGACCTCCTTCTTCATCGCGGCGGACGGTTTGCCGGTCACATCGATTCCGGAATCCTGCCATCCGATCGCCACGTCGGCCAGCTGCTCGATCTCACGGTGCGCGATGAAAATCAGGTATCCCGTGGCCAACGTGCCTTTGTCCTTGCCTGCACGGTCCGATTCCCTGACGTCGACGCCGGTCGCGGACAATGCGCATTTCGCCAACATCTCTGCGTCATCGGCGAGATCGGGCCTCTTGGCGATGATCGCGTCGCGGATCAGCGAGACCGCGCCCTTGGTGCGCACGCCGAGGCGGCTGGAATCCAGCAGATCGGGAAACATCTCGCGCATGGCGCGCTTCCAGGCCTGAGAGGATACACGCGAACGCAGCGTGCCGCCGTAATGCGCGGTCTTCGGGCTGCCGGTGTCGTCACGGTTGATGTTGCTCGGTGGCACGTTCTGCAGGTCATACAGGTCGATGAACATGGTGGTCCTTTCCTTCATGGGTTTCAATGATCGTTGTTGCATGGGCTTCGGGTGGCGTATGGCCGTCCCGCCGGCATAGGTCCGACGGTATGGGTTTAGGAACGCCGCGACCGCGTGCCCGCATCGGAGGAATAATCCATGCTCCAGCGCATGAACACCTCGCCGCGGGCTTCCGGGAACTGAATCTGATAGAGATCCTGCGCGAGAGAGCGATAATCAAGCGTGATCGCCCCATCGCCGGCGGTCCGCATCAGCATGATCAGCGACCGCACGTTGCGCACCACACCATTGAAGTCCGGAGCGGCTTCAACGGCCTGCAGACGACGTTTCACGCCGTTTGCATGTTCCGTATCAGGGTTGATGAGCCTGCATGCACGACCGAAGGTCATGCGATTTTTGCCCGCATCCTCCGCCCCCTGCGCGACGCCGCTCCTTCTGGATTGCTGATGGAGTGCGTACAATTCCAACGCGGTTTTCGCAGCACGAAGCGCAGCCGGATCCTCTTCGGCGGAGGGCAGGGTCTGCGGCCAGTCCTCGAACAGATCCGCACCGATCGACATCCACACGGGGGCGCCGCCGTCGAGGTCCCGTCGCAACCGGGCGAGCGCCGCCCGGGACGACGGCGTGCCTCCGTCCCGCCTGGTGTATTCGTTCTGCAGCTTGAAGATCCTGCCGTTGACGAAGTATCCCAGATCCTTCGCCACGTCACGGGAGAAGAACCGCCTCATCATCGTGCTCCTTTCCTGTCAATCTCGATATCGGTGGAGAATCCGCCCAATGTCTTGTTCAGGCCGCCTAGGAACAATCGCCGTGCCCGGGCGGCGGTCATCATGCCCAACCTGCCCGTATCATGTTCGGCGAACGCCGACACGTTGCCGTCCGATAGGTATTCGTCTCCAATGGCAAGCAGCACCCGATGCACATCGTCGAGCCATTCGTCACGATAGGACTCATAATCCTTGTCCGGGGTGAATCCGGCCAATCGGTCGCGGAATAATCCGTCCAGACGTGAGTAGGCGTTCTCTCGGACACGTTCCGAAGCCGCCTGCGAACGTCCGCCGGTCATACGGCTCCCTGCGGAGACCTGCAGATTATGCACGTAGTTCGTCAGCGTGACATCCACGGCCTCACGCGTTTTGTCGATGACGTGCACGGCCGCATTGATCGCCTCGTAATCCTTGCGGGCGAAGGCCAACGGCAACTGCAACACGTCGTCGATTCCGGTCTCGTACACGCTGCTTTGGGTGCCGTAGGTCATGCCTTGCGCATGGACGGAGAACGTCGACAACAGGTGATCCTCGCTCAGACACCCCTCACGTTGCAGCTCCTCGACCCATCGGATGACGCCGGGGCGCAGATCCGACTCGCCCACCGCGACCATAGGAGCCAGACCACGCCAAAGCGCCTTGCCCGCATCATGGGTGACCGGCATGAGCGGCGGGGAAGACAGGCCGAGTTTCTTCTGCTGCGGCACACTGAGTCGCCAGGCCGTCATCTTCTCGCATTCGTCGGTGTTGTATGACGCGATGACGTCACCGTAGCAGTTCACGATGCCGACGATGCGGCTGCCATCCTCATTCGGCACCAACCGCAGCCGCCGGGACTGGAACGTCAACGCATCCACCGGACCGGTGAAGGATGTGCGCACCGTGATATCCGGGCCTGACGACTCCTCGAACTCCCATGGAGGCACGTCATCCTCATTGCCGAACATCCTCACCGAATTGTTCCCGGCGTCATACAGGCACCAGTTCAGCATCAACGTGCGGAACAGGTTGTCGCCCTCAACCATTACCGGCCCCAGGACGCCCAGCCATCCGGTGCCCGCCATGCCTTTGGGCGCGTACACCTTCCCCTTATTGACATGCGTGTTGCCTGCCACCGGCGTCTTGATGCCGGCGGTGTCGTACGACTGCAGGAACACGAGCCAGCGGGCCGCTTGGGCAAGATCGACGGACTCCAATGATTCGGCCGACCGCATGGAGAACAGGAACTTGTCCGGCTTCGGCACGTCCGCAATCATCTCGCTGATGGGGTCATACGCTTTCTTGCCGCTGTACGTCAGACCGGGAACCTGATAGAACGGGCATTTCGGATCGAGCAGATAAAACCGGTCATGGAATTCATCGAAGTATCTCTCAAGGACGTCCGCATCGAACGATGCACGATCCCACATTCTGCGCCACTCATCCCGCATCCGCCCACGACCGGCTTCCGGATCGCAGTACGCACAATACAGAATCGCCAGCAACAGGCGTTCCAACGGTATGGTCTGCTGCGGAAGGTCGCCGGAAATCGAGCGGATGCTCGCGGCTTTGCCCAAGACGTCACGTATGGAGAATTCCTTGACGTCGCCGTCCACGAGCACACATGGCATCCAAGGTTCATCGAGAAGATTGAATCCTCGCATATGGGAATCGTCCGTCATGTCCTTTCGCCGATCCTTCCCGTCGTCTTCGGTGACGACTCCGGTTGACTTGACGTGATTCAGGATAACTTGTCTTCGTAAAAAAGTCAACGTGAGTGGTCAAGATTTTGTATAACCCCTTTCCCCATCACAATGAGGAACACCACATAATCTTGCCCACTCACTGGGTCATCCCTCAGCGGAGGGACGATCCCATTTTCGTCGTCACCACCGACCTATTGATCACCCTCCCGTTCCACGGACAATCCGGCACGGCGGTCGTACCGGACAACGAAACCATTCATCGAAGTCATAAGGCCGCTGTTCCCGTCACCCTCCAGGAAAATGGCGAGTCGCCCGGCAAGCCATGGGGACCCCTTCCACATCTCGGTTTCAGCATCGCACCCATGTTCCAGAGCGCCAATAAGCGCATCGATATCCCCGTCTTCATATCCACTCATCACAATCGGCAGGCGCACGGAGCATTGGGAGATGAGCAAGGCCAAACGATCATTCGGAACCGAATCCGCAGGCACTGTGGCACCGGGTTCAATGCCATGCTGCTTATCCCCCACCCATGGCAGCAAACGGATGGAATCACCGTCCCGGCGCAACAGCATGACCTCGACCGTCTCCTGCGTGTCGCGCACCGCACGCTGCCCTTTGTCGTCATCGACATCATCGATCGCCGTGGTTTTGAACCAGTCGACAAGAGTCTCCTCCTCGCCGATCATGCCCTGCAACGACTTGATGCGATAATGCCGCGCGCGTTCGCGCTTCTTCGTCTGCGTGTCCGTACGCGAAACGACGGCCTTCGCATACGATTCACGCCATGCCTCGGGAATCGTCTCTTCCACGCGTTCGCCGTACGCCAGTCGTACGGTGGACGCGATGTCCTTGGGCAGGGACGCCTCCATCGATGCACCTGGAGCACCCAATCCCAGCACTCCCAGAGTTTCCAATAACGAGGCCTCCTCGTAAACGGTCCGTACGCCGCCATCGAATCGGGGGATGCCCGCATCCCATTCGGTGATGCCACGGATATGGCAGGATGCGGCACGAAGCGGTATGGGCCTATCCTGCTGACCGGCTCCTCGCACGTGGCGGTGCACACGTCCCAGCCGCTGCATAAGCAGGTCGACCGGAGCGATGTCGGTGATCAGCGCGTCGAAGTCGATGTCCAACGATTGTTCAAGCACCTGTGTGCCGACGACGATCAGCCGTTCGGGACGTCGTCCGTTCACCAATGTGCTTCGTGGTCCAAGCAATTCACGTAGCTCACGCTCGTTGTCCATACGGTCCATGTCCATGAATCTGGCATGCGTCAAACGAATATGCTCATCGCCGTATCGTTCGGACAACAACGCCGCCACGTGCTGCGCGCGAGGGACCGTATCGCAGATGATTCCGATGCAACCTCCGTCCCGCAGCAATCCATCAAGCAAGGAAATCAGGGAGTCATCGTCATCCGGCATCATCCGGCACATCACGTGTAGTGTCCGGCCGGACGGTTCGACGGCTTGCATTCGCAACCGGCCACCGGATGAATAGGTGATCAGCGGATACGCCTCCTCGCAGGACGTATCGGAATCAGATGCCACGATAATCGATGAGCTGCCGTCCGACGCGTTGACGTTCGATGCGACGGCACCGGATCGACTACGCGAACGCCGCCTGTACCGGGTCTGACGTTTGGCACCTCCATCCTGTGTCGGGGAAGGAGCATTCGCCCGTCCGCCACTCTCCCTCCCACGCAGATAGGCCTCCGCCATCTCCTTGCGCTGCCGCTCCGGCAGCGTGGCGGACAACAGAATGACCGGCGTACGGAACCCTCCCAGCCATTCGAGGATGCGCTTCAGATACTCCTGCATGTACGCGTCATAGGCGTGGCATTCGTCGATGACGACCACCTTGTTGGCGAGCGCCAGCTGTCTCAACACGACGTGCTTCATCTGCAGGGCGCCCATGAGCACCTGGTCGACGGTGCAGATCAGAAAGTTGGCGAGTACGCCTTTCTTGCGTCCCCACATCCACTCGGACACGACCGTTTCAGGGGATGCCGCGTCACGCCGCGTCTTCTCCTCGCCCATGTCTATGGATGACCAGGCCGACGCCATGTTCCGCGAAGCGGCGATGATGCCGCGGAACTCCTCGTTGAGCTGCGCCTTCCCATGCGCGAGCCATACGGTTTTCTCGCCCGTTCCCGGTTGCGTCGGCAAGGAGTCGATCCATGCGTGCGCCCTGCCGAACATCGCGTCGGTGGTTGCCATGGTGGGCAATGCGACGCATACGCCTCCGCAACCGGTCCGTTGCGCGAGCAGTTCCGCCGCGGCGAGCGCCGCTTCCGTTTTCCCCTCCCCCATCGGCGCTTCGATGATCATCAGTCCGGGATCGTCGGTTCGTGCGGCGATGGTCGCGGCCTCGCGCTGCACCGGTCTCGGGGATGCTCCCTGCGGCAAGGAGAAACGGTTCCTGAACCATTCATCCAACGTGGAGTCGTCCATGTGCAGGTCGTCGGCGACGGGATGCCATGGCGTACACAGATGCAGAGTACGCCACGCCCGATCCGCACGACGACGCAGACCGTCCCAGGAATGCACATCATCGTCCTGGGTCTCGCCGAACCCGCTCAATGTGCCCGGAACAGCGATTAAGGGGAACATGCCTTCATCGCTGTTGCTCGCCATCCAATCGGCCATGATCACCGCGCCCGTCAGCAATGCTTCGGACGATGCTTCCAACCGCCGTGCTCCCAATCGGGCCATGTCGTCGGGAGACAAGCCGACTCGTCGAATCACGAATTCCAACAGCTCACGCTGCACAGGCTCCCATAGATCCTTCGCTTCATCGTCCCATCCCACACGGATCGGTTCCCCACGCCGGGCCTCATCCAGCCGATGCCCGTCGGGCGGAGTGCCATGGTGTCCTCCGACCACGCTGGCGTATGATCTCGCGACACCTAGCGGCCATCCGTATGTCGTGGTCAGATGCCGTTCGAGGATGGCCTGTCCGGCAATCGGGTGGGACGGTTGGCTCGGGTTACTGAAATCACGGATCGGCAGTCCCGCCCGCTCCGGAAGCCAAGCCAGCGATGCAGGCGTCCCGTCAGCCGAGATATCGAACCGTATCGGCTTGGATTGGAACACAGGGGTGGCTTTGCCGATATCATGCGCACCGGCCAACAGCAGATATACCCGATGGGCCAATATCTCATCACCGATGCTCCGCACGAACATGGCCTTGGTGCTGTCCGGAATCCAATGATCCCATAGACGCGCGGCCATGCCGATCGAATCGGCCATATGCACATACAGCGGCAGCCAACGGCTTCCATCGAATCTGTCCGTTTTGCCCCACAGCATGCGTGCACGGCGGGATAACGACACCTCGCCGTCGTTCATCGACGTCCCGATGGTTTTTTCAATAGGATGCGACTCACTCATGTTCCCAATCTCCGACATACGTCCGATGCTGTTCCGATATGGCCTTCGTTCGCAATCGTTCCAACGCGTCGTCATCGCCCCGACGTTGGGCAACGGCGGCCAACAGTTCCATCCAGGTACAAGGCGACGACGGGATCGGCGACGAATCCAGATCCCACTCCGTAGCCATCGCGTGATACCGGTCGATGATCCCCTGAACCCGATCGGGCGAATCCGTCAGCAACGATCTCACCGCCGCAAGCCACGCCATCGTCTCATCATCCGTGTGATCCGATTCGAAACGCTCCGCCCTGTCATGCTCTCCGGACAGCAGCAGATCATCATGCCTGAGCCGACACATATACGAGTACAGACGTGATGAACGTCGGGTTGCGATGTCGCCATCCATGGAACGTTCCAATCCGCTCAACGCCTCGTCTGCGATTCTCCGAGTCGTTCTTCTCCTTGAAAAGGACAACAGCGCCACTCCCAGTCTCTCCCCTAGTTCCTCGGGAACGCCGAGGAGAACATCCACGATTCCGGTGGCCGCAGCCATGCACTCCCCCGCTCCGGAACGCTCATCACCGGCTGCCTTTTCCACCAGCAGCCTCACCTTCCATGACAAGCGTTCCAGCTGATTCACGATGATTTCCCCGCCATCTCCGACATATTCCAATGAATCGCCCACGATGCGCATCACGAGCAACGCATTGGATAACGCCGACCCGTGATCCGCAACCGCCAACGCATTGTCCAGAACAATGTCCGCGCCCTTGAACGCATGACCGACATCATTACGGGCACCGCCCGACTCCAGGAACGACTGTATGAATGACTCCGCCATACGTCCGGCCTGCAATTCGGATAAGACGGGAAACCGCAGCTTGTTCGTGTCCGTATCACCGGCCATTGTCCTCGGACGGTCCTCGACGACCGCCTCATCCCACACCAGCAACGGACCATGTTCGCCATACCATGGAATCAAACGGGAACGAACTTCATCGTAGACGTCCGTGCGTATGGAATGGTCGCCGTCCAACCACATTTCCGATACCTCGTCCGCCCCATTCTGCGGGGACGGAACCATTCCCGAACCGTCATCGACAACGTCACCGATGGCGAGCATCACCGCAGCGGAGTGCTTGCAATGTCTATCTTTCGCCGCAAACGGACAACTGCACGAAATCGTGCACCGCATGGCGACATCATCAATATGAATCACGACATCATAAAGACTTCCGCCCTCGACTTCCCCATGGAACAAGCCGGGAGCGATCAGGGACACGGAACGAACCCGTCCCTCGCGGAGATACGCCTCTCCGCGAGCGAAAACGGTCGGCGTGAACAAAAGAGAGACGACCTCGGCTTTCATGATTACACCCTACCTTGCAATCACCTCCACCGAGGCGGGAACACACCCTGATGACAACCAACGCGTATCTATTCCCCGATAAGCAAATCGGCGTGTCGTGACTAGGCCGCAACACGCCGACAAAAGATAGTCCAGGCGGAAGCGAACTCGCGAATCAACACGTGACGCATGACCATATCCACGGGCACACCACGCTGCTTCGCCGCGGAATCCAGCATCGCCGACATGTCCACACTAAGCGAAAACGTTCGACTCACAGGATCAGCCGGCGAAACATCGAACACAGGGCCGGAAAACACATGGCCCGGCGTCCCGCCGTAATCCCCGTTATCCGCAGCTTCGGCCCACTCGTCCAACATTGCATCAGTGACCACGTGGCCATCCTTGATTGCATAATCCATGATCCACCTCACTACTGTGTTCGGTGGGGTCGATTCTACCAAGTGTGTAACCAAGGGAGATAGCCCAGCCGAACCGGGCTAGGCATGCTAGCCCACGTTCAGTGTCAACATTCGCACACCATCCACGTAGACTTCCAGTCGAGCAGGCTCGACTAGAACCAGGAGCACATGGCCGGACCCGTCAGGATGCGACCATGCGAAACCATAGTCATTCATGGTAGTATCTCTCTTGGTTGATGTTGGCGCACATCTTATGACGTACGCCCACCCCGCAAGGGACAGGGGCCGCAAGTATCGTAAGTGCTTGCGGCCCTTGCTTTATCCCTCACGAGACAACTAGCGACGCACTCCCAATGGATGCCGTCTTAGTACCCCGACCCGTAAAGATCGAATCACCCCCACGTAGGCGGGGAGCACGACGGCAGGCTGTGCCCTTTGTGCGGTCTGCCGGGATCATCCCCGCGTAGGGGCCTATAGGAACTAAACGTGGTGTTTTAGAGTTCCCGGGCGTGATGCGGATGCTGTCGCAGGATTTTCCGTTGCCTCCTTTCCTTTTGCATCCAGACCGAAGCCCGATGGACGATTCCCGTGACGCCGATGATGGCGCAGGCCAGGTCGAAGCCGGCGCGGGTGATGTTCATGGTGCTGCCATTCGCGGAAGGAGCGAGGATCGCGATCATGTCGATCAGGCTTTGCGCTACTTGCATGGCGTATTCAATGATTTCCATGCATGACGGCTATGCGCGTCGGCCTGCGGGTCAACGGACGTGGCCCTTGCGGATATAGAAGCCGGGTTCGTTGGCGGGGTCGTCATGGTTATTGGCCTGGATGCCGTCGTCATAGGGCTTCGACGAATCGTCGCCGCCTTTGTCCCGGGCGTGGACGCTGACCGGGGGCTTCCAGTGTTCGGGCCTGATCAGCGATGCGGGGTCCGGGGATCCGCTTTTCATGTAGCACACCCATTCGCAGGCGCG
>NZ_WHZV01000002.1:0-19814 GCF_010667645.1 Bifidobacterium platyrrhinorum
CCAGTTCACGGCGGATCGTGACGATCCGCTCCACGAGCCGCCCGTCGGTCCTGTTCGCGATGCGATGCGCGCGCCGGGAACGAGGCAACAGGCCCGCCTCGCCCTCACGCTTCCACCGGCGTTTCAGCTCGTGCGCCCACTGGCGCGTGACCCCGTAGCGGCGGGCCGCCTCCGCCACCGGAACCCCCTCCAGGATCGCGTTGATGATGGCCTTGTTGCGCAGGAACTCGCTACGGACCGCCCCGTCATCATGGTTGGATGATCGCGCCGACTGCTGCTGTGACTGTGTATCCATACATGGTCAACAACCGGCGACCTGTAAACCATGCCCCAGGACACCCGTCAACCATGCCCCAGGACACGGCGTCAACCATGCCCCGAGACACGCGTCAACTATCCGCTGAGACTAGACACTCGAGCGGCGTTTCCCTCAAACCGAAAACCCGCCCCTGCTGCGTTGAGGGGGAAGGGGATCGGGGTTAATAGACAAAACGTGGGTCTTAAATCCTGAGTAAGGCTTACTGCGGATTTGCATGTCGGGGTGTGATGAACACCCGAACCGCTAGTCGCACCCCGACACACAAAACAGGAGAACGGCTCCCACCAGATTTAAGACCCACGTTTTGTCTATTAACCCTCGGATATCGTCGCTCGTAAAGAGAGCCCCGAGTGAGAATCGGACTCACGACCTCTTCCTTACCAAGGAAGTGCTCTACCACTGAGCTATCGGGGCACGCGGATGCGGATCCGTGCCGTTCGCCTTGACCGCGCCAAGGCAACCTGAACATCATGGCACGGGATCGCGCATCGCGCAACTCGGCTCTCCGCGCGGGTCCCGGAATCGGTTCGGGAGAGCGGATGCCGGAACCGAATCCCGGCACATCGTCGCGGCCGTTGGCGGTGCCGTCGTCCGTCCCGCCGGCGCCTAACGGCGCATCATGATGAGCATCATCTTGGAGGCCTCCTCGGCGTAGACCGCATGCGGCAGGCGGGTCGGGAAATGCAGGATGCCGCCCGGCACAAGATCGACGGTTTTGCCGCCGCCGGTGACCTTGAGCCGTCCCTCGAGGCACTGCACGAGCACCGGCATGGCTGCGGTGTGCTCGCTCAGCTCCTGTCCCTTATCGAAGGAGAACAGCACCACGTTGGCGCCCTCCACCTGCATCACGGTGCGCGAGACCGTGGCCTCCGGCTGCACCTCGACCATCGGCGTGAGATCGTCGATGAACTCCATCACCATCGGCTGGGACTGGTCATCATGCGTGTCGTCGGTCATATCGTGCTCCTTGTGCTCGTTCGGTTGTTTGTTCGGCGCCATCACCTTCCGTACCAGCGTAATCGCGTATGGAAGGTGACGCGCGTCAATCCGTGCGCCGTGCCACGAACGCGATGCCGGTGAGCGCGTCGCCGTAGGCGTCGAACACGCGACGCATCCGCATCACCCGCGCGCGCAGATCCGGATGCGTCAGCACGTTGCGCACGATACGCAGCACACCGGCCACGCCCTCATCCGCCAGATTGCGGCGCACCCTCAACAACGCCATCGGTTCGACGCCGGTCCACAGCACCTCGAATCCTTCCGATTCGAGCAGCGTCCGCCACTCGGCGGCGGTCAGCGGCCGCGCGTTGACCTTGATGGCCTGGGCGAGGTCCCTGCGGATCGCGTCCTTGACGGATGCGTCCAGATCGTCCGGCGCGAGCCCCATCTCGTGGATCGCGTACAGTCCGCCGGGCTTCAGGATGCGATGCGCCTCGCCGATGATCGCGCGTTTGCCGCGTTCGGACTGCATGGTGAGCATCGCCTCGCCGACCACCACGTCCGCCGATTCGTCCGGCAGACCCGTATGCGCGGCGTCGGCCTTGATGCAGGTGCCGTTGGCGGAGGCCGCCAACGGGGTGATGATGTTCACGACCTGCTCGTCCCGGTCGACGCCGGTGTATCCGGCAGGTCCGGCGTTCAGAATCAGTTTGGTGGTGCGGCCCAGGCCCGGGGCGAACTCCACCACCCGCCTGCCCGCAAGCGTCGCATGCGCGAGCATGCGTTTGGTGAGCTTCTCCCCGCCCGGCCGCAGCACGCGCTTGCCGAGCTTGGCCAGCACCCAATGGCCCTGCATATGCTCGGGGTCGCGATCGGCCTGCGGCAATTGCGATTCCGTGATGGTCGTCGTATTGCGTTCGTCCATGGCCCCTAAGCATATGGGAACGGACCCGTGTTGGGAAGACCCTCTTCCGGTGAGGACGGCCGCCGCGTGACGGCGCCGACATGGGCCAGCCAGCATCCGAGCGGGATGGTGAGCGCGCCGCCGATGATGAAGATGAGCCGCACGTCGATCATGTCGGACAGCGGTCCGAAGACCATCATGCCCAGCGGGGTGCCGAAGGTCGAGAACGCGTTCAGCAATCCGAAGACGCGTCCCTGCATGTCCTCCGACGATTCCTGTTGGAGCATCGTGAACGCCGGCGATGCGGCCAGCGGCGTGGCCAGTCCGGTCAGGAAGTCGATGATCAGGAATACGGGCAGCGTCGGCGCGAGACCCAATCCGGCCGTGGTGATGCCGATCAGCACGAAGCCCACGGCCACTGCGCGCAGGCAGTCATGGATGCGTTTGGCGCCGATGGACGACATCAGCAGCCCGCCGAGAATCATGCCGATGCTCCATGCCAGCTCGTTGGCGGCCAGCTTGTCCGACGTGCTGGAGAGCACGGCGAACCCGAGGTTCAGATCATCGTGCCGGTATTCGCGGTTGATCAGCAGCAACGTGAGGTTCATCGGCGCCACGTTGATGAAGCAGACCAGCGCGTTGCCGAGGATGACGCTTCTGATGCGCCGGGACCGCCACGTGTACGCGAACCCCTCCCGCAGGTCGCGGATGACGCGCGCGGCGGCATCGGGGACCGCAACGGTTTCTCCGGCCGTCTCGCCGCCGGTCTCCTGCACGCCGGCCGATCCGGGGACGCGTATGCACGCCGTGAATCCGATGCCGATGACGGCCGTGGTCACGTCGACGAACAGAATCGCCCACAACGGCAGAACGGTGACCAGCACGGCGGCCAGCGCGGGCGCGGCGATCTGATTGGCGGACTGCAGGGTCCCGTTGACGGAGTTGACCCGCATCAGCTTGGATTCGGGCGTGATTTGAGGAATGAACGACTGCACGGCCGGAGTCTGCACGCCGCCTCCCGCCGAGCGCAGCGCAAGCACCAGCATGATCAGCGAAAGATTCGCCCAACCGGTCGCGAACGCCGCGGCCAACAGGACGGTGAGACCCGCGATCACGGCATCGGGCAGCATGATGAGCAGTTTACGGTTCCACCGGTCGGCCCAGACGCCGCCGAACATGGACACCACGGCCTGTGGCAGGCAGGTGACGATCATCGCCGAAGCCATGACCGATCCGGAATCCGACTGCATGACCAGATGCCAGAAGATGGCGTATTGCACCACCGACGAGCCCAACAGCGAGAGCGTCTGCCCGGTCAGCAGCAGCGCGACCCGCTGCTTCCAGGTCGTATCCTGTGGTGACGCCGGCGGCTGGGGGAGAGTCGAGGCCGGAGGTTGGGATGGGGTAGGGATTTCCGTAGATGAAATATTGGTGGACATGACGATCCTTGCTTATCCGGCTCCCCGGCGCAAGGCGGTTTCGCAAGGCGTTGTACGTCGCGCAAGCGGCACGTGGTCGCATGACGGCAGGGACCATGACGGTTAACGACGTCGCGACGATGTTCGGCCCCGCATATTGCCTATTGCCGAAAAGGGAAATTCGATTATGACGACGGATATGCGCAGAACACGCGGATCGATGCAAGTTCGCCAAAGCGCGCCCGGTCGCGGTGCATCATCGGCCGTGCCGTCAATCGGGAGGCGGGGACGTGGGTGCGGCCGCGAAGGCGGTGATGGTGGGATACGGCGAGCCGCGTTACGCGCGTTTGCCGGTCACGCGCGGGCGGAACTGAATCCTCGCCATCACGCATGACATGATCATCATGCAACATCTCATGCGGGCAACCGTATCAACCCGGGAAGCTCGATTCCGGATAACGCCCGGACTATGGACCCTGCTATGACCCTGTCGGTCTGTTCATCTCGCCGGGGTGATCGTTGATCAACGGTCTTCGGAGGCGTCGTCCGAGACCGGATCATCATAACCGTCCCGTCTGTGTTTCGATGATTCGGCGTTCCTCGATGATTCGCCAACGCCCTGCAGACGTTCCTGGATTTCGGCCCGTCGCCATCAGTCGGGCAGAATGGTGCCCACGGAGAACAGCGCCGCGCCGCCGCCGAGGCCGACGCGGCCGCCTGCGACCGTGGCGTGGATGACGCCGCCACGCGCCGACGCCTGATAGGCCACGAGACCGTCGCATCCGAGACGCCTGCTCCAATACGGCAGGATGTGGCAGTGACCGGAGCCGCAGACCGGATCCTCGGGGACGTCGAGTTTCGGTGCGAACGAACGGGACACGCAGTCGAAGCCCGAATCCGCGGCGCCGGCCGCCGTGACGTTGACCAACAGTCCGGGCAGATCCTTAAGCAGCTCCTGATCGGGATTGAGGTCGCGCACGGTCCGCTCGTCGGGCATCACGCACAGCAGGTCACGGCCGAGCCACGCCTCGACCGGACGTGCGCCCAATGCCCGTTCCATCGCGTCGGTGACCGGCATGGGCTTCAGATCGAAGGCGGGGAAATCCATCGTGAACACGTCGCCGGCGTGGTCGTCGCCATCACGCCCGTCGCCCCGCCGTCGGGTCACGGTCAGCACACCGCTCATCGTCCGGAACCGCACCACGTCGGCGTCCGGTTCCACGAACCGCAGGATCACGTAGGCGGAGGCGAGCGTTGCGTGCCCGCACAGGTCGATCTCACCGCCCGGCGTGAACCAGCGCAAACGCCACCCTTCCGGCTCGCGCACCGCAAACGCGGTCTCGGAAAACCGGTTCTCCATCGCGATGCTTGCCATCAGCTCGTCCGAGGGCCACGATTCCGGCAGGCACACCGCCGCCGGATTGCCCTTGAACACCTTATCCGTGAACGCATCCACCACATACTGTTTTATGGCCATAGTCCGCAAACCGCCTTTCATCACCGATCGTCAGATGCCTCGCCACGAGCTCACGACGTGGCAGGAAGCCGTAAGCCCGTCAGACGAACACCAGCTGGACGAGCACCATGTACACGATGGTTCCGCCGGCGACGGACACCAGCATGCTATGGCGCCACCGATGCAGCAGCACGATCACAAGGATCGCGATCGTCTCCGGCATCCCATGGGATCCGGAGAACGGCGACACATCCTTGAGCGCATACACCACCAACAGGCCGGTCATCGCGTGTGGCAGCACCTTGCCGAGGTAGGTCACCGTCCTGGGCGGGCGACGCGAATCGGGAAACAGCGTGAACGGCAGGAATCGGGTGAGCATGGTGCCCAACGAGACCGCCGCGATGGTCGCAACGGCCTGCCACGTGGTCATGGTCATCATCGATTCTCCTTCTTCCGGGCGCCAACCGCATCGCCCGCGTCCTCCAATCGTGTACGCAATATCAGGAACGCCGCCAGCATCAGCACCATGGCCGGAATCATGAACCGGTCCGGGCCGAACAGCGCCAGACAGACCGCGGAAGCCAGCAACCCGACCAATGCGGGCGCATGGGATCGCGCCGATGCCGTGAAATCCGCAACCGCCGAAAGCGGGCTCGAGCGGATTCCGCCGTTTCCTTTCCGATTCCGGTCGTCGTCCCACTGTTCAAGGAGAATCGACAGGAACAGGGCGGCGAGCACGAACTCGATGCCCTTGGTGTCGAACGGCAGCACGCCGCCGGCCAGCCAGCCCACGGCTATTCCGCCGAACCAGTAGGAACGGCAAAGCGCCGAGACGAACATCATGAACCATCCTCGGTCGACGGATGCCGGAATGCGGACGCTGGAATCGATGGCGAACGTCTCGTCGATCATCGTGAAGATCAGATACGGCTTTTTCCAGCCCAATCCACGGAATTTGTCCAACATCGACAGGCCATAGAACAGATGGCGCGCGTTGACCATGATCGCCAGCAGGAACGCGGCCCACGGGTCGAACGCGGACAACAGCAGATTCACGGTGACGAACTCCATGGAACCGGCGAAGATGACGTAGCCCATGGCCAGCGGGTACACGATCGAGAACCCCTTGGCGTGCATGAGCAGCCCATAGGACCCGCCGAAGAACAGGAAGCCGGCGGCAATCGGCAGCGTGGGCGGCAACGCGGCCCGGAACGCCGTACGCAACAACGCCATATCGGGAGGACCTTCTTTCGTTGATGCTTCTGATGAATGTGCCGGACGGTCCGGAACGCGCTGGAGATGTCCGATGACGGTCATCGTATGCAGGCCACACACGATAAGTACAATCAAATTTGCTAATGGACACGTAAGCGATGCTTATGCATCCGCCTATGATGGTGCATCATGGACAACCGGTATCTCGCCCTGCGTCACATCGTCGAATACGGCAGCTTCTCCGCGGCCGCCGACGAACTGCGATGCAGCCAGTCGGCCGTCAGCCAGATGATCGCCTCGCTGGAGAAGGAACTCGACGTCACCCTGCTCAACCGGCAGCGCGGCGGATGCACGCTCACCGAGGAGGGGCGCCAGCTCTACCCGCTCATCGAACGCTACGTGGAGGACGGTCTGCGTATCCGTGAACGGACCGACGAGATCCTCGGCCTCGACACCGGCGTGATCCGCATGGGCACCATCGCGAGCATCTCCGCCCACTGGCTGCCCGGGCTCATCAGCGGGTTCCAACGGCGTCATCCGAACGTGCGGTTCGTCCTGCATCAGGGCGACTACACCACGATTCAGGAATGGATCCACAACGGCACCATCGACTTCGGGTTCATCAACCCCGCCGCCGCGCGCGACGTCGAGATCATCACCATCAGACGGGGCGCCATGTTCGCCGTCCTGCCGCAAGACCATCCGCTCGCCGCGCTCGACCGTGTGCCGCTTGCCGCGCTCGCCGAGGAGCCCATGATCCTGCTGGAGGAAGGCCACTACTCCGAGCCGTTGGAGGCGTTCGCGTCGGTCGGGCTCAAACCGAACGTGCGGCTGCGCATCCACGACGACTACTCGATCATGACCATGGTCGAAGCCGGATTGGGCTTCAGCATCCTCGCCGAACTCATCCTCCACCGCACCAGCGCCAACTACAGGCTTGCCCTGCGTCCCACCGACCCGCCCGTGGAACGCACCATCGCCATCGCCTACGCCGACCGTGACAGGCTCCCCCTCGCTGCCAGACGATTCATCGAACACCTGCGAAGCAACATCGACGCGCTGCCCTGAAGGGGTTGCCTCTGTTACCTGGTTACGTGGGGTTGCTGAAAACGAAAAACCCCAGAACCGCATGGTTCCGGGGGTCGAGCGGAGGATACGAGATTCGAACTCGTGAGGCTGTTACACCAACACGCTTTCCAAGCGTGCGCCATAGACCACTAGGCGAATCCTCCATGTGTTTCCCTGAACCCCTGAACAAGCAGGCTCAGCACACAATTGAGAGAGCATAGCAGGATGTTTGATGATGTGTCCAATCGAATGTCGTCCGGCGTGTCGCGGCTATGGTCCTATGCGGAAAGGGGGTGCCTCCGGCTGTTGTGCTCGGATGTCACAGACCACCGTCGTCATTCGTTGCCGTTCGCCGATGCCCATCCCGGTATCCATCACGATCGTCCGTCATTGCCGCCGCTGAGCATCGCCATCCGCCATCGGCGTTGATGACGGCGTTCCGATCTCCCCTCAATCTCACGGAACGTCAGGAGCCTTCCCGCCGATTCCCAGTATAAGGTGTGAAGGTTAACGGTCTGTAGCGCCCGCTCGCCTGCCGTTCGCCCGTTCGCCGGGTAGTGAGAGAATAAGGCGCATGACCGAAGTGCAGACGAACCAGAACCCCTCCAAGACCATCGACAAGCTCGCCATGGTCATCACCACCTACAAGCGCCAGAACCTGCTCGCCACCCTGTTCGAGTCGATCCTCGCCCTCGAACAGGCGCCGTGGCGCGTCATCGTCGTCGACAACGAGCGCTCCGACGAGACCAAGTCCATGGTCGAGGACTTCTCCGCCAAGGTCACCGCGCAGTGGGGCAAGACCGTCGCCGACCGTTCCGGCAACCAGGAACGCGTCGTCTACGCGCCGCAGACCGAGAACCTCGGTGGCGCGGGCGGCTTCTCCGCCGGCGTGAAGAAGGCGTACCAGCTCGGTGCCGAATGGTTCTGGGTGATGGACGACGACGTCGCCGTCCTGCCCGACGGCATCGCCAAGCTCGCCCCGTGGACCCGCCGCCACGAGGTCATCCAGGGCAGCCGCTTCGACTACGACGGCGGCCCGTTCTACTGGCAGTACGACTTCCGCATCGGCCTGGGCATCCCGAACCCGATCGCGCCGGCCGCGTTCGGCCGCGCCGGTTTCCGCACGATGAACACGTTGTGCTTCGAAGGCGGCTTGTTCAACCGCCGCGTCGTCAAGGAGATCGGCCTGCCCGATCCGCGCTTCTTCATCTACTGGGACGACACGATCTACGGCTACCGCGCGAGCAAGGTCACCGCGCCGATCGTCGTGCCCGACGTCGTGCTGCGCCGCACGCGCGAAATCGGCAACTGGGACATCGCCGGCCTGCGCCAGCTCAACTCAACGTCCGACATGAACCGCTACCACATCATGCGCAACCGCGGCTACATGGCCCGCTACTTCATGGTGTACGGCGACTACCGTCCGTTCCTCTTCGGCCTCGGCACGCTCGCCACCGCCGCGAAGGAGCTCATCCGCCTCGTCATGGTCGACCGCGAGCACCTGCGGACCGGCATCGTCCAGATCGCCAAGGGCTGGTGGGATTCCCGCAAGCTCCTGCACGACAACGCCTGGCGTCCGATGCCGTCGCCGCTGCCCGACACGCTCGACGACTGACGATTCCGGCCCGGGGCCCAAAGCCCATGGAGTCCTGAATCGAATCATTTTCGCAACGGGCCCGCCGTCTCGGTTCCGGAGACGGCGGGCCCGTCGTGTGATTGCGCATTCCCGATTCTCGGTTTTCTCGGGTTCTCAGGCTCTCCTACGCCGCTCAGTCGCCGCAGCCGAACCGGTACAGCGCCCAACCGTCGCCATACGACCCGTAGTCGGCGACCTTCACGAGCACGCCGTCGCGCACATACGCGTCAATCAGGTCCGTGTTATGGAACGCGTCGTACTGCGCCTTGTACGGGAACGATTGCAGACTCGTCGCCTGATCGCCCATCGTGAGGAAATACTCCGGCAGCTCGGCGCCGATCGGACAGACCGTATCCAGCACACGTGCGCCGTCGCCGGACGCGAACGCCTCCTCGGTCGCGCCGAAGATCCACCCGTCGCCGGTGCTCTGCGCGTTCATGATCGGGTACAACATGGTCGCGTTGTACAGCGACGTCGCGTACATCGACCCGTTCATCGGATCGGACACGATGGTCGCATCCGTGCCGGTGCGCGCCACCGCTCGCTTCAGCACCTCGATCTTCGCTTCGGTGAGCTGCTCCACCGGATCGGTGCCGGCAGTCAGCGACGTGTTCACGGCGATGCGCTCGGCGGTCGCAGCGCGCGACGGCGCGACCACCTGCGCCATCGCCGCGATGGCCACGAGCAGCAGCGTCATCAACATGACGGCCGCATGCATCACGGCGACGGAGGTTCCGGTTGCGGCGGTTCGCGGTGCTGTTTCCGCACTGTCATGGCCCGGTGCGCCGTCGGCGGAGTCTTCCGGGGGCCTGCGCGTGGCCGTCATCCGCGACAGCGCCCCCGCGGCGGCTCCCATACCGCACACGACAAGCGGCACGGTGGTGAGCGGCAGCATCGCGACGATGCGGTTCTCATCGCGATACCACGGCGCGCTGAGCATATTCGGCACCGCGCCCGTCAATGTGACCGTAGCGACATAGACGATCGCCACGAACGCGAACGCCGCGACCAGGCCGATCATGTTGCGGCGGGCGATTCCCCGCATCGCATAACGGATGCCCACGATGGCGGCCACGATGAGCAGGATGGCGAACAACGCCGCCGGAACGCCGTCCAATCCGTCGGACAATGCGTACATCACCGATTCGGCAAGGGTCTTGGAAGGCCGGTGCGAATGGAACCAGGACGCGGGATTCGCATACCGGTCGGATTTGAACGTGGCGAACATGAACACGACGAACGCCGCGCCGCCCGCGACCATCACGCCGAACGTCGCCGCGATGAACTTCCATGGCAGGCGGAGCACGATGAACGGCAGCATCAGCAAGGCGTACGTGAACATCGCGCGTGGATGCGCAAGCATCATGATCGCGCCGCACAGGGCCGTCGCGGCGAGCCAGACGATCAGCGAATGGATCGGGGCGCAGGATGGTAGAGGTGTAGATAGGGGGTCTTCTTGTTCTATCGGGTGATTAAGGGGGGTCTTGCACGACTGTCCGGCAGCGCCCTCGCTTCCCTGTCGTTCCTTGCTTTTTCTTGCCTTGGAAAGGGGGTTCCTGCTCGGCTCATCATCGGCCGGCAAGGATTTTTCGGGGGTATAGCCCGCCTGATTAAGGGGGGTATTGTCGGTGGATGTTGCGATGGATGATGGGCGTTGCGATACGATTCCGCCACGATTCGCGTTCGTGTTGCCGGTGGCCCCCCTATGCCCCATGCCGGCGAGCAACGCATTGATGGCGTCGAGCAGCCGGAGTGAAACATATAGCAGATACGGCAGCAGCGACATGGCGAAACCGTAGGAGACCAACGGTCCGGCATCAAGCATCGTGTACGGGTGGCAGACGGAAGAGACGGCGAGAACCGGGGCGAACGCCAACAGGATGCTCCGCATCCAGACGGCCGCATGCAGGCCGTGGCTCCGGTTTCGTTCCGGCCGCTCATTCGTCTCACGCGCCGTCGGGTCCTGACGGTTCGTCGTAGAGCCGGGATTCATCGCAGCGGCCTCATGCGGCAAACCGCAGTGACGCAGGAAGTACGAGCACAGCAACGTCATGCCCACGGGGAACAGGATTCCGGAGGAGATGATCCACGTCACGCTGAACGCGGCATAGATGGACAGCGGGGTTCCGGTGAACAGGCCGACCACCGCGGAGCACAGGTAGGCGAGGATGTGGAACAGCGGGGGGTAGAAGCTGTCGTTCGGCCACAGCCGGAGCGCCGCCCCCAACCCTTCGTGCATGAGCTTGCTGATGAAATAGTAATGGCCCGGCGCGTCGCTGCTCTGGATTGGCATGGAGAACACCGGCTTCGGGAACCAGACGACGACGATGGCGAAGGCACAGACCAGCCCCGCCAAAACCGGCAGCGCGGGCAAGACGCGAACCAGGCGTTGCCGCCAGTGCAAGGCGGTCGCCGGCGCAGAATCCCGCGATGACAAGGGAGCGTCGCTTATATTCTGGCGTTTTGGTTGCATACATACCTCGTTTCGGTGATATCGACCCCAACGATATCAACCATGTTGGCCGTGCCGATCATGCCGTATGCATGGCTCGTTGCTTCCCGCTCGCCGTTCGTTGACCGCTGACCGGATCTTTTCCCTTGGTGACCCCGAGTCCACTTATCGGCTCGATGAGGGGCGTACGCGCCTATGTGTGTGAGATTCGGGCGAGTTCGCATTGCAGGGAGGGATCGTTCGCCGGGTTGTTTCGATCGGTTGTTCCGATACGTGTGGAGTTTTGCGGCTACGTGTGCGATTTGCATGGCTACGTGCGGAGTGTGGGGGTGAAAGCGAGGGTCTCACCGGAGGTGACTGTGTTCGGGAACGTTGAAATTCCAAGGTTTTCTGATTTCGTACAAGAGCGTGATCTGCAGTTCTTGCAAGGCAGGGTCCGCATGTTGTCTCTCGAATCGTGCACGTTGCCGCAAAACTCCGCACGTGCCCCCTGAAACTCCGCATATTCAGCAGGCATGCTCACCATGAACGGCTTAGCTTGCACGGTACCGGCATGAAGAGGATTTGGGTTGATGCGAGGGCGAGGCCTCACACGCAGGAACAGACGTCACGGTGCCTTACAGTGGCGGCTTGATGCGGGGTTTCGCGTGCACGGGAACAGGAATACGTGAATGCCGCGTAATAGGTCAACACTGCTGTTAAGTCAACGCTGGCACATCCACCGGATTCGCGATGTTTATCCACCGAACGTTTCCCCGGTTTCCCGCACAGTGCGGTATTCGTTACCGTGGACGGCATGACTGGCACCACTCCCGGCATCGCGATGAGGCAACTGGCCGTCGACCGACTGGATGAACTGGGCAAGGCCATGGACCTCGCTCGGAAACACGGCGTCGAATTCGAATGCGGCCTTGTCTCCGCGCTGAGGCTCGCCGGCGTCGAATTGCCGCTCATCCCCCGTGGGGCGCTTAATCTCGACAGACTGCACATCGTGGTCGACGTCCCTGCGGGACGCCGTAGCTGGAAAGGCGCCGAATGGCATGTGGCCGCCCCGTCGCTGCTTGCCGTCGGTTCCGGGTTCCGGCGCGAGTATTCCCCGATGGTCGTGATGGAAGGCATTCGCATGACGCATCCATTGCTGGCGTGGGCCCAGATGTCCCGCTTCATCGACGAGACCGAATTGACGGCGCTCGCCGATTCGATGATGCGCCGCAATCAGTCCGAGCCGCATTTCGTCCCGGATGATTTCCGCACGCTGGTGGAGGTGTTGCCCAAGCGGTTCAAGGGGCGGACGAAATGCCTCTGGGCGTTGGACCATATGCGCGAGAACACGGATTCCTCGATGGAGACCCGCATGCGTTTGAAGCTGGAGGCGGAACCGCTGCCGGAGCTGCGCTCGCTGACGGTCAACCACAAGGTGGCGGTCGACGAGGACGGGGCGTCCATGTATTTGGACATGGCGTTGCCCGACCTGCGTATCGGCATCGAATACGCCGGCCGGCATCATGCAGGGCAATGGAGTGATGACGTGTCGCGCCAGTCCGCGCTTACCGCCGTCGGATGGGAGATCCTGACCGCGCACAACGATACGTTGAAGGATCCGTTGCAATGGAAGGAGTTCATGGTCCGTCTGGCGTCGTTGGCGATGCATCAGCGTCAGCGGTCGGATGTCGGCGTTTGACGGTGCGGGGTGTGTTGTGGAATGTCATCTATCGGGGATTGGGGGGTAGGGGTGTTCGGTATGTGGCGAAGGGTAAGGGGAATGGTGTGTGGTGTTGAGCATGGGGCCGTGTCCGGCGGTTTAGGCCTGAGCAGAGGCCGGGTTTGAATTGTGGGTTTGGGTTTGGCCGTATCGGGTCCGGAGCGGGGTGATTCCCGCTGTCGTCGTCTGATTGCCTCCGCGGCACGCCATTCCTGTGATTGTTCTGCTCGCTACGCCATGGTCTCCATGGCCGCCGTGGCTGCCGTGGTCGCCGTGGCTGCCGTGGCCATCCCATGATCACCCCGCCACCGCCGCCGGCCCATGCTCCTATGGTGTGCTGGAGAAACCCGGAGGAATAAGGGAATCACACAAGCAAACGAGAATTCCCGGAATCGAAGTTCGGTAGGTGCCCATGCTGTTTCAATCCGGCGCGCTGTTGCTCGCCATCATCGGCCCGTATGCGCTCAAACATCTGCACGTGTTCGGCGACCGCGACTACAAGGTGGCGCAGGGCCTCGTGTTCAACCTCACGCTGCCGTGCGCGATCATCCTGTCGTTCGCCACGAACAAGCACGACATGCGCATGCTGTGGATCGTGCTGTTCGGCTTCTTCGCCTGCGCGATTCCGCTGTTCGTGGTTTATGCGGGTTCGCGCGGCGACGAGCGCAACTACCGCGCGTTCCAGATGCTCAACGCATCCGGGCTGAACCTGGGCGCGTTCTGCCTGCCGGTGGTGCAGACGTTCATGGGTGCGTCCGCGGGTCTGCCGGTCATCATGCTGGATATCGGCAATGCGACGGTCGCGACGGCGGGTTCGCTCACGATCACGCGCACGCTGCTGCATATGGATGACAATTTCAAGAGCCTGCCGATGATCCTGCGCCTGCGCAATATCGCGCGTGACTTCCTCGGTTCGATCAGTTTCGACATCTACATGCTGATGCTCGTGTTCATGTTCCTGCATATCACCATTCCGCAGCCGATCGTCACGTTGATCACGCCGTTCGCCAACGCGAACGCGTTCTGCGCGATGGCGATGATCGGTCTGATGATGGAGGTGCCGGACAGCTGCAAGGACCGTGTGGAACTGCTCAAGGTGATCGCGTGGCGCATGGTGTTCGGCGTGCTGATCGCGCTCGCCGCGTGGTTCCTGCTGCCGTTCGATATGCGTATCCGCGAGATTGTCGTGCTCGGCGCGTTCGCCCCGATCACGATCTTCTCGACCAAGTTCACCGATTCCCTCACCGGCAACGCGAAGCTCGCCGGCTTCTCCCTGACCGTCACCGCCGTCATCTCCCTGGTGGTGATGACCGCCCTCCACGCGGTGCTGCCGGGGGCGTAGAGCGTTAGGGTGTGTAGAGACTAGGGTGGTCGCCTATTCCAGCAGCCAGTCGATGATGTTGATCTGCTTGATGCCGTCATGGTCGTCCGTTCCGATGCGGTCCATGGTGAGCAGTGTTTTGGGATGGTTGTCGTTGATGGACTGCAGTGGTCTGAGTTCTCTGGATAGCGTGGATTCGTCCATGACGGTCAATGAAACCTGATAATAGTGGTCACCTTGCGGAGCCGGCGTGTAGAAGTCTACTTCGGTGGTGCCTACTTTGCCGATGTGGACGGTCCGGTGGCGTCGGAGCAGTTCGAGGTAGATGACGTTCTCGATGCGGTGCCCAAGGTCGCCGCCGGTTTTGCCGAGGAACCAGAATCGGAAGCCGGGATCTCCCAGATAGTATTTCTCAAGGGTTTTCAGATAGCTTTTGCCTTTGATGTCGTATCTGTCGGCCCGGAACAGCAGGTAGTTCTCGCGTAGAGCCGCGATGTATTCGCCTACCGTTGTGGGGGAGATGCCACGATGGGTTTGTTTCATGGCATCTGCGATGCCTTTTATGGAGGTGATGTTGCCGACGTTGTCCGCGAGGAATGAGGCGACTTCGTCGAATGCGATGGTGTCGATGCGGGGGTGGCGTTGCGCGATGTCCTTGACCAGAATGGTGTTGAACACGCCGCCCAGATAGTCGGCGATGTCCTGGTCGTGTTCGAGCGTGGCAGCGTATGGCAGTCCGCCGTACAGCAGATAACGGTTGAAGGACTGTTCGGGGGATTCCGATTGGGGGCGGGTGCTGCGGTATTCCTTGAACGACAGGGGAAGCATGCGGAGTTCCACATATCTGCCGGTGAGCCGTGTGGCCAGTTCGCTGGAGAGCAGGTCCGCGTTCGAGCCGGTGAGGTAGAGGTCCACGTCGTCGCGTACGTAGAGACCGTCGGCGGCGCGCTCGAATTCTCGTACGTGTTGGATTTCATCGAGAAACACGTAGTTCACGACGCCCGGTGCCAGACGGGAGACGACGTAATCGTAGAGGGGTTTGGCGTCGGTGGGATAGTTTTCCTCCATGCTTTCGAAGTTGATGGCGATGATGCGACTCGGGTCCACTCCTTTGGTGAGGAGCTGTTCTCGGAAAAGTCTGAGCACGGTGGATTTGCCGCAGCGGCGCAGCCCGGTGATGACTTTGATGACATCTTTGTCTTGCCAACGTTCCAGCCAATCCATGTATGCCGGTCGTTCGATCATGATGCGGCCGTCCTTCCCCTTATCGATGCCGTTCGTCTCGGTTCTTGCCAAAATCTATCAGTTTTCTGATAATTATATAGGTTTGTATGAAGTTCTACCACTTCAGATAGTAGAAATTTCCATTTCATGGAGTTGAATGTGTATTCTGGTAGAAATCACGTTTCTGATGATGCGTCGGGGCATGCGTCGACGCATACATAGGGCACTCACAGATTCTGTTGGGCATGCTTGGCATGGATGTCCTTTCCTAGGCCAGGCGTGTGGGCGGACAGCTGTTACGTAACGCCGTGCCGCGCTCGCTCGACGTCGCCGAGATCGTCGGCGCGCGTACGCTGTTGACGGAGCCGGTTGCGGACAAGGCCACTGCGCTTCTATGGGCATTGTGGGTTCCGTCATGTCGCCGGATCCACGTGCATGTTCACGCCGTTGAATCTTCCCGTGTTGGCGCGGTAGGTGCGTCACCGCCGTCGGCTGCCTGGTATTTTTGGAATTTGCTGCGCGGTTTGTCCGGCATGGTCGTGACAAGCATTCCGTCGTCGACCATGGGGCGGAGGAACGCCCTGCGGAGATAGGCCGTATCGTATCCGAGATGTTCCGCGATGTCCTGTGCCGATCGTGGTTCGGTGCAGTACCGCATAATCATGTCGCGCGTGATGCCGGGGGCCTGCCGTGCGTTCGTGCGGCGGGCGTCCGCAGGGGCGGCGCCATGGTGCGTTTGCATGGTGGTCGAAGTCGAGGCAGAAGTCGGGATTTGCGCCGGTTCGGCCGTTTCGTTGAAGAAGCGTACGAGGAATGACCCGTTCCGGTCGATGAATTCCGGTCGCCGCAGACCGTGCGAGGAGGCTTCTTCCCGGATGACTGGGATACCGGAATGACGATTCTCGACTATGTGCTGGATTTCCAGCAGCGATACCAGCGTCGGATTGCGTGTGGGCATATTGGCGTAGCCGATGTCGTTGATGTTTTGGCCGCCATAGACGCCGCCGGGGTTCCAGCATTCCAGCCGGTCGGAGAACAAGGTGAGTCGTACCGGAGTGCCGTTGCTGTAGGGGCCGTAGTCGCGGTGCATGAGGGCGTTGATGATGATTTCGCGCACCGCGGTTTCGGGGTATTCGGGTACGTCGCGTCGGTCGCCATGATCGACGATCACCTTGGTGCGGCTGTTGTGCGCCACGAAGCTCAATGCGCCTTCGAGCATTTCGTCGATGGTGCCCTCGTAGCGTTTGTTGTCCAGGAAACGTTCCCCGTCGCCTCCCGGCTTGATGGTGGTTCCGTTGACCGCGATGGCGGTGATGCAGAGGTTGGGGTATGCCCGTTGGGGGTAGTCTCCCAATGTGAGCATGCCCGCGAGTGTCGCGCGGTCGCCTCGTGTCGCACCGGTGAGGGACAGGATTTCGTCATCGGTTCGACGGGACAACAGCGGGCGTTCCTTGGTGGCGTCGAGGATGAATCGGTCGGTTTTGCGCTTGTCGAGCGCGTCGAGCGTCGCTTCGGGGCTGGTGCCGGTGTCGTCGCGCCTGCCTTCCTTGAACGTTTCGATTTCGTAGAGTTCGGTGGCGGTCATGCGCACGTCGGCGTCGCCGAGGCGTGTGTATGTTCCTTCGGTGATTCCTTTGGTGGTGCGGTATACGGGGCGTTCGCTCATGGGGCGGCCGCTGATGTAGGCGGCGACGACCGTCTTGCCGTTGATTTCCGCGGTATCGAATATTGGCCGCACTTCGGGGGTCATGGCTTCGCACTGCCCGTGTACTTTCTTCTGCAGGTCCTGTGCGTCGTATACCCCGCAGACGCTGAAGTCCGTGTGTTCGTCGATGCCGAACAGGATGATGCCGCCTTCGTTCTGATTGGAGAAGGACGACAGGGTGTCGTAGACGCGTGGCGTGCCCTCGGCTGCGGCCTTGACCTCCAGTGTCTGTGTTTCGTAGCGCGTGACGAGGGTTCGTTGTATCAGATGTTGGAGTTCTATTGACATGATTTTTCCTGTTTATGGCATATGAATCATTGAAACTTATGTCATTATAGCGAAAATACTGATAAAAGGTCTTGATAAGACAGATGTTTATGTAATTTCCGTCGGTTTGGGTGATAAAACTTTGCCGGTAAGAATATCGTGTTACTTATTTTGGCAGAACATCACCGCTGCTTTTCTGCGAAAACGGGACGTTGGTCATCGGCTCTTTGCCAAGGGCGGCTTGTATTGTTAAGGGCAGTGTGTGCCGGGTCGGGGGTATCCGATTTCCGGCATGCGGCACATGATGGCGGCGGTGCGGCGGAACGAATGTTCGTCGCACCGTGCATGGCCGCGCATGCATCAGGTGGAATTGCACGTAAGGGGTTGCGGATGACTGCGAAGAACATTCACGGACTGGCTGCGGCGGTGGCGTCCGTCGCGTCGGTGGCGATGCTGGGGGCGTTGTGCGTCGCACCGGCGACCGCGTTGTCCGATGTGGATCTGGATGGTGCGTCCGTCGCGGCCGCGTCCGGTGCGACGACCGGTGTGGCGAATGCGGCGGCGAGTGGCTCCCAGCTCTCCCAGCTGAAGGCGCAGACCGTCGCCGACGCGTCGTCCGACTCCGCCGCGATGCCGGACAATCCGGATGCGGCCCTGCCAAGCCAGGTCGCCGCCGACATTCCGGACGATGCGACCGTCGTGTCCGAGGACCATGCCGTCACCGATGAGGGCGAGCTCAAGGACATCGAGACCGGCGAGACCGTGACCGACGAGAAGCTCGTCGGCACGAAGGACTCCCAGCCGGATCCGCTCGCGAAGACCGACGGCGAATCGTTCATCCCGGTCTCCGCCGATGAGGTCAAGCAGAAGGTCGCCGGCAACGGCGGCGACGTGAACGCGACCGTGGAAGGCGGCGCCGCGGACCGGTCCGGTGATGCGGCGAACGGTGATGCCGACGCCAACGCCGGTACCGACGGTTCCGCGGATGATTCCGCGAACGGCGGTCAGGGTACTGCGAACAGCGATCAGAACGCGGCCGATGGCTCCGCGAAGACCTCGGCGTCCAAGTCGAAGAAGGCCGATTCGAAGGATACGGCGGCCACGAAGTCGACCGTGAAGCTCGCAGCCCTGCAGAACGGCGAATACGGCGCCCACTGGGGCTCGTACAACGGCACGGCCGCGTTCTTCGACGCGAACAACAACCTGTTCGCCCAGCAGGCGAAGGGCGTGATCGACGTGTCCGCGTGGCAGGGCGACATCGATTGGCAGGCCGCGAAGAACGCGGGCGTGGAAGGCGCGATCATCCGCATCAGCTACGGCTGGGGCAACGGCTTCGACACGAAGGCGCTGCGCAACATCAGCGAATGCAAGCGTCTCGGCATCCCGTTCGGCGTGTACAGCTACTCGTACTCGTATGATGCGGGCACCGCCACCGAGGAAGGCAAGGACATCGTCAGCCTGCTGCGCCAGGCGGGCGTGAACCCGGGCGACCTGAGCTACCCGGTGTTCTACGATCTGGAGAAGTGGAGCTGGACCGGCCACACGCCGCCCACCAGCCCGAGCGTGTACGACGGCATCGTCAACGCGTGGTATGGCCAGCTGCAGGCCGCCGGCTACAACAACCTGAGCGTGTACTCGTACACGAGTTACCTCAACGGCCCGCTCAACAGCGGCAACATCCACGGCAAGACCCGCTGGGTGGCCCAGTACGGCGCCACCATGCAGTACACCGCGTTCCCTGCCAACGACCGCGGCTGGCAGTACACCAGCAGCGGCAAGATCGCCGGCATCACCGGCAACGTCGACCTGAATGCGTTCGGTAACAAGTCAGCAGCTTCCGGCGGCAACGGCACTGCGAAAAATGGTTGGCAGACCATCGATGGAAAGAAATACTGGTTTGACAATGGTGTGATGGCACGCAATAAGCAGGTGCGTGATCCGGCGACTGGTAAGTGGTATTGGTTTAATGCCGATGGCACTATGGCCCGGGGCGTGATGAATATTCCGGATGGTCGTGGTGCCAAGTGGGTGTATTACGACATCAACACCGGTGAAATGCGATATGGGGAACAGTATCTTTCATATGACGCCGATCATACTGGTTGGTATTATTTCGATGTCCATACCGGCGCGATGGCCCATGGTGTGCGTTGGATGACGTCCAATGGCGGTAAGTGGGTGTATTACG
>NZ_WHZV01000002.1:19912-225989 GCF_010667645.1 Bifidobacterium platyrrhinorum
CGACATCAACACCGGTCAGATGCGCTACGGTGAGCAGCGTCTTTCGTATGACCGTGATCATAATGGCTGGTACTACTTCGAACCGGGCACCGGCGCGATGGCCCATGGTGTGCGTTGGATGACGTCCAATGGCGGTAAGTGGGTGTATTACGACATCAACACCGGTCAGATGCGCTACGGTGAGCAGCGTCTTTCGTATGACCGTGATCATAATGGCTGGTACTACTTTGCCCCCGGTACCGGTGCGATGGCCCATGGTTGGACTTCGCTTCCGGACCGCAGAAAAGTCTTCTACGACAGGAATTCCGGCCAAATGGTGTATGGCTGGCAGACTATCGACGGCAAGCGTTATTACTTCAATAAGGCTACTGGTAACTTGGAGAAATCGGAGAATCCGTCAGTGGCCTCCAAGGTATGGTGGGTGGTCACATCCACTTCGCACGTCTACCATACGAAAAAGAATTGCCCTTCGCTACGAGCCGCCAACCAGCGGAATGTGAGAGAGGGGACTTTGGAACAGGCGCAGAGAGCAGGATATTCAAGATTGTGCAAAAATTGCGAACATCTCTAATGCTCTGAAGTTCCAGTAAAGCGTAGACGCCCAGTCGATAAACTGGGCGTCTACGTATAAGTAGAGGGTTAAAAGTGTTGCCGCGCGTTAGGTTATGCACGGCAACATGTCGGCAGTCACAACGTGGTTTCGATGCGGTAGCGGGGCCGGTGCTTGGATTCCATGTAAATCTTGCCCACGTATTCTCCTACGATGCCGAGGGACACCATGATGAGTCCACCAATGAGCCAGATGGAACACATCATGGATCCCCAGCCGGCGATGGTGTGTCCGAAGCCAAGCGAGACGAGTACGTAGATGAACATGGCAATGGCCACGAGAATGGAGATGATGCCGGCTCCGGTGACAAAGCTCAGCGGTTTCGTGGAGAATGAGGTAATGCCTTGGATGGCGAAGGCGATCATCTTCTTCAGCGGGTATTTGGATTCGCCGGCCTCGCGTTCGCCGCGTTCGTAGTAGACCTTGCTGGTCTGGTATCCGAGCGTGGGCACGATGCCGCGTAGGAACAGGTTGACCTCGTGGTATTCGGACAGGGCATCAAGTGCCTCTCGGCTCATGAGACGATAATCGGCATGGTCGGGAACCGTCTCGGCACCCATCCATTCGAACACCCTGTAGAAGGCTTCGGCGGTGTTGCGCTTGAACCAGGTATCTTTCTTTCGTGCGGAACGCACGCCGTAGACGACTTCGTCGCCGTTCTTGAAGTTGTGGATGAACTCGTCTACCGCGTTGACGTCGTCTTGCAGGTCGGCGTCCATCGAAATTGCAGCGTCGCAGCCTTGGGTGAGGGCGGTCATCAGACCAGCGAGCAACGCGTTCTGATGACCGCGGTTGTGGGAGAGTTTCACCCCACCGAACACGGTCGGATCGGATTCGTGGAGCTTGCAAATGATGTTCCAGGTGGCATCCTTCGACCCGTCATCCACGAACAGGATGCGGCTCGTTTCGTCGATCTTGCCGGTTCCGGTGAGACCACGGTACTTGGCGAGCAGCACTTCGGCCGTATGCTCGAGCCCTTCAGCCTCGTTGTAGCAGGGAAGCACGAAGTAAATGGTGGGCTTGTTCCGATTCATTGAACTGTTGGAATCGTCTATAGCGGTATCGGCGAAACCTGCATCACGTGTGCTGGTGTCGAAGGTCATTCTCTTGTCCTCTTTGGTAGTCCGTGCCTATGCGCTATGGACAGTTTACCCGTCTGGAGCTGTTCGGTCGATTATTGGCGTAAGCATCTTGCGCATATGCTTGTTCTGCAAGCTGAGGTCAACGGAACAAGATGGATGTGCCTTTTACAGCGAGTAAGAATGGACTTGCCGGTAGATTGTTCGCATTGTATAGCAAGCTTTCTCCCGTGGGATAGCCGCTCCATAGATACCGTACTTGGGTGATGGTCTTCACATTATCGGAATGCACTATCACCTTTTCTCCTTGTATGACGGCAGTCGCACTATGAAAGACTCCGTCGATACCGGCGACCTCGAATCCTTGCAACGGCACCATGGCTGTGCTGAGTAGGTTTGCGGATGTGGCGGAGAGGGTGTAGTTCGGCCGGAGTGCTTGCAAACCTTCGGCTGTGTGCGCATGGAAGTCAATGATTACAGTGGAATTGTCCGTTTCCACTGGTGTGGCAGACTTGGCTTGAGGTCCTGTCGCCACCGTCTTTCCGGCGGATAAGGCATACCACTGGTCAGCCATGCGCGAGGCGAGGATATCCTTTCCTAGGGGGTGAATGACCTTTGCAGTGCCTTTATCGGTGTCCAAAGAGATGGTCATCGACAGATTTTTCGTGGTGTCCACAGCTTTGCTGAACAGTATGTTGGCTTGCGCTTGCCGTACGAGGGGCGTGTAGGCGTAACCAGGATAGCGGGCTAATTGAACGTACAGGAATGGTAGATCTGCATCATCGAACGTTTCACGGTACTGGTTGATCAGTGTGGCGAAGTTGGTCTCGTACTGCAGAGCAGGGGCCTCTTCTGCTGCGTCGTTTTCTCCTTGATACCACAGAATGCCGGCAACGGCATATCCTGCCAGCGGGGCGATGTGGTTGGCATAGATGTCTCCGCCTTTGAGATGCCGTGCGATGTCGGTACCTCCCCATGCGGTCTGAATGATGCCGATGGGGACCTTCGGGGAATGTGAGCGCAGTTGTTTGGCGAAAAGCTGAGGGAGATACCCTAGATATTGCGAGTTTGCAGTGGTGGCGGATACCCAAGTCTGCCCATTGATCGTGCTGAGTGGCAGTTCATTACCGGCAGTGGAATGCGCAAGTTTGATGAATCGGATATATCTGTCATTTACCGGTGTGGGGAGGTTGGTCGCGTTGAAAAGCCCCTGTACATTGGCGTTGAAGCTATCAATTGTTCCGTAGTAGTCATGCTGGTTGAGCTCCATATTGGACTGACCGCCCATAATGAACACGTCTCCTACATAGACATTGCGAATAGTAGCGACTGTCCGATCTGCTATACGGAATTTGAGCGTATAGGCTTTGAGCTGCGCAGGCACTTTTTTTATGACGATAGTAAATTTGGAGCCCTCATGCACAGTGGTTGCGGATTTATACTGCCTGCTTCCGCTAACGAGTAGTGCTTCGAGTCGTACGGTATTGTTGCCTAGCTCGCCTTGGACAGTGCCATGCAAGCGTATAGGCTTATTCCGCTGCAAAACCATGCCCTCGGAGTAGTAGTTCGGTAGTTGCAATGTTGCACTGGGGTCTTGCGAAGATTGTGAAGTCTGAGCGGGTTGAGATGAGAGGGAGCAACCGGCCAGCAATGTCATACTAAGAAATGCGATAATCGCGGTGCGTGCGCTTTTCATGAAGATTCCGCTCATTGACAGGGACTCTTTCCGTCTGTTGGGTGAACTGTTGTATATCCTACTTTGCGATATGCAAAGACTGGGTTGTTTGGTGGGTATAGAGGCTCAAGTAGGAGTTGTCGGCCAAAGAGACACTCCTGAACTTTGGCCGGGCATGTGAACCTATAGGTTGTGTGGCCGCGGCGCTATATTATAACAGCCATATTGCGGCGCGACGGCATACGATGAGAAAGGATAGGACTGAGCATGGAGTCCGATCGTTCCTTGAAGCGGCAGAGAAGATCAGGAATTGAGTTATTGCGTATCATTGCCATGTATCTGATTGTTGTCCACCATATGGTAATTCATAATTCCTTTGATTTTATGGCACAGCCAGATTCTTTTAGAAAAGTGTTTCTTGGACTATTTGAATATCTGCCTGGAAAAATCGGAATCGCATTATTTTTTATAGCATCGGCTTGGTTCTTGTCGGTCGGAAACCAGACCTTGGAAAAATCGTGCAAAAAGATTTGGGTTCTGGAACGAGAGTTGTTGTTCTGGAGTCTTGCGGGTCTAGTGTTACGTTTAGTGGCTACTCCGATGCAAATGAACATAATGGATTTCGTGTCGGCGGTGTTCCCTGTAGCGACACAGCTCTGGTGGTATGCAACCAGTTATGTATTATTCTTGCTATTTCTTCCTTTTTTGATGTCGGGATTGAAATCGTTGGGTAGCTTACGGCATAAGCGTCTGATTTTCTGTATGGTCGCGGTGTGGGGGGTGCTTTACCTAATTCCGGGTGCTGCCCTCAACATTGGATTGGATCTGACAGGATTCATCTACATATATGTATTGATTACCTACCATCGGTGGTATATGCGTCCTATGAAAACGAAGACAGTGTGGCTTATATTTATCTTAAGTGCACTGCTACTGTTGTTCTGGAATGTTACGCTGGAGCTGTTGTATGTGGGACAATCATGGGACCTATATGGAGTGTTGTTCCTAGTTGTTGATCGTGAATGGTCTTTGCCCGTGCTGATATTCAGTTTCAGTATGTTTTTGCTTTTTGAGCGATTGCAATTGCAGTCGCGAGTGATTAATTATATTGCGACGTTAACTTTTGGTGTCTATCTGATAACAGACCATCCATTCGTGCGGGATCTACTTTGGAAGAAAATATTTGATTTTAATAAATATTATTATCTGAATTATCCGGTTGTGCGAATGCTGGCTATCGTTGTGGTAGTTTACTGCTGTGCAGCAGTGCTGGAGCTTATCCGAAAATCAATATTTAAATATACGGTTGATATGGGTCAAGGGAAGCTATTCGCATTTATTTGGAAGAAAGTCACAATTTAATTATAGCCATGGCAGAACTTGAACATGAATTTTCTGCCATGGCTATACTTTTGCCGATAGGCTACTTAGACCATATGATAGCAGGTATCTTGTTGTAAATCAGGCTTGCCAAACCCCAGCATCCGGCTGCTGCAAGGGGGAGTGGGAGGAGTGCTGCCGGGAATGCATACTGCGCCTTGGCTTCCCAAAGCAGATAGATAAGGAAGAATCCTGTCGTTGCTATTGCTGACACTATTGTGTTTATATTTGTTTTCCTATTTTTTATAAGGGAAAATGCTACTCCGGCAAATGTAAGAGTCTGCATAGCGTCAGAAATAAACATGGTTAATTTATATATTTTGCCGTAATAGACCGAATGGGCGATTGGGCTTATCGGTCTACTGGACATGGGTTTCCCATGTGGGTCGGCGGTGATTGACCAGTTGCTATTGAGAATGCTCTCATACGTTGGATCACACCAAATCCAGGCTTCCTTGTGGGAAAAATATCGTATTGCGTATAAAGGATTACTTGTGAAGTCGTGGATTGAGGCATGAATTGATTGCAGAGACTCTCGGTTGGCCTGTTTTGGGTCATAGTTATTCATCCAAGACCATACATAGCCATTGAACCCTCCAGAATTATTTAATACATCAGGGTCTTGTGGGCGTTGTAGTCCCATGGCTATCCATGTGGTTTTAGGTAATCCGTTGTCAAGACGAACATGATACTTATGGGTAACGCATGCGTTGAATCCGCTCGTACATACGATATAAATCAACAAAGTTGTGGCAATGGCTGCAAGGCTTTTCTTAGTGTTGTCTCTGATTGCTGTTACGCCCCATGCAATGCTCATTGCCATCAAGATGACAATCATTGTGGACTTTAGCATTATGCTTATTGTAATCAGGAAGGCTGCGTAAATATTGTATTTGAATACCCTATCTTCGATAGCTATTTGCTGAAAATATAATGCAGCTAGGGCAAAGGGGATAGCTGGAAGGTTTCCATAAGCGAAGGTTGAATATAGGATAATGGGCCAGCTTAGTGTGATGAGTAATGCTGAAACATTCGCAACTTCATTGTTGAATATTTTTCCTGTATATAGAATTACGATGAATGCGGTTGCTGCGGCTGCCATAGAATTAACCAACTCGATAGCGAGATAGGTTTGATCTTGTCCGAAAACATACCGTAATATTTTTATAAGGACAACATACGGGGTCTGAAATGGGAACCGTTCCATATATGCGCCGGGCGCCCATTTGTCTCCGTAATCATGTCCTAACTGGGATGCCGCAACAATTAAATCCTTGGAATCCCAATCTGGGAATGAATTAGACATTATTGCCCATGAAATAGCTGCAATGCCTACATAGATTGACACTATTAGCGCACTGACTTTGCTATCTATTTTCTTGAGCCAGCCAGTTGCCTTTAGGGTTGTGATAATAGCTAATATTATTGCGATGCCAATAATGACAAGCGGAGTGGTGCCGTGTTTGTACTCCACTCCCTCCGTGTAGTGCGGATAGTGTATTGTTACGAATAATGTGGCGCAGGCAAGTAAAGAAAACAGTATTCCTGCTGCCCACAGGAAGAACGATGTTAAATATCCATAAATCAGAGTTCTTCCATCCTGGGTTTCAATTCGTTGCGCAATTTTGTTTTGCGATTGTTTATTTAACATAACCGTCATATTTGATTTATAGATGTCAAAATACTTAGTGGGAGATGGTCAGGTTCGCATTCTCCGCCATCTCCCACTAGAATTTACTGATGATTTACTTCATTCCAAGATACTTTTTCCAGTAAGGAATGGAAGTCAGTTCCTTACTGGCACTCTTGTATTCCTCTTCAAGACATGTTCGGTGCTTTTTGAAGTATGCAAGGTCACGCTTGTATCGCTTCATGATTTCGCCGTACTGCTTGAGGTCCTTGACACGAATCGTGCCTTTACGATTGAACCAGTCAACAGCAACGATGATATTCTCGCCGTGAATGCTGCCTGAAGGATAAACCCAGCCGGCGCTGGGAATCAGAGCGTAGTCCTTGCCGTAAATCTTTTTGGCACTGTGGGCACTTGCATGTAGTACGCGTTGTCCGTTTTTGGTAAGGAAATCAAATGCTCGCTGTTGTAGTGAACGGGGTTTGTCGTTATCGATTTCCTGTCGGGTCAGCTTGGTAACATCGAAGCCTTCTAGGCCCATGTCGTCGGCCATCTTCTGCAGCTCCGGGAAGGAGACCAGCTTCTCCTTTTCACGGTTCGCCTGCATGAACTTCTCCTGGGCCACGGGCTGTTTGATGAAAGCGGGCCCCTTGAGGAAGTCCTCGAAACCTTTAAGGGCCAACGCCGCGTCCGTGTAGTTGAACTTTCGGAGCTCCAAATCAATCTGGTCGTGAAGTTCACGCAGGAATGTATCGATGCTGGGGGCAAGTCCGGTCGTCATCTGGGCAATCATGCCATTGCGGATGCTCTGGTAGCGTTCCACGGCGGCGTTGTAACGAATCTCGAACTTGGAATGCCAAATGCCGAGACCGTTCATCGTCATAAATGTGGGGTTGCAACGAATACCGTATTCCACATCATCGTAACGGACAAACACCGGCAGGGGCATGCCGTTACGCTTGATGGCGCTCATGGGGATGCAGCAGTACCACCAAGCGGCGTAGCGCCGGCCGTCGCCGACGCGCAGGCTCTCGTCGTACGCCTCATTGAACACGATGTCGACGAACTTCGTGACCTGCAGCGGAATCTTGGCAGCCACGCAGACTCCGATGGAGGGATCGATGAAGCCGGTATCCTCCTTCATGTCCTGCACGTCTTCGTAGTTCAACATGGCACCGCTGATGAATGCCTCGGAGTATTCCGGCTTGACGATACGGAGCAAATTGTAGGTGCGCATGATGCTTTCGGGTGAGACTTCGACGTCATCATCCATGAGCAGTACATGGGTTGCGGGGACATCCTGCTCCATGGACTCGATCATGCCGCGAGCAAAGCCACCGGCACCGCCCACATTTTCGTTCGGTGAGACGGTCACCTTGTCGGTGCTGAGCTCCTTATACGGCAGCGTGCTGCCGTTGTCAATGACATGCATACGGAAATGCTGCGCGATGTCGTTATCGGAGCCAAGAATTTCTTTTTTCACCAATTCGATGTTCTTGGTGATGTAGGATTCCTTTTTGAATGTGGTGGTGGAAAGGGAAAGTTCGACATCCGCCAGTTCTCCGTCGATGTCCAGTGTGTAATACGCGTTGCGTGCGGAGACCGTGCCGGTGGTTTCGATTTGGAAGCCCACGAGCACCATATCTTCGTCGACGACGAGGTCGAGATCGACGGGTTGCCAGTCCTCGTTGGCAACGACTGCCATTGAGGCCGTGGGCTCAAGTTCGGGAACCGAAGACAGACGGTAGGCCTTGGTCTGCGTGATGGTGCATGCCGCCCCCTTGACTTCGATGTGCAGGTGGAAGCCGGTCGCACGAGTATACCTGAGCAGTTTCATCGTGGACAGACTGTTGAAATACGTGGTGAAATCGATGGTACCCGCTCCATCGATGGACCACTCGTGGGTATCCGGATCAATGTGCACCGGCTGATCGGTGCGGTAGTACATCGTCGGGTAGCTAAGCGCTCGTGGAGTCGTCTCCATGAGCACATTTGCGAAACGCATTGATGGCATGTGCCCTTACCTCGCTATCAAAAAGTAATTATTCTCAACGCCTAAGGATACCCAACCCTCTTCGCAGAAGGGCGGGGGATAGTTGGTATGCGCACGAAGTACATACCAGCTGGGAACAGGACATATTCAATGAGAATCAACGTTCTTGTCGGATATGATTCTGTAAGAAACGAGGTAGTGCCGTCAGCAGTCGTCCTATCCTGAATGACCGTGACCTCACGATATTGTTGAGTCTGCGGTTGGCGTCATCGGCTCTGCGGTTGGCATCATCAAGCTGAGAAAACGCTCGTTCCTTATCACGACGTTCTGCGAGTACGGCACCCTGAAGGTTCGTGACATCCTCATGCCATTTTGCGGAATTGGCGATTTGCTGCCGTAATGGAAAGGTAAGAGGCGCGTGAGCATCGTTGCCTGTTAACAGTTGGCGCATTTCTTCCGAAAGCAAATCAATCTGTATGAAAGAATTCAGTTGGGCTGCCACGGCGAGGATATCCGGATTCTCATCAAGCATCCACCAATACAGGCCTGCGTATTCTTTTTCCAATCTACGAACAGCCAGATCATGCAGTTTGGCGAATCGATGCTGTCCAGATGCCCTTAGCTCGTCGGCGATACCGTTCAACACGCCGAGTTTTTTTGCGTCCGTCCAATTGATCGCTTGATGACCAAGTGAATAGAGATATACGACGTCATGTACCGCAACAAATCGTCCCGCAGTCGTTAATGCGGCTACTAGAAAGGGAGGATCCTGATAGCGTGTGTATGCAGGGAATCGTAGTTCGTCATGGGAACGAAGAAATTCGGTACGGAACATGAATCTATGAAAGCCGTAGTCGAACTGATAGTCGGAGTATTCCACTACATCGGTATCGGGAGGCAAGGTATAACCCCATAATAGAGGATCATCTGAGAAATCCGTTTTGATGGCGCCACTGCTTTCATCACGGATTGCGAAAGACCCGCCAACTGCTTGTATATCGTCATGGGCTTCGGCCGCCGACAATAACGTTGCGAGGGAATCATTATTGGCGAAGGCGTCATCGGGATCGTGGAAAATCAGCCATTCTCCGCCGGCTTCATCTATCGCGCGGTTGCGAGCTGCCGAGACACCGGCATGTGTCGCAGCAACAATACGAATGCGATGATCCTTTCGAGCGAGGTCTTCCATGATGTCAAGTGAATCATCCGTAGATCCGTCATCAACACAGAGAATCTCCATATTTTCAATGGTCTGCTGAGCTATCTTTTGAATGCTGTTTTGAATGCATGCTTGTTGGTTGTAGACCGCAAGAGCGACGGTGACCTTGGGCGTGGGCCCCATTGCCTTCCTCCCCTAACTGTATTTTCTTACTGCTAATCAGAGCATATTCTGTATTCCAGACGAAAAATGAGAGATCTATGTGGTTTCTTTGAGAGGATCACCTTCCGGCCCCACTGATACGATGGTTTGCCGTGAAGAATATGGTGGATAACCTCAAGTCCCGGTATACGTACGCGTGGGTGGTGCTGCGCGGTCTTGTGGAGACGGATTTCAAACTCCGCTACCAGGGCTCTGTTCTCGGCATTGCTTGGTCGGTCTTAAAGCCATTGATGATGTTCTGCGTCATGTATGTGGTGTTCGGCAAGTTCCTGCGCATGTCCGATGGCACTTCGACGTATCCTGTGGTGCTGCTTCTGGGCATCAGCTCGTGGCAGTTCGTCACCGAATCGACGAACGTCGGCCTGAGATCGGTCGTCGAACGTGGCGATCTTCTGCGCAAGATTCATTTCCCGAACTACATCGTCGTAGTGTCGGCCACGGTGGGCGCGTTGATTAGCTACGCCATCAACCTGTGCGTGGTGCTCCTGTTCGCGCTAGTGGCACGGGTGCAGTTCACCTGGCGCGTGGTGCTGTTGCCGCTGAACATCATCGAACTTTATGCGGTGACGTTGGGCTTGACGCTTCTCATGGCCACGATGTATGTGTACTTCCGTGACATCGCACACATCTGGGAAGTGCTCCAGCAGCTCGTCTTCTACGGCATGCCTATCATTTACCCGCTGAGCTATGTCACCAACCGCGGCGGTCTGTATGCCGAACTGGCTCGTTTGGAGCTGATCAACCCGTTCGCGCAGACCATTCAGGACATCCGTCATAATCTCATCGCGCCGGAGACCCAGCCGACGATCTGGAATTCGTTCGATAATCCGTTCATCAAGGCGTTCCCGGTCGTGCTCACCGTGGCGCTGCTGTGGCTGGGTGTGTATTTGTTCCGTCGTAACAGCCGTAAGTTTGCGGAGGTCATGTGATGTCTGACAATGCCAATGATGTGATGAACAATCCAGTGGTCCTCTCCGTCGACCATGTTTCGAAGAGCTTCAAGCTTCCCACGGAACAGGCCACCGGTATGAAACAGGCCTTCATCAACTGGACCAAGGGCATCAAGGGATATAAGAAGCAGCAGGTTCTCAAGGACATTAGCTTCTCTGTACATAAGGGTGAGTTCTTCGGTATCGTCGGCCGTAACGGCGGCGGCAAGTCCACGTTGCTGAAGATCATCTCCCAGATCTATTACCCGGAGACGGGAAGTGTCAAGGTCAACGGCAAGCTGGTGCCGTTCATCGAGCTTGGTGTCGGTTTCAATCCGGAACTCACCGGTCGTGAGAACGTGTACCTGAACGGTTCGCTGCTTGGCTTCACCTCCGAGGAAGTCGACGCTATGTATGACGACATCGTCGAGTTCGCTGAACTTGAGGAGTTCATGGACCAGAAGCTCAAGAACTATTCCTCCGGCATGCAGGTGCGTCTTGCCTTCTCCGTCGCAATCAAGGCACGGGGCGACATCCTCGTGCTCGACGAGGTGCTCGCCGTCGGCGACGAGGCGTTCCAGCGCAAGTGCGATGAATTCTTCACTGAAATTAAAAAAGATCCGAGCAAGACGGTCATCCTCGTGACTCACGATATGGATTCGGTGAGGAAATACTGTTCCCGAGCCATGATGATTGCCGATGGCGAGGTTGAGGCGATTGGTGACCCGGAAACCGTCTCCCAGCAATACACGCTGGCGAATCTTAAAGCGGATGAGGCCGCAGAGCGCAAGCAGCGCGAAGAACGTGGTGGATATCCCAACGGTCTGAACAAACGATGCCCGCTGCTGCGTACATACGCCGTATCCCCTCAGATTCTCAAGTCTTCTGATACGTTCCGCTTCGCCGTCGAATACCAGTATGACGAACCAGGAGATTTCTATCTTGCCATCGCGATGCACGATATTCGCCGCGGTGGTATCTCCTATGACACTGGAATGAAGACCTTCAAGATGGAAAAACATGGGCACCACACCGTGCACTTCGATATTCCTCTGAACATCTTCAATAATGGTGAGTTTCGTTTGATTACTTCGTTGCGTACTCCGAATCCAGTAAATGACGAACGTACGGAGGCAGTGGGCGTGGCCGTTGACGAAAACGCGTGCACGTTCGTCATTCAAGACGATCGCAACCGCGAATATGCCTTGTTGAGCGATCGCGCACTGACATTCACGCAGGTAGATATTTCGAACAAGGACTGAGATGTCTTTCCGTCACCTATACCGGTTGTTCGATATCCGGAACATGCCCGTATGGGTGTTTGCCGCTTGTGTCTCGGTCCTTATTCTGCTGGGACGGGCCGTTAATGACGATTCCCACGGAGGGGCCCTTCGCTCGATAGGGTATGCTGCGGCATTCGGCTTGACCGCATGGATGTTGGCCTCGTTGATTTTTGGGTGGTTCGATCGACTGACTTGTTTCAACGAGACCAATGATCGTGTCCGTTCTTATTCGAGTATTGACGAACCGTCGTTGTGGAAGCGCATACGTTCCAGTTCATTCTGGTTGGAACCTCAAAATGTGATGACCTTTACCGACAGTGTGCATCGGTATTCCGTCTGGTGGCTATTATCGATTGTTGTCTGCTGGTTGCCTTGGCTGATTGTCTGCTGGCCTGGAGTGATGCGTGATGATACCATCGCTCAATTCATGCAATCTGCTGGTTATCATCCGTATTATGTTCAGCACCCATTATTCGACACATTGATATTCGGTCTGTTTTGGAACATAGGTTTTGCGAGCCACAACTTGTTGCTCGGTATAGGACTATATGTTTTGGTGCAGGCTTCGGCTTTCGCCCTAGATGTTTCACTTACATTGTGTTATTTGAGGAAATTGGGCGTCGCTCGTTCGGTTTTGGCAACGGCTTTCCTGTTCTTTGCTGTCTGCCCTGCGATTGTTCAGGCAATACCTACGATGAGCAAAGATACGTTGCACGCAGTATTCCTGATGCCTTTGGCTATTGTGTACGTTGAAATATGCTTGACGAAAGGCGCTGTTCTCTCTCGTGCTCCGGTATGTGTGATATTGATCGCGCTTATTATGATGAGCTCACTCAGTAAGAGAACGGCAACGGTTGTGATTGTCGTCTCATTCGTTGTTTTGATTGTGCTGGCCAAGCGATATCGATTGATTACCGTGATGTGTCTGGTTATTGGTCTGGGACTTGCGCAGGGTGTATGCGAACCGGTATTGGAATATGCCACGGATGCTATTGATTCGCCTAGCATGGAGGCTATTGGGTTTGTTTTTCAGCCTGTCGCCCGCATACAGTCGAAAACCCCGGAACGCATAACGTTGCAGGAACGGCGTGAGCTGTCCGGCGTGCTGGATTTGGATAAGGCCGGAGCCTCATATAAGAACTATCGTTCCGATGAAACTTCCTGGGCCGTTAATGCCGATTCCTCGATCAGTCAGAAAATAACAGGGTTAAAAGCTTGGGCCACCATTGGACTGCGTAATCCCGGGGAATACGCAAAAGCGTATGGCAATATCATGCTTGATTGGTTCTACCCAAAACAGGGTGTGTATTACGGGTGGAATTCACAACGATTTTTCAATAAGGAATATATGAGGCAATGGAATACGTTCGTTCAGCCTCCAATGACAGCGGAAGAGGTATTGGCACCCCTACGAGATAATGGTCATCGTCCCAAAGCCATCCTGCGCGTTGCATATATTGGTCAGCGTATCTCAACAGATCCTAAGCTGAATTCACAGGCGTATTACGCCACATATATGCCGCTAATGTTGTTGATATACGGTGTTACGCGCAAACGCTGGCTTACGGTTGCTGCGGGTACGTTACTTGGTGTAAACGTAATGATACTGTATTTATCGCCAATCTCGTTCCCGTGGTATTTGCTGCCTGTCACATTTATCCTCCCATTGTTCTTCGGTATCAATACCTTACGTAGAATAGGGAACGTTGAAGCGTAATCGCTGCCAGCAGGGCAGGGATTGTTGGGTGCTGACCGTAAGGTAAAGCGTATGCCTTATGCAGAGAACGCAGAACTTGAGACGATTTGGCGTGTGGTGTTTCCTTCGGCGAACGTTGGATTGGATGAGTCCTTCCGCGTGAAGGCCGCTCCGATTTACGGCAGCGGGCGAGGCCCCATGGGGGAGTCCGTAAACAACGAATCGCTTCACTCGTGGATAAGGGATCGTACCTCCATCGAGGTTCCGGCTGGCTGCGGCTACTCGACCGGATGCTATTACAACGCGTTCCCTGCGGCCTACTGGGCGAAATGGACCAACGTCCAATCGGCGACATTGCGCATGCGTATCTCCGGACATGGCACCATAACGGTTCACGCTTCCGACGCGAAAGCGACCGAACATACGGTCTACAGCAAGGATGTGGCCGCGTCGGAAACCATCGAGACCATCATCCCCATCGCCGATATGAGCGAAGGCGGCTGGCTCTGGTTCGACGTGCAGGCGTCCTCAAGCGGTCCGGTTACGGTTTCCGACGCGCAGTGGCTGGCCTCGGTCCCTACACGTCGTACGCTTACCGCATCTCTGTCCATCACCACGATGAACAAGCCGGAATGGTGCATCCGTCAGTTCAACCTTCTTGCCGACATGGCCGACATGAGCCTCATCGATGCGGTCTACGTCGTCGACCAAGGCACAAAGCTCGTTGAAGACGAGGCCGGTTTCGTTGAAGCGAAAACGAAATTGGGTGACAAGCTGCGTGTCATCCGCCAGGGCAATATTGGTGGATCCGGTGGTTTCGCTCGTGGCATGTATGAGGTCGAGCATCACGGCGAAAGCGGCTACGCGATGCTGCTCGATGACGACACGGTGCTGGAACCCGAATCGGTCTCTCGCGCCATCGCTTTTGCCAATCATTGCATCGAGCCCACGCTGGTTGGCGGGAACATGCTGTTCCTCAGCGAACCGACAAGACTGTGTGCCATTGCGGAGGTGTTCGACCGCAAACGAGTGTTCTGGACCACGGCGGAGGGTACGCCGAAATTCGATGATCTGGCGGCACGGCCGTTCCTTGAATCACAGTATCTGCATAAGCGGATCGACGCCGACTATAACGCATGGTGGATGTGCCTAATCCCCGTCGAGACGATTCGTAAAATCGGACTGTCCTACCCGTTCTTCATCAAGAACGACGATGTGGAATACGGTGTGCGCGCACAGCAGGCCGGATACCGCACCGTCACCGTGCCGGGCGTGTGCCTGTGGCATCAGTCCTTCGTCGACAAGGACGATATTCTTGACTGGCAGGCGTATTTCCATGTGCGGAACAAGCTCATTATGGGGCTGTTGTATTCTCGCCTGCCTTGGGGCGGCGGTTTGTTCCGTGAAATGGTGCGTGCCTCCATGTCCGCCGCGGTGAAGATGCGTTATTCGGCGATTACGCTCCATCGGATGGCGGTCGGTGATGTATTGCAGGGTGCGGAACATATCGGGGCGATTCTTGAAACCCGCCTGCCGGAAATCCGTGCGGCGCGTGCCGCGGAAGATGATACGGCCATGGTGCCGTTCGCTGATTTGCCTCATACGATGGTAATCAAGAGCGAGCGTGAAGTTGCCTCGGTGCATGATGCCGGAACCGTGGCGTTGATGCTGCATCAGCTGACCTTGCCGCGCCGCAATGCCGGAGCGGCCATCGATGGATACGTGGAACCGCAACATGCATATTGGCTTGTCGATGACGCACAGTCCGGTACCACCTCTGATATGGCCGCCGGTCTTACCGCAGCGGAAACGCTCGAAAAGCTCGACATGGTCGCCAAGAACGCAAGCGAGCATTGGCGTGTCATGGCGCAGATGGACTCCGCGGTGTTCGTGAACAAGGACAACAATACGGGTGTGCTGCTTCGTCGCAAGCCATTTACGGCCTGTGCACGTCTCATCAGGGTGGGATGCCTCTATGCGCGGCTGGCGTTCAACTGGCGTAAATACCAGTCCGCATACCGCAAGGAATTCTCCACCATGGTGTCGCCCGAATGGTGGCAGCGATACTTCACCAAATAACGGAGAGTGCCCGACCGACTCATGAATCATGATTCCTGCATCGGTCGGATATGAATGTGGGGGAATCTGGATTCCCCCACATTCATATCCATCGTTATTGCTTGCCTTGGACTCTGCGCGCGACCGCCTTCATGACTTCTCGTTGCCTGGATCCAATCGGTGCCACCTTGTCCACATACTTCCGTGCGGGATGGTCTTCCGCTATTGCACGTTCATGGAATTCAACCGGCTTCGGCTTTCGCACATCGGCGAGCATGGCCATTATCTGCAGAGAGAACGGCGTCGTGCGGGCATAGCTCCAGTAGAGAGGCCCGAAATCGCACCACGGGTTGGTCCAAGGCTTATCGGGGCCGGCGTAGTGAATGATGTTGGGATGTTTACGCGATTCGAGATATGCGCGGAATGCGTCGGCTGGAGCATACGAGAAGATGGTGTTCACGCGCCCGCCGCAATTGTGCAGCACATTCCACTCATAAGGCAGGTATGCGACATCCTCTTCGCACTCCATGTTGAGCACATCCTGATCATGATGCGTCAGTTCCGGGCGTGATGCGTAATCAAGCCATTCGGATACGGAATGAATCTCACGCATACGATCGAGATCCATGACCAATACGCCCGTCTGGAAATAGTGGTACGGATCGGTCATGTGCAATCTATCCGAAGCATACGCTGCAGCGGCATTCTGCTTCATATTGAGATTGCCCAGAAAATCCAGATCGGGCACTGCGCCGATCGCCTTGCCATGCAAATCGATGTCGTACAGCTCGGAGATATCCCCATTCACCACGACGTCGCAATCCAGGTAAATCACCTTTGAATAGAACGGCAGCGCCTCCTGGATGCCGAAGCGGTAACAGGTCGCCACATTCCAACGTTCCTCCTTATGGAGATGGGTCTGTGGCGTCTGATGCTCTGCGATGAATCGGCTCATATCGTAGAAACGAATGGAGGCGTTCGCATAATCGGAAAGAGACGCAACGATGGTCTGCTTGTTTTCCGTGGTGATGAAGCGGTCGAGTACGATCACATCATAATGGCGGTCGGGAGAGGCGTTGCGCAACAGTGAAGTGATCGCGGTGGCAAGCACGGGGACGTAATCGTCGTCGGCCGCGAAAATCACCGGTACGGTGAAGCGCGGGTTGGTATCCAACGGTTCCAACGGCGTGAAAGGTTCCGGATGGGAGAAGCGCACGCATTGGAGTTGACGAACTCGCAGGGGCCCATTGACCGAGGAGGCGGATGAATCGCCAAGCTCGACACGTTGCGCGTGGGTGATATAGATGGTCAGCAGCCGTTCGGCCAAATGGCCCGGCGTGCGCAGCAACTCCACATCGGCATGCCGATGGTCCCAGTTCGCAACGAATTCGCCGAGCAGCGGGAACAGCCAGGAACAGTAGTCGTGGAACACATTCCTTTTCATGACGAACATATTGTTCGGGATGAATTGCGTACCGTTGAGCACGGTATCGGCATCCTCGCGGTATTCGGGGTGGCGGGTACACAGAATGTCATACATGTGCTGCAAATCAGCGGAGCGCAGATGCCGGTCCGCGTCCCACTGCTCTTTCAGATTGGTAAATCCGTACAATTTATGCACGTTGCGCGTGGGACCGGTAATGATGTCCCAATCCGTCACCGCTTGCGCAATGCTTGCATCGTTGAGACCGTATTCGCTGATCGATTGCGCGTTGATGTATGCTCCGGGGATTTCCCCGGCCTTGTCTTCGGCATATGAGTTCTGGGAGAAATTCAGGTACCGGCGGTACTGGCCGAGACCGATATAATCCGCGTCGGTATTTTTCCACGCCCAATACAGTACGGTCAGCTCGCTGTACATTGGATTGAGATCGGAGATGTTCTCCCCGTCATCATCATGCAGCATATCCTCGAATACGGTACCGCCGGTTTTTCCCGCGGTTGCGGTGCCGGCTTGAATCGGCAGAATGCTCGCGCAATCGGGGAAGACGCTCGGCGTGTGCGCGGCGATGAAGATCTTGATGCGTGCGGATGGTTCCTGTTGCGCATTCGGTATGCCTGCCATGGTGTCTTCCTTCGCTGCGAGTAATGAAATACCTTTGGTTCAGCTTAGCGCGAGATGGTCAGGCTTGTCTTCCGAACTGGCTGATCGAGCTGATCAACGCAAGATCGCGCAGGGGCCTGTGCATCATTTCACGGCGAAGAAATCGGTTTTGGCGAGATACCCCTTGCCGGCGGTCATATCGTATTGGACGAGACGGTACTCCTTGAGCAGCTGTTTCTGCTCTTTGGAGAGCTGCTTACGCCTGATGACGTTGCCGTTGTTGTCCAGATACGTGGTGGACGTGTCCTCGGTGAACCCACCCTCGCCGAGCACCAGACGTTCCACGGCGGGAAGGTCGGTGCGTACCGCGGACAGGAACTGCAGATACGAAGAGACCCTTGCATTCATATGTTCACTCGCCATCGCCATGAAATAATTCGGCGAGGTGTAGTTGGTATTGGCTGCGATTGGATCCAACTTCACTCCGGAACCCGCAGCGCCTGACGCTTGGTTCGACCAGATGAAATAGTCGGTCTCATGCAGTGTGAGCGCGTTGTGCTTGTCCGCTGCGGCCGTTGTGTAATCGCTGGGCAGATGGTCGCCATAGAAGATCACCGTGACGGGCTTGTCCATCGTATTCAGCTGGTTGAGGAAATCCACTGTCGTCTGATCGGTGATGTTCACGCCTTTCAGATACGTGTTCACCGTGTAGCGTTCTCCGTCGCTGAGATTTTCGGAGATATTCGCATCCCAGAACTGATTGTCATCGTCATACCAGCCGCTGTGCGGCATGTGGTTCTGCATCGTGACCAGCTGGACGAACTGGGGGTGCTGTTCCTTGTTGAGTTGATCGATGACGTTCTGATAGGAGGCGGCGTCGCTTACGTACGGATTATTGCCTACCTTGTCCTGATGGGTGATGGCCGGCTTGCTGTCCAACGTGTAGAACTTGTCGAAGCCGAACTTCTTGTAGTTCGAGTCACGCAAGTACATGTTCTTGTAATACGGATGGAATGCGGTGGAACCGGTCCTGCCGTATCGTGCGTTCCAGATCTGGTTGAACGAGTACGGGCTCTTCTGGTGAGGTACGAGCTCCTGGTACATCGACTGCATCGAAGCATCGAACAGCGCCAGATCCAGCCCCGTCAGCGTCTGGTATTCGATGTTTGCCGTGCCTCCGCCATAGCCGGGTGAAAGCATGAGACCGGACGTGGTGGAATCCTTGACGGCGCGGATGTTCGGCATCGGATCCTCGGTCAGTGCAATGCCGGGTACACGCGTCGGATCGGAGAACGTCTCCGACAGGACCATGATGACCGTGCTGTCGGTAAGGTTGCTCGTTCGGGTCTTATTCGTGGATTGGGCCTGCTTGGAGTATTTTCTGGCCAGTGCCTCCATCGTTTCCTGACTGTAGCCTTCAGGCTTGTCCATGATCTTTGGATGCGTCAGGCGCAGGAAGTTGATCACCGGGCCGTTGTTCGTCGCATCGCCAGCGGCGCTCCACAGCTGCGGGGAATCGCCCCAGCTTTTGGCCCATTCATAACCCCATGTACCGGGAATGCTCAACGTCCAGGTGAACGAGCAGAGCAGCGCGAGGCTCGCACCCGCGGCGATGATGCGCGTGAGATTACCGACGACGGTTTGCACATTGCGGAACGGGCGCCACCAGTGGAACGGGATGACGCAGCGTCGCCCATCGACGAATTGGAGGATCAGGCAGATGACGGTCAGCCAGACGAGCATCGTGATCGTGCCGTCGACCAATGGCTGGCTGTCCTTCGGTATGAACGAGCCGATTTCGCCGCCGTTGCCGCTTGAGATGAAACTCAGGTCGGAAGGAAGGACCGGTTCGTTGCGCAGATCCATCTTGATGCTGTTCGCCACTGCGTACACGCTCATCACGATTGCGAACACGGCCGTCGCCACCCAGAACCGGTTCAACACGAACACGAGCACCAGATAGATCATGCCCAATGCGAGGAAATTCAACAGCCAGTTGAGCTTGGTATCGCTCGACAGCCACATCTGTGCGACGAAACGGGTGAGCTGGCCGTTCACGCTGTTGAGGGCCTTGGTGGTGTCGTCCACCGCGTTCGGGTCATCATAGGAGGGCTCCGAATACATGCCCCACTGGATGAAGATCGTGGCTGCGGCGGTCATCAGTGCCATCACCAGTACGTACAAGGTGTACGGGCACTTCGGCCGTTTCCTCCACAGTTCGCGGAGCGGCTTAAGCGCTGCGAACAGCAGTTTGACTGGCGGGTGGATGATGGCGGCGAACGCGTCCGAGGTCTTGATGGCCGCTATGGATGTGGCGACGGCGTCGGTCGTGGTCGTATGCGCGCGCTGCCGGAAGTTGACGGAGTCAAGCATGGCGGGGACGTTGCGGCGTTCGGGCTTGGGGCTGCCGGGGCGTTCGGTTTCGCCGGAACGCGTCATGGGGTCGTCTTCCATGCCTTTGTCCTGATTCTGCGGTTCGCCCACTTGTTCCACCTGTCCTGCTTCGGCAACGTACCGGCACATTGTAAACGCAGGTTCAGGACGAATTCACCTGAGATTCACCTGATTGGCGGTGAGGGACGAACGGAGGGCAACGATGACAACGACGATTGGACGACGAAGTTGGTTTCTCCATGTTCTTCGGTTGAAATGCTTCCGCATTCATGCCTGTTTATTTGCAAGGTGAAATCGTAACGTTTTGCGTGCCGGTGTTTCTGAACGATATCCGTGACCTCAGTGTCCCTGCAGCCGGTATTTCTCCTCGGTGGCCTGCTTGTCGGGAATCCACCAGTTTTCATGGGTGCGGTACCATGCGATCGTCTCGTCGAGCCCCTCGGCGAAATCGGTGTGACGCGGCCGCCATCCGAGTTCGCGCGTGATCTTCGTCGCGTCGATCGCATACCGCTTGTCGCCACCCGGCCGGTCACCCACATGGTCGAAATCGTCGGGGCGCCGCCCCATGCGTGCGAGAATCATACGCAGCACGTCGATGTTGCTCATCTCGCCGTCCGCGCCCACCAGGTACGTCTCGCCGATGCGCCCGCGCGTGAGAATCGCCCAGATCGCACTGCAATGGTCCTCCACGCTGATCCAGTCGCGCACCGCCGCGCCCGTCCCGTACAGTTTCGGCCGGATGCCGGCGAGAACGTTCGTCACCTGCCGCGGGATGAACTTCTCCACATGCTGGTACGGCCCGTAGTTGTTGCTGCAGTTGCTGATCGTCGCCCGCACCCCGTACGTGCGGTGCCATGCGCGCACGAGATGATCGCTCGCCGCTTTGGACGCCGAATACGGGCTCGACGGCTTGTACGGGCTCGCTTCGGTGAATTTGCGCGGCTCATCGAGTGCAAGGTCGCCGTATACCTCGTCGGTGCTGATGTGGTGGATGCGCAGCCCATGCCGTCGCGCCGCCTCGAGCAGCACGTACGTCCCGTCGATGTTGGTGCGCAGGAACGGCGTCGCGTCGAGGATCGAGTTGTCGTTGTGCGATTCGGCGGCGAAGTGGACGATCGCGTCGATCGGCGGCATCGCGGAGATCGCCCCGGTTGCGACCATCGCGCCGTCGCGCTCCGCCGCCTCCGTCAGCAGCGTTTCGACCAGTCCGGCGTCGCAGATGTCGCCGCGCACGAACGTGAGCCGGTCCGCGGGCACGCCGTCGAGGCTTTCGCGTTTGCCTGCATAGGTGAGTTTGTCGAGCACGGTGATGCGCACGTCCGGCTGTTCGCGCGCCACCCAGTGCACGAAGTTCGCGCCGATGAACCCGGCGCCGCCCGTCACAAGGATGTGGTGGGGTCGGGAATCATTATGGGAGTTTGTCATGGCTTCCATCGTAAGGTTCCTCGTAGGTCCCGAGATTCGACTCGCGTATGGCCGGGAGTCATTGCTGGTGCCGTCCCTGTTGTGTGTCGAATCATTCAGTGATGTGGTGTGGTGCTGACGATACCGAGTCCGCAAGTTTTTGTTTTTCGCTATTCACTATTCGGTCAGCAAATTCTTTGATCTTATTCTCTATCCACATGTAAGCGGTCTTCCCAGCGCTATAGTCGGCCTCAGCATACATGTCAATTCTTGAGTCTTCTCTGAGGCGTTCCACCTGGGCAAAAGCCTTTTTGTCATTTGGTGGATAGACTGCAAAGGTTGCCCCGCCGTTTTTCTTGACTACCGAGAAGGCAGGGACGTCACTGGGGCCATCGGCAATATAAATCATATTGGCAAAGTGAACTCTGCGCATGGACTCAGGCATTTGGGCATTGACGTCAATCTCGGGGTGGGTGGGTACTCCCTTGTTGATTTCAAAAAGCGCACGTGTCTTTGAAGTGTTGTCGATTGTGTACCCAAGTTCACTGATGATATGGGTATCGGGGTCCTCTATGAGGTCGCAGCCCCATACATCGGTAACATATTCCATTACCGTTGAACCCTCAATAATTTTACGCATCCCTGTGCTTACTATATAATGTTCTAATTTAATATCGTAATTCTTATATGTTTGATTGCTGTCGATTATATTCTTCGTCGCGACGAAAATCTCCGGGACTCCTGGATAGAACTTTAATTCTTTGCCGAAATTTTTAAGATCGCTGTTGGTTAATCCTGCAAAACGTCCACCTTCATGAGCGTCCCTTATGAATTGATTAAGGTAGATTGTGTCTTTATTGACTCTGATTTCTTGCTTCTGATATTTATCGGGGAGCGCATTGACTTCATTCCAGAAGCTACTGCTGTCCACTCCATACTTCTCGAAAATGGGATCTTGCATATATCCATCCACAAGAGTTTTATCGAAATCCCATACCACGGCTATAACATTTGACATTTTTACTTCTTTCTTTTGTATTGCGTTTATTGATTAATTCTGAGTCATTTATTGAGGTAGTAGCGCGATTTGCGGGCGGCTCCTTGATGTGAGATGAGTCCATCGGCAAGCATGCGTTTGAGCAGGCGCGATGCGGTTGCATAGCTTACGCCGAGATGATCCGCGATTTGGGTCACGGAAACGCCGTTCGACCGGGTGCCTTCCTTTGAGGATTTTTCGCGCATATAGTTCATGACATTCTGAACGACCTGCCGGGAGGATCGGCGAGGATTCCATTGTGGGAATCCTGTCGCGGCGGGCGTCTCATCGGCTTGGATGCTGGTCCCGGAGCCGATCATCGAATAGGTTTTCTCTTGTTTTTCGATGGCGTGTAACGTCTCCAAATCGCTTATGGCCACACTTACGCGTTCTTGGTCGAGGCTGGTTCTCGCTCTGATGTCTTCCGACCGCAATGCTCCATACTGTCTGAGCGCGGCCAGGACAATGAGACTCTCTATCGGCAAAGGCGATTGCCGCTTGTCGGTCAGGGCGTTAACGGTACGGATGAAATGTTCATCGACTGCGGTGGTGCGCAGAAGCAGTACGACTGCTTCTGGTGTGGATTGGGAGTAATCCGGCAATGGACGTCCCGCCGCCACCGTCCTTGCGAAGATGCGGTCGATGCCGCGACCGGTGCGTTCAACGTACCCGCAGCGTTTGAGTATGTCGGCGAGTTGCTGGTTTCTGGGCGTAGGCGACGTGGTAAGCAGATTGCCGAGACTGACTCCCCGCATGAATCCTCCGGGGTTTGCAATCGTCAGTCCGGTCTCATCCAGCTGGAATCGCACGGGGCCCAGGATTGTGTAGTCGCGATGGCAGAATGCGTTGATCATGGCTTCTCGGAACGCATCGCGGTCGATGTCATCGTAATTGGCGTGGTGTAAGCCAAGCATGACTTCGGTCTGCTTGTTCCAAGGAGTCAGCAACTCCTCTATGCGTGGGAGCATCGTCACCAGCGGCAATCGCAGAGTCTCGTCGGTTACCGGTTTGCCGTCGCGCATAACTTGGAATGTCGCTGTTGCCGAGGGGGCTCGTTGCCGCAATGCATGTTGCGTGCCGATGGTCACTATGCCCGCGATGGTTGGCATCGCCGCTCCGGTACGAATATCACGCACTGTCAGCCCGATGGCCCCGTCGAAGTCGGCGTCGGTGAGGGAGAGCAATTGATCGTCTGCGTGGGTTCGCGCGATGCCCTCCCTCAACAGGTCGCGTGCTCGAGGGTCGAGGTCGTCTAGTGAGGCACCGGGGGCTGGTTGCGCACTGTAATCGTATTGCTTGATGCTCGAGAGGCGTGATATGAATTCGTACGGGTACATGGTGATGATTTCCGGCTCGCCGTCCGCCTTCAACACGCGATGAATGACTCGTCCGCTTTTCGTGCATGTCAACTGTGATGACTCGTCCACGGTGATGGCGACGACGCTATGCCCGTCCACATTCAGGACCGAGGGGCGCACCGGGGTGGGTGGAACCGTGTTGTTGAATACGAATGCGGCCAACTGGCTGATGTTGCGGTGCTGTGGGCTCACGCCGGTCACGCGGCCGTCATCCTCGACGCCGAGATAGAGTGTTCCTCCTCGCGTGTTCGCAAATGCGACCACATTGTTGATGATTGTCGAATCGTCGATTGGTCCCGAGCGTTCGCTCTTGAATTCGACATGAAGGGATTCCTTGCTGGGTAGATGCATTACGACTCCTTGCCGGTGCAAACGTCATGGTCAGTCGATCTCTTCAAGAATCTTATCATATGAAGAGATTGATCTTTTCATTTGATAAGATTCTTGGATTTTCTCTATTTGCCGGGCGGCGCAGGGCGTGTGAGATTTCGGCGGGGTGGCCGGTAGGATGGGATGCGACAAAACGCACATGGACGGTGAAAGGTTTGAAGCCATGGTGGATAATACGCTGGAGAACAAGTATCCGGATTTGGTGGTTGTGGGTGCGGGCCTGTTTGGTTTGACGGTGGCGCAGCAGGCGGTGGAGCATACGGGCGCGCGCGTGCACATCATCGACGTGCGCGGTCATATCGGCGGTAACGCGTACTCGTATTTCGACGAGGAGACGGGCGCGGAGATCCACCGGTACGGCGCGCATTTGTTCCACACGTCCAACAAGCGCGTGTGGGAGTACGTGAACCGGTTCACCGGGTTCACCGACTATGTGCACCGCGTGTACGCGACGCATGACGGCGTCGTCTACCCGCTGCCGATCAACCTGGGCACGATCAACCAGTTCTTCCGTGCGGCGTACACGCCGGCCGAGGCGAAGGCCGTGATCGAACAGCAGGCGGGCGAATTGGCGGGCACTGATCCGCAGAATCTGAACGACAAGGGCATCCAGCTGATCGGCCGTCCCCTGTACGAGGCGTTCATCAAGAACTACACGGGCAAGCAGTGGCAGACCGACCCCTCGGAGTTGCCCGCGTCGATCATCAAGCGCCTGCCGGTCAGGTTCAACTATGACAACCGGTACTTCCGTGACACGTGGGAGGGCCTGCCCAGGGACGGGTACACGAAGTGGATGGAGCGTATGATCGACGATCCGAGGATCACCGTCGGATTGGGCGTGGACTTCTTCGACGAGGCGCAGCCGTACAACAAGAAGGCGCTCAAGGAGGCGGGCGTGCCGGTGGTGTACACGGGGCCGATCGACCGGTACTTCGGCTACGAGCTGGGGGATTTGAAGTGGCGGACCGTGGACTTCAAGGAGGTCCGCTACGACGAGGGCGACCATTTCGGCTGCCCGGTCATGAACTTCTCCGACGCGGACGTGCCTTACACGCGTGCCATCGAGTTCAAGAACTTCAACCCGGAACGCCGCGACTCCCAGAACCCGGACAGGACCGTGGTGTGGGAGGAGTACAGCCGGTTCGCCGAGCGCGGTGACGAGCCGTACTACCCGATCAACACGGACGAGGACAGGAAACTGTACGCCCAATACGAGGCGAAGGCCAAGGCCGAGCCGAACACCGTGTTCGGCGGGCGTCTCGGCACGTACAAGTACTACGACATGCACCAGGTCATCGACACCGCCCTCACCGCCTACGAAACCCAAGTCGCCCCGTTGCTCAACAAGTAACTAACCTCAGGCCACACGCACCTGCACATATAAAAGGTGGTCTGGTGGCGATGGGCCGCGTGTATGACGCGGCCCATCGCCACCAGACCACCTTTGTTTTTTCCCGTTTACCGCACGGGCTTGAGGTTCAGCGGCGTGAACATCAACTGGCTGCCGGTGATGTGCCGGAATCCATAATGTTCGTAGAACGTTGCGGCACGATCCGTGGCGGGTTCGACCACGAGTGCACGCGCGCCGATGATGTCCGCGGCTCCGAGCGCGCGCAGCACGGCGTCCCTGAGTAGTTGTCCGCCGAGATGCATGGTCTGGAATCGCACGTCTACGCCGAGCATGCCCAACAGGATGACGGGAATCGGGTCGGGGGTATTGCGGCGCAGCCAGCCTGAAGCGTCCGCATGTTCCATGCTGAAGGCGCTTAGCGTGTAGAAGCCGGCCAGCGTGCCGCCCGTGAACGTGCCGTAGGCGACGGCAGTGCCCTGTTTGCGGGCGGTGGTGATGTGGCGGTGCAGCCAATCGTTGACGACAGGCAGTCCGCAATCGAAGCCTTCGACGATGTCGTCGTTGGTGAGTTTGCGTGGTGCGGTGAAATCGGTCACTGCGCGCTCACTTCCAGATCGGTTCGCTTCTCAGCAGGTCGATTAGGGCCGGCGGCATCGGCTCATCCAAGGCGGAGGAGAATTCCTCCCAGGAATCATGGCTCAGTCGCAGGATGTGGGCCTCCCGGATATCCCGGTCGGCGGCTGCCAACAGATTGGACAACGCCCATTGAGACGTGCTCAGTCCCTTGGATTCCGCGGCTGCGTCCAAACGGGAGCGCTGCTCCTGGTTCAGGCGCATCTCAAAGCGGCTGTCCTTGTTCTGCATTGCTGTGCTCATACGTCATATTGTACGGTAAATGTACGGACATATCGGAGTGGGGTGTGTCAGAGTCATGGTTTTGACGGATGTCGTACATTGAGAAAAATGATGTCGCGACTATTGCGTAGCGGGAGCGTGCGAGTTTGAGGCTGAATGGTGTGGATAACGTATGCAGACAAGTCGGCGGCGATCAGTGATGATGGACGTTTCCGGTGTGGGTTGACGTGTGTGAAGCGATAGCAAGGAGACGGTCGCATTCATCTTATTGAATCCGTCCACGGCCGACGTGGAACAGGATGATGCTGGAAGCATAGAAATGCCAGTAGCGTCGAGACTGTCATCCTGTGAGGTGGTTTTTGAGTTTTTGGTTGTATTTGTTGTATTGGTCATCCTCGGACATAAGTTTGAGCAGGCGAGCATGGCCGTATGTCTTGCATCCGAATAACGGTGGTTTGGGGTGCGGTGGGCTTTGGGTTGACCTGCGGATGGTTTGGTGCCTTTCGTGTTGTCCGGCGGGTTGGGTTGCCCTTGAAATTTGGTTATTCCGTCTCCAGTAAATCCGTTCTTTATTTGTTTTAATTTTGCGGCTTGCGACATACTCCCGGTATGTGATCCTATGATTTAGATGGATCAATGTCATAGATACATATTTCTGATTTAATATCCATCCTCGTCTTGGTGTTGATTTTTGAGATGTGCGGTCAGGCTAAGTTGGAATGGGGTGAATCTAATTTCGATACGATTGACTGTATTTGCAATACGGAGTTTATGTATTTTTCGGAGGGATTGTATCGACGAATAGCGGTGATGGTGTTCTCTAAATCGGCTTCATGGGTTAGAGAGAGCTGCTGAGCGGCCTTATAAATGCTCATTTCGTCACTCAGAGGGATTGTGGCTTCCACTTGTGCGATACCGACTGTCATTTTTGCCCCGGGTAGTAAGACTAGAATATTCTCTAGTTTCCGTACAATAGCAGGTCTATTTAGGTCCTCGTAGATAATAATCGCTTTTAATAAGGATTGGGAAGCGTTATACTTCTTTGCGGCGTCATTGATTATTTTAAAATATTTTGGACCTAATATTCTAATTCTGTGTTCAACCAATGAGAATACTCGATAATTATAATTATCAATGTCTTGATTCTTTTGTGCGGGATCGTTTCTTAACAATTCAAAGAAAGAGACGACAATCAGTGCGGCAATTATTGTTGCCCATATATTGTCAATGAAAGATTGCAGATTTGATGGCGCGAGGATGGAGAAATCGAATATCGATGACAAGCCCCATATAAGGATAGCCGCTGCAAAGTAGGTGATAATCATTATGAGAGAAATCACTCGCTCTTTAAAGGTAAAAGCTTTCCTGAGGGCGGCGATGTAGGTAGGGAATACAAATAGCGTCACTGTGGTGAGTAACATTGGCAATGTGTTCACATTGTTTGTTTCAAATCGTTTTAGCAGTGCTGTCTCCCCAATAAAAACTATGCAGGGAGGTATTAATCGAAGAATCGTAAAACGAAAGAATCCCGATCCAGAGCCAGCTGCTATATCCTGAATGGGTATGTATGAGTTGATGATTGGATTGTCATCTTTTCGCTTTACTAACAGAAAGAATGCTTTTAGTGCTATTGCGGATAGGGCGATAATCAGAATGTCAACAATCGCGTGCAAATGAACGATCCTCTCTTGATTTCCTGTTCATGTGAGATATTGCTGTTCCGTATCTTAGTGAATACATTTATGAATAATCTCAACTGTCATCGCCACACATATCTTATATGCAAAGAATGTGGCGATGTTTTGGTGTTACATCATTCCGTGAATCGGTCACATTGGCAAATATGTTGTAGCAGGCCCCTGGCCTTTTCGTGTCAGCATTCCCGCGCCTACAAGCTCCCTGATGATGCTGGATGCCATCGCCGGTGACATGCCGATGATCTGCTGCGCCTGGCGCCGCGTCACCGAGCCATGCTGTATGGCGTAATCGAGAATCAGACGTTGCCTTTCATTGAGAAGAAGATTGCCGCCCTCCTGCGTATTGCGTCCTGTATTTGTTATGGACGGTGACCGATTCGGCAAGGAGGATTCGGCTGATGAGGCCGCCGAATCCATATCGTCATCTGTGGTATGCCGTGGCAGGACGACCTTGAACGAATGGTCGCTGATATCGAACTGTGGTTGTCGGGAATCGCCGCGGTAATCGCTTATAATCCTTCGGATGCCGGTGCCGTAGGCTTCCACCAACTTCAGGCGGTAAAACACGTTTACCAGTTTCGGATTGCGCTGCGACGAGATGCCGTTCATCATATCGTCACGGGTGAAATTGCCCGGCAGTCCGCCCAGATTCAGGAACTCCATGTGGTCATCGAATATGCTGACCAACGCCGGGCCTGAAAGACCGTAATCGCGGTGGACGATCATATTCAGTACCACTTCACGCAATACCGTTGGCGAATAATCGTAGGTGTCGATTCGTCTCATGTCGCTCCCGGTGCGGGATCGGATGGCATTGTGGCGGTTGATGAATTCCGTCAGTTGATCGAGCTGTGCCAGCAGTGAACCGGAGAACTCCTGTCGATTGAGGAATGTCTCTTTGCCCGCGTCGGCGAATACGGCCGCTTTGATGGACGACGTGCACTGATCCGAAAGCAGCCATGCGAGGTTGGTGTACGTTTCGTTGGGATTCACCATGCCTAAGGTGCGTTGCGAGGATGGTGTGAATGCCAGATCATTGTCGGCGAACACACGCTGCACGAACGTGAACGTCAGGTTCTGATCCAGTGATAGAGCATCTTCGAAGGAGCCTCCTGCGGTGGTTCTGATCATGTCCACTATCGCGGATTCGGAGGCTGGAATGGACGCCGCTCCGGAACGAATGTACACACCTGCCGGTCGGATTCCTTTATCTGCCAGGTAATACGGGCGATTGGTGCCGCGTTGAATATGTACGACGACGATTGAATGCCCGGATGCGGTTTCCGTGTCCACTGAAACGAAGCTCATCGGGTCGGGTTTGATCCCATCGGAAATTGCCTGTGTCGCGCGCCGCATGGATTCATCGGGATTAGGCACGCCGACGATGGTCCCGTCGTCTTCGATTCCAAGATAGATGGTGCCCCCGTCGGAATTGGCGAATGCCACGGCTGAGCGTTTTGCTCCGTCGGTCCAATCGCGCTTGAACTCCGTTTGCGCATCCTCGCGGTGGTTGATCATCGATTCCTCCGATATCGGGCGAAATTATCTGATAGTATCTTCTACTATCTGATAGTAGAAGATACTATCAGATAATGAGGTCAATCATCGGGGTGTTCTGACGGCTGTTGATGTTGGGCCGCGGCTGCTCATGCGTCCGTCTCTTGCGCTTGTCACCGCATGGCGCGGATGGCGGCGTCGCGCACGTGGCGTTCGAAGCGGCGGAGCTGTCGGGCGCCGGTGCAACGCATGCGTTCGGCGGGGGAGAGGCGGGCGATGAGCTCGTCCGCCATGCGCCGGTCGGCTTGGTAGGTCGCTTCGTTCTGCAACTGTCGCTGCCGGTCCTGCTGCCGGTCCTGTTGGCCGTCCCGGTCCTGCAGCGCATGCCGGTCCTGCGACTGATCCTGCGACATTTCTCCTTGCGCATCCCGCTGCCCGTCCATGCCGTCATCGGAGCCGTTCTCGCGAAGATTCAGGACCGCCTCTTCGTCGCGGAGCGCGTTGGTCATCAGGGCATAGCTGCGCTCGGGCAGGATGCCGCGGTCCATGCTGAGTCGAAAATCACGTGCGGCGGCGGTTGCGCGGGCGTGATGGAACGCGAATGCGAGGCTGTCCTGATGGACTGTGGCCTGTTGATCAGCAGTGTCGGTGTCATCGTCATTACCGCGGTTGCCACTCTCGGCAACGCCGACACCGACCAACCGGTGGTAGAGGATCACGTCGATGTCCGCGATCTTGTCCATGCGCGCGTACAGTTCGCCCGCGACCATGGCGTCGACCTCGGCCTCGTCTACGGATGCGGCTGCGGAGGCATGGTCTCCCATGGCTTCCTCCGGATCCACCTCCGCCTCCAATTCCGGGAACCGTATGCCGTCCCACGTCTCGCGCCGGTAGAGGCGGCACCAATGCTCGTCGCCGAGATAGCGGGCCTCGGTGTTGCGTCCCAGCTGGTCGCCGGTCAGCCGCATCGCTTTGCAGAACACGGTCTCGTACGCTTCCAGCGGATTCGTGAACAGCGTCACCGAATCCGGCTCCTTGGCGCCTTCCGCCGCCTGCTCGGCCACGTCGTAGATCGTGGACACGCCGAATCGCTTCGACCTCGCCTTGGCCATGTCGGCGCCGGTGCGGATCAACGCGTGCAGCAGCAGTTCGATGTTGCGGCGGTCGAGGATGTCATGCTGATCGGCGAACGCGAGATACGTGCCGTGCGCCGCGTCGAGGCCGGCGTTGCGCGCGGAGACGGCGGCCTCGGGGCCGGCGCCGGGGGTGACGCCATCGCGCGACGGCAGGCGCGTCGTGCGCACGCGGTCGTCGCGCGACGCGTATTCGTTCAGGATCGCCGGCGTCATATCGTCCGATCCGCGGTCCACGAGAAGGATCTCCAGATTCGTGTACGACTGGCGCAGAATCGAGTCGACGCAATACCGCACGTACCGCTCGGCGTTGTGCACCGGCACGATGATCGAAACAAGCGGCGTGATCTTCGGCGTATTCGGCGGCGTGGTCAGCAGCATATGATTCCGATACCTGGTTCCTTGTCATGGCGCCCTTGCGGGCGCCTGTCGCTCGCGCCGGCGCTGACTGCCGTCCGGTCGCGATCCGTGTTCTCATTCCCATGCGGTGCTCCGCTGGGAGGCCGGCTCCAGTATGGCACGCGTCGGCTGGACGTTACATGGGAGCCGCCGCGATTCTTCACACAATCCCGTCCGTATGCGGGCGATTGGGGCTATGTCCGATTGCGTCTGCTCTGTCTTGTGTTTATTTATTGGTAACTATAAATCTGCATACAAAAAAGCTCTGATTTCTTCTATACTAGAAATTAGAGGTGGAAATGATGTCGAATTATATCGTAAGAGAACAATTGGCCGATGTGTTGCTTGAACATCGAGGTACACCTGAGATCAAGGTGCTTACGGGTGTGCGCCGATGCGGCAAGAGCACGCTGCTGTCGCATTACGCGGAGACGTTGATCGCCGACGGTGTTCCCAGGCGTAACGTGTTCACAAGACGATTCGACTCCTTCGATATTCCACTCGACTATTCCGCCGAGGCATTGTACCGGGAATTGCAGGAAGCCGTTGCGCAAGCCGATCCGGGTATGTTCTATGTATTCCTCGATGAGATTCAGGAAGTGTCCGGGTGGGAAGGGGTTGTCCGTCGCCTGCATACCCGGGAAGACACGGATGTGTATATCACGGGGTCCAATGCATATCTGCTGTCCGGTGAGCTTGCCACGTATCTGACCGGTCGTTACGTGACGATCCCCGTCTACCCGTTGTCATTCCGTGAATATGCTTTGCATGCGGAAAAACAAAATGCGGGAACGTCTCGGGACCAACTGTTCGCCAGGTACATGATGTTCGGGGGAATGCCGGGCCTGTACGTCTCCGGCGACCCGGATCAAGGCAAGGCGGATGAGATCCTGGGGGCCATCTACGAATCCGTAGTGGTCAAGGACGTGGCCACCCGCTACGCCATCCGCGACCTTTCCGTATTGGAGAAGCTCAGCCGGTACCTGTTCTCCACGTCGGGCAACCTGTTCTCCACGAACAACGTGGTCAAAGTGCTGCGAAACGTCGGTATGAACGTGACGTATGCGACCGTCGACAATCAGATCGATGCCTTGGAGAAGGCGTTCATCATCTACGGGTGCGAACAGTCGAGGATCAGGGGCAAGGAACTGTTGCGCCCGCAACGCAAGTATTATCCCGTCGACAACGGCTTTCGTAATCTTGCCAACGGGTTCAACGGGGCCGATCTGGGTGCCCAACTGGAAGGCATCGTGTTCATGGAATTGCGGCGCCGCGGATACGCCGTGACGATCGGCACGATGCCGGGTGGCGAGATCGATTTCGTCGCCCGGCGGAACGCGGAGAAACTCTACATTCAAGTCACGTTGAACATGACCGATGAGCGTACCCGTGAACGCGAACTCCAGCCGTTGCGTGATTTGGACGATGCATTCCCTCGGATCGTCCTGACGCTCGACAGATTCGGAGGCGGTGTCACGTCCGAGGGGGTCCGCATCGTGAATGTGGTCGACTGGCTGTGTGAATGATTCGCTGCGGGGCGCTCCGCTCACTCCTCGGCGCTGGTGGAGGCGATGACGGCCTTGGCGGCGGCGTCGAGGCCGCTGGTGGCGGAACGCAGGTCGTCGGAGTACTGGCGGATGGCGTCGATGGCGGCGTCCACGTCCTTCTGGGAACCGTTCGCCGGGCAGGTGGGCGCGTCGCCCAGCTTGTCGACGTCGGCCTGTGCGGACTTGAGGTCGTCGAGCAGGGAGGCATCCTTCACGCCCTTGAGCTTCGACGCCGTGGCCGCTTCCTCCTGCGTGGTCTTCAGCGCGTCCTGATGCACCTTGAGCGCGGTGAGCTGCGTCCGGCAGTTCTCCACCGACTCGGCCGAAGCCTTGCCGCCGACCGTCAGCATGAACGCCGCGACCGTGATGGCGACCACCACGACCGCCGCGATGATGCCGATGACGAGTCCCTTCTTCGACTTCTTCTGCGGCTGCTGGGCGGTGACGTTCTCGGGCTGGGTGTTCTGCGTGTTCTTCTCTTCCATAAGGCACTCCTTCGTCTCGCGTATCAATCGCCCGTAACGTTCCGACGTGGTGCATGCGCTTCGCGGCATCGGCCGCCGGTCCGCGGGCAAACCCAAGCGAGTATACCCAAGCGGCGCCGCCACGCAACCGGATCGGGGACGAGTGACCGAAAACCGCGCGAAACGGTGAGACGGGAGTGGCGCTGGCCGGCTCGGTCCCGGTTCAGCGCCGGTTCAGCGCCGGTTCAGTCCCTGCGGAAGAGGTCGCGGGTGTAGACCTTGTCGCTGGCGTCGGCGAGGTCGGCGTTCCAGCGGTTGGAGATGATCACGTCGGCGTCGCGCTTGAACGCGGCGAGGTCGTGGGTGACGGGGCTGCCGAAGAAGTCGGGCGCGTCGAGCGTGGGCTCGTAGACGATCACGTCCACTCCCTTCGCCTTGATGCGCTTCATCACGCCTTGGATGGCGGACTGGCGGAAGTTGTCGGAGCCGGACTTCATGGTCAGACGGTACACGCCGACCACCGGGCGCGCCTTGCCGGCCGTGCGGGCGGCGTCGACGCGCTGGAGGATCTCGTCGGCGATGAAGTCCTTGCGTGTGGTGTTGGAGTCGACGATCGCCTCGATGAGGTTCTGCGGGACCTTGTCGTAGTTGGCGAGCAGCTGCTTGGTGTCCTTCGGCAGGCAGTAGCCGCCGTAGCCGAAGCTGGGGTTGTTGTAGTCGTCGCGGATGCGCGGGTCGTAGCAGACGCCCTTGATGATCTCGCGCGTGTTCAAGCCGCGGCTTTCCGCGTATGTGTCGAGTTCGTTGAAGTAGGCGACGCGCAGCGCGAGGTACGTGTTCGCGAACAGTTTGATGGCCTCGGCCTCGGTGGTGCCGACCACGAGTTCGGGGATGCCGGTGGATCCGTCCGGGTTCGTGCGGGTCTGCTCGGCCGGGTCGGCGCCGCCGGCGAGCAGGCCGACGAACGTGCGGGCCGCCTCGACGGCCTCGGGGTCGTCCTGCGGGGCGCCGACGACGATGCGGCTGGGGTGCAGGTTGTCGTACAGGGCGTGGCCCTCGCGCAGGAACTCGGGGGAGAACAGGATGCGACGGTCGTCGAAGCGTTCGCGGATCTGCCGCGTGTAGCCGACCGGGATCGTGGACTTGATGACGATCCACGCGGTCTTGTCGTACTTGCGGATCGCTTCGATGGCGGCTTCGACGCTGGAGGTGTCGAAGTAGTTCTTCTTCGGATCGTAGTTCGTGGGCGTGGCGACGACCGCGTAGTCGGCGCCCGTGTACGCCTGTTCCGGGTCGAGCGTGGCCTGGAAGTTCAGCGGGCGTTCGCCGCTTGCGTCGCCGTCGAGGAACGCGGTGATCTCGCGGTCCACGATCGGGCTTTTGCCGTTGTTGAGCAGTTCGACCTTTTCGGGCACGATGTCCAGCGCGTGCACCTCGTTGTGCTGCGACAACAGCAACGCCACCGACAGACCGACATAACCAGTACCAGCAACCGCAACCTTCACGGCGTGCTCCCTTCCACGGGCCTTGCGTGGCCTACAGGCCGTTTGCGCATGGTCTTGCGCATGGTCCATGGGCCGTTTGAACAACCACCAGCCATTGTAGCGGTGGCGGGCGGAGCGGGATGATGAGAATGGGGAATGATTGCGGCGCGGGTGAGGAATATGGACTTCTGCGTCTTTGCGGCGTTTTCTGCATCATGATGAAGAATCATGATGCAGAAAACCAACTAATGATGCAGAAAAATGATGCAGAAATGGGAATCGTTCGAAAGCGGGAGTGTGAAACTCGGCGAGAACCGGGGTGGGATTATCCCACGAGTTCGTTCACATTATCGATGCCGATGACCTGTCCGTGCCGGGTCTCGAAGGTTTCGTTCCCTCCATAGATGACGAACCGGTGTTCCGGGTCGAGACCCATTACCGGTGCAAGATCTTCGAGGTTTTCGAACGCCTTCGGCCTATAGGTGGATGACGACTTCACTTCGATGGCATACTTCGGCTGTCCTCCCTTTTCGATAATGAAGTCGATTTCCTTCTGGTTGCTGTCCCTCCAGTAGAACAGTTTCGGTTCGCGACCGATCGCCTGATACTGTTTGATGATTTCGACGGCGATGGCGTTCTCGTACAGATTGCCCCGGTATTGGCTGGTGAGCAGTTGCTCGGAGGATTCCATGCCCAACAGGTTCGCCGCAAGTCCGGTGTCGTAGAAGTAGAGCTTTGGTGCCTTGATGAGCCGCTTTCCGTAGTTTCTGTGGTAGGGGTGAAGCCTGAAAACGATGAAACTCGCTTCCAGTATGGACAGCCAATCGCGTGCTGTATCGGTGCTGATGTCGCAATCGTTGGCGAGGCTGGTGACGTTGAGTACCTCTCCGACGCGGGTGGCGCATATGGTGAGGAACGTATTGAACTCGGAGACCTTCTTGACCCCCAATTCGGCGCGGACGTCGCGATCTATATAGGTCTTCACGTAATTGGGGAAGAAGTCGGCCGGGTCTATGCCCATGGTTAGAGGGCGGGGATAGCCGCCGTCGAACAGAAAGTCGTCGATGGTGCGCGGCGTTCGGTGCGCGGTGGCGAGTTCCGCATAGGACAGAGGGAGTAGGTGGAGCACGGCGACGCGTCCGGCCAACGATTGGGAGATGCGTTGCATAAGCAGGAAATTCTGCGATCCGGACAGAATGTACTGACCGGGTTCGTTGCGACGGTCGATCGCTCCTTGCAAGTAGGAGAACAATGCGGGCGTGCGCTGCACTTCATCCAGGATCACGTGACTGTCGTATCTGTCGAGAAATGCCCGGGGGTCGTCCAATGCGGTCTCGCGCAGATCCTCATCTTCGAGTGAGAGATAACGGTAGTCGGGGAATGCTTCCTGCACGAGTGTGGATTTGCCGCTTTGGCGAGGACCGGTCAATGTGACCGCGGGGAACAGTTTCGCCAAGGACAGCATCTTGGTGGTAAGTTCACGGGGAATCATGAGACTCCTGTCTGTGGGTATTACGGCGGGCGTTGAGTCGGCATATGGTGCGGTATCCGTGGGCTGAGCGACGTCTACTCGGTGATTTACATAAGGTCTAGTCGGCAATCTACATATACTCTACTCGGTGATTTACATAAGGTCTACTCGGCGATTTACATAGGTTCTACTCGTCGATTTACATAAATTGTACTCGGCGATCTGCATGGATCGGCAATGGCTGGTTGTGGCTGTGGGGTTTGCGACGGCGGTGTGGGCGGGAATTCGGGGGTTCGGAGCCTGGGGCTGAACGGGTGGCGAAGAGGAAGCTGGGCCGGTGACGAATGGGAGGGCAAGGCTGGTGGCGGTGGCAGTGACTCGGAAGTGGCAATGGCTGCGGGGGTCGGACCATGATTCACGGGGTGCTTTGCGTGGATGTTCGATTCTGTGCGGTGGTTTGTGCGGTTTTCCGGTGGGTGGCGCGGACCGGGTGCGGCGTGTCGGTTGGGATTCCGCCATTTACTCCAACGTTGTACTAGTTTCGTTTGCGTGGGAGTGAAGTCGGGTGTATCTTAAAGTCATCAACAAGTACAAGGTTGTACTAACCGGAAAGAACAGAACGTCATCGCAGTGATGCAATGTCGCTTTCGCCAATAAGTACAACGTTGACTTAAATAGGAACTTACTCCGAGAGGAAAGGGACGACATGGCACAGCAGGCAGAATCCGGCAAGGCCCGTCTGGTGGTCGACACCGATTTCACCGTCGCGCCCGTCAATGACAGGCTGTTCGGCTCCTTCGTCGAGCATCTTGGCCGATGCGTCTACACGGGTCTGTACGAGCCGGGGCATCCGACCGCGGACGAGAACGGATTCCGAGGCGATGTCATCGACTTGGTCAAGGAGCTCGGCGTGACGACCATCCGCTACCCCGGCGGCAACTTCGTCTCCGGATACCGCTGGCAGGATGGCGTAGGTCCCAAGGAGGAGCGTCCCCGTCGCCTCGACCTGGCTTGGCACTCCACCGAAACCAACGAATTCGGCCTGCATGAGATGGTCAAGTGGCTTGACAAGGCCGGCGGCAACGAGCTGATGGAGGCCGTGAATCTCGGTACCGGTGGTCTGCAGGGGGCCCTCGACCTTCTGGAGTACTCGAATGTGCCGCAGGGCACGGAACTGTCCGACAGGCGCCGCGCCAACGGTGCCGAGGATCCGTTCAACATCCGCATGTGGTGCCTCGGCAACGAGATGGACGGCCCGTGGCAGATCGGGCACAAGTCGGCCGAGGATTACGGCACCCTTGCCGCATCGGTGGCCGCCGACATGCGCATGATCGACCCCGATGTGGAGCTGGTGGTGTGCGGTTCGTCCAAGCATGAGATGCCGACGTTCGGCAGCTGGGAGGAGACCGTCCTCGAAAAGACCTACGAGAACGTGGACTTCGTGTCCTGCCATGCCTACTATCACCCTGAGATGCAGCCCGACGGCACCCGCGACATGAAGAGCTTCCTGGCGTCCGGCGTCGACATGGACAACTTCATCAAGGAGGTCGCTTCCACGATCAGCGCCACCAAGGCCCGCCTCAAGAGCGACCATGACGTGTACATCTCGTTCGACGAGTGGAACGTGTGGTACATCAACGATGAGCCGAGCAAGAACCCGGAAGGCATCGGCAACTGGCCCGTCGCCCCACGACTGCTCGAGGACGTGTACAGCGTGGCCGACGCGGTGGTGTTCGGCGACCTGCTCATCACACTGCTCAAGAACGCCGACCGCGTGCATGCCGCAAGCCTGGCGCAGCTCGTCAACGTCATCGCCCCGATCATGACGGAACCGGGCGGCCCGGCATGGAAACAGAGCACGTTCCATCCGTTCGCATTGACGGCGCGCCTTGCCAAGGGCGGCACGGTGCTTGAACCGAAGCTCGCCTCGGACACCTATGAGACCGCCAAGTACGGCGAAGTGCCGACGATCAATTCGGTGGCGGTTCGTGGCGCCGACGGTTCGATGAGTGTGTTCGTCGTCAACCGTTCCATGGACGAGGCCACGGAATTCGAAGTGCGGTTGCCGGAAGACGGCTCCTTCTCCGCTGTGACGGCATGGACCCTGCACGATGACGACCTGTCGGCGAGGAACACCCTTGACGATCCGGAACGCGTGACGTTGCATGCCAACGAGTCGGCCGCCTTCGACGCGTCGGACGATTCGGGGCACGTCGTGAAGGTATCGCTGCCCGCCGCGTCCTGGACAGCGATTCAGGTTCGCTAAGAGATTTGACTGCACGCGCCAACAACGGTGTGACGCGTCTGCGGTCCATAACTGAACAATTCATAACTGAATATCCATCTCAGGAGAAAGAAAAGGATACGCCATGAAGAAAACAACGAAGTTCGCCGCCGCGTTCGTCGCCGGACTGACCGCCCTGTCGATGGCCGCCTGTGGCGCCCCCGGTGCGCCCAGCGGCTCCGGTGATGGCTCGAAGCAGGTGAACAACGACGCGAGCGCCAACGACAACGCGACCTGCCAGAACACCATCAAGAAGAAGGGTGTGGAGAAGGTCACGCTGTGGGCATGGTATCCGTCCATCGAGAAGATGGTCGACCAGTTCAACGAGGCGCATGACGATGTTCAGGTGTGCTGGACCCGCGCCGGTTCCGGCCAGACCCAGTACGAGAAGATCACCACGGCGATCAAGGCCGGCTCCGGTCTGGCCGATGTGGTGCAGATCGAATACGACGTGCTCAGCCAGTACGTCGCCGGTGCGGAGAAGCACCTGGTGGACCTCAACCAGTTCGGTGCCGACAAGATCAAGGACGACTACACCGAAGGCGCATGGAAGTCCGTCTCCCTCGGCAGCGATGACAGCGTGTACGCCGTGCCGGTTGATCTCGGCCCGTACGTCATGATGTACCGCAAGGACATCTTCGACAAGTACGGCGTGAAGGTCCCGACCACTTGGGACGAGTACGAGCAGGCCGGCAAGGAACTGCGTGAAAAGGGCTTCACCGGCCACATCGGCAACTATGAGCCCAGCGGCAACGGCTCGAACATCGCACTGCTCGCCCAGAAGGGCGCCAGCGTCTACGACTACTCCGCATCCGACCCGGAGAACGTGGGCATCGACTTCGAATCCGATGACGCCAAGCAGGTCATGGAATACTGGCAGCGTCTGGCCAAGGAGGACGTCGTGACCACCGACGACGCCTACACCACCGAATGGTACAAGTCCATCGTCGACGGTTCCTACGCCACGGCCGTGTGCGCCTCCTGGCTCGTGGGCAACCTGCGTGACATCTCCGGCGCCGACGCGAATGCCGACTGGAAGGTCACCACCGCCCCGGTCTGGGATGATTCGACCCCGCAGGTCAACTTCGGCGGCTCCTCGCTCGCCGTCACCGACCAGGCCAAGCACACCGAGGCCGCGGCCAAGGTCGCCATGGAGTTCTTCGCCAGCGACGACATCCAGGAGACCGCCGTCACCGAGGCCGCCCTGTTCCCGACCTGGACCAAGAAGCTCGAGTCCGACGAGTTCATGAACATGACGGACAGCTTCTACGGTGACCAGAAGATCAACCAGGTCATCGTGCCGGTCGCCAAGGCCTACAAGGGCTACGACTTCCTGCCCTTCCAGCCGTACGCCTACGACGAGCAGACCAAGGTCTTCACCGACATCGTGCGCAACGGCGCGAACGTGGACTCCAAGCTGGCCTCTCTCGACAAGACCCTGAGGGACTACGCCACCCAGCAGGGTTTCACGGTCAAGAACTGATATCGGCGCATTGACGGGGAGGCGTGGTTCGCCGCGCCTCCCCTCCGCTAAGGGAGCTGAACAATGGCAAAGAAAAACGCCGCGGCGGGCATGCGGCATAGCAACAAGCGCGACAATCTGTGGGGATGGTTCTTCACCGCTCCGTTCGGTGTCGTCTTTCTGATCTTCCTGGTCGTCCCGCTCATCTACGCGTTCTACGTATCGCTGTACTCCTACACCCAGGTGCGCGGCAGTGTCTTCGCCGGTCTGGGCAACTATGTCAGGGCGTTCCAGGACCCCATCTTCCTGACGGGTCTCGGACGAGTGGTCAGGTTCACCGTGGTAATGGTGCCCTGCCAGCTGTGCTTCGCCCTGCTGCTGGCACTGGTGCTCGACACCATGAAGAACAAGTTCGCATCGTTCTCCCGACTGGTGTACTTCCTGCCGTATGCCATCCCGGTCGTCATCGGCGCCCTGATGTGGGGCTTCCTCTACTCCAAGGAGATGGGCCCGTTCACGACGATCTTCGAGCTGTTCGGCCTGTCGGCGCCCGGTTTCCTGACGACGAACGGCATCTTCGGTTCATTGGTCAACGTGGTGACCTGGCAGTGGACCGGCTACTACATGGTCATCCTGTATTCGGCACTGCAGTCGGTGCCGACCGAGCTCTACGAATCCGCCCGCATCGACGGCGCGTCCGAGGTGACCATCGCCCTGCGCATCAAGACCCCGATGATCGCCAGCTCCATCGTGATGGTGACCATCTTCGCGATCATCGGCACGCTGCAGTTCTACACCGAGCCCACGGTCCTGCGTAACAACGCCCCCTCGATCATCCCCGCCGAATACACGCCGAACATGTACGCCAAGGCGCTCGCGTTCAACTACAACCAGTTGAACTACTCCGCCACCGTGTCGTTCGCGCTCGGTCTGATCGTGGTGATCTTCAGTGTTCTCTTCATGCGCCTGACGCGCAAGCAGTCCGGATTGGAGGGCTGAGATGCATAACAACAAATCGATTCGCAACGGGAACAAGGTGTTCTCCTACGTGCTGCTGGCGATCTGCTGCGTGTACTTCCTGTTCCCCGTATGGTGGCTGGTCGTCGCGGCCACCAAGACGAACTCCGGACTGTTCACCGGCACCGGCGGCTCGATGTGGTTCGACAAGACCTTCGCCCTGTTCGACAACATCAAGCAGCTGACCACGCATGAGAACGGCATCTACTGGCGTTGGCTGGCCAACTCCTTCCTGTATGCGTTCGTCGGAGGCTTCGGCGCCACGGCCATCTCCGTGATGGCCGGATACGGATTCGCCAAGTTCCGGTTCGTGGGCCGTAAGGTGTACTTCAACATCGTGCTCGGCGCGTTGATGATTCCGACTACCGCGCTCGTCATCCCGATGTTCATCCTCATGTCCCAGTTCGGCATGACCGATACGATCTGGGCCGTGCTGCTCCCATCCCTGCTCTCTCCGTTCGGCACGTACCTGATGCGCGTGTACTGCGCGGGATCCCTGCCCGACGAGATGATGGAGGCCGCCCGCGTGGACGGCGCCGGCGAGCTGCGCACCTTCTTCCAGGTCTCGCTGCCCATCATGACCCCTGCCATCACCACCGTGTTCCTGCTGAATGTGGTCGGCTGCTGGAACAACTTCTTCCTGCCGTCCGTGGTGCTGACCGACGCCAAGCTGTTCCCCATCACCGTCGGCCTCACCCAATGGCAGGTGAAGTCCAACATGGGTGCCGGCGCGGAACAGGTCTGGAACCTCGTGACCTCCGGTGCGTTCATCTCGGTGATTCCGCTGGTGCTCGCCTTCCTCTTCCTTCAGCGCTACTGGGTCGGCGGCATCACCACCGGTTCGGTGAAGGGCTGAGCCGGATGACGCCGGCTCCGGTTCCCCGGATCCGGGACCGGCGTCATCCCTCTGGTTCCTCCCTCATCATTGGTTTCCCCTCTTTGCCTCTTCCTCTTCCTTGTTCCTTGAACGGCGCGCGGTGCATGCTCTTTCTCCCCATTTCCGGCATGCGCCACGCGCCGTTGCATATGGAAGGCGGGGAGTGGAACGGTGCTCTCGGCGTTGCTCCCGGATAACGCGGAATGACGGGATAGGCTGAAGGAAATCGTTAGAATCTAAGTCAACGGAGACTCAGCAAGGAGCGTACGATGCCTAAACGTGTGACCATCAAGGATGTGGCCCGTGAAGCGTCCGTGTCATTCAAAACGGTCTCCAACGTCATCAACGGCACGGGCAGCATGAGACCGGAAACGCGCCAACGTGTCGAAGAGGCGATCGAACGCCTTGGATACTCGGTGAACATGTCGGCACGCATGCTGAAATCCGGCACCACGAATCTCATCGGCCTCGCGGTATGCAACTTCACCCAGCCGTTCATGTCCTATCTGGCCTGCCTGATCATCAAGGCCGCGAAACGGCGCAACTACGGGGTCGTCATCAACACCTACGAATTCGACGGCGCCGGTCTGGAGGACATCGTCACCGATTGCCCAAGGCTCGGGGCCGACGGCTGGATCTTCTACGCGGACCGACCGTTGCGCGATAGGGCCGCGGTGCTCGACCAGCAGTTCCCGGTCGTGCTGGCCGGCGATTACAGCGCCTACGGCCGGACCGACAGCGTCACCATGCCGAACAAGCAATCGTTGTATGACACGGTTTCGCGATTGCTGAGGCAGGGGTACGACCGTATCGGTCTGATCGGTGTGCCCGACGAGGCCGACAGGGACCGTATCTTTTCGGTTCATGAAGGCGGCCGCGCCCTGCGCTCGCAGGGATACATCGAAGCATTCGACGATTACGGGAAGACCGTGGATTGGAATATCCTGCGTTCGGGCAACCGCTGGGACAGCGGCGACGGCGAACGTGCCGTGGTCGGGCTCCTCGCCGAGAACGAATGCCCGCAGGTCATCGTCTGTTTGAACGATTCCCTGGCGATCGGTGCCATGCATGAGTTGCAACGCCGTGGGTATCACGTCCCGGATGACGTGCAGATCATCGGCTTCGACAACATCGCGGAAGGCCGGTTCGCCAATCCGGCGTTGACCACCATCGACCCCGATGTCGAGGATTTCGCCCAGAAGGCCGTGGACATGCTCATCGAGCGGTTGGAGGGGTATGACGGGCCGGTGCGGACCTACACCACCGACTACACGCTCATCGAACGCGGCTCCACCAGATTCGGGGGGGGGGTAGCGGCCTCGGGCGGTAGATGAGTCAAAGCGAATGCATGCGGGTGATTGGTGATGGTGCCGCTCCTGGTGCACCCATCGCCGATCATCCGCGGGTATCGACGCGGGTTTGTCCGCCATCCGCCGTTTGCGGTGGATGAGCGGAGCAGATGTAACGTGTCCGTTGTGCGCTGTGCCACCGTATGTGTGAACCGCCAGATTCGGTGTACGGGGGCGAGAATCCGTACCACCGTACGCGCGGACGCACCGATTCCGCAAACAGTGGCGCAACGGTGTACCCCCGTTTGCGGAAAACTGCCGGAATTCGTGTACGGGGGCGTGGTGCCGTTCCTTGGAATCCTTGGAATTCCAACGTTTTCTTCATTCATGGTCAGTGGCGGTACGGGGAAGGGTGTGCCCCCGTTTGCGTAAAGCGCCCTCTCTTGCCATACGAGGGCACGGTTTCGCGGCCCCGTATGGCCGTACGGCTGGTTTCGACATACGGGGCGTACGGACGTCTACGGGAGCATGAAGCCAGTAACCCGCCTGTACAATCGATCTGCCTGTGCAGGCAATCCCGGCCGCGCCACCCGCCACAGGCAACGAAAGGTCGAGTTGTCAGTCGGTCAGTCGAACCATGACAGATATGCCGCGTAGTCGATATTGTCCAGATTGCCGGCGCTGGCTGCTTCGCGCATATCCTCGAATGCCTGACGCCCATGTGACTTCGGCTGGTTCCGATAATCGATGACATGATCCCGGGAAGCCATGCGGCTGGGACGATTCGTCTCCGGTTACCGCCGCATGGCTTGGCCCGTCTCCTGCTGTGTCACTGCGCCGTCACCGCGAAGGTGCGGGCGGCGTAGACGCCGGCGGGCAGGGTCACGGTGAGGGTGTTGTCGGCGGCGTTCCAACGTTCCGGCCATGCGGGCAGTTCCGCGCTCGGCACGGGGAAGAGCGGTTCCACGGTCACGGCGGCACCCGCTGTGCCGGCGGCGGAACCGGCCTCCGCCCCGGCGAACTCCGGCAGCTTCAGCGTCACGTCGCCGCCCTTGCCATCGCGGGCCCATACGGTCACGAACGCCTTGCGTGCCGGTGCGTCGACGTCGACCGTCGCGTCACCGCACGCCGCGGCACCTGTACTCGCCGTCGCGTCGCCACTCGCCGCGGCATCCGCGCCGCCTGCCGGCACCCGCAGTCCCAGCGCCACCACGTCGTCGTCCCACTGCGGCAGGCCGAGCGGCCAGAACGGCACGGACCCGCCGATCACCGGCTGCACCTCGCGCTTGTACGCGTCCACGGCCTGCGTGATCATCGCGCGCTGCGCGTCGCTCATCCGATTCACGTACCCGGACAGGAAGAACCGGCCCAGGAACGTGGTGTTGAGGTTGAACGCGAACGCCTCCGGATCGTCGTTCGCGTTCGGGTACGCCCAGTTGCCTGCCTGCTCGGGCGTCATGAGCATCGGCGCGGCGGCCGCGATCGTCGGGTAGAGACGGAAGTCCTGCTGGTCGGACGTGGACTGCACCTGGAAGCGCGAGGTCTGCGCGAAGTCCATGCGCATGCCGCCGGACGAGCAGTTCTCGATGATGAGCTCCGGGTGCCGCGCATGCAGCCCTTCCACCCACGCGCCGTACGCGCGGTTATGCCCGAGCAGGCCGTCGCCGGCGCCGTCCGCGTCCGTGTCGGTGCCCGCGTCCGGCGAGACGTTGTAGTCGAACTTGAAATAGCCCACGCCGTAGTCGTTCACCAGACGGTCGACCGTGTCGTCGAGATGTTTGCGCGCGGCCGGGTCGCGCAGGTCGAGCAGATAGCGTTCCTGCTCGACCACGCGGCGGCCGTGGCGGTGGAAGAACGCCGATTCCGGCAGTTTCACGGCCATCGGCGACTTCACGCCGATCACCTCCGGCTCCAGCCACAGGCCCGCGATCATGCCGGCGTCGCGGATCGCGTCGATGACCTCGGTGATGCCGTTCGGGAAGCGCTTCCTCGACGGCATCCACTCGCCGACCGACGGCCACCAGTCGCCCGTGTCGTCGTACCAGCCGGCGTCGATGCAGAAGATCTCCGCGCCGACCTCGGCGGCGCCCTTGACCAGCGGCAGCAGCTTCTCGGTCGTCGGATCGCCGTTGATGGTGTTCATGTAGTCGTTGAAGATGACGCGCGGGCGGGCGTTGTCCGCCTTCTCGATGCGCATCGCGCGACGGTACGCGGTCACGGCCGCGGTCGCCGCGTCGGAATCGGCGGCGACGGTGACGGACGCCGGCACCGTGGTGAATGATTCGCCGGGCGCGAGGCGCTTCGCCCACGCATGGTCGACGTTCGTCGGGCCGGACAACGCGATGTAGCCGTCCTCCGTGTCTCGCGCGACCTCCCAGCGCCACGCCGCGTTGTGCTCGATCTGGAACAGCCAGGTCAGGCCCAGCTCGCGCGAGTCGAGCAGCGCGAGCGGCGTGTGCTTGCCGGTGGACCACGTGCCCGTGTTCACCACTGCATGCTCGCTGCGCGGGTTGTGGCCGGTCATCTGCTGGTTGAGGCGCGGGAACAGGTCACGCGTGGGAGTGGCGTGCCAACGGCCCTCGCCCAGCCACTCGTGCTCGCCCTCGAGGAGCGTCCACGCGTCGCAGTCGGCGGCCTTGCCTGCGGGAGCGCCGAACGCCGACACCCAGCTCGTCACCGATTCGAGGACGATCGCGCCGTCCCCGCCGAGCGCCGGAGCGTCGGGGGTGGCGGGATCGCCGACGTTCGCGACCGTCACGGACGTGCGGAACATCGGCGTGCCGGCGGGCAGATCGTAGTGGACGGTGGCGGTGAGGCCCAGCGCCGTGTCGGCGAGCGTCACGTCGAGATGGTCGCCGTGCGCGTCATGCGTGGCGGCGTGCGAGACGTAGCGCAGCGCGCGGCCGATGTCGGTGTGCGCGAGGCGGTCGTTCGCCAGCCAGTGGCCGGTGCCGGTCGCCAGGATCTCCGTGAGCGGCAGGCGGTGGCCGAAGCGCACGTCGACCCCGTTCGCGCGCAACGCCGCCACCGAGGCGGTTTCGCCGTCCGTCCATTCGAAACTCAGCGTCAAGGCTTCGTTGCCCCATTCAAAAGTCGGCATCATGATCCTTTCGTTCCGCGTCGTCCGCGCCGATCCGTGCGTTGGTATGTCGTTGTCTGTCGTCGTTGCCGCCGATGCACCCGGCGTGCGCGATTGACTGTGCAACCGGGTGTGGTATCGATTCTACGACATGGTGGTGTTGTGGTGGGTGATGGTGTGTCACCGGTGATGTGAAGCTGATATTTTTATGCGATGTTTGAGCGAAACTCGTTGCAAATATTGGGATTTGATGCACATGGCATATGTGTCGCCGAGGATTGGCGGGGTGATGCCGTGGGTTGCGGTATGGTGTCCGGTGCGGTGGTACCGATTCCATATATTGCGTCGGAGGGGGTGATGGCGAACGGCGGGGGCGATGGGGTGGAATGGAGTGTCGTGGGTGTGGCCGAGGTCTCTTCCGGGTCAGTCCGTGAGGAACGTTCCGGGGAACCCCGGGCTGACGGCGGCGGTGCGGTCGGCCTTGAGCAGGGCGCACTCGAACGGCAGATGTTCGCGCAGACGCGTGGCGGACGTGGTGAACAGTGCCGTCGCCACGCCGTCGGCCAGCATCGCGGAGTGATGGCTGGGGGAGAAGATGCGGGGGCCGTTGCCGTCATTGGTATCGGTGCGCGAATCGGCCGCGTGCGGGGCGATGATCGTGTTGGTGTTGGTGTTGGTGTTGGTGTTGGTGTTGGTGTTGGTGTTGGTGTTGGTGTTGGTGTTGGTGTTGGTGTTGGAGGCCGTGCCGGACGCTTGCATGGTCCCCGGCTCCTCCGCATACACCCATGTGGCGGCCATGTCGTCGACCGGCAGTCCGTCGATCGCGTTGAGCAGGTGGTGGACGGTCGCGGCGGCTGCCTCGATATCGCCGGCGGTCGCTTCGTCGCCGGCGGTTGCCGCGTCGGGGCCGAAGCGCTTCGGCCAGCGTCGGCGGCTGGGCGCGCTCGCGCAGAACGCTCCGTGCGCGACCTGCGCCGTACCGACCGCAAGGCTCGGATCGGCGGGGTCCTCGAGGGCGATGGTGATCGGGGCGACGGGGGAATCGACGAACAGGTCGCCGCCCGCATCGATGACGAAACCGCCGGACTCCGGCCGTGGCGATGCGCTTGCCTGGCCGCTGCCGGAAGCCGCCCTACCGTCCCCGCGCAGCATGGCGGCGACGAGATCGACCAGATAACCCTTGCCGCACGCGCCGAAATCGAGGCCGACCGGGCGGCGTGTGACCAGCGTGGTGCCATGGCGTTCCACATCGCCGCGCCAGGTCGGGCGCCCGTGGGCCGCGCCGAGACGGCCGGCCGCACCCGGTTCCATCGTGAACGAGTACCGGGCGTCATAGCCCAGCCGGATGAGGTCCTCGCCCACGCACGGGTCCACCGCGCCGTCCGTCGCCTCGGCCAGCGCATCGTACAGGTCGAACAGCGGGGCCGCCCAATCCGGGAAATCGAACGATCCGCCGTGCGGTGCGCGATGCATCGCCGCGACCGTGGAATCGTCGCGGAAACGCGACAACACGGACTCGTATTCACCGATGAACGTCGCGATCGCGGCGTGCGCAGCATCGCCGAACGCCTCCGCCGACTGGACGATCATTCCGGTCCCCAGCGCGTGCGGGAAGGCCATCGTGTGCGGCATGCGTTCGGCAAGTGAGGTCATACCTTTAATCGTAGGGAGCTTTCAGCAGAAGGTGCGTATCGCGTCGAGAATCGGTTGCATCGCCGTATCCGGTAGATGCTCGATGAGTTGGCTTTCCCGTGCTTCCACGTCTTTGGCGCTCACTTGCTCCATGATGACCCAGCCTTGTGTCCTGCAATATTCGGGGAGTCTTTCATGAAGGAAGAAGCCGTTGTCCGTGCTGGTGATCGGGCAGACCAGGGTCATACTGGTCGCTTTGTTGAAACTGCTTTTGCTGACCACCAACGCCGGCCGTGTCTTCTTCGGCTCGTGCCCACGGGAGGGGTTGAAGTCAAGCAGAATGATGTCGCCCTGCTCGTATCTCATTGGTCTTCCTCCTCCCACCATCGTTCCTTGCCGACATCCGGTCCCCAATCGATGCGCGGAGACTGGTGTCGGGTGCCGTCCCAGTCGTGTGCGAGCCGTCCCTCGAGGGTCCATCGTCCTGGTGCCGGCTCGACGGTGATGCGGTCGCCGTCGAGTTCGATGGAGACCTCGTCGCCGATGGCGATGCCGAGCTGGTCGCAGAAATCCTTCGGCAGGCGTATGCCGGCCGCATTGCCCCATTTGGTCACTTTCGCCTTGACCATGTCGCCTCCTTGGTTGGATATACAAAGTATATCTTTTACTGGATGGCGGGCGTATGCGGGAATGTTGCGCGCTCTTGCGCGTGTGTTTGCCGTGGGTGGCGCGTTCGTATGCCCCATGAGTGCTCCTTTGCCTCGGGTTTCGCCAGGATGCGGCGAACCGTTGCGTCAAGGATGGCGGGCGGGGATTGCCGTGCACAAGTCGTGCGGACCATGTGTACAGAGCTTGAGGAAATCTTCACAATCGTTGTTCTTTGCCCTTTGGGGTAATGGACAAAAAATGGGTGATGGGTCCATGCGGTGGCGGTCGGTGCGGCGGCCGCGCCGCGGGGTGATGCGGCGGTGTGCGTGGGGCGGGGTGTTAGGATTGACAGGGTGTCAATGACGTCACGGAGGTGGTTGAGGATGGATGGCGCGATGACGGGCGGACAAGTTGCGGGCACGGGCACAGGCACAGACGCGGGCGCAGGCGCGGGTACAGGCGCGGGCGCGGATGCGACCGCGGACATGGGCGTTGCCGCGCCTGCGGCGAAGGTGAGGGACCTGCCGCAATCGAAGATCATGGCGTTCGCGGTCGGCCAGTTCGGCTGGGCGCTGCTGAGCGGCATCATCTCCAACTGGCTCGTCTACTTCTACCAGCCGGACAACGAGACCATCTCCCAGGGCCAGACCGTATTCGTGCCGCAGGGGCTCGCCGTGCTCGGCATCGTCACCGTGGTCGGAGGCATCACCGCGTTCGCGCGCTTCTTCGACGCGTTCGTCGACCCCGCCGTCGCATCCCTGTCCGACCGGTGCGGCGCGAAATCCGGCCGCCGCATGCCGTTCCTCAAGTTCGCCGCTGCCCCGCTTGCGATCGTCACCGTGCTCGTCTTCTGGAGCCCGGTCTCCTCCACCAGCTGGGCGAACGCCGCGTTCCTGTTCGTCACCGTGATCGGCTACTACATCGCGCTCACGTTCTACTGCACGCCGTACAACGCGCTCATCGCCGAACTCGGCCACGACTCCAGACAGCAGCTCGCCATCTCCACCGCCATCTCGTTCACCTGGGTGTTCGGCACCGCCGTCGCCTACGTGGCGCCCGTCGTCTGGGGCGGTTTCGTGCCGATGCTCGGTCGCGTGAACGCGATCCGCCTCACCTTCACGATCATGGCGGCCGTCGCGTTCGTATGCATGCTCGTGCCGCCGCTCGCCATCCGCGAACGCGACTACGTCAACTCGCAGCCCACCTCCGAATCCACCGTCGAATCATTGAAACAGACGTTCGGCGACGGCGAATTCCGCAAATTCGTCTGCTCCGACGTCGTCTACTGGGTGGCGATCACCACGTTCCAGACCGGACTGCCGTTCTTCGTGACCTCGCTGCTCAAGCTCCCCGAGACCACGACCACCATCTACTTCGTGCTCATGACCGGCGTCTCCGTGCTGTTCTACCTGCCCGTCAACCTGCTCGCCAACCGTGTGGGCAAGAAACGCCTGCTGCTCGTCGCGTTCGTGATCTTCACCTGCGCGTTCGCGTTCGCCGGCGCGCTCGGCTCCGGCGCGGTCGCGTTCCTGCCGCCGATGGCGCAGGGCGTGGCGCTGTCGGTCGTGGGCGCGATCCCGATGGCCGCGTTCGGCATCCTGCCGCAGGCCATCGTCGCCAACATCGCCGACGCCAGCTCGAAGACCACCGGCCAGGACCGCCAGGGCATGTTCTACGCGGCCCGCACGTTCGCGATGAAGATGGGGCAGTCCGTCGCGATGCTGCTGTTCACCGGCGTCTCCACGATCGGCATGGCCTCCGGCGCGGGCTACCGCATCGCCGCCGTGAGCGCCGCCGTGCTGTGCGGCATCGGCGGCGTGGTCTTCGCCTTCTACGACGAACGCAAGGTGCTCGCCGCTTTGGCGCGGTGACGATCGCGCCGAACGACGGGGAAGCGGCGGCGTGCGGCGTTCCGCGATGCGGACGCGGCGTGGGAGAGTAGGCGTCGCGTTCGCGATGTGAGACGCGCCGGGTGGGGCGTCCTGACGTGAAAACGTGATGAATCCGCGAAAACTTCCGTTGCTAAATCGTTGCACACGCCCACTACCTCGACAACCGCGAAAAATCAAGACTGTTGTTCCGAGATTTTTTTCTCTATCGTTCACATGGACTGTGAAATAGAGAGGAAATTTCAGGATGCCCGCGTTTGCGTTGCTCAAACGCGCCTCGGCGAAGACCATCGCACTCGCCGGCGCGCTGCTGATGATCGTGGCGATGGCCGTCGTGCCGATCGCCGCCCCGCGGACCGCGTTCGCGGCCGGCTCCTCGTCCGGCCTGTCCTCCGCCACCAGCGACGCCACGAACTACAAGACGTGGGGCGCGGTCGCCGAAGCGATGGCCGAGGAGCTGCAGAACGGCCAGAAGGAATACGAGGACGGCAACACGTCCGGCGCGACCTCCGACTTCATGTCCGCGTACAACTCGATCTACGTCGCCTCCAACTTCACCGCCGTGGTGAACTCCACGGTCGGCGCCGACAAGCAGACCTCCCAGCAGCAGGCGTTCCAGGACATCCAGAACCTCTCCTACACGCCCGGCAACAACGACGAACTCGATCAGAAGATCACCGCGCTCGTCGCCGATCTCGACGCCACCGCGCAGCAGCTCGACGCGAACACGCAGCTCGCCAAGCCGAAGGAGTACGCGAAGGCCCTGCAGGCCGAGCTCGACAAGGAACGCAAGGAGCTCGACGCCAAAAAGAAGAAGAACCCGGGCAAGGGCAACCGCTCCTGGACCGACGTGGCCAACGAGATGACCCCGATCCTCGACAACGCGTACAAGGCGTACGAGAAGGGCGACGGCGCCAAGGGCGCCACGCTCGTCAACAACGCGTACTACCAGTACTACGAGAAGCTCGGCTTCGAGAAGAACGTGATGAACGCGATCAGCGGCAACCGCGTCTCGCAGGTCGAATACCAGTTCAAGATGACCCGTTCCGCGATGAACAAGGGTCAGGACCTCAAGTCCACCAAGAAGCTCGTCGACGACCTCAAGGCCATGCTCGTCAAGGACGCCGGCATCCTCGACGGCGGCGCCGCCGACAAGGAGGGCGGCTTCACCAAGTTCATCACCAGCGCCGTCGGCCAGGCGTTCCTCATCCTCATCCGCGAGGGTCTTGAGGCGCTGCTCGTCGTCGCCGCCGTGATCGCCTATCTCGTCAAGTCCGGCAACAGGCGCTTCACCAAGTGGATCTACCTGGGCGTCGTCGCCGGCCTCGCCGGCTCCGGCATCATCGCCGTGATCTTCACGCTCCTGTTCGGCGGCTCCGGCCCGCAGCAGGAGATTATGGAGGGCGTGTGCGCCCTGATCGCCATGGGCATGCTCCTGTGGACCAGCAACTGGATGCTCAACAAGTCGAGCGTCGAAGCGTGGAACCGCTACATCCGCACCAAGACCGAGGCAGCGGTCAAGTCCGTCTCCGAACAGGTCGAGGCCGGCGAGAAGGTGGCGTTCGGCACGATCGTCTCGCTCGCCATGCTGAGCTTCCTCGCCGTGTTCCGCGAGGGCGCCGAGACCGTGATCTTCTACCAGTCCATCTACTCGATGAGCCAGGACTCGAAGGGCATGTGGACGGGCGGCATCGCCGCGGCCGTCGTGCTGGTGATCATCTTCCTGATCATCCGCTTCACCTCCGTGAAGATCCCGATCGGCCCGTTCTTCCTCGTCACGTCGATCCTGATGTCCGTGCTGGTCGTCGTCTTCGCCGGCGGCGGCGTGCACGCGCTCATCGAGGGCGACCTGCTGCCCGCCATCTACCTGGACGGCGTGCCGACGAACGATTGGCTCGGCTTCTACCCGTACGTCGAGTGCATCGTCGCGCAGGTGCTCGCGGCCATCGCCGTGATCGCGCTGTTCGTGGTCGGTTTCGCCAAGCAGCGCAAGCTCAAGGCGTCCGCCGCGTCCGGAGCGTCCGTCACTAAGGACGATTCCACCAAGTAAGCCACCAAGTAAGACTTTCCCGAGTAATCGATAATTCAACCAACAATCTGTGAAGTCCCTTTTGTGAGGTCCCCTTCACTCCCACAAGAAAAAGGATAGAGAAATGATGAAGAACAAGAAGATCGCCGCCCTGCTCGGCGTGCTGCTCGCCGGCTCCATGGCGTTCTCGCTGGCCGCCTGCGGCTCCTCCAACAGCTCCGACAGCTCCGCCAAGTCGGACTCCTCCTCGCAGTCCTCCGACTCCAGCTCCTCCGACTCCTCCTCCGATGCCGGCACCGGCTTCGAAGAGGTCCCGGTCGGCCCGTCCGGCACCGCCGAGGAGCAGGATCAGGAAGTCGGCCCGCTGACCGTCGGCGCCGTCTACTTCCAGCCGATCGACATGGAGCCGTCCTCCATGGGCCTCAAGGCCGCGGACGCCTCCTTCCACCTCGAGGCCGACATCCACGCCAACAAGAAGGGCACCGAGCTCGGCTACGGCAAGGGCGACTTCATCCCTGACCTGACCGTCAACTACACCATCGTCGACAAGTCCACCGGCAAGGAGGTCGAGGGCGGCACCGCCACCTCCGGCACCTTCATGCAGATGAACGCCTCCGACGGCCCGCACTACGGCGCCAACGTCAAGCTCGACAAGGCCGGCACCTACCAGCTGAAGCTCTCGATCGAGTCCCCGGCCAAGAAGGGCTGGATGCTCCACGTCGACCCGGAGACCGGCGTCAAGGGCCACTTCTGGACCGAGCCGCTCGAGGTCACCTTCGACAACTGGGAGTACACGCCGCGTCAGTGGTAATGACCCGTTGAAAGCCCCCTCCCCGGGAGGGGGCTTTCGCCGTTAGAGCACAACACATCAGAAAGGGCGCGAATGCTGGAACAATTCGTTGCGGTGATGCCGGGGACGCTGGCACCCGCGTTGCTGGTCATGTGCCTGAGCGTGACGCTCACGGTCGGCGAAGGCAAGGACAAGCCGCTCAGCGCCCGTTGGCGCCTCTACGGCCTCCTCTTCGGCACGGTCGCGGCCATCGTGTTCGCCGCGTTGCGCGCCACCGCCGTCATCAACCAGCGCACCTTCGTCAACCAGCCGGTGCTCACCGTGGCCGTCATCGTTGACGTGCTCGCCATCGTGGCCGTCATCGCCGGGCATTGGATCACCACGGACTGGCGCAACCACGCGCCGCTCATGCACGCGGCCAACGCGGTCGGCGCCCTCGCCATCGCGCTCACCGTCTTCTACGCGCTGCCCGACGTGATCCTCCAGCTCACGATCTGGGTGGAACCGGGCGAGACCGCGTTCACCTCGGCGATGCTGCTGCGCGCGCTCGGCTTCACGCTCGGCGTCGTCATGTCGGTCATCGTTGCGGCGATCTTCCGCACGATGCGCAACACCGCCGTGCGGCCCGCGTTCACCGCGGCCGCCGCGCTCATGATGCTCATCCTGTTCGTCCAGCACGCGACCGGCCTGCTGCAGATCATCCAGGCGCATTCGCTCTTCTTCCCGCACTTCCTGTTCCAGCCGCTCGTCTGGTCCATCAACCACAACACGCAGATGATCATCGCGCAAGGCGTCGTGTTCGCCATCCCCGCCGTCGCGTCGATCGTCGCCGGCTTCCGCACGCCCGTGAAGCCGCGCGACGGCGAGAACGAGGCCGACGTGCGCCGGCACAAGGCGTTCCGCCGTCGTGCCGTCGCCGCGGCCGTGTGGAGCCTCGTCGCCGCGATCGGCGTGACCGTGACGCTCACCGCGGGCGTCGCCGCGACCACGCGCACGATCACGCTTTCGCCGCCGGAGGCGTACTCGCTCAAGGACGGCGTGGCGACGATCCCGTTCAGCCAGGTCGAGGACGGGCACCTGCACCGCTTCGAATACAAGGCGAAGGACGGCACCTCGATGCGGTTCATCATCATCAAGAAGAACGGCGGCGCGTACGGTATCGGCCTCGACGCGTGCGAGAACTGCGGCGACGCCGGGTACTACGAGAAGGACGGCAAGATCATCTGCAAGAAGTGCGAGGTCGCGATCAACCTGGCGACCATCGGATTCAAGGGCGGATGCAACCCGATCCCGTTCCCGTACAAGACCGGCAACGGCAAAATCACGATCCACACCGCCGACCTGGACGCCCTGAGCGCCCACTTCCAGTGAGACAAAGGCAGGAGGCCAATCATGTTCTTTCTGCGAATGATCGCGCGGTCGTTCACGCGCCAGCTGCGCAGGCGGCTGCTCATCGCCCTCACCGTGTGCCTGTCGGCCACGGTGAGCGTCGCGATGCTCGGCGTCGTGTTCGACGTGGGCGACAAGCTCAACGCCGAACTGTCGACGTACGGCTCGAACATCACCGTGCAGCCGAAGTCCGACGCCGTCGTCTCCGACCTGTACAACACGGAAGGCGCGGCGGGCGGCGCGGCCTCCGAGGCCGACCCGACGTCGTTCCTCAAGGAGTCCGACGCGGCGAAGATCAAGACGATCTTCTGGGCGTTCAACATCACGAACTTCGCGCCGCAGCTCAACGTGCACGCCGAGGTCTCGGGGGCGAACGGCGGCGCCAAGGAGACCGCGCCGATCGTCGGCACGTGGTTCAACAAGACGCTCAAGCTCGAATCCGGCGAAACCACCGTCGTGGGCGTCGAGGGCATGCGCTCGTGGTGGACGCTCGACGGCACGTGGCCGAAGGACGATTCCGACCAGGGCGTGATCGGCGCGACGCTCGCGCAGCGGCTCGGCGTCAAGCGCGGCGATACGGTCACGCTCACCAAGAGGACCGCATCCGGGCAGACGCATACGCAGAGGATCCGCCTCACCGGCGTCTATGATTCCGGCGACGACGAGAACGGGTCGCTGTACATCGCCTCGTCCACTGCGCAGGTGCTCGCCGACCTGCCCGACTCGATCGACAAGATCGAGGTGAAGGCGCTCACCACGCCGGAGAACGACCTGGCGCGCAAGGCCGCGAAGAACCCGGCCGCGCTGAGCCAGGACGAATGGGAGACCTGGTACTGCACCGCCTACCCGAGCTCGATCGCCTACCAGATCGAGGAGGTGATCCCGGGGGCCGTCGCCAAGCAGGTGCGCCAGGTCGCCGCGTTGCAGGGCAACGTGCTGCAGAAGACGCAGGCCGTGATGATCCTGATGACCGTGCTGAGTTTGATTGCCGCCGCCGTGGCCGTCGCGAACCTGATGGTCGCGTCGATCGGCGAGCGTTCCAGCGAACTCGCGCTGCTCAAGGCGATCGGTGCGACCGACGGCGCGGTCTCCCGCCTCATGATGGCGGAGACGGCGACCGTCTCGCTGCTCGGCGCGTTGGTCGGCGCGGGGCTCGGTTCGGGCGTCGCGCAGATCATCGGACAGGTGGTGTTCGGTTCCGGCATCACGATGCGTCCGATGGTGTTCGTGCTCGTGTTCGTGCTGCTCGCGCTCACGGTCGCGCTCGCCTCCGCCTCGTCGATCCGCTCGATCCTGAGCCTCAAGCCCGCGGAGGTGCTCCATGGCCGCTGACCGTCGCAACCGTCATATGAGTGGAATCGAAGGCAAGAGGGCCGAGAGTGCCGAGAGGATCGCAAGGATCGCAAGGAGAGGAGGTTCGCGATGACGAATACCGGCATGTTCTTCCGGATGCTGTTCAGCGCCGTGTTCCGCCGCCGTTCGCGCGCGGTCATGGCGGTCATCGCGTCGATGGTCGGCGCGGCCACGCTGTTCTGCCTGGCGATGATCTGCATCGCCGTGCCGCAGCAGATGAACCAGGAGATGCGCGCGTACGGCGCGAACCTCATCGTCACGCCCACCGGCGATTCCGGTTCGGACGCGGAGTCCGACACGTCGGCGTCCGGTGATTCCGGTTCGTCCGCTGACGGTTCGTCCGCCGCGAAGTCCACCGGCATCGACGCGGCGATGGTGAAGCACACCACCGAGATGGTCGCGGCGAAGGGGTCGCAGAAGCACGCCACCTACCGCTACGAGAACGTGCGCGTCAACGCCGCGCCGTACGTGATGGCCGGCGTGGACGCCGCACAGGTGAGGAACCTCAACCATCACTGGGTGGTGGACGGCTCCTGGCCGACCGCAGGCAAGGTCCTCGTTGGCCGCGACGTCGCCGACGCTATGGGCCTCAAGGTCGGCGGCTCGATCACCATCGGCTACCGCGCCTCCGACAACGCCTCCGGGCAGAAGACCTCCTCGACCGGCTCGTCCGTCTCCTCGTCCCAGTCCGCCGAATCCCCCGAATCCGACGCCGCCTCCCAATCCTCGCAATCGTCGCAGCAGATGCGCGACGGCCGCGTGAACAGCGACATCATGGACACCACCGGCACCGAGTTCCGCGTGGCCGGCATCGTCGACACCGGCGGCAGCGAGGACTCCATCATCTACGCGGCCAACGCCGACGTCGACAAGCTCACCGGCGTGAAGCGCGGCGTGGACGTCATCGAATACTCGTCCGGCGCGAGCGACCTCAACGCGCTCGTCGCCAGCATCAACGACATGACGTCGATGCACGTCAAGGCGCAGCAGGTCACCAAGATCACCGCCTCGGACACGCGCATCATCACGATGCTGCAGACCCTGTTCTGGATCGTCTCGCTCGTCGTGCTCGTGCTCACGCTCGTCGGCGTCGGCACGACCATCAGCTCGATCGTCTCGCAGCGGCGCAACGAGATCGGCCTGCGCAAGGCGCTCGGCGCGAGCTCCGCCGCGATCGGCGTGGAGTTCTACGTCGAATCCGCGATGTACGGCCTCATCGGCGGCCTCGTCGGCACGGCGATCGGCTACGGGCTCGCCAGCTGGCTGTGCGTCGCCGTGTTCGAACGCGCGATCGCGTTCAACTGGGCGCTCGGCGTGGCGTCCGTGGCGCTCGCCGCGCTCGTCGCCGTCGTCGCCTCCATCCCGCCCGTCCACCGCGCCACGCGCATCGACCCGGCCATCGTGCTTCGTGAAGAGTAAGGAAACCACCATGCTGCTTGAACTCGACCACATCTCGAAGATCTACGGCGACCTGCACGCCGTGGACGACCTCAACCTCACCGTGCCGGCCGGCCAATGGCTGGCGATCGTCGGCTCGTCCGGCTCCGGCAAGACCACGCTGATGAACATGATCGGCTGCATGGACTCGCCGTCGAAGGGCTCCGTGAAGCTCGAGGGCCGCAAGCTCGAGGACCTCAACGCCTCGCAGCTCGCCGACGTGCGCAAGAATATGATCGGCCTGGTGTTCCAGAAGTTCTACCTCGTGCCGCACCTGACGGCCGTGGAGAACGTGATGGTCGCCCAGTACTACCATTCCGTCGTCGACGAGGGCCAGGCCATGAAGGCGCTGGAACGCGTGGGCCTCAAGGAACGCGCGCACCACCTGCCCAGCCAGCTGTCCGGCGGCGAGCAGCAGCGCGTGTGCATCGCGCGCGCCCTCATCAACGAGCCGAAGCTCATCCTCGCCGACGAGCCCACCGGCAACCTCGACGAGAGGAACGAGAAGATCGTGCTCGACCTGTTCCGCCAGCTGCACGAACAGGGCACGACGATCATCGTCGTCACGCACGACGCGCTCGTCGCCAGCTGCGCCCAGCGCGAGATCATGCTCAACCACGGCGTGCTCGTGGGGGAGAAGTGGAACGACGACGCGGCGCGCGAGGCGTACGAGGCGCAGGGCGGCAAGCCCGCCTCCACCGGCGCCCAGGTCGAGGGCGCGCAGACCGGCGAGACCGCCATCGGCTTCGCCGACCCCACCAAGGCCGCCAAAACCGGCGGCGAGGACTGACGGTCCGACGGTCCGTGCGACGGACGGTGGCGCGGACCCGTCACATGGTGTAGAAGGGTGACTATGAGCGATACGCAAGAGCAGAGGAACGACGGCAGGCGCACGGTCGTCAGGACCGTCGCGCTGACGGCGGCCACGCTGGCGCTGCTGGGCGGCGTGGCGGGATGCGCCGAATCGAAGGCCACGCCGATGGACGACCAATACGCCGGCAATTCGGGCGAGACCGAGAAGTCGCAGGAGGAGCAGTCGCAGTCGGGCGATTCCTCCGGTTCCGGCGACTCCGGTTCGTCGGATTCCGGCTCCTCCTCCGACGCGAAGGACACCGGCAACTACAAGGACGGCACGTACTCGATCAACGGCCAGTACGGCCCGGTGGGCGAGGACTCCATCGACGTGCACTTCACGATCAAGGACCAGAACGTCCAGACCGTCGAGGTGATCGGGCACCCGTTCACGTCGATCTCCAAGAAGCACCAGACCGACTTCGCCAACGCCATCAACGGCGTGGTCGACGGCAAGCCGCTCAAGGGCCTCAAGGTGGACAAGGTCGCCGGCGCCAGCTGGACCTCCGACGCGTTCAACAAGGCCCTCGACCTGTGCCGCGAACAGGCCTCCGTCCAGCAGTGACGGCCGGCGTACGGGACCCGTCGTCATCATGGACTCGCCGAACCCGCAGCTGAACCCGCAGTCGTTGGTCACGTTGTGGCGCATCGAACAGTACGGTTCGTTCTCCGCCACCGCCAAGGCGAGCGGATGGTCGCAGCCGGCCATCAGCCAGCAGATCAGGAAGCTGGAGGCGGGGTGCGGCGCGACGCTGGTGCGCCGCACCCCGCACGGCGTGGAGCTCACCGCCACCGGGGCCATGCTCGCCCGCCACGGCGAGGCCATCGCCGACCGACTGGAACAGGCCTCGCGCGAGCTGCGGGACTACCGGCAGCAGCGGTTCGCGCACCTGCATCTCGTGGCGCCGCCGTCCGTCTGCTCCACCATCGCCGCGCGCACCGTGGCCAAGCTCGGCATGTTCACCGACATCGAGCTGAGCCTCATCCAGATGGAACCGCCCGAGGCCGTCGCGCACGTCTCCCAGGGCAAGGCCGACGCGGCCGTCGTGTTCCGCTACGACAGCATCCCCGGATTCCTGCCCATCGGCGACGACCTCGTGTTCCATGCGCTGGGCCGCGACCCGATGCGGCTGCTCGTGCGCCGCTCCAGCCCGATCGCCAGACGGTTCGAGCAGGAGCGCAGGCCCCTGTCGCTGTCGCTCGCCGCGGACGAGACGTGGATCGCCGGCTGCCCCACCTGCCGCGCCAACCTCGTCAAGCTCGCCGCCCGCGCCGGCTTCACGCCGGACATCCGGCACGCGACCGACGACTACTGGGCCACGCAGAACCTCGTGTCGGTGGGCATGGGCGTCTCGCTCGTGCCCGAACTGGACACGCGCATCAACCTGCAGGACGACCTGACGGCCTGCCCGGTGGCGGACGATTTCGCCTCGCGCGAGGTCGGCGTCGTGACCCGCGCCGGCGACCAACGGCCGGCGTTGGAGCCGCTGATCGCCGAACTGCGCCGCACCTCGATGGGCTACCTGGTCGCCGGGTGACGCGCCGTCCGGCGAGCCGCCCGACGCGATAAGCAATCGGGCGAACGCCATCACGATTTCGGGGAGCCACGGCGTTGAGCGGCCACGGGCCGGGCGGAACAATGGACGCCATGAAGACGAACATGAACGGCACCGGCACCCAGGCCCCGGCCATCATCGGCACGCTCGCACCCGCCGCCTCGGACCTCGGGACGGACACGGAACCCTGCTTCGACGCGGCGCGCATCGACGCGGAAAGCATCGGGGAACTCGAACGCATCGGCTCCGACAAATGGACCCGCCACCCGGGATGCATCGGGGCGTTCATCGCCGAAATGGACTACGGCCTGGCGCCCTGCGTCGCCGAGGCCATCGGACAGGCCGTCGCGCGCGGCGCGCTCGGCTACATCCCCGACCCGTGGAAGCGCGAGGTGGCACGCTCCTGCGCCGCATGGCAGCTGCGTTACGGCTGGAACGTGAACCCCGCGTGCATCCGCCCGGTGCCGGACGTGCTCGAGGCGTTCGAGGTCTTCCTGCGCGAGATCGTGCGCCCCGGCAACGGCATCGTCGTGCCGACGCCCGCGTACATGCCGTTCCTGAGCGTGCCGCGCCTCTACGGCGTCGACGTCATCGAGGTCCCGATGCTCAGGGACGACGCCGCGGACGGCGGATGGGCGTTCGATTTCGACGCCATCGAACGCGCGTTCGCCGCCGGCTGCCGCGCGTTCGTGCTGTGCAACCCGCACAACCCGATCGGCAAGGTCCTCACCCGCGACGAGATGCTGCGCCTCTCCGACCTGGCCGCGCGCCACGACGTGCGCGTCTTCTCCGACGAGATCCACGCGCCCTTCGTCTACCGGGGGCGCACGCACGTGCCGTTCGCCTCCATCGACGAACGCACCGCCATGCAGGCGTTCACCTCCACCTCCGCCTCGAAGTCGTTCAACATCCCCGGCACCAAATGCGCGCAGGTGATCCTCACCAACCCCGACGATCTGGCCATGTGGATGCGCGACGCGGAATGGTCCGAACACCAGACCGCCACCATCGGCGCCATCGCCACCACGGCCGCATACGACCACGGCGGCGCATGGTTCGACGGCGTGCTCGCCTACATCGAACGCAACATCGCCCTGGTCAACGAACGGATGCGCACCGACCTCGCCAAGGTCGGCTACGTCGAACCGCAGGGCACGTACATCGCATGGCTCGACTTCTCGCCGCTCGGCCTGGACGATCCGGCCGGCTACTTCCTGGAAAAGGCCCGCGTGGCGCTGACCGACGGCCGCGAATGCGGCCGGGTGGGCGCCGGCTGCGTGCGCATGAACTTCGCCATGCCGTACCCGCTGCTCGCCGAATGCCTCGACCGCATGACGGCCGCGCTGCGCGCCGACGGGCTGATCTGAACCGCCCGCCGTCCCGGCATGCGGAACGGCCCATAGGCAATCCATGGCGTCCGGTGGGCGTTCCACGCGCGGAAGATTACACTGGGAGCCCGTGCGCATATGGAATCGAGCGGCATCGCGGACCGGATGGCTCGCCGCGGCCGCGGCATGGCTGGAGGACCGCCGTCCCTCGACCTTCCGGGACGCGTTGCGCGCCCGGTTCCCGATGTACTTCGGCATCCTCCTGCTGTGCTGGCTGCCATGGATCGTCCTCACCTGGCCGGGCGCCATGCGCGACGACACCCTGGCCCAATACCTCCAGGCCGCCGGACTGCACCGCTACTACACGCAGCACCCCCTGTTCGACACCCTGATCTTCGGCCTGTTCTGGAAGCTCGGCGCGGCCCTCGGCTCGCCGCTCATCGGACAGGGGATCTACACGCTCGTGCAGGCGGCCGCGCTCGCCGCCGGATGTGCGCTGCTGTTGTGCGCCATCCGCCGCTACGGCGCACCGCTGTGGCTGGTCAACACGGGCCTCATCTACCTCGCCACCAGCTACGTGGTCGTCGGCGCCGTGCCGACGATGGGCAAGGACTCGCTGCACACCGTCTTCTTCCTGCCGCTGGCCGTTCTCGCCGTCGAGACGTGCCTGACGCGCGGCCGCGTGCTGCGCCGCACGCCCGTCGCGGTGGCGTTCACGCTGCTCGCGTTCGCCGCGATCGCGTCGAAACGCACGGCGCTGCTCATCGTGCTGTGCGCCGGCGTCGGGATCCTGTGCGTGTGCTCGAAACGGCGCGACCGCATACGCGCCGCGGTCTGCCTCGCGGCCGCGATCCTGCTCGCGCAGGGCGTGTTCGCGCCCATCGCGACGGCCGTGACCCGCGCGAACGTCTCGCCCGGGCGCGAGGTGTGGGGACTGGTCACCCAACCGGTCGCGCAGGTCGCGCACGACAAGCCGGACGCGATCACGCCGGCGCAACGCAAGGCACTGAACGCGGTCATGGACCTCGACGAGGCCGCGGCGGGCATCAACCTGCGGCGCACCGACGAGACGTTCCGGACGCTCAGGGAACCGCACGTCGACGCCGACGGGAACGTCACGCGACCCGGCCCCACCGCGGCGCAGAAGCTCGCCGCCCTCGGGGCATGGGCGCGGATTGGCGTCGAACACCCGCTCGAATACGCGAAGGCGTACGCGGGGCCGATACGCGGATGGTGGGATCCGGGCGTCACCTTCGCCTACCCCACCGACTCCGACTACCTGATGGAGCCGGGGTATCTGCGGCAATGGTCCACGTTCCTGCCCGCCGAGGCGGTGCCGCAACGGCCCGGCGCGACCGTCGACGAGGCGCGTCTCGAAGCCGTCACGCGCGACCTGGAACCGTTGATGGGCACCTCCGACAAGCCGCAATGGCAACGCGACGTGCTGCACGCGGTGCGCTCATGGGTGCGCACCGACACGGCCGGCATGCCCGGCACGGCCGCGGCGCCGCATGAGCGCCCCGCGGGCAACCCGCTGAGCGCGATGGCGCTGTACGTCACCTGGATCCCGCTCGCGACCGGCATCGCCCTGATCGTGCAGGCCGTGCGGCACCGCAACGGCAGGAAACTCGCCGCGTTCGGCCTGCTGTTCTTCACCGTGCTGTCCCTCTACGCCTCGCCCGAGGCCCTGTTCTGGTACCCGATCCCGGTGTTCCTGAGCCTGCCGCTGTTCACGGCGCTGCCGTTCGTGCGCAAGGGCGCGTGACCGGTTCACGCCACGATCTTCGTGCTTTCCACCTTCGCGACGTACCACTGGTTGAACCGCACCAGGGGCTTGCGCAGCACCAGGCCGATGAGCAGGATCGGCGGGATGAACAGCATCAGCGCGCCGAGCGCACGCCAGTAATCCATGTCGTAGATGCCGGCGATGGCCGCGCGGATCATCGTCACCGCATGCGTGACCGGCAGCAGCGGGCTGATCGCGCCCAGCCAATCGGGCAGCACCTGCAACGGGTAGGCGGCGTTCGAGCCGGCGATCTGCATGATGAGCATGAGCACGCCGATCGCCTTGCCCACGTTGCCGAAGCTCACCACCATCGTGTACGCGAAGAACGAGAACAGCAGCGAGCTCGCCCAGCCGGTGAGCATGAACAGCAGCGGGTGCACGGCCTGCACGTGGATGAACAGCAGTGCGCCGCCGAACGAGAACGTGCTCTGCATGAGCGCGATGAGCGCGAAGATGCCGTAATGGCCGAAATACAGCTGGTGCGGCCGCGGATCGCCCAATGCGGCGCGCGTCCTGCGCGACACCGTGGTCTTGAGCGTGACCGCCATGAGCAGCGCGCCCACCCACAACGGCAGCAGCAGGTACAGCGGCGCCAGCGACGAACCGAAGTTGCTCACCGGGAACACGGCCTTGCGCTTGAGCTGGACCGGCGCCGCCAGCGTGGCCGCCAGCGTCTCCGGATCGTTGCCCAGCACCTCCTTGACCATGCTCATGTCGCCGCTGTCGAGCGCGGCCTGCAGCTTCTCGTCGAACGAGCCGAGTTCCTTGCCCGCGTCCGCGAGCTTGCCGGACACGCTCGTCAGCGTCTCGCGCACGGTCGCGAGATCGGATTGCGCGTTCGCGGCCGTGGCGTCGAGGTCGCCGAGCGTGGCCTTGAGCTTCGCCGCGCCCGAATCGAGCACCTGCGTGGCGTCAGTCACCGAGGCGTTGAGCTGATTGAGCTGCGGCTTGACCTGCGTGTCGAAATCGGACTTCACGCCCGCGATGGCCGCCTTCGCCTGTGCGGCCAGATCCTTGACCTGCGCGTGCTGGTCCTGCGCCTCCGCGTTCTTCGAGCGCACGCCCGCGGCCGCGTCCGTCAGACGCGTCTGCAGCGTCTTCTGCAGTTCGATGGCCGTGTCGAGACGGTCGAGCATCGGGTCGATCAGCGGCTGCAGGTTCTCCGGCAGGCGGGACTGCAGGTCCGCGATGGATTGGCGGATCGACTCGTATTCGGCGATCTGGTCGCCCACGTGCCTCGCCTGCGTGTCCAGCGCGGCCGCCGTGTCCTCGGCCTGCGTGCCCGCGGTGGCGTACAGCGAGTCGACCGAATCGGACACCGCGCCGTAGCTGTTCGCGCTGCTCTCCAGCGCGGTCGCCAGCGTGTCCGCGGCTGTGGTCATCGCGCCGGACAGGTCGGTGGCGCCCTTCTTCGCGGTCTTCAGCTGCTTGCCGGCGGCGTTCGCCGAATCGGAGGCGCTGTTGAGCAGCTGACTGGAATCGGTGAGCAGGGAGCCGGCCGAGCCGGTGAGCGTCGCGTAGTCGCCGAGCATTGACGACGCGTCGTCGAGCGTGGTCGCGAAATCGCCGATGTTCGCGCTGAACCGGGCGAGCGCGGTCTGCGCCTGCGGCGAGGAGAGGTCGTCGGCCAGCTGCGAGGCGATGGACAGCGCGGTGCTCGTCAGCGTCTCGGCGAACATCTCGTTGATTTGCGTGCTCACCTCGCTCGCGCCCTCCGTGGTGAGGTTCGGGGCGAGCGCGTTCTTCTTCTCGTTGTCGTAGTAGTCGATTTTCACATGGTCGACGTCGGCGGAGAAGAACGTCATCATCTTCTTGCTGAAGTCCTTGGGGATGACGATGGCGGCGTAGTATTTGCCGGATTTCGTGCCGTCGATGGCGTCGGCCTTCGTGGTGATCGTCCAGTCGAGCTGCGAGTTCGCGCGCAGCGTGTTCACCACGGTGTCGCCGATCGTCACCTTCACCGGGATGAGGTCCGACTTGTAGCCCTCGTCCACGCTCGCCACGGCGAACTTGAGGTTCTTGAGGTCGCCGAACGGGTTCCAGCTGGCCGCGATGTTGAACCAGGAGAACAGGCCCGGGATCACGACCAGGCCGATGACGATGATGATGGAGACGACGTTGCTGAACATGCGCCTCACGTCGCCGGTGAACAGGCGCCACGCCTTGTGCGTGACGCGCGGCGTGCGGCGTGCGGCGGGCGCCGCGGGGCCGGTCCCGGCGTTGGCCGCGGGGCCGTCGGGTTCGTTGGGATCGATGATGGGGTCGATGCGTTCGGTCACGTCGGTCACTGCGCGTGCCTCCCTTCGTGCGTGGGCGTGAGCGGTTGGACGAGCTTCTCCTTCACCCGCTCGCGTTTGCGCGCCCTCGCCTTCTCCCTGATGCGCTCGCGCTCGCGGATGTACGAGCGGATCGCCTCGTCGTCCAGGTTGCCGAGCTCCATCTGCCGGCGCAGGTTGTCGTTCATGTATTCGATGGTGATGAGGAACGCCATGATGATGAGGATCCAGATGAGCCACGCCAGCAGCGCCTCGAGCTTCGTGTTCGGGGTGAGCGAGAACGTGACCGCGAGGATGATCGGCACGACGATGCCGGCGACGAGCGCGCCGCGCTTGAGCCGCGGGTAGTGCACGGCGAAGCGCGCCGCCTGCCGTTCGATGCGCTCGCGGTATCCCTCGTGGCTGGACAGCATGCGCACGGCCGTGGACAGGCGGTATTCGGTGCCGGGCATGTGCACCGGCTCGCCGATGATCATGTCGCTCTCCTCGATCTCGCGCGCGAACAGGCGGTTCACGTTCGCCATGAGCGGGCGGATGAGGATGCCCAACGCCAGTCCGAACACGGCGAAGCACAGCAGATGGCCGATCTTGTCGAACCACTGGATGCCGTAGAAGCCGCCGATCGTCTCGCGGAACGCGTCGATCGAATACGTGAACGGGAAGAACGGGTACAGGTTGCGGAAGAAGTCCGGCATCATCTCGATCGGGTACAGGCCGGACGCGCCCGGGATCTGCAGGATGATGAGCGCCACGCAGATGCCCTTGCCCACGTGCAGGAACGTGGTCGACAGGGCGAAGATCAGCGTCGCGTACACCAGCGACGTGATCATGCCGGTGAGGACGAACGCGAACGGGTTCACGCTCTGCACGCCCAGGATGAGGTCGCCGCACGTGGTCACGAACCCCTGCGCCGCCGCGAAGATGCAGAACAGCAGGAAGCGGCCCATGTAGCCTTGCGTGATGGTCATGTTCTCGATGCCCTCGTCGTCGGTCTCGAGCTTCAGGATCACGGCCAGGGCGAACGCGCCCACCCACAGCGCCATGTTGGTGAACAGCGGCGCCATGCCGGAGCCATACGCGTTCACCGGGTAGAGCGTCTTCGTGTTGAGCACGGTGGGGGAGAGCATGAACCCGGCGATGCGCTTCGTGTCGAGCTTGCCGTCCGAGCCGAACAGGTCGCCGAGCGCGCCGGACGTGTCGAGCGCGCGCAGGTCGGTGGCGACCGTGTCCAGCTTGGTCTCCATGCCGGCCAGCGCCTTGTCGGTGTCGCCGAGCGCGGTGACCGTGTCCGCGGCCGCGCGGTCGAGCTGGTCGAGCACGACGTTCGTCTGGCTGATGATCGCCCCCTGGCCGGTGAGCCCGCCGGCGAGCGTGCCCGCGGTGCCGGCGAGTGTGCTCAGCCCGCTGTTGAGCTGCGGCAGCGCGCCGGACGTGATGGTCTTGCGGGCGTCCGTGGTGGTGCCGAGCGTCGACTGGGTGGCGTTGTTGAAGTTCGTGGCCAGGCCGGAGACCGACTTGACCGTGTTCGCCGTGTCCGTGTTGAGGGTCTTGGCGTCCTTGAGCGTCTCGGCCGTGGAGGTGTTCTGCTTCTCCAGCTTCGCGATGGCGTCGTCGAGCGCCTGCGTGGCCGCGTTGTCGCCGGGCAGCTGGCCCGCGACCGCCTTGAGCCGCGCGATGAGCTTCGCGTTCGACTCGTTGACCTGCGTGAGCGTCGTCACCGCGTCGCCCACCGCGCCGTTCGCCACGGTGATGCCGCCCGCGACCTTGTTGACGCCGTCGGTCGCCTGCTGCGACGACTGCGAGAGCAGCGACGAGCCGGTGTCGAGCGCGCCCGAGGTGGACGAGACGAAGGTGTTGAGCGTCGACTGCGTGGAGGTGATGAGCTGCGAGGCGCTGCCCAGGCCGGTGCTCGCGTCGTTCGCGAGGCGCTGCACGTCGGCCAGGGCGGTGCGCGCGGTCTGCGTCTTGGCGGGGGTCTGTTGCAGCGTGGCGGTGAGCTCGCCGATCTTGTCGCGCGTGTTCGTCACGTCGCGGCGGGCGTCGTCGAGCGTCTTGAGCGTCTTCGTCCGCATCGTGCCGGCGGTGTCGCCGGCCTTCGCGGCGGCCTTGTTCACCGCCTTGGCGAGGACCTCGCTCACCGTGGAGACGAACGTGCCGTTGACCTGCGTGTCCACCGTGCTCGCGCCGATGTCCGTGATCTTCGGGGCGATGGCGCTCGCCTTCTCGTTGACGTAGTACTCGAGCTGCGGGCGGTCGCCGCCGGTGACCACGCCGGCCATGTCGTCGCTGAAGTCGGCGGGGATGATGATGGCCGCGTACGCCTTGCCCGATTCGACGCGGTTCATCGCCTCGGATTCCTCGGCGAAGGTCCATCCGAGCTGATGGTTCGCCTTGAGTTGCTTGACGATCTGGTCGCCGAGGTTCTGCCTGCCGATGAGCGCGTTGTTCGTGCCCTTGTCGTTGTTGGCGACGACCACCTGGATGCCTTGCGTGTTGCCGTACGGGTTCCAGAATCCCACGATGTTGAACCATGCGTACAGCGGGGGGATGAAAGTCAGTCCGGCGGCGATGACCCATGCCGCCGGCACTTTCAGCATGCGTATGAGGTCGCGCCTGAGGATCGCGAGAACGTTGCCCATGCCCTGTCCATTCCTTTACTGCCTACTGCCTGTTGTCTGCCGTCTGCCGTCCGGCGCCGCGTGCGTGCCGGCGTGTGCCCGGCATGCCGCCGCGTGTTGTGCCGGTGCCGTGCCGGTGTCGGTCCGGCGCCGGCACGCACGTGCGCGTGTACGCGTGTACGCGACGTTGTGCGTCGTGCGGCTCCGCAGTGTCGGCCGCGTCGTCGGCCGGTCGTGCGGCCGTTGCGGGTGGTCTCCCTCCACCGGAATTGACGAGACGTCAATTTTCGGCCGACATTCTTTTCATTATCGATGCCCACCCTAGTCCAAGGGAATGGAGGTTTCGGGATGATTGCCGTGTTGTTGGGCAAAGTGTCTAATAAATAACCGTTTTTGCCCGGGGATGAAAAGGTAGGGGGTGATGGGCTTGTGGTCCGGACGAATGGCCTTGGGCGGCCGTGTCTGGCGGCGGCGGGGTCATGCCGGGGAATCGGGTCGGTTCATGGCTCGACGGGCGGTCGGCGGGGCACGGACGATTGATCGGCCGCCGGGTCGTTCCGGCGGGTCGTCGCACGGCGCGTAGACTGGGGGCGAGGATCCGTTGGGGGCATTGAGGCCCCTGGTGCCTCGTCCCGTCCGTCGCGGATGGCGACGTGCGCGGGGCGTGGGCGGATCATGGACGGACACGAGGAGCGTGTGATGAAGGACAACAATTATCTGCGGGCGCGCAAGGCCGAGGCGAAGGCGGCGTCGTTCCAGAAGCGCACCGCGGAGCGCGCGCTCGTCTGGGCCGGCGCCGCCTATCTCGTGGCGATGGCGGTCTTCCTCGTGCTCGGCAGCATGGGCGTGGTCCCCGGCGCGAACGGCCAGCTGGTCGGCGGCGGCCAGGTCGGCTATGTCGCGCTCTACGCGGTGGTGTCCGTGGCGGTGGCGGCCTATGCGGCGTTCGTCGCGTTCCGCTGGATCGTGCCCGGCCGGCCCGACCGCAAGGTCACGTTCTCGCTCATCGGCGTCGTCGTGTTCGCGCTCGTCACCTTCGACACGGTCGCGCTGCTCGTCTTCGGGCTCGCACTCGGCTTCTACGTGACCAAGGACCGCGCCCCGAAGGCCGCCGGCTCCCGGGGCGGGAACGCAGGCCGGAAATAGCCGGCCGGAAGGGGCGGCGACAGTCGGCGGAAGGACGCCGGGCCCTGCGGCTCAGCGCGTGCTGCCGCGGACGACGAGTTCGGTGGGCAACGTCACGCCGACCGGTTGGGCGCCGTCGATGAGGCGCAGCAGCTGGTCGACCAGATGCTGGCCGATCTGCTCGAACGGCTGTCGGATCGTGGTCAGCGGCGGATCGGCCAGCATGGCCGCCGAGGAATCGTCGAAGCCGATGACCTGCACGTCGTCGGGCACGGCGAGGCCGCGGGCGCGCAGCGTCTTGATGGCGCCGACGGCCATCGGATCCGACGAGATGAACACGCCGTCGATGGACGGATCGGCGTCCAGCAGCTCCGCCATGCAGGTCTCGCCGCTGCCGACCGAATAGTCGCCGTAGACGATGCGCGAGGCGGCGTCGCGCCCGTCGGCCGTGCCGCTCGCCGTGCCGTCGGCGTCATGGCCGAAACCGAGCGACGTGACCGTGTCGATGAAGCCGTGCACGCGGTCGCGCGTGCCGCTGGGGCCTTTCGGGCCGGCGATCATCGCGAGCCGCCGCGCGCCGCGCTCGTACAGGTATTCGCACGCCTTGCGCGCGCCGCCGTAGTCCTCCACATGCACGTAGCCCACCGGCAGCGTCTCGTCCGGCGGCTGCTCGGCGACCACGGTGGGGATGCCGGCGCGCACCAGGCCGCCGAGCATCGCGCTCGAATCCTGGTGCCACGCCACCTGGATCACGCCGTCGACGTGCCCCGCCTGCAGGTACGCCAGGTTGCGCTTCGCCTCGCCCTCGTCGTCGGTGGTCATGAGCAGGAACGAGATGCCGCGTTTACCGAGTTCGTCGGCGACGGCGCGCAGCAGCGTGGCGAAGTTCGGGTCCTCGAACAGCAGGCTCTGCGGTTCCCCCAGCAGGAACGCGACCGACCCCGCGCGGCCGGTGACCAGGGCGCGCGCATGGCTGTTGGCCACGTATCCGGTCTTCTCGATCGCCGCCTTGATCTTCGCGGAGGCGTCCTCGCTGACCCATTTGCGGCCGTTGAGGTACCGGGACACGGTGGCCCTGGAGACGCCTGCGATGCGGGCGACGTCGTGGATGGTCGCTTTGTGCTGGTTCACTCGTCATGCCTTTCGTCGCGGGCCGGCCGCGGGATTCCGTGATGTCGCTCCCATTGTAGTGACGGCGCGGTGACGGGGGCCGTCGGTCCCGGGCCGGGCGGCGTGGCGGGAACGGGAAACGGCCGCATACGCCATCGGGACGTATGCGGCCGTTCGGGTGCGCGTGCGTGCGCGGGGGATCGGGATCAGGCCTTGGCCGGCTCGGTCTTGGAGTCGGAGCGCATGAGCAGCGAGCCGCCGATCACGAACACGGCGATGAGCACGGCCAGCAGCAGGTATGCGTGGTGGAAGCCGAGCTGGGTGTACATGTTGCCCATGACCAGCGAGAAGACGGTCAGACCGATCTGCTTGGCGGTGCCGAAGCCGTACATGTACACGGTGGCGGATAGGCGCTTGTCGAACACGCGGGTGATGTACTTCATCACGGACACCAGCATGAACGGCATCTCCAGGGCGGCGAGCAGACGCCAGAACACCAGCATCGGGATGGTGTTGATGAACGCGCAGCCGAGCACGCGGACGAACAGGATGCCGCCGTAGATGAGCAGGCCGGTCTTCGCGCCGATCTTGTTGATCAGGGCCGGCATGAACAGCATGCAGATCGCCTCGAGCAGGATCTGGACGGAGACCACGCGGCTGAAGAAGGTCGCGCCGGCCGTGGCGTCGGAGAAGAAGGAAGCGAAGTAGTTCGGGAACTGCTGGTCGAACACGTCGTACATGGTGGCGGAGCCGATGATGAGCAGGCAGAAGCCCCAGAAGCTGCGGTTCTTGAAGATGGAGATCCACTCCTCGCGGGAGATCGGCTCGTCGTCGGCCTCGTCCGCGGCCTCGGCGGAGACCGCGGCCTCGCCGGCCATATGGTCCTCGGGCAGCCTGACGATGGAGATGAGCACGAGCAGCACGGCCGCGCAGAAGGTCATGGCCCAGAAGATGGAGCCGGTGTTCTTCGCCCACATGATGCCGCCGACGAACGAGGCGGTCGCGCCGGCCAGCGAGCCGAACAGGCGGGCGTGGCCGTACTCGAAGTGGTAGGCGCGAGAGGAGCGCTCGTTATAGGCCTCGATCACGCCGACGCCGCCGTTGAGGCACAGGCTCAGGTAGGCGCCCATGACGATGGCGCCGAGCACCTGGTTCGCGCCGATGAGCGGCAGGAACACCCACTGGAACAGCGGGCCGAGGAAGAGGATGCAGCACACGACGAAGATGAACAGGTTCTTCTTCAGGCCGAGGCGGTCCTGGATCGGGCCGAAGATCGGCTGCAGGATGAGCGCGCCGAACGACATGATGGAGAACACCAGGCCGGAGGTGGTGGTGTTCATGCCGGCGGGGCCCTTGAGCCAGTACGGCAGGAAGGTGAAGATCAGCTGCCAGACGGCGAAGTAGAAGAAGTAGAGTCCGCCGAAGTTCCAGAAGATGCCGCGCTTGAGCGAGTGCAGCAGGGAGGTCGATTGCTCCTGTGCCATGGTGATGTCCGTTCTTTCTCCCGAAGGGGGTGATGGTGGTGGTTGGTGGGGTTGGGGTGCGATCCGATTTGGTCTGGTCCGATGTGGTCTGGCTCTGGGTCAGATTTGGTCTGGTCCGATGTGGTCTGGCTCTGGGTCAGATTTGGTCTGGTCTGATCGGATGGGGAGCCGCGGGTCAGAGCGTCTCGTCGACGTCCAGCCGGCCGTCGGGGGGCAGCACGTCGGTGGTGGCGGGCGTCCAACGGGTGGCGAGCTGCGGCTTGCCGAATCGGGGCGTGCCGTCCTCGTCCCATGCGATGAGACCCATGTAGGCGTGGCGGTTCGGGTCGAACAGCGGGTCGCCGAGGATCTCCACGTAGTTGCGGCAGTGGTAGACGATTACGTCGCGGCCGTCCGGCGTGGTGGTGAACGAGTTGTGGCCGGGGCCGAACTGGCGCACGGTCTCGTCCGAGGTGAACACCGGTTCGGGGGACTTCGTCCAGCTGGCCGGATCGAGCAGGTCGGCGTCGGCGTTGGCGGTGAGCATGCCGACCGCGTACTCCGGGCCGGTGCCGGAGGCGGAGAACGTCACGAAGATGCGGTCGCCGTGCCTGAGGACCGCCGGGCCCTCCTCGACGATGAACCGGATCTTCTCCCAGTCGAGTTCCGGCTTGCTGAGCATGACCGGCTTCGTCTCCAGGGTCCACGGGTCGGCCATGCGCGCGATGTACAGGTTGGAATGGCCCTCGATGGCGAGGTCCTGCTGGGCCCAGATGAGGTACTGGCGGCCGTCGGTGTGCGTGAACGTGGTCGCGTCGAGCGAGAAGGTGTCCATGCCGGTGTCCACCTGGCCGCGCTCGGTCCAGGTGCCGGTGATCGGGTCGGCGTCGTCGCAGGTCAGGCAGAAGATGCGGTGCTGGAACGTGTCCGCGGCCTGGTCGATGGCGGTGGTGGGGGCGGCGGCGAAGTAGATCGCCCAACGGTCGCCCACGCGGTGGATCTCCGGGGCCCAGATGAGTTCGCTCATCGCGCCGGTGCCGCTCGCGTGCTTGCGCCAGATGGTGTGCTCCTCGGCCGTCTGCAGGCCGGACAGCGTGTGCGAGCGGCGCAGGGTGATGCGGTCGTACGTCGGGTACGAACCGGTGAACAGGTAGCCGTCGTCGGTGCGCAGCACGAAGGGGTCGGCGCGCTGAAGGACGATGGGATTGGGCAGTAGTGCCATGGTGCATCTCCTGAACGTCGTTGTGTTGTCCTGTCGACGTGCGCGGCATCGGTCCGGTTCTGCGACTCCGTGATCGGCGGTGGTCTGCGGCTGACTTAACCTGGAACAGTACTGTGCACGTTTCCAGTGATGAAATATACACCGATGGCAAGGTTTTGCAAACTACATTGTTTTTGCAATGGTTTGCAGTCTGCAATATGACTGGGAACGTGCACAGTCATACGGCGTGTCGCGTTGGCATGGCGCATGCCGTTGGTGCATCGCTCGCGTTGCGGATGTCGTGTGCCGGCGCACGACAATGTGCCCCTGCATGGGGAATCGGATGATTCCGCCATGCAGGGGCACGGGATGCGATGGTTTTGGGTCAGGAAGCGATGGATCCGTCGGATGAGGTGGAGGAGCCGGTGTCGGACGAGCTGCTGTTCGAGCCGGAGCCGCTGGAACCGGATCCGGAATCGGAGGAGCCGCTGCCCGAGCCCGAGGAATCGCCGTCGGACGAACCGCCCTGGCCGGAGGGGCCCTGGCCGCCGCTCGGCGGCTCGCCCATCTGACCGTTCTGACCGTTGGAGCCGTCGTGGCCGCCGCTCGGCGGGTTGCCCATCTGGCTGGTGCCCTGGCCGCCTTCGGAGCCGGAGAACGCGTTGACCACCGCGCCGCCGGCGACGCCGCCGAGCAGACCGCACACCAGCGTCACGCCGGCGATGATGGCGACGGTCTTGCCGCCCAGCTTCGATTGCTTCGCTTTGCCGGCCGGCGCGTCGCCGCCGGGAACGGCGGAGGCGGTGGGGGAGACCGGGGCTCCGGGGACGCCCGTGGTGCTCGGGTCGATGGGGGCGAACGGCGATGCCTGGGCGGCGAACTGCGGTGTGGCGGCGGCCAGGGGTTGTCCGGTCGCCGGCTGCTGCGCCGGCCATGCAGCCGGGGTGTTGGCTGTGTTGGCCGGGGTGTTGGCCTGGGCGTCGGCCGAAGCGGTGGCGCGCGCCTCGCCGGCGGCGGGCATGGCCCGGGTGGCGGCGGCCGGGTCGGCCGCGACGCGCGGCAATTCGGATTCCGGAATCGTCTGCGTGGCCTGGGCGGATCGGGCGTCGGCGGCGCCTGCTGTCGGGGCGAGGGTTTCCGTTTTCGCGGAGTCGGGGCCGGTCGCCCGGCCGTGCTGGTCGAGGACGGTGGTGGTGTCGTTGGTGTCGGTGCTCATGGGAGTGGTCCTTTCGAAGGTGGGGGGGCGATGCCGGCCTGCGGGCGTCGGCCCATAGGCCGGCTCGTTGATGCTGGTGCGTATGGTCGTGGGGCTGTGATCGATTCCGAACCGGTCCGCCGGTCCGGAATCGTGTCGGTCACATGGTCCAGCCGGTCGAGGTGCCGAACCGGGTGTCGTAGTCGGAGCGGTCGATGAGGTCGGTGGCGAGCGTGGTGCCGTCGCCGGTGGCGGCATCGGGCAATGTGGTCGTGTAGTCGCCGGTCACAGTGACCGTCACGTCGCCGTCGCCCTTGACCACCGTCTTGCCGCCCGCCTTGATGGTGACGGTGTCGCCGTTGTCGTCGACGACCTTGCCGCCGTCCGCCACGTTGAGCGCGGAGACGGTGGTGTCGTCGGTCACCGTCCAGGTGGAGGTGCCGTCCACGTTCACCGTGATCGGCGCATCCGTCTTGGACTCGTCGGTCGCGTTCGCGTTCTTCGCGATGGACGCGGAACCGTTCCACGTGGAACCATCCAGCAGATTGAGTGTGACCGACGAGATCGTGTCGGCGCTCACCGTGCCGTCGAGCGTCTGATTGCGTCCGGTGAACGTGACGGTCGCGCCGTTCGACCCGGCGGACCCCCAGTTGTTCGCGTCGTTGCCGGCCGCGGTGATGAGCGCCGCCTTCGACGAATCGAAGTCGAGCGTGGTGTTGGACAGGACCACATCGGCGGTGGTGTTCGTGAAGTAGAACATCGAACCGGATTCGATCGACGACTTCAGCGTGGAGTCGGCCGCCTGGAACGTGGCGTGTTCGCCGGTCGTGGCCTCGGCGTCGCCGGAGGTGGATTGGTAGATGATCACGCCGTTGGCGACCGGGTCGCTCGCCGTCTTGCCGGTGACGGTGCTCGTCAGCGTCGAATCCTTGATGAGGATCGTGTTGAGGCCCTCCATGCCCGCGATCTGCGAGCCGGCGGACGTGCCCGTCACGTTCGTCACCTGCACGTCGCCGGTCGAATAGAGGAGCGGTGAGCCGGAGCCGGCGGTCGTCAGGTCGGCGTCGTTGAGCGAGATCGAACCGCCGCCGCGGTCGGTGGCGACCGTCGCGCTGTGGTCGCCCTTCGTGTCCGCCGTGACGGAACCGGCGAGGATCGTGCCGCCGTACGTCGCGTCGAGCGCGCGCGAGTTGTCGGCGGTGGTGGAGATCGACGTCTCCGAGACGAGCGCCGTGCCCGAATCGGTCGCGAAGACGCCGTTCGATCCGGACGAATCCGCCGTGACCTCCGAGCCGTCGATGACGGTCTTCGAACCCTCGCCGACGGTCAGGGAGACGGAATTCGTGCCGTAGAAGTTGTTGTTGTCGGCGTTGTCGGAATCGCCCGACTTCGTGAGCGTGCCGTTCGACACGGTGAGCGTGCCGCCGTTCTGCGCGAGCGCGGCGTTCTGGTCGGCGTCGGTGGCGGAGGTCGTCTCGCCGTCCGCCGTGACCTCCTTGCCGTCGGCGGTGAGCGTGGCGGTGTAGGTGCCGGAGTAGTCGTAGGTCATCGTGTTCGCGCCGCCGGGGGTGCCGTTCATTCCGCTGGTGATGATGACGTCACCACCCATCGTGCGGTGGAGGATGGCCGTGCCGGCCGCTCCGCCGCCGAAGCCGAGGATAAGCGCCGTGCCGGCCGCGATGGCGGCGAGCTTGCCGGTCGTCACCTGCGCGGTGCGGGATGTGCGGGTGCCGCGGATGTGGCGTGTGTTGCGGGATCCTCCGGGGGTGCGGGAGGATTCGCGCGATGCGCGGAAGCTTGTGGAGGTGGTGCCGCTCCGCCGCTTGCCGGAGGTGTTCCTGATGCTCATGGTCGTGCCTTTCGTCGTGCCCGCCGCGATGCTTGCGGTGGCGGGCCTTTCGTGCCTGCTGGTATCAGTACACCGCCGGTATCGGGGAAAGGGCTTGCATGAACGTGCGGGTCGTCTGCGACCTTGCGAAGGGACCTCTGAACGGTTCTTGGATGTTTCCTGAAAGCGTGGGCGCGTAACCGGCATGTTAGCCTGTTGGCATCGTGCGTGGGAAGGAGCCGGCATGGGGAAGTCGCCAACCGGAAGCACGGCGTCGGGCGAGGAGTCGGCGGTGGTGGCCGACCTCGTCGCCGCCGAACTCGACGAACAGGACCGGCTTGATGCGCGGCGGCTGCCGTGGCTCATCCGCATGTACGGCGTGCTGGTGCTGCTCGACGGTCTCGTCACATTGCCGATCGTCGTGCTGGCGAGCATCGCCGCCGTGCGCGCGATCATGCGCGGCGAACTCACGTTCCATGCGGCCAGCCTGACCGCCATCCTCACCGGACTGCAGGCGCTCGTGCTCATCGCCAACGCCGCGGCGCTCATCGTGTTCGGCGTGCTGTTGCTGTGCAATCGGCGACGCTACGCCGCCCGATGGGCGTACGTGCTCATGCCGGTCACCCTCGCCGAAGGCATGCTGTCGCTCGCGCTCGACGGCCTCGGCGCGAACCTCGTCGCGCCGGGCGTGCGCATGGCGATCCTCGTCGCCGTGTCCATCGCGTGCGACCCCGGGCTCGCCGAGGAGCGACGGCTCCAGCGCGCGCTCAAGCGCATGGACGACCGCGACGCCTACGATACGGCGGTCAAGGAGGGCATGCTCGGCCGCGATCCGTCCGGCAAAGGCTATATCGCGCTTGACTTCTTCAACATCTTCTGGCTGTTCACCGTGGCGTGCGTGTTCGGCCTCGCCATCGAGACCGTGTACCACTTCGCGATGTACCACGGCGAACTCCAGGACCGCGCAGGCCTGCTCTGGGGCCCGTTCTCGCCGATCTACGGGTGCGGCGCGGTGCTCGTCACCGTGGCGCTGAACCGCTTGTGGAAGTCGAATCCGTTCCTCATCTTCTGCGCATCCGCGGTGATCGGCGGTGCGTTCGAATACGCCACCAGCTGGTTCATGGAGGTGGCGTTCGGCATCACCGCATGGGACTACACCGGGCAGTGGCTGTCGATCGACGGGCGCACGTCCGGCAAGTACATGGTCTTCTGGGGACTGATCGGCGTGGTATGGGTGCATTGGATCCTGCCCCGGCTGCTCGCGCTCATCAACCGGATCCCGTGGAAGGTGCGATACTCGCTCACCGCCGTGTGCGCCGTGCTGATGCTCGTCGACATCGTGTTCACGCTGATGGCGCTCGACTGCTGGTACGGCCGCATGGCGGGACTCCCGCAGGATTCGCCCATCACCCAATGGTTCGCCACGCACTTCGGCGACGGGTACATGGCGAACCGCTTCCAGACGATGAGCATCGACCCGAGCAAGGCCGGCAGGGTGTAGCCGGCCGGGAATCAGTTCAGGCCGTACTGTTCGTGGGCGAACCTCTCGAGCGCGGGGATCGAACGCTTGACCTTCTCCGTGTCGATGCAGTAGGCCATGCGGAAGTAGCCGGGCACGCCGAAGCTCTCCGACGGCACGAGGATCAGGTCGTACTCCTTCGCCTTGAGGCAGAACGCGGTCGCATCCTCCTCGAGCGCCTTCGGGAAGATGTAGAACGTGCCGCCGGGGCGCACCACGTCGAAGCCGATCGAGGTGAGCGCGTCGTACAGCAGGTTCATGTTCGTCTCGTACACGCTCAGGTCGCTCGTCTCATCGAGCACCTTCGCGACGCCCAGCTGGATCGAGCTCGGCGGGCAGTTGTGGCCGGTGCCGCGCGAGATCTGGCCCATCATCGGCACGAGCAGGTCGGCGTCGGTGGCGGACGGGTTCACCGCCACGTAGCCGATGCGCTCGCCCGGCAGGGAGAGCGACTTCGACCACGAGTAGCAGGTGAGCGTGTTCGCGTAGAAGTTCGCCGGGTACGGCTGCGTGTTGCCGTCGAACACGATCTCGCGGTACGGCTCATCGCTGATGAGGAAGATGTCGTGGCCGTATTCGGTCTGCTTGGCGGTCAGGATCGCGGCGAGGCGCTTGAGCGTTTCGGCCGAGTAGACCGCGCCGGACGGGTTGTTCGGCGTGTTGATGAGCACGGCCTGCACGTTCGGGTTGAGCGCCGCCTCGAACGCGTCGAAGTTGATCTGGAAGTTCGCGGTGTCCGCGGGGATGACGGTCAGGTGCGCCCCCGTGCCGTTTACGTACGGCTGGTATTCGGGGAAGTACGGCGCGAACGTGATGATCTCGTCGCCGGGCTTGGTGACGGCGCGCATCGCGTGCGCGAGCGCACCGGCCGCGCCGGTCGTCGGGAAGATGTGGTTGCCGGTGTAGTTGGTGCCGAAGCGGCGGTTGAGGGAATCGGCGATCGCCTCCTTGACGGACGGGATGCCGAGCGACGGGGAGTAGCCGTGGATGGCGACCGGGTCGCCGTGCTCGTACAGGTCGACCATCGTCTTCGCGAAGTCCGGCGGGGCGGGCACGCTCGGATTGCCCAGCGAGTAGTCGAACACGTTCTCGTAGCCGATCTCCTTGCCGCGGGCGGTGGCGTATTCGCTCAGCTCGCGGATGACGGACTTGCCGCCCAGCATCGCCTTGTATTCCTCGTTGATCATGGGTCGCTCCTTGTTCGAAGTCAGATACCCCTATTCAACCACCGTTTGCCGGTCGGAACGGTCCACGATTCCGTTGATGTGGCAGGCGCGGTTGGAATAGTGGTGGGCCTGTCTCGTGGTTCACGATTGTCGCTCTGGAAAAATCGTGGACCGGAATCGGCGGATATCACTTTACTTTCATGCAAGTAAAGTGATATACTGATTATGTCGACAACGTCATCTTCTCCCGGTCGAATCACCATTCGCTTGTGTAATCACCAACCCATCGCACGGAACGTTTCGCGCGCCGCCACAGGCGCGCCGTTATGGACACAAGGAGTCCCATCATGGCCACGACACCTCTGAATGCCGTCGGAATTACCGAAGCGACCCATGCCACCGCCGGAACCGTCAAGACCGTCGGCCTTGCCGGCGCCGATGCATCAAGCGCAGCCGTTGGCCCCCTGAACTTGGCCGATAACCGGGCCGACGCTCCATCGCCCGCCATCGACCCGGCGGCGGCCGCGGCGGCGCTGGACCAGATAGCCGCCGACCGTGACGGCAACGCCGAGCGGCTGATGCCCCCGAAATGGTGGTATCCGGTCAACGGCGTGATCGCCGGGGTCATGTACCTGCTGTGTGCGCAATTGTTCGCGCAGTTCGCCGTCATCGAATTCGATGCGGACGGCTGGCTCGTGGAGGCCCGGTTCCCGTTGCTCGAATCGGCGTCGTATATGGCCGCGGCCGTCGCGTTGTGCTACGCGCTGTTCGAATTGGGGGAGTGGCGCAAACGCCAGATCGGCTCCGACTACAGCGTGTTCATGGGCGAACTGCGGCCACGGAACACGTTCATGTGGGTCGTGCTGATCGCGCAGCTCATCGTCCAGATCGGCGTGTTCGTCCTGCTGCTGTGGTGGATGCTCCATCAGTCGGCGCTGCCGGAGATGCCCATGCTCGTCGGCGTCGTGATGGGCGCGGTGCTCGCCCTCTGGGATTACCTGTACGATCGTTACTTCGTCGCGACGATCAAGAAGGAGGGGCGGTGAACGCCATGGGCGGTGATACGGGCAAGGCGCCGGGCTCGGGCAAGGGGCGTGGTGCCGGCGCGGTCGAACCCCGGTTCGACGCCGTCATCCACGAGCCGACGCGTCTGCGCATCTGCGGACTGCTCTCCTCGGTCAGGGAGATGCGCTTCGCCGACATCCGCGAGGCGCTCGGGCTGAGCGACGCGATGTGCTCCCGCCACCTCAACACGCTCGCCGGCGACGGGTACATCGCCCTGGTCAAGCGGCCGGGCGAATCGACCCGTCACATGGTCACCTGGGCGGCCATCACGCCCGAAGGCCGCCGGGCGCTCGCCGGGCATCTGGCCGCCTTGCAGGCCATCGCCGGAGGGGACGTGCTATAGGCCCCCGGTTCACGATTCCGTATCGGCGGAAATCGTGAACCGGGGGCGTCCCTTAGAAGTCCCAATCGTCGTCGTCGGTCTCCTCGGCCTTGCCCATCACGTAGGAGGAGCCGGAACCGGAGAAGAAATCGTGGTTCTCGTCCGCGTTGGGCGACAGGGACGCGATGATCGCCGGGTTCACGTCGCAGATCTCCGCCGGGAACAGGGCCGGGTAGCCGAGGTTCATCAGCGCCTTGTTGCCGTTGTAGCGCAGGAATTTCTCCACGTCGTCGACGAGGCCCACGCCGCCGTACAGCGACTCGGTGTACTCCACCTCGTTGTCGTACAGCTCGTTGAGCAGGTCGTACGTGTACTCGCGAAGCTCCTCGCGCTTCGCCTCGCTCGCCAGCTCCAGACCCTTCTGGTACTTGTAGCCGATGTAGTAGCCGTGCACGGCCTCGTCGCGGATGATGAGGCGGATCACGTCGGCCGTGTTCGTGAGCTTCGCATGGCTGGAGAAGTACATCGGCAGGTAGAAGCCCGAGTAGAAGAGGAACGACTCGAGCAGCGTCGAGGCGACCTTGCGCTTCAGCGGGCTGTCGCCCTCGTAGTAGTCGAGCACGATCTGCGCCTTCTTCTGCAGGTACTCGTTCTCCTCGCTCCACGCGAACGCGGCGTCGATCTGTTCGGTCGAGCACAGCGTGGAGAAGATCGACGAATACGACTTCGCGTGCACGGACTCCATGAACGCGATGTTCGTGTACACGGCCTCCTCATGCGGGGTGAGTGCATCCGGGATCAGCGAGACCGCGCCGACCGTGCCCTGGATCGTGTCGAGCAGGGTCAGACCGGTGAACACACGCATCGTGAGCGTGTGCTCCTCCTCGCTCATCGACTGCCACGAGGGGATGTCGTTCGAGACCGGCACCTTCTCCGGCAGCCAGAAGTTGCCGGTCAGGCGGTCCCACACCTCGAGGTCCTTCTCGTCCTCGAGTCGGTTCCAGTTGATCGCGGAGACGCGGTCGATGAGCTTCAGCGGTTTGCGCGGCACGGAAATCGGCGCCATGGTTCCTCTCCTTGCTACTTGTCGTCGTTGTTTTCGTTGCGTTGTTCGGTGAATTCCTCGGGCGCCGTCAGGCGCAGGATCATCCGGTATACGGTTTTCGACATGATGTTCCCCTTCCTGTCGGTTTCATGGTCGGTCCCATGGAATCGGACGTGACGTGTGCGGCATCAAGGCGCACCGAGGGAAGACGTACGAAGGTACGTCGACCGAGGAGCAACGCCGATGACGCTCCGTCGCGCCCGATTCCATCAGAGCATGCAGGAGACGCAGCCTTGCACTTCGGTGCCTTCGAGCGCCTGCTGGCGGATGCGGATGTAGTAGAGGGTCTTGATGCCCTTGCGCCAGGCGTAGATCTGGGCCTTGTTCACGTCGCGCGTGGTCGCGGTGTCCGGGAAGAACAGCGTGAGCGAGAGACCCTGGTCGACGTGGCGCGTGGCGGCCGCGTACGTGTCGACGATCGCCTGCCAGCCGATCTCGTAGGCGTCCTGGAAGTACTCCAGGTTGTCGTTGGTCATGTACGGCGCCGGGTAGTACATGCGGCCGATCTTGCCTTCCTTGCGGATCTCGATCTTCGAGGCGATCGGGTGGATCGACGACGTGGAGTGGTTGATGTACGAGATCGACCCGGTGGGCGGCACGGCCTGCAGGTTCTGGTTGTACAGCCCATCGCGCAGGATCGCGTCGCGCAGCGCCTCCCAATCGGCGACGGTCGGCACCGCGACCCCATAGCGCGCGAACAGCTCGCGCACGCGCTCCGTGCGCGGCGCGGCGGGGGCGCTGCCGTCCGTGTACTTGTCGAAGTAGTTGCCCGCGCCGGCCGGCTTCGCGTAGTCCGAACGCTCGAAGCCGACGAATGCCTTGCCGCGCTCGACCGCCAGATCGTGCGACGCGCGGTAGGCGTGGTAGGCGACGGTCATGAAGTACATGTCGGTGAAGTCGAGCGCCTCGTCGGAGCCGTAACGCAGGCCCTCGCGCGCGAGGAAGCCGTGCAGGTTCATCTGGCCGAGGCCGATCGCGTGGCCCTCGTCGTTCGCGCGGCGGATCGACGGCACCGCCTCGATCGACGTGTGCTCGGCGACCGCGGTCAGCGCGCGGATCGCCGTCTCGACCGTGCCGGCGAGGCCGCCGTCCATCGCCTTCGCGATGTTGAGCGAGCCGAGGTTGCACGACACGTCGCGGCCCACGTGCTCGTAGGAGAGGTCCTCGCGGTAGACGCTCGCCTCCTGCACCTGCAGGATCTCCGAGCACAGGTTCGACATCGTCACGCGGCCGTCGATCGGGTTCGCGCGGTTCACCGTGTCCTCGAACACGAGATACGGGTAGCCGGATTCGAACTGCAGCTCGGCGAGCGTCGTGAAGAACTTCCTCGCGTCGATGTACGTCTTCCTGATGCGGTCGTCGGCCACCATCTCGTCGTACTTCTCGGTGACGGAGATGTCGGCGAACGGCTTGCCGTACACGCGCTCCACGTCGTACGGGCTGAACAGCGCCATCCGCTCCTTGCGCTTGGCGAGCTCGAACGTGATGTCCGGCACGACCACGCCCAGCGCAAGCGACTTGATGCGGATCTTCTCGTCCGCGTTCTCGCGCTTCGTGTCGAGGAAGCGCATGATGTCCGGATGATGCGCGTTGAGGTACACGGCGCCCGCGCCCTGGCGTGCGCCCAGCTGGTTCGCGTACGAGAACGAGTCCTCGAGCAGCTTCATGACCGGCACGACGCCGCTCGACTGGTTCTCGATGTGCTTGATCGGCGCGCCGAGTTCCCTGAGGTTGGAGAGGAGCAGCGCTACGCCACCGCCGCGCTTCGACAGCTGCAGGGCCGCGTTGATGCCGCGCGAGATCGACTCCATGTTGTCCTCGATGCGCACGAGGAAGCAGCTCACCGGCTCGCCGCGCTGCGCCTTGCCGAGGTTGAGGAACGTCGGCGTGGCCGGCTGGAAGCGGCCGGCGAGCATCTCGTCGAGGTAGGCGGTGGCGGCGGATTCGTCGCCGGCGGCCAGGTCGAGGGCGACCGCCGCGCAGCGCTGCGGGAAGTCCTCGAGATACGTCCTGCCGTCGAACGATTTCAGCGCGTAGGAGCGGAAGAACTTGAACGCGCCGAGGAACGTCTCGAACTCGAAGTTCGCCGCCGCGGCGTGCGTGTAGAACGATTCGAGGAAGTCAGCGCCGTAGCGGGCGAACACGTCGCCGTCATAGTAGTCATGGTCGATGAGCCAGCGCAGACGCTCGCCGGCCGTGGCGAAGCGCTTCGTGTTCGGCTCGATCTCGTTCGCGACGTAGGCGCGCTCGGCCTCCTTGTCCTTGCCGAACTGGATGAGGCCGTGCTCGTCGTACAGGTTGAGCATCGCGTTCAGCGCATGGTAGTCGGTCGACGGATCGTAGGTGGTGGTCATGGAAGTGTTGGTCTTTCGGTCGGTTGTTGTTTCGGCTGTCGCGTCGTGCGCACGTCCTCATCGCGTGAAGAACCTGACGAGGCCGTCGCGCACCTTGCGGGAGTCCTCGCGCGTGCCCATCAGCTCGAAGCGGTACAGGTACGGGACTCGGCATTTCGCGGCGATGATGTCGCCGGCCGCGCCGTACGCGGTGCCGAAGTTCGTGTTGCCGGAGGCGATCACGCCGCGGATCCACGCGCGGTTGCCCGCGTGATTGAGGAACCGCTTCACCTGCGGCGGCACGGCCTTGCGCGCGTCGCCGCCCCCGTAGGTCGGCACCATGATGACGTATGGTTCGCGCACGTTCAGCAGTGGCGCGTTCGGCTTGAGCGGGATGCGGTACACGTTGATGCCGGCCTCGCCGAGCTTCAATCCGGCGACGAACCGGGCCGTGTTCTCCGATGCGGAGGAGAAGTACACTAGCGCGCCGATCGCCTTGGCCTTGCCCTGCGCCGCCGTGGTTTCCGGTTCGCCGGGCGTCGCGTCGTCATGTTCCGGAGTCTCGCTCATCCCGTGCAGGGCGACGGGCGCACTGCGGCGGCGTGCGTGCGCGGGGTCGGCGTCGGCGTCATGGTGCGCCGCCGCATCGGCAGGTCGCCGGCCAACCGTCGCGGCGCCGGTCAGCGCGGACAGGTCGTGCGTGCCCGCACGACGGACGGGCGCCGCTCCGGTCAGTCCGGACAGGCCGTTTCCCGTGCCGCCGCTCACCTTCGGCGCCGCGCTCATGCGGCGACGACGTGCTCGGCCTGCGCGGCGACCGCGGACTTCGCGAGCTCGCGGATGAGGTCCGGACGGTATCCGGTCCACGAGTTGTCCGGCGTGATGACGACCGGCGCCTGCTGGAAGCCGGCCTGCTGCAGCTGCTCCAGCGTGGACGGGTTCTCCGTCAGATCGACCGTCTCGAACGGGATGCCGAGCTTGTTCAGCTGGCGCTTGGTGGCGTCGCACTGCGGGCAACGCGGCTTGGTGAACACGGTGACGGTCATGATGGTCTCCGATCGGTCTGGGCGATGGTCGGGGGATAGCCTATCGGGGATTGATGCGCGAGTAAACACTATCCGTAGTGGCGTGTCGTAGGTGATTTCGCTAGATGTAGTGTCTCTGGGGAATGGTGGCAAAACGTTGGAATCACGGCGGACACGCCGTCCGCGACGGCGGCGCGGCCGCGGCCATGGACGGCCGGAAACGAAAAATGTCACCTTCGTCACATCGAACGTTCCTCCGGTTCACGATTCCGTCGTCACGGGAATCGTGAACCGGTAAGACGGCACTCGCGTGGCGGCGCACGTCGGGATAGACTTTTACCCGGGAAAACATGCCCGCGGCGCGACGCGGGACGCCGGAACCGGCGGCCGCGCCGCAACGTGGGCGACGTCGACTGAAAGGCAAGGCAAATGGCCGAAGCTACGGCAAACATCGGTGTGATCGGACTTGCGGCGATGGGTTCGAACCTGGCCCGCAATCTCGCGCATCACGGCAATACGGTGGCGTTGTTCAACCGCCATTACTCGCGCACCGAGAAGCTCATGGAGGAGCATGGCACGGAGGGCGCGTTCGTTCCGGCCAGGACGTTGGAGGAGTTCGCCGCGTCGCTGAAGCGTCCGCGCACCGCGATCATCATGGTCAAGGCCGGCGGTCCGACCGACGCGGTCATCGAACAGCTCGAGGAGGTGTTCGAGCCGGGCGACATCATCGTCGACGGCGGCAACTCGTTCTTCAAGGACACGATCCGTCGTGAGAAGGAGGTGCGCGCCAAGGGCTTCCATTTCGTGGGCTGCGGCGTGTCCGGCGGCGAGGAGGGCGCGTTGAACGGCCCGAGCCTGATGCCCGGCGGCACCGCGGAATCCTGGAAGACGTTGGGGCCGATCCTGGAGTCGATCGCGGCGAAGGTGAACGGCGAGCCGTGCGTGACGCATATCGGCACCGACGGCGCCGGCCATTTCGTGAAGATGGTGCATAACGGCATCGAGTACGCGGACATGCAGGTGATCGGCGAGGCGTACGACATCCTGCGCCGCGGCCTGGGCATGACGGCCGAGGAGATCGCCGGCGTGTTCGACGAGTGGGACAAGGGCGACCTCGACTCCTACCTGATCGAGATCACCGCCGAGGTGCTGCACCACAGGGACGCGGCCACCGGCAAGCCGTTCGTGGACGTGGTCGTCGACCATGCGGGCATGAAGGGCACCGGCACGTGGACGGTGCAGACCGGCCTGGAGTTCGGTTCCCCGGTCGCCTCGATCGGCGAGGCCGTGTTCGCCCGCGCGCTCTCCTCGCATGGCGAGCTGCGCGAGGCGGCCCAGCGGGAGAACCTGGCCGGCCCGGACAGGACCATCGACCTGGGCGGCGAGGATCGCGCCGCGTTCGTCGAGGACGTGCGTCGTGCGCTGTTCGCTTCGAAGGTCGTCGCCTACGCGCAGGGGTTGAACGAGATCCAGGACGGCGCGAAGGAGTACGGTTGGGACATCGACCTGTCCGAGGTGGCGCGCATCTGGCGTGGCGGCTGCATCATCCGCGCCCAGTTCCTGCTCGACCGCATCACCGAGGCGTTCAAGGGCGACAACCCGCCGGCCTCGCTGCTGTTCGACCCGTACTTCGAGAGGATCATCGGCGAATCGCAGGACGCGTGGCGTCGCGTGATCGTCAAGGCCGTGGAGGCGGGCATCCCGACCCCGGTGTTCTCCAGCTCGCTGGCGTACTACGACGGGCTGCGTTCCAAGCGCCTGCCCACCGCCCTGACCCAGTCCCAGCGCGACCTGTTCGGCGCCCACACCTACGGCCGTGTCGACAAGCCCGGCGTGTTCCACACGCTGTGGGCCGAGCCGGGCAAGCCGGAAGAGCAGCAGGGCTGATCTTCCGGCTTGAGGAGAGCCCGGTGGGCTCTCCGGCCGGCTCGGTGTGCGGCGGCTGTGCCGCCGCACCGGCATTGAGTCTCGCCGTCAGGCGAGTCCTTAATTGCCGATCGAAGAGGGCAAGCCTGAGATCGAGGAGTAAAACTCCTCTTGGCCTTACAAGCATGAAACCCGCGCGGAATCACCTTTCGCGCGGGTTTCATGCGTTCAACCGCTAAATCGCGCGCGGTTTTCGCGCACAGGGAATCGCGCGCGAAAACCGCATGGGAATCGCACGGCGGGGCGGATGCCGCGAGGCCGGCGCGTGGCGCGGATGTCTCTCCCGCGCCCGTCCCGCCGCTCACCGCGGATGGGCGTTGCGGTACTCCAACGGCGACGCACCGTAACGGCGTCGGAACGCGGTGGAGAAGATGCGCACGCTTGGGAAGCCGGCGTCCGCGGCGATGCGCGACAGGCTGCGCACGTCGCGGTACATGAGCTGCTGGTAGGCGTCCTCGAGCCGCAATCCGGTGAGATACTCCTTGAACCCGATGCCGGTGCCCTCCTTGAACACGCGGCTGAAATGCTCGCGGCTGTACCCGAACCGCCGGGCCAGCTCCTCCGACGTGAGCGGTTCGGCGTGATGCGACTCCAGATAGCCGATGATCGGCTGTATCACATTTCTGCCGTTGCGGGTGATCGGGTGCCTGCGCGGCCCGACCACGAACCTGCGGTAGGCGAGGTACAGCATCTCGTAGAGCAGCGCGTTGATGCGCAGCGGCGTCTCCGGAGCGATGGAGCTCGTCGCGTCCAGCATCTCGAGGCACAGCGAGATCATCCTGCCGCGGTCCTCGTCGGTCGCGCCCGGCGCGTCCGGTGAGAGCAGGAACCGTTCGGCGAACCCGTAGACCTGCTTCACGCGCTCCCCGTCGAAACTCACCGACACGATGAGCGGCGGCCGGCCGTCGCGGTTCTCCGTCACGAAGCTGTGCACGGCGTAGGGGCTGCTGATGCACAGTTTTCCGGGCTTCAGCGGCTCCACGCGCTCGTCGACGGTCACCGTGCCGGACCCCTCGACCACATAGTTGATCTCCAATCCGGAATGCCAATGCGCCGGCACGATCTCGCGTTCGCGATGCACCAGGATCAGCGCGAGGTACTTGGACGAATACATGGCCTGCTCGCAGAAGTCCTTGTCCAGCACGGGACCGCGCACCGCATCGAATCCGTTGTCCATCGGCCCTCCTTCGCGCCTATGCAGTCGAACGGCGTATCGCCGGTACCATCGTCGCACACGGGCCGTGCGGCCGTCGCCGCGCGTCGCCGCGGACCACGCCCGCCGTGACGAATCCGTCACAGAACGATTCCGGCGGCATCACAAAAGTGCAGTTTCCGCCGTGACGTGTCCCCTATCGTGGAGGATGACGACGCGGACATGGCGAGGCAGCCACCGACCGGTCGTCGAGGGAATACAGTGGAAACCAAGGAAGGCAAAGCAATGTCGCAAACGACTTCGGCCGCCACGGCGTCCCAGGAGACGCTGGACCCGGCCACCAAACGACGGATCATCATCGTGTGCCTGTGCGCCGCGGTGGGAGGATTCCTGTTCGGATACGACACCTCCGTCATCAACGGCGCGGTGGACTCCATCGCCGGCACCACGTCCGGATTCGGCCTGAGCAGCGGCATGAGCGGCTTCTCCGTGTCGTGCGCCCTGCTCGGCTGCGTGCTCGGCGCATGGTTCACCAGCCAGATCGCCGACCGTCTCGGCCGCGTGCCCACGATCCTCATCGCCGCGATCCTGTTCATCGCCAGCTCCATCGTCTCGGCCATCGCGCCGAACATCTGGGTGTTCGTCGTCTTCCGCATCGTCGGCGGCCTCGGCGTCGGCCTCGCCTCCGTCATCGGACCGGCCTACATCGCCGAGATCGCGCCTTCGCAGATGCGCGGCTTCCTCGGCAGCTTCCAGCAACTCGCCATCGCACTCGGCATCCTCGCCTCCGTCATCGTCAACGCCGTGTACGCCGGCGCCTCCGGCGGCGCCGACGAGCCGTTCTGGTTCGGCATGAGCACCTGGCGCTGGATGCTGCTGTCCATGCTGGTGCCGGCCGTCATCATGCTCGTCGTGTCGTTCAAGCTGCCCGAATCCCCGCGCTTCCTCGTGATGAAGGGCAAGGACGACAAGGCCGCCGATATCCTCGAGCACATCGTCGGCGAATCGAACCCGAAGGCGAAGGTCGCCGAGATCCGCCGCACCATGCAGAGCGAGCACGTCGCCCGCCTGGGCGACCTCAAGGGCCACACCTTCGGCCTCAAGAAGGTCGTGTGGATCGGCATGGGCATCGCCATCCTCCAGCAGCTGTGCGGCGTGAACATCATCCTCTACTACGATTCCAGCCTGTGGAAGTCCGTCGGCTTCACCGAGCAGGCCGCGCTGAACATCAGCGTGTACCGCACCATCGCCGCCGTGGTCGTCACCGTGATCTCCATGTTCATCGTCGACAAGGTCGGCCGCCGCAACCTGCTCAAGTGGGGTTCCATCGGCATGACCGTGTTCCTCGCCATCGCCAGCCTCGGCTTCTACCAGGCCACCGTCACCGACGCGGGCATCTCCCTGCCGGGCGCGTGGGGCCCGGTCACCCTGACCGCCGTCTACGCGTTCTACCTGACGTTCTGCCTCACCTGGGGCCCGGCCATGTGGGTCGTCATCGGCGAGATCTTCCCGAACGACATCCGCGCGCTCGGCGTGGCCGTCGCCACCGCCGTCAACTGGGTCGGCAACTTCCTGGTGTCCAACACCTTCCCGCCGCTCAAGGGCATGGTCGGCATCGGCAACATCTACGCGATCTACGCGGTGTTCGCGCTCCTCGGCCTCGTCTTCGTGGTCAAGGCGCTGCCGGAGACCGCGGGCGTCAAGCTCGAAGACATGAAGGCGGAGTGACATGGTCGCCGATACGAAGGAAAACGTCGACCGCATCCGTAACTGGACCCCGGTGGACGAGGATCTCGACGGCGTGACGGGCGCGGCCCGCGAAGTCGCCATCCGGACGCGCAAGGACTTCGGCCTCGCCGTGGACTCCGTGCGCTGCGACGTGTGGCACGACCCGGAAGGCGTCGACGTGTTCGCCGACGTGCCGTACCTGCCGGACGGCGACGGCGCCACGGCGCAGGGCAAGGCGCACTGCCTCGACGTGTACCTGCCGCATGACGCGCTCCTGCGCGGCGGCACGTCGCTGCCGGTCATCGTGGACATCCACGGCGGCGGCTTCGTCTACGGGTACAAGGACCTGAACCGCAACTTCGGCACGCATCTGGCCGCGCGCGGGTTCGCCGTGTTCTCGCTCGGCTACCGCCTGGCGCCCACCGCCGACTTCCGCGACCAGCTCGCCGACATCATGCACGGCCTGGCCTGGCTGGAACGGCACCTCGCCGACTACCCGGTCGACCCGGACACCATCGTCATCGCGGGCGACTCCGCCGGCGCGACGCTCGGCGAATACGCGACGGCCATCCTCAACGGCCCGGAACTGGCGAAGGCGTTCGGATTCGGCCCCGGCACCGACGTGCTCGTGCCGGCCATCACGCCGGCGGCCGCCGTGTTCTTCTCCGGCCTGTTCGACGTGGATGGCATCGTGCACCATGAAGGCGACGTCTCGATCCTGCCGTACCTCGACGCGATGGGCGGCACGTTCTTCGACACCACCGTGGAACGCGTGCCCGCCGAACTGCTCTCCGCACGCGGGCTGGCCGCCTCCGGCCTGCTGCCGCCGGTGTTCCTCACCACGAGCTCCGACGACTTCCTCGAGCACGAGAGCCTGTTCTTCGCCGGGCATCTGCGCAGCAATGGCGTGGTCTGCGAGATCCACGACGTGGTGCCGCCCAAGGGGCTGACCCTCGGGCATGTCTTCCCCGTGGGGCAGACGTGGCTGCCGGAAAGCGAGGCGTTGCTCGATGGGATCCGTGAGTTCGTCTACGGGCGCATGCGCCCGAGCTACCGTGCCACCACCTGATGCGGTTTGGCTGAGCTGATGGCCGCGGCATAGCCAGCGGGATGGGCGGGGGGGGGATGCGAGTCGAATCGCATCCCCCCCCCCCCCCCCCCCCCCCCCCCCCCCCCCGCCATATGTCGGCGTCTATGCGCGTCGTCGGTGCGTTTGCACATACGCCGCTGCAATACGCCATTGCACATATACCGCGCGTTCGGGCGCATGCACGTGTGTGGGCGATAGGCCATGGCGCGCATGGACACAGACGGTTTTCAAGTTATAGACATAATTCAACAACGGATGGGGCACGGCGCGCATGGGCACAGGGCGGATGGATGGGCGAACGTGTGGAGTCGCGGCAATAACGTGTGGAGTTTACGTGTGACGTGTGGAGTTTGGGGTTCCACGTGCGGAGGTAGACCCTGAAAGACGCCGTTCCGGCGATGGTCTTCGGACAACGAAAGCCCGGAATTCCGCCATTCCATAGTCATGGAGATGGCGGAATTCCGGGCTTCTTCAGCACCTGTCTCCGCATCTTGCCCCGCAAACTCCGCACGTTATGCGGGAATTCCGCACGTTGCGTCCAAACTCCGCACGTTCGTCTCCTTATTCAGCACGTACGCATGGGGGAGGATGTTGCATATCGGCTCCGAACTCGTTGCCATCCGTTTGGTGCGTTCGCACGGGGCCTGTGGCGAATTCACGGAGAGAACGGAGAGGGTCGGTACGGGATGCGGAACGTGGACCCGCATGAAGTCCACGGTCCTTATGGCCATGGCCCATACCGGTCATACGGGCCACGGGGCCATACGGTCAGGCCATACGGTTCCTGTGGCCGTACGGGCCGCACGGCCCTTACAGCTTGACGACGGTCTCCTCGGTGGTGAACCAGGTGAATTCGTCGTTGCCGCCGGCGAAGGAGGACGGGTACTCCGGGTCTCCGGCGGGTACGATGTCGCCCGCCGGCACGTCGCCGCCCGCGGCGAACACGTGCGCGAGCACCTCCGCCTTGCCGGCGCCGGCGGCGAAGAACCAGGTGCGTCGCGAGCGGGCGATCAGCGGGGCCGTCAGGGAGACGCGCAGCGGCGGCATCTTGGGGGAGTGGGTCACGCCGACCGTCAGTCGGTCGCGCACCAGCACCTCCGAGTGCCCGGACGACTTCGGGAACAGCGAGGCGTAATGACCGTCCGGCCCCATGCCGAGGATCATCAGGTCGAACACCGGCTCCGGGCCCATTTCACGGATCAGCTCCGTCTCGTACGTGCGGGCGGCTGCGTCCACGAGCGCGGCGTTCTCCGTGTCGGCGGCCGAGCGTACGAACTCGTCGGCGCTTTCCGCATCGGCCGTGACCTTCGCGATCTCTTCGTCGGGGCGCGTATCGGCCGGCATCTCGTGGATGTTCGCCTCGGGCAACGATCCGGCGGCCACCAGACCGTCCAGCAGCAGACGCCGCGCCTCGACCGCGTTGCGGTCGGCGGAATCGGCGGGCACGAACCGTTCGTCGCTGAACCAGAAGTGGACGCGCGACCAGTCGATCGAGGCGGCCAGCGGGTCGGCCGCCATCAGGCCGAGCGGCTGGGCCGCCGAACCCCCGGAGAGCGCCACATCCACGCGCGTGCGGCGCGAGCCGTCCGCCAGCCGTTCGTCCAACGCATCCAGCAGCGCCAGGACGAGACGGCGTGCGCCGGCCTGGATCATCACGGACTTGTCCGGGTAGACGACAAGTGTGCGGTTTGCCATACGAAACTCCTTCATCGGCGATGCGCGCGATATGCGCGTGATATTGCAATGCGCGGCCCGCTCCGGCAGGGAACGGGCCGCGCGAAAAAACGGGCGGATCACCGGTCGACAGGTCGACAGGTCAACCGGTCAGCGGGCCGGTTGACCTAGCGACCAATCAATGCCTGATCAGGTCCCATCCCTCGTTGATGACCTCGGCGTAGATCTCGTCCGGGTCGATGCGGCGCAGTTCCTCGGTCAGGCAGTCCTCGATGGTGCGCACCGGCACGGAGATCGCCTGCGGCGTCTGGCCGGGTGTCGAGATGAGCGCCTGGTCCTCGTGCGGGCGTTCCAGCGACACCACACCGTCCGCGCGCGTCAGGTACACGCCGGTCACGGCCTCGGCCCCGTCCACGTACTCCACGTCGACCGGCACGCCGAGCTTGAGCCGCAGCCACGCGCACAGCAGGTCCATCGGCAGGAACTCCTTCGGGCCGGTCACCTTCGCGGCCGTGATCGGCAGGTGCGGCGGCTGGTCGAGCATCGAGGCGAGCAGGCCGCGCCACACGGTCAGGCGCGTCCACGACAGGTCGATGTCCTCCGGCGTCCAGCTGCGGCGCAGGCGTTCGATGGTCGCCTCCGGGTTGCTGGAACGCATCGCGTCGGTGATGCGGCTGCGGGCCATCGCGCCCATGAGGTCCTTCGCCGGGTTCGACGGCGGCGTGGTCGGCCACCAGGCGACGACCGGCACGTCCGGCACGAGCAGCGGGATGACGAGCGTGTCCGGGTGGTTGATCAGGCCGTTGCGGGGGCGCAGGATGATGATCTCGCCCGCGCCGGCGTCCGCGCCGAAGCGCACCTGCGCGTCGAGGTTCGACTCCGCCGGGCCGTCGGTCAGGTCGATGGCCGGGTTGTCGGTCTTCTCCATCGCCTTGACGTCGTCGTCGGCCGTGTCGCCCTCGCGGCGCGACCGGTCCGGCACGATGGCGATGACGCGGCACGGGTGCTCGCGGCTCGCCGCGTTGGCGATCTCGAGCGCGTGCTCGAGATCCGCGTCGTCGGTGGCGATGAGCAGCGTGAGCACGCGGCCCGTCGCCGATTCGCCGCGCTCCTCGTGCAGTTCGTCGATCTTATGGGCGATTTCGCGCGTGCGCGTGTTCGGCATATCGATGATCATGGCATCCTCCAATGGCGGCCTTCGCGCGCCAGCATCTCATCGGCTTCGGCCGGGCCCCACGTGCCGGAGCGGTACGGCTGCGGCTGGCCGAGCGTGGACCAGAACTCCTCGATCGGGTCGAGGATCTTCCAGCTCAGGTTCACTTCCTCGGTGGTGGGGAACAGCGGCGGGTCGCCGAGCAGCACGTCGAGGATCAGGCGTTCGTAGGCCTCCGGCGAGTTCTCGGTGAAGGAGCGGCCGTAGCTGAAGTCCATGTTCACGTCACGGACCTCCATCGTGGTGCCGCCCGGCACCTTCGCGCCGAAGCGCATGGTCACGCCCTCGTCCGGCTGCACGCGGATCACGATCGCGTTCTTGCCGAGCTCGCGCACGGCGGTCTGCTCGAACGGCAGGTGCGGCGCGCGCTTGAACACGACCGCGATCTCGGTGACGCGCTTGCCGAGGCGCTTGCCGGTGCGCAGGTAGAACGGCACGCCCGCCCAGCGGCGCGTGTCGATGTCGAGGCGGATGGCCGCGTACGTCTCGGTGGTGGACTTCGGGTCGATGCCCTTCTCGTCCAGATAGCCGACGACCTCGTGCGAGCCCTGCCAGCCCTTCGCGTACTGGCCGCGCGCCGTGTTGGCGGCGAGGTCCTTGGGCAGGCGCACGGCGGAGAGCACCTTGGTCTTCTCGGCCGTGAGGTCCTTCGCGGTGAAGCTCACCGGCTCCTCCATGGCGGTCAGGGCCATGAGCTGCAGCAGGTGGTTCTGGATCACGTCGCGCGCGGCGCCGATGCCGTCGTAGTAGCCGGCGCGGCCACCGATGCCGATGTCCTCGGCCATCGTGATCTGCACGTGGTCCACGTAGTTCGCGTTCCACACCGGCTCGTACATCGCGTTCGCGAAGCGCAGGGCCAGCAGGTTCTGCACGGTCTCCTTGCCGAGGTAGTGGTCGATGCGGAACACCGAGCTCGGGTCGAACACCTCGGAGACGACGCGGTCGAGCTCCTTCGCGCTGGCGAGGTCATGGCCGAACGGCTTCTCGATGATGACGCGACGCCACGCGCCTTCCGAGGAGCGCGACAGGCCGGAGGCGGCCAGCTGCTTGGACACGATCGGGAATGCGCGCGGCGGCACCGACATGTAGAACGCGTGGTTGCCGCGCGTGCCGCGGTCGCGGTCGAGCTCCTGCACGGTGGCGCTCAACCGTTCGAACGCCTCGGGGTCGTCGAACGTGCCGCGCACGAACCGGATGCCGGCGGCGAGGTTGTTCCACGTCGACTCCTTGAACGGCGTGCGGCAGCGCGCCTTGACGGCCGTCTTCACGAACTCGATGAAATGCTCCTGCGTCCAGTCGCGGCGCGCGAAGCCGGTCAGGCCGAAGCTTGGCGGCAGCAGGCCGCGGTTGGCCAGATCGTAGACGGCGGGCAGCAGCTTCTTCTGCGCCAGATCGCCGGTCACGCCGAAGATGACCAGCGAGCATGGGCCCGCGATGCGCGGCAGGCGCAGGTCGCGCGGGTCGCGCAACGGATTGGTCCAATTGGAATTCCCACTCATACCGCTCAAGAGTAATAGCCGCCGGTGAGGTATCGCCGACGGCTGAGTGAAATGTTCGTATAGTGGGCCGGCGCCGGGGTGGGGTTCACGCCCGGTGGTCACGCCCGGTGGTCACGCCCAGCGGTCGGACATCGCGAACGCGTTGTGCATCAGGTTGCTCGACGTGAACAGCACGTCGTGGAGCAGCTTCGTCGTCTCGGTCCGCAGGTAGGCGGCCATCCGCTCGTTGGCCTCCTGCAACGCCGGCGCCGCCGAACGCACGTCGGACGCCGGACCGGCACCCGCCGCCGCGGGACCGTTCGCGAGACGCGCGTCGGTCTCGGCCACCAGACGGTGCCCGAACGCGCGCGTGCGCTCGATGTACGCCTCGACCGCGTTGCTCGTCTCGTAGAAGTGCGCGTCCGCGATCACCGCGATGAGACGGTTCGTCCAATACAGGTTGTCGGTCGAGACGATCGCCGTCGTGTCGCGCAGGTAGGCGGGCGTATCGTCCACGTTCGCGTAGAACGGCGCCGCGGTCGTGAACGGGCCGGAACCGAACGACGTCCACATCACCGCGCGGTTCGCCTCCGGCGCGTACGGGCGCAGCTGGATCGCGACCATATGGCCGGTGCGGTTGATGCCGATCGGACGGTAGCGGTGCCGCGACTCTGCCGTGCCGGTCGTGCCGTACGGGTCGTACGGCGTGCCCTCGTAATGCGAGGAGAGGATGTTGTCCACGTCCTCGATCGTCACCTTGTTCTCCGGCACGCGGCACCACGGGATGTCGTCGGATGTGGGCGTGTAGCGGGCGGACGGCGAATCCCAGTCCTCGCTCGGGTTCAGGCAGCGCTGCATGTACCATGCGCGTGGCGTGTTGTAGATGTGGTCCTTCAGCGTGGCCGTGCCGAACGCCGTGCGCGGGTTGAAACGGTCCGGAGCCTCCACCGAACCGTCCGCCGCGAAACCGACCACGCCGTGCGCCGCGCCGAGACCGGTGCCGTGCGCGGATACCGCCGACGTGTGTGCCGGCATCGTGCGGTCGAGCCGGTGCGCGGCCATCCACTCGCGCAGGTCGGCGCTGCACAGGTACTCGCGCCGCGGTCCGAACGCGTCCTTCAGGTCGAAATCGTCGATGCCCAGCTGGTTCGGGATGGTCGCGTAGCAGTCGTCGGGCACGCGGCGGGCGATCCAATGATGGCCGCCGATCGTCTCCACGTACCAGATCTCGTCCACGTCGGAGATGATCACGCCGTTCGACTCGTACGTGCCGTATTGCTCGAGCAGCGCGCCGAGGCGTTCGACGCCCTCGCGCGCCGTATGCACGTACGGCAGGACGAGCGTGATGATGTCCTCCTCGCCGATGCCGCCCGGCTGTTCGGGGCGGTAGTCGGCGTCGTCCGGCTCGCCGTGCGCGGGGACGAGCTCGACCATCGGGTCGGCGGCGAGCACGCGCTCGTTCACCGCGATGGTCTCCGTGGCGCTCATCGCCACGTTGCGCTCGCTGACGCCCGCCTCGGCGAGGATGCCGCGATGGTGGAGCACGTTCGGCGCGATCGTGTACCGGCACGGGTCGTCCGGAAGATCGATCTCGACATGGGAGATGACCGACCGGTAGTGGCGCGGCTGGTCCTCCGGGGCCACGGCGACGAGGCGTTTCGCGTCGTATTTGCCCGAACCGGTGTCGTCGTCGCGCGCGATGATCGTCGACCCGTCGATACTGGCTGCTTTTCCGATGAGAAGTGTGGTGCAAGACATGACGTCCACTGTAGGACGGGTGGCGGCATGCGGCCGGCCGGACACGCGGCGTGTGTGGTCGGTGTGGATATGTGAAAGCCCCGGAACCGTTGGGATCATTGGTTTCGGGGCTTGTCGGTGGTGCCCCCCGTGGGATTCGAACCCACAACCCACGACTTAAAAGGACGCTGCTCTAACCGTTGAGCTAGAGGGGCAACGTTTCTAAAATACACGCGGCATGCGGACAATGCAACCGCGGTCGCAACGACGACGGCCGGGTGCGGATGGCAAAAAGCTCCGCGCGAACGTACATGGGGACGGCCGGCCGGTTCAACCGACCGGGATTCGTGCGTATCCGTCCGATGGATGGTTTCTCGGCGGCGGTTGTTACGGAAATGATTCCATTGCTCCGTAACATCCGCCGATGAGCAACCGTAAGAGGCGGTTATTACGGAGATGAGCGGCTTGCTCCGTAGAAACCGTCGCTGGGAGTCGGTCAGTGACTGATATTACGGAGCAGTGGGACCGATTCCGTAACAACCGCCGCTCGGAGTCATGTACGGCATCGTCGCCACGGTTCCCGCGCCGTCGGGAGACATTGTCAAGGGGATATAAGGGGCCCTATAGGAACTTTTGTGGTGTTTATGACCGGGGTTTGGCCTTATGGGAGTAGGCGTGTCGGGGTGTTATTTTTCCGGCGGGGAAATAGGGGCGTTCCGGTGGTGGGCTGGGTCCATGAGAACGAGATCCAGCAGGGACCCGACAAAGAGAAAGCCCGGCGGGAACCGGGCTTGAGAGAGAAGAGAGAAGAAGGGATTCAGTTATCGCGGCTTTTCAACCGTGGTTCCCAGTAAACCCCCGCCTCTTCAATGGGCCATGGGCAAATGCTGGGAAAACCATGGGAATCACGGTCCACGGTGCGAAAACCGCAGGATCGTTCCGACGCCGATCCTGTCATGCGGGAACCCGCCGGGGATGTTGCCGTCACCGTCGTCGGATCGCGTCGGCCGTCGTCATTGTGGCGCGTCCATAGGTCGATCAATGCGAGCCGGATCGGTTGGCCGGATCGGCCAGACAGGCCGATCAGTTGAAGCCGACCACGCGTTCGGCCACGCGGTAGCCCCAGCGGATCACCCATCGGCCCGCCGAACCGTGCAGGTTCAGCGCCCGCGACATCGGCTTGCGGCGCACGTCATGGTAGATCGACGGCGAATACGCCTTGATGTCGGCCCACAGCCGCTTCTTCTTCGCGTAGTTCTCCGGATCGCGCGAGAGGATGAGGAACACGCTCGCCACGGAGCTTTCGATCGCGAGGAAATGGATCATGTAGCGGTACAGCCCGTCCGGCACGGTCCCGCGTTCCGGCGTCGCCTCGACCATGCACCGGTTGACGTGGATGAGCTGGTCGACGCGGCGGATCATCACGTCGGTCTGCACGCTCTGGCCGTCGCGGCCGATGAAGTAGTGGTAGAACGGCGTGTCCAAGTAGCGCAGCGACTTCACCCACGGGAACGGCTGGTACGCGTAGATGAAATCGACGTAGAACGTGTGCTCGGGCAGCTTCATGCCGGAGGCGCGCACCACGGACGTGCGGAAGATCAGCGCGTGCATGAGGATGTACTCGGCGAGGCCGAAATGCCCCATGTCGTCCCAGGTGAGGCGGCGGTCCGTCTTCATCGCGTGGCGGAAGTTCACCTCGTGCTTATGGCGCTTGCCGACCTTGTCGTACACGTAGTTGGTGACGAGCATGTCGACCGGGTCGCCGCCGGCGATCTCGTCGCGCAACGTGGCCATCACCTGTTCGAGCGATTCCGGGCCGACCCAGTCGTCCGCGTCCACGACCTTCACGTACGTGCCGCGCGCCGCCGCGATGCCGGTATTCACCGCGCCGCCGTGGCCCTTGTTCTCCTGATGGATGGCGCGCACCACGCCGGGGAAGCGGCGTTCGAACGCCTTCGCCGCCTCGAGCGTGCCGTCCTTCGAACCGTCGTCGACGATGAGCACCTCGATGTCGTCGTTGCGGCGCGGGGCGGTGAGCGACAGCACGCAGCGTTCGAGATAGGTCTCCATGTTGTACGCCGGCACCACGAAGGTGAGCGTCTTGCCCGTGAACGTGTGCGCGGTCGCCATGGGGGCCGAAGCCGCAGCGGGGTCGGCCGTGGAATCCGTCGTGGGCGTGGGGGCCGTCGTCGGTGCCGGTTGCGTCATAAGTCGTACGATCCTCGGAAAGTCACATCGGGTTTGGGTTGTTCAACGCCTCACCCTAGCACCGGAGGGACTCGGACAGGACTTATGCGCATATCCTGCACATCCGGTTCATGTTCCGTCCCCTCCGCTTCGGAGGCGTCCTCCGGCGCGTCCGCGATTTCCGGGCTGCCCGCGGCCACGTCGGTCCCGCCCGTCCCGTCCGTCTTGGTTTCCTTGGTCTCCTTGGTCACCTTGGCCGGTTTGGCCGCTTTAGTCGTTTTGGCCGTCTTCGCGGCCCTGCCGCCCTCGAAGATGAGCTTCGGCTTGGAGTCGAGGCGGCTCAGGCCGTGCCAGGCGAGGTCCACGATGTACGCGGCGAGCTGCTCCTTGCTCACCTTCGGGCGGTCCGCCCAGTACTGGCCGGTGAACACGGTCATGCCCACGAGCATCTGCGCATAGTACGGCACGCCCTTCACGGACAGCTTCTGCCGTTTGAACGCGGAGATAAGCAGGTCCTCGACGCGCATCGAGATGTCGCCCAGCAGCGAGCTGAACGAGCCGGACGGGTCCGTACTCGGCGAATCGCGCGACAGCACCTGGAACCCCTCCGAGTTCTCCTCGATGTAGGTGAGCAGCGCGAGCGCCGTGCGTTCGACGATCTGCCGCGGGTGCATGTCCGGATCCTGCAGCGCCACGGTGAGCGTGGAGGTCAGCGCCTGCATCTCGCGGTCGACGATCACCGCGTACAGGCCCTCCTTGCCGCCGAAATGCTCGTAGACGATGGGTTTCGACACCTTCGCGTGGCTGGCGATCTCCTCCACGCTCACCGATTCGAACCCCTTCGCCGCGAAAAGCGAGCGTCCGATGCGTATGAGCTGTTCGCGCCGCTGGTACGACGTCATGCGTGAGGAATTGGCCATGCCCCTCAGCTTAGCCGCCGTGCGGGGCCACGCGCGTCGCGGCGGGGGCTTCGATCGGTGGAGTCGGCGCCGGCGTCCGTCGCTCATGCGTCTATCGGCGTTCGTTATGACGGCGTCCAACGAGCGCCGATAGGCGCGGGCGCGTGTCGGCGCCGCGCCGGTGGTTGGATGTGAAGCATTCCGATCGGGGGATCGGAACGTCACGCGCCACGCATCCGGCGCGAACCACGGCAGGACATGACCGGCGGGGGCCGGTCGCCGGGGCCGCCGGATGCGCAACGGGCGCAGCCGATGACATCCAATGAGAGGGGAAAACCATGACCACCACGACCATCGCCTCGGGGACCTCGGCCCGCACCGGGGCCCCGGCGCAGCGGGACGCCGCCGCGCAGCCCACGCTCAAGCGTTCGCTCAAACTGTCCGACCTGACCGTCTACGGCCTGATCTTCATGATCCCGGTCGCGCCGATCGCGTTTTACGGCTCGCAGGTGGGCGGCGCGCACGGCTTGGTCGCCACCGCCTACGTGATCGGCCTGGTGGCGATGCTGTTCACCGCGTTCAGCTACATCTCGCTGTCGAAGCTCTACCCGTACGCGGGGTCCGTCTACAACTTCGTGCGCCAGGGCACCGGCAACGGCGGCCTCGGCTTCATCGCCGGCTGGGGCATCATCCTCGACTACCTGCTGCTGCCGGCCGTGACCACGCTGGTGGGCGCCGGGTTCCTGGGCCAGCTGCTGCCCGGCGTGCCCGGCTGGGTGTGGCCGGTGCTCATCGTCGCCATCATCGGCACGATCTCCAGCCTGGGCGTCAACATCCTGTCCAAGTTCTCCAAGGCGTTCCTCGCACTGCAGCTCGTGCTCATCGTCTGGTTCGTCGGCGCGACGCTCGTCGCCGTGGGCAACGGCACCGTGCGCTTCTCGGCGGCCGCGTTCTACAATCCGTCCGACTTCAGCTTCGCCAACGTGCTGAGCGCCACCGGCCTGGTCATCGTCTCGTTCCTCGGCTACGACGCGATCAGCACGCTGAGCGAGGAGGCCGAACGGCCGCGCCGCAACGTGCCGCGCGCCATCATCTCCTCGCTGCTGGTCATCGGCACGATCTTCGTGGTGCTCACCTTCCTCGCCGGCTCCATCCAGCCCGACTACACGAAGGTCGACCCGGACTCCGGCTTCCTCGACATCCTCGGCATCGTCGGCGGACAGCCGCTGCAGGTGTTCGCCAGCATCGTCGTCGTGCTCTCCTTCTCGCTCGCCTCGGGCGAGGAATGCGTGACGTCCGTGTCGCGCGTGCTGTACGCGGTGGGCCGCGACGGCCTGCTGCCGCGCGCCTTCGGCAGGCTCGACGCACGCTTCCGCACGCCGCTGTTCGCCACGGTCGTGGTGTCCGTGATCACGCTCGTGCTCTCGCTGGCCACCACCACCGACGTAATCGGCAACGTCGTGAGCTTCGGCGCGCTGTTCAGCTTCATCCTGCTCAACCTCACCGTCGTCTGGCACCTGTTCGTCAAGGGCGACGACCGCGGCGTGAAATCCGTGTTCGCGCACGTCGTCTCCCCGCTCATCGGCGCGGGCGTGAGCCTGTGGATCTTCACCGGCCTGGGGACCCTGTCGTGGACCATCGGCGCGATCTGGCTGGCCTTCGGCCTGGCGATCCTGGCCGTGCGCACGCACGGGTTCCGCGCGAACCTCGGCAGGGAGGGGGATCTCGCCGCCTACTTCGCCTGACGGCCGACTCCCGACCCACCCGTCCGGCCCATCCGAAATCCCGGAATCCCGGATCCGCCACATACCGACCCATCATCCACCGCACATCCACCGGCCGCCCCGACGGGCGGCCGCCCACCGAAAGGACCCGCACATGACCATCCAGACCGCAGGCGCGAACGCGGCCCCGACCATCACCACCGAACTCGCCGGCGGCTCGTCCGCGGCCGGCCCCGCGCCGCACTCACCCGAACTCGTACAGGGCACGTTCGTCGATCTCGCCGGCGTGACCCGCGCCAAGAACGTCCCCGCCCGCCGCCGCGAGGTGTTCGCGAAGAACGGCCTCGGCGCGCCGAAGGTGTGGGTCGTGTTCAACGCGGACAACAACTTCGCGGAGAACGACACGTTCAATGTGACCGGCGACCTGCGCCTGCGCCTCGACACCGCCGCCCTGCGCCACCTCGACGAGCACATCGTGTGGGGGCCGACGAACCTCGCCAACCAGGACGGCACGCCCAGCGAATACGATCCGCGCACCACGCTCGCGAACGTCGAGGCCCGCGCCGAGCAGGCCGGCTACTCCGCGCAGTTCGGTTTCGAATTCGAGTTCCTGCTGCTGCCGAACGAGATCGCGAACGACCGCCGCCCCGACATCTTCGCGCGCCCCTGGCTCGGTTACGGCGCACAGCCGTTCATCGAACAGGACGCGTTCTTCGCCGACCTCACCGTCGCGGCCGATGCCGCCGGCATCGAACTCGAACAGCTGCACACCGAGTGGGGCACCCGCCAGTACGAGGTCTCGGTCGCGCCGGACACGCCGGTCGCCGCCGCCGACAAGGCCGTCCTGTTCAAGCTGCTCGTCAAGCGCACGGCCGCCCGCCACGGGCTGACCGCCGTGTTCTCCCCGAAGCCGTTCCCGGACCAGGCCGGCAGCGGCGGCCACATCCACTTCTCGCTCACCCGCCTGGGCAACGGCGAACACCTGTTCTCCGGCGGCCGGGGCGTCTACGGCCTGACCGCCGAGGGCGGCCATGCGATCGCCGGCGTGCAGGCGCATCTGGCCGAACTCACCGCGATCCTGTCCGGCTCGCCGGTCTCCCTGCTGCGCCTGCAGCCGGACACGTGGTCCGGCGCGGCGATCGGCTGGGGTCTCGAGAACCGCGAGGTCGCGATCCGCTATGCCGCCGCCACGCTCGGCAACCCGCGCGGCGCGAACATCGAGATCAAGACCGGCGACGCGGCAGCCAACCCGTACCTGGCGCTCGCGGGCCTGCTGTCCGCGGCGCTCGACGGCATCGAGCAGTCCCAGCCGCTGTTCAAGCCGACCGAGGGCATCCCGGCGTCGTTCTCCGAGGAGGAGAAGAAGGAGCGCGGGCTCGTCCCGTTCCCGAACGACTTCGACGAGATCACGCGCCTGTTCGGCGAGTCCAAGGCCACGCGCCGCTGGTACGGCGACGGCATCGTCGACGCGATCGTCGCCATCCGCGGCCTCGTCAAGGCCACGTACGGCGACACCTCCGACGAGGACCTCACCACCCTGTTCCGTCACGTATGGTGATCGCGGATCATGCCCTGCGCGCGTCCGCACCCTCCCGCGGGGGTGCGGACGCGGACGTTTCGCGTGGCCGCGGCGCCGCGACGTTGCGCGGGTACGCGATGCGCGTGCCGTTGGTCGACGGCCACGCGCACGCCCCCTACCGCGACGCGCCGGATGCGCGCCGGTTCGCGCAGGCGATGTTCCTGATCGACCTGCCGCGTCCGGGCGATGCCGGTCGTGACGGTGGCGCTGGGATCGGCGATGCCGACGCCGGCGGGGCGGACGCCGACGACGCCGCGCTCGGGCGGCTGCTCGCCGGACGCCTCGGCTGCGAGCTGACGCGCCGGTTCGGCGCGGCGCTCGGCATGGCCGATGCGGGCGGCGCGGGCGGCCCGCGCCGCTACTGGCGTGCGCGCGCCGCATCACGCGACCTCCGCGGATTCGAAACGGCGTTGCTGCGCGGGTGCGGCGTGTCCGCGTGGGTGCTCGACACCGGTGCGGCCGCCGACCTCATGGCATCGCCGCGGGAGTTCGCCGCGCGGGTCTCGGCATCGGGAAGCAACGGCGACGGGGGCTTCGCCATGGCGCCCGGGACTCCGGGGGATTCGCCGGCTTCGGGGAATCCGGTCCGGGTGGTGCGCGTCGTGCGCGTCGAATCGGTCGCCGAACGCGTGCTGCGGGAGCTTGGCGATGCGGCCGACGCCTTCCCGGGGAGGTTCCGCGCGGCGTTGGACGCCGAACTCGCCGAACCGGATGCGGTCGGGTGCAAAAGCGTCGCCGCGTACCGCACCGGATTCGCCATCGACTGGTCGCGGCCGTCCGACGAACGGGTCGTCGCCGCGGTGCGCGGTCTGGACGCCGCCGGGCGAGGCCGCATCGCGGATCCGACCGTGGAATCGTTCATCGTGAACGAGGCGCTGGAACGGGGGCTGCCCGTCCAGTTCCACGTGGGCTTCGGCGACGGCGAGGCGCGCATACGCGAATCCGACCCGACGGCGCTGGAACCGCTCGCGACGGTCGGAGCCCCGCTGGTGCTGCTGCACTGCGCGCCGTACGAGCGGCAGGCGGCGTGGATGTGCGCCACGCACGGCAACGTGTACATGGACCTGAGCCTGGCCTCGATGCATGCCGGCGTGGCGGGCACGCGGGCCCTGCTCGAACGCGTGCTGCAATGGTGCCCGTTCGACCGGCTGACGTACGCCTCCGACGGATTCGGCGTGGCGGAGACGCACGCGCTGGGCGCGCTCGTCTGGCGCGAGGCGTTCGGCGCGCTCGCCGCGGACTGGGCGGCGGACGGCCTGTGGGACGTGCCGTACGCGCGGCGGGTCGTCGACGCCGTGGCCCACGGCAACGCCGAACGGCTGTACGGGCTCGGCTGATCGGCCGACGGCCGGTGGCCGGTGGCGGACCGACGGCCGGTGACAGACCGGTGGCCGGTCCGTGGCGCCGACGCCGGGCATGCGGACGGCGGCGGCCACTAGACTGGGCGGCATGGATAGCAATACGTTGGCCATGATTGGCGTTGCCGTCGTCGCGATCGTGCTGATCGCGCTGGCGGTGTGGTTCTCCAAGTCGCGCAAGCGCGATCTTGACAAGACGATCGCGGAGCGCGACGCGCTGCGCGAGCAGCAGTCCCGCGAGGCCGAGGAAAAGGAGCGCAAGGCCGAGGCCGAGGCCGCGGCCGCGCGCGAGGAATCCGCGCAAGCGGAGGAGTCCGGGGCCGGTGCGCCGGTCTCCGAGGAGCCGGCGGCCGAGGGCGAGCCCGGGCCGGCCGAGGTCGCGGAACCGGCCAAGGCCCTGACCGGGGCCGAAGCGGGGGAGACTCCGGCCGAACCCGAGTCGGAGCCCGAACCCGTGGCCGAGCCCGAACCGGAATCCCGGCCGGAGCCCGCCGCGCAGGAGCCGGAACCCGCCCCCGCCCCGAAGCCGGAACCCGAACGGCCCGAATCCGTGGGCGGGCGCCTCACCCGACTCAAGGCGAAGCTCGCCAAGTCGAGCAACCCGTTCGGCAAGGCCCTGTTCAACATCCTCGCGAAGGACAACCTCTCCGAAACCGACTGGGAGGACGTCGAGGACACGCTGCTCCTTGCCGATGTCGGCGCCGAAGCCTCCGAACAGCTCGTCGACGACCTGAGGACCGACGCCCGCGTCACCGGCAAGGCCGATCCGGCCGAGGTGCGCGCCGCCCTCAGGGAGAAGCTGCTCGACCAGGTCGGCCGCGACACCGACCGCACCCTCAACGCGGACAAGCCGGGTGCGAACCGCCCGAGCGTCATCATCATGGTGGGCGTCAACGGCACCGGCAAGACCACCACCGCCGGCAAGCTCGCCCGCCTCTTCGTCGCCGACGGGAAGAAGGTCGTGCTCGGCGCGGCCGACACCTTCCGCGCCGCCGCCGCCGACCAGCTCGAGACGTGGGGCGCCCGCGTGGACGTGCCCGTCGTCCGCTCCGACAAGGACGGCGCCGACCCGGCGTCCGTCGCCTTCGAGGCGAGCGCCAAGGCCAAGGAGATGGGCGCCGACGTGCTCATCATCGACACGGCCGGCCGCCTGCAAAACAAGGCGAACCTCATGGACGAGCTCGGCAAGATCCGCCGCGTCACCGAGAAGAACCTGCCCGTGGACGAGGTGCTGCTCGTGCTCGACGCCACCACCGGCCAGAACGGCATGACCCAGGCGAAGGTGTTCGCCGAGGCGATCGGCATCACCGGCGTGGTGCTCTCCAAGCTCGACGGCTCCGCGAAGGGCGGCATCGTGATCTCCGTGCAGAAGGAGCTCGGCGTGCCCGTCAAGCTCGTCGGCCTGGGCGAGGGCCCCGATGACCTCGCCCCGTTCGACCCGGAGGGCTTCGTCGACGGCATCCTCGCCTGACCGGCCGAACCGACAGAAACCGGCCGAACCGATCGGCGCCGGCCGAAGTGGCGTTGGGCGCGACCGTCCCGGCGGGCCGCGGGTCCGCATCGTGAACCGTCCCCGGTCATCCGCGCATCCGTGAACAGGTCCCGAATCATGATCGAAACATGATTCGGGACTTTCGCGTTTCCGGCGCGTTTCCGGCGCGAAACCGGCGTGGAACCAGGGCGGCCGCGCCCGTGCGCGCATGCCCGCCCGCCCGTGCGCGGCCCGGGCGATTAACAATCGCGTAACCTGCCGTAACGAAACGAAAACCATCCGGGCGTTCACTATCGAACCGTTAGCCCCCACGAGGGGGACGACGAAAGAACCAGAACCCCGCCCGCATGGCGGGGCGCAAGATGTGAAAGAGAGGGAGGTAGACATGGATTCCGGAAATGCCGCATGGATTTTGACTTCCGCGTCCCTGGTTTTCCTCATGACGCCGGGCGTGGCGTTCTTCTACGGTGGCATGGTCCGTGCGAAGGCCGTGCTGAACATGTTCATGCTTGAGGCGGCCGCGCTGTCGGTCACCATGATCATCTGGACCCTGTGGGGTTGGTCCATCGCCTACGCCGGTTCCGACATCGGCGGCATCTTCGGCGATCCGGCCTCCGGCTTCCTGCTGAAGGATTCGATGGTCGCCAAGGACGGCGTGTTCACGTCGACCGGCCTGAACGCCAACAAGTACCCGGTGTCCGTGGACGTGGCCTTCCAGGTCGCCTTCGCGATGATCACCGTGGGCCTGATCTGCGGCGCCATCGCCGAGCGTGTCAAGTACAGCACGTGGATGATCTTCGTGGCCCTGTGGGTCACCTTCGACTACGCCCCGATGGCCCACATGGTCTGGAACGGCGGCCTGCTGTCCGGTGACGGCGCGATCTCCACCGCCATCGGCGCCGCCGCCCACGACTTCGCAGGCGGCACCGTCGTCCACATCAACGCCGCCGTCGCGGCCCTGGTCATCGTGCTCATCATCGGCAAGCGCAAGGGCTTCGGCACGCAGCCGTTCCGCCCGCACAACGTGCCGTTCGTGATGCTCGGCGCCTTCCTGCTGTGGTTCGGCTGGTTCGGCTTCAACGCCGGCTCCGCCTTCGCCGCCAACGGCACCGCCGGCTACGCCTGGGTGTCCACCTCCGCCGCGACCGCCGCCGCCATGCTCTCCTGGGGCTTCACCGAGAAGATCCGTTCCGGCCACTACACCGCCATGGGCGCCGCCTCCGGTATGGTCGCCGGCCTGGTCGCCATCACCCCGGCCGCCGATGTGGTCTCCCCGCTGTGGGCCATCGTCCTCGGCGCCATCGCCGGCGTGCTCACCTGCCTCGCCTGCGGCCTGAAGTTCAGGTTCGGCTACGACGACTCCCTCGATGTGGTCGGCGTCCACGGCGTGGGCGGCTTCACCGGCACCGTGCTCATCGGCTTCTTCGGCGAGGGCACCGGCCTGCTGGCCGGCGGCGACTGGAAGCAGCTCGTCGTGCAGGTCCTCATCGCGCTGTGCGCCATCGTCTACTCCGCCGTGATCACCGCGATCATCGCCTTCGCGCTGGAGAAGACCATCGGCTGGCGCGTCACCGAGGCCCAGGAAGTCGGCGGCATCGACCTTGCCGACCAGGGCGAACGTGCCTACGATTTTGCTGGTACTGCCAGCTCCGTCCTCAAGGAGGTGAGGTGAGATGAAGCTCATCACCGCAATCATTCAGCCCCATAAGCTCGACGACGTCAAGGAGGCCCTCGCGGCCGCCGGCGTGCACGGTCTGACCGTCTCCGAGGCGAACGGCTACGGCCGCCAGCGCGGACACACCGAGGTCTACCGCGGCGCCGAGTACACCGTCGACCTGATTCCGAAGATCCGCGTCGAGGTCCTGTCCGACGACGCCGACGCCGAAACGCTGGTCGGTGTGATCGTCAAGGCGGCCGGCACCGGCACCATCGGCGACGGCAAGGTCTGGGTGGCCCCGCTCGACTCGGTGACGCGCGTGCGCACCGGCGAATCCGGTTCCGCCGCGATCTGACAACAGACGTCCCTCCCTCCCGGCGCCCGCCGGGATGGGTCGGGGCCATCGATAGACAAGCAAGTCCCCGCACGCTGCCCCCAAAGCCGTGCGGGGACTTGTCGTATGCGGGCGTAACGGATGTATACGTGCGTGACGGATGTATACGTGCGTGACGGACGCATGCGACGGGCGCGACGACGGGCGCCGCGGGCAGGACACACGGATCAAAGGAGCAGGCAATGGCATCGGCGGTCGATGGTCTCAAACAACGGTTCATGGAGATGAGCCGGCCGGACGCGGACGGCGTGTACCGCGACGGCGCGGCCAAACGCAGGGCGCGCACCGCGCTGGCGAAGGACCGCCTGTGCGCGCTGTGGACGGAGGCGACGCAGTCCGTCGACTTCCCCGTGCCGGACCACGGCATCGGCCTGGCCGCCGTCGGCTCGCTCGCCCGCGGGCAGATCGGCCCCAGCTCCGACCTCGACCTCGTGCTCATCTACGACCCGCACGCCCTGAACGACGCGCACCTCAACGAACTCGCCAACAAACTGTGGTACCCGCTGTGGGATTCCGGCCTCGACCTCGACCATTCGGTGCGCACCCGCCAGCAGTGCGAATCGGTGACCGACCACGACCTGCCCGCCGCCATGGGATGGCTCGACGTGGAGCCCATCGCCGGCGACACGGACCTCATCAGGGCCACCGCCGATTCGATCCTCGAACGCTGGCGCAAGGCCGCGCGCAAACGCCTGCCCGAACTGCTCGACTCCGCCGCGAGCCGTCTCGACGAATTCGGCCGCCTCCAATACATCAACCAGCCCGACATCAAGGAGTCCCGCGGCGGCCTTCGCGACTCGGTGCTCGTCTCCGCGCTCGCCGTCTCCTGGCTCGCCGACCGCCCGCACGGCGCCTACGACGACGCGGTCGACCGGCTGCTCGACGTGCGCGACTGCATCCATCTGGTCGCGAACAAGGACACGAACCTGCTGCTCACCCCGTACCAGGACAAGGTCGCGGCGATGCTCGGCCTCGCCGACCCGACCCTGCCCGCCGGCGGCGAGCGCGAGGCGAAGTCCATCGACGACCTGCAGACGCTGCTGGCGCGCATCGGCCGGCGCATCGCGTTCTCGCTCGATTCGACGGCCTCGCGCGCCGAGCATTCGCTCACGCACGAGAAGCCACGGTTCGCGTTCTTCCAGATGATGTCGCAGCGTGCGGGCGGGCATCGTGAGGCGCCGAAGTTCGAGGTGGTCGCGCCCGGTGTGGCCGTCCACGAGCATGAGATCGTGCTCGCGCCGGGCGCCGAGCCGTCGCGCGACGCCTCGCTCGCGCTGCGCGTGGCGCTCGCTTCGGCGCGACGGGGTCTTCCGATCAATCCGGGCACGTTGGAGAACCTGCGTCGGTGCCCGATCCACAGCAACCGGTGGGATGCGACGTCGCGCGACCTGTTCGTGCGGCTGCTCGCGTCCGGTCCGGAGCTGATCCGTGTGTGGGAGGAGATCGATTTCGTGGATCTTCCCGGCAAGTGGATGCCGGAATGGCTGGGCATCCGCAACCGTCCGTCCGCCTCGGCCGCGCACCGGTACACGATCGACCGGCATTCGGTGGAGGTCGTCTCGCGACTGACGCGCGGGATCGGCTTCCCGTCGCGTGCGGACCGTGAGGCGGCGGGCGGTTCCGGTGCGCCGCGATACGACGATGCGCACTACACGGCGCTGCTGCTCGCCGGCATCCTGCATGACATCGGCAAGCGTTCCGGCGTGGCCGACCATGCGGCGGAGGGCGCGCGCCACGCGCCGGTGATCCTCAAGCGCATGGGTTATGACGCGGATACGGTGCGCATGGTGACGCTGCTGGTGCGCGAGCATCTCACGTTGAGCGAGTTCGCGACCGGCCGCAATCCGAACGATCCGAACGTGGGCGCCGACCTGGCGAACCGTTTGCGCCACGACCCGATGCTGTTGGACATGCTCTACGACCTGACGCGCGCGGACGGCTCCTCGTTGGGCGCGACCTCGGAGGAGGCCATCACGAAGAAGTACGGTTGGAGCACGTGGCGCGAGACGCTGGTCAAGCAGATGGTCGCCGCGACGCGCTACCACCTGTGACGCCGTCCGTCACACCTTCGCCAGCCATGCGTCGCCGTGGGCGCGCAGGCCGTTGAACAGGGCGCGCAGGCCGATGAACACCACGTTGAGCACGGCCCACAGGGCGATCATGCGCGCGATCGGCGTGGCGAGCGCCGCCGTGCCGTCGAGCGCGTCCACGCCGGCCAGCACCGCCATGTAGACGACGGCGGTCAGCGTGCAGGTGGCGGCCAGATAGCGGTAGTCGCCGGCGCCGATGAGGATGCCGTCGAGCGCCCACATCCATCCGCACAGCGGCAGGAACAGGCCTTGCGTGACCATGCCGGCCACGATGAGCGCCTGGACGGCCGCGTTCGGCGAGAACAGCGGCGCGGCGGCCAGTCCGGTCGCGGCGAATCCGAGGCCGATGACCATGCCTGCCGCGGCTCCGGCCCCACCGGCCGTGCGGGCCATGGCGCGCGCCTCGGCGCGACGGCCGGCGCCGAGTTCGGTGGCGACGAGCGCCTGGCCGGCGATGCCGACCGCGTCGAGCATGTTGAGCACGAAGTTCCAGGACGCGTTCACCGCCTGGTAGGCGGCGAGCACGGTCACGCCCATGCGTGCGGCGAGCATCACGGTGGCCACCAGGCAGGCGCGCAGGGCGAGCGAACGCAGGAACAGGGGCAGGCCGTCGCCGGCGCTGCCGAGGATCCCGTTCAGGTGCGGGCGGATCGAGGCGCCCTCGGCCTTCGCCCACAGCAGCGCGGGCACGGTGAGGAAGACGCCCATGAACCATTGCGCGATGAGCGTGGCGGCGCCGGAGCCGATGATGCCCCAGCCGAACCCGAGCACGAACAGCAGTTCCAGCGCGGTGTTCACCACGGCGCCCATGACGGCCGCGACGAGGGTGACGCGCACCCGGCCCAGACCGCGGAAGATGCCGTTGGCCGCGTAGACGAGCAGCATGCCGGGCAGGCCGAAGACGATGGCGTTGAGGTAATGCCGCGCCTGCACGAGCACGTCGCCCCGGGCGCCGAGCGCCGCGCACAGCGGCCGTCCGCAGGCGAACAGGACGCAGGAGACGGCCACGCCGATGATGAGCGCGAGCCACATGCCGTCGACGCCGGCCTCGAGCCCCTCGCGACGCCGGCCGGCGCCGATGAGGCGCGCGACCTGCGAGGTGGTGCCGTAGGCGAGGAACACGCACAGGCCCACGGTGGTCAGGACGATGGTCGATCCGATGGACAGGCCGGCCAGCGCCGCGTCGCCGATATGCCCGACGATGGCCGTGTCGATGAGGATGAACGCCGGTTCGGCGATGAGCTGGCCGAACGTGGGCAGCGCCAACGCCATGATCCGGCGGATGTCGCCGCCGGCGCGGGGGTCGCGCGGGTTGTGCGGGCTGTGCGGGTCGCGCGGGATCCGTTCCGTCGTCCCGGGCCCGGTGCCGAGCCCGTCGCCGTCGTGCGTGTGCCCGTTGTCGCGCATGAGCCTTCCCCCGATGTCCTGCTTCGTCCCGTTCGGCGGCGGACGCCCGTCCGTGCGGGCCGTCGCCTCCGTTTTCCGGGTGAACACCCTAGCGTGACGTCCGGTCCGGTCCGTTCACCGTGCGTTCAGACGCGATTACCACGGCGTTGGCGTTCGTGCAAGTCGGCGTCCATGCGTGATCGAGTTATCCCCACGTTATCCCCAAGTTATCCACTGAGTTATCCCCATAGTGTGGATAACTCAGTGGATTATCCCCGTCGAAACGCCCCGAAAATGTGGATAACTTTTTCTTATCCACATCCGGTTTCGGCGTGTCGCCTTGTTTTCGGGCGTGGCTGTGGATAACTCGGTGGATAAGTCGCGTCATCGGCAGATGTAGTTGTGGATAAGCCGTCGGGACCACAGATATGTGGGCGGAACGGCCCCGTGCGCCCGCGGCCTTCCCGGGTTCGGCACGGGACCCTATACTGTGCCCTATGGCTGAGGAACCCTGGGAAGACGAACCGCGCGACGAGGGCGGATACGACGACGAAGGCGGCTCCGGCGACGGCTTCGGCCCGGCCCGCGCGCCCCGCGCCCCCCGCGCGAACCGCGGCGAGGGCTACGTGCCCGGCACCACCGGCACGCCCGTGAGGGACGCGCTGTTCGACCGCGTGCCCCCGCACGACGACGACGCGGAGATGGCCGTGCTCGGCGGCATGCTCATGAGCAAGGACGCCATCGGCGAGGTCTCGCAGATGATCGAGGTCACCGACTTCTACCAGCCGAAGCACCAGACCATCTACGAGGCGATCATCAACCTGTTCTCCGCCTCCCAGCCCGTCGACGCGGTGCTCGTGGCCAACGAGCTGCTCAAAAGCGGCGACCTCGACAAGGTCGGCGGCACCGACTACCTGCATTCGCTCGTCGCCTCCGTGCCCACCGCCGCCAACGCCACCTACTACGCGGAGATCGTCCACCAGCGCGCCATCCTCAGGAACGTGATCGCCGCCGGCACCAAGATCGCCCAGCTCGGCTACTCGGCCGAAGGCTCGCAGGCCGAGGACGTCGTCAACCTCGCCCAGGCCGAGGTGTACGAGATGTCCGTGGGCAAGGTGCGCCAGGACTATTCCGCCATCGGCCCGGTGGTGCACGACGCGCTCGACCAGATCGACAAGCTCCAGCAGGGCCTCGTCAACAAGGGCGTGCCCACCGGCTTCCGCGACATCGACGACCTCACCCAGGGCCTGCAGCCCGGCCAGATGGTCGTCGTCGCCGGCCGCCCCGCCATGGGCAAGTCCACGCTCGGCATCGACTTCGCACGCGCCGCCGCCCTCCACCACCACCTGACCACCATCGTGTTCAGCCTCGAGATGAGCAAGGTGGAGCTCGCCCAGCGCATCATCTCCGCCGAGACCAACATCCCGCTCGGCGCCCTGCGCCGTGCCGACGAGATCACGCCGGAACGATGGAACACGCTCAACTCGTTCTGGTCGAAGCTCGAGGACGCGCCCCTGTTCATCGACGACAGCCCGAACATGAGCCTCATGGAGATCCGCGCCAAATGCCGCCGCCTCAAGCAGACCAACGACCTCAAGCTCGTCGTCATCGACTACCTGCAGCTCATGACCTCCGGCAAACAGGTCGAAAGCCGCCAGCAGGAGGTCTCCGAGTTCTCGCGTGCGTTGAAGCTCCTCGCCAAGGAGCTCGAAGTGCCCGTCGTGGCCCTCTCCCAGCTCAACCGAGGCCCCGAGATGCGCAACGACAAGAAGCCGCAATTGTCCGACCTGCGTGAATCCGGCTCGATCGAGCAGGACGCCGACGTGGTGTTCCTCGTGCACCGACCGGACTTCTACGACAAGGAGGACCGCCCCGGCGAGGCCGACATCATCATGGCCAAGCACCGCAACGGCCCCACCGAGACCTTCCACCTGGCGTTCCTCGGCGCCACGTCGAAGTTCAAGGACATGCCGCAGGACTACAACAGCAATCAGGGAGTGTGAATCATGGCTTGGAATTCGTTCGCCACGCCGCTCATCGGCAAGGGCGTGCGCTGGGCGTCGCGACTGCTGCGTCACGGCGGGTCCGCGTTCCCCGGCAAGGTCGTCGAGACCATCGACCCGACGTTCCTGGCACGCACGCTCGGGCGTCTGCCGCTCGGCGTCGTGCTCGTCTCCGGCACCAACGGCAAGACCACGACCACGCGCATGGTCGCCTCGATGCTCTCCGATCTGGGATTGAAGGTGTTCACCAACCCCACCGGATCGAACTTCACGCGCGGCGTCGTCTCCGCGCTGCTGCAGCAGGTCACGCTCACCGGCCGCCTCGACGCCGACATCGCCGTGCTCGAACTCGACGAGGCGTACGCCGTCCACTTCGTGAAGCAGGTCCGCCCCCGCTACGCGCTGCTGCTCAACGTGATGCGCGACCAGCTCGACCGCTTCGGCGAGATCGACAACACCGCGCGCCTGCTCGGCCACGTGGCCGAGGCCACCGACGGCGTCGTCGTGCTCAACCGCGAGGACCCGCGCATCGCCGCGCTCGCCGACCTCGCGCCCAAGGGCACCGCGGTGCGCTACTTCGGCCTGTCCGACGGGCTGAAGGCGCTGTTCCCCTCCGACGACGACATGGCCACCACCGTGAGCGTCGAGGGCGCCGGGGACGGGGCGGCGCCGCGGGCCGCCGCGGCCGGCCGGACCGCCGCCGCGGACCACGAGGCCCTCGAACTGCCGGCGGACGTGACGTTCACCGCGTTCGGCGACCACCGGGCCACGTTCCGGCTGGACGGCGCCGAACACACGACCGACGTGAAACTCGAAGGCGTGTACAACCTGTACAACGCCGCCGCCGCGCTCGCCGTCGTGCGCGCCGTCGTCGCCGACGCGCCACGCGCGCGCACCGCGGCCGCCCCCGCCGGCGGCGAGGCGTTCCGCGGACGGCTCGGGCGTTTCGCCGCCTCGGACACGCCCGCGCTCATCCGCGCCGTCTCGCGCGTCACGCCCGCGTTCGGCCGCGGCGAGGTCATCGACGCGGCCGGCAGCCCCGTCGAACTGCTGCTCGTCAAGAACCCGATGGGCTTCCGCCTCTCCCTGGCGAGCTTCCCGCCCGAAGGCGCGGACACGATGATCGTCATCAACGACGAATACGCGGACGGCCGCGACATGAGCTGGCTGTGGGACGTGGACTTCACCTCGCTGCGCGCCACCGGTGTGCGCCAGGTCTCCGGCGTACGCGCCTGGGACATGGCCCTGCGCCTCGGCTACGACCAGGTGCCGGTCGACGCCACGGACACGGACATCGAATCCGCGCTCAACGTGTTCGTGCACGCAAACCCGGGCACCCCCAAGCACATCTACTGCACGTACACCGCCATGCTCAGGGTGCGCGCCGCGCTCGGCCGGATCGCGCACGTCGCCGACGCCGGCGTGGGCAGATAGCGCGCACGGCGAACGGTCCGTGAGGACCCGAACGCCCGGCATCCAGGAGCATCCAGAGAATCCAGGAGAATCGACCATGGCCAAGACCATCGACGTGATGTCCCTCTACCCGAAGGACATGAACATCTACGGCGACTCGGGCAACGTGCTCACCGTCACCCGCCGCCTCGCCCTCTACGGCTACGAGCCGCGCGTCACCGCCTACAACCAGGGCGACCCGTGGCCCGAGCACATCGACATGGTGCTCGGCGGCGGCGGCCAGGACACCGGCCAGAAGAAGATCATCGACGACTTCTTCACCCGCGCCGACGCCCTCGCCGCGCTCGCCGAAAGCGGCACGCCGATGCTCATGATCTGCGGCATGTACCAGCTGTTCGGCGAATACTTCGAAACCGTGGACGGCACCCGCCTCGACGGCATCGGCGTGATCCCCGCGCACACCATCGGCCGCGACGTGCGCATGATCGGCAACCTCGTCGAGCATTCCGACGAATTCGGCGACGTCATCGGCTACGAGAACCACTCCGGCCAGACGTTCCTGCGCGCCGGCGTGGGCGTGCGCCCGCTCGGCCGCGTCGACCAGGAAGGCCGCGGCAACAACGGCGAGGACCACACCGAAGGCGCGCGCGTGCACAACGTGATCGGCACGTACATGCACGGTTCGCTGCTGCCGAAGAACCCCGCCATCGCGGACTTCCTCATCCGCACCGCCGCCGAGAACCGCTACGGCGAATTCGGCACCGCCGACCAGACCGACGCGCAGGCGGCCGAACTCGCGCGGCTCGACAAGGTCGCCGCCGAGGCGCGCGCCGTGGCCGCGGGCCGGCCCCGCTAGACGGGACGGGCCTCCCCGGGACGAGAGTCCGGGACGGGAGTCCGGGACGGGAGTCCGGGACGGGAGGACGCACCGGAGGAGGGCGGCCGCCCGCCCCCGCCGGAACGGAAAGCCCGGCTTACGGAACCGGACGTCCGCGGCCGGTGTCGCACAATAACCGCGCGCCCACGGGGGAGTACCCTTGGAGGTACGGGCGCGCGGCGACAGGGCCGCGCCATACCTCACAAGGAGGGGTTATCATGGCTGGTTTCGATCTGGGTGATGGCCTGCGCAAGGTCGTGCTGGCGGGCATCGGCGCCCTCGCCACCGGGTACGAGAAGGGCAGCGAGATCGTCGACGACCTCGTGAAGAAGGGCGAACTGACCGTCGAACAGGGCAAGAGCCTCAACACCGAACTCAAGCGCAAGGTCGGTGAATCGCTCGTCAACGACGCCGACAAGGACGACGAGAAGCGCGCCGCCAAGGCGGACGCCGTCGAACCGGCCGACGCCGGTGAATCCTCGGACGCGGACAAGCCCGCCGAGGCCTGACCGGTCCGATCGGACGGACTGGTCCGAACGGGCCGATTGAGCCGATCTGACCGATTGGGCCGATCTGACCGATTGGGCCGAACGCCCGACCTGAACGACCCGAACGAACGGACATTCGCGTGACGACACCCGCACAGACGACGCAAGACGACGCACGGCAGCCGGCCCCATCCGTATGTGATGGGGCCGGCTCGCCGTCGTCCGGGGCGGCCGCGACGCCGGCGGGCCCGGCGTCGGCCTCGACCTCGCGGCAGACGGATCCGCCGACGAATCCTGCGGATCCCGCACCGTCGGCCGGTGGCGCCGGATCCGCGGCATCGGCCGTTGGTGCGGGCGGAACGGCCGGAACGGACGCGGCCGCGTCGCACCCCGGGCCGCGACCCACGGACTCCTACCCGATGGGCGCCTACCCGGTCTACGCCGAGACCATCGGCCTGTTCGGCCCGCGCCGCGACGACTTCTCCGCCCGCTACCACCTCACACGCTGGGGCAAGGCCAAACGCCTCGCGCACATCGTGCGCATCGTCAACCAGTTCGACGCGCTCAAGGGCCTCACGCCCGTCAAGATGCGCCTCATGTGCGAGGCGCTCGGACCCACCTTCGTCAAGGTCGGCCAGATCCTGTCGATGCGCTCCGAAATGCTGCCGCCCGCCTTCTGCGACGAACTCGCCAAACTGCGCGCCGACGCCGACCCGATGCCCTACGACACCGTCATCGGCGTGCTGAGCGACGAATACGGCAGGTCCGTCGACGAGATCTTCTCGCACATCGACCCCAAGCCGCTCGGCTCCGCCTCGCTCGCGCAGGTGCACCGCGCCACGCTCGTCACCGGCGAGGACGTGGCCGTCAAGGTGCAACGCCCCGGCGTGCGCGAGACCATGGCGCAGGACGTCTCGATCATGCGCTCGATCGCCCGCGCCGCCACCAGGGTCATCGGCTCCTCCCAGATCGTCGACCTCAAGGGCGTGGTCGAGGAGCTGTGGGACACGTTCCAATCCGAAACCGACTTCCTCGTCGAGGCGCGCAACCTCGCCGCGTTCAAACGGTTCTCCGAGCCCTTCCGCTACATGGACTGCCCCACGCCGTACCCGGAACTGTGCACCGAACACGTGGTCGTCATGGAATACGTGGACGGCATCTCCGTGTCCCACCCCGGCCAGCTCGTCGCCGCCGGATACGACCTCAAGGACATCGGCACCAAACTCGTCGACAACTACGCCACGCAGATCCTCGACGCCGGCTTCTTCCACGCGGACCCGCACCCGGGCAACATCATCATCCGCGGCGGGCAGATCGTGCTCATCGACCTGGGCATGACCGGCCGCCTCGACGCCAAGACGCGCGCCGTGATGAAGGAGATGATCTTCGCCGTCGCCAAACAGGACTCGCCGGCGCTCGCCGACGGGCTGCTGCGTTTCGCCGGCGCCGAGGCCGACCCGGCCGACTACCCCTCGCTGCTCGCCGACCTCGACGTGATCGTCAAGGAATACGGCACCGTGGACCTCGCCGACCTGGACATCGCCGCGTTCGTCACCTCGCTCACGCAGCTGGCCTCACGCCACGGCATCGAGGTGCCGAGCACCGTCACCACGGTGGGGCGCGCGCTCGTCACGCTCGAGGGCCTGCTGGACGAGTTCATCCCCGATGTGAACATGATCGAGATTATCTCGAAGCACATCGCCACCTCCAAGGCCCCCAAGGACGTGGCCAAGGACGAGCTGAAATCGCTGGGCGTGGAGGGGCATGCGGCGCTGCACAGCCTGCTCGAGGCGGCGAGCGAGCTCAACGTGGCCGCCAGGATGCTCACCCGCGGCCAGCTGCGCACGAACATGGAGCTCGTCGGCTCCGAGGAGCCGTTCCGCATGCTCTCCGACATGGTGAACCGCCTGACGATGGCGATGATCGTGGTGGGTCTGTTCATCGGCTCGTCGATCGTGTACTACGCCGGCATGAAGCCGATCATCTTCGGCATCCCCATCGTGGGGTTCATGGGCTACATCGTGGCCTTCGTCCTCGGCTGCTGGATCGTCGTGGACATCTACCTCAAAGGCCGCAAGACCAAGCGCCGCTAAGCCGCCGTGGCCGTTTTCTCCGGCTGCCCAGTTTGGAACCGGAGCGAACGGACTCTGGTGAATTCCTCGAGTCCGTTTGTTCCGGTCTGCAGGCTCGGAGCCGGGGACAACGTACGTGGGAGGATTCCCTAGAGTCCGTTTTCCCCGGTCCGACGGTTGACAGCCGGAGAGAACGTACTCCTGATGGTCTCTCGAGTCCGCTTGCTCCGGTTGTGCGGGGCGCGGGCCGGCTGTCCACAGGGGTCCGCGGCCGGCTTGGATATCCACGGCGTCGTCCACCGTCGTGCACAGGAACCGTCCGATAGGCGTCCCGATTGGCGGATGGCGACGGTTCCCCTCTACGGTGGAGGGATGAGACGGCACAAGGCGGTGGACGAACTGATCGAACGGACCGAACGGCAGCATCGGTGCATGTACGGGGCCGACGATCATCTGCGCCGTGCGCTCAGGCGGCGGCACCTCAGGGGCGAACTGGTGTCGCCCTACCGCAACGTGTACGCGCGGGCCGAATACTGGAAGGGGCTGACGGCCTGCCAGCGGTCGCTGTGCGTGGCGCGTGCGTTGCACGCCAGACACCCGGATTGGGTGTTCGCCGGCGAGACGGCATTGGACGCCCATGATTTCGACCACCCATGGGCGGTCCACGACCGCACGGTGACGATCGCCGATCCCGAAGGAGGCTCCGGTCGCCCCGCGCGCGGCGAGGAGGGGTATGCGCTCAGACGCGCGTACATGCCGCCGGTCGACGCCGTGACGCTGGCCGGCATCCCCGTCGCGCCGGCGGAATGGGTGCTGGTCGACTGCGCGACGCGTGTTCCGTTCCTACGGTCCCTGCCGATGTTTGACGCCGCGATCCGCAAGGGGACGGATATGGAACAGGTGCGCGGGCTGTGCCGGTCGCTGCGCCGGGACTGCTCCGCCGTGGACCGGGTGCTGCGGTATGCCAACGGCAAGTGCGAGAACGGCGGTGAGTCGTTGGTGTACGGGGTGATCGTGGAGAACGGGTTCCCCGTCCCGCAATTCCAGGAGGAGTTCAGGTCCTCCGGCCGCACGTATCGCGTGGATTTCCTGTGGCGGCTGTCGGATGGCCGCACGGTGGTGCTGGAATACGACGGCATGCGCAAATACGTGGACCCCGCCATGGCCGGACGGAAGACGGTCGGGCAGGTGGTGGGCGACCAGTTGGCGAGGGACCGTGCCCTGGCGGAATTCGGCGTGACCACGGTGCTGCACTGCACCTATGACGATGTGTTCATGCAGGGGCCGCTGGTACGGATGCTGCTGGATGCCGGAGTCCCCCGATTCGACGGCTAGGGGCGGATGGATGTTGTCGCATGATCATATCGGCGTGGGGACGGTGGAGGTCTCCCGCGAGGTGGAGAAGACGGCGGAGGCATCCTGCGAGGCTGCGCGGGCCCGGCGGACCGAAGTCGGGTGATGTTCTGAGTACGGTCATCCCGGCCTATGGCGTGGAAACCGGAACGAATGGACTCGGGGAATCCGCCGAACTACGTTTGCTCCGGTTCCATGATGGGTAGCCGGAAGAAACGTGCGATGCCGGGCATGTCGGAGTGCGTTTCTTCCGGTTGGAGGTGTGGGACGAAAAGGTTGGACGTTTTGACGACCGAAGGCAATGGAGACTGGTGCGGTCGAGTCCGTTTGCTCCGGTCCCATGATGGGTAGCCGGAAGAAACGTGCGATGCCGGGCATGGCGGAGTACGTTCGCCCCGGTTTGGCAGCGGGTGACCGGAGAAAACGTATGCGAGGAGATTGCTTCATTCCGTTTTCTCCGGCTTGAGGGTTCGAAACCGGAGAAAACGTATGAGACTCGGTGTTTCCAAGTACGTTGTTCCCGGTTGCCAAGCCGGGAGCCGGAGAAAACGTATGCGGAGGAATCCTCCGAGTGTGTTTTCTCCGGTGTGTGGTTCCCAAGCCGGAACAAACGTACGGGGTAGGGTTCACTCGCCGGCGAGGCGGTTGGAGATGAGGCGGTTGAGGCTCACGTGCTGTTCGGCGGCCTCGATGCTCAGGGCGCGGTGCAGCTCCGGTGGGATGCGCACGAGGATGCGACCGGAGAAGCTGCGTTCCGACAGGGGTTCGGGAGCCTCCTTTCCGGCGGCGTGCAGCCGGGCGACCGCTTTCTCGACGGCGTCCCTCACGCCGACGAACGCGTCCAGCTGGGAGGCGCTGTCGTAGGTGACGTCCGGCATTTCGGCGCAGGAAGCGACGAAGCGTTTCTTCGCCGCCTCCCAGCGCACGCGGTAGGCGTAATGGCCGATGTCGACGGGCTTGGCTCCGGCGGCGGTCTCGGAAGCAATTTCGGAAGTGGTCTTGGAGGAATCGCTCATAGCGGTAATGATATCGACGATATGGTCCCACGGCCGTGCGGATGGGGTGTCGAAATCAAACCGACATGTGCGCGGTGACTGGCGGGGCCACGACCCCGCCCATCGGTCACAGGCGTTCGAGTCCGACCAGCAGGCAGTGCTCGGGGGCGAGCTGCGGCAGGCGGATGCCCCATTGGGCGAGCGTAGCGCCGTCGACGGCGATGCCCTCGTCGCTCCACCAGTCGAGTGCGGTGCGGCAGTTCGGGCTCAGCTCGCCCTCGTACAGCGCGACGCCGCCGACCGGGCGCACGCGGTACACGGCCGACTCGTCCAATCCGGGGAAGCGCGTGAGGCCGTACGGGTATTCGCGCGACGAGGCCACGGCGGCGAAGCGGAACACGGCGCGCGAACGGTCCGGGGCGATGAGCCCGTCGACGCGCACGGCGGGGTCCGTGGAGTCGACGTGCACGAGATCGCCCTGCGGGATCGCGGTGCGGCGTTCCTTGTACAGGTCGATCCAGCGCTTGAGCCGTGCGAGGCCGTCGTCGTCGAGCTTCATGATGTTCCATTCGATGCCGAGATGGCCGAAGAACGCGGTCGCCGCGCGCGTGGTGAGCGTGGTGGTGCGGCGGGTGGCGTGGTTGGGGGATTCGGAGATGTGTTCGCCGATCATCTCCGGCGGCACGATGAGCGAGGTGCCGCGCTGGATGTCCGCGCGCTCCACCGGGTCGGTGCAGTCGGACGCCCACACGCGCGAGCAGCGGGTGAGCACGCCGGCGTCGATGCGGCCGCCGCCCGACGAGCAGGATTCGATCTCCAGTCCGGGGTGCTTCGCGCGCAGCCGGTCGACGATCGCGTAGAACGCCTCGGTCTGCCCGTGCACGGCCGGGCGGCCGGAGGCGGGGGAGAGCGGTTCGGTGAGGAAGCGGTTGTGGTCCCACTTGATGTAGTCGATGCGGTATTCGCCCACCAACGCGTCGATGCACCCCTCCACGTAACGCGCGGCGGCCGGGTTCGTCAGGTCGATGACCTGCTGGCTGCGCGCCTCGACCGGCAGGCGGGAGGCGTTCGGCGCGAGCATCCAGTCGGGGTGTTCGCGCGCCACGTCGGAATCGGGGCTGATCATCTCCGGCTCGAACCACAGGCCGAACTCCATGCCGAGCCCGTGCACGTGGTCGGCCACGCGGGTCAGGCCGTCAGGCCACACGTCCTTGTCCACCTGCCAGTCGCCCAGGCCCTTGGTGTCGTCGCGGCGGCCGGTGAACCAGCCGTCGTCGATGACGAAGCGTTCGATGCCCACTGCGGCGGCGGCGTCCGCCAGGGCGATTACCTTCTCTTCGCTCTGGCCGAAATACATGGCCTCCCATGTGTTGAGCGTGACCGGGCGCGGGCGGCCCGGGTCGGCGAGCTCCGGATGGAAACTGCGCAGGTAGGCGTGGAAGCGGGCGGAGACCTCGTTGAGGCCGTCGCCCACGGCGACGAGCAGACGCGGTGCATGGTAGGTCCCGCCGGGCGCGAGCTCGATCTCGCCGGCGTAGGGCAGTTCGCCGCCGCCGATCACGCCGTGCGTGTACGGCGTGCGTTCGGCGAAGACGGTGCTGTTGCCGCTGAACGCCACGTGCGCGGAGAGGACGAGCCCGTGCTCGAAGCCGAATCCGGGCATGCCTGCGCTCAGCAGGGTCGCCGAGTCGAAGTCGGGGCGGCCCATGCGCGAGTTCTTCTCGAACAGTCCGTCGGTGAGCGGCTGGCGCTGCAACGCGCGTTCACGCAGGTGATGGCCGGTGCACGTCTCGATCTCGCCGACCTGCGGCGGCAGCGGCACGACCGGGGTGAACCGTGAGACGACGAGCGGCGTGGCGGCGGTGTTGGTCAGGGCCGTGTCGATGCGGATGAGTCCCTCCGCGCCGATGGCGACGGTTGCGGCGATCGCGACGCCGGCGGTGTCGTCCGCCGCGTCGAAGGACAGCGAACCGGCGGTGTGGGAGGATCCGGTGACGGTCAGACGCGGGAAGACCTCCACGCCGCCGCGGCTCACCTGCAGGGCGGGCGTGCCGGTCCATCCTTCCGCCTGCGTGGGCAGGATGGTGGGCGATTCGCTGACGGACAGGCCCGCGTCGAGTGTCTGCGGGAACTGCGGGTCCACATCCGGGAGGACGGCGGCGGGCGTGGCGGACGGGGAGGTGGACGCCGCCGCGGCGGGGGCCGCGTCCGGCGCCGCGGACCGGGTGACGGAGACGATGTGGGGCAGGCGGCCCTCGTCGAACCCCACGGTGAGCCGGACTGGGCGCCCGGCGCCCGGCGCGGGGGTCGGCTGGGTGATGGTCACGGCGTTCATGTGCATGGCATACCTCGATGTATTCGTATGGTCTCGATGTGTATTCGGTGTGCGACCGTGCGGCCCCGCGCATGCGCTCGAGGGGTGTCACCGCCACAGGGAATCGATACCAAAGAGAATACATCGTGGAATCGGTACCACAAAATCGCAATGGGGAATGACCACGTTGTCATCGAGGTTGAAATGCTGTGTAAACCCTTATTTTTCAATACATCTATCGTTCTACGCAGCAAGAAACGCGCAAGCGTTTTCGCAAAACGACACGCCGCATATGGTTGACGTGGAATCGATACCACCTACAATGGAGCCATCGGAAATTCCGGGGTTGCGGCGCCGCAGTGACGGGCGTCGGGCCCCGCCAACCGCCGATGGATTCGTCCCGCTGGAGGGCGGGTCGAGGAACCACATAAGGAAAGGCTCAATGATGAGGAATTGGAAGAAAGCGACCGCCGTCATTGCCAGCGTCGCCGCCATGGGCATGATGTTCGCCGGCTGCGGCAACCCCGCGGCCGCCGGAAGCGACGACAGCACCGACACCTCCTCCGCCGACTACTGGCCGGCCGAGGACACCAAGCTCGACGGCGTCAAGCTCACGTTCTGGGCCGCCCAGAACTCCAACAAGATCCCGGTGAAGGTCATCAAGGACTTCGAGTCCAAGACCGGCGCCAAGATCGACCTGCAGACCATTCCGGACAACTACGAGTCCAACGTGCAGACCAAGATCACCACCGGCGATTCCCCGGACCTCATGTTCTGGCAGGCCGTGCCGTCCACCCTGGCCGGCTTCGTCGCCCAGGACAAGCTGCAGAAGCTCGACAACGCCCCGTGGCTGAAGAACTACGCGGACGGCATCGCCGACGCCGGCGGCAAGTACCAGGACACCTACTACGGCGCCCTCGTCTCCGCCCCGGACACCGAAGGCGTGTGGTACAACAAGCAGGTCTTCGAGAAGGCCGGCATCACCGAGACCCCGAAGAACTGGGACGAATTCATCGCCGCCGCCAACAAGATCAAGAGCTCCGGCGCCGCCGACTCCGCGCTCTTCGAAATGGCCGGCTCCCAGTGGGGCACCCAGTGGGCCGTGCAGGTCCAGCTCGCCGAGGCCGCCAAGGCCGGCCTGTGGGACAAGGTCAACTCCAACAAGGACAGCTTCGAGGGCAAGGACATCCTCGGCGCCATCAAGGAGTACAAGCAGATGCTTGACGACGGTCTGTACAACAAGGACGCCGGCTCCGCCAAGGACACCGACCAGGCCCAGGCCCTGCTCGACGGCAAGACCGGCATGATCATCCAGACCAACTCGATGTTCAACGCCATCTCCGCCCTCGCCGACGGCGACAAGGCCAAGCTGGACGACACCATCGGCTTCTTCCCGATCTCCAAGGAAGGCAACATCGCCACCTCCATCCCGCAGCAGGGCAACTCGGTCGTCGCCTTCAAGACCGGCGACTCCAAGCGCGAGGCCGCGACCCGCCAGTTCATCGAGTTCTGGCTCGGCTCCGAGTACGAGACCTTCATCAAGGACCAGAACCTCGTGTCCATCATGAAGGACGTCAAGACCCCGGACACCGTGCCGCAGGCCCAGCTCGACGCCTTCGACGCCCTCTCCAACGCCGTCGGCTCCATGCAGTCCCAGGCCGTCGCCAACCCGGATCTCTACCTGAACCTCGCCAACATGGTCAACGGCACCCAGACCCCGGAGCAGGTCGCGAAAACCACCCAGGACCAGTTCGCCCAGATCGCCAAGGCGCAGGGCGTCAAGGGATTCTGATCCAGGCACCCGACCATCCCATCCACCATCCGCCGGCCGCCCCGAACGAGCGTCCGGTCGGATGAACGGCCGGCCGCACGCCCCGCACGTGCCGCCGACCCCGATCGATACGCGCCCGGGGCGGCAGGTCCGCCCCGCCGCTCCGGGCTTACGAATCGGTGAGCCACACACAATAAGGAAACGAATCACATGACGTCACATGTCTCGCAGCCCGGCAGGCCCGTCAGGGGCACCCGGACTCTGGAGCGCAAGAACTACCCGTTGCGCTACGTCGTTCCCGCGGGCGTAATGCTGCTGGTGTTCTTCTTCCTGCCCACGGTAATGAACTTCGTCTACGCGTTCACCGACTGGTCCGCGTTCAAGAAAACCATCGACTTCAACGGCCTGGAGAACCTGCAACAGCTCTTCGAGAGCGGCACCCTGATGGCCGACATCAAGGTCACCCTCATCTACGCGATTCTCGTGGCCTTCTTCCAGAACGTCTTCGGCCTGGCGCTCGCCGTGCTCCTCGAGAAGGACACGCCGCTCAACCGCTTCGCCCGCACCATGTTCTTCATCCCGGTGATCATGTCCGCCCTCGGCGCCGGCTACATCTGGCAGGCCGTCCTCAAGACCGACGGCGTCGTCAACCAGATCCTGAGCTTCTTCGCCGGCCACACCGTCGACATCCAGTGGCTCGGTTCGACGACCTGGACCATCGTGGTCGTCACCATCATCCACGGATGGAAGTGGATGGGCTTCGCGATGCTCACCTACCTCGCCGGCCTCAAGACCATCGACTCCGAAGTGCTCGAAGCGGCCTCCATCGACGGCGCCAACGCCTGGCAGACCTTCTGGCAGGTCAAGTTCCCGCTGGTCGCCCCGGCCGTGACCTTCAACGTCGCCACCGCGCTGCTCGGCTCCATGAACTCCTTCGACATCGTCCAGGCCACCACCAACGGCGGCCCCGGCGGCTCCACCGAGATCCTGAACCTGTTCATCTGGCGTACGTTCGGCAAGGGCCTGTACTCCCAGTCGACCACCATGAGCCTCGTGCTCTTCGTGATGGTGATGGTCATCGCCATCCCGCTCGTCATCTACCTGCGTAAGCGTGAGGAGAAGATCCTATGAGTAGCGCATCCTACAGCGAATCCGGCGTCAAGACCAACAGCCTCACCGTCGTGCGCAAGAAGTCGAAGGCCGGCGACATCATCCACGCCGCCATCGTCATCCTGCTCATGCTCGTCTTCCTCGCCGTGCCGTTCTGGATCCTCATCGTCACCGCCGGCAAGACCCAGGCCGAGGCCGTGGTCCCGAGCATGGCGCTGCCGACCAAGTGGCACCTCATCGAGAACATCCAGACCGTCATCGTGCAGGGCAAGGTGTTCCCCGCGCTCATCGGCTCCCTGCTCGTCACCGTGCCCAGCGTGTGCATCTGCCTGCTCTTCGGCTCGATGGCCGCATGGATCTTCGGCCGCCGCTCCTCCAAGGGCGTGGCCATGCTCTACGCGCTGTTCATCTCCGGCGTCATCCTGCCGCCGTCCGTCGTGACCATCATGATGCTGCTCAAGATGATCGGCCTGTCCGGCACCGCCATCGGCATGAACTGCGTGTACATCGGCATCTACCTGTCCGTGGTGATCTTCTTCATCACCGGCTTCATCCGCACCATCCCGCCGTCCCTCGAGGAGGCGGCCCGCATCGACGGCGCCAGCCCGATGAGGATCTTCTTCACGATCATCTTCCCGCTGCTCGCCCCCACGCTCGCCTCCTCCACGATCCTGGTGGTGCTCTACATCTGGAACGACATCTTCTACTCGCTGTTCATCCTCTCCGGCAAGATGAGCACCCTGCCGCTCAACCTCTACAACGTGGCGAGCGCGGGCCTGTACCTCAACAACTGGCACCTCATCTTCGCCTACATCATCCTGATGACCCTCCCGCTGCTGATCGTCTTCATCATCGGCCAGCGCAAGATCATCTCGGGCATCACGGGCGGCGCCGTGAAGTGAACAGTCCAGTGGACTGTTCATAGGCGCCGCCGAGCGGCGGCAGCCGCGAGGCAACAATGGGCCACCGCAGGCGAGTCCATAATCGCCGGACGGCGCTGTGAAGTGAACGGCCGTGAAGAAACGGCCGTGAAACAACCAGCCGTGAAACAACCAGCCGTAAACAAACAGTCCGCTCGCAGGCGGAACGAACTAGGAAAGGAGGCCCAAGCCTCTCCGCCAATCCCTTTCTCCTTCTTTTCTTTCTCCTTCTCCTAGGGAACGCCCCGGATCCCCGTGCAGGCCGCGCCTCGCCAGGGGCGCCGGGGCGTTCCCGCTACACGCAACATCGACCTCCATGCCGCCCGGGCAAGCCCTTTCCTTATACTGAGGCGGTATGGAAGATAGACAGGTACATATGCCAAGGCCCAAGGAAAAGCGCGCGCCGGTGATCAAGGACGTCGCCGCGCTCGCCAACGTATCGGTGTCGACGGTGTCCCGATACCTGAACGATTCGCCCCGCATCAGCGACGAAAGCCGGGAGCGCATCGCGCACGCCATCAAACTGTTGGACTACCATCCGAGCCGCGTGGCCCGCGGCCTGGTCAATTCGGCGATGAAGTCCATCGTGGTGCTCACCAGCAACACCACGCTGTACGGTTCCGCCATGACGATCCAGGGCATCGAGGACGAGGCCCGCGCCAACAACTACCCGGTGAGCATCTCCAAGCTCGCCGACGATTCGACCGACGGTCTGCGCGCCTCGATCACGATGGTCACGGACCAGAACCCGAGCGGCGTGATCGTGATGAAGTACGACGCGCTCGCCGCGCAGGCGTTGCAGCTGCTGCCGGACACGGTCACCAAGGTGGTCATCGCCGGCGACCGCGAGCCCGACCTCGATCAGGTCGACCTGCGCGAGAACCAGTCGGGCCGTGAGATCACGCGCTACCTGCTGGGGCTCGGCCACCGCAACGTGTTCCACGTGACCATCCCTGGCGGTGGCGGCGGCTACAGCCGCACGGCCGGCTGGGAGGCGCAGCTGCGCGCCGAGGACAAGCCGATCCCGGACATGATGCACTGCTCGTGGGCGCCCTCCGACGCGCGCGAGCTCGGCCACCGCGTGGCCCACATCGACGGGCTCACCGCCGTGTTCGCCGGCAACGACGAGGTGGCGATGGGCCTGATCCGCGGCATCGAGGACGAGGGGCGGCGCGTGCCCGAGGACATCAGCGTCATCGGGTTCGACGACCATCCGCTCGCCTGCGTGTGGGACCCGCCGTTGACCACCTACCGGCAGGACTTCCCGGCGGCCGGCCGCCGCGCGGTGCAGCTGCTGCTCTCCCGACTCAAGGCGCGCGAGGAGGGCGAGGAGCTTCCGCCGCGCTTCGTCGAGCTGCAGGGCGCGCTGGTCGAACGCTCCTCCGCCGCCCCGCCCCGCGACTGAGCCCCGCGACTGAAAAGGCGCCTGTAACCGTCCGCGGCCTTCCCGCCCCGTCCGGTTGTCCCGGGGCGGGGCGGTGCGACTGTCTTCGGGACATCTCCGGGACATTTCCTGAGTACGAAAACTCCGGCTGGATCACGTCTGGCCGGAGTTTTCGTATATCCACGCCCATGTCCATGTACGAAAGTTCCGGTTACCGGCGGCGGAACCGGAACTTTCGTATCCGGAGAAGGCCGTGGATATACGAAAACTCCGGTCATCCCCGCGGTAACCGGGGTTTTCGTGCATCTGCACCATGCCCGCGTACGAAAGTTCCGGTCACTCCCGGGATAACCGGAACTTTCGTAGGGGAGTGGGGCGCCTGTGTACGAAGACTCCGGTTACTTGGGGTGGAACCGGGTTTTCGTATTGGGGAACCGGGCGCCTGTGTGGTCCCCATGGTGCATTCCTGCGACGAATCCAATGATGAATGCCGTACGAATTCCTCGTAGGGATTCCGTGGCGAATTCCGCATGGGGACGCCTGTGAAAACCGCCGCGAGAGGATGCGCGAAAAGACGTACGAAAGGATGTGCGAAAACCGCTGCGAAAGGATGTGCGAAAGGGGTGTCGCACCAGTGTTTTGGCCGCGCCACGCCGTCGCCGTGCGAAAAATTTCGCAACCATACGTCCCGCCGATGGGGCGCAAGCATCGCCCATACACTGCTTGATGAAGCCGTTCGGAAGAGCATGGAATCGATTGCGCAGAGGCACGCTCCTCCGGCCAAGCAGTGCGGCAGGCAGTACAGCAGGAACCTTGACGGGCGCGGATCGGACCGTGCCGGCCAGGAGCGGAAAGGACGAGGCATGAGCCAGAAAGTCACGGTGACGTCGCCATTCTGGAAGCGATACCGCGAGAACGTCGCCAAGGAGGTGATCCCCTACCAGTGGGCGGTCATCAACGACGAGCAGAAGATCGACATCCCGCGCGACCCCTCGGGCGCCCAGCAGGACATCGACTACCACTACAGCCGCGCCGTGCGCAACCTGCGCATCGCCGCCGGCGAGGAGGAGGGTGAGTTCAAGGGCTTCGTCTTCCAGGACTCCGACGTCTACAAGTGGCTTGAGGAGGCCGCCTACTCCCTCGCCTACGAGCCGGACGAGCAGCTCAAGGAGCTGTGCGACAAGCTCGTCGACCTCATCGCCCGCGCCCAGCGCGAGGACGGCTACCTCGACACCCCGTACATCATCAAGTCCGGCGCCTTCGCCGACCGCGAGCGTTTCACCCAGATCCAGCAGTCCCACGAGATGTACGTGATGGGCCACTACATCGAGGCCGCCGTCGCGTACTACGAGGTCACCGGCAACCAGCAGGCCCTCGAGGTCGCCGAGAAGATGGCCGCCTGCCTCGACGCCAACTTCGGCGAGGAGGACGGCAAGATCCCCGGCGCCGACGGCCACCCGGAGATCGAGCTCGCGCTCGCCCGCCTGTACGAGGTCACCAAGGAGGAGAAGTACCTCAAGCTCGCGCAGTTCTTCATCGACGTGCGCGGCAAGGACCCGAGCTTCTACGACAAGCAGAACGAGAAGATCGGCGACGGCTCCACCGACATCTTCCCGCAGATGCGCGGCTGGACGCACGAGTACACGCAGACCGCACGCCCGATCCGCCAGCAGCAGACCGCCGAGGGCCACGCCGTGCGCGTCGGCTACATGCTCACCGGCGTCGCCCACGTGGCGCGCCTGACCGGCGACAAGGAGCTGGAGGAGACCGCCAAGCGCCTGTGGAGGAACATCGTCACCCGCCGCATGTACATCACCGGCGGCGTCGGCTCCACGCACGTGGGCGAGGCGTTCACCTACGACTACGACCTGCCGAACGACACCATGTACGGCGAGACCTGCGCCTCCGTGGCCATGAGCTTCCTCGCCAGGCAGATGCTCGAGATCGAGGCCAAGGGCGAATACGCCGACGTGCTCGAGAAGGAGCTGTTCAACGGTTCCATCGCCGGCATCGCGCTCGACGGCAAGCACTTCTACTACGTGAACGCGCTCGAGGCCGACCCGACCGCCACCGAGCACAACCCGGACCGCTACCACGTGCTCATGCACCGCGCCGAATGGTTCGGCTGCGCCTGCTGCCCGGCCAACATCGCCCGCCTCATCGCCTCCGTGGACCGCTACCTGTACACGGTGCACGAGGACCGCCGTGAGATCGTCGCCCACCAGTTCATCGCGAACGACGCCGAGTTCTTCGACGGCGTGAAGGTCTCCCAGAAGTCCAACTTCCCGTGGGACGGCCACATCGAGTTCACCGTGGACGTGCCGGAAGGCGTCGACCCGGTGAAGTTCCTGGTGCGCATCCCGTCCTGGTCCGCGTACAAGCACGAGCTGACCGTCAACGGCGAGGACGCCCGCCGCCTGCCCGTCGAGGACGGCTTCGTGACCATCGAGGTGACCCCGGGCACCACGACGATCACGCTCGACCTCGACATGGCCGTGAAGTTCATGCGCTCCAAGACCGTCGTGCGCCACGACATCGGCAAGATCGCCGTCATGCGCGGCCCGATCGTGTTCTGCGCGGAGGAGGCCGACAACTCGGCCCCGCTGTGGAACTACCACATCGGCAGCCACGACGCCTCCAAGGCGAAGGCCGAGTACCACTTCGGCGAGCTGGACGGCGTGGAGGTCATCACGATCCCCGCGACCAAGCGCACGCACGACGACGTGTCCTTCCCGCTCTACGCGGACGTCGAGGAGCACCCGGTCGGCGAGAAGTCCTACGACCTCAAGCTCATCCCGTACTACGCGTGGGCGAACCGCCAGGTCGGCCAGATGCAGGTCTGGTTCGATTCGGACTTCTGATCCCCGGCCGTCCACCCGCCACCCGACATCCGTCATCCCCGATTATTTCCACCGACGCAGGCCGCCCCACGAGGAGGTACGCCAACATCCATCCCGTCCGTCGGGGCGGCCCGCGCCACCACACCACAACTGTTGTACCAATCGCAACAACTCAACGAAGAAGGAAAACCAATGAGCGCTGCAACTCAGGACGCTTCCGCCGTGAAGCTGTCGGTCAAGGAGAAGGTCGCCTACTCCTTCACCGATATGGCAGGCAACCTGCTGTACGTGACGATTTCGTCGTACATCATGTACTTCTACACCAACGTGTTCCACATCCCGGCCGCCGGCGCGCTCGGCGCGGGCACGATCCTCCTGGTCGCCCGCTTCGCCGACGCCATCTCCGCCGTCGTGTGGGGCTCCATCGTCGACCACACCAACACCAAGTGGGGCCAGTCCCGCCCGTGGTTCCTGTGGCTGTGCATCCCGTTCGCCGTCACCGTGTGGATCGCCTTCACCGCCCCGTCCGTGCCGGACGGCGCCCCGAAGTTCTGGTACGCGCTGATCACCTACATCCTGGCCGCCGGCGCCGTGTACACCGGCATCCAGACGCCGATCACCGCCATCCTGCCGAACCTCACCTCCGACCCGGAGGAGCGCATGAACGCCAACAGCTTCCGCATGTGCGGCGGCTCCATCGGCTCCTTCATCACCTCCTCCTTCACCATCCCGCTGGTCGGCTTCTTCGGCACCCTCGTGGGCGGCGGCGACAAGACCGGCTTCATGATCGTCACCGCGATCTGGGGCCTCATCGCCATCGCGCTGCTCCTCTTCTCCTTCAAGAACCTCAACGAGCGCAACTACCACCCGGAACTCAACAAGCCGATCCCGATGAAGGACTCCCTCAAGGCCGCCAAGGGCAACTGGCCGTGGATCATCCTCGTCGTCGCCTTCGTGATCTACTGGGTCGCCCAGTCCACCCGTAACGGCGTGTCCACCTACTACGCGCAGTACATCCTCGACAACCGCAACCTGACCTCCCTGTTCAACGGCGTCCAGGTGCTCGGCATCCTCGCGACCATCGCCATGCCGATCATCGCGAACAAGACCAAGAACAAGACCCTGACCATGATCATCGGCCTCGTCACCGGCATGGTCGGCCAGACCCTGATGCCGCTCGCCGGCGACTCCGTGGTCCTCGCGGTCGTCTTCTGGACCATCGGCGTCTTCGGCGCCGCCATCGCCTGCGGCATGCCGTTCGGCATGCTGGCCGACACCGTCGACTACGGCGAGTGGAAGACCGGCATCCACGCGGCCGGCTTCCTCACCGCCGTCGGCTCCGCCTTCTGCATCCAGGTCGGCTCTGGCTTCGGCGCCTTCCTCCCGCTCGAGATCATGGGCGCCGCCGGCTTCGACGCCAACCTCAAGACCCAGCCGCAGTCCGCGCTCGACGCGATCAGCTTCTGCTTCATCTGGCTGCCGGTGATCGTCTACATCATCGTCGCCGTGATCATGCTCTTCTACCGCAAGTTCGAGAAGATGGAGCCGCAGATCAAGGCCGAGCTGGCCGAGCGCCACGAGGCCCAGCTGAAGGCCGAGCAGGCCAACGCCTGATCCGCCTGATCCGCCCGATTGGACCAGCACCCGGACCAGCACCCGGGCCGGCTCCGGCCGGCCCGCCAAGACTTCCGGCGCCGCCCGTCCGCCGGATCCCACAAGGGATGGACGGACGGCGCCGGGACGGGTCATCCATTGACCTTTCTCCTTCCATCAACGCCGTGCCCCGGCGGAATCCCCACCGATTCCGCCGGGGCACGGCCGTATCGGGCCGACGTTCGCGTCGCGCGATCGCGGCGGCGCATGCGCGCGGCGCCGGGTTAGCATGAACATATACGCACAGTCATGAACGGTCATGAAGGGATGACGATTCCATGAGCTTCGCATCGAACGGGGCGTCCCGGCGCGGCGCCCGCCTCGAGGACGTGGCCGCGGCGGCGGGCGTGTCGCTGTCCACCGCGTCGAAGGCGCTCCACCACCGCCCGCGCATCAGCGAGGCCACGCGCAGGCGCGTGCTCGACGCGGCGCGGAGGCTCGAATACTCGCCCAACAAGTCGGCGCAGTCGCTGGCCCGCGGGCGCACCGACCTCATCGGCGTGGTGACCTACAACATGCGCGCCCACTGCACCGGTCCCGTGCTGGCCGGCATCGAACAGGAGCTGAGCTCGCGCAGCATCGGCATGCTGCTGGGCAACGCAGGCGGCGACGCCTCGATGGAGCCGAACCAGGTCGAACGCCTGCTGGCCATGAATGTCGACGGTCTCATCGTCGTGCACGACGAGACCAACCCACACCCGGCGCTCGGCGACGACTGGGGCGTGCCCATCGTCTACGCGTACGGCCCCTCCACCAATCCGCTCGACTGCTCGGTGACCTGCGACAACCTGGAGGCCGGGCGCATGGCCGTCAACCACCTCATCGCCTGCGGGCGCCACCGCATCGCCGTCATCGCCGGCGACAAGGCGTTCATCGCGGCCGTCGACCGGCTCAAGGGCACGACGGAGGCGCTCACCGAGATCGGCCTGGAGCCGGTGCTGCCGGTGCGCTACGGCACGTGGAACGAATCGTGGGGGCGCGAGGAGACGCTGCGCCTGCTCGACAGCGGCGAACCGTTCGACGCGGTCGTCTGCCAGAACGACCCGATCGCGCGCGGCTGCCTCGACACGTTGCGCGAGCACGGCGTGAACGTGCCGGACGAGGTGGCGGTGATCGGCCACGACAACCGCGAGGGCTACACGCTCGGTTCGCGCCCCACGCTCACCAGCATCGCCAACGGCGGCGTGGAGATCGGGCGGCAGTCCGCGCGCTATCTGCTCGACGCGATCGACGGACGCGTGCGCCACGGCGTCGACTACGTGCCGTGCCATCTTGTGCAGCACGAGTCGACGCGTCCGCTGGACTGACGCGACGTCCGCCGGACGCCTGCGGACGCGACGTCCGCCGGACGCCGGACCGGCATCGGGATGTTGCGGCCGCGGGCCGTGTCGCATACCCTGACGGTGTGAGCGCGAACACATCATCGGGAAGGCCGCATAAGGTCACCCTCGCCGACGTGGCGCGGGAGGCGAACGTGTCGGTGTCGGCCGCGTCGAAGGCGCTGAGCCGCACCGACCGCATCTCCGCCGAGACGCAGCGCGCCGTGCGCATGGCCGCGCAACGGCTCGGCTACCGGCGGCCCGTCGACCGCGCTGCCGACGCCACGGCGACCGTCGCCGGCACGGCCGCGGGGGCCTCCGCTGCGCGCGCCGGCCGACGCGGACGCTCCGGCCTCGTCGGCCTCATCACCTCCGACTACAACGGACGATTCTCCCTGCCGATGCTCACCGGCGCGGAATCCACGCTCGGCGCCTCCAACCACGCGGCCCTGCTCATGAGCTCGCACGGCCGTCCCTCGCTGGAACGCAGCCACATCGACCGTCTCGCCGCATACGGCGTCGACGGGCTCATCGTCGTGGGCGACACCACCAATCCGCGCCCGCCGCTCGACGCGCGCACCACGATGGGTCTGCCCGTCGTCTACACGTACGACCCCTCGCGCGACCCGCGCGACTGCAGCATCATCTGCGACAACGTGGGCGCCGGCGCGCAGGCCATCGAATACCTGCTCAGCCTCGGCCGCCGGTACATCGCGATCATCGCCGGATCCGAGGATTTCCAGGCGGCCCGCGACCGCGCGAAAGGCGCGCAACGCACCTTCACCCTCTACGACTTCCAGCCCGTCGACGTGCTGTTCGACTCGTGGAGCGAGGATTGGGGCGAACGCGCCGCCCGGCTGCTCGTCGAATGCCACCCGCACCTCGACGCCGTCTACTGCCTGAGCGACGAGATCGCACGCGGCGCGGTGCGCGGCCTGCGCGCCATGGGCAGGGACGTGCCGCGCGACGTGGCCGTCGTCGGGCACGACAACTGGTTCGTGTTCGCCACCAACGTGCACCCCACGCTCACCACGTTCGACAACAACATCGCGCTCATCGGCAAGACCGCCGCGAAATGCCTCATCGACGCCATCAACGGGCACCCTCACCACGGCGTCGTCAGCGTCGAATGCCCGCTCATCGTGCGCGAATCCACCGAAGTGGGCAGGCGCACCGGGCTCGAGGGCAGCGAACGCATGTTCGCGAGGCAGAACGCGTGAGACCGGACCTGCCGCGGATGGCCGTGGCCACGGCTCGACCCGCGGCGCGCCGGGCGCGTACAGTAGGCATACGGACGAATCGGACGGAACGGGGGATCGACGCGGGATGACGGCGTACATGGACCACAAGGACCTGGGCAACGAAACCATCGACGAGGAACGCGCGCGGCAAATCGCCGACGGCGTGCGCGGCGTGCTCGCGCGCATCGCCGAGGCGGAGGCGCGCGCCGGTCGCAAGGCCGGCTCGGTGAGGCTGCTCGCCGCCACGAAGACGCGCGACGTGGGCGAGATCATGGCCGCCGTCGACGCCGGCGTACGCATGATCGGCGAGAACCGGCCGCAGGAGGTGCAAGCCAAGGCCGACGGATTGGCGCGGCAATTGCACGCGCGCGGGCTCGAACTCGGCCGCGACGTGCCGTTCCACCTCATCGGGCAGTTGCAGTCCAACAAGATCGGCAAGGTGCTGCCCGTCGTCAACACCATCGAATCGGTGGATTCCATCGAACTGGCCGAGAAGATCGCGCGCCGCGCCGTCATGCGCGACATGATCGTCGGCGTGCTGCTCGAAGTGAACGAATCCGGCGAGGAATCGAAGTCCGGATGCCCGCCGAGCCACGCCATCGACCTCGCCAAGCGCATCGGCGCGATGGGCGGCCTGCGGCTCGAAGGGCTGATGACCATCGGCTCCCACGTGGACGACGAGGCGAGGATCCGCGACTGCTTCGCCCGCCTGCGCCGCACGCGCGACCAGATCCTCGCCTCCGGCGCGGAGGGCGTCGACGGCTGCGTGGAACTGTCCATGGGCATGACGCACGACATGGGGATCGCCATCGAGGAAGGCTCGACCATCGTGCGCGTCGGCACCGCGATCTTCGGGCCGAGGGCGTTCATCTGATGGGAGCCGCGGCCGGGGCGCACGATGCCCGGGATGCCCGCGACGCCCGTGCGTTGCTGCGCGTGCATGTGCGCGTCAGCGGGCTCGTGCAGGGCGTCGGGTACCGGTATTTCGCCTATCAGGAGGCGCGCCACGCCGGCGTGACCGGCTGGGTGCGCAACCTGTGGGACGGTGATGTGGAGGCCGAGGCGCAGGGGACGCGTGGCGACGTCGCCGCGTTCGTCTCCCGATTGAAGGTCGGCCCCCGGTGGGGCCACGTCGACGCCGTCGCCGTGGACGAGATCGACGTGGACCCGGGGGAGGGCGAGTTCCGCGTCACCCGGTAAGGGCGCTCGCGGAATCCGCCCGATCGGAAGGGCCGGTCAGGCCTCGAGCGTCTCCTTGATGGCGCCCACGAAGTAGTCCAGATCGGCCGGCTTGCGCGAGGAGATGAGCTTCCAGCCGTTCGCGTCGTCCACGTGCAGCTGCTCGTCGACGTAATGGCCTCCCGCGTTCTCGATGTCCGCCGCGATGTAGCGGCACGGCGCGGCCGTCTTGCCGGCGGCGAGCCCCGCGTTCACCAGCAGCCAGGCGCCATGGCAGATCGTCGCGATCGGCTTGCCCTCATGCGCGAACTCCTGCGCCAGCGTGATCGCATCCTCGTTCACGCGGATGCGGTCCACGTTGCAGGTGCCGCCGGGCACGACCAGCAGGTCGTAGTCGGCCGCCTGCACGTCGGACAGCTTCGCGTCCGGGGTGAGCGTCTCGCCCTCGTAACGGTCGTGCTGCACGGTCTCGCACGGGTCCAGCGTGGTGGCGGCGAGCGTCACCTGCGCGCCCGCGGCCTTGAGGTCGCGCAGCGGACGGGTGAGCTCCGTCTCCTCGATGCCCCAGTTGTTGACGATGATGAGCACCTTCTTGTCCTCGATGGCCATGATTCCTCCTCGGATATGGGTTGGTATGCGGCGTGGTTCGAAACTGCATTGCCACCTCTATTATGCGCGCGCTCACACCCATGGAACAGGTCCACCCCCTCGCGGGCGGCCGGTATCGCGCATCCGGGTCCGACGCGCCGGATGACGGAATGTTCAAGGAGAATTAACACCTACGGTTCGGGGTCATCACGGGTGAATGCGCAAACGCCGCCGGCACAGGCGTCGCACCGTTCCCAGGCTCCGCGAAATCCCCCCGAATAGGGGCAATACGGCACAAAACGCACATGATTAGCGTCGCCCAATGTGAGGCGTAGTGGTGGAACGACCGCCCTACGCGGCAACTCGAGATGGGTGACGTTATGAAGAAGATTTCACAATGGCTCGCCGCGGTAGGGAGTGCGGCGAGCAAGGGGAGTACCAGGTTCGTGGCCGTATTGGCGGCCGTCGCCATGCTCGGCGGCGTCGCCGGCGTGAGCGCCACCGCCATGGCCGACGACGATACGGCCGACGCACAGGGCGGGACCGCTACGGCTGCCGCCACGGACGCCGAACTCGGCGTGCCCGCGCACAGCAAGACCGTGAAGGCCAACGGGGACGGCACCTACACGATCTCGCTGAACGTGACCGGCGACTCGCAGGAGTCCAGCGAGCAGACCCGCCAGCCCATCGACATCGTCGTGGTGGCGGACACTTCCGGTTCGATGAACGAAGACATGGACGGCAATGAATGCACCGACTGGTCGGGGCGGCAGCAGGTTGAGTGCGACAATTCCCGCCTGTCCATCGCGAAGAACGCCATCACGTCGATGGCGAACAGCCTGCTGACGGACGCGAACGCGCAGCTGCCCGTGGGCCAGCAGATCCAGATGTCGGTAGTGAGCTTCGCCACCAAGGCAAGCTCCGCCACCCGCTTCACCGCCAACGCCGGTTCGGTCTCGAACACGGTGAACGGCTTCGACGCCAACGGCGGCACCAACTGGGAGGCCGCGCTCAAGCAGGCGAACGCCGCGACCAGCGGCCGTGCGAACGCCAAGAAGTACATCGTGTTCCTCTCCGACGGCGACCCGACGTACCGTCTCTCCCGCGTGCAGACCGGTACCGATTGGCGGGGGAATCCTATCTACGATCAGGACGAGAACGACTATAACGATATCCCGTCCGGTGTGCATGGCAATGGACGTAAGGATTCGTATGGCGCGAACCTGAATTCCGCCGTCGCCGAGGCCAACAAGCGCGGCGACGCCACCCTGTACTCGGTCGGCGTCTCCAGCGACGCCACCAAGATGAACTCCTTCGCGGCCAGCGTCAACGGCAAGTACTACAGCGCCACGAACACCGACTCGCTGAACCAGGCGTTCAGCGCCATCATCGACGACATCAAGAAGTCGGCCACCTACCAGAACGTGAAGATCACGGACAAGCTGTCCGGCTGGTTCGTGCCGGTGACGCCGTCCGCGGGCGACGCGGGCGTCCCGGACGCGTCGGGCTTCACGTACACGAAGAGCAACGATCCGAACTGGAACGGCGCGAACACCACCGTCACACCGAACGCCGACGGCACGTTCACCTGGGACCTGAGCGGCCTGGGCAAGCTCGAGAAGGGCGTGACCTACACCGTGAGCTTCACGGTCAAGGGCACGCAGGCCGCATACGACAGCGCCGCCCGGAACCACAAGGACGACCCCAACGCCGAAGGCGACAACAACTTCTACACGAACGACGGCGCCTCCATCAGCTACGACAAGGTGAAGTCCGAGACCGGCAAGGAGGACGTCGTCACGCCCGGCCGGGCCGACTACAACCAGCCGACCGCCACGCTGCCCGTCTCGAAGATCACGGTGACCAAGCAGTGGGCCGACGGCAACGAGAACCACGCCGGCGGCTCCGTCACGGTGCGGCTCAAGCAGGACGGCAAGGACTACGGCGATCCGATCACCCTGAACGCGGACAACAAGTGGACCCGGGACGTGGCCGTGCCGGCCGGCCCCGAGGGCCATAAGTACACGGTCACCGAGGTGAACGTGCCCGGCTACAACTCCACCGTCGACAAGGCGGAGCTCGAGCTCAAGGGCCTGCCCGCCCAGGCCGGCGCCTTCACCGTCACCAACAGCGTGGCCGCGGTCGCGTTGCCCTCCACCGACCTGAAGGTCACGAAGACCATCCGGGGCAAGCGGCTCTCCGGCGACCAGGCGTTCTCCTTCACCCTGCAGTGCAAGGACGGCAACGGCTACGGCAAGTGCGCTGACGTCAGCGGCCTGGACGAGGGCGGCAGGCTCACCGCGCAGGTGAAGGCCTCCGACTTCAAGGCGAGCGCGAACGACGCGACCGTCGCGTTCGGCGCGGCCGGCAAGGACCTCAAGTTCCGTGTGCCCACCACCGGCGACTCCCTGACCTACCGGTTCGAGGTCACCGAGGACACCGGCTCCAAGCTGCCCGGCTGGAAGTACGACGACCAGGCCAAGACCGTCACCGTGACCATCCGCAAGGGCGACGACGGGCAGTGGAAGGCCGTTGCCGGCGATCCGGCGAAGTTCACCAACCAGTACGTGGCCATCTCCGCGCTGCCGCTGACCGGCGGCACGACCGGCCGCACGTGGATGGTCGCGGGCAGCGTCCTGACGGTGATCGCCGTGCTCGCCGCCTCCGGATACGGCGTGACGCGCAGGCGTCGCCTGATCTGACACTTGGCCCCGCCTCCCGGCGGGACCGCTCTTCGGGAACGGGCGCGGGCGTCCGATTCGGACCCTTCGGACGTCCCGGCCGTTCCCGAAACAATTCACAGGATTTGCGGATCGCGGGGGCCGTACCCCGGCGGCGCCATTGAGGAGCGCCGGCGGACGGCCCCGGCCTCCGCGATTGCAAGAAGAAGTACAAGTAGTAGTTAAGGAAGAGGTTTTCCCATGAAGTTGAGGAAGCTTTTCGCCGGCGTCGCCGCTGCGGCGACGCTGTTCGGCGGCCTGGCGCTCGGCGCCTCCACCGCCACCGCGGCCGAGGCCGACATCTCCGGCACGACCATCACGGTCACCGCCTCGGATGCCAACCAGTTCTACACCAAGCCGTTCGACGCGGCCAACCCGCAGAACAACCTGCGTGAGTTCAAGTACGTCGAGCTCGCCAAGTACGTCTCCGACGGCAACAGCGGCGTCGAGCTGCAGGGCCTCGTCGATGGCGCCGAAGGAGTGGACGCCGCGTTCACCGCCGCCGGCTACAGCGACGCCACCAAGGGCGATTACCTGACCAAGTGGGATTGGCTGGGCAACACCACGCTGACCGCTGCGCAGACCACCGGCTTCGTCAATGAGCTCAAGGGCCTCGCGACGGCCGACACCACCCCGACCGCCTCCGCCGACGGCAAGACCCAGACCTTCACCTTCGGTGAGGGCGGCCTGTACCTGATCGTCGACCAGAGCGGCCAGGTCATCGTCGAGGAGAACGAGAACCACAAGCTCGTGTGGGACGGCAACGCCCCGATCCTCGCCGGCACCGCGATTGCGAACGCCGACCCGGCCGTCGGCAACGCCGAGGGCACCATCCTGGCCGGCGTGGTCGATCTCAAGAGCAACCATGAGGACACCCAGAAGGCCGATCCGGTCGTCTTCACCAAGACCGACAAGACCCGCACCAACGGCCTCGACGGCGCCGTGTTCAACGTGTACGAGGTCGTCGACGGCAAGGCCTCCGACGCCCCGGTCGCCTTCGTCAAGACCGGTGACGGCGTCTACCGTCTGCCGAACACCAACGAGACCGGCACCACCGTGACCGACCTGACCACCGCCAACGCCAAGGGCAAGTTCCAGCTCCTCGGCCTCAAGCGCGGCGCCACCTACAAGGTCGCCGAGAAGACCGCCCCGAAGGGCTACAACGGCAACTTCAAGGGTGAGTTCACCTTCACCGTGGATAAGGACGGCCACGTGACCGGCTTCACCGCCGACGCGCTCAAGCTCGCCGCGCAGGACGCCAAGACCGGCGCCATCACCGTGGTGAACGTCAAGAACATCATCGAGCTGCCGAAGACCGGTGCCGCGGGCATCGCGCTGTTCGTGGCCCTGGCCGCCCTGCTGGGCGGCGCCGCGGCCACCGTGTTCGCGAAGTCCCGTTCCGTCAAGCGTTCCATCAACGCCTGATCGGATGACGGTTTCCTTCCATTGGTCGGAGTCGGACGTAGGGGTTATCAGCGCCTGATCGGCTGACGGACCGACCGCCTAGGGGCGTCATCGGATGACGGCGCCCCGATTTTCCGGGCCGGCCCCTCCTTTGCGGAGGGGCCGGCCCTTGTCGTCTCCATGTGCCGGTACGAAAATTCCGGCTTACACAGGGAAGCCGAAGACAACGTACGGGTTCGACCGCCCGCGCGTACGGAATCTCCGGTTCCGGTCCGGGTAACCGGAGACAACGTATCCGGGCAGGTGGGGCCGCGTACGTTATCCCCGGCTGTCCGGCGGTTGGCCGGGAATAACGTACCCCGCGGCCAACCGGGACGGGGACACACCCCGCCCCGTGGCAGGATATGCCTTGCGTCAAGGCCGGCGACTACGTCATTGCCCCGTATAGGGGGAACGCGTCACGGACGAATCGGGCGTATTTTCCCCCGTAAAGGGTGTTCATCGGGCGTCATTCCGCGCCCGAGGCGCGATGACACGCTTCGTCATGGCGTAGTCATCGCACCGACAGCCGGATGACGCCCCTGTGAGGAAGTGTGCTCACATGGCGAAACAGGGCGGCACGTTCAGTGCCGAGGAAGTGCGATATCTCAAGCGTCTGCCCGCCGTGGCGAACGTCACGCGCAGCCGCATCACGTACGCGGAGTCGTTCAAGCGCGAAAGCCTCAAGCGGTACCTTGCGGGCGAATCTCCCGTCAAACTGTTCCGCGAGGCCGGGCTCGACCCGGCCCTCATCGGGTACAAACGCATCGAACGCAGCTTCTCGAGGTGGAAGGAACGTGCGCGCCAGCTCGGCACACGGCTGGACGACGAACGCGAATCCGCCGACATGGAACGCGCGTCCGCCGCGCTGTTCGCGGTCCCCGACGATTCCGGCGAGACGGACGAACCGAACCGGCCGACCCCGCCGGACGAACCGACCGACCGGGGCTAGACTGGTGAGCATGAGAATCGCACGTTTTTCGCTCAATGATTCGCCGCGCTACGCCTTCGTGCAGAAGGACGAGCAGGACGGCAAGGACTATCTCGTCGAACTCGACGGCCACCCGCTGCTCGGCGGCCAGGTCGCGCCCACCGGCAAGCGCTACGCGCTCGACGCCGACGGCGTGCGCCTGCTCTCCCCGGTCATCCCGTCGAAGGTGTACGGCCTGGCCAAGAACTACGAGGCGCACGCGCAGTTCATGCACGAGGCCGGCCACTCCGAGATCGGCCACGCCCCGGAGGACATGGTCATCTTCACCAAGCCGTCCACCTCGGTGATCGGCCCCGACGACCCGATCGTGTACCCCGCCTGTTCGAAGGACATGAACTTCGAGCCCGAGGTCGCCGTCGTCATGGGCAAGGTCGCGAAGAACGTGCCCGTCGAGAAGGCGATGGACTACGTGCTCGGCTTCACCTGCGTCAACGACGTGACGCTGCGCGACCTGCAGGGCCTCGACCCCACGTGGACGCGCGCCAAGGGCTTCGACACCTCCTGCCCGCTTGGGCCCTGGATCGTGATGCGCGACGACCTGAACTGGCGCGACGCGAGGATCTCGTTCACGCTCAACGGCGAGGACGTGCCGATGGCGTCCGGCACCACCGCGAACCTCATCCACGGCATCCCCGAGCAGATCGCCGCGATCAGCTCGTTCTCCACGCTGCTGCCCGGCGACGTGATCATGACCGGCACGCCGAACGCGTCCGGCCACCTCGACCCCGGCGACGAGACCATCGTCCACGTCGAAGGCATCGGCGACCTGCGCAACGTGATCGTCAGGGCGTAAGTAAGACGGGCAATCCGGTGGATTGCCCGTATCCCCGACCAAGCGGCGGCGGCCGTGAGGCGGGATACGGCCTTCGCACGGCGAAGTCCGTGACCGCGGGCGTAAGACGGGCAATCCGCGGCCGCATATGATGAACCCCTCCGTGGATGCGGAGGGGTTCATCGCTGATGGGACGGGTTCCGGTGGCCATGCGTGCCGTATGCCGGCGGTTCGAGCAGGGAAAGGGATCCCGGCGCCGCGCATGGCCGCTTCACGGGCCGCCCGGGCCCGTCTTGCGTCACTTCACGGTCATCGTGCCCACGGGCTTGCCGCCGGCGACGGTGCCGGAGGCGGTCAGGTCGAGCGAGGCGATCGCGGCCGGGTTCGTGAACACGACGATGACGTCGGTGGGCTTGCCGGCGGCCTTCACCGCGGCGAGGTCCACGCGTTCGATGGGCGTGCCCGCGGCCACGTCCTGGCCGGCGGCGACGAGCATGTCGAACGGCTCGCCCTTGAGCTGCACCGTGTCGACGCCGATGTGCACGAGCACCTCCACGCCGCCCTCGGTGGTGATGCCCACCGCGTGCTTCGCGTCGGCGACCGTCGTCACCCTGCCGGCCACCGGCGCGACCACGACGCCGGAGGACGGTTCCACGCCGAAGCCGTCGCCGAGGATCTTCGCGGCGAACGTCTCGTCGGGCACCTCCTCGACCGGCTTGTACACGCCGTCCACCGGCGCGACGATGGTGACGGCTTCGGGCGCGGCGGGCGCTTCGGACTTATGGAACAGGCCAGAGAACAATCCCATGGCGATCCTCCTTGATTGCTTGACGGATGTCTGACTATGGCCGGCCCGACCGGATCGGACCGGCGATCGCAACCCACGCTACACCATGACGGCCGCCCGCCTCGGCCGCGACATCACCGCGTCATCGCGGCGGCGTCACGGCCGGGAGGGACGGCCATCACGGATCAGGGGTCATGCCGGGGTCGCGGGCCGTGGAACCCGGGGGCGTCGCCCGGAGGCTCCGGCCTGCGACCCGCGACCCCGGCGCGGGGGTCACGACTTGCGGTGGATCTCCTCCATCGCGTCGGCCACGGCCTGCACCTGCGTGCCGACCACCACCTGGATGTTCTTCGCGTCCAGCACCTTGACGCCGGGCACGAGCTTGCGGATCGCGTCCACATCCACCTTGGAGGTGTCCTGCACGCCCATGCGCAGACGGGTCACGCAGTTCTCGATGTCGACCACGTTGGCCTTGCCGCCGAGCAGCTCGTACAGCTTCGCGGCGAGCACGCCCTCCTTGTCGCCGGAGGCGGCCTTGGCGGCCGAACCGGCGCCGGCGCCCGTGTCGAGGATCGCGGCCGCCGCGGCGGCGCCCTCGTCGTCGTCATCGCCACGGCCCGGGGTCTTGAGGTCGAACTTCTTGATCATGAACGTGAACACGAAGTAGTAGATGACCGCGAAGACCAGGCCCTGCACGATGAGCATCCACGGCATGTGCGCCTGCGGGACGCGCAGCGAGAGGAACCAATCGATGAAGCCGGCGGAGAAGTTGAATCCGGCGATCCACTGGAACGAGGCCGCGATGAACACCGACAGGGCGGTGAGCAGCGCGTGCACCACGTACAGCGGGAACGCGGCGAACATGAAGGAGAACTCGAGCGGCTCGGTCACGCCGGTGAGGAACGCGGCGAGGCCGCCCGCCAGCATCAGGGAGCCGACGGCCTTCTTGTTCTCCGGCTTCGCCTGGCGGTACATGGCGTACGCGCCGGCGGGCAGGCCGAACATCATGATCGGGAAGAAGCCGGCCTGGTACATGCCGGTGACGTACTGGCCCCACGGGTGGAAGCCGCCGGTGGCGACCACGGCCGCGGTCTTGCCGTCAAGGCCGCCCACGCCGTTCCAGAACTTCGTGATGTCGTCGATGCCGGCCAGGTTGAACCAGAACACGTTGTTGAGCGCGTGGTGCAGGCCGGTCGGGATGAGCAAGCGGTTGAAGAACGCGTAGATGCCGGCGCCCACCGCGCCCATGCCCATCAGGGCCTCGCCGAAGGTGACCAGGCCGTTGTAGACCAGCGGCCACACGAACAGCAGGATCAGCGAGATCACCGACATGATCGCGGCCGTCAGGATCGGCACGCAGCGGCGGCCCGAGAAGAACGCGAGGAAGTCGGGCAGCTTCGTCTTATGGAACTTGTTGTACAGGGCACCGGCCACGCAGCCGACCATGATGCCGAAGAACACGTTCTTGTTGCCGATGGCGCCCGGGGCGAACGCGGCCGGCGGGTTCTCGGCGTCGAAGCCGAGGAACATCGCGGCCGAGCCCATGATCGTGGTGACGGTCATGAAGCCGACCAGGCCGGACAGGGCGGACGCGCCGTCGCGCTCGCGGGCCATGCCCACGGCCACGCCGACCGCGAACAGCAGGCCCAGGTTGTCGAGGATCGCCGAACCGGTCTTGCACAGGTACGCGGCGATGACGTTGCCGCCGCCCCAGCCGCTCGGGTCGATCCAGTAGCCGATGCCCAGGAAGAGCGCGGCCGCGGGCAGGCACGCCACCGGCAGCATCAGCGCGCGTCCTAGTCGCTGGATATACGCTTTCATTTCTCCTACCTCCTCCATTGAGGTGTGTCCAAGCGGTGGGGGAATCCGAACTGCAGGTTTCCTTTCTTGTGCCGCGCCGAACCGCCGTTGGTCCGCCGCGTGGTCTTCGAGAGTCAAGCAGCACCGCTTCATGTGCCATGGTACGTCACCGGCAACATACGCTGCAATCACTTCGTTAAGTCACTATGCGTTAATCGGGCATGGCGGCGAAACCCTTGGAACCGCTGACCGCTACTGGTGTCTCGCTTCCCGGTGCGACAGGGGTTTCGCACAAATTCGTAAAGAAGGTTTCCTGCCGGCGTGTCGAAAAGGTTCCGTAGGATGGGACGCAAGATCGGTCGTACCAACCATCAATCAGAAGGGAACTCCCGTGGCCTTCAAGAACGAAACCCCCATCCGCGTCGGACTTCTGGGCGCCGGCACCGTGGGCTCGCAGACCGCCCGTCTCATCGTCGAGCAGAAGGACGAGCTCGCCGCCCGCATCGGACGCCCCATCGAGCTGACCGGCGTCGCCTGCCTCGACCCGAAGGAGACCGAGCGCTTCCCGTGGATCGACCAGGCGATCGTCACCACCGACACGATGGGCGTGGCCACGAGTTCCGACATCGTCATCGAGCTCATCGGCGGCACCACCGTGGCGCGCACGTTCGTGCTCGCCGCCATCGAATCCGGCGCGTCCGTCGTGACCGCGAACAAGGCGCTGCTCGCCAAGTACGGCCCGGAGATCTACGCGGCCGCCGAGGCCAAGGGCGTCGACATCTACTTCGAGGCGGCCGTGGGCGGCGCCATCCCGTTCCTGCGCCCCCTGCGCGAATCCCTCGTCGGCGACAAGGTGACGAGCATGCTCGGCATCGTCAACGGCACCACCAACTACATCCTCGACGAGATGACCACCAAGGGCCTCCAGTTCGACGACGTCCTCAGGGACGCGCAGGCCAAGGGCTACGCCGAGGCCGACCCGACCGGCGACATCGAGGGCTACGACGCCGCCAACAAGGCCGCCATCATGGCCACGCTCGGCTTCCACACCTCCGTCACCATCGACGACGTGTCCGTCGAGGGCATCACCAAGATCACCGCCGACGACATCGCCGCCGCCACCGCCGAGCACAAGGTCATCAAGCTGCTCGCCGTGGTCGAGAACGGCGAGGCCGGCGTCTCCGCGCGCGTCTACCCGGCGCTCATCGACGAGAACCACCCGCTCGCCTCCGTGCACGGCTCGTTCAACGCCGTGTTCGTCAAGGCCGAGGCGGCCGACGACCTCATGTTCTACGGCCGCGGCGCCGGCGGCGCGCCGACCGCCTCCGCCGTCGTCGGCGACGTCGTCACCGTGGCGCGCCACATCGCCGCCGGCTGCACCGGCCCGTCCATCCCGCTGTACAAGGACCTGAAGAAGGCCCCGGCCAGCGCCACGAAGGCCGCGTTCGCCGTGCGCTTCCTCATCCACGACAAGCCGGGCGTGCTGGCCGCCATCGCCACCGAATTCGCGAAGAACGGCGTGTCCATCAACGGCGTCAACCAGGACCTCAAGCCCACGCTCACCGACCCGGGCTACGACGGCGAGATTCAGCAGCTGCGCGTCGTGACGCACGCCACCGACGAGGAGACCCTGCGCGCGACCGTCAAGGCCGTCCAGCAGCTCGACTTCGTCACCGGCGACCCGTCCATCCTGAGGGTGCTGAACTGATGGCCCCCATCTGCAACCAGGTGCGCGTGCGCGTGCCGGCCACCAGCGCCAACCTCGGCTCCGGCTTCGACACCGTCGGTCTCGCGCTCGACTACCACGACGAGCTCACGTTCACGCTGAACGACGACCCGGCGGACGGCGTCGCGCACGTCGTCATCCACGGCGAGGGCGAGGACACGCTGCCGCGCGACGAGACGCATCTGGTCGTCTCCACGTTCCGCCGCGCGTGCGCCACGCTCGGCCTCGGCCGTCTCGGTTTCACGCTCGAGGCGACGAACAACATCCCGCAGGCGCGCGGCATGGGCTCGTCCGCCGAGGCGATCGTCGCCGGCATCGCCGCGGCCGCCGCGTTCGCGCAGCCCGGCGCGCTCAACCGCCCCGCCATCTTCGACATGGCCGCCCAGATCGAAGGCCACCCGGACAACGTGGCGCCCGCCGTGTTCGGCGGCCTCACCGTCTCCTGGGACTTCGAGACCGCGGAGGGCGTCGGCTCGGTCGCCATCCCCGGCGGCGACCCGCTGCACGGCGGCTTCCACACGGTCAACTACCCGGTCGACCCGGCCATCACCGCCGCCGTGTTCGTGCCCGACTACGAGCTGTCCACCGAGAAGGCGCGCCGGGCGCTGCCCGCCGAACTGCCGTACAAGGACGCCGTGTACAACGTCTCGCGCGTGGGCCTCCTGCCCGCCGCGATGAACCCGTCCGTGCTGGCTACGACCGGCGGCGCGGCCGCGGCCGAAGGATCCGGCGACGCCGGCCACGAGGCGAACGCGCTGCTGTTCACCGCCACGCAGGACAGGCTGCACCAGCCGTACCGCGGCGGCCTCATGCCGCCGAGCACCGAGCTCATCGCGCTGTTCCGCTCCAAGGGCTACGCGGCGGCCGTCTCCGGCGCCGGCCCGTGCGTGCTCGTGCTGCACTACGGCGACGCGCGCGCCGCCATCGACGAGATCGCGGCCGAACAGCTTGCCTCCGGCCATTGGAAGGTCCTCCACCTGCCCATCAACACGGCCGGCGTGGAGATCGAACGCGCCTGAACCATCGATTGCCTCCCTGCGTGCAGGGAGGCAATGTCATCTCAAGGTCATTTCCTCAAGGTCATTTCAAGGAATCCAAGGAGCCCCATGTCCATTCCGCTGATTCTCGCCTCCAAGTCGAGGCCGCGCCGCGACGTGCTGGTCGCGGCCGGCGTGTGCCCGACCATCCGCGTCTCGCACGTCGACGAGCCCGCCGCGCTCGAGGCCGCGGCCCGCGAGGCCGGCGTCGCCGTCGACGACCTCACCATCGAACGGCGCGTGACGATCCTCGCCGGCGCGAAGGCCGAGGCCGTGCACCGCGCCTACCGCGACGTGGCCGCCACGGCCGCCGCCGCGACGGGGGAGCGCGTCATCGCGTACCCGCTGCGCGCGGCCGGTGTGGACGGCGAGGACGCGGCCGGCGCCGATTCGGGTGTCGACGCCGGTGACGCAGGGGCCGCCGCCATCGACTATTCGAAGGACGAGATCGCCACCACGCGCGACTTCTCCGGCGTGGACATGCCCACCGTCACCGAACCGATCTCCAACATCATCGCCATGCAGCCGGGGCTCACGCGCTCGACCGTCGGTCCGCTCATCGTCGGCTGCGACTCGATGTTCCTGCTCGACGGCGAATGCTACGGCAAGCCGCACAGCGTGGAGGTGGCGCGCGAACGCCTGCGCCGCATGCGCGGGGCCGTCGGCGAGCTGTGGACCGGGCATTGCGTGATCGACTTCGCGACCGGGCGCGTCGCGCGCGGCGCCAGCCACGCCACCGTGCGGTTCGGCGACTTCACCGACCGCGACATCGAACGCTACATCGCCACAGGCGAGCCGCTCGAAGTGGCCGGCTCGTTCACGCTGGAGGGCTTCGGCGGCGCGTTCATCGATTCGATCGACGGCGATCCGCACGGCATCATCGGCATCAGCCTGCCGCTGCTGCGCAGGCTCGTCGGCGAACTCGGCGTCGAGTGGACGGACCTGTGGAACATGGTGCGCGGCGAGCTCGCGCCCGAGGCGGCCGACGCGGCGGGCATCGCCGCCGCCGGCAAGGACAAGCTGCCGCCCACGGAGAACGTGCACCAGCCGGGCGACGGCTGGGTGGACTGCGCGTGCGGGCGCAAGCATTGGGGCGTCAACGGCGCCTCTGGCGTGCTGCTCGCCCGCCGCGACGGGACGAGCGGCGAGGTGACGCACGTGGTCATGCAGCACCGCGCGGTGTGGAGCGCCGAAGGCGGCACGTGGGGCATCCCCGGCGGCGCCACGGCCGACGGCGAATCGCCGATCGAGGGCGCGCTGCGCGAGAGCTTCGAGGAGGCGAACATCACCCCCGAGGACATCGAGGTGGTCGGCTCCTACCGCGAGGACCACGGCCCGTGGGCGTACACCACCGTGTTCGCGTTCGAGAAGCCGGGGCACGAGGTGCACCCGCGCGCCAACGACGACGAAAGCCTCGAGATCGAATGGGTGCCGATCGACGAGGTGCCGAACCGCAGACTCCTCACCGCGATGAGGACCGACTGGCCGCGCTTCGACGCGCGGTTGCGCGCGCTCGCCGCGGACGCGGCGAAGCGGGGACGGTAGGCCGGGTCGGCGGTCGTAACGCATATGCCGTGTGACCGTATCGGGCGCATGGAGATGGCAAGAGGCCGTGTGCCGAAGAATCCATCGTGATTCCTCGACACACGGCCTCTTTGGTCGGACCGGTCTGATTCGGTCAGCCGCGCCTGCGGGCGGCGCGGGAGCCGGCGAAGGCGACGGCGCCCATCGCGGCGCTGGCGGCGGCCAGGGCGAAGGCCATGGACTCGGAGGAGTCGCCGGTCGCGGCGAGCGTGTCCTTGTCGGCCTTGCCGGCCGCGTCGGACTTGTCCGAGGACTGGTTGTTCTTGTCCTGCTGCGCCTTCTCGTAGGCGTCCACAACGGCCTTGCAGGTGTTGTAGTCGCGCACGGCCTTCTCGTAGGCGGCCTGGGCGTCGGCCAGCGCCTGCCTGGCCTGCTCGTCGGCCTCGAGGGCGGCGTCGTAGTCGGACTGCGCGACCTCCACCTGGCGCTCGGCGTCCGCGTAGACGCCCTGGGCCTTGGCGAGGGCGAGCTGCGCGGCGTTGAAGGCGGCGACGGCCTTGGAGTAGGCCCGGGTCAGTTCCGCGGACTTGTCGCGGGCGGCCTCCCATGCGGCCTGGGCCTCGGCGAGGGTGCGCTGCGCGGTCTCGTTCTCGGCGGCGGCCTGGTCGAGGGCCTGCTTGGCGGCCTCGGCCTCGGCCTGCTTCTGGTCGCGCAGGGCCTTGGCGGCCTGGGCCTCGGCTTCGGCGCGCTGCGCGGCGTCGAGCAGATCGTCGCTCTTGCCCTTGGCGGCCTCGGCCACCTTGCGGGCTGCTTCGGCCATGCGGTCCGCGGCGTCCTTGGCGACGCCGAGGCCGTCCATGGCGGCCTTCGCGGCGACCACGTTGCCGGTGGCGAGCACGTAGGCGCCCTCGGCGGCCAGCCACGCGTTGCGGGCGGTCTGCTTGAGCGCGGTGGTGGCGTCGAACGCGCCCTTGGCGCTGTCGGCGATGATCTTCTTGGTCGCGACGTCCGCCTTGGCCAACCCCAAGGCGACGGTGTTCCTGACCTGCCACTCCTTGAGGGCCTTGGCCGCGGCGTCGGCCGCCTGCCTGGCGTTCTGCTCGGCGACGGAGGCCTCGTCGGCCTGCCGCCTGGCGGCGTCGGCCGCGGATTGGGCGTCCTTGGCGGCGGCCTCCTTGCCCGGCAGGGCGTCCTTCGCGTCCCTGAGCTGCCGCCTGAGCTCGTCGACGTTCTCCGCGTTCCCGATCTGCTGCTCGAGGGAGGCGACGGTCTCCTTGAGCTGGGACTGCCGGGCGGCGGCCTCGTCGGCCTGCTGCTTCGCGGAGACCAGCTGCCCGGCGATGTTGTTGAAGCCGTCCTTCGCGTCCTCAAGCGTCGTGCCGAAGTCGGCGTACGCCTGCTTGGCGGCGTCCAGCGCGGCCTGGCGGTTGTCCTTGTCGGCGGCGGCCGGGCCGTAGAGGGTGTTGGCGCCGTTGTACGCGACCTCGGTCGCCGCGGTCTTGGTCTTGGCCGCGCCCAGCTTCGCCAGGGCGGCGGCCTTCTGCGCGGCGTGCCAGAAGTCGTTCGGGATTGCGTCGTAGGCGGCCTGGGCGGCGGCCTCCTCGGCCTTGGCCTGGTCCCAAGCGGTCTTGGCGGCGTCGATCCTGTTCCGGGCGTCGACCGACTCGTCGAGCTTGGACTGCGCGTCGACGACGGCGTTGTACAGCGCGGTCGCCTGGTCGAGCGTCGCGGCGGCCGCGTCGTACTCGGGCTGGAGTTCGGCGACCATCGCGTTCGCGGCCTCGACCTTGTCGTCGGCCACCTTGAGATCGGCCTCGGCCTGTGCGAGCTGGGACTTAAGCTCGTTGACGTCCGCCGAACCGGCCTGCTCGATCTGCGCCTCGAGATCGGCGATCCTCGCGTTGAGATCGTCGACCTCCTGCCGGGCGGCGTCGGCCTTGGCCTTCGCCTGCGCGTAGGCGGCGTCGGCGTCCTGCTTGGCCTTGAGGGCCGTCTCGTGAGAGGCCTTCGTCTCGTCGGCCTTCTGTTGGAGCGCCGACTGCTCGCCCTCCAGCGCGTCCAGCCTGGCCTGGGCCGCCTCGAGCGCGGCCTTTGCCTCGTTGTACTTGACGCCGGCGTTGTGGTTGACCTCGACGGCGGTCAGATACGCCTGGCGGAGGTTGTCGCGGACCTGACCGGCCTTCTGCTGGGTGCTGACGGCGGCGTTGTAGTTCGCCACGGCCTTGTTGTACGCCGAATCGATGCCGTCGGCGATGGCCTGCAGCGCCTCGTACGTCTTCCGGGCGGTCTCGTAGACGGCCTTGGCGGCGGCCGCGAGATCGCGGGCGCACTTCGCGGCCTGCTCGGCGGCCTCATACGCGGCCTGGGCCTTGTCGAACTCGGACTTCGCCGTGTCGTAGGCATCGGTGGCCGTGGCCAGCTTGGCGGCGGCCTCATCGGCGGCGGCCTGGGCGTTGTTGAGCGTCACGTGGGCCTGGGCCTGGGCGTCGGAGGCGTCGTTCGCGGCCTGCTCGGCCTCGTTCTTGGCCTGGAGGGCGGCGTCGTAGGCGGCCTGGGCCTCGGCCTTCGCCTGCTCGGCGTCGGTCAGACGCTGCTGGGCGTCGTCCAACGCGGTCTTGGCGTCCGCTGCCTGCTTGGCGGTTTGGTCGGCGTTGCCGCGGGCCTCGTCGAGGGCCTGCTTGGCGGCCTTCACGTTGGCCTCGCACTGGGCGAGCGCGCTGCGGTCGCCGGCGGCGCACCGGTTGTACAGGTCGGCGTCCATGCCCTGATGCTCCGTCGCGAAGGCGGCGGTCTGCATCATCGGGGCCATCGACAGGCCGACTGCGACGGTCAGCGCGGCGACGCTCCTGCCGCCCTTGGCAAGGACGGTCCTGCGGTGCTCCCGCTTGAGGGCGTCGGGCGACGTATTGGCGTGGTGAGGGGTGTTCTCCATCATCGGGACCTTCTTCGCTTCCATGGTGGTGATCCGGTTGTCGATGTGTCCATGTCATCTACGGGGCCGTAGATGACATATGGCCTGCCGTTCAGGGTCGGTGTTCCGGATCATTGACACGAGATAGGGTACTCAAGGGGGTATACCACCTTTTTCGTGGGGGTACGCACGCACGCGAAGCCGCATATGCGGCATGCCGAACTCGGTTTGGCGGCACCGCGACGGCCGCGATGCCGAACGCGGAACGGATGGCCCGGTGTCCGTCGGATGCCCGCTCGGTGTCCGTACGGTGGACAGTCCGTCAATGAGATGAGCCGTCGCCAAGACGACGAAGGACGCCGCCGTCAGCTCAGCAACGCCGCGATCACGGCGATGAAGATCGGGCTGGTCATCGTGCTCATCAGGATGCCGTCGCGGGCGAACGTGAGGCCCACGTTGTAGCGGGCCGCGTAGTTGTACACGTTCTGGCCGGTCGGCAATGCTGCGAGCACCACGCACGCGTATAGCTCCGCACCGCGGAAGCCCATCATGAAATAGGCGAGCAGGAACGCGATGACCGGCATAACGATGTTCTTCAACGCCGCCACCGTGAAGATCGCCGGACGGTCGCCCTTCTGCTGCAACGGCTTCGTGCCGTGCAGGGACATGCCGAACGCCATGAGGATCATCGGCACCGCGGACTCGCCGATCATGTTGATCGGGTCGTAGATGTAGTTCGGCACGGGGAACCAGCCCAGCCTCGCGTTCAGCGCCGAGACCACGATGCCGAGCAGCGAGCCGATGAGCAGCGGCTGGTGCAGCGGCTGCTTCGCGATCTCCTTGAGGGACACCTTGCCCTTCGTGGTCACGTCGAGCACCGTCAGTCCGATCGGCGTGAACAGCGCCTGCTGCATGACCAGGATCGGCGCCACCAGCGCGCCGTTGCCCAGGATGTACGTGGCCACCGGCAGGCCGATGTTGTTCGAATTGAGGTACAGCGAGTTCAACGCGCCGATCGTCGCGTCCGGGGCCTTGAGATGGAAGAACATGCGGTTGAGCGCGAGGAACACCAGGCCGACGAGCAGCGCCGACAGGAACGCCACGATGATCGACGGGTGGAAGATGTCGAAGATCGGCTCCTTCGACAGGATCGCGAACATCAGGCACGGGCTCGACACGAAGAACGAGAAACGGTTGAGCACCATCTGCGCGCTCGGGCCGCCGATGCGCATGCGCGCCGCAACATAGCCCACGAAAATCACGATGCCGATGACGCAGAACCCCTGCATCGCGCTCAACAGACCCGGCATACCCGAACAAGCCCCTCTTCCATATGTCCCACATGAATGAATCGTCACCACGAGTGTGGCACAACGCCCCGCCGCTCGCCCCGAAATCTCACCCAATGGTAGTGCGGGCCGTCCCCGTCGCGCCTTCGTTAGGATGAAGCCATGACGATTTCCCTCGACACCACCGCCGCGCGCGACGCGCGGCTCGAATCCCTGCTCGACCAGATCATGAACGTGTACTCCGTCAGCGACGACGAGACCGCGCTCGCCGACGACGTCGAGGCGTTCCTCAAGGCCTATCCGCACCTCGACGTGCGCCGCCACGGCGACACCGTCGTCGCCTCCACCTCCTTCGGCAGGCCGGGCCGCGTGATCCTCGCCGGACATATCGACACGGTGCCGGTCATCGACAACTTCCCGCCGAAGTGGCTCGAACCCGGCGATCCGCTCATCCGCGAGGATGTGGCCGCCGCGCACCCCGGCGAACGCGTGCTGTGGGGCCGCGGCGCCACCGATATGAAGGCCTCCGACGCGGTCATGCTCCACCTCGCCGCCACGCTCGACGGCTCCGCGCCGGCCGCCACACCGAAGGTCGACCTCACCTACGTGTTCTACGACCACGAGGAGGTCGCCGCCGAGAAGAACGGCCTGCGCAAGGTCGTCGAAACCCACCCGGACTGGATCCAGGGCGATTTCGCGATCATCGGCGAGCCGACCAACTGCGGCATCGAGGGCGGCTGCAACGGCACGATCCGCTTCGACGTGGTCACGCACGGCGTGGCCGCGCACTCCGCCCGCGCATGGATGGGGGAGAACGCCATCCACAAGGCGGCGGGCATCCTCGACCGCCTCAACGCATACGAGCCGGCTGACGTCGAGGTGGACGGCCTGACCTACCGCGAGGGGCTCAACGCCACGCTCATCTCCGGCGGCAAGGGCACGAACGTCATCCCCGACGAATGCCGCGTGCACGTCAACTACCGCTTCGCCCCGGACAAGACGCTGGCCGAGGCCAAGGCCCTCATGATGGGCGCGGACGCGGGCGCCGAGCTCGGCAACGGCGAGCATGCCGCCACCGGCGGCGTGTTCGAGGGATACGGCATCGAGATGAAGGACGAATCGCCGTCCGCCCGCCCCGGCATGGACGCGCCGCTCGCCGTCTCGCTCGCCGGCCTCGTGCGCGAACGCACCGGCCGCGAGCCCCTGGCGAAGCTCGGCTGGACGGATGTTGCGCGCTTCTCGCAGCTGGGCATCCCCGCGGTGAACCTCGGCGCCGGCGATCCGCTGCTCGCCCACAAGCACGACGAACAGCTCCCCGCCTCCGACCTCACCCTCCTCGCCGACATCCTCCAGGCGTGGCTCGTCTGAATCAAGTGTCGCGAGGGTGAACGCGCCGCGTCAAAGTTGTGGCATACTGGAACACGGCGGTTCTGCAAGCCGCCGACGTGCCAGATGGCGTCGATCCCCTCGCATCGGGTTTCTCCCGAACTTCCGCGCGAGCGCCGGTGTCCGCCGTCCGAGCCGCACAGACTTTGACTGGAATTGCTTCTGCGGGCGCAATCGATGCGCGGCCACGGTGAGAGCGTGGTGTGACAGCCGCAGCGAGCCTGAGTAAGGCTGGCATGATGCAGCATGCCGGCGAGGAGCATCGTGCCCGCTGTGAACAACGATGGGGTCGACGAGGTCGACGCCCAGAACATCAACGTACCCAAGTCCGCCGCATCCGCCGAGGATGCGAACGCCGCCGATCCGGCACAGGCCCCGGCCGCGCAGCCGTCCGCTCCCGCCCGCCGCCGCCGTGGCGGCCGCCGCGTGGTCCGTGGCGCCGGCGCCGCCGGCGTCTCGCTCGAGCTGAAGGTCTCGGAGCATGCCGCCCCGATGTTCGAGGAACCGAAGCTGCCGGCCTCTCCCGCGGATGCCGCCGAAGACCTCGACGACGAGCCCGCGACCCCCTCCGCCGATTCCGTCGGCCGCGGGGACGACGACCGCGAGGCCCGTGACGACCATGAGGACCGTCCGGCGCGTTCGCGCCGCCGCCGCGCCGACTCCCATGACGACGACGAGGACGATATGCCCGTGCGCACCCGCCGCCGTCGCAGCCGTGTCGCCGACGACGAGGAGGACGACGAGCCGCGCGCCCCGCGCCGTTCCCGCCGTGCGGTCCGTGACGACGATGACGAGGACGACCGTCCGGTGCGTTCGCGCCGCCGCCGTTCGGCCCTGCGCGACGACCGCGATGATTTCGACGACCGGTATTCCCGTTCCCGCCGCGTCCCCCGCGACGAGGATGACGACGACGAGCTTGAGCGCGCCGAGGAGCTGCTCGACGGCCTGCCGATGCACGAGCGCGCGGACCGCGGCGACCGCCGTTCCCGTCCGATGACCTCCCTGCTGTTCCAGGAGCCCGTCCTTCCCGTCGGCCCGGCGCGCACGCGCGACGACCGCGACGATGAGGACGATGCCGACGACGAGTCCGTTCGCGGGCGCGGTTCCCGCGACGATCGCGACGACCGCGACGACGAGGCGCGCGAGGAGCGTCGCGGGCGTTCCCGTCGCCGTCGCCGCGGCGAGCGCGCGGACCGCGACGATCAGGGGCGTGACGAGCGCGACGACCGGAACCGCGATGCCGACGACGACCGCGACGCGCGTGACGACGCCGGTCGCGACGCGCAGGACGACGAGTCCGTCTCCACCCGTTCCCGCCGGGGCCGCAACCGCCGCCTGAACGCACAGGAGCGCCGCGCCGCCGCCGAGGTCGAGCAGATCGAGGAGGACCTCGAGCTCGACGACATCTCCTACCGTCCGATCGACGAGGAGGAATCCGGCGAGCCGTCCGGCGAGGAGACGCGCACGCGTCGTCGCCGCCGCCGCTCGCGCGCCAAGTCCGGCGAATCGTCCGGCGAGGAGCGCCGTGATTCCCGTGAATCCGAGGAGCATGACCCCGACCGCGATTCGCAGTCGCGCGACGCGCGCGAGGACCGTGACGAGGAGGAGACCGTCACGCGTCGCCGCCGTCGCCGCCGCGGCAAGTCCGCGGACGACGAGCAGGTCGTGGCGCGCCGCTCGCGCAAGCAGCAGTACATCGACGAGATCACCGACGTGGAGGGCTCGACCCGACTCGAGGCCAAGAAGCAGCGCCGCCGCGACAACCGCCGCGAACGCTCCCGCCAGTCGCAGCTCATGGAGCAGGACTTCCTCGCGCGCCGCGAGAACGTCGAGCGTCTCATGGTCGTGCGCGAGAAGGAGCACCACACGCAGATCTCCGTGGTGGAGGACAACGTGCTCGTCGAGCATTACGTGTCCGACATCCAGGAGGTGCAGACCGTCGGCAACGTGTACCTCGGCCGCGTGCAGAACGTGCTGCCGAGCATGGAGGCCGCGTTCGTGGACATCGGCCAGGCGCGCAACGGCGTGCTGTACGCCGGCGAGGTGAACTGGGACGCCGCCCGCCTCGAGGGCCAGCCGCGCCGCATCGAGCTGGCGTTCAAGTCCGGCGACCCGGTGCTCGTGCAGGTCACCAAGGACCCGATCGGCCACAAGGGCGCGCGTCTGACCTCGCAGGTCACGCTCGCGGGCCGTTTCCTCGTGCTGGTGCCGTCCGGCGGCATGACCGGCGTGAGCCGCAAGCTGAGCGAGCGTGAGCGCTCCCGCCTGAAGAACATCGTCTCGAAGATCGCCCCGAAGGACATGGGCGTGATCATCCGCACCGCCGCCGAGGGCGCGAGCGAGGAGGCGATCGTCAAGGACCTGGAAAGCCTCGTGCGCCAGTGGGAGCGCATCAACGCCAAGCGCGAGGAGTTCTGGCACGGCAAGCGCCCGAAGCTGCTGCAGGGCGAGCCGGACGTGGCGATCCGCGTCGTGCGCGACATCTTCAACGACGACTTCACCAAGCTCATCGTCGAGGGCGACAAGGTGTACGACCGCATCGAGGAGTACCTCGACACGATGGCGCCGGACCTCAAGGACAAGCTGGAGAAGTGGGACCCGTCCGAGCACGAGGGCAAGGACGTGTTCGACAAGTGGCAGATCGACTCGCAGCTCAGGAAGGGCATGGAGCGTCAGGTGTACCTGCCCTCCGGCGGCTCGATCGTCATCGACCGCACCGAGGCGATGACCACGATCGACGTGAACACCGGCCGTTTCATCGGCCGAGGCAAGTCGCTCGAGGAGACCGTCACCCGATGCAACCTGGAGGCCAGCGAGGAGATCGCGCGCCAGCTGCGCCTGCGCGACATCGGCGGCATGATCATGATCGACTACGTCGACATGGTGATGCCCGCCAACCGCGACCTCGTGCTGCGCCGTCTCGTCGAATGCCTGGCGCGCGACCGCACCAAGCACCAGGTGGCGGAGGTCACCTCGCTGGGCCTCGTACAGATGACGCGCAAGCGCATCGGCCAGGGCCTGGTGGAGGCGTTCTCCGAGGAGTGCCCGACCTGCAAGGGCCGCGGCTTCATCCTGCACGACAAGCCGGTCGTGTCCGCCGAATACGACGACCCGTACGCGCTCAGGGGCGGCGACCCGTTCGTCAAGACGAACAAGCACGGCCGCGGCACGACTCCCGCGCCGGAGCCGGCCGGCTCCACGCCGGACGTGAAGGCCAAGCTCGCCCAGATCGCCGCCGCGGCCGTCGCCGCCGGCAACGAGGACTGAGCCGCCCGGCCCGCCCCGGCCCTATAACATATGCGGCACAGACACGCGGACGAAACACGGTTGCGTTAGTCCGCGCGTCGGTGTACGTTTGATTGCTGGTGTCTGACCGCGAGCCCGGCATATCCGGGTGAGTCAGGCAAGAAGCTTGCCAATTCAATAAAGGAACGATTATGTACGCGATTGTGAAGGCCGGTGGCCATCAGGAAAAGGTCGAGGTCGGCGACGTCATCCTCGTCAACCGTCTCGACGCCAAGAAGGGCGATACCGTGGAATTCCCGGTCGCGCTCGTGGTCGATGGCGCCAACGTCACGCTGGCCGCCGCTGATCTGGCCAAGGTGTCCGTCAAGGCCGAGGTCGTTGACGACGAGGCCAAGGGCCCGAAGATCAACATCCAGAAGTACAAGAACAAGACCGGCGTCGCCCGTCGCAAGGGCCACCGCCAGAAGCTGACCGCCGTCAAGGTCACGGCGATCGCCTGAGTTTTCGCCACAGCTTAACAGGACCGAAAGGAACAGATCATGGCACATAAGAAGGGCGCGTCCAGCTCGCGCAACGGTCGCGATTCACAGCCTCAGTACCTTGGCGTGAAGAAGTTCGGCGGCGAGGCCGTCGTCGCCGGCAACATCATCGTCCGCCAGCGTGGCACCAACTTCCACCCGGGCCACAACGTCGGCATGGGCAAGGATCACACCCTGTTCGCCCTCTCCGACGGCTCCGTGAAGTTCGGCGTCCGTCGTGACCGCAAGGTCGTCGACGTCGTCGCCGCCTGAGCGACCAGCTGAGATCTCAGCGACAAGCGTTTCGGAAAGCCGCGCCCGCAAGGACGCGGCTTTTTCGTATCCGGCGAAACCATGAACCAAGGGTCAGGATAGGGTTAAGGGTTATGAGTGATTTTGTGGATCGAGTGACCGTCCATGTGAAGGGCGGCGACGGCGGCAACGGTTCGGCCGGCATCCGCCGCGAGAAGTACAAGCCGTTGGCCGGCCCGAACGGCGGCAACGGCGGTGACGGCGGATCCGTCATCTTCGAGGCGACGCGCAACGCGACCAGCCTGCTGGACTACCGTTTCATGCCGCACCGCGTGGCGCCCGGCGGCACGATGGGCCTGGGCGACAACAAGGACGGCACCAAGGGGCGGGACCTGATCCTGCCCGTGCCGTGCGGCACCGTGATCTTCGAGGCGCGCGGCCCCCAGGGCAGGCCGAAGCACCCCGGCGAGCAGCTCGCCGACCTGCGCCATGAGGGCGACCGTTTCGTCGCCGCGGCCGGCGGCGCCGGCGGCCTGGGCAACATCGCGCTGGCGAACCGCACGCGCCGCGCCCCCGGCTTCGCCCTGCTCGGCGAGCTCGGCGAGGAGCGCGACGTGATCCTCGAGCTCAAGTCCATCGCCGACGTGGCGCTGGTGGGCTTCCCGTCCGCCGGCAAGTCGAGCCTCATTGCCGCGATGAGCTCCGCCAAGCCGAAGATCGCCGACTACCCGTTCACCACGCTCGTGCCGAACCTCGGCGTGGTCGTCGCCGGCGACCGCCGCTACACCATCGCCGACGTGCCGGGCCTGATTCCGGGCGCCTCCCAGGGCAAGGGCCTGGGCCTCGAGTTCCTGCGCCACATCGAGCGCACCGAGATCATCGCGCACGTCATCGATTGCGCGACCCTCGAGGACGGCCGCGACCCGATGAGCGACTACGAGGCGCTCGAGTACGAGCTCGCCGAATACGCCGGCTCGCTGGAGCTGCCGCTCGGCGCCATCCCGATCCCGGAGCGCCCGCGCATCGTGATCCTCAACAAGGCCGACGTGCCCGAGGCCAAGGAGCTCGCCGAGTTCGTCAAGCCCGAATTCGAGAAGATGGGCATGAGGACGTTCATCATCTCCACCGCCTCGCACGAGGGCCTGAAGGAGCTCAACTTCGCGCTGGCCGGAATGGTCGCCGAGATGCGCGAGGAGGTCGCCAGGCGCGAGCAGGCCGAGGAGGAGGCCCGCGTGGTCATCAAGCCGCTCGAACGGCAGGCCCGTCGCCGCCGCGTGGCGGACGAGGGCGGCAACGCGCTCGAGTTCTCCATCGAACGCAAGGAGAACGGCCTGGGCGAGTTCTGGTTCGAGGTCACCGGCCGCAAGCCGGAACGCTGGGTGCAGCAGACCAACTTCGACAACGACGAGGCCGTCGGCTACCTGGCGGACCGTCTCGCCAAGCTGGGCGTCGAGGACGAGCTGCGCCGCAAGGGCGCCAAGCCGGGCGACGAGGTGCGCATCGGCAAGGGCGACCGCGCGGTCGCGTTCGACTGGGATCCGACCATCGCCGCCGGCGCGGAGCGTCTCGACGACGCGCCGCTGGGCGCGCGCGGCAAGGACCTGCGCCTCGAGGAGGACGAGGGCCGCGCCCGCCGCCGCACGAACGCGGAGCGCCGCCGCGAATACCACGAGATGATGGACGCGAAGGCCGCCGTCCGCGAGGCGATGATGGCCGAACGCAAGGCCGGCCATTGGGCCGACCCCTCCATCGACGACGACCGCCACGACGAGAAGAGCCTGTTCGGACGCGGCGAGTGAGCCGTCGGGCGGGAATCGGAAATACGAAGGCGGTAGAACGGTAGCCATGTCCACACCATCGGAAGGCCAGGTCCGCAGGCGCATCGCGGAGGCGGAGACCGTCGTCGTCAAGGTCGGTTCGAGCTCGCTCACGCAGGCGGGCGGCCACCTTGACGCCGACAGGCTCAACGCGCTGGTCGGCGCGCTTGCGGCCACGCATCTCATGGGCGCGCGCGTCGTGCTCGTCTCCTCGGGCGCCATCGCGGCGGGCTTCGGCCCGCTCGGCTTCGACGCGCGGCCCACGGACGTGGCCACGCAGCAGGCGACCGCGGCCGTCGGCCAAGGGCTGCTCATGGCGCAGTACGAGGCGGCGTTCGGCCGTTTCGGCGTGCGCGTGGGGCAGATCCTCATCACCGCGGAGGACACGATCCGCGCCACCCAGTACCGCAACGTGCAGCGCACGCTGGACCGCCTGCTCGACCTGGGCGTCGTGCCGATCATCAACGAGAACGATTCCCTTGCCTCCAACGAGATCCGTTTCGGCGACAACGACCGGCTGTCCGCGCTGGTCGCGAACCTCGTGCGCGCCGATGCGCTCGTCCTGCTCACCGATGTGGACGGGCTGTACACGGCGCCGCCGAGCGAACCCGGCTCGCGTCGCATCGGCTATGTGCCGAACGTGGTGAACGCGCTCGGCGAGGTGAAGGTCGGCGGCACCGGCTCGAAGGTCGGCACCGGCGGCATGGTCACGAAACTGGAGGCGGCGCGCGTGGCGGCCGTCTCCGGCATCCCCACGGTGCTCACGCGCGCGGGCCTCGCGGGCCCGGCGCTGATGGGCGACCCGGTGGGCACCGTGTTCGCTCCGGTCAAGCAGCGTGGCTCGACGCGCCGCCTGTGGATCGGGTTCGCGGCCGAGCCGCGCGGCACGATCATCGTGGACGAGGGCGCCGCGAAGGCCGTGCGCGGCGGCCACGCGTCGCTGCTCGCCGCGGGCGCGGTGGAGGTGCGCGGCGCGTTCTCCGCGGGCGACCCGGTGTGGGTCGACGCCGAGGACGGCACGCATCTGGCGCGCGGCCTCGCCGGCTACGATTCGGAGGAGGTGCCGCAGATGCTGGGGCGCAACACCACGCAGCTCAAGCGCATCCTCGGCGAGGAGTACGCCCACCCCCTCGTCCACCGCGACAACCTCGTGCTGGTCTGACGCGGTCCGACGGCGTCGTTCCCCGATGTGCTTGGAATGACGTGCCCGGGAAGCTGTGCCCGGAAGCCGTCGGGACGTGTTCACGACACCGCCGCGACGAACGCGTCCAGCGATTCGTCGCCCTGCACGCGCACGCGCGGCAGGTCCATCGGGTCGTCGCCCGGCTGCGCCCTGCCGTATTGCGTGGTGAACGCGACGAGCGCGCCCGCGTCCTTCACGGCCGCACGCGCGTCCGCCGTGGTGTCGCCGAATGGGTAGGCGAACGCCTGCAGCGATCCGGTGACGCGCTTCGAGGCGGCGAGGTCGTCGACGATCTCCTGCCGGCTCATCGCGCTGATGCGCCCGCCGTGGCCCACGGTGCCGCCGGCCCGGTGCATGTCGTTCGAATGCGATTCGTATTCCAGATAGGGGGATTTGCAGTCCTTCATGCGCTGTGGCGCGTTGCCGTCGCTCGTGATGACGAACGACGTGGCCGCCACCCGGTATTTCGTGAACAGCGGGCACCCGTTCGTGAAGAACCCGGGTTCGCCGTCGTCGAACGTGAGCACGACGCTGTGCGCGGGCAGCGTGTGCGTGCCGTCGACGTACGCGCGCACCTCCGGCCACGACGGCTGGTAGAAGCCGTGTCCGGCGAGGTATTCCAGCTGCTTTTCGAGCGCGTCGGCGGCGATGTAGTTCGCGTTGAGGTCCGCGGGCGGGTTCGCCGGATCGTAGATGTAGTGGTACATGAGCACGGGCAGGCCGCCGGTCTGCGGGTCCATCGCGTCGACGACCTTCACCGTGCGCACCGTGGACGCGACGTGCCCGTGCGAGTCGCGCACGGTGTAGCGCACCGGGTAGTCGCCCGCGCGCGACGTGTCCACGTCGCCGCTCGTGCGGATCGCGCCGGTGAGGACGCCGTCCTCCGGTTCGATGGCGTGCGCGCCGCCCTCCACGTACGCCTCGCCCTTGAGCACGGTGGTCACGGCGCTGCCGTTGACGCCGATGACGATGTCGCCCGGATCGTTCGCCGGCACGGCCTTGCGCGCGAGCGCGCCGTGCGCGGGGGAGGCGGCGGTTGCGCCGGTCGCGGCGCGTGAGGCGGCGGTCGTCGCGCCCGTGCCGGACAGGGCGGGGACGACGAGCGTCGGCAGCGCGACGGCGGCGACGAACACGACCACGGCCAGCGCCGCCAGGGCGATGCGCCGCGCGCGTGCCGCCGCGAGCGCGCGGCGCGACCTGCGGCTCACGTGCATGCCGATGTTGGCGGCGGCGCCCTCCGCCGCGACCGCGGTGCGGCGGTGTTCCGCGCCGGCCGCGGCGATGCGGTTGCCGATGACGCCCTCGTGCGCGCCGTCGCCCGTGCGCGGTGCGCGTCGCGACGGCGCGCGCCTGCCTTCGGAACCCCTTCGTGTGGTCATCTCGTCTCCTCGGTGTCTCCCACGGCGTCGGCGGTCACCCCGCGCCCTGCGACATCCCGGCGGACGGTGTCCGGTTACCGCCTCCATTTCACCACGTGCCGTGCACGTCCGGCGCGTTCCGCGGCGGCGCGTGCGAGGCGATGCTGCGGGCGATGCGGAACGCGCTTCGGCGGGTGATGCGGTGGGCGGTGCGGCGACCCGTGAGGGTATGGCGCTTCTCGCGCGTCGGGTTTATTGTGGGAGCCATGACTATGGCTGACTGGCAGACTCTCTCCGACCGTATCAATCACGTGACCCCGAGCGCCACGCTCGCCGTCGACTCCAAGGCGAAGGCCATGAAGGCCGCCGGACTCGACGTCATCGGCTTCGGCGCCGGCGAACCGAACTTCCCGACGCCCGACTACGTCGTCGACGCCGCGGCCGCCGCCTGCCGCGACCCGAAGAACTACAAGTACACGCCCACGCCGGGCTTGCCCGAGCTGCGCCGCGCCATCGCCGACAAGACGCTGCGCGACTCCGGCTACGAGGTGGCCCCCGAGCAGGTCGTCGTGACCAACGGCGGCAAGCAGGCCGTCTACTCGACGTTCCAGATCCTGCTCGACGAGGGCGACGAGGTCATCATCCCCACCCCGTACTGGACCAGCTACCCGGAGGCCGTCAAGCTCGCCGGTGGCAAGCCGGTCGAGGTGTTCGCCGGGGCCGACCGCGGCTTCGAGCCGGACCTCGCCGCGATCGAGGCGGCGCGCACCGAACGCACCAAGGCGATCATCGTGACCTCCCCGAACAACCCGACCGGCGCCGTGTGGAGCGCCGAGACGATCGAAGGCATCGCCAAGTGGGCGATCGAGCACCACGTGTGGGTCGTCTCCGACGAGATCTACGAGCACCTCAACTACGACGACGCGCGCACCACGTACATCGGCGCCGCCGTGCCCGAGGTGCGCGACCAGCTCATCGTGCTCAACGGCGTGGCCAAGACCTACGCGATGCCCGGCTGGCGCGTCGGCTGGCTCATCGCGCCCGGGCCGGTCGCCAAGGCCGCCGCCAAGCTGCAGGGCCACATGACCTCCAACGTGGCGAACGTCTCCCAGCGCGCCGCCATCGCCGCCGTCTCCGGCCCGCTCGACGCCGTGTACCGCATGCGCGAGGCGTTCGACGTGCGCCGCCAGGCGATCGTCGCCGCCTTGAACGACATCGAGGGTGTGAACTGCCCGACGCCGACCGGCGCGTTCTACGCGTTCGCCGACATCACCGCGCTGCTCGGCAGGCCGCTCGGCCCGAACGGCACCGTGTCGCACTCCTCCTCCGAGTTCGCCGCCGCCCTGCTCGACGAGGCGCACGTCGCCGCCGTGCCCGGCGAGGCGTTCGGCGCCCCCGGCTACCTGCGTTTCTCCTACGCGCTGGCCGACGACCAGCTCGCCGAGGGCATGCGCCGCATGAAGGCCTACGTCGAGGCGTGACCGGAGCCGGTCGCCCCGTGCGCGTCGGCGTGATCCGCGTGATCCGCGTGATGCGCGACATGCCGTGATTTCGTTGGAATCCCGTGGTTTTGCCACGGGATTTCCCGTATATGGACACCATGAATTGACGAAATCCCGGGGAGTCGCTACTATATCTGCTTGGCGGTTTTCGCCGTGGCGAAGCGTTCTCTAGGGACGCGGAACCGAGGTGAAGTTCACCTAGGGAAGTGGCGCAATTGGTAGCGCAACGGTCTCCAAAACCGTAGGTTGTGGGTTCGAGTCCCGCCTTCCCTGCCAAGTTTCTCCGGATACCCCTAAGCGAAGGATGGATATGGCGAAGGCTAGCAAGAGCGAAAAGGCCGTCAAGCCGAACGTCTTCATGCAGATCGGTCTGTTCATCAAGCAGATCATCGACGAGCTTCGCAAGGTTGTGACCCCGACCGCCAAGGAACTCTTCTTCTGGTCGCTGGCCGTGTTCATCTTCGTCCTGCTGCTGATGGCTCTCGTGACCGGCATGGATTACGGTCTGAGCAAGCTCACGCTGTGGGTGTTCGGCTGATCCATCCGTTACAGCGAACGCACGAACCCGAAGGTGAATAACGCATGAGTGATGAAGTGAATCTCGAGAACCTCGACGCGCTGCCCGACCTGCCGGAGACCGAGCCGGCCGAAGGCCCCGCCGCCACCGCACCGGCCGCCGACGAATCCCAGGCCGCCGAGACCCCCGAGACCGCTGCAGCGCCCGCCGCCGACACCTCCGATGTCGAGGTCGCCGCCCCCGTCGCGTCCCTCGACGACGAAACCCCGCTCTCCCTCGACGACGATGAGGAGACCGAGACCAACGAATCCGAACAGGCCGAGGCCACCGACGCCGGCCAGGCCGCCGTCGAGGCGTTCTCCAAGTCGCTGCGCACCCTCGAAGGCAAGTGGTACGTGCTCCACACGTACTCCGGCTACGAGAAGCGCGTCAAGACCAACGTCGAATCCCGCATCCAGTCCTTCGGCCTCGAAGACAAGATCTTCCAGATCGAAGTGCCGATGGAAGAGGTCGAGAAGCACACCGAGAAGGGCAAGAAGGTCATCACCCGCGTGCGCGTCCCCGGCTACGTCCTCATCCGCATGTGGCCCGACGAGAACGCCCGCCGCATCGTGCGCGAGACCGAAGGCGTCACCGGCTTCGTCGGCCCCACCAAGGACCCGGCCCCGCTCTCCCGCAAGGAAGTCGTCCAGATGATGGCCCCGATGATCGCCTCCGAGGCGCTCAAGAAGGCCGGCGACAAGCCCGCCGCCGCCAAGAAGCGCACCGTCGAGGTCTCCTACGCCATCGGCGACCAGGTCACCGTCACCGACGGCCCCTTCGCCACCATGGCCGCCGTCGTCTCCGACGTCGAGCCCACCACCCAGAAGCTCACCGTGCTCGTGTCCATCTTCGGCCGCGATACGCCGGTGGAGCTTGGCTTCAACCAGGTCCAGCGCCTCGACTGACGCACGCTAACGGAGTGTCGGCGGCATTGCCCCTCGGTCGACGTACCTTCGTACGCCTTCCCTCGGTGCGCTTTGCCGACACACGCGTTATCGCACGTCAGTAACCGAAATGCTTTGGGAATCCCCGCCTTGATGGCGGGGATTTTTCGTATGCGGGCGGGGGCGGCGCGACACGCCGGGGTGGAACGTTTCATATTGCTTTGGGTGGTTGATGGAGGACATCCGGGGGCCGGCTGTGACGGCGCGCGGGGTACTCCGCACACCGTGGGGGTCGCCCGAATGTGACGCGGCGCACATGCCGATGCGCGGGGCGGACCGCATGCGTGCGGTGCGGCGCCGCGCGATGCGCCCCACGCGGCAACGGTTCCACGGATACGCGGGGAATACCCGATTACGTAATCATCGTGAAGCGGGATGCGCGAAATGAACAACCGGAATGTTCTCAAATGGTTTTACTTTGTTTGGGAATGTTATTTTGGCCTATAAAAATGTTCGATTCGAGTTGCAAAATCGTATCGACGGACCTATATTGCATCTCGCTAACGCAAACATCGGCATTGATCGCCGGTGCCTGTGTTCGAGGAAGAACAACTCTAGGAAAGAGGGAGCGGCATGATTGATCTTGCTGCCGGGGAATCCGCGATTCGCCTGTCGCTGAGCTGGGTGGATTGGCTTATCCTCATCATCTACTTCGCCATGATCGTCTGGATCGGATATTCGATCCACAAGCAGCAGAAGTCCTCCGAGGACTTCCTGCTCGCCGGTCGTTCGATGCCGGCCTGGATCGCAGGCCTCGCGTTCTGCGCCGCCAACCTGGGCGCCACCGAGATCCTGGGCATGGCCGCCAACGGCGCCCAGATCGGCATGCCGACCATCCACTACTACCTGATCGGCGCCGTGCCGGGCATGGTGTTCCTCGGCATCTTCATGATGCCGTTCTACTACGGCTCCGGCGTGCGCTCGGTGCCTGAGTTCATGTACCAGCGCTTCGGCAAGGGCGCGCACATCATCGTGTCGCTGTGCTTCGCCGTGTCCACCATCCTGCAGGCCGGCATCAACCTGTACGCCATGGCCCTGATCCTCCAGGCCATGCTCGGCTGGAGCCAGTGGACCGCCATCATCGTGTCCGCCGTGTTCGTGCTCGCCTACATCACCCTCGGCGGCCTGACCTCCGCCATCTACAACGAGGTCATGCAGTTCTTCGTCATCGTCGCGGCCCTCATCCCGGTCACCGTCATCGGCCTGTCCCACGTGGGCGGCTGGAGCGGCCTGACCGCCAAGCTCGACAGCATGCAGGGCTGGTCCGGATCCATCCACGCCTGGGCCGGCACCGGTCTCGGCAACGTGACCAACCCGGTCGGCGGCGACTGGTTCTCCATCCTCATGGGCCTCGGCTTCGTGCTCGGCTTCGGCTACTGGACCACCAACTTCACCGAGGTGCAGCGCGCCTTCGCCGCGAAGAGCATGACCGCCGCCCGCATGACGCCTATCCTCGGCGCCATCCCGAAGATGGTCATCTGGCTCATCATCATCATCCCGGGCATGATCGCGGCCGCCACCGTCGGCAACCTGTTCGCCGGCGACCACCCGGTCCTGCAGTACAACGAAGCCATCCCGTACCTGTTCAAGATGTACCTGCCGAACGGCGTCCTTGGCGTCGCCATCACCGGCATGATGGCCTCTTTCATGGCCGGCATGGCCGCGAACGTCTCCTCGTTCAACACCGTGTTCACCTACGATCTGTGGCAGGACTACGTCAAGCCCGGCCAGAACGACAAGTACTACCTGAACATGGGCCGCATCATCACCGTGATCGGCGTCTTCATCTCCGTGTTCACCGCGTGGATCGCGTCGCAGTTCGGCAACATCATGACGTACCTGCAAACGCTGTTCAGCTTCTTCAACGCCCCGCTGTTCGCCGTGTTCATCCTCGGCCTGGTGTGGAAGCGCGTCTCCAACGTCGCCGGCACCGTCGGCTACGTGTGCGGCATCATCGCCCCGCTCATCACCTACATCCTGTACCTGCAGTCCGTCGCCGCCGGCAGCCCGATCTTCGGCTCCGCCACCGCCGAGACCTGGTACGGCGCCATCATCTCCTGCCTGGCCACCTGGATCGTGGCGGCGGTGCTCACGCCGTTCACCAAGGCCAAGTCCGACAAGGAGCTCGAGGGCCTGACCTTCGGCACCAACGGCATCAAGTACTTCAAGGAGGCCTCCGCCGAGGAGCTCGAGGACGCCAAGCGCGCCGCGAAGGAAGCCGGAAAGGACGTCGCCACCGTGAAGGTCCCGTGGTACAAGAAGCCGCTCATCCTGGGCACCGTGATCTTCGTGCTCGGCCTCGTCTTCTACATCCCGTTCTTCTAAACCCGTCGGGTTGACCCATAGTACGTAGGAACGTCTTAAGGAGTTTGCAATGGCAGAAGAGACTCAGGGCAAGGACCTGCTGACTCAGGCCGAGAAGGACCAGGCGGTCAAGGCGGCGCGCAACAACGATCTGCGCCGGCTCATCGCCATCCTGTTCATCATCTACGGCGTGATCGTCACGATCGTGGGCATCGTCGCGCCGAACATGAACGGCGCCGACACCAACGGCATCGCGATCAACCTGTGGACCGGCATCGTCATGCTGGTCATCGGCATCGCGTTCGAGCTGTGGTGCCGCTTCAAGCCGCTGTCGGCCGAGGACATCATCGCCTCCGCCGAGGAGTCCGTGCGCAAGGCGCAGGTCCAGCACGAAGGCTCGAAGTGAGATGACCGGCACCGCGCGGCGGCGTGACATGCATGGCGTCTGACGGCATGGCGTGACGGCGCGCGGGAAAGCGGTTCTGAGGGGTCGTCGGGAGTTCCTCCTGGCGGCCCCTTTCGCGTCCGCCCGCGCCGCGGCGCGCCGGCGGCACGGACGCGCGGCCTTGTCGTGGTGGCTCGGCATAATGGGAAAGCTTGTGTCTGGAGGGGAGACCCGCTAGCACAGCACAGCAATATAAGTTGCGGGAGGAGACCGCGCGACCGTGCGCGTTCCGTCGCGGATGCGAGCGGACGGGCGGCGACCGGCTGCACCGCGTTATAGAAAGAAGAACCATAACATGGCTCCCAAGAAGAAAGTCTCCGCGCTGATCAAGCTGCAGATTCAGGCTGGCAAGGCCAACCCGGCCCCGCCGCTGGGTCCTGCGCTGGGTTCGCACGGCGTCAACATCATGGACTTCTGCAAGGCCTACAACGACAAGACCAAGGACAAGATGGGCCAGGTGATCCCGGTTGAGATCACCGTGTACGAAGACCGTTCCTTCACCTTCATCCTGAAGACCCCGCCGGCGGCCGCGCTGCTGAAGAAGGCCGCGGGCATCGACAAGGGCACCGAGAACCCGCTGACCCACAAGGTCGGTTCCGTCACCAAGGCGCAGGTCCGTGAGATCGCCGAGACCAAGATGGCCGATCTCTCCGCCCGCGACATCGAAGCCGGCATGAAGATCATCGAAGGCACCGCCCGTTCCATGGGCATCACGGTGACCGACTGATAAGGAGAAGGACAGATGGCTAAGCATTCCAAGAAGTACCGCGAAGCGGCCGAGAAGGTCGATCGTAACAACCTGTACACCCCCGACCAGGCCATCGCGCTGCTCAAGAGCATGCCGGCCCGCAACTTCGACGAGACCGTCGAAGCGGTGCTCCGCCTGAACGTCGACCCGCGCAAGGCCGACCAGCTGGTCCGCGGCACCGTGAGCCTGCCTCACGGCACCGGCAAGACCGTCAAGGTCCTCGTCTTCGCCCGTGGCCCGCAGGCCACCGCGGCCGCCGAGGCCGGCGCCGACATCGTCGGCGACGACGACCTGATCGCCAAGGTGCAGGGCGGCTTCCTCGACTTCGACTCCGTCGTCGCCACCCCGGACATGATGGGCAAGGTCGGCCGTCTGGGCCGCGTGCTCGGCCCGCGTGGCCTCATGCCGAACCCGAAGACCGGCACCGTGACCATGGACGTCGCCAAGGCCGTCAAGGACATCAAGGCCGGTAAGATCGAGTTCCGCGTGGACAAGAACGGCAACCTCTCCTTCCTCATCGGCAAGGCCTCCTTCGCCGAGAACGCGCTGGACGAGAACTTCCACGCCGTGGCCGAAGAGGTCAAGCGCCTCAAGCCGGCCACCGTGAAGGGCCGTTACATCACCAAGGCGACCATCACCTCCACGATGGGCCCCGGCATCCCGGTCGATCCGTCCGTGATCGCCTGACGCAAAGCCCGGTGGGCTTTGTGTAATAGCGAGCAGCGATAGCGTCGCGAGCGTAGCTCGTTGCGCATAAGCCGCACAGAAGACCCTCGGTTCCGCGAAGGAACCGAGGGTCTTCGCATATCCATCAAACGTTCGTTCGCCCCCTCATCCTCGGGCCGCATGGATCCGCCCCAGCGCGATCGCCGTGGTGAGCACGTACGCCTCGCGCGGGTTCGTCGCGTCCCATCCGGTCGTGTCGGCCGCGCGCTTCAACCGGTAGCGCACCGTGTTCGGATGCACGTTGAGCGTGCGCGCCGTCGTCTCCAGCGATCCCCCCGAGGCGAGGAACGTGGAGACGGTGAGCATCGTCGGATCGTCCGGATTGTCGCCGGCGAGCGAACCGTAGACCACGTCGACGAGTTCGCGGCGGGCGTCCGCGTCGCCGAGCAAGGCGCGTTCCGGCAGCGCCTCCTCCGCGCGCAACGGCGTGGCCGCGCGCGGGCGGGGAGGCATCGCCGGCGCCGCCCGCAGCGTCGTCAACGCGGCGCCCAGCGTCGCGACCGCGCCGGACACGCCGTGACGGACCGGGCCGAGGCAGATCGGCGTGGACGTCGTGTCGAACGCCGCGGCGACCGACGTGCACGTCACCTCGGGGCTCGCGGCGGCCTCCACGCGGACTAGCGCGGCGACGACGCCGTCGCGCACCCCGATCAGCGGCTTGTCGCCGCCCAGATCGACGACCGCGCGCGTCACGTCGCGCGACGTCGCCTCGACCGTCGCCGCCGGCAGTCCCGCGATCGCGAAACAGGCGAACGCGCCGTCGAAGCCGAGCGCGCGCAGCAACGACGCCACGCGGTCGTCGGACAGGCCGGACGCCAGGCATTCGAACGCGACCTTCGCCAGCCGCGCGGCCGCGCCGTCGTCGTCCGCGGCGGAGGCGTCGCGCGTCAGCAGGTCCAGGAAATCAGTCATGGCCCCCAGTGTAGTAACCCGGGCTCGGGATGCGGACGGTCGGAACCCGGAAACCCGTCAGCGGTCGCCGTCCGCCGCCTTGCGCGAATCGCGGTGGAACGTCAGACACAGGAAGGCGAAGCAGAACGCGACCGGCAGCATGTGGCGTTCGAAGTCGTTCGCCGGGGCGGTGATCATCACGCCCATGAGCAGCAGCAGCGGCAGATGCCAGGCCAATGCGCGCCAACGGCGCAGGACCACCTCGGCCGCGCCGATGAGCAGCGTCGCGATCACGTAGCAGTTGCCGTGCGTCACCCAGCCGAGCACCGGGATCGAACCCCACGACTTCGCGACACACGCCACCCAGTCGCGCCAATCGTGGTTCACGTACTTGATCCACGTGGAATTGTGCTGCACGTAGTCGCTGTTCACGTAGTAGTCCATCGACACGTACGGCAGGTCGGCGATGTCGAAGTAGCCGTAGCATTTCGCCATCAGCGCGTCCATCGCCACCACCGGGTTCGCCCTGACGATCTCCAGCCACGCCTGGTTGAAGCCCTTCATGTCCTCGGGCTTCACCGAACGCCAGCGGTAGCTCACCTTCTTCGACTGGATGCCGGAGGACTTCACCGGATCGGCGTCCTGCGGGAAGTAGGCGTCGGCCATCTGGTCGAGGTTGAACACCGGCGCGAGCTCCTCGCGCGCCGAATCGGGGATGGAATCGGGGTCGCGCTGCGCGACGCGGGCGATCATCTGCAATTGCACGCCGCGGCTTTCGATCGGGTCGCCGCCGATGATCCGGCCCGAGGAGACGGCCAGCGAGATGCCGCCATGGATGAGCACGGTGGGCAGCAGCAGCGCGGCCACGTACGTGGCCCAGCGGCGACGGTCGGCGAGGATCGCGAGCACGAATTCGAACACGAGCACGTACCACGCGTATTTCGCGGAGATGAGCATCACGCAGTTCGCGGCGGCGAACGCGGCGAACGTGCGGCGGGGCAGACGGATCACGGTGCGGCGGGAACCGGACAGCACGCCCGTCGCGTACAGCTCGTACCAGATGCCGAACGCCCACAGGAACGCGAACGCGAACAGCGGCGACTTGGTCAGGGAGATGGTCGCGAACACGGGCAGCGGGCAGACCAGGAAGAACAGCAGGACCGCCAGACGCACGCCGGCATGCGCGGCCTGCGGCGGCAGGGCCGGGCGCGTGCCCATCTCCGGGTGCGCGAAACGCCGCGGCCGCACGGACAGGCCGCGCTCGGGATGCGCGAAATCGTCGCGCGACGTGCGCACGTCCCAACGCCGCAGCCACGGCAGGTTGAGGAAGCGGTGCACGGTCGCGGCCGTGCAGCAGACGGCGAACAGGAACTGGACGGCCGCGAGCACGATGACGCCCCAGTCGTTCGAGCCGGTCAGATGGCGGCTCGCGGCCATCGTCGAGCCGTACCAGAGGGTGAGCACGATGTTGTGCTGGTCGGTCAGGTACGTGGGGTCGGCCGGCCACAGGTAGTGCGCGGTGGGGTAGATGTCCATCGGGGCGAACGAGAAGAAGCCGATGTACGGCTGCTTCAAGCCGGTCCACTGGTTCCAGGCCCAGCTGAACTCGCGCGCCTGGCTGCGCAGGTCCGCGCCGAACGCGGCGAGCAGCGTGGTCGGCACCCACAGCCATCCGGCGAACAGGATGGTCCAGATCTTCCAGCGGCGGTCGGTGAGGCGCACCGTCCAACGCGCGAGGAACATGCGCGCACGCGTCAGGCCGGTGCGCGCGGCCGCCGTCCGGCGCGCGCGACGGGTGCGCGGCGCGGGATCGTCGGTGCCGTTGATTCCGTTGGTTTTGTTGGTTTCGTTGGTGACGGGGGAGCCGTTGGCGACGTCGTTGACGGTGGCGTCATGGCCGGAACCGGGCCGGACTGGCGGGAAGCGCCGCGGCGTGAGCGCACCGGCGGGCGCGGCGGAGGTCCGTCCGAACAGCGGCTCGCGGCGTCCCCGCCTGACCAGCGCCACGATGATGAGCAGATACGCGACGAACGCCGTGACGCCGTACAACGCGTTCGGCCAGCCGAACGCGGCGATCGAGGAATCCTCCCAATACAACGGTCCGACGGCCGTGCACCACGCCAGCCACAGGCAGGCCATCACGGCCAGCGCCCATCGCGCCGCCGCGCCGATCCGGCCGACCGCGCCGCCGCGGCGCGACCGGCGACGGCCGGCGGCGGCACCGGTCGCGGATCCTGCGGCGGTGGCGGCGGAATCGACCGAAGCGGAAGGGTTCGCGGTGACATCACTCATAGGGCAGTATTCTACCGGCGGGGCGGAAACGGCTTCGGGCGATGCGGGCTGCGCCCCGCGACCTGGCGAACGCATACGTGGCGACGGGATGCCCGTGCGCCGGGCGGGCATTGGCGCGGGTAGACGCCCGGGCGTATGGTGTTGCCCATGATTTCATTGCTGAAAGTCGCAGTGCCGCGGCTCGACAAGACCCGGGCGCTTGCGGATGGGGTGGTCGCGTTCGCCGAATCCGGTTCGACGCACGCCGACGCGCGCGACATGATCGGGCGCCGCGAGATCGCGTTGTCCAGCGACCTCGGCCTGCCGGTCACCGTCATCACGGCCGATTACCTGAGCAACGCGCTCGTGCGGTTCGGACGCCAGTGGATCACCGCGCCGGGCAAGTCGCTGACCGCCACGTTCGTCACCGTCATCCCCACGTCCGTCGCGGACGACGAGATGGCCAACGGATGGCTGGAGATGATCGCCGGACTGTCCACCATGGACGCGTTGGGGAAGGCGCTCGACGCGTGCGGCGCGCGCCCGTACGAGGAGGATTGCGGGTTCCGCATCAAATGGCCGAACGACCTGTACTGCCACGACCTCAAGTTGGGCGGCACCGTCACCGAGGTGCTGCCGCTGCCGGACGACGTCACGCACAAGGCGGTGGTGTGCAGCGTCGGCATCAACCTGATGATGCCCGCCGACCGTCTGCCCACGCCGCAGGCCACGTCCCTGCAGATGAACGTGGGGCCGTTGCCGCCCGTCGACGAGCTGCGCGACGCGATCATCTCCGGGATCGTCACGTCCCTGCGCCGGCGGTTGGGCGCGTTCGTGCAGGATCCTGCGGTGCAGGCCGAGTCGCTGCGCGAGGAGATGGGCCGCGTGTGCTGGATGATGGGGCGCACGATCGACGCGCAGCTCATCGACGGCAGCGCCGTGCACGGCGAGGTGATCGCCCTCAACGACGATGCGTCGATCAGCGTGCGCACCGACAACGGCGACGTGAGATCCCTCCTCGCCAGCGAAGTGGGATTGCTGCAATAAAAGTATCCCCGCGGTGGTTCCGTGGGGATACTGTGTGGGGGTGTTCCCGTGGGTTCTTTGCGGTGGTTTCCCGTGGGGCCATGGTGGTTTCCCGTGGTGATTCCCCTCGGAGATATCGTCGGCTGTTGTGGGCGTCCCGATTTCTCGAAATCATCCTAGGTATCGAGAAATCGGGACACTAAGAGACTCTCAGCGTCCCGATTTCTCGAGAAAGCCGTTGCCTTCGAGAATCGGGGACACTGAGCGATTCCCAGTGTCCCCGATTCTCGAGAGCGGCGAAGAAACTCAGCGGAGCTTGGCGAGACCGGCGGCGACGAGGGAGGCGGCGGCGGCCTTGACGATGTCGCCGACGACGAAGCCCATCGAGGCGAGGGCCACGACCATGAGCGGCGCGCCGGTCAATGCGGACTGGATGAGGAATCCGAACGCGTAGACGACCACGACGCCGCCGAGGAACGCGGCCGCGAAGTACCGCAATGCGGTGAGGAGCATTGCCGCGGCACCCTTGGCACGCGCCCCGCCCTTGACCAGGGCGATGACGATCACGCCCGGCAGGAAGCCGAGCAGGAATCCGGCGCTCGGCCCGACCAGCGCCATCGTGGAGGCACCGCCGGCGAACACCGGCAGTCCCACGGCGCCGGCCGCCAGGTACGCGGCGACGGCGGCGCCGGCCTGGCGCCAGGTGAGCATGAGGCCGGCGAGCATGACGACGAAGGTCTGCAACGTGATCGGCACCGGCGTGCCCGGGATCGGGATCTCGCCCGCGGCGGCGGAGACCCACATGAGCACCGCGAACAGCAGGGGCTTCCAGGAGACGGCGGCGATGCGGCGCGCGGTGGAGACGGACTTGGCGGCGGACGATGGCGCGGCGGGCGCGGGGGTGTTGGACTGCATGAGATTGGTTCCCTTCTCGTGAGAGGACGGATCCGGAACCCGGCGGATCCCGGTCCCGTCCGTCCGGCCGCAGGACGATCCGCGGCCTTCCCGGCGCGGCGGCCGCGTCCCCGAAACGACAACGGGCCACGAACCACCGCCGGTGTTGCCCATGAGCATAAAACCGGAAAGCTACGGTGACGTTTGTGGAAGGTAACAAAACTTCGCATCGCGTTTTGTAGACGTTTCGATTGAAAGCGTCAATCTTCGGGAGCAGAATCTGACGATATGGGGAATATCGTCAAGAAACTACTCGTCGCCAACCGTGGCGAGATCGCCCTGCGCGTGGTCCGCACCGCGCGCGAGATGGGCATCGCCACGGTGGCCGTGTACGCCGAACAGGACCGCGACGCGCAATACGTCGACCTGGCCGACGAGGCGTACCTGCTGACCGGCGACACCTACCAGGACACGTACCTCAACGAGGACCTGCTCATCGACATCCTGAAGCGCTCCGGCGCCGATGCGGTGCACCCCGGTTACGGGTTCCTCTCCGAGGTGCCGTCCTTCGCCGCGAAGGTCGAGGCCGCCGGCGCGATCTGGGTGGGGCCGCACCACACCGCGCTCACCGAGCTCGGCGACAAGATCACCGCGCGCCGCGTCGCGCTGCGCGCCAAGGTGCCGCCCGTGCCCGGTCTGTCCGAATCGGTCAAGGACATCCGCACACTGCTCGACTTCGCGCACACGCACGGCTACCCGATCATGATGAAGCGCACCGACGGCGGCGGCGGGCACGGCATCACCGTCGTGCGCGACGACGAGGAGCTGCGCCGCTTCTACACCAACCACGACGCGCTCGAGGGCGGCGACCTCGACGAGTACTTCATCGAGAAGTTCATCGACAAGGCGCGCCACGTCGAGACCCAGTCCGGCCGCGACTCCCATGGCAATTTCACCGTCTACTCCACGCGCGACTGCTCGCTGCAGCGGCGCAACCAGAAGCTCGTCGAGGAGGCGCCCGCCCCGTTCCTGCCCGACAAGGTGACCGAAACGCTCAAGGAGTATTCGCGTCGCCTGTTCGAAACGGTCGGCTACACGGGCCTGGGCACCTGCGAGTTCATGGTCACCCCGAACGGCAAGGTCTACTTCCTCGAGGTGAACCCGCGCCTGCAGGTCGAACACACCGTCTCCGAGGAGGTGTGCGGCCTCGACCTGGTGCGCGAACAGCTCGACATCGCCGCCGGCGGCGCGCTCACGCCCGCGCCCGAACCGCGCGGCCACAGCTTCGAACTGCGCATCACCTCCGAGGATCCGGCCACGAACCTCACGCCGTCCTCCGGCACGCTGGAACGCATCGTCTGGCCGTCCGGCCCCGGCGTGCGCATCGACACCGGAGTCACGCAGGGCGACACCGTCTCGCCGAAGTTCGATTCGATGATGGGCAAGGTCGTCGTCACCGCGCAGGACCGCGCCGCCGCCGTGGCGCGCGTGCGCCGCGTGCTCGACGAGATGGTCATCGAAGGCGTGCCGACGCCGATCCCGCTGTTCAAGGAGATCTTCCGCGACGACGCGTTCACCGCCGAACACGGCCACGCGTTCGACGTGAGCACGAAATGGCTGGAACGCACGTACCTCAACCGCGAGGCCGACGCGGCGCGCGCCGGCCAGCCCGCGTCCCTGTCCGGCGCCAATGGCGAATCCTCCAAGGAGCCCACCGAGACGTTCGTCATCGAGATGAACGACCGCCGCGTCAAGCTCACCGTGCCGGCCGACATCGTCGAGAACCTCACCGGCGGCGCCCGGGCGCGCGGCGCGAAACGGCCCACGCAGCCGTTGCGCGGCTCCGGCTCGCACGCCGGGGCCGGTGCGGCGCGTCCCGTGGACGACGGCGCGAAGTCCGGCGTCATCGCCTCGCCGATGCAGGCCGTCGTCACGCGCGTCAACGTGGCCGAGGGCCAGGAGGTCGCGAAGGGCGACCTGATCGTCGTGCTCGAGTCGATGAAGATGGAGAACTACGTGTACGCGCCGGCCGCGGGCACGGTGAAGAAGATCTTCGTCGGCCCGGCCGACGGCGTCGAAGCCGGCGACACGCTGGTCACGCTGGACGTGGTTGGGGCGTCCGGCTCGGCCGGCGGGCCGCGGGCCGCCGACGGCGCCGACGCGGCCGACAAGGACAAGGAGGCCGCGGAATGACCGACATCGTCAACATGCCCGCCGTGCGCGACGCCGTGAAGCAGGTCGCGGAACCATCCGCGAACGGTTCCGCCGCGAACGGCGCCGACGGACGCCAGCCGCTGCGCGCGGCCGTCGTCAGGGCCGCCGAACTCGCGCGCGACGCCGAGAACCGCGCGCGCGACAAACAGCACGCCAAGCATAAGAAGACCGCGCGCGAACGCCTCGACCTGCTGTTCGACACCGGCAGCTTCGAGGAGATCGGCCGCTTCCAGGGCGGCGACATCAACGCCGGCAAGGCCGGCGCCGCCGTCATCACCGGATTCGGCCTCGTCTACGGGCGCAAGGTCGCCGTCTACGCGCAGGACTTCTCCGTCAAGGGAGGCACGCTCGGCACCGCGGAAGGCGAGAAGATCTGCCACCTCATGGATATGGCCATCTCGCTCAGGGTGCCGATCGTCGCCATCGTCGACTCCGGAGGCGCGCGCATCCAGGAGGGCGTCGCCGCGCTCACCCAGTACGGGCGCATCTTCCGCAAGACGTGCGAGGCGAGCGGCTTCGTGCCGCAGATCTCGCTCATCCTCGGCCCCTGCGCGGGCGGCGCCGTCTACTGCCCGGCCCTGACCGACCTCATCATCATGACGCGCGAGAACTCCGACATGTTCGTCACCGGACCGGACGTCGTCAAGGCCGCGACCGGCGAGACCATCTCCATGGCCGACCTGGGCGGCGGCGAGGTCCACAACCGCAGGTCGGGCGTCGCGCACTACCTCGGCGCCGACGAATCCGACGCCATCGACTACGCGCGCACCGTGCTCGCCTACCTGCCGTCCAACTGCGGCGAGAACCCGCCGGTCTACGCGTACGCCGCCACGCGCGCCGAACGCGAGACCGCCAAACGCCTCGCCACGATCGTGCCCGACAACGACCGCCAGCCCTACGACATGCTCGACGTGATCCGCTGCATCGCCGACTACGGCGAATTCGTGCAGGTGCACGAACTGTTCGCCGCGTCCGCGCTCGTCGGCTTCGCGTGCATCGACGGCCACCCGGTCGGCATCGTCGCGAACCAGCCGAACGTGAACGCCGGCATCCTCGACGTGGACTCCTCCGAGAAGATCGCCCGGTTCGTGCGCCTGTGCGACGCGTTCAACCTGCCCGTCGTCACGCTCGTGGACACGCCCGGCTACAAGCCCGGCGCCGAACAGGAGCACGCGGGCATCATCCGCCGCGGCGCGAAGGTCATCTACGCGTACGCCAACGCGCAGGTGCCGCTCGTCACCGTCGTGCTGCGCAAGGCGTTCGGCGGCGCCTACATCGTGATGGGCTCCAAGGCCATCGGCGCCGACATGAACTTCGCATGGCCCAGCTCGCAGATCGCGGTGCTCGGCGCTGCCGGCGCGGTGAACATCATCCACCGCCACGACCTCGCCAAGGCCAAGGCGTCCGGCCGCGACGTCGAAGCCCTGCGCGCGCAGTACATCGCCGACTACGAGGCGACCACCGTCAACGCGAACCTCTCGCTCGAACTCGGGCAGATCGACGCGATGATCGACCCCGAGCAGACGCGCGAGGCGATCGTCGAATCCCTCGCCACGCTCGCCACCAAACGGCGCGTCCGCCCGGTCGATAAGCACCACGGCAACCAGCCGCTCTGATCGGTCCGCTCGGCAGACCGATCAGCGCGAGGAGGAAGACAGTCCAGTGGACTGTCCGACGACGGAGCCATCCGCATAACAGAACGTAACCACAGACTTACGTAACGCAACAACAGACAAGGAACACCAATGACCACCTTCTTCCTCGACCAGCTCTCCGCGGGCGAGACGCCGCACGCGCTCGCCTTCGCCGGCCAGTCCACCCCGTGGCCGGTCGCGCTCGCCGACCAGACCACCGACCCGACGCTCGCCGAAGCGCTGCACGCGCACGTCGACGCCGCCTACACGAAGCTCACGCCGGTGAACGCCGACCTGCTCGCCACCACCGGCCGCCCGGTCGACCTGTTCGGCTTCACGCCGAACCCGGCCCGCCTCGGCGCGGCCGCCGACGCCACCGCCTCCGTCGAGGGCATCGCCCTCACCCAGCTCGGCGCGCTCATCGATCTGGAACATCTCGGCTACACGCTGCCCGCCGCCAAGCCGGCCGCCGTGCTCGGCCACTCGCAGGGCGTGCTCGCCGTCCACATGGCCAAGGCCATCGAAGCGGCCGGCTCCATCGAGGCCGCCCGCGACCAGATCGACGAGATCCTCGCCACCGCCGCCCTCATCGGCGCCGCCGGCACGCGCGCCGCCCGCGAACTCGCCCTCAACCCGCTGCACGGCGAAGCCACGCCAATGCTGTCCGTGCGCGGCGCCACCCGCGCCCAGGTCGAGGCGCTCGCCGCCCGCGTCAACAACCCGCGCGGCCCCATCGCCATCGCCGTGACCAACTCGGCCAACCACCACGTGATCTCCGGCTTCCCGGACGACCTCGCCGCCTTCGCCGTCGAAGTCGCCAAGGAGCACAAAAAGCAGGCCCGCCTGCGCGAGGAGAAGGTGCGCGGCGGCGCCGTGTTCGCGCCCGTGCTCGAATACCTCGACGTGACCCTGCCGTTCCACTCCCCGCTCATGAAGCCCGCCGTCGACCAGGCGGTCGCCTGGGCCGAGGCCTGCGGCTTCGACACCGACCGCGCCCGCGCGCTCGCCGAGGAGGTGCTGCTCAACCACGTGGATTGGGCCGCCCGCGTGCGCGAGGCCCTGACCGGCACCGACCCGGCCAAGCTGTGGATCGTGGACATGGGCCCGGGCTCCACGCTCGGCAAGCTCGTCGGCAACGTGGTCGAAGGCACCGGCGTGGGCGTCGTCGAGGCGACCACGCTCGCCGAGCGCGCCGCGCTCTCCACGCTCGACCCGGCCGAGGCCGAGACGCGTCGTACCCAGAACTGGAAGGCGTTCGCCCCGCGCGTGGCGGTGACGCCCGCCGGCGACCGCCTCGTCACCAAGTTCTCCGAGCTCACCGGCAAGCCGCCGGTGCTGCTGCCCGGCATGACCCCCACCACCGTCGACCCGGAGATCGTCGCCGCGGCCGCGAACGCCGGCTACTGGGCGGAGCTCGCCGGCGGCGGCCAGGTCACCGCCGAGGTGTTCGATCGTCACGTCGCCAGGCTCGAGGAGCTGCTCGACGAGGGACGCACCGTCGAGTTCAACGCCATGTTCATGGACCGCTACCTGTGGAACCTCCAGTTCGGCTCCTCCCGCATCGTGCCGAAGAAGCGCGCGTCCGGCGCGCCGATCGACGGCGTCGTCGTCTCCGCCGGCGTGCCCGAGCTCGACGAGGCCGTGGCGCTCGTCGCGCAGCTCAAGAAGGACGGCCTGCCGTACGTGAGCTTCAAGCCCGGCACCGTCGACCAGATCCGCCAGGTGATCCGCATCGCCAAGGCCGTCGCCCCGACCGTCATCCTCATGCAGGTCGAAGGCGGCGCCGCCGGTGGCCACCACAGCTGGGAGTCGCTCGACGACCTGCTCACCTCCACCTACGCCGAAGTGCGCGCCTGCGACAACCTCGTGCTCGTCGCCGGCGGCGGCATCGGCACGCCGGAACGCGCCGCCGACTACCTGTCCGGCCAGTGGTCGCGCGCCTACGGCCTGCCCGACATGCCGGTCGACGGCGTGCTCGTCGGCACCGCCGTCATGACCGCCAAGGAGGCGCACACCAGCCCCGAGGTCAAGCAGCTGCTCGTCAAGACCCCCGGCATCACCGCCGAAACCGTCGCCGCGTCCGGCGCGGCCGACGACCCGTTCGCCCCCGCCGGCGAGCGCTGGGTGCCGTCCGGCAGGTCCGTGGGCGGCGTCGCGTCCGGCCTGAGCCACCTGCACGCCGACATCTACGAGGTGGAGAACTCCTCCGCCGCGTGCGGCCGTCTGCTCGTGCGCGTCATGAAGCACCCGGAGGAGCTCGAGTCGCGCCGCGACGAGATCATCGCCGCGCTGGACCGCACCGCGAAGCCGTACTTCGGCGACCTCGCCTCGATGACCTACCTCCAGTGGGCGCAGCGGTTCGCCGACCTCGCCTACCCGTGGGTGGACGACACGTACGCCGACCGCTTCCTCGACCTGCTCCACCGCATCGAGGCGCGTGTGGCCGACGTGGACTCCGGCGAGTTCGATTCGAAGCTCGACGTGACCCGCGACGACGTGATCGCCGATCCGGCGCCCGCGCTCAAGGCGCTGGCCGCCGCCTACCCGCAGGCCGCCGAGCTCAAGGTCACCCCGGCCGACGAGGCGTGGTTCCCGGTGCTCGTGCGCGAATACCCGAAGCCGATGCCGTTCGTGCCGGTCATCGACCACGACCTGCTGCGCTGGTGGGGCCAGGATCAGCTCTGGCAGTCCGAGGACCCGCGTTATTCCGCGGATTCCGTGCGCGTCATCCCCGGCCCGATCTCCGTGGCCGGCATCACCACCGTCGACGAGCCGGTGGCCGACATCCTCGGCCGTTTCGAGGCCGCCGCGCTGGAGCGCGCGAAGGAGTCCGGCGCCGTGTCCGAGGACGAGTACGCGACGCTCGGCGAGGCCGAAAACGCCGAGGACTTCATCCGCAAGTCGCCGAACATCTCCTGGGTGGGCCACGTGACCGACAACCCGGCGTACGGCACCAGGCTCGGCGACAAGGATTACGAGATCCGCGCCGTGGACGCCGCGAACGGCGAATACGACCTCGACATCCATCTCGACACGTATTGGGACGACGATCCGGACGGCGGCAAGTCGAAGCACGCCGTGCGCGACATCGTCATCCCGCTCACCGTGCCGGCCGACGCGACCGGCGGCATGCCGATCGTCAACCGCGAACGCCTGATCCCGGACGTGTACGCGATGCTCGCCGCCACCGCCGGCATCGGCAACACCGCCATCACCGGCGACAAGCTGACCGCGATGCCGGAGATCGACGGCACGCGCGACGCCGATCACCCGTTCGGTATCGCCACCGCGCGGTACACGTTCTCTGCGAACCTCGGCTACGACCACGAGGCGGCGACCGGCGGCGCCCTGCCGGGCACGCTGCGCGCCTCCCGCATCGCGCCGGACGCGCTCGTCGGCCCCGCCTGGCCGGCGATCTACGCGGCGCTCGGCTCCGTGTCCGTGAACGGATACCCGGTCATCGAGGGCCTGCTCAACGCCGTCCACCTCGACCACCTCATCGAACTCGAGGAAACCGAGGACGAACTGCTCAAGCACGTCGGCGAGACCGTCACGCTCGCCTCCTGGGCCGAGGACTACTTCGAGTCCGCATCCGGCCGCGTCGTCACCATCCACGTGATCCACACCGCCGCCGACGGCACGCTGCTCGCCCGCGAGACCGAACGTTTCGCAATCCGCGGCCGCGTCTACTCCGACGCGCTGCCCGCCGACGCCCCGGAGTTCGGCGACGCGAAGCACGACGAGATCGAATCCACGCCTCGCCGTCTGCTGCGTCGCGTCAAGGTGACCGCGCCGAACGACATGACCGCGTTCGCCCGCACCTCCGGCGACTTCAACCCGATCCACACCTCCAAGCGTGGCGCCGCGATCTCCGGCCTCGCCGCGCCGCTCGTGCACGGCATGTGGCTGTCCGCCACCGCCCAGCACGCGGTGCAGGCGGCCGACGAGAAGGGCGCCCACTACGAGATCGCCGGCTGGACCTACAACATGTACGGCATGGTCCAGCTGAACGACGAGGTCGAGATTTCCGTCGAACGCGTCGGCAAGGTGCGTCACGGCGGCATGACCCTCGAGGTCACCTGCCGCATCGACGGCCAGCTCGTCTCCCGCGGCACCGCCTTGGTGCGCGCCCCCGAGGCCGCGTTCGTCTACCCCGGCCAGGGCATCCAGAAGCAGGGCATGGTGTTGGACGAGCGCGCCAAGTCGCCCGCCGCCCGCGACGTGTGGGAGCGCGCCGACAGGCTCACCCGTGACAGGCTCGGATTCTCGATTCTCGCCCTCGTGCGCGACAACCCCAAGGAGCTCACCGCCAACGGCGTCACCTACCGCCACCCGGAGGGCCTGCTCAACCTCACGCAGTTCACGCAGGTCGCGCTCGCCACCGTCGCGTTCGCGCAGACCGCGCGCCTGCGCGAAGCCGGCAGCGACATCTGGCCCGCCTACTTCGCCGGCCACTCGCTCGGCGAATACAATGCGCTGTCCGCGTTCGCCGGCGTGATCCCGCTGGAGACCGTGCTCGAGCTCGTGTTCCACCGCGGCTCCACGATGCACCACCTCATCCCGCGCGACGCGCAGGGCCGCTCCAACTACCGCATGGGAGCGCTGCGCCCGAACCAGTTCGGCGTGGGCGACGATGGCGTGAAGGCGTACGTCGAATCCGTGGCCGAGCAGACCGGCGAGTTCCTGCAGATCGTCAACTACAACCTGGCGGGCGCGCAGTACGCGGTCGCCGGCACGATCGCGGGCCTCAAGGCGCTGCAGGCGGACGCGAACCGCCGCGCCAAGGAGGCGGGCGGCAAGCCGGCGTTCATGCTCGTGCCCGGCATCGACGTGCCGTTCCACTCCACGCTGCTCAGGAAGGGCGTGCCCGAGTTCCGCGACAAGCTCGACGCGCTGCTTCCCGCACACATCGACTACCGTGGACGCCTCGTCGGCCGCTACATCCCGAACCTCGTGGCCACGCCGTTCGAGATGACCAAGGAATTCGCGGCGAAGATCCTCGAGGTCGTGCCTTCCGAGCGCATCAAGGCCGCGCTCGACGATCCGGCCGTGTGGGACTCCTACGCCGCCGACGACCAGAAGCTCGGCCGCCTGCTGCTCACCGAACTGCTCTCCTGGCAGTTCGCCTCCCCGGTGCGCTGGATCGAGACCCAGTCGCTGCTCTTCCACAAGGCCGCGCAGGGCGGCCTCGGCGTGGAGGAGTACGTGGAGGTCGGCCTCGGCAACGCGCCGACCCTCGCCAACCTCGGCGCCAAGACCCTCCGTCTGCCCGAGTTCGCCGGCACCGACGTCACCGTCTACAACGTGGGCCGCGATGAAGGGCGTGTGTATATGACGGATTCGGACTCGCTGGTAAGCGAGGACGAATCCGTGGCTGAGCCGTCAAACGGACAGTCCGGTGGACTGTCCGTAGGCGAAGTTGCACGCGATAGCGTGCAAGATTCCGCCGTCGCCAAACTCGGCTCGGCTCCGGCGGTTCCGGCGCAGCCCGCGGCCCCGGCTCCGTCGCCCGCTCCCGTCCCGGCCGTCGAGGCGGCTCCGGCGCAGCCGGCTGAGGGGGCGTCCGGCCCCGTCGCCGACCTGCCGTTCAAGGCCGCCGACGCAATCGGCGTGCTCATGGCCTACTCGGCCAAGGTGCGCCTCGACCAGATCGGCGCCTCCGACACCACCGACACGCTCACCAACGGCGTGTCCTCCCGCCGCAACCAGCTGCTCATGGACATCAGCTCCGAGCTGGGCGTGGCCAGCGTGGACGGCGCCGCCGAGGCGACGCTCACCCAGCTCGCCCAGATCGTGAACAAGGCCGCCCCGAACTACAAGCCGTTCGGCCCGGTCCTCTCCGACGCGATCCGCGACCGTCTGCGCGCCCTGTTCGGCGCGGCCGGCGTCAAGCCGGCGCACATCCGCGAGCGCGTGACCGGCGTATGGCAACTCGGCGAAGGCTGGGTGGCCGCCACCACCGCGGCGCTCCTGCTCGACACCCGTGAGGGCTCCAGCTCGCGCGGCGGCGACCTCGCCAAGCTGCCGACCGGCGCCGCCGCCAACGCGGCCGCCGCCGACAAGCTCATCGACGACGCGGTCGCCCTCGTCGGCCAGACCAAGGGCGTGGCCGTCTCCAAGCCGTCCGCCGGCGGTGCCGCGGGTGGTGCCGTGGTCGACTCCGCCGCGCTCGACGCGTTCGCCGAGAAGGTCACCGGCGCCAACGGCGTGCTCGCCGCCACCGCGCGATTCGTCCTCGGCAAGCTCGGTGTGGCCGCCCCGGCGCCCGAGGCCGGCGAGGACGAGAACGCGGCCGTGGTCGCGGCCGTCAGCGCCGAACTCGGCTCCGACTGGCCCAAGCAGGTCGAACCCCGCTTCGACGCGAACAAGGCCATCCTCTTCGACGACCGCTGGGCCTCCGCCCGCGAGGACCTCGCCCGCGCCTACTACGAGGACGACGCGGACGCGCTCGCCGGCAGCTTCATCGGCCTCGGCAAGGCCGTCGCCGACGAAGCCCGGTGGTTCGCGGCGAAGGCCGACGACGGGACGCTCAAGTCCGCGTTCGAGCGCATCGCCTCCGAAGCGCTCGAACCGGCCTCGTCCAGCGACGCCGCCTCCCGCTTCGCTGACGACGTGGCCGTGGTCACCGGTGTGAGCCCGAACTCGATCGCCGCCCAGGTGGTCGAGGGCCTGCTCGCCGGCGGCGCCACCGTGATCGCCACCTCGCACAGCTTCAGGCCGTCCATCAAGGCATGGGCGAAGCAGGCGTACCGCGAGCACGCCACCGGCGACGCCAAGCTGTGGCTCGTGCCCGCGAACCTGTCCAGCTTCCGCGACGTGGATGCGCTCGTGGACTGGGTGGGCAACGTCCAGAAGAAGACGACCGGCGCGACCACCACGATCCTCAAGCCCGCCTACGAGCCGACCCTGTTCTTCCCGTTCGCCGCCCCGCCGGTGCACGGCACGCTCGCCGACTCCGGCGAACTGTTCGAATCGCAGGCCCGCCTCATGCTGTGGGGCGTCGAGCGCGCGATCGCCGGACTGGCGAAGATCGGCGCCGACACCGACGTGCAGCACAAGCTGCACGTGGTGCTGCCCGGTTCGCCGAACCGCGGCGTGTTCGGCGGCGACGGCGCGTACGGCGAGGTCAAGTCCGCGTTCGATGCGATCGTCAACCGCGCCCGCGCCGAGCGCGACGCCTGGTCGGACCGCGTCACCTTCGCCCACCCGAAGATCGGCTGGGTGCGCGGCACCGGCCTGATGGGCGGCAACGACCCGCTCGTCGCCGTCGTCGAACGCCACGGCATCCACACGTACTCCACCGCGCAGATCGCCGCCAAGCTGCTCGACCTGTGCACCGCCGACTCGCGTGCCGCCGCGGTCGAGGCCCCGCTCGACGTGGATCTGACCGGCGGTCTCGGCTCCGAGCCGATCGACATCAAGGCGCTGCGTGCCGAAGCCGAGGCGGACGCGGCGGCGCAGTCCGGTTCCGGCCGTAGCGGGCAGGAAACGGATGGCGCTACGAAGAGTCCGCTGGACTCTTCGCTTGACGCGCCCCGTGGGCAGCGGATCAAGGCGCTGCCCACCCCGCACGTCCCGCACCAGCCGCACGTGGACCTCGCCGACTGGGCCGGCGTGACCGCCCGCCCGGAGGACGAGATCGTCATCGTGTCCGTCGGCGAACTGGGCCCGTGGGGCTCCGGCCGCACGCGCGCCCAGGCCGAACTCGGCATCCACCCGGACGGCACCGTCGACCTCAACGCCGGCGCCGTGCTCGAACTCGCCTGGAACATGGGCCTGCTCACCTGGGCCGACAGCCCGAAGCCCGGCTGGTACGACACCGACGGCAACCTCGTGCCCGAGGAGGACATCGCCGAACGCTACCACGACGAGGTCGTGGCCCGCTCCGGCATCCGCCCGTTCGAGGAGGGCATGGGCAACGACTACAAGGACGGCGCCGACGAGGAGGAGGCCGAGGTCTACCTTGACCACGACGTCACCTTCTCCGTGCCCACCGAGCAGGTCGCCCGCGAATACGTCAAGCTCGACGAGGCCCACACGTCCATCGCCCGCGACGACGAGTCCGGCGAATGGAACGTGACCCGCCACGCCGGCTCGATGATCCGCGTGCCGCGCCGCGCCGCCATGACCCGCACGGTCGGCGGCCAGTTCCCGAAGGGCTTCGACCCGGTCAAGTGGGGCATCCCCGCCTCGATGGTCGGCGACGTGGACAGGATCGCCCTGTGGAACATCGTCACCACCGTGGACGCGTACCTGTCGGCCGGATTCAACCCGGCGGAGATCCTCCAGGCGATCCATCCGTCGCTCGTCGCCTCCACGCAGGGCACCGGCTTCGGCGGCATGGCATCGATGCGCAAGCTCTACCTCGACCGCTTCCTCAACCACGAGATCCCGACGGACATCCTGCAGGAGGCGCTGCCGAACGTCGTCGCCGCGCACGTCATGCAGAGCTACATCGGCGGCTACGGCAACATGATCCAGCCGGTCTCCGCCTGCGCCACCGCCGCGGTGTCGCTCGAGGAAGGCGCCGACAAGATCGCGCTCGGCAAGGCCGACTTCGTCGTCACCGGCGCGATCGACGACATCGGCGTGGAATCGGTGATCGGCTTCGGCAACATGAACGCGACCGCCAACTCCGCCGAGATGTACGGCAAGGGCATCGACGCGCGCTTCTTCAGCCGCGCGAACGACCGTCGCCGCGGCGGCTTCCTGGAGTCCCAGGGCGGCGGCACGATCCTGCTCACGCGCGGCGACATCGCGCTCAAGCTGGGCCTGCCGGTCGCCGGCGTGGTCGGATTCATCCACTCCTACGCGGACGGCGCCCACACGTCGATCCCGGCCCCGGGCCTCGGCGCCCTGGCGGCGGGCCTCGGCGGACGCGACTCGAAGCTGGTGAGGGATCTCGCGAAGCTCGGCGTCACGCCGGACGACGTGGCCGTGGTCTCCAAGCACGACACGTCCACCAACGCGAACGACCCGAACGAGTCCGAACTGCACAACACGCTGGCGCACGCCATCGGCCGCGCCGACGGCAACCCGCTGTTCGTCATCTCGCAGAAGACGCTCACCGGCCACGCGAAGGGCGGCGCCTGCATCTTCCAGGTCAACGGCCTGACGCAGCTGTTCGCCTCCGGCGTCATCCCGGCGAACGCGGCGCTCGACTGCGTCGACCCGAAGCTCGCGAAGGACGACCACATGACCTGGCTGCGCAAGCCCTTGCGCATCGGCGGCGGCGAGGACGCGTTCGGCCGTGCCGCGGCCGGCAAGCCGGTCAAGGCCGGTCTCGCCACGTCGCTCGGCTTCGGCCACGTGAGCGGCTTCGTGGCGCTCGTGCACCCCGGCGCGTTCGAGGCGTCCGTCGCGAAGGCGGACGGCGAGGCCGCACTCGAGGCGTGGCGCGAACGCGCGAACGCCCGTCTCGCCGCCGGCCAGCGTCGACTCGAGGAGGGCATGATGGGCCGCGCCGCGCTCTACGAGCCGATCGACAACCGCCGCTTCCGCGAGGACGGCACGAAGCTCGCGGGCGGCGGCCGTTACGACGCCCACGAGGTCGAGAAGAAGATGCTGCTCGACCCGGACGCCCGCCTGAACGCCTCCGGCTACTTCGAGGCGTGATGCGGTGACGCCGTGACACCGTTCGGCCCCTTGGGCGAGGGGCCGGCGGCGTCGCGTCGACACCGTGCCCGGCCATCGTGATCGGCCCCCTCCGACGAGGGCTGTCGGCGAAGCCGACTGGGGGAGAGACCGCGGCGCGTTTCCCGCGGTCTCTCCCTCCGGCGCGTCGCGCCACCTCCCTCGTCAGAGGGAGGCTTTTTCATATTCGTACATATTCATGCATATTCGTATGCGTATCGATTCGCATGCACACCTTCGCATGCACACCGATGGGGGGTCATCATGCCGGTGCTGGGACTCGGCCATGACGTGGTCGACGTGGCGGCGTTCGCGGAGCAGCTCGCGCTGCCCGGCTCGCGCATGCGCGCGTTGTTCTCGGTGCGCGAGACGCGGCAGGCCGCGGCCCGCGCGGCGGTGAAGCACGACGGCGAGGCCGTGCATCTTGCCGCCAAATGGGCCGGCAAGGAGGCGGTCCTCAAGGCGTGGTGCGAGGCCGTGGGGGAGGGGTTGTTGCCGTACACGATCGACGATTTCCCCTGGTCCGGCATCGAGATCCTCGACGACGCGCACGGCCGCCCGCACGTCGCGCTGCGCGCCGACGTCGCACGCGCGTTGCACGGGTCGGTGAGGGTTTCCGAGGAGACGGCGTCCGAAAAGGCGATGCCCGCCCTCCGCTGGCACGTCTCCCTCACCCACGACGCCGGCATCGCCTCCGCCGTCGCGCTCCTCGAGTCATAATCCCATGGTGCGGTGAAATCCCCATGGTGCGGTGCCGCAAAACGGCTGTTTCCCAACGATGCGGAGATTGCGCGTTGCCGCACCACGGGAGCGGTAGACGAATGGTGGGCGGGTGTGTGATGCAAACGCTGTTACCGTTGCCGCGACAGGCGTTGAACCGGTTTGACACGCCGGATATCGAACCGGTTTGATAACTCGCGTGCGCGAGGATACACTGAAACACGTCATCGGAACACAACGAAGTCAGGCATCGAAGCCAAGGAGTCACACATGACCGATCACAGCAACGCCGTTTCCCCCACCACCGACGACGTCTTCGCCGCCCGCCTCGCCCGCCACCACGACGAGCTCGAATCCCTCTTCCGCATGCTGTACGGCGACTCCCCGGAGCTCGCCGTCTTCGAACGCGCCATGGCCGACTGCTACGCCGAGCGCCCCGCCGACCTCAAGAAGCTCGACCTCGAGCGCGAGCAGGACCCGGAATGGTACAAGCGCGGCAACATGTTCGGCATGACCATGTACACCGACCTGTTCGCGGGCGACCTCAAGAAGCTCGCCGGCAAGATCGACTACCTCAAGGAGCAGAAGCTCACCTACCTGCACCTCATGCCGCTGCTCAAGATGCCCCACCCGGACAACGACGGCGGCTACGCCATCGAGGACTTCGACACCGTCGACCCGCTGCTCGGCTCCAACGAGGACCTCGCCGCGCTCACCAAGAAGCTGCGCAAGGCCGGCATCAGCCTCTGCCTCGACTTCGTGATGAACCACACCGCCTCCTCCCACCGCTGGGCGAAGGCCGCCGAGGCCGGCGACCCCGAATACCAGGACTACTACTTCTGCTACGACGACCGCACCATCCCCGACCAGTACGACGCCGTCGTCCCGCAGGTCTTCCCGAACACCGCGCCCGGCAACTTCTCCTGGAACGAGAAGATGGGCAAGTGGGTCATGACCCAGTTCTACCCGTTCCAGTGGGACCTCAACTACCGCAACCCGAAGGTCTTCACCGCGATGATGACCTCCGTCATGCACCTGGCCAACCTCGGTGTCGAGGTGTTCCGACTCGACGCCGTGCCGTACATCTGGAAGCAGTTCGGCACCAACTGCCGCAACCTGCCGCAGGTTCACACCATCGTGCGCATGATGCGCATGATGCTCGAGATCGTCTGCCCGGCCGTCGTGCTCAAGGGCGAGGTCGTCATGGCCCCCAAGGAGCTCGCCGCCTACTTCGGCACCCCCGAGCGCCCCGAATGCCACATGCTGTACAACGTGTCCATCATGGTGAACCTGTGGGCCGCGCTCGCCAGCGGCGACGTGCGCCTGCTCAAGCGCCAGGCCGACAAGCTCAACGCCCTGCCGGACAACTGCTGGTTCGTCAACTACCTGCGCTGCCACGACGACATCGGCTGGGGCCTCGACGAGGACGAGGAGGTGCGCCTCGCCATCGACCCGCTCAAGCACAAGGAGTTCCTGTACCACTTCTACGAGGGCGCGGTCCCCGGCAGCTGGGCCATGGGCGAGCTGTACAACTACGACGAGGCCAGCAAGGACGCCCGCAGCTGCGGCACCGCCGCCTCGCTGTGCGGCGTCGAGAAGGCGATCATCACGCACGACAAGCCCGCCTACGAGAAGGCTATCGACCGCGACCTGCTCATGCACCGCGCCATGGCGTTCCTGCGCGGCTTCCCGATGCTCAACTGCGGCGACGAGATCGGCCAGCTCAACGGCTGGGACTACAAGGAGGACCCGGACCGCGTGGCCGACAGCCGCAACCTGCACCGCAGCAAGTTCGACTGGAAGAAGGCCGCCGAGCGCAACACCCCCGGCACGCTCCAGAACCGCCTGTGGGAGGGTATGGAGTCGCTGCGCGAGATGCGCGACGACCCGTGCTTCGGCCCGGACGCGTGGGTGACCACCTGGGACACCCACGACGACGCGATTCTCGCCGTGGTCCGCAAGGAGGGCGAGCGCACGATCGTCGGCCTGTTCAACTTCTCCAACACCGACACGTACGCCGCGCTCGACAGCACCGCCGACGTCACGCTCCCCGATCGCGTCGACCTCAAGCCCTACGAGACCAAGGTGATCGTCGCCCACGAGTGACGGTTCCTCCCGGGACCGTACACCCCTCCAAGCCGGAAGGAACGTACGCGGGGAATTCCCTCGCGTACGTTCCTTCCGGCTTCGTCGTACTTGGCCGGAGCAACCGTATGTTGGGTCCCGTGCCGGAATACGTTCCCTCCGGCCTCGGCCGGGGCAACCGGAAGGAACGTGCGTCGGCCCCATCGTTGGGTGCGTTCCTTCCGGCGTCGGCCAAGCTGGCCGAAGCAACCGTATGCTGGACCCATCATGGAGTACGTTCCCTCCGGTCTCGAACGGGTTGACCGGAAGGAACGTACGCGTGGATTTCTCCTGCGTACGTTTTCTCCGGGCCTGTCATGGATGACCGGAGAAAACGTGCATCGAACCCGTCGTGAAGTACGTTCCCTCCGGCCTCGGCCGGGGCAGCCGGAAGAAACGTGCGTCGGTCCCATCGTTGGGTACGTTTCTTCCGGCGTCGGCCAGGCTGATCGGAGAAACGGGCCTCCGGGGGCGCAATGGGATGTGGGAGGATCGTCCGGTTCTCCCGCGCTACAGTCGGGGTTATGACGAACCTGCAGCATGCCGATGCCTCTCCGATGCCCCGTACTGCCGCCATGGCCGACCGGATGGTGTTCGTCGACGAAGTCGGATCGACCAACACCCTCGCGCGCGAGCTGATCAGCCAAGGCGGCATCGTGTTGACTGGTGCTGGTGCTGGTGCTGGTGCTGGTGCTGGTGCTGGTGCTCCGCGTATTGCCGTGGTCGCGACGGACCGGCAGACCGCCGGTCGTGGCCGTCTCGACCACACGTGGGTGAGCCGGCCGGGGGAGTCGTCCACCGTAACCTACGCGCTCGCCGTACCCCGCGCCATCGCGACCGACGAATCGGTCAACGGTTGGCTGCAGATGATCGCCGGCCTCGCCGCACTCGACGGCCTCGCCGAAGCAGTCGGACAATCCGGTGCCGATTATTTGCGCGGATCATTCGCCTCAGGCCTGCAGTATGAACCGGCCGATACGATGCACCAAAGGACCGCCGTCGACGCGCTCCGGCTCAAATGGCCGAACGACATCTTCATCGACGGCCGCAAACTCGGCGGCATCCTCGCCGAGCTGGTGCAGTTGCCCAAGCATCGGAATGACGCCGATCCGAATTCTGGTCCGGGCCGGCCCGCGCGGGGGGAAGGCGTCATTGCCGCAGTGGGCCAATCCGCCGGTGAGCCCGATCATCATGATGACGCCGCGGCGCAGGTGGGCGTCATCTTCGGCATCGGGCTGAACCTCGCCGTGCCCGCCGACCGGCTGCCCACGGAGCAGTCCACGTCGTTGCAACTGCATTATGGGCCGTTGCCGGACGGCGTCACGTTGCGTGACATGGTCGCCGCCGGCACGGTCTCGTCGTTGCGCCGCCGGGTCGCCGTGTTCGTCGCCGACCCGCGCGGACAGGCCGCATCGCTACGCGAGGAGGTGACGAGGCGATGCTATACGCTCGGCCGTTGCGCCGTCGCGCACTTCGTCGACGGCAGTGAACTGGAGGGGGAGGCGGTCGCGTTGAACGCGGACGCGTCGCTCACCATGCGTGATGCGTCCGGTGTGACGCACGTCGTGCGCACCGCCGACGTCGGCGTGCTTCCCGCCTGATGCGGGATCCGGTGCATGGACGCGCGATCCGCCTGGTGGGGTAATGCTTTGGATTCCCGGGCGTGCGAGATGGTTGTCCGGCAACTACACGACACCACGCCCTGCGTCGACCGGTTTCCGGGCGCGCGAGGTGGTTGTCATGACGATGCGGGAAGGGTGACGACGCGCACCGGGGACGCGGCTTGTGTGTCGCCGGGCTCCGTGTATAATTGCTCGAGTTGTTTGATCGGGGAGACCCGGTGAGATGATGCGCGGGCGTAGCTCAATGGTAGAGCCTCAGTCTTCCAAACTGATTACGCGGGTTCGATTCCCGTCGCCCGCTCCACTGACACAAGGCCGAAACCATGAATATTCCAATGGTTTCGGTTTTTCATATTTGAGCGATGCATGCTTCCCGCCCAGTGCGCTTGGGGCCATGTAAAGAGACGTGAGTAGTTCGGGTTAATAGACAAAACGTGGGTCTTAAATCTGGTGGGAGCCGTTCTCCTGTTTTGTGTGTCGGGGTGCGACTAGTGGTTCGGGTGTTCATCACACCCCGACATGCAAATCCGCAGTAGGGCTTACTCAGGATTTAAGACCCACGTTTCTTTACTTAGCCCGTTCGGAGTGAATTGCTTTTCTGTTGTACGGGGCGGGTTGTGATTAACGGTTCGGGTATTAATCACACCCCGACATGCAAGACGGGAGAACGCCTCGCCTGCGATTTAAGACCCACGTTTTGACCCTTAACCCGGGATTTAAGACCCACATTTCGACCCTTGCCCCACGTTTGTCTATTAACCCCACGCTTCTTTACTTAATCCCACTCCTGTTCGTCGCACTCGACGCGGATTAATCGTTATATGCGCATTGGGGGTGCATTGTTCCATTGCACTCAATGCGCGAGGAGCGACTTTGCGGTTTGGGGGAGAATCGTTCGTCGCACTCAAATGACGTCAATCGTTATATATGCGTTGGGTGCCAAGGCGTGGACTTGGATAATCGTTGGAAAATGGCGGTTCTGGGTTGACGAACGATTCCCGTGTGTGGAGGGGCGCATGCCCTCAACGCCGAAAGAGCCGGTTCTGCTGTTGAGTGCGACGCATAATGTCGCACTCAACTCAATATGCATATGAACACGTATTGAGGGAGATAAGCCGCGTCGCACTTGACGTGGTATGCGGGTGAATGCGTGCCGAATTCGACGAGTGCGCAATGATAGCGGCATCTCCTATTAATATGGTCATCGCTATGCGACCCGTCGAGGGTCGCACGGGCGTGAAGCATGAACGGCGGAACACATCCCGACATCGGGCGAGGCGGACAAGCGAGGCGGATGCATGGCGGACGAGAGCGAGCGTAACGAGGCCACCGAGATCGTGGACGGCCAGGTGGAGACGGTCGAGGTCTCGAAGCATCCGGAGGCGACGATCCCGGAAACTGACCTGTCGCTTGCGGACATCGAGCGTGGCCGGTCCCATCCGGCGCAGTGGGCGGTGTACGCGGTGGCCGTGCTGGTCGCGATTATCGCGCCCTATTGGCTCGGCCGTTCGCTCGCCGTGCACAACACCGCATGGCTCACGGCCCATCTCAACGCGTTCACGCCGCAGGGCATGGCGTTCGTCTCGTGGACGGTCACGCTGGTGGCGGTCGCGTGCCTCGGCATCGCGATCGTCGATTCCGGCAGGTGGGTGTGGCGCATCCTGTTCGTGTTCGGGCTTGTGGCCGAACAGTTCGTTGCCGGTGTGGCGCTGCTCAAACTCGACTTCTGGTATTCGACGTATGTGGTGTACGGCGATTCGGCGACGGTCGCGAATGCGGCGAACCTCGGCATCATCGCGGCCGGCTTCGGCGTGGCCGTGTTCGCGGTCGTGTGGGTGGGACTGCTCGTGGTGATCCGCAAGGAGTCGCCGTTGAACGTGCTCACGCGCAGTTGGGCGTCGTTCATCCTGTTCTTCGCGATTGAGGTGGTCGCGCTGCTGGTGGTCATGTTCGGCGGTCTGCTCACCACGGTCGCCACCGGCGCGTGAGCGCCATCCCCGGCCTTTCCGATTCGGTTCCTTTCCGGATCGGTTCCTTTCCGGATCGACCGGCCGTTGCGGCCATCCTGCGACTGCAATGATTCCTTTTCATTCCGATTGCTCCTTATATATAAGGGCATATGCGGCGACGTATAAGCGGGGTTTCTCGACTGGCAACCAATCCAATCAACGGCGACGTATAAGCAGGGGGCGAAATGCGTGGGGGCGCGCATGGGCGGCTGCGGAATGGCTGCCAAGTGACAGGTGCCGCGGAATGGCCGCACACCCGGCACCCGACCCCGGCCCCCGGCCCCGGCACCCCCAGCGACGAAAAACTCCGCCCTCGGCGGACCTGCGTGTCGTCCCCACCCTCGCCTATAGTCTTCATTTGGCGTAAATCGCCCGCGGATAGAGAGCGCTTCGAGCACCATGCCCGGGGCACCGCGCAACGACCATAAGGAGGATGCCGTGGCACTGACGGCTGAAGAGAAGTCCCAGATCATCAACGAGTTCGCGACCCACGAGGGCGACACCGGCTCCCCGGAGGTCCAGGTCGCGCTGCTCTCCAAGCGCATCGCCGATCTGACCGAGCACCTCAAGGAGCACAAGCACGATCACCACTCCCGTCGTGGTATGCAGATGATGATCGGTGACCGTCGCTCCCTGCTTGACTACCTCAAGCGCAACGACATCAACCGTTACCGTGCGCTGATCGAGAAGCTTGGTCTGCGTCGATAAGTGAAGACTTCCGCCCGGGCGCCATCGGCGTTCGGGCGTTTTACATACGCCTGCCAACGGCAACACAACCGAAGAGGGGACGAGCCCAAGAGGATAGGCCGCGAGGCGCGGTCGACGAGAGAGGCTCAGCTTACGAATCGTGAAGGGTTGACACGAGGAACGCGCGGCCGGAGGGCCGCGTCTGATGGCCGCGAGGCCAGCGATCAGGAACGAATGTAAGAGCCTGGCCCGGCTGAAGAAGGGCCGATGGGTGCGGGTGCACGCACGTATACGGCACCGGGGCGCACCAAGAGAAAACACATAGGTATAACCGAAGAACAGAACAAGAACAAAAGGAGGAACCCTATGGAGGGTCCCGAGATCAAGGCCGCCGAGGCCGTTATCGATAATGGATCATTCGGCAAGCGCACGCTGCGCTTCGAGACCGGCCGCCTCGCCCAGCAGGCGGACGGCGCCGTCGCCGCCTACCTGGACGACGACACCATGGTGCTGAGCACTACCACCGCCGGTTCCAGCCCGAAGGAGAACTACGACTTCTTCCCGCTGACCGTCGACGTCGAGGAGAAGATGTACGCCGCGGGCAAGATTCCCGGCTCCTTCTTCCGCCGCGAGGGCCGTCCGTCCAACGACGCCATCCTCGCCTGCCGCATCATCGACCGCCCGCTGCGCCCGCTGTTCCCGCACACGCTGCGCAACGAGGTGCAGGTCGTCGAGACCGTGCTCGCCGTCAACCCGGACGACGCGTACGACGTGGTCGCGCTGAACGCGGCCTCCGCCTCCACCATGATCTCCGGCCTGCCGTTCGGCGGCCCGGTCTCCGGCGTGCGTCTGGCCCTCATCGACGGCCAGTGGGTCGCCTTCCCGAAGTGGAGCGAGCGTGAGCGCGCCGTGTTCGAGATCGTGGTCGCGGGCCGCGTGATCGAGAACGGCGACGTCGCGATCGCCATGATCGAGGCCGGCGCCGGCAAGAACGCCTGGCACCTCATCTACGACGAGGGCCAGACCAAGCCGGACGAGACCGTCGTGGCCGAGGGCCTCGAGGCCGCCAAGCCGTTCATCAAGGTGATCTGCGAGGCGCAGAACGAGCTCAAGGAGAAGGCCGCGAAGGCCACCAAGGAGTTCCCGCTCTTCCCGGAGTACACCGAGGACCTCTACAACCGCATCGACGAGATCGCCCACCACGACCTCGACGAGGCGCTGACCATCGCGGAGAAGCTGCCGCGTCAGGATCGCATCCATGAGATCAAGGAGCACGTGCGCGAGATCCTCGCCAACGAGTTCACCGACATGGACGACGCCGAGAAGGACAAGGAGCTCGGCAACGCGTTCAAGGAGCTGCAGCGCCAGATCGTGCGCCGCCGCATCCTCACCGAGGACTACCGCATCGACGGCCGTGGCCTGAAGGACATCCGCACCCTGTCCGCCGAGGTGGACATCGTGCCGCGCGTCCACGGCTCCGCCCTGTTCCAGCGCGGCGAGACCCAGATCCTGGGCGTCACCACGCTGAACATGCTCAAGATGGAGCAGCAGCTGGACTCCCTGTCCGGCCCGCAGTCGAAGCGCTACATGCACAACTACGAGATGCCGCCGTACTCCACCGGCGAGACCGGCCGCGTCGGCTCCCCGAAGCGCCGCGAGATCGGCCACGGCGCCCTCGCCGAGAAGGCCCTCGTGCCGGTGCTGCCGAGCCGTGAGGAGTTCCCGTACGCGATCCGCCAGGTCTCCGAGGCCATCGGCTCCAACGGCTCCACCTCCATGGGCTCCGTGTGCGCCTCCACCCTGTCGCTGCTGGCGGCGGGCGTGCCGCTGAAGGCCCCGGTCGCGGGCATCGCGATGGGCCTGGTCTCCGGTGATGTGGACGGCCAGCACATCTACAAGACCCTGACCGACATCCTGGGCGCCGAGGACGCGTTCGGCGACATGGACTTCAAGGTGGCCGGCACCTCCGAGTTCATCACCGCCCTGCAGCTCGACACCAAGCTGGACGGCATCCCGGCCGACATCCTCGCCGCCGCCCTGCAGCAGGCCAAGGACGCGCGCACCACGATCCTCGAGGTCATCAACGAGTGCATCGACGGCCCGGCCGAGATGAGCGAGTTCGCCCCGCGCATCATCACCACCACCGTGCCGGTGGAGAAGATCGGCGAGGTCATCGGCCCGAAGGGCAAGATGATCAACCAGATCCAGGAGGATACGGGCGCCGAGATCGCCATCGAGGATGACGGCACCGTGTTCATCTCCTCCGAGGGCGGCGAGGCCGCCGAGAAGGCGAAGCAGATCATCGACCAGATCGCCAACCCGCACGTGCCGCAGGCCGGCGAGACCTACAACGGCAAGGTCGTGAAGACCACGTCGTTCGGCGCGTTCGTGAACCTGACCCCGGGCACCGACGGTCTGCTGCACATCTCGCAGATCCGCAACCTGACCAACGGCGAGCGCATCGACCAGGTCGAGGACGTGCTCAAGGAGGGCGACACCGTCGAGGTGGTCGTCCAGGGTGTGGACGACCGCGGCAAGATCTCGCTCGCGATCCCCGGTTTTGAGGATCAGGAGTCGGGCGCGGGCCGTCGCGGCGGCGACCGTCCGTCCCGCGGCGACCGTTCCGACCGTGACGACCGTCGCGGCGGCCGCGGCCCGCGTCGCGACCGTGACGACCGTCGCTCGGATCGTGATGACCGTGACGATCGCGATTACGACGATCGTCCGCGTCGCCGCCGCCCGGTGGAGCGCGACGATGACGATCGTGATTACGATGATCGTCCGCGTCGCCGTCGTTCCGCCGACCGCGATTACGATGACCGTGACGATCGTGATTACGATGATCGTCCGCGTCGCCGTCGTTCCGCCGACCGCGACTACGATGACCGTGACGACCGCCGTGGTTCCCGCGCCGAGCGCGGCGACCGCGATGACGATCGTCCGCGTCGCCGTCGTTCCGACCGTGACGATGACCGTCGTGGCGGCCGTCGTGGCGGCTACGATCGCAACCCGCGTTACGCGACCGACGAGAACTACGATGAATACCATGCGGACCGCGTGGAGCGCACCGAGCGCCCGCGCCGCCGTGTGCGTCGAGACTTCGACCCGTTCGAGGACTGATCGGACCCTATCGGTCCTCAGGCGTGTCGTAACGCTTGAGTAAGGAGAGAAACGCCCGCCACCGGATTCCAACCGGCGGCGGGTGTTTTGCTATGTGGACGGTCGGGTGTTTTGCGGGGTTTCGCGATGGGGTGGAAGAGGTGTGTCGCGCTTGGAAAATGGGGCATCCCCCCCCCCCTAACGCCGAAGCTTGGAAAACCCTTGAGCTTGACTATGTCTTCTACTTGGAGTTACATAGGCGATAGCTGAGGTTCCGGTTGAGGACGGAACCTGGGTTTGTTTCAGGCGATTTTCGAAGGCGTCTGCTTGGGACAAGTGTAACTGATGGTAATTGGAAGTACTATCGAAGGGTCCCAAATGACTGTTAAGAAGTTTGTGGGCGCGGTCGCCGCAGCTGCGATGCTGGTGTGCCTCGTCCCCGCGACTAGTGCGGTCGCTGCGGAGGAAACCGCCGCGCCGAACACTACGACGCAAACCAACAATACGTGCAGTGTCACGTTGGAAGTCAACGGCTACCGTCTTGTGGTGCCGGATGCGAATGGCCGTGTTTCCTGTGGTGACACGCTGGCCAAGGCTGTTGCCACCTACCAGTCCAGCTTCAATATTGATTTCTCGAAGCAGGAGATTACTGGCTGGAAGATTGACAATGCCGGCATGAATGTTAAGACCAGCGCTCCGCTCAACAGCGAGGAGTTCCAGGCTCCGCATGTTCTGGTCGCTCAGGTGAAGGACAAGCCGGCCGTGCCGCAGTACGCGACCGTTCACTTCGTGAACACGCTGACCGGCAACGACTACAGCTCCACCGATAAGGCCGTCTTCAACGACACGCTGCTGAAGTACGCGCCGACCGTGACCGAGAATGGCTACACCTTCGCCGGCTGGACCTACGATCAGGCCGGCCAGAAGCCGGTGGGTCAGAACGACCCGGTCACTGGTGGCACCGTCATCTATGTCTACGCTCAATGGACCAAGAACGCCGAGCCGCAGCCGGTCGCCAAGACCTTGGTCACCTTCGAGGTGAACGGCAAGGTCGTCTCCGGCGGTTTCGTGAACACCGGCAGCAAGCTGTCCGACGTCTACAACACCAAGAAGGCCGAGATCCAGGGCAAGATTCCCGCGGGTAAGGTCATCGCCCGTTGGACCGACAAGGCCACCAGCAAGGTGTACACCACCGGTCTTGACGACTGGGATGCCGTCGCCACCGGCGACCGTCAGGTGCTGGTCGCGTTCTTCGAGGACGCCCCGGTCAACCACTCCACTATCACCTACAAGGACTCCATCTCCGGCAAGACTTACACCACGAACATCGTTGAGTACTGGAAGCCGGTTCTGAGCGACGCCTTCGACGTTGCCAAGGACGGCTACACCTTCGCTGGCTGGACCTACGATCGCGAAGGCAAGATTCCGGTTGCCAAGGGTGACGTTGCTTCCAAGGATACTTACGAGATCTGGGCTCAGTGGAAGAAGACCCCGAAGACTCTGGTCACTTTCTCCGTGAACGGTAAGTCCATCTCCGGTGGCTTCGTGAACACCGGCAGCAAGCTTGGCGATCTCTACAACGCCAAGAAGGCCGAGATCCAGGGCAAGATCCCCGCAGGCAAGGTCATCACCCGTTGGACCGACAAGGCCACCCACAAGGTGTACACCACCGATCTCACCGACTGGGATGCCGTCGCCACCGGCGACCGTCAGGTCCTCGTCGCGTTCTTCGATGACGCTCCGGCCGAGTACTTCACCGTCACTTACAAGGATTCCCTGACCGGCAAGACCTACCTGACCAACCGCGTCAAGAACGGCGGCAAGGTGCTCAGCGATTCCTTCGACGTTGCCAAGAAGGGCTACACCTTCGCCGGCTGGAGCTACGATCAGGAAGGCAAGTCCCCGGTCCTGAAGTCCGACTTCGTCTCCCACGACACTGTGGTTTACGCTCAGTGGAAGGCCACCTACTACACCGTCACCTACAAGGATTCCCTGACCGGCAAGACCTACACCACCAACCGCGTCAAGTTCGGCGGCAAGGTGCTCAGCGATTCCTTCGACGTTGCCAAGAAGGGCTACACCTTCGCCGGCTGGACCTTCGACAAGAAGGGCAAGAAGGCCGTGACGGACACCGCCAAGGTGCGCAAGGACGTCACCGTGTGGGCTCAGTGGACCAAGAAGAAGGTCTACACCATCAACTACGCCGATTCCATGACCGGCAAGGTGTACACCTCCAACCAGATCACCGAGGGCGGCAAGTACCTTGACATCCACTTCGAGGTCGCCAAGAAGGGCTACACCTTCAACGGCTGGACCTTCGATCGCGAGGGCCACTACCCGGTGAACGCTGACGCCGTCGTGAACGACGAGTACGTCAACGCTTTCGGCGACACCATCTACGCTCAGTGGAAGCAGGACAACGCCCGCTCCGTCACCTTCATCTGGAGCGATGACGAGGGCACCAACCACATCTCCCGCGTGAATGTGGTCGAGGGCACCAAGCTCACTGAGGATCAGGTCCCGGTCCCGGGCACCCGCACTGGTTACAAGTTCAAGGGCTGGTTCGCGCAGACTGGTCATGAGTTCGACATCAACGAGCCTGTGACCGCTAACTACGTGTACACCGCTCGTTGGACCAAGGTCGTGCCGGCCGCCAAGCTGACCCCGGCTCAGAAGAACGCCAAGAAGGCCACGAAGAAGGCCAAGGCTCAGCTGAGCCAGACCGGTTCCGCGGTCCTCGGCGTGTCTGCTGTCGCGGTCATCGCTATGATCGGTGCCGGCGTGGTCCTCACGCTCCGCAAGCGCGCCTGAGCTTCACGCTCAGCCCGCTGCGGCCAGGCCGAACAATCACAAGCTTGATTGGCGGTTGTCCGACCTCCTCAAATGCAGTTGACGGTGTGAGGCTGCCTTCGAAATCACCTCGCATCTGATGCATGGCCTCACGGCCGCCAATCAAGGGGCCCCTGGGAGCAATCCCAGGGGCCCTATTTGTATTTCCTCGAAAAATATTCGGTGTGGAATCGGAACCTGACGTGCGCGGGGAACAGCGTACATGGCAGTCGTCATGATCTTCGACATACTGCTATGCATCGCAGGTATTGAGAAGGGGCTCCGGTGAAATGCCCGGGGCCCCTTGGTCTGACGAGGGTGGACCAGAACCACCCCATCGGTTTTGGTCCGTTCTCGAAAGTCGTTGCGCACCGCCTTGAAAGGAGAACGGCTAGCAGTACCTCTACCGACCCCTCCACTATAACCGATAGACTTGAATTTCGCCGTGGAATCCTCTAGCAGGGATGAACCGGCCATCCGGCAATCGTCGGATGACGCTGCCGCGTCCTACGCGGCGCGGCCTGACGGAAAGGCGCGTCATGCGCACACCAGAAGAAGGGCCGCGAAGCGGCTCCATGCTGTGGTATATGGCGATTATCATAATCGTCATGTCGTCCAGAACCGACACGGTCACGGCCGATGTCATATGCGTTGGCCTTACGGTTTACGCCATGTGGCGGCACCACGCAAAGGATCGCAACTAGCGGTTCTTCAGGGTTTCTGCAAGTACCAGCTTGCAGAAACCCTTTACAAAGTGTGTTTTCTCTGATACGGCCCGTGTCGTGTATGTTTCTCGAAGTGCGCGAAAACGGAATACGGCGGCTTCACGCCACGGTGCGTGACATGCAATGAAGAAAAAGCGATCGGCGGTCGCTCGACCTCCTCGTATGCGAGGGTGGCGCGGGCCTGCCTTCGAAATCATCCCGCGCCGTCTTGGTGCATGGCCTGGCGGCCGCCGATCACGTGTGGATTCGCCGGGCGGATGCCGGTGAGAGGGGCTGTACGGCTTCTCGGGTCCCAATGATGAGAGGCCATGCAGTGAATCTCACCGGCGGCGCGCACGTTCTATTGAGGATCGAACGCACGGCGCGGCCGTGAACCCACGTCGTTGAGCCCAACCGAGCATGTGTTGCCGGGCTCTATGCCATTTATACCCCCTCCGCCGTACAAATATCGGGTGCTTTTCCGCATTATAGGGGGTCGTCTCACGTGGTGGACGGCCAACGTGAGGTCCGCCGGGTGACCGCCGGGCGAATCAACGGGCGGACCGGCGGCGTATGACGACGAGGGGAGGGCGGAATCGGAACGTCGCCTTCAGACGATCGCGATGGGCTCGTTTCCCGGCAGGGCGATGCTGACATGCAGGGTGCCGCCAAGCCCTTCGACGTATCGTTTCAGCGTGGAGACCTGCGTGCGGTCGATGTCGGCGAGCTCGATCTCGCACACGCGCTTCTGGTTCACGCCCATATGACCGGCGAGCTGCTGCTGCGTCAGATCGCAGGCCCTGCGCACGTCCCTGAGCCCGTATACGCGATCATGGTCCCGCAGCAGTCCTCCATACGGTTCCGGGCCGCGTTCGGCAAGACCGCGTTTGGTCGCGCGCGTCCCGCGTGAGGCATGCGTCATATCGTCCCTCCTGTTCCCGCGTCCATCGGATCGACGGACGTTCGTGCGATGAGGGTACGCGATGGAGGAGCGCCGTGTCCACGTCGGCACGACGAATGTGGATAACTCCCGTCGGGATGGTGGACAATTCCCGTCCCGACGGGAACGTCGCGGTCCGCAGAACGCTGACGGTCGGCGGGCCGCGACCGTGTCACAGCCCGGCTTCGGCGAGGGCGTGGTCGATGTCGCGGATGAGGTCGTCGGTGTCCTCGAGACCCACGGCCAGGCGGAAGAACCCGCGGTGGAACTCCTCCGGGTACAGGTACTGGCGTTCGTCGTCCTCGCCGAGGAACACGATGAGGCTTTCGTCATGGCCTAGCGACACGGCCGACGTGATCACGTTGAGCTTGCTCACGAACCGGTTGTGCCCGTCATGGTTGGTGTCGAGACCGAACGAGAGCACGCCGCCGAAGCCCGCGTCCGGACGGGCGAGCTGGCGTGCCGCCACGTCGTGATGCGGGTGCGACTCGAGCCCCGGGTACGCGACGAACCGCACCTGCGGCAACGATTCCAGATGCTTCGCGATGGCCAGGGCGGACGCGTTGTGCTGGCGCATGCGCAGCGGCAACGTCACCGAACCGCGGTTGATGAGCCACGCGTTGAACGGCGAGATGATGCCGCCGTAGTTCACCTGATAGGTGAAACGGATCTTGTCGGTGAGCTCCTTGCGGGTAGCGATGGCGCCGCCGAGCGCGTCGCCGTGCCCGTTGATGTACTTCGTGAGGCTTTCGATGACGACATCCGCGCCGAGATCGGCGGGGCGCACGTTGAACGGCGAGTTGAACGTGTTGTCGACGGAGAGGAGTGCGCCCGCATCGTGCGCGAGTTTCGCCGCCGCCCCGATGTCCGTGACCTTCAACGTCGGGTTGGCGGGCGTCTCGATGTGCACGAGCTTCGTGTTCGGGCGGATCGCGTTCGCGATGTTGGCCGGATCGGACGTGTCCACGATCGACGTCTCGATGCCGTATTTCTCCGGCAGGATTTGGTTGAGCAGACGGTAGGCGGCGATATATGTCGTGTCGGAGAAGATCGCGTGGTCGCCGCGGTTGAGCAGCGTGGTGAACGTGGCGGCGAGGGCGGCGACGCCGGAGGCGAGCACGACCGCGTCTTCGGTGCCTTCGAGATTCGCGAGCTTCGCCTCGAGGTAGCGCTGGTTCGGGTGGCCGTTGCGCGTGTACAGGTTCACGTCCGAGCTGGACCAGTTGATGTCGGAGGGGTCGTAGGGCAGGGCGTAGGCGTTCGCCAGCGTGATCGGGCGGCGGATCGCGCCGGTCTCGGCGTCGACCCCGTTGCCGAGGTGGATGGATTTGGTCGCGAAACCGAGCGGCGTGCCGTCGAACGATTCGCCATGATGCACAAGATCTGAAGTCATGGTTCCGGTCTACCAGCCGCGCGTTGCGCGCGCGAACGTGCGTGGCCGGCGCAAAACCGCGGAATCATGCGGTTTGATAGCCATCCATAGGAAGAACCGTGGATTGTGGTGGCGAGGCGGGCCGTTGGGTGGCGGATATCGGGTGCCGGATGGAGGGTGCCGGGAGGTGGCGACGGATGCGGCGGGCCGTCGCCGGGTTCGCCGGTATACGAACGTTTCGTCGGTATGCGAAACGTTCGGGTGATGGATTCCGGTCGCGATGTTAATACCCTACACCCCCTATATTTGTCCTCGGGGGGGGGGGTATCTTTTTCTGGTGGGATTTCAGTGAAGAGGAATCCCGCGTATCCGGAGGGATTTTCGAAGGCGCCTGATGGGGACTGATAACTCAAGGAGATAGTAGGAAAGTACTGTCGAGGTACCATCATGACTTTGAAGAAGATTATCGCGGGCGCCACCGCGATCGCCGCGCTGGCGGTCCTGGCGCCTATGACGGCCCAGGCCGCGGAGAACGCGCCGGCCGCCGCCGCAACGACCAGCGAGACCACCGCAAAGCTCGCCACCGTGCACTTTATGTCGGCGGACGGCACCCTGATTCAGGATGTCGCCTATAATGCGGGCACTCAGACGTTCGCCACCTACACCGCCGGCATCCAGGCTCCGGCGGTCGAGGGCAAGGTGTTCGCGGGCTGGGCGTTCGCGTCCAACGAGGGCGACAAGCTGGTCGATCCCACGCAGACCGTGTCCGGTGACATCTATGTCTACGCGACCTACAAGGATGTTCCGGCTGCCAAGGATGCGACCGTGTCGTTCTACGGCGCGGACCAG
>NZ_WHZV01000002.1:226086-293473 GCF_010667645.1 Bifidobacterium platyrrhinorum
CAGACCCTGCTGCAGACCGTGACCTACAAGGCCGGCACCCAGACGTTCGCCACCTATGCCGCCGGCATCCAGGCCCCGGCGGTCGAGGGCAAGGTGTTCGCCGGTTGGGCGTTCGCTTCCAACGAGGGCGACAAGCTGGTCGACGCCACCGAGACCGTGAACGGTGACTGGTCCGTCTACGCGACCTACAAGGATGTTCCGGCTGCCAAGGATGCGACCGTGTCGTTCTACGGCGCGGACCAGACCCTGCTGCAGACCGTGACCTACAAGGCCGGCACCCAGACGTTCGCCACCTATGCCGCCGGCATCCAGGCCCCGTCCGTCGAGGGCAAGGTGTTCGCGGGCTGGGCGTTCGCTTCCAACGAGGGCGACAAGCTGGTCGACACCACCGAGACCGTGAACGGTGACTGGTCCGTCTACGCGACCTACAAGGACGCTCCGAAGACCGATGACACCAAGGAGAACGTCGTCTCCTTCTACGACAAGGATCAGAACCTCATCCAGACCGTGGGTTACTACGCGAAGGACCAGGTGAAGTTCTCGCAGTACGCCGCCAGCATCCAGGCCCCGTCCGTTAAGGGCAAGGTGTTCACGGGCTGGGCGTTCGCGTCCAACGACGGTGACGTCGCCGTCGATCCGGATGCCGTCGTGACCGGTGACTGGGCCGTCTACGCGACCTACAAGGACGCTCCGAAGACCGATGACGATACGCAGAACGTCGTTTCCTTCTACGATGCCGATCAGAACCTCATCCAGACCGTGGGCTACAAGGCCGGCACCCAGACGTTCGCCACCTACGCGCTGGGCATCCAGGCTCCGTCCGTCGAGGGCAAGGTGTTCGCCGGCTGGGCGTTCGCGTCCAACGAGGGCGATGTCCTGGTGAACGTCGATGACGTGGTGACCGGTGACTGGGCCGTCTACGCGACCTACAAGGACGCTCCGAAGACCGATGACACCAAGGAGAACGTCGTCTCCTTCTACGATGCGGACCAGAACCTCATCCAGACCGTGGGTTACTACGCGAAGGACCAGGTGAAGTTCTCGCAGTACGCGCTGGGCATCCAGGCCCCGGCGGTCGAGGGCAAGGTGTTCGTCGGTTGGGGCTTCGCCTCCAACGATGGTGACGTCGCGGTGAACGTCGACGACGTGGTGACCGGTGATTGGGCCGTCTACGCCATGTACAAGGACGCGCCGAAGACGGATGACACCAAGGAGAACGTGGTCTCCTTCTACGACAAGGACCAGAACCTCATCCAGACCGTGGGATACTACGCGAAGGACAAGGTGAAGTTCTCGCAGTACGCGCTGGGCATTCAGGCTCCGGCGGTCGAGGGCAAGGTGTTCGCGGGTTGGGCGTTCGCGTCCAACGAGGGCGACAAGCTGGTCGACGTCACCGAGACCGTGACCGGCGACTGGGCTGTGTACGCGACCTACAAGGATGCTCCGAAGACGGACGACACCAAGGAGAACGTCGTTTCCTTCTACGATGCGGACCAGAACCTCATCCAGACCGTGGGTTACTACGCGAAGGACCAGGTGAAGTTCTCGCAGTACGCGCTGGGCATTCAGGCTCCGGCCGTCGAGGGCAAGGTGTTCGTCGGTTGGGGCTTCGCCTCCAACGACGGTGACGTCGCGGTGAACGTCGACGACGTGGTGACCGGCGATTGGGCCGTCTACGCCATGTACAAGGACGCGCCGAAGACCGATGACGATACGCAGAACGTCGTCTCTTTCTACGATGCCGATCAGAACCTCATCCAGACCGTGGGTTACTACGCGAAGGACCAGGTGAAGTTCTCGCAGTACGCGCTGGGCATCCAGGCTCCGGCCGTCGAGGGCAAGGTGTTCGTCGGTTGGGGCTTCGCCTCCAACGACGGTGACGTCGCCGTCGATCCGGATGCCGTCGTCACCGGTAACTGGGCCGTGTACGCCATGTACAAGGACGCTCCGAAGACCGACAACACCAAGGGTGATCAGGCCAAGAAGACCGCCACGAAGGCCAAGGCGAAGAAGAAGGCCGGCGCCATCCTGGGCGAGACCGGTTCCGCCGTCGCCGGTGTGGCCGTGTTCGCGGTCATCGCGATCGCCGGTGCCGCCGCCGTCACCCTGCTGCGCAAGCGTGCCTGATCGCGTCATACCGATTCAGGCTCCCGAGCTTGGGTTGGTGGCCGGTCAAGCCTCTTCACATGCAGTTGAAGACATGAGATCGCCTTCGAAAACATCCCATGCCGGATGCATAGCCTAGCGGTCATCAACCCAAGGGGGTTCGGAACATCATACGATGTTCCGAACCCCTATTTTCGTTAAGGGGCTTGTCGTCATCTGGGAGAACGCGGAGAAGCCGGAGAGAACGACGGCGACGCGCCGGGCGGGCGGGAATAACCGGTAGATATCTACCGGTCCGGCGCATGGCGTGGAAGAATGGACGCAGACGCTCACTCGAATCGTGTGGGCGGAACGGACGGGGTCCCCGAGCGAAGGAGCGGTCATGGGAGTTCTTCTGGTAGTCGTGGTGGTGATACTCGCGGTGGCCGTGGGGCTCGTCGCATGGGCGGTGGGCGCCTACAACGGCTTGGTGCAGCTGCGCAACCGCGTGGGCAACGGGTGGGCGCAGATCGACGTGCAGCTGAAACAGCGCGCCGACCTCATCCCGAACCTGGTGGAGACGGTGAAGGGGTACGCGGCGCACGAGTCCGGCGTGCTCACGCAGGTGACCGCCGCCCGCGCCGGCGCCGTGGCGGCCGCCGCCAATCCGGGCGCCTCGCTCGCCGAACGCGCCGCCGCCGAAAACGCGCTCTCGCACGCCCTGTTCAACCTGCAGGCCACCGCCGAGGCGTACCCGCAGTTGCAGGCCAACCAGAACTTCATGAACCTGCAGAACCAGCTGCAGGGGCTCGAACAGAAGATCGCGTACGCGCGCCAGTTCTACAACGATGTGGTGATGAAGTACAACACGCGCATCGAAACCGTGCCGAGCAACATCATCGCCGGCATGTTCCACTTCACGCAGGCGCAGTATTTCATGGCCGACGAGGCCAGCCGAGCCGTGCCGCAAGTGAGGTTCTGAGATTTCGGAGGGACCGGCCGTGGCGGCGTCCTTACCGTCCACGGCCGCCCGCCGTTCGGGGAAGGGGAGCGGAACCATGAGGAAGCGGTTCATCGTCGCCATCATCGTGAGCCTGGTCGTCGTGCTCCCGATGAGTTTCGTCGTCGGCGCGATCGCGGTCGCGCAGCGCTTCGGCATCGCATCGCCGCTGAGCTACCGGTCGCTCGACTACGACGTGCGGGTCGTCGGCAACGGCGATCTGGAGGTCACGCAGACCATCGACGTGCGTATGACCGAACGCAAGGATGACAACGGCAAGGTCAGGCCTTGGAAGCAGCTGTACCAGCAGTACCGGCTGAAATCCTCCAACCTGACCGGCATCTCGGACATCAGCGTCAAGAACATCACCGAAGGCATCGACTACGAGGAGAGCGCGAAGTCCGCCATTCCGGACGTCTACTCCGACTCCGAGTGGAACGCCGAACAGGCCAACCACTGGTACATCGCGAAGGTCAACGGCGGCGCCACGACGAGCTACGAGGTGGGCGACGGCGAGGTCTCCCTGCCGCAGGGGGTACAAGGGGACGACGAGCAGACCGTGGAACTCGGCTGGAACATCCCCGCCACCGCGTCGGCGGACAGCATGAGGTTCCGCATACGCTTCACCATGCACGACGTGGCCACCGCATGGGACGACGTGGCCACGTTCCAATGGGAGCCGTTCGGCAAGGAGAACCAGGTGCCGATCGGCACGGTCACCGGCACGGTGCGGTTCCCCGCGGGCGTCGGCAAGACGGACTCGTGGGCATGGCTGCACACCGAACGGGAATCCACCACTACGCGCACCGCCGGAGGCGGCCTCGAATTCACCGTGCACGACGTGCGTTCCGGCGACTACCTGGACCTCGTGGCCGCCTACGACGTGCACAAGACCCGGAACATCGCACGTACCCGGTCCGGCGACCGTCTCGATGCGCTCAAACATAGCGAGGACGAGCAGCGGCGCCAATGGGAGGAGAACAAGCGCAACGCCGCCCGGGCGCGGCTCATCTACTGGACGATCACCCTCATCATGGGCGTGATCCTATGCGCGTGGGCCATCATCGCCGTGGTGTCCAGCCACCTGAGATCCCGGTACCGCGGGCCCATCGAATACTGGCGCGACAAGCCGTCCGCGTCGCCCGCGGCGGCGGCCAGGCTCATCGGCATCGTGGACCACGGCAAGGGCGGTGGCGGCGGCCGCGCGCCCGCCATGTCACGGTCCAACCGCGAGCTGACCGCCACGATGCTGTCCCTCGCCGTGAAGAAGGCCATCGCCATTTTCCCCGGCCCCGCATCCATGTACTACGGCATCGACCTGAGCGAGGCCGCACCCGCGTCATTGAGCCGTTTCGTCGCGGCCGACCCCGGCAGGCGGCGGGCGGCCGGCACGACCAGCACCATCGTGGTCATGCCGCAAAGCATCGACCGCATCCCCAACACGACGCAGATGGGGCTCACCCAATCCGAGAACGCGCTGCTCGACCTGCTCATCGTCATCTCACAACGCGTCGGATGCCCCGTGTTCGATCTCAACCAGATGCGCGAGGCATGCCGCGACTGGAAGGACGGCTACATCGAGCTCGGCCGGTTCACCGACGCCTGCGACACGGAATACCGCAGACTCGGCGCGTCCAAATCCGTCTCCTGGCAGTGGATCCTCTCCGGCGTCCTCGCCGCCGTGCTCGGCTTCGTCACACTGCTCGCCAACGCCATCATCGGCTACAGTGCGGTCGGTCTGCTGCTCGGCCTGCCCGCCCTCACCATCGGCCTGTTCTGCTCGATGACCGGCGCCACGCACGTGATCACCAGGCAGGGGCAGGAGACCGCCGGCCAATGCCTCGGCCTCAAACGTTACATGGAGGACTTCTCCGACTTCACCGACCGCGGCGCCGCCGACCTGGCCCTCTGGGACTGGTACATGGTGTACGCGGCCGCATTCGGCATCTCCGACAAGGTCAAGCGCGAACTCGCCAAGGCATACCCCGAGGTCACCGACCCCGAATGGCTCGACCGGAACGCCTCCGACTCCACGTTCTACTGGGATTACCGCGCCGACCGTTGGCGCGACGAACGCTACGACGAGCCCCACGGCACCATGCGGGTCGGCGGGGTCTCCGTGGGCTCCGGGCCCGTACAGGCGTTCGGCGGCGGATTCCACGGCATCGGGCCGAACGCGGTCCAGAACGGCGGCGGCCCCGGCTTCGGACTCGGCGACCTCGGCTCGCAACTGTCCGCCGGCATGTCCGACATCACCTCCACCATCCACGAGGCCGCACCCGTCAGCTCCGATTCCGGCTCCGACTGGTCGAGTTCCTCCTCCGGAAGCTTCTCCGGCGGCGGCTTCGGCGGATCCAGCGGCGGATCGGGCGGCGGCTCGTTCGGAGGCAGGTGACCACCCATGCGCAAACGCCTGATCCCCGCGATGTTCGGAGCCCTGGTCACCACCGTGATCCTCGTCGGCATCCTCATCGGCGGCCACATCAACGGCGTCGACGGCGCCCTGCTGAGCTACCGGACCATCGACTACACGGCCGTCGCCACCGCCGACGGCGACCTCAGGGTCACCGAACACCTCGACTACAAGCTCAAGGCGCGCGAAGACGAGGACGGCCACACCAAACGCTGGAAACAGCTCTACTGGCAGTACACGCTCGACCCGAACAAGCTCACCGACATCACGGACATCAGCGTGCGCAACGCCACCACCGGCGAAACCTACACGCGCACCGACCCGCAGAACCCCGACGCCATCAACGACGGCACCTGGGACATCCGGTACGCGAACCACTGGTACATCGCCGACGTGACCCGCGGCGCCGACGACCCGCAACCCTACGAACCCGGCGAAAGCGGCCTCGACACCGCATACGGCACGACCAAAACCATCGAACTCGGCTGGAACATCCCCGCCACCAAGGAAACCGACAGCCTCAGATTCGACGTCTCGTTCACCATGCACGACGTCGCCACGAAACACCCGGACATCACCACCTTCCAATGGGAGCCCATCGCGGCCAGCAACCAAGTGCCCGCCGGCACCGTCACCGGCGTGGTGACGTTCCCCAAAGGCGTCGACGCGACCGGCGCATGGAGCTGGCTGCACACCGAAAACACCAGCGAAACCAACACCGACGCCGAAGGCCGCACCGGCGACGGCACCCTGCGCTTCACCGTCCACGACCTCAAGGTCGGCGGCTACATCAACGTCGTCGCCGCCTACGACTCCAAGTACGCCGGCGCCGTGAAACGCACCGCCGCCGGCGATGAACTCGGCCGGCTCAAAGCCGACGAGAAAGCCAAGGAGCGGAATTGGCGCGATCAACAGCGCGGCGTCGCCCGAACCCGCCTCGCCACATGGGCCGGTCTCGCGCTCGGGGCCATCGCGCTCATCGCATGGGCGCTCATCGCCGTATTCCGCACACGCCGGCTCTCCGGCTACCACGGGTCCCTCGAATACTGGCGCGACCCGCCCGGGGTCAGCCCCGCCTGCGCCGCACGCCTCATCGACACGGTCAGCGAACCGCCGACGGGCAAGGCCGGGCAGGCCGACAACCGCGCGCTCGCCGCCACCGTGATGGCGCTCGCCGTGAAAAAGGCCATCGCCATCTACCCCGGCCCCGCCGGCATGTACCGCGGCATCGACATGAGCCGGGCGGACGCGGTCGGCATCTCGCGCATGATCGGCGCCGACCCGTACAAGATCGAAGCCCTGCGATCCACCAGCACCATCGTGATCCTGCCCGCCGCATTCGGCGCGGAACGGTCCTCGCTCGGCCTATGCCAATCCGAAGCCGCCTGCCTGGACCTGCTCATCGACATCTCGTATCGCGTGGGCTGCCCCGTATTCGACTTCGAGCAGATGGGCGCCGCATGCAAGAAGTGGAAGGAAGGCTACAAGTCCCTCGGCAGGTTCGCCACCGCCGCGAAGAACGAACTCGCCCTGCTCGGCGCCACCAAACCGCTCACCGCACGCTACGCGGTGCCCGGGGTCATCCTCATAATCCTCGGAACCACGTTGCTCACCACCTCGTCGCTCACCTCGAACATCGCCGTGCAGCTGTGCGTGGGCGCGCCCACGTTCTTCGCCGGACTGTTCGCGCTCCTCGCCGGCGCGCCCCTCATGCTCACCGCATACGGGCAGGACCTCGGCGGCAGATGCCTGGGGCTGAAACGCTACATGGAGGACTTCTCCGACTTCACCGACCGCGGCACGGCCGACCTGGCCCTGTGGGACTGGTACATGGTGTACGCGGCCGCGTTCGGCATCTCCCGGCGCGCGGTGAGCGAACTCGCCAAGGCGTACCCGCAGGTCACCGATCCGGACTGGCTCGACGCGAACGGCTCCGACTCCATCTGGTACTGGAGCTACCGGCCGTACCGGTGGCACCATCATTACGGCGGATCCGGCTCGTACGGTTCCTCCGGACCGTCCGTCGACACGACCGGTTTCGACGGGGGCGCCGGACCCGGCGACTTCATATTCGGCGGGGACTCGTTCGCGGCCGGCCTGGGTGACATCGGCTCGCAGCTGAGCTCCGGGTTCGCGTCCGTCTCCTCCACGATCTCGGCCGCCTCGCCATCCTCCGGCGGTGGCGGCGGCTTCGGCGGCGGCGGGGGAGGATCGGGCGGCGGCTCCTCCGGCGGCCGCTGAACCGCGGCACGCCGCGGACGAAACGCATACGAGCGAAACGAACACGACATCAATGGAAGGCGAGGCGAAATGAGGCATTTCGGCAGACGACGGGTCGTCGAATCGATGGTCGGCGGCCTCGTCATCGCCGTGCTCGTGTTCACGGCGGTGTTCGCATTCCACTGGTTCACCGCCGACAAGCCGGCGATGAGCTACCGCAGCCTCGACTACGAGGCCACGGTGCAACCCAACGGCGACCTCAAGGTCACGCAGCACATCGACGTGAAACTCGCCAAACGCGACGAGGGCCGCCCATGGAAACAACTCATCCAACGCTACGAGCTCAACGACTACAACCTGTCGGACATCACCGGCATCAGCGTGAGGAATGCGACCACCGGTGACACATACACGCAGCTCAAGGAACCCGTCCTGCCCACCTATATCGGGGACGCCACGTGGGACCGGCTTTACGCGAACCACTGGTACATCGCCGACGTGAGCGACGGCGACAGCGAACTCACGCCATACACGCCCGGCGCCGACGGCATCCCCATCTACAGCGACCCGCGCAAATACTCCGAATACGAGAAGAACGAAGACACGGACTGGGCCACCGGCAAAACCCTCGAAATCGGCTGGAACATCCCCTCCACCGTCAAGACGAACAGCATGCGGTTCGACGTGACGATGACACTCGTCGGCGCCGTCACCCGCTACGCGGACGTCGCCACGTTCCAATGGGAGCCGATATCGGACTCCAACACCGTGCCCATCGGCACGGTCACCGGCGTGGTGCGGTTCCCCGAAGGCGCGGCCGGCACGGCCTCCCCGGGTTCGGACTCCACCGGCACGGCCTCCCCGGGTTCGGCCTCCGCCGATGCATCGAATCCGTCCGCGGACGACCCGACCACGAACGGCCCATGGACGTGGCTGCACTACGAGGGCGCCTCCGAAACCTCGCGCAACGCGGACGGCTCGCTCCGCTTCACCGCACACAACGTGCGCGCCGGACGCTACCTCGACGTGGTCGCCGCCTACAACGCCGACGCGGCGCGCGACACCTCCCACGGCGAAGCCGGCACGCAGTACAAGCCCGCAGGCGACTGGATCCGCCAACAGGACTGGGAGAGACTGCCCTCGCTCATCCGCGACGAACGCGACAAGGAACACGACTGGCGCGTCTCCCAGCGCCGGACCGTCTCCGTCTGGGGTGCGGCCGCCGCGGTCGGTGCGGTGCTCGCCCTGATCGCCCTCGGCGTCGCCATCCTCCTGCTCCGCCGCGCGACACGACCGCACGACGGCGGCGAACGGCTCGAGGACGCCGCCTACGTGCGTACGCCGCCGGACATCGGACCGGAAAGCGTGGCCCGCATCGCCAACATCATCAGTATCCCCGACGAAGGCGGCACGTTGGAATCACGGCGCATGGCCGCCACCGTGCTCTCGCTCGCCTCGAAGAAGGCCATCGCCATCCACCCCGGACCCGCGGAACTCTACGACGGCCTCGACCTGCGCGGCGACGGCGGAGCCCCCGCCTCACGGCGGGACGTCGCCGCCGCACTGGCATCGCACGACCCGGACAGGCTCGCCAAACAGGTCGCCTCCACCAGCACCATCGTCATCATGCCCGTATGCGCCACGAACCGCGGATCGCTCCACCTGAGCCGGCCCGAGAACAGCCTGCTGCGCCTGCTTGAAGCCATCGCCGAGAAACGCCGCTCCGCCGTCTTCGACCTCGACCAGATGCGCGACACCTGCCGCACCTGGCGCGGCGGCAAGAACATGCTCGACGTCTACACCAACGCCTGCGACAAGGCGTTCGACCGCCTCCAGGCCACGAAGAACGTCGGGCCGATGCCGACCATCCTCGCCGTCGCGGCCGGACTGTACGGCATCGTCATCGCCGGCGCGGCCATGTGGCAGGGCAACCTCGCGCTCGCCGCCCTGATCGGCCTTCCGGTCATGGCCGCCGCCGGATGCGCGCTGCTGCTCGCACCGGACGAAACGCTCACGCCCGACGGATGGAAGCATGGGCGCGAGATCGTGGGACTGTACCGGTACCTCGAGGATTTCAGCGACTTCACCGACCGCGGCGCCGCCGACCTGGTGCTCTGGGACCGCTACCTCGTCTACGCCACCGCGATGGGCATCTCCCGCAAGGCGATGCGCGAACTCGCCAAGGCCTACCCGCAGATGCGCGACCCCGACTGGCTCGACGAGAACGGTGCCGACTCGATGATGTACTGGAACTACCGTGCGAACGCATTGCACGACGTGCTCTCCGACACTTCGGCGTTCGGATCCGGCGCCTCCGGCGGTTCCGGGGCGGGTGGTTCGATCGGGCCCATGCCCGGCGGGCTCGCCGCGAACTTCGGCGGCATCGGCACGCAGTTGGGATCCGGGTTCGCTGAAATCGGTTCCGCCATCAACTCCGCCGCGCCCTCCTCGTCCGGAGGCGGTTCGGGCGGTTCCGGAGGTGGCGGCGGCTTCGGCGGTGGCGGGGGAGGCTCGGGCGGCGGCTCCTTCGGCGGCCGCTGATCGGCGGCATCCGGCGTCCGGTTCATCCACCCGCCTTCCTACGCTGGAAGACGGACGGGGTGTCCGCCGGCATCGTCCGGCATGGCCACCCGCACGCCACGACACAACGAAGTCATCACCGCAGACACCACAAAGAAGGGAACATCATGGCGCTGTACCGCAACCTCGGACCATTCTCCACCACCGCGATCGGCCACGGCGAAATGCCACTGACCATCGAGAACAACCGCGGACACGACGTCGGCATCGAGACGCTGCACGCCTCGCTCGACGCCGGATGCCGCCACATCGACACCGCGTGGGCCTACTACACGCCCGGCGAGGAGGAGCAGACCGGCGAGAAGCTCGTGCGTGAGGCGCTCGCCACGTGGAAGGGGCCGAAGGACGAGGTGACCGTCGCCACCAAGATCGGCCTGCGCCGCGTGTGGGGCGAGCACGGAGAGCCGCTGTGGCCGCGCGACGGCAAGCCGGAACACCTCATCGCATACGGCAAGCAGTCCGCGCTGGCGCTCGGCGTCGACACCATCGACCTGCTGTACCTGCACCGCCACGACCCGGAGGTGCCGTACAACGAGTCCATCGAGGCGTTGAAGCAGCTCGTCGACGAGGGCGTGGCCCGCGTGGCCGGCGTGTCCAACGCGTCCATCGAGCAGATCGACATCGCGCGATCCATCCTCGGCGACAAGCTCGTCGCCGTGCAGAACCAGTACTCGCCGATCCACCTGGAGACGCAGGACACGCTCGACTACTGCGCGAAGCTCGGCCTCGCGTTCGTGTGCTGGAGCCCGCTCGGCGGCTACCGCCACCCGTACGACGAGTCCAAGTTCGACCCGTTCCGCGAGGTCGCGGCCGCGCACGGCGTGAGCTACCAGCAGGTCGTGCTCGCCTGGGAGCTCGCCAAGGGCGACCACATGTTCGTCATCCCCGGCGCCCACCGCCCCGAGACGATCCTCGACTCCCTCAAGGCCGACCGGCTCGAGCTCACCCCGGAGGAGCTCGCCAAGCTCGGCTGATGTTCCGCCGCGCGGCCATTGCCGTGCGGTTCTCGTTGTAAGACAGCCCTTGCGGACCGTCCGGTTGGCGGCTTGGTTCGCATCTGCCCCGCGAGGTGGCAATCGGGGTGTGGTTTCGTCGAGGGGCACGAATTCATGCCCCTCGACGAAATATTCGCGATTTTCCTCTTCGCGGGGCAGGGCAATGCTTGTAAGCATATGTGGAATGACTGTTTTCCAAGGGAATCGGGGCTGCAATGTTGCCCCTCGTGCCCATATAACGGTTGATGCATGTTGAGGGACAGGTCCCGTTGTCCCTCGGTGCGATGATCGGCGGATATCGCATCGAGGGGCGAGAATGCCTGCCCCTCGACAGATGAATCGGCGCATACCGCGTCGAGGGCCACCGCATCCTCAAGAGGGAGCATATTGTCGTGATGAATCGGTGCATACCGCGTCGAAGAGCGCGATCCGTATGACCTACACCAGTTCGGCCAGCACCCGCGCCGCCTCGGCGAACTCCTCCGGAGTGGTGTAGGAGTAGCTCAGGCGCAGCGCGTTGTCTCCCTCGAAATCGTAGATGTCGCCCGGATTGAGCAGCACCCCGCGCCCGGCCGCCCGCCGGAACAGCCGTCCCATGCGCACCGGCTCGTCGAACGTGAGCCAGATGTAGAACCCGCCGCGCGGCACTTTCCAATGCGCACGGCCGGCGAACAGCCGCTCCAGCGTCTCCAGCGCGGCGTCGCGGCGGCGTCGCAGCTCGGCGCGCAGCCGTTCCAAGTACTCCGCGTACAACCCGCTCGTGAGGAACCGGGCGAACACCCACTGGCTGAGCGTGCTCGCGCCGTAGTCCATCTGCATCTTCACATCCGCCAGACGGTGCACGATCCGCTCGTCGGCCACAATCCACCCGATGCGCAATCCCGGCGCGAGCGCCTTCGACGCGCTGCCCAGCGTGATCACCATGCCGGTGTCGTCGTAGGATTTGAGCGCGCGCGGTGTGGCCCCCTCGAAGACGAGGTCCTGGTACGCGCAATCCTCGATGATCGGCAGCCGGTGCGCCACGCACGCCTCGATGAGCGTCCGCCGGCGCGATTCGGGCATGGTCAGTCCGGTCGGATTGTGGTTCGTGGGAATCGTATAGAGCACGGAACCGTCTCGCGCGGAGCGTCCGTCGAGCAGTCCGCCCAGCGCGCCCGCGTCCAGCCCCTGCCCGTCCATCGGCACGCCGGCGAGCGTCATGCCGGCCGACTGGAACACCTGCAGCGACTTGATGTAGCTCGGCGCCTCCGCGTAGACGGTCGCTCCGGCGGACAGCAAGCTCACCGAGATCATCTGCAGCCCCTGCAATGCGCCCGAGGAGACGAGCACCTGCCCGGGGCGGCAGTCGACGCCCCAGTCGCGCATGTGCGCGGCGATCGCCTCGCGCAGCACGTCCAATCCTTCCGGCGGCGGGTAGCCGAGCGCGTCGATCTCGGCGGCCGCCTCGCCGGCCACGCGCCGCCACATGTCGCGCGGGAAGAGCCGCGGGTCGATCTCGCCGGTGCCCAGCCGCGTCTGCGACCGGTCGAATTCAAGACGGTTGATGGCCTGGATGGTCGCGTTGTTCGCCTTGAAGAATCCGGACGAGACGTAATCCGCCCAGTCGGGGGCGCCGGGCAGCATCAGCGACCACGTGTTGCTCACGATGCGCGTGCCCGCCCCGTGGCGCCCCTCGACGATGCCGTAGTCGGCGAGCTCCTGGACGGCGGCGATGATGGTGGACCGGTTCACGCCGAACGATTCGGCCAACGCGCGTTGGCTGGGCAGCCTCGCGCCGATCGGCCACGAGCCGGACGCGATGCGCCCGCACATGTAGTCGACGATCTGTTCGGTGATTGGCGTGGCGGATGTGCGGTCCGGCGTCCAGTCGATGTCGAGCGGCGCGCTGCGCGGCATATGCGGCTCCTTCTTATTGGAGGTCGGCCGTTCCGCACTCGCCTCCCTCTGATGAGGAAGATGGCGTCGCGAAGCGGTGACGGAGGGGCGACCTCATCGCGTTGGTCGGCGGGGATCTTGCGGCCCTTGAGGAGGACCGACATCCGCAGGCCGGCCGAGCGGACGTATTTGGTTGGGTGAAATGGATTGTTCTTGGCTGGTTGCCAAGTGTAATTCGCTGCGTAGGATATGGCAACGGCATTGGAATGATGCGGATTACGTGATTTGTGATTCGCGTACGGATTTCTGACCGAATTGCATTTGGCTGGTTTTGGTTGGGTGTGTATCACCCAGCCAAACCGAAAAGGTCTGCTGAGGGGCTGCCGTGACCGCCTCTCGGACGGCCCGCGGCCGCCGGCTTCCCTGACAAGAGGGGCCGGGAAGGAAGACGGAATCCGTAACGCGGGCACCGGTCGAGGAGAACGAGGAGCGAGGATGGGACTGTATATCCAGGGACTCACCATGGGGTTGGCGTACATCGCGCCGATCGGCATGCAGAACCTGTTCGTCATCAATTCGGCGTTGACGCGCACGCGCCGCAACGCGCTCATCACCGCGCTCATCGTCATCTGCTTCGACATGGCGCTGTCGCTGTCCTGCTTCTTCGGCATCGGCGCGCTCATGCAGGCGCACCCGTGGCTGGAGACCATCGTGCTGGGGCTCGGCGGCCTCGTCGTCGTGCGCATCGGCATGGGGCTGGTCCTGCCGAAGCGCAAGGGCGCCGCGAAGTCGGAAGACGCGCCGGCATACGCGGCCGCCGCGTCCGCATCCGCAGGCCCCGAACCCGCCCGCCATCTCGGCGCGCGCGGCCTCATGAAGACCATCGGCACCGCCTGCGCGGTCACCTGGTTCAACCCGCAGGCCATCATCGACGGCACGCTGATGCTCGGCGCGTTCGCCGCCACGCTCCACGCCGGCCAGACCACCCCGTTCATCACGGGCGTGGAGACCGCCTCCGTGCTGTGGTTCCTCGGCGTCACGCTCGTCGTCAACGCGTTCGCCCACAAGTTCAGCCCGAAGATCATCGACGTGCTCAACCGCGTGTGCGGCGGCGTCATCACCCTCTACGGCGTCAAGCTCCTCGTCGACTTCGCCCTCGCCGTCCTCTGACGTCCCCTCGGCCCTTCTCCTGGCGCGATCTCCATGCGGAGAACGGGGCCGTGCACGATGATTGCGCGGAGGGCGGGGTGCGCGATGGCGTTGCGCCGGGCGCTACACCGTGCTCGCTACACTGTTGGGGTGATGAATACGAATGGCAACAACCCCCTGCGCATGCGCCGCAAGCCCGAAGTGCTCGCCCCCGCCGGCAACCTGCGCGGACTGAAGACCGCCGTCGACTACGGCGCGGACGCCGTCTACTGCGGCGGCAAGGCGTTCGGCATGCGCAGCGCCCCCAGGAACCTCAGCCTGGAGGACTTCGAGGAGGGCGCCCGCTACGCGCACGAACGCGGCAGCCGCGTGTACGTCACGCTCAACGTGCTGCCCCGCAACGCCGAGGTCGAGGCGATGCGCGACTACATCGGCCAGTTGAAGGACACCGGCATCGACGCGATGATCGTCACCGACATCGGCGTGATGATGATGGCCCACCGGATCGCCCCCGACGTCGAACTGCACGTGAGCACCCAGGCCGGCGTCACCAACTACGGCGCCGCGCAGGCGCTCTACGAGTTCGGCGCGCGACGCGTCGTGCTCGCCCGCGAGATGGACCTGCAGGCCGTGCGCGACATCCGCGCCCGCATCCCCGACGACATGGACATCGAATGCTTCGTGCACGGCGCGATGTGCATGGCGTTCTCCGGCCGCTGCCTGTTCTCCAACTACCTCACCGGCCGCGACGGCAACCACGGCGAATGCGCGCAGCCCTGCCGCTGGAAGTACTCGATCGTCGAGGAGAAGCGCCCCGGGCAGTATTTCCCGATCGAACAGACCGAGGAGGGCGCGTACCTGTTCAACTCTCAGGACATGTGCATGCTCGACCACATCGACGACCTGATCGACTCCGGCGCCACCAGCCTCAAGATCGAAGGCCGCTCGAAATCCGCGTACTACATCGCCGCGATGACCAACGCGTACAAGACCGCCGTGAACGAATACATGGTCCAGCGCGGCTTCGAGACCGCGGACGGCGACGTCATCAAGCCGTTCCGCGACCGCGTGATCCGCCCCGACGACCCCGATTTCGCGCTCGCCGCCGACGACTCGATCGAAGGGAATGCCGACAAGGCGTTTGCCGGCGTGCCCGGCGAACCGCCGGAGGAAGGCGACGACGCGACGACCGAAACCGCCGCCCCGGCGACAGGCGCGGCCGCCCCGGCGAAGACCGAGGACGCGGCCGCCCGCTCCGCCGGCGGCGCGCAGCTCGACCGGCTGAGCTACAAGGCCCGCTCCGCCCGCCGCAAGTCGAACACGCGCGAGGAGGTGCTGCCCGAAGGCTGGCACCACGCGAAATGTCGTCCCGCGCCGCACGTCGCGCTGCCCGGATGGCTGCTCGACGAGCCCGACAAGGTCGCCCACCGCGACTACTCCACCGGCTTCTACTACCCGGAGCACAAGGTGACGCAGAACACCAACCGCTCCGCCTACTTCCGCGCGTGGATGGTCGTCGGCGAAGTGCTCTCCTGGAGCCCGGAGCGAGGCGGCCGCGTGACCATCATGAGCCGCAACAAGATCGAACCCGGCCAGGACGTCGAATTCCTGCTGCCCGGCGAGGCCCCGCTCGCCTACACGGTGCCCGGCAGCGGGCTCGAGGACGCGGACGGCGTGCCCGTCGCCGCCATCAACAACCCGGCGCACGTATTCTCGCTGCCCTGCCCGCACGAGGTGCCCGAGAACGCGGCCATCCGCTCGCGCACGAAGAAGCCCACGCTCAAGGCCGAATGACCATGCACCCCTCGCGACGAGGTCCGGCCCCGAAACCCGGGGAACCGACAGTAAACCCGCCTTGCGAGGGGCACCCACTTCAAGGAGACACCATCATGAGTGAAATCGACGAGACGATCCTCGACTCCAACGCCATCAGCTCCACCGACAAGGCGGGCCGGCCCATCCCGGTGACCATCCCCATCGCGCTCGCCCCCGGCGTCACCGTCGTCTACACGACGCGCCTCGGCGGCCTGTCCACCGGCGACTTCGGCAACTGCAACCTCGGCGGCAAATCCGGCGACGACCCGGAGGCCGTGCTGTCGAACCGCATCGCGCTCGCCGAAGCGGTCGGCGCGCGCCTCTCGCTCGTCTCGCAGGTCCACTCCGGCATCGCCGTCGACGTGGACGAGGCGTTCACCGTGAACACGCCGTTCGGTTTCGACGTCTCCGGCACGCGCACCGGCGCGGCCGCCGCCGAGGCTCCCGGCGAGGCGACGGAACCGTCCGCCGCGGCCGGAAACGTCGCGGCCGCCGACTCCGGCGTCCACGTGATGGAGGCCGACGGCCAGGTCACCGCGCAGACCGGCGTCGCCCTGGGCATGTTCGCCGCCGACTGCCTGCCCGTGCTGTTCGCCGACCCGGTCACCGGCGTGATCGGCGCCGCGCATTGCGGCCGCCGCGGCCTGGAGCGCGGCGTGATCCAGGCGACCGTCGACCTGATGGCCGCCAAGGGCGCCAGCCCCGAGAACATCGTCGCCACGCTCGGCCCCTGCATCTGCGGCGAATGCTACGAGGTGGGCGACGAGATCGCCGACACGTTCGTCAAGCGCTTCCCGCTCACCAAGACCGCGACGCGCTTCGGCGGCGCCGGCATCGACATCGCCGAGGCCGCGCGCATCGACCTCGCGTTCGCCGGCGTGCACCGCATCGTCGACTCGATGCCGCGCGTCCACGCCGCCACCGAATACCTGGAGGAGGACGCCGAACTCGCCGAACTGTGCCGCACTGACGGCGAGGGCCCGGCCGAGCTGAGCGAGCGCATCGCGGGCATCCGCCACAGCATGTGCACGCTCGAGAACCCGCTATGGTACTCGCACCGCCGCGCCGCGAAGGCCGGCAAGCGCCACGAGGGCCGTCTCCTCGCCCTCATCGTGCGCCACTGAGCGCGCCGGTTTTCCGTATTTTCCGTGCAGATGGGGTGTGGCGTCGGTCACACCCTCCGCACGTGCGTTTACGGTAGAGGCGTGTTGACCGAAGAGAGACCAGAGAGTGCCGATATGACCGCTTCCACGCCCGAACCGCATACCCCCCAGACCGCGCAGGCCGCACCCGTCGTGGCGGTGGTGCTCGCCGCGGGATTCGGCACCCGTTTCGACCCGGACAACCCCAAGCAGCTCGTCTCCGTGGGCGGCAAGCCCATCGTGTGCTGGAGCATCGAGGCGTTCGAACGCTGCGCGCGCGTCACCGACATCGTCGTGGTCGTCAACCCGAAGGTGCGCGCCACGGTCGAGGAGCTCATCGGCGAGAACGGCTACGGCAAGGTGCGCGTCGTCATCGACGGCGGCGCCGAGCGCGTCGACAGCACGGCCGCCGCGCTCGACATGCTCGCCTCCGCCGGCATCCCCGACGAGGCGAAGATCCTCATCCACGACGCGGTGCGCCCGTTCGTCGCGCAGGAGGCCATCGACGGCTCGATCGCCGCGCTCGACGAATTCCGCGCCGCGACCGTCGCGTTCGCGTCCACCGACACCGTCCTGCTCACCCGCGACCTGGGCGACCGCAAGGTCGTGGCGAGCGTGCCCGACCGCCCGGACACCTACCGCGCGCAGACCCCGCAGTCGTTCCGTTTCGCGACCATCCGCCGCGCCTACGAGCTGGCCGCCGCCGACCCCGACTTCCACCCGACCGACGACACGCGCGTCGTGGTCGACTACATGCCTGGCGAGCCGGTCGCGATCGTCTCCGGTTCCGAGACGAACCTCAAGATCACCACGATGGCGGACATCCCCGTCGCCGAGCGCATCGCCGCCGACCTCACGCACCACATGACGCGCGAGGAGGCGAAGGCGCGCATGCACGCGATGTTCGCCGGGGCCGCCGCCCAGATGCACCGCCGCTGAGCGCGGACGGTGCGGGTGGGACGTCCCGCGGCCGGCTCCCGGCGGGTACACTGGGTGCCATGCAACAGCTCAGTGTCGTGATCTCCGGCTTCGACCATTACGAGGACGTCCGCGTCAACCCCTCCTCCGAAGTGCCGCGCATCCTCGCCGAACAGGGCGTGGACGGGCTCGACGACGTGGACCTGACCATCCACGCGGTGAGCCTGCCCGTCAGCTTCGCGAAGGCGTGGCCCACGCTGCTCGGCACCATCGAGGAGACGCGGCCGAACATCGTCATCGCCACCGGACTCAAGCATGCGGCGCGCGGCGTGATGCTGGAACGCTGCGCCACGAACCTCATGGACGCCGCCAAACCGGACGTCGACAACGTGACGCCGCGGCGCGCGCCCATCGACCCGGACGGACCGGGCGCGTACTGGACGCGCCTGCCGCTGCGCGCGATCCTCGCCGATTTCTCCCGCGACGCGATCCCCGCCACCCTGAGCTCCGACGCGGGCACGTTCGTGTGCAACTCGCTGTTCTACAACCTGCTCAACTGGGCGCACGGCCAGGAGAAGGTGCTCGCCGGGTTCGTGAGCCTGCCGCTCATCAACGAGTCCCCCCATCCGCAGCACGGGCTGCCTCTGCGCCAGCTGGTCGCCGCCGGCGGCGACGTGGTGCGCGAGGCCGTGCGCTACTACCGCCGGCCCAGCTCCGAGGACATCCTCATCGCCTGAGGGCCTTCGCGCGCGGCGCGCATGACGGGGCGTGACACGCGGTCGAACAAAAGTGGGTAATGCTGTGTGCATTCCCCGGGCATTCAGCCTGTTTCCAGCCATGATGGGCTACGATTTTGCACGAATGCGCCCGCATGGGCAACAAGGGTAGAGCGATGTGATGCAGCCGAAAGGATCAAGAGCATGGATCAGTTCCCGATCGTGTTGAGGGGTTACGACAAGGACAAGGTGGACGAGGCCTTCGCCGCCGCGCAGGAAAGCGTGCACCAGGCGCAGCAGACCCTCGCCGGCATGCGCGAGCAGATCGCCGCGAACGACGACCGCATCCTGCAGCTGCAGGCCCAGCTCGAGGAGGAGAAGAAGCGCAAGCCCGCCAACAACAGCTTCGCCTCCCTCGGCGCCAACGCCCAGCAGATGCTCGCCTCCGCCGAACAGACCAGCTCCGAGCTGCTCGAGCGCGCCAAGGCGGACGCCTCCACCACGCGCAAGGCCGCCCAGGCCCAGGCCCAGACGCTCATCAACAACGCCAAGCTCGACGCCCAGCACATCGTCGACGACGCCAACCAGAAGGCGGCCTCCATCCTCGAACGCGCCAACAGCGAGGCCGAGACCATCACCACCACGGCCAAGAACGACGCCGCCCAGCTGCGCGCCGAGACCGCGAAGAACGTCACCGAGCAGCGCCAGACCGTCGAACTCGAGCTGAGCAACTCCCGCGAGGAGCACGACAAGAAGCTCGCCTCCGAGCGCGCCTCCCAGGAACGCGAGCTGTCCGACCTCAAGGCCACCGCCACCGCGCAGATCGCTGCCCAGCGCAAGAGCACCAACGAGGAGCTCTCCCGTCTCAAGTCCGAGGCCAACGACCAGATCGAGGCCGCGCTCGCCGAGGCGAACAAGAAGCTCGCCGACGTGCGCGAGCAGGTCTCCAAGATGATGACCGACGCCCAGCGCAAGGCCGGCGAGATCACCGACGAGGCCAAGTCGAAAGCCCAGGAGATCACCGACGACGCCGAGGTGAACCGCACCAAGACGATGAGCCAGGTCAACGCCGAGGTCGAGCAGATCCGCACCGACATCGCCGCCCAGCAGGAGGAGGCCACCAAGAAGGTCAGCGAGCTGCTCGACAACCTCGAGGAGCGCCGCACCGCCGCCAAGAAGGAGGCCGACGAGCTGGTCGGCCAGGCCAAGACCGTGCGCGAGGAGGCCGACACCTACGCGGCCGGCAAGCGTTCCGAGGCGGACGCCCAGGCCGCCGCGATCCTCAAGAAGGCGGGCGAGGACGCCGAGGCGCAGATCGAGGAGCGCCGCGCGGCCGCCCAGACCGAGCTCGACGGTCTCAAGAGCCACATCGCCGAGCTGCAGCAGCGCGAGGCGCAGATCACGCAGCGCGTCACCGAGCTGCGTTCCATGTTCGCCAACGCGTTCTCCGGATTCCTGTCCGGCGAGGGCACCGGCGCGCCCAGCGTCCCGGTGAAGAACGCGGTCCCCGGCGAGCAGGCCGAGGACTCCGGCGAGGGCGGGGACGCCGAGGCGCCGCAGCAGCAGCCGGCCGAGTCCGGCGAGGGCGGGCAGCCGGCCGACCAGCAGTGAGCCGGTCGTGACCGGTCGTCGATAAGACGGCGGCCGGGAGGCCGATAGGCATCACACGGGCGGTCCCGCGCATGGTCAGGAATGCGCGGGGCCGCCCGTTTTCGCATGCCCGTCGCGGCGAGTAAGCTTATGGCGGTTATCAACCCACAAGGTCGAACACAAAGGAGATATCAGACATGACCACTCTGCAGCCGCTGAACGGCGACGCGCTGAACGCCCTGCGCGAGGAGTTCGACGCGGACGGCACCAACCGCATGGCGATGAACGCGGTGACCGCCGCCGGAATCGACACCGTCGCCAAGAACTACGACCGCGCCCGTCTGCTGCAGCGCCGCTTCTCCACTGTCGTGGACAACGGCGAGGCCACCCACCAGGACCGTTCCGGCCGTTGCTGGCTGTTCAGCTCGCTGAACGTGGCGCGCTTCGTGGCCAAGAAGAACCTGAACCTCAAGGAGTTCGAGTTCTCGCAGAACTACGCCATGTACTACGACAAGCTCGAGCGCGTCAACTACTTCCTGCAGGACGTGGCCACCCTCGTGCGCGCCGGCGAGCCCGCCGACTCCCGTCTCGTCCAGCACCTGCTCGCCGACGTGATGGGCGACGGCGGCCAGTGGACCATGGCGATGAACGTGTACAAGAAGTACGGCGCCGTGCCGAAGGACCTTTACCCGGAGACCGCCTCCTCGAAGAACACGGGCGCGATGAACACGCAGCTGCGCCACATGCTGCACACCGCCGTTGCGCGCATGTTCGCCGCGAACGCCGCCGGCGAGGACGCTCGCATCGACGAGGTCATCACCGAGGCGCGCGCCGCCGGCCACCGCATCCTCACCATCCACCTGGGCGAGCCGCCGGTCTCCTTCGACTGGGAGTGGACCGACAAGGACGGCGAGTTCCACCGCGACGGCGAGATCATGCCGCAGGAGTTCTGGAAGAAGTACGTGGGCTCCGCCGATCTGGAAAGCTACGTCTGCCTCGTCGACGATCCGCGCAAGGAGCACCCGAAGGGCAAGAAGATCGCCATCGAGCACCTGGGCAACGTGGCCGGCGGCGACGCCACCGAGTACCTCAACGTGCCGAACCGGTTCATGAAGGACTGCGTGAAGAAGATCCTCGTCGAGCAGGGCATCCCGGTGTGGTTCGGCGCCGACTGCCACCCGTTCATGGACCGCGAGTCCGGCGCGTGGGCGACCGACCTGTTCGAGTACGGTTCGATCTACGACTTCGACTTCGACCTCGACAAGGAGGAGCGCGTGCGCTTCGCCGACTCCGCGATGAACCACGCGATGGCCTTCGCCGGCGTGGACGTCGCCGAGGACGGCTCCACCCGCCGTTGGCGCGTCGAGAACTCCTGGGGCGCGAAGATCGCCGACAAGGGCTACTTCACGATGAGCGACGACTGGTTCACCGAGTACGTCTACGAGGTCGCCGTCCCCAAGGCGCTCCTGCCCGAGGAGTACCTCAAGGCCCTCGAAGAGCCCGCCATCTCCCTGCCTGCGTGGGATCCGATGGGAGCTCTCGCCTGAAGGCGAGAGCTCCCGAGCCGACATGCCGTATAGCGGACAGCCCGGTGGGCTGTCCGTAGGCATGGCCCGCAGTCGTGAGGCTGCGGGGCACGGCGAGGGCAGGTCTGGGTCTCGCCGCAGGCGAGTCCGTAATTGCAGGGCTCGGAGAGCTTTGGCATGAAAGGCGAGTGCGCCGAGCGACGGACGATAGCCCGGCGCGAGGAAGAACCCTGATACGCGAAGAGCTCCCGACCATTCCGGCCGGCCGTTCCAGGAAACGGCCGGCCGTTGTCATATCCGCCTCGGCTTCCGGTGAATCCGGTTCCCCGCGAACCCGGCTTCCGCCGCAACGCCACCTCGTTCCTCCTTCCATCCACCGCCAATCCCTCCCTCCCGCGTTTCCCCTTCACCCGCTACACGCCGTCCGTTTCCCCCTACGTCTCCTGTTGTTCCCCGGCGCGTGGGAACATGGGCACGATTCCATGCAGTTTTCCGCATGTCGAGAGGAAGGGTCCCATATCATGCGACATGGCTTGTGCAAGGCCGTGATTGCCGCGCTCGCGTCAATCACGATGATCGCCACCGGCGCCGCGACCGCGTCCGCCGCGCAGGCTCCCGGCGTCACCGTCCCGCAGCAGGGCGGCTACAGCGCCACGAAGATCTCCCACCCGGATGCCGCGTTGGGCGCCGACGACGGCATCCTCAACGTGGACGCGAACGGCAATCCCACCGCCGGCGAGGGCACCAACGACCGCGGCCAGAGCTACTCCTGGTCCGCCGTGGGCTACGGCGACTGGATGTACGTCGGCACCTGCTACTCCGCGATGGGCAGCACGCTCAAGATCATGGCCTCCCAGCTGCGCACCGACTACGCCACGCTGAAGGCCGGCATCGACGCCCTGTTCAACGGCAACCTGTTCCTGGACAGCGGCGAGAACCATAGCCTGCTGCTCAAGATCAACACCCGCACCGGCGAAGTGCGCATCGTGCAGGGCCCGATCCGCAACGTGAACGGCGTGAGCGTGTCCGGCTACCGCTCCGCCATCGAATTCCACGACAAGCTCTACTTCGCGGCCTCCGCGCAGCCGACCCCGTACCTGGTCGAGGTCGACCCGGCCACCGACGCGGTCAAGACCGTGTACACCAGCGGCAAGGTCGCCGACCGCACCATGTCGGTGGGCATCCGCGGCCTGGCGGTCGTCGGCGACCAGCTGGTCGCCAGCATGATCGGCCAGTACGGCGACAACGAGAGCGGCGCCTACATCGTGGCCTCCTCGGATCCGTCCGCCGGCCAGGATTCGTTCCGCATCGTCGGCACGCAGCAGGATCTGCTCGACTACCCGGCCTACCACTACACCGATGAGATCTTCGGCGGCGCCATCTGGGATATGGTCGGCTTCGACGGCCGCATGTACGTGACCGTGGTCACCGGCAAGAACGGCGGCAAGCGTTCCTTCGCGCTGTTCCGCGCGACCCCCAAGGCGACCGGCCGCTGGGACTACAAGCTGCTCGTCGGCGACAAGGCGCAGGGCGCCGCATACGACTTCGGCTTCGGCGCGGACCGTTCCGGCGCGGCCAACCTCGTGGTCTACAAGGACCATCTGTACATCGGCGGCTACAACGATCCGATGGTGGCCCTGCCGGACGCCATGCAGTTCAAGTTCGAGAACCTCTACAAGGACCTCAACAGCCCGGTGAACCTGTGGCGCATGGACGCCGACGAGCGTTTCCAGATGGTCGCGGGCGAGGCGAACGACGCGTTCCCCGAAGGCCCGATCGGCACCATCGACGGCGCGACGATGAGGGCCGGCCTGGGAAGCGACGACGAGGCGAGCCGCTTCCTCAACCAGTACGTGTGGCGCATGCAGTCCTATGACGGCAAGCTGTACGCCGGCACCTTCGACATCAGCGACCTCGCCTACCCGGCGACGCAGTTCGCGAACGGCGACATCCTGCACCGCACGCCCGAGGAGTGGCAGAAGCAGATCGACTACGTCAAGGCGTTCATCGAGGCGCTGCGCAAGAGTCAGAACGACAAGAAGGACAAGAAGCAGGGGACGTCCGCCTCGTCCGACGGCCAGTCCGCCGGCCAGCAGTCCGATGGCCAGTCCGCCGGCCAGCAGTCCGACGCCGCGGCGCAGTCCGACGAATCCTCCTCCGAGGCGACCGCCCCGGCGAGCGAGGACGACCTCAAGGCCGCCACGCTTTCCGCCGACGGCGACGCGCAGGCCGTGCAGTCCGACGTCGAACGGATGCAGACGCTGCTCGGCGACATGCAGGGCGACCTGACCGCCGCCCCCGCCACGGCCTCCGCCGACGGCGTGACCACGTACTCCGCCGACGCCGCCCCGTCGGCGCAGGACCGCGAACGCTTCTACAACCAGCTGACCCAGCTGCGCGACCTGCTCGAGAAGAACCGCGCCAACCTGCCGGACTCCCTCGTCAAGTCCTTCGACGAGTGGCTCACGCAGGCGAACGTGGAGAACTTCGGCTACTTCGTGGGCACCATGAAGTACCTGAGCTCCGCCACCAAGGAGAAGCGCGGCTTCGACCTGGTGACCAGCGCCGACGGCGTGCACTTCAGCACCGTCACCCGCAACGGCCTTGGCGACAACAACAACCACGGCCTGCGTGTGTTCGCGGTCACCGACACCGGTCTGAACATCGGCACCGCCAACCCGTACCACGGCACGCAGATCTGGAAGATCGACGACGGTTCCGGCGACGACGCGAACGCGCAGTTGGAGCGCAACGCCTTCACGTACGACAAGTACGACGCCGAATCCAAGGCCGCCAACCATAAGGGGCTGAACGTCGGCATTGCCTTCAACGGCGCCGGCGTCGACGAGGTGCGGTACGACGAGCACCCGCTCGCCGCCGGCACGGACTACACCGTGACGGATTCCGGCCTGACCCTGTCCAGCGACCTGCTCAACGGCAAGAAGACCGGCAGCACCGGCACGGTCACGGTGGTCTTCAGCCGTGGCGCGCGCGCCCGGTTCACGGTGACGATCAAGGACGGCACGCCCGGCGCGTCCAAGCCGTCCCAGCAGCAGTCCAAGCCCGCCGGCTCCGCGACCGCGAAGAAGCCGGCCAAGAAGACCGGCTCCACCGCGAACACCGGCGCCGCCGTGATCGGCGTCGTCGTCGCGGCCGCGGTGGCGCTGGTCGCCGGCGGCGCGGCCCTGATGCTGCGCAAGCGCGCGTGATCGCGTAGACCCGGGCACCCCCCGCCATTCCGGCCGGCCGTTCCAAGAAACGGCCGGCCGGTTTCGCGTTTCGGACATCGACAACTACAGTGAAGTGGTCGCCGCACCGTGCGGCGCATCGAACGATATGACTTATGGTCAAGAGACTTGATGGTCAAGAAAGGAGAGTCGGCATGGCAGCACTTCGTGGCCCGGACAGTTCCGTGGACGCACAGCGTTTGGGGGAGCAGGCCGTCTTTCCCGAGACCGTCGACGTCAACATCCGCCAGCTCGACCCGATCCCCGCGCCCCGCGCGTTCCTCAGGGAGCTTCCGCTCACCGACGCGATGAGCGAACTGGTGCTCACGTCCCGCCAGCAGATCCGCGACGTGCTGCACGGTCGCGACGACCGTCTGCTCGTCATCGTGGGCCCGTGCTCCATCCACGATCCGAAGGCGGCGCACGAGTACGCGGAGAAGCTCGCCGCCGTGAATCGCGAGCTCAACGACCGTCTGCTCATCGTCATGCGCGTCTACTTCGAGAAGCCGCGCACCACGATCGGTTGGAAGGGCCTGATCAACGACCCCGACCTGGACGGCCGCTTCAACATCCGCAAGGGCATGTGGCTGGCGCGCAAGGTGCTCACCGACGTGCTCAACCTCGGGCTGCCCACCGCGACCGAATGGCTGGACCCGATCACCCCGCAGTACATCTGCGACCTCATCAGCTGGGGCGCGATCGGCGCGCGCAACACCGAATCGCAGGTGCACCGCGAACTCGCCTCCGGCCTGTCGATGCCGGTGGGCTTCAAGAACGCGACCGACGGCTCGATCAAGCCGGCCGCCGACTCCTGCTACGCGGCCGCGTTCGAACACCACTTCCTGTCCATCAACCTGGACGGCCGCGTCATCTCCGCGGAGACGAAGGGCAACCCGGACTGCCATCTGGTGCTGCGCGGTTCGAACCACGGGCCCAACTACGACAAGGCGTCCGTGGCCCAGGCGCTGGCCGACCTGAAGAAGTCGAAGGCGTCCGGCCCCAGCGAGCACGGCCTCATCATCGACGCGGCCCATGGCAACTGCGGCAAGGACGAGGTGCGCGAGGCCGAGGTGATCGAGGAGATCGCCCAGCGCGTCGCCGAAGGCGAACCGGGCATCCTCGGCGTGATGATGGAGAGCTTCCTCGTCGCCGGCCACCAGAAGCCGGCGCCGCTCGACCAGCTGGTCTACGGCCAGTCGGTCACCGACTCCTGCGTGCCGTGGGACCGCACCGAGGAGCTGCTGCACACGCTGGCCGACGCGGTCAGCGCCCGTCGCGCCGCCCGCTGAGTGCAAGGTTCGCCGCACCGTTGATCGAACATGGCATCGCCCGCAACGGCCGTTTCCCGCCGTTGCGGGCGATGTGCGTATCGTGCGGGAATGTGCGGTCGCCCCGCACGGAACTTATTGAGAACCGTTCGCTGCAAGGGCTCGGCTATGCTAGGGGCTGGAACCGTGAGCGTAGGGAGAGCACAGACGTCATGCAGCAGCAGCCATTGAACAAGCCGGAGGATCTCAAGGCCATCCGCGAGGCGATGGACGCGGGCAAGAACCCGCTCGTCACCACGGACGTGCCGCGTTGGGAGGACCAGGTCGGCGTCAGCCGCATCGTGAACCGCCGCGTGCTCGAGTTCGAGGTGCTGCCCACCCCGGCGCAGGTGCTCGCCGACCTGCCGCTCAGCGCCGAGGCGCAGGAGATCGTCGCCTACTCGCGCGACGAGATCCGCGCCTGCCTGTACGGGCAGGACGACCGTCTGCTCGTCGTCGTGGGCCCGTGCTCGGTGCACGACCCGGCCGCGGCGCTCGACTACGCGCGCCGCCTCGCGAAGCTCAAGGACGAACTCGACGGCGAGCTGCTCATCGTCATGCGCGTGTACTTCGAGAAGCCGCGCACCACGGTCGGCTGGAAGGGCCTGATCAACGATCCGGACATCGACGGCTCGTGCAACATCCGCAAGGGCCTGCTGCTGGCGCGCAGAACCCTGCTCGGCGTGCTGGGTGAGGGTCTCGCCGCCGCCACCGAGTTCCTCGAGCCGACCAGCCCGCAGTTCATCGCCGACGCGGTCAGCTGGGGCGCGATCGGTGCGCGCAACACCGAAAGCCAGGTGCACCGCCAGCTCGCCTCCGGCCTGTCGATGCCCATCGGCTTCAAGAACGCGACCGACGGCTCGGTCAAGGCCGCGTCCGACTCGTGCTTCGCCGCCGCGCAGCAGCACACGTTCTTCGGCATCGACCATCTCGGCCGCGCCGCCGTGGTCAAGACGCTCGGCAACCCGGACTGCCACGTCGTGCTGCGCGGCTCGAGTTCCGGCCCGAACTACTCGCGCGAGGACATCGCCGCCGCCCTGGAGACGATCCGCAAGCGCATGCCCGCCGATTCGGCGGCCGCGCACGGGCTCATCGTCGACTGCTCGCACGGCAACTCCGGCAAGGACGAGCATCGCCAGGCGCAGGTCGTGCGCGAGATCGCCGGGCGCATCGCGAACGGCGAGCGCGGCATCACCGGCGTGATGATGGAAAGCTTCCTCGAGGGCGGCAACCAGCCGGCCGCCCCGCTCGACAAGCTCGTCTACGGCAAGTCGATCACCGACAAATGCCTGAGCTGGCAGGATACGGAGACCCTGCTGCGCGAACTCGCCGAGGCGGTGGCCACGCGCCGCTGGCGCTGACGGGCTGCTCACTATGTGAGCAGCATCACCACAGCCTTCGCCACGCGAGTAGACCTATACACCAGCACAGCGGTGTGCGGACGCCGCTGCAGCCACAAGCCTTCGGTCCGCGCCCGCACGCCCCGCATCATCGCCCGTGATCGCGGCGCCTATCGACAGGCCGCGGCACGGGGATGGATCGAGATTGAGAGATTCATCTGTAGAGGGGTATATCCATTATGTCCGCAACTGCAGTCGCCACTTCGGGCGCCTCGGCGAAGAAGGACTCGGTTCCCGAGATCATCGCCGCCTCCATGGTGGGCACCGCCATCGAGTTCTACGACAATTACTGCTATTCCATCGCGTCCGCCAGCTACTTCGGCGCGATCTTCTTCCCGGCCGCCACCAAGGCCAACCCGGCCATCGGCACCATGCTCGCGTTCCTCACGTTCGCCGTGTCCTTCCTCGCCCGCCCGTTCGGCTCCATGCTGTTCGGCCACTTCGGCGACAAGATCGGCCGCAAGACCACGCTCGTCGTGGCCCTGATGACGATGGGCATCTCCACGTTCCTCGTGGGCTGCCTGCCCGGCTATGACCAGTTCGGCATGGCCGCCATCATCATCCTGTGCATCTGCCGCGCCTGCCAGGGCGTGGGCCTCGCCGGCGAATGGTCCGGCGCCGCCCTCGTCGCCACCGAGAACGCGCCGGCGCACAAGCGCGCCCTGTACGGTTCCTTCCCGAACCTCGGCGCCCCGATCGGCTTCTTCTGCGCCTACGGCCTGAACCTGCTGCTCGACTCCACGCTCGGCCCGGACAAGATGCAGGCCTGGGGCTGGCGCATCCCGTTCCTGTGCTCCGCCGTGCTCGTCGCCATCGGCCTGTACGTGCGTCTGCGCATGACCGAGACCCCGATCTTCCGCAAGGCCGTCGCCAACGACCGCGTCGTCAAGCACCCGCTGCGCTCCCTCGTGCCGTACTGGAAGGAAGTGCTCCTCGGCACCTTCGCCATGGGCATCACCTACACGCTGTTCTACGTGCTCGGCACCTGGTCCCTGAGCTACGGCGTGAAGGTCATGAACCCGCCGTTCAGCCAGAACGAGTACCTCGCCATGCAGATGACCTCCGTGGTCTTCTTCGCGATCTTCATCCTCATCTCCTGTATCTACTCCGACCGCATCGGCCGCAAGAAGGTGCTCATCACCACCACCGCCCTGACGCTCGTGTTCTCGCTGTTCGCGATGCACCTGCTGCAGCACAACGTGCTCACCGTGATGGTGTTCCTGTGCGTCGGCTTCGCGCTCATGGGCTGCCTGTTCGGACCGTGCGGCGCCTACCTGCCCGAGCTGTTCCCGACCAACGTGCGCTACTCCGGCGCCGGCCTGAGCTACAACCTGGCCGCCATCCTCGGCGGCGCGTTCGCCCCGACCATCGCCACCGCGCTGGTGCAGAAGACCGGCTCCGTGGTGTCCGTCGGCTGGTACATGGCCATCATGGCCGCCCTCGCCCTCATCGCCCTGTTCCTCATCAAGGAAAGCAAGGACAAGGACTACGAGGCCTGATCGGCCCTGACCATAAGCTCCCCTATGCTCGATTGCGGAACGTACATCGAGCAGAGGGGAGTTTTCGTATGACCAGGACCATCGCGATCATCGGCGCATTGGACGAGGAGGTGGCGCTCATCGCCAAGGCGCTCGACGGCGTCGAGCACGACCGCGCCGCCAGCCTCGACGTGAACCGCGGCACGATCCGCACGAACAACGGCGAGGAGATCCGCGTCGTCGCCACCGTGGGCGGTATGGGCCTCGTGGCCGCCGCCGCGACCACCCAGCACCTCATCAGCACGTACGCGCCGGACGCCGTCGTCTTCTCCGGCATCGCCGGCAACCTCAACCGCGAACTGCACGTCAACGACGTCGTACTCGGCGGCACGTTGCGCTTCCTCGACACCGACATGCGCCTCGTCGGCCAGTGGAAGCCCGGCACGCAGGACGCGCCCGTCACGGAGTTCCACTCCGACGACCACCTCCTGCACCTCGCCGACGAGGCGCTCGATGCCGCCGGAACCAGGCACATCACCGGCATCATCGCCTCCGGCAACTACTTCGTCGACTCGCCCGAGCATGTGAGCCGTGTCATCCACGACACGGGCGCCGACGCGGTCGAGATGGAGGGCGCGGCGGTCGCGCAGGTCGCCGCCCGCAACGACGTGCCCGCGCTCGTCATCCGCGCCCTGTCGGACAACGCGGACACCGACTACGAGGTGTTCAAGGAGTTCGACATCAGCGAGTACGCGGATACCGCCGCCTCTCTCGTCGTCGACATGCTGCGCCGCATGTGACGCCCGCGGCAAGATGAACTTCTGCTGAACTTACGTAGTGAAACGCGTGCACTCCGCGCCGGCCCGTTACGCTGGGAGAGCAAACGTTTTCTTCAAACGGCCCGGCGGGGCCGGCGGAGAGGTGGGGTCAGATGGTCTGGTGGCAGGTGCTCGGCGTGGTGGTCGCGGTCGCGTTCGTCGCGGCCGTCACCGCCTACCGCAACGGCATGGAACGCGGCGAGATCATCGGGCGCGAGTCACGGCCCCACGTGCCCGAACCGCTCGATCCGCACGAGGCGCTGTTCGGCGCCGAACCGTCGGTGCGCGCATGCGAGGAGGCGTTCGCGCGCGCCGTCCCCGAGGACGTCATGCTCGTCGACGGCGAAGGGTTCGTCCGCTACACGACCGACGGCGTGGCCGACTACGGGCTCGCCGAATCGGGCCGTCTTTCCGACGACGACGCCATCGGCATCCTCGCGCGCGTCGTCGCGGACGGCACGACGCGCGAACGCGAGATCGAACTGCCGCTCGACGGCGTGCGCACGCCCGCCGGCGTGAACGGCAACTCCGGCCACGGCGTGCAGGCGGGCGAGACGATGCCCTCCAACATCCGCTATCTCAAGGTGCGCATCGGCGCGATCGGCGACGACCTGTACGCCATCTTCCTGAGCGACATGAGCGAACAGCGCCGGTTCGAGGCGATGCGACGCGACTTCATGACGAACGTCTCCCACGAGCTCAAGACGCCCGCCGGCGCGATCTCCCTGCTCGCCGAGACGATCGGCGACGCCGCCGACGACCCGGACGCCGTGCGCTACTTCTCCGGCCGCGTGGCGAAGGAGTCCACGCGCCTGACCGAACTCGTCCACCGCCTCATCGACCTGCAGAAGGCGCAGGACGCGGACACGATGCTCGACCCGAAGCGTCTGAGCGTGCTCGCGGTGGCCCGCAAGGCCATCGCCGAGAACCAGGTGCAGGCCGACGGCCGCCACATCGCGCTCGAACTGCACTACGACGGCGTCGAGGTGCCGTTGCACGCCGTGCCGGGCGAGCCGGACGCCGTCATCTCGTGCGACGAGGAGTCGATCACCACCGCGGTGAAGAACCTCGTCGAGAACGCGATCCACTACTCGCCCGAACACACGACCGTGCGCGTCGCGACGGGCGTGCGCGACGGCAAGGTGCGCATCCGCGTCATCGACCAGGGCATCGGCATCCCCGCCGAATCGCTGGACCGCATCTTCGAACGTTTCTACCGCGTCGACCCCGCGCGGTCGCGCGCCACCGGCGGCACCGGCCTGGGCCTCGCCATCGTCAAGCACTGCGTGGCCGACTGCGGCGGCACGGTGTCCGTGTGGTCGCACGAGGGGGAGGGGTCCACGTTCACCGTCGAACTGCCGCTCGCCGCCGACCAGACGCCGCTCGTCGCGGCGGCTCCCGCCGACGGCGACGACGCGGCCACGGCGTCGTCCACGGGCGCCGCCGCGAGCGGTTCCGTAGACGACGTAGCCTCCGATTCGGACGCCGATTCTCGGGACGATGCGGGCGCCGGTTCCGGTGCAGGTCCCGTTGCGACCGCTGATGTTTCGGCGACGAAGGCCGACTGAACCGGCGCGCATCCCGTTACGTAGTCGAGACGTCGGTGGAACGGCAAGCGACCGGACGACTACGATGGTGGAACGTATCGCGGAAGGAAGGGTGAACACAACATGACGCGCATTCTGATCGTGGAGGACGAGGAATCCTACAGGGAACCGCTGGTGTACCAGCTCACGCGAGAGGGATACGACGTCTCCGCCGCCGCCACCGGCGAGGAGGGACTCGAACTGTTCACCAAGGGCGGCATCGACTTCGTGCTGCTCGACCTCATGCTCCCCGGCATCGACGGCACCGCGCTGTGTCGCCGCATCCGCGAGCAGAGCCGCGTGCCGATCATCATGCTCACCGCCAAGTCCGCCGAGATCGACAAGGTCGTCGGACTCGAGATCGGCGCCGACGACTACGTGACCAAGCCGTACTCGTTCCGCGAGCTGCTCGCCCGCATCCGCGCGGTCATGCGCCGCAACCAGCAGGTGCAGAGCGCCGACCAGTCCGCGAACGGCGACGACCTGCCGCTCGTGTGCGGCGACATCTCCATGCAGGTGGGCCAGCATCAGGTCACCGTGCGCGGCGAGAATGTGTTCTTCCCGCTCAAGGAGTTCGAGCTGCTCGAATACCTGCTGCAGAACAAGGGGCGCGTGATGACCCGCCACCAGCTCATCGACCGCATCTGGGGCTCCGATTACGTGGGCGACACCAAGACCCTCGACGTGCACGTCAAGCGCGTGCGCGCCAAGATCGAAGAGGACCCCAGCCACCCGAAGTACCTCACCACCGTGCGCGGCCTGGGATACAAGATCGACCAGCCGGCCGCGTGACCTGCGGTCACGCGCGATTCGTCTTGCCTGCCTGTCGGCAGGCCTTCGCCTACAAACGACCCACCGGGTCGTTTGCTTCACGGCTCAGCCGGCCGCGTGACTTCGTCACGTGTAATCCGTTTTGGAAAGGCTCTCCTATGGAGGGCCTTTCCCCGTTTGCGGGAGGGGCGTCGCCAAACTACGCCGGGACCCCCGAAAACGACGTAGGCACATATCGCGGATTGTTCATCGTCTGTTCACTGATTTCGGCCCGCGGCCCCCGCTCGCGCCCATAGGCTTGTAGATGTCAGAAGAAATGACAGACGGTCCGGGTGGGTCCATTGAAGCCCGGGCCGGCTTTATGCAAGTGATAGAGGGAAAAGAAACAATGCGCAAGAATGTCCTCGTTCGCTCCATTGCCGCCCTGTCCGGCATTGTGATGCTGGCCGGTCTCGCGGCCTGCGGCGACAACACCGCATCCACTTCCAGCAACGGATCCAGCTCTTCCGCCACCAAGTCCGAGCCGGTCTCCGGCGACTTCCAGGGCGCCGGCGCCTCCTCCCAGCAGGCCGCCGTCGAGGCTTGGATCGCCGGCTTCCAGGGCAACAACCCGGACGCCAAGATCGCGTACAACCCGTCCGGCTCCGGCGCGGGCGTCTCCACCTTCCTGACCGGCGCCACCGCGTGGGCCGGTTCCGACAAGGCCCTGTCCGACGACGAGGTCTCCCAGTCCAAGGCCGTGTGCGCCTCCGGCGCCGCCTTCGACGTGCCGGTCTACATCTCCCCGATCGCCGTGGTCTTCAACCTCAAGGGCGTTTCCGATGCAGGCAAGCACATCAACATGGACGCCTCCACCATCGCCAAGATCTTCGACGGCAAGATCACCACCTGGAACGACGACGCCATCCAGAGCCAGAACAAGGACCTCAAGCTGCCGGCCACCCCGATCACCGTCGTGCACCGCTCCGATAAGTCCGGCACCACGCAGAACTTCGTCTCCTACTTCAAGGACGCCGCCCCGAACGACTGGAGCTACGACCTGTCCGAGAACTGGCCGAACTCCGTCGGCCAGGGCGCCAAGGGCACCTCGGGCGTGATCTCCACCGTGCAGCAGGCCGACGGCACCATCGGCTACGCCGACTTCTCCCAGGTCGGCAAGCTCGGCACCGTGGCCGTGAAGGTCGGCGACTCCTACAACGAGATCTCCGCCGAGGGCGGCTCCAAGGTCATCGAGGACTCCAAGCTCGACGACACCGCCACCGGTGAGAACCGCGTGGTCGTCAAGATCAACCACGAGACCGAGGCCAAGGGCGCCTACCCGATCGTCCTCGTGTCCTACATGATCGCCTGCCCGGCCTACAAGGACGCCAAGAACGCCGAGTTCGCCAAGTCCTGGCTCACCTACGTCACCTCCGACGACGGCCAGAAGGCCGCTCAGGACGCCGCCAGCTCCGCCCCGCTGCCGTCCAGCCTGACCTCGAAGATCACCAAGTCCATCGAGGCCATCAAGACCAAGTGACGACGCCTCCTCCGGCCCTCCCGGCCGGACGCCGGAACGGCGGTCCATCGGAACCCCGCTGATATCTGAATACAGCACAACACCTATGAGCCGCAGTCGTGTGAACGGCTGCGGCTCATAGCCGGTTTCGGAGAACCCCTCTCCCGGGCGGTCGTCACCCGTACATCCGTACACGCCATACACGCACAACGCACCATTTCCACTAAGGAGAATCCGTGAGTTCGCAAGACACGCCGGTCATGCAGCCGGCCGGTGGCAAAACGGCGGACAAGGTGTTCAAGGGCATCGCGTATGCCTGCGGCATCCTGATCCTCGTCGTGCTCGCCGCCGTGTTCCTGTTCCTCTTCTTCCGCGCGTGGCCCCTCATCGGCGGCGACCAGTCCGCCAACAGCGCCACCATCTCGAGCTTCACCGGCGGCAAGACCAACAGCTTCTGGGGCTACGTGCTCCCGCTGCTGTTCGGCACCGTGCTCGTCTCCATCCTCGCCCTGCTGATCGCGTTCTTCATCTCGATCGGCATCGCCCTGTTCATCTCGCACTACGCGCCGAAGAAGATCGCCACCGGCCTGAGCTACGTGGTCGACCTGCTCGCCGCCATCCCCTCCGTCATCTACGGTCTGTGGGGCGGCCTGATCCTCGTGCCGGCCATCTACCCGTTCTGGAACTGGGTGGCCACCTACCTCGGCTGGATCCCGCTGTTCGCCGGCCCGGCCGCCAACCCGCAGCGCACGGTCGCCACCGTGGCCGTCGTCCTGGCCGTCATGGTCCTGCCGATCATCACCTCCATGTCGCGCGACATCTTCCTCCAGACCCCGACCCTCCAACAGGAGGCCGCCTACGGTCTGGGCGCCACCAAGTGGGAGATGATCAAGCTGGCCGTGATCCCGTTCGGCAAGTCCGGCATCGTGTCCGCCTCCATGCTGGCCCTCGGCCGCGCGCTCGGCGAGACGATGGCCGTGTTGATGATCCTGTCCCCGGGCCTCACCTACTCCATCAAGCTGCTGCAGGCCTCCCAGAACCAGACCATCGCCGCGAACATCGCCGCGCAGTACCCCGAAGCGAACGATCTGGGCGTCTCCACGCTGATCGGAACCGGTCTGATCCTGTTCCTCATCACCTTCGTGGTCAACTACGCCGCCCGTAAGATCACCGAGAAAGCGAGCGTCTGATGGCTGAAGCAACCAAGAAGAAGAACCTCGACGGCGCGCCCGTCATCGACTTCGACAAGTTCCGTCCGACCCGCTCCTCGGAGAACTCCCGCAAGCGCAAGGACCTCTTCATGACCGGCCTGATCGGCCTGGCCTTCGTGATCGCCTGCATCCCGCTGGTCTCCGTCCTGTGGACGACCATCGTCAACGGCCTGAAGCGACTCAACCTCAACTTCCTGTCCTACAACATGACCGGCGTGGTCGGCGGCAACCCGACCCCGTCCGGCGGCTACGGCGGCGTGGTCCACGCCATCATCGGCACGCTGGAGATCACCGGCGGCGCCATGGTCATCTCCATCCCGATCGGCATCATGTGCGCCGTGTACCTCGTCGAATACGCGCACGGCGGCAAGCTCGCCATGACGATCTCCCTGCTCGTCGACGTGATGAGCGGCATCCCGTCCATCGTCGCCGGCCTGTTCGCCTTCTCGATGTTCACCATCGTGTTCGGCCCCGGCACCATCAACGGCATCGAGGGTTCCGTCGCATTGTCCCTGCTGATGCTGCCGACCGTGGTCAAGTCCTGCGAGGAGATGCTCAAGATCGTCCCGAACGACCTGCGTGAGGCCTCGCTGGCCCTCGGCGTCACCAAGCAGCGCACGATCACCAAGATCGTGCTGCGCACCGCCCTGCCGGGCATCGTCTCCGGCTGCATCCTCGCCATCGCGCGAGTGATCGGCGAGACCGCCCCGCTGCTCATGACCGCCGGCTACATCTCCAGCACCAACGTGAACCTGTTCTCCGGCCAGATGACCACCCTGCCGGTGTTCGTCTACCAGGAGTACTCGAAGCTCAACGCGAACTGCCCGGTCCACGCGACCTCCGCCTGCGTGCCGACCATCCCGATGGAACGCGCCTGGGCCGCCGCCCTCGTGCTGATCATCATCGTGCTGGTCCTCAACCTCATCGGCCGTCTCGTGGCGAAGGTGTTCGCCGTCAAGACGGAACGCTGACGCATCGCAATATCGCAATACAGACGACATCGCATCACATAGGAATCAAAAGGAAACATCATGGGACAACGCATTGACGTCAACCACGAGAACATCTACTACGGCGACTTCCTCGCCGTGGAGGATGTGAACATCAACATCGAGCCGAACAAGGTGACCGCGTTCATCGGACCGTCCGGCTGCGGCAAGTCCACCGTGCTGCGCACCCTGGACCGCATGCACGAGCTCATCCCCGGCGCCCACGTCGAGGGCGAGGTCCTGCTCGAGGGCAAGAACCTGTACGACAAGGACGTGGACCCGGTCTCCGTCCGCCGTGACGTCGGCATGGTCTTCCAGCGCCCGAACCCGTTCCCGACCATGTCCATCCGCGAGAACGTGCTCGCCGGCGTGCGCCTGAACAACAAGCACCTGAGCAAGTCCGACGCCGACGACCTCGTCGAGTGGGCCCTGCGCGGTGCCAACCTGTGGAACGAGGTCAAGGACCGTCTCGACAACCCGGGCATCGGCCTGTCCGGCGGCCAGCAGCAGCGTCTGTGCATCGCCCGCGCCGTGGCCGTCCACCCGCAGGTCGTGCTGATGGACGAGCCGTGCTCCGCCCTCGACCCGATCTCGACCCTGGCCGTCGAGGATCTGATCAACGAGCTCAAGGACGACTACACCATCGTCATCGTGACCCACAACATGCAGCAGGCCGCCCGTATCGCCGACTTCACCGCGTTCTTCAACCTGAAGGCCGTCGGCGAGCCCGGCCACCTGGAGTACTTCGCGGACACCACCACGATGTTCAACAACCCCCAGAACGAAGAGGCCGAGCGCTACATCTCCGGCCGCTTCGGCTGATCGCGCGACGGATATCGCCGTCATTTCCGGAAAGCCCCGCCGCATACACGTGCATCGCATATGTATGCGGCGGGGCTTTCCGGTTTCGGTGCGGGACGCCGCGCATGGATGCATGTATGGATGCGTGGATGTGTGAATGTGCGAATGCATGAATGCACGAATGCACGCTTATTCTTGACCGCCGCGACGGCTTCGGATGCATGCGTGAATGGATGCATGCACGAATGCATGAATGCATGGATGGATGCGTGGATGGATGGGATGCATGCGTGAATGCGGGAATGCATGGATGGATTCATGCATGCATTTCATGCGTGAATGCAGGCGTCATTCGTGGCTGGATTGTCCCTCGACGAATGAAAGCCTCGTTGCACGCGTCGAGGGACATATTTCGTTGCCCCTCGATGTGGTACGCGTCCTTTCTTTTATCGAGTGGCAAGCTTCCCGCGTTCCGTGAGAACGGGCTCACCATAATCCGCCATTTTCCAACAACCCAACGAAGCGCCTTCCCGGCTTGCAAGTCGTCCGTGTGCCCCTCGACGTTCAATCCCCGTGCAATCCGTGCCGAGGGGCAGGAATTCCTGCCCCTCCATGGATAAAACCCCAATCGCTATACCGAGGGGCAACATTCATTGCATGCGGCATGCAATCCGCATAAAAGCTCCTACGCCAAATGAAAGGGCCCGTGTCGTCCGCAGGAATCGGCGGACGACACGGGCCCTGGACGTGGCCGCGATCATACGATCACAGAATCGCCATGCACACGAAGTCGATGATGAACAGCGCGGCGACGGTCCAGATGATCGGATGGACCTCCTTGGCCTTGCCCTTGCAGGTCTTCACGATGCAGTACATGATGAAGCCGCCGGCGATGCCGTAGGAGATGGAGTAGGAGAACGCCATGAACGCGGTGGCGAAGAACGCCGGGATCGCATCCTCGATGCTCGTCCAGTTCACCTCCTTGAGGGACGCGGCCATCATGCAGCCGACGATGACCAGCACGCCGGCGGTCGCGGCGGACGGCACGGCGGAGATGATCGGCGCGAAGAAGATGGACAGCGCGAAGCAGATGGAGACGACCACGGAGGTCAGGCCGGTGCGGCCGCCCGCGGCGATGCCCGCGGAGGACTCCACATAGGTGGTGGTGTTCGAGGTGCCGAAGATCGCGCCGATGGAGGTGGCGATCGAATCGGCGAACAGGGCCTTGTCCATCTTGGAGGAGAAGCCGGAGCCGTTCTCCAGCGCCTTCTCGTCCTCAAGGGAGAAGATGCCGGTGCGGCGGCCGGTGCCGAGGAACGTGCCGAGCGTGTCGAACGTGTCGGACATGGAGAACGCGAAGATCGTCACGATCACGAGCGGCAGCTTCGCCGGGTCGGAGAACAGCGCCGGGAAGCCGTCCGCGGTGAAGATCGCGCCGAAGGTGGTCGGCAGTTCGGAGAACGTCTGCGACAGGGACTGGGAGGAACCGAAGTTGGTCACGCCGAACGGGATGCCCACCACGGTGGTGATGGCGATGGCGAGCAGCATGCCGCCCTTGACCTTCGTCACGGTGAACACGACGGCGAGCAGCAGGCCGATGAGGAACACCCACAGCACCGGGGTGTTGAACGTGGCGAGGCCCGGCGTCGCGGCGGTGGCGAGGCCCTTGCCGGCGGCCTTCGTGTCCTTCGGGGTGAAGGAGATCAGGCCGACGTTGAGCATGCCGACATAGGCGACGAACAGGCCGATGCCGCCGCCGATCGCCTGCTGCAGCTGCTCGGGGATGGCCATAATGATCATCTTGCGGATCTTGGTGACGGTGATGAGGATGTTGATCAGGCCGCACAGGAACACCATGCACATCGTCTCCTGCCACGTGAAGCCGAGACCGAAGCAGACGGTGTAGGTGAAGAACGCGTTGAGGCCCATGCCGGCGGCCTGCGCGTACGGCACGTTGGCGAACAGGCCCATGACGAGCGTGCCGATGATCGCCGCGATGATCGTGGCGAGGAAGACGCCGCCCCACGGCATGCCGGTGGACGACAGGATCTGCGGGTTGACGACGATGATGTACGCCATCGCGAAGAACGTGGTCAGGCCGGCCAAGATCTCGGTCGAGACCGTCGTGCCGTTCTCCTTCAAGTGGAAGAACTTCTCCATTGCTCTTTCTCTCTTTCCATGGGTTGTGCGGAGGCCGCGGCCTCCGGCGAGAATCGCGACTCGCCTTGCCCGCCGGATGCGCCGGAACCCGTCCGGGGCCAGTCCGGCTGGAGCCGTGGCCGATTATAGCGCGGGCGTATTGCGCGCGGCCGGTGCGCACGAGGCTAGACTGGTCGGCGGAACGACAGGTATCGCATGATGGGGGAGAGATGGGCAAGCCTTCGGTGGAGGTCTCGATTCGCGCGTGGAAGAAGAACGCGGTGAAGCCGGGCGAGGAGCGCGGTCGCGTGCTGCTCATGCCGGGCACCGGCTACAACTGCGACCGTCCGCTGCTGTACTGGTCGGCCCAGGCGTTGGTGGAGAACGGCTGGCGCATCGACCGCATGAACGTGCGCAACGCCTCCGACGACCTTTCCACGGTGATCCCGGTGCTCAACGAGGCGATCGATGGGTGGGTCGCGTCGGTCCGTGCCGAGGCGGCGAGGGCGCGCGCCGCGGCCGCCTCCGGCGACGCCGCCGAGTGCGCCGGTCCTGCGGCGTCCGCCCCGTCGCCGCGGCTGCTGCTCATCGGCAAGTCGCTCACGACGATGACCTATCCGCACGTCGCCACGACGTTCGGACTGCCGTTCGTGCTGCTCACCCCGGTGCTGCATCACGCCGACTTCGACCCGTCGGCGCGGGTGATCCCGGTGCCGCGCGTGGGCGACGACATCGTGGCCGAGCCGGACGCGCCGGCGGTCGACGTCGCGCGTGCGGTCGTCGACGGCGACGCCGCCGCGCTCGCGGGCGGCGAGGGCGAGCTGGAACGGTGGCGCACGTCGCGCTACCCCGGCCCGGCGCCGCTGGTGTGCGCCGGCACCGCCGATCCGTTCTACGACCGTGCGCGTGCGAACGCGCTCACCCCGCACGTGCACGAATACCCGGATGCGAACCATTCGATCGAGGTGCCCGGCCATTGGCGCCGTTCCCTCGACTATCTCAAGGAGGTCTCCGCCTCCGTCGCCCAGTACGCCGCGACGCTGTAGGGATCGTCACGGCGACACGCTGCCGGGCCGTGGGGCGGGGAATTGTCACGGCGACACGCTGCCGGGCCGTGGGCGGACAGCCCGGTGGGGTGTCCGTAGGTCCGGCCGAGCGGCGGCGACCGTGAGGCAGGAGATCGTCACGGCGACACGCCGTGTCCTTATCTGTCCGTGAATATGTCCGTGACCTCACGTAACTTATCCACTCGTAAACCACAGACCGTTGGTTGCAGGTGCGCGCAATCGCACTTGCCGAAGTTCGGCTTGCCGAGCCAGCGCAGGTTGAGAGATATAAGCCCATTTGCGGGCAGCCGGAAACGGCCTTATGTTGCTCTGCCTGCGTGCAGGGCTTTTTTTATTGCCCGGCGGGGTGCTCCGAACCTCAGGTCAACGGCCGACTTAGGAAGGAACGCCATGAAGAGGCCCGAAAAGGAAGCGGTGGTCGCCCAGCTTACGGCTCAGTTCCGTGACGCTGACGCGATCTACCTCACCGAGTACCGCGGGCTTACCGTTCCGCAGATCTCCGATCTGCGCGAGAAGCTAGGCCGCGATACTTCCTACACTGTGGCAAAGAACACGCTGGCACGCATCGCCGCCAAGGAAGCGGGCATCGAGGGTCTCGACGAGATTCTCGCCGGCCCGACCGCCATCACCTTCGTGAAGGGCGACTTCATCGAGGCTGCGAAGACCATCCGTGACTTCGCCAAGGAGAACAAAGCCCTCGTCATCAAGGGCGGCTATGCCGATGGCACCGTCTACGACGCCGAAGGCGCCACCAAGCTGGCGGATCTCAAGTCCCGCCCGCAGCTGCTCGCCGAGTTCGCCGGCGACATCAAGGCCACGATGTCCAAGGCCGCGTACCTGTTCAACGCTCTGCCGACCAAGGCCGTGCGTACGATCGATGCGCTGCGCGAGAAGCAGGAGAAGGCCGCCTGATTTCACTGTGGCGGGGGTTCGTCCCAGCCGCGTGAATCGAACGGTCATAACTGAAAAGAAACCAAGTTTTAGGTGACGGGCATCACCTCTTCATTCCGTCCGTCGCCAAAGATCGAAAGGAAGCCATAATGGCTAAGTACACCAACGATGAGCTGCTGGAAGCCTTCGGCGAGATGACCCTGGTCGAGCTCTCCGAGTTCGTCAAGGCCTTCGAGGAGAAGTTCGACGTCGAGGCCGCCGCCCCGGTCGCCGCCGTTGCCGCCGCCGCTCCGGGCGCCGCCCCGGCCGAGGAGGAGAAGGACGAGTTCGACGTCATCCTCTCCGCTGTTGGCGACAAGAAGATCCAGGTCATCAAGGCCGTCCGCGCCATCACCAACCTGGGCCTCGCCGAGGCCAAGGGCCTGGTCGACTCCGCTCCGAAGGCCGTCCTCGAGAAGGCCAAGAAGGAAGACGCCGAGAAGGCCAAGGAGCAGCTCGAGGCCGCTGGCGCTTCCGTCGAGCTCAAGTAATGAACGCGGCTGGGAAAGCCGCTTCCTATGCTTGACCGCGTAATCGCGAAGGGAACCCCGCATCTGACCATGTCAGGTGCGGGGTTCCTGCATAGTGGCCATGGCCGACTGGCCGGCCGGCGTGGCGTCCGTGCGGCCGGGCGGAGAATCTGTCGATTCGTCGGACGATAATGCGAACAAATGCGCCGTGGCATGACACAATAGGAAATAGTGCGTGAAATCCTCAGGAAAGGAAGGCCGACGCGGTGAGTGAGCAGACGGCGAGCCAGTGGCGATTGAAGGTCAGCGGCGGTGACCAGGTGAGCGTGCGCCCGGGCGAAAGCCTTGAAATCGGCCGCAAGCCGCTGCGTCCCCTGCCCGACGAGGGCATCGCACGGCTTGAGATTGACGACGCCACCAAATCCATGTCGAAGCGCCATGCCCGGTTCTCCGTGGCCGAGGACGGCAGCGCGGTGCTGCGCGACCTCGATTCGACCAACGGCTCCTACGTCGTGAACGAGAAGGGCGAACTCCTGCGCATGCCCGCCGGCCGCGACGTGCCGCTGTCCTCCTCGCCGATGCGCATCCAGTTCGGCGACGTGCCGATCGACTTCGTGCGCATCGAACCGGATACGCGCCCCGTGGCCCAGGTCTCCAACCTGTTCGAATACTCCACGGCCAACACCGTGCGTCAGGAACCGGAGGCGGCGGACATGTCCGTCGACGAGATCCTCGACCTGCGCGCCGGCGAGCCGACCACCGTGTTCAACGCGCAGCACGCCCGTCACGCCGCCGTTTCGCCGCTCGCGCGCATCGCCGACATCGAGCCGGTCACGTTCGCGCCGATCACCCACACCGATCCCGATCCGTCCATCGTCGCCGTCGACCCCGCTCAGGCGTCCGACATGCCCGTCGAGGACGATGCGGCCCCCGCCGGAACATCTGGCGATGCCCATGATGACGCCTCCCGGGCCGTGCGGGATGCGCAACCCGTCCCCGCGCACGAGGACCCGTTCGCCGACGCGGACGACGCCGCGACGGTCGTGTTCGACGATCCCGCCGCGGGCGCCATCGTGCCCGCCGGCGCCGCCGCGGCCGAACCCGTCCATCCCGTTCCCGCGGTGCTGCCTTCCGATTCCTCCATCGACGAGCCGCCGGCCGATTCGATGCCGCTGCGCGTCGTCGACCCGTTGAAGCCGAGTCTGCCGCGCGACCTGTTCGCCGACGCGATGACCGCCTCCTCCGACGCGATGAAGGCCGTGCAGCCGTCACAGGCCAACGCCTCCACGGACAGGACCACCCCGATCGTCGTGGCCGCGGCCCCGACCGCCGAGGAGGTCGTCGCCGGCGAAACCGCCGTGTCCCAGACGCCGACGACACCCGCCGCGGACGATGCCGCGGCCCCCGGGACCGCCGTCCCGGCCGCATCCGGAACGACCGCCGACGAACCCGTCCGCACCGAAGCGCCCGCCGATCCACGCGCCGTCACCTTCGTGCCGATGAACGCCGCCGGCGACGCCACGGCCGTCGCGGCGTCCGTGACCCCCGATGAGACGGACGCGACCGGCGTCTACACGCCGGCCTTCGAACCGGGATCCGTGTTCGAGAAAGTCTCCAACGGCGAATTCGACAAGCCGCAGGCCCCCGTCGTCGAGGTCGACGGGATGACCTCCGAGGACGCCCGCCACACCACCGACATGACGTTGCAGTTCGAAATGGCGCGTCACGCCGAGCTGCTGCCCTTCCTCGCGATGAACCCGGCGCTGTACGATGACCTGTACGCATGGCTCGCGGCGCAGGGCGACCGTGACATCGACGAAGCGCTCGCCCACAACGCGGGCTACCAGGATTACCGTGAAGCGGTAGGAAAGTGAGCGGACGATGAGTGCACAACCCACGCTCGACCGTCTCCAGCAGTGGCACGACCAGTACCGCGCCTCGCTGGTGCCATCCCCGTTGGAGAACATCAGCCAGCTCTCCGCGCAGCTCGACCTGACCCACGCCCACCCCTCGGGCATCGCCCAGCTGTTCGCCTCCGGGCACGTCACCCTGGAATCGCTGTTCCGCGACAACGGCATGCTGCGCGCCGCCGAACGCCGTCTGGGCCGCGTGCTCGAAGACCGCGGCGCCCGCAAGCGCATGAGCGGCGTGGCCGAACTGTCCCTCGTCGTGGGCGTCGCCACCTGGCGGGGCAACGCGCTGCCCGTCCTGCTCTACCCGGTCGAGGCCGTCTCCTCGGACACGCCCGGCCAGTCGTCGATCACCTTCACCGGCAACGTGTCGCTCAACGCCTCGTTCGTGTCCGTGATGCACTCGGCCGGCGTCGACATCGACGAGGAATACCTGTTCGACGGCTCCCACTACGCCTCCGGCACGCCCGAGACCTCCGCCGTGTTCGGCACGATCACCGAACAGGCCAAGCGCGCGATCGGCGACTTCTCCATCGAGCGCCATATCATCCTCGGCTGCTTCATGGAACCCTCCGCGCAGGTGCTCACCGAAACGCAGCGCATCATCGACAGGCTCGGCGACGGTCCGAGCGGCAACCCGCTGCTCGACGCGCTCGCCGGCGACAAGGACGCCATCGAGGCGTTGCGCGGCGCTCCCATTCCCGACTACAGCCCGTTCGACGCCGACCCGCACACCGAATACGAGGTGGGTGACGTCGACAACACCGTGCGCTATGCGGCGCAGCTCGCCGCCGCCGGCCATTCCATCGCCATCGACGGCGCGCTCGGCCGTGACACCGCCGAACAGGCGGCGGCCATCGCATCGCGTTGCGTGATGAACGGCCGCACCGTCCTGTACGCGCCGGGCGTGGCCGAACAGAAGCGCCGCTTCATGCAGGTCATGCGCGCGAACGAGATGCAGGGCCTGCTGCTCGACATCGCCGACGAACGGGCGAACGCCAGCATCGATCGGCAGCTCATCACCGCCGTCGGATTCCAGTCCGGCGTCGCCACCCAGCATTTCGACCAGCTGGCCGACGAACTCGTCGGCGTGCGCTCCCGTCTGACCCGCTACTTGGGCGACCTGCACGGGGTGAGCGAGAAGTGGGGCGTGTCCGCCTACCAGACCATCCAGAACCTCGCCGCGATCTCCGTGGCGCCCACGCATCCGGCCACGCGCGTCAGGCTCACCGAGACGACCGCGCGCCAGGTCGCCGGCCACATGGACGAGTGGACGAAGAAGCTCGAACGCGCCGGCGAGGTCGGCGAATACACGATCGGGCCGAACGACACCGCATGGTACAAGGCCTCGCTCACCAGCGAGAAGGAGGCGGTGAACGCCTACCAGCGGGTCGTCGACCTGCTCGAGAAGGTGCTGCCCGCCGTGCGCGAGCACGTCTCCGCCACCGTGCAGGCGTGCGGCTTCCCCGTGCCCGCCACGGCGCGCGACTGGAGCCGCCAGATCATCGTGCTCAAGAACCTGCGCCGCGTGCTCGACGTGTTCCAGCCGGAGATCTTCGAACGCGACGTCGATGCGATGATCGAGGCCAGCAAGCCGAAGGCCGACCGCAAGGCCGAAGGCACCACGATGGGCTTCTGGGAGCGTCGCCGCCACCTGCGCGAGGCCAGGTCGCTGCTGCGCGTCGGCGCCCAGGTCGAGGACCTGCACGCCGCACTCGTCGTCGTCAGGAAGCAGTCCGAGCAGTGGCACACGCTCGTGCCGCACGGCGGATGGCCCGTCCTGCCGCCCAAGCTCGACCAGATGATCGCCGCGCAGGAGACCATGTCCGCCGACATGACCGCGCTCGACGCGGTGCTCAGCACCACGCCGCAGGGCGGCGAACTCGAGACCCGCGACTTCAACGAGGTCGAGGCCCGGCTCAAGGCGCTCCTCGAGGACCACAAGGCCCTCGACGACCTGCCCGAACGCTGCCGGCTCGAGAACGAGTTCCAGCAGGTCGGCCTCAACGACCTCGTCGCCGACTTCACCAACCGCCGCATCGACCCCACGGCCGTGGGCGCCGAACTCCAGCTCGCCTGGTGGACCACCGTGTTCGAGGACATCGTGCGCTCCTCGCCGATCATCTCGAACCAGGACGGCTCGGTGCTCGCCAACGCCACCGAACGCTTCGAGCAGGTGGACGTCGAACACGTGCGCTCCATCGGCCCGATGGTCGCCCAGGAGTCCATGCGCCGCCTGTGCGACCTGCTGTTCGCCCGCACTCAGGAGGCGAACCTCCTGCACACGCAGCTCGCCGGCCGCACCCACCTGTCGCTCGACCGCATCCGCCGCGACCACGCCGAGATCTTCGCCGCCGCCAAGCCGATCCTCATGGCCACGCCCGACACGCTCGCCTCGCTCACCGAGGCGAAACCGCTCGCCGACGTCGCCATCATCGACGCCTGCGCGCACATCCCGCCGATCCAGCTGCTCAGCATCGTCGTGCGCGTCAAGCAGGTCGTCGTCATCGCGCATCGCGGCACCGTCACCTGCATGGGCCTCAAGCAGCTCATCAACGCCCTGCCCGTCGTCGAGGTCAAGTCGCATCCGGTGCGCCGCGCGCCCGTCCTGAGCGAATTCCTCGAATCCGAAGGCTACGGCGCCGTGCGCTACGACGTCACCACCGAGGGCGCCCGCGGCCATGTGGCCTACCACAAGATCGACGACGCCAACGGCACGCCGGTCTTCTCCACCGGGCTGGTCGAATCCAGCCAGCAGGAGATCGACGCGGTCGTCAGGCTCATCACCGAACGTGCCGCCGGCTTCGCCATCGTGCCCGCCAGCTACATGCTCACCGTCGTCACGCTCACCGACGTGTTCCGCGTGCGTCTCGGCTCGGAGCTCAAGCTCCTGGCCGCCAAGGACAAGTCGATGAACAGCTTCCTGCGCCACGTGCGCATCGTCGGCATCCGCGAGGTCGCCGGCGCCCAGGCCACCGACGTGATCCTGTCGCTGTGCTATGCGAAGACCGCGCACGGCAGGCTCCTGCAGCAGTTCGGCGCGCTCGAGGACATCGGCGGCCGCGGCATGCTGCTCGACGCGCTGGCGCTCGCCGACCGCAACGTCGACATCGTCTCCGCGTTCTCCTCCGACGAGATGGAGGATGAACGCATCCACACGCCGGGCGTGAAACTGCTCAAGACCATGCTCGTCTGGGCCGAGCACCTCGCCGACGAGGACGCGCACCCCGTGGAGCTCGCCTCCGGCAAGAACACGCTGTTCAACGACCTGGCCGACCGCATCCGCGCACGCGGACTCGACGTGGCCATCGACTACGGATTCGACAAGGGGCTGACCATCCCGATGGTCGTGGGCCTCAAGGACAAGCCGTACGCGTTGGCGGTGCTCACCGACGACGCCGGCTACATGTCCATCCAGTCGACGCGTGAACGCCACCGCATGCTCACCGCCGACCTGATGACGCTCGGCTGGTCCGCCATCACCGTGTGGAGCGTCGGCGCGTTCGTCAACCCGGAGAAGGAAGTCGACCGCATCGTCGCCAGGGTCGGCGAAATGTACCGGGAGGTCCAATGAGCGAGTATTCGCCCACCCGCCGCACGCCGCGTAAACACAAGCGCGTCGTGCGCGAGGGGACCGAACGGTTCGACGCCGACGGCGTCAAGCTCGAGCCTGCCGACATGATGACCGAACGCCAGCGCGAGGCTGACGACGACAAACGCATCCTCGGAGAACTGCCGCCTCATTGGGCGGTGTTCAACGACAAGCGTTGACCCCACCCAATGAGGCGGCCTTCGCGGCCGTCCATGGTGCGGCCGCTCACTTCGCCTACGGAAAGCCCACAGGGCTTTCCGCTTGACGGCTCAGCCCATTGGGCGGTGTTCAACGACGGGCGTTGACGCCTTTGCTTTTCAGCGCATGACGGCGACCACGGCTCCGAGTTCGGCGGACGCCATCACACGCAACGCCGCATCCGGCGGCATGGCCAATGGGATGACGGCGGCACCGGAGCCGCCTTCGTCGGCGGCCGCCCGCGCCATGACGAGCGTCTCCTCGGCCAGCGTGCACGGACGTACGCCGTCCGTTCCCGCCGGGGCCGTCACATCCGTGCCCGCGTAGCCGGTATGACCGGCATCGTTTCCTCCATCCGCATCCTCCTTATCACCGTTCGTATCGTTCCCGCCGTCGACTTCGGCACCGCAGCCCACGGCCGACACCAGCGACACCATGTCGCCGGGGATCAGACGCGACGCGTCGTTCGCCACACGCACCTCGAGCACCGTCATGCCGGAAGGCACGACCGGCGCGTCGCGGGCGTTCGTGGGGAACAACGGCTGATACGCCATCAGATCCGTCTGCGCCACACGCCCCACCGCATCCCGACGGTCCGACAAGGCTCCGGACACGACGGGGGAGTAGGGCGCTTCGACGATCCTGACATCGCCGTCACGGATCACGTTCCCGCGTTCCACGTCGCGGGAAGCCACCACCACGGTGGTCTTGGACGTCATCGCGTCCAGCGAGGTCAGCACCAGCACCACGGCGAAACCGGAACACAACGCCATGACCAGCCGCATCAGCCGGGCACGCGCGCGTTTCGCGGCCAACGTGGGGCGGGTGAGCCTCGCCCAAGGCATCCTGAACCTCGTCATACCGCCATGGTCGGGTATGGGGGAGCGGGTGCGCAATCCGTGCGACCAATGTGTACAGAGCTACCCCTACGAATCTTCACACGTTGTTCGAACGCCCGGGTGAGCGGGGTATTCCGGAACCCCGGGGGGCCGAAATACCCTCATGCCCTCATACGACCGGCCACACGGTGCCCACGCGTTGGTCCCCATCCCCGGGCGTCGCGCGGATATGAAAAACCGCACCTTCCGATTCGCCAAGGCCGAAGCAATTCGGCCCGACGATCGGAAGGTGCGGTCCAAGCCCGGTTCCAGTCATCCGGGGAGAGGCGATGCGCTCCCCGGATCGGGGACGGGTAAGCACAATGGGTAAGCACGATGGCCCCGTCATCCGGGGATGCCGCCCGATCGGACGGCCATACCGCCTATTCGGGCGGCAGTCCGGCTCACTTCTTGCCGGAATCGGTGCGGTAGAAGCCGCTGCCCTTGAACTCGATCGGCACGGCGGAGAAGATCTTGCGCACCTGCTCCTCATGGCACTCGGGGCAGACGGTGATCGGGGCGTCGTCGAACGACTGGCGCTCGGTGAAATCGTATCCACAGCTCTTGCAACGGTAATGATAGGTAGGCAACGTGTTCCTCCAACAGACGACGATCCTGCCCGGAAACGTTCCGGGGCGCCCGCATGTCCGATGTTCATGACATTCGCAGGCCCCGCGCGATCCGGTGTATGCAACCGTACATATCCTAATCGTCCATGCGACACGTTCCGCCGTCGCCGAACGCCCGGCGACCACGATGCGGACATCGCCTGGAAACGTCAGAACATCGTCAGGCCGTCCGGCGTGAGCACGCCGTCGACCGGCAGGTCGTGCGCCTCCCTGGGCAGGGGCTCCTCGCCGCGCCCGCGCACCTCCCACGGCCAGCACACCGCGATGACCGCCGCGCCGGGCGCACGATGCTCCAGCGCCCGGTCGTACCATCCGCCGCCGCGTCCCAGACGCGTGCCCGAGGCGTCCACCGCCAGCGCCGGCACCAGGATGAGCGAGGCCTCTCCCAGCGCATGGGCGTCCAACGCGCCCACCTCCGGCTCGTCGGGCCGGTGATGACCGGCCCCCGCGTCCATGGCGCGAAGCTCGTCCATGTCGTGCAGCTCGCCCCAGCCGACATCCAGACCCGCGCCCAGCATCGGCACCAGCACGCGCCTTCCGGACTCCAGCAGTGCGCCGAGCAACGGACGCAGCTCGATCTCCGACCCCATCGAGACGTACGCCGCCACCGTCCCCGGCCCGTCCGCGAACGTTCCGGTGCCGATCCCGGCCCCGGTCTCCCCGGTCTCGGCATCTCGGGCCGTGGCCTCTCCGTTCTCACTCTCCTCGACCGTGGCGGCCCCGGCCATCGCACCCAACATCTCGTCCAACAGCCCGCGCAACCGTTCCCCGGCTCGTTCGCGCTCCGACGGCGGCACCGTTTTGCGACGGGCGATCGCGGCGTGGCGCAGCTCGCGTTTCGTATGTGCTTCCATGACGGCCAGCATACGACCGCGGTTTTTCGGCGGCGTGGCACAATGGTGGGCGTGTCAGTTTTCCAGACCCTCCGCCACGCGTTCGCCCCGGCCGACCCGAACGCCATCCGCGTGCCCGTCGTCCTCCACGCGCCGGCCGGCCTCCCGCCGATCACGCTGCGCACGATGAGCGCCGACGACGAGGACGAATGGAACGAGGTGCGGTGGGGCAACGACGCATGGCTCAAACCGTGGGAGTCCGGCGATCCGATGCACGGCCCGGGCATCACCTTCAACCAGTGGCTCGCCATGCAGCGTCGCAACGAGGACCGTGGCGCCGGGGTCGTGCTGCTCATCGAATACCGCATGCGCATCGTCGGCCAGATCTCGATCGGGGCGATCACCTACGGCGCCATGCGCACCGGCGTGGTCGGCTACTGGGTGGCGCAGGACCACGCCGGGCTCGGCATCGCCCCCGCCGCGCTCGCCATGCTCGCCGACTGGGCGATAGGCGACCCCACCGGCCCGCGGCTGCACCGGCTCGAGATCGCCATCCTGCCGGACAACGCCCGTTCGCTCGCCGTGGTGCGCAAGGTGGGCGCACGCCACGAAGGCCTGCGTCCCTTCTACATGTACGTCGCGGGCCGGTGGCGTTCGCACGAGACCTTCAGCCTGCTCGCCGAGGACATGGGGGAGGGGTTCGCGGCACGCCTCGCCGCACGGCCCGCGACGCGCCGTTCCGGGCCCGAGCCCCCCGACACGCCATCCCCCAATGCGGTGAATGTGCCGCCCCTCTCCTATTCTTGAGTGTTATGGGTTACGAGCAGCTGAGCACGGTCATCGTGCTCATCATCGTACTCATCGGAATCGTGGTATGGCTGCCCATCCGCACGACCAACAGCATGAGGCATGTGGAGGAGCATCGCGAGGACCGATACTCCTCGTCGCTGCACCTGGTCGACGCAGACAGCGGGACGCGGTTCAGCGACGACACGACCTATGCGAAGGGGGTTTTGATGCAGCCGAACGAGAGGCGCGCGAACACGCTCAGCCCCGGGCGCATCGCCGAAGTGAGGCGGTTGCGCCGTGAAGCGGTCCGTCGCCGCCAGATCATCGTCATCTGCCTGGTCGTCGTCACCGTCGCCGTCGCCGCGGCGGCGTTCGCCCTTCACTTCAGCCCGTGGTTCGCGCTGATCCCGGCCGCGCTCGCCGGCGTGGTGCTCGCGCTGGGGGCGCGCGCCGCCGGCCAGGCCCGCGAATGGGAGCGCAAGGTCGCCCAGGCGCGTTCACGCGAACGCAAGGCGCGTCTCGCCCGGGCGAGGACCCAGGCCCGTACCGTCGACGCCAAGGCTTCGCGCGTCGAGGCCGAGGCCGCCCGTCTGCGTCCCGCCGTGTCCGAGGCGGACGAGCCGCCCGCCGGCGAGGACACCCCGACCGCCGAAATGGAGGGACGCGAGATCCGCCGCGTGCTGCGTCAGGCGCAGACCGAGCAGCGTCAGGCGCTGGCCGCGCGCGGCAAGCTGCCGTCCCGGGCCGCGGCCGACGCCGAGGTCGCCTCCGTCGAGGAGACGCCCGTATCCGCGCGGCCGTCCGTGGATATGTCCCCGGTCAAGTCCGCGGGGCCCGTCTCCGCCGAGGAGACGCCCGCCTCCACGCCGACATCCGCGTCCGCCGCCAAGGTCGCGACCGAGGTCGCGGCCGACGCCGACGCCACCGACGAACTGGCCGAGGTCCGTCCCGCCCGTGCGCTCGACGTGGTCGACATGGCCACCCCGTCGCCCGAACTCATCTCCTTCTCGCTGGGCGAGCCCCGCAACGTGGTCGAGGAGAAGCCCGCGCCGCCGGAAAGCCGCGAGATCAAGTCGATGCGTCAGGTCGCCAAGGCCACGCCCGTCGACGAGACCACCGAACGCGAACTGGCCGCCGAAGCCAAGGTGGAGACCGCTCCGGCGAAGTCCGATCCCAAGCCTTCCGGTGAGACCGACACCGCCGGTTCGACCGCCGCGAACGCGGATCCGGCCGATGCCGCGCACGACTCCAATGACGGCAGCGTCCTCGCCGCGGTGCCGGACGACGCCGGCGTCACCGACGTGGCCGCCTTCCACGAGTCCGAGGAGCAGGCCCGGGTCGCCGTGCCCGCCGCCACCTCCGATTCGCTCGGCAACGGACTGCAGGCCATTCTCGCCCGCCGCCAGTCCTGATCAGGCGGCCGGGCCGCTCCCGTTTCTCTCACAGCGTTAGCACTCGAGTTGGCAGAGTGCTAAAAAGCGCGCTACCATGTGAACCAGTGCTTGGGATCGCGCAAGTGATCGTCAGCCTCTTGGGCAGTCCTGGCGCGGACACATCGAACTAACGAGAAATACGAGGTGACCCACAGTGTCGATCAAGCTCACACCGCTGGAAGACAAGATCATCGTCAAGCAGGCCGAGGCCGAAACCCAGACCGCGTCCGGTCTGTACATCCCGGACAACGCCAAGGAGAAGCCGCAGCAGGGCGAAGTCCTGGCCGTCGGCCCGGGCCGTCGCGACGACAAGGGCGAGCGCATCCCGGTCGACGTCAAGGTCGGCGACAAGGTCCTGTACTCCAAGTACGGCGGCACCGAGGTGCACTACGAGGGTGAGGACTACCTCATCATCGGCGCCCGCGACGTGCTCGCCATCCTCGGCTGAGACCCGCGCCGGCATGGCGCGCATGCACGCGGCCGCCCCGCCGATCCGCGGCGCCGCGGACGCGCACCACGCCCCGAAATCATTGGAACCCCGTATCGCCTTCGGCGTACGGGGTTTCGTTTTATGCCCGCTCCGGTAGACTTCGCATCAACAGGCAACGACCGTTCTGGCCCGCGCGGGCCGCATGTGGGGAGGCATGCCACGCGCGCCGCAAGGACCGTGCGGTCACGGGGAACGCGAGGAAGCGAGGCGTCCATGGCGTCCGAACCATCATCCGCAGGGTCCGTGGCATCCACGGCGTCACGAATCTCCGCCCTGCCGACATGCATCGCCGAGGCATTGCACGACGCGCTGTCCTGCCCGCCGGATGTCATCGAACTCGCCGTCATCACCTTCGCGGCCGGCGGGCACCTGCTGCTCGAGGATGTGCCCGGCGTCGGCAAGACGACGCTCGCCCGCGCCCTCGCCCGAGCCATCGACGGCGACGTCAGCCGCATCCAATTCACGCCCGACATGCTGCCGGGCGACCTGACCGGCGTGAGCGTCTGGTCGCGGCGGGACGACCGGTTCGCATTCCATCCCGGGCCGTTGTTCGCCAACATCGTCATCGCCGACGAGATCAACCGCGCGAACCCGAAAACCCAATCCGCGATGCTCGAGGCGATGAACGAACGACAGGTGAGCGTCGACGGCGCCACCCACCCGCTGCCGGACCCGTATTTCGTCGTCGCCACGCAGAACCCCATCGAACTGGAGGGCACGTATCCACTGCCGGAAGCGCAGCTCGACCGGTTCATGACCTGCACCGCGTTCGGATATCCGAACGCCGACAGCGAGGCGGCGATGATCACCGCGCCCGACTGGTCCCATCCTCTTGACCGCGTCGACCGGGTGTGCCGCATCGAGGATGCGGCCGCCGTCCGCGAGGGCACGCGTCGTGTCGCCGTCTCGAAGCCCGTCGCCGACTACATCGTCGCGCTCGCCCGGGGCACGCGCCGCCATGACGGTGTGCGGTACGGCGCCTCGCCCCGCGCGAGCCTCGCGTTGGCGGCCATGGCCCGCGCCCGCGCCTTCATCGACGGCCGCGACTACGTGATCCCCGACGATGCCCGCATGCTCGCCGTGCCCGTGCTCGCACACCGCCTTGTGCTCGACGACGCGGGATTCGCCGGCGAATCCCTGGAACGGGCGCGCGCGATCATCGCGGACATCGTGCGCGCCACGACCGTGCCCCGAGCGTGATCAGCCATGTGCCGGTTCCGCGTCCGTTCGCCGTTCCCGCTTCGTCCGCCGCGCGGCGCGCGCCGGGTGCGTCGGGAACGGCGGGCACGTCCGCATTGGCATGGGATGATCCGCCCCGCCGTGTCCTGTCTGCTGCTCGTAGTGGCGGGCGCCGCCCTGTGCTATGCGGGGCTGTTGCTTGACGAGCGGACGCTGATGGCCGCGGTCATCGCCATCATGTCGATGATCGTGCTGTCGTTGGCCGTCGCCGTGGCGCAATGGGTGGCGGCCGGGAGCGCCGGATGGGAATCCCCGGCCGTCGGCGTGGTGGAGACGGCGAGCCGCACGGGCCGGGGAAGAGACATGTGCACCCGGATGGCGCGGTTGCTGCGGCCGTCCGATGTAACGGCGACGGCGCTGCACGAACGCATCGACCAGTACGGGAACGTCGTGGATCGATGGACGGGCGACCTGCCCCGCGAACGCGGCCTGTACCGCCGGGTCGGCACGATGCCGCGCTGGAGGTCTCCGTTCGGATTGTTCGTGGTGAGACGCCGCCTCGCGGCCGCCGGGGAGACACCGATCCTGCCCGAAACGGTGCAGGAGCCGTCGTCCGGGATCGGAGCGGCCGCCCGGGGGAAGGCCGCGGGCCTGTCGGATACGGAGGAATCCGGGGCCGTGCGCGCCTACGAACCGGGAGACCCGATCAAACGCATCTCATGGAGGCACAGCGCGCATCGCGGCAGGCTGATGACCCGCGAATCCGATGGCGACGACCGCGCCACCCTGCTGCTCGTGGTGAATGCGGACGGTGCGGACGGCGTCGATGCGCAACGGCTCGACGGGGCGGTCGCCACCCTGTTGCCATACGTGCGGGCGCGACGCGGAACGGATGTGATGGCCACCGACGGCGTGCGCGTGGCCGAAGGCACACAGGCCGTCACCCGTTTTCTGGCGGCTGTACGGCCTACGTGCGGAGTTTCGGATGCAAGCTGCGGTGGTTCGGCCGAAACGTGCGGAGTTTCGCCTGCAACGTGCGCAGTGTCGGTGGGAAACACCGTCCGCCGGCGTTCGGGCCCGGTGGAGGTACTGGTGTGCGATGCCAGTGATTCCAACGGTTTGGCACAATCCCTGCGGCGGTCGCATATCGGTGCGGCGGTGCGCATACTCGACCCCACTCCGCATGAACGGGTCGTGATCGCGCATGTTCCTCCCGAAACCGCGCACGTTGTCCCTGAAACTCCGCAGCTCGCATCCGAAACTCCGCACGTCACCCCCGCGCCGCCGCTCGTGACCTCCGTCATCCCCGTGGCACGCGTCGCCGCACCCCGCATCGTCGCCGCGGCGTCCCTGCTGGCGTATTTCGGCATCATGCTCAAGGGCCTGGCCGGACTTGTGGAACCCACGGGACTATGGGCATGGTTCGCCGCCGGTGCGCTCGCAATCGCGGCGCTTGCCTCGTCCGTGCCCGCGGCCTCCGTGCGCGCCGCCCTGATCCGCGTATCGGCCTACGCGCTCGCCGTCGGGATCGCCGCGTCCGTGGCGGTCCTGATCCGGCTGCACGGCATGGCACCCGTATCGACGTCCTCGAAGGCATCCCCGGCATCATCGTCGGCCGTGTCCTTCGCCGAGTCCCTGTCACGCGGATTCGACCGGCTCAACCGCCAACTGCCGCCCCTGAAGGTCGCGCCCGCCTCCGACGTCCTGCTCATCGTCGTCATCGCCGTTGTCGCCCTGCTCGTCCGTTGTCTTCTGCTGTGGCACCGGTCCGCGCCGTTCTTCGTCCTGCTTCCCGTCGCCGCGCTCGCCGCCGACTATGCGATGCTCGGGCACGTCGCCCCATGGTGGGCGGTCGCCCTGCTCGCCGCGGCCTTCCCGATGGGACTGTGGGCGGCCGGGGCGGAGCGGCCGTGCCGACCCACGGCGTCGCCGGCAAAGGCGATCCCGCGATCGGGATCGGGTGCCGCTGTGGCCCCTCGCCCCGCCACCCGCATCCTGCCCTCCGTCTGCGCCGCGCTCACGGTGATGGCCGTCACCCTGGCCGGCACGCCGGCCGCCGAGTCCCTCGCCTACCGCATTCCGCTGTCCATCGGCGAGGGCGGCGGCATGTTCTCGTCGAACACGGTCAGCCCGCTCATCGATCTCAAACGCAACATCTCGGCCGGTTCCGACTCCGTCGTGCTCAGCTATTCCTCCTACCGCCGCGTCTACCTGAAGATGACCACGCTCGACGAATTCGACGGCGACACCTGGGGGTACGGCAAGGACATCGCGCTCGACGCCGGCCTGTATGGTTCCGGCATCCGCCTCGGCCGCGATCAATCCGACGACCTCGACATGGACGAGCGCCGCGCCCCCGACCCGCTCACCCTCTACATGTGGATGCTCGGCTATGCCGGATACGACGTCGCCGGCGTCGACGAGAACACACTCGAACGGTTCATGGGATACGCGAAGGTCCACGTCGACACGCTCCGCAGCCGGTTCCTGCCCGTGCCCGGCAGCGCCACCGACATTGCCGGCGTCGGCTCCGACTGGCTGCGCTACCGCGACGGCAGCGTCTACAACCGCGTCAACGCCACCTCGGCGGACATGACATACACGGCATCCGGCACCTATCTCGAGCCCATCTCCTCGGCCGCCGGGTTCGCCGACCTCGACATCGTGCGCCGCGCCGGCGAGGACTTCGCGCAACGCCGGCGGGCCTCCGACGACCAGGTGGCCACCTGGATCGAGGCGCGGCGGTCCCTCGCCGGCTCCGGGCTCGGCGAGGTGCGCGACGGGTTCGCCGTCATCCGCGCCACCGTCGGCAAGGACGGCGTCGTGCGCGGTCCGCATGATTGGCGTCTCGGCAGGGTGAGCGTCTACCGCATGTCCCTCGACGGCGGTCGCGGCGGGGAGATCGGCGACGGGACGGCTTCGGATCATGGTTCGAGCGGCGGCGACGCGTGGGAGAACGGCTCGGAGACCACGATCGGCGCTCCCAGCGGCATCTCCTTCGACGACACCGTCGCCGCGCAGCTCGGCCTCGGCAAGGAGGGCACCGCCTACGGCTTCGACGCGGATGGCTCCACGGCGGTCATCGTCCTGCCGTTGCGCGACGTGTCCGACGAGGACGCCGCCACGGAATCCGGCTCCGGAGGCGTTTCCGGCGGCGCGAACGGTTGGTCGGGAAGCCTGCCCGACTGGGCGCGCACGGCGACCGGACTGATCACGCGGGAGGGGGCGTCCGTCGCCACCGTCGTGGACGCGGCGAACGCCTCCGATGACGGGCAGCGCATGATGCGGCGCCTCGACGACATGGTCCGCCGGTCGGACGACGACGCCCACGCCGGGCGGTACACGTCGCTGCCGAAGAGCCTGCCCGCCAACGTGCGCGCCGTCATCCGCCGCGCCCAGGCCGACGGCGTGCCGGTCACCGGCAAGGACTACGACGCCCAGGTGCGCGCCATGCGTTGGCTCGTCGGCTACTTCACCGCCAAGGACAACCGGTTCTCCTACTCGCTCGACGCGCCCGACGGCGACGGACGCTCCAACATGCAGGTCATCGACGACTTCCTCGACCCGAAGACCGGCCACAAAGGGTACTGCCAGCACTACGCCTCCGCGCTCGCCGTCCTGGGACGGGCGATGGGCGTGCCCACCCGCGTCGTGCTCGGCTACAACGCCGGCGCGTCCCCGCGCGGCGCCGACGGCTACTACCAGGTGCGGTCGCGCCAGTTGCACGCGTGGGTGGAGGCGTATCTCGACGGCGTCGGCTGGGTGCCGTTCGACGCGACGCCCGCCAGCGAGCAGAACGGCACGCTCGCCGCCGACGGGGCGTCCGCGTCCGGGGAGGATTCCTCGGATGCGGCGTCCGGGGCGGCGGAAGGCTCGCCGGACGCGTCCGGCATGCCGGCCGATGCGTCCGGCGGCGACTCCGGTTCGTCGGACGGCGCCGATGCGAAGACACAGACGAAGGATGGCGACGATGGTTCGAAGGACGGAAACGGCGGCGACGCCCGGCGCCCCGCCGGCGCGTCCGCTTCGACGGGCGCGGGTGCGTACGGCCCGTTCGACCCACGCCGGTGGGGCGCATGGTTCGTCGGTCTGACGCCGCCCGGACGCGTCGCGGCCGCTGCCGCGGGACTCGCGCTGCTCGCCGCGCTCGTCTTCGCGCCGCGCGCTTGGCGCGATCTGCGCCGTCGCCGCTGCCTCGCCATGGCCGTGCGGGCCGCCGCGTTCCCCGACGATGCCGCCGCCCGTTCGCGCGCTTGGCGCGAGGCGTGGTCTCTGATCCGGCGTGAGGGCCGTCGCCGCGGCGCCCGGTGGCGCGCCTGCGACACCGACATGATGATCGCCGACGCCATCGCCCGCGTCTGGAACGGGGATGCGCGGTCTGATGCGGGCGGGATGGATGGGGAGGTGTCCGATGACGTGGAGACGGGCATGACGATGGGCGTGGGCGTGGGCGTCGAGGGCGTCCGGAACGCGAACGCCGGGAACGCGGGCGCGGGACGCACCGGAGGAACGGCCGCCGAAGCGATCCGCGTCATCGCACGCAACGCGGCCGCGGCGGCCTTCGGAGGGAGCCCCGCCCCGGCGGCCGCCGTCGCGGAGTTGCTTGAACGCCTCCTTGCGGGTCGCGGGCCACGCCCCATCCGTTCGCGACACGCCGACGCCAAGCTTTCCGACGATGGTTCCGGAGCGTAAAACGGTGTGTGGAAGCCCCGGGAAACCGTTCGCGACACGCCGAAGGGCACGTTTGCCTCGAAAATGAATTTCCGTTGAAATTCCAACGTTTTCAGGCGGTGAAAAACGTCTCCAACGACGTGCTTCGCGAAGGCCGAGTTGCGCTCGCGAAAATCCCGTGGCATGATATGCGAGTTGCCTGACGAGGTCACCTCCTCGGCGGGAAACAGAGACTGGCGGATTTCCCAAGCGGTCAAAGGGAGCTGACTGTAAATCAGCCGCTTCGTGCTTCAGTGGTTCGAATCCACTATCCGCCACGCCCCGATAGCTCAGTGGTAGAGCACTTCCTTGGTAAGGAAGAGGTCGTGAGTCCAATTCTCACTCGGGGCTCTCTGGCGGGGTAGCTCAGCTGGCTAGAGCGTACGACTCATAATCGTAAGGTCAAGAGTTCGAGCCTCTTCCTCGCTACAAATCAGGCCCGTCATAAGACGGGCCTACGTTTAGAACTAGAGGTGAATGAACCATGGCTAAGTCCGCCGACATCCGTCCCGGCATCACGCTGGCATGCACCGAGTGCAAGGAGCGTAACTACATCACGACGAAGAACCGTCGCAACACGCCCGATCGCCTCGAGCTGAAGAAGTTCTGCGCCCGCTGCGGCAAGCAGACCGTGCACCGCGAGACCCGCTGAGCACGCTCGCAAGCTTTCAGGAAACCCGGCCGAAAGGCCGGGTTTTTGCGTAGGATAGGCAGTTATGACCAGCTTTGCAGACATCACCACGATCGGTGTGGGCGGCGAGATCGCCCGTTTCGTCGAACCGACCACGCGCGTCGGAGTCATCGAGGCCGTGGAGGAGGCGGACGAACACGGCCTGCCCCTGTGCGTGATCGGCGGCGGCTCGAACCTGCTCGTCGCGGACGGGCCGTTCGACGGGGTCGTCGTGCGTGACGCGCGCCGCCGCATCACCGTGCCGGACGAGGCGGCGCCCGTCGAAGGCGGGGACCGCACCGTGCACGTGAACGCCGAGGCGGGCGCGAACTGGGACGACTTCGTCGCTTTCACCGTCGAACTGGGGCTGGAGGGCGTCGAGGGCCTGTCCGGCATTCCCGGCACGGTCGGCGCGTCCGTCGTGCAGAACATCGGCGCCTACGGCCAGGAGGTCGCCACGTCGGTCGAATCGGTGGAGGTCTGGGACCGCGAGACGAAGACCACGCGCGATCTGACGCCCGCCGACCTGAGGTTCGGCTACCGCTCCTCCGCGCTCAAGTCGAGCATGTACGCCGCGCCGGCCACGCCCGCCGACCGGTTCTTCCCCACGCCCCGCTACGTGGTCCTGTCCGTCACGTTCGCATTGAGGCATTCCGCGACCGGCACGGTCGGCTTCGGGCAGCTCGCGAAGGCGCTCGGCGTCCAGGTGGGCGACCGCATGGCCACCACGGCCATCCGCGACGCCGTGCTGCGCGTGCGCGCCGCCAAGGGCATGCTCGAGGACCCCACGCGTTACGCCGGGGCCGCCATGGCCGGCACCAAGCGGGAGAGCAACGTCATCGCGGACCTGAAGCGTCTGGCGGACGCCGCCGACGGTGCCGCCGATGAATCCGGTCTGCCTGCGCCCGACCGGAACCGCCACAGCTGCGGCTCGTTCTTCATGAACCCGATTCTGCCCGCCGACCAGGCCGATTCCCTGCCCGAGGACGCCCCGCGGTTCGCCGCCACGCTGCCCGACGGCACGCCCGGCGTGAAGACCTCCGCCGCGTGGCTCATCGACCACGCCGGCTTCCACAAGGGGTTCGCGCTGCGCACCGCGGGGGCAGTCGGCGGCGGGGCGCCCGCGCCCGCGAGCCTGTCCACGCTGCACACGCTCGCCCTGACGAACCGGGGGAGCGCGACCGCCGCCGACGTGGCCGCCCTCGCCAAGGCGGTGCAGGCGGGCGTGAAGGAGGCGTTCGGCATCGCCCTCGTCCCCGAGCCGGTCTGCGTCGGGCTCGACCTGCGTCCCCGGGCGTGATCCCGCTGTGCGCGGGCGGCGCGTCTTTTCCCCTGATCCCCTCGATTTCCCGAAAAGCCCGCGCCGTCCCACCATACGGGCGAATCGCCCGAATATTTCGGTAAGGTCTTCGCTACGCCACACGGTCGTCATATACTGTCCCGTTGAACATCAACAGGAGAGCAGAAGGCCTTACCACTATGCAACTATTCCGCACGAAATCCGTTGAGCAGACCATCGCCGAGACCGGCGAAGAGGGTCGCAAGCTCAAGCGCAACCTCACCTGGTGGGATCTGTCCATCATGGGCGTCGCCGTGGCCGTCGGCGCCGGCATCTTCTCCGTGGGTGCGCAGGCCGCCGCGTTCCATGCCGGTCCGGCCGTCATCATCAGCTTCCTCATCGCCGGCATCGTGTGCGGCGCGGCCGTCATGTGCTACGCCGAGTTCGCCTCGATGATCCCGGTGGCGGGTTCCGCCTACACGTTCACGTACACCACCGTGGGCGAGATCATGGCGTGGGTCATCGGCTGGGACCTCATCCTGGAGATGCTCATGGCCGGTTCCGTGATCTCCAAGTACTGGGGCGTCTACCTCAACGACTTCATGCGCCTCATGGGCTGGAACGCGAACACCAACATCGTGGTCGGCTCGTTCCACGTGGACATCGCGCCGATCATCATCGTCGCGTTCTTCACCGTCCTGCTCGTGTTCGGCACCAAGATCGGCGCGCGTGTGGACGGCGCGATGACCGTGCTCAAGATCGCGATCGTGTTCTTCGTCGTGATCGTCGGCTTCTTCTACGTCAAGGCCTCCAACTTCACCCCGTTCATCCCGCCGAGCGAACCGGCGTCCTCCGTGCAGAGCTCCGCCGCCGTCTCCGGCGTGATGGGCCAGCCGCTGTGGCAGTGGGCCACCGGCATGGTCCCGTCCATCTACGGCGTGCCCGGCATCCTGTCCGGCGCGGCGCTCGTGTTCTTCGCGTTCATCGGCTTCGACGTGGTCGCCACCGCCTCCGAGGAGACCAAGGACCCGCACAAAAACGTGCCGCTGGGCATCGGCGTGGGCATGGCGCTCATCATCGTGATGTACATGCTCGTCGCCATCGTCACCACCGGCATGGTCTCCTACAAGGACCTCGCCAAGCAGGACAGCCCGTCGCTGGCCACCGCGTTCGAACTGGTCGGCGCCAACTGGGCGGCGAAGATCATCAGCTTCGGCATCGTGCTGGGCCTGGCCACCGTGGTCATGGTGCTGCTGCTCGGCCTGACCCGCATCGTGTTCGCCATGAGCCGCGACGGCCTGCTGCCGCGCGGCCTGTCCCGGACCGGCAAGCACGGCACGCCGGCCGGCCTGCAGATCGGCGTCGGCGTGGTCGTCGCGCTCGTCGCCGCCTTCTTCGACATCGGCGTCCTGTCCGACATGGTGAACATCGGCACGCTGTCCGCGTTCACGCTGGTCGCCATCTCCATCCCGATCATGCGCGCCAAGCGCCCCGACCTGCCCCGCGCGTTCAAGATCCCGGGCAACCCGTGGGTGCCGATCCTCATCGGCCTGGCCAACCTGTGGCTCATGCTCAACCTCACGGTGCTCACCTGGATCCGTTTCATCGTGTGGCTGATCGTCGGCTTCGCGATCTACTTCGGCTACAGCTACCGCCATGCCCGCCTCGGCACCGGCGACCTCACCGACCAGCTCTCCGCCGAAACCGACAAGGCGATCAATGGCTGACGCGTGAAGCGGACACCCCGGTGGGGTGTTCGTAGTGTCAGCCGAACGGCGACAGCCGTGAGGCAGTGGTGGGCCTTCGCGTAGCGAAGTCCGTAATCGCAGGGCCGAAGGAGACGCGTCAAACGGACAGTCCGGTGGACTGTCCGTAGGCTCAGCCTGAGCGAGGCCTGACACACCGTCAATACCGTCCTAGCGCGCGCCTATCCTTATATCAGCTGATTAAGGAGGATTCCATGCCATACGTTGTCGCTCAGCCTTGCGTGGACGTCAAGGACAAGGCCTGCGTGGACGAGTGCCCGGTCGACTGCATCTACGAGGGCTCCCGTTCCCTGTACATCAACCCGAATGAATGCGTCGACTGCGGCGCGTGCGAGCCGGTGTGCCCCACCGAGGCCATCTTCTACGAGGACGACCTGCCGGAGGAGTGGGCGTGGTACAAGGACGCCGCCGCCAACTTCTTCGCCGAGGTCGGCGATTTCGGCGGCGCCTCCGCCCACGGCCCGATCGGCAAGGATCCCGAGCAGGTCGCCGCGCTGCCTCCGCAGAACCAGGACTGACCGCCGAGGGCCGGTCGCCGGCCCGGTCGACGGGCCGGCCGGTCTCGGGCCGGCACGCTTCCGGCCCGGACCCCGGCCCGTTCGCGCGTCTCGATCCTCCCCTCGCCGAGGGGAGGATTTTTCATATCCGTTCTATCCTGTTCACAGACGTTCCAAGCAGAAAGGCGCATCGCCATGGGCTTCCACACCTACTCCTCGCCCTACGACTGGTCCCGCATCGCCGGCTACAAGGCCACGGCCAAGACCGTCGAGGGCGGCATGATCGACCTGTCGGTCGGATCCCCGGTCGACCCGGTCCCCGCCAGCGTGCGCGACGCGCTCGCCGCCGCATCCGATGCGGCGAACGCGCACGGCTATCCGGCGACCGTCGGCACCGCCGACCTGCGCGACGCGATCGACGGGTGGTTCCGCCACCTGCGCGGCGTGGACCTCAAGTCGGTGAACGCCGCCGTCGTGCCCACGGTCGGCTCGAAGGAAGGCGTCGCCCTGATGGCGTCGCTGCTGCACCTCGGCCCCGGCGACGTGGTCGTCCAGCCGAAGGTCTCCTACCCGACGTACGAGATCGGCACGCAGCTGGCCGGCGCCACCGTGCTCAAGGTCGACGACGTCGCCGACGTGGACTCGTGGGCCCATGTGCCGAACGTGAAGGCCGTGTGGGTCAACTCGCCGTGCAACCCCACCGGCGAGGTGACGGGCGCCGACTGGCTGGCCGGCATCGTCGCCGCGGCGCGCGCGATCGGCGCCGTCGTGCTGTCCGACGAATGCTACGCGCTGATGGACTGGCGTGGTTCGCGCTCGGCCGACTCGAACGAGCCGGCCGCGGCGGACGCGTTCAGCCTGTCCGCCACGCCGTGCGCGCTGAACCCGCAGGTGTGCGAGGGCAGCGCGGACGGCATCCTCGTGCTGTACTCCCTGTCCAAGCAAAGCAACATGGCCGGCTACCGCACCGCGCTCATCGCGGGCGACTACCGTCTCGTCACCGCCATGGCGGAATACCGCAAGCAGATCGGCCAGATCATCCCCGGGCCGGTACAGGCGGCCATGGCGGCGGGTCTGCGCGACGTCGAGGCGGTGCGCGTGCAGTGGCAGCGCTACCGCACGCGCCTGTCGAAGCTCGTCGCCGCCCTGCGTGCGTACGGGTATGACGCGGCGATGCCGTCCGGCGCGCTCTACGTGTGGGTGAAGGCCCGGTCCGGCGACTGCTGGGAGGACATGGCCGATCTCGCGAAGCTCGGCATCATCGCCAGCCCCGGCGAATTCTACGGCGCCCCCGACTCGCTCAGGTTCTCCGCCACCGCCACCGACGAGGCCATCGACGCCGCCTGCGCGCGTCTGACCGCCTGATCTCCCCGTTTCTCCCGCTACGCGCCGCCCTACGCGCCGAAGCGCGCCGCGCCGTCGCCGAACCGCCGACGCACCTCGTCCAACGCGCTTTCCGCACGGCGTTGCCGATCCGAAACGGTGCGGCTGTCGGCGCTCGTCGCCTCCTCGATCATGTCGTCGAGCGACGGTTGCACGGCCGTCGCGTCCGCCTCGGACAGGCCGCTCGCGCTCATCCCCGCCAGCCGGATGAGCTTCGGCAGCGGTGCGTCGGGAGAGACGCCGTCACCGGTTCCGCGGCCGTTCCGTCCGGTTCCGTTGCCCGGACGTGCGCCGGTGTCCGCCGTCATTCCCAGCATCTCGTGCAACAGCCGCACGCACGTCGGATACAACGCTCCCGCCGTGTCCACCGGGCGTTCCAGCGTCCGCGACTTCGTCCGGTAGCTCAGATCGGCGAACCGCAGCTTCACCGTCACCGTGCGCGCCACGAACCCCTTGCGCCGCAACGTTCCGGCCACCTCGTCGCACGCCTCCCGCAGCAGACGGCACACGACGCGCTGGTCGGTGGTGTCCTTGAGCAGCGTCTCCTCAGAACCGACCGACTTCTCCTCGCGCACCGGCGTGACCCTGCGGTTGTCGAGCCCGCGCGCGGCCCGCCACAATCCTCGCGCGGCCGCGGCCGAACCGGTCGCCCGCTCCAACGCGTCCGGGCTCATCGCGGCCAGGTCGGCCACCGAAGCCACACCCCACGCGTTGAGCCGTTTCTCCAGCGACGGCCCGATGCCGGGAATGCCGCGCAACGGCATCATCTGCACGAATTCCGCGGACCGGGCGGCGGGGATGAGCAGCATGCCGTTCGGTTTCGCGTTCGTCGAGGCCATCTTCGCCACGAGCTTGTTCGCCGCCACGCCAACCGAACAGGTCACATGGAACCGGCGCTCCACTTCGGCGCGGATCCACGCGCCGATCGCCGTGGGACGCTTCCACGCGAGCAACGCACCGGAGACGTCCATATAGCCCTCGTCCACCGAGACCTGCTCCACCTGGTCGGTCACGGCATGGAACACGCCGGTCATGATCTCGTGCGACACCGCACGGTAGTAGCGCATATCCACGGGCAGGAACACGCCGTCCGGGCACAGCTGCCGCGCACGGGCGGACGGCATCGCCGAATTGATGCCGTAGCGGCGCGCCTCGTAGCTCGCGGCGGACACCACGGAACGCGGACCCGTGCCGATGATCACCGGCTTGCCCCTGAGCTCCGGGTGCCGCGCCACCTCAAGCGAGGCGTAGAACGCATCCATGTCGATGTGCAGCACAGTGCATCCGGTCTCGTCGTGCCCCCAATCGCGTTTGGCGGCGGCCAGTCTCGGTGCGGTGCTCATACGGCCATTCTACGGTCGTGCGTGGCGTGCGCGAGGGGATATTACCGTGGGGAGTATGAAGAGAGCGGTTGTGCATGCGCTGAACCACGTGCCGGTGGTCGTCATCGTCGTTTGCGAGGCGATCGTCATCTACACGGCAACCGGCATCGCCAAGCTCGCATTCACCCAGCTCGACCCGCTGTACGCCGTCTGGTACCGGGTGGGGTTCATGGCCGTGCTGCTCCTGCTGTGGCGTCGTCCATGGGCCGCCGCGAAACGCGGGAGGCTGTTCCGCCGCGCGCTCCGCGACTGGGCGTGGGTGGTGCTGCTCGGCGTCTCCCTCGTGCTCATGAACACGATGTTCTACGTCGCCATCGGCAACATGGACATGGGCATCGCCGTCGCCATCGAATTCCTGGGGCCGTTGTCCGTGGCCGTGATCACCGGGCGCGGCTGGCGCGAACGGCTCGGCATCGCCGTCGCCGCCGCCGGCGTGGTGCTGCTCGCCGGCATCTCGCTCGCCGGGCCGGGCGGCGGGCGTTTCCTGATCGGATTGGTCGCGATTCTCATCGGCGGGTCGATGTGGGGCGTGTACATCGTCACCGGCCGCCATATCGCGTCCGGCGGCGATCCGCTCGACAACCTGTGCGTCGCCGTCACCATCGGCTGGATCGTGCAGTCGCTGTTCCTCGGCGCGCCCGCCGTCGCGCACCTGCTGCACCCCAAGGCGGGCGCCACGTGGGCGGCGGCGCCCGGAGGCCCTGCCAGGCTGTTCGCGCTGTTGTTCCTCATCTCGTTCCTCGCCTCCTTCGTGCCGTACGTCATCGAACAGGTGACGATGCGCCGCGTCACGCCGGCCGCGTTCTCCGTGATGCAATCCATCAACCCGGCCGTCGCCATCGCCGTGGGCCTGTTCCTGGGCGAAGTGCCGGGTGCGGGCGAGCTCGTCGGTGTCGTGCTGGTGATCATCGCCGTGATCGTCACCTTCTCCGGGGACGACGACCCCGTGTGAGGTTCCGGATGGGATGTTCCGTGTGGATGTTCCGTGTGGTCGGGCGTCGCGCCCGTGCGGAGGCCGATGATTCGGCCGGAGGATCCTCCCGACTGGATCCGTGCGTGGTTCGTCCGTGTGGATTCGTGTGGATCCGTGTGAGTTCGTGTGGATTCGTGCCACGGTTCGTCGTGGAGCCCCTGTCGGCAGGTACGGGGGCACAATAATGTGCCACGGATTGATTTTCGAGCTTATTTTCGATTACGGGGGCGCACGCCTTCCTTGTATTGTCTTGAGGCATACTTGACACATGTCTCGGGGCATGGTTGACGGGGTCTCCTGGGGCATGGTTTACATGTGTCTCGGGGCGTGGTTGACGCCGGGCAGGGGTTTGCGGCGTTGGTAGTCGCGGGTGATGTCGAGTGCCTGTTCGGCGAGGATCTCGCCGGTGGTGGTGTCGGTGACGGTGATGATGCCGTGGTCCACGCGCAGTTCCACGGTCCTGCCGGCGTTCTCCTTGCCGATGTTGATGGTGCGTCGCCGTCCGGCGATGCCTTTCTGCATGACGCAGCCGCGCGGGTCGGCCTTGTGCGTCCGGGCGGGGACGGTGACGTCGGCCGGCTCGCGCCTCGCCCGGCCGGCCGCGCCGTTCCTCCGACGCGTCCCCGACGGGCGGGCGGAGGTCCCGTCCCGTCGTTCCTCCCGGTCGCGTCTGGCCTGCTCGCGGGCGGCGATCTCGGGGTCGGGGCCGGCCTTGCCCAGCGCGTCGTACGCCTCTTTGGGGGTGCGCCGGTTCAACGCGCGGTGCGGGCGCTCCTCGTTGTACTCGCGCCGGAACTCGTCGAGCTGGGCGTTGAGGGCGTCGAGGTCCGCGGCCAAGGGGCGTGCGGCGAGCCACTGCTTGAGGGTGCGGTGCCAGCGCTCGATCTTGCCCTGCGTCTGGGGATGGTAGGGCCTGCCGTTCTTGCGGCGCACGCCCATCAGGGCGAGCGTGCGTTCGAACGATCCCGGCTCGGCCGAGTACATGCGGGTCGTGTACACGGTCCCGTTGTCGGTGAGCGTGGACGCGGGGATCCCGTACCGGGAACACGCCTTGCGGAACGACTCCTCGATCGTCCCCAT
>NZ_WHZV01000003.1:0-107133 GCF_010667645.1 Bifidobacterium platyrrhinorum
TGGGCAGGACGCTCAAAATAATCCACGCCACGCCGATGACACGCGCGGATAAGACCCACGTTTCTTTACTTAACCCCTAAAACACCACGTTTAGTTCCTATAGGCCCAATGCCGCCGTTTTCGGCATGAAAAAAGGGATTCATGGCGAACCATGAATCCCTGTCTTGCGGAGTGAGGGGGATTCGAACCCCCGAGCCGCTCAAAGCAGCTAACACCTTAGCAGGGTGCCCCTTTCGGCCACTCAGGCATCACTCCACATTGTGCAATAAGCACAACAGCATGCAACTATACACCATCGCGCGGATGTGACCCGCCGAAATCGGAAAACGGGCAAAGAAAAAACTCCGACCCCGCTTCATGCTCATGCGATGACGCATGTAGGCGGAGCCGGAGGTACGCCATTGTCCGTCCGTCTCCGCGGTCAAGTCTAATCCAACCGTTTTCGCGACACCCACACACACCGCACATCAAAACGAGCAATATCTCACAATAACTTCACGTGGGGCGGGGTGCGACGTGGGAGCGGCGTGTGCGTGGAAACGGATGGGTGAGCCATGGAGACCATATCCGGTGGAGGGGCCGGCAGAGGCGCATGAGCCGGGTCGTGTGGAGGGGACGTGAGCGGCCTGGACGGATCAGGCCGGAGCCGTCTGTTTGAGTTCGGTGCAGGAGGGATTGTGAGCGGCCTGGACGGGTACGCCACCCCCCGGATGGGCTCCTCCATCGCGGAGGATGCGGCACGGTTCTGGATATTGAGGCGCGAACCCCGTACGGGGGCACCGGGCGATACGCTCGTGATACGAGAGTCGCAGAAGATGCGGGAAACGCAGGGAGCCACGACGGCCGCGGAGAGGGCGGCCGGTCGGGGAAGGCGGGAGAAGGATGAACCATATCAACGGACATGGGCGTCACGCGCCGTTGCAGGAAAAGCCGTCCAGGGCCGTGATCGCCGCGGCCGTCGCGTTGGTCGCATTGCTGGCCGTCGTGCTCGGCGTGGGCGCGTGGGCGGTCTCCACGGGCAGGCTCGGTTTCGGCGCGGGCCCGGTCGGCGGCGCCTCCGTCTCGAACACGGCATCGGGCTCCGCGCTCGACAAGGCGGAGACCGCCCCCAAGCCGGCCGCCGAACATCACGGCAACTCCCCGGACTGCCCGGACACGGACTGCATCTCGATGCTCGTCAACGGCGACCTGCTGTTCCATGAGGGCCTGTGGGAGCATTTCGCCGGACCGAACACGTCCGCCACCGACGGCACCGCGTTCGACTTCGACCCGTTGTTCGAACCGATGAGGAAGTACATCCAGGCCTCCGACATCTCCGTATGCGAGTTCGAGACGCCGATCGCCCCGCGCGGCGGCCCCTACTCGGCCTATCCGATCTTCAACATCCCGCCCGAGGTGGCGGACGCCGCCAAGCACGTGGGATACAACGCGTGCACGCATGCCACGAACCATTCGTGGGACCAGGGCGCCGACGGCATCGCCCGCCTGTGGGACACGCTCGAATCGGAGGGCATCGCGCAGACCGGCTCGTACAAGACCGAAGCGGATTCCGTCAAGCCCCTCGTCATCGACTCGCCGACCGGCGGCGGCAAGCTGGGCCTCGTCACCGGCACCGTGTCGCTCAACGGCATGAGCGCCGACCAGGACTGGCAGGTGGACCGTCTACGCGAGGACGGCGACCCGCACCATGATTCCGACATCCAGCGCGCGGTCGACAAGGCGAACAAGGCGCGCGAGCAGGGCGCCGACGTGGTCGCCATCTCCATGCATTCGGTGCAGGAGTATCTCGACGACGCCGACTCGTGGCAGGTGTCCGAGGCGCACGAGCTCGCCGACACGGGCGCGTTCGACGTGATCTACGGCGCCGGATGCCATTGCGTGCAGCCCATCGAGCACTACAACAACACGTGGATCATCTACGGCACCGGCAACGCGGTCACCGTCACCTCGTACATCCCCGGCAACGAGGTGAACAACCAGGGCATGACGGCGCGCATCCAGTTCGCCGGCAAAAAGGGCGTCAAAGGATCGTGGCGCGTGAACCGCATCGACTGGCTGCCTACCGCGAACATGCGCCAGGGCCAGTACGTGTGGTGCCCGATCTCCTCCGACCATCCGGACGGCACCTGCTGGAACGACGCGGAGGACGCCAAACAGCGCCAGCGCATCTCGGACGTCATCTACAAGATGGGCGCCGACCCGAACGTCGTGCGCGAATGGAACATCACCGCCGAGCAACAGGCGAAGCAGGCGCAACAAACGGGGCAGGCGGACCAGGACAAGTAGACCCGGTGGGAACCCCGGCGACCCGGCCGCAACGTCCCCGGCACACTCCCGGCGGTAAGGTGAAGCCATGACCGAGACCGAGAAGACCGAGACTCCGGGCACCGGGCCCGAAACCCACCCCGGGAACGCAACCCCAAACGCCCCGAACACCCCGGACGCCCTCCACGACGCCGCCCACCCCGTCATCGCCGACACGCAGCCCGACCGCCCCGACCTGCCGCTGGTCGTCATGCCCGCCGTGCTCGACTCGATGGTCGCGCCGCTCACCGCGCGGTTCGACATGCTGCGCGACGTGGCCCGCGTGCGCCTGTACGGCGATTTCACGGAGGACGAGGACCTCATCGCCGCCCGCTGCGCCGACGCGGACGTCATGCTCAACGGCGGGCCGCACCTGTCCGACCGGCTGCTGCGCCGCCTGTGCGGCGGCGTGCGCGGCGGCGAGGGCGGCCACGTGCGCTGCATCGTCTTCTCCGGCACCGGCGTGGCCAGCTACATCAACCTGGCCCTGGCGCGCGAGCTCGGCGTGCGCGTGTGCAACGCCGTGCACTACGGCGACGCGGCCGTGGCCGAACACACCTTCGCGCTCATCTTCGAACTGCTGCGCCACGCCGGCGCGTTGGACGCGGGCATCAAGGCGGGCGGATGGTCGGGCGCGCTCGCCGACGGCCGCCAGCTCTCCGGCCGTCGTCTCGGCATCATCGGCCTTGGCGGCATCGGCGCCACCGTGGCGCGCATCGCCCGCGCGTTCGGCATGGAGGTGTCCGCGTGGCGTTCCGGTCACACGCCGGAAAGCCGGTTCGCCGAATCGGGCGTCACGCCCGTCGACGACCTGAACGCGCTCATCGACGGCTCCGACGTCGTCTCCGTGCATCTGCCGCTCATCGACGGCGCCACGCGCGGCCTCATCACCGCCGACAACCTCGCGCACCTGAAGCCCGGCACGCTGTTCGTCAACACGGCGCGCGCGGAGGTCATCGCCCCCGGCGCGCTCCTCGCGAGGCTGGAACGCGGCGACGTGCCGGCCGCGCTCGACGTGTTCGACCGCGAACCGCTGCCGGCGGACGATCCGTTGCGCCGTCTGCCCGGCGTCGTCCTGACGCCGCACGTCGGCTGGCGCACCGACGGCGCGTTCGTCGACCTGACGCGTCAGATGGTCGAGGCGACGCGCGCGTTCCTCACCGGCGGCGAGATGAACGTCGTCGTCTCCGAGCACGACGCGGAGACCTGATGCGCACGATCCTCGATCCGGTCGACCGGCCCGCGCATGACGCGTTCGTCGAGAAGAAATCCGAGTTCATCGGCGACGCCGCGCACGTGGATTCGCTCGATGAGGCGCTCGCCTTCGTCGAAACGATCCGCGACCTGCACCCGAAATCGCGCCACGTCGCCTACGCGGCGGTGTGCGGCGGCGCCGACGGGCGCGTCGCCGAGCGCATGAGCGACGACGGCGAGCCGTCCGGCACCGCCGGCAAGCCGATCCTCGACGTGATCCGCGCGAACGACCTCACCGACTGCGTCGTGGCCGTGACCCGCTATTTCGGCGGCATCCTGCTCGGTTCGGGCGGGCTCATCCGCGCGTATTCGACCGGCGCGTCCATCGCCGTCAAGGCGGCCCGGCAGGCGGCCATCGTGCCGTGCCGGCGGTATCTCGTCGCGTTGCAGTACCCGCAGCTCAAGCGTTTCGGGCAGATCCTCGCCTCGCTGGACGGCATGCAGTCCGACGAGACGTACGCGGCGGACGTCACGCTCGTCGCGTCGCTGCCGGCCGACGCCGCCGCGCGCTTCGAGGACCTCGTGCGCGAGACGTTCAACGCGACCGTCACGCCGGAGCCGATCGACATGGTGAACCGGGCCGTCGCCCTCGGCTGAGGCGCGTCTCGGCTAAGCTGGGGCGCATGACCGACTTCGAACCGCTGACCGTCACCTACGAGCATCTGCGCCATTCCACCGATTCCGCCGAACTGTCCGAGTTCGCGCGCCGCGACCTGCCCGACCGTGCCGACCAGGCCGCGTTCTCCCGCGCCACCGCACTGCTCGAGGCGGTGGGCGGCAATCCGAACACCCCGGTGGAGGACCGCGTGTTCCTCGCCGAGACGATGCCGTTCCCGAACGTGCTGGTCAAGCTGGCGGCGGACCCGGAGCCCGCGGTGCGCAAGGCGGTGGCCGGCAACGCGAGCGACAAGAACTGGCTGGTGGGCCGGCTGACCAAGGACCCGGTCGCCGAGGTGCGCGACACGGCGCTGCGCAACAAGAAGACCTCGTGGAAGATGCGCCTCGAGGGCGCGCAGAACCCGGAGGTGGACGCGGCCACGCTCGCGTTCCTCGCCACGCTGGGCACCGAGCTCGAGCCGGACGCCCCCGCCGTGCTCTCGTCGATGGTGCGCCGCGCGGTGGCGCTCAACCCGAACGTCACCCCGGAGACGTTGGAATCATTGGCCGCGGACCCCTCCGAGGAGGTGCGTCACGCGGTGGCCAGGAGGAGGGCCTCGCAGGTGGCCAACGGCTGAACGGGAGGTGAAGTGTACGACACCTTGCGTGGATGACCGTGGCGTCGGCGTTTTCTCCACATCAGCGTTACACTGGGAACCATGACTGAGAGAACGGAAAGTGATGAGCGTCTTGCCCGTCCGCTGATCCAGTTGGCCAAATTGGTCGGCATCGGAACCAGTTACGTCGGGATGAGCGACGACTACCACGAGATCGACGATGATGTCCTGGTGGCCGTGCTCGCCGCGCTCGGCGTCGACGCCTCGAACGACGAGGCGATCGCGCGATCGACCAAGCAGATCAAGGATTCCCGGCGCAGCCGCCTGGTCGCCCCGACCGTGTTGCACACGGTCGGCGAGGAGACCCGCGTGCTGGTCAACAACGGCGTGTTCGAACTGCCCTCCGCGCGCATCACGCTGGAGAACGGCGAGGACTATGGCAAGCCTCTGGCGTTCGGCGCGGGCGACGGCGCCAAGGCCTACGTGCTCAACGACAAGTTCATCACCACCTCCGCGATCGTCATCCCGGCGGACCTGCCCGCCGGCTACCATACGCTGCACGTCGAGGTCGGCGGCCGCAGGCAGGACGCCACGCTGATCAGCGCGCCCTCCCGCGTCGAGCTGCTCGACGAGATGAAGGACGGCCACCTGTGGGGCTGGATGGCGCAGCTGTACTCCATCCGCTCCGCCGACTCGTGGGGCGTGGGCGACTTCCAGGATCTCGCCGACCTGCTCAGGGACGCGAAGGCCCATACGGGCAGCGACTTCGCGCTCATCAACCCGGTGCACGCCGCCGAGCCGGTCTCGCCGCTCACCCCGTCGCCGTACCTGCCGATCTCGCGCGGACTGCTGAACTTCACCTACATCCGGCCCGAATCCATCGAGGAGTACAACCTGCTCGGCAAGGAGAGCCTCGAGCAGGTGCAGCAGCTGCACGCCTCGGTCGAACCGCTCAACGGCGACGCGCAGCTCATCGACCGCGACGGCATGTGGCGCGCCAAGATGCACGCGCTGTGGATCATCTTCAAGCTGGGCCGCTCCCCGGAACGCCAGCAGGCGTTCTCCGACTTCTGCGCCAAGGCCGGCGACGACCTCGAGGGCTACGCCACCTGGTGCCTGTGCTACGACAAGTGGGGCGCGCCGAGCATGGACCCGGAGAACTGGGAACGCAAGTTCACCAAGGACTCGCCCGAGGTGCAGGGACTCAAGCAGCAGTTCCCGGACACGCTGAACTTCTACCGCTGGCTCGAATGGATCGCCACCGAGCAGCTCGACCGCGCGCAGGCGCAGGCCCGCGAGGCCGGCATGCGCATCGGCGTCATGGCCGACATGGCCGTGGGCGTGCATGCGCTCGGCTCCGAGGTGTGGTGGCATCCGGAGAACTTCGCCAAGGGCGCGACCGTCGGCGCCCCGCCGGACATGTTCAACCAGCAGGGCCAGGACTGGAGCCAGCCGCCGCTCAACCCGATCGCGCTGGAGAACACCGGCTACGCCCCCTACCGCAACCTCGTGCACAACATGTTCGCGCACGCGGGCGCGGTGCGCATCGACCACATCCTGGGCCTGTTCCGCCTGTGGTGGGTGCCCGCCGGCCGCAAGCCGCTGGACGGCGCGTACGTGCACTACGATTCCGAGATCATGCTGGGCATCCTCGCGCTCGAGGCGTCCCGTGCGGACGGCGTGGTCGTCGGCGAGGACCTCGGCGTCGTGCCGGCCTACGTGGCCGACTCCCTGTCCAAGCACGGACTGCTCGGCTGCGCGGTCGAATGGTTCGAGCAGCGCGACGGCAAGTTCCGCGCCCCCGCCGACTGGCGTCCCTACGCGCTCGCCTCGGTGAACACCCACGACCTGCCGCCGGCGGCCGGCTACCTCGAGCTGGAGCACGTCGAGCTGCGCGAGCGCCTCGGCCTGCTGGCCGGTCCCAAGGAGGAGTTCGAGCGTTCCGCCATGGCCGAGCAGGACGCCATGCTCGAGATGCTCGTGCGCAACGGCTACCTCGACGCCGACTTCGCCGAGCACCGCAAGGAGCATGAGCAGGACATCATCGAGGCCCAGTACCGCGCGCTCAAGGGCTCGCCGTGCAAGCTGCTCGCCGCCTCCGTCACCGACGCGGTGGGGGAGAGGCGCGCGCAGAACCAGCCGGGCACCAACAACGAGTACCCGAACTGGCGCATCCCGCTCGGCGACGGCGACGGCAACGTCGTGCCGGTCGAGGGCCTGTTCGAACGCGAGTCCGTGCAGCGCATCGCGAAGATCATGAACGACTGACGGCGGGCGGCCGGTACCTGCCGCCGCCGGCTGCCGGCCCGAACCGATCGTCTCCGGAGCCCCTCCTCGCGAGGGGCTCCTCGCGTATCCCCGCGCATGTCGCGGGGCCGGCCCGGGCTGCCCCCGGCACCGCCCCGGTGCTGCGACACGCCCGGGGCAATGTCAGGCCCGGCGATATACTAGTGGATTGTTGTGTTTCCCTAAGGGGTCCTTCAAAGCGCTTTCCCACTCGCCACCGAGGACTTTCAGGGAGCCCACGGATAAAGAGGTCGAGGCCTCTCGGGCCGCGCGCCCCAACCAAGCGCACGCCGAGCAGCCGAAACCCGGAACACAATAGTGAAAAGGTAGAACAGTGAAGACTTTCACCCCGAAGCCAGCTGATCTGACTCATGACTGGTACATCGTCGATGCCACTGACGTGGTGCTTGGTCGTCTCGCCTCCCAGGTTGCGACCCTGCTGCGCGGCAAGAACAAGCCGACCTACGCGCCCCACGCCGATTCCGGCAACTTCGTTATCGTGATCAACGCCGACAAGATCGCGCTGACCGGTAACAAGATGGGCAAGGAACTGTACACGCACTCCGGTCGCCCCGGCGGCCTGCGTCGCGACAAGTACGCCGAGCTGCTCAAGCACAACCCGGAGCGCATCATCACCACCGCCGTCAAGGGCATGCTGCCGAAGAACCGTCTTGCCAAGGTGCAGCTCGGTCGTCTGCGCGTGTTCGCCGGCGAGGCCCACCCGCACACCGCCCAGAAGCCGCAGGTCTTCGAGATCCAGCAGGTTTCTCAGCAGGCTAAGTGAACCGAAGGGAGATAGAGAACATGGCTGAAAACACCAACAACTCCGCGGTTCAGGAAACCGAAGAGGAGCTCACCAGCTACACCACCGAGACCAACGCCGGCGCCGGCACCGGCACCTCCGCGATCGAACCGGGCTACGGCACCGGTCGCCGCAAGGAGGCCGTCGCCCGCGTCCGCCTGATCCCGGGCTCCGGCAAGTGGACCATCAACGGCCGCACCTTGGAGGAGTACTTCCCCTCCAAGCTGCTGCAGCGTGAGGTCAACTCCCCGATCGTGCTCCTCAAGCTCGAGGGCAAGTTCGACGTCGTCGTCCTCGTCGACGGTGGCGGCACCACCGGCCAGGCCGGCGCCATCCGCCTCGGCGTGGCCCGTGCGCTGAACGCCATCGATCGCGACGCCAACCGTGCCGCCCTGAAGAAGGCCGGCATGCTGACCCGTGACGCCCGCGTCGTCGAGCGCAAGAAGGCCGGTCTGCACAAGGCCCGCCGCGCCCCGCAGTTCTCCAAGCGTTGATTTCGCTTGGGCGTGCTGCCCATATGCGCAGGAACCCCGTCACCGTTCGTTCGGTGGCGGGGTTCCGTCGTATTCGGGGATTGCTGCGTATTCGGGGAGTCGCCGCGGGCCCGAGCCGGCTCGGTGCCGGCTCGGAGGGGTCAGCCGAGCTGTTTCATCAGCGAGATGCTGAACGCCGGGAACGTCCACACGTTCATATCGGGTTCGGCATCCGTCGCCGCGCCGGTCGCGTCGGGCGCCGTCTGCGACGGGTCCGATGAGGCGGGCGGCTGCGACTGCATCTGCTGCTGGGGCGTGCGCTGCGTATTGCGTGCGTGCGCGCGGTACGCGGCGATGTTGGCGCCCGCCGAGAAGGCGTCGTCGTCCTCGCCGGACATGGCATGCGTCGCGGCGGCGGCCTGTTTCGCCTGTCGCGCCTGCTCGCGTTCCGCCTTGGCCGCGGCTTCGGCGTGCGCGATGGCGCGCATGTCCGCGTCGAGCGCGTCGCTGAGCTGACGCGCCGTCGCGCCGTCGGCGCCGTCCTGCATGCGCTCCACCAGGGTGTGGATCTCGCTGTTCTCGGGCACGCTGTACGTCCATACGGTCGGCTGCCCCTCCAGCTGCAGGTCGGCGACCTTCATGCCGCGGCCGGGCATGTGGCCGGTGCTTTCCGCCGAGCACCAGGCCGGCGTCCATTCGTTGTCGGAGGGCAGACGGAACTGCTTGTCCTCCGGCACGCCGTTGATCACGATGAGGATATCGGTCTCGCTGGCGTCGAGCAGCTGCATCGCGAAGCTGCGCTGCCCCAGGTCGAACCAGTCGCGTTCCATCGGCGTGGTGCCGTTCGGCAGGAACCATTGAATGCGGCTCGACGGCTTGAGCAGGCCCAGCTGCGTGAGTCGGGTGAAGAAGCCCTCCTGATGGTAGAGATCGAGCGACTTGCGCAGCGCCACCAGCTTCGAGACCGTCTCGAGGCGGTGCATGTGCCAGCTTTTCTTCGGCTGGTACAGCCAATCCCATTTCAGGTAGCTGATCGGGCTGTCCTGGCAGTAGGCGTTGTTGTTGCCGTCCTGCGAGTTGCCGAACTCGTCGCCGGCGAGCATCATCGGCGTGCCGAGGCTCAGCAGCAGCGTGCCGAGCATGTTCATCGCCGCGCGTTCGCGCCGCGCCACGATCGTCACGTCGTCGGTCTCGCCCTCCGTGCCGAAGTTCACGGAATTGTTGACGTTCGATCCGTCGTTGTTGTTCTCGCCGTTCGCCTCGTTGTGCTTGTTGGCGTAACGGGTGAGGTCGGTGAGCGTGAACCCGTCGTGGCAGGCGACGAAGTTGATGGACGAGGCGGCGCCGCGGCCCGGATCGGTGGCGAACAGGTCCGCCGAACCGCACAGTCGCGTGGCCATCTCCTGCATGCCGATGCGGCCCACTCGTCCGCCGCTTTCCACGTCGGTGAGCCAGAACTGGCGCGTGGTGTCGCGGAAGCGGTCGTTCCATTCGGCGAACGGCACCGAGAACTGGCCGGTGCGCCAGCCCAGATTGCCCAGATCCCACGGCTCCATGGTGAGTTTGAGGTTACCGAGCAGCAGGTCGGATCGCAGCGCGTACAGGAACGGGTGATGCTGCGTGAATTCGCCGTTGAGGCGGGCGAGCGAGACGCCCAGGTCGAAGCGGAACCCGTCGATGCCGATGCGCTTCGCCCAGTAGCGCAGCGAGTCGATCGCGAAGGTGACGACGTGCGTGTTCGTGAAGTCGAAGGTGTTGCCGCAGCCGGTCGTGTCCTCGAGACGGCCGATGTTGTTCTTCTGGCGGCGGTAGGTGGAGATCGCGTCGAGGCCGCGCCAGCAGACGGTCGGGCCCTCCACGCCGCCTTCGCACGAATGGTTGTAGACCACGTCCATGATGACCTCGAACCCGGCCTCGTGCAGGGCGCGCACCATGTCGATGACCTCGTTGCGCACCGCCTCCGCGCCCCGCTCCTGTGCGGATTTCGTGGCGTATGAGGGTTCGGGGGCGAAGTAGCCGAGCGTGTTGTAGCCCCAGTAGTTGGGCCGCTCGCGTTCCTGGAGGAACACCTCCGGCTGCTTCGCCTGGATGGGCAGCAGTTCGATGGAGGTGACGCCGAGCCCCTGCAGGTAGGCGACCGTGGTCGGGTGCGCGAGGCCCGCGTACGTGCCGCGCAGCTCCTCGGGCAGCCACGGCGCCTGCGCGGTGAAGCCCTTGACGTGCAGCTCGTAGATGACGGTCTTGCTCCATGGGATGTGCGGGTGGTCCGGGTCGGCGTCGTGCTTGGTTTTGTCGCGGTCGTCGATGGCCACGGAGAGCGGCATGTGCCCGAGCGAGTCGACGGTGCTCATGTTGCCGAACGCCGAGCCCATGACGCGGTTGTCCTTCACCTCGCATTCGTAGGAGAAAGCCGCGGGGGAGAGCTCCATCTTCCCGTCGATGCCCTTCGCGTACGGGTCGAGCAGCAGCTTGTACGGGTTGAAGCGCACGCCGCGGCGCGGATCCCATGCGCCGTCGACGCGGAAGCCGTAGCGCATGCCGCTCCACGCCTTCGGGATGTGCACGTACCACAGGCCGTAGTTCGGGCCGTGCATGCGGAACAGCGTCTCGCGCACGTACTGGTCCTCGATGATGCGCATGCAGACGGGGAACTCCCGGATCTGGTCGACGAACGGCACGTTGGGTACGGGGAACAGGCGGATGGCGTCCTGGTAGAACGCGGTGGGATCGTCGAGTGATTCGATGACGCTCAACCACACCTGATCGGCGGTTTCGGAACGGACGACGACGTCCGCGCCGCCGTCCTCGGTGAAGTAGAAGCCGGGGCGGGTGGCGTAGCGATGCAATGGCGGGTTTCTCATACACCCATTGTAGACGTGTGGGGTTTTGCTGCTTTCCCGGGGGATTCCTGGGGCGATGCGGTCGGTGTGGTCCATGTTCGCGTTCCGGCATGGTGCGTTCCGGCATGGTGCGTTCCGGCATGGTGCGTCCCGACACGCCGATGCTATTTGGTTTTAGAAAACGAATTTGCAAAACAAAAAAGAAAAAGCTATAGTGTGATTCAACACCTCGCAGGGAACGCGGGATGAACGAACTTCAACACCGTCGGCGACGACGGAAGAAACAACGGCAACAACCAAGGCCTTCGCAGTCGAAGGCCGCATCGAAAGGAACCATCATGAAGGCACTCGTGCTCACCGGCGTCAAGCAGTTCGAGATCCAGGACCTGCCCACCCCCGAGATCGCGCCGAACGAGGTGCTCATCAACACCGCCTACGCCGGCGTGTGCGGCACCGACCACGACCTGTACGCCGGACGCCCCGGCTCCGCCGCGGCCGTCCCGCCGATCGTCCTTGGACACGAGAACTCCGGCGTCGTCGAGGCCATCGGCTCCGAGGTCACCAACGTCAAGCCCGGCGACCGCGTCGCCGTCGACCCGAACATCTACTGCGGCCAGTGCGAGTTCTGCCTCACCCAGCGCCCGGAGCTGTGCGACCACCTGTCCGCCGTCGGCGTGACCCGTGACGGCGGTCTCGCCGAGCAGTTCACCGCGCCGGCCACCGTCGTCTACAAGCTGCCGGACAACGTCTCCCTCAAGGACGCCGCCGCCATCGAGCCGATCTCCTGCGCCGTGCACGGCGTCGACCTCCTCAAGCTCAAACCGTATCAGAAGGCCCTCGTCATCGGCGACGGCTTCATGGGCCAGCTCTTCGCCCAGATCGTGCAGGCCTACGGCGTGCACCAGGTCGACCTCGCCGGCATCTTCGACGAGAAGCTCAAGCGCAACCAGGAGCTGTTCGGCGTGAAGAACATCTACAACACCACCCGCGAATCCATTCCGGAGGGCGCCTACGACGTGATCATCGAGGCCGTCGGCCTGCCGCAGACCCAGGCCCAGGCCGTCGCCGCCGCCAACAAGGGCGCCCAGGTGCTCATGTTTGGCGTCGGCCCGCAGGAGGCCCACTTCGAGATGAACACCTACGACATCTACAAGAAGCAGCTGACCATCCAGGGCTCCTTCATCAACCCGCTCACCTTCAAGGACGCCATCAGCCTGCTCGAATCCGGCAAGATGAACGTCGCCCCGCTCATCAGCCACGAGCTCGAGCTCGAGCAGGTCCAGGACTTCCTCGACGGCAAGATCACCGGCGTCTCCAAGGCCGTCGTCAAGCTCGCCCACTGATCCCGAACCCGGCTCCATTCCAAGACCCGGCCGCCGGTTTTCCCCTTTTCCCCGGCGGCCGTCGCTCTTTTCTTTCCGCCTCGCCGTCCGATCGCCGTGCCATCATCGTGAGGCGGCCTCCCATCCGACAACGACGTTATGTAGGGATTGATCCATGATTCGCTTCTTCGAAAAGTTCGGCATCCCCCGCGTGCTGCTCCTCGGCTTCCTCGCCGTGGCCATCTTCATGACGGGCGACGGCTTCGAGCTCACCTTCCTGTCCAAATACATGGTCGACCAGGGATTCACCGCCGCGCAGGCGTCCGGCCTGGTCACCGTCTACGGCCTGTTCGCCGCGCTCGGCGGCTGGACCGCCGGCGTGCTCGCCGAGATGTTCGGCGCCCGCCGCGTCATGATGTTCGGCGCCTGCTGGTGGATCGGCGTCCATCTGGTCTTCCTCGCCCTCGCCTTGCCCAGCGGCGTCTACCCGTTCATCCTCGCCGTCTACGCGGTGCGCGGCATCGGCTATCCGCTGTTCATCTATTCGTTCGTCGTGCTCATGGCGCAGTACATCACCCCCGCGCGCCTCGCCTCCGCCACCGGCTTCTTCTGGACCTGCTTCTCGCTGGGCATCGGCGTGTTCGGCGCCTACCTGCCGAGCTTCATCATGCCGCACTTCGGCGAATACCGGACCTTCTGGTTCGCGCTGCCGTTCTCGGTCGTCGGCACGATCATGTGCTTCCTGTTCGTGCCGAAGAACAAGGTCGTCAAGGGCGAGGGGCTGAGCACCAAGGAGAAGCTCAAGGAGCTCACCGACGGCGCCACCATCCTGGTCACCAACCGCAAGATCGCCGTGTGCGCCGTCATCCGCATCATCAACAACCTGCTGCTCTACGGCTTCCCGGTCATCATGCCGCTCTACCTGTGCACCACGAAATACGGCGGCATCAACATCTTCCGCACCGAGGAATGGATGCGCATCTGGGGCTTCGTGTTCGTCGTCACCCTGATCTTCAACACCTTCTGGGGCTGGTTCATGGACCGCTTCGGCTGGGTGTGGCCGATGCGCTGGTTCGGCTGCGGCGTGCTCGCCGTCGGATCCGTCGCCTTCTACTACATTCCCCGGTGGTTCGGCGCGAACGCGGCCATGATGATCGTCGCCTCCATCATCGTCGGCATCGGCACCTGCGCGTTCTCCTGCCTGCCGACCATCATGACGCTCGAGGCCCCCGGCAAGCAGGGCGCGGCCCTGTCCGCCTACAACCTGGCCGCCGGCCTCACCACGTTCGTCGGCCCCGGCATCGCCACGGTCCTGCTGCCGTCGATCGGCATCGAAGGCATCTGCTGGACGTACGCCGCGCTGTATGTGGTGGCGCTGCTGCTCACCTGCACCCTGCACCCGAAGCAGCCCGGCTTCGACGAGAAAGGCCACCGCATCAAGGAGACGAAGCCGGAATCCGCCGAAACGGCGGCCGGGAACGCCGTCGCGTCCCATCCGATCGAGGTGACCGTGGCCGCGCAGGCCGCCGCCGTGGCCTGAACGCGTCTCCCATCCCCTCATCGCCGGTTCCGGCGCCATTTCGGAAAACGATGACAAAACACCATCATCCGACGATTCCCGCGGCGTGGCGTCGACCATGCCGTAGGAATCGCCGGGCTACCCTGAGACCGTCCGCGCAACCGCCGCGCCATATAGCCATATGTGAAGGAGCATTATCATGGCCGAGAAAATGACCGCATTCACCACCGATTTCCAGCATTCCGGCATGCCCGCCAAGGACTTGGACGAGACCATCGGGTTCTACACCGAGAAGCTCGGCTTCGAACTCGCCGGCCTGTTCCACAACGGCGGGAACCGCTGCGCGTTCCTGCGCTACGGGCATCTGACCATCGAGACCTGGGAGGGCGATCCCGCGCCGATGACCACCGGCGCCATCAACCACTGGGCGTTCGACACCCCGGACATCGAGGCCGCGTTCGCCAACGCGAAGGAGCTGGGCCTCAAGCTCAAGGACACCGAGATCCAGTCCATTCCGAGCTTCTGGGACAAGGGCATCCGATACTTCAACGTCTACGGCCCCAACGGCGAGACCATCGAATTCTGCCAGATCGTGAAGTAGTCTCCGTCATCCCCTCTTGACCAACCAACACGGCCGTCGGCCGGCGCATTGCAAGGTGCGCCGGCCCACGGCCGTGTTGTCGTGTATATGGTGATCGTCGGGCGTGTCGTCGCCGGATGCCTTGATGCGGGCGGGGTGATGCCGTTCCCGCCATCCCGGCTGAAACCCCCCGTTATCGGCTGTTTGCGGCGTCAAATACCCGTTCTGGGCCCATCGAAACGGGTATTTGACGCTGTAGAGTCCGGATTCCGGGTGTTTGGGCTGGGGGAATTGACGCGCGATCGACGCCGGCGGGGTTGTCGGGGCCGGTGGAGAGGTGGAATCAGGTCCGATGAATAGGGATGTCCGGTCTGGTGGATGATTGCCGGAGAATAATGTCTCTCGCGTGGTGCGTGATGGCGAATGGTGGGAGGGACTCCGTTGTCCGTGCTCCGCATCGCCGTCGGATGATGATCCGTGTTCAGCGCTTTTCGATGGCTTCGAACGCCTTGGTGGTGGCCTCGCTGTAGCCGGCCTGGGCGAGGGCGCTCACGCCGCTGGCCTCGAATCCGCGCATAACTGCCGCCATGAACTTCTTTCCGCTCATCATGATGATCTCCTTTCGTTGGTGCGCCTGTGGCGCATTCGGGCGGCGTCTCCGCCCGTCGGTTCCCAAGGGTAGACCTTGACGCCGACTTAAGTAAAGCCGCTTTATGGAAGATGGTTTCCATGGGGATGGGAAGCGTCGGCGGACGAATGGCGTTCTTTCGGATCGGCGTTCCGGATCGGCGTTTCCGGATCCGCCTTCCGGGCATGCGTCCCGTGCATCGGACTCCATGCGCACCGCGTGCAAAAAAGTATCAATTACTGCGCATGCGTGCGGGGAAAACCCGCTGTTTCTGGCCGGACACTTGTATTAACGCTTCAACGAGGGGCGGCAACAGGACAACGAGGTTTTGACAAGGAGACGACCATGGCCAAAGGGCTGACGAGAATGCTGATACCGGGATTCCTGGCGATCGCGGTGTTCATGACGGGAGACGGCTTCGAACTGACGTTCCTGTCCAAATACGTCGTGGATCAGGGGTTCAGCTCGGCCCAGGCGTCGCTGCTGTTCACCATGTACGGGCTGGTGGCGGCGCTCGCCGGCTGGTCGTCCGGCGTGCTCGCCGAGATGTTCGGGGCCAAGCGCATCATGCTCGTCGGCGCGGTCTCGTGGATCGCGCTGCATCTGGTGTTTATCGGCGTGGCGCTTCCCAGCCATATCTACCCGCTGATGCTGGTGTCGTACATGCTGCGCGGCATGGGCTATCCGCTGTTCATCTACAGCTTCGTGGTGCTGCTCGCGCAGACAGTCGACCCGGGCAGGCTCGCCTCGGCCATGGGCTGGTTCTGGACCTCGTATTCCTTCGGCATCGGCGTCTTCGGCGCGTATCTTCCCGCGTTCATCACCCCGATGATCGGCGAATACTATTCGCTGTGGATGTCGCTGCCGTTCTCGATCGTCGGAACCCTGATCTGCGTCATGCTCGTGCCCAACACCACGAACGCCGAACTCGAGTCCATGAGCACCGCCGACAAGCTGCGTGAGCTCTCCCGCGGCGTCACCATCCTCAAGGACAACCGTCAGATCGCCTTCGCGGCCGTGCTGCGCGTGATCTGCAACCTCACCCTCTACGGGTTCCCGGTCATCATGCCGCTCTATCTCGCCACCCACACCAATGGCGGCGGCGCGTGGTTCAAGGTCACCGAATGGTCCACGATCTGGGGTCTGCTCTTCGTCGTCACCGTGTTCGGCAACGTGTTCTGGGGGCGCATGGGCGACCGCTTCGGCTGGATGCGCCAGATGCGCTGGTGGGGCTGCTGGCTCTCCGCGCTCGGCACGCTCGCCATGTACTACGTGCCCCAGTTCTTCGGCCGCAACCTGCCGCTGATGTATCTGTGCGCCGTGGTGCTCGGCATGGGCATCTCCGCGTTCGTGCCCATGGGAGCGGTGTTCCCCGCGCTGGAGCCCGAGCACAAGGGCGCTGCGGTCTCCGCGCACAACCTCGCCTCCGGGCTCACCACCTTCTGCGGCCCGTTCATCGCCACGATGCTGCTGGAGACGGTCGGCTTCGCCGGCGTGTGCTGGGCGTACGCGATCTGCTACATCGCCGGCTCCGTCGTCTCCCTGGGCATCCGGCCGAAGCAGCCCGGATTCGACGAACGTGGACGACGTCTGGCTCCGGTCGGCCGACCGTCCGGCGGCGTCGCAGCCATGGAGGCCGCGACGGCCTGACCGGGCTGCCGTTCGCCGGGACGGGCCGCCGGGCGCCCGGCGGACCAACCAACAAACCAACCAACCAACCCAACCCAATCAACAACCCAACAAACAAACAAAGGAGATCGATCATGAAGGCCGTAGTTCTGGAGAAGCAGGGCGTCATCAACGTGCGCGAGGTGCCGGACGTCAAGGCGCCCGGCCCCGGCGAACTGCGCATCGCCCCCCACACCGTGGGCGTATGCGGCTCCGACCTGCACTACTATACGCATGGGCGCGTCGGCAAGTACGTCGTCGAGCAGCCGATGATCCTCGGCCATGAGGCCGCCGGCACCGTGCTCGAAGTCGGCCCGGGCGTCACCGGATTCAAGCCCGGCGACCGCGTCGCCCTCGAACCCGGCATCCCGGACATGAGCTCGCGCGCCAGCCGGTTGGGCATGTACAACGTCGATCCGGCCGTCCGCTTCTTCGCCACTCCGCCGATCGACGGCTGCCTGTGCGAGGAGGTCATCCACCCGGCCGCGTTCACCTACCATCTGCCCGATTCCATGAGCTTCGGCGAAGGTGCCCTGCTCGAACCCACGGCGGTGGGCATGTGGGCCGCGACCAAGGCGCGCATCAAGCCCGGCGACGTGTGCGTGGTGACTGGCTCGGGCACCGTGGGCATGCTCACCGCCTCGGCCGCGCTGGCCGGCGGCGCCTCCAAGGTGCTCGTCTCCGATGTGTCCGAGGTCAAGCTCGGCATCATCGGCCGGATTCCCGGCGTCATCCCGGTGGACCTGGCGAAGGAGGACCTCGTCGAACGCGTGCGCGAGGAGACCGGCGGATGGGGCGCCGATGTGGCGTTCGAATGCTCCGGCGCCCCGAAGGCCTACGAGACCTTCTGGAAGCTCATCGCGCCGGGCGGATGCGCCGTGCTCGTCGGCATCCCGGTCAATCCGGTCGCCATCGACATCACCGAACTGCAGGCCACCGAGGTCCGCATCGAGAACATCTTCCGCTACGCCAACGTGTACCAGAAGGCCATCGACCTGGTCGACAGCGGCAGGCTGAACCTCAAGCCGTTCATCACCGACACGTTCGCCATGGAGGACGCCAAGTCCGCCTTCGACCGTATGGATGAGGGCCGTCCGGGCGACATCAAGCTGCAGATCACCGTCGACCATCGCTGATCCGCGGCTTCCGGCCGGCGGCAGGCCGACGTGATTCGATCGACTTCCTGCGTGGAGCGGGTTTCCTTCCCCTCCTCCCGCTCCCCGGAGTCGGCCGGATCTCGTCGGTCGGCCGCCGGCCGTCCCCGTCGGACGGGGAAGCCGTATACAGTGGATGACGACCGGGCGATGGGAGGATTCGGGCAATGGATTCGCATGCTATGGGAGCGTCGCCGCATCTCGACTCGGGGACGTTGGAGGTCATCGTGCCGGACGGCGAGGCCGCCGTCCGCTGGGCCAGCCACGGCTACCCGAGCGCGTTGGCGCGATGGCATTATCATCCGCAGATCGAGATCCACCTCATCCGCGAGGGGAGCGGGCAGCTGATGGCCGGTGACGGCCTGATGCCTTTCGAGGCCGGGCATGTGGCGCTGATCGGCTCGAATCTGCCGCACAACTGGCTGTCGGACGTCATCCCCGGCGAACGGCTGCGGCACCGTGACGTGCTGTGCCATGTCCGTCCGCAGACCATCCGCATGCTGATGGCGGCGTTCCCCGAGACCTACGGCTTCGAGCAGGTGATGCGCCGGTCGGCCCATGCGCTGGTGCTGTCCGGAGACGCGGCGCGGGAGGCGGGCGACCTGCTTGTGGCGATGGGCGATCATGATCCCGCCCGCCGTGTCGCCGATCTCGTCGCCATCCTGTCGGTGTTCGAACACGCTCCCGCCGGGGAGAGCCGGACCGTGGTCGCGCCCGAGTATAATCCCGCGGTCGCGGCCGGCGCCGAACAGGGCATCAACGCGGCCATATCGTACATCTCCGACCATCTGGACGACGTGAACCTGCCGGATGCCGCCGCGGCCGCGTCGATGAGCGTGTCGACGTTCTCCCGGTTCTTCAAACGCGTCGCCGGCATAGGATTCGCCGATTTCGTCAGGAGGCTCCGCATCGGCCGCGCATGCCGCCTGCTGACCTGCACGGACATGCCCGTATCGAAGATCCAACGCATGAGCGGATACGACAACGCCTCCAATTTCAACCGCCGGTTCCGCGCCGAGACCGGCATGACGCCATCCGCCTACAGGCGGCTCCATGCGGCCCGGTAGAGGGGAGACGATGAAAAGAATAATGCATGCACGCCGTTGTGTATGCAAGCGCTATGATAGTCTCGCAACCGCGAAAACATATTGATATTCCACAGAATGAAATTGCGATTTTTGATCGTGTGGCGCATATTATGCAAGCGCTATTATCGTAAGGGTCAGGCGATACACGACACACGACCAAAGGAGTTCCACGTGGTAGACCGCAATCTCTTCTCGCTCGATACGCTCGGCGCGCATCCGGCCATGGACCCGGACCGCGTCATCCAGGGAGACCGGTGGCGCATCGGCGTCATCACCGAATCGCTGATCCGCTTCGAATGGTCCGATTCGGGCCGCTTCGTCGACGACGCCACGCAATCCGTGCTCAACCGCGACTTCGGCGGCGAGAACCCGTCCTTCAGCGTCACCGAACGCGACGGATGGCTGGAGATCGATACGCCGTCGCTCCACATCTCCTACAACCAGGCCCCGTTCAGCAAGGAGGGCCTGTACGCCACCATCAAGAACGTCAAGGCCATCGACAACACGTGGCACTACGGCGACGACCAGATGCGCAACCTCGGCGGCACCGCGCGCACCCTCGACTTCGCGAACGGCCGCATCCCCGTCGGCCCCGGCGTCAACGGCACCGACGGCTGGGCCGTCATCGACGATTCGCGCTCGAACATCATCCGCGAAACCACAACCGTCAACGGCAAGGAGAACCCGTTCGGCACGTGGGTGACGCCGAAGAGCGAGCCCACCACCGACTTCTACCTGTTCGCCTACGGCCACCGCTACCGCGAGGCCGTGCACGACCTGTACCGTCTGACCGGCCCGACCCCGCTGCTGCCGCGCTTCACGCTCGGCAACTGGTGGAGCCGCTACCACCGCTACACCGAAGGCGAGTACATGACGCTCGTCGAACGGTTCAAGAAGGAGGGCCTGCCGTTCACCACCGCCGTGGTCGACATGGACTGGCACCTCGTCGACGACGTGGACCCGAAGTACGGCTCCGGCTGGACCGGTTACACGTGGAACAAGGCGTTCTTCCCCGATCCGAAGCGCTTCATGGCGTGGCTGCACGAACAGGGCATGAAGATCACGCTCAACGTGCATCCGAAGGACGGCGTGCGCGCGTTCGAGGAGCGCTACCTGGAGCTCGCCGAGGCGATGGGCATCGACCCGGAGACGCAAGAGGCCGTGCAGTTCGACCTCACCGATCCGAAGTTCATGGAGGTTTACTTCGACAAGCTCCACCACCCGATGGAGGACGAGGGCGTCGACTTCTGGTGGCTCGACTGGCAGCAGGGCGGCACCACCCGCCAGCCCGGCCTCGACCCGCTGTGGGGCTTGAACCACCTGCACTACCTCGACTCGGCGCGCGCCGACGGCAGCGACTACGCCGCGCGCAACCCGCGCCCGCTCACCTTCTCCCGCTACGCCGGCCCCGGCTCGCACCGCTATCCGATCGGCTTCTCCGGCGACACCGTCGTCAACTGGGATTCGCTGAAGTTCCAGCCCGAATTCACCGCCACCGCCTCCAACATCGGCTACGGCTGGTGGAGCCACGACATCGGCGGCCACATGTTCGGCTACCGCGACGAGGAGCTCGAAGCGCGCTGGTACCAGCTCGGCGCGTTCAGCCCGATCAACCGCCTGCACTCCACCGACTCGCCGTTCAACGGCAAGGAGCCGTGGAACTTCCACGGCGACACGGCCGCCGCGATGACCGCCGCGCTGCGCCTGCGCCACGCGATGATCCCGTACCTGTACACGATGAATCGCCGCGCCGCCTACGAGGGCGAGCCGCTCGTCCAGCCGCTCTACTGGGACTGGCCGGAGATCCGCGACGCGTACAAACTCGTCGACGAGTTCCGCTTCGGCACCGAACTGCTCGTCGCCCCGATCGTCGATCCGGCCGAGAAGAGCGTCCAGCGCGCGAAGGCCGACGTGTGGCTGCCGCAGGGCACGTGGTTCGACTTCTTCGACGGACGCCGTTACGAGTCGCGTCCGGCCTCCGGCCGCCGCATCGAGGCGTGGCGCGCGCTCGACCGCATCCCCGTCTTCGCGAAGGCGGGAGCGATCGTGCCGCTGCAGGAGGTGCCGGAGAACGGCGACGAGGGCGACCTCAACTCGATCGCGAATCCGAAGTCCCTGCGCGTGGTCGCCTTCCCGGGCGCGAGCGGGTCGTTCACGCTGTGGGAGGACGACGGCGCGCCCGAGGCGTCCGTGCGCTGGGCATCGACCGAACTGTCGCTGGACCTCGACGACGGCGCCTCCGACGGCGGCCACGCCGCGATATTCACGGTCTCGCCGGTCGCCGGCGCCGCCGACGTCGTGCCCGAGGCGCGCGACTGGACGATCGTCCTGCGCGGCGTCGACGCGGCCGCGATCGGTGCCGACGCCGCGAACGTCGCCGTCACGTCCGCCGGACGCACGGTCACAGCCGAAGTCGGCTACGACGCGGCGACGCTGAGCGTCGTCGTGCGCGTCGCCGGCGCCGCCGCCGCGGACGGCCTCACGGTGACGTTCGCCGCCGGTCTGCCGCTCGCCGGCGACACCGTGGTCGAGGACGCGTTCGCCGTGCTCAAGGACGCGCAGATGCTCTACCTCACCAAGGAGACCGCCTACGCGATGGTCAAGGAGCTCGGGCGGGACGCGCTGCCGGCGCTGCACACCATCGAGGACCTGCACGGCGTGGACGAGAGCCGCGAATTCGACTCGCACATGCCCCAGCCGGTGATCCAGGCGCTCGCCGAGGTCCTCACGCGCGCCTGAGGCGCGTGAAATGCGTCACTCGCCACAGATCTCGGCCAGATAGGTCTCCACGTATCTGAGCGCCGCGCCGATGATCGTCTGATCCTCGGCGCGGTAGCTGCGGCGCAGGGTGAACCGCTCCGTGCCGAACGGGCTGCGCTCGACGACGCGGCGTTTGAGGTCCTCGATGTCGGAATCCTCGAGATACTGCGAGGCCTCGCCGCCGACGATCACATCGCCGGCGATGACGGACCTCGCGTTGACGATGGCCTGCGCCACGTAGTCGAGCCACTCGTTCATGCGCTCGCGGTGGTGGCGCTCGCCCTGTTCGAGCACGCTGAAGAAGCCGGGGATCGACTCGTAGTCCTCCGGCAGCGATTCGGGGGAGCAGTACGGGTCCATGCAGCCGCGGTTGCCGCAGTAGCATTCGCGCCCGCCCGGCACGAGCGTCATGTGCTCGATGGCGCCATTGCACATGTTCGGGCCCTGGTACAGCTTGCCGTTCACGATCACGGCGCCGCCGGGGCGGCGTTCGAGGTAGACGCATACGGCGTCGGTGAGCGTATGGTCGAACCAGAGCTCCGCCATCGCGGACGCGTCGGAGTCGTGGATCATCATGCACGGGCGGTGCACGGACTGCGCGATCGTCTCGAGCGTGAGCCCGGTGTTGCGCATGATGTTGCCGAACGTGATCGTCTCGCCGTCGGGGGAGACGATGCCCTGGATGGAGAAGGAGACGCCGAGCACCGCGCCGTGCCGCTTCTCCACCTCGGCGGCGAAGTTCTCGATGACGGCGCCGATGCGCTGGTAGTAGACGTTGGCGTTGCGGTAGGGGAGCGTGCGTTCGAGCCGCTCGACGACGGCGCCGTTGAGGTCCACCGCGCACATGCGCACCTCGTTGGCGCGCATGGCCACGCCGATGGCGGTGCGGTGGTCCGGGTTGAACTCGTAGCCGCGCGCCTTGCGCCCGCCCGTGGAGCTCTGCAGTTCGCCCTGCCGGATGATGCCGTCCTGTTCGAGCGCGCGCAGGTTCTGCGTGATGGTGGGCAGGCTCAGCCCCAGTTCCCGTTCGATCTCCTGTTTGGTGACGTGCTCATGGTGGTACAGGTATTGGGTCATGGCGATGCGGTTGTGCGTCTTCACCGCCGTCGATGGCATAGCCTTCATACGGAACCTCCATTGGATGCGTTGATTGCAGTGTACTTTTATAAAAGTGATTTCGCATATTGGCGGGCGTGGCGTGGCATGCGCGGCGGAATGGCGCGGGCCGAGTCGCCACGCTTTTGGTAATCGTCTTTGTGTATGTGCATGTGTCGTGGATACTTTTAGAAAAACATTTTCAATAAGTTGTAAGGTACGACCTTTCGCAGGAGTGTGATTTTCGCTGAAAAGTGAACAAAAAGTATCAAATATCTGAGTTTTGGGTGTATTTGTGCGCTTATTCTTACAGAATCGCACAAATACATACCAAAATCACACGCGAAACGCCGTCGATTTTGTGCGCATGCGGCTTGTTGTCCGATTCGTTATATTGTGACCCAGGCCACAAAGAAACGCGAAGTTGAGTTGGCTGACCGATGTCCGCCCCAGCGGCGGGAGATTCCAGCAACGAATTTGCTCAAGCAAATCGAGGAGGATTCATGGCAGAAGCAAAGAAGACCGAGGCTCCCACCAAGCCGAGCCCGGAGGAGAAGCAGGCCGCCGCGCAGGCCGAGGTCGACGCCCTCGTCGCCAAGGGCCTCAAGGCCCTGGCCGAGTTCGAGAAGCTCGACCAGAAGCAGGTCGACCACATCGTGGCGAAGGCGTCCGTCGCCGCGCTGAACAAGCACCTCGTGCTGGCGAAGATGGCCGTTGACGAGACCGGCCGCGGCCTCGTGGAGGACAAGGCCACGAAGAACATCTTCGCGTGCGAGCACGTGACCAACTACCTGGCGGGCCAGAAGACCGTCGGCATCATCCGCGAGGACGACGTCATGGGCATCGACGAGGTCGCCGAGCCGGTGGGCGTGGTCGCGGGCGTCACCCCGGTCACCAACCCGACCTCCACCGCGATCTTCAAGTCCCTGATCGCCCTGAAGACCCGCTGCCCGATCGTCTTCGGCTTCCACCCGGGCGCGCAGAAGTGCTCCGTCGAGGCCGCGCGCATCGTGCGCGACGCCGCCATCGAGGCCGGCGCCCCGGAGAACTGCATCCAGTGGATCGAGCACCCGTCCATCGAGGCGACCGGCGCGCTCATGAAGCACGACGGCGTCGCCACGATCCTCGCCACCGGCGGCCCGGGCATGGTCAAGGCCGCGTACTCCTCCGGCAAGCCGGCCCTCGGCGTCGGCGCCGGCAACGCCCCGGCCTACGTCGACTCCGACGTGGACGTCGTGCGCGCCGCCAACGACCTGGTCCTGTCCAAGCACTTCGACTACGGCATGATCTGCGCCACCGAGCAGGCCATCATCGCCCACAAGGACGTCTACGACCGTCTGGTCGCCGAGTTGAAGCGCCGCAAGGCCTACTTCGTGAACAAGGAGGAGAAGGCCAAGCTCGAGCAGTACATGTTCGGCTGCACCGCCGGTTCCGGCCAGACCCCGAAGCTCAACTCCGTGGTGCCGGGCAAGTCCCCGCAGTACATCGCCAAGGCCGCCGGCTTCGAAATCCCCGCCGACGCGACCATCCTCGCCGCCGAATGCTCCGAGGTCTCCGACGACGAGCCGCTCACCCACGAGAAGCTCGCCCCGGTGCAGGCCGTCCTCAAGGCCGACGACAAGGAGCAGGCGTTCGAGATGTGCGAGGCCATGCTCAAGCTGGGCGCCGGCCACACCGCCGCCATCCACACCAACAACCAGGATCTCGTGCGCGAGTACGGCCTGCGGATGCACGCCTGCCGCATCATCTGGAACCAGCCGTCCTCCCTCGGCGGCATCGGCGACATCTACAACGCCATCGCCCCGTCGCTGACCCTGGGCTGCGGCTCCTACGGCGGCAACTCGGTGTCCGGCAACGTGCAGGCCGTGAACCTGGTCAACATCAAGCGCATCGCTCGGAGGAACAACAACATGCAGTGGTTCAAGATCCCGGCCAAGACCTACTTCGAGCCGAACGCGATCAAGTACCTGCGCGACATGTACGGCATCGAGAAGGCCGTCATCGTGTGCGACAAGGTCATGGAGCAGCTCGGCATCGTCGACAAGATCATCGACCAGCTGCGCGCCCGTTCCAACCGCGTCACCTTCCGCATCATCGACTACGTCGAGCCGGAGCCCTCGGTCGAGACCGTCGAGAAGGGCGCCGAGATGATGCGCGAGGAGTTCGAGCCGGACACGATCATCGCGGTCGGCGGCGGCTCCCCGATGGACGCCTCCAAGATCATGTGGCTGCTCTACGAGCACCCGGAGATCTCCTTCTCCGACGTGCGCGAGAAGTTCTTCGACATCCGCAAGCGCGCGTTCAAGATCCCGCCGCTGGGCAAGAAGGCCAAGCTCGTGTGCATCCCGACCTCCTCCGGCACCGGCTCCGAGGTCACGCCGTTCGCGGTCATCACCGACCACAAGACCGGCTACAAGTACCCGATCACCGACTACGCGCTCACCCCGTCCGTCGCGATCGTGGACCCGGTCCTGGCCCGCACCCAGCCGCGCAAGCTCGCCTCCGACGCCGGCTTCGACGCCCTGACCCACAGCTTCGAGGCCTACGTGTCCGTGTACGCGAACGACTTCACCGACGGCATGGCCCTGCACGCCGCCAAGCTCATCTGGGACAACCTGGCCGAGTCCGTCAACGGCGAGCCGGGCCTGGAGAAGACCAACGCGCAGGAGAAGATGCACAACGCCGCCACCATGGCCGGCATGGCGTTCGGCTCCGCGTTCCTCGGCATGTGCCACGGCATGGCCCACACCATCGGCGCCCTGTGCCACATCGCGCACGGCCGCACCAACTCCATCCTGCTGCCGTACGTGATCCGCTACAACGGCCAGGTGCCGGAGGAGCCGACCTCGTGGCCGAAGTACAACAAGTACATCGCCGACGAGCGTTACCGCGACATCGCCGTCAACCTCGGCATCGACCCGGGCAAGACCCCGGCCGAGGCCGTCGAGAACCTGGCGAAGGCCGTCGAGGACTACCGCGACAACAAGCTCGGCATGAACAAGAGCTTCCAGGAGTGCGGCGTGGACGAGGACTACTTCTGGAGCGTCCTCGACCAGATCGGCATGCGCGCCTACGAGGACCAGTGCACGCCGGCCAACCCGCGCATCCCGCTGATCAACGACATGAAGGACATCGCCGTGGCCGCCTACTACGGCGTCTCCCAGGCCGACGGCCACAAGATCCGCGTCGAGCGCGAGGGCGAGGCCGCCACCGAGGAGGCCTCCGAGCGCTGAGCCGGATCCCGTCCCGCCGGTCCCCGATGACGGGACCGGCGGGACGGACCGGGCGGTGACGATCCATCTTCCGCATGACATGAACAAGGCCCCCGACCGAAATGATTCGGTCGGGAGCCTTGTTCATGTTCGCGCCCGTTCCCGTTCGGGCGGCGTCCATCCCGCGACGCGGGAACCGGCCGCCCGCGCCTGCGGCCGTTTCCTACACTTAAGGACCATGAGCGAAGACATCGATGTGCTGGTGGGCGGGTTCGGCGCCCTGCAGGGATCGCACAGCCCGGGAATCGAACGATACATATTGCATGCGGGCGGACTCGCGGGCGGACTCGCGGGCGGACTCGCGGACGGGGATACGGACGCGTCGACGCCGACGGTCCGGCTGGAACGCGCCGGACTGCTGTCCGACCTGCCCTCGCCCTCATGGATGGAACGTGACGGCGGCATGGTGTACGCCGTGCTGGAGAACAGCGACGAACTCGCCGCACTGCGCCTCGAACGCACCGCCGACGGCCCGCGTCTCGACCTGGTCTCGCGCGTGCCCGTGCCCAGCGCCGGCCCCACGCACGTGACGGTCGCCGTGGACGACCGCGGCGCGAAGCACGCGATCGCCGCCTGCTACGTCGGCGGCGCCATCTGCGTGTTCCCGATCGGCGGGGACGGCGGGCTGGGCCCGGCCGGGCAGGTGCTGTACGGCGAGGGGCATGGCCCGTTGCCCGCCCAGGAGGGGCCGCACGCGCACTGGGCGCTCGCCCTGCCCGACGGCCGCGTGCTGAGTACCGACCTGGGCGCGGACCGCATCCACGTGCACCGTTGGCGCGACGGCATGCTCGTGCGCACGGGATCGGTGGAGCTTGCGCCGGGCACCGGTCCGCGCGACATGCATCCGCTGCCCTCACGCGACGGCGCATGGCGCGTGGCCGTCGTCGATGAATGGGGCGATACGGTCACGTTGCTGGGACCGCGCGAAGATGATCCCGCCACAGCGGCGGCGGACGGCATCGCGGTGCTGCGGACCGTCGATCTGGGCGGGGATGACGGCGATCAGGCCGCGTCGTTGGCCTTCGTGCCGGATTCCGACGATGCGGGCGGCCCGTGCGCCGGCATGGCCTACGTGGGTCTGCGCGGCTCCGAGCGCATCGTCGCCTTGCGCTGGGACGGTGCGCGGCTGCACCGCCTCGCCGATCCGGATGCGCCCGGCTGGCGCGGCCGCGGCGTGTCCAGCGGCGGCAGCCGCCCTCGCCACCTGCGTGCGATCGGCCGGTTCGTCGTCGCGGCGAACGAGGTGTCGGACGATCTGACGGTGTTCCATATCGCCCCGGACGGCGAACCGGTGCCGCGCGCCACGCTGCCCGTCGGCTCGCCCACCACCGTCCTGCCGCTTCCGGCGCGGTCCTGACGCGATCGCGGCGAGACGCGGCGGTCCGGCGGCGCTGCGGGGCGCCGGGCATGAGCAAGGTCACAGCGGGGGCCGTCGCGCACCATGCCGACATCGGATACAGTGGACGGCGGAGGTGCGGCGGGCCGCTGCGCCGTATGGGACGGTCGGTGCGGGCGTCCCATACCGACCGACTACACGAAGGGGTATGGCATGGGGCTGTTCGACGGCATCAGGAATCTGGTGGGCGGCGCATTGGGGGATGTGGTCGGCGGCGTCGATCTGAGCGCGATCGGCGACCTGCCGGCGGCGGTGACGGAACAATTCGACGCCGGGCAGCTCGGCGAGATAGCACAGTTCGCCGGCGACCATCTCAACGCGGAACAGCTCGGCGACCTGACCGCATTGGCCGAGGAACACATCTCCGCCGACCAGATCGGGAACGTGGCCGGCATGATCCAGGAGCAGGGCGCGAACCTCGACCTCGGTGCGATCGCCGAACAGGCGGGGCTGCCCGGCGACGTCATCGGCCAGATCTCCGGCCTGCTCGGCCGCTGAGCCGTCACGGGCGCCGCCGAGGACGCGCGGGCGCCGGTCCGATCAGGCGGCCAGACGGCTGCGGATCGCCTCGGTGACGGTCACGCCGCCCAACACGGCCATGATGCCGGCCGACACCAGGCTCAGCACGCGGCGCGAACGTCCCGACCTGAGCCTGCCGGCGAAGAACGCGGCCATGCAGGCGAGCGTGACGAGCACCATCATGCTCTCGACGAAATGGATGAGCCCCAGCGAGACGCCCATCCGCAGGTGATCGACGCCCGGCACGAGGAACTGCGGGATGACGGCGATGTAGAACACGCCGATCTTCGGGTTGAACAAGTCGGTGAGGAACCCGCGTACGAACGAGGAGACGATGGGGGAGGCGAACGGGCCGCGTCCGGCGTTCCCGTCCATGACTGCCGCCGCCGGTTCGGACGATTCCGTTCCCGCCGGAGTCCCGGCCTTGCCGTCCTTCGGCCTGCGGACGAGACTGAACGCCAGATAGCACAGGTACAGGCCGCCGAGCAGACGGATCGCGTCATAGGCGAGCGGGAACGCGTTGATGATCGCGGCGAGGCCGACCGAGGCGGCCACCGCCCACGCGAACACGCCGAACGAGATGCCGCACGCCGCCGCTATGCCGCGCCTACGCGTCGAATTGATGGTCTCGTTGACCACCATCATCATGTCCAATCCCGGCAGCAGGGCCATCGAACCCGCCACCAGCGCGAACCCCAGCAACGCCTGCATGTACGTCATATCCCGTCTCCCTTTCCGCCGGCCGACCGCGTCCCCGGTCGCGCCCCGTGACCCATAGGTTTTCGGTCCACTGTATCGCCCCCGGATTGCGGCGGACGCGCGCCGTCTCGCGCGACGGCGTGGGTGTACGGTGTCGCGTATGAGCGTTTCCCCCGTGCGTCCCGCATACGACGATGTGATCTTCGATTTCTGCGACGTGCTGGTCGACTGGCGGCCGCGAGCCGCCGTCGACGGCGTGGTGCCGTCCGACGTCGCCGACCGGCTGTTCGACCGCGACGACCCATACGGATTCTGGCATTACGACGAACTGTCCGACCTCGGGTGGGGCGAGGAACGCATCCTCGCCGACTACGCCGCGCACCACGCGGCCGAATCGTCGGAACTTGCGGCGTTCCGCACGTATTTCGTGCGCCAGCGGCTCGCGCTCACCGGCATGCTGCCCGGCATGGCCGGACTGCTGCGCGACCTCGACGAGGCCGGAGTGCGCTGCTGGGGGTTGACGAACTTCACCGTGAAATACGTGGACGCCGCCCGCGAACTGTTCCCCGCACTGGGACCGCTGCGCGACGTCGTCGTCTCCAGCGCGGAACGCATCCACAAACCCGACCCGGAGATATACCGCCGCGCCGTAGCCCGCTTCGGCATCGATCCGGCATGTGCGGCGTTCGTCGACGACAAGCAACGCAACACCGACGCCGCGGCCGCCGCCGTCCCCGGCCTGACCGGCATCCGCTTCACCGACGCCGCCTCGCTGCGCGCGCGGTTGTTCGCGTAGCCTAGGCCGGAACATCGCAGCGGAACGATGCCATGGTGAGATGTTGCTCCGATAGGCGGGTTCAGGAAGATTGACGATGGGAGACAAGGAATGACACGGAAAATGGTGCTGGAGACACAACGGCTCGTCATGCGGCCGTTCACGCTTGATGATGAGGACATCATCTCCGAACTGTACGGTGATTCCGACATCATGATGTTCATGCCGTGCGGCCGGCTGACGGATGAGGAAATCAGGGCGCATACAAGGCAGGTGGTATCCGATTGGGACGTGTGCCCGCAAATGAATTATGAGATGGCGGTGATCGCCAAGGCCGATTCGAGGAAAATCGGACGGGCGAGAATCCACATGGATTATGGAAACGACACCGCGATGCTCGGATGGCTGCTCGTGCGCTCCGAGTGGGGCAAGGGGTATGCTACGGAAATCATCAGATCTTTGCTTGGATACTGTTTTGACGTGATGCGGGTCCATCGCGTATGCGCGCTTTGTCATCCGGACAACATCGGCTCATGGAAGGTGATGGAGAAATGCGGTTTGCGTCGAGAGGCCCATTACGTCCGGAAAGTGAAATATCTGAGTGATGACGGAACGCATTGGGAGGATGAGTTGGAATACGCGATGCTGGACGAAGAGTTTCGACGGATGTGAGCCGATGGAACCCTTCGCCCAGTCCGGCACGCCGCTATGCCGCTACTGCAGGCAGGCTTCGATGTTGTTGCCGTCCGGGTCGTGGATGAACGCGGCGTAATAGGTCGGGCCGTAGTTCGGGCGTGGGCCGGGCTGGCCGTTGTCCGTGCCGCCGGCGGCGAGACCGGCCGCGTGGAACGCCTTGACGGCGTCCTGATCGGCGGCGCGGAACGCCAGATGCGACGGGACGATCGGGTTGCCGCCCTTCGGCGACTGGATCCACACGCTGTCGCCGTCCGCATCGTTCGCGAAGCACACGGCGCCCGGGAACTCATGCTTCTTCGCATACCCCAACGGCGCCAGCAGTTTCTCGTAGAATCCCGCACGTTCGTTCGCGTCCTTGACGAACAATCCGACATGATCGATCATGACAGCCTCCTTATGACTGGCCTGCGGTCGGGCGCCGACGCCCGATCCCGTCGTCATTCAGTCTAGTGCCGGCGAATCGCCGCGACGCATGGAGCATCGATCCTGGTTGGGGTTGATGCTCCATGTGAGGCGTGGCATGATACGGCGGCCCGTGATGCCGTCCGCCGATCGACGGGTTTGAGCCCGACGATGCAGGCGGCCAGGCCGGTGATGGGCGGGGTTCTCGGGCCGGGGGACGGGCGGAAGCCTCTCCCTCAACCCGTGCCGTCTCATTTTCCGGGTTGGGTGAGAGGAATCGACTTCCCCTCAACCTGCGTTCGCCCGTTTTGCAAGTTAGGGGAGAGACCGGTGCGGCACCCAATGTCGTAAACGGCCGGATCGTGGTTGAGTGCGATATCGGCCGGGCCGGTGATTCATTGGAAAACGGCGGTTTTGTGCGAGCTTGGACCGTATGCCCCATGGCCCGTCCTGGAACCGTGTTCTCCCTCAAGTCGAAAACCCGCCTCCGCAGGATTGGGGGAGGCCGTAATCCTCGCACGCAACCATGAAACGGGCCTGCGCCGGGTTGAGGGGGTCTTGATTTTCGCGCCTAGGCGGGGAACAAGCCTCCATCGGGTCGTGTGGCGAATCCGGATGATTCGGAACGGGGCGTCAGTTCCTGGTCGGGTCCTTCTGGAGCGTGAGGAAGATGAGGGCGACGGCGAGAAGGATCGCGATGGAGAGGACGCCGAGCGACGCGTTGCCGGTGATCGAGGTGGTGGTCGCGACGAGGAACGTGCCGATGATGCTCGCGGTCTTGCCGAAGATGTCGTACAGGCCGTAGTACTCGTTGGCGTGCTCCTTGGGGATGATCTTGCCGTAGTAGGAGCGGGAGAGCGCCTGGATGCCGCCCTGGAACATGCCGACCAGGATCGCGAGGATCCAGAACTGCACGGCCGAGCGCAGGAAGAACGCGGCGAAGAACACGATGCACATGTAGGCGATCACGGCTGCGACGATCATCGGCTTGCAGCCGAACCGGCCGGCCAGACGCCCGTAGAGGATCGCGCACGGGAACGCGACGAACTGGGTGACGAGCAGCGCCACCACCAGCTGCGTCGAATCGATGCCGAGCTCGGTGCCGTACGAGGTGCTCATCGAGATCACCGTGTTCACCGCGTCGATGTAGAAGAAGAACGCGACCATGAACATCCACAGCGGCTTGTTCCTCACGAGCTTGCGCAGCGTGCCGCCGAGCTCGGCGAACGTGCCGCGCACCGCCTCGCGCGTATGGTCGCGGGTCGCACGGTAGTGCACCTGCCGGTAGCTGGTCAGCAGCGGGATCGTGAACGCCACCCACCATGCGGCGGTGATGACGAACGTGGCGCGCGTGCATGCGGCCGTCGACCAGCCGAACAGCGCCGGCCCGCCGAAGATCAGCGCGATGCACGCGATGAACGGGATCGTGGACCCCACGTACCCCCAGCCGTAGCCGTGCGACGAGACCTTGTCCATGCGCTCGTTCGACGTGGTGTCGATGAGCATCGAATCGTAGAAGGTGAGCGAGCCGTTCAGGCCGATCGTCGCCAGCACGTACACGATGAGGAACGGCAGCCAGGTCAGCGGCAGCGCGAGCGCCGCGCAGGTGACCACGCCGGTGCCGAAGAACCCGAGGAAGAACCTGATCTTCATGCCCTGCACGTCGGCGATCGAACCGAGCAGCGGCATGAGCAGCGCGATCACCAGCGAGGCGATGGTCTGCGCGTAGCCCCACGCGGACACGATGTTGCCGTCGGCCGGCATCAGCGACTTCGCGTAGATCGGCACGACGGCCGTCGACAGCAGCACGAACGCCGAGTTGCCCACGTCGTAGACGATCCACTTCTTCTCGCGTGGCGTGAGTTTCGCCGTGGCGGACGGAGTCGCGGTCGCGGCGGCTTGCGGTGTCGGCATGGCGGCGTTCTGGGACATGATGCGTGTTCTCCCTACGGTTGAATCGGCTCCAATCGTAGGGGAGGCGGCCGAGAGGGCGGGCCCGCACAAGATGAACGCAGGATGAATTATCGATGCGGCCCCTTGGTCCGATCACGGTTCCGTGGCATCCTCCACCCGTTGCGCGACATAGTCGTGCCTCCGCTGTGTTCCCGGTCCCGCCCTGTGGGTGGAGCCGTCGAAAACGTTGCCGTTGCAGGGGAGCACGGACGGTCTGGTTCCGTGGACGAGGACTTCCGGTGCTGCGGGGTGGCGGATGGAGGGCGGCCTGCCGGTGACGAATACGTTGTTTTCATGATGGTTACGGGGATGATTCAGCATCTATGCAGGGAACTATCGGGGATGTACAATGCCGCGTAAGGGGAGCGGCATATGCAGTGTTGATGTCCTGTATCCCCTCACGTATCGGCGGTTACGCCACCGGCACGCATAACAGACAGTGGTTTCCGAATCAGTGCGCCGGGGCATTCCAATGCCGCATATGCACACCGAAGAAGGGGTATCAGATGAAGAAGATGAACAAGGCGGCGATCGTCGCAGCGGTCGCATTGCTGACCGCGGGCCTGAGCGCCCCGGTCGCGTTCGCCGAACCGGCCGCGGCCGAAGGCCGGTCGGACACGACCATCACGACCGAAGGCGACGGCGCGACCGGCGATCAGCCGGCCGCCGGCCAGCAGTCCGAATCGGCCGGACAGGACGGATCCGCGACCGGGCAGCAGGGCGGATCCACCGCCGAACAGCAGCCGGCGCAGGGCGACGGCGACGCGCAGCAGAACGCCCAGACGCCGCAGCAGACGCCGCAGGACAACACCCCGAGCGCCACGCCGGACGAGGGCACCGCCGAATGCCCGCTGCCGGTGACGAACACGTTCCACCGCGACAACATGACGTTCACCGTGACGACGAACTGCCCGCAGTACGAAGGCCGCCAGGTCCCCGCGATCCTGTTCAGCAACGTCATCACGCAGGGCAACGACTCCTACACGTACGCCTTCCAGAAGGGCGAGTCCTCCACCTCCTGGCTGTACCGCAACAACAACGGCGACTACAAGAAGCTGTCCACGAACACCGGCGCCGTCCGCTACCAGGTCATCGACAACGCCGGCCGCAAGGACGTGCAGGTCGTCAACCATCTCACCGGCGAAGGCGACGTCAAGGTCAAGACCGTCGAGCTGTTCCAGGTGACCGATGCCGGCCAGCTGCGCCACACCATCACCTACACCAACGAAGGCTCCGCGCCGCTCACCGGCACCCTGCTGCAGACGCTCGACACCGACCTCAACGGCGACGACCGCACCACGCTGTACGCCGACGGCCAGGGCGGCGCCTACATCACCTCCGACAACTTCACGCTGACCTCCCAGAAGCTCGACGGCACCGCGAACCTGTACGCCGGTTCGTGGACGAACGTGGAGGACAAGCAGAACGTCTCCGGCCTCGGCAACGGCACCGTGGTGCGACAGAACCTCGACACCGCCATCTACTACGAGTCCGCGCCGCTGAACGTCGCCCCCAACGGCACCTACACCATGGCCTTCCAGGAGTCCGTGTACAAGGCCGGCGAGTACGTGCCGGGCGTCGTCTCCAAGAAGCTCACCTTCGACACCCAGGGCGGCTCCTCGGTGCCGGACCAGTACGTGCCGACCGACGGCGTGACCTTCAAGCCCGCCGACCCGACCCGCAACGGCTACACCTTCGCCGGCTGGACCGTCGACAAGGAGGGCACGACCGCGTTCGAGTTCGGCAAGAAGCTCACCGCCGACCAGACCATCTACGCCCAGTGGAAGAAGGCCCCGGCCCAGCCGGCGCCCGCCACGCCCGCCAAGAAGCCGGCCAAGAAGGCCGTCAAGAAGCTGTCGAACACCGGCTCCTCGGTGGCGGTCATCGCCGGCGTCGCGGTCGCCGGAGCCATCGCCGGCGGCCTGGCGCTCGCGGTGAAGCGTCGCCGCGCGTGACCGACGTCTGAACCGCCCTGCCGCGCATAGGCGTGCAGGGCGTGCGTAGGACACGCAAAAAGGGGGAGGTGCTCCCGATGATTTCGGGAACACCTCCCCTTTCCACGTATGTTCGGCGGTCATGGCCGGCCTGTGCCGGTTATGACCGCCGGAATCTCACGGCCTGATCGCATCGACGGGAATGGCGGCGTCACTCGCCGCGGCCCGCGTCTCCGGCCGCCGGGGTCCCGCCCTTCGCCGCCAGTCCGGCCAGCGAGACCGCCTCCCCGTAACCCGGGCAGACGGGCACGCCGGCGTGGTGGCGCTGGATGGCGAGCGAGGCCGCGGCGTTGGCGATCGCCACCGCGTCGGCCAGCGACCAGCCCTTCGCGAGCATCGCGCACATGGCGCCCGTGTGGCAGGATCCCGCCGAACGGGTGTGCACGCCCTTCGTCGGGTGGCCCTCCACGTGCAGCACGTCCCCGCCGGGATTGCGCACCCATGCGCCGCGCGAGCCGGCGCGCACGACCAGCGGGGCGCGCAGCGCGTTGCCGAGCGCGTCGCACAGCGCGTTCATCGCCTGGTCGAACCCGCCGCCGACCGTCAGCGCCCCGGCCTCGCCGAGGTCCACGCCGAGGCGTTCGGCCAGCGTGGTCGCCTCCTGGCGGTTGCACGACCAGATCGGCCGGGCGAGCACGAGGTCCTCGAGCAGATGGTCGTTGACGAGCTTCAACGTGTTCGTCGGGTTGATGACGAGCTGGTAGGGGCGGGCCTTCGGGTCGGATCCGGCCCGGTGCATGAATTCGTCGATGCCGGCCGCGGTGTGGTCGAGCATCGTGTTGCCGCTGATGTGCACCACGTCGCCGGCATCCGGTTCGAGCGCGTCGAACGTGTTCTCGTCGCCCTGCGCCTCCGCGCCGTACCGCGCCACGAACGTCTTGCGCCCGTCGCCGTCATGGAAGACGAGGCGGAAGCCGGAATCCACGTCGAGCCGGCTCGGGCCCACGTGCGCGATCCCGTCGTGTTCGTACGCCTCGCGGATCATCGACGCCCACACGCCCCGGCCGATGACCCCGGCGTGTTCGGCGGGCACGCCCATGCGGCTCACCGCGTCGAGCACGCGGTAGCTGCCGCCGACGACCGGGCGTGCGGCGTTCGAGATCGCGAAGCCGCCGGGCGCGGGCAGCTCGTCCACGTCCATCATGATGTCGACCCATACCTGCCCCAGCGAGATCACCGACGGGATGTGTTCGAGGGGCGCGCCCGGCGTCCCCTGCGTCGCGGGGCGCGGCGCGTCCGCGGGCGTCGCGCCGTCCGCGCCGTGTTCGCGCGACGTGCGTTCCTCCTTCTTCCTGGCGAGCAGGTCGCCCAGCATGGTCCCCTCGTTGATGTTCAATCCAAGCATGACGTCCTCCTTGACCGCCGGAACCGCGTCCGCCCGTTGCGGTCGCCACCACGCGATCGGGGCCGTCGCCCGGGCGTGGTCGTCGCGGTGGTCCCATTCTAGACCGTGAACCGTCGGTTTCCCGTGATTCTAGGCGCATCGTCGCATGGCGCAATGGACGGCGCACCCCGTCGGCGTCGGGTATCGGGGGAGTGCGGGCGCATAGGATACCACGCCGCGGTTGCGTTTGTCGCCATGCTGGGATATATTCGTGAAGTTGTGTGTTCGGCTAAGCGTGTTCGCCTATGCGTGCGTGCCCGGCCGGAACGCGAAAAAGACTTGACAGTCAAGGTTAAAGGGAGTCCATCATGGCAGCTCGTTGTGCAGTGTGCGGCAAGGGTCCGCAGGTCGGATACACCGTGTCTCACTCGCATATCCGCAACAAGCGCACCTTCCGCCCGAACCTTCAGCCCGTGCGCACCACGATCGACGGCGAGAACGTCCGCGTCCGCGTGTGCGTCAAGTGCCTCAAGGCCGGCAAGGTCCAGCGCGTGGTTGCGTGAGTGCGCGAATAGTGCGTTAACGCTCGAAGCCCCATCGGTTCGCCGATGGGGCTTCGCTTGTTTTGCGCGGATCGCGCATCTCCGCGGCGAATCGTCGTGGCGGGGGGCGTCGCCGTGGGGCGAGTCCGCGCGTATGGGGAGAATGGACCGCTATGGGCATCACGTTGGACACTCCGATCGCCGCGCTGCTGGCGAACAAGCGGCGCGCGTCCACGCTCAAATCGTTCGGCGTCGTCACCGTGGGCGACGCGCTGACCTACTATCCGTTCCGCGTGGCCGACCCGGTGCCGGCCCGCGCCGTGGGCGAGGCGCGCGTCGGCGAGGCGATGGCGTTCGCCGGCGTCGTGCGGTCCTCGCGTGTGATCGCCGGGCAGCGCCGCAACATGCGCCTCGTCGCCGACGTCGACGACTCCGGATTCGCCGCCGCGCGCGGCGTGCCCGCCGGGCGGGCGCAGCTCGTGTTCTTCTCCGGCAAGAAGGGGTACCTCGACTGGATGGCGCGCCGCCTCGCCGCCGGCGCCACCGTGGTCGTGGCCGGCACGCCGACCGAATACATGGGCCAATTGCAGTTCAGCCATCCGCAGGTCCTCACCGTCGCCCCGGCCGATCCGGCCGTACCGGTCGGGAACGCCGGAACGGCGGCGCCGGCCGGCGACCCGTGGCGCGATGTCGCCATGTCGGCGGGATACGCCGCCGTGCGGCCCGCGGCGCAGTCGTATGACGCGAAGACGGTCGCCGAGGCCATGGCGCGCGTGACCCGCCCGAGGCCCGTCTACCATGCGTCCGCGCGCCTGTCCAGCGAACGCATCCACGAAACGATCCTGAGCCTCATGTGGGCGCTCGGTGGCCGCGACATGGCCGCGCCCGGCACCGACGACATCGCCCTGCAATCGCACGACGACGAGGAACGGTTCGCCGGCACGCTCGCCGGGGCCGTGCCGGACATCCTGCCCGAACCGGTGCGCGCCGCACGCGGGCTCATGCACCGCGCCGAGGCGTTCCGCGCCATCCACGAGCCCGCCAGCGTGGAGGCGTTCCGCAAGGGCATCGACACGTTGCGCTACGAGGAGGCGCTCGTCTGCCAGACCGCGCTGCTCGAGGCGCGGTGCAACGCGCACAAATCCGCCGCGCACCCCTGCCCGCTCGACGCGGGGGAGCCGGGCGGCGACGCGGCCGGCGAAGGCGCCACGCGCACGCCGCTGCGCGACCGGTTCATCGCGTCGCTGCCGTTCACGCTCACCGGTGGCCAGCGCGACGTCATCGACGACATCGCCGCCGACATGGCGAAGGACACGCCGATGCAGCGCCTGCTGCAGGGCGAGGTCGGCTCCGGCAAGACCGTGGTGGCGCTCGCCGCGATGCTGCAGGCCGTCGGCGCCGGATACCAGGCCGTGCTCGTCGCGCCCACGCAGGTGCTCGCCGAACAGCACGTCGAGACCATCACGCGCATGATCGCCGCGATGGACGAAGCCGCTCCGGCGGGCGCCTCCAGTGGCGCCGCCGAACCATCCGTGCCGGTCACACTGCTCACCGGCGGCATGAGGCTCGCGGCGCGGCGCAGGGCGCTCGCCGCCGCCGCGGCCGGCACGCCCGGCATCATCGTGGCCACGCACGCCGCGTTCTCCAAGACGTTCCAGGCGCCGAGGCTCGCGCTCGTCGTCATCGACGAGCAGCACCGCTTCGGCGTCGAACAGCGCGAATCGCTCAACACGAAGGCCGCGGACGGCACGGCGCCGCACCTGCTGGTCATGACCGCCACGCCGATCCCGCGCACCGCCGCGATGACCTGGTTCGGCGACCTCGACATCTCGTGGCTCACCGAACTGCCCGGCGGGCGCAAGCCGATCCGCACCGTCGTCGTCAACGAGGCGGACGGGCGCACGATGGGGCGCATGTTCGCGCATATCCGCGCGCGCATCGACGCGGGGGAGCGCGCCTACATCGTGTGCGCGCGCATCGACGCCGACGAGGATGACGGGGCGGCGGGCCACGGCTCCCGCGGGGGCCGGGCCGGGGAGTCCATGCGGGACGGCATCGACGACGCGTACGAGACGCTCGACGAGAACGGCGAGGCCGTCGCACGCCCGCCGCTGCATTCGGTGGCGGAGATCGCGGCGCGGCTCAAGGCCCTGCCGCAGTTCGCCGGCATCCGGTTCGCCACGCTCACCGGCCGTGACAAGGACGACGTGAAGACGCAGGTGATGGCAGGTTTCGCCTCCGGCGAGACGCCGATCCTCGTGTCCACCACCGTCATCGAAGTGGGCGTGGACGTGAAGCAGGCCAGCTGCATCGTGATCTTCGACGCGGACCGCTACGGCCTGTCCCAGCTGCACCAGCTGCGCGGCCGCGTGGGGCGTGGCGGCACGAACAGCTGGGCGTTCCTCGTCTCGCGCGCCGAGCCGGGCACGCCGGGCGAGGCGCGGCTCGAGGTCATCCACGATTCGCTCGACGGCGCCGAGATCGCGCAGGCCGACCTGGAGTTCCGCGGCGCGGGCGACGTGCTCGGCGACGCGCAGTCCGGCGCGAAATCGAGCCTCAAACTGCTGCGCGTCGTCAAGGACGCGGAGCTCATCGCCGACGCGCGCTCGCAGGCGGAGCGGCTGCTGGCCGCCGACCCGGAGCTCGCTCACGAGCCGCAGCTCGCCGGCGCGGTGCTCGACTTCACGCGCGGCAACGAGACCTTCCTCACCTCCAACTGACGTCCATGGCCTCCGGCGCCTCCCGTTGTCGGGAGGGGGGGCGAGGCGGGGCGGTGCCGTGCCGGAGGGCGGACGACGTGGCGTACCGCTAGAGTCGGTAGCCATGCGCGTGATTTCAGGACGATTCAAGGGCGTGGCGCTGGCCACGCCGAAGACCGGCACCCGGCCCACCACCGACCGTACCAAGGAGGCGATCTTCTCTCGTCTCGACGCGTGGGGCGTGCTCGACGACGCCCGTGTGCTGGACCTGTTCGCCGGCACCGGGGCGCTCGGCATCGAGGCGCTGTCGCGCGGGGGCCGCGAACTGGTCGCCGTGGAGGCGTCGAAGCCGGCGGCAGCGCTCATCGTGAAGACCATCGCACAGCTCAAGCGCAACCGTTCGTGGACGTCGGAACTCGCGGCGCTCGTGGTCGTGCGCAAGGCCGAGGCGTACGCGTCCGGCGCCGCCGCGCAGCCGTTCGACGTGATCTTCATCGACCCGCCGTACGCGTTCGAGACCGAGGCGTGCGACCGGCTGCTCGCCGATCTGGCGGCGAACGGCGCGGCCGGCGACGGCACGGTGATCGTGCTCGAACGGTCTGCCCGGTCCGAGCGTCCCACGGCCCCGGAAGGATGGGAGATCACGGACGACCGCGATTACGGGGAGACCGCCGTGTACTACATCGAACACGCCGAAGATACCTCGAATCGTGACATGCATGTATAGTCATATCTCGAAACGAGATATTGCGGATGCCGCATGGGCATGCGCATCCGGACCACGAACGAAAGAGGGGAAACCATGTCCTTCGTCACCGCCCTTGAAACCCGCCGCTCCCAGTACGCGCTGACCGACGCCTCGCCGATCAGCGACCAGGAGATCGCCGACCTCGTCAAGAAGGTCGTCGTCGACGTGCCGAGCGCCTTCAACTCCCAGCCGCAGCGCGCCGTCGTCCTGTTCGGCGACGCCAGCCAGAAGCTGTGGGACATCGTCAAGGAGACCCTGCGCAAGGTCGTCAACGACGAGGAGGCCTTCAAGTCCACCGAGGCGAAGATCGACTCCTTCGCCGCCGGCCACGGCACCGTCCTGTTCTACGACGACGAGGACGTCACCAAGCAGCTGCAGGAGAACATCCCGGCCTACGCCGCCAACTTCCCGGGCTTCGCCCGCGACGCCGCCGGCATGCTCCAGCTCGCCGTGTGGACCGCCCTCGCCGAGAAGGGCCTGGGCGCCTCCCTGCAGCACTACAACCCGCTCATCGACGAGGCCGTCGCCGCCGAGTTCGGCCTGCCGAAGAGCTGGAAGCTCCAGGCCCAGATGCCGTTCGGCGTCGTCGCCCAGCCGGCCGGCCCGGTCGAGAAGCAGCCGGCCGACGACCGCGTCAAGGTGTTCGGCCTGTAAACCCCAGTGGTTTCCGGTTCACGATTCCGCAACGGCCGGAATCGTGAACCGGACTTTTTTACTTCATTCTCCTGGGATGGGCGGCGGAGACCTCCCAGCCCAGGGCCATCAGGGTCTTGCGGTCGGCCTTGTCCAACGTCTTGCAGTCGAGCCTTTCGATGAGGTCGGGGCGGATCTCGTCCGTGCGCGCCAGCGCCTCGTCGCGCCGGAACCGGTCCACCTTGCCGTGGTCGCCGGACAGCAGCACGTCGGGCACACGGATGCCGCGCCATTCCGCCGGCTTCGTGTACTGGCGGTGTTCCAACAGGGCGTTGGCGCCCGTGTAGGATTCCTCGACGATGGAGTCGGCGTTGCCCATGAAGCCCGGGATGAGGCGCGTGATGGCCTCCAGCATCACCGAGGTCGCCACCTCGCCGCCGTTGAGCACATAGTCGCCGATCGAATACTCGCGCACGTCCACGCCACGCGAGCGGTAGTACTCGGGGATGCGCGCGTCATAGCCCTCATAGCGGCCGCAGCCGAACAGCAGGTGGTCGGCGTGCGACAGTTCGGTCGCATCGCGCTGGGTGAACAGCGGCGCGGACGGGTTCGGGAAGATGAGCACCGGGGCCCGGTCTTGGGAGGCCCGGTCTTGGGAGGCCTGCGCATCGTCGCCGTCCTCCGTGAGCCCCAGCAGCTCGTCGAGGCATTCGGCCCAGACGACCGGCTTCATCACCATGCCGGCGCCGCCGCCCACCGGGGTGTCATCGACCGAATGATGCACGTCATGGGTCCAATCGCGCAGATTGTGCGTGGCGATGCTCAGGAGGCCCTTCTCCTGCGCCTTGCCCATCAGCGACAGGTTCATCACGTCGAAATACTCGGGGAACACGGATACGATGTCGATTCTCATGAGTCCCCACCTTACAGGCAGTGGCCGATGCGCACGCACCGGCCGCCGCCGTGTTCGCGGAGTCGACGGTGATTGGTCAGAGCCCCGGGATCAGCCCTCCCGGAGGATCGAGGGTGAGATAGCCCTCCTCCAGGTCGATGTCCGGCACGAGCTCGTCGACGAACGGCACGAGCGCGGTCTTCTCGAACACCGGCGTGCCGTCCTTGGCCTCGCCGACCCGCACCGGTTCGGTCAGACGGATCTTGAGCAGCGACTGGGCGGGGGAGTCGACCACGTCGACCACCTTGCCGACCACAAGCCCGTCCTCGGCGCCGATCCCGTTGCCCTCCGCCATGCGGGCCTCAAGCCCGATGAGGTCCTTCGGATACCATTCGTCCGCCTCGAGCATCTCGTCGGGGTCGTCGGCCTCGCCGTACAGTTCCGTGCCGTTGAGCGCCTCGGAGGCGTTACGGTCGTCGCAGCCCTCGAGCTTGATGATCCAGCGCTTCTTGAAGGTGCGTGAGGACTCCACCACGTATTCGGTTCCGCCGTCGCGCGAATACAGCACGCTGCCGGGTTCGAAGCGCCATTCGGGTTCGTCGGTGAACACCTGCACGGTGACCTCGCCCCTCATGCCCTGCGCGCGACCGATACGACAGACCCTCAGCAGCTCGGGCTGCTGAGGGTCGTCATGCATGTTCTGATCTGCCATGCCAAGCAGTGTACCCTATCGAGTACCTATATCGGCTCCGCCTATGGACGGGGCGTCAGCGACGCACGTCCATGATGTCGACGCGCACCTTGTGGTCGGCCAAGGCCTGCACCACCGTGCGGATCGCGTTGGCCGTACGGCCGGAGCGACCGATGACGCGGCCGATGTCCTCCGGGTTCACGCGCACGCGAAGCAGCTCGCCGCGCGCGTTCTCGTGGGACTTGACGGATACGTCATCCGGAAAGTCGACGATGTTCTTGATGAGGTGTTCCACTGCCTGTGCGAGCATGATCAGTCAGCCTTTCTATGCGACATTGCCTTCCCTCACATTACTGCGAGGAAAGGCGCATTCGTCGTAGGGGCGCCTTGCGGCGTGGCTCACTCGGCCTCGGCCGGAGCCTCGGCTTCCTCAGCCGGGGCCTCCTCGGCGGCGGCAGCGGCCTCAGCCTCGGCCTTGGCCTTCGCCTCGGCCTCGGACTTGGCGGCCTTGAGCTTCTGGGCCTCGGCGTCGACGGCCTCGACGCGGGCGGCGGCATCCGGGCCGGCCTCAACGGTCTTCAGGGTGCCCTCGGCACCGTCGAGACCCTTGAACTTCTGCCAGTCGCCGGTGATGTTCAGCAGCTTGTAGACCTGCTCGGTCGGCTGGGCGCCGACACCCAGCCAGTACTGGGCGCGCTCGGAGTCGATCTTGATCGTGGAAGGCTGGGTGTTCGGATCGTAGGTACCGATCTCCTCGATGGCGCGGCCATCGCGCTTGGTACGGGAATCCATGATGACCACGCGGTAGAACGCGTAGAACTTCTTACCCATGCGCTTCAGACGAATCTTGGTTGCCAAAGTGGCTCTCCTTAAATATTCAGGGGTGTGTGTTCGGTTCGCATTGTGGGGCGCAGCTCGCCGAGCCCACGTGTTCCTCGCGGCACGGGGTGTAGAGGGCGCCACGCACGCGCGAATAACTGGCCCATTATAGCGCCGCGCCCCGGACCGGGCGACACGCGGGGGATGCCGCTCGGAGTCCGGTCTGGGGCGCGGCGGCCCGTTCAGCCCTTGAACCCGATCCTGGCGGTCAGCGCCAGATGGTCGGTGTCGGGCACGACGAACGAGGACACGTGCGAGAACGTCGCGTCGCCGCGCGTGGCCAGGATGTGGTCCAGTTCGATGCGCGGCCAGACGAGCCAGCGCGGGAACGTGAGGTTCGGCCCCTTCGCCTGGGTCAGGCTGGCGTCGCGGAATCCCGCGGCCAGCAGCCTGCGGAAGCTCGGATGGTCGGTGGAGGAGTTGAGGTCGCCGAGCACCACGACGGTGCCGTGGTCGCCCACGTATGCAGACTTCGCCAGCGCGCCGAGCCCGATGATGCCGGCCGACCAGTCGCGGGGGCCGCGCATCGGGGATTTCGGGTGCGCGGACGCGAGCGTGACGGTGCGCCCGCCCGCCGCCGCCAGCGTGACCGCGGGGACGTCCGCCGCCGGGATGTCGACCGCGGACGGTGTGGAGTCCTGCGGCTCGAAGCGGGAGAACACCATGTTGTAGCCGCCGTTGTCCGTCTCCTTCGCCTCGCCGGACCGCCGGTAGGGGAGGAGATCGGCGATGCCGGCCGCGTCGAGACGCGCGACGAGGCCGTCGGTCACCTCCTGCAGGGCGAGCACGTCGACGCCACGGTCGCGCGCCTCGCGCACGATGGCACCGGCGTCGGCGCGGCCGTAACGGCAGTTGAGCGTCATCAGCGTGAGCGACGACGGCGGTTCCGCCGATGACGCTTCGGTAGGTGTTTCACGAGACGTTTCACGGGAGTCGGAATGTGTTTCACGTGATGTTTCACGGCGGGGGTGCGGGTCGGTGCCCCAATACGCGATGCGGCGGGTCGACGCGGACAGCGCCACCGCCAGCAGACAGCACATCGCGCCCCACTCGCGCAGATACGCCGCCACCGCGGCGCACGCGACCAACGGCACCCACAGGAACGGGATCAACGCGATCATATACGGGAACGGCATGCGCGCCTCCATGCCGGCGGACAACTGGCTGAGCAGCACCCACACCGAACCGACGAGCATCACGCCCCACAGGAACCAGACGAGCATGAATCAACAACCTTTCGACGACGGGACCCCGGCGGAATCCGACGGGACCCCGGAACGGACACGGGAACGAATACGGATATGAATACGAAGAGGCCCCCTCGCCGTGAGGGGGCCGTGGAACGACCGTGGGAAGAAGCCGATCGGCGGCGTTCCCACGGTCGTCATGCGTCAGTGGAGCAGACCGGCCAGACCGCCGCCGAAGTTCGGCGGAAGCTCGCCGCCGTTCGCGTCCAGCGCCTGCTGCAGGCCGGCGGGCAGCGCCGGGTTCTGCGGCTTGGCGAACGCGGAACCGGAGGCGCCGCCCGACTTCCTGCCGGACAGACGATCGCGCAACGCCTTCTCCTCGGCCTCGCGCTTCATCGGGTTGCCGGAACGGCCCTTCTTGTTCTTGCCCTTGCCCTTCTTGTTCTTCTTGCCGCCGGAAGCGGGGCCGCCGAAGCCGGGGATGCCGCCGCCCGCGCGGTTCGACATGCGCTTCATCATCTTCGCCGCCTGCTCGAAACGCTGCAGCAGCGCGTTGACGGCCGACACCGTGTTACCGGAACCATAGGCGATGCGCGCACGGCGGGAACCGTCGATGATCTTCGGATTGCGGCGCTCCTCGGGCGTCATCGAACGGATGATCGCCTCCGTGCGGTCGATCTCGCGCTCGTCGAACTGCTCGAGCTCCTTGCGATGCTGGGCCATGCCCGGGATCATGCCGAGCAGCGACTTCATCGAACCGAGCTTCCTGACCTGCTGCAGCTGCTCGAGGAAGTCGTCCAGGCCGAACTCGCCCTCGGCCATCTTCTGCGCCGCCTCGCGGGCCTGCGCCTCGTCGAACTGCTTCTGCGCCTGCTCGATGAGCGTGAGGATGTCGCCCATGTCGAGGATGCGGGAGGCCATGCGGTCCGGGTGGAAGACCTCGAAGTCCTTCAGGCCCTCGCCGTTCGAGGCGAACAGGATCGGCTTGCCGGTCACGCTCGCGACCGACAGGGCCGCGCCGCCGCGGGCGTCGCCGTCGAGCTTGGACAGGACCACGCCGGTGAAGTCCACGCCCTCGTCGAACGCCTTCGCGGTGCGCACCGCGTCCTGGCCGATCATCGCGTCGATGACGAACAGGATCTCGTTCGGGTTCACGGCGTCGCGGATGTCTCGCGCCTGCCGCATGAGCTCCTCGTCGACGCCCAGGCGGCCGGCGGTATCGATGATCACCGTGTCGTACAGCTTCTGGCGGGCGAATTCGATGGAATCGCGCGCCACCTTCACCGGATCGCCGGAGGTCTGGTCCGGGGCCGCGACCGCCTCGCCGCCGTCCGACTGCACGCCCTTCTCCGGGGCGTACACCGGCACGCCGGCGCGCTCGCCGACCACCTGCAGCTGCGTGACCGCGTTCGGGCGCTGCAGGTCGGCCGCGACCAGCAGCGGGGTGTGGCCCGCGTCCTTGAGCCAGTAGCCCAGCTTGCCGGCGAGCGTCGTCTTGCCGGCGCCCTGCAGGCCGGCGAGCATGATGATCGTCGGCGGGTTCTTCGCGAAGTTCAGCGGACGATCCACGCCGGCGCCGAGGATCGCGGTCAGCTCCTCGTTGACGATCTTGACCACCTGCTGCGCGGGGTTCAGCGCATCGGACACCTCGGTGCCCAGCGCGCGCTCGCGCACACGCGCGGTGAACGGACGCACCACCTCGAGCGCCACGTCGGCGTCGAGCAGCGCGCGGCGGATCTCGCGGATCGTGCCGTCGATGTCCGTCTCGGAAAGCTTGCCCTTGCTCTTCAGATGCTTGAACGCATTCGAGAGCTTGTCAGTCAAAGAACTAAATGCTGCCATAATGGGCAACAGTCTAGCCGTGGCGGGGGAAAACGAAGGACCCGGACACCATGCGGCATCCGGGTCCCGTGAGGGTGATGGCGGCGGAAGCCTACTTGAGGCTCCAGGTGGAGCCCTGGGGGCCGTCCTCGATGGCGATGCCGGCTTCGGCCAGCGCGTCGCGGATCGCGTCGGCCTTCGCGAAGTCCTTCGCCTTGCGGGCCTCGGCACGGGCGGCGAGCTGTTCGCCGATGAGCTTCTCCAGCGCCACATGCTCCGGCGACTCGTCGGCGCCGTCGCCCGCGCCGCCGGCCGCGCCCGCGGACACCCACGGCTCGGCCAGCGGGTCGAGGCCCAGGGTGTCGAGCATCGCGCGCACGGCGACGAGCGAGGCGCGCACCTCGGCGCGGGCCTCGTCGGAGTCGGCGTGGTCGGCGAGCTTGGAGAGCAGCGTGTTGCCGGAGCGGATCGCCGTGAAGATCGCGGCGGTCGCGCCGGAGACGTTCACGTCGTCGTTCATCGCGGCCGTGAAGTCGGCCGGCAGGTCGTCCGCGGAGACGGCCCCGATCTCGTCGCGCGAGGGCTGGCCGCCCAGCGCGACGCCGGCGCGCTCGATGAAGTTCGCGATGCGGTCGTACGCGGCCTGCGCCTCGACGAGCGCCTGATCGGACCATTCCAGCATCGAACGGTACTGGACGGAGCCCAGCGCGTAGCGCACCACCCACGCGGAATGCTCGGCGAGCACGCTCGGCACGGACAGGCCGGTGCCCAGCGACTTCGACATCTTCTCGCCCTTGGCGGTGACCCACGCGGAATGCATCCAGCGGGCGGCCGAATCGTAGCCGGCGGCGCGCGTCTGCGCCATCTCGTTCTCGTGGTGGGGGAAGCGCAGGTCGAGGCCGCCGCCGTGGATGTCGAAGCCGTCCTTCAGGTAGCGGTGGCTCATCGCCGAGCATTCGATGTGCCAGCCCGGGCGGCCCGTGCCGAACGGCGTCGACCAGCGGGCGTCCTCGGGGTCGGTGTCCTTCGGGGCCTTCCACAGGGCGAAATCGCGTGGATCGTGCTTGTCGGGGGAGGCGTCGGCCGGGTCGACCGGATTGTACTTGTCGTCGCCGGCGGCGTCGACGGACGGGCCCATGCGGTCGGCCACGGCGGCCGCCTCGTCCACCTCGGCGGTCTGCTTCTGGTGCGTCAGCTCGCCGTAGTGCGGCCACGACGCCACGTCGAAGTACACGTTGCCGGTTGGCCTGCCGTCCGCGTCGGTCACCACATAGCCGTGGCCGTTCGCGATGATGCGCTCGATCAGGTCGATCATGTCGGACATGTGGCCGGTCGCGCGCGGCTCGACCGTGGGCGGCAGCACGCCGAGCGTCTCGTAGGCGTGCGTGAACTCGCGCTCGTAGTAATAGGCGCGCGCCCACCACTGCTGTCCCGCGGCGGCGGCCTTGTCGAGGATCTTGTCGTCGATGTCCGTCACGTTCCTCACGAACGTGACCTTGTAGCCGAGCTTCAAAAACCAACGGCGCACGATGTCGAACGCGACGGCGGCGCGGATGTGGCCGATGTGGGGCGACGACTGCACCGTCGCGCCGCACACGTAGATGCCCACCTCGCCGGGCTTGATCGGCGTGAACACGCTCGTCATATGCGAGGCGGTGTCGTAGAGCTTGAGGCCCGCGGCGGCCTTGGCGACCTTCACCGGAGTGAACGCGCTGGGCATCACGGAAGTGCTGAAATCATGCGGTTCTTGGCTGTTTCCCATAAGTCAACAGAGTATGTGCGGAAGGCGACGGGCGCAAGGCGGCATGCGGGGTCGGCGATAGGCGGAATCTATGACGCGCGGCCGGCCCGCGCCCGGACGGTGAAACGGTCGGCGGCGCGACGGAACGCCGTTTACGTGGGTCGTGCCACAATAGGAGGCATGACGCCACAAGTGCTTGTTCTGCAACATGTCCCATGGGAGAAGCCCGGTCGCATCGCCACCGCCTTCGACGAGATCGGGCTCGGCTACCAGATCCTCAACGTGGTGGACAAGAAGAAACCCGACCTGCCCTCGTTCGACGAGGTCGCCGGCGTGGTCATCATGGGCGGGCCGATGGGCGCCACCGACTACGACAAGCACCCCGGGCTCAAGGCCGAGGCGAAGCTGGCGCGCGCGGCCATCGCCGTGAACAAGCCGGTGCTCGGCGTGTGCCTGGGCCACCAGATCATCGCCACCGCGCTCGGCGCGAAGCTCCACCGCGGCGAAAGGCCCGAGATTGGCTTCGGCCCCATCAAGCGCGTCGACAAGCACGACTACTTCTCCATGTGGGACAAGCAGATCAACGTGCTGCACTGGCACAACGACGTGGTGGGCCTGCCCGAAGGCGCCCAAGTGCTCGCCCGCTCGCCCCTCACCAAGGTGCAGGCGTTCCGCGCCGGATCGGCCCTCGGCCTCCAGTTCCATCTCGAGGTGAGCTCCGCCCTGCTCGAGGAGTGGCTCGACGAGCCGAGCATGGTCAAGGACCTCAAGGCCGCCGGCGGCTCCAAATCGAAGCTGCGCGAGGACTTCGCCCAATACAACCCGCTGCTCCACCCGCTCGCCGACCAGGTGTTCACCGGCTTCGCCGCCCGCTGCAACAGCTACGCGCGCCGTCTCGTCCGCGAGGCGGAGGCCGCCGCCCCTAAGGACCCGGTCATCTGCTGATTTCCCGGCCCATGCCCGGTGGTGGCGCTAAGTTAGTGGCTTATGCCGACTTACGATATTGGACTGGAACACGTTTCGCTCGCCTTCGCCACCAAGACCATCTTCACCGACGTGACGCAGGGCGTGTTCGAAGGGGACCGCATCGGCATCGTCGGCCGCAACGGCGACGGCAAATCCACGTTGCTCTACCTGTTCCGCGGCACCCAGGAGCCGGATTCCGGCCGCGTGACGAAGCGCGGCGGACTCACCTTCGGCATGCTCGACCAGCGCGACCCGCTCGACGACGACGCCACCATCCGCGAGGCCGCGCTCGAGGGCCGCGCCGACTACGAATGGGCGTCCGACAACACCTCCCGCGAGATCGTCGAGGCATTGCTCGGCGGCATGAGCCTCGACGCGAAGGTCGGCTCCCTGTCCGGCGGCCAGCGCCGCCGCGCCGACCTCGCCCGACTGCTCCTCAAGGACTGGGACATCCTCGCGCTCGACGAGCCCACCAACCACCTCGACGTGGTCACCATCCACTGGCTCGCCGAACACCTCAAGAACCGCTGGTCGAAGGGCGCCGGCGCGCTGCTGCTCGTCACCCACGACCGCTGGTTCCTCGACGAGGTGTGCGAATCCATGTGGGAGGTGCACGACGGGGTCATCGAACCGTTCGAAGGCGGCTACTCCGCGTACATGCTCCAGCGCGTCGAACGCGACCGCCAGGCCGACGTGCGCGAGACGAAGCGCCGCAACCTCGCACGCAAGGAGCTCGCCTGGCTGTCGCGCGGCGCCCGAGCCCGCTCCACCAAGCAGAAGTTCCACGTCAAGGCCGCGCGCGAGCTCATCGCCGACGTGCCGCCGATGCGCAACACGCTCGAGCTCAAGCAGATGGCGACCTCGCGTCTCGGCAAGCAGGTCGTCGACCTCGTCGACGTGACGCAGATCTTCGAGAAGACCGCCGTCGAGGTCGATCCGGACGCGGCCGCGCTCGCCGACTCCGCCTCGCGCGTGGACGTGGTGGAGCCGATGTACGCCGAACCGCAGCCGCACGGTTCCGTCGAGGTGGCCGTCACCGACATGACCGACCCGCGTCTCGTCGACGCCGGCGTGCCCGAGGCGGTCGCCGCCGCCGAGGAGGTGCGCGCGAAGGCCGAGGCGGAGGGCGGCGCCGCAACGTCGGACGACGATCGCGCCGTGCGCCGCATGAACACCGGCGGCGAGTCCATCGGCGTGGACGACGCCGTGGCGGCCGCGGACGGTGCCGCCGGCACGTCCGCCGCGCGCAAGGTGACCGTTTCCGGCCGCGAGATCCTCGACGACGTGACCTGGCTCATCGGCCCCGGCGACCGATTCGGCATCGTCGGCGCGAACGGCGCCGGCAAGTCCACGCTGCTCAAGCTCATCGACGGCACGCTCACCCCGACCGTGGGCCACGTGAACATCGGCAAGACCGTGCGCTTCGCCGTGCTCTCCCAGCGGCTCGACGAACTCGAGAAGCTCGGCAAGTACAAGATCAAGGAAGTGCTGTCGCGCTACAAGCCGAGCTACATCGTGGACGGCAAGGAGGTCACGCCAGGCCAGCTCATGGAACGTCTCGGCTTCGAATCGGCGCAGCTCATGACCCCGATCCGCGACCTGTCCGGCGGCCAGAAGCGCCGCATGCAGCTGCTGCTCATCCTGCTCGACGAGCCGAACGTGCTCATCATGGACGAGCCCGGCAACGACCTCGACACCGATATGCTCGCCGTGATGGAGGATCTGCTCGACACGTGGCCGGGCACGCTCATCGTCGTCTCCCACGACCGTTACCTGCTCGAACGCGTCACCGACCAGCAGTTCGCGCTGATCGGCGGCAAGGTGCGTCACCTGCCCGGAGGCGTGCAGGACTACCTCGACATGGTCGAGTCGATCAAAAACGGCAAGGGCCTGCCCGACGACGCCCCCGGTTTCGCGGGCACCGGCGGCAGGTCCGGGCGGACGTCCGCGAAGGCGTCCGCCGCCGCGAAGGAGGCCGCCATCGGAACGGCCCCGGCGGGGGTATCCGCTCCGGATGCCATGGAGAACGCCGGCTCGGACGGCGGCGCGGCCGCACAGCCGAAGCTCACCGGCAAGGCGTTCCACGACGCCTCGAAGCGCGTCGCCGCGATCGAGCGCAAGCTCGACAAGCTCGAGGAGCAGAAGGCCGACCTCGAATCGCGGATGGCCGCGCATGACCCGAGCGACTACGAGGGGCTCAACGAGCTCAACGGCCGGCTCAAGGCCGTCGCCGACGAGTCCGACGAGCTCACCATGGAATGGATGGACCTGTCCGAGCAGCTCGGCCGGTAGACGGACGTGTTCGGCAGGTACGTCCCTCCCGCGGGACTTGATGGGGAGAGGAGGACGGCATGATGCGGAACTGCAGGATAAGCGTCTGCTCCTCCGAGGAGCTGTACGACGACCGCGTGAGCATCGGCGACCTGTTCCTCAAACTGCGCAACGGCGACACCACGGCGCATGGGGAGCCCGTCACGCTGCGGCCGTACAAGTGGGAGTACGATCCTGGCATCGTGCGCACGGACTCCACGCAGGCCGAATACGATCGCTACATCCGCGACAGCGAACTGGCGTTGCTGCTGTTCCACACCCGCTGCGGCAAATGGACGATGCACGAGCTCTACGTGGCGCTTACGCAACGGGCCAGGACCGGTCTGCCGCACATCGCCGTCCTCGTCAGGGGCCTCGCCCCGGGCGAAACACGCACGCCGGAACTGCGGCTCCTGCTCGACACGATCGCCACCCTGGGCGCCGTGGACGAGGAGATCCAGCCCGTCACCTACGCCACGCGCGACGAACTCATGGTCGCCGTGGTGCGGTCCCTGCAGTCGATCGGACTGGAGCTTCCCATCAAGCGGAAGCCCGATGCCCAAGGCCGCACCAGACTCGTCGTCGACGGCCTCGGAAGCGAAACCATCGCCACCCTGTTTTGATAGGATGTGCGGTGTCGGAGGGAGACGCGATGGCGCGTGTGCTGGTGTTCATGGTGGCGGACGGCGAGCTGGACGCGGACCGGCGCGGGGTGCGCGACCTGCTGTCCGGCCTGTCCGACCTGTACCTGGACCGGGGCGTGGATCTCAAGGTCGTGGACTGGGACCCGCACGAGCCCGACCCCGAGGTGCGGGAGGGCAACCGGCGTCTGATGGAGGGCTGCGACCTGTGCGTGTTCCTGTTCCTGACCCGGGTCGACCCGCAGGTCGCCGACGAGCTCGAACGGCTGATCGGCCTGACCCGCGAACGGGGCGAACACGGGCGGCCGGGACGCCCGTACGTGGCGACCTGGTTCCGCGACCCGCCCGATGGAGAGGTGACTCCCGGGCTGGAGCGTCTGCGTTCGCGTCTGTCGGACGGATACGGGCATTTCTGGAACAAGTACCCCCACGTCGACTCCCTCAAGCTCGGCATGGTCCTGCTGCTGGTCAGGTGCCTCGACACCGGTGCGGGCGTCGAGATCCGCGGCGACGGCGACGGCACGGCCGTGTATCTCGACGGCCGACGTCTGGACATCGACCTGAACGATGTGGCCTCCTACCGGGGCTATCGCAGGATTCGCGAGCTCGACGACCGCTACCGCGACTGCGATCTGGAGTACCGGTCCCTGCGCGAGGAATACCGGCACGACCGGGATGATGACGAGCTGAGGGACCGGTACGCACGGGTCGCGTCCGAGCATGCGTCCCTCCTTAGGGAGCTCGAACGGGCGTACGAGGACTACCTGCGCCTGCTGAACGACATCGCCGCCGTCAACGACGGCGGGCGCCCGCTCTCCGCGCGTCTGACGGACGCCTACCACGCGCTCCAGGACGGCGATACGGACCGGGCGCTCGAGATCCTCGACCTCGAGGCCATCACGGCGGACGCCGAGCACGACGCATCCGCGTACCGTGCCGAACAAGCGGCCGCCGAACTGCACACGCGTCTCGCCGAGAAGCATAAGGACAACCTACGCGACCGCGTCGCCGAACTCCTCGCCAGAGACAGTGCCCTGTGGTCAAAGCCCGACACCCCCGCCAACCGCGAGCAACGCCTACGTGTACTCAAGGCTGCCGCCGACCTCGAGCTCAAGTTCCGCCTCGGAGTCATCGCCCAGAGTCATCTCGCCAGATACTATTACGATCAAGAAGATTACGACCAGCTGGTGAGCGTATTGACACGCGTTCCTGATCTCGAACGGCTCGTACGTGAGAATCCCGATCATCGGAATCGTGACCTCGCATTAGGGTTGGGGGCCCTTGCAAACCTGTACTGGGATGTTGACCGTATCGACGAGGCCGCGAAAGCATACGAAGCGGCAATCAGGCTGGATCGAGAACTTGGTCGGTGCAATCCCGATCCATGGGACCGTTTTCTCGCCGATAATCTGTGCTCCCTCACGGTCCTGTATGAGCACGCAGGTCGATTCGATGAAGCGGAAAACGTGTACAAGGAATCGATTGAATTGTGCCGTGAGCGTGCGCAGCAGCATCCCAACGACTGTCCTGACGTATGGGGATCCGCCCTTATCATCTGTCTGAAGGATCTTGCCTATCTGTACTATCGCACCGGTCGGTACGAGGAGGCGAAGCGGGAATGGACGGAGGCGCTGCGTTTGGCCGAGCTTTGTTCCCGTCCCGACAGGGATCTGATCAAGGACATCACCGAGCAACTGCGGCTGCTTGATGACGAACGGTGACGTGGGTGACCGCCGGAGAACTATAACGCCGGCGGTCACCCGTCCACGTCACTGTTCCCGTCGTCGTTCTTCGCTGTTCTCGTTCCGCCGGTGCTCGGTCAGCAGATCGATGTACCGGTCGCCGACCCGCGGCCACATGAGGACGGCGCTGCCCAGCATGAACTCCAGCGTCTCCATCGAGGGCAGATCGCCGCCCATGCACGGTACCCCGATGCGGAACATGATGGTGCCGTCGTCCTCGTCGATGAGGAAGGCACCCATCCGCAGCCCGGCGTTCTCGTGATTCACCATCGCGATGAGATCGGCGACGCAGGATCTGCTGGGCGCTTCCGGGAGGATAGGCAGGATCGTCGTGAACGTGATGCTGCCGGCATTGGGGCCGAAGGTGACGACCAGCGAGAGCCTGTCGATCTGCCCGGGCGTCGGGGCGTACGTTTCGGATATATCCATGCGGCAGATGAACCTGCCGGTCTCCCAATTGACGCCGTAGCGCAGGTCCTTCGATTCGAGGAACCGGGCCACGAGGTCCTGGAGTCGCTCGTTATGGCGCGAGGTCATGGTCTTCCTTTCGGTGCGGGGCGGCTTCCTGTACCGCCCGATGTCTCATATAGGCGTATCGGACGGGAGCTCCACCGGAAAACCGCCGGAAACCGTCAGGCAACCGGCGTGGCGGCCGTCAGCCCGTGTACTCCCACGGATTGACGAGTGCGACCCCGGTGCCCTCGAAATCCTTGATGTTGCGCGTCGCCACGGTCGCGCCGTGCGCCCGTGCGATCGCCGCGATCATCGCATCCTGTGTTCCTATGGGGTGCCCTGATGCCCGTCGTGTGGCGACGATGGCCGCATAGTGCGATGCGGACGCGGCATCGAAGGACAGCGTTCTATGCCGGAAGTTGTCGATGATCGCCGACGTGGTCTGTTTGAGCGTCTCTTTTCTGCGTGATTCCGGCAGCAGGGCGACGCCATACAGCAGCTCGGCGATGGTGATACTTGTGGTGTGAAGGGTCTGAAGACGCTGCGATATGACCCAATCGCGGACGTTGACGTTCATGGGGCTTCTGCTGGTGACTTCGCTGATGACGTTGGTGTCAAGGACGGTGATCATCGTCGTCTCCAAGACCGAGGTCCACGGGGCGTGGGCCGAAATCGTAGGTGTTGCGCGGCGGGCACAGCTCCTCGTCCGGGCCGAGGCCATCGCCGTCGAGCAGACGCTGCATTTCCGCCACGAGGTCGGCGGAGGTGGTGATGCGGTGCGCCAGATATTCGGTGGTGCAGTCCTCCAGCAGCGAACGCACCTCCGCCTCCATGGAGCGGTTGTTGTCCTTCGCCATCCTTTTCAGCGTGTCCAGGCAGTCCGCGGGCACCTTGCGGACGGTGATGGTGCCGGTCGTCTCACTCGTGCTCATCATTGCCTCCTCGCCGTTTCGCCATGACAACACCGTCATGCTGTCATCATGCAGTCATATATGCAAGCACAATGCTAGCAGATGAGGGCAAGGGAAAGGGGGTTGGGGATGTCGCTCGACATTCCCAACCCCCTGCCCGGTGCTGATGGCCGGAGTGACGGAACGTCGCACGCTCAGATGCTCAGCCAGCTGCTGTCCGGCTTGCAGATGGTACGGGCATTGACGAACGCCATCGGCAGGGTCAGGATGGTGTGCGCCTGGGCCGTGCCGTTGGACTGGGACTGCACCACCAGCGCCACGTCCGCGTCCATATGGTCGTTCAGGCAGACCGGCAGCAGGAACTGCATGCTGTCGGTGGTGGGGTAGTAGGAGGGGATCGCCACCTTGTAGTCGAGGCCGACACGCACCAGCGTCTGTTCGATGGCGAGTTCCAGGCGCATGCGCAGGGCCCGGAAGGTGTGCGCATCCTCGAGCACGGCATGGCCGAAGGCTTTCCATGCGGGGTCCTGGGGGTCTTCCGGCAGTTCGCCGAAGCGCTGGCGCGCCGGCGAATCCGGGTGGATCTCGCGCTCGAGGAACGATTTCGGGAGGCGGCCGATGTTGTCCCCGATGATGTGGCTGTAGTCGACCCGGAGCATGTCCCGGTCCTGGATGTCCAGCAGCACGTCGCTCAGGTTCCTGAAGTACGAGGCCCGGCGGGGCAGCTCGGGACGTCCGTTGCGGGCGGGCAGGTTCCGGCTCATCTGCTTGCCGAGCTGGCCGTTGCCCAGTACGCAGAACCCCTGAAGATGCCATTTCGGCATCTGCGGGTTGCCGTACGTCCACACGTTGTGGTCGAAGACCATGTAGATCGGCTCGTAGGAGCCCCGATCCACCAGTCCGGTGTTGACGGCCGCGAAGCCGGAGGGGACGTCCTTGTTGAAGACGATCTTCCCTTCCTTGTGCAGGTGGTGGAACGTGTAGGTGATGTAGGTCGCCAGCAGGGCGTGCGCGTGCTGCTGCCCCGGCATCTCCCAGTTCTCGGGCAGCGCCATGGCGGCGAGCCCGTCGATCTTCGCCTGGTAGGAATCGGGCGATTCGGGGTTGGCGCCGCCGAGGAACGCGAACGTGCGCAGCGTGTCCCTGGCGGCCGTGGCACCCGCTCCGTTCGCCGCGTCCACGCGGCTGAGATAGAACGGCAGACGCGAGTCCGGGCGGGAGCGCTTCACCGTCAGACGCAGCGTCGTCGCGCCGCCGGGCGCCCGTCCGTCCGTCTGCGCGGTGAAGACGGCGCTTTCGCCGTCGTCGGTCACGGTCACGGCATGATCGTCGAGGGCCTTGGCCCAGGCGTCGTTCAGGAAGTCGGCCGGCTCGGTCGCCGCGCCGATGCGGGGCAACAGTCGGGCGATGGACGTGGAGGGGGTGAGCACCCAGTCGGCGAACGCCGTGCCCGCGTCCATGTACCGTTCCAGCGACGGGGAGGCCTCGGCCGGCCGGTTCGGGGTCGCCTGCGCCTCGGCCGGCCGTGCGGGCATGGATGCGGGAGTCGTCTCCGGCGCCGCCTCGGCCGGGGTGATGAGGTATTGGGGCGTGATGGTGGGGGCGTCGGGGTCCGGTGCGATGTGGATGACGCCGTGCAGCTCCACCATGCGGAGGAATTCCATGAGCCTGTACCCGGCGTAGTCCACGCCGGCCTTCCTGAGCTTCTTCCCGGCGAGGATGGAACCGATGGACGTGGTGCCGTCGCCGAACAGCGCGTCGCGCACCGAGACCGCCGTCTCCATGTCCACCGTGACCTTGTGGGACGATGCGATGGTGTTCTGGTCCTGCATGATGACTCCTTTGCCGCATATACGCCGGGCGGCGGTATATGCCTGAATATCGATCGGTTGAATTTGGGTGATGCCGTGCATAGACGCATCCGGAGGCGAATCGGACGGAAAACCGGAATCCGTTTGAGTCGGTTGCGAGTCGGTTGCGGATCGGGCGCGAACTATGGATGCGGCCGCACGGTAGGATGACGGTAGGAGTCGGGAGGCCGGTCGGACGAACTTCGGTGAGGAGGTCGCATGGAAACGTCGTCGCCCGTCGTCGGGGCTGCCCGTACGGGCGCACGCAGGGCCGTCGCGCCCGGTGACGGCGGCCGGCGCGTGCGCGTCGTCCTGCTGACGGTCGTGGCCGTGCTGTCCGTGCCGATGGCCGCGTACGCGGTGTGCGCGAACATGTTCGATCTGGTTCCCGCGGCATTGATGACGGACGTCGTCAAGCCCGTCTACCCGTGGTTCAACGATTGGTTCCTCATCGCGGCGCCGGTTCTGGCCGCGGCGTCGTCGCTGCCCGCATGCGCCGGGGACGGCGACGCGTACGCGCGTTGGCGTCGTGGCATTGTGGCGCCGTTGGCGGTCGGCGCCGTGCTGTGCGCGGCGAGCGGCGTGATCCGCGCATTGTTCGTGATCATCGCGCGGCGGACGTATACCGCGTCGCAGTCGAAGCCGTTCGTCGGCACGGAACCGTCCTCGCGCGCGGCGGACGCGTACCACATGCTGATGAGCTGCGTCGAGATCATGGGAGCGGCGGTGACGGTGACGTGCGCGCTGCTGCTGGCCGTCGCGGCGTTGCGGTCACGCTCGTTGGCCGCACATGACGGCGGCATGACCACCGGTGGCGCCGTGGGCGCGGTCGCGAACGCGTCGTTCGCCATGACCTGCGTCGCCGCGGCGGCGAAAGGCGCGCACGGCCTGTCGATGCTGCTGCTGGAGATCCGGGAGATCGCGCGCAACGGTTCGGTCGTCGACAGCCTCAGCGGGCATGGCGTATACGGCTACCGGCTGGTGACCTCCACGACCGATCCGCTGCAGCGGATCGCCGTATACGGGCAGTTCGTCGACGGGAGCCTGCGGCCGGTGGCGTTCCTGCTGGTATGCGCCGGAGGCCCGCTGGCCATGACGGCGCTCGCGGTGGGCGGTCGGCTCGGACGGCGGTGGCGCCGCCTCGCCCGCCTGTGCGCCGTGGTGACGGCGGGATGCGCCGTGGCCGCCGTATGCCAGGGGCTGTATGCCGCGCTGTTCGCGATACGGGTGCAGTATCCGTACCTTGAGGTGACGGACATCCACTCCCTGAACGGGAACTCGAACACCGCCATGTGGACGGACGCCATGGACGCCGCCTACGGCACGGCCGCGGCATGGTACCGTACCGTCCGCATGTCGTTCACGGGCGTCATGCTGGCCGCGTGGGCGGCGCTGCTGGCGTGCGCGCTGGCCGCGGCGGTGGCGCACCGGCGCGTATGGCTGTCGCGGGAGGTGTCATGAAACAGGGTGTGCGGGTCATCACGGTGGCGATCGTCGGGCCTTCGGACACGGAGGACGCGAAACGCCTCATCGAACGGGCGGTGAGCATGTGGACGCGCGTGAACCGGCGCCTCGACATCCGTTTCGAGACGCAACGCTGGCCTCGCGACACGACCCCCGTGCTGCGCGACGGCAGCGACGGTCAGGAGGTCACGAACGAGCAAATCATCGACAATGCCGACATCGTGATCGCGGTGTTCGCCTCCCGCCTGGGCACGCCCACGCCGCGCAACGGGTTCAGCGGCACGGCCGAGGAGATCGACTACGCGTTCCGCAGGTTGGACAAGGCATGCCACGTGTACTTCCGCGATGGCGGGCCCGATGCGGACGCGGACGACGGGGAATACCGCCGGCTGAAGGCGTATCAGGCGCAGCTGCAACGCAACACGGGACTGACCGGCGTATGGCCGGACAACACGGTCGAGGGCTGGTTCGTCGCCGTCTCCGACGTCATCGACCGGTATCTCGTGGCGCATGGACTGGTCGCGGCCGGCGGTCGCGCGGCACGGCCCGGCACGGGCCTGTTCGGCGGGCGCGGCGCGGACGGCATGCGCCGCCGCCGGACACGCGCCCTCGGCGGGCGGCGCCTGATCATGATCTGCGCCGCGCTGCTCGCGGTGGTGGTCGTGGCGACGACGACGATGTACCTGCGATTCGTCAAGCCGGCGGCCGACCAGATCGTGCGAACCCGTGACGTGCTGGCGAACAGCACGCCGTACGACGCCACCGCCAATCAGGGCGACGAGACGAAGTACCTCCGCACGCTCTCGTGCGATTCGAGCGCCAGCTATTACGGTGTCTACCGTGATCTCGTCACGACGACGCGAGACCGGTACCGGACCAAGGCCGCGGACGGGTCGATCTACGACGGGCTGACGCAGGACGACTCCGGCCGGGAGTACGTGCGCATCCTCCTCGCGACGCTCGACGAGGCCGTGGACGGGATCGACCGTTGCCCGGCCACCACATCCGAAGACGAGCTGAACGACTACTACAGGGTCAGGCTCGACGCGGTGCGCGACCTGGTGGACCGGTTCGAAGCCCATGAGGACCTCGGCGTCACCATCGCCGCCAAGGAAGGAAAGACCTCGTACTCACTGATCGAGGAACCCCGGCTGCCGGGGGCGGCGCAGGTGACGAGGCTGGAGAAGGCGGTCCGCGGCGTGGACACGGGCGCCGACGCGGACGGCGCCTACGGGGCGGCCGGCGAGGCGCTGGTCAAGGCCGCCGGGCTTACCGTCAGCAACGACACGGACCGGCTCGCCGCCCATTGCTCCGGAACGTACGCGAACCCCAGCGCCTTCTGCCCGATGGACGCCACGGTGATCACCATCGACGCCCATTCATACCGCTCCGCCCTCAAGGAGGCGTCCTACACGGACCGGATCAAATACGACATCGCGAAGTACTTCGTCTACGCGCGGTGCGGCGCGGAGAACCCGCCGATGGGCGTCGCCGGGGAGGGTATCGCGGCGAGCTACGCCGTGAGGTATCTCGACGCGAACAGGCGATCCCTCGCCTCCTCCATGCAGCACGTGTCGTATGCGGAACGGTACACGATGACCGCCGCCACGGACGACGCGGCGAAACTCGTGCATGGCGGCACGTGCAAGGTGGAGGCGGATTGAGGAGGAGCCGTCACCCGAGGCCCCACCCCAGCCACTGCGCCAACGGGGACGGTTCCTCCGGCCTGTGGTCGAGACGGGAATCGACGTACAGCAGCAGGTAGGTGAACGCCGTCATCACGATCAGGACGGGCAATGTTCCGGCGACGGTGCCCGCAGTGCCCGCATACAGCGGCAGCATCCATCCGAAGCCGCGGGAGAGCGCGAGGACGACGGCGCCGCACGCGCACAGGTGCGCGGGCCAGGACAGGTCCCGCGCGGCCAACGCGCATGAGACGCGGCACGGCACCTGCACGGCGAAGTACAGGCCGATCAGCGCCAGGCAGATCCGGGCCGTGACGGCGGCCGGCGGCGCGAACGACGCGTCGGCCACCACGGCCAGGGTCCCCACCGTCACCGACGTCATCATGACGGCCGCCATGGTCGCCAGGCACGTCACGATGCGCGCGAACAGACGCCGCGCCGGGCCGTGCGGGCACGATCCGCGCGTGAACCCGCGGCGCATGCCGGTGCATTCGGCGACGATGAGGGCGACCGCCGGCAGCTCCCAATCGGAATCGGCGAACGAGTCGGAAAGGTCGTAGCACAGCATGCGCATCATCGTGCCGACGTCTGCGCCGGGCAGGTCCGCGAAGATGCGGATGTCGTCAAGCAGCAGCGTCAGGTTCACCATCATCGCGACGACGAGGAACGCCGACCGCAGCGCCGTGCGGCACAATAGCGCCGGCGTGGGCGCGGGCGGCGGCGCGAGAGGCGATGCGGCGGGCGTCATGGCGTCGGTGGTCATGATGGGTCCTTTCCGTTCAGGTCAGCGGTCGTCGCGGCTGAACAGCAGCACGCTCACGCGGACATGGTCGATGTCGTCGCGGGTGGCCATGGACCAGATGATCGTCATGGTGTTGTCGGACGGCAGTTCGGGGCCCATCGGCAGCATGCCGACCTGCCTGAAGCCCATGGAGCTGGGCATGAGGACATGGAACGACGCCTGGAACGCGGTGGGCGGCAGTTCGCCGGCCACCGCATCCGCCAGCGCGCGCTCGCCCAGAGTGTCGATGGCCGGCTGGTCGTCGGCCGCCGCCGTGGCCGTGCCGCACCAGATGCGGTCGCTGTCGCGCGCGACTTTCAGCAGGGACTCGGCCTCGCCGAAGATGTTTCGCTCCGGGGGCTGGCAGTCGGCGAGCATGTCGGCGAAGGCCCCGACCGCCTGCGCGGTCCTACGGGCGGTGTCGTCGGTGTGATCGATGTGGTCGATGTGATCGATGTGACGGTCGGACATGGGAACCTCCTATGGATGATGCGGGGACCTTGGCGTCCCCGTACCGTCCATAGACGCATTCCGTCGGCGGCCCGCCGGATTTCCTTCCGGGCGTGTCGCGTCACGCGGGCGTGATGCTGACGCGTTCCGGCAACGCCCCGCCGGGGGAGGCGACCATGCCGAAACGCGCCGGGCGCATGGCGACGCCCGTGGTGACGGGATCCAGCGTGGTGGACGTGCCGTCCGGCCAGTGCAGCGTCACCCGGTAGGTGCGTGGTTGCGTCTGTGATTCCAGCAGCACGACGACCATGCCGGGCTTCGTGTCATGGCGGCGCGCGAGCACCGTCAGCCGGTCGGCGTGGAACCGGACCTCCCACGCCTCCGGCGGCTCGGCATCCCCGTCGGGCGAGGCGTCCCCGCGCGTGCCGACGGTGGCGAGCATCGTCTCGTCGAACCGGCAGGCCTCCAACTCCAGGCTGAACAGATCCATGTCCCAGTCGACGTCCGTCCAGCCGCGGCCGGCGGCGTGCGCGATGTCCAGATTGGGGTGCGGACCGCCGTCGAGCTCCTCCCGGCGGATGGAACGCCGGAAGCCTTCGGGCAGCGCCTCCAATCCGGTCTCGTCCGCGGCGCCGATGGCGTCCTGGTACTCCTCCCAGATGCCGTTCACCCGGCTGATCAGTTCGGGATCCGCCAATACCGCGTGGGCCAGCTCCTCGCCGAACCCTCCGGTCGCGCCCTGGGCGATGGTCCACGCCGAGATCTCGGGGCCCACACGGTCGTGCCACACCTCCCGTGCGGCCAGACGCGCGGCCGGGCCGTGCAGCAGGTCGTCGAACGTCCGATCGTCACTCATGGCCGTCGCCTTTCTCGTGTGTCCGGCTGTGGCCGCGCCCATGCCCGTCGGGCTTCAGGGCGATGCCGCAGGGGGATTCGATGCAGACCGGGGGCAGGGGCGCCTTCTGGAGGAGGGCGACGAGATGCTCCGCGGCGTGCAGCACGTCCGCATCGGTGATCGTTCCGGAATCCGGATGCGGCGTGCCGGTCCTGTCGACGTGCATCCGGTCCCGTGCGCACCTGCGGGCGTCGAGGATTCCCTCGTGCGCGCGGTCGAGGCCGTCGTTGTTCCGCCGCCGCCCGATATCGGCCTTCGCCTTGGCCAGCGTCTTGTGCAGGGAGTCGATCTTCTCCCGGTTCTCCCGCGCTCCCTCCGGTGCGGAGGCTCCCGCGGCGAGACATCCCCAGCGCGCCGTGTCGACACGGCAGATCGGGGCGTCGGTGCGCAAATCGGTGTCGAGGACGCCTGCGACGGCGATGGAATCGCGCGTCAGCTTCATGGCGTCGCCGGCGGACCGGTCCCTGTCGAAGGCGGCGTCCAATAGGAGGACGGCCTTTTCGACGTCGTCCCTGTCGGCGAGCTCGTGCCTGCCCAGGGCGCCGATCATGTACATGAGACGCTTGAGCATGTCCTTGCCTTGGGTGCGGTCCCGGTCGGTGACGTCTCGGGACCCGTCGCCCGGTTCCGCGGAATCCGTGGAATCCGTGGAATCCGTGGAATCCTCCCGTGTGGACGCCTTGCCTTGGGTGCGGTCCCGGTCGGTGACGTCTCGGGACCCGTCGCCCGGTTCCGTGGAATCCGTGGAATCCGTGGAATCCGTGGAATCCTCCCGTGTGGACGCCTTGCCTTGGGTGCGGTCTCGGTCGGTGACGTCTCGGGACCCGTCGCCCGGTTCCGTGGAATCCGTGGAATCCTCCCGTGTGGACGCCTCGATCTCACGCAGTGCCCGGCACCATCCCTCCCTGACCCTGAACGGCGCACAGTGCCCGTGGTCCTCGGCGGCCTCCCGGTCCAGCCAGCCGAAGAACGCCTTGAGCGTGTCCTTCTGGGATTCACGGCGCCGCCGTTTACGCCCGTCGTGCTCCGCGTCAAGCGCCGTCTGACGGTTGAGGCTCGTGGCCTCCCCGTTGTTTTCCCGCTCGCTTTCGATGGAGACGAGCCCCGGATCGCCCGACTGCGATCCGAGATACTTCAGACAGGCTTTCTTCAGTACGTGGCGGTCCTTCGTCATGTATCGCAGCACTTCCTCGACATTGGCCGTGGCCTGGTCGAAGCCGTTGCTCTGGGAGCGGCGGTTGGCCAGCGCCACGATGGCGTCCAATGCGGCGTCGTAGGCGATGGAACACGCCGCGTTCCCGGCATCGGAAGCCCCGTCCTTCGCATACCGGAGGTACATGTCCAACGTGGTGCGTCGTGCGATGAGCCACGCCTCGGCGGGGGTGGAGGGAATTGCGGAGGGCTCGGATCGTTCCCGTTGCACGGGACGGATGCAGCAGTGGTCCAGCAGCGCCTTGTAGTAGGCGCAGGCCAGTATCCAGATACGCACCGCGGGCACGGCGCGCGGGGTGCGCGCGACCGCGAAGTCGGGCCGGTTCCCGCCGTATGGCCGCGGAAGGAACGATTGGTCGAAGTTCCTGGAGATGAACTCGAGCCATTGGGTCCGCGCCAGGTCGACACGCCGTGCGAATTCCCCGCTCCCGCCGAAACCGGCGAGCGGGTTCCCCCGTATGCCCGCATAACTGGGACCGGCCGCCGCCTTCGCGGTCTCCTCATGGGAGAAGGCGGCGACGATGCCCTCGGACTGTCTCCTGAACCCGTCGTCGTCGACGGCACGCTCGGCCACCTCCCGTGCGATGCCCTCGTACCATTGCCGCGCGATGCCGCAGGCATCGTCGACGGGATCGCCGTACGGGAACCGTGGGTTGCGGTCGTTGCCGAACCGGTCCCGTCCGGGGGCGTCCCCGAACCGTCGCCGGAAATCCCTGCACCATTGCACCGCCCACGAACCGGCCTGCACGGCCAGCCGGCGTTTCGCCCGGCCCATGATCGTGGCATCGGTGCCGTACGAGTCCGGATCCTTGTCCTTGTCGGTGCGCAGATATGTTTCGATGGAGAAGCCCGGGTCCTTGTCCTTGTCGGTGCGCAGATATTTTTCGATGGAGAAGCCCGGGTCCTTGACCGGACGCGGCTGCCTCTCCTGATCCAACAGCATGCAGGCGTACTTGAAGATGGTCTCATGCCTGCTCTGGATGTTGGCCAGTTCGTTGAACACGTCCGCGATATGCTGTTTCGCCCCTTCGGGCAGATCCGCGTATTCGGGAAGACGCCGGTAGTAGATCGGCTTCGCAGGCACGGCGGTCCGTCCGTCGACATTGCGCGCGGGCCGTTCCGCGCCCGATGCGCCGACCGCGATGCCCTCGAACGTGGAAGCGGACGTCATGGCATGCTCCCCTCTCCTATGCGGATGGAACCCTTATCCTCAGAATATACCGGCTATATACTGGGCTTGGATGCGGGCACGTTACGGAGGGGGAGAGGCGATGACGAAACAGGGACAGGCGTTGTACGTGGGCATCCAGCGCTACGAGCACCACGAGGACCTGCGCTGCTGCCGCGCGGACGCCGAAGCCATGGCCGGAGCCCTGCGCTTCGACTGCGAAGGGCACCCGAACTGGGAGACCACGGTGCTCGTCGACGGCGCCGGCGACGTCGTGGACGGGAAGTCGTTCAGGGACGAGGTCGGACGCATGCTCCGTACGGCCGACCACGACAACGTGCTGCTGTACTATTCCGGCCACGCGTTCCGGCTCGACGACGGCGACCTGCTGCTCGCCTCGTACGAGGACGACCCCTCCGCCGCGGACGAGGAACGCGCCGGCCTGCGGTTCTCCGAACTGGTACGGGACGTGCGCGATCATGAGGGCATGTTCCGCTCCGTGGTGGTCATTCTGGACTGCTGCAACGCCGGAGCGCTCGCCGGCGTCGACCTGCCGCGCGACATGGCGGTGCTGGCGGCGGCCCGCGACGGCGAGGCGGCCCGTGAAAGCGGGGCGCACGGCCGGTTCACCGATGCCATGCTCATGTGTCTCGACGGTGCCAGCGCCGACGTGTACGGCAACGTGTCGGTGGTGTCGCTGTTCTCGAACGTGAGCGCCGCCCTGGCCGCGGACGGCCGCGGCGCGCAACGGCCCATGCTCAAGGCGTTCCTGGACCGCGACATCGTGCTCAAACGGACCAGGACCGGCATCACCGAGGAGATGATGACGCGGCTGGTCGAGGCGAAGGACCCGCGCGGGAACGGGACACGCCCCGTGTTCGCCAGTGCCGCATCCGTGTTCAAACCGTACGCGCAGATGGAGGCACCCCTGCCCGCGGACGGCGGCAGGCCCAGCCGCAGCCCCGACGACCGTCCGGAGGATTTCACGCCCCATCAGAAGCTGATGGACGAGATGAAGACGTGGCGCAACGCGTACCTCATCGACATCGTGAACGAGAAGGGGGAGCCCACCGATCTGTTCTGGGCGGTCGTCGACGGCGGCAGCATCCGGCTGACGCCGCGTGGCGCCTACTACTTCGACCTCATGAAACGACAGTCGGGTATGCGCTGACGCGTTTGTTCGGTTCTTCCTCCGGATCCGCGACGGGATGCGCCTATGGAAGGCAACGGGCGGTCACGGGAACCGCCCCCGTCACGGAAGGAAACAGCCATGGAATACGAGCTCACGCCGCTCGCGAAGCAGGTGCGGCGCTACCTGGACGCCGAGGACTACCACTACATCATGGACGGGCCCGGGCACTTCCTGTTCACGATGACCATCGCGAGCAGACTGAACCAGATCATGATGCGCATCTTCGCCGACCACGACACCCTCACGATCATCGGGGAGCCGTTGACCGAACCGCGGCAGGATGATAAGGAGCTCATCGGGAGGATGGCGCTGAAGCTCCACCATTTCAACTTCGGCATGCGCGCGGGGTCGTTCGACATCGACCCCGACGACGGGCAGACGCTCTACCGCGTCGGCGCGCCGTACAAGGGCGGCGACGTCCCCTCGTTCGAAACGCTGCGGTTCATGCTGGGGCTCGTGTATGGCGCGTGGACCTTCCACGGGGACGAATACCTGCGCATGCTGGTCTCCGACGGCGGCTCCGACGCCGACGCCGATGACGCCGATGACGAGGACGACGTCATCTTCGACGACGACGATTTCGAACTCGACGACGAACGGTTCAGGCGCCTCCTCATCGGCCTGTTCGGCGACGATGACGGCGACGTCGACGATGATGACGTCGACGATGATGACGGCACCGCCGGTCGCGCCGGAGATCACGCCGACGGCACCGCCGGCGGCGCCGATCCCGATGGCGACACCCGCACGGCGGCGGACCGCTCCGACCCGCTCGACCGCTACGAGCGCATGCGCGCGACGATGAGCGACGACGAACGCGACCTGCTGCGTTCCGCGGACGAACTCTACCGGTGCGGCCGCGAGGCGATGGAACGGGACGACCCCCGCCATGCGCTGGCCTGCTATCGCGGCGCCCTGAGCGCCTTCCACGATCTGGACGGCAGGATCCCCGAATACCACATCGCCGATGTGCGGTTCTCCATCGCCGAAGCCCAGCTGCGTCTCAAGGACGACGCCGCCGCGAAACGCGAGTTCATCGGGTTCCTGGGGGAGCGCAGGGCGATCCGGGCCAAGTACCATCCGGACCGACCCTTCGCCGACTACAAGGTCGTCGCGGCGCACGAGGAACTCTCCCGCATCTACCGGGCCGAAGGCGACGAGGAGCAGGCGAACCGCGAGACCGTGGCCCGCGACCGCGCCCGCGTTAACCTCGACGTCGAAACGCCCGAAGTGGCCAGGGTGAACGGCTACTGCTACTGACCGCCCGCCCGCGCGCCGACGAATCGCCGGAGCCGTCGCGCGGGCGGCCGTGTTCCCGGTTCGGCGCCCGAAACGCCGGGACGATACGATGGTGACGATTGGCACGATGAAGGGCCGCGGCGTCCATGAGGCGGGCCGGGAAAGGCCCGGGAATCGAGGAGACATGAGGATCGGAACGACCGGGCATCAGCGCATCCCCGACGAGGCGAAAGCGTATGTGGAGCGAGGGCTCGACGAGCTGCTGCGCCGCTATGACGGCGAGGACGTCGTCGGCCTGAGCTCGATGGCGTGGGGCGCGGACCAGCTGTTCGCGGACGCGATGCTGCGCGCCGGGCATCAGGTCGTGGCGGTCATCCCCTGCCGCGGGTACAAGGCCACGTTCGACGAGGCGGGCCTCGCCGAATACGACAGGCTGATGACGCAGGTGCGCACCGCCGTGACCCTCGACTTCCCCGGGCCGGGCGAGGACGCGTTCCTCGCCGCCGGCAAGCGCGTCGTCGACGAATCCGACCTGCTGGTCGCCTTCTGGGACGGGCTGCCCGCCGCCGGCAAGGGCGGCACCGGCGACGTCGTGGCCTACGCGAAGGCGAGGCGCAAGCCCGTCGTCGTGATCTGGCCCGAAGGGGTGCGCCACTAGGGGCCGGAAAACGCCAAGCCGGGGGAATCGTACGCATCGGCGTATGCCGGGATACGTTTCCTCCGGTCCAGGACCGTCAAGCCGGGGGAATCGTACGCGGAGGACCGTATCCGCGTACGATTCCCCCGGCTCTTCCGTTGGCGCCCGCGCGGGATGGGGCTATCGGAGATGACGGACCCACAAAGGGCCGTCATCGAAGAACGTCTGAAAGGGGCGGCACCATGGGAAGGACACGGCAGCTACGGTTCGCAAGACTCACCGAACGTGATGCGTTCATGCCGGAGGCGATCATCGCCGTGCAACGGCCGATCGTGATCAGGGCCGGAGGCAGACCGAGGCAATCGCACGACTGGCTGGCCGCGCTCTTCGACCGCAGGACGATGATCGCACGCTATCGCAAGGACCATCGCCTGCCGGACGAAGGCTACCTGCACGTGCTCATCGAGGGATGCCTGGAGGTGGTGGGCATCGAACGACAGGAAGCCCTGTCGTTGCAGGAACCGCTGCGCTGCCGTGCGCTGGAACTCGCCGAGGAGTGCCGCACCCTGCAGGAGAAGCTGCCGAAGCTGCTGCGGACCTACGACAGGGCCGCCGGGGACGCCGGGCGGACGGCCGGCGCCGAACGGCCGTCGACGGCGGCCGAATGCTACGAATCGCCGGAGGCGATCGCGCGCCGGCGCGGCCGCGAACGCGCGAAAACCCTGCGCGACAGCAGGACCGCGCTGGACGCCGCAAGACGGCGCCTCGCCGAGATCAGAAGCGAACACGCCGTGCTCGAGGACACGTTCTGGTTCCACGAGGGCGCGTTCGTCACCCGTGCCGCGGTGTTGCACGCGCAGTACCGCATCCGCATGGAGGATTTCGCGCGCCGCACCCTGCATTCGTGTCTGCACGAAGGCGAGACCCCCGTCCTTCCCGACATCCCCCGTGGATTCGAGGATCCGGCCCCGTTCCCCCGGTTGCCGGATGTGGCGCCGGGGGAGCTCCCGGCAGCCGTACCGGGGGAATCCATGCCGGAGGAAAGGATCGCGCCGGAGACGGCCACGCCGGGGAACGGGCCCACGCCGGGGAACGGGCCCACGCCGGAGGATGCGGCCGATCGGGCCGGTTCCCGACGCGAGGAGGCCATGCGGCGCGGCGGGGTGACCGCCATCGCGGGCCTGTGACCCGTGACGTCCCGGAGCGGCAAACGAGGGAAAGAAGAAGAGTCAGCCGATTCCCGGGCGTGTCCCCTCCGAAAACCCTCCCGTTTGCGGCTATCGAAGGCGACGGGCACACGGTCCGTCGCCGGAGTCCCACACGAACCCACGCGGGGCCGGACATCAGGAAAGGAACACCCATGCACGACAGGAACGAACCGATGCGAACGATGAACAGGGCCAAGGCCCCTCTCGCGATCCTCTGCGGCGCGGCGCTGGTCGCCGGCCTCGCCGGCTGCGGCTCCGGCGCGGACGACGCCGTCGAATCGAAATACTCCGCCGTCGCCGTGGTGGTCGCGGACACGGCGACGAACCCGGCGCCGTCCCTGACGCAGGACGAACAAACGCTGGTGAAGAACGTCATGCTGACCCACGGCACCGGCAATCTGACCGTCATCTCCGCCGCCGGCGAGCCCCGCACGGTGCGCCCCGATCTCGTCGAATTCGATCCGAGCCAGGGCAACGCCACCGGCAACACCGTGCGGGCGAACAGCAACATGCTCGACCTCGCCGACGCCATGGCCGCCATGCACGCCGCCAGCGACGAGCAGAGCACGCTGGAGGCGATCGCGATGGCCGCCGACTTCCTGGACGCCAACGCGGACGGCGAACCGACGCTGATGATCGTCCACTCGAACGGACTCGACACCGCCGGACCGCTCGCCATGCAACGCACGCTCGCCGCGAACTCGGCTTCCGAACTCGCCGATGCGGCGCACCGGGCCGTCCCCGGCCTCTCCCTCGACGGCATCACGGTGAGACTCACCGGACTGGGCTATCTGGCCGACGACGCGCCCAAGGCGCAGGAACGCCCGTCGGCCGCCGTCCGCTCGCTCATCGAGGACATCTGGACACGCACGCTGAAGACCTTCGGTCCCGCGGACGTCGAAGTGGACAGGACCCCGCTTTCCGGCAAGCACGCGAGCGGGGCGACCAGGAAGGTCACGGCGGTGGAACTGCCGTCCACCTCGGTGACCTGCACGTCCGAGGACGTCAACTACCGGCTGCCGTCGGCGCTGCTGTTCGCCCCCGACAGCGCCGTGCCGTCCGACGCCGCGAAGGACCTGCTCAAGGAGCCGGCGGCCCTGCTGCGCGACAACCCCGGTGCCACGGTGACCGTCACCGGCCACGCGTACGCGGATCCGGCGTATGACGCGCAGGACTACCAGGCCATCTCCGAATCGCGTGCGGCGGCGATCGCCGATGTGCTGCGCACCGGCTACGGGATCGACCCGTCGCGCATCACCTCGCGCGGGGTCGGCGCCGACCGGCCCACGGAAGGATCCGACGGGGCGGCCGGACCCGAGGCCCAACGCCGCGTGGACGTCGTCGTATCCGGCGCCTCGGACGCCTCCTGCACGGTCGGCTGACCCCGGACGCAGCCGGCACGCCCATATCGAAAGACCTATGGAAAGGAACCCCGCCATGAACATGGTGAAGCACATCGGACTTCCCGAATTCGCCGCGGACCGCGAATTCGACGACATCGAACGCAAGGCCATGGAGGAGCTCCAGGGCCTGATCGACGCCCACGCCCTCGATTCGGCGCACGGCGACCTGGTCGACGGCTATGTCGCGAACCTCGCCGCGGGCGTCTACCAGCGGGTCGACCATACCTACCACGACGGTCTGCGCATCCTCGACCGGCGCGGGGAACGTCTCACCGCCCGCCTGTCGCGGTCCCGCTCCGAGGCGGACGCCGCCGCCGACACGGCCGCCGACCTGGAACGGCAGACCGACGCCGTCTACGAGGACTGCCTCGGCCTGCGCGCCACACACGCGGGCGTCGACTGGCGCTCGCGACTCGGCTGGTGGCGGATGGGGGAGAGGGGCGGGAAGACCGGGGAAGCCCCTGCGAGCGCCCCTGTGGCGTCCGGCGCCGCCGTCGAGCCCGATGCCGGCGGGACGGCCGCCGGCGAGGAACGGCGCCGGCCGACGGCCTTCACGGCCGAACCCTGCGTGTTCCCGAAGAGGACGGTGGCGTTCCTGCTGGTCGGCATGCTCATGGAACTGGCCGACCCCATCATGAGTGCATCCCTGTTCGAGGCGGCGCTCAACATGCCGGGCACCACCATATTCGGGGTGAGTCCGTCCACCTGTCTGCTGGTGGTCGCCGTCACCGCGGCGGCGATAGGCATCCCCCTGGCCGTCGGATGCCATCTGGCGTCGCACCGTCGGTCCGGTGAGGGGATGCGCCCGCCGTGGTGGCTCATCGCCCTTGCAGCGATCTGGGGGCTGGTGGGCCTGTCCATGGCCTTCCTGCGGGTGTTCGAGGCGCAGATCGAGGGCGTGCGCCCGAACTACGCCTCCAGCGTGCCGATCGGCCTGTTCATGCTGTGCATGTACGCATGCGCGGGCCTCGACCTGTTCGCCACGTCCCACGCGTATTTCGCCGGCACGTACCACCGCGTGCGCGCCGTGCAGCGCAAGGCCCGGAGGGCCGGAAGGCGCCTCGCCGCCTCCACGGCGCGTACGGAGGAACTCGTCGGCCGGATGGCATCGCTGGATGCCGTGCGCGAACGGTTCACCCGGGAGCGCGACCTGCAGCTCGTCACCCTGCATGCGCGCGAGGACGCCATCAAGAACCTGGCGCGGCTCAGGCTCGCCCGGTCCCTGGCCGACCCCGCCCAGAGCGCGTTGGTCAGGACGCCGCTGCTGCCGCAGAGGTCGCCCGCGGCGGCTCCGTCCACGGCGAAGGCCGCATGATGGTCGGCGACTTCAGCATTCGACGGTGTAGACGCGGGTCTTGTAGTCCTTCCAGTCGGGCAGCGGCCGGCCCGCGTCGAGTGCGCGCTTGATGTCGCCGTAATAATGCAGTTTGCGTTGCACGTGCATCGCGGCCTCCTCGAGCGCGCGGCGCTGCTCGTCGAGCGTCTTCCTGCGCGATTCGAGCAGGTCGAGGATCTCGTCGATGTGCGCCGGCTCGTCCTGTTCGTAGGTGAAGAACCGTTTCAGGTCCTCGATGGTCATGCCCGCGTTCTTGAAGCAGCAGATCGCGCGCAGCCGGTTGATGTGGCATTCCTCGTAGACGCGCCGCCCGCTCGCGTCGCGCCCCACGTTCGTGATCAGCCCCTGGTCCTCGTAGTAGCGCAGCGTGGAGGTCTGCATATGGAACCGGGCCGCCACCTCGCGGATCGTGTACGTCGTCGTTCCGTGATCGGTCCCATGGACCGCCTCGTGTGCCATCGTCCGGCCTCGCTTTCCGTTTCCGGCCGTTTTCGTTCCGTCTTGCCCGTTCCGGCCGGGATGTCTCCGACACGCCGTCGATGCGACGGCGTTTGCCTTCAAGCTTACTTGAACTGAGAGGATGATGGCGACAACCGATGGAACGTCGCCATCGACACACGTCAAAGGAGATCCACGATGCCTGATTTCGCCGCCGCGTACACGCCCGCCGCGAACCGCTACGATTCGATGACCTACAACCGCTGCGGGGCCTCCGGCCTCAAACTGCCGGCGGTCTCGCTCGGCTTCTGGCACAACTTCGGCGACCTCACGCCGTTCGAGCATATGAAGAGCCTGGTGTTCACCGCGTTCGACAACGGCATCACCCACTTCGACCTCGCCAACAACTACGGCCCCGAATACGGCAAGGCCGAATCGAACTGCGGCATCCTGCTCGACAGGTACTTCCGGCGCCACCGCGACGAACTCGTCATCTCCACCAAGGCCGGCTACGACATGTGGCCCGGCCCGTACGGCGACCACGGCTCGCGCAAGTACCTCATCGCCTCGCTGGACCAGTCCCTGACCCGCCTCGGCCTCGACTACGTCGACATCTTCTACCACCACCGCCCGGACCCCGACACCCCGCTCGAGGAGACGATGGGCGCGCTCGCCCGGATCGTGAACTCCGGCAAGGCGCTGTACGTCGGCCTGTCCAACTACGACGGCCCGACCATGGAGAAGGCGGCGAGGATCCTCGACGAGCTGCACGTGCCGTTCATCATCAACCAGAACCGATACAACATCTTCGACCGCACCATCGAGGAGAACGGGCTCAAGGACACGGCCAAGCGCCTCGGCAAGGGCATCATCACCTTCTCGCCGCTCGCGCAGGGCCTGCTCACGAACCGCTATCTCAACGGCGTGCCCGCCGACAGCCGCATCGCGCTCGACCCGCGCTTCCTCCAGGACTCCGCGCTCACCCCGGAGCGCCTCCAGCAGATCCGCGAGCTCAACGACATCGCCATCGCCCGCGGCCAGACGCTCGCCGAGATGAGCCTCGCCTGGCTGCTGCACGACGGCGTCGTCACCTCCGTGCTCGCCGGCGCCTCGAAGCCGCAGCAGATCCTCGACAACATCGGCGCCCTGAAGAACACCACATTCAGCGCCGAGGAGCTCGCCAGGATCGACGAGATCTCCAAGCGCTGAGACCGGCGTCCCCCATTCTCGAACATATTCCCCATCTCGAGAATCAGGGACGCTGACTACTGCGCAGCGTCCCTGATTCTCGGGGTTTCCCTTTTCTTGTCACATCACCAGCCGCGCATCTCGTCGTAGATGCGCTTGCAGTCCGGGCAGACCGGGTACTTGGAAGGATCGTGCTTGGGCACCCACACCTTGCCGCACAACGCGACCACCGGGCGCCCGGTCATCTGCGACTCGGCGATGCGGTCGCGCGAGACGTAGTGGGCGAAACGGTCCGCGTCGCCGTCGTCGGAGCGGCTGGTCTCCTCCTTGGTCTCCGGGCGTTCCAGCACCGCGGTGCCGGTGGCCGCATCCGGATCGGACAGCGGCGACGACGTGTCGGCCTCATCGAAAAACCCGTGTTCCCTCATGATCATGGCAACCTCCTCGAAGCGTCGCATCACTCGTTCCATACCGTCCACCATCATAGTGTCGTCCGCCGTCGCGGTATCAATCGGCGGCGTAACGACGCCGGACCCCGGCGACGCGGTAGGCTATGGGGTATGACCAAAGCAGTGTGCCCCGGCTCCTATGACCCCGTGACCGCCGGACATCTTGACGTAATCGAGCGCAGCGCGCGCTTCTTCGAGGAAGTGCACGTCGTGGTGGCGGTGAACGCGGCGAAGACGCCGATGTTCCCCACCGAGACCCGCGTGGACGTGATCCGCCGCGCATTGGCCAAGGACGGCTGCACGAACGTCGTCGTCTCCTCCACGGACGGGCTCATCACCGACTACTGCCGCGAGGTGGGGGCGTCCGTCATCGTCAAGGGCCTGCGTCAGAACGGCGACTACGAGGCGGAGCTCGGCATGGCGCTGGTGAACCGCAAGATCGGCGACGTGGAGACCGTCTTCCTTCCCGCCGACCCGGTGCTCGAGCACATCTCCAGTTCGATCGTCAAGGACGTGGCGCGCCACGGCGGCGACGTGACCGGCATGGTGCCCGACTGCGTGGTGCCGATGCTCACCGAGGCGTTGTCGAAGGAACGTGACGCGCACGAGGCGCGCAATGAAAGGAACGCATCATGACCGATGCAACCGATGCAGTCGAATCCACCGAATCCGCCGAACCGGCCGAAGGCCGCGGCGACGGCCGTCCGGAAGGATACGTCGACCTGACCGCCGAGCCGGTCGCGCCGACGGCCGAGGCGCCCGCGGCCGCTCCCGCGGCGGGCGACGGCGCGTACGCGGCCGCCCCGTCGCCGCTCGACCCGCCGGCCCCCACGTTCGCCGCCGGGCCGGTCGCGCCGCCGTCCACCGTGGCGGCGCCCGCCGTCGACGCGTCCGGCGTGGATCCCGACGCCGACCCGGAACAGGAGGACGGCGAGAAGCGCGTGCTGCAGTCGCCCTTCCCGCTGCCCGACCTGCGCGAGGGCGACGGGGACGACGCCATGGAGCAGAGCCGCGACGAGTTCACCACCGTCTACGACATCATCGACAAGATGGAGGCCTCGCTCGAGGAGGCGAAGGGCAGCCTGTTCTTCCCCTCGCAGGTGAAGGTGGACCGCGACGAGCTCACCCGGGACCTCGACGACCTCAAGAAGATGCTGCCCGTGCAGCTCGAACGCGCCTCGGCGCTCATGCGCGAGGCGGAACGCCGCCTGGAGGGCGCGCAGACGCAGGCGAACGCCATCGTCGCGTCCGCGCAGTCCCGCGCCGCCGACGTCATCAAGGAGGCCAACGAGCAGGCGCAGTTCCTCGCCGGTCAGGAGCACGTCACCGAACTGGCGCGGCAGAAGGCCCGCACGATCCTCTCCACGGCGCAGACGAAGGCCGACCGGCTCACGCGCGGCGCCGACGAGTACTCGACGAAGGTGATGGAGAGCCTGCGCTCGCAGCTCAACAAGATGAACAACGACGTCGAGGCCGGCCTCAACGTGCTCTACGAGCGCCGCAAGGCCGCCGCGCAGGACATGCCGCACCTCGACATCAGCGACTACCCCGAATCGCGCTGAGCGCGAAGCCGAGGGGGCCGCGGTACGGTGATATGACAATATCGCGGCAATACCGAGAACAGCACAGCAGAGAAAGGCTGAATTGACGATGGCCCGTCCCGAAGATTCCCTGTGGGCCGTGCCCGTGGCGCAGGTCGCGTCGCGTGCCGGCCAGTCCAAGAGCGTCGACGCCGACTTCCCCGCGCCCAGCGGCATCGGCGACGCGGTGATCGGCGTCGAGGAGGGCGCGCCGGTGCATGTCGCCGGATCGTTCGACTCGATCGTCGACGGACTGATCCTCACCGCGCGCGTCACCGCGCCGGTGCACGCCGAATGCACGCGCTGCCTCAAGCCCATCAAACGCGACTGGGGCGTGAACGTGACCGCGTTCTTCCCGTACGAGTCCGAGCGTGACGCGAACCGCGACGGCAAGGGCGAGGTGGACATCATCGCCGGCGAGGAGGAGTCGGAGGACACCTACCCGCTGCTCGGCGGCGGCGCGTTCGCCGACCTCGAGGCGCTGCTGCGCGACACGCTGGTCGAGGAGCTGCCGCTGCAGCCGTTGTGCCGCGAGGACTGCAAGGGCCTGTGCTCCCAGTGCGGCGTGGACCTCAACGAGCACCCCGACCACCACCACGAGACCACCGACATCCGTTTCGCGGGCCTTGCCGGCCTCAAGGCGCGACTCGAGGCCGAGGAGCGGGGCGAGTAGCGGGCGCCGCCCCACCGGCGAACCGCCGTCGCGACACCCGCGTGACTTTGTACGGACGGTGCGCTAGAGTACTGAACGCTTAAGCTCACATGTTCGAACGAAACAGAGGATACTGAAATGGCACTGCCTAAGTACAAGACCTCGCGCGCCAACACGCACTCGCGTCGCGCGAACTGGAAGGCGACCGCTACGGCGACCGTGACTTGCCCGAACTGCGGCGAGCCGGCCCTGCCGCACATGGCCTGCCCGAGCTGCGGTTCCTTCCGTGGCCGCATCTACCGTGAGGCCATCCGCGCCGGTCACGCCAAGTGATCCGTGTGATAGCTGATTGACAACGGCACGAAAGAAAGCCCTGCCATCGACGGGTGGCGGGGCTTTCGCGTAGTCAGGAGCATAACGAAATGACCGATACCATGCCATCCGAGCACGCCGCGCGCACCGCCGGCGCCGAAGGGACCGGGCACGTCGTGCGCACCGCCGGCCCGTCCGGCGACGCCGCCAACGAACTGCTGGAACGCCTGGGCACGACGATCAGCCCGGACCTGCTCGTGCAGGCGCTCACCCACCGCTCCTTCGCGCACGAGCACCCCGGCGTCAAGCACTACGAACGCCTCGAGTTCCTCGGCGACGCCGTGCTCGAGCTCGTCGCCACCGAGACCCTCTTCCGCATCCACCCGGACATGACCGAAGGCCAGCTCGCCAAGATGCGCGCCAAGGCGGTGAGCGAGGAGGCGCTGAGCGCCATCGCCCGCACGAAGCTGCACGTCGAGCCGTACATCCTGCTCGGCCGCGGCGAGGCGGCGCAGGGCGGCGCGAACAAGAGCTCCATCCTGTGCGACATCGTCGAATCGCTCATCGGCGCGACGTTCGTCGAACACGGCATCGACGGCGCGCGCAAGGTCGTGCACCGCCTCGTCGACGACACGCTCGCCGAGGTCGCCACCGAGGGTCCCGCGCTCGACTGGAAGACCTCGCTGACGGTCAAGGCGCACAAGATGGGCCGGCCGGAGCCGGTCTACCACATGTCCGTCTCCGGGCCGGAATACGCGCAGGTGTTCACCGCGCGCGTCACGCTCGGCGACGACGAGACGGTGCTCGGCACCGCGCGCGGCTCCAGCAAGCGCAAGGCCCAGCTGGCCGCCGCCGAGATCGCCTGGCACAGGCTCGACGACTGACGCCCGCGCATCGCCGGCGCGCCCGATCCGGCGGCGTTCCGCCCATTGGGCCGCGCCGTGCAAACGTCGGCGAAGCGAATAGACTGGGAGCACACGCGTCGGCGGCCGGTCACGAACCGGCCGTCCCCCTGCGACGAGGCCGGTTCCGGTTCCGGGAGACCCACCCCGGGCGGCTCCGGCGAGGACCAGCAAGTAGTGAAGTGTGAGAGGAATATGGCTTTACCCACGCCTTTGCAGGCTTTCAGCGGCGTGCCCAAGACGCCCGCGAACGACAAGCAGACCATCGTCGACGGCGAGAAGATGACCGGCGCGCAGGCGCTGGTCCGTTCCCTGGAGGATCTGGGCGTCACCGACGTGTTCGGCATCCCGGGCGGCGCGATCCTGCCCGTCTACCACCAGATCAACGACGATCTGAAGTTCCGTTTCATCCTGATGCGCCACGAGCAGGCCGCCGGCCACGCCGCGGAAGGCTACGCGGTCGCCACCGGCAAGGTGGGCGTATGCATCGTGACGTCCGGACCGGGCGCCACCAACGTGGTCACCGCCATCGCGGACGCGAACATGGATTCCGTGCCGATGGTCGTCATCACCGGCCAGGTGGGCGTCAACGCGATCGGCACCGACGCCTTCCAGGAGGCCGACATCGTCGGCATGACCTACCCGGTCTCCAAGCACTCGTACCTCGTCACCCGCGCCCAGGACATCCCGCGCGTGCTCGCCGAGGCGTTCCACGTGGCCTCCACCGGCCGCCCCGGCCCGGTCGTCGTGGACCTCACGAAGACCGCGCAGGTGGGCGACATGTACTACTCGTGGCCGCAGCGCATGATCCTGCCCGGCTACAACCCCACCACGAAGGCGCACGGCCGCGTGCTGTCCGACGCCGCGAAGCTGTTCAACCAGTCGTACCGCCCGGTGCTGTACGTGGGCGGCGGCGCCATGCGCTCCAACGCCGGCGCGCAGGTCAGGCGCCTCGCCGAAATCGCCGACGCGCCGATCGTCACCACGCTGCCGGCGCGCGGCATCGTGCCCGACTCCGACCCGCACAACCTCGGCATGCTCGGCATGCACGGCACGGTGGCCGCCACCGGCGCCGTGCAGCGCTGCGACCTGCTCGTCGCCATCGGCGCCCGCTTCGACGACCGCGTGACCGGCAAGCTCGACGCGTTCGCGCCCGGCGCGCGCGTCATCCACATCGACATCGACCCGGCCGAGATCGGCAAGAACCGCACGCCGGACGTGCCGATCGTGGGCGACGTGGCCACCGTGCTCGACGACCTCATCCCGGAGATCGAACGCGCGCAGGCGATCACGCCCAAGCCGAACCACAAGCCGTGGTGGGACCGCATCGACTACTGGCGCAAGCAGTACCCGATGACCTGGGACGAGCCGACCGACGGATCGCTCGCCCCGCAGTGGGTCGTGAAGACCCTCTCCGACATGGCAGACCCGTCCACCATCTGGGTGACCGGCGTGGGCCAGCACCAGATGTGGGCCACGCAGTTCATCGACTTCGAGAACCCGAAGTCGTGGATCTCCTCCGGAGGCCTCGGCACGATGGGCTTCGGCCTGCCGGCCGCGATCGGCGCCTCCGTAGGTTCGGCCCGCGAGTTCGACGGGAAGAAGCCGGTGTGGCTCATCGACGGCGACGGCTCCTTCCAGATGACCAGCGAGGAGCTGGCGGCCGCGTTCTTCGCGCGCACGCCGGTGAAGATCGCGCTGCTCAACAACTCCGTGTACGGCATGGTCCGCCAGTGGCAGACCCTGTTCTACGACCACCACTACTCGCAGACGAACCTGCTCGACGGCGAGGCGCACGGCGCCGAGGGCGACGCGCAGGCCGCCGCCGGCGAGCTGCCGCTCGAGGTGCCGGACTTCGTGAAGCTGGCCGAAGCCTACGGCTGTGTCGCGTTCCGCGCGTTCACCGAGGAGGAGGCCGTCGAGGCCATCAGGAAGGCGAACGAGATCGACGACCGTCCGGTGCTCATCGACTTCCGCGTGTGGAAGGACGCCATGGTGTGGCCGATGGTCGCCGCCGGCAAGTCGAACGACGAGGTGACGTACCGCCCGGGCGTCAAGCCCCTGCTGGACGACGAGGCCGGAGACGCGTACGTGAACGCCGCGGCCGCCGCCGATGTCGCCGAGAACGGGAAGGAGAACTGACATGCCCGCGAACTACCCCGCATCCAAGCCCGGTTCCGAGCGCCATACGCTGTCCGTGCTGGTGGAGAACCGTCCGGGCGTGCTGGCCCGCATCGCCGGCCTGTTCGCCCGCCGCGCGTTCAACATCAACTCGCTGTCCGTCTCGCCCACCGAGCGCCCGGACATCTCCCGCGTGACCGTCACGGCCGACGTGGAGGCCGTGCCGCTCGAGCAGATCATCAAGCAGCTCAACAAGCTGCTGCACGTGCTCAAGATCGTCGAGCTCGACCCGAACACCACGGTGGAGCGCGAGCTCGTGCTCATCAAGGTGGCGGCGGACGAGTCCAACCGTTCCGACGTGCTCGAGATCGTGCGCCTGTTCCGCGTGCGTGTGGTCGACGTGAACCCCGAGTCGCTGACCATCGAGGCCACCGGTGCGGAAGGCAAGATCGACGCGCTGCTGGGTCTGCTGGAGCATTACGGCGTCATCGAACTGGTGCGTTCCGGCGCGGTCGCCGTCACGCGCGGCCCGAAGGCCCTGGCCGAAAAGGTCATCGGCTCCGAGATCACCGGCCGCTGAGTCCCTGTTCGGCTGGCATATGCGAAGGTGGGGCGCGCCCTTTCGGGTGCGCCCCACCTTCGTCGTTGCAGGAGGTCGGTCCTTACAGGACCGTGATCTCTGTCGGAATCACCGGGTCGCCGCGCATGAGGCTCTGGGCGGCGATGGGCAGCTCGGCCAGCGCCTTGGCGCGGTATTCGTGCGCGCGCATGATGGCGTCGTGGCCCTGCCACTGCGGGTCGATGTCGCCATGGTCCGCGTAGGTGACCATGAGGTCCTTCCAGCCCTCGTCGGGCGTGAACGCGGCCAGCTGCTCCTCGGAGCCGGAGACCACGTGCTCGACGTCGGCCAGGTTGTACTCGTAGGAGCGGTAGGCGAGCTTCCTGCCCGGCACGGTGGCCTTGTTCTTCGACTTCTTGGCGACCGTCTGCATCGTGCCGTCCGCGCCCTCGCGTTCGGTGAGCTTGTACACCATCGCGCAGGTGGGGGCGCCCGAACCGGTGACGAGCATCGTGCCCACGCCGTACGAGTCGACCGGCGCGGTCTGCAGCGCGGCGAGCGCGTACTCGTCGAGGTCGTTGGTGACGGTGATCTTCGTGTTCGTGGCGCCGAGCGCGTCGAGCTGGTTGCGCACGCGCTGCGCCATCAGGGCGAGGTCGCCCGAGTCGATGCGCACGCCGCCGAGTTCCGGTCCGGCGACCTCGACGGCCGTCTTGACGGCCTCCTCGATGTTGTACGTGTCGACCAGCAGCGTCGTGTTCTTGCCGAGCGCGGCGATCTGCGACTCGAAGGCCTGGCGTTCGGTGTCGTGCACGAGCGTGAAGCAGTGTGCGGCGGTGCCGATGGCCTTGAGGCCGTACATCTGCGCGGCGAGCAGGTTGGCGGTGCCCTTGAAGCCGCCGACCACCGCGGCGCGTGCGGCGGCGACGGCCGCCCACTCGTTGGTGCGGCGCCCGCCCATGTCCATGCAGGGGCGGTCCTTCGCGGCGGAGACCATGCGGCTGGCCGCGGAGGCGACCGCGGAATCGTAGTTGAGGACGGACAGCACGAGCGTCTCGAGCAGCGTGCATTCACCGAACGTGCCCTCGATCTCGAGGATGGGGGAGTTCGGGAAGAACATCTCGCCCTCGCGGTAGCCCTTGATGGTGCCGGAGAAGCGGAAGTCCTCGAGCCACTTGATGGTCTCGGGGCTCACCACGTGGCGGTCGGCGAGGAAGCGCAGGTCCTCGTCGTCGAGGTGGAAGCGCTCGAGCGCGTCGAGGATGCGGCCGGTGCCGGCGACCACGCCGTAGCGGCGGCCTTCGGGCAGGTGACGCGTGAACACCTCGAACACGCATTTGCGGTTCGCGGTGCCGTCCTTGAGGCACGCGTCCAGCATCGTGTATTCGTACATGTCGGTCATCAACGCCGGTGAATAATCCATGTTCTCTCCCTTGACCCGATGGGGCTCTCTGTTAGCGTTGCCAACCAGCCTACTCCGGTTCACGGGATTCCGGTTACGGCAATCGTGAACCGGGGACGTGTGCGAACGGACATCGGCGGGCCCGGAACCGGGCCGATGTCCGATGCGTCGGGTGTGCGGCCGTGTGCGTTTCCGGTTCACGATTCCCCGGGCGGGACAATCGTGAACTGCGTACACTGGCGGTATGGGATTCATCGCGGGATTGTGGCGGCTGGCGATCGCCGCCATGTGCTTCGTCGGCACGTACGAGGCGTGGGGCCGGCCCGAATTCTGGACGTACTTCACGTTCCAGACCGGGTTCGCGCTCGGCGTCGTGATGCTCTGGGCCGGGGCGGCCAGCATCCTCAGGGGCGTCCAGCCGCCCGCCTGGCTCAAGGGGTGCCTCACCCTGTACGCGGTGGTCACGGCCGTGGTCGCGTTCCTGCTCATGCCGCCGGACGACCCGGCGTACGTGCCGCAGGTGCTCGGGGTGATGACCAACACCTGGCTGCACCGGGTGGCGCCGATCATGGCGGTCGTCGATTTCATCGCGTTCGACCCGCACCGCCGGTTCCGGTGGCACTACATGTTCTCGTGGCTCATCTACTTCCCCGCGTACCTCGCGTTCGTGCTCGTGCGCGCCGCCATGCTCCCCACGGGCGGGCCGGCGGCGGGCGGCAACCCGTACCCGTACACGTTCATCGACCTCAACGTCCTGGGATGGACGCGGTTCGGCATGAACTGCGGCAAACTGGCCGTCGGGTTCCTCGCGCTGAGCCTGCTCGTCTTCGTCGTCGACCGCATCCTGCCGCCCAAGCCCCTGCTGGGCCGGTGAGGTCCGGATCCGTGGCGTAAGCTGGGCCGTATGGTTGAAATCACAGATATGCTGGGCAATCGTTCCATCACCCGTCAGGACGGACGCAAGGTCGACGAACTGCGTCCGGTGCGCATCACCCGCCACTTCACGGACGCGCCGGAAGGCTCCGTGCTCATCGAATGCGGCAACACGCGCGTGATGTGCACCGCCACGTTCACGCCCACCGTGCCGCGCTGGCGCAAGGACTCCGGACTCGGCTGGGTCACCGCCGAATACGCGATGCTGCCGCGCGCCACCAAGGAGCGCACCGACCGCGAATCCGTCAAGGGGAGGATCGGCGGCCGCACGCACGAGATCAGCCGTCTCATCGGCCGCTGCCTCAGGGGCGTCGTCGACATGAAGGCACTGGGCGAGAACCAGATCCAGATCGACTGCGACGTGCTCCAGGCCGACGGCGGCACCCGCACCGCCTCCGTGACCGGCGCGTTCGTCGCGCTCGTCGACGCGATGCGCTGGGCCGAGGCGAACCGCCACATCAAGTCCGCCGACCAGGTCGTCACCGACTACGTGTCCGCCGTGTCCGTGGGCGTCATCAACGGCACGCCGATGCTCGACCTGCCGTACGTGGAGGACAGCCAGGCCATGACCGACATGAACGTGGCGATGACCGGCCACGGCGCGTTCATCGAACTGCAGGGCACCGCCGAACACCGCCCGTTCACGCGCGCCGAGCTCGGCGTGCTGCTCGACCTCGCCGAGAAGGGCAACAAGGAGCTGCAGGCCGCCCAGCGCGCCGCGCTCGCCCTCGACTGACGGACGTCCGCCGATCCGACCCATCGAACAAGAAGGAACCCGCATGAAACTCGTCGTAGCCACGCACAACGAAGGCAAGCTCGTGGAGATCCGCCGCATCCTCGAGGAGGACCTCGGCGCGGACGCCGCCCGGGTGGAGCTCGTCTCCGCCGGCTCGCTGCACCTGCCCGACCCGGTCGAGACCGGCGTCACCTTCCAGGAGAACGCCTTGCTCAAGGCGCGTGACGTGGCCCGCCGCACCGGCCTGCCCGCCGTCGCCGATGATTCCGGCCTCATCGTGGACGTGATGGGCGCCGCCCCCGGCATCCTTTCCGCCCGCTGGGCCGGCGCGCACGGCCACGACAAGGCGAACAATGCGCTGCTGCTCGCCCAGATCGAGGACATCCCGGATGCGAAGCGCACCGCCCGCTTCCGCTGCGCCGCCGCGCTCGTCGTGCCCGGCGACGAGGTGGACGCCACCTCGGGCGACGCCGTCGCCTCGGGAGACGACGCGACGCTCGCCGCCCACCACGTCATCGTCTCCGAGACGGTGGAGGTCGGCGAGATGCCCGGCCGCATCATCCGCCGGCCCCGCGGCGAGCACGGGTTCGGATACGACCCGATCTTCGTGCCGGACGACCAGCCGGGCCGCGTCAGCGACGATCCCGACCATGAGGGCGAACCGCTGACCAGCGCCGAGATGACGCCGTCCGAGAAGAACGCGATCTCGCACCGCGGCAAGGCCTTGAAGGCGCTCGTGCCGGCCATCGAGGCGCTGCTGCGCTAGCGCGCGACACGCGGGGCGCACCGGTTTGGCGTTTTCCGTGATGTGCCCTATACTTCTTCTCTTGTGCATGGGTAGCGTATGCTTCCCAAGCGCAAAGCCACTTTAGCTCAGTCGGTAGAGCGGCTCACTCGTAATGAGCAGGTCGTCAGTTCGATTCTGACAAGTGGCTCCGGCACCCGGGTTCGGTCCTTTCCGAACCCGGGTTTTTCGTTGCCGGCCGGTCCGTGCCGGCCTGCGTCCGGACCCGTCCGGTCTCGTCCGGTCCGCAGGATTGCCCCCGATGTTCTCCCCGCCGACTGATAGATTGTCTTCTTGCGCGCGAGTGGCGTAATGGTAGCCGCGCAGGATTTAGGTTCCTGTGTCTTCGGACGTGTGGGTTCGAGTCCCATCTCGCGCACGCACACATCCCCGGGCCCGTCCAATCCGGGACCGCACGGCCGCGGGGTGGGGGAGGGAAGACCATGTCGGCGATACTCGGCCCGGCCTCGCTGCTGCTCATCATCCTGGCCGGATACCTGTTCAAGCGCTTCGGCCTGTTCGGCGCGAAGGACTACCGCGTCATCCAGACCGCCGAGTTCAACGTCGTGCTGCCCGGCGCGGTCGTCTACTCGTTCGCCACGAACCCGCACGACATGAGCTATCTGTGGCTCAGCGTGTTCGGCTTCTGCTGCGCGCTCGTCCCGCCCGTGCTCATCTACCTGACCACGCGCCGGCGCAACGTGGCCGACCGCGCGTTCCTCATGCTCAACGGTGCCGGCTTCAACCTCGGCTGCTTCTGCTTCCCGGTCGTCACCGCGTTCTGGGGCGCGGGCGCGGTGGTGCCCGCCGCCATGTTCGACATCGGCAACTGCGTCATGGTCGCCGCCGGCACGAACGTCATGACCCAGCAGCTGCTGCACATCCGGCCGGGCAAGACGCTCGCCGAACAGCATGCGGGCGACGCGCCCACCCTGCCGTACGAGAGGCCGAAGGACCGCGACGCCCGACGCCTCGCCCGGCGCGCCTTCGCCAAGAACGTGTTCAAAAGCTTCTTCGGTTCCGTGCCGTTCGACACCTACATGCTCATGGTCGTGCTCATGGCCGCGAACATCCGCATCCCCGACTGGATCGCGACCATCACCCAGCCGTTGAGCGGCGCGAACGCGTTCTGCTCGATGTTCATGGTCGGCATGCTCATGGACCTGCCGCGCGGCGGCCACGACGTGAAGGAGGTGATGGCGGTGGTCGCCTGGCGTCTGCCGTTCGCCGTCGCGTTCGCGTGCGTCGCGTGGTTCCTGCTGCCGTTCACCGCCGAGATCCGCGCGGTGCTCGTGATCTGCGTGCTCGCCCCGATCGCCATCTTCTCCACGCTGTTCACCGACAAGGTGCTCGGCAACGCGAAGCTCGCCGGGTTCTCGCTCGCGTTCACCGCCATCATCGCCCTGGTGATGATGGCCGGCGCCCACGCGCTGATGGGCGTGTGACCCCGTCCGTTCACCGCTACGTCGCCGGGGCGTAGTCCGGTGTTCTTTTTGTGTTGTTGTGTCCGCTTTTGTGAGTATTCTGTTGCGTGATACGGAACGGTAGGCGGACCGGCGACCAAGCGGCCCGCACGCCGTTTCCAATCAATGATGAAAGGAATGGAATCCATGGCCATCAATCCTCCCATTGACGCCACCACCACCCCGGCGTGGGTCGCCCTGCAGAAGCACTACGACGAGCTTCAGGCCGAGGGCATCAGCCTCAAGAAGTGGTTCGCCGAAGACTCCGACCGCGTCAAGGAGCTGAGCTTCGACGCCGGCGACCTGCACTTCGACCTGTCCAAGAACCTCATCAAGCCGGAGACCCTCCAGCTGTTCGTGCACCTCGCCAAGGAAGTCAAGCTCGACGAGCGCATCAAGGCCATGTACAGCGGCGTCCACATCAACAACACCGAGGACCGCGCCGTGCTGCACACCGCGCTGCGCCGCCCGGTCGAGGACGAGGGCAAGTACATCGTCGACGGCCAGGACACCGTCAAGGACGTGCGTGAGACCCTCGACAAGATCTACGCCTTCGCCGACGACGTGCGCTCCGGCAAGTGGACCGGCGTGACCGGCCGCAAGATCGAGACCGTCGTCAACATCGGCATCGGCGGCTCCGACCTGGGCCCCGTCATGGCGTACGAGGCGCTCAAGCCGTACGCGGACGCCGGCATCTCCGCCCGCTACATCTCCAACATCGACCCGAACGACCTGGCCGAGAAGACCAAGGGCCTCGATCCGGAGACCACCCTGTTCATCATCGTCTCCAAGACCTTCACCACCTTGGAGACCCTGACCAACGCCCGCGAGGCCCGCACCTGGCTGCTCGAGGAGCTCGCCGCCAACGGCGCCATCTCCGACAACGACGAGGCCCAGAAGGCCGAGGCCATCAAGAAGCACTTCGTCGCCGTCTCCACCAACCTGGAGAAGGTCGCCGAGTTCGGCATCGACCCGGCCAACGCGTTCGGCTTCTGGAACTGGGTCGGCGGCCGCTACTCCGTCGACTCCGCCGTCGGCACCTCCCTGGCCGTCGTCTTCGGCCCGGCCCGCTTCGAGGAGTTCCTGCACGGCTTCCACGAGATCGATGAGTACTTCGCCAACACGCCGTTCGAGAAGAACGTCGTCGTGCTGCTCGGCATGCTCAACGTCTGGTACCGCAACTTCTTCAAGGCCGCCTCCCACGCCGTGCTGCCGTACGACCAGTACCTGCACCGCTTCCCGGCCTACCTGCAGCAGCTCACCATGGAGTCCAACGGCAAGTCCGTGCGCTGGGACGGCACCCCCGTCACCACCGAGACCGGCGAGATCTTCTGGGGCGAGCCGGGCACCAACGGCCAGCACGCCTTCTACCAGCTGATCCACCAGGGCACCCAGCTCATCCCGGCCGACTTCATCGCGTTCGTGAACACCCCGAACCCGACCAAGGACGGCGACCAGGACGTGCACGAGCTGTTCCTCGGCAACTACTTCGCGCAGACCAAGGCGCTCGCGTTCGGCAAGACCGCCGACGAGGTGCGCGCCGAGGGCACGCCGGAGGAGATCGTCCCGGCCCGCGTGTTCACCGGCAACCGCCCGACCACCTCCATCTTCGGCGTGGCCCTGACCCCGTTCGCGCTCGGCGAGCTCATCGCCCTGTACGAGCACATCACCTTCGTCGAGGGCACCGTGTGGGGCCTGGACTCCTACGACCAGTGGGGCGTCGAGCTTGGCAAGCAGCTCGCCAAGCAGATCACCCCGGCCATCTCCAAGGACGACGAGGCCCTCGCCGCCCAGGATGCGTCCACGCAGTCGCTGATCGAGTTCTACCGTAAGAACCGCGAGTTCTGATCGGATCCGCGTCGATCGGGATTCGTTCCTGCGGGTTGGCTCGGTTGGGCCTATCCACAAACGGTCCACTGGACCGTTTGTACCGTAAGAACCGCGAGTTCTGATTGCGGAATTGACTGAACCGACGGGATTCCCCGCCGGTTCGGGGTGAAGTAAGATGATGCCCGGCGCCTCGACGGCGCCGGGCATCATTCGTAGGGGAGACGAGGAAACGACATGGCAACCAGAAGCCCGCAGAAGCAACGCAAGCTCGAACGCCGCAAGGCCGAACGCGAACAGGCCGCCGAGGCGCGGACGCACACCGTGCGCGTGCGCGACGACCGCGCGTCGCGCGGCCAGGCGAAGGGACGCGCCGCCACCGGCCCGGTGCGCCCGGGCATGACCAGGCACGGCGAGTTCACCGTGGTCATCACGCAGATGATCTCCTACGCGTTGCTCTTCGGCATCGTCTACACGCTCGGCGTCCGCACGCCGGGCGGCATCATCGGCTCGGGCATGCTGGCCGCCTCCGCCACGATGATGATGATCTTCGGCTGGCCGTTCGGCGGCAGCGACGCCCAGTCGCTGTATGGACGCATGGTCGCCGCCGTCACGTTCGTCGTCGCCGGCCTGTTCGTGATCCCCAGCGAGTTCTACGTCGACTCCACCTACCTGCGCTGGGCGGCGTTCCTCGTGATCGCGGCGCTGCTCATCGCCGCGGTGTCGTTCCTGTGGACCGGCCGCGCCCACGCCAAGGGCGACGAGGACGACTACGTGCGCATCGGCCTCGAATCCGGCTGCACGTCGCTCGCCGGCGCCTGCTGGATCTTCCTGCCCGCGCTGTTCTCCGACATGATGACCCCCGAAGCCGCCTCCGCCACGGGCTGGGCGGTGTTCGCCGTGCTCGTCGTGGCGGCGGTCGTGCTGCTGCGCCTCTCCACCAAGCGGTGGAACGCGCTCGAACACCCCGGCCCCTACTCATGGATGGGCACGGGCATGGTGCCGGTCATGCGCCTCGGCCTGCTTGTCTTCCTCGCCGCCTGCGCCACCCACTGGCTCATGTGAGACGGCCCGGGCGCCCCGGGCGTCTATCCTTGGAACCGGAAGTCAATCATGCAGGCAAGGAGGCAGGACATGACCACGACGACCGGAACGGACAGGACCCCCGGGGCGCACGAAACCGACTACCCGATGGCGCCCAAGGTCTATTTCACCCGCGACATCAGCCCGGCGGGCCTCATGCGCGCCTACGACGCGCTCGGCGCGAAACCGCAGGGCAAAGTGGCCGTCAAGCTCAGCTCCGGCGAAGGCGGCAACACGCACTATCTGCAACCGGCGCTCATCATGGACCTCGTGCAGCGGCTCGACGGCACCATCGTCGAATGCAACACCGCGTACGCGGGCACCCGCGACACCACCGAACACCATTGGAAGACCATCCGCGAGCACGGGTTCACGGACATCGCGCCCTGCGACATCCAGGACGAGGACGGCGAGATCGAGATCCCCGTGGAGGGCGGCAGGCGCATCACCGCCGACATCGTCGGCTCCCACTTCCCGGACTACGACTACTACGCCGTGCTCTCGCACTTCAAAGGGCACATGATGGGCGGCTTCGGCGGCGCCCTGAAGAACATCTCCATCGGCATGGCCTCCTCGCGCGGCAAGAAGCGCCTCCACTCCGGACAGGACGAGATCCTGCCCAACCCGTTCGGCGGCGACCAGGACGCGTTCCTCGAAGCCATGGCCGAAGCCGCCACCGCCGTGTTCAACACGCTCAAGGGCGAGATGTGCTTCGTCAACGTGATGAACAACCTGTCCGTCGACTGCGACTGCGACGGCAACCCGCACGCGCCCGTCATGGACGACATCGGCATCTGCGCCTCGCTCGACCCGGTGGCCGTCGACCAGGCGTGCGTCGACATGGTCTACGTCTCGCACGACAACAAGGAGCCGCTCATCGAGCGCATCGAATCGCGCCACGGCATCCACACCATCGAACACGCCGTCGAGATGGGCCTCGGCAGCCGCGAATACCAGCTCGTCGACCTCGACAAGCGCTGACATCCCGAAGGAGCATCCATCATGCAACCGCAAACCACCGCTTCGGCCCGCGCCTACGCGCTGCCGTCCGTGAAGTTCCAATCCATCGCCACGATCATCGCCGTCGTGGCCGCCGTCGCCCTGCCGCAGGTCTTCCACCTCGCCGGCGCCGCGACGGGCCTGGGCACGATGATCGGCCAGACCCTGCTGCCCATGCACCTGCCCGTACTGCTCGTGGGGCTGCTCGCCGGCCCGTTCGCGGGACTCGCCACCGGCGCGCTCGCCCCGCTCGCGAGCTTCGCCCTCACCGGCATGCCGATGGCCCCGATGGTGCCGTTCATGGTCATCGAACTCGCCTCCTACGGCCTGTTCGCCGGCCTGCTGCGCGGCGTGCGCCTGCCCGTCGCCGTGCCGTCCCCGCTCGGATGGCTGGGCAAGCTCCTCGCCGCCCAGGTCGCCGGCCGCCTGGTCGACGCGCTCGCCATCGCCGTGGCCGTCGCGTTCCTCGGGAACACGCAGATGACGGTCGCGAGCGTGTGGACGGCCGTCGGCACCGGCATGCCCGGCCTCGTGCTGCAATGGGTGCTCGTCCCCGTCGTCATGGCCGTCGTGGACCGTCATCGTGACTGAAGGCACCGCGGACCTCTCCCGCGCCCGTGCCGCGTTGCTCGCCGATGACGCCCTCGGCTGCGTGGCCCGCCGCACCGACGCGGACGGCCGCGTCGAGACGCTGACCGGCACCGGCCGGGGCGTGCGGCCGCTGCTCGTCTGGCTCGCCGAACACCGCCGCCTCGACGGGTTCTGCGCCGCCGACCGCGTGGTCGGCAAGGGCGCCGCCCTGCTCTACGCCCGTCTCGGCGCCAAGTCCGTGTGGGCGCGCACGATGAGCGAGGCCGGACTCGCCGCCCTGCGTGCCCACGGCATCGCGGCGTCCTACGGCACCCTGGTGCCGGTCATCCTCGACCGTGCGGGCGACGGCATGTGCCCGATCGAGCGTTCGGTCGAACGCATCGACGATCCCATGGCCGCCGAACCCGCCATCCGCGCCGCCGTGGCAAGGCTTATGGCCGCGCGCCGCTGACCTCCGATACGCCGCGCGCGGCCGCGCGACCCGTGGGTTATGCTGGAGCTGGAATCTGAATCATTTCAGAACGGTTCGTGTCCGCGCCGGCGCCACAGCGCCCCGCGCGGCGTATCCGGCAGGGAGGTACTCGGATGGCCGCGGGCTCACGCAAGGCGACGCTCCACGACGTGGCGAAGCGCGCGCAGGTCTCGGTGGCCTCCGTCTCGAACTATCTCAACGACTACCCGTACATGAAAGCCGCCACGCGCGAACGCATCCGCAAAGCCATCGACGAGCTCGGCTACGTCGCCAACCGGCAGGCCCGCAACCTCAGGTCCGGGCGCACCGGCCTCATCTCCCTGTCCCTGCCGGACCTCAACCAGATCTACTTCGCCGAACTCGCCGAGGAGATGATCAAGCAGGCGCGCGAACACGGCTACCGCGTGATCATCGAATCGACCGGCAACGACCGCCGCCGCGAGATCGACAGCGCCCGCGCCATGGCCAGCAACATGACCGACGGCCTGATCCTGAGCCCCACCCAGCTGCGCGCCGAGGACGTCCACGAGCTCGAAGGCGACTACCCGCTGGTGATCCTGGGCGAACGCGTGTTCGGCGCGCCGGCGCCGCACGTGCTGATCGCGAACGAGGCCGCCGCCCAGGCCGCGACCGAACATCTGCTCAAGGCCGGCTGCCGCACCATAGCGGTGATCGGGGGCACCCTGGACGACACGGTGGCGTCGTCGCGCTCCATGCGCACCAAAGGGTACGTGGCCGCGCTCGCCGACTACGGGCGCCCGTTGCGCCCCGAACTGATCCGCGAGATCGGCGACTGGACCAGCGCCGAGGGCGCCAAGGCCGTGCGCGACATGTACGCGCAGGGCATCCGGCCGGACGGCATCTTCGCGCTCAACGACTTGCTCGCCATGGGCGTGATCAGCCAGCTGCGCGAGATGCGCGTGCGCGTGCCGGAGAGCGTGCGCGTGGTGGGGTTCGACGACATCGACGAGGCGAAGTACACGATCCCCTCGCTGACCACCGTGGATCCGGACCGCGCGCAGGTGGCCAGGCTGGGGATAGAGTCGATCCTGAGCCAGCTCGAGGCGGGCGGGCGTGCGCCCCGAAGCCGCATAGACGTCGCCTTCCGGCTCAGGTACCGCGATTCCTCCCCGCGGGTGTGAACTCGTCCGCCCGGTCCGTCGGGTCGCCCGGTCGCGCCCGTGCCGGTGCGACGGGATGTTCGGCGTCGGCGTGTCGCCAATGGCCCCAACGGGTGAGGGCCTGTCGGCATCCATGATTTGACACGATTCTGAATCGTTATAGAATTGAGACCGTCAAACAAATCTGAAACGTTCTAGAAAAACCGGGGCGCAGCGGCCCCGGAAGGGCGTGGAATCATTGCCGAGGCGGTTTTCCGGCAGTGTTCCACCCATCAGTTCTGAAACGTTCTACAAGAGAGTTCGGGAACCAGGAACCAAGGGAGGTCACCATGACGGCGAACGCACAGGGCGTTTCCGCTGGCCGGACGAAGGCCGCGGCCCGCGGGGGAGGGGTCGATCGGGCATCGCGAAGCCGAGCCCGCGCCGACGGCGAATCGATGAACTCGTGGAAGGCCAAGCTGCGCCCGTACCTGTTCATCGCGCCGCTGGTCATCCTCTCCGGCGTGTTCATCTACTACTGCATCGGCTTCACCGTGGCCACGTCGTTCACCGACTGGGACGGCATCTCCGACGAGATGGACTTCATCGGGCTGAAAAACTACGCCAAGCTGCTCGCGCCCGGATCGGTGTTCTGGACCGCGCTGAAGAACAACATCATCTTCATGGTCGTCACCGTGGTGATCCAGGCCGGCCTCGGCCTCATCCTCGCCGTCATCCTCAAGGAGCGGCTGCCCGGATCGAACTTCTTCAAGGCCATCTTCTTCATGCCGATCGCCATGGCGCCGGTCATCATCGCCGCCATCTTCCGCATCATCATGGACCCGAACGTCGGCGCCATCAACGAGGCGCTGCGCTTCCTGCACCTTGACTTCCTGGCCCAGAGCTGGCTCGGCGACCCGAAGATAGCGCTCTATTCGATCTGCGCCATCAACATCTTCGAATGGATGGGCTTCTCGATGATCATCTACTACGCCGGGCTCATGTCCATCCCGGAGGACATCTACGAGGCCGCCAAGATCGACGGCTGCGGGTTCTGGAACACGCTGTTCCGCATCACCATCCCGAACCTGTCCGGCACCACCAACACGCTCATCCTGCTCGGCATCGTAGGCTCCCTGAAGACCTTCGACATCGTCATCCAGACCACCGGCGGCGGCCCCGGCCGCTCCACCGAGTTCCTCAACACCTACCTGTACAAGGCCGGCGTCCAGCAGTTCAACGGCGGCCTGTCCGCGGCCATCGGCGTGATGGTGCTCATCATCGCCGTGGTGCTCTCCATCATCCAGGTCGTCGTCAACAACCGGGCCAACCGGTGAATCGGGAAAGGAACGCATCATGAAGCGCAAAATCAGCACCACGACGATCATGTACGTGGTCCTGTTCTTCTTCCTGGCGATCTGGCTGTTCCCCATCGTCACGGCCATCACCAAGTCCCTGCAGGTGGGCGGCGTCGAAAGCTACCGTTCGGTCATCGCCAACCCGGACGTGCACTACTTCCGCGTGGTGTTCAACTCGCTGTTCATCGCCCTGGCCACGGCCGTCGTGGTGGTGTTCATCACCTCGCTCGCGGGCTTCGCCTTCTCCAAGATGAAGTTCATCGGCCAGAACGTCATCTACGTGGCGATGCTCGCCTGCATGGCCGTGCCGATCGCCTCGGTCACCATGCCGCTGTTCTTCACCATCAAGACCTTCGGCCTGACCAACACCTACCTCGGCATGATCATCCCGCTCGTGGCGTTCAACGCCCTGCAGATGCTGCTGCTGTGGCGCAACTACTTCGACGGCATCCCCAACGAGCTCATCGAGGCGGCGCGCGTGGACGGCTGCTCCACCTGGCGCATCTACCTGCGCATCCTCATGCCCGTGTCCACCCCGATGATCGCCACCACCGGCGTGCTCACCTTCGTCTACTCCTGGAACGAATACCTCATCCCGTTGCTGCTCATCCGCGACGAGACCAAGTACACCGTCACGCTCGCCTCCACCTACTTCATGGAGACCCGCAGCCAGACCCCGGAGATGGTCGCCCAGGAATACGCCGCCCTGATCCTCATGACCATCCCGTCCATCATCGTCTACCTGATCAGCCAGAAGTGGCTGCAGTCCGGCATCACCGCCGGCGCCGTGAAGAGCTGAGGTGAACGAGATGACCGCACATGCATCCGCCCCCGCGACGGCCCCGATCACCGAGCACACGTACGTGAACCCGGTCCCGTACGCGGACGGCGCCGTCCACACCGCCCCGGACCCGTTCGTGATCCGCTGCCGCAGCCTCTACTACTGCTACGCCACCGACGAGCACGGCGTCCTGGTCTCCACCTCGCCGGACCTCGTCCACTGGACCTCGCACGGCTACTGCTACACCGAGCCGGGCCGCAGGAACTTCTGGGCCCCCTCCGTGATCCTCATCAACGGCGTGTTCCACATGTACTTCTCGAACATGCCCGAGGACGAGACCGACACCCACACCGAGATCATGCGCGTGGCCGTCAGCCGCGACCCGCTCGGCCCGTTCGCCAAGCGCGCGGAGCTGTTCGACACCTTCGCCATCGACTCCCAGGTGGTCTACGGCGACGACGGCCGGCTCTACCTGCTCTACGCCGACAACCAGGTCACCGGTCTGTCCGACGACCGCCCCGGCACGTCGGTGATGATCGACCGCCTCGTCACCCCGTTCGAGCGCGAGGGGCGGCCCCGTCCGCTCATCACGCCCACGATGGACGAGGAGATCTTCGCCCGCAACCGCTTCGGCGACGGCCGCGACTGGCACACCGTCGAAGGCGCCACCTACTTCACGTACCGCGACAGGGCGTTCATCACCTATTCCGCGAACGCCTACGAGCACGAGGACTACTTCGTCGGCTACTCGCACGCCCCGCTGCCCGCAGACCGCACCGAGGCGCACATCGACGGGCTCGACTGGACCAAGCAGCTCAACGGCTCCGGCTTCGACCCGCTGCTCATCCGCAGCCCGCGGGTGGAGGGCACCGGCCACAACTCCATCGTGCGCGCGCCCAACGCCGTCGACGATTGGATCGTCTACCACGGCCGCAACGCCGACGACGAACTGTACGTGGGCACCGAGCAGCGCGTGATGCGCATCGACCCGTTGTACTACGCCGAAAACGGGCTCGACACCCCCGGGCCCACCGCCGACGCGCAGGACGCGCCGCTCGCCGGCACCGTCCACGACGACTTCGCGGACGGCCTCGGCCCCGACTGGACCGTGGTGTCCGGCGCGGCCGCGACGGCGTCGCCCGCGTCCGACGACCCGGTGCTCGTCGCCGACGGGGAGTCCTCCTTCATGGCGGTGTCCGGCGAACCCTCCGCCACACGCGTGGTGGACGTCTGGGCCAAGGCCCCCGTGACGCCGCTGGGCGCACGGTTCGGCATCGTGGTGCGCTATGCGGACGACCTCAACCTCACCAAGGTCGAGATCGACTCCGGCCGCGGCCTGATCGCCGTCGTCGACGTGATCGGCGGCGTTGCCTCCGAACGCGTGATCCGCTCCGGGTTCGCGGGGCTCGACCTCAACGCGTGGCATGAATACCGCGTCGAACGCCGCTACTGCCGGCTGGACGTGTCCATCGACGGACGCGCCTTCGCCTCCTGCACCATCAGCGACGATCCCGGCCGCACCGGCCTGTTCGCCGTGCGCACCGCCGCCGGGTTCGCCGCGTACGCGTCCACCGAGCACGTGAACCTGTGGGGCGCGCGCCTGCGCGACCTCGGCCGCGAGATCCGCACCGACGAACGGCTGGTCATCGGGGAAGGCGTGCGCCCGCGCGGCGTGCGGCCCGCGTCGATCACCCTCGACCGGCCCCTGGACGGCAACCGGTTCGTGCTCGACTTCGCCTCGCACGCCGACCGCGGGCAGACGCTCATCGCCGTGGGCGGCTACCGGATGTCCATCACCGCGGGAGGCGCGACGCTGATGCACGGCGGCGAGCCGCTGGACGCGGCCGCGACCCCGGAACGCCTGCGCGAGATCGGCGGGGCGGTCCGGCGGGACCGTCTCGGTCGCGCGATGCTCACCGTGCGCGTCGAGGCCGTCGGCGGCGTGATGCGCATGCACGTGCGGGGCCGCACCTGGAGGATGCCGCTCGAGGACGCGGACGCCCGCGTGCGCATCGTCCTCGACCGCACCTGCCTGACCGGGTACGCGAGGACGTCCATCGTCCCCGAACGCCACCCGGAACCATAGATTTCCCCGCTTCCACAACGGAGTGAACCAACCCAAGGAAAAGGAACAAGAAAAGGAGAACACCATGTTCACCATGAAGAAGACGGTCGCCGCCGTGGGCGCGCTGGCCATGTCCGTGGGCCTTCTGGCCGGCTGCGGCTCCAGCTCCGCCGGCGGGTCCGACGAGGGGCTGGGCACCAAGGACGACCCGGTCGAGCTGACCTTCTGGACCTGGCAGCCCACCGACGCCCAGTGGAAGACCATCTACGCGGCCTTCCAGAAGAAGTACCCGAACATCAAGATCAACTGGTGGCGCACCTCCGAGATGGCCGACTACCAGAAGAAGCTGCAGACCTCGATGGCCGGCGGCGAAGGCCCGGACGTGTTCGGCGTGCAGGCCGGCTCCACGGTGGAGCAGTACGGCCGCTTCGCCGAGGACATGAAGGACCTGGCCGACCAGTACATGCCCGGCTGGGACTCCAAGGTGGCCGAGGGCGCCGTGGAGCAGACCACCAACGCGGACGGCAAGATGGTGGCCATGCCGACCATCACCTCCGGCTCCGAGTACATCCTGTACAACAAGACCCTGCTCGACGAGAACGGCGTCAAGGTGCCCACCACCTACGACGAGCTGGTCGCCGCGAACAAGGAACTCACCTCCAAGGGCCTCATGCCGATGGCCCTGGGCGCCAAGGACGGCTGGCACCTCGACGACATCTTCGTGTGGCTGTCCAACCAGTACGGCGAGGGCGACGTGTACAAGGCCGCCGCAGGCAAGAAGTCCTTCACCGACCCGACCTTCGTCAAGACCATGAAGGCGTGGAAGCAGATGATCGACGACGGCCTGTTCCAGGACGGCGCCGTGGGTACCTCCACCTACCCGGACGCCCGCGACAACTACTTCTACGCCCGCAAGACCGCGTTCTTCCCGACCGGCTCCTGGCACGTCTCCGCGGTGCTGCCCAATGACGAGACCAAGGGCACCGCCGTGGAGAAGGACGAGCTGGGCATGATGGAGTTCCCGACCGTGGGCGACAAGGACACCGGCCCCACCACCGGCGTGGACTTCGGCCTGGCCGTGAACAAGGACTCCAAGAAGAAGGAGGCCGCCATGAAGTTCGTCGAGTTCATGACCACCGGCGAGGGCCAGCAGGAGTGGATCAACACGCTGCAGGGCGCCCCGGTCGCCAAGGACATGAAGGTCCAGGTGCCGTCCGACGCCACCGAGTCCGCCAAGGCCAGCATCGACCTGGTGACCAAGGGCCAGGCCTCCTCCAAGCTCGAGCGCAAGCTCACCTCGCAGGAGCTCAACGACGAGATCGGCGTGCAGATGCAGAACATCTACACCGGCGACGCCACCGTCGACTCCGCCCTCAAGGCCATCCAGCAGGTCAGCGAGGGACTGGACCGCTGACGGCCCGCTCCGCCGGCACCGTCGGCTTCCGCCGACTCCCGTCGGCATCCGCCGTCATCCGCCGGCGGGAACCGCGACCCCTGTCCCGGTCACGCAGTAACCTAGATGATTGCTGTGTGCCGCGGCGGGGGTCGCCGCATAAACCCCCGTCGCATCAGGTCCAGCCGGGCGGCCGCAAGGCCCGCTCCCGGCGGATCGGCATCCCTTCCGGGCGGACCCGGGAGGGGAAGACATCGGCGTGTGCATTCGCCGGGCGGAATGTCGCCCGGGGCCGCGGGAAGACGCGGGTCGTGCACGCGCCCCGACCGGTGGCCGATATGCGGCGGCACCTAAGGAACAACCATGGTCAACGCCATCGAGGCTTTCGACGCCAAGCACCTCAAGCCCGCCGAGGAGATCCCGGCCTTCCGTCCCGGCGACACCGTCGACGTGAACGTGAAGATCAAGGAAGGCAACAACTCCCGTATCCAGACCTTCACCGGCGTGGTGATCGCCCGTCAGGGCGCCGGCGTGCGCGAGACCTTCGTGGTCCGCAAGATCAGCTTCGGCACCGGCGTGGAGCGCCGCTTCCCGGTCCACTCCCCGTCCATCGACTCCATCAAGCTGGTCCGCCGCGGCCGCGTCCGTCGCGCCAAGCTCTACTACCTGCGCGCCCTGCGCGGCAAGGCCGCTCGTATCGTCGAGCGTCGCGACAACTCCGCCAAGTGAGTTCGCATCACGCGTCATGCGTAGGATGACGGCCCGGAATCGCCATGATTCCGGGCCGTTCGCCGTTTTCGGGACGTATGCCGCGTGCGCTTGCGGAACCGGCCGCCGCGGCCGGCGTCCCCGCGCGTGGGCAGACGCGCGATTATGATGGGCGGAGTTTCTTCGAGGAGGGCCCATGGCAGATTCCGATATCGACGCGCGCGACCGTCACACCTTCGCGGTGGCCGACCACGGCATCGACCCGTCCGACATGCCGCCGGCCGCCGGCGCGACCGGAGGGGCGGGCGGTCCGGGGGCGCACGTCGCCGCCCGTTCCGGCGCCAAACGCGACGCGGGCATGTCCTGGCTCGACACGTTCATCTGGTGCGGCATCCCGATCCTCATCGTCGTGCTCATCCGCATCTTCCTCGTCGGCTTCTACGAGATCCCCACCCGGTCGATGGAAAGCACCATCGAACCCGGCGACCGCGTCATCACCTTCAAGCAGGCGGAGCGGGCCTTCGGACTCAAACGCGGCGACGTGGTCGTCTTCCACGACCCCGCCGACTGGCTCGCCAACGAGCAGTCCTCCGGCCCGCTCGCCGGCGACTACCTCATCAAACGCGTCATCGGCCTGCCCGGCGACACCGTCGAATGCGAAGGCGCCGGCCAACCCGTCAAGGTCAACGGCGTCGCCATCGACGAAAGCGCCTACCTCAAGGCCGGCGTGCAGCCCAGCGCCTTCCCGTTCAGCGTGAAGGTCAGCGCCGGCCACGTCTTCGTCATGGGCGACAACCGCGCCAACTCCGCCGACTCCCGCTACCACCAGGACGACGGCGACCACGGCCTCGTGCCCGTCGGCAACGTGGTCGGCGTGGGCCTGTGCCGATACTGGCCGCTGAGCCGCCTCGGATCGCTCGACGCCCACCACGAGGTCTTCGACAAGGTCCCCGCGGGGGCCTCCGCATGATCACCCCCACGCTCGACCTCGAACGCGACCTCGCCGCACGTGGCTACGACCTCATCGCCGGATTCGACGAGGTCGGCCGCGGCGCGCTCGCCGGCCCGGTCATGGTCGGCTGCGCCGTCATCCGCGCCAAGGACCTCGCGCACCTCGCCGTGCCCGACGGCGTCGCCGACTCCAAGCTCCTCACCGAACACCGCCGCGAAGCCATCCACGACGAACTCACCGACTGGGCCGCCGCGTGGGCGGTCGGCGCGGCGAGCAACGCGGAGATCGACGAATGGGGCATCACCCACGCGCTCGGCATCGCCGCCCTGCGCGCGCTCGCCGAAGCCGAACGCAAGCTGGGGGTGGGGGATTCCGGCGTGCGCGTCGGCGCGATCCTCGACGGCCCGAGCGACTACATCACCAAGGCGCTGAACACGTTCGACGCGCCCGACGTGCCGGTCCCCGCCGACGTGACGACCAAGGTCAAGGGCGACCGCTCCTGCGCGACCGTCGCCACCGCCGCCGTCATCGCGAAGGTGACGCGCGACCGGCTCATGACCGCGCTCGCCGACGACCCGCGCTACGCCGTCTACGAGTGGGCGCACAACAAGGGCTACGGCACCGAGGCGCACCGCGCCGCCATCGCCGAACACGGCCCCAGCGACCTGCACCGCCTCTCCTGGAAACTTGTCTGAGAAGCCAATGACGAGCGGCGGGGAGGCGTCCCCCGATATATCGGGGGTATGCATGTGAACGCTCACGTGTCGTGATGTCATACGCGCTACACTTGCGCCAGTAGTGCAGTGACGCGCGGGAGGAGAAGAGGTATGGCTTCCGGACGCAAAACCAACAAACGCCCCTCGATGTTCGAGGTGGCCAAACTCGCGGGCGTCAGCCACCAGACCGTGTCCCGCGTCATCAACAACTCGCCGGACGTCTCCGACGCCACGCGCGCCCGCGTCAAGGCCGCCATCCGCGAACTCGGCTACCGTCCGTCCAATTCGGCCCGGGCCCTCGCCTCGAGCCGTTCGCGCACCATCGGCCTGATCGCCGGCGGCCTCAAGTTCTTCGGTCCGATCTCCGCCATCTCGTCGATCGAGTCGATCGCGCGCGGCCACGGCCTGTTCATGAGCGTGATGATGGTGCACGAGGCGCTGTGCACGCAGAAGGAGTTCGACGACCTCATCGACACGTTCAACGAGCAGAACGTCGACGCGTTCATCTTCCTGACGCCCACCGACGTGATGCTCGACGTGGCCTGCCGCGCCCGCGTGAGCCAGCCGCGCGTCATCGTCACCTCCACGCACGGCGGGATGAGCATGCGCGAGGCGCGCTCGCTCATCCCCGCCGACGACCTGCCGCGCACGTCGTTCGTCGGCATCGACCAGTGGGGCGCGATGGCCGATGTGCTCAGGCTCGTCAGGTCGGCCGGGCACCGTCGCGTCCTGTATCTCGCCGGCCCCGCCGACTGGCGCGACGCCGCCACGCGACTGGCCGCGTGGGAGACGCTCGCCGGCGCCGAGGCGATCCAGACGCAGGTCATGCGCTGCACCACGTGGGAGTCCTCGGAGGCGTACGCGAAGATGAACCGTCTCATCGACACGGCCGGCGTGACCGGCGCGAAGCTGCCCACGGCGGTCGTCGCCGCGAACGACGCGCAGGCGGTGGGCGTGGCGCGCGCGCTGCAGGAGCACGGCCTGCGCATCCCGCAGGACGTGAGCCTCGTGGGCTTCGACGACATGACCGGCATGGACAACATGTTCCCGCCGCTGACCACCGTGCGCCCGGACTTCGAGGGGCTCGGCACGGCCGCGATGCGCGAGGTGCTGCGCCTGCTCGGCGAGGGGCAGGAGCCGGCGCTGCCGAATTCGCAGCACGGCGTGGGGCTCGTGCCCGCCACGGTGTGCGACCGCATCTCGCTGGGGCCGGTGCCGCGCGTGTGACGGGGGGGTCGCCGGGTGCGGGACGACGTCGCGCGGGTGCGGTTCCGCCGGTATCAGCCCGGTCGATGACCTGTTATCAAACCGTTATCTTTCGGGACACGTCGGGCTTGTGATACGGCCCCGTGGCCGTTACAATGAAATACGGAAATTGTGAGCGTTAACAGCCACCCAACGAAGGGGTGCGGTGACGCGCACGGAACGACGATCGGGCGGTGATGGCCGGCCGGTCAGAAGGAGTCCACACATGGCAGCAACGAACGCCTCCGAGCAGGTCGCGGCGATCGCCGAGAAGATCCGCGCCGGCAAGACCTCGCTGGGCATCGAATTCGGTTCCACCCGCATCAAGGCGGTGCTCATCGACGACGAGTACAAGACCATCGCCTCCGGCGACTACGGCTGGGCCTCCCACCTGGAGGACGGCCTGTGGAGCTACTCCAAGGACGAGATCTGGAAGGGCCTGCAGACCGCCTACGCCTCCATGGCCAACGACGTGAAGACCGCCTACGGCGAGACCCTCACCCACATCGGCCACATCGGCTTCTCCGCCATGATGCACGGCTACCTCGCCTTCGACAAGGACGGCGAGCTGCTCGTGCCGTTCCGCACCTGGCAGAACACCAACACCTCCGAAGCCCACAAGAAGCTCTCCGAGCTGTTCCAGTACAACATCCCCGAACGCTGGTCCATCGCCCACCTCTACCAGGCCGTGCTCAACAAGGAGAGCCACGTCTCCAAGGTCGCGTACTTCACCACGCTCGCCGGCTACGTCCACTGGAAGCTCACCGGCAAGAAGGTCCTCGGCGTCGGCGACGCCTCCGGCATGTTCCCGATCGACCCGACCACCCACGACTACGAGACCGAGTTCATCGAGAAGTTCAACGCGCTGCCCGAAGTCGCCGCCCAGCCGTGGAAGCTCGCCGACCTGCTGCCCAAGCCGCTCGTCGCCGGTACCCCCGCAGGCGAGCTCACCGCCGAAGGCGCCAGGCTGCTCGACCCGTCCGGCGCCCTCGAACCGGGCGTCGTGCTCGCCCCGCCGGAAGGCGACGCCGGCACCGGCATGGTCGCCACCAACTCCGTGCGCGTGCGCACCGGCAACGTCTCCGCCGGCACCTCCATCTTCGCGATGGTCGTGCTCGAGCACAAGCTCAAGGCCCTCCACCCCGAAGTCGACCTCGTCACCACCCCGGCCGGCGACCTCGCGGGCATGAGCCACGCCAACAACTTCACCTCCGACCTCAACGCCTGGGTCGGCCTGTTCGGCCAGTTCGCCAAGGCCATCGGCCACCCGGTCGACGCCGGCTCCCTGTACGGCACGCTGTTCCGCGCCGCCATCGCCGACGACGTCGACTCCAACTGCGGAGGCCTGCTCAACTACCCGTTCCGCTCCGGCGAGTTCCTCGCCGGCCTGCCGGAGGGCCGCCCGTTGTTCGCCCGCAGCCCCGAGGCCAACATGACCCTCGGCAACTTCATGCGCGCCCAGCTGTTCTCCGCGTTCTCCCCGGTCAAGATCGGCATGGACGTCATGACCAAGCAGGAGCACGTCCAGATCGACTCCCTCGTCGGCCACGGCGGCATCTTCACCACCCCGAAGGTGGCCCAGAAGATCCTCGCCGCCGCGTTCAACACCCCGATCAAGGTCATGTCCACCGCGGCCGAAGGCGGCGCCTGGGGCATGGCCGTGCTCGCCGACTACCTGTGGCACGCCGACGCGGACCATGACAACCTCGCCGACTACCTCGACGGCTGCGTCTTCAAGGACGCCGAGTCCACCACCGAGGAGCCCTGCGCGGGCGACGTCGTCGGCTTCGAGGATTTCTTCGCGCGCTTCAGCAAGGGCCTGCCCATCGAGCACACCGCCATCGAGGCCATCGACCTCGAGGAGAAGTAGGCCGAACGGCCCATACGGAATTTCAGAAACGTCCATCCAATCGGAAAGGAAAAACCAACAATGGCAACTCTGGCTGATTACGGTCCCGAGGTCCGCGCCGAGGTCAAGCAGGTGCGCGAGGTCGTCTCCAACCTGCACCAGCAGCTGATCAAGTGGAACCTGGTCGTGTGGACCGCCGGCAACGTGTCGCAGCGTCTGCACACCGCCGACCTCATGGTCATCAAGCCGTCCGGCGTGCGTTACGAGAACCTCACCCCGAACTCCATGGTCGTGTGCGACCTCGAGGGCAACGTGGTCGACGGCTCCGAGGCCCCGTCCTCCGACACCGCCTCCCACGCCTACATCTACCGCAACATGCCCGACGTCTACGGCGTCGTGCACACCCACTCCACCTACGCCACCGCCTGGGCGGCCACCGGCCAGAACATCCCGTGCGGCCTGACCATGATGGGCGACGAGTTCGGCGGCCCCGTGCCGGTCGGCCCGTTCCGCCTCATCGGCTCCGAGGCCATCGGCAAGGGCGTCGTCGAGACCCTCAAGAAGTACCCGAAGTCCCCGGCCGTCCTCATGCAGAACCACGGCCCCTTCACCATCGGCAAGGATGCTGAGGGCGCCGTCAAGGCCGCCGCCATGACCGAGGAGGTCGCGCACACCATGTGGGCCGCCCGCCAGCTCGGCGACATCATCGAGATCGACCAGGCCGACATCGACAAGCTCAACGACCGTTACCAGAACGTCTACGGCCAGCACTGAGACTTAACCCAACAACCATCACAACGAAGTAAAGGAAGTAACCCATGGTTATGGAGAACCCCTTCGAGGGCAAGGAAATCTGGTTCGGCGTCGGCTCGCAGGACCTGTACGGCGAGGAGGCCCTGCGTCAGGTCGCGGAGCACTCCGCCGAAATGGTCGACTACCTCAACAAGACCGGCAAGATCCCGGCCAAGATCGTCCTCAAGCCGACCCTGAAGTCCTCCGACGGCGTCAAGCAGTTCATGGTCGAGGCCTCCGCCAACCCGAACGTCATCGGCGTCATCACCTGGTGCCACACCTTCTCCCCGGCCAAGATGTGGATTCGCGGCCTCGAAGTGCTGACCAAGCCGCTGCTGCAGCTGGCCACCCAGCACCACAAGGAGATCCCGTGGGAGACCATCGACATGGACTTCATGAACCTGAACCAGGCCGCCCACGGCGACCGTGAGTTCGGTTACATCGTCTCCCGCCTCGGCATCCCGCGCAAGATCGTCGTCGGCCACTACACCGACCCGGAGGTCGCCGAGAAGGTCGGCACCTGGGCCCGCGCCTGCGCCGGCTGGGACGCCTCCAACAACATGAAGGTCATGCGCTGGGGCGACAACATGCGCAACGTCGCTGTCACCGAGGGCGACAAGACCGAGGCCGAGCGCGTCTTCGGCGCCTCCATCAACACCTGGGCCGTCAACGAGCTCGTCGCCGCGTACGACGCCGTCAAGGACGACCAGGTCAAGGAGATCATCGAGGACTACAAGGCCAAGTACGACGTCGATCCGGCCCTGCTGGACGCCAAGTACGACTCCCTGTTCATCGCCGCCAAGGAAGAGGCCGCGATGGTCAACATGATGCGCGCCAACGGCTGCACCGCCGGCGTCGACAACTTCGAGGACCTCGGCGCCCTGCCGCAGCTGCCGGGCGTCGGCCCGCAGCGCTTCCCGTCCGAGTACGGCTGGGGCTTCTCCGCCGAAGGCGACTGGAAGACCGCCGTCCTCGTGCGCATCGGCGCCGTCATGGGCTACGGCCTCGAGGGTGGCGCCTCCCTCATGGAGGACTACTCCTACAACTTCACCGAGGGCAACGAGCTCGACATGGGCTCCCACATGCTCGAGGTCTCCCCGGCCATCGGCACCATCGCCAAGCCGAAGCTGGAGATCCACCCGCTCGGCATCGGCGGCAAGGCCGACCCGGTGCGCCTGGTCTTCTCCGGCAAGCCGAAGAAGGACGCCGTCGTCGTCTCCATGGCCGACGAGCGCGAGCGCTTCCGTCTGCTCATGGACGTCGTGGACGTCGTCGAGCCGCAGGGCTCCCTCAAGGAGCTGCCGTGCGCCCGCGCCGTCTGGAAGCCGCAGCCGAGCCTGAAGACCGCCGTCCAGTGCTGGATCACCGCCGGCGGCTCCCACCACACCTGCATGACCACCTCCGTCGGTCGTGAGGCTTGGGAGGACTTCGCCCGCATCGCCGGCGTCGAGCTCGCCGTCATCGACGACAAGACCGATGCCCGCCAGTTCGAGAAGGAACTGCAGCTGTCCGAGATGTACCACCGTCTCGACAACCGTCACTGATTGATGGAGTGTCCTCGTCGTTGCTCCTCGGTCGACGTACCTTCGTACGCCTTCCCTCGGTGCGCCTGGAGGACACACGCATCGATCAATGCCGGCAAGCCGTCACTGATCGGTTGATGGCGGAACATCCGATTTCACCCGCCGACCGGTAAGTCAGGGGCCTATCCCGTAAGGGGTAGGCCCCTCGTCGTTCCTGACCACTTTCAATGCAGAGCCCCCATATGCCGCTCTCCCCGGGCATCTTGTTCGTCCTGACCACCCTGTCTGTTCCGGGTGTCCTGTTCATCTCGGTGTCTTGGGTGTCTTGGGTGTCTTGGGTGTCTTGGAGGGCACGGGTTCTCCTGAGTATCTTGTTCGTTCTAATCGTCCCGGGCATCCCATCCATCCCAGCGGTTTCTTTCTTTTTTCTTTCTTTTTTCTTTCTTTCTTTCCTTCCCGGTTCCATTGCTTTTGGCTTCTTTACCCGCTCAAACCCCCGTTATCTCCGATTTACAGCGCCAAATGCCCGAAATAGGCCCACGAAAACGGGTGTTTGGCGCTGTAGATTCCGGATAACGGGGGTTTCAGCCCTGAGATTCGTCGCGGACGCCCCCTCTACAATGGGGACATGGTACGGCATGTTGCGGTCGATGCGCTGTTCGCCAAGGCGCGTCAGGAGAGACGTTGCGCGGTCTCGCCCACGGACACGGAATTCAAGGCGATCCAACGTCGCATGCGCTCCGGAACCGTCGTGAAGCCCTTCCGCGGACTGTATGCGCAGGCTGATTACTGGAACGCCCTTGACCGGTACGAGCAGGTCCGGCACATCGTCCGCGCCTTGGCCGGATGCCATCCCGAATGGGTGTTCTGCGGCCCGACGGCCGCCGTCATGCACCGGCTGGATTGCTCCTATCGGCTGGTCCGCCCGCTATGGATCGCCGTACCGCCCGGTGCCCACTACCGCAACACCAAGCAGCTGACGAGACATGTCATCTCCCATCCGGAGACCGTGGAGATCGACGGAGTGAAGGTGACGGGACTGTTGCGCACCCTGTTCGACTGCGCCGCAACGCTGCGGCTGCGGTACTCGCTTGCGCCCATCGATTCCGCATTGCGTTCGGAGACCGTCAGCCGTGAAGCGCTGCTGGCGTATCCCTCCTCGGTGAAATACTCACGGCGGCGCCGGGACGTGCTCGAGGCGTTCACCCTATCCGACGTGCGCAGCGAGAACGGCGGCGAATCGTCGGCGCGCGGCATGCTGCATGAGATGGGCTATCCTCCCGACGACATCCAGACGGAATTCCCGTGTCTGGACCATCCCGGCAGGAAGCATCGTGTGGATTTCCTTTGGAAGAAGGAGGATGGAACCTGTGTGGTGATGGAATTCGACGGCGTGCGCAAGTACGTGGATCCGAACATGGCGTCCGGCAGGTCGATACGCGAGGTGGTCGACGGCGAACGTCGCAGGCAGCAATGCCTCGAACGTCAGAAGGCCTCCGTCATACGCATGTACGCCAACGAACTGGACAGTCCGGGGCGGATCATCCGCGACCTTGAGGACCTGGGCGTGCACTGCGTCCTGTAGTAGCATGCCGCCGTCGGTCGTCGCCGTGAGGGGTGGATGCCGAATCTATCGAACCGGAGGGAGGGCGTCCCCGGCGGTTTCAGTAGTGGCGTAACAGCCGTTCGTCCTCTTCGGCGAGACGGTCGCGCCATGCGTCGCCGAAGCATGCCATCAGCGCCTCCTGCAACGCGCAGAGCCGTATGAGCCACTCCCTGTGCGTCCACGGTTCATGCGGTTTGGCCGACATGATGCGGTACGCGCGCTCGTTCACGATGGCTCTGACCAGATCATAGGCCACGGCATCCTCATCGTCGACGGATTCCACCGGATCGATCCGCCCACGCTCCTGATATGTGCGATAGGTGTTTCCATCGGTGCCTACCCACAGGTAGGTGCCGTCGTATTTCGACCAAGGTGTTTCGAACATCATCTGGTTGACGGCGAACGGATCCGCGTCGTCACGGTATCCGCAGATACTCCTTAGTCGCTCGCCGTATACGTCCTGGAACCGGTCCGCCAGTTCGAGTGTGGCGGACCGGTCCATCGGGATATAGCCACGAAGCTCCGCATCGTCGCGCATCGCCTTGCGGACCGACGGGCGGTCGAGAAAGTCCTCGTATGTCCCGTCGCTCGTTCCTCCGCCGTTGTGCGCGCGCAGCACGGTCAGCACGGGGGATTCCCGATTCCGGCCGTCCGTGCCGGAATCATCGTGACCGGCAGGAGGCCGTATCAGCCACGACAGTATTCCCATGACGGATGTCCTCCTTCCGCTTCGCCTGTTCGATGTCGTCATTTCGCGTTCGGCGGTGTCGGTGCCTGTATTCCGGGGTTCCCTTTCCGGAACTCGCCCATTAGGATCCCTCATTACGGGATCCACCCATTGGGATTCCCCATTACGCCATTGGTATCCCCCATTACGGAATTATCTCATTCCGCAATGAAAGAGCCCATATACCGGCTGAAACCCCCGTTATCTCCGATTTACAGCGTCAAACACCCGATTATGAGGGGCGATTTCATCCATTTGACGCTGTAAATTCCGGAAAACGGGGGTTTCAGCCGGTATAGGGGTGACGGAGGATGTCCCTTGGGCCGGTATCCGATCGGGACACCGACCCGGGACCAGCCGACCCGGGACCAGCCGACCCGGGACCAGCCGACCCGGGACCAGCCGACCCGGGACCAGCCGACCCGGGACCAGCC
>NZ_WHZV01000003.1:107232-241328 GCF_010667645.1 Bifidobacterium platyrrhinorum
AGACCCGGGACGTATCCGTCACCGCTTGCCGTTGTAGATCTCGCGGTCGATGACGTCGGCGAACACGCGGTTCACGGCCGGGCGCACCACCTTGAGCGACGGGGTCAGGCACTTGTTCTCCTGCGTGAACCGTTCGTCCAGCACCACGAACTTGCGCACCGACTCGGCGCGCGAGACGGTGGCGTTCGCACGGTCCACGTACTGCTGGATCTCGTCGCGTACGGCCGCGTTCGTCGCGAGCCTGTCGATGGGCGTGTCCAGCGACAGGCCGTGCGCGGGCAGCCACACCGCCAGCGACTCCGGGTCGAGCGTGACCAGCGCGCCGATGAACGGACGGCGGTCGCCCACCACGAGCGCATGCTCGACGATCGGGCACTTGGCGATCTCCTCCTCCAGCGGGATGGGGGAGACGTTCTTGCCGCCGGCCGTGATGATGATGTCCTTCTTGCGGCCCGTGATCGTGATGCGGCCCTCGTCGTCGATGGACGCCAGGTCGCCGGTCTTCAGCCAGCCGTCCGACGTGAACGCCTCGGCGGTCTTCTCGGGCAGGTTGTGGTAGCCGCGGAACACGTTCGGGCCCTTCACCTGCAGCTCCCCGTCCTCGGCGATGCGCACCGAGGAGCCGGGGGCGGGCTGGCCCACCGTGCCGATCACGTTGTCGTGCACGCGCGTCGCGGCGAACGGGGCCGCGGTCTCCGTCATGCCGTAGCCCTGGATCATCGGCAGTCCGATGCCGTTGTAGAAGTGCGCCAGATCGAGCGACAGCGGAGCTCCGCCGCACGCCACGTACTTGATCCTCGGGCCCAGCGCGCCGCGCACCGTGCGGTAGACGAGCGCGTCGTAGCGGGCGTGCTCCGCGATCTCGGCCAGCGTGTGGCGCTCGCCGGCCTGCTCCTTGCGGCTCCACACGCGCGCCGCCTCGGCGGCCTTGAGGAACAGGCGCCCCTTCCAGCCGGCGCCCGCCTTGTGCGAGGCCGCGTTGTACACCTTCTCGAACACGCGCGGCACGCCCAGCAGGTAGGTGGGCTGGAACGAGCGCAGGTCGGGCAGCAGGGACTTCGTGTCCGGCAGGTAGCCGACCACGCCGTCGTCGGAGGCGATGGACGCGTACTGGATGAAGCGCGCGAAGCAGTGGGCGAGCGGCAGGAACAGCAGCAGCCGCGGATGGTCGTCGGTGATCATCTCGTGCAGCGCCTCGGAGGCCGCGATGGTGACGGACACGAAGTTGCGGTGCGTGAGCTCCACGCCCTTCGGTGCGCCCGTCGAACCGGACGTGTACACGATGGTGGCCAGGTCGTCGACGTGCACGGACGCGATGCGCTCGTCCAGCTCCTCGTCCGAGACGGTCACGCCCAGGCCCTCCAGGGCGCCCAGCGCGTTGCCCTCGATCATGAGGATCTGCTTCAGCGCCGGGCAGTGGTCCTTCACCGAGTCGAGGCGGTCGAAGCGCGTGCGGTCGTCCGCGAAGGCGAGCCTCACGTCGGCGTCGTTCATGATGCGCTGGGCCTGCGCGGCGGAATCCGTGTCGTAGATCGGCACGCTCACGGCGCCGACCGCGGCCAGAGCGAAGTCGAGCACGCCCCATTCGAGGCGGGTGGAGGAGAAGATGGTCACGGCGTCGCCCCTGCCGATGCCCAGGGCGATGAGTCCGCGCGCGGCGGAGACGACCATGCGGTGGAACTCGCCGGTCGTCACCTCCCGCCAGCGGCCCGGCCCGAGCTTCTTCTCGGCGATGACCGTGTCCTCGCCGGTGCGGGCGATGCGGTCGGCGAGCAGCGAATAGATGGTCTGGTCGTCGCGCAGTTCGATGGACGATCCCGGCGTGGTGTAGTGGTCAAGCATGATGGCGTGTTCCTTACGTTCCTCCGTGGCCGTGCGTCCGGCCACGTTTCATCCCAAGTTACGGCACCGTAGCCTGCCGCGGTTTGTGCGCAATGCCGCAATCCGCCCGCCCGCTTTTGTGCATTGCCTACAATCGCGCGGCCCGTCGCGGGGTTTCGCGGGGTTCCGCGCCCCGATAACCGGTCATAACCAACGTCCATCGTTCCCGGATTGCGGCCGGGGACGGGCGTGCCTAGGATGGACTGCGCTCGCACCGGCCCCGCGGCGCGAGCCGTCGGGCACGCGCCCGCACGGCGCGCCGCGGGGACGCCGGCAAGGGAAGAGTCAGAGAGAAAGCAGCAATCATGAGGAAGCAATTCAAGGCCATCCGCGCCGCCGTGGCGGCCGTCGCCGCGGCCGCGGCCGCGCTGTCGCTCGCGGCCTGCTCGCAGTCCGGCGGCCGGACCACCGACGGCACCGTCTCCGGCGCCAGGACCACGTTCACGTACGCGCGCGCCGCGTCGGTCACGTCGATGAACCTGTGGACCGAGATCACGTCCAACAACGCGTTCGCCATCGACAAGGTGTTCGAGCCGCTCGTCAGCTTCGACACCCATGGCAGGATCATCGACTGGCTCGCCAAGTCGCATACGATCTCGAAGGACGGCCTGACCTACACGTTCACGCTGCGCGACGGCCTGAAGTTCTCCGACGGCACCGACGTGACCGCCGCCGACGCGGTCTTCTCGATCGAACGGCACCAGGCCGAGAAGGACGCCGCCCTGCCGCTCACCGCGGACATCGCCTCCGTCACCGCGCCGGACGAGCACACCGTCGAGATCAGGCTCAACAGCGCCTACACGCCGCTGCTCGCCGAACTCGCCAACTTCTCCAACGGCATCGTGCCCAAGGACTTCGGCGGCAAGTCCGAATCCGCCTTCTTCGAGCACCCGGTGGGCACCGGCCCGTTCGTCGTCTCCAAGTGGGACAAGTCCGGCGACCTGACCTTCACGAAGAACGAGCACTACTGGCAGAAGGGCAAGCCCGGCATCTCCAAGCTCGTGTACAAGACCGTCGAGGACGGCACGCAGGCCGTCAACCAGCTCAAGACCGGCGAGGTGGACGGCATCGAAAGCCCCGCGCTCGAGAACCTCGACGAGCTCGAGAACGGCGCCGACACCAAGGTGGAGACCACCGGCAGCTGGGTGACGCACACGTTCTTCCTCAACACCGCCGACGAGCACCTGTCCGACGTGCACGTGCGCCGCGCGCTCGCCTACGCGCTCGACCGCGGCGACGTGACCAAGGCCGTCTCGTTCGGCCACGCCGTGACCGCGAAGACCGTGCTGCCCAAGGGCATCGAATACAGCACGCAGGACTCCATCAAGCCGGTGGACGACGACCTCGCCAAGGCGAAGAAGGAGCTCGCCCAGTCCAAGTACCCGGACGGCTTCGAGGCGAAGATCCTGCTCGCCTCCGGCAACAACGCCTACGCGCAGGCCGCCCAGCTGCTCCAGTCCGCGGCGAAGAAGATCGGCGTCACGCTCGACATCGACTCCGTCGACATCGCCACGTTCCGCTCCCGCTTCAAGGCGTACGACTACCAGATCATGATCAACTCCGCCCAGGCCGACTACCCGGACGCCGATTCGATCATCTCCTTCCAGGCCGATCCGGACGGGTTCAGCAAGTCCTACTGGACCTCCTACTCCAACCCGGAGGTCACCAAGGAGCTGCGCGAGGCGCAGGTCACGCCGGACGGCGACGCGCGCGCCGACCTGTACGCGAAGATCCAGCAGACCCTCGCCGACGACGTGCCGTACATCCCGCTGTACTCCCCGCAGATCGTCAAGGCCGTCCGCAAGGACGTCACCGGTCTGGAGGTCCTGCCGAACGACTCCGTCCGCTTCCAGGACGTCAAGCTCGGCTGAACCTCCGGCTGGACTCCGCCGTGCCATGGCCGGCCATGACGTGCCATAATAGGCAACCATGACCACACCCCGTCGCGCCGCCCTCGCCACCTGGCTGGGCGGCGTCATCGTACATGCGCTGCTCGTGGTCGCGCTCGTCGCCGTGGGCGTGTTCCTCATCGTCCGCCTCGTGCCCGGCGACCCCGCGCAGATGGTGCTCGGCCTCAAGGCCCGCCCCGAACAGATCGCCGACATGCACCATCGCCTCGGCCTCGACCAGCCGTTGTGGCGCCAGTTCGCCTCGTTCCTCGGCACGCTCGTCACCACCGGCGACACCGGCGAATCCATCGCCTACCATGTCTCCTCGCGCGCGCTGGTCATGCAGCGCATGCCCGTGTCCCTGTGGCTCATCGGCTGTTCGGCCGCGCTCGTGGTCGCGATCAGCCTGCCGCTGGCGATGACCGCCGCCCTGCACAAGGGCGGCTGGATCGACCAGCTGGTGCGCGTCGTGCCCACCGTCACGCTCGGCATGCCCGAATTCTGGGTGGGTCTCGTGCTCATCCTCGTCTTCGCCGTGACGCTCAAGGTGTTCCCCGTCGGCGGCACGCAGCCGGGCATCGACGGCATGCTCTATTCGATGGCCCTGCCCTCGCTCGTCATCGCGCTCGCGCAGACCCCGTTCATCGTCCGGTCGCTGCGCACGCGCATCCTCGACGTGCTCGGCGCCGACTTCGTCACGACCCTGCGGGCCGCCGGGCTGCCCGAACGCGCCATCCGCCGCCACGTGCTGCGCAACTCCCTGCTGCCCGCCCTGCAGCTGTACGGCATGAAGGTCTCGTTCCTCATGGGCGGCACGCTCGTCGTCGAGCAGGTGTTCGGCCTCAAGGGCGTGGGCACGCTCCTGTTCTCCGCGATCACCGCGCGCGACTTCCCGCTCATCCAGGCCGTCGCCATGTACTGCGCGCTCGGCGTGGTCGCCGTGTCCGTCGCGGTGGAGATCGCCGGCGGGCTCATCGACCACCGCGTGCGCGGACGCGCCGCGGCGTCACGGGGAGGCGCACGGTGAACGCCGCCGCCCGCGTCCCGCGCACGCTCGTCGCGGGCCTTGCCCTGCTCGCCGCGATCGCGCTCGCCGTCATCGTCATCCCCATGGTCTCCCCGTACGATCCGGTCGCCGAGGACGTGTCGTCCATGCTGCGCCCGCCGTCGGCGGCGCACCCGTTCGGCACCGACCAGCTGGGCCGCGACCTGCTCACGCGCGTTGCCGCCGCCGGCCGCGTCGACCTGGCGCTCATGGTCGGCGTGGAGGCGGCGCCGTTCGTCATCGGCACGCTCGCCGGCCTCGTCGCCGGATACCGGGGCGGTTGGGCGGACCGGGCGATCACGCTCCTGTCCGACGCGCTCATCGCGTTCCCGTTCTACCTGCTCGTCGCCGTGGTCGCGTTCGTCACCGGCACCGGCGTCAAGGGCATCTTCCTCACGTTCCTCATCATGGGATGGATCATCTTCGCGCGCACCGTCAAGGGCGCGACCGCCTCGCTCGCCGGCGAGGAGTGGGTGGAGTCCGCCCGCGTCATGGGATTCTCCGACGCGTCGATCCTCCTGCGCCAGATGCTGCCCAACGTGTTGTCGCAGGCGGTGACCGTGCTCGCCAGCGACATGGTGGCGCTGCTCGTCGCCATCGTCACACTCGGCTACCTCGGCCTGGGCATCGCCCCGCCCACGCCCGACTGGGGCACGATGATCGCCGACGGCCAGTCGTTCCTCGCCACCCGATGGTGGGTGTCCACGCTGCCCGGCTGCGCGGTGGTGCTCGTCGGCGTCGCCCTCGCGCTCATCGGCGACGGGCTCAACGACGGGAGGCGCGCATGACCGCCCTCATCCGCGTACGCGACCTGACCGTCACCGCCCGCGCGACCGGCGCCACGCTCGTCGACGGCGTCTCGTTCGACGTGGAGCCCGGCGAGACCGTCGGCATCGTCGGCGAATCCGGGTCCGGCAAAAGCCTCACCCTGCGCGCGATTCTCGGCATGCCGCCCGCCGGCGTCGCCGTCGCGGGAGGGAAGGGCGGCGCCGCCCCCGTCACGTTCGACGGCGGTGCCGGCGACGCCGACGGAACCGGCGACGCCCCGCAAGCCCGCGCCCCGCGCATGGCGATGATCTTCCAGGACCCGGTCGCCTCGCTCGACCCGCTGTGCGGCGTCGTGCGCCAGGTCGCCGAGGTGATCCGGTACCGGCAGGGCGCCTCCCGTCGCGAATCGCGCGCACGGGCCGCCGACCTGCTCGTCTCCCTCGGCCTGCCCGAATCGCTGCGCGGCCGCGACCGCTACCCGGACCAGCTGTCCGGCGGCCAATGCCAGCGCGTCGGACTCGCCATGGCGCTCGCCGTGCGGCCCGACATCCTCCTGTGCGACGAGCCGACCACCGCGCTCGACGTGACCGTGCAACGCCGCATCCTCGACCTGCTCGCCGACCGGCGCGACCGGCTCGGCCTGACCATGCTGTTCGTCACGCACAACCTCGGCGTGGCCGCGCACCTGTGCTCGCGGCTCATCGTCATGGAACACGGGCACATCGTCGAGACCGGGCCCACCGCGCGGGTCGTCGGCGACCCGCACCACCCGTACACGCGCCGGCTCATCGACGCGATCGCGCACATCCCGGAGGCCACGCGATGACCACGCCACTGCTCGAACTGCGCCACGTCACCGTGCGCCACGGCGCCTTCGCCGCCGTCGACGACGTGTCCCTCGCCGTGCCGCGCGGCGGCGCGCTCGGCATCGTCGGCGAATCCGGAGCCGGCAAATCCACGCTCGCCCGCGTCGCCGCCGGCCTCGTCGCGCCGGCCGGCGGCGCCACGCTGCTCGACGGCGGGGAGCTCGCGCCCATCCGCCGCACGCGCGCGCAGCGCCGCCGCATCCAGATGGTGTTCCAGAACCCCGACTCCTCGCTCAACCCGCGCCACACCGTGCGCCGCATCCTCGCCGAAGGCATGCTGCTGCACGGCACGCTCGGCCCGCGTCCCGCACGTGCGGACGTGGACGCGCGATGCCGCGAACTGCTGCGCATGGTCGGACTGGACGGCGACATGCTCGACCGCCTCCCGCGCGCCTTCTCCGGCGGGCAGCGCCAGCGCATCGCCCTCGCCCGCGCGCTCGCCGTACGCCCGGACGTGCTCGTCGCCGACGAGCCGACCAGCGCGCTCGACGTGTCCGTGCAACGCGAGGTGCTCGACCTGCTCGCCGCCCGCCGGCGCGACCAGGGGCTCGCGCTCCTGCTCATCACGCACGATCTGGGCGTGGCCGCGGCCCTGTGCGACGACGTGGCGGTCATGCGCGCCGGCCGCATCGTCGCGCGGGGGCCGGCCCGCACCCTGCTCGCCGATCCGCCGGCCGGGTATGCGCGCGAACTCGTCGACGCGGCCCGCGCCGTCGCGCTGTAGGCGCGCGTTTCGTGGGCTTCCCCACATCACCGGGGTCTTCCCTTCGCATCGGCTTTCCGCTACGGTGGTTAGGCCAACGAAAGGGGAGAGATGTTCGACAAACGGTTGTTCCGACTGGCGCCCGGCATCCGCGGGCTCGTCGCCGGCAAGGTCGCCTGCATGTGGGTGGGGTTGCTCGCCAACATCGCGTTCGTGACCGCGGTCGTCGCGCTGCTCGCGAACCTGCTCGGTGCCGGCACCGCCGACCCGACGCCGATGCCCGGCGACGCGATGTTCTGCGGCCTCGTCATCGCCCTGGCCGCCGTCGTGCGCCATCTGACCACGGCCGCCGCCGCGCGCCTGGGCACCGAGGCCTCCGAACGCGTCAAGCTCGCGCTGCGCGAAAGGCTGTACCGCAAGATGCTCGCGCTCGGCCCCTCCTACCCGTCGCGCGTGAAGACCGCCGACGTGGTCCAGTCCGCCGGCGAGGGCATCGAACAGGTGCAGACGTTCTTCGAACTGTTCCTGCCGCAGCTGTTCTACGCGGTGCTCGCGCCGCTCACCCTGTTCGCCGTCGTCGCGCCGATGGACCTGCCCGCCGCCGCCACATTCCTCGCCTGCGCGCCGCTCATCATCATCGTGGTCGGCATGGTCGCGATGAGCGCCGCCCGCACGTTCAAAAAATACTGGGGACGCTACACCGACATGGGCGCCGCCTTCCTCGACGACCTGCAGGGCCTCGAGACGTTGAAGGCGTTCGACGCCGACGGCCGCGCCGCACGCGACCTCGACGGGAAGGCCGAGAACTTCCGCGTCATGACCATGCGCGTCCTGCAGATCCAGCTGCGCTCGCTCACCGCGATGGACGCGGTCGCCTACGGCGGCACCGCGGCCGGCATCGGCGTCGCCCTGTGGCGGTATTCCGCCGGCGCGCCGCTGACACTCGCCTCGCTGCTGCTCATCGTGCTGCTGTCCGCCGACTTCTTCATCCCGCTGCGCCAGCTCGGCTCCTACTTCCACGTGGCGATGAACGGCATGACCTCCACCAAGCGCATCTTCGCCCTGCTCGACGCCCCCGAGCCCGCGCACGGCTCCGCCGACCTGCCCGACGCGGACAGGCCCGGCGCCGGATCGACGGTCGCGTTCGACCACGTCGCGTACACATACGGCGACGCCTCCGGCGACGCGGACGGGCATGCCGCCTCGCCAGCCCTCGCCGACGCCACCTTCACTGCGAGGCCCGGCGAACTCACCGCCGTCGTCGGCGTCTCCGGCTCCGGCAAATCCACGGCCGCCGCGCTGCTCTCCGGCACCATCACCGGCTACACGGGCTCGCTCACCGTCGGCGGCGTCGAGGCGGCCGACCTCGACGGCGCCGCGCTCGCCCGCGCCGTCACCGTGATCGGCGCACGCAGCCACCTGTTCGCCGGCACGCTGCGCGAGAACCTCATGATGGCGCTGCCGAAACGGCACGACGACGATGCGCCGGCCGACCTCGACGCGCGCCTGTGGGACGCGCTCGAACGCGCCCGCATCGCCGACTTCGTCCGCGCGCAGCCCGAAGGACTCGACATGCCCATCGCGCAGGACGCCGCGAACCTGTCCGGCGGGCAGCGCCAGCGTGTGGCCATCGCCCGCGCGCTCCTGCACGAGGCACGCGTCACCGTGTTCGACGAGGCGACCAGCAGCGTCGACGCGGAAAGCGAGGCGCTCATCCTCGCCGTCATCGGCGAACTCGCCCACACCGCGGGCAACACGGTCATCATGATCACCCACCGCATGGCCAACGCCGCACACGCCGACCGCATCGTCGTCTTCGACCACGGCGCCACGCCCGAAACCGGCACGCACGCCGACCTCATGGCCATCCCCGAAGGCCGCTACGCCCGCCTCTTCCGCACCCAGGCGCAGGTGGAGGACCTCGACGCCGGGAAGAAGCCCACGACGATGCGGGTGCCGTCCCGCGCCACGGAACCGGGGGAGAACCCCGCCGGCGCGAACGCACCGGATCAGGACCGGACGAACACCGGGAGGACGGACGCCTCCGGGGACGTCTCCGGGTCCGCACCCCGGCCCATGTCCACCGCACGGACCGTCGCGCGCCTGCTGGGCGAGGCCCGTCCGCTCGCCCGGCTCATGGCCACCGCCTCCCTCGCCGGCACCGTCGGCCACCTCGCCGCCACGTTCCTGCCCGTGTTCGCCATGATCGCCGCGTTCGCGCTCGCCGGCCACCCCGTGTGGCGCATGGGCGCCGCTCCGGCCGTCGCCGCGATGGCCGCGTGCGCGCTGCTGCGCGGCCTCATGCGCTACATCGAGCAGTACCTCAACCACAACGTCGCCTTCCACCTGCTCGCCCTGTTCCGCTCCAAGGCGTTCGCCGCCCTGCGTCGTCTCGCCCCCGCCAAGCTCGCCGGCCGCGGCAAGGGCGACCTCATCGCCCTGGTCACCACCGACGTGGAACTGCTCGAGATCTTCTTCGCGCACACCATCAGCCCCGTCGTCATCGCCGTGGCCACGACCGTCGCGTACGCGATCGCGCTGCTCACGCTCGACCCGTGGATGGCGCTCGCGCTCATCGCCGCGCATCTCGTCATCGGCGTCGTCGTGCCGCGCTTCTTCGCCACCGGCGTGAGGAACCTCGGCCCCGCGATCCGCGGCCAGGCCTCCGCGCTCGACGACGTCATGCTCGACGACATGCGCGGCCTGGGCGAGATCATCCGCTTCGGCCGCGGCGAGGACCGCGTCGCCGCCATCGTCGAACGCACGAAGCGCCTGTGGCTCGAACACGCGCGGCTGAGCCGCATGAACGGCAGGTTCGCGGGGATCGGCGGCGTGCTCGTGCTCGCGTTCACCACGGGCGCCGCCGTGCTCGCGCCGGCGCTCGCCGCCGCCACGCCCGAAGCCTCGCCCGCACTGGTCGTCGCGTTCACGCTCATCGCCAGCTCGTTCGGCCCGACGATGGCGCTGAGCGCGCTGCCCGCGAACCTCACGCAGACGTTCGCCTCCGCCCGCCGCCTGTTCGCCCTGATGGACGAGACCCCGGCCGTCGCCGAAACCGGCACGGCCACGCCCGGCTACGCGGGCATGCGCCTCGACCACGTCACCTTCGCCTACCCCGGGCGGGAAGGGGACGGTCGCCCCGTCCTCGACGGTTTCGACCTCGACGTGCCCGCCGAAGGCGTGCTCGGCGTGCAGGGGCCGTCCGGCCGCGGCAAATCCACCACCATCAAACTGCTCATGCGCTACTGGGACCCACAGTCCGGCACGGCGGGCATGTCCGGCACGCCGCTGCCCGACGTGGACGCGCATCACCGCCGCCGCGTCCAGGCGCTCATGGGCCAGGAGACGCACCTGTTCGACGGCACCATCCGCGACAACCTGCTGCTCGCCCTGCCGGCGGGGGAGGAGGGACCCGCGCCCGCCGCGGACGACGCCGTGCTGCGCGACGCGCTCGCCAAGGCGTCCGCGCTCGACCTCGTCGACGCGCTGCCCAAGGGCCTCGACACGCCCGTGGGCGAGCTCGGCGACCGGTTGTCCGAAGGCGAACGCCAGCGCATCGGCCTGGCGCGCGTGTTCCTGCGCGACGCCGACCTCCTGCTCTTCGACGAGCCGACGAGCCGCCTCGACGCGCTCAACGAGGCCGTGATCCTGCGTTCGATCCGCGACGCGTCCGCCGGGCGCGCGGCGGTGCTCGTCTCCCACCGCGAATCCGCGATGCGCATAGCGGACGCGATCCTCGAATTCTGAAAGCGTGGGTGACGATATGGTGATGCCCGGCTCGCAAGCCGGGCATCACCATATCCGGAATCGTCGGGATCAGTTCTTGATGAACGAGTCCAACGTGTCCAACGCGTCGTCGATGGCCTTCGCCTCGCGCGCGTCCTCCGCACGCCACCGGGCCAGCTCCTCGGCGCGTTTGCGGGCCTCGGCCGCACGGTCCGGCGCGCTCGCCGTGGGATCGAGGCGCCTGGCGCCGGTGCGGACCGTGGCGTCCGGATCCACGGCGCCCGCACGCGCCGCGTCATGCGCGGCGACGTTCGCCATATGGGGCAGCAGGTCGCGCAACAGGGCGTCCGTGACGTCGTCGGGGACATCGTCCGCCGTCCGCGCGCGCGGGACCGTCGTGCCGGACCCGTCGGGAGCGGCGGCGGCCGGGGCCTTGGCCGAGGCGGCGTCGCCACGGGTCCCGTGACCGTCGGACACGGCCGCCACGCCCTTCGGCGACAGGGGGGTCGGCTCGGAGATCATCGTGTCGGCATCGTCGGTGACATCGTCGGCGGTGGGGCGCGCGGCGGCGCCGTCGACCGCGGCGAGGCGCGCCGTGCCGTCCGAGACCGGCGGCAGCGGTACGTTCATCATCGTGTGCGCGGCCCTGCGCGCCTCCTCCGCCACGCGCTCCGCGGACCGGCGCTCCGCTTCCGCACGCTCCTGGGCCTCGATGGCGAAGATGCGCTTCTGCGCGGCGACGCGCGCACGCTCCGCCGCCTCCATGATGCCCATCGCCTGGATGCGCTCGTTCTCCACGCGCGCCATCGTCGCCTCCGCGTGGCGGATGTTCGCGTCCGCCGAGCTCAACGCGTACCTGGCGGCGGCCAGCGGCGTCCGCGGCTGCCACAGATGCTCGATCTCCTCGAGCGTGCGGCCCATCGTCTCCGGCACGAGCGCGATGATGCCGAACAGGCATCCCAGATCGATGAGCCCGAAGATGAGGAACGTGAGGCCGCCGCCGAGATTGTCCATCAGCATCGGCGTGAACTGGGCGATGAGCCAGTTGACGGCGAGCAGGCACATCACGCACAGGCCGGTGGCGCGCCCGCGCAGGAACGTGGGGAAGAGCTCGGGGATCACGACCCACGGGATCGGGCCCATCGAGAACGCGAACGAGGCGGCGAACAGCATGATGCACGCGAGGATGAGCAGCGGCATCCTGAGCACGTAGGCGGCGGCGATGCACATCGCGAAGACCGTCATGAGCGCCACGCCCGTGGCCATGAGCTTCTTGCGGCCGACCGTGTCGATGAGGTACAGGCCGATCACGGTGAACACGAGCTCGATGCCGCCCACGCACGCCGAGGTGAGGAACTCGGTGTCGCCGCCGAAGCCCAGACGCGAGAACATGACCGGACCGTAATAGGAGATCGCGTTGATGCCCACCGCCTGGTTGAACACGGCGAGGAACAGGCCGATCCACAGCGCCTTCGTGAGCCCCGGGCGGAACAGGTCCGTGAACTCCGAGGACATCTCGCGCTCCAGACGCACCGAAGCCTGGATGTCGTCGGTGCGCACGCGCGCCTCCTCCGTGCCGAGGATGTGCTCGAGCACGCGGAAGCCCTCTTCGGCGCGCCCGTTCTGGATGAGGAAGCGCGGGCTCTCCGGCGCATGCCACATGGCCAGCAGGAACGCGAGGGCCGGCACCGCGCCCAAGCCGAGCATCCACCGCCAGCCGATCTCCAGATCCCAGGCCGGAGTGCCGTACGAGGCGATGATGTAGTTGATGATGTTCGTCAGGAAGATGCCGCACACGGCGAGCATCTGATAGGAGAAGGTGAGCGTGCCGCGGATGGCCGCCGGCGCCGACTCCGTGATGTACGTGACCGCCAGCGCGGAGGTCAGGCCGATGCCGAACCCGCCCACCATGCGGGCCACGATGAGATCGTGCGGTCCGAACGTGCACGCGCTCCACACGGCCGCCACGCAGAAGAACCACCCGCCGGCGATGAGCACGCGGCGCCGGCCGAACCGGTCGGACAGGAAGCCGGCGCACGCCGCGCCCAGCACGGCGCCGAGCATGATCGAGGAGATGACGAACCCCTCCATCACCGTGTCCAACCGGTACCGGTTGCGCAGGAACTCGATGGCGCCGGAGATCGACACCGTGTCGTACCCGTACAGCAGACCCGCCAGGCCGGCGCTCAACGCCAGACCGAAGGTGTACCGGCCCGAACCGCTCGTCCGTATGGCCGTGCCCAAGGGGTTCCGCTGTTTCGAGACAGCATGAAACAGACCCGCCATGCTCTTCCTCTCAAATGCATCGATGGGGGATGGGACCCAGTGTAGCCGCAGGTGACGTTTTCGTGAACGTCCGTCTTCCCCTGCGGGCGTGTACAGTGACGTACTGGAACAACGGAAGGAGCCCATCATGGCGAACAAGCCCATCCTCCACACGCCCGTCATCACCCTCAACGACGGCCATCTCATCCCGCAGATCGGCCTGGGCGTGCTGCGCATCGACGACGAGGGCGTCGTGCCCGTGGTCGAAAGCGCGCTCGAAACCGGCTACCGCCACATCGACGGCGCCGCCGGCTACAACAACGAGGCCGGCGTGGGCCGCGCGCTCGCCGCCACCGGCTTCAACACGGGCGAGGCCCGCAAATCCCTGTGGCTCACCACCAAGCTGCGCGACTCCCAGCAGGGCTACGATTCCGCGCTCAAGGCGTTCGACGACTCCCTGGACAAGCTGCAGGTCGATTATGTGGACATGTACATGATCCATTGGCCCACCCCGTTCGACTGGCGCAGCGGCGAGACGTGGAAGGCGTTCGCGAAGCTGCGCGAGGAGGGCCGTGTGCGGACCCTGGGCGTGTGCAACTTCCTGCCCGAGCACCTGGAACGCCTGCACGAGGAGACCGGCGAATGGCCGGCCGTCGACCAGATCGAACTGCACCCCACGTGGCAGCAGCGCGAGGTGGTCGCGTTCTGCAAGGCGCACGGCATCGCCGTCGAAGCGTACTCGCCGATGGCCCGCGGCGCCGACCTCAACGCCGGCGACGGCACCATCGAGCGCATCGCCGAGGCGCACGGCGTCACCCCCGCGCAGGTGATCCTGCGCTGGCACATCGAGAACGGCACGATCATCATCCCCAAGTCCGTGCACGCGGAACGCCAGCGGGAGAACCTCGACCTGTTCGGCTTCGTGCTCGAACCGGCCGAACACGCGGCCATCGACGCGCTCGACGGCCCGACCCGCGCCGGCCACGACCCGCTGACCTTCACCTACGCGTGAGCGGGAGGTACCACCGCCGTCGGCGCGACGCCCGCTTCCGTCGCCGCCGCTTCTCCGGCACCAGCCCGCTCGAACGCGTGCTGATCCTCGTCGTCATCGCCATCGTCGCCGGCGTCTCCATCGGCGTGGGGCTCCCCGAGGTCAGCCCCACCGTCGCCAAGGTGACCGGCGAGACCGCCGCCACCGGGCAGGCGGCCGACGTGCTGAACACGCTCGCCGTCGACGACGCGCAATCCGCGTCCGGCTACGACCGCGACGCGTTCGGCTACCGCGAGACCGACGATGACGGCGACGGCTGCGACATCCGCGAGGACATCCTTGCCCGCGACCTCAAGGACGTCACGTTCAAGGGCGCGAGCGGACGGTACGCGTGCACGGTCGCCTCCGGCACGCTCGACGACCCGTACACCGGCAGGACGATCCGGTTCACGCGCGGCGTGCGCACCTCCACGGCCGTGCAGATCGACCACGTGGTGGCGTTGGAGAACGCGTGGCAGTCCGGCGCACGCGACTGGGATACGGCGAAACGGTACCGTTACGGCAACGACCCGTACAACCTGCTCGCCGTGGACGGCCCCGCCAACCAGGAGAAGGGATCCGCATCCGCCGCCTACTGGCTGCCCACGAACGGCGCCTACCGCTGCGACTACGTGGCCCGCCAGATCGGCGTGAAATCCAAGTACGGGCTGACCGTCACGTCGGGCGAGAAGGACGCGATGCTCGCCGTGCTGCACACCTGTCCAGGGCAGGCCGTCCCCGAGGACAAGTGACGGGTGACGGGAGGCGGCGGGGACTTGCGCCGCGAAACATCCCCGCGCTATACCGGTGTGCGGTAATCGCGAGGGGGAGTGCGGCAAGTGCAGGATACCGGTATGCAGGATGCGAATGATGCGCGGGACGAGGGGACGCGCGGCGGATCGCCCGACGGGGCGTCCGCCGGTGCGCGCAAGGCGCTGAATGACGACCGCGTCGTGGACGGCGCGACGGCGACGAACGACCCGACCGTCGCGAACGCGCGGCGCCAGGGACGCGGCTACGGGCGCGGGCACGCGGTGCGCACCGCCGCCGGGGCGGCGGCCGGCAAGGGCTACGGCCGCCGGCACAGCGTCGAAAAGCATCGCGACTATGTGCGCTCAGCCGGGCCGGAACGCATCGAATCGGAGATCGAGAAGGAGCGCCAGACGGCCCGCCACGAGGCCGGCGTGGTCCGCCACGGGCATTCGCTGGCCAGCATCCTCGGCCCCGCGTTCGTGGCCGCCGTCGCCTACGTGGACCCGGGCAACGTGGCCGCCAACGTCACCTCCGGCGCCCGCTACGGGTACATGCTCATGTGGGTGCTCGTCGTCGCGAACGCGATGAGCGTGCTCATCCAATACCAGTCCGCGAAACTCGGCATCGTCACCGGGCGCTCGCTGCCCGAACTGCTCGGCTCGCGCATGAGCGACGCCGGGCGCTTCATGTTCTTCATGCAGGCGGAGGTCATCGCCATCGCCACCGACCTGGCCGAGCTCATCGGCGGGGCCATCGCGTTGAACCTGCTGTTCGGTCTGCCGCTGTTCGCAGGCGGCGTGGTCATCGGCGCCGTGTCCACCGTGCTGCTCATGTTCGAGGGCGGGCGCACGCACCGCCTGTTCGAAAAAATGGTGATCGCGCTGCTGCTCGTCATCACGTTCGGGTTCATCGCGGGACTGTTCATCGCGCCGCCGAACCCTGGCGACGTGCTCGGCGGGCTCGTCCCGCGCTTCTCCACGCGCGACTCCGTGCTCATGGCCGCGTCCATGCTGGGCGCCACCGTCATGCCGCACGCGATCTACCTGCATTCCACGCTGGTCAACGACCATTACGCGGGCGGGCAGGCCCGCCCCACCACGCGCGAACTGCTGCACGGCTCCAAGATCGACGTGTTCTGGGCGCTCGTGCTCGCCGGCACCGTGAACCTCGCGCTGCTCATCCTCGCCGCGAACTCGCTGTACGGCATGAAGGGCACCGATTCGATCAGCGGCGCGCAGCACGCGATCGTGAGCGTGCTCGGCCCCGTGATCGGCACGATCTTCTCGATCGGCCTGCTCGCCTCGTCATTGAGCTCCACGTCCGTGGGCACGTACGCCGGCTCGGAGATCATGCACGGGCTGCTGCGCATCAAGGCGCCGATGTGGGCGTGCCGCATCGTCACGCTCGTGCCGGGACTGATCGTGCTGTGGTTCGCGCCGAACCCCACCGAGGCGCTGGTCATCGGCCAGGTGATCCTCTCCATCGGCATCCCGTTCGCCATCATCCCGCTGCTGCGCTACACGCACGACAGGAAGCTGATGGGCCGCTACGTGGACGGGCCGGTCAAGCATGCTGTGTTCATCATGGTGGCGGCGCTGATCGTGGCGTTGAACGTGCTGCTCATCGTGCTCACGCTGCTGGGTGTCAGCTGACCTTTTCCGGGCTGGTCCCGCCCGCCCCGCCGAAGTGATGCTGTTTTCTTCTTTTTGCCGACGCAGGCCGCGCATCAGGGTGTCCTCATGCGCCCGGTCGAATGGACGGCAGTCGAACACCCATCGGGCGTGCCTTGTGCCGCAGTGTCTCGCCAACCAAAGCAGCTACATAGTTTGGTTTATGACCCAAAATGAGGGATTTGCGAGCTGTGGGGCAGTCTTGTGCTGTGATACGTCGACGAGTGGGTGTTGTCCTTTGGGGGCGCGGTGGAAGGGTTGTCCCTCGATGAGTATTTGAGGGGGATGGAATGTCGAGGGGCGAAGTGGCTTGTCCTTCGGCGTGAAAATGGGAGATTTGCAAGCCGCGGGGCAACCCATCAATTGAGCCGCATCGGCGAATGGCTGTTTTCCAATGGTGTTACGGCGAGAAGTTTGTCCCTCGATGAATATTCAAGGGAATTGAGCGGTGAGGGGCGAAGCGGCCTGTCCTTCGATGAGGAAAAGCATCGGAATGCCATCGAGGGACAGGGATTCTTGCCCCTCGACGTGAAGAACGCCCTTCTCTGTACCGAGGGGCAGGAGTCTCATTGCAATGACCGTTCCACCGGCTGGAATGTGAACCTCGCCCCACGCAACATCAGCTGCCGCGCGACGCCGAACGCATGATCCGCCCGTGTGTCCGCGTTCGCCAGCGTCGCAGCGGTCGCGATGCGCAGTACCCACCCATGGTTTTGCAGCCGGTCGCGTTTCTCCTGGTCGCGCCGCCACTGCGCCTTGTCGGTGCGATGCTGGTCGCCGTCGTATTCGACGGCCACACGGTATTGCGGCCATGCCATGTCGAGCATCATCGACGTGCCGCTCGCGAACATCGCACCCGGCACCGTGTAACCGGGTTGCGGGCAGGGAAGACCGTGCTTGAGCAGGGACAGGCGGCTGCGGGATTCCATCGGCGAATCGACGCCCGCCATGATGTAGCGGCATGCGGCGATGCATGAGCGCTTGCCCCGGAACGGTGCAAGCCCCGTGACGAACGCGGCGAGATCGGCGCGTATGTGTTCCGCGTCCCGGCCGTTCGCCCGGGCGCTCGCCGTGATGATCGCGTCTCCGAGCACGACCAGTTCCTCGAACGGCAGATGCATGGCGAGCTGCGCCCAGGTGTGCATCAGATCCAAGGCGTAGACGTGCCGGTTGATGCGCACGGGCTCCGAGTCGACGAGCGGACGCCAGACATGGGGCTGCGTGGGAATGCCGCGCTTGCGTACCCGGCGCTGCTTGTTGCTGGACACGGTGTGGAGCACGGCCGTGTCGAGGTCGCATTCGGAGGGGATCGGCACGGATTGGAGCATCAGCGAGGTGGTCATGCCGAACATCAGCTTGTGTCCGGTGGTCTTCGCCGCTTCGGTACAGCGGCGCACGACGTCTCGTTTGCGCTGCGCGAGGCCTTCGCGCATGGTGGGAGAGGGCGTGGTGTCGAACATGTCGTTCATGACTGCCGTGGGGAGTGATCCCGCATCGTTGCCGTATCCGTTCATGGTTCCGACGGTAGGGAAGCGGGGTGCCGCGGCGCAAACGCACGGGGCAATGTGTACAGAGGTCCGGTGAAACGCACAAGCCAAGATTGCGATATTGTGCGATTCGAGGGTTCGCCTATGTGAACCGGAACGGATTGGGGCGTCGGTGGGGGAGGCCTCGGACTTGATTGGGGAGTAGCGCGTCGGCTGAATCGTGCGGGATGCGCGGATGCATCCGCGAGTACCGGGGAGCAACGCCGACAGGATGGTATTCCCCGGGTGGAGATGGGAGGATGCGTTCCGCGGTCCCGGGGATCGGCGTGTGCGACCGTTCGATGAACGTCATTTCCTGCCCCCCGTCAAATATGTGAGCCTTCACATCTCCGCGGTTCGTGCGATCGCGTCGTCGCCGTGCGTTCACATGGTGTTCTCGTCCCGTCTTTTCGGCCAAACGACATATGAACACCACCCCCTACAGGGGGTACCCCCTACCATATAGTTGGCGGTGTCTTGGTGTGATGCCCCGGTGCCGGGCGCGGCATGCATGTACGAGTGCATACGTGTGCAGGACATCGTGGGCGAGAAGAGATGTGGAAGAGAACAGTAGATGGAGAGTACAACGAATCCCGGCGTTTCCGGTCGTTCCGATGCGCCGCGTCCGGAGGGGCGCCGTGATATCCGCCAAAGCCAACTGTCCCGCGTGCTGTATTGGCGGTTTTACATCAATCTCGCGCTGATGCTGATCGACGCGGCCGTGTTCATCATCGCAGGCACCACCGTGCTGATGGCGCGTGATCAGGATTACAGGTATTTCGTGTCGTATCGTTTCGATCTGAACATCGACCTGAGTGTGTACCTGATCATCGCGGCGCTCATGTACGTGTATTCGTTACACGCGGCGGGCGTGTACCACCGGCATGTGATGGGCGACGGATATCAGCTCAATCTCCGCCTGTTCGTCGGCATGGTCGAGGCATGGGTGATCCTATGCGCTTTCAATTTCGTGTTGAACCTCAATCTGTGGCTGAGCACGCTGACGCTGATGGTCGCGGCGGCATGGCTGCTCAACATGATCGCCCGCTTTTTCGTGCGCCTGTTCATCACCCGGAACCGCAAGAAGGGCAAGTACGCATACGGTACCGCCATCGTCGGTTCCCCGGAGGCGATCGGGCATATGCTGCGATTCCTGGCGCAGAAGCAGCAGCTCAACTACCGTCCGCTCGCCGTATGCCCCATCCGTCTTAACGATGACGGTCTGGTGGAACCCGATCCGAACCTGGACGAGCTCAGGGAACAGATGCGCAGGAACTGGGGCGAGCTGCTGCCGGTGGTTCCGTACTCCGAAAACGATCTGGCGGAACATCTTGCCGATTCGGGCATCCAGACAGTGATGGTCACCGATGTGCTGCGTCGTTTCTCCGACAACTTCAACACGTTCTCCATGCACATGGAGGCCATCGGTCTGGAGATCGCCCTGGTGACCTCCGCAGCCGACGTCAGCGGCCATGAGACGCAGGTGCGTTCCATTCAGGGCACCACGGTGATCACCATCCGTCTTGCCCAGTTCTCACCGGCGCGCAAGATGATGAAGCGACTGTTCGACATCATCGTGTCCACGATCGCGATCGTATTGTCCTCCCCGTTCATGCTGGGCGTCGCCATTGCCATCAAACTCGACGATCATGGTCCGGTCCTCTACAAGCAGGAGCGTATCGGCCTGTACGGCAAACCGTTCAAGATCTATAAGTTCCGTTCCATGAGGGTGGACGCGGACAAGATGGACGCCGAAGTGGCCGCGGCCGCCGGCCAGGAGCTGGGCGCCCGTTTCAAGCTCAAGAACGATCCGCGCGTGACGAAGGTCGGGCATTTCATTCGCAAGACCTCGCTGGACGAGCTTCCCCAGTTCTTCAATTCCTTCCTTGGATCGATGAGCGTGGTCGGCCCCCGTCCGCAGCGCCAGTACGAAGTGGACGAATACGATCAGGTGTACGCCACCCGACTGCTCGTCAAGCCCGGCATCACCGGTCCGTGGCAGGTGTCTGGCCGCAATGACCTGAGCGAGGAGGAAAGCCAGCAGCTGGATGTCGCCTACGTGCAGAATTGGTCCGTTCTGGGAGACATCAGCTACATCTTCCGCACCGTCGGAGTGATGATCAACCCGAAGGGCGCCTACTGATTCGACCCACCTTCGTTTTCGGGGGTATCAATGCCCCCGACTACACTGGTCACCCAGTTTGTGGTATGCCGCCGCTATACGGCGCACGTTCACGCGATGGGGGATTGAGTCATGGCCGAAATGTCCGGGGAATCCGAGGATAACGGCGCTGCCGGAAGCAAGCCGAAGGATTTCGACATCGCGTACATGACCGATTCCGATGGGCTGAATCCTCCGATGCCGCCGACGTCCGATGCGTCTGCCGGGGACGGGGATGTGGAGTCCGCGGAGCAGCCCCGGCATCATCGCCGGCGCCGCAGGATGAGCGCGCAGCATATCCGTAGGATTCGTCGTCGCCGGAGAATCCGCCGTGCGCTCATCGCCTTTGGCGTGCTGGTGGCGTTGCTTGCCGCCGCGGGCGCATGGTTCGCATGGTCCGCGGTGAAGACGAAGAACGAGGTGCAGCAGGCTGTAGTGGTGGCCTCCGGCATGCAGGATGCGCTCGAGAGCGGCGATACGGCCACGTTGAACGCGAAGATGGACGAGTTCTCCGTCCATGCGTCCGCCGCCTACGCCCAGACGAGTTCCGTCTTGTGGAAGGCCGCCTCGCATGTGCCTTACTATGGCGATGATGTGCGTGCGGTGCGCACCGCCGTCACCGCGATGGAGAACATCTCCTCGCAGGCGATGCCTGCCATGAAACAAGCGTCCGGTGCGCTCAACCTCAAGGACATTTCGGTGAAGGACGGTGTCATCGACGTGTCCGCGCTGAGCAAATCCGCCGAACCGTTGCAGAGGGCCGACGACGTGATCGAGGACGCGGACCGCGACCTGACCGGTGCCCCTACGCCGCATGTCACGCAGGTGGCGGATGCGATGGAGCAGGCGAAGAACTACCTGCACACGCTGTCCGGCATGGTGCATGACATGAACGTTGCCGCCCAGGTGGTGCCGAAGATGCTCGCCAACGACGGACAGACCAGGACCTATCTGATCCTGGCGCAGACGAACTCGGAGATCCGCCCGGGCGGTGGTCTGCCCGGTTCATGGGGCGTGATGACGGTGACGAACGGCAAGGTCGAGATGCAGCCGTTCGTTTCGGGTGGAAAGATCCCGTGGTTCGACGAACCGGTGGTGGATCTCACGGCGGAGGAGCGCACGCTGTTCACCGACAAACTGGGGCGTGTGGCCGTGGATGTGAACTTTACCCCCGATTTCCCGCGTACGGGCGTGATCGCCAAGGCATTGTGGAAGGCGCACGCCGGCCAGGACGTGGACGGCGTGATCGCGATCGACCCGGTGTTCCTGCAGAACATGCTCAAGGTGAGCGGCGGCGTGACCCTGCAGGACGGGGTGACGCTCGACGGCACGAACGCGGCGCAGTACCTGCTGAGTCAGGTGTATGCAGACAAGCCCGAAGACCAGCAAGATGAGTATTTCTCGGCGGCCGCGGCCGCGTCGTTCACGCAGATCATGTCTCATTCCTCCGACGCGAAGGCGTTCCTCAAAGCATTGGCCACATCCGTGAGCCAGGGGCACATGAAGGTGTGGAGCGCCCATGAGGACGAGCAGGAGCTGCTGCTCAACACCCCGATTTCCGGCGCATTGAAGACCGATGCGTCCACACCGGAACTGGGCGTGTACTTCTCGGACATCACCCAGTCGAAGATGGACTGGTATCTCAAACGCAAGGTGACCATGACGTTCGACGGAACCGCCGCCAACGGAGCCAACCAGTACACGGTACATGTCAAGCTCACAAATATGATGACCGCCGACCAGGTCGCCTCCACCCCGCAATACGTACTCGGAGACCAACTGGAGGGCATTCCAGATGGAGGCATAAAAACGGCAATGTACGCGTATGCGCCGGCCGGCGTCCGCTTGGTGGATTGGAAGGCATCTGATGGTTCAAGCTACGACGGACTCGCCGTGCATGACACCCTGACCGTCGGCGTCAAGACGGTGCTGTTGGCACCCGGCGAATCATACGAGTGCACGATGCACGTGCAGACCGCCCCTGGCGTGCAGACCCCGCTCTCCCTCACCCAGACCCCGCAGATCGAGGGTCGCACGGACTGAGGATTAGCTTCACTCCTCTTGATAAGCTTGGTAAGGGGCCACCCTAATGCATACGTTGGGAATTAGCATTCACCCCTCTTGATAAGCTTGTTGCGGCTGGATAATAGGCGTGGGTGCGGTTGGGAATTAGCATTCACCCCTCTTGATAAGCTTGCTGTCGCATCCTTGCCATAAAGCCAAGAGTTGGGAATTAGCATTCACCCCTCTTGATAAACTTGTTCGCCGGCGCAGGCACACTCCTCCTCAGTTGGGAATTAGCATTCACCCCTCTTGATAAACTTGACTGTTCGCAGTAACCAGCGTTACCCGTGTTGGGAATTAGCATTCACCCCTCTTGATAAACTTGTCTCGCCGATGCCACTCTCGAGCAAATCGTTGGGAATTAGCATTCACCCCTCTTGATAAGCTTTCTCGCTAATCGATGCCTGAGCGAGCACAGTTGGGAATTAGCATTCACCCCTCTTGATAAGCTTTGCTGGTGGGTCAACGGCCTGTGCTGCAAGTTGGGAATTAGCATTCACCCCTCTTGATAAGCTTTCTTGTCACTGGAGATAATGTCGAAGTAGGTTGGGAATTAGCATTCACCCCTCTTGATAAGCTTTCGTACGTGTTGCGGGTCACGAGCGACTCGTTGGGAATTAGCATTCACCCCTCTTGATAAGCTTTCAAGGCCCGGCGACATCCTCCTCAACGAGTTGGGAATTAGCATTCACCCCTCTTGATAAGCTTTTGTTGTCGTCGTCCCATTCGAAGATGAGGTTGGGAATTAGCATTCACCCCTCTTGATAAGCTTTCGTCGAACTTCATCTCCTTGGTGGTGACGTTGGGAATTAGCATTCACCCCTCTTGATAAGCTTTCCTCCAACGGCCGGCCCTTGGCTTTGTAGTTGGGAATTAGCATTCACCCCTCTTGATAAGCTTTGCGACCCGATACCTCAGCGCGACGCAACGTTGGGAATTAGCATTCACCCCTCTTGATAAGCTTTTGGGGAAGCCGGGGCGTTCGATCGCGCCGTTGGGAATTAGCATTCACCCCTCTTGATAAGCTTTGACACCAACGTCACCGCCTATCAGCTAGGTTGGGAATTAGCATTCACCCCTCTTGATAAGCTTTATAGCTTCTCAGGAGGGGCTATTTTCTGCGGTTTTCAGATAATCTTACGTTCAGAAAAGCGTGAACAACTCCGGCGTCTCCACTGCATCCTCCTGCTCCAGATTGGAAAAACGCAACGCCGAAGACCACTGGTGGTCACTGACATGCAGGATGCGCACATAGCCGTGCGCGGGCAACGCCTCCTTGATCGCCTTCACCGTCGCACGGTTGCCCGCCTGCGTCGGCGTGTACCTGGCATAGACCGAATACTGCACCATGCCGTAGCCCATGTCCACCAGCATGTTCCTGAACTCCGTGGCCGCGCTGCGCTGCTGTTTGGTCTTGACCGGCAGGTCGAACATCACCAGACACCACATGCCACCACTGTCCTCGTCCTTTTTCATTCGGCACCCGCGTATTCCGGCACGGGCAGCCGGTCGATCTTCCCCTCGCAATACAGGCCGTACTGTTGCGCGAAATCGTTCAACGAACTGGGAATGGTGAGACCGGTGCCGTTCAACTGCCGGTTGACCGCCTCCACAAGGCGCCGTTTCACATTCCGGTCCGATAGCGAATCATCGGAGCCCAGTTCCGCCACCCTACGGTCGATCGCCGGCCGATACGGTTCCAAGATGTCATCCGCCAGACAGAAATAATTACCGCGATTGCGGTGATGCATCCCCAACGAGGGAATCAGCCCGGCCGATATCACGGCTTTGATGGCGAATCCGCGCAACACCATGTAGGCGTAATCCAAATGTGCGTTGCGTCCAATTCCCTCGCCCGGCACGCGATGGAATTCCTCCCCAGCCGGGAATAACCGTCTCCAATACTCCCGTGCCGCATGCCCTTCGCAATTGGAAGGGTCTCCCGAACGCACCGAGGCGGCGATACCACGCAGCAATCCGCCGCCATCACGGCTAAGGGAATCTAGACAGGCGGCCTGCCCGCGCACCTTCGCCTGCACGATTCGCCCCCATGCGTTCTTCCGGCGCGGCAACGTCATATCGACCTGCGCCAGTTGCCGTTGTGTGACCGTGGTCGGCGTATCGGTCCAGGCGTGGAGCGCCGCATCCGGCACCCCACGCCAGTCGCACAGCATGACCGATACGCCGTACCGGGCCATCTCGTGCAGCACCGCGGCGGAACACGACACCTTCAGTCCAAGCAGTACCACGGCCACCTGCGCCAGTGGCACATCCACGGGAGTGTCTGCATCATCTCGCTTCACGCGCATGTTGCCGCGCGTATACGAGACACGTCCCGCCATCTCCGTGCAATCGATGACCCGCCATTGGCTCTGCATGACGACCGCCCTAGTCGGACCATCGCCACGAACACGGCAGCCCCGATTGTGAATGCCAGCGCGGCTCACCCATGGAGTTGCGGCGGATAACTACAGGAGAATATGAGCTGACAACATCGACAGACGGTATCCACCCTTTTGCATCCACAATCTTCCGCACCGAGTCCGGTACCTCCTGCTGGCCTTGGAACTTCTTCAGCCCCTCAGCAGCCAGTAATCGTGGTCGAATCGTCAGCTTGCTATTCGAGTAGAACCCGGCCAGCACCCACACGCATCGCGCGGTATCGGCACTATCCGAGTCCCCGCACCACTCGGCGAATTCGCCGATCTGCCCTTTGAGCTTGCCTTGGGCGAAGTCCACGTGAATCTCATCGCCGACGACCAGCCAGCCCAGATATTCGGCGTTGCCATCCTGCACCGCCTGCACGGTGCGCGGCTCGCCCCAGCGCATCGATACCGACCGTGGAGGCAACGGAGCGGTGAACAGGTCACCGCCACGCGACCTCAGCAAATCCGCTTGGAACACACGGATCATGCCATACCAGTACTTGCGAACGCCCTTGGCGTTCTGCTTCCAGCACCGGTATACGCGTGCATGGTGAATCGCCGATCCGATGTCGGAGGAACCGCCACGCACGGCGATTTGCGCCGACTGTCCATCGAAGAATCCCACTTCGTCATCGGCCATGAACTCGGTGCCGTGTACGACGATTCGTCGCGTATCGTCCGCAGGCAGACCGGTCTTCGCATCATAGTCGGGAAGACGGGTGAGCGCACACCATAGCGCAGGCGTGGAGGCCCTCCGAATCAGATCGGCATCCATGGCGTCTCCGAGACGAACACGGCTCAACGCCTTGACCGTCGCATCATGCGCTATCGAATTGCCCAGCTGCAACCGCATCGGCTGCCGCACCACCACGCGATCATGGTCGAGCGCGTCGTTGAGCAGTTCGAGCAGCAGCTCCATGCCGACGCGCCACCGCTGGTACGAGTCGTAGCCCGTGCAGCTTTCGTATGGGTACTCCTTCCAACTGCGTTCGCCTTCGGCCAGTCCGCCTGCGATCATCTGGGATTCGCGTAGCGAATCGCGTTCCACCAGCGTCTTTGCGACCGACGGACGCATCAACGCGATCACCGAGGCATCCACCGCATGGTGACGACGGTCGAGACGCGTCTTGTAACGAGCTTGGAAGAAATGGATGCGCCCTTCCATGCCGCTTGCCCTACGTGCGAGCGCCGTGACACGCCCTTGGAAGACATCCACGGCCACCTCCCTTGACGGACGGTCCTCGTCGCGCTCGGCGAGGTAGCGTTGCGAGTTGAAATACCAGTCGATACGGCGGTGCAGTTCGTCCGCCATCCATGCGACCGATTCGATGGATCGGTTGTCGATCGGCTCGTCGCCTTCGGTCTGCTTCAGGCGCGTCTTCATCTCCTGCTTGAACCGCCGCCATGTCTGAGGAGTGTCGGCCTTCCTGTCATACAGCATGTTGTCGACCCGCTGCAACGCGTCCGAGAGACTGACCCCGCGCTGTCTGGCCGGCTCGGAGGCCGCCCATACGGGGAATGGCGTCTTCGACTTGAGTCGATTGCAGTCGGCGCACACCGCGGCCAGATTCGTGCGGGTGTTGGTGGAACCGACGCCCTTTCTTGGCACGATATGGTCCATTTCGCAGGTGCCGAACGCAATCGGCCGTCCGCAGTACAGGCATTGGCCGTTCTGGCGTTGTATCGCTTCGATCCTGCGAATATCCGATGCGCGTACACGTTCCAGATGCTCGGACTCCCGTAGCTTGGACGCGAGTGCGGAACGGTAGACGCTCCGTGAGCCGGTGCGTCGTTCGTACTGCCGGGCGGTGGCCACCGAGTCGAATGCCGAACGCACATGTTCGATCTGTACTGATACCGGGTTGCCCCAACGATTACGGCAACCTGTCATCCACTGGCTGACGATGCGAACCACCCTGTCCGCCGAGGGGTTGCCCAATGGCGCTCCGATGGGATCGGCCGGCGGTCGCCAGTAATCGGACACATGGAACAGCGTCTTGCGTGCGGTGTGAAGATCATCATCGGTCGTCAACATGCGTTCGGTGAGTCGCCGCAACGTCTCCTCGCCGTATGCGGCACGCCCGGCGGGCAGATCGATCGAATCCAGTTTGGTCAGTCCGTCATCATCCAATGCGTCGATGAACCTGATGGCTTCCGCGTAGGCAAGATCTTCGCGGACGGCATCGAAGTCCACGGTGTTGGACAGCAGCCGGATCATCGCCTCACGCGCCGCCTCCGACGCGTCATCCCACCACTTCATCAACGGCTTGGCGATCTTTCGGTCGGCCTCGCGAATCCGCTGCACGGACGTCATGCACGGCGGCATGGCGGAGATACGCTCCTCGCCGTCCGCCGTCATTGTGCCGACGCCGCGAAGCCGGTGTCTCGCTAACCCAAGATGAGTCGCGACATCGGCCCATGTGATGTCCTCGCGTGAAGCGGAGGAGAGCAACGCATATGCCCGTTGCTTCTCCTCAACCGTCAACGGCCGTTCTGATACGGCACCCGCCTCCCGGATGCGCAGGTTCGTCAGCACATTGGCGATGCGATACCGCTGGAACACCAGAGACGCCTTCAACGCACGCGGCTGCGAGGGGTCGAACGGGTCGCGTCCCACCCTCCCTTGTGCCGACCCCTTGGGAGAAGTCGCCCGGAACACGTTACGGAACAACGGTTCCCATTCCGTCCGGGGAACATGCTGCACGTCGAAGATGCGCTTCAACTCGTTCGCATTGTCCTCCTGCATGAGACGCTGCGGCAACAGTCCCTCGCCGCGCTTGGTGCTGGTGCGCAGACGTGGCGATTCCGCATATCCGTTCGACAATACGGCGACGACCAGCTGCGCCGGCGTGGGATCGTCTTCGATGCCACGTCCCAGTCGCTCCTCCGCACGCGTCTTCAGTTCGCCGTACTGCGCCGAATGCGGGTTGTCCGCCAGCAACGATTCCACGCGATGGTACGGATTGCGCCATCCCCGATGCCGCGCGATGTGGCGCAGCGCAATGGACAGGTCCTCGCGCCGCGTGGCCTCGTCCTCGATGAAGGACTCGGCCAGCCGGGCGCGCACATGCCATTCCTCGAACGGCGTGGTCAGTGATTCCGGTTCGATGATCGGATACCCGGCCCGCTCAAGAGCGGCATCGAGACGATCGAGTCGCTTGCGACGCCTGCGCATCATGCGTCGTGCGCGGCGACTTACTCCTGAGACGTTCTTACGGGTGATCGCCTCTTTGTTCTTGGTCGGATCCACGCCGCCATCGTGAATGACCGATTGCGCGTTGAGCATGCGCATCGGCATGTCATCGTCATCGACCTCGATCGCCGCAAGTCCCACCGAATTGAGACCCACATCGATGCCGATCCTGTACCGTTTCGTATTCATCATCAATTCCTCTGCTCTGAGAATCTATTGCTAAGGGAATGGTACCGGAATAAAAACGGGGCGAGCCATGCGACTCGCCCCTGACAGCAACGCTGCCGAGCAATCAAAGCGGCCAACATGTCCGCTCTTATTGAGAATTAGCAAAACTCACTATACCCGTATCTGCGTCGGACACGCAACAAGGCCTGCATCCGATTCGTACGATAGTTCCCGGACAGCCGAAAAGCCGCGGCGGTGCAGCGCCTGACCGGCGAGGAGTGGAATCCGGCGTTCGCGTTCGCGCCGTCGTCCGTATCGCCGGACTCGTGTGTTTGCGCGGCAGATCGTGGTTCGATGTGAACAGGGGGTAACGGGGATGCGAAGGTGCCCCCTTTGAAAATCCCATCGTCTTGTTTGGGCGCGTGCAAATCCTTTATTTCGTAAGGATTGGCGCATCGTCTCACTTCCATGCCCGGCAGGGGGTTAGGGGTGCCCCCTTGAGATATACTGCTTTCAGTTTTTGTCTCGGCACTTGTGCCTTGGCAGGAAGGAAAGCAGTGAAGAAGAAGTATTCAGCCGATAACGGCCGTCATGTCGAAATCGAGAAGGCATAGAAGGGCGGTCGCAAGCAATGGAAACCATCGATTTGCGCAACAGCTGCGTGCTGGTCACCGGGGCCGCCGGGTTCATTGGCTCCAACCTCGCCAAAAGGCTTCTTGAAGACGTCCAGGGCATCCGCGTCATCGGATTCGACAATGTCAACGATTACTACGATGTGCGGCTCAAGGAGCATCGTCTCGACATGCTGTCGCACTATGGGAACTTCACCTTCATCAAGGGTGATCTGGCCGATAAGGATGCGGTGTTCGCGCTCTTCGAACAATACAAGCCGAAGGTCGTGGTGAACCTCGCCGCCCAGGCCGGCGTACGCTATTCCATCACGCATCCGGACGCCTACATCCAGTCCAATCTCATCGGCTTCTACAACATCCTGGAGGCCTGCCGCAACTACCCGGTGGCCCATCTGGTCTACGCGTCCAGTTCCTCCGTATACGGTTCCAACAAGAAGGTCCCGTACTCCACGGACGACAAGGTCGACAATCCGGTGAGCCTGTATGCGGCCACGAAGAAGTCCAACGAGCTGCTGGCCCACGCGTACTCGAAGCTGTACGACATCCCCTCTACCGGTCTGCGCTTCTTCACGGTGTACGGTCCGGCGGGCCGCCCGGACATGGCCTATTTCGGATTCACCAACAAGCTGCGTGCCGGCGACACCATCAAGATTTTCAACTATGGCAACTGCCGCCGCGATTTCACCTATGTCGACGACATCGTCGAAGGCGTCGTGCGCGTAATGCAGGGGGCGCCGGAGAAGAAGACCGGAGAGGACGGCCTGCCCGTTCCCCCCTACGCCGTGTACAACATCGGCAACGGCCATCCGGAGAATCTGCTGGAATTCGTGACGATCCTGCAGGAGGAACTCGTACGCGCCGGCGTGCTGCCCGCGGACTACGATTTCGAAGCCCATAAGGAGCTTGTCGCCATGCAGCCGGGCGACGTGCCGGTCACCTATGCGGATACCGCGGCGCTGGAGCGCGATTACGGCTACAAGCCGTCCACCCCGCTGCGTGAGGGACTGCGCCGGTTCGCCGAATGGTACAGGACCTTCTATATCGACGGCCACGCCGAATAACCCCCCTCGATGAACGTCATATGCGGAACCTCGCACGTTCCGCACATGACGCGTCATACGTTCAGACCCCATTCAAACCCAAGGAAAAGAAGCAACATATGAAGGATTTCGATTCGTTGAAGATCGCCGTCGCCGGTACCGGTTACGTGGGACTGAGCCTGGCCACGCTGCTGTCGCAGCATCATCAGGTCACCGCGGTGGACATCATCCCCGCCAAGGTCGATATGATCAACGCGCGCAAGTCCCCGATCCAGGACGACTACATCGAGAAGTACTTCGCGGAGAAGACCCTGAACCTCACCGCCACGCTCGACGGCGAGAAGGCATACTCCGACGCCGACTTCGTCATCATCGCCGCGCCGACCAACTACGACAGCACGAAGAACTTCTTCGACACCTCCGCCGTGGAATCCGTCATCGATCTGGTGATGAAGGTCAACCCGGACGCGATCATGGTCATCAAGTCCACCATTCCGGTGGGCTACACCAAGTCCATCCGCGAGAAGACCGGTTCCAAGAACATCATCTTCAGCCCCGAGTTCCTGCGTGAATCCAAGGCCCTGTACGACAACCTGTACCCGAGCCGCATCGTGGTGGGCACCGATCCGGAGGACGAGCACCTCGTGGAGGCCGCCCACACCTTCGCCAAGCTGCTGCAGCAGGGCGCCATCGAGGAGAACATCCATACGCTGTTCATGGGCTTCACCGAGGCCGAGGCCGTCAAGCTGTTCGCCAACACGTACCTGGCGCTGCGCGTCTCCTACTTCAACGAGCTCGACACCTATGCCGAGTCCAAGGGCCTGAACACCCGCGAGATCATCGACGGCGTCTGCCTCGACCCACGCATCGGCACCCACTACAACAACCCGAGCTTCGGCTACGGCGGCTACTGCCTGCCGAAGGACACCAAGCAGCTGCTCGCCAACTACCAGGACGTGCCGGAGAACCTCATCGAGGCCATCGTGGACTCCAACGCCACCCGCAAGGACTTCATCGCCGACCGTGTGCTCGAACTCGCCGGCGCCTACGGTCCGAACAGCGAATGGGACGCCAGCAAGGAGCACGAGACCGTGGTGGGCGTGTACCGACTCACCATGAAGTCCCACTCGGACAACTTCCGCCAGAGCTCCATCCAGGGCGTCATGAAGCGCATCAAGGCCAAGGGTGCGACCGTCATCATCTACGAGCCCACGCTCGAGAACGGTTCCACGTTCTTCGGCTCCGAGGTCGTCAACGACCTTGATGAATTCAAGAAGCGCTCCCACTCCATCATCGCGAACCGTTATGACCCCTGCCTCGATGACGTGAAGGACAAGGTCTACACCCGAGACCTGTTCCGCAGGGACTGACCCGGATTCACGTCCAATACGGCACACGACTACAGAGAGGACCGATTCACTATGCGTATTCTGGTCACCGGAGCCAATGGCTATCTCGGTCAGGGCATCGTCCGCAGTCTGCTCGAACTCGGGCATACCGTGGTTGCGGCGGATTTCGGCACCACCCATGTCGATGAACGGGCGGAGAAGGTCGATTGCGATCTGTTCGCGGTCGAGGATCCGTTCGCGTTCTTCGGCAAGCCCGATGTATTGCTGCATCTGGCGTGGCGCGATGGTTTCGTGCACAACTCCGACGCCCATATCGAGGATCTGCCGAAGCATTACCACTTCATCAAGAAGATGGCCGAATCCGGCATCGCGCAGATCGCCGTGATGGGCAGCATGCACGAGATCGGCTTCTATGAAGGCAGCATCGACGAGCACACGCCGTGCAACCCGATGAGCCTGTATGGCATCGGCAAGAACGCCCTGCGTGAGACGACGGCACTGCTGTGCAAGCAGCACGGCGTCGTGTTCCAGTGGCTGCGCGGCTATTACATCGTGGGCAATTCCGAATACGGCAACTCCATCTTCTCGAAGATCACCGCCGCGGCTCACGCCGGCAAGAAGGAGTTCCCATTCACCACCGGCCAGAACCAGTACGATTTCGTCGATTATCCGGTATTCTGCGATCAGGTCGCCGCCGCCGTTTCCCAGAAGTCCATCGACGGCATCATCAACATCGGGTCGGGCAAACCGGAGAAGCTCGCCGATCGTGTCGAACGATTCATCAAGGAGAACGGGTACGACATCGCCCTCAAATACGGCGCGTTCCCTGATCGTCCCTATGATTCCAAGGCCGTCTGGGGCAATGGCGACAAGATTCAACGCATCATGCGGGAGACCTCCCATGCGTAAGGTGCTCATCACCGGCGGAGCCGGATTCATCGGCTCCGCCCTCGTGAACCGTCTGCATGAGGAAGGCGGTTGGGATGTGACGGTCCTTGACTGTCTGTCCGAGCAGATTCATGGCACGAGCCCGGACGATTCGTACCTGTATCGTTCCATTCAGGGCAAATGCCGGTTCATCCGTGGCGATGTTCGTGATTTCGACGCCATGTCGAAGGCCATCGCCGGCTGTGATACGGTCGTTCATCTGGCCGCCGAAACCGGTACCGGCCAATCCATGTACGAGATCAACAGATACAACGAGGTGAACGTCATGGGCACCTCCAATCTGTTGCAGGCCATCTCCAGCAGGGGAGAGGACAATACGGTGCGCAAGATCGTGCTGTCCTCCTCGCGATCCGTGTACGGCGAGGGCAAATACGAATGCCCGAACTGCGGATACGTGAACCCCTCCTCCAGGACCGCGGAGCGGATGCTTGCAGGCGATTTCAACCTGTACTGCGACGTCTGCGGCACCAAGCTGACCTTGGTCCCCACCACCGAGGACACGCCCGCCAAGCCGCGTTCGCTCTACGCGTTCACCAAGCTCGCGCAGGAACAGATGCTGGCCACCATGTGCCCGGCGATGGGGGTGGACTACACCGTGTTCCGCTTCCAGAACGTGTACGGCGTCGGCCAGTCCCTGGACAACCCGTATACCGGCATTCTGTCCGTATTCTCCACGAGGATGCTGCGCAACGAGCCCATCAACATCTTCGAGGACGGACTGGAAAGCCGCGATTTCATCAACGTGAAGGACATCGCCGCCGGCGTGGCCGCATCGCTTACCCGCCCGGAGAGCAATGGAGAGACCATCAACCTCGGCAGCGGCGTGAACACCTCCGTCATCGAGATCGCAAACATCCTCAAAGCCTCCTACGGCAGCTCCAGCGACATCAACATCACCGGCGACTTCCGCATCGGCGACATCGCCCACAACAAGGCCGACATCAGCAAGGCCCGGCAGCTGCTTGGCTTCGAGCCGTCCATCGGCCTGCAGGATGGCCTGAACGCGTTCTGCAAGTGGGTGGAGACCGAAACCATCGGCGACAACGGGTATGAGCGTTCCCTGGACGAGATGGAACGTGCCGGCATGTTCGTTCGCAAGCGGCACTGAACACCTATCGCGAAAGGCACGGAAGAACAGTTGTCCAGGATCCTCCTTATCTCGCCATCGTTCTTCGGATACCGCCAACGGGTCTCCGAAGAGCTGATCCGTCAGGGGCATGCCGTCGAATGCATGGATGACCGTCCTCGTGAGGATGTGACGTTCAAGTCGCTGGCCAAGATCAGCTACAAGCTGGTCGAGGGGTCCATCGACCGGTATGCGACCTCGCTTGCGCGGTATGTGGCGGATAAGCGTTTCGACCAGGTCATCTACATGGGCGGTATGTCGTTCTGTTGGACCAGATCGCAGTTCGAACGCATCCGGCATGCCAGTGATGCCACATTCACGGCGTACCTGTGGGATTCCATCGCCAACTGCCAGCGATTCAAGGACAGCATGGACCTGTTCGACCGTGTTCTTTCCTTTGAACCGGAGGATTGCGAACAGTACGGCATGGAACTCCGCCCGTTGTTTTATTCGGACGCCTACAGGGGATTGCCGTTGACCCCCGATGACGGTTTCCAGTGGGACGCCTGCTTCATCGGCAGCGTGCACCAGCCCAGCAAGTTCCATACCGTGCTGGAAATCGCAAGGGCCTTGGAACGGCATGGTCTGCGTGTGTTCACGTGGTTCTATATGCCGTCGCGGTCCGTCGAGAAGCTCCGCAAGCTCACCGATGCGACCTATAGGGGAGTGGAATTCAAGTTCGAAGGCCTGCCCGCGGATAAAGTGGCGGGCGTGTATGCCCATTCACGGTGCATCATCGATTCACCGCAGCAGGGGCAGCTGGGACTGACCATGCGCACATTGGAGACGGTGGGAGCCCGCCGTAAGCTCATCACCGCCAACCACGACGTGGCGCACTACGATTTTCACGCCAATGGGGATGTCCTGGTCTGGGACGGGACTCAGTCCGTGGATGATGAATTCTTCGCCAGACCGTTCCATCCGTTGCCGGACGATGTTTACCGTTCCTACTCCATTGCGGAGTTCGCACGCACATTGCTGGATGACGGTCACACGTACCACGGCTATGACAGGAAGGAACACCAGAAATGAAAGTGGCTCTTCTCGTACCGTTGCCGCCTCCCATGGGAGGTATCGGCACCTGGGCGTTGCGCCTCAAAGAGGTGATGCCCAAGGAGTGTGAAGTGGTGTTCGTCGATGAGGGATTGATCGGCGGCAGGGAGTTCTTCGGTGAGAACTCGAAGAAGAACCTATTCGACGAGGTCAAACGTTGCCTGCGTATCTGGCGCGATCTGAAACGAACGCTGAAGGATCCCGATGTCACCGTGGTGCATTCCAATATCCCCGCCGTCCCCGGCGGCATGCTGCGTGAACTGGTATGCGCGCATATCGCGCATAGCCGCAAACGCAAGTTCGTCATTCACTACCACAGCACGGTGAGCAGTTCCGTATCGTCCAGGCTGTCGGAATTCCTGTTGCGCAGGCTGTCCGATGCGGCGGACGAGATCATCGTGCTGAACGAGAAGTCTCGTGAGTTCGTGGCGGCCCGTTCGAAGACCCCGATTCGTCTCATCCCCAATTTCGTCTCCGGTAGCGAATTGGATGAGCACATCACGGTGCGGTCCGCCATAACGAACGCGTTGTATGTAGGTGGCGTATGCGAGGAAAAGGGCATCTACGATTATCTGAACATCGCCAGACGCTTCCCGGACATCACATTCACCGCCATCGGCAAGATCGAAGAGGGTGTCACCGCGGCGGCGCCGTCGAACGTGGTGCTGACCGGTCCTCAGAGCCATGATGCGGTTCATGCCGCGTTGATGAACACCGACGTGTTCTTCTTTCTGTCTCATTACGTGCATGAGGGATTCTCGGTGGCATTGACCGAGGCGATGGCCGCGGGATTGCCGTGCGTTGTCACCGATTGGGCAGCGAACAAGGACATGATCGGTTCCGAAGGAGGCGTCGTCGTCAACGTCGGTGATACGGATGCGGCCGCTGCGGGATTGGAACGGATGCGACCCATGCAGGTCAGGGAGGCGATGTCGCGCAGGAATATCGAGGCCGTCCGCTCCGCGTACTCCCAGGACAAGGTCATACCGCAGTACCTTGCCGTATATCGCGATGTACTGGAGGGCGGCATCGGTCCACGCCGGTGATAACGGGATAATGATGAATTCCGAGGGACGTAAGCATTGAGAAGGAGAGATAGATGAAACGTGCACTGGTCGTGGTCTCCAAAATGGATACCGGCGGGGCCGAGACGATGATGATGAAGTACTATCGTGCGCTCGACAAGTCGCGCTATCAGCTTGATTTCGCCGTCTCCACCGATGAGGAAGGTTTCTATGACGCCGAGATCAAGCGTCTCGGAGGCCGTATCATCCGGGTGACCAAGAAGAGCCGCAATCCGATCAAGGCGTTTACGGATATCAGGCATGTGGTGAAGGAGAACGGTTATGCCGCGGTGATCAGAAACGCGGAGAACGCCATGGCCTCCTTGGATCTGCTGGCCGCAAAAACCGCTGGGAAGGTGCGCACCGTATTCCGCTCAACCAACTCCAACACATCAGGGAGGTCTCTGAAGGAGCGCGTCGCGCATTCGGTCGGAAGGGTGATTCTGCATGCCTGTTGTGATCGCATGGTCGCCCCCTCCGATGTCGCCGCGGATTTCATGTTCGGGGAAAGAAGCAGACGCGACGGGAAGGTCACCATACTGCCCAATGCCATCGATTTCAACGCATACAAGTTCGATTCGTCGGCTCGCGTTTCGGTGAGAGAACGGTACGGCATCGCGGATGATGTCATGTTGCTGGGCAATATAGGCAGGTTTGCGCCGCAAAAGAACCAACGTTATTGCATTGATGTTCTGGCGGAATTGCTGCGGCGTAATGTGAACAGTCGTTTGATGCTCGTCGGCAAGGGTGATTTGCTGGGTGAGTTGAAGGATTACGCCGTTGCGTGCGGGGTCTTGGATCATGTTGTTTTTCTTCCTCCCACCAGTGATGTATCGAGACTGTACGCGGCGTTTGACGTACTGGTATTCCCCTCGTTCTTTGAAGGAATGCCGAACGTATTGATTGAGGCGCAGGCATCCGGCTTGAAATGCCTGGCATCCGACTCCGTCACCGAACAGGCTCGTATCAGTTCGGAAACGGTGTTCTTGCCTATTGGGGAGGGCTCGGTCTCCGCATGGGCTGATGCCTGCAGGCCGGTAGCCTTGGAGGATCGCGTCAGTACGGGAGAACAGATTCTTCACACCTCATTCAATATGAAAACCGCTGTGAAGCTTTTCGAGAAGGTTGTGTTCGGCGATGCAGAATCCAATCCGCATGCGGTCTGACGGCTCAGGCCGTAGATCCCGATTTGATGCGTTGCGATGGATCGAGAACGGGTTGTCGTTCCCGATTTCGCTGTTCGACATCCTGATGCTGCTCTCATTCCTGGGATTGTTCGCACCTGTGGGAATGGGAATCATCGGCATGCAGAGCGTAGCGTATCGTATGCAGCTCATCGGCATAGCGGCCACGGGAGCATTGGCTTGCGTAGCATTCCGGCGTATCAAACTCGATGCCGTCTTTTTCCTGACGCTGGCGATGTGCGTGACGTTTTTCGTTCCCACTATGATGTATGGCGATTTGTCGCAATATTATATAAAAACGTTATTGTATTTTCTTCAGCTTTGGTGCGTGATGAATATCGGCGTACATTCCGATTCGCGCAAAATGTTGAGAATAGCGTTGCTTGTATTATCGCTGATCGTGATTGCCAATGCGCTGTTCATGGTGGTGAATCTGCCGTCACATCCTGATGGTTTCTCCGATGCGGTCAACTTGGAGATGTGGCCGCTTGGACATAAGAACCAATTCCGTGACTGGTTCTTCCCTCTGGTCGTCACCGCTGTGCTGTTGGATTTGTATAAAAGCAAAAGACCTTCATTCGGTACTGTCCTTCTGATGATTGTCGTGGTGTGGTGTGCGGTGAGCGCGAATTCCGCCACCAGCACTACGATCCTTACGCTGTGCTGTCTGATTGCGGTGTTATACGCAATTGGTGTCATCAAGGGCAGGTTCTTCAATTCCTTCGTCGGACTTGGTATTTATGCCACGGTTTTTGTGTTCTGCGTGCTATTGCGCCGTGTCCCATTGCTGAGCGATTTCATCACGCATGTATTGAAAAGGGATATGACCTTTACCGGAAGGGCCGAAATCTGGGATACCGCAATGCGGAGAATAGCGGAACGGCCGTTGCTGGGACGTGGCTATCATGACATTTCCACCACGGAACTGGTTACCCCGTACGGGCAGATAGTGACGCATGCGCATGATGCGCTGCTGGACACCCTGTACAAGTATGGTGTCGTGGGTTTTGCGGTTGTGGCGGTACTGGTTTTGGTCTGTATATGGAAATTGTATGATTGTAGGAATAGTCCTATCGCCATTGTCATCACTATTTTTCTTACCGGTTTTCTTGTGTGTGGCGTATTTGGTGAATTGTATGATATAGGTTTCCATTTTATTCTTTATCTTGGCTTTTATTCCCGAGAATTATTGAATCCTTCGAATATGCGAGGTAATAATGCATAAAGTTCTGAGGAAAATTAGAATGTGGATGAAGTGCGCATCATATCCGCGACGAAAAATGATTCGTTTTGGCGTCAAATTTATTAAACTTAGGGAACTTGGTCTCAATGTAAGATTTGGTGGAAAAAGTGAACTATGTAATTCATATAATATGATTATTGGGTCCAATGTGTTCATTGGTGATGGTTGTTACTTTAATGCGAATTCTTTAATCTCCATAGGTGACGGGACGATGATTGGTCCTCATGTGTTCTGCTATGCCGGCACGCATAACTATGGTTCTTCCGATTTGAACGCCGTCCCTTTTGACGATCGTTACATCGACGCCCCGGTGATTATCGAGGAAAACGTTTGGATTGCAGGGAATGTGTCGATTGCTCCGGGAACGCATATCGGCAAGGGGGCGGTCATCGGCATGGGGTGCACCGTGGCGGGGGAGATTCCCCCATATGCCGTCGTCGTAGGTGACAAGGCCCATGTCATCAAATACCGCGATGCACAACGATATGAGGAACTGGCCGGGAAGGGACGCGTCTATGGTGATGTGTTCGCCGGCAAAGGCTTCACTTTCGTCAAGAAAACGGATTTGCGGTAGGCGGGTATTCGTGTTCAGAAAATTATTGTCCTCCCCCATCTCCATACGTTTGGGATCGGTGTTTTGGGGTTTTGTGAGCTCCGTGCTTATCAACCGTATCCTCGGTCTTGCCGTGCGCGGCGAATACACGACGATCACGACATACACCAATCTGCTGCAGACCGCGGTCAACCTTGGTCTGTGCTTTGCTTACGCTCCCATGATGAAGAAATACGGCAAGGAGGTCGCGAAGCACAATATCTCGTTGCTGATCTGGCTGCAGGCCCTGCTTTATGCTGCGGTGTTCGCCTGCATCGGGGTGGTTTGCCGGCAATACGACGTATCTGCCATGCTGGTGCTTGGATGGCTGCAAATCATCAACAACCAAGTGGTGTTCCTGGCGTTGATCGACGATATTCGATTCAGGAACAAGGTCCTGCTGCTGTCCGCTTTCATATATGCCATCGTCAATATCGGTCAGATGATATTGGGATTCCGGGAACTGCATCTGGTCATCGTGATTCTATGCGGTAAAACACTGCTTGAGGCGGTCATCTGCTCGCTGCATAGTCGTCTGCTGATTCTCGACCGCAAGCTGTTCGACAGGAACGCCATGATGGATACATTGAAGTATGGCGTGCCCACGGCTTTGCTGGCAACGCTGATATTGCTCAATTACAACGTGGACGTATACGTGTTGAATTATTTCCATGCATCTTCGGTTCAGGTGGGTATCTACGGAGTCGCGTATTCGTTGGCGAACATGCTGTGGTTCATACCGGATGCCTTCAAGGAGCTGGTGTACAACAAATCCGCCCGGGGAAACGCCGCGCGTGAGACGGTGGTCCTTGTCATGGTGAACATGTGCATATGTGCTGTCATCTGCGTTGGATTCGCGGTATTCGGCGAGGCGTTCCTCGGCATCATGTACGGAGACGAATATAGGGTCGCCTTCCCCACGGTGATGACCGTGTTCATCGGCATATTGCCGATGGTCGCCTTCAAACTCATTCATCCCATTTACGTCAATGAGGGGAAATCGCTCATTGTCGTCGGGCTGTTGTCCGTATCCGTGGTCGCCAACATTGTGATGGCCTGCTTCCTGGTGCCGCTATATGCGGCATTCGGGGCGGCATTGGCCACCGTTGGATCATACACGGTGTGCGGATTATTGTTCTCGATGAAATTCCTCAAGGATTATCATCTGAAAATTCGTACCGGGTTTTCGGATTGCTTGGAATTGATTCATCGATATGCAAAGAGGTGAAAAGGAAAATGATTGACTTACTAATGTCGATGCTCAGGTCATCGAAACAGAATGAGCGGTATTACAAAAAACTCGGACTGAAAATCGGGCGCTACTGCGAAATCCTCAATGGCTGGAACTTTGGCAGCGAACCATATCTGATTGCATTGGGAGATTATGTCCGCGTCGCCGCAGGGGTGCGTTTCATCACCCATGATGGAGGGGTGTGGGTTCTCCGTCATCGATATCCTTCGTTGAAGGATGTCGATTTGCTCAAACCCATTCGCGTGGGCAACAATGTCCATATCGGGATGAACGCGATCATCATGCCCGGGGTCACCATCGGCGATAATTGCATCATCGGATGCTCGGCCGTCGTCACCCACGACGTTCCCGATGATTCCGTTGCCGTCGGAATCCCCGCGCGGGTCATTGAAAACATTGATGAATACCGTGAGAAGAATGAGCGGCTTTTCCTGCACACGAAGGGCATGAGTGGGGAAGAAAAAAGAAAGACCGTTGAGCGGGCGATGGCAACGGGCCATTGATTGGCAAGGTGTACGTGGGAATCATGATTGGTGGTGCATGTGGAGGTAGTCGAACGTTCCTTGGGATGCCTGTTGCTGTCGAACCGTCGTTTGGACGACAATCGCGGTTGGTTTCAGATAGATTTTTCCATCGCCGATCTGCATGCTCATGGAATTGCCTTCGACCATGTCGAACAGCTCAATCATTCATACACCGAGCATGCCGGCGTCATCCGTGGTCTGAACTATCAGTCCGCCCCGTTTGTGCAGGCAAAGGTCGTCAGTTGCGTGGCGGGAGCGGTGTACAGCGTCGGAGTTGATATCACGCCAGACAGCTCCACATTCGGTCAATGGTGCGGCTGGGTGTTGACGCCGAACAATCATCGCAGCATGGTCGTGCCAAGAGGATATGCGCACGGATTCGTCACCATGCAGGATAATACGGAGTTGCAATACCTCACGGACAACGTCTACTCGTATGACCACGCCAAGAGCATCCGCTACGATGATCCCGATCTTGACATTGACTGGACCATGCAGGATGCCATCACTCTGCGACCGGAAATTCTCTCTTCAAAGAATCGCAATGCTCCCTTTCTTCGCGATGCGATCGCGGCGGAATCAGGTGTCGAGAGATGAATTCCATTATTCTCAAGTTGCGCTGTGATATCGGAAGACGGTATCACCATTCAGCATGCCGGATATTGGATATTCGGATGTGGCGTACCGCCTGTTTGTTCGCACAGTTCTACTGATTCCGTACGACCGCCGAGATGGTGCTTGGCGTAGGCGGTTGACAAGTGGGAACCATCTTCGTTGGTATATGTAACCGGCGTTCTTCAATATCGGATTCTTGTGCGTGCCACTGGTTCGCTGGCAGAAAGCCGACAATGGAATCGCCGGTTTGCATATCACTACACTTCATGAAGCGGTTTCTGGAATGGCCTGCGAAGGCGAGGAGACGCATCCGCCGAGTCACATTGCGTACCGGAGTTTGACCTAAGCGCAAGGGAAACGTGGGCATACGGAAGTGAATAGGCGTTTATGTGTGCATGGCGTCTTTCCGGAGGGGTGTTTCCACGGGGTGCCCCCTTGTAGGATATGGGGGTATGGCTGAAGATCTTTTCTCTCCGAAGAATATTATTGTGACCGGTGGCTGTGGGTTTATCGGTTCGAATTTCGTGCATTACGTGTACAACAACCATCCTGACGTGCATGTCACGGTCCTGGACGCGCTCACCTATGCGGGCAACCTGGAGAACATCAAGGGCATTCTTGGTGATCGTGTGGAGTTCGTGCACGGCAACATCTGCGATGCGGAACTGCTCGACAAGTTGGTTCCGGGTCATGACGCGATCGTGCATTACGCGGCCGAGTCGCATAACGACAACAGCATCGCGAACCCGGAACCGTTCCTGAAGACGAACGTGGAGGGCACGTTCCGTCTGCTGGAGGCGGCGCGCAAGTACGACGTGCGCTACCATCACGTCTCCACGGACGAGGTGTACGGCGATCTCGCGCTGGACGACCCGGCGAAGTTCACCGAGCAGACCCCGTACCATCCGTCCAGCCCGTACAGCTCCACCAAGGCTTCGTCGGACCTGCTGGTGCGCGCGTGGCACCGCACGTTCGGAGTGAAGGCGACGATCTCGAACTGCTCGAACAACTACGGTCCGTTCCAGCACGTGGAGAAGTTCATCCCGCGTCAGATCACGAACATCCTGGACGGGTTGAGGCCGAAGCTGTATGGCGACGGCCGCAACGTGCGCGACTGGATCCACACGGACGACCATTCGACCGGCGTGTGGACGATCCTGACCAAGGGACGCATCGGCGAGACGTACCTGATCGGCGCGAACGGCGAACGCAACAACATCACCGTGTTGCGCGACATCCTCGAGGTCATGGGCAAGGACCCGGACGACTTCGACTGGGTCAAGGACCGTCCGGGCCATGACCGCCGCTACGCGATCGACTCGACGAAGCTTCGTGCCGAGCTCGGCTGGGAGCCGACGCACACGGACTTCCAGAAGGGCCTGGAGAAGACCATCAAGTGGTACACGGACAACCGCGCCTGGTGGGAGCCCGCCAAGGCAGCCACCGAAGCCAGGTACAAGCGCCAGGGCCAGTGAACCCAGGGCTGCGGCTGATATGAAAACGGCCGCACCTCGAAGGTGCGGCCCCTATAGCAGTTGTCAGGATAGCAATATGTGTTCCGAAGCGCAAGTCACTGACGAGGCGATGGCTGGCCGGTATCTGGCGGATGCGAGGTTTCGGGTGTATCTCGATTATGCCCGGGAACGCGTTCCGGATGCGGATGCGTCGCGATTGACCGAATTAGCCGTTCGTCTATACCGGTGGAATGTGAAGGCGTCAGCGGTGGCAATTGGGTACATCTCGTTCATTGAGGTGTTCGTGAGAAACGCGATTGATCTTCAACTGCGTGAATGGATTTCCGGTCAGGAGATTACCGGTCTGTCCGATTGGCTCGAGACCGGAAAGTCGGATCCTGTCGGCAGGATTCGGTCGTTGATCAATAGTGCGGACAGGGATTATCTCACTGATGCGCGTAATACCGCCCTGCGCAAGCAGAAGCAATGGCGACGTGATCAACGGCATCCACGCCATGGCGATGGAGTGACCCGTGATGATGTGTTCTCGCAGCTGACCTTCGGGACGTGGGACGGCATGTTGTCCCGGTCTTCGCGCGATGCCGAACTGGCGCATGTGCTGATGGGAGCGTTCCCGAATATCGAGTCCGCTTGGCAGTCGGAGATCCGCCGAATGCCCAAGGTCGTTCTTCCTGGCAACGACGGCGATTCCCTCGAGGATCGGCTGCGGATGGAACTTGTCGTGCGTCTTAAATCGATACGCACCATTCGGAACCGAATCAGTCACGACGAGAATCTGCTCCGCGTCGAGTTTCCCAAGTTGCGTCATGACATGTTTTTCATTCTTAATGCGTTGGGGTCGGAATGTCCGAACTGGGCGTTTCCCGATAAAGGTGAGCCTCTGAAAACATTATCGCCGGACCGGTGCGTCACGGATTGGCTGGGCGATACGGAGAAGACAAAGTAAGGAGTCACGACATGTCGTTTGAGTTCGAGAAGGAATTGAGGGTCACGGAGACGAATATTCCGGGCTTGTTGGTGTTCGATTTGCCGGTGCATGGGGATAATCGCGGTTGGTTCAAGGAGAACTGGCAGCGTGCGAAGATGACCGCGTTGGGGTTGCCTGATTTCGGTCCGGTGCAGAACAACATCAGCTTCAATGCGACGAAGGGCGTGACGCGTGGTATTCATGCGGAGCCGTGGGACAAGTACATTTCGATCGCGGCCGGTTCGATTTTCGGCGCGTGGGTGGATTTGAGGCCGGGCGAGAGCTTCGGTCAGGTGTTTACGACGCGTTTGGACCCGTCGAGGGCGATCTATGTGCCGCGTGGCGTGGGCAACAGCTTCCAGGCGTTGGAGGACGGGACCGTGTACACGTATCTGGTCAACGCGCATTGGAGCCTGGAGCAGAAGAGGACGTACACGTTCGTGAACCTCGCGGACCCGGAACTGGACATCCGGTGGCCGATCCCGTTGGAGGAGTCGGAGCGTAGCGAGGCGGACTTGCATCATCCGATGCTCAGGGACGCGAAGCCGATGGCGCCGAAGCGCACGTTGGTGACGGGTTGCAATGGCCAGTTGGGCCGCGCGATCCGCCAGTACGCGGAAGCGCATGGTCTTGAGGGGTTCGAGTACACGGACATCGACGAGTTCGACTTCTCCGACCCGAACGCGTACGACAAGTACGACTGGAGCCTGTACGGCACGATCATCAACGCCGCGGAATACTCCACCGAACTGTGTGATGACACTGATAATGCCGACAAGGCATGGCGCGTAAATGCGCAGGGACCCGCATTGTTGGCCCGCGTCGCCGCCGAACATCATATCGTGCTGGTGCACGTGAGTTCCGATGCAGCATACGGCATGAATAAGGAATCTAAGACGATCGCTCCAGTGAGCCTCTACGGGCAAACCAAGGCGGCTGGTGATATTGCGGTCGCCAATGCACCCGAGCACTACGTCCTGCGATTCGATGCCGAAACGCTACAGGATTCGGAACAATGCGCCAAAGAGGTGTTCCGCTTGCTTGACGAGCACACCGCCTACGGAATCCGCGATTTCAGCTGACTTCACACCAGCGAGCCATCAGAGAGAATTCACAACCGCTAAGGAACCATCATGAAGGGCATTATTCTCGCCGGCGGGTCCGGCACGCGTCTCTACCCGTTGACCACCGTCACATCGAAGCAATTGCTGCCGGTGTATGACAAGCCGATGATCTACTACCCGCTCAGCGTGCTCATGCTCGCGGGTATCCGTGACATCCTGATCATCTCCACGCCGAAGGATCTGCCGAACTTCGAGAAGCTCCTCGGCGACGGTTCGCATTACGGCGTGCACTTCTCCTATAAGGTGCAGCCCAGCCCGGATGGTCTGGCTCAGGCATTCCTCTTGGGTGAGGAGTTCATCGATGGTGAGCCATGCGCGCTCGTGCTCGGCGATAACATCTTCTACGGCAATGGCCTGGGGACCACGTTGCGCAAGGCTGTCGCCAAGGCCGAAGGCGGCGAAGGCGCGAGCGTGTTCGGCTACTACGTCGACGATCCCGAACGATACGGCGTGGTCGAGTTCGACGAGAACAAGAAGGCCGTCTCCATCGAGGAGAAACCCAAGAAGCCGAAGTCGCATTATGCGGTGACGGGCCTGTACTTCTATGACGAGCGTGTGGTCGAGTTCGCCAAGCAGGTGAAGCCGTCGGCGCGAGGCGAGCTGGAGATCACCGATCTGAACAAGATGTACCTCGACGCGGGTGCGTTGAACGTGCGCACGTTGGGTCGCGGCTACGCGTGGCTGGATACGGGCACGATGGACTCCCTGTATGAGGCGGGCGAGTTCGTGCGCACCGTGCAGCGTGCCCAGGGCCTGCCCATCGCCATCGTCGAGGAAATCGCCTACGAGAACGGGTGGATCAGCAAGGAGGAGCTCCTCGAATCCGCCACACGTTACGGCAAGAGCCCCTACGGCCAGCACCTCAAGGACGTCGCCGAGGGCAAGGTGGTGCTCATCCCGAACCAGTACTGAACGAGCCGACCGCGGATACGTATCGATAGTGATAGATAGAAAAGATAAATAGATATACGTGAATGGGGTTGCGAATTCGACATGAATTCACAACCCCATTCACGTATATAGACAGTCATTCAGGAACCGAATGACCTGAACAATACAGGTCCTCAGGCGGCCTTTTTGCGGCCACGGCGCTTCATGGTGCCAGCTACGGCATCATCGGCGTTGAAGATCACGGTCTTCTCCTCCGGGTAGGCGGCGCCGTTCACGGACTGGTAGGCGATCTCGCCCTCCGGGGCCTCGGCCAGCGTGAAGAACTTGGACACGGCGGCCAGCGGGGCCTCATCCTTGATGCTCACCGAGGACGTCTGCTTGCCCTCCGGCTTGCTGAACTTCACCGCGTTGTCCGCCTTCTCGGTGGTCGGGGTCACCGCCACCTGGCGGGTCTTCTCGTTGACGAGCACCTTCACATACGCCGGGTAGCCCAACACCTCGGCGGTGGCCTTGTTGAAACGCACGGCGGAATCCGTGACCGTCATCACCGTCTTGCCGACCGGCTTGACCAGACGGACCTCCTCAAAACCCTGCAGCAAAGAAGCCATGATGATCTCCTTGATATATGTGACGTATTATGCGTTTGTTTTTCACCGCTAATTGTATCCAATTTCATGGATATCGTCACACAAAAAGAGCGGAATAAATATCGTTATTGCGCATCATCAATCCGGATGAATTCGCTGCAGCGGGTGAGGGCCCATATCAGGAACGGAAGCGCCGCGAACGCATAACCCTCGAATTGAACATACAGGTACGCGACCAACACCAGCCAGCACACGCTGAGCTTCGTCCAATCGTGATGCCTGCCGATGAACCGCAGCACCATGAACACGAACAATCCGAACCCGATCAGCCCGAATTCCGTCAGCGCGTTCGTATACGCGCACATCGTCCACACCGTATCCGGTGCGATCACCGCGTACCAGGAGATCGCCGGTTTGGCATCGGCGTGCATGGCGGACAGCACCCATGCCGCCAATCCGGCACCCTGATGCGTCGCGTCGGCGATATTGCCGGCGCCATAACCGGTCAGCAGCGTCCATGGCCGTTCCACAATCCCGCACAGCGGTCCCAACGACTGCCATATGCGCGCGAAGAACGAGCCGTCGCCTTCCATGCCGTTGCCGAGAATCGAGCCCAACCGCGAATCCGCGGCGAAACTCACCATTGCCAGCAATCCCGCGCCGATAAGCTGGACGATTCCCCGCGGGCGCCTCTTGGCATCACGCCAAGGCGTTTCCACCACGATCACGACAATCAACGCCACCAGCGAATCGAGGATGATGCGCGTGCCCGACCCCATGAGCACGCTGCCCGCCGCGAACACGACGATAAGCCGCTTCAACCGTTCCGCGAACACGCGGTCGCGTCGCCGCATCAGCCAGAACAACGGCAGCAGGACGCCGAACAGGTGCATGCCGATATAACTCGGCTCGGCGAACAGGAACTGTGGGCGCCCCCGGTCGCCGCCCCACGCCACACCCGTGGTGATGTACGAACGGTACATGAGATGCCCGAAATACCCCTGCACCGCGCCCAGCTGCAGATGAATCGCCAGCCATTGCACCACACCCACACCGAACGCGAACCAATACGCGGCGATGACGGCGCGCACCGCCTCCTGCCAGCTCAACTTCTTGTACATGAACGCGATGTCGAGGGCGGCCAGCGTGGCCGGTATGGCGACCACGCCCGTCAACGACATGACTACAGCATTGTTATGCAATCCGAACGCGGCCCATCCGGGCATGGACAGCAGCACCAGCACCACGGGCAGCGCGAAGAACGGCGCGTACCGGTGCATCGTCCGCCGCAGCAGACGTGGGTTCGCCACGCAGTACGCCACCAGAAACCATGGGCTGAGCGGTGTCCAGAACGGTTGGAAGAACCCCAGCACCGTGCCGTCGGCCGGTAGGGTGAGCAGCGCCAGCAGGAACAGGTAATCGGACCGGTCACGAGGGGTGAACGGGCGAGGGGAAAGCGCGGGAGCCGCGTACGCGCGACCCATGGGGGAGGGCATGCGCAACCCGGCGCCGGCGCCCGCCGTACGTTCGCAGCGGCGTTCGCCGCCATTGTCCGATTCGATGCTTGACGGATCCATGCGCCCCCTTCCTCACTGTGCTGTTGCGTACTCTACCAACGCGATGTGCGGGAATGGTGGCGATGTCCCGACGCCGTCTCATACCCCCCGAATACAAGGGAAGGGGGTACACGGGGATTGTTAGAATCCGGAAGTGTCTGCAACCTGAATGAAGTGTAGAGGGAGAAGCGGTTGGTTTCCGCAGAGAACAACGAACAGCAAAATCAGATTCCGTCGGACGCCTCCGCGGCGTCGTCCGAAGGCGGGGTCACCATCATGGACCTGCTGCGGATCATCCGCAAGTACGTCATCTCCGTCATCGTGACCTTCGTGCTCGTCTTCGCCGCCGTGTGCGCGTACACGCTGCTCACGCCCCCGAAGTACACGGCCACCTCCCAGGTGTTCGCCACGTTCAGCGCCTCGTCGAGCTCCTCGGGCACGCAGGACAACTACAACGACATCAACAACGCCGGCACGTACATCTCCAACCAGATCAAGTCGTATCCGACGCTCGCCACCACCGAGGCGGTGCTCCAGCCCGTCATCGACGAGCTCGGGCTCAGCACCAGCGTCGCGCAGCTCGGACAGCAGCTCACCGTCACCAACCCGACCGACACCGCGTTCGTGAACATCTCCGTCGAGGACACCAACGCCAAGGAGGCGGCGTCCATCGCCAATGCGGTCGCCAAATCCATGAAGACCGTGGTGGAGGACTCCCTGTACTCCTCCGACAAGAAGTCGCCGGTCACCCTGTCCGTCGTGCAGCAGGCGCAGGAGCCGGAATCGCCGAGTAGCCCGAAGATCCCGCTCAACATGGCCATCGGCATCGTCGGCGGCCTCATCGTGGGCGTGATCGTCGCCCTGCTCAAGGACCTGTTCTCCACGCGCATCGAAGAGGCGTTCGAACTGCAGGAGTACATCGACGCGCCGATCATGGGCCGCATCCCCGAGGACGACCTGCTCAAGGGAGAGGTGCCGGTCATCATCGCCAAGCCGAGCAGCCCCATCGCCGAGGAATACCGCCGCATCCGCACCAACCTGTCGTTCACCGCGCCGGTCGAGGGCACCGGCTCCCGCCTCATCGTCATGACCTCCACGTCGCCGAGCGAAGGCAAGACCACCAGCTCGGTGAACATCGCCGTGAGCCTCGCCGAGAACGGCGCCAAGGTGCTGCTCATCGACGCCGACCTGCGCCACCCGTCCGTGGCGAACAGGCTCGGTCTCGAAGGCAACGCCGGTCTGACGCACGTGCTGTCCGGCCAGGCGAGCGTCAAGGACGTGGTCCAGCGCTACTGGAAGCCGAACCTGCACATCATGCCCGCCGGCCCGAAGCCGCCGAACGCGTCCGCCCTGCTCAACTCCCAGACCATGAAGGAGCTGCTCAAGCAGGCGCTCACCCAGTACGACTACGTGCTCGTCGACACGTCGCCGCTCGTCGTCGCCAACGACGCCTCCGTGTTCGGCGCCATGGGCAACGGCATCGTGATCGTCGCCGGCCGCGACGTGACCGATAAGCGCGACCTGCGCGACATCACGGCCCAGCTCGGCAACATCGACATCTCCGTCATCGGCTTCATCTTCAACTACGCGAAGGACTCCAAGAAGGACTACGCGCACAAGTACGACAGCTACTATTACTACGATGACGACGCCGACTCCGCCAAGAAGAAGGGCGCCAAGAACAAGAAGAAGCGTTCGAACGCCCAGCGCAGCACCGCCCGCCGCGCGGCCAACAGGGCCGCCAAGTAGGTAGAGCGGTTGTTCCGGCCGGTGACTGCAACCGGCTGAATACGACGAAGGGCGCGATCCGGAATTCCGGATCGCGCCCTTCGTCGTCTCTGTTCCCGCCTCACATCAACATCTCATGCTCGGACAGACCGTCGCCTATCACGGGAATCGGGATTTGCATGGACCGCTCCCGCCCGTCAGCGCACCTCACGCCGTGGTCTTGGCGATGATGGCCAGCGCACGGCAGATCTGGTCGTAGGAGCGCTGGAAGGCCGCGAATTCGCGATGATGCGGATCCTCGATGGTCATCGGCGCCGGAAGCATCGGGCGGATGAGCGACGCGTTGTCGATCACCGATTCGAGACGCTCCGCACGCGTGGCCCCCTCGAGATACCCCTCCTTCGCGCAATAGGCGCACATGTTCGCGAAATCGGCCAACAGGAACGTCCTGCGGCCTGCGCGGGGTGCGATGGTGGCGATGTCCTGCCGTTGGCGCGGCTCGAAGCACAGGATCAGGTCGGAGGCGTCCGCCAGCTGCGGCGTGACGCGCTTGGACCTGAAACCGGACGGATCGATGCCGGCCTGGGTCATGAGGCGGGCGCTCGACGGGTCGATGGGATGATCGTCGAGTCCGCGGATGCCGGCGCTGTCCGCCGTGATGTCCGGTTCAGGAAGATAGTGGGGGAGCAGCAGCTCGCCCATCGGGGAGCGGCAGATGTTGCCGGTGCAGACGAAAAGAACCTTCATGGTGTGTGATGCCTCGTTCGATTGTGGGACGGATCGGGATTCCTGCTCTTACGCGTTGCGGTGCCCGTGCCTGTGGGCCAGCATATGAAAAGACCCTGAGGGGAAACCTCAGGGTCTTCGCTGTCAGCTAACGGCCGAACCGGGTTCAGCGGGCGCTGGTCTTGCGGACCGCGAACAGGGCGATGCCGGCGGCGGCCAGCAGCACGACGGCCACGGCGTACGGGGCGACGGAAGCGCCGGTGTTGGCGGTGGTCGCGGCGGAGCCGTCGGCGTTGCAGGCGGCGGTGGTCGCGGTGGCGGTGGCCACGTGGCCGCTGGTCTGGCCCACGCCCTTCACGGTGACGGTGGTGTTGCACGGAACGCCGTTGACCTTGACGTTGACGACGCCACCGGTCTTGGCCTTGACGGTCAGCTGGGCGACCTGCTCGATGCTGGTGCCCTTGTCGCTGGTCACGACGACGTCCTCGCCCTCGGTGAAGCCGTTCAGGGTGACGGCGACGGAGCTGGACGTGACGGTGCCGGTCTGGCCGTAATCATCGGCCATGGCGGTGCTGGTGGCGAAGCCGAAACCGAGAACCGCGGCGACGGTGGCCAGAACGGCCATGATCTTCTTCATCATAATGAACCTCCTCATGAGGGAGCCGTGTTTGTGTTCCCCCGAAGCATGTCCGGCAAGGCGACCGTATGGTGCGGTGCGTTTCCCTTGCACGCCCCTCACACTACACCCCCCGTTGACGCCCTCATGGGGGCATATCGTCCACGCGAAGGGGGTATGTGACAACGCGGTCACATCATGTGAGCACGCCGTCACATGGGTGATCGGGGACGACGGTGGATATTGCGGTGGAAAACCTTGGAATCTCGCGGTTTTGTGGATAATCCGGACGAGTTCACCTGAAATTAATACGTGGCGACACGCCGGAGCCTGCGGGAACGGGCGGCGCATTGACGTTGGACCGTCAGCGCTTCGCCTGTGTCCTGCCCGTCGCGGCCGGTGCCGTGGCCTTGCCGCCCGGGGAGCCCGCCTCCTCGTCGTCGAAGCTGAACAGCTCCTCGACGGTGGTGTCGAACACGCGCGCCAGGTCCATGGCCAGCCGCAGGGACGGGCAGTACAGGCCCTGTTCGAGTCGTCCGATGGTCTCACGGCGCACGTCGACCAGATCCGCCAGGTCGGACTGTTTCATGCCGCGCGCGAGACGGTGGAGTTTGATGCTAGTCCTCATCGTCGTCCCCGTCCGCGCCGCTGCGCTCAAGCCACAGGTAGCGCACGTCGGACAGCGCCAGCGCGGCCATCGCCAAGGCCGGCAGGAGCATCGGCGGGATCACGTGCAGCCAGTACGGGCTGAGGAGGTTCAGGATCGTGTACACGAACCCGACCGCCACGAGCACGGCGATGAGCGCTATGAGCGCGAACTGCATGGCCAGGCTCTGGTGCAGGTCGGACAGTTCGTCGCGGCGCGGGTTGTTGCGGCGCAGCACCATGACCACCCACAGTTCGCCGCCGGCCCACGCCAACGCCACCACCACCGTGGCGACAAGCCCCACGACGTCGTTGCGCATGATGATCTGCAGCGCGCAGGACAGCGCGCCCACCGTCTCGATGACGGCGCGCAGCAGGATGTACCGGTTGAATGTCATCGTCCTCGCCTCCATCTCGTCGTTTCCGCATATGATGGGGTGACCCCTTCACGCTGATTAATCTATCACCGGTCGGGCACCGGCCGTAATACGACGAAACCCCGCCGAAGCGGGGTTTCATGACGTCGAAGCGATACGTGACGACGAATCAGTAGCTGTGGTGGGTCAGCCAGTAGTTGTAGGCGCCGGTGATGGAGCCGTAGCGGTCGTTGCAGTAGCCGACGAACCACTTGAACTGGGTCTGGTAGTTGTCCGCCCAGTCGGAACCGGCGGAGGCCATCTTGGAGCCGGGCAGGGCCTGCGGCAGGCCGTACGCGCCGGAGGAGGCGTTCGTGGCGTGCGGGTTCCAGCCGGACTCGTGGTTGATGATGTACACGGCGGCGGTGAAGTCCGCCTCGCTGTAGCCGTTGGAGATCAGCCAGTCGTGCGCCCAGGTCTGCATCTCGGAGGCCGGCACGGTGGTGCCCAGCGATCCGGACGAGGAGGAGGACGAGGACGAGCTGGAACCGGTGCCGACGAGCACGATCTTGTCGGTCGGGGCCTCCTTGACGTAGGAGGCGAACACGTTGGAGGAGACGACCTTGCCGCCGGCGCGGGTGACCAGGCTCGTGGTCTCCATCGTGCCGACCTTGCCTTCCTGCTGGACCTTCTCCTCGCCCTTCGGCAGGGCGCCGGTCTCCTTCTTCACCGTGTTGAACGCGATGTCGCTGTCGCTGGTCTCCAGCGTGGCGCCCGCGCGCTCGATGGTGATGACGGTGGATTCGGTGACCTTCGTGGTCAGCGACGGGGAGACCGAGTCATCCGGGTCGAGCACGATGTCGCCCGCTTCGAGCACGGACTTGACGTCGGTGAAGTTGTCACCCAGCACGGTGCGGGACTTGCCGTTGATCTTGACGGTCACGTAGGAGGTGTTGCCGTTGAGGTCGCCGCGCGCGCCTCCACGGGAGACCCCCAGCGCGGCGTTGTCGGTGGCGGAGAATTCGGTGACCGGGGAACTATGTTCGGACTGCTGGTAGAAGTTCCGGGACACGATGCCCGCCCCCGCAAGCATGCCCACTGCCGCCACGATGGCGGCGATCCTCATCCACTGGCGCTTGCTCAGGGACTTCAGAGTAGGCGTGTTCTTGCGATGATTCGCCATTAATGCTCCTTACGAGGTAGATGCCGTTCTGGCACTCACTGTCCACCAGTGTAGATGGGCCGATGAACATTGGGGACTGGCCGGCGGCCATCGGAGACGGGAAGGGGGTGCATCCGCCCGATCCGGCTGGATGCACCCCCTTCCCGTCGATTCGGCCGGAGCGGCATGGGCCGTCGGCTCACGCCCGGCTATTCGGCCTGGTCCTGCGTGCCGTTGCCGCCGGACTCCCCGTTGCCGTTATTGCCGTTGTTCCCGTTCCCGTTGGAATTGCCGTTTCCGTTGCCGCCGGACTCCCCGTTGCCGCCGTTGCCGTTATTGCTATTGTCGCCATTGCTGTTGGAGTTACCGTTGCCATTCCCGGAGTTGCCATTGCCGGTGTTCGGGTAGTAGCCGTTGCCGTAACCGTAATTCGGGTAGTAGCCGTTGTATCCGTTGTTGTACCCGTTATTGGTCTGGTTCTGGTTCTGCGTGGCGTTCTGGCTCGCGGTGTAGGAGCTCATCGACTCGTTGACGGCCGTGGTGGCGCTCTGGATGTCCGCCAGGGCCTTCTTGAGGGCCGCGAGCTTCGGCTTGCTGTCCTTGAGCAGCGTGTTCGCCGCGTCGACGGCCGCCTGCAGCGTCTGGCGGGTGGAATCGTCGGCCACCGCGCCCTGGCTGGTCGTCAGCAGCGTCTGCGCGTCGTTCACCGCGGTCTGCAGGCTCTGCTTGGCGGTGGCGATGTCCGCGGTGTTCTTCTTCTCCTGGCTGGCGGTCACCGCGTCCGTGGCGGAGACGACGGCCTTGGCCCGGTCGCTGAGCGTGCCGGCGAGCTCGGAGTTCGCCTTCGCGTGGTCGTTGAGCTCGGCCGCGGTGAGCGTGGCGGTGCAGGCGTGCGTCGTCACCGTGCCCTGCGCGTCGGCGACGGCGGACTTGAGTTTCGACAGCGTCGTGGCGTCGGCCACCTGGTCGGCGGTGATCTTCTGGGCCGCCGTGGCCTTCTTCAGGGCGGCGGCCAGCGCGTCGTCCGCCTTCGACTCGTCGTCGGCGGCCTGCTGGCATGCGGCGAGGGCCGTGTCGATCGCGGACTGCCGCTGATGGTGGCGGAACGCGAACACGCCCGCGACCACGGCGATGACCGCCACCGCCGCCACGGCGGCGATGACCATCGGCCTGCGGTTGCGGCTCTTCGTCGCGGATCCCGCGTCTTCGCCACCCTTGCCGTTGCCGTGCGCGCCGCCCGCGGGCTCGTCCTCGGTGCCGGCGATGTCCAGTCCGCCGCCGTCGCCGGCCGCCTCGCCCACCGAGGCGAGCTTGGCCAACGGGTCGGTGACGGGAGTGCGCGCCAGCGCGGCGGACTGGCTGATCAGCGGCGGGATGACCTCCGTCTCGCCCGAATCGGGCGATTGCGCCGCCTTCGGCGGGAGCACGGACACCGTCGGCGCCTCGGACTCGGGCACGACGGACGGCTGGTCCGGCGGCAGTTCGGTCGACACCGGCGTGCGCACGGGGATCACGGCCGTTTCGGTGCCGGCATTGGCCTCCGGCTCCGGCACCGCGGGGAAATCATGCGACGGAGCCTGCGGGCCGTTTCCCGAAGAATCGCCGGAATCATCCTTGGGCTTGGCGAGGCCGGAGAACGACAGCGCCTCCGCGGGCACCTCGGACGAACCGTCCGCATCGGAGGCGTCCACGCTCGGGAACATCAGCGACGGGATGTCCCAGTCGTCGTCCTTGCCGGCGTTGAGCAGCGAACCGCCGCCGAGCGCCGCGTCGTCGTCGCCGAAGTTCGGCTCGTCCGCGCCGCCGTCATGCGGCGTATGCTTCGAATTCGAATCCACCATGTATACCCCCTACGAACACGCTGGGCAATATCATAGCGTGACGTCGCACCGTCGGCGAGCGTCGGTGTGAACGCTCACGGCATGGTCCTCGGTGGTGTGCGCCGCGGACGGACGTACGATGCGGGTACGTGGATGCGTGGATGCGTGGATGCGCGCGGACCGGGGCGCACGGCGTCAGGCCTGCGCCGCCTCCGCCTTCGCCGCGGCCACATCAAGCTTCTTCGCCTGGTCGATGAGGTCGTCGAGATCCTCGGCGCGCAGCGCGCCGGCCTGCTGGAACACCACCGTGCCCTGCTTGACGATCATCAGCGTCGGCACCGCCTGGATGCCGGCCGCCGCGGCGAGATCCTGGTTCCGGTCGATGTCGACCTTCGCGAACGTGATGCCGGCGTTCTCCGGCTTGTCGCTCGCCGCCTCGTAGATCGGGCCGAACGCACGGCACGGGCCGCACCACGTGGCCCAGAAATCCACGAACACGATGTCGTTGTCGGTGATGGTCTTTTCGAACTCGGCCGAGCTGATCTGCGTGGTGGCCATGGCACTCTCCTTATATACGTTTCATATACGTTTCATATACGACGCACGCAACGTACCTTTATATATGTATGCGATGCATACGCGGCGCATGCGTGCGGCGCCGTCGCGCACGCCCGCGCGCGGCCGCGGCGACGATCCGCCGACATCCAGCAAACCAGCATGGCGGAACAAACACAAGGGCGTTGCGCTGAGAAAGAACCCGCGCCGGTCAGCGAGGCGCGCGATAATGGGGTGCATGCCAGTGATGAATGATGAGGTGCCGGACGAGGGCGACTTCGACGCCGACCGTCCGCGCGGGGAATTCGACCATGTCACGCCCGAGGACTTCATCCGCGGCTCCGGCCACGGAAACCCTCCCGGATGGCTCGACCCGGCGGACATCAACCGCGCCCGCAGCCAGATGCCCATCGCATACGTGGAGATCGTGCCCGTGCGCACCGACGAATTCGGCCGCATCGCGCAGGTCGGCTCCCTGCTGCGCGTCACCGAGGACGGCTCGGTGGAACGCGCCGTGATCTCCGGGCGCGTGCTCTTCCACGAGACGCTGCGCGAGGCCATCGCCCGCAACGTCGCCAAGGACCTCGGCGACATCGCCCTGCCAGTGCTGCCCCTCAACCTGCAGCCGTTCACCGTGGCCGAATTCTTCCCCACGCCCGGCCTGAGCGAATACTTCGACCCCCGCCAGCACGCCATCGCCCTGTGCTACGTGGTGCCCATCGCCGGCGACTGCCGCCCGCAGGACGAGACGCTCGACGTCGAATGGGTGGACCCGCACTCCGACATGCTCGACACGTTCCTCGACCAGATGGTCAACGGCCACGACCGCATCGTGCGCAAGGCGCTCGAATACTGCGGCGCGTGAGCCGCGGCGTGCGGCATGCGCGGGACCCGCGCACGGGCCGCACGCGAACCCATGCAAGGAGAAAACATCATGACGTTTGCCATTCACAACCGCGTGCTGCGCGACGGGGACGGCACCCCGCTCGTGCTCGCCAACGCATATCCGGTGGACGGGCGCATGTGGACCGCATGCGCGGCCCGCATCGCCGCGCTCGCCGACGAACGGGGACTGCGCCCCTTCCCGATCTGGGCCCCCGACATGCCCGGATCCGGCCTGTCCCCGGCGCCGGACGACGGGGAGTCCGGCCGTCGCGCCGCCAACGGCTCCTACCCGGACGCCCTCGACCGCATGGCCGAATCCTACGTGGACCTGCTCTACCGCGCCGGCCACGAGCAGGCCGTGTGGGCGGGCCTGTCGATGGGCGGCTACCTCGTCACCGACCTGTACCGCCTCCACCCGGAGGTCGTGGCCGGCGTCGCCCTGTGCGACACGATGGCCTCCTCCGACGGCGTCGGCGGCGAGGCGCGGCTCAGGACCTCCGACGCGTGCGAGGCGACGGACTCCGTCGAACCGGTCATGCACTTCGCCAGGCCCGCCGACGGCGACTCCACCGTGAAGCGCTCGCCCGCGTTCATCGAAACGATGACCGCATGGATCAACGAGCAGAACCCCGCCGGGCTCGCCTGGCGCCAGCGCATGACCTACGGCCGGCCGGAACTCGCCGGCGTGCCCGAGACGATGGACGTGCCCGTCGCCGTCGTCTCCGGCGAACTCGACCCCACCTCGAACCCGGACGTGATGCGCCCGCTCGCCGAACGCATCGGCGTGAACGCCACGTTCACCGCGATCCCGGACTGCGGCCACTTCAGCGCCGTCGAACACCCGGACGTGGTCGCCGCCGCGCTCGTCGACCTCGTCGCGCGCGTGCAGGCGCGGTAGGGCGACCGGGAGACCGGGGAACGTACCGGATTTCCCGGGGAACATGGCATCCGGAAAATCCGAAATCCAAGGGAAACATAAGGAGCATCAAGCAGTATGACCGTGTCCTTCAACCCGTTGGCGCTCACGCAGGCGCTGCCGTTCCTGCCGCTCGCGCAGGGCGACATCGACTACCAGACCGAACGCCGCGTCGAACCCGACCTCATCGCGAAGGTCCTGCTCGAACCCGCCACCAAGGTGATCCTCACGCGCGACGGCAAGATCGCCGTGCCGCGCGGGCAGGGCGAGCTCGCCGACTACGAGAACGTGAAGATGCGCCTCGCCACCCTGCCGGGCGCGTACGTGGCGGGCGAACTCGCCACGCACCCGCAGGCCGTGGCCATGTTCCTCGGCAGCTACGGCGGCCGTCGCGACGAGCACGTCATCGCCGTCGACATCACACGCGTGGCGCGCATCGCCGACGGCAGCGAACAGGGCGCCGACGCCGCCTTCGACGAACCCGAGGACGGCACCGGCGGCACCGTGCTCAAGGGCGGCGCCCGGGCCGGCGCGGGCGCGAGCCTGCTCGAGCAGGCGTTCGACCGCTTCGACTGGGTGGACTTGCGCGGATTCGCGCCCCACGCCTCCGCACGCGAGGCGGGGCAGGCGACCAGCGCCATCACCCTGAGCATCTGGCATAACCGCCAGCGTTTCTGCCCGACCTGCGGATCGCCCGTCGAGACCGCGAACGGCGGATGGGCGCAACGCTGCACGAACACGGCGGACGGCCGCCGCCTCCTCTTCCCGCGCGTCGAACCCGCCGTGATCACCATCATCGTGGACTCGGCCGGCCGTGCGCTCATGCAGCACAACGCCGCATGGAAGAACCCCACGCTGTACTCGGTGTCCGCCGGGTTCGTGGAGGCCGGCGAGAATCTCGAGCACGCGGCCCGACGCGAGGCGCTCGAGGAGGTGGGCATCCGCCTGGGCGAGGTGAAGTACCTCGGCTCGCAGCCGTGGCCGTTCCCCGCCTCGCTGATGATGGCGTTCAAGGCGCACGCGCTCACCACCGACGTGCGCGTGGACGGCGACGAGACCGTCGAGGCGAAGTGGGTCACTCCGGACGAATACATGGCCGCGCTGATCTCCGGGCGCATGAGCGCGCCGGGCAAGGCGACCATCGCCCGCTACATGATTGAGGAGTGGCTCGGCCACGAGCTGTGAGCCGTGGGCGGGATGCGGCCGTGGGTCACGGGCTGTGTGGCTGTGCGGCCAACCGTGTGGCTGTGTGGTTGTGTGTTCGTGTGTTCGTGTGCCCGTGTGCCCGTGTGGTCGTGTGGTCGTGTGGTCGTGTGGTCGTGTGGTCGTGTGGCCGGATGCTTCCTCGACTTTCCGGCGCGCATGTGCGACGAATAGACATATCTCGAATAGTGATATACGCCACAAATCGTTGCGATGCGCGGCGAGTCGCGGCGAAAGCGCCGTCGCACCCCTGTCCTCTGGGATGGTGTTGATGTACAGTCGGACACAGTCCGCTGGTTGGAACGGCGGTCAAGAGCAAGAAGCGAAACTAAGGATCGGTAATGACTGACGAACGCAATCAGCAGCCGGAAGGTCGTCCGGAGTACGGCGCTATGCGTGAGGATTTCGAGACCACGCAGGCCATGCCGCCGATCACCCCCGACGAGGCCGCCCCGCTGGCCGGCACCTCGGGCACGGGAATCGTTCCCCCCGCAGGCGTCGCGGCCGCTGCCGCCGTACCGCCGGAGGATCTCAACATCGGCACCACGGCCGCGAGGAAGTCGCGCAAGGGCCTGATCATCACGCTGTCCCTCGTGGCGGTGCTGCTCGTCGCGCTCGTCGGCGCGTTCTTTGGCGCCCGCGCCTACTACGCCGACAAGGTCGCCCCGGGCGTGCGTTTCGGTTCCGCGAGCGTCGTGGGCCAGACCCGCGACGAGGTGAAGGCCACCGTCGACCAGGCCATCAAGGACTCCGCCGTCACTGTCAAGGACTCCAACGGCAAGTCCGTCACCGCCTCGCTCAAGGACCTCGGGGTGAACATCGACGTTGACCAGACCGTCGACGCGATCATGGACGCCAAGTCCTCCTCCAACATCGGCGAGGACATCCTGCGCGTCAACCCGTTCGGCCACGTCGACGTGCCGCTGACCGCCAGCACCGACAACGCCGCCCTGAGCGACTTCCTGTCCGCCAAGCTCGTCTCCGACGACGAACGCGCCGTGCCGTCCTCCATCGCGTACGACGCCAACGCGCAGGCGTTCGCCGCCACCGAGGGCCGCGCCGGCAAGACCCCGAAGGTCGCCAAGGTCGTCAGCGCCGTCAAGCAGGCCATCGCCGAGCCCGGCACCGCCGCCTCCGTGAGCATCACGGACGAGACCATCGACACCCCGATTTCCCTCGAGGCGGCGCAGAAGGCCGCCGACGCCGCCAACCAGCGCCTCAACAACAAGATCGTCATGACCAACGGCAACGCCAAGCAGTTCGAGCTGCCGAACGACGCCGTCGCCTCGTGGATCAAGGCCGAGTCCCGTCCGTCCCAGGGCGCTATCACCCTCTCCTACGACAGCGTGGCCATCAAGAAGTACATGGCCGAGCAGCTGCCCGGCCAGCTCAACCAGGACATGGTCTCCCAGGAGGACATCGTCGACGGCAACGGCTCCGTGATCGTCGCCGCGCAGGTCAAGGGCGTGGACGGCGTGGCCGTCAAGGACACCGACAAGGCCGCCGAGCAGGTGCTCGACACCCTCAAGGAGGGCAACGGCGGCACCGTGCAGGTCACCGCCGACGTGACCAAGTTCGACGTCAAGCAGAAGCAGAGCGAGTGGCGCGTCGTCATCGACAAGAGCTCGCAGACCGCCGTCGTGTACCATAACGGCCAGCAGGTCAAGTCCTTCCTCGTGTGCACCGGCGGCCCCGGCGGCAACGAGACCGACAGCGGCAACTGGTACATCTACCTCAAGTACCGCGTGCAGGACATGCGCGGCTACAACGATGACGGCAGCAAGTACCTGTCTCCGGGCGTGAAGTGGGTCAGCTACTTCAACGGCGGCGAAGGCTTCCACACCGCCTCCTGGAACTACGGCGGCATCGCCTCGGGCGACCCGGCAAACCACGGTTCCCACGGCTGCGTGAACATGTACGAGCAGGACGCCGAGTGGATTTACGAGAACTGCCCGGAGGGCACCCTCGTCCAGGTCGTCGGCACCCAGCCGTCCGGCCCGGTGCGCTGAGCTTCGGCGCATTCGCTTCCAACGGTCCAGGACCCCGTCTGATTCCATCAGGCGGGGTCCTTCCGTATGTTCCGCCGCTGAGGCCGCGTAAGCGGTGGAAATTACAGAGCGGAAGGGTCGTCTCCGTAGGAACCGCCGCTTACTTCGATTCAGTGACCGAAATCACGGAGCAGTGGGTTGATTTCCGTATTTTCCGCCGCTGAGTTTGGTTTATCGGCGGATATTACGGAGCGGTGGGGCGATTTCCGTGGAAACCGCCGCTGAGTTCAATTCAGCGTCCGAAATTACGGAGCAGAGGGATCATCTCCGTAATATCCGCCTCCGGCGGAGATGTTGTTATCGCTTGGGGATGATGTGGCGCAACCGGGGTGGTGTGACCAAGGGTGGTGTGACCTGGGTGATGTAGTTGAGGTGGTGTGACCGGGAGTGGTGTGACCGGGGTGATGACGTGACTGAGGTGATGATGTAACCGGGGTGACGTAGTTGGGGTGATGTAACTGGGAGTGGTGCGACCAGGGTGACGTAACTGGGGTGACGTAACTGAGATGATGCGACCGGGGTGATGACGCCTCGGGCGGGAAGCGATGAGACGCCGGCGGCGCTTCCCGGTGCGCGGGGCGTGTTCGTAACGGGTTGGTACTCTGGTGGCTATGAGTGATGAACTTGACGACCAGCCGCTGAACCTCGACGTGCCCGAGCACCTCGAATACTCCGACGACCACGTGTGGATCGACACCACGCTCGACCCGGCCGTGGTCGGCATCACCGAGTACGCCGCCGAGAAGCTCGGCGAACTCGTCTACGTGGACCTGCCCGAGCCGGGCACCCGCATCGAAGCGGGCGACGAGGTCCTCGAACTCGAATCCTCCAAGGCGGTCGAGCCGCTCATCGCACCCGTCGCCGGCACCATCCGCTACGTGAACCAGGCCGTCTCCGACGACCCGAGCGTCATCAACTCCGACCCGTACGGCGAAGGCTGGATCATGAAGATCGAGCTCGAGGACGACGAGCCGGAACTGCTCACCGCCGAACAGTATCTGAAGGTCATCCGATGAACCGCGCGGAACGGCGGGTGGCGGAGACCGGCACGGGCATCGGCGGTGCAGGACTGGGCGCCCGCGCGTCCGCGACCACGCCCGCACCGGGCACCGCCGTCGGCGACGACATGCCCACCGTTCCGATCCCCGCGCGCCACGCCGTCACCACGTTCGACGCCGCCTCCCGGCGCGAACGCTTCGAGGCACAGCCGTTCCTCGAACGCCTCGTGCGCCGCGTCGTCACACGCGTGTTCAACGTGTGGGTGACGGGCGCCACCCGCGCCGCGCACCGGCTCGACTGGTTCCCGCGCGTCGACCCGTACGTCGGCTACGGCACCAACGACTATTCGCGGCTCATCTGCCGCACCGTCTACGCGCCCGAACACAGCGAATACGGGCGCGCCACGCGCGGCATCCGCGGCATGCTCGCCATTCCCTCGCCGCACACGCAGGTGAAGATCCGCATCGACGACGTGCCGCTCGAAACCGTGCAGGTCGGCGAGAGCGAACGCTTCGACGCGGTGGACGCGCGGCCGGACCTCGACAGCGAATACGCCATCTCCGACACCTCCGGCTACCTCGACCTCGTCGCCGAGCACCGGCTCGAACCGGGCGTGCACCGGGTCTCGTACCGCGTCAACGGCCGCAAGCCGGTGCGCGCGAACCTGTTCACCATCCCCACAAGCGCGAAGGTCGGCATCATCTCCGACGTCGACGACACCATCATGATCACGCAGGCGCCCGTCCTGTGGAAGGCCGCGTGGAACCTGCTGTTCCTTAACCCGGACAAGAAGGCGTCCGTGCCCGGCATGAGCGTGCTGTTCACCAAACTCGCCGACCTGTTCCCGGACGCGCCGTTCTTCTACCTGTCCACCTCGCCGTGGAACGTCGAGGGCTCGATCCGCCACTTCATCGAGAACCACGGGTTCCCCGAAGGGCCGCTGCTGCTGCGCGACCTCGACCCACGCCCGAAGACCTTCATCCCCACGGGCCCGCAGCACAAGCTCGAATTCGTCGAACAGCTCATGGCCGACTTCCCCGACATGAGGTTCATTCTCGTCGGCGACGATGGGCAGAAGGACCCGACCACCTACGCCACCATCGTGCGGCGGTACCCGGGGCGTGTGCTCGCCATCGCGATCCGCCAGCTCAGCCCGCGCGAGTCGATGCCGTTCGGCATCAACCCGGCCGGCATGACGGCCACGCAGCCGATGCCCGCCACCGACGTGCCCGTGTTCACCGGCACCACCGGGGCGAACCTCATGAAGACGATGCTGCCCTACCTGAAATCGCATATGGCGTAAGGCGAGGGGTGCCCCGGCGGTGCGGGGCGCTTCGCCGGGGATCGCGGGGCGAATTCCGGGGCCGCGCATCCGGCCCGGAATCGCCCCGGTGCATGGGGCGGGCATATAATGCCCCTTATGACCGATGAGAAGAACCTGGCCGGCGGTGTTGGCGGCCATGAGCACGAAGAACGAGACGCAGGCGTCATGCCCCCGGTGCCGGTGGCGGACCGCGAACCGACGAGGCGCGAACACCACGGCGACGTGTTCGTCGACCCGTACGAGTGGATGCGCGACAAGGACGCGCCGCGCACGCGCGACTACGTGGCGGCGCAGAACCGCCTGTGCGAGGCGCGCAACGCGCATCTCGAGGGGCTGCGCCACACCCTGTTCGACGAGCTGAAATCCCACGTGCAGGAGACCGACATGTCGGTGCCCGTACGCATCAACGACTACTGGTATTTCGCGCGCACCCGGGAGGGGCGCCAGTACGCGGTGCAGTGCCGCATGCCCGTGCGCGGTGCGGACGACTGGGACCCGCCGCAGGTCGACCCGTTCGGCGAACCCGGCACGCTGGCGGGGGAGAGCGCCGTCTTCGACGCGAACAAGGAGTCCGAAGGCCACGACTTCTTCCGCCTCGGCGGCATGGACCTGAGCCGCGACGGCCGGTGGATGCTCTACGGCGTCGACACCGCCGGCGACGAACGCTACGACTACCGCATCCGCGACCTCGAAACCGGCGAGGACCGGCCCGAGGTGTTCGCCGGCGTGGGCGGCGCCTGCTTCACGCCCGACGGCGGCTACGTGTTCTGGGTGGAGCTCGACGACGCCTGGCGCCCCTGCGCCGTGTGGCGGCACAAGGTCGGCACGCCGGTCGGGGACGACGTGTGCGTGTACCGCGAGGAGGACGAACGCTTCTGGGTGGGCGTGGGCCTGAGCTTCGACGAGCGCAACATCGTGCTCGGCACCGGATCCAAGACCACCACCGAGGTGCTCATGCTGCCGGTGGACGATCCGGAAGGCGAATTCCGCGCGTTCATCCCGCGCAAGACGGACGTCGAATACGATGTGAGCTTCGCCTGCTTCGAAGGGGCGGGGGAGCACGGCGCCGACCTGCCGCTCGCCGTCGTCTACCACAACGCGAAGAACCCGAACTTCGAGGTCGACGTCATCGACATGAGCCGCCACGAGCCGCCGTACACGCTCGGCGAGGGCGTGTGCGTGGCCGAGGGCTCGCCGTACGGCTGCGAACGCGGCGGCGGCGACAACCCCGGCAGGGCGATTACCGAGGCGTACTTCAACCCCGCGAACCCGGCCATCCTGCAGGGACTGCACGGGCTGGGCGTCGAAGGCATCTCCATCCACAGGCATTTCGTCACGCTCGCCTACCGCGCCGACGGCCTGCAGCACGTGGCCGTCATGCCCAAGGCGCTCGCCGCCGAGGACTTCCTCGCCGGCCGCCCGTGGCGGTTCACCGAACTGCTGCCCCCGGCGCTCGAGAACGACTGGGACATGGTCGCCGACGACCGCGACCTGACCGGCGACCACGGCGAGACCCTGTGGGCCTCCGACTGGGACGCCGGCCACATGGGCGTCACCGACCACACGTCGTCGTCCGACGGCGCCAGCGACGACCACCTGCCCGGCGAGACGCGCCGCCTCTATTCGATCGGCACCGGCGGCAACCCGTCGTACGACGCGCCGCGCATGCGCTACTCGTTCACCAGCTACACGCGCCCCGGCGAACTGCACGAGATCGACCCGTCGACCGGCGAGGACCGTCTGCTCAAACGCGCCACCGTGCTCGGCGGCTTCGACCCGCGCGACTACATGGAGCGCCGCGTGTGGATCAAGGCGCGCGACGGCGAACGCATCCCCGTCTCGCTCGTGTGGCACCGCGACTTCCCCGCGCAGGACTCGCCGATGTTCATCACCGGCTACGGCGCGTACGAGATCTCCTCCGACCCGAACTTCTCCGTCGCGCGCCTGAGCATGCTCGACCGCGGCGTGCTGTACGCCGTGCCGCACATCCGCGGCGGCGGCGAGCTCGGCCGCGCCTGGTACGAGCAGGGGCGCAGGCTCAATAAGAAGCATTCGTTCGAGGACTTCGTCGACGCGACCATCGCCCTGCAGCGCGCGCATCTGGCCGACCCGCGCCGCACCGTCGCCAACGGCGGCTCCGCCGGCGGTCTGCTCATGGGCGCCGTGGCGAACCTCGCGCCGGATCGTTACGCGGGCATCGAGGCGGACGTGCCGTTCGTGGACGCGCTCACCTCCATCCTCGACCCGTCGCTGCCGCTGACCGTCACCGAATGGGACGAGTGGGGAGACCCGCTGCACGACGAGGACGTGTACCGGTACATGAAGTCGTACACGCCGTACGAGAACCTGCCGGACGCGGGCACCAGATTCCCGCGCATCTTCATCACCACGTCGATGAACGACACCCGCGTGCTGTACGTGGAGCCGCTCAAATGGCTGGCCGCCATGCAGTCGCGCGGCTTCGACGCGATCGCCAAGATCGAGGTGGAGGCCGGCCACGGCGGCATCTCCGGGCGTTACAAGCAGTGGGAGGAGGTCTCCTACGAAAACGCCTGGTGCCTCGATGTGATGGGCCTGACCCGATGAAAATACGGATGACCCGATGAAGGACGGCCCGGTGGGCCGTCCGCGGGTCAGGGGCCGGTGTGAGCCGGCCGGGGTGGGGCTTGCCGGGGCCGCCCGTCCGTTGTCCATTTGCTGAACGGCGAACGTGGACGCCGTGCGGCCGCGAGTAACGTCTCGTGCCATGAGCGAAAACACCGCAACGAAGAAGTACACGATCGCCGTCATCCCCGGCGACGGCATCGGCAAGGAAGTCACCCCGTGGGCGCAGAAGGCGCTCGAGAAGGCCGCCGAGGGCGTGGCCGAATTCGAGTACGAGCCCTTCGACCTGGGCGCCGAGCGCTACCTGCGCGACGGCTCCATCCTGCCCGAGGACGAGGAGGAGCGCATCAAGAAGACCGACGCGATCCTGCTCGGCGCCGTCGGCGACCCGCGCATCAAGGCCGGCATTCTGGAGCGCGGCCTGCTGCTGAAGCTCCGCTTCGATCTCGACCAGTACGTGAACCTGCGTCCGTCCAAGCTGTACAAGGGCGTCACCTCGCCGCTCGCCAACCCAGGCGACATCGACTTCGTCGTCGTGCGCGAGGGCACCGAGGGCCTGTACTGCGGCGCCGGCGGCGCGGTGCGCCGCAATACTCCGAACGAGGTGGCCACCGAGGTGTCCATCAACACCGCGTACGGCGTGGAGCGCGTCGTGCGCTACGCGTTCAAGCTCGCCATGAAGCGCCGCAAGCACATCACGCTCGTGCACAAGAAGAACGTGCTCGTCAACGCCGGCGACATGTGGCAGCGCATCGTCGACAAGGTCGGCGAGGAGTACCCGGAGGTCACGCACGACTACTCGCACATCGACGCGGCCACCATCTTCCTCGTGTCCGACCCGTCGAAGTTCGACGTGATCCTCACTGACAACCTCTTCGGCGACATCCTCACCGACGAAGCCGGCGCCGTGGTGGGCGGCGTGGGCTACTCCGCCTCCGGCTGCATCAACGCCTCCGACGAATACCCGTCCATGTTCGAGCCGATCCACGGCTCCGCGCCGGACATCGCCGGCCAGAACAAGGCCAACCCGACCGCCGCGATCCTCTCCGCCGCCATGTTGCTCGAGCATCTCGGCTTCGACGAGGCCGCGCAGAGGATCCACAAGGCCGTCGAGGCGGACATCGAGGAGCTCGGCTCCACCGTCCGCACCACCGACCAGGTCGGCAAGGACATCCTCAACCGCATGTGATCCGTGCGTTCCGCCCCTCTGATGGTCCGTCCCGTCAGAGGGGTCTTTTGTTATGGTTTCGGATATGAACGCGACACGTGGGGAATATAAGGTTCCGGGCGGCAAGCTGGTGGCGGTGACCGTCGGGACGGATGCCGCTGGAGCGGTCGCGCCGGGGACGGACGCGGTTGATGGGCGGATTGGTTTCGCGTCGTCGGATGGTGATGCCGGTGCGATGGCGGGTGATGCGGCGCGGCATGTGCGGATCGACGGCGATTTCTTCATCGAGGCGGATTGCGACGTCTCCGCCGATGCGCTGTTGCGCGACATCGAACATGTGCTTCTGCGCGACGTCGGGCGCGCGTCCGGTGCGGACCATGATGCCGCGCCCGGGGCCGATGCGGATCCGATGGCGTCCGGTGGCCTGATGGGGGCCGTCGATGCCGTGACGGCCATGGTCGAAGAGGCGCTCGACCGTCATCCACGCGCCCGCCTTGTCGGTACGGATGCCACGGCCATCGCGACGGCCTATATCCGGGCCCGGGGCGCCGATCCGGTTTCGTATGGGCACGGCGCCAACGACTCCATCGTGAAGGACTCCGCGATCACGGCCGATGACGACGCCCTCCTCGCGGATCGCTGGAACCGTTTGTGGCCCGGACTCGAGATCGTGCACGACGTGCCGCGCATGCCGGCCGAACAGATGGCGGTCGACGAGCGTTGGGCGCGCAAGGTCGCGGCGGGGGAGCGCCGCCCCACGCTGCGCATCTGGGAGTGGGCCGGGCCCTGCGTGGTCGTGGGCCGTTTCCAATCCGTCCCCGACGAGGTGCACGAGGACGTCGCGCGTGCCGAGGGCATCGAGGTGGTGCGCCGGTGCACGGGCGGCGGCGCCATGTTCATCGAACCGGGCAACACCATCACCTATTCCCTGTACGCGCCGCTGTGGTTCGTCGACGGCATGGACGTCGCGGATTCGTACCGGCTGTGCGACCGCTGGCTCGTCGGGGCGCTGCGCGGGCTGGGGCTCGACGTGCGGTTCGCCGGGCTCAACGACCTCGCCTCGCAGCACGGCAAGATCGGCGGCGCCGCGCAACGGCGGTTCCCCGCGCCGAAGCGGCGGGGGGCGGGGGAGGCCCCCGGCGCCGTGCTCCACCATGTGACGATGGCGTACGACATCGACGCGGCGAAGATGGGCCGGGTGCTCAACACAAGCCGCGAGAAGATGAGCGACAAGGCCGTGCAATCGGCCGTCAAACGCGTCGACCCGATGCGCAGCCAGACCGGCATGACACGGACACGGATCGTCGGATACCTGCTGGATTTCCTGCACGCGCACGCCGGCGCCGGCGTTGCCGGGCGCGGAGAAGACGGTACCGATACCGGGGGAGGGCGACGCTAGGGCCGACGCGGGTACCGGTTCGACCGCACGCATGTGAACGGTCACGGTACCTTCACGACGGGTCAAGGGGCCGTGCGGTACAATGAGGCGAATGGTCAAGGAAGCCGGCGAGCCGATGAGGGAATGGTGATGTAGAGGTGGCGGACAAGCCGAATGCGATGCCAGAGGAGGAGAACCTGCTCCTGCACACCGCGCTGTTCAAGCAGGTGTCCCCCGAACAGGCGGAGGAGCTCATCCCGCATCTCAACCAGGCGGTCTACGACAAGGGCGACGCCATCTTCGAACAGGGCGGCACAGACCATCGCATGTACCTGCTGGAACGCGGCCGCGTCAAGCTCATCCGCGAATCCTCCGACCACCGCATCCAGCTGCTGTCCATCCACGCGCCGGGCGAGGTGTTCGGCGAGATCCCCGTCTTCGACCCGACCGGCGGCCCGCGCACCGCGTCCGCGCTCGCGATGAACCACGGCACGCGCGTGGTGTGGCTCGAGCATGACGCGCTCTTCCACTGGCTCGACCAGCATCCCCGCGTCGCCATCGACATGCTGCAGGTCATGGCCGGCCGCATGCGCTCCAACAACGAGCACATCTCCGACCTGGTGTTCATGGACGTGCCGGCACGTCTGGCCAAGACCCTCATCAACCTCGCCTCCCGGTTCGGCGAGCCGGTGGAGGAGGGGCTCAAGGTGCCGCACGACCTCACGCAGGCGGAGATGGCGCAGCTCGTCGGCTCCAGCCGCGAGACGGTGAACAAGGCGCTCATGGACTTCGCGAACCGCGGGTGGATCGCGCGCGAGGGCCGTTCCATCATCATCTACCAGCCGGGCATGCTCATCCGCCGCTCGCGCCGCTGAACGGTCCGCGTCGCTGGGCCTCCCCATCCGCGGGGCCGGCCGCACCTGCGCCGCCGCAAGGACCGTCCGGCTGGGGGCGACGGCCGCCCGGCCGTCCGACGACGGCGTCCGACGGGCATCCCGACCGTCCGACGACGGCGTCCGGCCCGCTCCCGGGAGACGTTCAGGGAGTGCGGTTCCTGTGAATGATTGCCCATCCGCGGGCACGGACGGACCCTCGGTATACCCACCCACTTAGAATGGGGCGCATGCCGAAAAAGAAGTCCCTTACCGTTCGACGTGTGCTCACCCTATTGCTGGCCTATATCATGCTGTGCGTGGGCGGTGGCGTGGTCATGGCCGCGCTGTTCTCCCCAGCCGTGTTCGGCATGAACTCGGTGGCCCGTGCGGTGGTCCCGTCGCTGAAGGTCGAGGGCGTCGACTTCGATGTGACCTCCCTGCCGCAGAAGTCCGTGATGTACGCTTCCGACGGCACGACCAAGATCGCCGAATTCTATGCCGACAACCGCACCGTCGTCCCGCTCAAGAGCATCTCCAAGCCGATGCAGCAGGCCGTGGTGGCCCGTGAGGACCGACGGTTCTTCAAGCATCACGGCGTGGACGTGCAGGGCGTCATGCGCGCCTTCTTCCAGACCTTCGTGAAGAAGGGCGACACCCAGGGCGGTTCGACCCTCACCCAGCAGTACGTGAAGAACGTGCTCGCCATGCAGGCCCGCGAGGACGACGACCCGATCGCCGAATACCACGCCTCCGAACAGACCGTCGCGCGCAAGGTGCGCGAGATGCTCATCGCCGTGCAGATGGAGAAGGAATACTCCAAGCTCGAGATCCTGCAGGGCTACCTCAACATCGCCCAGTTCGGCAACCACAACCTGTACGGCGTGGAAAGCGCCGCGAAGCGCTACTTCAACACCTCCGCCAAGGACCTGAACATCGTGCAGGCGGCCACCATCGCCGCCATCACCAAGAACCCGGCCAAGTACGACCCCACCAGCGACGAGAACCTCAAGGAGTCGCAGAAGCAGCGCAACATCGTGCTCGACCTCATGCTGCAGGAGGGGTACATCACCCAGAAGCAGCATGACGAGGCGGTCAAGACGCCGCTCAAGGACACGCTCAACGTGCAGTCCATCGACTCCGGCTGCCAGGTGGCCGGCGACGCCGCGTTCTTCTGCGACTACGTGACCCGCCAGATCCTCAAGAACAAGGAGTTCGGCGCCACCGAGGAGGACCGCAACAAGCTCCTCAAGGAGGGCGGCCTGTCCATCGTCACCACGATGGACGTGAACGCCAACAGCATCGCCATGGACACGGCGCGCAACACCATCCCGCCGAACGACCCCACCGGCTTCGAGATCGCCATAGCCTCGATCCGCCCGGGCACCGGCGAGGTGCTCGGCTTCGGCATCAACCGCACCTACGACGCCACCGATCTGGCGAAGATCGATTCGACGCGAACGGCCGTGAACTACGCGGTCGACGAACAGGACGGCGGCGGCTGGGGCTTCCAGGTCGGCTCCACGTGGAAGCCGATCAACCTGGTCGCGTGGATGCAGCAGGGCAAGTCCATCAACCAGTACCTGCGCACCTCCACCGCGTACAACACCGCCAGCTTCAGCTGCAACGGCTACAGCTTCGCCGGCACCTGGAGCGTGCAGAACTCCGGCGGCGGCACCTCCAACGAAAGCCCGCTGCAGGGCCTCGTGCTCTCGCACAACACCACCCAGGCCTCGATGACCCAGCAGATCGGCCTGTGCGCCATCGCGGACGCGGCCAAGGCGATGGGCTACCACAACTCCATCCAGGGCCAGGAGGACATCTACTCCTCCAACTCGTTCCAGCCCCCGATGGTGATCGGCACCGTGCAGGCCTCGCCGCTGACCATGGCGAACGTGTACGCGACCATCGCCGCCAAGGGCGTGGAGTGCACCCCGATCGCCATCACCAAGATGACCGACCGCGCCGGCAAGAACTACAAGGTGCCGTCCGCGAACTGCCATCAGGCCATTGACCCGGAGATCGCCGAGACCACCGCGTACGCCATCAACCAGGGCGTCGTCCGCTCCGGCGGCAACGCCGTGGACGCGCAGCTGAGCGGCGGCCGCAAGACCTTCGCGAAGACCGGCACCAACGAGGACACGTACATGCTCACGGGCGGCTTCATCCCGCAGGTCGCCACCTTCGTGGCCGTCGGCAACGCGGAGACGCCGCAGTCGTTCAACTACAAGACGATCAACGGCGTGTACCGCCCGACCTGGTACGGCATGTACATCGCGGAGCCCGCGTGGAAGGAGTTCATGCAGCGCTACGTCGACACGGCCGGCATCCCGATCGACAACAGCTACGGCAACCCGAGCGCCAAGTACACGGCCGGGTCCACGACCACCACGCAGCAGAACACGCAGACGCAGACCCAGCAGCAGACGCAGCAGGATACGCAGACGCAAACGCAGCAGCAGGGCACCACGGACGGCGAGGTCGATGACGGCGACATCAACGACGGCACGTCCACCATGCCCCAGCAGTAGCGCCGGTCGGTCGGCGCCGGTGACATCCGGCGCCGCGCCAGCTACGTAGCGCCCCGCGCGATCAGGGAACGCCCGCCATCACGGTGGGCGTTCCGCGTATTCCGGCCCCGGCGCCGGATTACAATGAGTCACACCACATACCATGATTTTCGCGAAGGGGACCATTCATGAGCGATGAACGCGCCGCAAGCGCGGCCGATGACGCGGCCGGCATCGAGGCACCGCACGATTTCGACTTCAGGGGGCTGGACGTGCCGAACCTCGTCGGCTCCGCCGCGGCCGCCGGGAAGGCCGCCAAACAGCCGAAGCCGGCCAAGCCGGCCAAGACCAAGACCGCCAAGGCGAAGGACGGCAAGGGCAAGGCGTCGAAGAAGGGGAAGGGCGGCGCGACCGCCGCCGGCGCGGGCACGACCTTCCCGTCCGGCGGCCACGGCCCCATGCTGTTCCGTCCGATGACCCTGCGCGGCCTGACCATCCGCAACCGCATCTGGATGCCGCCGATGGACACCTATTCCGCGTTCGCGCAGGACGGCCGCCCCACGCCGTTCCACTACCAGCATTACGTCTCCCGTGCGATGGGCGGCTTCGGCATGATCATCGCCGAGGCGACCGCCGTCGCGCCCGAAGGCCGCATCTCGCCCAACGACGTGGGCCTGTGGGCCGACTGGCAGATCGACTCCTGGCGCTGGATCGTCGAAGGCATCAAGGAGGCGGGCGCCGTGGCCGCCATCCAGCTCAACCACGCGGGCCGCAAGGGCTCGACCGGCTCGTTCGCCGTCGGCCATGAGCACGAGACCGTGCCGGGCGAGGAGGGCGGCTGGCAGACCGTCGCGCCGAGCGCGATCCCGTTCGGCGACTACGATACGCCCCGAGCCCTGTCCGTCGACGAGATCCACGGACTGGTCGGCGCCTTCGCCGCCGCCGCGGGCCGCGCCGTGGCCGCCGGATTCCAGGCCATCGAGATCCACGCCGCGCACGGCTACCTCATCTCCCAGTTCCTCGATCCGCTGAGCAACGAGCGCGAGGACGAGTACGGCAACGGCTTCGAGGGGCGCATCCGGTTCCTGCTCGAGGTCGCCGACGCGATCCGCGCCGTGATCCCCGAGGACATGCCGCTGCTCGTGCGCGTCTCCGCCACCGACTGGGCCGCCGGCGGCTGGGACCTCGACCAGACGGTCGCCCTGTCCAAGATCCTCAAGGCGCACGGCGTCGACCTGGTGGACGTGTCCACCGGCGGCATCATCGCCGGCGTCACCGTGCCGGTCAAGCCCGAATACCAGGTGCCGTTCTCCGCGCAGGTGCGCACCCGCGCCAGCGTGCCGGTCACGGCGGTCGGGCTCATCACCAAGCCGAAGCAGGCGGAGAAGGTGCTCGCCAAGGGCAAGGCCGATGCGGTGGAGATCGGACGCGCCGCGCTGCGCGACCCGTACTGGCCGTTGCGCGCCGCCTCCAAGCTCGGCGTGCCCTCCGACGAGGCCCCCTACCGGCCCCAGTACGTGCGCGGCGCCTACTGATTCGCCGGTTTCGGCGGCGGTTTCTGCGGAGACGGGGCCGGTACTCCGTAGGAACCGCCGCTGAACATAGGTAAGCGGCGGTTTTTACGGAGATCATCCCATTGTTCCGTAATTTCGGACGTTGATCGGTCATAAGCGGCGGTTTCCACGGAGATGACGCCCCATTTCCGTAGGAACCGCCGCTTACGTCGCCTTGGCGGCGGTTTTTACGGAGCAGTGGGTTCCTCTCCGTGTTTTCCGCCGCATGACAGTTCGCGCAAACAGTGCCACAATGGGAGCCATGAGTTACGTTTCGGACAGCTTCTGGCACGACGCGGTGAACAAGGCGACCTGCGACCTGTTCACCTTCGGCTACAAGCACATCATCAAACCCAATTTCGTGTTCAACGTGCCCCCGGACGAGGCGCACGACCGCATGATCACGTTCTGCAACGTGGTCAGGCATATCCCGCCGCTGCTGTGGGCGGAACGTACGATGCTCGACTACACCGACCCGATCCTCGAGACCACGGTGATGGGCGTCGACTTCGCGAACCCGTTCGGCCTGTCCGCCGGGCTCGACAAGAACTGCGACATGCCGGTCCTGCTCGACAACGCCGGCTTCGGGTTCGAGACGGTCGGCTCCACCACGTCCCGCCCGTGCCCCGGCAACCCGAAGCCGTGGTTCCACCGTCTGCCCGAATACGATTCGATGATGGTGCACGTGGGACTGGCGAACATCGGCTCCGACAAGGTCATCGACCGCGCGGAGAAGGCGTGGACGCACGCGCACGACATGCAGGTGTCCGTCTCGATCGCCCGCACCAACGACGACAGGTGCGGCGACCTCGACGAGGGCATCGAGGATTATTGCGTCTCGATGCGCCGCGCCGCCGGCCGCACCGCGATGGTCGAGGTGAACGTCTCCTGCCCGAACACGCATGTGGGCGAGCCGTTCACCGCCTCGCCCGAGGCGCTCGACAGGCTGTTCACCGCGCTCGACAAGGTCGACCGCCCGCAGCCCACGCTCGTCAAGATGCCGCTCAACAAGCCGTGGGGCGAGTTCCGCGAACTGCTCGACGTGCTCGCCGAACACAACGTGCAGGGCGTCTCGCTCGCCAACCTCAACAAGGACCGCACCGGCCTCGAGATCCCGCACGACTGGGAGGGTGGGCTCTCCGGCGGCCCGTGCACGGACGCCAGCGCGGCGCTGGTCGCCAAGGTGCGCCGCGAATACGGCGACCGGTTCGCGATCGCCGGCATCGGCGGCGTGTTCACGCCCGAACAGGCGTACGCGAAGATCCGCGCCGGCGCCGACCTGGTGATGTTCATCTCCGCGCTCATGTACCGCGGCCCCCAGCAGATCACGGTCCTGAAGCGCGGCCTCGCCGGGCTGCTGCGCCGCGACGGGTTCTCGTCGGTCGCCGACGCGGTCGGCGTGGACGTCGACTGACGATTCTCCCGGCCCCCGCCGGCCTTCCGCCGGCGGGGGCTTTGTCGACGGGGTCCTGCCGTCTGATGTTTCCCGCCCCGCCGGCGGGAGCGGAATGGCATCGACCTATGTTGTTTTTTGTGCGCTAACGTTTGCAAAACCGCAAAAACATGACGAGAAACGCACAACTCGGTTTGATGTATGGGCGATTGTGTGCGATAATGTTCACATGATATCGTCACAACGTCAACACCTGATACTGAGCAGGCTTCGCACCCGAGGCGCCGTGCGCATCACGGCCCTCAGCAAGGAACTCGGCGTTTCCGCGATGACCATCCGCCGCGATATCGCCGAACTCGCCGACAAGGGGCTCCTCAAGCGGGTCCACGGAGGCGCCGTCACCACTTCCACGCTGCTGAGCGAACCGCTGTTCTCTGTAAAGTCGCAGATGGACATCGGCCTGAAGGACGCCATCGCGCAGGAGGCCGTCAAATACGTGGCCCCCGGCGACGTGATCGCCATCGGCGGCGGCACCACCGCCTACGTCTTCGCGCAGCACCTGCTGGAAAGCCAGCAAGCCGCGGGCATCACCATCCTCACCAACTCGATCCCCGTCGCCGAACTCGTGCAGGCGCTCGAATCGAAGGACGTGGAGGTGATCGTCACCGGCGGCGTAATCACCCGGTCGAATTCGCTCGTCGGTCCCATCGCGGACAAGGTCGTCGCCTCGCTGCGCGTCAACACCGTCTTCCTCGGCACGCACTCCGTGTCGATCCCCCGCGGCTTCCTCATGCCCAACTCGCTGGAGGCCGCCACCGATATGGCGATGATGGACATCGCCGACCGCACCATCATCTTGACCGACCACACCAAGTGGAGCTGCACATCACTGTCGCTGTTCGCGCGGTTCGACCAGGTGGACACGGTCATCACCGACGACGGGCTCGACCCCGATACCGCCGCCAAAACGAAGGAACTGGTCAAGGAGCTCGTGCTGGCCGAACAGACCGAGCCCGTACAGGAAAGTGAGCAGGAATAACCATGACCGAATTCGTAGCCTACGAGCCGGGTACGTACGCGAAGGAACACATCCGCATCACGCCGACGACGCTCGCCGACGGACGTGACTTCTTCTACCTCGACGACGATCCGGAATACGTCTCCGGCGCGAAGACCCGCGAGCTCAAGGACCCGCGCCATCTCGCCTACCGGTTCGCCAACCAGCTCAACGCCGCCGGCGAGGAGGTGCCGTACGCGGCCCCCGAGATGCGCCGCGACCCGCTGACCGGCGACTGGATCCCGATGGCCACCGCGCGCATGAACCGCCCGATCACCGCCGGCCCCGGCGCCACTGCCAAGGGCAACCCGCTGGCCGCCCGCAAGCCCGGCGACCCGTACCAGGACGGCGAGGTGCCGGACACCGACTACAACGTCGTCGTGTTCGAGAACCGCTTCCCGTCGATGGTGCGCGTGCCCGGCCGCTCCGAGGACGTCACCTACGTGGACGGCAACCCGCTGTGGGAGAAGAAGATGGCCGCCGGCCGCTGCGAGGTCATCTGCTTCGACCCGAACGAGCACGGCCTGCCCGCCGACCTGCCGGTGAGCCGTCTGCGCACCGTCGTCGAGGCATGGGCGTTCCGCACCGCCGAGATCTCGAAGATGGACGGCATCGAGCAGATCTTCCCGTTCGAGAACCACGGCGCCGAGATCGGCGTCTCGCTCGCCCACCCGCACGGCCAGGTCTACTGCTACCCGTTCATCGCCCCGAAGATGGAGCAGGAACTCAAGCACACCGAGGCCTACCACGAGAAGACCGGCGGCAACCTGCTCAAGGACCTCATGAACGCCGAACTCGAGGCCAAGGAGCGCGTTATCATGCGCAACCACAGCTGGGTCGCCTACGTGCCGGCCGCCGCCCGCTGGCCCCTCGAGGTGCACGTGGCGCCGGTGCGCGACGTGCTCACTATCGACCAGCTCGACGACCAGGAGCGCTGGGACCTCGCCTCCATGTACTCGCACCTGCTCAAGCGCGGCAACGCGTTCTTCGACAAGGGCGACGGCAAGGGCATGGACCTGCCGTACATCGCCGCCTGGCACCAGGCCCCGATCCACGACCCGCGACGCGAGAACTACCGCCTCAACCTGCAGTTCTTCTCGTTCCGCCGCGCCGCCAACAAGATCAAGTACCTCGCAGGCTCCGAATCCGGCATGGCCGCCTGGATCTCCGACACCACGCCGGAGCTCATCGCGAAGCGCTTCCACGAGCTCGGCGACGTCGACATCGCCGACTGAGCCGGACGGGTCAAACCCCCAGACAGACTGTTCCGCAAACCAAGGAAGGATCAAACACCAATGGCTGCTGTTGAATTCATCGAACCGATCCCGCACGAGGAAGGCGTCTCCGAGGCGACGAAGCTGTTCGTCGACACCTACGGCTTCGCGCCGGAAGGCGTGTGGGCCGCACCGGGCCGTGTCAACCTGATCGGCGAACACACCGACTACAACGCGGGCCTGTGCCTGCCGATCGCGCTGCCGCAGCGCACGTTCATCGCGCTCAAGCCGCGCGAGGACACCAAGGTGCGCGTCGTCTCGTCCATCTCCCCGGACAAGGTCGCCGAGGCCGATCTCGACGGGCTCAAGGCCCGCGGCGTGGACGGCTGGGCCGCCTACCCGGTGGGCGTGGCGTGGGCGCTGCGCGAGGCCGGCTTCTCCAAGGTGAAGGGCTTCGACGCCGCGTTCGTCTCCTGCGTGCCGCTCGGAAGCGGCCTGAGCTCCTCCGCCGCCATGACCTGCTCGACCGCGCTCGCCCTCGACGACGTGTACGGCCTGGGCTACGGCGACTCCGACGCCGGCCGCGTGACCCTCATCAACGCCGCCATCAAGTCCGAGAACGAGATGGCCGGCGCCTCCACCGGCGGCCTCGACCAGAACGCGTCGATGCGCTGCACGCCCGGCCATGCGCTGCTGCTTGACTGCCGCCCGGAGCTCACCCCGCTGGAGAACGTCTCCCAGCAGGAGTTCGACCTCGACAAGTACGGCCTCGAACTGCTCGTCGTCGACACCCAGGCCCCGCACCAGCTCAACGACGGCCAGTACGCCCAGCGCCGCGCCACCTGCGAGGAGGCCGCAAAGATCCTCGGCGTCGCCAACCTGCGCGTCGCCGCCGACGGCATCTCCAAGGCCGACGACCAGCTCCAGGCCCTGAAGGAGACGCTCGACGCGCTGCCCGACGAGACGATGAAGAAGCGCGTGCGCCACGTCGTCACCGAGATCGAGCGCGTGCGCTCCTTCGTGCGCGCCTTCGCCCAGGGCGACATCGAATCCGCAGGCCGCCTGTTCAACGCGTCCCACGATTCGCTCGCCGCGGACTACCAGGTCACCGTGCCGGAGCTCGACGTGGCCGTCGACGTGGCCCGCCACAACGGCGCCTACGGCGCCCGCATGACCGGCGGCGGCTTCGGCGGCTCCATCATCGCGCTCGTCGACAAGGGCCGCTCCCAGGAGGTCGCCCAGAAGATCGCCGACGAGTTCGAGAAGCAGGGCTTCCACGCGCCGCGCGCGCTGGCCGCATACGCCGCCGCGTCGGCGTCACGCGAGGCGTGACGCCCTTCGCAGCAAGCTGCTCACTTCGCCTGTGGAGAGTCCACTGGACTCTCCACAGGCGGCTCAGCCCGTGAGGCGTGACGTCTGACGAACCGTGAATGGGGGTCGAACGGAAGTTCCGTTCGACCCCCATTCGTCGTTGCGCCAGATCGCGCGGCATCGCGTGCCGTCAGTCGCGGGGCACGCGGATCATCGCCTCCTGGGCGATGGCGGCGACCAGTTCGCCGTCGCGCGAATACACCTTCGCGGTGCCGAGCCCGCGGCCGTGCGCGGCGGTCGGCGTGTCCTGCACGTACAGGTGCCACTGGCAGATGTCCACGTCGCGGTACCACCACATCGAATGGTCGATCGACGCGTAGGCGATGCCCGGCGTGGAGATCGACAGGCCGGCGCGGCGCAGCACCGGCTCCATCATCACCTGGTCGCAGCCGAGCGCCAGCATCGCGCGGTGCATGAGCTGCGGGATCTCGACGTCGCCGTCCGCCCTCATCCACACCATCTGACGGCCGGAATCGGCGGCCGCCGACTCCTTGTCCGGTCCGAGCATGATCGTCGGCGTGACATGGCGGATGTCGAACGGCGACTTCTGCGCGTAATAGTTCGCGAACGGCGACTTGCCCGCATACGGCGCCATGAGCTCCTTCGCGCTGGTGAGCGACTCCGGGTCGGGCAGGTCCTCCGGCATCGGGTCGGCGAACTCCACGCCCTCCTGCCCGGTCACCTGGAACGAGGCGATCGCGGTGAGGATCGGCCCCTCCGCCTGCGTGACGTTCACGCGGCGGGCCGAGAACGACCGGCCGTCGCGCAGCTTCTCCACGTCGAACAGCAGGTCCTGGCGGATGTCGCCGGGGGCGATGAAATACCCGTGGATCGAATGCGGCAGACGGTTCGGCGCGACGGTCTTCGCGGCCGCCATCAGCGACTGCGCGATCACCTGCCCGCCGTACACGCGGCCGGTGGGGAAGTAGAGGCTCTCGCCGTTCACGTACGTGTGGTTGCGATAATCGGAGGGCTTGCCCAGTTTGAGCACCTTCACCAGATGTTCCAGCGGTGTGATGGTGTCGTCGGTCATGCTCGTCTCCTTGGATCGTGATGTTCGATGTTCGGTTATGCGCGGGTATCGCCACGCCACGGCCGATATTCTCTCACCGGAACCGCCCGGACGGGACCATCGGCCGGGCGGCGTGGCGCGCGATCATCCGATGCCTCGACTGTAACGGGCGGGCGTTAAGTCGCTTCAGGGCGATTGTAACGAGCATGTGAGGCGTGTGAACGGCGGGTTATGGCCCCGCAACGGGAAATGGCTCCCCATGGGGGAGCCATTGCGATGGGATGGGCCCGGGCCGCCGAGGTTGGACCCGGGACCGGACCCCGGCCGGTGTGATCAGACCCTGGTCAGCTTGCGGTGCAGGCGGTGCGGGCGGGCCGCGTCCTCGCCGAGGCGGGCGACGCGGTTCTCCTGGTAGGCCTGGAAGTTGCCCTCGAACCAGTACCACTTCGCCGGGTTCTCGTCATCGCCCTCCCACGCGAGGATGTGCGTGGCGACGCGGTCGAGGAACCAACGGTCGTGGGAGATCACCACGGCGCAGCCTGGGAAGCCGAGCAGCGCGTTCTCGAGCGATTCCAGCGTCTCGACGTCGAGGTCGTTCGTGGGCTCGTCGAGCAGCAGCAGGTTGCCGCCTTGCTTCAGGGTCAGCGCCAGGTTGAGTCGGTTGCGCTCGCCGCCGGAGAGCACGCCGGTGAGCTTCTGCTGGTCGGAGCCCTTGAAGCCGAAGCTCGCCACGTAGGCGCGGGTCGGCACCTCGACGCCCGCCACCTCGATGAAGTCGAGGCCGCCGGAGACCGCCTCCCACAGGTTCTTGTTCGGGTCGAGGCCGGCACGGTTCTGGTCAACGTAGCTGATCTTCACCGTGTCGCCGATCTTCAGCTCGCCGCTGGTGAGCGGCTCGAGGCCGACGATCGTCTTGAACAGCGTGGACTTGCCCACGCCGTTCGGGCCGATCACGCCGACGATGCCGTTGCGCGGCAGCGTGAAGGACAGGTCGTCGATGAGCACGCGGTCGCCGAATGCCTTGTGGATGTGCTTCGCCTCGAGCACCGTGGAGCCCAGACGCGGGCCGGCCGGGATCTGGATCTCGGAGAAGTCGAGCTTCTTGTTGTTGCGCGCCTCCTGCTCCATCTGGTCGTAACGCTCCAGACGGGCCTTGTTCTTGGCCTGACGGGCCTTCGGCGAGGAGCGCACCCAGTCAAGCTCGCTCTTGAGGCGCTTGGCGAGCTTCGCGTCCTTCGCGCCCTGGATCTCCATACGCTTCGCCTTGGTCTCCAGGTACGTGGAGTAGTTGCCCTTGTACGGGTACAGGTGGCCGCGGTCCACCTCGCAGATCCACTCGGCGACGTTGTCCATGAAGTAACGGTCGTGGGTGACGGCGATGACGGCGCCCTTGTACTGGTGCAGGAACTGCTCCAGCCACAGGATCGACTCGGCGTCGAGGTGGTTGGTGGGCTCGTCGAGCAGCAGCAGGTCCGGGGCCTCGAGCAGGAGCTTGCACAGGGCCACGCGGCGGCGCTCGCCGCCGGAGCACACGTTCACCGGGGTGTCCGGGTCCGGGCACTGCAGGGCGTCCATCGCCTGGTCGAGCTGCGAGTCGAGGTCCCAGCCGTTCGCGGCGTCGATCTCGGTCTGGAGCTTGCCCATCTCCTCCATGAGGGCGTCGAAGTCGGCGTCCGGGTTGGCCATCTCCTCGCCGATCTTGTTGAAGCGGTCGACCTTCTGCGCGATGTCGCCGAACGCCATCTTGATGTTCTCGCCCACGGTCTTCGTGTCGTCCAGCGGCGGCTCCTGCTGCAGGATGCCGACCGTGAAGCCCGGAGTGAGCGTGGCCTCGCCGTTGGACACGGTCTCGAGGCCGGCCATGATCTTCAGGAGCGTGGACTTGCCCATGCCGTTCGGGCCCACCACGCCGATCTTCGCGCCGGGCAGGAAGCTCAGCGTCACGTCGTCGAGGATGACGCGGTCGCCGAACGCCTTGCGCGCCTTGATCATCTGATACACGAATTCTGCCATTGGTTGCAGCTTCTCCTTAAGTAAGGTCGAATTCCAGCCGTTTCCAGTCTGTCTGGCCCGCCCGCACATTGTCCGCGCATGATGTCCGCATGCCGGTCGGACGCGGGGCAAACCACCGCCCACCATGCTATCGGAAGGGCTGGAATGCCGGCGTTCCGATAAGATGCATGCGTCGTGACGCCCATGGGCCCGCCGTGACGCCTGCGGGCCCGTCGCGCCGCGCGCCGGCCCTTACAATATTGGGCGATGAACGAGAACAGGAAACGGGACCGGCGGGCCGCATCCCCGCATGATGAGGTGGGCCGCGGCGCCACGGCATCCGGTAACGCCACGGCGTCCGGCACGGCGCGCGCGGGCAGGGCGACGCCGGCGTTGGCGGCCGCCCTCATCTTCCTGGTGGCGTTGAACCTGCGTCCGGCGATCGTGGCGGTCGGACCGGTGCTCACGCGCATCGGGGACGACCTCGGCTGGGGCGAGACGGTGCTCGGCATGCTCGGCGCGATGCCGCTGTGGATGTTCGCGGCGTTCAGCCCGCTGGTGCGGTTCGCCACGACGCGCATCGGCGCGGACCGCACGATCCTGGCGGCATTGCTCACGCTCGCCGCCGGCGACGCGATCCGGTCGTTCGGCGGTCCCGCCGGGATCTGGCTGGGCACCGTGGCCATCGGGGCGGGCATCGCCGCGGGCAACGTGCTGGTGCCGGCGATCGCCAAACGCGACTACGCCGGTCACGTCCCCGTGGTGACCGGCGTGTATTCGGCGTGCATCACCTCGGGATCCGCGATCGCAGGCCTCACCTCCGCGGCGCTCGCGGACACGCTGGGCGGATGGCGCCAATCCCTCGCGGTGTGGGCGGTGCCGGCGCTCGCCGTCGCCGCGTTATGGTCGCTGCGCGTGATGTTGGGCGCCGGGGGCCCCGGCGCCGCGCAGGCCCGCCCGGACGTCGCAGACGGCGATGCGGTGGACGGCGGCCGCGCGCCCGTCCGTACGCCCGTCCGCGAGCCCGCCTCGGAGGGACGCCCGCTGTGGCGCCGGCCGATGACCTGGTGGGTCACGCTGTTCATGGGATTGCAGTCGGCCGCGTTCTACACGATGTCGAACTGGCTGCCGTCCGTGGCCGTCTCCGCCGGCTTCACCGAAACGCAGGCCGGCGTGCAGCTGTTCGTCTTCCAATCCCTCGGCATCCTGTCCGGGCTGCTGATCCCCATGCTGATGCACGTGCGCGGCGATCAGGTGTGCGCCGCGCACGTCGCCAGCGTGCCGATGGTCGTCGCCGGATGCGGCTGGATGCTGCTGCCGGCATGGTCTCCTGCATGGAGCGTGATCGGCGGCATGGGGCAGGGGGCGTCGCTGGTCGTCGCGCTCACGCTGATCGCCCTGCGCGGGCGGACGTCGGGCGAGACAGTCGCGTTGTCCGGCATGGCGCAGTCGCTCGGCTACCTGATCGCGTCCGTCGGGCCGTTCGCGTTCGGCGCGTTGGCCGAGCTTTCCGGCGCATGGGTCGCGCCGCTCGGCCTGTTCACCGCGCTCGCCGCCGCCCAATGCGCGGTGGCGGCGTTGGCCGGTTCCGTGCGTCGGGGCTGAACGCCGGACGCACGGCGCCGGGGAAGTCCGCGGGTCACCAGATTTGCGGGCGGACGAGATCGTTGGCTTCGAGGAAGCGCTGCACGTCGCGCAATTCGTCCATGTTGATGGAATGGGCCATGCCCGGGTAGATGTGCTCGCTCAACGTGCCGTGCGCTCGCCAGAACGCGCCCATCGCCTTCACGTCGGAGGACGGGAAGATGTCGTCGATGGAGCCGTGCCCGTAGAAGACCGGCGGCTGGGATTCCTCCAGCGCCTTGTCGCCGTCCATCACGCCCGGCGCAAGCCAGCCGGAGAAGCTCACCGCCGCCGCGTACCGGGCGGGGTCGAAGCGCAGCATGTGCGCGGCCAGCAGGCCGCCCTGCGAGAAGCCCATGGTCACGACCGGCCGGTCGGCGGGGATGCTCCCCCTCACCCATGCGTCGATGGCCGCGGCCGCGTCGTACGCCTGACGGGTCAGCGACCCGCCCTCGGGCACGCCCTCGTGCGCCCAGTCGCCGAACCAGGTGAACCCCATGCCGTATGCGATCGGCGCCCTGAGGCTCGCATAGTCGGCCGAGCCCGCGCCGCAGTAGCGCAGCAGGTCCGGCAGGTCGTATTCGTTGGAACCCCAGCCGTGCAGCAGCACGAACACCGGGTCGGAGGAGGAACCGTTCAGACGCGTCAAAGCCTTGGTGATCTTCATGTCTCCCCAGTGTAGACCGGCGCCCGGTGGCCGGAACCGGATGAAAGCGAACGATAACACCCCATAAGCAACCCGTATAGCAACGCCGTTCCATCCGCGGGCGCCATCCGTTATCTTCGATATCAGCCGCGCGGGGAACGGCCCCGCACACGGACGCCACACGATAGGGGGTGCGCAATGACCAGGTTCAACACTCAGCTCGTGCACGGACTGCCGGTGGGCGACAACGCCACCGGAGCCGTGAACCCGCCGATCTACAACTCCACGACATATGCCTTCGAAGGGGTCAACGCCATGCCCCGCTACGATTACGCGCGCAGCGGCAACCCCACCCGCGAGTTCCTCGAGCGTCAGATCGCGCAGCTCGAGCACGGTTCGCGCGGTTTCGCGTTCGCCTCCGGCCTCGCCGCCATCCACGCGACGCTGAGCATCTTCAAGCCGGGCGACCGCATCGTCGTCGGCAAGAACATCTACGGCGGCACCTATTCGTTGTTCCATGAATACTTCGCCGACCGCGGACTCACGTTCGACGCGGTCGACACCCATGATCCCCGGGCGCTCGAAGCCGCGGTCGCCGGGGATTGCGGGCACGGCGTCCCGGCGGCGAAGGCCGTCTACTTCGAGGTCCTCACCAACCCGCTGCTCGACGTGAACGACGTGCGCGCCATCGCGAACATCGCCCACCGCCACGGGGCGATCGCCATCGTCGACAACACGTTCGTGACCCCGTACCTGCAGCGTCCGCTCGACCTGGGCGCAGACATCGTCATCCACTCGGCGACGAAGTACCTCGCCGGCCACTCCGACGTGAACGCGGGCCTCGTGGTCACGTTGAGCGATGCCATCGGCGAGAAGCTGTACTTCGCGCAGAACCGCTTCGGCGGGGTGCTCGCGCCGCTCGAATGCGATGCGGTGCGCCGCGGCATCCAGACGCTCGCCCTGCGCATGGACCGCCAGCAGGCCAATGCGAAGGCCGTCGCCCGGTACCTGCTCGCGCACCCGCTGGTGAAGACCGTCAACTACCCGGGCCTGCCCGGCCGTGAGCGCGAGCTGGCCGCCAAGGGGCTCAAGGGCGCCGGCGGCGTGCTCAGCTTCGAGGTCGTGCCCGGCGTGGATCCGGCGGACGTGCTCGACAACCTGCACGTGTTCCGTCTGGCCGTCTCGCTCGGCGCGGTCGAATCGCTCGCGGAGCTGCCGTGTCGCATGACGCATTTCGAACTGCCGCGCGAGGAGCGCCTCAAGGTCGGCATCACCGACGAGCTGGTGCGTCTCGCCATCGGCATCGAGGACGCCGCGGACCTCATCGAGGACCTCGGCCAGGCGTTCGACATCGCCTACGAGAAGTACCTCGAACGCCACTCCGGGGCGGATGTCTTCGCCCAGCTCACCTCCGGCGTCTTCGCGTGAGCGGGATTCGGCGGTGACGGGTCAGCCGTGTGCCGCCGTTTCGGCGTGCGTCACCGTGCTTCGTCGAGGTTCAGCCAGGCGCACTCTTCGTCGGTGAGGTCGATGTCCGCGGCGGCCGCGTTCGCCTCGATGATGGGCAGGCTCGTGCATGACAGCAGGGCGAACACGTTCATGCCCTGATGGAACAGCCATGCGACGGCGATCTGCGCCACGGTCGCCCCCTTGCGCCCGGCCAGCTGCTCGGCGCGATGCAGGCGCTCGAAATTGTCGTCGTACAGGAACCCCTTGCGCGCCTCCTGGTCGAGGACACGCTCCGCCGACGCGCGGTCGGACGAGGGGAACATGCCGGTCATGAAGCCGCGCGCCAGCGCGGAGTAGGCGAACACCGCCATCCCGTTGCCGCGGTACCAGTCGCGGTCCGCGGCGTGGTCCGCGCCGCCGATGGTCACGCCCTCGCCGACCCACGGGTTCTCATGCTCGACGGCGAGGCCGAAGTTCGGCGACGACACGGTGAACGGCGTCAGATCGTGTTCGGCCGCGTACCGGTTCGCCTCCGCGATGCGTGCGCAGGACCAGTTGGATCCGCCGAACGCGCGGATCTCGCCTTTGCGGTGATGCTCGTTGAGCCATTCGACGATCTCGCCGGCGGGCACGTCCGGATCGTCGCGGTGCAGCATGTAAATGTCGACGTACCCCGTGTGCAGACGGTCCAGCGACTGCGCCAGATCGCGGTCCAGGGCCTCCTTGGTCACGCGGCTGCGCACCCATCCCTCGCCGAAGTCCGGATGGCAGCCCTTCGTTTCGATGACGAGACGCTCGCGGTCGTTTCGTCCCTTGAGCCAGTCGCCGAGGGAGATTTCCGCCTTGCCGTAGTTCTCCGCGCAGTCGAACGCGTTGATGTCGCATGCGACCGCACGGTCGAGCAGTTCCGAGGCGTCGCCGCCCTCGAGCATCACCTTGAACGCCGTGCCGCACACCACGCGCGACACCGGCTTGTCCACGCCCTCGATCCGTCCGTACCGCATCATCGCCTCTTTCCGGGGATTGGTTCGGGGTTCGTTCCCCTCGCCGTCATCGTATTCGCGGCTTTCGACCGGCCTGTTGTGTTCGGGGGAAGGATGTCCTTCCTCCGAAGGATTCGTCGGCGTCCCGGATTCTCGAAGAGAACGGCCATCTCGAGAATCCGGGACACTGAGCAACAACAAACGTCCCGGATTCTCGAGGATCGGGTTTTCCTCGAGAATCCGGGACGCCGGGATGGTGGTGCGGTGCCGATCGTGGGGCGGCGCGCCGCCCCTTACGCCTCGCGCAGGAGACGTAGGTGCGCGTCGTCCGGCTTCGGCGGGACGGTGCAGCTCGGGGCGAGCAGGAACGGCTTGCCCTCGCGGGCCTTCACCGTCTCCTGGATCTCGTCGGCCAGCTTGGTTTCGTCGGTGCCCTCGCCGATGAGCGATGCGTCCGGGCCGCCGACGGGCACGGCGTTGAAATCGTCGCTGATCGGCGGGTTGCCGGGCACGTACTGGTCCCACTGTAGGAAGTCGATCGGGTAGTCGGCGAACCAGTCCGGGTTGGCGTGGTCGCGGCAGGTGTGCAGCAGCTTCACGTGGTCGCCCACGGCCGCCAGCACGCGCTCGTCATAGGGGCGGGCGAGCTCCTTGAACTGCTCGTGCGTGAAATAGCCGCGGCTGGCCATGCCGGTCTCCGCGTAGAAGACGCCGTCAAGGCCGGCACCGCCCTGTTCGACCGGCTCGAGCACGGTCTTCACGTAGGCGACGAGCGTCTCGGTGATCGCGTCGAGCGCCTTGAAGGTGGCCTCCTTGTCGGTGAACAGCAACGTGTCCTTGTCGAGCTTCGGGGCGGCGCCGTAGAGCGGCTTGCCGTTGATGCGCGGCAGACCAGCCACGAACAGCAGCACCGTGAGCGGGGAGAACACGGTCTCCAGGATCGCCCGGTCGCCCAGGTCCTTGCGGATGAGACGCGCGGAGGCGATCTGGTCGGCGAACGGCTTGCTTGCGGTCGGGTCCACGGCGACGATCCCCGCCAGGTCCCCGGGGGTGTTCACCGGGTAGTCGAGCAGACGCGGGGAGCGGCCGGTGCCGTAGTCGTCCGGGTCGAACCGCGCGCCGAAGCCTTCCGCGTAGTAGGCGGAACGGGGATTGATCTTGACGAAGTCCCAATCCCATTTGCGTACGAAATCGATGTGCGCCTGGGCCTGCAGCTCCACGTCGTATTCGTTGCCGACGAAGTGCTGCCATGCGCTGGTCAGGTACGGCACGGTGCCTTCGCCCCGGGCGAGGTCGTGGAATTCCTGTCTGCGGTCGCGCGTCATGATAAATGCCTTTCGAGTGCCACGCATACGGATGCGACAAATGTCGTGACATGCATGCGTACGTATGAAAACGAATGCGCGGGGACACGGCGGCGACGGATCGCCCACGCATCCCCATGCGTTTCCCCAACCTGTCCGCGGCGGTGAACCGCGAACAGGCCTCAATATACGGTGCCGCCACCATGGAAATGCGCCGTGCTCTATAACCGTTGCCTATACGCGACTATCAATCCCAGCCCGCACAAGGACCGGACGGGGGACATAGGAAAAATGGATAGGCTCCCATAGCGAGAGCGAGTAGCCACGCCCGCGAATCCGCGGTCCGGATGCCGTATGCTGACGGCAACGCCGCTTCGGCGACGTTCACGGATATGGGGGATATCGATGTTGGGGAAGCTCGCCAAGGTTCTGGGACTGGATTACCCGCCGGTCCTCGGGCCGCGCCGTGTGGGGGAGGACCTCGCGTCCGCCACGGCGTCGCGTTCACGAGTCGAAGATCCGGTGTTCGTGCCGTTGGGCCCGGCAAGCATGTCCCAGCCCATCGTCATCAGGTCGCACGCCGGTCGCTGAACCGGCGGACGTGCCGGCCCTTCGGGGGAGGGGCCGGCACGCAGGGCCATACGGCGCCGCAACGGCGGCGTCGCCATCACCCGCGAATTTCACACAGGCAATTAGAGGGGAAATCATATGCATATCGGGAAGAAGACCGGGGAAAGGACCATCGCCGCGATAGCGGGCCTGGTGCTCACGTCGCTGCTCGTGGCCGGCTGCGGCTCCGCGGGCGCCGGCGACGCGTCGAACGCCGCCGCGGGAGACTCCGCCTCCGTGCAGAAGGGCGGCACGCTCGTCTGGGGTTCGCGCAGCGAGCCGGGCAACGGCGGCCTCGACCCGTACGTCGCGTCCGTCTACCGTTCCACCGCCGTGCTGGCGCTCACCTACGAGACGCTCGTGGTGAAGAACGATTCGGGCAAGATCGAACCGGCGCTCGCCACCAAGTGGGAACAGCCCGACGCCACGACCTACCGGTTCACGATCCGCGACGGCGTGAAGTTCTCCGACGGTTCCGCCCTGACCCTCGACGACGTGGTGTGGTCGTTCAAGCACCACAAGGAGGTCAACGGGGCCGGCGACGAGGCGCTCGCCAACCTCAAGGACGTCAAGGCCGTGGGCGACCACGACGTCGAGTTCACGTTCAGCGAGCCGGTGCCCGGCTTCCTGAACCTCATCTCGCGCCGCACCGGCAGCTACTTCATCGTCAAGCAGGGCTGGTACGAGAAGGCCGATTCCAAGACCCGCCAGACCAAGACCGTGGGCACCGGCCCGTTCACCGTCTCCGAATGGAACCACGGCGTGGACCTGAAGCTCGTGAAGAACAAGCACTACTGGGAGAAGGGCGTGCCCTACCTGGACGGCATCGACTTCAAGATCACCGGAGGCGACGAGCAGACGCTCCTGTCGCTCGTGCAGCAGGGCAGCGTCGACGCCGCGTGGTTCTGGGATCCCGAACTCGCCGCGCAGGCCGAGAACGCCGGGTTCACCAAGGGCAAGGACCAGTACACCTCGGCCAGGTCCCTGTGGATCGACCCGAACTACGGCAACGGCGCGCTGAAGGACGTGCGCGTGCGCCGCGCCATCTCCGAGGCCATCGACCGCGAACAGCTCATCAAGCTCGGCGCCAACGGCGTGGGCGCCCTGTCGTTCGCCACGCCGCCCGCGTTCAACGAGCTGAAGAAGCCGGGCTCCTCCACCCCGTACTACAAGTACGATCCCTCGGACGCCAAGAAGCTGCTCAAGCAGGCCGGCGCCGAGAACCTGACCATCTCCGTGACCTACGGCAGCGACGCGTCCTCGCAGACCGACGTGTCCATCCTGCAGCTCATCGCCAAGCAGCTGTCCAAGGTGGGCGTGAACCTCAAGCTCAACGGCGTGCCCTACTCCGAGGTGCAGAACGTGTTCACCACCGGCGCCGACTTCCCGTCCGAGCTCGTGTGGGTCGTGGGCACCAAGGGCGCCGACGCCGCCTCCAGCTACCACTCCTGGCTGGACGATTCGGGCAAGGTCTCCCACTGGCAGGGCAACGCCGACGCCGAGAAGGCCAAGTCGATCCTCGCCCAGGCCCGCAAGGAGTCCGACTCCGCCAAGCGTGCCAAGCTCCTCGACCAGCTCAACGAGGAGGTCGCCGACAAGGTGCTCATCCTCAACCCGCTGGCCACGCCGCTCGACACGCAGCTGTGGTCCAGCAAGGTGCACGGGTTCTCCACCGATTCCGAGGACGCCCGCGCCAACCTCAAGTACACCTGGATCGAGCACTGATCCGGAAATGATCCGGTCCGGCCGGCACCCCGTCGCGGGCGCCGGCCGGACCGGACCGACATCCACGGGAGGGATTCGTGTCTTCCACACTGCGCACCTACGGGCGCTACATCATACGCAAGCTCGGTTCGACCGCGTTCGTGCTGGTCGTGCTCTCGCTCATCGTCTTCCTCATGGTCAGGCTCGTGCCCGGCGACCCGCTCGCCGGGTACTACGACACCCAGGGCATGCCCAGCGACACCAAGATCGCGGCGCTGCGCGCCCAGCTCGGACTGGACCGGCCCTGGCCCGTCCAGTACCTCACCTGGTTCGCGGCGCTGTTCCGGGGTGATTTCGGCGATTCGCTCACCCAGCCGTACAGCGTCGGCTCGCAGATCGCCAAGAGGCTGCCGTACAGCATCGAGCTGTCCCTCCTGTCCACGCTCATCGCCATCGCCATCGCCCTGCCGCTCGGCCTGCTCGCCGGCCGCAGGGAGGGCGCCTGGCCCGACGCGCTCATCCGCGCCGGCGCGTTCTTCGCCATCTCCATGCCGAGCTTCGTCATCGGCCTGGCCATCGTGCTGACCAACTCGCGCACCCTGCGGCTGCGCCTCGTCGGCGCCGTGCCGTTCGCCCAGGCCCCGCTCGACAACCTGCGCCTCATGCTCGCCCCCGCCCTCGTGCTGGCGTTCCCGTTCGCCGCCGAACTCGTACGGTACCTGCGGGCCAACGTCATCGAGGACCTCAAACGGCCGTACGCGGTCACGCTGCGTTCCAAGGGCCTGACCCGCGGCCAGATGGTCTCCCGCCACAGCCTGCGCAACTCGCTCGTGCCGCTGAGCACCGTCGTGGGACTGCACCTCGCCGCGCTCGTCGGCGGCACCGTGGTCATCGAGAACGTGTTCTCGATCCCCGGCATGGGCCAGTTCCTCATCCAATCCATCAGCGCCTCCGACTATCCCAGCGTGCAGGGGGCCGTGTTCGTCATCGGAGTGATCTTCATCGTCATGAACCTCGCCATCGAACTGCTCTACCCGCTCATCAACCCGCGGATCGGGGAGGTGTGACATGACCGAAGCGATCAGCGAGATCGGGGAGACGCGCACGGGGCGCGTCCTGTTCGACGCCCGTGCCGGGCATGACGGGGACGACGCGGCGCCCGGGCGCGCCCTGCGCACGGCCGGCGGGCCACGCGCGCCGCGCCCGCGCCGCCGCCGCAACTGGTCCCTGTGGATCGGGCTGACGATCCTCGTGACCGTGCTCGCCCTGTCCCTATGGGCGAACGTGGCACCGCCCTTCGACCCCTACGACACGGTCGGCGGGCGCCTCGAGGCCCCGAACGCCGTCCACTGGTTCGGCACCGACAACATCGGACGCGACGTGTTCACGCGCGTCATGCAATCCGGACTCCTCGGGCTCGGCACCTCCGCCTCGGCGGCCGTGGGCGCCGAACTCATCGGCGTGGTCGTCGCGGCCGTCGCCATCAGCGGCGGGCGCGTGGTGCAGGAGATCATCATGCGCTTCGCCGACGCCTTCCTCGCCATCCCGGGCATCCTCATCGTGCTGCTGCTGCGCGTCGTGCTCGGCGCCGGCACCGTGCAGCTCATCATCGCCATGGTCGTGCTGTACATCCCCTCGGTGATCCGCGTGGCGCGAGGCGCCATGATCGAGGTCAACAACAGCGACTTCGTCGTGCTCGCACGCCAGCAGGGCGTCAGCCGCGCACGCATCATGTTCCTCTACCTCATCCCCAACGCGTACCCCACGCTGCTGGTCCAGGTGGCCAACATCGCCTCGCGCATCATCGTGCTCGAAGCGGCCCTGAGCTATCTGGGGCAGGGCATCCAGCCGCCCGTGCCCTCCGCCGGGCGCATGCTCTACGAAAACCAGGTCTACATGCAGCCGGCGCCGTTCCTGCTCGTGGCGCCCGCGCTCGTCATCTTCGCGCTCGCCACCGGCTGGAACCTGCTCGCCGACGGCCTGCAGCGCAGGCTCGCGCAACGCAAGGAAGGAGCACGCGCATGAGCGCAGGCAATGTGGTCGCCGCCACGAACCTCGGCATCGCCTACGGCGGCGCCGGCGGATTCGCGCTCGACGGCATCGACTTCACCCTCCGGCCCGGCGAGATCCACGGCATCGTCGGCGAATCCGGCTCCGGCAAGAGCACGCTCGGCCTGAGCCTGCTCGGCCTGTTGCCGGACAACGCCCGGCTGTCCGCCGACACGTTCGATGTGGCCGGGCACGACATGGCGTCCGCCTCCGAACGCGACTGGCTCCCCGTGCGCCGCGGCGTGGGCAGCATGGTGTTCCAGGAGCCGTCCACCGCGCTCGACCCGACCGTGCCGGTCGGCAGGCAGATCGAGGAATCGCTCGAACTCGCCGGCTGGCCGCGAGAGAAGCGCCGCCCGCGCGCCCTGCAGATCCTCGAACGCGTGCACCTGCCCGAACCGGAACGCCGCGCCGGCATGTACCCGCACCAGCTGTCCGGCGGGCAGCGCCAGCGCGTCTGCATCGCCATGGCGCTCGCCCCCAGGCCGAAGTTCCTCATCGCCGACGAACCCACCAGCGCGCTCGACGTCACCGTGCAAAGCGAGATCCTCGACCTGTTCCGCGAGATCCGCGAGGTCACCGACATCGGCATCGCGTTCATCTCGCACGACCTGGCCGTCATCTCGCAGATCGCCGACCGGGTCACCGTTCTCTACCGTGGACGGCTCATCCAGCACGGCACGGTGCACGAGGTGCTCCGTGACCATCCGGAACCGTACACGCGGGCCCTGCTCGACGCCGTGCCCTCCGTGCACGACGCGCCGAAATCGAAATTCGACATCCACCGCACGGCATACGCGACGCCCCGGGGCGACGCCGCGCCGCGCACGAGGACGGGAGACGACGATGAGTGACGCACTGCTCGAACTGGACGGCGTCAGCAAGACCTACCGCAGCCGCGGAGGCTACCGGGTCAAGGCGCTGGACGACGTGTCCCTGAAGGTCGAGGCCGGTAGGACCACCGCCATCGTGGGGGAGTCCGGCTCCGGCAAGACCACGCTCAGCCGCGTCGCCCTGCGCATCGAACGCGAGGACGCCGGCTCCGTGCGCTTCCACGGCCGCGGCGTCGCCTACTCCCGCGGACGGGGAGGGCGCGGCACGGCGGGCAAGGTGCAGGCCGTCTTCCAGGACCCGTACGGCTCGTTCAACCCGCGGTTCACCATCCGCCGCTCGCTCGCCGAACCGCTGCACGTCATCGGCGTGGACGGCGAGGAGGCGGAACGGCGCTCCCGCGACGCGCTCGCGTTCGTCGGGCTGCCGGCCGACAGCCTCGACCGCTACCCGGACCAGTTCTCCGGCGGCCAACGCCAGCGCATCTGCATCGCCCGCGCCATCGCGCCCGATCCCGAGCTCATCGTGCTCGACGAGCCCACCAGCGCGCTCGACGTCATCGTGCAGGCCGAGATCATCGACCTGCTCCTGCGGTTGCAGGAGGAGCGCGGCATCGGATACCTGTACATCTCGCACGATCTGGCCACCGTCCGTCACATCGCCGACACGATCGCCGTCATGCACTCCGGGCGGATCGTCGAACAGGGGGACGCCACGGACGTGATCGAGCATCCGCGCGAGGAGTACACGCGGCACCTGATCGGGTCCATCCCGAACATCCGCCTGTAGGCTGGCCGGGCCCCGGCGCCGCTCCGTTCACGCGCCGGACGCCGTGCCGCGCGTCACCCATCGCGTCCCATCCCACACCGCATCACCGGACCGGACCACGCCACCGCATCATCGCAACACACCACCGCAACACACACCGCAACACCGAAGGGGAACCCACCATGACCATCGACATCACGCCCGCGGACGCGCTCATCTCGACGCCCCGCCACATCGTCATCTCCGGCTACGAGCCCAACAGCATCGTCGTCGTCGACGCGCGCACCGAACGCGCGCACGGCGCATGGTCGAGCCGTAACTACTACCTGACCGACCTCGACGGCGTCGTGGACCTCAACGAGACCGCGCCCGTGTGGGGCGACGGCGACGCCAAGGGCTACGACACGCCGCTGTGGTCGCAAAGCCCCGAGGAGGGCGTCGCGAACGGGTCGTTCTCGCCCTCGCCGGAGACGCCGCTCGTCACCGAACTGACCGTCTCCACCCTGCAGGGCGATTCCGAAACCGCCACGCTCACGCAGCGCTTCCTCGCCGACGGCGTCGTGCGCACCGACCTGGACGGCGACATCACCGCCCACCTGTACACGCCCGCCGGCCCCGGCCCGTACCCGACCGTGCTGCTGCTCAACGGCTCCGACGGCGGCTTCTCCGACCACAAGGCCGCGCTCTACGCCAGCGTGGGCATCCAGACCCTCACCCTCGCGTACTTCAACGCGCCCGGCCTGTCGCCATGGATCTCCGAAACGCACATCGAATACTTCGAGAAGGGCTTCGACTACCTGCATTCGCTCGGCACCGCGCTCAACGACCGCGTCATCGTCTCCGGCCAGTCGCGCGGCGGCGAACTCACCCTGTTGCTCGCCTCGCTGCTGCCGGACAAGGTGTTCGGCGCCGTGGCCTACACGCCCGGCGCGTTCGTCCACAGCGCGCAGACCTCCAAGGCCCCCGAGGCCGACTGGAAGGACCCGGCGTGGATCTGGCACGGCGAGCCGCTGCAGAACCTCTTCCACGACAACCCGTACGTGGAGGGCAACCCGTTCCTGCACAACGTGCCCCGCTACGAGGACCACAACGGGCGCAACACCGTGTTCATCGACGCGCAGCGCTCCGTCGAGCACGTCACGCGCGCCCGCATCCCCGTCGAGAACATCAACGGCCCCGTGCTGCTCGTCTCCGGCACCAACGACAAGGTGTGGCCCGCCTCGTTCGCCTCCCGCTACGTGAAGAACCAGCTCGAGGCCGCCGGGCACCCCTACGAGGTGAAGCACCTCGACTACGTGGGCGCCGGCCACTCCATCGGCCTGCCGACCGTGCCGCGCGTGCTCGTCTCCGCGCACCCGGTCTCCGGCACCGTCTCCTACTCGGGCGGAACCGCGTTGGGCAACGCCCTCGCCTCCGACGACGCCTTCGACAGGACCGTCGACTTCATCTACCGCGCCGCGCTCACGCCGGCCGTCGCCTGACGGGCGGGATCGCCGCGGGTTCCGCGGGTTTCGCGAGTTTCGCGGGTTTCGCGAGTTTCGCGGGTTTCGCGGGTTCCGCGAGTTTCGCGGGTTTCGCGGGTTCCGCGGCAATGTCCGCGATCCGCGGAACCGACGGAACGCGCGGCCCCGATAAACGGCTATAAGCAACGCCTGTATCCACAACCCCGTTTCCCGCTTGCCGGGAGGCGGGGTTTGCGCTTTGCTGGGAACATGGCCGGACGCGGGGGACAACCGCCCGGCCGGGGGACAACCATCATCAACCATCATCGAACCGCATCGGGGTGCGGTGCGGCCCGTCGACGGGACGCGCCACGCACGCCGGTCATACGGAAGGGGAACACGACCATGACGGACCTTCGCGCCACATTCCGCGACATCATCCACGGAACCTCCGACGTCCCGTACCTCGTCGGCGCCTGGCAGCACCAGGTCGGCCACGAATACGGGGCCGAGGACTTCGCCGACGCCTACATCGACTTCGTGAGGCGCTGGAACTGGGAGTGGGTGAAGATCAACCCGCGCGCCATCTACTACGCCGAGGCATGGGGTTCGCACTACGACAAGGACGACTACGCCGGCTACGTCATCCCGAAGAAGATCGACGACATCGTCACCTCCACCGACGACGTGGCGAAGATCAGGGAGCTCGACCCGAAGGAGAACCCGTACTTCGCCGAGGAGCTCGCCGCCGCCGCGCGCATCCGCGCCGCGTTCACCGACCGCGCCGTCATCCAGACCATCTTCTCGCCGCTGTCCGTGCTGCTCGAACTCGCCGACATCCCGCTCTACCCGGGCGACGCGTACGCCACGCCCTCCGCCACCGTCGAACAGGTCGTCTACGCGCGTCCCGACCTCGCGCACGCCGCACTGGGCAACATCGCCCGCACGCTCGCCGCCTACGCGACCGCGCTGGTCACGCCCGCCGAGCAGGGCGGCGCCGGCCTCGACGGCGTGTTCCTCGCGCTCACCGGCACCGTGAGCGAAAACTACTTCGACGCCGGGCAGTACGCCGAATTCTCCGAACCGTACGACCGCATCGTCATCGACGCGGTGCGCAAGGCCAATCCGGACGCGGCCGTGGTGCTGCACACCTGCCGCGCCGACTCCCACCCCGAATGGTTCGACCGCCTCGGCGTCGACGCCATCCACTGGGACCAGTACCTGCCCGGCAATCCCAAGGCGGACGCGCCGATCAAGGCCGTGCCCGTCGCCGGCGCCAACGTCGACCTGTTCGTGCCCGGCGCCGATCCCGCGCAGGTGACCCGCGAACTCAAGGAGACCATCGCGCTGCGCGAAGGCCGCCCGTTCCTGCTGGCGCCGAGCTGCACCGTCACCACGCCGGCCAACGAGGCGTCGCTCCAGGCGCTCAGCGACGCCCGCGTCGCCACCGCGGTCTGACTTGAATCGGACGCGGGCCGACGCGATAGGCCACGGCCGGGCGTCGCCCGACCGGAATCGCCCGCGGGCCGACGGGGCGTCATAGCCATCCCTTATAGGAACGCATCACGAATCGCGATGACGGCGCGACGATTCGCACGGCCCCGGTCTGATAGGTTCGTCACAGCGCCGTCATACATCATCATCGCCGTGCGGCGCGGCCGTCCGCCACGCCGCACGAGGAAGGGAAGTCGTCCATGTCGAGTTTCGCCACGCAGGCCGTCCACGCCGGATACGATCCATCGGAGAACGGACGCGCCGCCGTGCCGCCCATCTACGCCTCCGCCGCGTTCGACCTGGGCGACGCGCTGCGCGGCGACGCGCTCGCGGCCGGCGAACTCGACGGATTCGAATACTCCCGCGTGGCCAACCCCACCGTCGATGCGCTCGAGCGTCGCCTCGCCGCCCTCGAAGGCGGCGTCGGCGCGGTCGCCGTCGGCTCGGGCATGGCCGCCGTCACCTACGCGCTCATGTGCGCCGGCGAGGGCGGCGGGCGCATCATCGCGCCGTCGAACCTGTACGGAGCCTCCGTCGACGCGCTCGGCGACTTCCTGCCGCAGTTCGGCATCCACGCGGATTTCGTCAGGAACGTCAACGACCTCGAGGAGGTCGCCTCGAAGATCGGGCCGGACACGCGCGCCGTCTTCGCCGAGACCGTGGCCAACCCGTCCACCGAGGTGCTCGACATCGAACCGCTGGCGAAGCTCGCGCACGAGCACGGCGTGGCGCTCATCGTCGACAACACCGTGCCCACCCCCTACCTGCTGCGCCCCATCGAGCACGGCGCGGACGTGGTCGTGCACTCCACCACGAAGGGCATCACCGGGCACGGCAACGCGATCGGCGGCGCCGTGGTCTCCGGTGATTCGTTCGACTGGGGCAACGGGCGCTTCCCGCAGTTCACCGCGCGCCAGCAGGTCATCAGCGACGACCGTGCCGGCGAATGGCACAGCTTTGCCGAAAAATACGGCCGCGAGGCGTTCATCAAGCGCATCCGCATCAAGTACCTGCGCACGTTCGGCGCGGTCGCCAGCCCGTTCAACGCGTACCTGTCGCTCGTGGGATTGGAGACGCTCCCGCAGCGCGTCTCGCGCCAGGTCGACTCCGCCCGGCGCATCGCCGAACGGCTCACCCGCACGCCGCACGTGGTGAAGGTCAACTACTCCGGGCTCGGCAACACGCCACAGTTCGAACTGGTGCGCAAGTACTTCCCGGACGGCGTGGGCCAGATTCTCTCCTTCCTCGTCGACGGCAGCGCCGACAACGTGCGCCGCATTATCGACGGCACGAAGCTGTTCTCCTACGTGCCGAACATCGGCGACGCCCGCTCGCTCATCGTCGATCCGGCGCACATCACCCACCGCGAGGTGCCCGCCGAGGCGCGTGTCGCCGCCGGCGTGACCGACAACCTCATCCGCCTGTCCATCGGCCTCGAGGATCCGGACGACCTCATCGCCGACCTCGAGCAGGCCATCGCCGCCGCCTACTGAGCCGGGAGGACCCACTGGTATCTCGGCATCATCGATGAGGTGGCGGGTCGTTCGGCATCGATATGGCGGTGGATCGTTCGGTATCGATACGGTCGGGCTCGGGACGGCGGGCAAGAGCCACTGTTGAACCATCGGGTTGTCTTTCTTCCGTGCCGGAATTATTGTCGGACTGTTTTCCCGCGTACGGAATTCTCGAAGAGAAGGGGATTCTCGAGAAATCAGGACGCTGGGATGTCATAATCGTCCCTGATTCTCGAAGAGAGGGGGATTCTCGAGAAATTGGAGCACTGGGCAACGATGAGTGTCCCTGATTCTCGGGATCCCCGTTTTGTTCGAGAATTTGGGATGCTGGTTGATGTTCAATGTCCTTGATTCTCGGGATTCCCCTTTTCCTCGAGAATCGGGGACGCTGTGGGATGGGTGTGATTCGGGTATCGCCGTCCATCGGTAGCGCCCATTTTGGTCGTGGGCGATTTTGGCGATTGTGGGTCGCATCATTGATTGTTCGGGTTTTCGGCATCGACCGATGCATCGTCCATCGTGGTGGCGGAGGTGACCAGCGTGATCATACCTGTCTCCTTTGCTTCATCACCCATCGTGGGGCGGAGAACTCTTGCCATTGAGTCCGGGACATTGATTATCCGGATCATTGATCGTTGCTGAGCATTCGGGGACTGTCATCGACCGATGGCCACGTCCATCGTGGGAGGATCTCGCCATTGAGTCTGAGACATTGGTTGTATGAACCATTAATCGTTGCAAGCATTTGATTTTCCGCCATCGACCGATGCCGTTGCTCGTTGGGATGTCATCGGTGCCTTCGGCCGGGAACGACGGGACCGTGGACGGGATCCGCCGATGAGGACGTTCGGGGTCATTGCAGTCGCGGCACTCCGGCGGAGCCGAGCTTGTTCTCCAGGCGCCGGGGATTCACCACATCCTCGTAGAAGACGTGGATGAGCGACGTGACCCCTTGCTCGGTGAGATGACGGTCGCGCGTGCGCGAATGGTCGAGTTTCGCCTGCAGGCTGGCGCGGTTCGGGTTGCCGGTGTCCGCGTATTTGGCCATGCCGTCGTATTCGGCGACGATGACGCGTCCGTCGGCGAGTCTCCAGCAGAAATCCACGCGATACGGCATCGACGGGTTGCCGGGGTTGTCGAATTCGACCTGCAGCTGCGGTACGGCGAATTTCAGGTCGATGATGACACCGCGCATCAGCGACTCCCCGCCGTTTTCGCTTCAAGGGTCGGCGTATCGCAGCAATCTGGCCACGGCGGTCTCGTCGCAGTTCGCGCGGAGCATCAGCGCCCGGATCTCATTGGTGTCGACCACCCTCATGCGCAGGGCGGAATCGTATATGGCCAGGGCGTTGGGGAAGGGATGGGAGGCGCAGTCGATCAACGTCCGTGCCGGGGAGGTCATGGATATGGCCCGCTGATACGTCCATGTCGGTATGTCGTTCATGTAGATGCGCCGCAACGACGAATGGTCCTTTCCCGTTATCGCGCCGCGGCTGGCGATGAACACCGTGCCGTCATGGAGCGCGTAGGCGTGCTGGAACCCGTGCAGACAGGCCGCGCTCAGTCCGGCGAACACCCATCGGGGATGTTTCATGGCCAGTCCGCGTATGACATGCAGCGAACGTTCCTCGGTGTTGAGGTTCCGCCAATACCCGTTGTCGGCGTACAGTCCGGGATAGGGGGAGACGAGTTCGCCGGCCCGCAGACGTCTGTGGCATGCGCGGCGCAATGATTCCTCGCGGGGCGCGGCGCAGCGGTGCTCCCGTTCGGCGGCTCCCAGCAGTGAGAGGACTCCTCGATGCGTTTTCATGGTTCGACGGTAGACGGGATCCGATTCCGGTCGCAATGGCGATGGAGGAATGTGGATAACTGCCGTACATCGGCGTGTCGCGGTGCCGTCCGAGATTCTCGCGAAAGGCTGTTCCGTGAGTTTCGGGAGTGGGCGAGTGCCGTGTTCGGGATGGGCGGAGCGGATTGTCGCAAGGAGGATTCCTGATGAGCGGGCCATGGGGTTTCAGGGGAACGACGCAATGGCGTGCATCCCGGGTGTCAAAGAACGTTCGGTGTCCCTGATTCTCGGGATTCCCGTTACGTTCGAGAATTTGGGTTGTTGGGTTGCTGGACCGTCGGACCGTTCAGTTGTCGGACTGTTGGGTTACTGGGCTGCCGGGCTGTTGAGTTGCTGGGCTGTTGAGTTGTTGGGGCTACTGGGGTGTTGGGCTGCCGGGGTTGCTGGGGGTGTTGGACTAATTCTGCGTCCGGAATTCTCGAAGAGAAGGGGAATCCCGAGAAATCGGGACGCTGGGATGCCGTAATCGTCCCTGATTCTCGAAGAGAGGGGGATTCTCGAGAAATTGGGACACTGGGCAGCGATGAGCGTCCCTGATTCTCGGGATCCCCGTTTTGTTCGAGAATTTGGGACGCTGGGTTGTCGGGTTGTCGGACTGTTGGGTCGTTGGGCTGCTGGACTAATCCTTTCTTGCGTCCGGAATTCTCGAAGGGAAGTGGATTCTCGAGAAATCAGGACGCTGGTGTTGGGTGTTGGGTGTTGGGTGTTGGGCGTCGGGTCATTCCGCGGATGGTGGATGGGATTGGATGAGTTGTTGGAGGAACGCGCCGACCGTGGGCCACTCCGCGGATGGTGGATGGGATGCGGATCCGTCGCCTGCTGAACCGGGCGTTGCGTCGGGGGAGCGGGGTGCTAGGATATGCACCGAAGTCAGGCATCGATCCGTTATCAGCGGGGAGCCTTCGGAAGAACGGTCGTCGTGTCCATCGCACGTGATCGCCGGTCGACATGGCCGATGATCACGCGAATCCGGACTCGGCACCCAGTAGAACCGACGGGATCGGCCCGTCACAGCCGAACTCAAGCGGTCGCGTGGAATTCGAACCGTCATCAGGACGGATCGGAATCGACGCCGACAAGCGAGGTGGTACCGCGGTGGCGGCCGTACGGCCGGCATCGTCCTCGTAGGCGGGAACGACATCGGACGTCATTCCCGGGCGGAACATGGATTCCGGCCACGAGGCGCACCACCCGTGAGTGCGTGGCGGCCGCGGACCCGTGTCGCGCCCGGTGAGACGGCGGAGCCGGTCCCGTAGGACCAGAGCAAACCGAACACCGAGGAGAACAACGGTGAGCGACAACGTATATCCCAAGGCGAACGAGGGCGGCGAGACCGCGCACGTCGCGCCGAACCCCAGCTTCCCGCACATGGAGGAGACCGTCCTCGACTACTGGGACAAGGACGACACCTTCCAGAAGTCGGTGGAGCGCAACCCCTCCGGCGACCACAGCCAGAACGAGTTCGTGTTCTTCGACGGCCCGCCGTTCGCGAACGGCCTGCCGCATTACGGCCACCTGCTGACCGGCTACGCGAAGGACGTCATCCCGCGCTACCAGACCATGAAGGGCCGCAAGGTCAACCGCGTGTTCGGCTGGGACACGCACGGCCTGCCCGCCGAGCTCGAGGCGCAGAAGGAGCTCGGCATCGACTCGGTCGACCAGATCGAGAAGATGGGCATCGACAAGTTCAACGACGCCTGCCGCGCCTCCGTGCTCAAGTACACGCGCGAATGGCAGGACTACGTGCACCGCCAGGCCCGCTGGGTCGACTTCGAGCACGGCTACAAGACGCTGAACATCCCGTACATGGAGTCGGTGATGTGGGCGTTCAAGCAGCTGTACGACAAGGGACTGGCCTACCAGGGCTACCGCGTGCTGCCGTACTGCCCGAAGGACCGCACGCCGCTGTCCGCGCACGAGCTGCGCATGGACGCCGACGTCTACCAGGACCGTCAGGACACCACCGTCTCCGTCGCCGTCAAGCTGCGCGACGAGGACGCCTACGCCGTGTTCTGGACCACCACCCCGTGGACCGTCCCCACCAACTTCGCGATCGTCGTCGGCGCCGACATCGACTACGTCGAGGTCAAGCCCACCGAAGGCAAGTACGCGGGCAAGAAGTTCTACTTCGGCAAGGCCCTGCTGCCGCACTACGAGAAGGAGCTCGGCGAGAACTACGAGATCGTGCGCGAGCTCAAGGGCTCCGAGCTGGAGGGCCGCCGCTACTGGCCGGTCTTCCCGTACTTCGCCGGCGAGAAGGCCGAATCGGAGGGCAACGTGCCCGGTCCGAACGGCTACACGATCTTCACCGCCGACTACGTCGACACCGTCGAGGGCACCGGCCTCGTCCACCAGGCCCCCTACGGCGAGGACGATATGAACACGCTCAATGCCAAGGGCATCAAGAGCACCGACGTGCTCGACGAGGGCTGCCGCTTCACCGCGCAGTGCCCGGAGTACGAGGGACTCTTCGTGTTCGACGCCAACAAGCCGATCCTCAGGAACCTGCGCAACGGCGACGGCCCGCTCGCCCAGGTCGACGAGGACAAGCGCGCCATCCTCTTCCAGGAGAAGAGCTACGTGCACTCCTACCCGCACTGCTGGCGTTGCGCCACGCCGCTCATCTACAAGCCGGTGAGCTCCTGGTTCGTGTCCGTCACGAAGATCAAGCCGCGTCTGCTCGAGCTCAACCAGCAGATCAACTGGATCCCGGAGAACGTCAAGGACGGCCAGTTCGGCAAGTGGCTCGCCAACGCGCGCGACTGGTCGATCTCCCGCAACCGCTTCTGGGGCTCCCCAATCCCGGTGTGGGTGTCCGACGACCCGAAGCACCCGCGCGTCGACGTGTACGGCTCGCTCGAGGAGTTGAAGCGCGACTTCGGCGACTACCCGCGCGACAAGGACGGCAACGTCAACATGCACCGTCCGTGGATCGACAACCTGACCCGTCCGAACCCGGACGACCCGACCGGCAAGTCCACGATGCGCCGCATCACCGACGTGCTCGACTGCTGGTTCGAGTCCGGCTCCATGTCGTTCGCGCAGTTCCACTACCCGTTCGAGAACAAGGAGAAGTTCGAGCAGCACTTCCCGGCCGACTACATCGTCGAGTACATCGGCCAGACGCGCGGCTGGTTCTACCTTCTGCACGTGATGGCGACCGCCCTGTTCGACCGCCCGGCGTTCAAGAACGTGATCTGCCACGGCATCGTGCTCGGCTCCGACGGCCAGAAGATGTCGAAGCACCTGCGCAACTACCCGGACGTCAACGGCGTGTTCGACAAGTACGGCTCCGACGCGATGCGCTGGTTCCTCATGAGCTCGCCGATCCTGCGCGGCGGCAACCTCATCGTCACCGCCGAGGGCATCCGCGACACGGTCCGCCAGGTCATGCTGCCGGTGTGGAGCTCCTACTACTTCTTCACCCTGTACGCGAACGCCGCCGGCCACGACGCGCGCCAGCTCAGGCCCGAGGAGGTCGCCTCCCTGCCCGAGATGGACCGCTACCTGCTGGCCCGCACCCGCCGTCTGGTGCTCGCCGCCGAGAAGTCCCTCGACGAGTTCGCGATCTCCGACGCGTGCGACGCCGTCTCCGACTTCATCGACGTGCTCACCAACTGGTACATCCGCAACACGCGTGCGCGCTTCCAGTCCGGCGACGAGACCGCGTTCAACACGCTGTACACGGTGCTCGAGGCGTTCATGCGCGTGCTCGCGCCGCTCGCCCCGATGGAGGCCGAGTCCGTGTGGCGCGGCCTGACCGGTGGCGAATCCGTGCATCTGGCCGACTGGCCGTTCGTCGTGGACGCGAAGACCGGCGAGGACACCGAGCTGGGCCGCGTGCTCGTCGACGATCCGGCGCTCGTCGCCGCGATGGAGAAGGTGCGCGAGATCGTCTCCGGCACCCTGTCGCTGCGCAAGGCCGCGAAGATCCGCGTGCGCCAGCCGCTCTCCAAGCTCACCGTGGTCGCCGAGGACGTGGACGCCGTGCGCGCCTACGACGCGGTCCTGAAGTCCGAACTCAACGTGAAGGACATCGAGCTGTGCACCCTCGAGGACGCCTCCTCGCAGGGCCTGAGGATCGTGCACGAGCTGCGCGTCAACGCCCGCGTGGCCGGCAAGCGCCTGCGCAAGGACGTCCAGTTCGCGATCAAGGCGTCCAAGTCCGGCGCCTGGCACGTGGATGCGGCTTCCGGCGCTCCGGTCGTCGAGACGCCTTCCGGCGAGATCGCGCTCGAGGACGGCGAATACGAGCTCATCAACCGCGTCGAGGAGCGCAACGCGGCCGAGGAGGCCGTGTCCGTGTCCGCCGCGCTGCCGACCGGCGGCTTCGTGATCCTCGACACCGCCATCGACGCCGACCTGGAGGCCGAGGGCTACGCGCGCGACGCGATCCGCGTCGTGCAGGACGCCCGCAAGGCCGCCGGCCTCGACGTGGCCGACCACATCGCGCTGACGCTCACCGCGCCGGCCGCCGACGTGGCCAAGGTCGAGCGTTTCCGCGACCTCATCGCGGGCGACACGCTCGCCGACTCCCTGACCGTCGCCGAGGGCGACGAGCTCAAGGCCGAGGTCGCCAAGGCGTGATCCCGGGCCGGCGGGGCGTGTGCATGACGTGCGTCACGCCCCGCCGGCGCATCGGACCCGCAAGGGCGAACGCAGAAGTCCGGCGCGCATCGCCGTCGAACCGGAAAGCCGCACCGGTGATCATCGAATCCGAATCATTCGGCCCCGATGATCGCCGGTGCGGCTTTTTGTTGCGGGAGGGGTGTCCGGCGGCGGGGCGCGGCGCGTCCGGCATCGGTGGAGGACACGACGGGCCGGTTGGGTGCCGGACATGATCCCCGTGGGACGTGGCGTCGCGGCGGGGACGAGTTTCGCGTAACATTCGCCGGTACGATGACATTGTTCGATATACAACAATCATCGTCGCGGCGACCGTCGCGGGGCATGGCCGGTGCGGACGGACGCGGCCGGTGAGCACCCCGGCCGGCACGGGTCCGCCGACGGGAACGGAGACGCGATCACATGAACGGACACGGTACGCGGGATGCGCGGGCGATGTGGGCGGCACGGGCCGGGGAGCCGGCGGAATCCGGCAAACGCCCCGTGCCGAAGGGTGTGGTCGTCTGCGTGGTCGCGCTCGCGATCCTCACGTTCCTTGGCATCCTGTCCGAAACGTCGCTCAACATCGCCTATGCGACGCTGATGGCCGAATTCTCGATCGACGCATCCACCGTGCAATGGCTCACCACCGGCTACCTGCTGCTCCTGTCCGTCGCGATCCCGGGATCGCCGTTCATGGTGCGCCGTTTCGCGACGAAGAGCCTGTTCGTCGCCGCAGTCGCGATCTTCACGCTCGGCACGCTGATCGGCGCGCTCGCCGCGAGCTTCCCGATGCTGCTCGCCGCGCGTCTCGTCATGGCGCTCGGCACCGGCATCTCGCTGCCGTTGATCACCAACATCATCCTGGAGAAGGCACCGCTCGAGCAACGAGGCGCGATGCTCGGCATCGTGAGCCTGGTCACCTGCGCCGCGCCCGCCATCGGCCCGGTGTTCGGCGGCGTGGTGATGGAATGGCTCGACTGGCATTGGATCTTCTACGCGATGCTGCCGTTCCTCGTGGTCTCCTTCGCGCTCGGCGTCGCCACGGTGCCGGAGATCCGGCATGAGGGCGATGCCGGGCGGGCGACGATCAGCGTGCCGTCGCTGATGCTCGTCGCGATCGGTCTCGCCGGGCTCATCGTGGCGGTGGGCTTCTTCGCCGCATGGAACGGCGACTGGCGGTTCTGGGCCGTGCTCGCGGCCGCCGTGGCGGTGCTCGCCGTGTTCGTCTGCATGCAGCTCGGCATGGCGCGTCCGCTCGTCGAGGTGCGCGTGTTCGGCCACCCCGGGTTCGCGCTGGGCATGCTCGTCCTGCTCATGGCCTCCGGCGGCGTGCTCGGCCTCAACTTCATGCTGCCGATCCTGCTGCAGCGGGGCTTCGGCTTCGGCTCGCTCGCGGCCGCGCTGATCCTCCTGCCGGGCGCCGTGGTCGGCGCCGTCGCCGCCCCGATGATCGGCGGTGCGCTCAAGGGTCATTTCCCGCCGAAGTTCATCCTGTTCGGGTTCGTGGGCGTCACCGTGATGGATGTCGTCCTCATCGCCGCCTGCCGCAACGTGTGGGCGGTGGCGGTCGCCTACGCGCTGTTCATGGCGTGCTCCGGGTTCGTGCTCGTGCCGGACCAGACGCACGCGCTGAACCAGCTGCCCGCCCGTCTCAACGCGGACGGTTCCGCCGTGATGAACACCGTCCAGCAGTTGGCGGGCGCCGTCGGCACCGCCGTGGCCAGCACGCTGATCTCCGAGTTCTCGGCCGTCGCCGCGCATGGCGGCGCCTCGACGGCCGGATCCTATCTGACGGGCTTCTCGTGGAGCATGTGGCCGATCACCGGCATGGCCGTGTGCGGCGCCCTGCTCGCCGCGCTCATGTTCCGCTTCTCCACGCGCCGCCCGCCCGCACCGGCGGAGGTGTGATCCGGCGTCCTGCCGTGGCTGCCGTCTGCCTGTCGTGGCCGGCTGCGAAAAGCGCGACACGCCGATGTTGCGGTAATCGAGGATATCGGTAATATATCTACTCGTGCCTGAACGACACAGGTACGAAACGGCCGCGTAGCTCAGTTGGTTAGAGCGCCGCCCTGTCACGGCGGAGGTCGCCGGTTCAAGTCCGGTCGTGGTCGCCAGGTGAAAGAGGTTCCGATGATTCGGAACCTCTTTTTCGTTGTCCGGCGTGGTCATGCCCGCGGTGGTTGCGTCCGGTTCATTCGGCCGGAACCGGCCATAACGTATTTTGGGGAATTGTCCGCGTGCGGTTCCTCCGGTCCGGCAGGTCGGAACCGGGGGAACCGTACCCGGGGAAATCATTCGATTACGTTGTCTCCGGTTTCGGACGGAAGGACCGGGGATAACGTACGCGGAAAGATTGTCGGCGTACGTTGCTTCCGGCTTCGCATAGGGGCGCCGGGGAGCATATGGAAAGGCCGGGGTGCCCATGCCGTTTCGTACGGTGTGGGCACCCCGGCCTTGTTTCCCGGCCTCCCGGTATCGTGCGCGTCAGCGCAGGGCGAGGTTCGCGGCGCCGATGAGGCCCGCGTCCTGGCCGGCGGTGGCGGCGACGATCTTCGCATGGCTGCGGTAGGCGCTGCCTTCGAGGAATCGGGTGTAGTTGTAGCGGGCCGGCTCGAGCAGGATGTCGCCGACGGCCACCACGCCGCCGCCGATCACGAACAGGTCCGGGTCGAGCACGGCGGAGACGGCGGCCATCGTGCGGCCCAGCCACTCGCCGATCTTGCCGAACGCGTACAGGCCGAGCTCGTCGCCTTCCTGTGCCGCCTGGGAGACCATCGGGCCCTCCAGCTTGGTGACGTCGCCGCCGCACAGCTCCATCAGGCGCTTCGCGTCCTGCGGACGACGGCGCACGGCCGACTTGGCGAAGTTTTCCAGCGAGGTGCCGGAGGTGTAGCGTTCGGCGCATCCGCGCAGGCCGCAGCCGCAGTGGTCGCCGTCCGGGACCATCGGCAGGTGGCCGATCTCGGCGGCCATGCCGAACGAGCCGCGGTAGAGTTCGCCGTTGATGACGATGGCGCCGCCCAAGCCGGTACCGACGGTGAGCGCCACCATGTTGCGGCTGCCCTGGCCGGCGCCGTGCACGAATTCGCCCCAGCCGGCGCAGTTCGCGTCGTTCTCGACGATGACCGGCACCGCGTTGCCGATGAGCGCGCCGACGTGTTCGGACAGGTTGTAGTTGATCCATGCGGGGATGTTCGCCGCGAAGGTCAGGGTCTTGCGGTCGGCGCCCACGTTGCCGGCGGCGGAGATGCCGATGGCCTGGATGTCGGTGTGCCCGGAGGCGACGGCCTCATGGTAGATGTCGGCGATATGCTGGTTGATGGCGTCGGCATCCATCGGCGTGGGCACGCGCCAGCGCTGGATGATGCTATCGTTTGCGTCGCAGACGGCGGCTGCAATCTTGGTTCCTCCGATGTCAACGGCCAGCGTGGTCATACCTGTCTCCTTTGATTCGTTTCGTACGCTGTAGACACTGGAATCATAACGTTTGCAATCGACGTTACGGCGCGGTGGGACGCGGGCCGGTCCGGATGATGTGCGCGCTCCGTCCGCATGTCGGCGTGCGTCGTCGCGAAAAGACGGCTGGGAGCGCTCACATAAGCCGGATTCGCGCGCCGGAATTCCGCAAACGATTGCAGTGGTGGCCGGGGCGGCGGCGCGTATCGGGCCGCGGAAGGTTATCCACCGGGTTGCGCACCGGGGGAGCGGCGGGAGACCCGCATGTTGCTCCCCTTGCCGGCCGGCCCGTATCGTGTCATGCAAGGAGGGCGACGACGCCCTCCCGCGGACGCGAAGGAGCGGGGATCATGACGATGGGCGAGGCCGTGCTGGTCGGCGGACGGGACCGGAGGGAAGGCGGCGATGACGACGTGGCGGGCATGCTGCCGTTGGACCGGGTGTCGCGGATGTTCCGCCGCGCGGACCTGGTGACCTATGGCGACGCGCGTCGCGAGTTCTTCATCCAGGTGGACCTCAACCCGTTCCGCACGCGTACCCCGGCGTTCCACGCGCGTATGGAGGACGTCTTCGAGCAGTGGTTCGCGCTCGACTGCCAACTCGACGTCGGCGGGCTCACCCCGTTCGCCGTGGCCGCCGCGTACGCGCGCGACGAGCATGGCGTCGACGAGGACGGGTATCGGGACCTGTGCGAGCTGTCCTCCTCGAATTTCGCCTCCTGGTTCTGGGTGCGCGGCGCCAGTGCCGCCTGCGGGACGGTCACGGTGGAGGATCTGGCCGGCGGCGGCATGTATGAGGTGGCCGATCGTCCGCTGGCGTGCCGTCTTGACGGCGCACGTGGCGGAAGCCTCGTCGGTCGGCTTGCGCGGGTGCGTGGCGCGTGGCGCATGCCGTGGCGCCCGTTGTACGAGGCGCGCATTCCCGGCGACGAACGGTTCAGGCTGCATATGGCGTCCATGCTGCACGCCTGGGACCCCGGTTTCGTCGACTACGCGCGGATGCTGTACGGGCGCGACGCCTGCCTCAAGGTCGATTGGGACGCGATGGCGTGACCGGTCCGGCATGCGCTGTCCGTGGGCGCGCCGACAGGCGGCCGTGGCGGGATCCGAAGGGATCTGAAGGGCGGGCGGCGCATGCCGGCGGGAAACGCACAGGGCCGTACGTCCGCGGTTCGATGCCGCGGACGTACGGCCCTTCGGTGTTGTGTGGTGCGGACGCGTCGTTGCGTCGCGCGCCGGTCGGTGGGTTTCCGGGCGCCCGATCAGTACTTGTTGGCGCCCTCGCCGATGAAGTTCACCTTGAAGCCGCGCTGGTAGTGGAGAAACATGCTGGCGCCGTAGCGGTCGACCGGACGGTGGGTGAACAGCATGCGGATCGCGAACGCGGTCTGCACGTCCTCCGGCAGCGCGAGAAACGCCTTGTGGGCGTCCCAGTAGGGTTCGCGCACGATGGCGGCGTCCGGCACATAGGCGTAGCCGTAGCCGTCGTCGTTCACGTAGCCCATGAACGGCAGATCCCACGCGTTGTAGCGGGTGAGCTTGGCCTTGTACTCCTCGACCTCGGCGATGGCCGCGTCGCTGATGCCGAACGACTTGGCGACCTTGTTGGCCTCGGCGGTCTTCTCCTCCGGGGTCTTGTCGAACATGTCGAAGTTGACGGTGATGGTCTTGTCCTGTCCAGCCATTTCGGCTCCCTTCCATCTCGAATCAAACATTTCTTATGTTCGATTCGAGAGTGAGAATTTGTTGGTTTTCTCGTAAGTATGATTAATCTGCAATGGATGTTCCGGTGAACATCTGTGGTACAGATTAGCACGATGTGAGCGCTAAAGCGCTGGAAATATGCGATTTTTTGACTTGTTCACACGGGCGTTACCGAAATGGGAGGTATTGTTCGGCTTCTTGGTTTCATGTTCACAAAACCATGAAATCAAACATTGCTGATGGTGGATTCGGTGGTAAATCGAACATTATTGTGCGTTTGTTGGGGTGGATACGGCGTGTCGTTTTCCGCGTTCCGGCGCACGTCCCATGCCTGTGCCCGACGGGGGATGAATGGTGCCTGAGCCGCAGCGGCGAGAACATGCCGCCCGTGCCCGTGCCCGTGCCCGTGCCCGTGCCTGACGGGGAGATGAAGCGGGGAGTGGGAGTGCGCCGGGCGTGTGGAACGCCCATGCCCTGCACCGAGCCCGCGCCCGGCCTGCGACGGGAGGACGGGCGACATGCGTCCGGCGTCGGTCCGCGGGGCCGGTAGAATCATGTGGGTCCGCCCCCGTAGCTCAGTCGGTTAGAGCAGCACCCTTATAAGGTGTTTGTCCTGGGTTCAAGTCCCAGCGGGGGCACTTCGTGCCACCGGTTCCCGGCTCGTTGTCGTTCGCCTTCGCCCGACAACGCCTCCGGCGTTTTCCCCATGACGTTGTCGTCGGCGGGGTCTACCATTCCATAGGTTCCGGTTCACGCCCGCCAACGGGGCGAGGCGACCCGGGTCACCTGGATTCCTTAGGAGACACCATGAAGCAGGGTATTCATCCCGATTACCATGCCGTCGAGGTTCTGTGCTCGTGCGGCAACACCTTCGTCACCCGTTCCACCTACAAGGGCGACCACATGACGGTCGACGTGTGCTCGAAGTGCCACCCCTTCTACACCGGCAAGCAGAAGATTCTCGACACCGGCGGCCGCGTGGCCCGCTTCGAGAAGCGCTACGGCAAGAGGGCGAAGTAGCATACTTGACGCCAGTCCCGCGGTCGGGGCCGGTGCGTTCCGACGCACCCATCCGGCCGGTTGCGGGGCTGGCGTTTTTGTATGCCCGCGGACCCGCATCCCGTGACCCGATCCGCGCGCGTGCGCGCGACGCGATCCGCCACACATCCCATCCTTACGTTCCCCAATCGTTCACCCACATCCGCGTCGGGGACACCGCCCGGCGCACGTTCAAGGAAGACGCGCCCATGGCAGACGAACAGTTCCCCGCGGCGGCGACCGCGCTGGAGGAGTACCGGTCCATCGAACGGCAGATGGCCAGCCCCGAGGTCGTGACCGACCCCGACAAGATGCGCAAGCTGGGACGCCGCCACGCCGAGCTCGGCGCCATCGTCTCCGCGTACAAGGCCTGGCTCGGCGTGCGCGACGACCTCGAGGCCGCGCGCGAGATGGCCGGCGAGGACCCCGATTTCGCCGACGAGGCCAAGCGGCTCGAGGCCGAGCTGCCGGGCGTCGAGGAGAAGCTCAGGACCGCGCTCATCCCGCGCGACCCGGACGACGCCCGCGACGTGATCATGGAGATCAAGGCCGGCACCGGCGGCGAGGAGGCCGCGCTGTTCGCCGGCGACCTGCTGCGCATGTACACCCGCTACGCCGAGAAGCGCGGCTGGACCGTCTCCGTGCAGTCGGAGAACGGCACCGAGCTCGGCGGCGTCAAGGACGTGCAGATCGCCATCCGCGCCAAGGGCACCCCCGCGCCGGAGGACGGCGTGTGGGCCTCGCTCAAGTACGAGGGCGGCGTGCACCGTGTGCAGCGCATCCCCGTCACCGAATCGCAGGGCCGCATCCAGACCTCCGCCGCCGGCGTGATCGTCTTCCCCGAAGCCGACGAGGACGACGACGAGATCGAGATCGATCCGAAGGACCTCAAGATCGACATCTTCATGAGCTCCGGCCCCGGCGGCCAGTCCGTGAACACCACGTACTCCGCGGTGCGCATGACCCACCTGCCCACCGGCATCACCGTGAACATGCAGGACGAGAAGTCGCAGATCCAGAACCGCGCCGCCGCCCTGCGCGTGCTCAAGAGCCGACTGCTCGCCATGAAGCACGAGCAGGAGGCCGCCGAGGCCGCCGACATGCGCCACTCGCAGGTGCGTTCCCTCGACCGTTCCGAGCGCATCCGCACCTACAACTTCCCGGAGAACCGCATCGTCGACCACCGCACCAACTACAAGGCGTACAACCTCGACCAGGTGCTCGACGGCGACCTGCAGGCCGTCATCGACTCCGACATCCAGGCCGACGAAGCCGAACGCCTCGCCAACCAGCAGTGACGATGATGCCACGGCCGGTGGGGGTCGACCCATCCGATGCATGACACGCTCCAGGCCGCTCGGCCAAGCCCACGGTCCCGCATCGGATGGGCCGACCCCCACCTCGTTCGTGCAACGCCGTCACGTATCGCGTGCGAGTCGTTGCGATAGTGAATGGAGTGGGAATGAACGTGAACGATACGATCCGCGAGACCGCCGCGCGTCTGCGGGAGGCGGGCGTCGACACGCCCGGCCATGACGCGAAGCTGCTGCTCGCCGAGGTGGCCGGTGTGGAGCTGCGCGACGTGGACAAGGCGATGCTCATGGGGGAGGCGCTCGACTTCGACGAGGGGCGCCTCGAGGAGATGGCCGCCCGCCGCGCCCGCCGCGAGCCGCTGCAGCACATCACGGGCCATGCGCCGTTCCGCTACCTCGACCTCAAGGTCGGGCCGGGCGTGTTCATTCCAAGACCGGAGACCGAGACCGTCGTGCAGGCCGGACTCGACTGGATCACCCGCAACGGCCTGTACCATCCGCGGGTGGTGGACCTGTGCGCCGGCTCCGGCGCGATCGGGCTGTCGGTGGTCACGGAGGTCCCCGGCGCCGAGGTATGGGCCGTCGAGAAATCGCCGGAGGCGCATGCGTGGACGGAACGCAACCGCGACATGGTCGCACGCGCCAACCCCGTCGCCGGCTACAACTACCACCTCGAACTCGGCGACGCCACCAGCCCGATGACCCTGCCCCAGCTCGACGGCACCGTCGACATCGTCATCACCAACCCGCCCTACGTGCCGCTCGCCCAGGTGCCCGAACAGCCCGAGGCGCGCGACCACGACCCCGACATGGCGTTGTACGGCGGATCGGCGGACGGCGTGTTCATCCCGGAGCGCATCGCCGACCGCGCGGCGCGGCTGCTGCGCTCCGGCGGCGCGCTCGTCATGGAGCATGACGTCACGCAGGGCGAGCGGCTCGTCGCCTACGCGCGGGCCAACGGCTTCGCCGAGGCCCGCACCGAGAACGACTGGACCGGGCGGCCCAGGTTCCTGTTCGCCGTGAAATAGCCGCGGGACGCCGGGCGCGGCGTGCGCCACGGCTACTCGGCGTACTTCTGGTACACGCTGGCGTCCCTGTCGGTGATGGTCTTGATGACGCGCGCCGGGTTGCCCACGGCCACCGAATTCGCCGGGATGTCCTTCGTGACGACCGCGCCGGCGCCGATCACGCAGCCGTCGCCGATGGTCACGCCGCCCAGCACGGTCACGTTGCCGCCGAACCAGCAGTTCGAGCCGATCACGATCGGCTCGCCGTACTCGTAGTCGTAGCTGGTGCCGTCCTCACGCATGCGCACATTGCGGTCCTGCCACCTGAGCGGGTGCATCGGCGGCAGCAGCGAGACGTTCGGGCCGAACAGCACGTCGTCGCCGATCGTGACCGGCGCGCAGTCGAGTACGGTGAAGTTGAAGTTCGCGAACACGCGGTCGCCGATTGTCGTGTGGCGGCCGTAATCGAAGAAGACCGGTCCCATCACGTCGAGGTTCTCGCCGTGGCCCGGCAGCAGCTCGTCGAGGATCGCGGCGCGCTCGGCGTCGTCGTGGCGGGAGGTGGCGTTGAATCGCGTGCACAGGTCGCCGGCCCTGCGGCGCAGCTCGTCGAGCTCGGGATCGGAGGCGTCGTACAGCTTGCCGTCGAGCATCTCCTCGCGTTCGCTGCGGCGCGGCGTGCGCAGTTCGACGGGAGGGACGGCGAAAATGTCGTCGTGGTCGTCTGCGGGATTGGTTGCGGTGGTCATGCGATGCTCCTTTGCGGGTACGGGTGCGGGTGCGGGGTGGCGCGGCTTCCCGCGCAGGGCCGCGGACCGTGCGGCGCGGCGTGCGGAAGCGGTGCCGTGAACGCTATCAGCATAAGTGTACGACCGTACGCAAAACGGTGATGCGAACGTTTGCGGAGTGTCGTCGCGCGAATACGCGCGGCCCGGTCGTCGGGGTGCGATGGTGCAATGATGGATTGTGGAAAACAGGCTTCAGGAGGCGTGTGATGAGTGAGATTCGCGCAATCGACGACGAGGCGTTGGCCCGGGCGGCCACGGTGGTCCGGGACGGCGGACTGGTGGTCATCCCCACCGACACCGTCTACGGCATCGCCTGCGACCCGAGGAACCCGCGCGCCATCGACCGCATCTACGAGCTCAAGCACCGGCCGCGCTTCAAGGCGCTGCAGGTGCTCCTCGCCGACGTCGACCAGCTCGATGGTCTCGGGCTCGACCTGCCCGCACCGCTCAACCGCCTCGCCGCGCGGTTCCTGCCCGGCGCGTTCTCGCCGATCGCCGTGGCCCGCGAGGACTGCACGCTGAAGACCATCGCCCGCGACGGCACCCAGGGCGTGCGCGTGCCCAACTCGACGCTGTGCCTGCGCATCCTCGCCGCCACCGGCCCGCTCGCCGCGTCCAGCGCGAACCTGTCCGGCGGCGAAAGCGCGCAGAGCGTGCACGAGGCCGTCGAGGCGTTCGGCGACCGGGTGGAACTGTACCTTGACGGCGGCAGCACCCCGGGGCACGTCTCCAGCACCGTCGTGGCCGCCGATCCGCACGAGCGCGACGGCATTGTCATCCTGCGCGAGGGCGTGATCGGCCAGTCGGCGATCCGCCACGCGCTGCACGTCAACGGGGGAGGGCTCGGCGCATGAGGATCTACCTGTTCATCGCGGCCATCGCCGGCGGCGCCACCTACCTGCTCACCCCGCTCATCCGCCACGTGGCCATCGAGATCGGCGCCGTCGGCGAGGTGCGCGCGCGCGACGTGCACAAGATCCCGACCCCGCGCATGGGAGGCCTGGGCATGATGCTCGGCTTCGGCGTCGCCATGCTGTTCGCCAGCCGCATGCCGTTCAGCCAGGGGCTGTTCCACGACAGCCACCAGGCGTGGGTCGTGCTCGCGGGCGCGGTCATGATCTGCCTGCTCGGCATGGCCGACGACCTGTGGGACCTCGACTGGATGCTCAAGCTCGCCGGCCAGCTGCTCATCTCCGTGTTCGTGGCGTGGGGCGGCCTGCAGATCATCTCGCTGCCGCTCGGCTCGCTCGTCACCGCCAGCCCCAGCCTGTCGATGGCGATCACGGCGTTCCTCATCGTCGCCTCCATCAACGCGGTCAACTTCGTCGACGGCCTCGACGGCCTCGCCTCGGGCATCGTCGCGATCGGCGGCATCGCCTTCGCCATCTACTCCTATATACTGGCGCGCACCTCGCCCTCCTACGCCTCGATGGCCACGCTCATCGACGTGGCGCTCGTGGGCATCTGCGTCGGGTTCATCCTGCACAACTGGCATCCGGCGAAGCTGTTCATGGGCGATTCCGGTTCGATGCTGCTGGGCTACCTCATCACCTGCGCGTCCATCGTGATCACCGGCCGCATCGACCCGGCTTCCGTGCACACCAGCGTGTACCTGCCCGTGTTCATGCCGATCCTGCTGCCGATCCTCGTGCTCTTCCTGCCGGTGCTCGACATGTGCCTGGCGATCACCAGACGCCTGGCCAAGGGCCAGTCGCCGATGCACCCCGACCGCATGCACCTGCACCACCGCATGCTGCGCATCGGGCACACGGTGCAGGGCGCGGTGCTCATCCTGTGGTCGTGGGCGGCGCTCATCTCCTTCGGATCGCTCATGATCCTCTTCTTCAAGGCGTGGCACGTGGCCCTCGGCATGGCCCTGGTCGCCGTGGTGCTCGCCGTGATCACCATGTACCCGTACCTCAGGCACCGCCTGCCGGAGATCATGGAGGAGAACGAGGCCGACCGGGCCCCGCGCGCGAAGAAACCGTGAGCGTTCCCGCCGCCCATAGCCGAGACCGGCGCGTAACGTCACCCCACGTTCTTATAGTGGACGCATGGCTACAAACCCCGATATGAACGCGCAGTCCGCGTACGCTCCGCTCCCTCCCATCTTCGCCAAGCTCGGCCTCGCCTATGACGATGTGCTGCTGCTGCCGAACGAGACGGACGTCATTCCCTCCGAGGTGGACACCACCACCCATCTGACCCGCAAGATCACGATGAAGGCCCCGGTCCTCTCCGCCGCCATGGACACCGTGACCGAGTCCGAGATGGCCATCGCCATGGCCCGCAACGGCGGCATCGGCGTGCTGCACCGCAACCTCTCCATCGACGACCAGGCCGCCCAGGTCGACGTCGTCAAGCGCTCCGAGTCCGGCATGATCACCGACCCGCTGACCGTGAACCCGGACGTCACCCTCGCCGACCTCGACAAGCTGTGCGGCAAGTTCCACATCTCCGGCCTGCCGGTCGTCGACAAGGACAACAAGCTCGTCGGCATCATCACCAACCGCGACATGCGATTCATCGCGTCCGAGGACTACGACCACCTCAAGGTGCGCGACGTCATGACCCGCGAGAACCTCATCACCGGCCCGTCCGACATCTCCAAGGAGGACGCGCACGACCTGCTTGCCAAGCACAAGGTCGAGAAGCTGCCGCTCGTCGACGCCGAGGGCCACCTGACCGGCCTGATCACCGTCAAGGACTTCGTCAAGACCGAGCAGTACCCGGACGCCACCAAGGACGAGCAGGGCCGCCTGCGCGTCGCCGCCGGCGTCGGCTTCCTCGGCGACGCCTGGCAGCGCGCCTCCGCTCTGATGGAGGCCGGCGTCGACGTGCTCGTCGTCGACACCGCCAACGGCGAGGCCCGTCTCGCCCTCGACATGATCTCCCGCCTCAAGCACGACTCCGCCTTCGACGGCGTGCAGATCATCGGCGGTAACGTCGGCACCCGTTCCGGCGCGCAGGCGATGATCGACGCCGGCGCCGACGCCGTCAAGGTCGGCATCGGACCGGGCTCCATCTGCACCACGCGCGTGGTCGCCGGCGTCGGCGTCCCGCAGCTCACCGCCGTGTACGAGGCCGCCCAGGCCTGCCGTGCGGCCGGCGTGCCCTGCATCGCCGACGGCGGCATCCATTACTCCGGCGACATCGCCAAGGCCCTCGTGGCCGGCGCGTCCTCCGTGATGCTCGGCGGCACCCTCGCCGGCTGCGAGGAGGCCCCGGGCGAGAAGGTGCTCCTGCACGGCAAGCAGTACAAGCTGTACCGCGGCATGGGCTCCCTCGGCGCGATGGCCCCGCGCGGCAAGAAGTCCTACTCCAAGGACCGCTACTTCCAGGCCGATGTCACCTCCAACGACAAGGTCGTGCCGGAGGGCGTCGAGGGCGAGGTCCCGTACCGCGGACCGCTCAACGCCGTGCTCTACCAGATGCTCGGCGGTCTGCACCAGTCGATGTTCTACATCGGCGCGCACAACATCTCCGAGATGGCCGAGAAGGGCCGCTTCATCCGCATCACCGACGCCGGCCTGCGCGAGTCGCACCCGCACGACATCGTGATGACGGCCGAGGCCCCGAACTACTCCGGCTTCCACGCCAACTGACCGGCTTCGACCGGGTGCTGCGCCGCCGCGCGCGGCAGATGCGTGACGCGTGACGCGTGGATACGACGAACGGGGTCCCGCCTGATGGGCGGGGCCCCGTTCGTCGTATATGCCGTACATCCGGCCCGGTGTGCGCCGTCCGCCGCCGTGGCGGCGCACCGCCCGGACTCAGGCCGCGAGCGTGCGGCCCGAGGAAAGCCTGGAGGTGGTGGCGCGCATGAGCAGGGAGGTGGGGGCCACCGTGTGCGGTTCGTCGAGCGGTTCGTCGCGCATCAGGGCGAGCGTCTTGCCCGCGGCCGCGCGTCCCAGCTGCAGCGGGTTCTGCCGCACGGTGGTCAGGTCGACCACGTCGCCCACCGAATCGCCGTCGAAGCCGACGAGCGACACCTCCTCGGGGATGCGCCAGCCGAGGCGGCGCAGCTCCTTGAGCAGCAGCACGGCGCACCGGTCGTTCTCCACGCAGATGCCGGTGGGCCGGCAGATCGCGCCCACGAGCTGCGCGGCGATGCCGGAGATCGCCGCGGCCTCGCCGCCGACCGACTCCTGGGCCTCCTCCTCATCCTCCGAACCGAGGCGTGACAGCGAGGGGATCGTGAGGATGTGCTCCTCGTCGTATCCCTCCCGCGCCGCCGCATCGAGGAAGCCGTCCATGCGCACCGAATCGCTGCAGGTGAACGGCGAGGGCTGCACCGGTTGCTCCACGTAGGCGATGGCCTCGTGCCCGAGCGAACGCAGCAGGCGCACGACGCCGTGCATGGCGGCCTCGTCGTCGATGCGCACGGTGGCGTCGAAGCCTTCGGTCGACGGCACGTTGATGCCGACCATCGGGATGGTGAGCGTGTCGAGGAACGCGCGCTGCGCCCGGTCGAGGATGAACGAGACGACGATCACCGCGTCGAAGTTCTGCGTGCCCGGCAGCGTGCGGAGGAACCGGGCGAGGTCGTCCTCCTCCCACATCACGTAGGGGACCACGTCGTAGCCCTCGCGCGAGAGCACCTCGTACACGCCCTCGAAGGTGTTCGCGTTGAACCAGCTGTTGATCTCGTTGGGCAGCAGGACGGCCACGCGCATCGCCTTGCCGCTGGCCAGCGAGGAGGCGGTCTTGGAGAAGGTGAACCGGAGCTTCTCGGCGGCGGCCTCGACGCGGGCGCGCGTGTCCGGATTGACCTTGTCGAGGCCGCGCAGGGCGCGCGAGACGGTGGATACGGAGACCCCGGCCTCCTTCGCCACGTCCGCGATCGTCGTTCTCGTCTGCTGACCGGGCATGACCGTCCTCCCTCATCGTGTCGTTGCGTGCGCATGTGTCGTGCCGTCGCCGATGCATGCGATGTTCGTCGTGCGACGCGCCATACGCCGCATCGGCGCCTTCATCGCGAATCCGCCGGCGGCATGTCGGTATCGCGTCCGTGCCGCGCCCGCCTTCGGATCGGCGCCGTTATTACGATACTCCATGCGCTTAAAACGCTTTTATCGATATTCTATAAAAGCGTTTGCAGTATTGCAAATCCGCCATTTCATGTCAATGTCAAACCCGTTCGACACGCCGATTGCATGCCGTTTTGCATATCGTGGTGCAAGCGCTATTATTCAAGTACTGCAAAAACGAAGAACATGTTGGAACGCTTAAATGCAAGCGTTTGTATTCAAGGAGGAACACATGGTCGAAGCCACCGATCCCGCGCTGTGGTGGAAGCAGGCGGTCGTCTATCAGGTCTATCCGCGCTCCTTCAAGGACACCAAGGGCGAGGGCCTCGGTCAGATCGCCGGCGTCACCGAGAAGATCGGCTACCTCGCCGACCTCGGCGTGGACGCCATCTGGCTCAGCCCCTTCTATCCCTCCCAGCTCGCCGACGGCGGCTACGACGTGGACGACTACCGCAACGTCGACCCCAAGCTCGGCACCATGGACGACTTCGACGAGCTCGCCAAGGCCGCGCATGAGCGTGGCATCAAGGTCGTCGTCGACATCGTCCCCAACCACAGCTCCAACCTGCACCCCTGGTTCCAGGAGGCCCTCAAGGCCGCCCCCGGATCCCCGGAGCGAGACCGCTACATCTTCCGCGAAGGCAAGGGCCCCAACGGCGACCAGCCGCCCACCAACTGGGAGAACCACTTCGGCGGCCCGGCCTGGACCCGCGTGCCCGACGGCCAGTGGTACCTGCACATGTTCACCAAGGAACAGCCCGACTGGAACTGGAACAACCCCGAGGTGCGCGAGGACTTCCTCACCACGCTGCGCTTCTGGCTCGACCACGGCGCCGACGGCTTCCGTGTGGACGTCGCCCACGGCCTGGCCAAGGACCTCGACCGCGACGATCTCGACAACTACGTCGTGTGGTGCACCTCCGACCAGCCGGACGACGGCTCCCATCCGGTCATCGACCGCGACGAGGTCCACGAGATCTACCACGAGTGGCGCAAGGTCTTCAACGAGTACAACCCGCCGGCGTTCGCCGTCGCCGAGGCATGGGTGCAGCCCAACCGCCAGTACCTGTACGCCAGCCCGGACGACCTGGGCCAGATCTTCAACTTCGAGTTCGCCAAGAAGGACTGGATCCGCGACAACATGCACCAGGCCATCGAGGAGGGCATCGAAAGCGCCGAACGCTCCGGCTCCTCCGCCACGTGGGTGATGAGCAACCACGACGTGGTGCGCCACGCCACCCGCTACGGCCTGCCGCAGGTGCCCACCAGCGAATACCACCAGCTCGCCAAGGACTGGGTGCTGCGCGACGGCACCACCTACCCGCTCGACAAGGAGGCCGGTACCCGCCGCGCCCGCGCCGCGATCCTCATGGAGATGGCGCTGCCCGGCTCCGCCTACGTCTACCAGGGCGAGGAACTTGGCCTGTTCGAGGTCGCCGACATCCCGTGGGACCGCGTCGAGGACCCGTCCGGCCACCGCACCTCGCAGGCCGCGTCCACCAAGGGCCGCGACGGCTGCCGCGTGCCGCTGCCGTGGACGGCCGATCCGGCGAACTCCTTCGGCTTCACCCCGGCCGCCAAGGCCGACGGCACCCCGGCCGAGGAGGCCCACCTGCCCCAGCCGGCGTGGTACACGGACTTCGCCGCGGACAAGGAGGCCGCCGACCCGGACTCGATGCTCAACCTGTACCGCCGCACGCTGGCCCTGCGCCACAAGCTGCAGACCAACGACCTGAGCCTCGAATGGCTGCCCGAGGACCGCTCCACGGGCAAGCCGGACGGCGCGAACGGCTTCACCGGCGGCACCATCGCCTACAAGCGCGCCAACGGCTGGGCGTCGATCACCAACTTCGGCGCCGACCCGGTCGACCTGCCCACCGGCGAGGTGCTCCTCACCTCCGGCCCACTGACCGACGACGGCAAGCTGCCGCAGGACACCTCCGCCTGGATCCAGCTCGCCTGAGCTGCGTCCCCCCACGGAGACGACGCACTTACCATCCCTCCCATTTCCCGGTCCGGCCGGGCCGGACATCCTCCAACCCGGCCGGACCGTCTTCCATCCTTCACCCGAAACCTCAATCCAACCAACCACTCAATGAAGAGAAAGAACAAGGAACAATGACAGCAGCAAGCGCGGCCCCGATCCGCAACACCCCATCCGAGAAGTGGCGCTACGTCGCCGGCTTCATGGCCTTCGCCGTCCTCTCCGGCGTCGCCTTCTTCGGCACCATGTCCGTGCTGGTCCCGCAGCGACTGCGCGCCGACCTCGGCATGGGCGCCGTCGAGTCGACCGCCGCCCTCGGCGCGATCAACTCCGCGGGCTCCATCGCCTCCATCTTCATCGCCCTGTTCGTCGGCGCCCTGTCCGACCGCACCCGCAGCAAGTGGGGCAAGCGCACCCCGTGGATCTTCACCGGCGCGTTCATCTACGGCATCTGCTTCTGGTCGCTGTCCCGCCCGTCCACCGCACTGCTCATCGCCATCTTCTACATCCTCGCCCTCGTCGGCCTCAACATGGTGCAGGCCCCGATCTACGCCCTCATCTCCGACCGCGTCGAGGAATCCAACCGTGCGACCGTCTCCGCGGCCATCGGCGGCGGCGGCGTGATCGGCCAGGGCATCGGCACGCTCATCGGCTCCCGCTTCATGGAGAACGTCGAACTCGGCTTCGTCTGCACCGGCCTGTGCGCCCTCGCCGCCGGCGTGCTCGCCGTGGTCCTCACCCCGAAGGAGCCGTCCAGCAAGGACGCCCCGAAGGACACCTCCAAGTCCATGGGCAAGGTCATCCTCGAATCCCTCACCCCGCCGCTCAAGGACTGCGGCGACTTCTACCGCGCGTTCATCTGCCGCACCTGCCTCATCGTCGCCTACCAGATGATCTTCAGCTACCAGCTGTACATCCTGACCGACCACATCGGCGACTCCGACAAGCAGGCCGCCAACGCGATGGCCGTCATCTCCGTGCTCACCATGGTCGCCTCCATGGTCGCCTCCCTGATCTCCGGCCCGATCGCCGACGCGCTGCACCGCCGCAAGGCCCCGATCGCCGTCGCCTGCGCCGTGTTCGCCATCGGCCTGGCCATGCCGTGGGTCTTCCCGACCGAGATGGGCATGTTCCTCTTCGGCGGCATCGCCTCCTTCGGCTACGGCATGTACCTGTCCGTCGACCAGGCGCTGAACGTGGACGTCCTGCCGAACAAGGAGACCGCGGGCAAGGACCTCGGCTTCATGAACATCGCCACCTGCGCCGGCCAGGCCATCGGCGTGGCGATCACCTCCAGCATCGTCGCCGCCACCCACTCCTACAACTTCGTGTTCCCGACCGCCATTGCCATGGCCGCGATCGCCGCGATCGCCGTCCTCGGCATCAAGCGCGTCAAGTGACACGCACCGCTCCCGCGGGCCCGCTCCGGCGAGCCGGGGGAGCGCACCCGAACTTCTCCTGCGGCTCGTCGTGCACGGGCCGCGGGAGGGACCACACTTCCTCCATCCCCTTCCTCCTGCCGAACGGGCCCCGGCGGTTTCCGCCGCCGGGGCCCGTTCGTCGTTTCCGCGGTATAGTCTGTACTGTTCTGCCCAGGCATATGGATTTACGGAAAGAGGCACACGATGGTGGACGCGCACGACGCGGAAACGTACACGGCGGAGGGATCCCGCCTCATCTGGATCGACTGCGAGATGACCGGACTCGACATCTTCGGCGGCGACGAGCTCGTCGAGGTGTCCGTCGTGCCCACCGACTTCGACCTTAACGTGCTCGACGAGGGCGTCGACTACGTCATCAGGCCTTCCGACAAGGCCGTGGCGCACATGAACGACTTCGTGCGCCAGATGCACACCCGCTCCGGCCTCATCAACGAGTGGGAGCACGGCCTCAGCCTCGAGGAGGCCGAGAGGAAGGTCACCGAGTACGTGCTGCGCTTCACGCCGGACGGCGTCAAGCCGCTGCTCGCCGGCAACACCATCGGCAGCGACAAGAAGTTCCTCGACCATTACATGCCGAACCTCATGAGCCACCTGCACTACCGCAGCATCGACGTGAGCACGTTCAAGGAGCTCGCCCGCCGCTGGTACCCGGCCGTGTACGAGAACCGCCCGCCGAAGAACGGCGGCCACCGCGCCCTCGCCGACATCATCGAATCGCTCGACGAACTGCGCTACTACCGCGCCGCCGTCATGGCCGCCGCGCCCGGGCCGGACGCCGCCGAGGCCGCGCGCATCCGCGACGAGATCGTCGCCACCAGCCTCAACGCCAAGGCCGAATAGCCGCATAGGGGCATTACGGGGCATGAGACAATCCGAGGCGCTCGCGATCCTCAACGCCGGGGCGAACGTGTTCCTCACGGGCGCGCCCGGCGCGGGCAAGACGTACGCGTTGAACGAGTTCATCCGCCAGGCGCGCGCGGACGGCGCGAGCGTCGCCGTGACCGCCTCCACCGGCATCGCCGCCACGCACGTCGACGGGCAGACCATCCACTCGTGGAGCGGCGTGGGACTCGCGAACGTGCTCACGCCCAGTCTGCTCAAGACCATCAAGACGCGCCGCAAACGCAGGATCCAGTCGGTCGACGTGCTCGTCATCGACGAGGTGTCGATGCTGCACGCGTGGCTGTTCGACATGGTCGACCAAGTATGCCGCGAGGTGCGCCGCGACCCGCGCCCGTTCGGAGGCCTGCAGGTCGTGCTCTCCGGCGACCTCTTCCAGCTGCCGCCGGTCTCCGTGTCCGGCCGCAACCGCGACGTGATCCCGCCCACCCCCGAGTTCACGGCGTCGCGCGAACGGTACGCGCGTGCCGGCCTCGACCCGGAAGGCTTCGTCACCGAATCGTTGGTCTGGCCGGAACTCGACCCGGTCGTCTGCTATCTGACCGAACAGCACCGTCAGGACGACGGACGCCTGCTCACCGTGCTCACGCACATCCGCGAAAGCCGCGTCGACGACGCCGACCGCGACGCGCTCGTCACCAGGCTCGGTGTCGCGCCCGAACCCGGCACGGTCGCCACGCACCTGTTCCCCGTGAACCGGCAGGCCGACAACCTCAACGACCTGCGCCTGGCGAACATCATGCTCGACAGCCACGAGTTCCACGCGCAGCAGGCGGGGCCCGCGAACCTCGTCGAACGGCTCAAACGCAACATGCTCGCCCCCGAACGGCTCGTGCTCAAGGAAGGCGCGGCCGTCATGGCTCTGCGCAACGACGCCGACCGCCAATACGTGAACGGATCGCTCGGCACCGTGCGCGGCTTCGCGCAGGAGAACAAGGGCGGCTGGCCGATCGTCGAATTCGAGAATGGCAACATCGTCACGATGAAGCCCGCCACATGGGAGATGATGGACGGCGACACCGTGCTCGCCTCCGTCTCGCAGGTGCCGCTCAGATGCGCGTGGGGCATCACCATCCACAAATCGCAGGGCATGACGCTCGACCGCGCCGTCATGGACCTCAAACGCACGTTCGCGCCCGGCATGGGCTACGTGGCGCTCTCCCGCGTCGAATCGCTCGACGGCCTCTACCTGGAAGGCGTCAACAACCGCATGTTCACCGTCTCGCCCGACGCGGTCGCCCTCGACGGCGACCTGCGCGAAGCGTCCGCCGCCGCCTCCGACCTGCTCGCCGCCGACGGCGCCGCCGCGTTCAAACCCGGCATGACCGGCGGCACGGGCGCGTCCCTCGACGGCTTCGACCAGGACGCCCTGTTCTGAACCGCGGCCCGTCCGGGTCGGGGGGGGGGTGCCCCGCGACGGCGTCATATGGGATGATGGACGGGACGGCATCGCGGGGAAGGAGCGTCATGACGGACGACAAGCACATCGACGACGCGGACGACGGCCGGATCGACGACGATCCGGTGCACGACGCACGACATGACGAAACGGCCGACGACTATGCGGACGACGTGTTCCGCGAACTCGGCGACGACGGTATGGAAACGGACGGATCGGACGACGAAACCACGCCGGGCGACGCCGGCGCATCCGCGACGGACATACCGACGACGGGCACCATGACGGACGCCGCGAACGTGACGGCGCGCCGCCGTCCCAAGCCGCTCACCGTCGCGCTCATCGCCGTGTTCGCGGCGGGCGCGGTGTTCGCCGGATGGACCGTCACCCGGTCGATCCTCGACCTCAACGCACGCAACCACGCAACGGCGCTCGCCGACTGCCGCTCCGCGCGGTCGCAATACACGGAGACGCTCACCGGCTACACACCCGCCGCACGCCAGGCCGCGACGCTGCTCAAGGACACCGCGGGCATCGAGAACAGCGACACCCGCGACCGGCTCCAACAGCGGATGGACGACCTGAGGACCGCCGACGTGGAGTCGCCCGCCGAACTCGACTGCGCCGCCGACATGGGCACCAAGGATCTTGCGGCGCTCGCCGACCGCTATGGCAAGGCGTCCAGCATGATGGCCGACGGGCTCATCTCCATCCGCTACGACGCGGACACGCTCAGGCAGATGAAGGACGGATTGAACGCGCAGGACGTGCGCAAACGGTTGACGGCGCTCATCGCGCGCGGGAGACTCGCCTACGACCGGTCATCGGGCAAGGCGGACGAGACGGCGCGCGGTACGCTCAGGAACGCGATCGACACGGCGCAGGCCGTGCTCGACACGACGCCGTCCGACGCAAGCGACGCCGTGAACGAGCAGATCCAGCCGTTGAGCGAGGCGACGGCCAAGGTGATCGCGCTGATGCCGCTCGACTGCCATTTCACCGATTGCGTGGCCCTCACCTTCGACGACGGGCCGAACAAGCAGACCACGCCGAAGGTGCTCGACGCCCTGAAGTCGGCCGGCGTGCCCGCCACGTTCTTCCTGCAGGGGCGGTTCGTCAGCGGTTCCAACGTGAAACTCGTGGGGCGCATGGCCGCGGAAGGGCACAGCGTCGGGTCGATGTCGTGGCGGCACACGCAGATGCACGCGATGGGCTCCGACCAGCTCGCCAAATGGTTCAAGGACACGGACTCGGTGATCTCGTCGGCCTCCGGAAAGCCGGTCACGCTGTTCCGCCCGCCGGACGGTGCGTGGAGCGACGTGCTGCGCGCGCAGGCCAAGGCGAGCGGCCAGGCGATGATCCTGTGGGGCGTGGACCCGGGCGATTGGGGCGAACGCGACGCCGACGAGATCGAGAAACGCACGCTCGACGGCGTGTACGCGGGTTCGATCATCTCCCTGCGCGACGGGAACCCCGAAACCGTGAAGGCGCTGCCCGGCATCATCAAAGGGCTGCAGGGGAAGGGCTACCACATCGTCACCGTGGACACGTTGCTCGCCGGCGACATCCAACCCGGTTCGGTCGCCTACGGACTCAACGACGTGCAGTAGTCCGCGGCGGCGATGGCGGCCGGCCGTTCACCACCGGCCGGCGATCGGCGTGCCGCACTCGGGGCACCGGGCGTCGGCCGCGGTGCCGGTCGTGCCTGCCGCGTCGTCCGCGCCGCCCAGCCGGTTCCCGATGATGCGGTACCAGTCGCGCACCACGAGCGGCGCACGGCAATCCGGATTCGGGCAGAACGTGGTGCCGCCCTCCCGATCGTGCACGTTGCCGGTGTACACGTACCGCAACCCCTCCGCCATCGCGATGCGACGTGCGCGCGTGAGCGTCGCGTGCGGCGTGGGCGGCACGTCGGTCATCCTCCATGCGGGATGGAACGCCGAGAAATGCAACGGGACGTCCGGTCCAAGCGTTTCCCGGATCCACGCGCATTCCGCATGCAACTGCGCGTCATCGTCGTTGCGGCCGGGGATGAGCAGCGTCGTCAGCTCCACCCACACGTGGCGACCGTCCGGCGTGCGCGCCTCGTTCACCGCATAGTCGATCGTGTCGAGCACGTCCTTCAAGTGCGTGCCGGTCACCTTCCAATAGAACCCCTCGGTGAAGCCCTTCAGGTCGATGTTCGCCGCATCCATCGCGGCGTAGAAGTCGGGGCGGGCCGGCGCGGCCATATATCCGGCCGTCACCGCGATCGGGTGGACGCCGCGCTCCCGGCACGCCCACGCCGTGTCGATCGCATACTCGGCGAATACGATCGGATCGTTGTACGTGAACGCCACCGAACCGATGCCGCGATCGGCCGCGACGGCCGCGATTCGCTCAGGCGACGCCTCCACACCCAGACGGTCGAAATCACGCGCACGCGAGATGTCCCAGTTCTGGCAGAACCGGCATGCCGAATTGCAGCCGGCCGTGCCGAAACTCAACACGTCGGAACCCGGGTGGAAATGGTTGAGCGGCTTCTTCTCCACCGGATCCACGGCGAACCCGGAACTGCGGCCGTACGTGTCGGAACGGATCGCGCCGTCATGGTTCGACCGCACGAAGCAGAAGCCGCGCCGGCCGGGCTTCAGCACGCACCGACGCGGGCACAGTTCGCAGCGCGCGCGGCCGGTGCCGTCCGCGAACCGCGTCTGCCAGCGGCCGAGCGCCGGGTCGGTGCGGGTTCCGTCAGCGCTCGGCATAGGCGGTCACCTCGTAGCGCTCGCAGACGATCTCGCCGTTCCGCCAGTCGAGGGCCGGGGGCAGCCCGGCCTTGGCAAGCAGATGCGAGACGAATCCGTGCGGATCGGGCAGTTGCTCCCACACCTGCGGCAGGAACGTGGCGCGGCGCCGTCCGCCCCGTTCGGTGAGGATGAGCCCGTCCACGCCGGGGCGCAACGCGCGTTCCAGTTCGTTGCGCGAGCGCACCGGATGCTCCGACGGGACCGCGGCCATGAGGCCGTCGTCCCCGCGCCGCCATTCGGGCGTCACGACGACGATCGGCTTGGGCCTCGACAGCACGGACACCTCCACGTCGAGCAGCGGGTACTCGTCGGCGTCGACCGGAAGGAAACGCGGATCGTGGATCGCCGCATCCACCGCATGCTCGGCCACGTCGCGTCCGAGCGGCTGATGCGCCTCCAACGTGCCGATGCATCCGCGCAGCCCGCCGTCCTCCGTCAACGTGACGAAACTCGCGCCCGGCTCGTCCAGCCACGGGTGCGCGGCGATGATCGACTCCACGGTGTCCCCCGAAGCGTCCGTCGCATCGCCGGCCAACCCGAGACGCCCGCGGATCGCCGCCCGGGCCAGCCGCAGCAGCACGGTGCCGCGGTCCTCGTCCTCCCACACGGCGAACGACGCGTAGCCGACCACCGCCTCGTCCGGATTCCGCATCGCCGGACGTTCCTCTCCCGCGATGGCGACCACGCCGTCGTCGCCCGACGTGGAACGTCCGAGCAGGCGCGGCGTGAACGGGGAGGCCGCCCCGACGGTGCCGGCCGAAGCGACATCCTCCGGGACCAACCCACGCGTCAGCACGTCCAACAGGCCATTGACCGGGTACGCGCCGCACGCGCGATCCGGACGGATCGGGCCGTCGAGCCGCGCGATCGCGTCGATGGTCGCATCGTCCAACACCCGCGCGTACTCCTGCGGATGGTAGTGCGACAGATCCGAGCTGATCACGATCACCGTCTCCGGGCCGCCCCACAGGGCGCGCAGCACGTCGCCCACCTCGCGCGGGCTCGCATCGCCCGCGTTCAACGGCACGATCTCGATATCCGGGCCGAGCGCGGCCTGCAGAAACGGGATCTGCACCTCGACCGCATGCTCGCGCGCATGCGTCGCATCGTTCACGACGAGGGCCGGCGCGGGCGCGTGGCGCGCCGCGTGCGTGCCGTCCCTCAACGGCTCGTCACGCACCAGTCCCAATGCCCGCCGTTCCGCGGCGACATCCACGCGGACGACGCCCAGCGGCGTGGCGAACACATCGGCACTTGGCGCCGCTACGCCCCGCACGGGCACGCGATGCGTGGGGCCGACGATCACCGCGCGGGTGATGCGCCCGCGCCCGCGTTCGAGCAACGCGTAGGCGAGCGCCGCCGTCGTACCCGAATACACGTAACCGGCATGCGGCACGATCACCGCCTTCGGCGCGCCCTGCGGCAGCGGGGACGCGCCGCCGCCCGTGAGTCTCGCGACGAGTCCGCGACCATAGTCGAGCTGACGGTCGAGCATCCGCTTGAGCGCCACGCGATCGGCCGGGTAGAACGCGCCGGCCACCGCCGCCGGACGGATGCGTTCCGGACCCGTCGTCTTCCGTATGATTCCGGCGCCGTCGCCGATGGGTGTCTCCCCGTTCCTGATTCCCGTATCGGTCGCCCCGAAATCCCGTCCTTCGTCGGACCGTTCCCTGGACCGTGCCATATTGACCACCCCCGAACCATTCTAGTTTCCCTGCATCGGTTGCGTGGCCCGTCTCATCGGGCATGCGAGGAGGGCCGCGCCCGTCTCCGGGCGGCGGGGCGCGCTACCTCAGCTGTCCGATGCGGGTGGCCAGGGACCGCATCGTCTTGAGGCTCGCCTCGTAGCGGGCCGCGGCCGCGATGAGGACCACACCGCCAACGAGCAGCCACACCCACCAGAACCGGCGGGAAAACACGGCCAGCCACGGCCACAGCACGGTGACCATATGCGCCACGATCACCGCCGTGCCGGCGACGAGCGGCGCCTGGAGGCCCCGCAGCGCGCCCCAGAGCACCATGGCCAATGCGACGGCGAACAGGATGAGCGCCCGCGGGAACGACAACGGCGAGGTCCAGCTCACCACCAGCGGCGGCGCCATGAGCAGGGTGAGCGCAGGCCACAGGGCGGCCCGGCTGCGCACGCGTGGCCACACCCCGAGCCAACGGATTCCCGCGGCCAACGCCACCACGCCGACGGCCCCGCAGATGAGATCGACCGGTGCGTACGGGCGCGGCACGGCCAGCGTGCTGAAGAACAGGAACACGGTCGCCAGCGCGGCGGCGACCGTGGCGATCACGCCGGCGGCATCCGCGCCGCGCGCCTTCGGCACCATCATGATTTGCGGATATGGGGCCGGGGAAGCCGGCGGATACGGCGGCTGCGGCATGACCGGATACGGGGCCGGTGGTTCCATGGCCGGCGGGTATGCGATCGGCGCATAGGGTTGCGGCATGGGGGATGTGGCCGCAGGCACTGGCATCGGCGGCCTATCGCGCGATCGCACTGGCCTGAGGACGGGCGTGGCGGCGCGCATCCACGCGCAGGCCGAGGCGGCCAGCAACCCCGCGAACGCCGTCATCGCCGTGACCAGCGCCGCGAAGCCGTCACGCCCGAACTCGCCGCACACCATGATGAGCAGCACCAGCGAACCGTTGAGCGCGGCCGACACCCGTTCCACCGTGCCGAACGTCGGCCATACGGTCGCGCCCGCCTCGGAGACGCCTTCCCGGGACCGCGGTGCGGACGCCGATGGGGAACCGGTCGGATGACCGTCCGACGGATCCGACGGCATCGCGCATGCGGCGACCACCGCCTGCGCGGCCAGGACGACCGCCGGCAGGTACGCGCACATCCGTTGGGTCTCCAGCGGCATCGACGAGGGGAGGACGCGCATGAGCAGCGTGGTCGAGACGGCCGGTATCCAGACGAGGGCGGCCACCGGCACGAACCGGAGCCTGGACGGCATCGCACGGCCGGTGCGCGCCATCGTACGCGTGTAGGTGACGGTGGCCACGCCCAGCCATGTGAGGGAGACCGACGGCACGAGCAGGGCCGACGCCCACAGGGGATCGCCGTAGTCGATGGCCATCGCGAGCTCCACGGATCCGAACACGAGGATCACCGTGGCGACGACGAGCGCGGCGACCCGTTCGAAATCGGGCGTGCGTCGACGCGGATCCGCCGGGACCATGGCGGCGAACAGGACGGCCGCGCCGCCCCCGAGCACGCTCTGCAGGGTGAGCAGCTGCGGGTCGTCGGGCACGGGCAGCGCATGCGTCATCATCATCACGGCGACGGGCAGCGCGAACGTCGCGAACAGCGAATACGCGCGCAAGGGCGGTACGCCTGCGGGCAACGGCAGGCGACGAAGACCGAGCGCGGCGGCGCACGCCGTGAGCAACAGCGCGCCGGCGACGAGCGACGTCGTTTTGCCGGATACGTGCGGCCCGCCGATGGTGGAGACGAGGATCGCACCGATGACCAGGGCGATGAGCCCGGCCCAGGCGAGGCCTTCCGCGGTGACGCGCAGCCGCGGCGTGAGCGCGACCGCCACCCCCAACGCCAGCGCGCCCACCGCGATCACGCACGCGGTGCGGGCGACGTCGCCGAGCAGACCGTACGCGAACCAGGCGAACGCGAACACGGCGATGACCACCAGGGCCACGCCGAGCACGAGCAGCAGCGTCTGCACGGTGGACCGGTGCGGTTGCGCGGCGGGTGGCTGGGGGAGTGGTTGCGGTGCGGAAGGATGAGAACATGGCGTCGTCGGGCGGGGCTCCATCGACGGTACGACCGGTGTTGGTGTTGGTGTTGGTTGCTGTGGCGTCGGTGCGGATGGCCGTGGCGGTATCGACGGGCGCGGCGCCGACGCCTGTGGAGCGGATGGCCGTGGAGTGGATGTCCGTGGATTCGATGGCCGTGGCGGTATCGACGGGCGCGGTGCCGACGCCTGTGGAGCGGATGCCTGCGGAATGGATGCCTGTGGAGCGGATGCCTGTGGAGCGGATGCCTGTGGAACCGATGGCCGTGGTGATTGTCGCGTCATTGCCGTCCCCTTCGTGTGTCCCCGTCCATTCTCCCACGAGGGTGACGGGAAACCAAGATCCGTCATCCGGACGATGCGGGGTCGGCTAGGGGAGGCGGTTGTCGGTTGAGTTGAATATGTTGGAGCCTATGACTTCCAACACCCTTCGTATGTCCACCCTGTTCCTGCGCACGTTGCGCGAGGACCCCGCCGACGCCGACGTCGATTCGGCGAAGCTGCTGCAGCGCGCCGGCTACATCCGCAAGGCCGCCCCCGGCATCTGGACCTGGCTGCCGCTGGGCCTGAAGGTCCTCAACAAGATCGAGGAGATCATCCGCGAGGAGATGGCCGGCATCGGCGCCCAGGAGGTGCACTTCCCGGCCCTGCTGCCGCGTGAGCCGTACGAGGCCACCCACCGCTGGGAGGAGTACGGCGACAACATCTTCCGTCTCAAGGACCGCCACAAGGCCGACTACCTGCTCGCCCCCACCCATGAGGAGATGTTCACCCTCCTCGTCAAGGACATGTACTCGTCCTACAAGGACCTGCCGGTCACGCTCTACCAGATCCAGACCAAGTACCGCGACGAGTTCCGTCCGCGCGCCGGTCTGATCCGCGGCCGCGAGTTCGTCATGAAGGACGCCTACTCGTTCAGCATCGACGAGGAGGGCCTGAAGAAGGCGTACTACGACGAGCGCGGCGCCTACGAGCGCGTCTTCCAGCGCCTCGACCTCAAGTACGTGCCGGTGTTCGCCATGTCCGGCCCGATGGGCGGTTCCGCGTCCGAGGAGTTCCTTGCGCCGATGCCGATCGGCGAGGACACGTTCGCGCTCGCCCCGTCCGGCAAGGCGTGGAACGTCGAGGCGCTGCACACGCCCGAACTGCCCGAGATCGACTGCTCCGCCACCCCGGCCGCGCACAAGGAGGCCACTCCGGACGCGAAGACCATCGACAAGATGATCGAGCGCGCCGACGCCGACCATCCGCGCGCCGACGGCCGCGGCTGGGCCGCCTCCGACATCCTCAAGAACGTGGCGATCACCATCAAGCATCCGGAGGACGAGGACCACGACGAGCCGTGGCGCGAAGTCGTCGTCGTCGGCGTGCCCGGCGACCGCACGGTCGACATGAAGCGTCTCGAAGCGCAGTTCGCGCCCGCCGAGATCGAGGAGGCCGCCGAGGACGATCTGAAGAAGCACCCGGAGCTGGTGCTCGGCTATATCGGACCGATGGTGCTCGGCCCGCAGGCCGAGGCCGCCGGCGTCGAGAACCCGTGCCGCTACTTCGTGGACGCCCACGTGGTCAAGGGCTCCGCCTGGTTCACCGGCGCCGACGAGCACGAGGTCGACTACTACGATCTCGTCTACGGCCGTGACTTCGAGGCCGACGGCACCGTCGAGGCCGTCGAGGTGCGCCACGGCGACATGAGCCCGGACGGCTCCGGTCCGCTGAGCTTCGAGCGCGGCGTCGAGATCGGCCAGGTCTTCCAGCTCGGCCTCAAGTACTCGAAGGCCCTGGACCTCAAGGTCCTCGACCAGAACGGTAAGGCCGTCCCCGTGTGGATGGGCTGCTACGGCATCGGCGTCTCCCGCGTGCTCGCCTGCATCGCCGAGACCCACCACGACGAGCGCGGCCTCGCCTGGCCGAAGGTCTGCGCCCCCGCGCAGGTGCACGTGGTCGCCACCGGCAAGAACGCCGAGGCGTTCGACGGCGCCGAGAAGCTGGTCGACGAGCTCGAGGCGAACGGCGTCGAGGTCATCTACGACGACCGCAGGAAGGTCTCCCCGGGCGTCAAGTTCAAGGACGCCGAACTCATCGGCGTGCCCGTCATCGCCGTGGTCGGCCGCGACTTCGTCAACGACGGCACCATCGAGATCCGCGACCGCGACGGCGGGAACAAGGTGGTCGTCCCGGCCGCCGACGCCGTCAAGGAGCTGCTCGAGCGCCTGTAGGCCGCGCATCGGCCGCGGACGGTGTTTCCGGACCCGTCCGCGGCCGGACTGCTACGATGGGTGGTGACAGCCGGTGCCAGCGACGGCGCCGGTGCGAAGGAAGGGAACCCATCATGACAATAATGGCTTTCGGCAGCATGTTCGTGCTGCTCGTCATCCTCGTCGTCATCCTCATGCTGCTGTTCGCGGCGATCTTCATCGTCCCGCAGCAGCAGGCGTACATCATCGAACGCTTCGGCAAGTTCAAGTCGGTGCAGTTCGCCGGCATCCACATCCGCATCCCGTTCGTCGACCGCATCGCGATGAAGACGAACATGCGCGTCAACCAGCTCAACGTGCAGCTGGAGACCAAGACGCTCGACAACGTGTTCGTCACCGTCGTCGCCTCCACCCAGTTCCGCGTCAACGCGCAGAACGTGGCCACCGCCTACTACGAGCTGCGCGACCCGGCCGGCCAGCTGCGCTCCTACATGGAGGACGCGCTGCGTTCCGCCATCCCGGCGCTCACGCTCGACGACGCGTTCGCCCGCAAGGACGACGTCGCGTTCGACGTGCAGAAGACCGTCGGCAACGAGATGAGCCGCTTCGGCTTCACCGTCGTCAAGACGCTCATCACCGCCATCGACCCCTCGCCCCAGGTGAAGAACGCGATGGACTCCATCAACGCCGCCCAGCGTGAGAAGGAGGCCACGCGCCAGCGCGCCGAGGCTCAGCGCATCCAGATCGAGACGCAGGCCGCCGCCGAAGCCGAGAAGACCCGTCTGCAGGGCGAGGGCCAGGCGAACTACCGCCGCGAGATCGCCAACGGCATCGTCGACCAGATCAAGAGCCTGCAGGCCGTGGGCATGAACATCAACGACGTGAACAACGTGGTGCTGTTCAACCAGTACCTCGACGTGATGCGTTCGCTCTCCGAATCCAGCAACGCGAAGACCGTGGTGCTGCCCGCCTCCACGCCTGGCGGCTACCAGGACCTCTACGAGCAGGTCACCAAGGCCATGCTCACCGCCTCCGAAACGCAGGGGAGGTAAGGCTTCCCGTTTCGGATCGCCTGTGCTTCCCATCGCCCATCGTCGACGCCGCTTCCGTGTGGAGGCGGCGTTTCTCTGTTTGTGACGGCGTTGTCGTTTGTTGGGTCGTTTTCGGTGGCGTTGTCGCTTGTCGGGATCGTCGGTGGAAGTTGTCTGTTGATGTGTGGTGGAAGTTGTTTGTTGGTGTTGTTGTCTGTCGGTGTGTGTTGTTGTCTGTCGGTGTGTGTTGTTGTCTGTCGGTGTGTGGTGGCGTTGTCTGTCGGTGACGTTGTCTGTTGGTGTGTTGTCTGTTGACGTTTGTTGTTATCCAATCGTGTCCCCGTACCTCGGCGGCGGTTTCTACGGAGAAAGTCCCATTGCTCCGTAATAACCGCCGCTTACGACCGGTCAGCGTCCGAAATTACGGAGCAAGCCGTTCATCTCCGTAAGAACCGCCGATTACCGATGCACAACGGCGGAAATTACGGAGATGAGGCCATTGCTCCGTAATGTCTAGTCCGAGCGGATAGTTGACGCATGTCTCGGGGCATGGTTGACGGTGTGTCCTGGGGCATGGTTGACGGGTGTCTCAGGGCATGGTTGACAGGTCGGCGGTTGTTGACCGTGTATGGATACACAGTCACAGCAGCAGTCAGCGCAATCCAACCATGATGACGGGGCGGCGCGCAGCGAGTTCCTGCGCAACAAGGCCATCATCAACGCGATCCTGGCGGGCATGCCGGTCTCCGAGGCCGCCCGCCTCCACGGTGTGAGCCGCCAGTGGGCCCACGAGCTGAAACGACGTTGGGAAAGGGAGGGCGAGACGGGGCTCCTGCCACGCTCCCGTCGTGCGCATCGCATCGCGAACAGGACCGGGAAGGCGATTCGCAAGCGGATCGTCGCGATCCGGCGTGAACTGGACGC
>NZ_WHZV01000004.1 GCF_010667645.1 Bifidobacterium platyrrhinorum
ATTCCTGGAACCTCCTCGGAGGTTCGTGACCCCCCATGCAGAACACGTGGTCGATAGGCCGGACGTGGAAGCCGTGCGAGCGGTGGAGCCGACCGGTACTAACGGGGGAAAACGACACAACCAACTCCCAACCAGTTTGGGAGGGCATCAACCGACTGCGAATACACTCAAGTGACTCGGTGCAACCTCGACGGTCATCCGATCACAAAACAGAATCAACAAGCCAAGCGTCCACCATCCGGTCCCCGAACCACCAGCCACGGGGATCATCCCCGATAACAGAAGATTTGCGGCGACCATAGCCAAGGTGAGACGCCCGGTCCCATTCCGAACCCGGAAGCTAAGGCCTTGCACGGCGATGGTACTGCACCCGACAGGGCGTGGGAGAGTAGCACGTCGCCGCACCACACGATCAGGACCCCCGGTCGAGCACGAAGCTCCCGGGGGTCCTTCGCATACCACAGGCCCCGCCACGACTCCAGCGCTCCCGCATCATCACGACACAGGAACCAGGAACGGCCCCGGATCAACGCTCCAAGCGGAAGCCCTGCGCGGCGGCCTTGGGCAGCAGTTCCTTGCCGGCGACGCTCTGTACGCCGACCTTGGCGATCTGGTCGCTGAACGCGTCCACCGGACGATCCGTGTTACGCAGGTCGTAATACTCGTGCACGGTGGCGTCGAACGCCTCAAGCCCCTCAAGCGCGGCATCCGCATCGGACGGATACGTGTTCTCGAAGAACTGCATCGCACGCGGCATACGCGGCTTCAACGCCGGTTCCTGGTCCGGCTTGCCGATGGCGATGGCCAACACAGGGTACGTGTACTCAGGCAGATGGCAGACCTCGATCAGACCGGGGATGTCGTTGAGCACCGAGCCGAGGATCACGCAGCCCAGCCCCAGCGAGTAGGCGGCGGTTTCCATCGCGTGCAGGGCGAGCACGGCGTCGTTCTGCGCCTGCGTGAAACGGTAGCTGGATGTGAGGTTCCACGAGTCCGCGTGCGTGTCCACGCCCCTGCGTTCGGCGATGCGGGCATTACGCTGCTCGTCGATGATGAACAGGTAGAGCAGCGGCGCCTGCGCGATGTACGGCTGATGCCCGAACTCGGCGAACTTCGCCTTGATCGCCGGATCGGAGATGCGGATCGCCGACCAGTCGTTGAGATACTGACTGGAGGCGGCGTGCTGCGCGACGGTTTCGAGCGTCGCACGGGTGTCGTCGTCGATCGCCTCGTCCTTGAAGGCGCGGATCGAACGACGGTTCAACAGGGTTTCGATAGTGCTGTTAGTGACCATGCGATCATTGTCGCACCGGGAAACCATGTCGGGGAAACACGGGATATCACGTTCAGACGTGGGCGAACATGTCCAGCGGTCATGGACGAAGCGGCGTCGCGCCCCGACCATGTCGCCCACGACCGGTCGTCAGGGCCTACCGGCCGTCACGACGGCGGTGCCGACGGTCGACGATCGCCTTGGAGCCGCGGTCGGACAGCTGCGAGACGAGCGCGCCAAACGCGGCGGACAGCACCGAGAACGCGACGGACGCCAGCACGCCCTGCGGGGCGTCGGCGGCGAGTCCGCGTCGCACGTTGCGGCGTGACATGCCGTGGTTCCACACCAGCTGGAACAGTTTGCCGCCGATGAGGCCGGCCAGGGACGGGACGGCCCACTTGAGCAGCTTGTCGCCCAACGATTCGGGATCGTTCATCCGTTGCTCGCGCAATGCGTCGACCTTCTCGTCGACGCGGTGAAGCGCCTCGACGGCCCTGTCCGCGGAGGATACGGAGGCGGCGGCAGCGTGCTTGCGGTGCGTTTCGTCACTCATGCGGACCAGTCTAGTCGTCCGACGGGCGGGAAACAGCCACGTGCAACGGCAAGTCGGTGGAGTTGGGAGCGTTCACGGGCTACAGTGGGGCATATGAGCAATCATGATGAACACGGCACCGTGGCCGTTGACGCGTCCCGTGGCGGCACCGGATACCTGGTGCTCCTGCGTCACGGGCAGACCGCGTGGAGCCAATCGGGACAGCACACCGGACGTACGGACATCCCGCTGACCGAGGTCGGCCGGCAGCAGGCCAAGGACGCCGGCAAGCGTCTGAGGGCCGCATTCCCCGGAGGATTCGACGAGGGCTGCGTGTTCTCCAGCCCGCTGGTGCGCGCCCATGAGACGGCCGTGCTGGCCGGGTTCGAACATCCCGGCACGTTGGACGGCATCGCCGAATGGGATTACGGCTGCGCCGAAGGACGCACCCGCCAGCAGATCAGCGACATGGCCGGATTCCAGTGGGACGTGTGGCGTGACGGCCCGCGTTCGCTGCCGGAATCGATGCAGGGCGATTGGACGGAGACCCTGCCCGACGGCCGCCAGGTGCCGGTGCACGAAGGGCCGGGCGAAACCGTGGAGGAGGCGGCCGCGCGTGCGCGCGGCGCCATCGAGGCGGTGCTGCCGCTGCTGGAATCGGGGCATAACGTGCTGTTCGTCGCGCACGCGCACATCCTGCGCATTCTCACGTCCCAGTGGCTGGGGGTCGAGCCGCGGTTCGCGCGTCTGCTGCGCCTCGACACGGCGCACTACTGCGTGCTCAGCAAGTACAAGGGCGACAACGTCATCGAACGATGGAACTGCTAGCGCCGTCCACTGCTGGAACGGACCACCAGCTGCGCGGACAGCGTGCGGAACGGCCGTTCCAGCGGTTTGCGGTTGATGAGGCCGAGCGTCATGCGGGCGGCGATGCGCGCCGTTTCCACCGGATCCTGGCGGATCGTCGTCAGGCCGATGTCGTCGGCGTAGAAGCTGTCGTCGTAGCCGATGACGGACACGTCGCGGGGCACCGAGAATCCGTTGCGTTCCAGCTGGAACATCAATGGCAGGGCGATGCCGTCCTCCTGGCAGGCGATGGCGGTGGGCATCACGTCGAGACTCATCAGCTGCGTGACCACGTCGCCGATCTGGTAGTGGCCGGCGTCGTCGACCTTGCATTCGACGACCTGCGGTTCGATGCCCTCCTTGCGGCAGCAGTCCATGAACATGTCGAACCGGCCGCGCACGGAGAAGCTCAGCGACACGTCGCGGTTCGTGGTGATGTACGCGATGTCGCGGTGGCCGAGCGTGATGAGGTGGCGTGCGGCGAGCGTCGACCCCTGCGCGTCGTCGATGGTGACGGCGGCCGCGAACCCGTGTTGTTCGGAATCGGCGCAGTTGATGCCGATGATCGGCACGTCCATCGAGGCGAGCTGCGCGGTCTCGGCGGCGTCGATGTCGAAGGAGACGACGATGACGGCGTCGGCGTTGCGGCGCACCGGCAGCATCTCGAAGAACTCGCGGCGCTCCTCGATGCTGGAGATCTGGAAGATCGAGATGTCATAGCCTTCCGCGTGGAGCACCTCGTTGAGGCCTTCGATGACGGAGGCGGTGAACCACAGCCGGATGTGGCCGCTCATGAGCACGGCGATGCGCAACGAGCGGCCGGATTTGAGCGCGGCGGCCGAGCGTGACAGCGAGAAGTTGAGCTGGTCGGCTATCGCCAGCACTCGTTCCCTTGTCTTCGCGGACACCAGATCCGGTCGGGTGAACGATCTGGATACCGTCGAAATGGACACGCCGGCCGCCTTGGCCACATCCTGGATGCTGCTGCTCATGCGGACAACCTTACCGCAGCACCCATGCGCTGACGTCCTGCGGGAGCCTGCCGTCGTCGGTCAGTGCGGCGGAGGCGAGCACGACCTCGCCTTCCGGCAGCGCGACCGGTTCGGCGCCGAAGTTGGTGACGGAGGTGAGCGTGCGCCCGTCACCGCCATCGGCCGGGGTGGCCGGTCGGCGGTACGCGATCACGTCGGCGCCCATGTCCACCCAGTCGAAGGTGGACGTGTCGCCGGTGGCGGTGAGCAGCTCGGCGCGCAGCGCGAGGACCGTGCGGTACAGGGCGAGCATCGACGTGTCGTCATGCTCCTCCTTGTCCGCGGCGAAATCGCGGAACCACAGCGGCTGCGGCAGGTGCGGGGCCTCGGCGGGCGTGCCGTCGGCCTTGGCGCGCGGCGAGAAGCCGAACGACGTGCCGGCGGCGAAACGGTCGCTCCACTCGGCGTGCCCGACGGGCGCGTCCTCGCCGGATTCGTCCGCGACCCACGGCAGCGGCACGCGGCAGCCGTCGCGGCCCTTGTCGGTGGCGGCGCGGCGCGTGTTGAACGCGGTCGGATCCTCGAGACGGTCCCATGGGATGTCCGCGACCTCGAACAGGCCGAGTTCCTCGCCCTGGTAGACGTAGATGCCGCCGGGCAGCCCGAATTCCATGAGCGCGGCCGCGCGGGCGCGCTTCGTGCCGAGCGCGCGGTCCTCGACGTACGTGGATCCGTCGCGCACCAGCCAGTCGTGCGCGAGCTGGTGGTAGGGGGCGTGCGGCACCTGCGGCAGACCGTAGCGGGTGGGGCTGCGCGGCACGTCATGGTTGTTCATCACCCAGGTGGTGGTCGACCCATGCGTGGCCGCGGCCGCGCCCAGACCGCCCTCGATGGCGGTGCGGAACTCGTCGGGCAGCCAGGCGGCCTTCGCGAAATCGAAGTTGAAGCACTGGCCGAGCTCGTCGGTGGAGGCGTACAGGTGCTGGTGCTCGGGCACGACCCACGCCTCGGCGACGGCGAAGCGCGGCGGATCGTAGCGGTCGAACACCTCGCGGCGCCATTCGCGGTAGATCTCGTGCACTTCGTGACGGTCCCACAGCGGGCTGGTGAAGTCGTGGCACAGCTGGTTCTGCACGTCGTTCGCGGCCATGTCCTCCAGAGGCGTGGAGTCGAGGTCCTTGGCGAGGCCGTGGGCCACGTCGATGCGGAAGCCGTCGGTGCCGTGGTCGGCCCAGAAGCGCAGGGTCTTCAAAAATTCGGCGTGGATGTCCGGGTTGTTCCAGTTGACGTCCGGCTGCTGCTTGGCGAACAGGTGGAGGTACCACTGTCCGTCGGGCACGCGGGTCCACGCGGGGCCGCCGAACATGGACTGCCAGTCGTTCGGCGGCAGTTCGCCGTGTTCGCCGCGGCCTTCGCGGAAGATGTAGCGGTCGCGTGCGGGGGAGCCGGGTTCGGCGGCGAGGGCCTCTTGGAAGAAGACGTGCTTGTCGGCCGTGTGGTTCGGGACGATGTCGACCATCACCTTGATGCCGGCCTTGTGGGCGGCGGCGACCATCGCGTCGAAGTCGTCCATCGTGCCCAGGCGCGGGTCGACGTTGCGGTAGTCGATGACGTCGTAGCCGCCGTCGGCGAGGTCGGACGGGTAGAACGGGCTCAGCCAGATCGCGTCCACGCCGAGTTTCTCGAGATATCCCATCTTCTCGGTGACGCCGGCGATGTCGCCGAGGCCGTCGCCGTTCACGTCCTTGAAGCTGCGGGGATAGACCTGGTAGACGACTGCCTGCTTCCACCAGTCGTCGTGCATGTTGTTCGCGGTCATGTGGGTATGCCCTCCTTTGGGTGCTGTGTATGGGCGTGCCGCGGATGCCGGTGCCGTATGGCTGCACCCGCCTCGCGGACCCGTGCGTATATGCCGTGCATGGCGTCGGCCGTGGGCCGCCGCCGCGTGTATTCCCTCGCGCGGCCTACCGTCCGCCGCGTTGATGACAACGATAGCATCGTTGCCGCGGTGGGGATGGCAGGGTGTCGCACGGGCCGCGTTGCGATGGCCGTTGCAGCCGGCAAGAGCTATCCCCGGCCCCTGTTCGTCGACCGGCTCCCTCACCGGGAAAGCCGGTCGCGAAGCGGTGAAGCGCCGCTCAGCGCAGGATCGCGAACGACTGCGGCGGGAGGATGAGCGCGCCGGCGTCGAGCGACGGGCCGCCGATCGAGAGGGCGATCGTACGGGCGTCGTCATCGCGGACGCCGCGTGCGGGCACGTCGATCGTCACCGTGTCGCGGCCGGGGTTCATCGCGACGACCACGTCGCCGGCGGTCGCGCCGGGACGCGCGCCGGCTCCGTGCGCCATGCCGCCGTCGCGCGCGACGCGGCGAAAGGCGAACGCGCGTCCGCCGTCACGACCCGCGACCACCTCGAACCCGGCGGTTGCGGCGAGGGCGGGCGTCGCGTGGCGGAACGCGAGAACCTCACGGATCCAATGCCACAACGATTCCGGATCCGTCTGCGCGGCCGCGACGGTCGGCGCGTCCGGCGCGGGGTCGACGGGCAGATACGGATCGGCGACACCGGCGGCGGTATCGGCCGCGGCGCCGGAGAACCCGAGATTCGGCGCGTCCGGCGACCACTGCATCGGCGTGCGGCTGCCGGTGCGCACGTAGCCGCCCTCCTTCGTGGGCAACGGGCGGTAGCGCATACCGATTTCGTCGCCGTAGTAGACGAACGGGCAGCCGGGCATCGTCAGCAGCATGCCGTACGCGACCTTCAGTTCGCGTGCGGTCAAGCGTTGGCCGACGCGGATCGTGTCGTGGTTGCAGGTGATGAGGTCGAACAGGCCGCCCGCGCGCTCGCAGTCGGCGAGCTGCGGCAGGTACTGGTCGAGGAAGGGCTTGATCGCCGCGCCGGAATCGGCGTTGAAATAGCTGGCGTCGCCGTCGCGGGTCAATGGGGTGTCGGTGTTGCGCAGCAGCATGTTGTAGCCGTTCGGCCAGCCGCCCCACCGCCAATCGAGGTAGAAGTCCATGTCGAAGCCCGCCTGCATCGACTCGTACGGGCGGCCCCATTCGGCGACGAACGCGGCCTCGGGGAACTCGGGGCGGATTTGCGCGAACATGTGTCGCCACGTGCGGATCGTGAACGGTTTGCCGTCCTCGTCGTGCTTGACGAGGCTGTCGGACATGTCGACGCGGAAGCCGTCCGCGCCGCGGGAGAGCCAGAAGCGCATCACGTCGAGCATCGCGTCGCAGGTGGCGAGGGCGTCCGGGCCGAGCGCCGGCTTCTGCCACGGCTGGTTCGGGTGGGCGAACCCGTAGTTGAGCGCCGGCTGGCATTTGAAGAAGTTCAGGATGTACGTGCCGTCGCGTTCGGCCTCGCCGCCGACGAACGGCAGCCCGTCGCCGCCCGAGATCCAGCAGTCGGTCCAGATATAGCGTTCGGACACGTCGACGGGGGTTGCGGGGCTCGCGGTGGCGGGGACGGTACGGTCGGCGTGGTCGGCGCGTGCGCTGGCCCGGAACCAGGCGTGCTCCTCGCTGGTGTGGCCGGGCACGAGATCGAGCAGGACGTGCATGCCGCGCCTGTGGGCCTCTTCGAACAGTGCGACGAGGTCCCCGTTCGTGCCGTAGCGCGGCGCGACCTTCGTGTAGTCGCGCACGTCGTATCCGGCGTCCTTGAACGGCGAATCGTAGCAGGGGTTGATCCACAGGGCGTTGCAGCCGAGGTCCCGGATGTAGTCGAGTTTCGCGGTGATGCCCGGGATGTCGCCGATGCCGTCGCCGTTCGTGTCGTGGAACGACTGCGGGTAGACCTCGTAGAAGACCGCGTCGGCCAGCCATGAAGGGCGTCGGGCGGGGGCGCCGGGCTCGCCGGCGGGCGTCGCGAGCGTGGCGTGGCGCGTCTCGCCGGCGGTTGCCGATGGTTCTGCGTGTCGTGTTATTTCCACCATGAGGAACTCCGATGTTCAGGCGGTTTCCCGTTATTGACTAACGATTGCAATTTTAGCAGGAAAACGCGGAATGCGAACGTATTCAACAATAGTGCTACACTGTGGGGCAACGATGTTCCGCAGCGTTGCAAATACAAGACATCCCAGCGCCCCAAAGCCGCGGTGTTAACGTATTCACCGATAGTGTCAATAAGGCATTGCAAATGTGGTCATCGTGAAGTTGAAGAGCCGACTGAACAGGAAAGGAACGATCGAAGATGATCAGTTGGAAGAAGAAGCTTGTCGGACTCGTCGCCGCGACCGCCATGCTGGTGCCGCTCGCCGCATGCGGTTCCGATTCGGGGGATTCCGCGCAGAGCGCCGACGGCGGTGCCGTGACGCTGAGCGTCTGGGCCCCGCAGGAGGACCAGGACGGCGATAACTCGTGGCTGAGCCAGGTCGAGAAGGGCTTCGAAAAGGCCCACCCCGAATACCAGATCACGTGGAAGAACGACGTCGTCTCCGAAGGCGACGCCTCCAAGCAGGTGCAGACCGACCCGTCCGCCGCGGCCGACGTCTACATGTTCGCCTCCGACCAGCTCGGCACGCTCATCAAGCTGGGCGCGATCGGCGAGCTCGGCACCGACACCGCCAAGCAGATCAAGGAGCAGGACGGCAGCCTCGAAGTCGATTCCGTCACCGGCTCCGACGGCAAGTACTACGGCGTGCCGTACACCGACAACACGTGGTTCATGTACTACAACAAGGCGAAGTTCTCCGACGACGACGTCAAGAGCCTCGACACGATGCTCTCCAAGGGCGTCGTCTCCTTCCCGCTGGCCGACTCCTGGTACCTCGGCGGCTTCTACGACGGACTGACCCTCTTCGGCGAGAAGGGCAACGACGAGAAGGCCGGCATGGTCTTCCCGAAGGACTCCGCCGACATCACCACGTACTTGGTGAACATGGCCGCCAATCCGAACTTCCACAACAGCGCCGACAACTCCGGCCTGTCCGAGATCCAGGCCGGCACCGCCGACGCGTTCTTCTCCGGCTCCTGGTCCGCCGCCGACATCAAGAAGGCCCTCGGCGACGACATGGGCGTCGCCCAGCTGCCTACCTTCACCGTCAACGGCGAGACCAAGCAGATGAAGTCCTTCGCCGCCACCAAGGCCGCCGCCTACAACCCGAACGCCAAGAACCCGAAGGCCGCCGCGCAGTTCGCCGCCTACCTCGGCTCCACCGAGGCCCAGAAGCTGCACTACACGACCCGCGGCATCATCCCGACCGACAAGTCCCTCGCCTCCCTGACCACCGATGACGCGGTCGCCAAGCCCAGTCCGACACGATGGCCAACACCGCCATCCTGCAGTCCGGTCTGACCGGCATGAACGACTGGTGGACCCCGGCCGAGACCTTCGGCAAGGCCATCGTCAACAAGGAGGTCACGGCCGACAACGCCGCGGCCAAGACCGACGCCTGGGTCAAGTCCGTCGGCACCTACGCCGAGTGATCCGCACGGGGCCGGGCCCTCCCTCCTTCGGGGCCCGGCCCCGTTCCCTCGTCGGCCGACGACAATCGTCGAACAGTCGACCATCGATCATCGATTCACACGTATCAATTCCACACGTAACAACCATGTTGAGAGGCGGTAGGGTGCAATGACATCGGCAACCCTTTCCCCGCGCGAGATGAAACGCCGTCGCAGGCTGGGCGCGGACTACGTGGCGCCGTCGCCGTACTCGGTGCGCAACGCGCTGACCCGCGGCGACGTGTTCACCAGGCTGTCCGCCCTGGTCTTCGGCCTGGGCAACTTCGCGCGCCGGCAATTCGTCAAGGGCGCGGTCCTCCTCGCCCTGGAGATCGCGTTCATCGTGTTCATGGCCGTCAGCGGCGTCGACTACCTGTCGAAGCTGCCCGGTCTGGGCGACCAGAAGCAGGGCAAGACGCTCGTCGACGGCTTCTGGGTGTACACCAAGGGCGACAATTCGGTGGTCATCCTCCTGTACGGCGTGTGCACCGTCGTGCTCATCGCCGCGTTCGCCGTCCTGTGGGCGGTATCCGTGCGCAGCGCCTACCGGGCCGAATGCGAGGCCCGCGAGCACGGCCATGCGCCGACCTTCCGCGAGGACCTGCACGAGCTGACCGACGGGCGGGCGCACCAGCTGCTCATGTTCCTGCCGACGCTCGGCATCCTCGTGTTCACCGTCCTGCCGCTCATCTTCATGATCTCGATGGCGTTCACCAGCTACGACCACGACCATCTCGTCCTGTTCGACTGGGTGGGCTTCGAGAACTTCGGCAAGGTGTTCTCCAACAGCGGCGGCACCGTCAACGCGGGCCTGTTCGTGTCCGTGCTGGTCTGGACGCTCGTGTGGGCGTTCTTCGCCACGTTCCTCAACTTCTTCCTCGGCCTGTTCTTCGCGATGGTCATCAACCGCAGGACCACCCGGTTCAAGGGGTTCTGGCGCGCCTGCTTCTCGATGTCCATCGCCGTGCCGCAGTTCGTCTCGCTGCTCGTGATGCGCACGATGCTCCAGCCGACCGGCGCCGTCAACCGCCTGCTCATGGAATGGGGGTGGATCGACTCCGCGCTGCCGTTCTTCACGAACGCCACGTGGGCGCGCGTCACCGTCATCATCATCAACCTGTGGGTCGGCATCCCGTACACGATCATGCAGATCACCGGCATCCTGCAGAACATCCCCGCCGACCTGTACGAGGCGGCGAGGCTCGACGGCGCGAACTGGTGGCAGATCTTCACGCAGATCACGATGCCGTACATCATCTTCGTGCTCACCCCGTACCTCATCACCACGTTCACCGGCAACGTGAACAACTTCAACGTGATCTACCTGCTGTCCGGCGGCGACCCGACGCCGATCGGCTCGTCCGCAGGTAAGACCGACCTGCTCATCACGTGGCTGTACAAGCTGACCGTCGACAAGGGCGACTACAACCTCGGCGCGGTCATCGGCATCATGACGTTCATCGTCCTCGCGGTGGTGTCGCTCGTCACCTACCGCAATTCGGGTTCCTACAAGAACGAGGAGGCGTTCCGATGAGCAAGCACAGCGAAACCGCCGTCATGGAGGATGCGACCGGCGGCATGGTGAAGGCCGAATCCCACGGCCTCATGCACGATTCGCGCAAGCGCCGCATCCTCGGCGACGTGCTCGCGCACCTGTTCCTCGCCGTCATGGCGGTGATCTGGCTCGTGCCGATCGTGTGGGTGTTCGCGGAAAGCTTCAACAAGAACACCGCGCCGTACACGAAGACGTTCTTCCCGACCGAGTTCTCGCTGGACAACTACATCGCGCTGTTCACCGACAAATCGGTGCTCGATTTCCCGAAGATGTTCGCGAACACGTTCATCGTCGCGTGCTTCACGTGCGTGATCTCGATCGCGTTCGTGCTGTCCGTCGCGTACTGCATGAGCCGTCTGCGCTTCCGCACGCGCCGCACGTTCATGAACGTGGTGCTCATCCTCGGCATGTTCCCCGGCATCATGGCCGTCTCCGCGATCTACTTCATCCTCAAGGCGATGGGCCTGACCGGCGACGGCATGACGATCCTCGCGCTGATCCTCGTGTACTCGGCCGGCACCGGCGCGGGTTTCTACGTGATGAAGGGCTACATGGACACGATCCCCACCTCGCTCGACGAGGCGGCGCTGCTCGACGGCTGCACCCGCCTGCAGGTGTTCACGAAGATCATCGTCCCGATCTGCAAGCCGATGATCGTCTACCAGGCCATCATCGGGTTCCTCACCCCGTGGCTCGACTTCGTCATGGCGAAGGTGATCTGCCGCACGCAGTCGAACTACACGGTGGCGCTCGGACTGTGGCTCATGCTGCAGAAGGAGTACATTCAGAACTGGTACGCCCGCTTCGCCGCGGCCGCCGTCCTGATCTCCATCCCCATCGCCATCCTCTTCATCGTCATGCAGCGCTTCTACCAGGAGTCCATGGCGGGATCGGTGAAGGGCTGAGCCGTAAAGCGGACAGCCCAGTGGGCTGTCCGTAGGCTCAGCCTGAGTGAGGCGAAAGCCGAACGAAGGCAGAATTGAGTCCGGCCGCAGGCCGGTCCGTAATTGCAGGGCCGGAGGCGAGCCGTGAAGCGGTCCGAGTGTGAAAGGAACCACATGGCACAGTACGCAGGCACGCCCGCCGAACCGGCCCCGCCGTGCCCCGATCTGCCGGTGTACGCCGGCGACGATCTGGGCGCGCGCCCGGACCCCGCCGGCACCACGTTCCGCGTGTGGGCGCCGACCGCGTCCGGCGTGACGCTGCGGCTGTTCCGCTACGGTTCGGACGCGGAAGCCGCCGCCGAGGAGCCCGAGGCATCCGTCGACAACGACACGACGTCCGCAGGCGACCGTCCCGGCCCGTTCGCCTCGCACGAGCTCACGCCCGGCCCGGCCGGCACGTGGATGGCGCGCTGCGACGGCGTCGGCCACGGCGTCTACTACGACTATCTTGTGCGCTTCCCCGACGGCACGGCGCACCGCACCGCCGACCCGTGGGCGCGCGCGGCCGGCGTGAACGGCCGGCGCAGCATGGTCGTCGACCTCGCGCGCACCGACCCGGACGGCTGGGAGTCCGACCGCCGCCCGCACGTCGCCAGCCATGACCTCGTCATCTGGGAGACGCACGTCGGCGACTTCAGCGACGACATGCACAGCGGCGTCCCGTTCGAGCACCGCGGCACGTATCTCGCGTTCACCTACGATGACACGAGCGTCGACGGCGAAGGCGCGTTCCCCACCTGCGTCGCGTACCTCAAGCACCTTGGTGTGACCGCCGTCCAACTCATGCCGTTCTACGACTACGGCTCCATCGACGAATCCCTCGCGCGCGACGACCCGCGCCACGGCTTCAACTGGGGCTACGACCCGCTCAACGTCAACGTGCCCGAAGGCTCGTACTCGACCGACCCGTTCCACGGCGAAGTGCGCATCCGCGAATGCAAGCGCATGATCCAGGCGCTGCACGCCGCCGGCATCAAGGTGATCATGGACGTGGTCTACAACCACATGTTCTCCGCCGACAACTGGCTCGAGCGCATGGTCCCCGGCTACGCGCTGCGCCGCCGCGTCGACGGCGCGCTCGCCGACGGCTCCGGCTGCGGCAACGACGTCGCCACCGAACATCCGATGATGCGCCGGTACATCGTCGATTCCGTCGTCTACTGGGCGAGCGAATACCATATCGACGGATTCCGCTTCGACCTGATGGGCCTCATCGACGTGGACACGATGAACGCGATCCGTACCGCGCTCGACGAGCTGCCGGGCGGCGCGACGGTCCTCATGCACGGCGAACCGTGGGCGGCGCGCGAGACCGCGCTCGACCCGGCCGCCGGCGTCGTCCTCGCCGACAAACGCGGCCTGCCGTATCTGAGCCCGCGCATCGGCGCGTTCTGCGACACGACGCGCGACGCGGTGCGCGGCCACATCTTCTTCCACAAGGAACCCGGGTACCTGTCCGGCGCGGCCGCCGACTACGCGGACGACATCCGCCATGCGGCCGACGCTTGGCGCGGCACGCCGCACGAGACCGCGTCCGTCGCGCAGGTCATCCAATACGTCTCCGCCCACGACGACCTCACGTTGTGGGACAAGCTGTGCGCCGCGATGCGCCGCCTGCCTGCCGAGGCCGATTACGCGGCGGACGACGTTGACGCCGGCGGCCGGTGCGCGGACCTCATGGCCGCGAACCGTCTGGCCGCCGGCATCGTGTTCACCGCCGCCGGCGTGCCGTTCCTGCTGTCCGGCGAGGAGTTCGCCCGCACCAAGCACGGCGATTCCGATTCGTACCGCAGCCCCGCCTCGCTCAACCGGCTCGACTGGCGTCGCGCCCGTCGCCTCCACGCGTTGGTGGCCCATTACGCGGCGCTCATCCGGTTGCGTCGCGGCAACCCCGCGTACTTCGGCGGCGCGCGCACGATCGTGCCGCGCGATGACGAGACGGTGGTGTTCCGCGTCGGCGACGACTGTGTGGCCGTGAACCCGGTGGGGGAGACGCGCCTGCAGTCCACGGTGGCCCTGGAGACGCCCGCCCCGTACGACGAGGTCGCGAAGATCGCGCCCGACGACTGGCGGTGCCTCTATTGCGCCGCCGACGGATTCGCGTCCGGTCCGGCCGCCGCATCCGGTTGGGGCGTGCCGTCCGATGGCGCGTCCGGTTCCGATGCGTCGCCCGACGGCGACGCGGCCGCCCTGCCTCTGCCGTCCGTGGAGGATCGTGCGATGCCGTTGCCCCCGTACAGCATCACCGTATGGAGGAGAGGCCGTCATGGTTGAGTACGTCCCGGAACGCCGCTATGACACGGTGTTCTTCGACCTGTACGGCACGTTGGTGGACATCCGCACCGACGAGGAGTCGCCGGCCGCGTGGGAGGCGTTGCGCGAGGTGTTGGAGGACCATTCCGGCGTGACGTTCCGTGACGCGGCCGCGCTCAAGGTCCGGTTTGACGCGCTCGCCGCGCCGGTGCTGGCCCGGGCGTCCGGCGTGCGCGGCGGGAACGCCGAGCCCGACCTGCTGCCCGTCTATGCGGCGTTGGCGGCGGAGGATACCGTCGTCGACCCTGCCTCCAGGGATCCGCAGGCGATCGCGATGGCCGACGTGGGCGACCTGACCAACCTCGGGCCGATGGTGCTGCCCTGGGCCCTTCAGCTGGCCTGGACGTTCCGTCGCGCCAGCACCAGCCTGCTGCGTCTCTACCCGGGCGCCGAGGCCATGCTCACACGGCTGCGCGAAGCGGGCCTCACGGTGGTGCTCGTCAGCAACGCGCAATCGGGCTACACGCGGCCGGAACTGCGCGGGCTGGAACTGGAGTCGCTGTTCGACGGCATCGTCATCTCCAGTGAAGTGGGCGTGCGCAAGCCGTCGCCGCGCATCTACCGCATCGCGCTGGATGGGGTCCTGGCCGATCCGGGCCGCACGGTGATGGTCGGCAACGACGAGCGGGCGGACATCCTCGGCGCGAAGGTCGCAGGCATCGACGGCGTCTACCTGCGCACCGCGATCTCCCCGCAGGACGATCCGCGGTCGAGCGCGCACGCCGTCCTCTCCCTGGACGGGCCCGACTACGCCGGTCTCATGAAGTACCTGGGCGTCTGAGCGCCCGTGGGATGTGCGGCCGGGCGGGAATCCCGAACGCAACGGAGGAATGATGAACGACATCGAAATGGAACGACAGCGCAAGCAGGCCGTGGGCGGCAGACGTCGCAAGGGTCTGTCCGTATTCCGGCTCAAGACGATCGCCGCGGTGTTCATGGCGCTGTCCGTCGCCTCCACCACGGTCATGCCGCTGCTGTTCGGCGCGCCCACGGCGGACAACATGACCGCTCTGACGGCCGCGGTCGTCTGCGAGGCCGCATCCTGGTGCGCGGTGCCGATCTACGCGTGGCTGCTGTTCGACGGATGGCGGCACACGCATGACGTGAGACGGTACGCGCTGCGTCTGTGTGCGGTCGCGGCGCTCGCCGAACCCGCCTACGACCGGTTGACGACCGGGCGATGGCTCGACCTGCGCGTGCAGAATCCCGTGTGGGGGCTGCTGGTCGCGCTCATCGTGCTGGTCGTGCTCGACCGGCTCCGCGCGGGATGCGCGGGTGCGATGTGGCGGGCCGCGGCCGCGGCGGTGGTCGTGGCCGGTGTGCTGTGGGATCTGCTGCTGCACGTCGGGGTGCGGCAGAGGGTCATGCCCGTGGGCGTGCTCACGCTCATGTTCGTGCTGGTGTTCCGTTTCCTGTCGCCGCGCGAGAACACGATGATGTTCACCGCGGGCCTGCTGGGCGCGGTCATGTGCATCACGCCGGCCGTGGGCGTCGCCATCCTCCACTACCGCAACGGCGAACTCGGCTACCGCGGGCGCGATGGACGTGCGTGGGCGAAATGGGTGTTCGCCGCGCTATACCCGCTGATGCTGTGGGCGGGGTGTCTGCTGTAGGTGCGCCTGCTGTAGGCGCGGACCGGCGGGCGGCTGTGGCGGTTCGGTTCAGCCGTGATACGGGGCGTCGGTGCCGCGCAAGACGAGCTGCGCCTCGACCGTCTCATGCGGGGTCTCGAGCGTCTTCCCCTGCATGAGATCGAGCGCCTTGAGCGCCGCCTTGCGGCCCATCGCGTACGGGTCCTGCCGCATCGTGGTGAGATTGAGTGTGTCCGCGTACGGGCTGTCGTCGAAGCCGATGATCGAATAGTCGCGCGGCGTGCGGTGCCCGTAGCGTTCCAGCTTGACCATGAGCGGAATCGCCATCATGTCCATCTGGCAGCAGATCGCGTCCGGGAACTCGTCGAGCGCGAGCAGGGCCGCCAGCGCGGAATCCACGAATTCCGGCCCGCGCGGCACGGTGAGCACCCGCCAGTCGATGTCGTGCCGGTCTTCCGCCTCCTCGCATGCGCGGACGAACCCGCGCGTGCGGGCGTCGATCGAGGCGTCCAGGTTCTTCACCGCCTCGGAGCACGGGTAGACGATGCGGTGATGACCGAGTCCGATGAGATGCTGCGTCGCCTTGCGCATGCCCTCCTCGTCGTCGATGCTGACCGACGCGTCGAACCCCTCGTCGGATGGGATGTTGATACCGACGATCGGCACGTGGATGCGCCGGAGCTGCTCCACCTCGTGCGGGTCGATGGCGAACGAGGCGACGACCACCGCGTCCACGTTGCGCCGGATCGGCAGGTTGGTGAAGAAGTCCCGCCGGTTCTCCGCCGTGTCGATGTGCTGGAACAGGGAGATGTCGTAGCCGGCCGGGTGCATCGCCGATTCGAGACCCGCGAACACCTGCGTGTTGAACCAGCTGGTGATGCTTTCGTTCATCAGCAGCGCCACGCGGTTCGTGCGGCCGGACTTGAGCGCGGTGGCGGAACGGGAGATGTTGAAGTCGAGCTGGTCGGCCACGGCGAGCACCTTGGCGCGGGTCTTCGCGGAGACGAGCTCGGGGCGCGTGAACGCGCGCGAGACGGTGGAGATGGAGACGCCGGCCGCCTTGGCCACGTCGTGGATATCGGCCTTGCCCATGGTGTCCTCCTCCTCCTCGTTCGTGCGTTGCCGTGTGGCGTTCCATCTTACTGCGAACGTTGTCGTCGCGGCATCGGTGCCGGTGCCGCCGTGGATGCCGGCTCCGTTCGCGTTTTTGAACTTGAGTGCGACTCGCTCAAGATTCTGTGGCGAATGTGGGAATAAAACTTGCGGAGTGGAAGTTGAGTGGTGTAGGCTCAAGTTTTGGAACGGCAAAGGGCCGGGCGATCGGGCCGCACCGATCGCATCCGGAACCTGAGCGAAGAACGTAAGAACGAACAAGACAAAAGGAGCACACATTATGGCACGTGCAGTTGGTATCGATCTGGGCACCACGAATTCCTGCATCGCCACCCTCGAGGGCGGCGAACCCACCGTCATCGTCAACGCCGAAGGCGCGCGCACCACGCCGTCCGTGGTCGCGTTCTCCAAGTCCGGCGAGATCCTCGTCGGCGAGGTCGCCAAGCGTCAGGCCGTGACCAACGTCGACCGCACCATCTCCTCCGTCAAGCGTCACATGGGCACCGACTGGACCGTCGAGATCGACGGCAAGAAGTGGACCCCGCAGGAGATCTCCGCGCAGATCCTGATGAAGCTGAAGAGGGACGCCGAGGCCTACCTCGGCGAGCCGGTCACCGACGCCGTCATCACCTGCCCGGCGTACTTCAACGACGCCCAGCGTCAGGCCACCAAGGACGCCGGCAAGATCGCCGGCCTGAACGTCCTGCGCATCATCAACGAACCGACCGCGGCCGCGCTGGCCTACGGCCTCGAGAAGGGCAAGGAGGACGAGCGCATCCTGGTCTTCGACCTCGGCGGCGGCACCTTCGATGTCTCCCTGCTGGAGATCGGCAAGGACGAGGACGGCTTCTCCACCATCCAGGTGCAGGCCACCAACGGCGACAACCACCTCGGCGGCGACGATTGGGATCAGAAGATCATCGACTGGCTCGTCACCGAAGTCAAGAACAAGTACGGCATCGACCTGAGCAAGGACAAGATCGCCCTGCAGCGTCTGAAGGAAGCCGCGGAGCAGGCCAAGAAGGAACTCTCCTCCTCGACCTCCACCTCCATCTCCATGCAGTACCTGGCCATGACGCCCGACGGCACCCCGGTGCACCTGGACGAGACCCTGACCCGTGCGCACTTCGAGGAAATGACCTCCGACCTGCTCGGCCGCTGCCGCACGCCGTTCAACAACGTGCTGCGCGACGCGAACATCTCCGTGGGCGACATCGACCACGTGGTGCTCGTCGGCGGCTCCACCCGTATGCCGGCCGTCAAGGAGCTCGTCAAGGAGCTCACCGGCGGCAAGGAAGCGAACCAGTCCGTCAACCCGGATGAGGTCGTCGCCGTCGGCGCCGCCGTGCAGTCCGGCGTCATCAAGGGCGACCGCAAGGACGTCCTGCTCATCGACGTGACCCCGCTCTCCCTCGGCATCGAGACCAAGGGCGGCATCATGACCAAGCTCATCGACCGCAACACCGCCATCCCGACCAAGCGTTCCGAGGTGTTCTCCACCGCCGAGGACAACCAGCCGTCCGTGCTGATCCAGGTCTACCAGGGCGAGCGCGAGTTCGCGCGCGACAACAAGCCGCTGGGCACCTTCGAGCTGACCGGCATCGCTCCGGCCCCGCGTGGCGTCCCGCAGATCGAGGTCACCTTCGACATCGACGCCAACGGCATCGTGCACGTGTCCGCCAAGGACAAGGGCACCGGCAAGGAGCAGTCGATGACCATCACCGGCGGTTCCGGCCTGCCGAAGGACGAGATCGACCGCATGGTCAAGGAGGCCGAAGCCCACGAGGCCGAGGACAAGAAGCGCAAGGAGGACGCCGAGACCCGCAACCAGGCCGAGGCCTTCGCCTACCAGACCGAGAAGCTCGTCGCCGACAACAAGGACAAGCTGTCCGATGAGGTCGCCAACGAGGTCACCGAGAAGGTCAACGCCCTCAAGGAAGCCCTCAAGGGCGACGACATCGAGAAGGTCAAGACCGCCCAGACCGAGCTGATGACCTCCGCCCAGAAGATCGGCCAGGTCCTCTACGCCCAGCAGGGCGCGGCGGACGCGGCCGGTGCGGCCGGTGCCGCGGGCGCCGGTTCCGCCTCCAACGGCGGTGACGACGACGTGGTGGACGCCGAGGTCGTGGACGACGATGACAAGGACAACAAGTAAGGTCCCGTCCGATGGCTGAGTTCAACAAGGACGATTACCTGAACGACCTGCCCGACGCCGACGACGCGAAGAACACCGCGTCGTCGGCCCCGGCCGACACCCCGGCCGACGCGGCCGCCGCTTCGCAGAACGCGGCCGCTGGTTCCACCCCCTCCGCCGAGGGGACGGACGCGGCCGGTGCCGCGGACGCCGCGGGCGATGACAAGGCCCCGGAGGGCAAGGCCTCCGACGACAAGGCCGACTCCGACACCCTGACCCCTCTGGGCCAGGCCAAGAAGGAGGCCGCCGACTACCTCGAGGCGCTGCAGCGCGAGCGCGCGGAGTTCATCAACTTCCGCAACCGCGCGAAGAAGGAGCAGGAGCGCTTCCGCGAGCACGGCATCATCGACGTGCTCACCGCGCTGCTGCCCGCGCTCGACGATATCGACCGCATCCGCGCCAACAGCGAGATGGACGATTCGTTCAAGGCCGTCGCCGCGAAGATCGACAAGGCGTTCGAGAAGTTCGGCGTCGAGAAGTTCGGCGAGGCCGGCGAGGAGTTCGACCCGACCAAGCACGACGCGATCCTGCACAAGCCGGACGATACGGCCGAGAAGGAGACCGTCGACACGGTCGTGGAGGCCGGCTACCGCATCGGCGACCGCGTGATCCGCGCCGCCCGCGTCGTCGTCGCCTCCCCGCACAACTGATATTCCCGGCTCCCCTCCGATCGAGGGGAGCCGCTTGCTCACTATCACCAAGACTTACGAAAGGAGACATGAATGGCTGAGAACGAATGGCTGAGCAAAGACTTCTACAAGGTCCTTGGTGTCTCCAAGGACGCCTCCGACTCCGACATCACCAAGGCCTACCGCAAGCTGGCCCGCAAGTACCATCCCGACCTCAACAAGACGAAGGAGGCCGAGGAGAAGTTCAAGGACATCTCCGAGGCCTACGACGTGCTGAGCAACAAGGACTCGCGCCAGAAGTACGATGCGATCCGCCAGTTCGGCATGGGCGGCGCCCGCTTCGCCGGCGGCTCCGGCCAGGGCGGCTTCGACGCCTCCGGATTCTCCGACATCTTCGGTTCGATGTTCGGCGGCGCGTCCGGCATGGGCGGCAACGGCTCCCGCATCCGCTTCTCCACGTCCGGCGGCGGCAACCCGAACCTCAACGACATCTTCTCCATGTTCGGCGGCGCGGCCGGCGCCGGCGCGCAGGGCGGCTCGCCCTACGGTGCGTACGGCAACGCCGGTGCGTACGGCGGCTCCCCCTACGAGGAGGCCCCGCAGCCCAAGCGGGGCAAGGACCGCAACTCGAAGATCAGCCTGACGCTGCGCCAGGCCGCCAAGGGCGCGACCGTGTCGCTGTCCGTGGACGGCTCCAAGTTCAAGACGCACATCCCGGCCGGCGTGAAGGACGGGCAGAAGATCCGCCTGTCCGGCAAGGGCCACGCGGGCGTCAACGGCGGCAAGCACGGCGACCTGTACCTGCAGGTCAACGTGAAGCCCGACGCCACGTTCACGATGCGCGGCCACGACCTCGTCATGGACCTGCCCGTGAGCGTCGCCGAGGCCGTCGCCGGGGCGAAGGTCGAGGCTAAGGACATCGACGGCGAGACCGTCACGTTCAAGGTGCCCGCCGGCTCGTCCAGCGGCGCCGAGGTGCGGATTTCCGGCAAGGGCGTCCAGACGGGCAATGCGCCCGGCGACCTCGTCGGCCGTGTGATGATCCAGGTGCCGGCCAAGCCGGGTCTGGGCGTCAAGCACGCCGCCAAGGAGTTCGACAAGGCGGCCGGCGACTACGTCGAGCGGTGACCCGCCCAGCGTCGCCGGTCCGCCGCGGTCCATCGGGGCCGCGATCAGTGGTTTTCAGGAGGTGAATGATGGCGAGGATCGCACGTGAGGTGCGCCAGCTGTATGCGATGTGCGCGACGGCGATCGTGCTCGGACGCGCCGACCTCGACGGTGCCGACGACGCCGGCTTCGACCTCGAACTGCCGGTGTTCACCGTCGGCCAGGCGGCCGAAGTCGCCAACATCCACCCCCAGACCCTGCGCCAATACGACCGGGTCGGCCTCGTCACGCCGCAGCGCACGGAGGGCGGTGCCCGCCGGTACTGCCTGCGTGACATCGACCGTCTCGTGCAGGCGCAACGGCTGAGCCAATCCGAGGGCATCAATCTGGCGGGCGTGACCCGCATCCTCACCTTGCAGGAGGAGAACCGCCAGCTGCGCCGTCAGGTGCGCAGGCTGCAATCGGCCGGCGAGGAGAGCGTGTTCGCCGCCGGGCGCGATGGCGATATCATCGAGATGCAACGCTCCAACAGCGCGCGCATGTGGCGCCGCGCGATCCGCACGCAGACGCGTGAACTGCCCGGCCGTCCGCACAGGCATGCGGAGTCCGACCCGGACGCCAAATCCGTGGTGCTGTACGGGTTCGGCGCGTAGGCGTCCGGTAAGGGCTTGCAAAGGGCGTAAACGTCCAGGGCGGGGCGGTTCCGACGCGACGTGACCGTGACGGGATGGGCCCTGCTCATCCGTCGTTTCCCCGTCTTTTTCTTTACCGACCGCACAGCGGGATGCTGAATCCCGATGTGCGGTTTTGTTATTATCGCGCACGATTGTGTGATGATTCGTGTCGTGTCTGTCGGGTTGCTTTGGTGAGATTGATACGGAAAACGCAGGCCGGGTGTGTGGACCGTCCCGGCCGCTGATGACGGACGGAGGAATCATGCTGCTCAAAGCCGTGTTCTGGGATCTCGATGGCACGCTCATCGACTCGGAGCCGCTGTGGCACGACGGCGAGATCGAGCTCGCCGAGGCCAACGGAGGCCATTGGACGGAGGACCTCGGCTGGGAGTGCTCCGGCACCCCCGTGCCCGACGTGGCCCGCAAGATGATCGAACACGGGTGCACGCTGTCCGTGGAGGAGATCGACGTGCAGCTCAAGGCCTACGTGTTCGAACATGAGAAGATGCACATGCCGTGGATCGACGGCGTGCTCGACACGCTGCGTTCGCTCAAGGAGGCCGGCGTACCGACCATGCTGGTGAGCACCTCGCCGCGCCCGATCGTCGAGAACGTGCTCGCCGCCGCCCCCGGACTGTTCTCCGGGTACGTGTGCGGCGACGACGACGCCAAGCACAAGCCGTCCCCCGAACCGTACCTGCTGGCCGCCTCGAAGCTGGGCATCGCGCCCGAGGACATGGCCAGGTGCGCGGTGTTCGAGGACACCCCCGTCGGCCTCGCCGCCGGAGCCGCGTCCGGGGCAACCGTCATCGCGCAGACGTGCACGATCCGCACCGACACGTCGAACGGCCCGCAGTTCACCTCCATCGACGGCTATGAGGGCGTCGACGCGGCGGCGATCGACGCGATCGTGCGTCGCCGCCTCGAGGCGTAGTCCGCTTGCCGTCGCGGCGCTCTCGGTCCTGCGCGGTGGCGGGGCGCCGCCGTTTCTGAGTGATTTCTTATAGGGGCTGCTGGTATGGTGATTGACGGTTGATTCGCGGCCGTCAGTCCGACTGCCGGCGGCCCCTTTATGTCTGCAAGAGAACACATAGGAAACACGGAAATACATGGGTTTTGTACATTTCATCATCGAGCTGCTGAAGGATCCGCGCGCGGCCATCGCCGGGTGGATTGCCATGGGCGTCGCGCCCACCCTGGGCTTCATCTTCCTCATCGTCTTCATCGAGACCGGCGTCGTCTTCTTCCCGTTCCTGCCCGGTGACTCCCTGCTGTTCGCGGCCGGCGTGTTCGCCGCGCCCGACGCCGCCACCGGCAAGGTCGCGCTGCCGCTGCACTACCTGCTGCCCGTCGTGTGGTGCGCGCCGATCATCGGCGACCAGTGCAACTACTTCATCGGCCACTTCTTCGGCCGCCGCATCATCGCCTCCGGCAAGGTCAAGGCCATGACGCCGGAGCGCATCGCCAAGACCGAGGCGATGATCGAGAAGTGGGGTCCGCTCGCCGTGTTCCTCGGCCGCTTCTTCCCGTTCATCCGTACGTTCATGCCGTTCATCTCCGGCATCTCCGGCATGCGCTGGCGCCGCTTCACGCCGTTCTCCGTGCTCGGCGGCTTCATCTGGTCGTCCCTGTTCACGCTGCTCGGCTACTTCTTCGGTAACATCCCCGCCGTGCAGAAGCACTTCGAGCTCGTGATCGTGCTCATCCTCGCCGTCTCCCTGATCCCGACGATCGTCGGCTTGGTCAAAGCGAAGTTCGGCAAGAAGAAGGAGCCCGCCGCACATCACGCGGCCGCCGAGCGCGCCGAGGACTGAATTGCCGAGAACGCAAGCGACGGCTTCGGTTCCAATGGCCCCGAATCGGGCCCTGAATCCGGCGTCGAAGGCCTGAAACTTCGGTAACGGTTTGAATGGATGCCGAGCGGAGCCCGGCCCCACATGGGGCCGGGCTCCGTCGTATGCGGCCATGGTTGTGCTCGAGGCGGCCATGGGTGCGGCGTGTCGGGTTGCGAATTCGTGAACGGCGACTAAAGTAGGCTGAGTTGTCCTGCGAAGCAAGACAACAAACCACGGGGCTGTAGCTCAGTTGGTAGAGCGCTTCGTTCGCATCGAAGAGGTCGTGGTTTCGATTACCATCAGCTCCACAAACCCTCCGGATTCCACCCCGGAGGGTTTTTTTATTTTCCGCATCGCCGCGCTGCACGGGGCTATATCTGCGGAGTTTTGGATGTGCGTGTGGAGTTACGGACTGTACGTGCGGAGTGGGGTCTGGTAGACCGGCGGGTCTCGCTGATTGGCCTGTGTGCGGAATGGCGGAATTCCGCCATTCGCAGTCATTGCACGTGTCCGGATTCGTTGGCTCTTCAGAACCTCACTGCGCATGTACATGGCCCAACTGCACACGTTATCCAAAAACCGCGCACATAACCCACAAAACCGCGCGCGTATAAGCGGGGCAGTGGATTTCGGCACTTTGATGGGAAAGAGTGTCGGTGTATGCCGGGAAGAAACGTGGCCTCCGAGGGAAAGGAGGTTCATGTGTTTGAGCTGCATCTTGATCGTTGGATTAGATCGGCCGATTTGCTCATCGGCGGGGCGACATTTATGTCGTCCCGCCAGCGTTGTGATTATGCGGGCCGTGAGCGGGTGACGAACCGAGCAACTCGGCTCGTCACCCGATAGTGGTCATTGGGAGATCTGCATGATTTTCGCAATCACACTGGGAATGGTGATATTCCCGCCCATGGTGGATTGATATGTGATTGTTCCGGTGGAAGTGCCCCACAATTCGACGATGTCGTCTTTAAGAAGGCGGTTGTCATTGCCGGAACGTGAGTATACGACGTAGATCACCTTGTCGGAATCCCAAATGCCGTAATCGCCTTGTTGGACGCTTACGCGGTATTGCACCGCATTCCCGTCTTCGATCACCTGAATAATCTTGCCGCGGAAATGCACTCGTTTGCCCATATTGGCATCAGGATTACGCGCCAGATCGTCAAACGGAATATCCTGGGCCGAAGCCTTGAACTCATCATCCGTTTCCTCTACCTGGACGGTGAAACTCGCTTCATGCCCCTGGCATTCGACAGTGAATTCATGACTCTTGCCCGACTCCAACGTGCCGGGGTTCTTCACCGTGAATTCGGTAGCGGCCCTGCTGCTGCCGTCGCTATAGTGGACCGTCACGTCGATGCCATCCGCAGTGTCGTTGATTTCCGTGCCGGCGGTTGCGGGACCGGAATACTTGACCGTGATATAGCTGATGGTTTTCATCGCCGGCGTATTGGATTCCTTGGATTTATCCGACTGTGCACCATCGGTTGTCGAAGAAGTCTCCGATTGGGCCGGAGCTGAGGCGCTCTCACCGCTCGTCGCGGCCACTGAAATGATGATGAGGATGATCATTCCCGCCAATATCGCACCGATCGCCCCAACAATAAGTTGCCAAGGCTTGAGCGTTATGGTTTTGCCTTGTTGTGCGGCGCCCTGTTCCATGGGCTGTGTGTAGTAAGGGGCTGCTACTTGTTGTTGCTGATTGTACTCAGGGGGATTGGGGGGGGCGTATTGGCCGTATTCCGGTTGTGGCCGTCCCTCTTGGCTCGGGATCTCCGAGGGCATCTGTGGCGGCGTTCCTTGAGGCTGGTACTGCGGGTCGCCCATGGTCTTCTCCTTTGTGTCATTGGGTGATTTCAGTGTAAACCAGGCATGGCGGCGGGTCGGTCGAACCCGATCCTCGTGTTGGACGCGTGTTGGGTCGGTGGGTGTGTTCGGCTGTGGGGCCGGTGTGTTTCGGTTGTGGTTCATGGACGTTTCCGCATTCGCTTGACGGGGGTTTCGGAAGAAGTCCCCCCCCCACGACCGATGCTGGTTCCTGACCCGACAGTGTCAGTCAAAGGAGAGATTGCAATGGGGATGATCAGGAAGACGGCGGCGCTGGCTGCCGGAGCGTGTCTGCTTATCGGGCTTGCCGCCTGTGGCGGCCAGACGTCGGCCGGCGGTACGGGAAGCGGGCAGGGGACTTCATCGTCGTGCGAGAGCCCCAGCTCGGTGAGTTTCGGAGACGGCATGAGCTTCAAGGAAGCTTGGAAGACCATCGAACTGAAGTGCCTGTCCAACGGATCCGGCCGGCTCGATGACGGAGGCAAGGTGACGGTGACAATCACCGATACGGCCTTCAAGGGCAAGCAGGCCACCGCGGTGAAATTCACGATCAAGAACGATGGTGACAAAGCGTTGTCGGATTCCTCGCCGGAGTATCCGGTGCCCTACATGATGTTCGAAAGCTCCAATGCGAAGAATCTGAAGCAGCTGCAGGCGGCCGCTTTCTACCAGAGCGAATCGGCGGCCAAATCGTTTGCGGAGAATGGGGATTCCTCGGCCAACTCGGAGGGGAGCGGGGATAAGACAATCCCCGCTCACTCCGAAAAGGAGCTGTGGGCGGTGTATTCCAACCACTACATCGATCTGGGCGCCGATTCCGATGAGATCGATCCGGACCAGATCGCGGGCGTCGATATCGTGGTCGTCGGCGGAAGCACGAGCAACGGCGTGTATAGGACGATCAAGTTCTAGGTGTTCGAAGCGTCTTCGTCTTTGCGGTGTCCCTCGGCTTTCGGCGTCGGGGGACACCGCAAACCCGTATTCACACGAGCGGTGCCGTGCCGGAATCCTCGCGGGCGTTTCGCGAAGCCGCATGCGGGAAATCGCGCGGGGAAACCGCGTGCGACGATTTCCGGCGCACAGGCTCCGGCATGCGCCCCTTACATCACCTTGGTGCTTTCGAGGTTGCGGATGATCCAGTCGTTGAGGTGGATCACGGGTTTGCGCAGCACCAGGCCGAGCACGAGCGAGGGCATCAGGAACAGGGCGAGCTTGCCCATCGCCACCCAGTACTCCATGCCGTAGGCGCCGGCCATGGCCGAATGCATCGCGTCCACCGCGTACGGGAACAGCAGCCAGTGCGAGACCGCCTGGAAGAACGGCGGCAGCGTCTCGACGGGGAACGTGCCGCCCGATCCGGCCACCTGCATGACGAGCAGCACCACGGCGATCGCCTTGCCGATGTCGCCGAACGAGACGGTGAGCGTGTACACGATGTTCGAGAACACGAGCGCCGCAAGCCAGCCGACCATCATGAACCGGACCGGGTGCTCGCATTGCACGCCCAGATACAGCAGGTCGCCGAGGCATACGAGGGTGCCTTGCATGAGCGCGAGCGTGCCGAAGATCATGTACCGGCCGAAGTACTCCTGGTGCAGGCGCAGGCCGAACCGGCGCGCGTTGCCCGGCGATTCCGAATGGGGCTTGCGCAGCACGTCGAGCATCGCGCCCGGCCCGGCGGCCCGTCCGATGATCACCGCGTCGCGCAGCCCCACGTCCTCGCCCAGCGGCAGCACGTTGCCGAGTCCCAGGATCTTCGCCTTCTCATGGTCCGAGATCGCGACCTTGAGCATCGCGACGAGGATGATCGCGCCCACCCAGATCGCCAGGATCGTGTAGAACGGCGCCATCGCGGACCCGTAGTTCGCGATCGGGTAGATCGCCTCGCGGTCGACCGATACCGGTGCGGACAGCAGCGTGGCGATGGCGTCCGGGTCGGCGGACGTGATCGCGGACAGGTCGACGCCGCTTCCGGAGCCGTCCGCCCCGGAGCCGGAACCGCCGATGCCGCTCACCGCGGCGGTGAACTTCGCGTTGAGGTCGTCGAGCTTCGTGGCGGATTCGCCCAGCATCCTCGCCGTGTCGTCGAACGTGGAGCGCACGTCGGCCAGGGACGACAAGACGCCGCCGGACAGGCCCCGCACGCTCGCCGTGGTGGCGGTCAGCCCGTCGATGACGGTGCCGGCCTGCGAGACCATGTCGTTCATCGACGCGGTGAGCGCGTCGATCTGCGGGCGCAGCGTGGACCGGTAGGTGGAGGCGGCGTCGTCCAGCGACTTGCGCGCGGCCGCGATCTGCGTTTTGAGCTCCTGACGCGTCGACTCCATATCGGCTGTGCCGTCGGTCACGCGTTTCGCCGCGTCGCCGAGCGAGGCGGCCGCGTCGCTCAGCTGCCGTTGCACGGTCTGCGCCTGGTCGGCGGCGGTGTTGAGCGCGTCGCGCGCCGCCTGCGCGGCCGCCCCGTCGCCCGGCACCGAGCCGGCGAGCGAACGCAGCGCGTCGGCGTATTTGCCGTACGCCTCGGCCTGCGCGCCGACTTTCGACTGCAGGTCGGTGAGCGTGGCCGCGACCTGCCCGGATTGCGTGTTCACGTCGCCGAACGCCGCGTCGATGTGGCGGTCGACCTGGTCGTAGGCGTCGCCGGCCTGGCGCAGCGCCCCGTCGACGCCGTCGGCTGCGCCGGACATCGCCTTGGAGAGGCTTTTCGCCCCCTGCCGCCCCTGTTTCAGCGCCTTGCGCGCGGATGCCGCGCTGTCGCCGGCCGACCCGAGCAGCCGGTCGGTCGAGGCGATGACGCCGTCGGCCGCGCCGAGCAGGTCCGCGTACGCCGACGCCTGCGCCGACGCCCCCTTGAGCTGCGAGGACATCGCCGTGATGTGCTGCGTGGCGTTGTCCATGTACTGCTTCATCTGCAGGCTGTCCGCGTAGGTGGCCACGTTGGAGGCGAGTCCCAGCGCCACCTGCCCCAGCGTCTTGACGAACGTGCGGTCGATGGTGGTGGCGACCGTGCTCGCGCCCTGGTCGGTGATGTGCGGCGCGATCGGGTTGATCTTCTCGTTGAGGTAGTAGTCGAGCTTCGCGTGGCGGATCTTGGGGGAGAAGAGCGTCATCATGTCGGCGCTGAAGCTTTTGGGAATGACGAGCGCCGCGTAGTATGTGCCCGAATGCACGCCGTCGATGGCCTTCTCCTTGTCCACGAACTGCCAGTCGAGCTGGTGGTTGGCGCGCAGCGCGCTCGTCACCGTCTCGCCCACGTTGACCCTGACGGGCATGAGGTCGGACTTGTATCCGGCGTCCGTGTTGGCCACGGCGACCTTGAGCGCCTTGGTGTTGCCGTACGGGTTCCAGCTCGCCGCGATGTTGTACCACGCGTACAGGGCCGGCACGATGACCAGGCCCATCGCCACGATGATCGCGATCACGTTGCGCGTGGCCTGCTGCACGTCGCGTGCGAAGATGCGCCAGATGTTCCTCATCGCGTGCCTCCCTTCGTGCCCTTCGTATCGGCGGGCCGCGTCGCGTCGGAGACGCCGCGCAGCCGTTCGGTCAGGTCTTCGGTGTCCACGCTGTCCGTGGCGTCTTCGGTATCCGCGGTGCCCATACCGTCCGGAACCGGCTCCGGATTCGGTGCCGGAGCGGGTTCCGCAGTGGCGGGCGGGGCCGCGTGGGTGCCCGTGTGGGCGCCCACGTGCCGGCGCCGCCAGATGTAGCCGTTGAGCATCACGTCGCGGAACTGGTCGGCGTTCAGCGCGCTCACGCCGAGTTCTCGCGCGTAGTTCTCGCGCGTGTATTCGACGATGATGAGGAACGCGTCGATGACGATGATCGACGCGATCCACGCGGACAGCATCGCGATCTTCGCCTTCGTGAAGAACAGCAGCAGCAGGAACAGGAACGGCAGCACGGTGAGCAGCACCAGGCCGGAGACGATCATCTTCGGGTAGCGGTCGAAGAACCGGTGCGCGCGGCGCTTGACGAACTCGCGCAGTTCGGCGGAGTTCGCGGCCACGCGGAACGTGGAGGTGAGCCGCACCCGTTCGTTGACCATCGAATTGTGCTCGGTGATCATGAGGTCGGTGTCGCCGAGGCGGCGGTCGAACAGCGCGTTGAGGTTCATCGCGTAGCGGCGCACCACGAGCCCCACGAACAGCGCGACCGGCAGATAGCACAGCAGATGGCCCAGATCCAGCCAGTAGTGGTTCGCGTAGGTGCCGGCGATCGGGCCGCGCATCGCGTTGATGCCGTAGGTGAACGGCAGCCACGGGTGCAGTTCGCGGAAGAAATCGGGCATGAGCTCGATGGGGTAGAGGCCGGATGCGCCCGGGATCTGCACGATGACGAGGATCACGGCCACCGCCTTGCCGATGTGCCGGAACGCGACCGCCAGCGCGTAGATGATGTTCACGTAGACGAACGAGCATATGAGGCCGGCGAGCACGAACAGGACCGGGTGCTCGCACTGGATGCCGAGCACGAGGTCGCCGATCATCACGATGAGCGCCTGCAGCAGGCCGATCGAGACGAGCAGCATCCAGCGCCCCATGTACGCCTGCGTGGCGGTCAGGTGGCGCAGTTCGCCGCGCTCCTCGCGGTCCACTTCGAGCTTGTAGATGGCGATGAGCACGAATCCGCCCACCCACAGGGCGAGGTTCGTGTAGAACGGCGTGACCGCCGAACCGTAGTTGTCGGTCGGGTAGACGGTGCGCGTGTTCAGCGTGACCGGCGAGCCCATGAACTTGCCGAACTCCTTGTCGTCCAGATGCAGGCGGTCCTTGACGGCGCGGTAGGTCGCGGAGCTGTCGAGCGTGGCGATGTCGGTGCGCACGGTGTTCACGTCGCCGATGAGTCGGTCGAGCGAGTCGCGCGTACCCGACACCGTGGTCTTCGTCTGCGCGATGGTGCCGGACAGTTGGTCGAGCAGTCCGTCGGTCTGGTCGATGGTGCCGGACAGCGAGGTGAGGGTGCCGCCGAGCGTGCCGTTGAGCGCGGCGAAGTTGTTGAGCGAGGCGGTGAGGCTCGGCGCGATGGTGCCGGTGAGTGTGCCGCGCGCCGTGTTGAGGCCCGTGATGCCGCCGTTGACGGCCGAGCCGGCCGCGCCGGACAGGTTCGTCGTGGCGTCCTTGCCGGCGGTGATGAACCGCGTGGCGTTCGACTGGAAGTCGTCGACCTGCTTCCGCTGTGCGGCGACCGCGTCGGCCAGCGCGTTCACCTGCGCCCAGATGCGTTGGCCGGCCGGGTCGGTGGTGTTCTCGTCGATGCCGGCCCGCCGCAGCGCGTCCTTGAGGCTTTCGACCGCGGCGGCCGTGTCGTTGAGCGGCGTGGACAACGCGCCGTGGATCTGGTCCACGGATTCCTGTGTGCGATTGAGCGTGTCCGTCACGTTCCCGGCGGCGGTGTTGACCTTCACGCCGATGCCGGACAGGTCGGACGACCCCTGGTCGAGTGCGCCGACCATCGTCGTGGTGAGCTTCTGCGACGAGGCCTGCGCCCGTTCGAGCAGCGTGCCCGATTGCGCGGAAGTGCGCTGCGCGGCGGCGATCGCGGATTTCAGCGAGGCGGTGGTGCGTTTCGCGTCGGCGATGGTGCCGTCGGATCGGTCGAGCGTGGTCTGGACGTCGGCCAGCGCAGCGTTCGCCTTGCGGATGGACGCGGCGACGGCGTCGAGGTCGCCGATCACGTCGTCCTGCGTGCGCGTGGTCGCCTGGTCGAGGTCGTCGCCGGCGTCCGCCACCGCCTTGGCGACGGTGTTGCCGACGGTGGTGACGAACGCCTGGTTGATCTGCTCGTCGATGGCGGTGGCGCCGGTGTCGGTGATCTTCGGCGCGATCGCGTTCTTCTTCTCGTTGACGTAGTAGGTGATCTTCGGGCGTTTCGCCGGGTCGGTGACGGCGTCGACGAGACTGGCGCTGAAGTCCTTCGGCAGGACGATGGCCGCGTAGTAGGAGCCCGACTGCATGCCTTCGAGCGCGTCCGTCTCGTCGACGAAGCGCCAGCCGAGCTGGTGGTTGCGCCTGAGCTGCGTGACGACCTGCCTGCCGGCGTTCAGTCTGCCGACGAGCGGCGAGTCGACGCCGCGGTCGTTGTTCGCCACGGCGACCTGGATGTTGCCGGTGGCCGAATACGGGTCCCAGTTCGCGAGGATGTTGAACCATGCGTACAGCGACGGGATGATCGCCACGCCCAGCGTGACCACGACGGCGACCGGGTTGCGCAGGATGCGCGTCAGGTCGCGGGTGAATACGCGCCATATCGTTCGCACTTCGACGGCCTTCCTTCCTTCGGGCCGTGTCGCACGCGCGTCGCCGTGCGGCGCGGCGTTGCGTTCGCGTGCGTATGGTTCCCATGCGTACTGCGCAGCACAATACTCAGGGGCGCGGCGCGGCGTCCGCCGGCGGACTCCCGCGTCTAGCGATACGGACACGGTATGTCCATCATGTGGTCATCGTTCTGGAAGCGGGTTCGTGCGGAAGGCGGAGGGGGAGGCGTCGCCGCACGTTCGCGACGGCGCGTCCGAGGGGGTGGGGGATACTGGAGGCATGACCAATGCAGCGGATGTGAACGTGAACGACGTGAACGAACCGGCCGGGGCGAAGGCCGGCGCGGCGGCCGTGGGCGGTGGCGCGGCGACGCCCGTCGCCGTCCCGGCCGGCACCGTGGTGCTCGCCGCAACCCCGATCGGCAACGTGGGCGACGCGTCCGCACGACTGCGCGCGCTGCTCGAACGCGCCGACATCGTCGCCGCCGAGGACACGCGCCGCCTCTACGACCTCGCGAACCGTCTCGGCGTGCACGTGAACGGCCGCGTCGTCGCCTACCATGACCACAACGAGCGCGACAAGGCCGACGGCCTGCTCGACAACGTGGAGACCGGCGCGACCGTGCTCGTCGTCTCCGACGCGGGCATGCCCACCATCAACGACCCGGGCCTGGCGATCGTGCGCCGCGCCATCGAACGCGGCCTGCCGGTCACCTGCGCGCCCGGCCCCTCCGCCGTGCTCGACGCGCTCGCCCTGTCCGGACTGCCCACCGACCGCTTCTGCTACGAGGGATTCCTGCCGCGCAAGCATTCCGAACGCGTGCAGCACCTGCGCATGCTGCAGGGGGAGCGACGCACGATGGTGTTCTACGAGACGCTGCACCGCATCGAGGAGTCGATGGAGGACCTGCTCGACGCGTTCGGCCCGAACCGCCGTATGGCGCTGTGCCGCGAACTGACCAAGGACTACGAGCAGATCCGCCGCGGCACGATCGTCGAGATCCGCGACGGCGTGCGCGAGGATCCGCCGCGCGGCGAGATGGTGCTCGTCGTCGCGGGCGCCTCCGACGAGGAGGCCGCCGCTGTGGCGCCGAGCAGCCTGTCCGTCGAGGATCTGGCCGTGCTGGCCATCGACCGCGCGCTCGAGGACGGGCTGCGCATCAAGGAGGCGATCACCCAGGTCGTCGGCGAGCACCCGTTGCCCGACGGTTCGCTCGTCAACCGCAAGCAGGTCTACCAGGCCGTGCTCGCCATCAAGCAGTAGGCGTGCGGCCGCGCCGGCGCGCCTGCCGGGAATCCAACGAGTCCAGCAGCACGGTGAGCGCGCGCTTCACGCCCGGCCCGCCGGCCTGCGAGACGTATTCGAGCAGCGCCGCGTCCGCATTCGGGTTGGCGACGAGCCACCGCCGCAGTTCGGGCGCGGTGCGCGCGATATGCCACAGCACGTCCATGCCGGTCGCCGGGTCGGCGGCGACGAGCGGCGTGAGCTCCAGCGGGGGAGCGGGCGGCTCCAGCGCCTTGCGTCCGCGTGCGGCCGTGCCGGCGCCCGCCATGCCATGCGCCATGCGGCCGAGCCGACCGGCGCGCGCCAACGCCCGCAGCCGTCGCGTCGCGCGCCGTTGCCGCCTGTGCGTCCTGCGTGATGACCGATGCGCCGACCCCGATGCGCGTCGCCCGTTCCCGGCGCTCATGGGATGTCCTCCTCACGCGGCGTCCGGCCGATCGCCGTCGCCTGCCATACCGCCCCGTGACGGTGCCCGTAGCATCGGCCCACCTGGACGAGGAAGGCCCGCGCCTGCGGCGTCGCCGGCATGTTCGGGTTCTCGTCGAGCAGCGAGATGCAGTCGTCGGGGGAGAACCCATAGGCGTCCATGAGGTCGACGACGGCGCCGTCGAGTCCGCGGAACCCGCGTGCGGGCGCATCGTCGCGGAACAGCGAGGCGATGTCGCATGCGGTGCGCGTGGGGTCGGTGAGGCTGAGCGCGCCGAGGCTGGTCAGATGCCGCATCGTGACCTGCCGCGAGAACACGCGGATGCGGTGGCCGTGCTGGGCCGCGCGGAAGTGCGAGCGCGACAGCACGTCGAGTGTGTCCGGGAAGTCGCCGCCCATCCACACCCACAGCGCGGTGAGCGCGCACGCCGACGAGGCGAACGGGATGATGCGGTGGATGATCGTCGCGCGGCCGTACAGGGTGGCCGCGTGGTCGTGCCAATAGCCGCTGTCCGGGTCGAGCGTGTGCACCGTGCCGTTCGCGGCGAGACGGGAGAGGCTCAGCGGGCCCGGCAGGTCGTGCAGTCGCAGGATCGACGGCACCATCGGTTCGACCCGGAGGGGGCTTGAGCCGGGCGTCGGCGGCGACGTCATCGGCAGATAGGGCGGGTGGTTCGGGGGATGGCTCATGGCGCGCAACGGTACCCGCCCGCGGGGCCGGCCGCGAATCCGCGCGACGGGGCCTGCGGCGTTGTGCGCAATCCGGTGGATGGGCGGGGGTTTGTCCACGGTCGCGGACGCGTTCCGGTGTCCCCGCCGCGCCCGATAATTCGGTCTTATGAGTCATATTCTGGTGAATGTTGCATGGCCGTACGCGAACGGCCCCCGCCACATCGGCCACGTGGCCGGTTTCGGCGTGCCCTCCGACGTGTACGCGCGCTACGAGCGCATGAAGGGCAACGACGTGCTGATGGTCTCCGGTACCGACGAACACGGCACCCCGATCCTCGTCGAGGCGGAGAAGGAGGGGTTGAGCGCGCAGGAGCTCGCCAACCGCTACAACCGCGTGATCGCCAAGGACCTGTGCGACCTGGGCCTGAGCTACGACCTGTTCACGCGCACCACCACCGGCAACCACGAGCACGTGGTGCAGGAGATGTTCACGCAGTGCCTGAAGAACGGCTACATCTACAAGGGCACGCAGCAGGTGGCTATCTCCCCGTCCACCGGCCGCACCCTGCCGGACCGCTACATCGAGGGCGAGTGCCCGATCTGCCATGCCGAAGGCGCGCGCGGCGACCAGTGCGACGCCTGCGGCAACGAGCTCGACCCGGACGAGCTCATCAACCCCGTCTCCAAGATCAACGGCGAGACCCCGCGCTTCGAGGAGACCGAGCACTACTTCCTCGACCTGCCGGCGCTCGCCGAGGCGAACCTCGCCTGGCTGAACACCCGTGAGGGGTGGCGCACCAACGTCATCAACTTCTCCAAGGGCCTGTTCAAGGAGGTCAAGCCGCGCGCCATCACCCGCGACATCGACTGGGGCATCCCGGTGCCGGTGAAGGGCTGGATCGACAACCCGAACAAGAAGCTGTACGTGTGGTTCGACGCCGTGATCGGCTACCTGTCCGCCTCGATCGAATGGGCGCGCCGCCAGGGCGACCCGGAGCTGTGGCGCAAGTGGTGGAACGACCCGAAGTGCCCGGCCTACTACTTCATGGGCAAGGACAACATCACGTTCCACTCCCAGATCTGGCCCTCCGAGATGCTCGCCTACAACGGCCAGGGCTCCAAGGGCGGCGAGACCGGCAAGCTCGGCCCGCTGAACATGCCCGAGCAGGTCGTCGCCTCCGAGTTCATGACGATGGAGGGCAAGAAGTTCTCCTCCTCGCGCGGCATCGTCATCTACGTCAAGGACATCCTCTCCCGCTACCCGGTGGACGCGGTGCGCTACTACATCTCCATCGCCGGTCCGGAGAGCTCCGACTCCGACTTCACGTGGGCCGAGTTCGTGCGCCACAACAACGAGGAGCTCGCCTCCTCCTGGGGCAACCTGGTCAACCGCGTCGCCAACCTCATCGCCAAGAACTTCGGCGAGATCCCGGCGCTCGACGAGGATTCGATGACCGACGCGGACCGCGCCCTGCTCGCCGAGACCCGCGACGCGTTCGCCACGGTCGGCGGATTCATCGAGAACCACCACCAGAAGGCGGGCCTCATCGAGGCGATGCGCGTGGTCGGCGACATCAACAAGTACATCTCCGCCACCGAACCGTGGAAGATCAAGGACGACGAGAAGCGCCTCGGCACCGTGCTGCACGTGGCCGCGCAGGCCGTGGCCGACGCGAACCACCTGCTCGCCCCGTTCCTGCCGCACGCCTCGCAGAAGGTGTGGGAGGCCCTGGGCGGCAAGGGCGTGTTCTCGCCGCTGCCGCGCCTCGAGGAGGTCGAGGACCTCGACAAGCCGGGCTTCGAGTACCCGATCATCACCGGCGACTACAAGCTCGGCGAGACCGTGCACCCGTGGGAGAGCGAGCCGATCGAGGTGGGCGCGCCCGTCGCCAAGCCCACGCCGATCTTCGCGAAGATCCCGAAGGAGGCCGTCGAGGAGGAGCTGGCGCGCTTCGACGAGGCGCTCGCCGCCCGCCGCGCCGCCGAGGCCGAGCGTCTGGCCGCCGAGAAGGCCAAGCTCGCCGCCGAAGGCGCCGGGGCCAAGGCCGAGTGACGCCCGGACGCCGTGTGGTGGTCACAAAACCGTCACACGGCGTCAAGAGGTTTCTCAGGAACGCGCATCGTTCCTCCAAGGGACGGGCGGTTTACTGTTAATCGTCAGCGGTTGAAGTTGCACCGCGGGCGAGGTTCTTCCCGGACCCCATAACTGAACCCTTCTTCTCTCTTCTCTCTCACCCGGCGGTTTCTCCCCGCCGGGTTTCTTTTCTCCGTTTGCTCCGGCGTTCTCCGGCGGTTATCCGGCCGTTTGCTCCGGCCGTGGTTCGGCGGTTCTCCGGTGGCGTCGTGCCGCCTGCATCGCGCCGTCGCAACCCCTATATTCCCCGAAAACCACGATGCGGCGGTCTCGGGCGTGATAGGGGGTCGGTCCCTCCGGCGGTGCCGTGCCTTGCCTGCGGCACGGTTGGCGGATTGTGAACGCTTCGCGGCGATTGTCGGGGGGAGAGCGGAACGGGGGAATGATGCTATCTTGCCGGTGAAGCGAAGAAGTGACCGGTGGACCGGTGCCGCCCACCGGGGGGGGGGTGGATCATCATGGCGCATTCGACGTTCACGAAAGAGGAGGTCGCGTACCTGTATTCACTGCCCGCGGTCAGTCGCGTCATCGACGGGCGCATCACCTACGACAAGGCGTTCAAGCGCGAGTGCGTGCGGCAGTACCTCGCCGGCCGTTCGCCGTCCCGCATCTTCCGCGAGGCCGGGTTGGACCCGGAGCTCGTGGGCTACAAGCGCATCGAACGGTGCATGGCCCGGTGGAAGGAACGCTACGGCGACGAAGTGTCCGGCGCCGCGGGGCGCGACGGCGAGGACCTGGAGCCGTTGCCGGCCGGGCACGGCGCCGCGTACCTCAAGGAGATCGGCCAGCAGATCCACCGCATCGAGGAACTGGAAAACACGGTCTCCAGCATGCGCACGCGCATCATGCGGCTGACGAACCTGCTCCAACGCGACGCGCTGTCTTCCGCGGGCGTCGCCGACGATGTTTCCGTGGGTGACGCCGGGGATGGCGTCGGGGGCGGCGTCGGAACGGCCGGTCCCGAAAACGGCGACGCCGGTTTCCCGGGAGAGGGGCATGCGTCCGAGGCGCCCGTGCGGTCCGGCGCCGCGGCTCCGGCGGGCTCGCGCGGCGCCACCCATGTGGAGGTGTACGTCGTGGAGCGCGACGACTTCGGCAATGTCGTCGACATGCGCATGTTCGTCAACGGCGGCCGGCTGTCGCATGACGTTCCCGCGGACGTCGCCGACGCGCTCGCCGGCGGCGGGAAGTAGGCGCCGGGCCTTCCCGCGCGTTCAGGCCGCGGGGAAGACCTTCTGGCGGATCGAATCGATGACCATCGCCTCGGATTCGTCGAGGTACTGGCTCAGATAGGCGCAGGCCTCGGCGCGCTTGCCGGAGATGATGAGCCCGGCGATGTGCTGGTCGGGCTCCAGCCAGCGTTCCTGCAGTTCGCCCTGGTCGGCGAAGTTCGCGAAGACGAGTCGCGTCTGCGCGAGGATGTTCGCGAAATACTGGTCGAGCAGCGGCGAATCGATGAGTGCGACGATCTCGTGGTGGAACATGAGGCTCGCCGTGCCGTACTGGCGCCAGCGCTGGGCGTCGTGCAGGGAGCGCGAGGCGTCGACGCTGTCGCGCAAGCGGCGCAGCCGTTCCCGCGGGGCGTTGACGCTGGCTTCGATGCCCGCCTTCTCGAGCACGCGCCGCACCCGGTAGATGTCGTGCACCTTGTCCTCGTCCGGCATGGCGACGGTGGCGCTTTTGTTGGAGACGAGGGTGACCAGGCCCATGTACTGCAGCTGGCGCAGGGCGCCGCGCAACGTGTTGCGCGAGACGTCGAAGCGCTGGGCGAGCCGGATCTCCTTGAGGCTGGTGCCGGCGGTGAGCTCGCCGGTGGTGATCTCCTCGCGCAGGCGCATGGCCACGATCTCGGCGGTCGGCTTCGCGGTGTCACGCGGGGCCGGCGCCCCGGCGCCCGTCGCATCGGGGGCCTCCGTGCGTGCATCGGCCGCTTCCGTGCCTTCCCTACGTCGTGCGTCTCCCGTATGCCCCGCATCCACGGCCGACGGTTCCTCCGTCCACTTCGTCATGGAACACCTGCCCTCCGTCTGCGTTCCGGCGAATGCCGGAACCATTTTCGCACATCGGCCCTTGCCTTATCGACAACGTAGCCGAAGCGCTCTTGTTTGTTGAACAATATTATGCCAATGGATGTTTGTTGCGAGCCTGTTTCGCTGGAAACTCGATGTTTACCTGAGGAAAACAGTAGAAATTGTTCAACAATCATATGATGTGGGCATGTTCACTACAGCACACACCACGAAGATCGCCGCGGCGGCACTGGCCGCGGCCACACTGTTCTCCCTCGCGGCCTGCACCAGCGAGGACCCGGCGGCGTCCGAGACCACGTCGTCCAACTCGTCCGCATCCTCCAACGCCGACAGCTCCACCCTGCGCGTGGCGTCCGACCTCACCTACCCGCCGTACGCGTACACGGACAACAACAACCCCGCCGGCTTCGACGTGGACATGTCCAACGCGCTCGCCGAGAAGATGGGCAAGAAGGCCCAGTTCATCGACACCCGCTTCGAGCAGCTCATCCCGAGCATCAACTCCGGCCGCGCCGACATCATCGCCTCCGCGCTGTACATCACCAAGGAGCGCGCCAAGCAGGTCGACTACATCCCCTACTTCATGACCGGCAACTCCATCGTCGTCAAGGAGGGCGGCCCCGACCTCAAGACCGTCACCGACCTGTGCGGCCTCAAGGTCGGCGCCATCAAGGGCGGCGACATCGTCGACCAGCTGCGCAACGACGGCTCCGACCAGTGCAAGGCCGCCGGCAAGGACGCCATCGACGTCCAGGAGTTCCCGACCGACCCCGAGGCCACGCAGGCCCTCGTCTCCGGCCAGGTCGACGCCCAGGTCAACGACGCGGCCGTGGCCACCACGCTCGGCAAGAACGGCAGCGTCAAGATCAAGATCACCAGCGACGAACTGCTCTACCCGATCCCCGTGGGGCTCGCGGTGAAGAAGGGCAACACCGCGCTCGAGAAGAAGGTCGTCAAGGCGCTCGACGACATGAAGTCCGACGGCTCCTACGACAAGCTCCTCAAGCAGTACAACCTCAAGGAGCCGGACGACGCGGCCGTCAAGAAGGCGCTCGGCGAGTAGTCCGCCGCCGGGCCGCCCGGCCCCGCCGCGTGCGGGGCGCGCGGCCGTACGCTTCCGCAATCAACACATGAATCGAAGGGATGGGGAGACGACATGGATTGGGTATATGTCTGGAAACTCTTCTTCTACCTGCCGTTCTGGCAGGCCTCGCTGAACGTCATCGTGCTGTCGATCCTGTCGTGGTCCATCTCGGTGGTGCTCGGCATGTTCGTGGCCCTCGGCAAGCAGTCCCGGATCAGGCCCGTCAGCTGGCTGTGCGGCGTCTACGTATGGTTCTTCCGCAGCCTGCCGCTGCTGGTGCTGCTAATCTTCGTCTACAACGCGCCCACCGTGTTCCCCCAGCTCAAGACCGTGATCGGCACGCCGTTCCTCGCCGGCCTCGTCTCGCTCGTCCTCTCCGAGACCGCCTACATCAGCGAGATCCACCGCGGCGGCCTCAAATCGGTGGGCAAGGGGCAGATCGAGGCCGCGCAGGCGCTCGGCTTGGGATGGTTCCGCGTCGAATTCGGCGTGGTCGTGCCGCAGGCCATCCGCGTGGCGCTGCCCTCGCTCGCCAACGAACTCGTCGTCATCATCAAGATGACCTCGCTGGTCTCCTCCATCTCCATGACCGAGCTGCTGCTCGTCGGCCAGCGCCTCTACACCCGCAACTTCAAGGTGCTCGAGACGCTGCTCGTGGTCGCCATCTTCTACGTCATGCTCGTGACGATCTTCGACGGCGCGCTCAAACTGCTCGAACGCCACCTCGATGTGACCCGCAGGAAGCGCGAGGCCGTGCAGGTCTCCGACCAACCGGCGCCCGAGGACGCCGTGGCCGTGACCCGCCCGCACCAGCCGCACGAGGGCGAGCCGCTCATCGTGGCCAAGGATGTGCACAAGAAGTACGGCGAGACCGAGGTGCTCAAGGGTCTCGACCTGACCGTGCACCGCGGCGAGGTCGTGGCGATCATCGGCCCGTCCGGTTCCGGCAAGACCACGTTCATCCGCACGATGAACGGCCTCGAGCCGATCAGCGGCGGCGACCTGCTGTACCGCTCCGAACCGATCGGCTACCGCCTGGTCAACGGGCAGTACCGCGCGCCCGACGCGCACGAACTGTCCGAACAGCGCGAGGAGATCGGCATGGTCTTCCAGCAGTTCAACCTCTTCCCGCACATGACCGTGCTCGAGAACGTCGTCTACGCGCCGCTCAAACTCGGCAAGCTGCGCAAGGCCGACGCCCGCAAGGTGGGCCTCGACTACCTCGGCAAGGTCGGCCTCGCCGAACACGCCGACAAGTACCCGTACCAGCTGTCCGGCGGCCAGCAGCAGCGCGTCGCCATCGCCCGCGCCCTGGCCATGAGGCCGGAGATGGTGCTCTTCGACGAGCCGACCTCCGCGCTCGACCCCGAGCTCGTCGGCGAGGTGCTCGCCACCATGACCCAGCTGGCGCAGGAGGGCCTGACCATGGTCGTCGTCACGCACGAGATGCGCTTCGCCAGCAAGGTCGCCGACTGGGTCGTGTTCATGGAAGCCGGCCACATCGTCGAACAGGGGCCGAGCGAGCAGATCTTCAACGCCCCGAAGACCGAACGCCTGCAACACTTCCTGTCGCAGAACAGCAAGTGACCCCCTTCCCCGCACTACGTGTCACACCACCAACATCACACAGTCACACAAGTCACACAGAAAGGCACCAATCATGGGAAACCCCAACAAGGCATATCGTTGCCTGCCCGGCGGTCCGCTGGACGTCGACAAGGAGTTCTACGACAACATCGCCAAGGAGGAGGGACGCGTCAAGGAACAGGACTTCACCATCCCGATCCGCACCGGCAAGGCCTGGGTCGTCCCCGCCGGCCACGTCTGCCGCATCCTGTCGGTGGAGGGGCCGCAGGTCGGCGACTTCAACATGTGGAACCTGCACAACCCGCGCGAGCACTTCTGGGCGGCGCGCACCCGCCAGCTCGGCAGCGCGTCCATCACCACCTACGACCACCTGTGGTCCACGCTGCCGTACATGCGCCCGATGTGCACGTTCACCGCGGACACGCTCGCCGACTACCACGATCCCGACGGCGGCAACGTGCACGACCTGCTCGGCACCCGCTGCGACCCGTACATCAACCGCATGCTCGCCGGCTACGACTTCGACTACCACTGCCACTCCAACCTCACCCGCGCGGTGCAGCCCTACGGCCTGACCGAATTCGACGTGCACGACGTGCTCAACGTGTTCCAGCTCTCCGGCCTCAACCAGCAGCAGGAGTACTTCATGAAGGCCTGCCCGGCCCGCCCCGGCGACTACCTCGAGTTCTTCGCCGAGATCGACGTGCTGTGCGCGATGTCCGCCTGCCCGGGCGGCGACCTGTCCGTGGACATGTGGGGCCCGGAGGGCGCCAGCACCGCCGAGCAGCTCAAGCACTGCCACCCGCTCGGCGTGCAGGTGTTCAGCGTGCCCGAGGAGCGCCTCGAAGGCTGGCACCAGCCCGAATGCAGCCCGTACGTCGGCCAGAACGGGCGCCACGGCCTGCACTTCACCCCGTTCGTGGACCTGCCGAAGGAGCAGCAGGAGGCCCACGCCTGATCGATCCCTCAGGCCCGTCTCCCGTCATCGCGAGGACCCGACGGTCGCCGACCGCCGGGTCCTCGCTAGACTGGGGTCCCATGAGCAAGCATCATCATCGCGACCGCAGCTGGGCGCCGGCCCCCGAGGCATTGCCCGAGGACGCCCACGTCATCGACAACCACACGCACGTCGCCTCCGTCGTGCCGTTCGCACGCGCGATGAGTCACGAGGCGCAGGCCAAGGGACAGCCCGAGGTCCCCGTCTACGATGTCGACGAGCTGCTTGCGCAGGCGAAAACGGTCGGCGTGACCGGCATCATCGACTGCGGCTGCGAACTACCGAACCTCAAACGTGCGATCGACATGGCCGTCGCGCACCCGGGCCAGGTGCACGCGGCCATCGCCATCCACCCGAACGAGGCCGTGCGCCACGGGCACCGCGCCGTCGCCGGGCCCGACGGGCTGGCCGTCACCTACAAGCCGTACCACGACGTGCCGTTCGACGAGGCCATGGCCGAGGTCGAACGCCTCGCACGCGCGTACCCGGACCAGATTGTCGCGATCGGCGAGACCGGCATGGACCTGTTCCGCACCGGCGAAGGCGCGATGGAACTGCAGCGCGAGGCGTTCCGCGCGCACATCGCGCTCGCCAAGGAGCTGAATCTTCCGATGCAGATCCACGACCGCGACTCGCACCGCGAAGTGATCGAGACGCTGCTCGCCGACGGCGCCCCCGAACGCACCGTCTTCCACTCGTACTCCGGCGACGCCGAGATGGCCGAAATCGCGAAGAGCCACGGCTGGTACCTGAGCTTCTCCGGCACGGTGAGCTACAAGGGCAACGAGGGGATCCGCGAATCGCTGCGCATCGTCGGCCTCGACCACGCGATGGTGGAGACCGACGCGCCGTACCTCACGCCGATGCCGTACCGCGGGCGCACGAACGCGCCGTACATGATCCCGTACACGCTGCGCGCGATGGCCGATACGCTCGATATGCCGCTCCTTGAGGTGGCCCGCGGCACCCGCGCCACCACCCGCGCGGTCTACGGGGTGTGACGCCGGCCGGAGCCTGGTGTGACGCCGGCCGGAGCCTGTCGCATCCTCCGCACAGTCCGGGATTCTCGAAATCACCCCAGTCGTCGAGAATTCGGGACGCTGAGTGCCATTCAGTGTCCGTTTTTCTCGACCACCGTACGGTGAAAATGTGGAGAAATTGGGCTTGGTGGGGAGCGGATGACGAAATAGATACCGGAAGCCCCCATCGGTGGTGAAGTTGTGGTGATTCCGTTATGGGTCTACGATGTGTGTTTCGAAATAGGCGAGTGTGACGCAAGAGACGAGAAAGCATCGAGAACGGCAGGCAGTTGGGGCCGCTCCGCATGGAGGATTGAGCGTATGGCTGACCGGAATCAGCGAACCAAACGCGCCCGCACGGTGGTAGGTGGCGCCGCGACCGAAACAGGCAGACCGAACGAAGCGAATAAGGCAAAGGGCTCCGCCGTGGCCCCCGATTCGATCCGGGGCCCGAAGGAGAAGGCCAAAGCGGAGAAGGAGGCGCTGCTGAGGGCCGACACCTTCACCAACGCGCCGAAGGTCTCCCGCCGCACCCTCACCAAGGAGGAGCGCGAGGTCCTCGTCAAGCAGGCCGAGGCCGAGAACAAGGAGGCGGAGAAGCTCGCCACCACCGCCGCGAAGGGACGGTTCGGACGCTGGTGGGCGCGACTGCAGTCCGGCCCGAACAAGGTCAGCTGGGGCATGATGATCGTCGCGCTCGGCGTGGTCTACGGCGACATCGGCACCTCGCCGCTCTACACCGCGCAGACGTTCCTCGCCGGGCAGGGCGGCATCGGCAGCGTCGATCGCGAGGCCGTGCTCGGCATGCTCTCGCTGGTGTTCTGGTCGATCACGCTGATCACCACCGTCAAATATGTGCTCATCGCGATGAAGATCGACAATAACGGCGAAGGCGGCATCTTCGCGCTGTACTCGCTGATTCGCCGCCGCGGAGCGTGGCTCGCCATCCCCGCGATGGTCGGCGGCGCCGCGTTCCTCGCCGATTCGGTGCTCACACCGGCCGTGTCGATCAGCTCCGCCGTCGAGGGCCTGCAGACATTGCCCCCGCTTGAGAACCTGTTCGACGACAACCCGAGCCTGACGCTGATGATCACCGTGGTCATCATCGTCGTGCTGTTCATGGTGCAGTCGCGCGGCACCGAAAGCATCGGCCGCGTGTTCGGCTCGATCGTGCTCGTCTGGTTCAGCTTCCTCGCCGTGGTCGGCCTCGTGAACCTTTCGCGGGACTGGTCGGTGTTCGCCGCGCTCAACCCGGTGTACGGCGTGCGTTTCCTGTTCAGCCCGCACAACGACGCCGGCATCGCGCTCATGGGCACCGTGTTCCTCGCGACCACCGGCGCCGAGGCGCTCTACTCCGACATGGGCCATGTGGGCCGCGGCAACATCTACTTCACGTGGCCGTTCATCAAGGTCGCGCTCGTGTGCTGCTACTTCGGGCAGGGCGCGTGGATCCTCGCGCACAGCCGCGACCCGCACTACACCACGATGAAATCGTTGAACCCGTTCTTCCAGATGATGACCCCGGACGTGCGCTACGTGGCGGTCGTGCTGTCCGTCACCGCCGGCGTGATCGCGTCGCAGGCGCTCATCACCGGAGCGTTCACGATGGTCTCCGAGGCGACGCGCCTCAATTGGATGCCCCACCTGCAGGTGCGTTACCCGGCGCGCACGCGCGGCCAGCTGTACATCCCGGTGGTCAACGCGGTGCTGTGCGTCGCGACGCTGCTCGTGCTCGCGATGTTCAAGGATTCCGAGCACATCTCCGCCGCGTACGGGCTGGCGCTCACCATCACGATGATCACGACGACGGTGCTGCTCGCCGTATACATCTGGTACGACGGCAAGCGGTTCGGCGCGATCGTGTTCCTCGTGCTGTTCCTCGCCATCCAGATCATGTTCTTCATCGCCTCGATGGCGAAGTTCCTGCACGGCGGCTGGTTCACGATGCTGCTCACCATCGCGATCCTGTTCGTCATGTACACGTGGAACGAGGGCACCAAGCTGGAGCGCGCGCAACGCCGCCACATGCGGCCGAAGGACTTCCTGCCCACGCTGGAGAAGCTGCACGGCGACTTCCGCATCCCGTACTTCGCCGACAACATCGTGTATCTGACGTCCGACAGCGAGACGAAGCGCCTTGACACCGACATCTTCTTCTCCATCTTCGCCGACCATCCGAAGCGCGCCCGCGCCTGGTGGGCGGTGAGCGTGGAGACCACCGACCAGCCGTTCACGCGCGAATACGAGGTGCAGAACTTCGGCACCGACTTCCTGTTCCGCGTGCGCATCCGCCTGGGCTTCAAGGTGTCGCAGTCGATCCCGGCGTACCTGCACCAGATCATGCACGACCTGTCGAAGAGCGGCGAGCTGCCGCAGCAGAAGTCGCTCTACCCGAAGGTCGACGCCGACCCGAACATCGGCACGATCCGGTACGTGCTGATCCACAAGGCGCTCATGCCCGAATCGAAGGTCTCCGCGCGCGGCGCCCTGTCGCTGCAGACCAAGTACGCGATCCGCCACGCGGCCGGCTCGCCGGTCAAATGGTTCGGCCTCGCGCCGTACAACCCGCTCGTCGAGGTGCAGCCACTGTTCGTGTCCACGCGGCGCCCGCCCAGGCTCAAGCGCATCGAGCGGGCCGACGCGGCCGCCGACGCTCTATAACCAACGCTTATAGCGGCGGCCGCGCGTCGAAACGTGTGCGGGTTATCGTAGCCAACTATGTGCAGATTACTGGGTTACGCGACGGCAGGGTTCAACCTGAGCCTCAACGCGATCCTGGGGTCGGAGGGAGCTGACGCCTATCGCGAGATGAGCGAGATCCACAACGACGGCTGGGGTTGCGCGATGCTCTACGAGCCGATCGAACGACCCGGCACGCTCGACGGCGGCGCCCCCGCCCCCGAGACCGGCACCAAGCTGTACAAGACCACCGTGGCCGCGCGCCTCGACCCGGTCTTCCCCGAACTGGCCTCCGAACCGGCGCGAGGCGGCCTGTGGCACCTGCGCCTCGCCTCCTCGAACCTGCCGCTCATCCTCGAGAACCAGCAGCCGTTCTTCGCGAACGGCCTGAGCTTCATCCACAACGGCGACATCTCCGATTCGCACGGCCGCAACATCGTGACCAACAAGCAGTACCCGGTGAACCACAGCGTGTTCCTGTCCACCGGCGGCCGCTCCGATTCCGCGATCTTCTTCGCCGTGATCCTCGAATACATCGGCTTCGGCTACGAGCTCGACGAGGCCGTGGCGCAGGCCGTGCGCGAACTGCGCCAGGCCTACCCGCGCTCCAGCTACAACTGCATGATCCAGTCGCAGGACCAGTTCATCGCATTGAACGCGGCCGGCCGCGAACGCACGTCGTCGCGCATCGTCGAGATCTACGACCAGTACGGCCAGGGCGAGAAGGCGCACGACTACCGTGTGATGCGCTATCGTGCGCTCACCGACGAGGAGGGCGCGCCCGCGGGCATCGTCGTCGCCTCCTCCGGTTTCGACCAGCCCGAGGCCGACGGCTGGAAGGAGCTCGGCAACGACCAGATGATCGTCGCCTCCAACCGCACCGGCGAATGGTCGATGCGCTCCATCGACTGACGTTCCCGGTCCCTGCGGCCGGTGTCTCGGCGTCCGGCGACCCGAGGACGACGTTCCCGCGACCCACGGCCGGCATACAATGGCCGTATGGTTCCCACGCTTGAGCAGATCGAAGAGCTTCACCGCAGGATCGCGCCTTCCGAGGAGGCGTACAACCTCATCCATACGCATTGCGTGATCGTCGCGCGCATCGCGCGCATGCTCGCGCATCGCCAGAACATGCTGTTCACGCGCCGCTGCACGCTGCCGAAGGACGCGGCGGAACTGACCGCGCCGTCCGCCGCGGGCGCCGAGGCGGTGCTCGCCGGAATCGAGGCGGGGGAGGGCGCGGCCGTCGCCGGCGCGTCCGGTGCGCATAACCTGCTCGCCGTGCCGCCGTCCGACGGGGTGACCGGCGGGCATGTGCCGCCGCGGCTCATCGACGAGCATCTCGTCACCATCGGCGGGCTGCTGCACGACATCGGCACGTACAAGGTGCTCAAGCACGACGGCACCGACGGCGAACCGCTGAAGTTCGCCGGCAAGAAGTACATCAAGCACGGTCTGCTCGGCTACGAGTACCTGATGGAGAACGGCGTGGACGAGTCGATCGCGCAGTTCGCGCGCAACCACACCGGCGTGGGGCTCACGCGCGACGACGTGATCCGACAGGAGCTGCCGCTGCCGCCGGCCGACTACGTGCCGGTCAACCTCGAGCAGGAGACCGTGATGGTGGCGGACAAGTACAACAGCAAGTCCCTGCCCGCCAAGTTCGTCACCGCGGAAAGCTACACGAAGCGCGCCGAACGCTTCGGCGAGGAGAACAAGCGCCGCTGGCTCGAACTCCTCGACCAGTACGGCGTGGTGGACGTGCGCCCGCTCGCCAAGGAATACGGCATGGTCATCGTGTGATGCGGCCCGCGGCCCGTGTACGCGGGCCGTCCGTACGCGCGCATACGAACGGGCTCCCCTTCCGACGTATATCGGGAGGGGAGCCCGTTCGTTCGTGGGGTCGTGGCAGGCCCGCCGGTCAGTCCGCCAGGCGGAAGACCTGGTCGGCGGCGTCGGCGACCTCGTCGGACGCGGTCACGATGACGACGGCGCGCTTCGGGTCGCGGGCGTGCGCGATCGACGCGAGCAGGTCCAGGATGGCGGAGGCGTCCGCCGCGTCGAGGCCCTTCGTCGGCTCGTCGAGGATCACGGTCTCCGCCTCGCAGCTCAGCGCGCGGGCGATGGCCACGCGGCGCCGGTCCACCTCGGCCAGGTCGCGCATCGGCTTGCCGGAGGTCGCCTCGTTGAAGCCCACGCGTTCGAGGAGCTCGCGCGCGATGACCGGCTTCGGTTTGAGGTACGTGCGGCCGGAGGCGTCCATCGCATAGCGCACGTTCGCCTCGGCGTCGAGGTCGCCGCGCACCGCGTAGCGCTGCGGCACGAGGCCCAGACGGTGCCCGCGCAGCTCGTTGATCTCCAGCTCCGCGAGGTTCGAGCTCTTCGTCATCGCCGTGCCCGCGGTGGGGATCTGGAATCCGCCGAGCACCTCCATCAGCGTGACGCGCTGCTCGGGGTCGTCCTCGTCGCTCAGCACACGGATCGCGTAGAGGGATCCCGCGTAGCAGGCGATCGACACGTCGTCGAGCACGTGGCGCCCGGTCCTGCGGTTCGTGGTGGTGGCGTGGTTGAGCGAGAACGTCGGGTACGACTTGAGCAGCACGCGGTCGCCGACCTGGTTGTCGAGCGCGTGCTCGGAGCGGCGCACCGACGCCTTGATCTCGTTCGGGTCGGCATGCGCGCTCACGTCGCCGTCCTGCGCGGCCAGCGCGAGCGTTTCGTTCACGCGGCGCGCGTTCGCCGCCGTCGCCGCGGCGCTCGTCTCCGTGGGGTTCGCGTCGGCGGCCCTGTCCGCGGTGGTGTCGCCGGTCGCGTCCGCGGCCGGTTCCGTCTCGTCGCCGTCCGCGGTCCCGTCCGTCTCAGACGCGTCGTCGGCGTCGTCGGCATCGAACGGCACCTGGCCTTCGTCGTCGTCCGCATCGTCGACGTCGTCCACCGCGTACGGCACCTGCGCGACGCCGTCGTCCTCGTCGAACACGACGCTGAACTCGACCGGCTGCGCCTCCTTGGCCGCGTCGTCCGTGGTCTCCGTGGCGGTGGTCTCCGTGGCGGCGCCCACGGCCTCGTCCTTGTCGTCCGTCACGGTCTCGTCGACCTGATCGTGCTTCTCGCTCATGCCTTGACCTCCGATGCCTTGAACAGATTCGCGTTGCGGAACGTCGCCGGGCGCAGCAGCGCCACGACGGCGAGGGTGACGATGATGCCCGTCGTCTCCCACACCAGCGGCCAGACAAGGCCGGACGTCGCGGGCGTGGCATGGCCGCCGGCCAGCGCGGCGCCGATCGCGCCCGCGCCCAGGCCGCCGGCGACCAGGCCGATGACGGCCGGGACCACGGTGAGCATCAGCGTCTCGACGGCGAACTGCCAGCCGAGACGCGGCTTGGTGACGCCGGAGACCAGCGCCATGCCGATCTCGTCCGTGCGTCCGAACCAGCTGCGCGCGATGACGAGCGCGAGCAGCACCACGCAGCCGCCCACGGCCAGCGCCCACATCACCGGGCGCACGCGGTCCGCGGCCTCGCCCAGCGGTTTGATGGAGGCCTCGTAGCGGTCGAGCGACGGCGAGACGACCTCATAGCCCTTCGGCAGGTTCTTCTGCCTGACGATCTTGACGAACTTGCGGTAGGTGGACACGTCGGAGAACTGGAAGACGATGTTGAGGTCCGGCTTCGACCAGGTGTCCTTCGACTCGTCGCTTTCGGTGGTGACGCCGTACGTGTAGGTGGTGGCGTACGCCGCGTAGATCACGTTCTCGCGGTTCTCCTTGGCGTAGCCGTCGGTCTTCGCCGTGCCGCCGTCGGTGTACTCGTAGATGCCCTGCACGGTGAACTCGTAGGTCTTGTCCTTCTTGGTCGGGTCGCCGACCTTGAACTTGTCGCCCACCTTGAGGTTGTTCTTCTTCGCCACCGACTTGGAGATCAGCGCGCCGGTGAACGAGGTGTCGGTGTACTTGAGCTTCTTGCCCTGCACCACCTGGTACGTGCCGTAGTCGTTGGACTTCGCGGCGTTGCCGTCATAGAAGCTGCGCAGCTGGAACTCGCCGCCGGTCTTGTCCGAGGAGGCGTCCGAGGCGCCGGGGATCGCCTTGATCGACGAGGTCTGGCGCACCGGCACCGTGGAGACCAGCGAATACGTGAACGCGAGGTTCTGCTCCTGCACGGCGATCGCGTACGGCTCGTAGGCGGTGATGTCGAGATAGTGCGAGACGGTCGACTTCGCGTCGTCGGCCTTCATCTTCGCCTGCGTGGCCGCGGTCGGGCGCAGCATTGCGTTCGGGTTCTGCGCGTCGTAGTCGGTGCCGTGCGCGGCGTCGTTCTCCTGCAGCAGTGCGAGGGAGGCGATCGTGCCGAACGAGACGAGGAGCGCGACCACCACGGTCAGCGCCGAGATCACCCAGCGGCGCGTCACGGCGCGCCAGGCGTTGGTGAGAACGAACATGCGTACTTCTCCAGTCCTCTAGTTCCCTGTATATGCGAACGTTTCGGTTCAACAGTAAGACAGTACGTGGGCAATCGTGGGGGTTGTCTTGCCCGATGCTGGGAACTTTCTGGGAAACGATGCGGGGGTGGCGCGCGCGATAAGCTGGAACCCGTATAGAGAATAGGAGCGGGTTATGTTGCAGCCATATGTGAGGCCGGGCATCGACGACCGGCCGGACTACGAGAAGGCGCTGAGCCCCGAGGACAAGGCCTCGGTCGCCCGCCTCGCCTCGAACACGCGCCGACTGCCGCCGGAGGCGTCCGTCGAACAGCCGACCGCGCAGGCCGCGCGCCTCGCCGCGGAAGGTCCCGGGTCGGTCGTTGCCGCGGCCGGCGTGGACGCGGCCGTGCCCGACTACGCCTCGTCCTTCCTCGACATGCGCGACCCGATGGTCTCCGCCGACGGCCAGCGCCCGGACGCCGCGCAGGTCGCACGCCTCAAGTGGGCGTTCGCCGTCTGCTCGTTCCTCGCCGCCGCGCCATGGGCCGCCGTCAACCTCGTCGGGCTGCCGAACCAGGTCGCGCGCGGCGCCGGGTTCGACACGGCGCTCGCCGACCCGGCCGCCGCCCTGCGTGCGGTCTCACTCGCGCCCGTGCTGTCCGCCCTGATCATCCTCGGCGCCGCGTGGAGCCTCCTGTTCACGCCGCTCGTCGCCGCGCTGTCCGACCGCACGCGCGTGCCCGTGGGCCGGCGCACGCCGTGGCTCGTGGCCGGCGGCGTGCTGTCCGCGCTGGTCTCGCTCGCGCTCGGCGCGGTGACGGCCACGGCCTTCGTCGTGCTGCTGTGGACGATGCTGCAGTTCGCGTACGCGATGCTCGTCGCGCCGCTCGCGGCCGCCGTGGCCGAACGCGTGCCCGACAAGTTCCGCGACGAGGTCGAACGCTGGAACGCGATCGGCGTGATCGCCGGCCAGGCCGCCGGCGGCGTGGTCGGGGGCCTTGCCATCGGGTTCGGCGCGTTCAACCCGTTCCTGTGTGCGGCCGTGATGTTCGCCCTTTCCGGCGTGGCCACCGTGCTGGTGTGGCCGCGCGAGCCGTCCAGCGTCGCACAGCCGCACGTGCGGTTCAGCTGGCATGAGGTGCTCGGTGCGGCGTCGCTGCGTCTGCCGCGCGGCGCCGAGGCCGCGGACGCGACGCGGTTCCGCCGCCTGTTCTGGTCGCGCGTGTTCATGACCGCCGCCGTCGCGACGACCGGCGCGTACCTGTGGTACATCGTGCGGTTCGCCGTGTACGGCGACGATCCGGCGCTCACCGCCGCGCCGATGACGCTGCCTTCCGGCACGCTCGTCGCGTTGCTCGCGCTCGCCACGTTCGCCGGCGTGCTGCTGGCCACGACCTCCGCTGGCGCCGTCACCGAGAAGTTCGCCGAAGGGTTCGGCCCGTGGTGGCGTGGTTCGCACACGGCCGTGGCGTGCGCGTGCGCGCTGTATGCGATCGGCCTGCTCGCCGGGCTGATGATCATCCACATCGGCGGTGAACGCAGCCTCGTGGTCTTCTCGTTCGTGGCCGGGTATGCGAGCGGGCTCTACGACGTGCTCGTCCAGCCGTTGGTCGTCGCCGCGCTGCCCGATCCGCGCGAGTCCGGACGCTACCTGCGCGTGTACGCCAACGCCAGGCCGCTGGGCTTGGCGCTCGGCGCGGGCCTGGGCTCGGGCGCGGTGGCGGTGGCGCCGGCGTCGCTCGGGTACGTGGCCCTGTTCCCCGCGGCGATCGCGTGCGTGGCGCTGGCCGCGCTGTTCCTCAGGAAGTAGGGGCGAACCGGTCCGTCATGGCCCCGTCGTGGGCGGCGACCGGATAAACGGGGGCGGCCTCGTGGGTACGATGGTCGCCGTACATCGGCGTATATCGCCGTATACGGCGGAAGTCATAACGGAAAGGGAGTGTGGTGCATGGTCGGTATGCGTGATGTGGCCCGCAAGGCGGGGACCTCGGTGAGCACGGTGTCGCTCGTCGTGAACGGCTCCGGGTACGTGTCCGACGAGATGCGCAAACGCGTGCAGGACGCGATGGACGCGCTCGGCTACATCCCCAACGAGCTCGCACGCAACTTCTACCGCGACCGCACCAACATGGTCGGCGTGATCGTGCCGACCATCCGCCACCCGTTCTTCGCCACGCTCGTCGCCGCGCTGCAGCGCGGGTTCTCGGAACGCGGGCTGCGCGTCGTCCTGTGCTCGGTGGCGGACACCGGCAAGGACGAATCCGAATACATCGACATGCTGCGCCGGCACATGATGGACGGCATCGTCATGGCCGCGCACACCCGGCACCCCGCCGACTACTGGACGTCGATCGGCCGCCCGGTCGTCGCGTTCGACCGTTATCTCGGCGCGGGCGTGCCGTCGGTGAGGTCCGACCACGAGCAGGGCGGGCGCATCGTCGCGCGCGAACTCGTCGCGTCCGGCGCGCGTCACGTCGCATTGGTCGGCGGCCCGCGCGCCCAGTTCCACGATCTGTCGGACGGCGGCGGGACGGACGGCGAGGTGACGGCCGACGTTCCGTCGAGCAACGGGGACGCCGCCTCGCCCGCCGACGGATCCCGTCCGGAATCCACGTTCCCCACCGTGCGCTACTACCTCACGCTGGAACGCGAACTGGACGCGGCCGGCATCGCGCACGAGTACGTCGAGTCGGGCGGCGTCGACGATTTCGCCGGCTACGTCGCCGCCGTGCGCGGCCTGTTCGACCGGCGCGGTCGCGCGGCCGCCGGTGACGTCGCTGTCGACGCGGCGTCGGGCGGCGGCGTCGCGCCTGCCGTGACGGACGTCGCCGTGCCGCCCGTCGACGCGATCGTCGGCAACGACGTCGTCGCCGCGCTCGCCGTGCAGGAGGCGGCGCGCCGCGGCGTGCGCGTGCCCGACGACCTCCAGATCGTCGCGTACGACGGCACGTATCTCGTCGACGCGGCCGGCGTGCGGCTCACGACCGTCGCGCAGGATTTCGGCGCGATCGCCGAGCGGATCGTCGACCGGATGATCGCGCTGATCGGCGGCGGTGACGCGGCCGTCGCGGGTGACGGAGGTGCCGGTGACGGCGCGGTCGTCGGTGACGACGCGGCGGGGGAGCGTGACGTCACGCTCGTGCCGCTCGTCCTGCGCAAGGCCGACTCCACGCGGTGACATGGGCGGCGGGGCCTCGCGCCGGCCGCGCGTCTCGCCGTTCCCCTGCCGGTCGTTCCTTTGTCGGCTGTTCCCCCTGCCGCATCCGGGCCGGCCCGATGATGGCCGCGACCTGACCCGCACGTTACGGGAATGTGATGGGAAAACGCGACGAATTCGCATGGTTCACATAGTGAACATCGGTGGTCGACGGCGGACCGGCGCTCCTATGGTGTGGAACCAGTTCGAGCGATACCCGCTCGGAAGGAAAACTTCAAGACCGAAAGGAGGCCGCCGCGATGACTGGATACACTGCCGATACCACCGTTGATGAGTCCGTTATGACCCTTGTCAACGTCGCTCTGCTGTCCGCACGAATTATTATTCCGTCTTCGCTGGCGGCATGATTCGGCTTACAAGCTTGAGCCCCGTCAGCGAAGGCAGGGCGAGAGCGATTCCCAACGTTTCAAGCCCTGCATGAGATGCGGGGCTTTTTCATTGCCCGCCCACAAGGCACCACGGCGATGGAATTTCCTTGAGCAGAGAGAAACCACAAAAACCATTCAGGAGACATTCCCATGAGTGCAGTCGAGGCAACGACTGAAAACAAGCTGCAGGCGGCGGCCCGCGATTCCGTGAAGACCGTCATCGCAGCCTCCATGGTCGGCACGGCCATCGAGTTCTACGACTTCTACGCCTACGGCACCGCCGCGGCGAACTACTTCCCGCACATCTTCTTCTCCGCGAAGGACAACCCGACCGTCGCGCTGCTGATGAGCCTGCTGACCTTCGCGATCGCGTTCATCGCCCGCCCGCTCGGCTCCCTCGTGTTCGGCCACTTCGGCGACCGCATGGGCCGCAAGACCACGCTGGTCGTCTCCCTGATGACCATGGGCATCGGCACCTTCCTCATCGGCTGCCTGCCGACCTACGATCAGGCGGGCGTCTTCGCCGTCGCCATCCTGTGCCTGCTGCGCTTCATCCAGGGCATCGGCCTGGGTGGCGAATGGTCCGGCGCGGCCCTGGTCGCCACCGAGAACGCCCCCGAGAACAAGCGCGCCCTCTACGGCTCCTTCCCGGAGCTCGGCGCCCCGATCGGCTTCTTCCTGTCCAACGGCACCTACTTCCTGCTCGAGACCTTCAACGACTCCGACGCGATGCTCGCCTGGGGCTGGCGCGTGCCGTTCCTGCTCTCCGCGGTGCTCGTGATCATCGGCCTCGTCGTGCGAGTCCACATGGAGGAGACCCCGATCTTCCGCCTCGCCCAGGAGCAGAAGAAGGTCGTCAAGTCCCCGCTCACCGAGGTGTTCCGCAAGTCCTGGAAGCAGGTCCTGCAGGCCACGTTCCTCGTCGCCGTCACCTACACGCTGTTCTACACGCTCGCCACCTGGTCCCTCGCCTGGGGCACCAAGGAGCAGGGCGAGGGCGGTGGTGGCCTCGGCTTCACCAACCAGGAATACCTGCTCATGCTCATGATCGCCATCTGCGTGTTCGCCGCCTTCATCGTGATCTCCTGCGTGAACGCCGACAAGTGGGGCCGCAAGCGCGTGATCATCACGTCCTCCGTGCTGCTCGTCGTGTTCGCCGCGCTGTTCCCGTTCCTGCTGAACGGTGAGATCGTCGGCCAGCGCAACTTCTTCGCCAACATGGTCTTCCTGTGCGTCGGCTTCGCCCTCATGGGCACCGCGTTCGGCCCGATCGGCGCCTTCCTGCCCGAGCTGTTCGACGCCAACGTGCGCTACTCCGGCTCCGGCATCGGCTACAACCTCGCCGCCATCGTCGGCGCGGCCTTCGTGCCGACCATCGCCACCTGGCTGTCCTCCCACTGGGGCGTGCACTCCGTCGGCATCTACCTCGGCGTGATGGCCCTGTGCTGCCTCGTCGCCGTGCTCTCCTGCAAGGAGACAAAGGACGTTGATTTCACGAAGTGAAATCAACGGCAGGTTCCTGCCTCACCGCTGTCGCGGTTCGGCCGGGCCTACGAACAGTCCACAGGACTGTTCGCTTCACGGTCCGGCGCGGACGTCGATTTCACGAAGTGACCCAAACTTTCCAGCTATAATCGCGCTTGATTTCGGCTTGGTTCCATAACTGAAAATTCAACTCAATATTTGGACGCGGGCGACCGCGTCGACCACCGTGGGACTAGAAATAGTCCCCAGTGAACCGATGACTTTCCTCGCCAAAGGACACAATCCTTTCCCGCCGAAGGCCGTCAGCAATCTCACCGATTGTCGGACGTGCAGTTTTCGTTCGGCACCACAACATAAAGGAGTGCCAATCATGGCAGCAACTATCTGGTACGAGAAGGACGCCGACCTGTCCGTGTTCGATGGCAAGAAGGTCGCCATCCTCGGTTACGGCTCCCAGGGCCACGCCCACGCGCTGAACCTGCGCGACTCCGGCGTCGACGTCGTCGTCGGCCTGCGTCCGACCTCCAAGTCCGTCGAGTTCGCCAAGGAGCAGGGCCTCGAGGTCAAGCCGGTCGCCGAGGCCGTCGCCGAGGCCGACGTGGTCATGGTGCTGCTGCCTGACCAGTACCAGGCCGCCGTCTACAAGAAGGACATCGAGCCGAACCTGAAGCCGGGCGCCGCTCTGGCCTTCGCTCACGGCTTCAACATCCACTACGGCTACATCAAGCCGTCCGAGGATCACCCGGTGTTCATGGTCGCCCCGAAGGGCCCGGGCCACATCGTGCGTCGTGAGTACGCCGCCGGCCGTGGCGTCCCGGTCGTCGTGGCCGTCGAGCAGGATCCGGATGGCAAGACCTGGCCGCTGTGCCTCGCCTACGCCAAGGCCCTCGGCGCCCTGCGCGCCGGCGCCATCAAGACGACCTTCACCGAGGAGACCGAGACCGATCTGTTCGGTGAGCAGGACGTCCTCATGGGCGGCATCAACCACCTGTGCGACATGGGCTTCGACGTGCTGACCGAGGCCGGCTACCAGCCGGAGATCGCCTACTTCGAGGTCTTCCACGAGCTCAAGATGCTGGTCGACCTCGCCAACGAGGGTGGCCTGAACAAGGCCCGTTGGTCCTGCTCCGACACCGCCCAGTACGGCGACTACACCTCCACGGTCATCACCGAGGAGACCAAGAAGCGCATGCAGTACCAGCTCAAGCGCATCCAGGACGGCTCCTTCGCCAAGGAGTTCATGGACGACCAGGCCGCCGGCGCCCCGAAGTTCAAGAAGCTGCAGGAGGAGTACTCCCACCCGCACCTCGAGACCGTCGGCCCGAAGCTGCGCGCCATGTTCTCCTGGAACAACGGCCCGGCCAAGGATCAGGACGAGGCCGAGTCCTTCAACGGCAAGATCGCTCGTACCCAGGTTCAGTGATTGCGCCGCGACGCCGGTCGCGTTGATTGACTGACGAAACCGCCGCCCCCGTTCATTCGGGGGCGGCGGTTTTTTCGTCGTTGTCCACGATGCGGGGCGAAAGGGGTGGATAATGGCCCGAATCATGGACGTGGGCCGCTGTCCGACCGCGATGCCGATAGGATTGAGCGCAGTTCACGGGACACAATCCCGCACGCTTGAGGCCCTCCGGTCAACGCACAACGCACGCGTCGCCACGCACGCGCGACCGGCGGGCCGCCCCACCCGCGCAACATGCGCCAACGCATAACGCGCAACCACATAACGACACCGTGTGCCGTTCGCACGAACGGTCGAACCGGTTGGACGCGACCGACGGCGGCCCCGCAGGGGCGACGCCGGCGGGCGTCGTCGGACCGGCGCATCGACCGCCGCCGCGCGATGGCACGCAAGTAAAGGAGTGCCAATCATGGCTGCACAGATTTGGTATGAGAATGACGGCGATCTCTCCGTGCTCGAGGGCAAGAAGGTCGCGATCATCGGTTACGGCTCCCAGGGCCACGCCCACGCGCTGAACCTGCGCGATTCCGGCGTCGACGTCGTCGTCGGCCTGCGCCCCACCTCGAAGTCCGTGGACTTCGCCAAGGAGCAGGGCCTCGAGGTCAAGTCCGTGCCGGAGGCCGCCGCCGAGGCCGACGTCATCATGATCCTCGCGCCCGACCAGTACCAGCGCAACATCTGGAAGGACGACATCGAGCCGAACATCAAGCCGGGTGCGGCCGTCGCCTTCGCCCACGGCTTCAACATCCACTACGGCTACATCAAGCCGAGCGAGGACCATCCGGTGTTCATGGTCGCGCCGAAGGGTCCGGGCCACATCGTGCGTCGTGAGTACGCCGCCGGCCGTGGCGTCCCGGTGGTCGTGGCCGTCGAGCAGGACCCGCGCGGTGACGGCTGGGCGCTGACCCTGGCCTACGCGAAGGCCCTCGGCGCCCTGCGCGCCGGCGCCATCAAGACCACCTTCAAGGAGGAGACCGAGACCGATCTGTTCGGCGAGCAGAACGTCCTCATGGGCGGCGTGAACAAGCTCGTCGAGATGGGCTTCGAGGTCCTCACCGACGCCGGCTACCAGCCGGAGATCGCCTACTTCGAGGTCTGCCACGAGCTCAAGATGCTCGTCGACCTGATGAACGAGGGTGGCCTGAACAAGGCCCGTTGGTCCTGCTCCGACACCGCCCAGTACGGCGACTACACCAACACCGTCATCAACGAGGACTGCCGCAAGCGCATGGAGTACCACCTGGGCCGCATCCAGGACGGCTCCTTCGCCAAGGAGTTCATCGACGACCAGGACGCCGGCGCCCCGCACTTCAAGGAGCTGCAGGAGAAGTACTCCAACGAGCGCATCGAGACCGTCGGCCCGAAGCTGCGTGCCATGTTCTCCTGGAACAAGGACGGCGTGAAGGACGCCGACGAGGCCAACTCCTTCACCGGCAAGATCGCCCGCGCCCAGGTGCAGTGAGCCCCGGCCGCGTTGCGGCGAACCGTTCCCGATAACAACAGTGCGAGGCAACCGCACGGGAACGCACACAAGAACGATCCCCGGTGATCGGCGTGATGTCGCCGATCACCGGGGATCGTCATGTTCGATCGACGGGGCGCCAATCAAACATGAAAAGACCCCGCAACGTCGGTATGAAGCCGTCGCGGGGTCTTTTCTCATGTGGTGGAATGTGCGCGCCTGGCTCGCACATTCCACATGGAGGCCGGTTCGGTGCGCGTCGGCCGGCCGCTACCTGCGCGCCTGGGTGAGCTGGTAGGCGGCGAACAGGATCACCAGCCAGATCACGCCGGCGATGACCGCCACACGGTAGCTGGGGGAGAAGCACATGAGCACCACGACCAGCGCGAGGAACGCGAGCACGACCCACGGGGTCACCTTCGCGAACGGCAGCTTGAAGTGGATGGCGTCCAGCGCCTCATGGCCCGACTTGCCCGCCAGCTCGGTGTCGTCGGGCGCTCCGCCCGCGGCGACGACCTTGCGGAACTTCATCTCGGTGACCATGATCATCGTCCAGTTGATGATGCCGGCGATCGTGGCGATCGACATGAGATAGTTGAACGCGAACTCGGGCCACACGAACACGACCACCACGGCGATCGCGGTGATCACCGCGGAGGTGAGCACGCCGGCGACCGGCACGCCCTTCGCGTTCAGCCTGCCCAGATACGCGGGTGCGTTGCCCTGCTTCGCGAGCGAGTACAGCATGCGGGAGTTCGCGTACAGGCCGGAGTTGTAGACGCTCATCACGGCGGTGAGGCACACGAAGTTGAGGATGCCGGCGGCCGCGTGCACGCCCACCGAATCGAAGATCTGCACGAACGGGCTGGACTTGCCGTCGATCGTGTTCCACGGCACCACGGCCATGATCACGCCGAGCGCGCCGATGTAGAACACGAGGATGCGCCAGATGATGTCGTTCGTGGCGCGCGGGATCGTGGTCTTCGGGTTCTCCGTCTCGCCGGCGGTGATGCCGATGAGCTCGGTGCCGCCGAAGCTGAACATCACCACGACCAGCGCCATGAGCAGGCCGGTCCACGAGCCGTCCTTCGCCTGGCCCATCAGGCCGTTCGGGAAGAACCCGCCGCCCACGGTGAACCAGTTCGCGAAGCTCGCCTTCACGCCCGACTCGGTCGGCAGCGCGAACACGATCACCGCCAGGCCGCCCAGGATCATCGCGATCACGGCCACGATCTTGATGATCGCGAACCAGAACTCGAACTCGCCGAACTTGCTCACGCCGAGCAGGTTCGCCGCGCAGATCACCACGAGGAACACGGCGGCCGACACCCACGTCGGGATCGCCGGGAACCAGTAGTTCACGAAGCTGCCCACCACGGCCAGCTCCACCATCGACACGAGGATGTAGTTGAACCAGTAGTTCCAGCCGGAGATGAAGCCGGCGCGCTTCGACCAGTACCGGGTCGCGTAGTAGCTGAACGCGCCCGCCTTCGGGTCCTCGACCGACATCTCGCTCAGCGCGCGCACGATCATGAAGATCGCAAGACCGCCGATGAGGTAGGCGAGCAGGATGGACGGGCCGGCCAGCGCGATCGACTCGCTCGAGCCGTAGAACAGGCCCGTGCCGATGGCGCCGCCCAGTGCGATCAGCTGGATGTGGCGGTTCTTCAGCGACTTGCGCAGCGTCGCCGGCACCGGCACGTCGTCGGTCTCGCGCGGCTTCGCGGGCGTCGCGCCGCGATTCGTGTTTTCGGAAGCCATAGTTCGTCTCTTCTCTCTTGCTGCCGCGGCGCCCCGTCGGTCTCGCCGGCGGGCGTCACGCGGTGTGCGATGGTTCGCAACGTCGGTATTGTATGCCGTTCGCCACCGGCGTTTGCGGTTGCGTCCGCTGGTCGGCGCGATGACAATGGAAACCAGCGGCGGCATGGCCGCGGGCGTGAGGAGGTGCGTGATGTCGCGGGCGTTCGTGAAGGACATGCTGCGCTGCTGGCGGCGCTCATGGAGGCGGTTCGTCTCCATCGCGCTCATCACGCTGCTGGGCGTGGCGGTGCTCACCGGCATCTACGCCGGCTGCCGTGACGCGTTCCTCGCCGCCGGCCGGTTCTACGGCGCGCAGGAGCTGCGCGATGTGCAGATCGTCTCCACCGCCGGCCTCACCGACGGCGACGTGGCCGCGCTGCGCAAGGTGCATGGCGTGGAACGGGCGCGGGGCGAACGCACGCAAAGCATGACCGTGGCCGTGCATGGTTCGGACAAGACCGTCACGATGCGCGAGATCGACGCGGACGGCTTCGACCGCCCGTATCTCGAACGGGGCGCGATGCCGAAGAAGGCGGGCGAGGTGGCCGTCACGCGGCAATTCCTCAAGGACAGCGGGCTGCGGATCGGATCGAAGCTCACCGTCACACCGCACACGGACGACGGGTCGGGCGATGCCGGTGATTCGGACGGCGAGGCGTCGCAGGACGGTTCGCCGAGCTTCCCGACCGACCTCGTCATCACCGGTGTGGCCCTCGACCCACGCGACCTCTCCAATCCGGACGGGTACGCCTCCAAGAACGCCTTCCGGTCCACCGCCTCCGACGACTACACGTTCTTCGCGCCCTCCGACGGCGTGACCGGCGACATATACACGGCGGTGAACCTGCGCGTGACCGGAGCCGCCGACCTCGACACGTTCTCCGACGGGTACGACGCCGCGGTGAACACGGTCGCGCACCGCATCGAGAACGGCATACGCGTGGAACGGCAGAAGGCCCGGCGCCAACAGCTGCTCGACGAGGCGCGCAGGCGCATCGACCAGGCGCGCGCCGAGGCCGGACGACGCTTCGCGGACGCCCAGGCCCAACTCGACGGGCAACGTGCGGAGTTCAACACCCAAGTTGATGAGTTGGCGAGGCAAGCTGCGGGGTTTTCACCCTTAGCTGCGGACGGGGGTGGCGTAGCACGCCGATCCGTGATCGCACAAAGCCCGGAATTGCAACAAGCCCAGGACCGCCTGGACCGGGCGCAGGCGGACCTCACCGCGCAGCAACAGGCCGCGACTCAACAGCTTGATGAGCAAAGTGCGCAGCTGGCCTCCGAAATCCCGCAGGTACGCTGGTATGTCACCACAAGAGGCGAAATCGGCGGGTTCAGCTCGTTCAAATCCGACCTGAGCTCCATCGAATCCATCGGCCGCGCCTTCCCGGTGGTGTTCCTGCTCGTCGCCGTGCTCATGAGCCTGACCACGATGACCCGCATGGTCGAGGAGGACCGCGGTCTCATCGGCACCTACCTCGGCCTCGGGTACCGGGGCTTCGCCGTGGCCTCCCGCTACCTGCTGTTCGCGCTGCTCGCCTGCCTCATCGGCGGCGGACTGGGACTCGTCGCCGGGTTCCTCGGCATCCCTGCCTTCCTGCTCGTCGTGATCGAAGGCCTGTACACGCTGCCGGGCGCACGGCTCGAATACGACTGGCTGTACGGTTCCGCCGGCATCGCGCTGTTCGTGGTCGGCGTGCTCGCCGCCACCGCGTTCGCCTGCCGCCGCGACATCCGCCACATGCCGGCCGAACTCATGCGCCCGAAGGCGCCGAAGGCCGGCGCGCGCATCCTCTTGGAACGCATCCGCCCGGTCTGGCGCCGTATGGGGTTCCTCAATAAGGTGACCGCGCGCAACATCTTCCGCTTCAAGTCCCGTCTCGTCATGACGGTCGGCGGCGTGGCCGGCTGCACCGCGCTCATCCTGTGCGGCCTCGCCATCAACGATACGGTGGCCATGACCGGTCCGAAACAGTACGGCGGCATCTGCCGCTACGACCTCATGGCCGTCTCCGCCGACGCCGACGCGGACGCCCTGCACGCGCGGCTTGACAAGGACGGCAGGACCACGGCCACGCTGCGGATCCGCGTCGAAAGCGGCGAACTGTCGACCGTCGGCGCCTCCTCGTCCACGACATCCGCTTCCAGCGAGACGATCCAGCTCATCGTCGTCCCCGAACGCTCGCTGCGCAGGCTCAATACGATGATCGACCTGCGCGAGGCGAGCGACAACGATCTCTACCGCTACAGCGGCGGCATGTTCGGCCGCTCCGGCGGCGGCGAGGTCACGCTCGACGATTCGGGCGCGATCGTCAGCCAGTCCGCGGCGAACGCGCTCGGCGTGCACGCGGGCGACACGGTCACGCTGCGCGGCGGCGACATGACGCGCGCGAAGGCGCGGGTCGCCGCCGTGACGCGCAGTCTCGTCGGTTCGGACGTGTACGTGAGCGAGTCACTGTACCAGCGTCTGTTCGGCGATGCCGATGCCGGTAACCCCGGCGCGACGGACTCCGCCGCCCCCGTCTGGAACGCCGCCTACGCGAAGCTCAAGGGCGACGACGCCGACCGGGCCGCCTACATCGACAGGCTCGCCGACGACCCGGCCGTCGTCAGCACGGTCGACACCGCCGAGCTCGCCGACGGCTTCTCCTTCGACCTGATGGGCGCGGTCGTCGCCCTGATCGTCGGGCTTGCGGGCGCGTTGTGCCTCGTGGTGCTGTTCACGCTCGCGAACACGAACATCTCCGAGCGTGTGCGCGAGATGGCCACGCTCAAGGTGCTCGGATTCCGCAAACGCGAGATCCACCAGTACGTGAACCGCGAGATGCGCGTGCTCACATGGATGGGCGTGGCGGTCGGCCTGCCGCTCGGCCGATGGATCGGCGGCCTGCTCACCGCCGCGCTCGGCATGCCGTCCCTGTATTTCGAGGTGGATCTGCGCCCGACGAGCTACCTCGCGGCCGCGTTCGCGACGCTCGTCTTCGCCGAGTTCGTCGCCTGGCTCACCAAACCGGTGCTCGACCGCATCGACCCCGTCGGCGCCCTCAAGAGCGTGGAGTAGGAAGGCGGGGCGGGAACCGATCCGGGCGAACGGGGCCGACGCCGCCCCGAGCGCGCGTGCGGATGCGCGGAAACCCTCTTCCGCACGAAACAAACGCACGGTAAACTCGCCGACTATGTCTGACGAGAAGCGCGAAACCAGTAGTCTGCAGTCGGTCGAGAGCCTCGACGCAGGGAACGAGATGGACCGTGGCCTCAACAACCGCCACGTGCAGTTCATCGCCATCGGCGGCACCATCGGCACCGGCCTGTTCCTCGGATCCGGCAAGTCCATCGCCCTGACCGGGCCGAGCATCGTGTTCGTGTACATCGGCGTCGGCCTCGTGATGTTCATGCTCATGCGCGCGATCGGCGAGATGATGTACCGCGATCCGAGCCAGCACACGTTCATCAACTTCATCACCCGCTACCTCGGCAACGGCTGGGGCAAGTTCGCCGGATGGTCGTACTGGATCGTGCTCGTGCTCATCGGCATGACGGAGATCACCGCCGTGTCCACGTACTTCATCACGTTCTTCAACACGTTCGACATCGACCTGACGCCATGGAAATGGCTGATCGAGCTCGTGTTCCTCGTCGTGCTCGCCACCATCAACCTGGTGGCCGTGAAGGCGTTCGGCGAGGCCGAGTTCTGGTTCTCGATGATCAAGATCACGCTCATCTGCGCGATGATCGCCACCGCCGTGGTCATGGTGGTCATCGGCTACCACTACGACTCGGTGCGCATCCCAGGCCACGACGGCGTCTCGCCCGCCGGCTCGGCGAGCCTCGCGAACCTGTTCGACAACTTCCAGATCGCACCGAACGGCGGCCTCGCGTTCCTCATGAGCTTCCAGATGGTGTTCTTCGCCTATGAGGCCATCGAATTCGTGGGCGTCACCGTGTCCGAGACGCAGAACCCGCGCAAGGTGCTGCCGAAGGCCATCAACGAGATCATCATGCGCATCCTCATCTTCTACGTGGGCGCGCTCGTGGCGATCATGTGCATCGTGCCGTGGACCTCGTTCACGCCGAACAAGGACGGCTCCTTCGCCTCCCCGTTCATCATGGTGTTCCAGTACGCGGGCATCAACTGGGCGTCCGCGCTCGTGTTCTTCGTGGTGATCACCGCCGCCTCGTCGTCGCTCAACTCGCTGCTCTACTCGGCCGGCCGCCACCTCTACCAACTGGCGAGCGAATCGGATTCGCCGGCGTTCTCGAAGATTGGCGTGGTGTCGAAGCGCCACGTGCCGGCCCGCGCGATCCTCATCTCGGCGGGCTGCGTGCTCATGTCGCCGGTCATCAACGCGTTCCCCCAGGTGCACAGCGCGTTCGTGCTGTTCTCCTCCGCCTCCAGCGCGGTGATCATCTTCATCTACATCCTCACGATGGTCGCGCACCAGAAGTACCGCCGCTCCGCCGACTTCATCAGCGACGGGTTCATCATGCCCGCCTACAAGTTCACGAACACCTTCGCCATCGTGTTCTTCGTGTTCATCTACGTGACGTTGTTCCTCGCCTCCGACACCATCGGCTCCGGCATCGCCGGCCTGGTGTGGCTTGTGGCGTTCGGCGGCTACTGCCTGCTTCACGACCGCTTCCAGAACCGCGACCTCAAGGCCGCGCTGAGGAAGCGGTAGCGGCCGCCGGTCTTTCCGGGGCGGCGCCGCGGCAATCATCGAGAATCAGGGACGCTTACCGCAAATAAGCGTCCCTTATTCTCGAAATGGCGGTTTTCCTCGAGAATCGGGGACTCCGAGATAGGGGTGGGTGGACGATGCGCGTGTAAGAGACCGCTGCCTCGTCCGTCGTGTGCCATGATGGGGGTATGAGTGCATTGCAGCAGGATCGGAATGGCGGATCGTCGCGGGGGAACGGTGGTGCCGGTGCCGAAACGGGCCGTACGCCCGGTGGCGAATCATCGAACATCGTGAGGTTCGCGGGGAAGCCGCGGGTGCCGCGCCTCGGCATGGGCACGATGGCGCTCGCCATCGAGGGGCGACCCGACCGTGAGACCGCGATCGGGACGATCCACGCCGGACTGGACGCCGGCGTGCGCTACCTCGACACCGCGTGGTCGTACTATCTGCCCAGCGCGCCGGGAGTGGACGGCACGGGCGTGCCCGGCGACTTCGGGTACGGCGAGATGCTGGTGCGCGACGCGCTCGCCACGTGGGGCGGGCCGCGCGACGAGGTGCTCGTCGCCACGAAGACCGGGTACCGCCGCACGATCGAGGTCGCGGGGGCTTCGACGGGAGATGCTTCCGGCCGCCAGCGCCTGCAGGCGGAGGGGAGCCGCTACGGGTGGATGGCGGACTCCCGTCCGGAGACGATGATCCGCGACGCGAAGGAATCCGCGCGCCATCTCGGCGTGGACGCGCTCGACCTGCTGTATTCGCACGGACCCGACCCGGCCGTGCCGTATGAGGACCAGGTGGGTGCGCTCCGGACGCTGCTCGACGAAGGCGTGATCCGGTATGCGGGCGTCTCTCGCGTGGATAACGCGCAGATCGACGTGGCCCGCGGCATCCTCGGCGACGGGCTCGTCGCCGTGCAGAACCAGTTCTCGCCCTCGCACCCCGATCCGGAGCGCACGATGGAGCATTGCGCCGAGCTCGGCCTCGATTTCGTCTGCTGGTCGCCGCTTGGCGGGTTCCTCGACCCGTTCGATCAACGCGCCTATGACCCGTTCCGCGCGGTCGCGGCGGCGCGCGGCGTCTCGTACCAGCGGGTGGTGCTCGCATGGGAGCTCACCCGGTACGGCCGTCTGTTCACGATTCCCAGTGCCCGCAACCCGCATGAGATCCGCGATTCGTTCGCCGCCGTCGACATGCGTCTGACCGATGAGGAGCTGGCTGTACTGGGGTAAGGGCGGCCGTGGCCGTTCGTCGGTCTCGGCCCGGTCGGGCGTCGCGCCGCTGATCGGGCCGAGGGCATCGCATGGCGTGCGGTCGTCGCACGGTGTGGTTTCGGGCATGAAAAAACGGTGCGAATACGATTACGAGCTTTCACAACCACATCCATGCGTACCCCCATACGTCTGCCGTGGCGTGGGGCCCGTAATGCCGCTGTACCTCTTTGTGCGATTCGCACCGTTGCGTTGTTTCGTTATGTAATTATGTATTGGCGTCGTCGTGTCGCTGTCCGGCGGTCTTGCGCCGTCGGATGTTCCACGCGGTCAGTTGCTGTGCGCGCGGCTGACGGAGTTGTACTGGAACGCCCCGTGCACCAACGCGGCGGTGAAGTGCATGCCGCACATGCCCGCCTCCTCGGCCTCATGGGTGCATCCGGCTATGCTGCATAGGTTACGTGTGATGGACATGGTATGGTTCCCCTTCCTTGGGCCTTGAGCTTCGGTGCCGTGGGTGGCCGTCAGCCGCTGTGCCAACGCTTTCGCATCTCACTATACGCTTGCTGCGTTCCAAAAGTGAGATAACAAATTGATAATGTAAGCTAAGTCACACTATATTGAATTTTTTGAGCGTGTCGGGGGTTGTTTGTCTGCTCTTGCGATCAGGGCGTTTCGCGCCATTGGATTTTATTTATAGTGTGAGATATATTCGAAGATGATTCATGGGTGATTCGCGGGAAAGGGTGCGCCATGGGCTTTGAGGACGAGGCGGTGGAGGAGCTGTACTCCAAGGTGTGGAGCCATCGGTCCGCGATGCAGCGCGAACTCAACCGCGGCGCGCACGGCGAGGTCTTCGCCCTGCGCCAGCTCGCCTGCCACGGCGAGATGACGCCGTCCCAATTGGCCGAATCCCTGCGCGTGAGTTCGGGGCGCGTGTCCACGGTGCTGTCCTCGCTGGAAAGGAAGGGCTTCGTGACGCGTACGCCCGACCCCTCCGACCGTCGCGTGGTGCGCGTGGCCATCACCGAGGCCGGGCGCGGCCGCGTCGAAGAGGATCTGGAGGACATGCGTTCCGCGGTGCGGTGGATCTTCTCGCAGATGGGGGAGCGGCGCACGCGCGAGTTCGTGGAACTGACCCGCGAATTCATGACGTACATGTCGATCTGCCATCCGGGCCAGCCGCGTCCCACCGCCGAAGAGGTGCGCAAGGCGTTCGAAGGGAACGCGTAGGGCTTTCCCCATCCCCTCCCGTTTCTCCTCCTTCGCCGCCTGTCGTTGCCGTCCGGCTCGCCCGGCCGCCTTCCGTGCGTTGCGCTTGCGGGGAACACGCCGTTGGGCTTGGAAATATCTTATAGTGTAAGTAATTTAAGGGGCAAAGATAAATGGGTGGACGGCATCGCGCGATGCGCCACGGCCCGGCAGGGCCGGAGGGCGGCCTGACGGAAAGTCGGGAAACGCGAGGCGAAGGCCGGCGGCCCCTCCTCCGGCGGTCCCTCCTCCGGTGGAAGGGACGGACACGGCCCGCCGCCCGTCATCCATGTCATCAGACAGATAAGGGGAATCGCACACATCATGTTTCGCATCATGAAATACCTCTCCAAAGGGGAGGTCGCCCAGATGCTCATCGCACTGGTGACCATCGTGGGCCAGGTCTTCTTCGACCTCAAACTGCCCGACTACATGTCCGACATCACCACGCTCGTCGAGACGCCGGGCAGCGAGATGGCCGACATCTGGGTCGCCGGCGGCAAGATGCTGCTCGTCTCGCTCGGATCCGTCGCCTGCGCCGTCGTCACCGGCTTCATCGCCGCGCGCGTCGCCGCCAGCTTCGGCCAACGCCTGCGCTCGCTCGAATTCGCGAAGGTCGAATCGTTCGGCCCCGCCGAGATGAACCGCTTCTCGACCGCCAGCCTCATCACCCGCTCCACCAACGACATCACGCAGATCCAGATGTTCATCACGATGGGCCTGCAGCTCATCGTCAAATCGCCGATCATGGCCGTGTGGGCCATCATGAAGATCGCCGGCGACGGCTTCGAATGGACGCTCGCCACCGGCATCGCCGTGGTCGTCCTGCTCGCCGCCATCGTCGTCCTCATGGCGATGGTCATGCCGAAGTTCAAGGCCATGCAGGCCCTCACCGACGACATCAACCTCGTCGCCCGCGAGAACCTCACCGGCCTCAGGGTCGTGCGCGCCTACAACGCCGAGGACTACCAGGAGGCCAAGTTCACCAAGGCGAACAAGGCCCTCACCGACACGCAGCTGTTCACCAACCGCGCCATGGCCGTCATGATGCCGCTCATGAACACCGTGATGAACGGCCTCATGCTCGCCGTCTACTGGATCGGCGCGTACCTCATCGACGCCGCCGGCCTCACCGACAAGCTCACCGTGTTCTCCAACATGGTCGTCTTCTCCAGCTACTCCGTGCAGGTCATCATGAGCTTCCTGCTCATGAGCATGGTGTTCGTGCTCTGGCCGCGCGCCGACGTGTCCGCGCAGCGCGTGCTCGAGGTCATCGGCACCGAGCCCGCCGTCACGAACGGCGCCGACGGCGCGGCCGACGTGGAACGCCTCGGCCACGGCGCGCACGGCACCGTCGAGTTCCGCGACGTGAGCTTCACCTACCCCGACTCGCGCGAACCGATCCTCGAACACGTCACGTTCACCGCGAAGCAGGGCCAGACCGTCGCGTTCATCGGCTCCACTGGCGCCGGCAAGTCGTCCCTCATCAACCTCGTGCCGCGCTTCTACGACGTGTCCGCCGGCACGGTGCTCGTCGACGGCGTCGACGTGCGCGACTGGGACCTCACCGCGCTGCGCGACCGCATCGGCTACGTGCCGCAGAAATCCGTGCTGTTCAAGGGGACCGTCGCCGGCAACGTCGCGTACGGCGACGACGCGCGCGCGGCGACGGGCCGCGGCGACGCGACGCGCGCCGACGCCGCGGGCGCCGATATGACGCGCGTGCGCACGGCGGCCGACGTGGCGCAGGCCACCGAATTCGTGACGCGCATGGACGGCGGCTTCGACGCGCCTATCGCGCAGGGCGGCTCCAACGTGTCCGGCGGGCAGAAGCAGCGACTCTCCATCGCGCGCGCCGTCTACCGCGACCCGGAGATCCTCATCTTCGACGACTCGTTCAGCGCGCTCGACTTCAAAACCGACCGCGAGGTGCGCGACGCCCTCGCGACCCACGCGAAGGACGCGACCAAGCTCATCGTCGCCCAGCGCATCGGCACCATCATGAACGCGGACCTCATCGTCGTGCTCGACGACGGCAAGGTCGTCGGCCAGGGCACGCACCGGGAACTGCTCGACGACTGCGACGTGTACCGCCAGATCGCCGAATCGCAGCTCAGCCGGACCGAGCTCGGCGCCTAGGGCAAACCGCGTAGGACATACGGAAACAGGACTTTCGAAAGGACATCCAACATGCCAGGACCAATGGGACACGGCGGACCGGGACGCGGCGCCGTCGAAAAACCGCAGGACTTCGGCGAGGTCATGGGCAAGCTCGTGCGCTTCTGCAGGAGCTACATCCCCGTCATCATCATCGCGCTCGTGCTCGGCGCCACCGGCACGATCTTCCAGATCATCGGACCGGACAAGCTCAAGGACATGACCAACGAGATCGTCAAGGGCCTGCCCGCGATGGTCCACGGCCGCCCGGTCATGGGCGCCGTCGACTTCGACGCCGTCTCGCGCATCGGCTTCACGCTCGTCGCGCTCTACGTCGGGTACGCGGTGCTGAGCTACGTGCAAAGCTGGCTCATGGCGAACGTCACCCAGCGCACCGCCCAGCGTCTGCGTGAGGCGATCTCGCGGAAGATCAACAAGCTGCCGCTGAGCTACTTCGACAAGGTGAGCTACGGCGACGTGCTCAGCCGCATCACCAACGACGTCGACGCCATCGGCCAGACCCTCGGCCAGTCGCTCGGCTCGCTCATCACGTCCGTCACGCTGTTCGTCGGCGCGCTCGTCATGATGTTCTGGAACAACGTGATCATGACCCTGTGCGCGATCGGCGCGAGCCTCGTCGGACTCGTGCTCATGATGGCGATCATGAAGGCGTCGCAACGCTACTTCACCCGCCAGCAGGTCGCGCTCGGCCAGGTCAACGGCCACGTCGAGGAGATGTACTCCGGCCACCTCATCGTCAAGGCGTACAACGGCGAGGCCGCCGCGATCCGCGACTTCGAGAAGTACAACGCCGACCTGTACGACTCCGGCTGGAAGTCGCAGTTCCTCTCCGGCCTGATGATGCCGCTCATGCAGTTCATCGGCAACTTCGGCTACGTCGTCGTGTGCGTCGTCGGCGCCGCGCTCGCCATGAACGGCGACATCGAATTCGGCGTCATCGTCGCGTTCATGATGTACATCCGCCTGTTCACCCAGCCGCTCTCGCAGTTCGCGCAGGCCTTCCAGAACCTGCAACGCTGCGCCGCCGCCTCCGAGCGCGTGTTCGGCTTCCTCGAGGAGCCGGAGATGGCCGACGAAAGCGCCAAGCCCGCGCTGCTCGGCGAGCGGTACGCGGGCGGCCATGCCGTGCGCGGCGACGTGACGTTCGAGCACGTGCGCTTCGAATACGAACCCGGCAAGCCGATCATCAACGACTTCAGCGCCGACGTGAAGGCCGGCCAGAAGGTCGCCATCGTCGGCCCCACCGGCGCCGGCAAGACCACCATGGTCAACCTGCTCATGCGCTTCTACGACATCGCCGGCGGGCGCATCACAATCGACGGCGTCGACACGGCGTCCGTGCCCCGATGGAACGTGCACGACCAGTTCTCCATGGTCCTGCAAGACACCTGGGTGTTCCACGGCACCGTGCGCGAGAACATCGCGTACTCCAAGAAGGGCGTCACCGACGAACAGATCCGTTCGGCGTGCAAGGCCGTTGGACTCGACCACTACATCATGTCGCTGCCCGACGGCTACGACACCGTGCTCGACGAGAACACGTCCCTGTCCGCCGGCCAGAAGCAGCTCCTCACCATCGCCCGCGCCATGGTGCAGGACGCGCCCATCCTGATTTTGGACGAGGCCACCTCATCCGTCGACACGCGCACCGAGGAACTCATCCAGAAGGCCATGGACGCGCTCACCGTCGGACGCACGTCCTTCGTCATCGCGCACCGGCTCTCCACCATCCGCGACGCCGACATGATCCTCGTCATGAACCACGGCGACGTCATCGAACGCGGCACCCACGAGGAGCTGCTGGCGGCCGGCGGGTTCTACGCCGACCTCTACAACAGCCAGTTCACGCTCGGCAGCTGACGGCGCGTTTCCCGCGTTGCGGAGAACTCGACGTACCTTTGTACGCCTTCGTTCTCCGCGCCTTGGAACCGCGCGCGTCAGCTGCCTCGCTACGCAAATCGCATGATGGGGCGTCCGCCGCGTTGCAGCCCGCTGCGACGTACCTTCGTACGCCTTTGCGGGCGCGCCTTGCGGACGCACGCATCATGCGATTCGCTACGCTCGGCAGCTGACGGCGCGGCGGCGGTCAGTCGGTGAAGACGTGCTTGGCGAGGCGGTCCAACGCCTCGCGCACGCGGGCCGTGGGCAGGGCGAAGTTCATGCGGATCGTATGCGTGCCGGCGAACAGGCGGCCGTCCTGCCACGCGACGCCCACATCCCAGCCGCGGCGCAGCAGCTCGTCCGCCGACCAGCCATGGTCCGCGCACCAGCGCTCGCAATCGAGGAACAGCATGTACGTGCCTTGCGGCCGCGCCGCCTCCACGCCCGGCACGCCCGCGAAATACTCGCATCCCAGGCGCAGGTTCTCCGCCAGCACCGGCAGCAGCCCGTCGAGCCACGCCTCGCCGCCGCGCGAATACGCGCCGATGAGCGCGTGCATCCACAGCACGTTCATCTCGTTGTGGAACGACTTCGCCTCATAGGAATCGAGACGGTCGCGCAGGTAATCGTCGTAGACGATGCGGTAGCCGCCCACCAGGCCGGACAGGTTGAACGTCTTGCACGGCGCGTACATCGCGATCACGCGTCTGCGCGCGTCCTCGCTTACCGACTGCGTGGGGATGTGCGGCCGGTGCTCCCGGTCGAGGATGAGATCCGACCAGATCTCGTCGGAGACGACCACGCAGTCGTTCGCGCGGTACACCTCCATCGCGCGTTCGATCTCCCAGCGCTCCCACACGCGGCCGCACGGATTGTGCGGTGAACAGAACACGGCGACATGGATGCGCTTCTCCCTGATGCGCCGGTCCATGTCCTCGAAATCCATGCGCCACACGCCGTCCTCGTCGCGTTTGAGCGGGCTGTGCTCGATGCGGTATCCCGCGCCCTCGACGGCCATCGTGAAGCCGTTGTAGGTGGGGGAGTGCAGCAGGACCGAGTCGCCCGGCGTCGCGAACACGTGCAACGCCGACACCAGACCGCCCAGCACGCCGTTCTCGTAGCCGATATGCCGCGGCTCGAGACCCTTGACCCCGTTGCGGCGGCGCTGCCAGTCGATGACCGCGTCGAAATACGCCTGTTCCGGCTCGAAATAGCCGAACAGCGGATGCGCGAGGCGCGCGGCGACCGCCTCGGTCACCGCCGGCGCGGTCGCGAAGTTCATATCCGCGATCCACATCGGGATCGCGTCGAAGCCGGGTTTCGGGGCGCCGGGGGCGAACCCCCGCCCGGAGCCGATGTCGTCGACGGCGAGGGCGTCGCGGCCGTGACGGTCGGGGGTCGTGGTGAAGTCGAACATCGCGGCGCCCTTCCGCATCACGCGTAGATGTTGCGCGGGCGCATGTCGTCCGGCAGGCCCTCGAGCAGGGTCTGCACGGAACCCTCCTCGAACACGGAACGGATGCCGGCGGCCAGCAGCGGCGCGACGGACAGGACCGTCATGTTCGGCAGACGCTTCTCCTCGGGGATCGGCACGGTGTCCATGAGGACGATCTCGCGCGCGCCGCACTGCGACAGGCGCTCGACCGCCGGGCCGGACAGCAGGCCGTGCGTCGCCACCAGCGTGACGGAACGCGCGCCGGCGCCGCGCAGGGCGCGCACCGCCTCGCAGATCGTGCCGGCGGTGTCGATCATGTCGTCGACGACCACGCAGTCGCGGTCGACGACGTCGCCGATGATGCCGTGCGCGACAGCATGGTTCGGACGGGTCGTGTCACGGGTCTTGTGGATGAACGCGAGCGGCAGGTTGCCGAGCTTCGCGGCCCAACGCTCCGACACCTTGATGCGGCCGGCGTCCGGCGAGACGATCGTGGTGTTCTCCAGCGGCAGATGGTTGCGCACGTAGTCGATGAGCACCGGCGTGGCGGTGAGATGGTCGACCGGCGCGTTGAAGAAGCCCTGCTCCTGCGAGGCGTGCAGGTCGACCGTCATGATGCGGTCGGCGCCGGCGGTGCGGAACAGATCGTAGATGAGGCGCGCGGTGATCGGTTCGCGGCCCTGGTGCTTCTTGTCCTGGCGCGAGTAGCCCATGAACGGCGCGACCACGGTGATCGTGCGGGCGGAGGCGCGCTTGAGCGCGTCGATCATGATGAGCTGCTCCATGATCCACTTGTTGATCTTGCCGGAATGGCATTGCAGCACGAACATGTCCGCACCGCGCACCGGCTCGGTGAACCGCACGTACATCTCGCCATTGGCGAAATCGTAGGCGGTGGTCTCCAGGACCTTCGTGCCCAGGCATGCGGCGACCTGATCGGCGAGTTCGGGGTATGCGCGGCCGGTGACCACCGCCATGCGCTTGTCCGGAGTGCCTTCGAGCAGCGACGTCATGTTTCCGTATCCGTCCTTTGTATATAGAGAGGTGCGGCGCGCGCCATGCGGCGTGCGTGCCGTGTATGCGAAACCTCGTTCAAGTGTACTAGGGCCCGTGCGAAGACGGCGTGGACGCGGCGTGGGGCGGGGCGTGCGGGTGCGGGTGCACGGGTGCGTGGGTGCGCGGGTGGAGGGGCGCGTGGGTGCACGGGTGCACATGCGCCCGCCGCGTTCTCGCCGCTGTCTGGGCGCGGGGTTATCTTGGTGAGGTTGCGTCTGTGGGGGTGGTGCGTCCGCTCGCGGTCCCCGCCGCCATGCGCGCAGCGCGTATACACACTCCTGCCACGGAAGGTCCGTGGCCATATAGTCCGAAGGAGGTGGGTGATGTCTGCGCACAAGTACGAACTGATGTTCATCGCCGATCCTGAGCTCAACGAGCGCGATCTGAAGAAGCTGACCGAGCAGTATCTGGAGATCGTCACCAAGGAAGGCGGCTCCGTCGACGAGCCCGATTTCTGGGGCCGTCGCAAGCTCGCCTACGAGATCGCCGGCAAGACCGAAGGCAACTACGTCGTGGTGACCTACACCGCCGAGCCCGCTACCAGCGATGAGCTCGACCGTGTCCTCAACCTCAACGAATCCGTGATCCGTACGAAGATCCTTCGTAAGGACGTCAAGTAAGCGTCAGCCCAGCTTCGCGCTGGACGTTGGAATACGAGGCAGCATATGGCAGGCGAAACCACGATCACCATCATCGGCAATCTCACCGCGGATCCCGAACTGCGAACCATCGGTTCCGGAGCGACCGTGGCGAGCTTCACCATCGCGTCGACGCCGCGCACGTACAACCGCCAGTCCGGCCAGTTCGAGGACGGTCAGGCGCTGTTCATGCGTTGCTCCGCGTGGCGTGACCTCGCCGACCACTGCGCCCAGTCCCTGTCCAAGGGCATGCGCGTGATCGCGCAGGGCCGTCTGCAGCAGCGTTCCTACCAGGCCCAGGACGGTTCCAACCGCACCGTCGTCGAGATGACGGTCGACGAGATCGGCCCGTCGCTGCGCTACGCCACCGCACAGGTGACCCGCCAGTCGTCCGGTCAGGGCGGCTTCGCCGGTCGCAACCAGGGCGGCTACGGCCAGGGCGGCAACGGCGGTTTCGGCCAGAACAACGGCGGCAACGGCGGCTACTCCGGCGGATATTCCGGCGGCGCCAGCTACCAGGGCGGCGGCTCCAACTACGGCGGCGGCCAGCCCGGCGCCCCGTCCGCTCCGGCGGCCTCCCAGGCGCCCGCGGCGGATCCGTGGAGCAGCGACGCCGGTGCCGGCAACAGCTTCTCGACGTTCGGCGGCTCGTCCGATTTCGGTGGCGGGTCCGACGACGATCCGGAGTTCTGATCCGTCCGGTCCGGTTCCGACGCGTTCCGACGTGTTCCGACACGCATGGCGCGAACCCCGCGCGGAGGCCGTTCAGACGGCCCGCGCAAGAGCGAATAAGCATCAATCGTAAACAAGGAGAACATCATGTCACGCAAGAGGCCGCAACCGCCGGTCAAGCCGTTCAAGAAGAAGCCGAACCCGCTGAAGGCGGCGAAGATCACCGAGATCGATTACAAGGACGTCGCGCTGCTGCGCAAGTTCATCTCCGATCGCGGCAAGATCCGTTCCCGTCGTATCACCGGTGTGACCGTGCAGGAGCAGCGCAAGATCTCCAAGGCGATCAAGAACGCCCGCGAGATGGCCCTGCTGCCGTACGCCACTTCGGGTCGCTGAGTTAGGAGGCACTGAACATGGCTGAATCCAAGGTTATTCTTACCAAGACCGTTGCGAACCTCGGTCACTCCGGTGACGTCGTCGAGGTCAAGTCCGGCTACGCCCGCAACTACCTGATCCCGCAGGGCCTCGCCTTCGCGTGGAACAAGGGCGCCGAGGCCCAGATCGTCGCCATGAAGCGCGCCCGTCTGGCCAAGGCCGTCGCCACCCGCGAGGATGCCGTCGCCGCCAAGGAGGCCATCGAGGGCTCCGCCGTCGAAATCGCCGCCAAGGTTTCCGAGTCCGGCAAGCTGTTCGGTGGCATCTCCAAGGAAGCCATCGCCATGGCCCTGCTCGACAAGGCCCCGGTCGACCCGAAGGCCATCACGGTCGAGACCATCAAGACCACCGGCGAGTTCCCGGCCACGGTCCAGCTCCACCCGGAGATCGTCGCGAACTTCTTCGTGAAGGTCGTCGCCGAGTGAATGATTCCGGCGGTGTCCGCCGCCGGAACCCCATCAGACTGACAGATTGAAGTCTGGGCTTAAGCACTGAGAACCCCGTGCCGCACGTGACGCGAAGTCACGTCACGGCACGGGGTTCTCGTATATGCGCAATGTGCGGCGTGGCTGCCGCGGTGTATTCGCGGTGTATTGCGGTGTATTCCGGGGGGGGCACCCGAGGCGTGGATACCCGAGGCGTGGATACCCGAGGCGGCGATACCCAGGCGGTGGTGTGATGGTGTGGTGCCCCCATCCGGAGGCGGCGGATGGTGTGGTGATCCTTATCCGGAGGCGGATAGGACGACGGCACCTGTGTGTGCGGCGGTTCCTACGGAGATAAGCCCATTGCTCCGTAAGAACCGCCGCTGTCGATGACTCAGCGGCTGATTCTACGGACAATGCCGATTTTTTCCGTATAATCCGCCGCTGACAGTCGCTAGGCGGCGGAATCTACGGAGCGGTGGCCCTGTCTCCGTAAGAACCGCCGCTGGCGGTTGCCAAGCGGCGGAATCCACGGAGATGGCCGCCGTCCTCCGTATTTTCGGACGCTGAGCTGTTGCCAGCGGCGGATTTCACGGAGCAATGGGCTTATCTCCGTGGAAACCGCCGCCGGAAGCGTTGGTGGTGTTTCGGAGGTGGCGTATGGCGGCGACGTCCACGAGGGTGGCGCAAGAGACGAGGTCTCGGCGGCGGAATCTACGGAACAATGGGCTCATCTCCGTAGGAACCGCCGGGAAGGGTGTCGGCCTATCGCCCGGTGCCGTATCTGAACAAGGAGACCTGATGCCCTGGGTGGCCAGCGTCGGCCTATTGTCTGGTGTCCGTATCTCCTAGCGCATGATGTGGTGATGGTGACGTGATGTGGCGATGGTGACGTGTCGGATGGCGGTCGTCTCCCCGGCACATGGTGCGGTGATGCCTCCCCGGAGGTCGAGGCTGGTTCGGTCACCGCATCACCCCCGGGATTTATGTGATGATTATGTGAATAGCTGTTTTCGAGGTGGTCCAGAGGAGTCGCAAGTGGCGCCCGGAGGCCAAATCGGCGATTTTAAAAACGTTGGAATTCCAGGCGACACGCCGAGGGTTGCGTCAGAATCAGAAGTGAGTATATTTATCACTCGTTGCAAGGAACACTTCAACAACTAGCCAACGCCCCTGTAGCTCAGTTGGTTAGAGCAGCTGACTCTTAATCAGCGTGTCCAGGGTTCGAATCCCTGCGGGGGCACAGACAAGACCGGAATCGAAAGATTCCGGTCTTTTTGTATTCCACGGCCGGGAACCGCAGGGTTAATAGACAAACGTGGGTCTTAAATCTGGTGGGAGCCGTTCTCCTGTTTTGTGTGTCGGGGTGCGATTGGCGGTTCGGGTGTTAATCACACCCCGACATGCAAATCCGCAGTAAGCCTTACTCAGGATTTAAGACCCACGTTTTGTCTATTAACCCACATGCGGGGAGTGCAGGAAACCCCGGGGTGCAATGCCGGGGTTGCGCAAGGACCGACCGTGGCCCGGTCCGTGGAACGCCGACGTCGGCGTCCCATGCACGTTCAGCCCTCGGCGTATGCTTGTCTGGTTTGTTTGACTCCTGCCTTCCCGGCAGTCGCATCACCAATCCAGACAAGAAGAAAAGAAGAAGCAGTGGAATACTCCCTCTTTACCAAGCTGGCCGCCGAGTTCTTCGGCACCGCCATCCTGATGATCTTCGGCAACGGTTCCGTCGCCAACGTGGAGCTCAAGAACACCAAGGGCCATCACGCCGGCTGGCTGAACATCGCCATGGGCTATGGCTTCGGCGTCATGTTCCCGGTGCTCATGTTCGGCGCGGTCTCCGGCGCGCACATCAACCCGGCCATGACCATCGCGCAGGCCGTCAACGGCCTGTTCCCGTGGGACGAGGTGCTGCCGTACATCATCGCCCAGCTGCTCGGCGCCGCCCTGGGCCAGTTCATCGTGTACCTCACCTACTACCCGCACTACAAGGACACCGATGATCCGGAGGCCATCCTCGCCACCTTCTGCACCACCGATGCGGACAACAAGAAGCTCAACTACTTCCTCAACGAGATGTTCGGCACCCTCGTGCTCGTCTTCGGCGCGCTGTGCTGCCTGATGGACCCGTGGGGTGAGAAGGATCCGGCCGCCGCTGCGATCGTCGTCGGCTTCATCGTCTGGGGCCTCGTCACCTCCATGGGCGGTCCGACCGGCCCTGGCCTGAACCCGGCCCGCGATCTCATGCCGCGTCTGCTGCACGCCATCCTGCCGATCCCGTCCAAGGGCACCTCCCGTTGGAAGGAAGCGTGGATCCCGGTCGTCGCCCCGATCGTGGGCGCCATCATCGGCTGCTGGCTGTTCGTCGTCTTCTTCGGCTGATCGATCCGGCGGTGCGCCACGGTTCGACATCCGTGTCGTATCGTCGGTCATCCCGTCGCATGGCCCGTCGCCTCCCCGTACAAAACGGGAGGCGACGGGCCTTTCCTATACTGAGAGACGAGGCGCGGCCGACGCTGGCCGGCCGCGGAAGGGGGACGATATGGGAAGGCGTCCGGATGATCCGTTCTCGTCGATCATGACCACGTTGGGCACGGCATGGCGTGCGGCAGGGGCCAAGGCCGGTCCCGCGCTGCGTGCCGTGGGCCGCGCGCTGGCGGCGGGCGCACGCATGGCGGGGCGCGGCGCCGTCGCGGTGGTCCGTGCGATCGTGAAAGGGCTGCGGGCCGCCGTGCGCGTGGCGGGGCCCGCCCTCGGAAAGGCGGGTTCCGCAATCGCCGCGGTGGCCGGCCGCGGCTGGTCGGCGGTCCGAGGGGCGATGCGCCCCGATGCGGCACCGTCGAAACGCACGTTCCGCATCCGTCGCGCCTTGGTGTTCGGATGCGCCGCGGTGCTGGTAGTCGTGCTCGTGGTGGTCGGATGCGCGATAGGCGGGGTGTTCGGGCGTGGCGGCACGACGGGCGGTACCGGCGGCGCGTCCACTTCCTCCTCATCGAAAGGCATCGGCAAGACCGGCAAGACGGCAGGGGCGGCGGACGGCGCGAAATCCGATAAGAAACCCGAAGACCGGTCCGCAGATACGTCCAAGTCGGCGGCGCAATCGGGCGCGAAGGCCGGGAAGACCGGGAAACCCGACGCGGACAACGACGCCTCCGCGCTCGACAAGGCCGCCGGAACGCTCACGGACGCCAAACGCGCCGTCATCCTGAAGAAGGCCGAGGAGGCCGCTGCGGCGAGCGGCAAGGCGCGGGTCGACCTCACCTACTGCGTGGCCACGAAGGGCAAGGTCGGCGATCTGGACACATTCGCCACGCAGGCGTACGAGGCGCTGAACGATACGCGGGGATGGCCGCGCGCCGGCGTGACGTTCACCCAAGGCGACGCCGCCGACGGCAACTGCGATTTCACGCTCATCCTGTCCGAGGCACGATACCTGCCCGAATACGATGCGGGCTGCTCGGCGGAATACAGCTGTCGCGTGGGCGACGACGTGATCATCAACTGGGACCGGTGGCGCACCGGCACCGCCGGGTGGCTCAAGGCCGGCGGCACATTGCGGCGCTACCGCGAGATGGCCGTCAACCATGAGGTCGGCCACCGGCTCGGGCATATCGACAACGAGACGCCCTGCGCCGGCGACGGCAAGCCCGCGGCGCTGATGCAGCAGCAGTCCAAGGGGCTGAACGGCTGCACACCGAACGAATGGCCGTTGGATTCGGAGCTGTGGACGCAGTGAGCGCCGTGACCCCGGGCGGGTCGTGACCCACGGCGGAGCCCGGTGAGGTGCTGGGCGTTCCACATCCCGCATCCCGCCGGTGAAGATGGATACGACGTGAGATATGACGAACCGCACCTGCGGGATGCTGGGCCGGAACATCCGGTCCCGCGTCGCGCGGGCGCGGTTCGATGAAGCCGGAGTACGGGTCCGTGCGGTTCGATTGGAGTACGGGTCCGTACTCCGGCCGCGGGCGCGGCGTCGCCGTAGCGGCGGTCAGTGCTCGAGGAAAATCTGCGGCGCCTTGGAGAAGTTGGTCGCGCAGTGCTCGCCGCAGAAGTAATAGGTCTTGCCCTCGTATTCGCGGGTGATCGCGTCGGCGTTCACCGCCACGGTCATGCCGCACACCGGATCGGTGGCGGTCTCGCCCTCGGTGGGCGCGGCGTGGTGCATGTGGTGCATGTGGTTCATTTCCATGGTGTTCTCCTTCGTAGTGGTGGTTGGGGAAGTGCTGGTGGTGCGGATCTTGCCCGGGCCGGTCAGCGAGGTGCGCTCGTCGATGATGACGCGCGGTCCGTCGCCTTCGGCGGCATGGTCCTCGCTTTCGGCGGTCTTGCCTGCATCGGCCCGGACTCCGGAGGTCGTCTCGTCCCGTGCGGGGGAGCCGTCCGCGACGTCCCGCGCGGGACGGGCATGGCCGGCGACGGCGTCGGAACGCAGGGTGACGCGGTTGAGCCGGTTCGCGTTGAGCACCAGGCACACGGAGCTCAACGCCATCGCCAGGCCGGCGATCATCGGGCTGAGCAGCCATCCGGTGAACGGGTAGAGCACGCCGGCCGCGACCGGGATGCCGATCACGTTGTAGCCGAACGCCCAGCCGAGGTTCTGGCGGATGTTGCGCATCGTCGCCTGCGACAGGTTGATCGTACGGATCACACCGCGCAGATCGCCGCTCATCAGCGTCACATCCGCCGACTGCATCGCCACGTCCGTGCCGGTGCCGATCGCGAACCCCAGATCCGCCTGCGCGAGCGCCGGGGCGTCGTTGATGCCGTCGCCGACCATCGCGACGAGCCCCTCGTGCCGTTCGCGTTGGAGCCGCTCGATCCAGTAGGCCTTGCCGTCCGGCTTCACCTGCGCGATCACCGTGTCGATGCCGACCTCGCGTGCGATCTGCGCGGCGACCTCGGCCTTGTCCCCGGACAGCATCACCGTGCGGACGCCTGCGGCGCGGAGCGCGGCCACCGCCTCCTTCGACCCCGGCTTGACCGTGTCGCGTTCATAGCTGGGACGGTTCCAATCCTTGGAATCCGCGTCGGCCAGGCCGCGGGTGATCGTGCCGGTCTTGTCGAAGACGACGGTGCCGATCTCCCTGGCCCGTTCCAGCGCCTTGGCGCTCGTGACGAGGACGCCGTTGACGGCGCCCACGCCGGTGGCCGCCGTCACGGACAGCGGCGTGGCCAGGCCGAGCGCGCACGGGCAGGCGATGATGAGCACGCTCACCGCCGTCACCAGCGCGTGGGCGATCTTCGGCTGCGGGCCGAGTGCCAGCCAGATCGCGCACGTCCATACGGCGACGATGAACACGGCCGGCACGAACACGCGGGCGATGCGGTCGGCGAGCCGCTGCACGGGCGCCTTCGTCGCCTGGGCGCGGGCCACCATCGCGATGATCTGCGACAGCACGGTGTCGCCGCCCACCTGCGTGGCGCGCATGAGCAGGTTGCCGCGGCGCACGATGGTCGCCCCGGTGAGGGCGTTCGTGCGGGATTCCGGATGGGACGTGCGGGATTCGTCGGTCGACGTGCGGTGGTTGTCGGTCGACGTGCGGGATTCGTTCCCGTACGTGCGGACCGGGGTCCGCAAGCCGGGGGTTTTGCGCACCGGTTCGGACTCGCCGGTGATCATCGACTCGTCCACCTCGGCCTCGCCATCCACGACCACGCCATCGACCGGGATGCGTTCTCCCGCCTTGATTACGAGCAGGTCGCCGGGGCGCACTTCGTCGATGTCGACGTCGTGGAACGCTCCCGGGTTGAGCCAATCGCCGGCGGGCGGAAGCGAGGTCTTGACGGGGGCGGTCCGCACGTTCGTCTCCGAAGTCCACATGTTGCTTTCGGAAGTCGGCACGTCGCTCTTGGATCCGCGCACGTCGCTCTTGGATCCGCGCACGTCGCCCGATGGGTCCTGCATGACGGTCTCATCGAGCCGGTGCGCGGTGCGCGGACGCAGCCTGATGAGGCTCTGCACCGCCTTGCCGGTGCCCTCGCGCGCCTTCGTCTCCAACAGGCGGCCGACGAGCACGAGCGTGATGACCACGCCCACCGATTCGAAGTACGGTTCGCGCGACCCCTCGGGCAGCAGCCACGGCGCCACGCAGACGAGCAGGCTGTACAGGTAGGCCGCGCCGGTGCCGAGGGAGACCAGCGAGTTCATGTCCGGCGCATGGTGCCTGAGTGCGGGCAGGCCGACGCGGTGGATGGGCGCGCCGCAGTGGAACATCACCGGCGTGATGAGGATCGCCTGCAGCCAGGGGTTCGTCAGCCAGTCCGGCAGCAGCATATGGTTCGCCATATGGATCATCATTACGGTGAACACCGGCAGCGTCAGCACCGTGCCGATGACGACCAGTCTGGTCAGGTTCCGGATTTCGGCGCGACGCTCCTCGGCCTCGCGCGCCTCCCTTTCGGCGTAATCCTCGGCGGGCGCGGCGGGGGATGGGGATGATGCCGGCGCCGCGCCCGGTGACGTCGTGTCCGACGCCGGGGATTCCGTCGCGCCGTTCGTGGTGGGGGCCTTGTCGTCGCCTTCCACGCGCAGCAGACCGTGCACCATGTTCATGCCGCAGGCGAACGGGTAGTCGCCCGCCGGCAACGCGGGCAGGCGCACTTCGGTGGCGGTGTGGCCGGGGAGCATGGCGTCCAGCCCCAGGTCGCCGAAGACCACGTGCGAGGTGCATTCGCCGGTCTCCTGGCGGTCGAAGTCCAGGATGATCGGCGTGCCGGCGCGCATCGTCACCACGTCGGGGGAGTAGCCGCCCTTCACCGTGATGGTGGCGCGTTGCATGCCCTCGTGCATCTCGCCGGCCACTCCCGTGCGCTCGCCGAAGAAGAACCGCAGGATGAGCCATGTCGCCAGCGCCGCGACGACCAGCGCGGCGACGCAGACGAAGATGTTCAGTTCCATATCCGCTCCTTGTTCTCGTCTCCCGAACCATCGTATACCGCGTCACAGTGTATACCTAATACCCCTATGGGGTATATACTGGAGACGGTGTTCTCGGACGGTGAACGGTCCGGGCGGCGTCGGACGGCGGCTGCGGAAGCCGGGCGACGGGGACCCTGTCGGAGGGCGGGGCGGACGGTTGCGCCTGTCGGAGGGCAATACGGACGGGCGCGCCTGTCGGAGGGCGGACGGATGATGGCGAATGCCGCGAAAGGAGGCCATGCGATGCATGGATACGATGACGACAAGGCGAAGGTGCTGGCGCGTCTGCGGCGCATCGAGGGGCAGGTGCGCGCCATCGAGCAGATGGTGGACGACGACAGGTACTGCATCGACGTGCTTACGCAGATTTCCGCGGCGAATTCGGCGCTGAAATCCGTGGCGTTGCTGCTTCTGGACGACCATCTCAACCACTGCGTGCGACAGGCTTCGGCCGAAGGCGGCGCGGTGGCCGACGAGAAGCTGGCCGAGGCGTCGCGCGCCATCGCGCGTCTGGTGCGTTCGTAGCCGGGGTGCCGCGCCCCGATCGCGACGACGGGGGCGTCCTGGATCCGATGACCGGTGCGGGGATCTTGCATCGGAAGGGGCGTGTCGCGAAAAAGCGGTAGATATCTACCGCTTTTTCCACGCCGTGCTTTACTGGGGGCATGACAGGAAACACGGTGACATGGATCATGATGGTGCTCGTGCTGCTGGCCGGCGTGGCGATCGGCGCCGCGGCCGGTTTCGTGACGGGCAGGGCGAAGGCGCAGGATGCGGCGCGAGGCACCCGCAACGCCGAATTGGACGGCGCGAGGGCGCAAATCGAATCGGCGCGCGGCGATATCGCGCGCCTCCAGGCGGCCAACGCCGAGGCGCGCGCGCAGCTGGACGGGGCGAACCAGCAGCTGGCGTTCGTCAAATCGCAGCTTGCGCAATCGCAGCAGGCGGAGCAGGTGCGCATCCAACGCGAGCGCGAGCGTGCGGCGGCCGAGGCGGAGGAGCGTCGCCGCGCCGCCATGGAGGCCGCCGAGCAGCGTCGTCGCGTGGAGGCGCAGGCGGCCGAGGAACGTCGTCTGGCCGAGGCGAAGGCCGCGGAGGAGAAACGCCTCGAGCAGGAGGCCCGGCTCAAGGAACAGAGCCGGGTGATCGCTGCGCTCACCCCGGTGCAGAAGAACCTCGACTCCCTGCAGGCCAAGGTCGCGCAGATCGAGGAGGGGCGCAAACGCGAGATGGGCGCGCTCGGCGAACAGCTCAAGGGGCTGAACGAGCAACAGTCCAGGCTCGACCGGGAGACGAGCGCGCTGTCCGCCGCGTTGACCAACAACAAGGTGCGTGGCGCCTGGGGCGAGGCGCAGCTGAGGAACATCGTCGAGTCCGCGGGCCTGCTCGAACACGTCGACTTCGACACGCAGGTGGTGGTCAAGGGCGTCGACGGGCGCGACCAGCGCCCGGACATGGTGGTGCATCTGCCCGGCGGCAAGACCATCCCCATCGACGCGAAGGTGCCGTACTCCGACTACCAGCGCGCCTGCGCGATCCCCGATTCCGCCGGCCCGGAGGAGCTCGCCCGCCGCGGCGAACTGCTCAAGGCCCATGCGAAGGCGCTGCGCGAGCACGTGCGTGTGCTGGGGGACAAGGCGTACTGGGAGGCGTTCGAAACGGCGCCCGATTTCGTGGTCGCGTTCATCCCCAACGAGGCGCTGCTGCAGGCCGCGTTGGAGACCGACCCCACGCTGATGGACGACGCGTTCGCCCGCAAGGTGGCGCTCACCTCGCCGGTCACGCTGTGGGCGGTGCTCAAGTCGGTGGCCTACGCCTGGCAGCAGCAGAGCCTCACCGACGACGCGAAACAGCTGTTCGACCTGTCGCGCGAACTGTACTCGCGCTTCGCCACGCTGGGCGACCACGCCACCAAGCTCGGCACGCAGATCACCCGCACGGTGGCCGCGTACAACGCGTTCGCCTCGAGCCTTGAGCGCCGCGTGCTGCCCACCGCGCGCAAGCTGCAGAAGGTCGATCCCACGAAGATCATCGGCGAGGTGCCGCTGCTCGATCCGGACAAGACCAACGTCAGCGAGCTCACCGCGCCGGAGACCGGCGCCGGGGCGGATGAGTAGCCGAGCGGATGAGTAGCCGAGCGGATGAGTAGCCGAGCGGCCGCCACGGCCCGGCGTGACGGGGACGGACCTCCCGCCACGCCACCGACAATCGGCCTCCGGCGTGACGAGGGCGGGCCGTACCCTGTGAAGCATGAGTGATTCAGGATTCCGCGCCACCGGCCCCTCCGACCTGCGTGGGGGCGCGCAGGGCTCCGGCGCCGCCCGCACGTCGAACAACGACGCCCTCGACTTCGCTGCACTCGACCCGCGCGAACAGCTGCGTACGCTGCTGCGCGAGCGTGTGGCCGGCAAGCCGTTCTCCGAACTGTACGCGGTCACGCTCGACCATCACGGCGCGGCCGTGATGGGCCACGTCCTGCTCGACACGTTGGAGGACGCCGGCTACTCCGTCGACGACTTCGACGCGGTGGGCGCGCTCACCGCCGCCTCCGTGCCGCTCGTCGGCTCGATGATCCAGGCCGCCGCCTCCCGCGGCGAGGACCTCGACGGCTTCGTCATGGACTTCGTGTTCCCCTCGGTCAAGGGACCGTCCATCAAGGGCAAGCGCGTCGTGCTCGTCGACGCGTGGCTGTCGGAGAAATCCTATGTGCAGACCAGCTCGCTGGTCACCCTGCGCAACGGCAACGAACTGAGCCTCGACTTCTCGATCGTCGAGCATGAGGGCGCGTCCGTCGTAGCCGTCGCCTCGCTCGTCGGCGGTGTCGGCAAGGGCGCGGACGAGCGTGAGATCACCGTCGTCAGCCCGGTGGACGGCGCACGCCACGAGGTGCCGTTCGTCCAGGTCTTCCACGAGTCCGATCTGGCGGAGTAGGGGGACATCGCCCCGCCGTCGCCCCCGCCGTCGCCTTCGGTGACGGCTCCTGCGCGATCGCGGACGGACCGCGGCCGCATCATGCCGGCTCGCGGCCGTTCGTCTTCGACTGCCCGCCTCGCCGGCGTCCGTTCATACGTCGCCGACGCCTGCCGAACGGCCCGGCCCAGGCGGGCCAGGGCAATCATGCGAAATCGAAAGTAGATATGCATCCTCGTAATCCCATCGACATCGAGGCCGAACGCTCCGGCGAACCCGTGTTCCGCGAAGTGGGCGTCGGCCCGTGGGCCGAAGCCCGGCCCGGCGAGCCGCGGCCGGACGATCCGGCGTCGCCGCTGTACGCCGACCGCCTCCGCTACGACCCGGCGCTGCTCGACGAAGGCGACCGCCGCAACGTGCTCGACCGCTACCGGTACTGGACCGTCGCCGCCATCAAGGCGGACCTGGACGCTCGCCGTCGCCACGACTTCGAGGTCGCCATCGAGAACTGGACGCACGACTTCAACATCGGTTCGATGGTGCGCACCGCCAACGCGTTCCAGGCCCGGCGTGTGCACATCGTCGGCCCGCACAAGTGGAACCGCAACGGCGCGCTGATGACCGAGCTGTACCAGCACATGGAGCACCACGCGTCGATCGCGGCGATGGTGCGCTGCTGGCGTCTGCGCATCGCCGGCGAGATCGCGGCGGAACGCTCCCGCGCCGCCGCGGCCGCGTTCCACGCGCACGAGGCCGCGGCGCGCGCGACGGCCGGAGAGACCGGCGCACAGGCCGGCACGACGGGAAGCGCGCCGTCGCACGCGTCCGGCGCCCTGGCCGTGCAGGCGCCGTTCCTCGCCGAACTCGACGCCGCCCAGGCGCGCATCCGCGAACTCGAGGCGGCCCGCGTCGTCGCGATGGACATCGTGCCCGGCGCCGTGCCGATGGAACGGTACGCGTTCCCGAAACGATGCCTGCTCCTGTTCGGCGCGGAGGGCCCCGGGCTCACCCGCACCGCGCTCGACCTCGCCGACGACGTGGTCTACATCTCGCAGTTCGGCTCCGTGCGCTCGATCAACGCCGGTGCGGCGGCAGCCGTCGCCATGCACAGCTGGATCGCGCAGCACGCGGCGATCCGGTAAGGCGATCCGGTAAGGCGTCCCGTTGGAACGTCCCGTTGAAACGATCCGGTAAGGCGGCGGCCCGACGGGCACGGAACCGCCGGCCGCCGGTACGCGACGGCACGGCGGCGCGGCGATCCGAAGCGGGCGGTACATCCGTCCCGCGTGTCACAAATTGCTCGTATAGTTAGGCGCATGCCTACATTCACACGCGAAGAAATCGTGCATTTGGGCGATCTGGCCCGAATCGCGCTCACCGATGAGGAGATCACCCGTCTGCAGGGCGAGCTGAACGTCATCGCCGACTCCATCAACAAGGTCCAGGAGGTCGCCTCCGACGACGTCGCCCCGACCGCCAACCCGGTCCCGCTCGAGGCCTACCTGCGCCCCGACGAGCCGGTCACGCCGCTCACGCAGGCCGAGGCGCTCGCCGGCGGCCCGAAGACCGAGGCCGGCATGTTCGTCGCGCCGCGCATCCTGGGAAGCGAGGAGTGAGCCGATATGACTGAAGCAACCAACGAACTGGTCAAGCTGTCCGCCGCCGAGATGGCCGCGGCCGTGAAGAAGGGCGACGTCTCCAGCCGCGAGCTGGTCGACGCGCACCTCGCCGTCATCGAGGCCGCCGAGCCGAGCATCAAGGCCTTCCTCAAGGTCTCCGGCGACGTGGCCCGCGAGCAGGCCGACGCCTTCGACGCGAAGTCCGCGGACGAGAAGGCCGCCCTGCCGGAGCTGGCCGGCGTGCCGATCGCCATCAAGGACATGATCGTCACCAAGGGCATCGAGACGACCGCCGCCTCGAAGATCCTCGAAGGCTGGATCCCGCCGTACGACGCCACCGTCATCGAGAAGCTCAAGGCCGCCGGCATGCCGATCCTCGGCAAGACCAACCTGGACGAGTTCGCGCAGGGCTCCTCCACCGAGCATTCCGCCTACCAGACCACCCACAACCCGTGGGACACCGAGCGCGTGCCCGGCGGCTCCGGCGGCGGCTCCGCCTCCGCGGTGGCCGCGTTCGAGGCCCCGCTGGCCCTCGGCACCGACACCGGCGGCTCCATCCGCCAGCCGGGCGCCCTGACCGGCACCGTCGGCGTGAAGCCGACCTACGGCGGCGTCTCCCGCTTCGGCGCGATCGCCATGGCCTCCTCGCTCGACCAGATCGGCCCGGTCACCCGCACCGTGCTCGACTCCGCGCTGCTGCAGGAGATCATCGGCGGCAACGACCGCCGCGACTCCACCTCCATCCCCGAGGGCCCGCGCCCGATGGCCGCCGCCGCGCGCGAAGGCGCCAAGCGCGACCTCAAGGGCATGAAGGTCGGCCTGGTCAAGGAGCTCGGCGGCGACGGCTTCCAGCCCGGCGTCGAGGCCCGCTTCAACGAGGCCGTCAGGAAGCTGCAGGACATGGGTGCCGAGGTCGTCGAGGTCTCCTGCCCGCACTTCGAGTACGCGCTCGGCGCGTACTACATCATCATGCCGTCCGAGGTGAGCTCCAACCTGGCCCGCTACGACGGCATGCGCTACGGCCTGCGCGTCATGCCGCCGGCCGGCGTGCCGCAGACCGCCGCCAACATGATGGCCTACACGCGTGAGGCCGGCTTCGGCGACGAGGTCAAGCGCCGCATCATCCTCGGCACCTACGCGCTGTCCGCCGGCTACTACGACGCCTGGTACGGCTCCGCCCAGAAGGTGCGCACGCTCATCATCGAGGACTTCCGCAAGGCGTTCGAGCAGGTCGACGTGCTCGTCTCCCCGACCAGCCCGTCCACCGCGTTCAAGTTCGGCGAGAAGATGGACGACCCGCTGGCCATGTACATGAACGACATCGCGACCATCCCGGCGAACCTCGCCGGCGTGCCCGCCATGTCGATCCCGGCCGGCCTTTCGGACGACGGCCTGCCCGTCGGCTTCCAGTTCATCGCGCCGCAGCAGCGCGACGAGGTCATGTACAAGCCCGCCGCCGCGCTCGAGGCCGCGCTCGAGGAGGACTGGAACGGCCCGATCTGGCAGGACCTCAAGGCCCCGTGGCTCGACGGCCTCGCCAAGTGAGAAGCATCGGAAGGAACAGGAAAGCAACATCATGGCTGAAAAACTGATGAAGTACGCCGATGCCACCAAGAAGTACGATGTGGTGTTCGGCCTCGAGACGCACGTCGAGCTGTGCACGAAGACCAAGCTGTTCTGCCCGGCCGAGGTGAGCTTCGGCGGCGAGCCGAACACCCAGCTCACCCCGGTGAGCCTCGGCCTGCCCGGCTCCCTGCCGGTGGTCAACAAGACCGCCGTCGACTACGCGATCAAGCTGGGCCTCGCCCTGCACTGCGAGATCGCCGAGTGGAGCCAGTTCGCCCGCAAGAACTACTTCTACCCGGACATGCCGCGCGACTACCAGATCTCCCAGTACGACAAGCCGACCAACGGCAACGGCTACCTGGACGTCGAGCTGGAGGACGGCACCGTCTTCCGCGTGCCGATCGAGCGCGCCCACATCGAGGACGACGCCGGCAAGAACACCCACGTGGGCGGCGCCGACGGCCGCATCGAGGGCGCCGACCACTCGCTGGTCGACTACAACCGCGCCGGCGTGCCGCTCATCGAGATCGTGACCAAGCCGATCGAGGGCGCGGGCGACCGCGCCCCGGAGATCGCCGGCGCGTACATGCGCGCCATCCGCGACATCGTGCGCGCGCTGGGCATCTCCCACGCCCGCATGGAGCAGGGCAACATGCGCGCCGACGTGAACGTGTCGCTGCGCCCGTCCGCCGACGCCCCGTACGGCACCCGTTCCGAGACCAAGAACGTGAACTCGTTCCGCGGCATCGAGAAGACCATCCAGTACGAGATCCGCCGCCAGGCCGCGCGCCTCGACGAGGGCAAGGAGATCCTGCAGGAGACCCGCCACTGGGACGAGGCCTCGCAGACCACCGCCGGCGGCCGTCTCAAGTCCGACGCCGACGACTACCGCTACTTCCCGGATCCGGATCTGGTCATGCTCCACATCACCAAGGAGCACATCGCCGAGATGGAGGCGCAGATGCCGGAGATGCCGCGCGAGCGCCGCAACCGTCTCAAGGCCGAATGGGGCCTGACCGACCTGCAGCTGCGCGACATCCTCAATGCCGACGCCCTCGACCTGATCGAGGAGACCGTCAAGGCCGGCGCGACCGCCGGCGGCGCGCGCAAGTGGTGGCTGGGCGAGCTGTCCCGCGAGGCCAACGCGAAGGGCGTGTCCCTCGAGGAGCTGCCCGTCACCCCGGCCGACGTGGCCGAGGTCGAGAAGCTCATCGCCGACGGCAAGCTCAACGACAAGCTCGCCAAGCAGACCATCGCCGGTGTGCTCGCCGGTGAGGGCACCCCGGACGAGGTCGTCAAGAAGCACGGCTACAAGATCGTCGAGGACTCCGGCGCCATCGAGGCGGCGGTCGATGCGGCGTTCGAGGCCAACCCGGACGTCGTCGAGAAGCTCAAGAGCGGCAACATGAAGCCGATGGGCGTGATCATCGGCGCCGTGATGAAGGCGACGCGCGGCCAGGCCGACGCGAAGGCCGTCACCAAGATCGTGCGCGAGAAGCTCCAGTAGCCCCGCGCCGAGGGCCGGCCCGCTGTCGGCGGGCCGTCCTTGGCGACGCCGATCCGATCCGAGGGGGGTGTCCGCACGGTTTCCCGACCGTGCGGACACCCCCCCTCGCCGTTCGTGACGGTTCGTGACGGTTCGTGACATCGCCCACACCGTCAGCCCCTTTTCAGCGTTCATACAGGCGGGTAGGATAGGTTCGTCAAAGATCGAACCGCGGGATGAAGGTGGAGTGGTCCCGCGGCCCGCCAACGGCGTAAAGGGACGACGAGGATTATGACTGAATACACGGAAGCGGCCGCCGGTCAGGGGCCGCGCCGCGAGTTGCCGGCACGCATCGTGATTCCGCCCATCCGCGGTGAAATGGTGCATCTGCGCCCGGCCACCGTGGAGGACCTGCCCAAGCTGGACGAGCTCGAGGCCTGGCATGGCGCCACCAACATCACCGGCAAGGACGAGAGCGCCGAGCGCGCCGTCGTGCACGCGTGGGTGCGCCGTTCGGTGGCGTGGACGGAGGGCCAGGCGCCCACCGAATCGGGCGTGGGCGACCCGGAGTCCCGCCGCACGATGGCGTGGGCGCTGCTCACCGACGCCGACCACGACGCCGACCATGTCGTCGACGCCGCCTCCACCGGCAACGTCATCGGCATGATCTTCCTCATCGACATCGACGGGTGGTCGCGTTCCGCCCGCATCCAGGTCATCCTCGGCAAGGACTACCGCGGCCGCGGCTACTCGCGCGACGCGATGCCTCGCGTCATGACCTACGGCTTCGCGCCCGAGCCCGCCGGCCTGGGCATGCACCGCATCTGGGTGGCGGTGCCGGAGCAGAACTCGCGTTCCGTGTCCGTGTACCGTTCGCTCGGCTTCGAGCCGTCCGGCACGTCGCGCGACGCGCTGTGGGACGCGGCGACGAACAAGTACCAGGACCTCATCGTGATGGACACGCTCGTCGACGAATACGATCCGATCCGTTCCCTCGACGCGTTCGGCATGCACGTCATCGAGGACAACCCCGGCGTCAAGGAGGCGTTGAGCGCGCGCGAGCATTCCGTCGCGATCCGCCGGCGCGACGGGGCGGACGCGGCCCCGAACGCCGCCGCGGACGCGCGCGGCGACGGGACGGCGCACGACGGCGGCGCGCACGGCGACGCCGGCGAGCCCTCGCGCGAACGGTCGCACCGCATGACGCCCGACGAGGCGCGCGAACGGCTGGGACTGCCGCCGCAGCACGTCGACGGGCACGGTGGCTCGCATTCCTCCGGCGACGACGAGGAAAGCAACTGGCCGTACGGGCAGAACGAGCGCAAGACCTCGAAGGACGCGTGGTGGCGCACGCTCGGACGCGGGCGCAAACGCGAATCGGAGAAATAGCGCCGGGGCCCCGCGGGGCCGATAGGCACGGGCCATCGTAAGGTGGAGCCCGGCAGAACACATGCAGGCATGGGTGGCCGCATCGGCGACGGAAGCGTCGCGGTGCGGCCGCCGGTTTGAGAAGGACGGAACATGAGCGCCGAGGACCTCGACAACTACGAAACCGACGCCGAACTGGCGTTGTACAAGGAATACCGCGACGTCATCAAGCTGTTCACCTACGTGGTGGAGACCGAACGCCGCTTCTACCTGGCGAACAAGGTGGACTTCAACGTGCGTTCCGCCGGCCAGGACGTCTACTTCGACGTGCAGCTCACCGACGCGTGGGTGTGGGACGTGTACCGTCCGAGCCGGTTCGTCAAGAACGTGCGCATCGTGACGTTCAAGGACGTCAACGTGGAGGAAGTGCAGAAGTCCGACATCGACATCCCCGACGACATCCACTGATTTGATGTCGCGTCGGATCGTCGCCCGTCGCCCGCGACCGGTCCCGACTTCGCCCCGTCGGCCTGTCCCGTCGGTCCGTCGAACCGTCCCGTCGGTTCCGGTCCGACGGCGGCCTCGTCTCCGTCGGCTGCCCCGGCCGTTTCCCGCATAGTTGGGGCATATGTGAGGAAATGCACGCGCGCGGCGTGCGTTTCCGGCGCCTCCGGTAGGATATGCGTGATTTTGTTATAAGGAGATGAACGTGACCGACAAGCAATCCGTGGTGATTATCGGCGGCGGCCCCGCGGGCCTGACCGCGGCATGGGAGCTCATCAAGGACGGCGGCGCCGAGAAGTACGACGTCACCGTGTTGGAGGAGACGCACGAATTCGGCGGTATCTCGCGCACCGTGAAGCATAACGGCAACCGCATGGACATCGGCGGCCACCGTTTCTTCTCGAAGGACGACCGCATCATGGACTGGTGGAAGGAGACCCTGCCGCTGCAGGGCGCGCCCTCCTACGACGACAAGAAGCTCGGCCGCGAGCACGACATGGAGCCGGGCGGCCCGGATCCGGAGAAGGAAGACAAGGTGATGCTCAAGCGCCACCGCGTCTCCCGCATCTACTGGAACCGCCATTTCTTCGACTACCCGATCAGCCTGTCCGCCAACACGCTCAAGGCGATGGGCTTCAAGCTGACGATGGTCGCCGGCTTCTCCTACCTCAAGTCGATGATCCACAAGCTCCCCGAGGACAACCTCGAGAACTTCTACATCAACCGCTTCGGCCGCAAGCTCTACTCCATGTTCTTCGAGGGCTACACCGAGAAGCTGTGGGGCCGCCACCCCTCCCAGATCTCCGCAGACTGGGGTTCGCAGCGCGTCAAGGGCCTGTCCATCATGGGCGTGCTCAAGAACGCGTTCGCCAAGCTCATGCCGAAGAAGCGCTCCAACGCCGAGGTGGAGACCTCCCTCATCGAGGAGTTCTGGTACCCGAAGTACGGTCCCGGCCAGCTGTGGGAGACCGTCGAGCACAACTGCGAGCAGGCGGGCGTCAAGGTCGTCACCGGCGCCAAGGTCGTCGAGATCCGCCAGGAGTCCGGCCGCATCTCCGCCGTCGTGACCGAGGACGCCGAAGGCAACCGCACCGAGGTCGCCGCCGACCAGTTCATCTCCTCCATGCCGGTCAAGGACCTCGTCAACGCCATCGACGCCGGCGAGAAGGCCCCCGGCGACATGGTCGAGGTCGCCAACGGCCTGCCGTACCGCGACTTCGTGACCGTCGGCCTGCTGGTCAAGCACCTGCGCCTCAAGAACACCACCGACATCCCCACCCTCGGCAATCCGCCGATCGTGCCGGACTGCTGGATCTACGTGCAGGACCCGGGCTACAAGGTCGGCCGTCTCCAGATCTTCAACAACTGGAGCCCCTACCTGGTCAAGGACGTCGACGACACCGTGTGGATCGGCCTCGAATACTTCTGCGAGGAGGGCGACTCCTTCTGGAACATGACCGACGAGGAGGCCACCAAGTTCGCCATCGCCGAGCTCACCCGCATGCGCGTCATCAACGGCCCGGCCGACGTCCTCGACTCCCACCGCGAACGCGTCAAGAAGGCGTACCCCGCCTACTTCGACACCTACTCGCGCATGGACGAGCTCGTCGAATACCTCGACGGCTTCGGCAACCTGTACTGCGTCGGCCGCAACGGCCAGCACCGCTACAACAACATGGACCACTCCATGGCCACCGCCATCGAGGCCGTCGGCAACATCAAGTCCGGCAAGACCTCGAAGAAGAACGTGTGGTCCGTCAACACCGACAAGTCCTACCACGAGCAGAAGTGAGATGACGGAGCGTACGCCGCCTTTCCCCGGCGCCCGGCGCACCTTCGTACGCCTTCGGCCCCGGACGGCGGTCCCCGCACGCGTCGTCCCGCTTCCGCCGCGCGGAAGCGGCCGGTAGTCATCCCACATAGCCCCCTTCGCCATGGCGAGGGGGCTTTTGCGTTGGTCGGCTAGACGTTGTAGAGTAAGTGCAGCTCGCGGGCATGGCATTGCGGCGGGCATTCACAGACGGCTCGAAGCCGTAATCACATTTCAGGCAGGTGCCGGTGCGGTATGCCGCGTCGGCGGGTGCTGTGGAAAGGTATGAACAACCGTGGCCAATAGCCAGAATCTTGAGGATATGAAGCTGCCGGAGCTCAAGGAGCTCGCCAAGCAGATGGGCCTGCGCGGCACGTCCACCATGCGTAAGCCGGACCTGATCGCCACGCTTCAGGCCGCCCGCTCCGGTGGCGAGGCCCCCGAAGGCGTCACCGTGCGCGCGCCGAAGGCGGCCGCGAAGTCCGCCAAGCCGGCTGCGGCCAAGTCCGCCAAGGATGCCAAGAACACCGAGGCCGCCGGCGAGGAAGCCGTCGCGGAACAGCCTCAGGACACGCAGGCCGCCCCCGCCCCGGCGGCCGAAGCCGCCGAACGTCCGGCCGCCACCGCCTCCGCGGACGCCGTCGCCTCAGATGCCGAACAGCCGGCCCCCGCCGGGAACGAGGCCGCCGAGCCCGTCATCGACATCCCGGCCAAGTCCGCCCGCACCGTCCGTTCCCGCCGCGCCGCGCGCAAGGGCGACGACGCGGAGCGTCCGTCGCGCCGCGACCGTCGCGCCGCCGAACAGGCGCCGCTCGACGCCGCCAACCTGCTCGACACCCTCGACCTGGGCAAGAACGCCGAGGAATCGGACCGTCCGCGCGGCCGTCGTCACACCATCGACGAGAACGGCGACGAGATCATCGTCGCCAACGTGCGCCGTCGCCGCCGCCCGGCGGAGGAGCGCGAACCGCAGGAGGAGGTCGTGCGCGATCTCGACGACATCCTCGCCACCCTGCCCACGCAGAACAACGCGCCGCGCGACGAGGCCGAGGAGCCGCGCCGCGGCCGTGGCGATCGCGACTTCGGCCGCGGCACCCACGACGATCGCGCCGACGGCCGTTCCGAGCGTGGCGAACGTGCGGACCGCCGCGGGCGTCGCCTGCGCGGCCGCAACCGCGACTTCGAGGAGCGCGACGAGCGCCGCGGCGCCGACCACGACGTGCGCGAGACGCGCGCCGACGGCCGTGGCGAACGTGCGGACCGCCGCGAGGAGCAGAACGACCTCGTGCCGGTCGCCGGCATCGTCGACGTGCTCGACTCCTACGCGTTCGTGCGCACCTCCGGCTACCTGCCCGGGCCGAACGACGTCTACGTCTCCATGGGCCAGGTCAAGAAGTACGGCCTGAGGAAGGGCGACGCCGTACACGGCGCCATCCGCGCGCCGCGCGAGGGCGACCGCCGCAACCAGCGCCAGAAGTTCGTTCCGCTGCAGTCCATCGACTCCATCAACGGCATGAGCGTCGAGGAGGCCGCGAACCGTCCCCAGTTCAACAAGCTCACGCCGCTGTACCCGCAGGAGCGCCTCAAGCAGGAGACCGCGCCGAACAAGCTCACCGGCCGCATCATGGACATCGTCTCCCCGATCGGCAAGGGCCAGCGCGGCCTCATCGTCTCCCCGCCGAAGGCCGGCAAGACGATCACGCTGCAGAACATCGCCAACTCGATCACCACGAACAACCCGGAAGTGCATCTGATGGTCGTGCTCGTGGACGAGCGCCCCGAAGAGGTCACCGACATGGAGCGCACGGTGCAGGGCGAGGTCATCTCCTCGACCTTCGACCGCCCCGCCTCCGACCACACCACCGTCGCCGAACTCGCCATCGAGCGCGCCAAGCGCCTCGTGGAGCTCGGCCAGGACGTGGTCGTGCTGCTCGACTCGATGACCCGCCTCGCCCGCGCCTACAACATCGCCGCGCCGGCCTCCGGCCGCATCCTGTCCGGCGGCGTGGACGCGCAGGCCCTCTACCCGCCGAAGAAGTTCTTCGGCGCGGCCCGCAACATCGAGAACGGCGGCTCGCTGACCATCATCTCCTCCGCGCTGGTCGAGACCGGCTCCAAGATGGACGAGGTGATCTTCGAGGAGTTCAAGGGCACCGGCAACATGGAGCTGCGCCTGTCGCGCGAGCTCGCCGACAAGCGCCTCTTCCCGGCCATCGACATCAACGCGTCCGGCACCCGCCGCGAGGAGCTCATCACCGCGCCGCAGGAACTGCCGATCATCTACCGCCTGCGCCGACTGCTCGGCGGCATGGAGCCCGAGCAGGCGTACCAGACGCTGGTGCCGCGCCTCAAGAAGACCGCCACGAACCGCGACTTCCTCACCGCGCTCGTGCAGCAGTCCGGCGGCGGCGCCGTCAACGGCAACTGAGCCGATTGGGCCGACCGATTCGATTGATTCGATTGATTCGATCGATTCGGGAGCCTCTCGCTCCGGTCGCGCCCCGATCCATACGACGGGCCGAGCCCCGTCCGTGACGATGTGTTACGGACGGGGCTCGTTCGTTTCGGGACCGTTACCGGCAATCGCACCGCGTTTCCGCGGGTTTTCGTGCGTCACCGGGCGGTTACACGGGAACAATGCGGCCGAATCACGCGCCTCGTACCGTCGGGAACCAAGATTCAAGCACAACGAGCGAGAATCCCGACATCACCAGTCGTGGACGCCATCCGAAACCTCCGGCCACCCGGCCGGGGAATCCCATCGCGACGATCGCCGCAACCGCATCGGACCGTCGATGCGGATGCGGCGGATCGGCCGACGGCGTCACGGCGCATAGAGAGGAACGTGATGAGGTCATGAAACAGTCGAAGACACATACGAGGATCATGGCGTTGACGGCGCTGGTCGCCGCCGCATCGATGGCGCTGGCGGGCTGCGGGTCGGCCGGCGCGAGCGGGGATTCGGGGTCGAGCGGCGGTTCCGGCGCGTTCCTGGCCGCCGGACTGTTCCCGTCCACCGGTTCGATGGCGTACATCGGGCCGTCCAACGTGGCGACGCTGAAGCTCGCCGTCGACGACATCAACGCGGCCGGCGGCGTGCTCGGCAAGGATGCGTCGAGCACCACCGCCGACACGTCCGACGCGGACCACGCCGACCAGAACACGGCCGCCGCGCAATCCGTGCTGAGCAAGAACCCGTCCGTCGTGATCGGCCCGCCGTCCAGCTCCGTCGTCAAGAACAGCTACAAGCAGGTGACCGCGGCCGGCGTGCCGATGATTTCCAACGGCGCCACCTCCACCGCGTTCAGCGGCCTCGACAGCCTCTTCTTCCGCACGATCCCGCCGGACACCGTGCAGGGCGCCGTGCTCGGCCAGGTCATCGCCCAGGCGGGCGTGAAGAACCTCGCCATCACGGTGTTCAACGACGAATACGGCACGTCGCTGCGTGACGTCGTCGTCAAGACCGTCGAGAACGCGGGTGTGAACGTCGTCTACGGCGAAAAGGACACCTTCGACCCGACCGAGACGAATTTCTCCTCGATCGCCACCGCCGTGAAGGCCTCCAACCCGGACGCGGTGCTCGTCATCGCGTTCGATCAGACCGTCTCGCTCGTCAAGGCGCTCAAGACCGCCGGCGTCGACACCCACAAGCTGTACATGACCGACGGCAACACCGTCGACCATTCCGAGGACTTCGACGCGGGGCTCCTCGAAGGCACCGTCGGCACCATCCCGGGCGCCCACCCGACCGACGAGTTCCAAGCGCGCGTCAAGAAGATCGACCCGAAGGTCAAGGACTTCACCTACGCGGCCGAAACGTACGACGCCGTGGTGCTCGCCGCGCTCGCCGCGCAGAAGGGCGGCGCGACCGACGGCAAGACCGTGGCCAGGAACCTGCCGGCCGTATCCGGCGTGGACGGCGGCGAGAAGTGCGACTCCTACAAGGCGTGCCTCGCCCTGCTCAAGGACGGCAAGGACATCCAGTACAAGGGACAGGCCAGCATCGGACCGTTCAACGACGCGCACGACCCGTCCACCGCCTCCATCGGCATCTACAAGTTCGGCGCCGACAACAAGCCGGTGTTTGACCACGCGCAGGAGGGCTCCGTGCCCAAGGCGTGATATGCGGGGCCCGCGGCCGTTCGACCGGACGTCGGGCCCCGCCCGGACGTTGGTCTCACTTGGGTTGGTTGAATCCGGGTCAACCTAGGTCAACCTAGGTCAACCTAGGTTAGTCAATCCGGTTCAACCTGGGTCAACCTAGGTCAATCCGGGTCAACCTAGGTCAATCTGGGGCGATCTGGGTCGATTCGGGTCGAATCTGGGTTGATCTGGGTTGATCTGGTCACTGGGTTGGATTGACCCACTTGGGTTGGTCCGCCGGCCCGCCTATCCGACGTCGACTTTGTCCGTCTGACCGCCGGAGTGACCGTACACGGGTACGGTCACCCCGGCTTCTTCGTCTGGGACCGAGATAAACGTATGCGGAGACCATACCCGGGTTACGTTTACTCCGGTCTCAGACGGTCGGACCGGAGAGAACGTACTGTGAGCTGGTGCTCGTGTACGTTCCTTCCGGTCTGTCCGGTCTGAACCGGAGGAAACGTGCTCGGGAACCGGGTTCCGGGTGCGGAAGTTCCGGTTCAGTACGAAGAGACCGGAGGGACCGTACTGTGAGCTGGTGCTCGTGTACGTTCCCTCCGGTCCCTCCGGCTTCTCACGTCCTCAGCTCGCCAGGGCGGTCAGGGCGTCGATTTCGGCGTAGTAGCGCTCGGGCGGGAGTCCGTCGACGGTGGCGACGTTCGTCATGTGCACGCCGTCGAGGCCGCCGTGCGCGACGATCGTCGCCAGCGTCTTCCGGTGCCAGTCCGACTCGAGATACGGGTCGATCTCCGGCCGCCCCATCGCGCGCATCGCGCACGCCAGCGCATGCGCGCCCCAGTTCGACGTGCCGGAGACGATGAGTTCGTCGGTCGGTACGCGGCAGGCGATCTTCTCGCCGTGGTCGACGACGCCCTCGATGGCGTATTCGGCGACGCGCCCCATGCCGATCTCGTTGCCGCCGTCGCCCACGCCGATCGTGTGCAGCTGCATCTGCGTGAGCCGGCTCAGCGGCGCCGTCCATTCGGTGATGTCGATGCCGCGCATGTTGCGCGGATGCCCGTCGGCCGCGGGGCCGACGCGTTCGATGTAGATGAGCGTGTCGATGCCGTTCGCCTTCGCGAGGTCGATGACCCCGTTCATCCACCCGTCGAACCGGTCGCGCACGGGTGCGACGAGCACATGGTCGTCGGGCAGCAGCCCGGCCGCGCTGGGGCGGATCACCGGTTCGCAGCACTCGTCCGTGACGAGCCACGCGTCGCCGCCGATCGCGCGCAGCGCCATGCACACCTCCAACGCGCCCAGCGGGCCGTCGGTCTCGGCGGCCGGGACCTCGGCCTTCGGGATGTAGAAGCCGGTGACGACCAGCGCGCGCGCCGGGCGTCCCGTGACGAGCTGGCGCGCCGCGCGGAACAGGTCTCCGCGCGAGAACGTCATCAGCGTCTCCGAGCCGCGGCCCACGTCGCGGCCAGCCAGGTTCGCGATCTTCGCGATGCGCGGGTAGAACCTCCAACTCGCCAGGTTCGCGATCGATGATGCGTTGCCGTCCATGATGAATCCCCTTCCCTGTGATCGCCGCGTCGCCGTGACGGCGCCGCGTTACGCTTCCACGACCCCGAGCACGTCGTCGAAGGCGACGTTGTCGCCGGGGGCGGCCTTATGGCGCACGACGCCGCCGATGGGGGCGGCGATCTCCGTCTCCATCTTCATGGCCTCCACCACGACCACCGGGTTGCCCGCCGCGACGTTCGCGCCGTCGTCGGCCAGCCAACGGACCACGGTGCCCGTGATCGTCGAGGCGATCGCGCCGGCCGGCCGCTCGTCCGCGGCGGGACCGCCCGCGACGCCCGTCCCGGGACCGCCCGCGACCGCGAGGCCGCCGCCGACGCCCGCGAGCGAGGCGGCGAGCGTGGCCGGCAGGCCGAGCCGCATGCGTCTGCCGTCGAGCTCGATCCACGCCGTGACCTGCTTCGGCGTGGAACCGCGCCTGCCCGGCTCGCCGTTCGCCAACGTCGCCGCGTCCACGCCGGGCAGCAGCTTCTCCTCGATCCAACGCGTGTACACGCGGAACTGGCCGGAGCCGTCGGGGGCCGCGAAATCCGGGTTCGCGAGCACCGTCTCGTCGAACCGCTTCACCGTCGGCACGCCGTCGATCCTCAGCTCGGCCAGCGCGCGGCGGGCACGCACGAGGCATTCCTCGCGCGTCGGCGCCCACACGATGAGCTTGGCGAGCATCGAATCGAACTGGTCGGGCACCACGGATCCGGCCGCCACGCCCGTGTCGAACCGCACGCCCGGTCCGCTCGGCGCGCGCAGGGCGTCGATGAGGCCCGGGAACGGCACGAACCCGCGCGACGGGTCCTCCGCGTTGATGCGGAACTCGATGGCGTGGCCGACCACGCTCGCCCCGGCCGGCGCACCGGGCGCGTCGGCGCGGATGCGGGCGGCGATCCCGGCCACCGGCGCGCCCTCGGCCAACGCGAACTGCGCCTCGACCAGATCGATGCCGCTCGTCACCTCCGTGACCGGATGCTCGACCTGGATGCGCGTGTTCACCTCCATGAACGACATCGTGCCGTCCGGGTCCACCAGGAACTCGACCGTGCCCGCGCCGCAATAGCGCGCGCGCTCGCAGATCGCGACCGCGGCCGACTTGAGCCGCGCCTCGGTCGCGGGGGAGAGGAACGGCGCCGGCGCCTCCTCGATGAGCTTCTGGTTGCGCCGCTGCAGCGAGCAGTCGCGCGTGCCGACCGCGATCACATGGCCGTCCGTGTCGCCCAGCACCTGCACCTCGACGTGGCGCGGGCGGGCGAGGAACCGTTCGATGAAGCAGTCGCCGTTGCCGAACGCCACCTCGGCCTCATGCGTGGCCGAGACGAACGCCTCCTCGACGTCCTTGAGCTCGTGCACGACCTTGAGGCCGCGCCCGCCGCCGCCGTACACGGCCTTGATGGCGAGCGGCAGGCCATGTTCGCGGGCGAACGCGACGACGTCCTTCGGGTCGCGCACGGGCTCGGTGGTGCCGGGGGCCATCGGCGCGCCCACCTCGGCGGCGATGCGCCGGGCCTCCACCTTGGAGCCCAGCATGCGAATCGTCTCCGGGCTCGGGCCGATCCACGCCATCCCCGCGTCGATGACCGCCTGCGCGAAGTCGGCGTTCTCGGACAGGAACCCGTACCCAGGGTGCACGGCGTCCGCATGCGCCTTGCGTGCGGCGGCGATGATCGCGTCGATGTTCAGATACGTGTCCTTCGAGGTCTCGCCGTCCAGTGCGTACGCCTCGTCGGCCAGATGGACGAACAGGGCGTCCGCGTCCGGGTCCGCGTAGACGGCTATGGCCGTGCGGCTCGTGTCGTGGCACGCGTGGATGATGCGCACCGCGATCTCGCCGCGGTTCGCGATGAGGATGCGCTGGAGATGGGGTGTCCGTTGCTGCATCACGCAGTCCTTTCCTGGGGGTCGGAAGAAATGGTCGTATGGGGCCGTGGGGTTCCGCGGCGGGTCGCCGCGGCGTCGTCCGCGATGGTTCCATGGGCGCTTGGGGCGTTCGGGGCGTCCGGGGCGTCCAGGGCGTCCAGGGCGAGCGTGAACCGCACCTTCGCGCCCGGCGGCAGCTGCCCGGCCGTGACCAGCGCCGCCTTCGTGAGCACGGCGATCACCGGATAGCCGCCGGTCACCGGCTGGTCGCGCAGGAAGATGAGCGGCAGCCCGTTGCCGGGCACCTCGATGCTGCCGGGTACGGTCGCCTCGCTGTTGAGCTCCTCGCCCGGGTTCGCGCGTTCGAGCGTCGGGGCGACGACGGGTTCCCCGGGTTCCCCGGGTTCCCCGGCGGCCCCGGTCAGGCGCAGCCCCACGCGGTTCGACCGCGCGGTGACCGTCCATGCGGTGTCCAGGAACGTGGCGATGCCGCGGTCCGTGAACCAGTCGTCGCGCGGCCCGAGCGTGACGCCGAGTTCGGTGACCGCCCCCCGGCGGGGCAGGTCGTCGGGCCATGGACGCGGCAATCCGACGCCGGAATCGGCGGCCATGCCGGGGACGCCGGGAACATCCGCCACGGGCAGCAGGTCGCCGCGGCGCAACGGCGCGGGACCGATGCCGCTCATCGTGTCGGTGGAGGCGGAGCCGAGGATCGTGCGCACGGCGAACCCGCCGCGCACGGCCACGTAGTCGCGCAGTCCGGCGGCGGGCGCCCCGATGGCCACGGTCTCGCCGTCGCGCAGCAGGAACGCCTCCTGCCGGGTGACGGCGAACGGTTCGGCGCCCGGCGCGGTGATGGTGACGGCGGCGGGCGCGCCCGTCACCGCGATCGTCAGATCGCCGTGCGCGGTGAACGACGCATCGCCGCCGGTCAGTTCGACGGCCGGCGCGCCGGACGGGTTGCCGACGAGCTCGTTCGCCAGGTGGAAGGCGGCGGGATCGGCCGCGCCCGAACCGGTGACGCCCATGTCGGGCGCATTGCGGCCGTCGTCCTGGATGGTGGTCAGGATGCCGGGGTTGGCGACCTCAAGGGCGGGGGATCGATGGATGCCGCCGGCGACGTCCCGGCTGCGGGGCTGCGGGGCCCCGGATGCGCTCCGCGGCGCTTCGGGATCCTCGTCCGAACCGTGCGCGCCCCCGGCCTGGAGACCGTTGCATGAATCGTCGTGAACCGTCGCCCGGGCGCGCACGGGCGTGAACCGGACGGTGTCGCCCGGGCGCAGCAGCGCGGGCGGGTCCGCGGCGTCGTCCCACATCGGCGCGGTGGTGGTGCCGATGAGCTGCCAGCCGCCCGAACTGGCCCGCGGATATACGCCGGAGAACGTGCCGGCAAGCCCCACAGAGCCCGCGGGAACGGCCACGCGGGGCGTGCTCCGGCGGGGCACGTCGAAGATCGGGTCGCCGCCGGTCAGGTAGTCGAAGCCGGGGGCGAAGCCGCCGAAGGCCACCGTCCACGGATGCCCGCTGTGGCGTGCGACCACCTCGTCGGCGGAGACGCCGAGCAGTTCCGCCACGTCGTCGAGGTCCTCGCCGGCGTAGGTCACCGGGATCTCGACGATCCGTGCATCGCGGTCCTTCAGGGCGCCGGTGCGCAGGCCGGCTATCGCGTCGCGCAGGATGGCGCGGAAATCCCGCACGCCGGCAGTGAGGGCCCGTGTATTGTCGGCATCCGTGGCCGCGTTCGCAGCCTCCGTCATATCGGCCATGACGTTCACGGCCAGCAGCGGGTCGAACGCCACGTACACCGTGCGGGCCGCCGGCAGCAGCTGGGTGATCGCACGGAACGCCGGGTCGCCGGCGGGCCCGCCGGCGACGGTTGCGGCAGAGGATCCGGTCGCGCCGGCCCTCGCGGCGTCGATGGCCGTGTACAGGCGCAACGCGGCGTCGAGGTCGGCGCATTCGACGATCATCGCCGACTCGCCGCAGGTCAGGAAGCGCATGGGGTCACCGGTCCGATTCATAGGGTCATGGGGCATGATGCAGGGTCCGTCATATCCGTGGGGAACAAGGGAACAGGGAAATCGAGTGGGGGAGTGGGCGCCCGGCCTGCGCCGGGGCGGACGCTGCGGCTTACGCTTCGGGCGCCGCGAACGCGCGGATCGTCACGCCCTCGGCGGTCAGGCGCGCCCGGATGGCCTTCGCCATCTCGACGGCCGCCGGCGAATCGCCGTGCACGCACACCGAGTCGGCGTGGATCGGCACCACCGTGCCATCGACGGCGACCACCGTGCCGTCGGTCACCATGCGCAGCACACGCTCGGCGACGGCCGCCGGATCGCTGATGACCGCCCCCGGCAGCCTGCGCGAGACCAACGTGCCCTCGGGCGTGTACGCGCGGTCGGCGAACGCCTCGCGGAAGACGCGCAGTCCAGCGGCCTCCGCCACGCGCCCGACCGTGGACCCGGGCAGGGTGAGCAGGGCGAGACCGGGGTCGATGGCGGCGATCGCCTCGACCACGGCCTTCGCCTGCGCCTCGTCATGGACGATGTTGTTGTACAGCGCGCCGTGCGGCTTGACGTAACGCACCTGCGTGCCGGCCGCCTGCGCCATGCCCTTGATGGCGGCGAGCTGGTACATCACGTCGGCCGTGAGCTCGGCGGGCGCCGCGTCGATGTACCGGCGGCCGAAACCGGCCAGATCGCGGTAGGCGACGTGCGCGCCCACGGTGACGCCGTCGGCGGCGGCGTTGGCGAGCGTGCGGCGCATCACCGAAGGGTCTCCGGCGTGGAACCCGCATGCGATGTTCGCGCTGGAGACGACGGCGAGGAGCGCCTCGTCGTCGCCGAGCCTCCAACGTCCGAAGCTCTCTCCCATGTCGCTGTTGAGGTCGATGGCGGTCATATCGTTTCCGTCCTTTCGTGGGTGGGTTCGTGGGTGGGTTGTAAGGGGTCGTGTGATGGTGCGCCCTGGTCGCGCCATGTGGTCGGTCGCATGGGGGTCACACCATGTAGTCGAGGTCGCGCTTCGAGGTGATGAGCATGTGGCCGGGCGCGTGCGTGATCGCGAACGGCGGCTTCGAGGCCATCGCGGCGGCCTGCGGGGTCACGCCGCACGCCCAGAAGACCGGCACGTCGCCGTCCTCGAGGATCGGGGCGTCGCCGTAGTCGGGGTGCATGAGGTCCGTCACGCCGATCGCCGCCGGGTCGCCGACGCAGACGGGCGCGCCATGCACGGACGGGTAGTAGCCGGAGATGCGCACCGCGTCGGAGACCTGCGTGGACGGGATGCCGCGCATCGAGACGACCATGTTCGAGTGGAACGCGCCGGCCGGGCGGCAGGCGATGGACGTGTCGTACATCGGTACGTTGCGTCCGGCGGTGATGTGCCGCACCGGCACGCCCGCCTCCATGAGCGGGAACTCGAACGTGAAGCTGCATCCGATCACGAACGTGACCAGGTCGGAGCGCCAGTAATCGGTGATGTCGGGCACCTCGGCGACGAGCTCGCCATGCTCCCATACGCGGTACAGCGGCACGTCGGTGCGGATGTCCGCGCCGGGGCAGGTGGCCGGCTCGGTCTCGCCCGCCTCCATCACCTCGAGCAGCGGGCACGGCTTCGGGTTGCGCTGCGCGAACAGCAGGAAGTCGAAGGCGAGGTCCTTCGGCAGGATCATGAGATTCGCCTGCGCGTAGCCCTTGGCGATGCCGCAGGTCGGGCGGACCAACCCGTCGCGGAACGCGAGCCTCGCCTCCTCCGGCGTCGAATCCGCGCCGGGTGCGGCGGGTGTCGCCGATGTCGCGCTCGCCGGAGCGCCAACGGTCGATACGGTCATATCGTCCCCCTTCGTTGTGCTACCCGCACGATACGGCCGGGGCGCGTTACGAGTCATGTCCCTTTGTGACGGCCGCATTTCGGATATGCAACGTCGGATGTTTCACATGAAACAATGCGCGGTTAGGTTGGGCGCGAAAGCGGCCGGGGTGTGGCCGCGGGCGCGCGGCATAAGGGTGCGCGGACGCCGGGGGCATGCAAGGCCGTCGGCGGCAAGGACAAGAGAAGGGACGGTCCCCATGGGCTCGATCGTGTTGGGAATGGGCAACGGCAAGGCGATGTTCGGCGACGGCAAGGCGGGCGATACCGACCTCGTCACGCTGGTGGATCCGGAGGGGCTCAACATCAACGCCTTCGACCTGAGCGTGCTGCGCGGCGACGGCATCTTCGAGGCCACCACCGTGTGGAAGGGCTATCCGGTCTCGCTGGAGAACCACCTGCGCCGTCTCGCCCAGTCCGCGGCCATGGTCGACCTGCCCAAGCCGAACTTCGAGGCGATCACGCGCGGCGTCGAGCAGGTCATTGCCGCCTACGACGACCCCGAACCCGGCCCGCTGCTGCGCATCATCGTCTCGCGCGGCCTCGATCCCGACACCGGCGTGGGCAAGGCCTCCGACCGCACGCCCACCGTGTTCATCTTCCTTGACGCCAAAGGCACGCTGCACGAGACCGATCCGATCACGATGGCCTCGATGACCCGCGGATACCCGTCCGACATCACCGAACGCGCGCCGTGGCTGCTCAACGGCGCGAAGACGCTGAGCTACGCGTTCAACTGCGCCGTGCACCGCGAATGCGCGCGCCGCGGCGTCGGCGACGCCGTGCTCTACACCGAGGACGGCTACACGATGGAGTGCCCGAACTCCTCGATCGTGGCGCGCTACGGCGATACGTTCGTGACACCCGACCCGTCGATCGGCATCCTCAACGGCACCTCCCAGCGCGAGCTGTTCGCGTGGGCCCGCCAGGAGGGCAAGTCGATCGAATACCGCAAGCTGCCGATCGCCGAGCTGCGCGAGGCCGACCGCCTGTACATGACGCACGGCGGCTGGGTCATCCCGGTCAACGAGATCGACGGCCGTTCGCTCGACTATTCGGCCGACGAGATCGCCGCCGTCAACGACGCCATCCATTCCGGCCGCACCCACGACGACGCCCTCACCATCGGCCCGGACTACCGGTACTGACGTCACCGGCCGCGCCGGCCGGCTGATCGCCGATACCGGATCCGCGCCCGGAGACGTGCGTGGAGTAAGGTATCCCGTATGACCGAAACGACGAGCACGACCGCATCCGAAGACGGCGGCGACTGGCTGAGCGCCTCCGTGACCCGCAACCCCGGCGAACACGCCACCGTCATCGACTCCGAACAGGCGGCCAAGGACCCCGAGACCGCCGAGACCGTGGCGAAGATCAAGGCGCTGCGCCAGTCCATCGACAACGTGGACACGGCCATCGTCTCCCTGCTCGCCGAACGCTTCAAGTACACGTCGCAGGTGGGCGTGCTCAAGGCGCGCGCCGGCTTCGCCCCCGCCGACTACAAGCGCGAGGACTACCAGATCGAGCGTCTGCACCGCATCGCCGTCGCCGCCGGCCTCGACCCGGACATCGCCGAGATGTACCGCGAATTCGTCGTCACCGAGGCGAAGAAGCGCCATCAGCGCATCGCCGAAGCCGGCGGCGATCCGGGCGTGCTGGACGTCTTCGCCTGACATGCCGTCGCCTCGTGCCGCGTCGGGGGCGGCCGCGGCCGCGCTTGCCGCGTCGCTCGTGCTGGGCGGCGCGATCGTCTCGCAGTCCGTCGTCTCCCGCGCCGCCGTCCCCCCGTTGGACGGCCATGACGTATTCACCGTGACCGACACCGCCGGCGAGCCGGGCGAACTGTACCTGGTCCCCGGCGCCGCATCCGGAGGCGGTGGCGACGGCGCCTCGTCGTCGGGGGCGGCATCCGTCGACCGGGTGCGTGCCGGCGCGCGCGACCTGCCCATCGCGGCGCGCGTCTCCTATTCCCTTGACGGGCCGAACGTGAGCCGCGAACGGGTCGCCGGCGGCAGCGGGCTCGTCGGCGTGCACGTCGAGCTCAAGGCCGACTCGCTCGACGGCCTGCCGCCCGCCGCGCGTTCGCAGCGCATGCTCGTCATGTTCACCGTGCCCGCTCGGGTGGCGGACGACGTGAACGTGAGCCGTAAGGCCGTCGTCATCACGCAGGGCTCCGACACCGTGATCGCCGCGACGATGCGCATCGGCGAACGGCTCGACTGCTACATGAACGCGACGCGGTTCACGATGGGACGGATCGTCGTCGCGTCGGCGGACGGCGCGGACGCGCTCGCCGGTCAGGCCGTCGCGCTGGGCGACGGGTCGCTGGGGGAGTCCGCCGACGCTTCCGGCGCGAACCCGCATCAGGCCTTCATCGACAGGCTCACCGCGCTGCGCGACCTCGAACGTACGTTGGCGGCGAGCGACATCGCCGCAAAACAGGCCGACTACGACCGCGCGTTCCACGCGTACATGGCCGCCTACGTCGGCTCGTACACGAACCACCTGTCCGGTTCGATAGGCTCGTCCACCCAACTGACCGCCCTGATGGGCACGGCCGGCGAGCTGAGCGGCGACACCCCGCTCGCCGCCGCGGTCCTCGACGAGGCGAACGCCGTCGATGCGGTGAGCGCCGCCCACCAGCACACGGGCGCCGCCGATGCCATCGAACAGGTGATCCGCATGGTGCGCGCGCAGGGCGTGACGGGGCTTGCGGAAACGCTCCAACGCCGTGCCGGCGAGGAGGCGACCGAGGGCGAGAAGGGGTATGCGGCGGGGCAGTCGCAGCTTTCGCAGGCGATGATCCCGTATTCGATGGCGTACACGGACGCCTACACGAAGCATCTGAGCGCGCTGACCGGCGGCACGTCGGCCGGGGCCTCCGTCTACCGCGACCAGGCGATCGCCGCGACGGACCGCGAGTTCGCGGACGACGGAGGCGCCCATGCCGGCGACACCGCGAAGGTGAACGCCGCATTGGCCGCGCTCGCCTCGGCGCGTGAGCATACGGGCGCCGCGAGCGCCTACCGGCAGGTGCTGCTGCGTTTCGCCGACGAACTGAACGGTTCCGGCACCGCGGGTGCGGGTGGCTCCTCGGATGTCTCCGGTGCGGGCGGCGCCACGGATGGTGCCGCTGACGGTGCCGTGGGCGGTTCCGTCGCCGCCGCGCACTCCGCCGGGCGGTTCGTCGCGCGCGGCATGGCGGCCGACCGTTCGCTGGCCGCGCGCGCGGAGGTCTCGCGCGAACGCCGCCTGTCCGCGACCGAACGCAAGGCCGCGCGCACGTCCTCCGGCGACGTGACGACCACCGTGGTCGACGAGACCGTGGGGGCGTCCGATTCCGGCGATGTGATGAAATTCGCCGGCGGCATCCCCGGCATGGGCGGCGGATCCGGGTCGTCGGGCCGGGCGGGCGGTGACGGCGATGCGTCGGGCGGGACTTCCGGCAAGTCTTCCGGCAAGTCCGATGGTGCGGGGGACTCGTCCGCCACCGGTGCCGACGATTCCGGCGCGTCGTCCGTGCTCGCCGAGGTGTCGCCGTACGTCGGCATGGCGGGGCCGTCGGGTTCCGGCACGCGTCTCGCCGTCGACACGACGGATCTCATCAATGACGCCGCCGCCCTCGGCGACGCCGGCGCGCTCATCCGGGCCGTGCTCGCATCCCCGGACGCCCGCTCGTTGCCGCTCTCCGGACAGGGGCGCTCTGGGGAGGATTCCGCCGCGAACGGTTCCACCCGCTTCCTCATCGTCGAACCGGGGCTGTGATTCGTGCGCGCGAGCGCGTCCGCCGCACGCCCACGGACGTCCGTATACGGGAAAGGCCCCGGTCCGCATGATGCAGACCGGGGCCTTTCGGCCATCGGAGGGAGGGAAGGCTACTTCCTCGGCTTCTTGGCCGGCGGTTCGCCGAGCTCGGACTGCTCGACGATGATCTCGGCGGCGGCTTCGGTCTCGGCCTTGGCCTCCTTCGCGGCCTCGCGGGCGGCCTCGACGGTCTCCTTGGCGGCCTTGACGGCGGCGGCCGCGGCGGCGAAGTGGATCTTGCCCACCACGCGGCCGGCCTCGGCGATGTCGTCCAGCGCACCGGCCAGCGATTCGCGCACGTCGTCGGCCACGCCCAGCGTGACGGACAGGATCGGCGTCTTCATCGAGACCTTCGCCTTGGACTTGATGCCGCGCAGCGCGGCCAGCGCCTCGCCGGCGTGGTTGAGCAGCTCCGGGGCCACCTTGAACGCGGCCGCCTCGTACACGTCCGGGGTCGGCCATGCGGCGCGGTGCACCGAACCGGAACCGGCGTGCATCCAGCTCCACACCTCTTCGGTGGCGTACGGCAGGAACGGCGCGAGCAGGCGGGTGAACGCGTCGAGGCCCAGGCCCAGCGCGGTGCGCGCGGACTTGACGGCCGCCTCGGAAGGCACGTGGCCGGTCGCGTCGGCGGTGCCGTAGGCGCGGTTCTTCACCAGCTCGATGTAGTCGTCGCAGAACTGCCAGAAGTAGTTCTCGATGGCCTCGAGCGCCTTGGAGTGCTCGTAGTGGTCGAGCGCGGCGGTGGCCTCGCGCACCACGAGCGCCATGCGGGCCATGGCGGCGCGGTCGAGCGGCTCGGTCACGTCGGCCGGATCCCACGTCACGTCCGCCGGGGCGGAGACGTGGTGGTTCTCGTCCTCGCGGCCGATGGCCAGCGCGAACTTCGTCGCGTTGAGCAGCTTGATCGCCAGACGGCGGCCGATCTTCATCTGGCCCTCGTCGTAGGTGGCGTCCAGGCCCAGACGCGCGGCGGCGGCCCAGTAGCGCACCGCGTCGGCTCCGAACTGCTCGATCGGCTTGTTCGGCACGACGACGTTGCCCTTGGACTTCGACATCTTCTTGTGGTCCGGGTCGAGGATCCAGCCGGAGAGCGTGGTGTGCTTCCACGGCAGGCACTTGTTCTCGAGGTGGGCGCGGTCGATGGAGCTGAACAGCCAGGTGCGGATGATGTCCTGGCCCTGCGGGCGCAGATCCATCGGGAACGTGGCCTTGAACAGGGCCTGGTTCTCCTCGCCGGGCTCCTCCCAGCGGGTCACGATCTGCGGGGTGAGCGAGGAGGTCGCCCACGTGTCCATGATGTCCTTCTCGGCGGTGAAGCCGCCGGGCACGTCACGCTGCTCCTCGGTGTAGCCGGCCGGCACGTCGGTGGTCGGGTCGATCGGCAGGATGTCCTCGCTCGGCGTGATCGGGTGGTCGTAGTCGGCGGATCCGTCCTCCTTGACCGGGTACCACAGCGGGAACGGCACGCCGAAGAAGCGCTGGCGGGAGATCAGCCAGTCGCCGTTGAGGCCGTGCACCCAGTTCTCGTAGCGCACGCGCATGAAGTCCGGGTGGAACTCGAGCTCCTTGCCGCGCTCGATGAGCTCGGCGTTCAGCTTCTGGTCGGTGCCGCCGTTCTTGAGGTACCACTGGCGGGAGGTGACGATCTCGAGCGGCTTGTCGCCCTTCTCGTAGAAGTTCGTCATACGCTTCGTCGGCGTCGGCTCGCCGTCCAGGTCGCCGGACTCGCGCAGGTGGTCGACGATGATCTTGCGGGCGGAGAACGTGGTCTTGCCTTCGGTCTCCTCGAAGACCGCCTTGCCGCCCTCGTCGGTGATCCAGTCCGGCACGCTCATGATGATGCGGCCGTTGCGCTGGATGATCGGGCGGGTCGGCAGGTCGAGGTCACGCCACCATTCGACGTCGGTTACGTCGCCGAAGGTGCAGCACATGGCGATGCCGGCGCCCTTGTCCATCTCTGCGGCCGGGTGCGCGAGGATCGGCACCTTCACCTTGAACAGCGGGGAGTAGACGTACTGGCCGAAGTACGGCTTGTAGCGCTCGTCGTCCGGGTGCGCGATGAGCGCGCCGCAGGCGGCCAGCAGCTCGGGGCGGGTCGTCTCGATGTAGATCGGGGTGCCGTCCTCGAAGCGGAACGCGACCTTGTGGTAGAAGCCGGGGTATTCGCGCGATTCGAGCTCGGCCTGGGCCACGGCGGTCTGGAAGGTCACGTCCCACAGGCCGGGGGCGTCCTTCTGGTAGGCCTCGCCGCGGGCGAGGTTGCGCAGGAACGCCTTCTGGGCGACGCGGCGCGGGTGCTCGCCGATGGTGTGGTAGGTCTGCGACCAGTCGATCGACAGGCCCAGCTTGCGCCACAGCGCCTCGAACAGCTTCTCGTCCTCGGCGGTGAGCTTCTCGCACAGTTCGATGAAGTTCTGGCGGGAGCACGGCACCTGGTCCTTGGCGTCGATCTTCTTGCCGTCGGTGCCTTCGAACGGCGGCTTGAAGTCCGGGTCGTACTTGAGGGAGGTGTCGACGCGCACGCCGTAGTAGTTCTGCACGCGGCGCTCGGTCGGCAGGCCGTTGTCGTCCCAGCCCATCGGGTAGAACACGTCGAAGCCCTGCATGCGCTTGAAGCGGGCGATGACGTCCGTGTGCGTGTAGGAGAACACGTGGCCCACGTGCAGGTGGCCGGACACGGTGGGCGGCGGGGTGTCGATGGAGTACACGGCCTTGCGGTCGCGGGTGTCGTTGAACTTGTAGGTGCCCTGTTCGTCCCAGACGGCACGCCACTTGTCTTCGAGGCCGTCCACGCCCACGCGGTCGGGCAGCGGGGTGAGGTTGGCCGTGATGGATTTGGCTTCAGTCATACACGCGAGTCTATGCGGCTTAGGTGACAACGCCCCGCGCCCGTCCGGCCCGCGCTTTCGCCCGTCGTCCGGCGGTCCGGCCGGCGTCGCGCCGGCGGCGTTTCACCGCTTGGCGACGTTCGCGAGCGGCAGGAAGTCGTCGGTCATCTGCGTGGGGTAGCCGGACAGCGACTTCGAGGCGACCACCACGTTGCGCTTGGCGTACAGCCAGTCGCTGGCCGCGTCCTCGCTGACCGTGCGCGCGTACGTCCTGAGCCCGTCGGCGTAGGCGGCGTCGTTGGTCGCCGCGACCGCCGCCGCGTACTGGGACTGCGCATCCGCGTTCGTGTAGCGGGCGTCCGACTGCGCGTTCGCGAACATGGCCGTGCCGTCCGTGCCGTCCAGGTCGGTCAGCAGCAGCTGGAAGTCGCGGTTCTGGACGCGTTGCGCGAGCTGCGCGTCGTCCAGCGCCTCCACGGTGACGGTGAGGCCCTCCGCGTTGTACTGGTCGGCGATCGCCTGGGCGAGCTGCTGGTAGCGGGTCGGCGCGATGAGCTTGATCGTGCCGATGTAGCCGGAACCGAAGTAGGAGAGCATGGAATGGGCCTTCGCGCTGTCGTGCGCGAGCACGGAGGTGAGGTCCTCGTAGCCCGGTTCGAGCGGGCCGATGGGGCCTCCGAGCACCTGGGCGACGTCGGCGCGGCCGGCGGTCAGCGCCTGCTTGTCGAGCAGGAGGCGCAGCGACTGGCGCACCTGCACGTCGGAGAGGATCGAATCGGAGTCGCCGTTGTACAGCAGCGTGACCTTGCGCGTGCTCGCGCCCTGCGTGAGCGTGACCGACGCGTCGTCCTTGAGCGCGTCCGCGTCGCCCGCCTCGTCGGGCAGCGCGAGGTCCACGTCGCCCGACTTGGCGGCCTGGACGAGCGAGGCGTCGTCCGCGTAGTACTTCAGCGTCGCCGTGCCGACCTTCGCGTCGCCGCCCTGGCGCGCCGCGAGGACGATTGCCTTGCCGGCGTCGAACGACGAGACGGTGAACGGGCCCGAGCCGACCGCCTTCGTCGCGTAGTCGATGTTCGCCTCGGAGTCGTAGACGATGCCGAAGCGCCCGGAAAGCGTGCGCGTGAGCGTCGCGTCCGGCTGGCTGAGCGCGATCTTCACGGTGGTGGGGTTCGGGTTGGTCACGGCGGACAGCGCCTTGAGCTTCGTGTCGGCGCCGGGCCACTTGCCCTCCACCGCCTGCTGCAGGGAAGCGACCACGTCGGCGGAGTCGAGCGTATGCCCGTTGGAGAAGGTGAGTCCGGAGCGCAGCGTGAGCGTGAGGGTCTTCCCGTCCGCCGAGGTCGTCCACTTTGAGGCCAGGCCGGGCGTGAGCGCGTTCTTGTCGTCGCGCGAGATGAGCGTCTCGTACACGTTGCCGATGAGCGCTCGGTCGAGCGCGTCGGAGGTGGCGCCGGTGGCGGTGCGGATGTCGAGCGTGTCCGGCGCGCCGGTCAGGCCGACCGTCACGGCCGGGCCGGATTTCACGCCGTCGGCGCCCAGTCCGGGGACCACGTCGCGGTGTTGGATCAGCGCCCAGCCCGCCCACAGCAACGCCGTGAGCAGTGCGGCCACGCCGAGGAAGACGCCCCAGCGGGCCGCCTCGCTTCGTGCGCCGCGTCGCGCGGCGCGTACCGCCCGGCCGTCCCCGTTCGCGTCGCCGTGATTGCCGTACCCGTTACCGCCCCTGTGATTCCTGCGCATGCGCCCCAGTCAACCGCAATGGTCGGACGGGTGGGAGGGGGGTCGGTCGGGTCTTTCCCGGATACGCCGGTGATGTGTCTGCGCCGCGTCGCCGCCGTGCCGCCATGTCACGCCGCGCCGGCGGCCGGGCATGTGGCGGCCAGAGGGCATTCGACGCAATCGGGCCTGCGCGCGTGGCAGGTCGCGCGGCCGAACAGGATGAGTCGGTGGCTCAGGTCCGTCCATTCTCCGGGCGGGAAGCAGGCGGTGATCTCCCGTTCGACCGCCACCGGATCGGGGTGCGCGTCACGCCAGTCCGAACGCCAGCGCAGCCGGCCGGTCACGCGCATCACATGCGTGTCGACCGGGAAACCGGGGATGCCGAACGCGTTGCCCAGCACGACGTTCGCGGTCTTGCGGCCCACGCCGGGCAGCGAGGTAAGCTCCTTCATCGTGCGTGGCACCTCGCCGCCGAAACGTTCGTCGAGCGCGACGGCCAGTCCCAGCAGATGCTTCGTCTTCGAACGATAGAAGCCGAGCGGATGGATGATGTCCTCCACCTCCTGCGGGTTCGCCGCCGCCAGGTCGGCGGCTTCCGGGAAGCGCGCGAACAGTTCCGGCGTGACCGTGTTGACGCGCCTGTCGGTCGTCTGCGCGCTCAGGACGGTGGCGATGAGCAGCTGGAGGGGGTTGGAGAAATGCAGCGCGCATTCCGGCGCGGGGAAGACCTCGCGCAGAATCGCGTATTCGTCATGCATGCGGGCCTGACGCGCCCGCTTCGATTCACGAACCATATGCCGGTCCTGTCGGTCTCGCACGTCCGACGCGCATCCGCGCGACGATGTCAGTCGTCGGTCGGGGCCTGGCGTGCGGCGGATTTGGCGGCCGACTCCTCGGACTCGTCGTCCGGCGGGTCGAAGCGGTAGCCGACGTTGCGCACGGTGCCGATGAGATGCTCGTATTCGCCGCCGAGCTTGGCGCGCAGACGACGGATGTGCACGTCGACGGTGCGGGTGCCGCCGTAGTAGTCGTAGCCCCACACCTCCTGCAGCAGCTGCGCGCGCGTGAAGACGCGGCCCGGATGCTGCACCAGGTATTTGAGCAGCTCGAACTCCTTGTACGCCAGGTCGATGGGATGGCCGTGCAGGGAGGCGGTGTAGCCGTTCGTGTCCACGATGAGGTCGCCGGAACGGATCTGGCCGTCCTCGTTGGTCACGCCCTTGTCGCCGGCGGAGGCCGTGTTGGCGGCGGCCGGCGCGTTGCCGCGTTCGGAGACGAGCCTCAGACGGCCCTCGACCTCGGCCGGGGAGGCGGTCGAGACCACCACGTCGGCGATGCCCCACTGCGAGTTGACGACGGTGAAGCCGCCTTCGGTGAGGATCAGGACGATCGGCGTGGACAGCCCGGAGGCGTGGATGAGGTTGCACAGGGTCTTGGCCGTGGCCAGATCGTCACGGGCGTCAAGGAACAGGATGGTGTTCTCCGGCATCTTCACCAGGCTGGCCGCGTCCATCGGCAGGACGCGCACGCGGTGGGACAGCAGGGCGAGCGAAGGCAGTACGGAGGCGGGGTTGCTGGCGAACGTCATCAACGTCAGGTCAGTCACGTCATACCCCTCTCATGATGAGGACGCCGCAGGTGACGGCGGCACCCCTCGAAATGACGGCAACCATGCGGGAACGCGACCAAGCGGGCGGAACGTCCGGGTACAAGTCGGGATCCTGGTGATGGAAACCCTTGTGAATACTGAGCATGATTGTACGCGCACACATGGGACACATGGTGTTAACTTGCGTGACAACAACGTGCGGTCGACGGCCGCGAATCGTTGATTCCGCGCGGCTGCACGGTCGTCGGGGGCGCTCGTCGGCAAACGGCGTCCGGCATATGGAGGCGTCCATCATATGGTCGGTGCGGTGGTGCGGCGGTGGTGCGGCGGTGGTGCGGTGGCGGTGCGGTGACATACGGAAGGCCGTCATGCCAGAGCCCATCAGGCTATCGGCTCGGCGCACGGATGGGGCGCAGGCGGGGCGGGGCGGGCGCATCGTCATGCGGAAGGGCGCGGGAGGCGTCCGGCGCCCCGGGCGGCCGCATCCCCGCGCGCATCCGGCACGGCGGGTAGGATTGGTGCAGTTGTCCGGATCCTCGGATCCGCAAGGTACGGGAAGTGCGGGAGTGACTATGGCAGGTGGGACCGTCGGCAAGTGGGATGCGAAGCGCGGGGCGATGCTCGGCGCGCAGGCGCTCGCGTACGCGTTGTTCATCGTGGTCGGCGCCGTATGGGGCGTCGGCCTGTCCGGCGCGGGCATCGTCGCCAACATCGTCGCGCTGGTCCTCATGGTGGTCGTGCTGGCGGTGTTCCACTGGTTCTGGCCGTTCCGCGCGTCCGCCGTCGACAGGGTCATCGGTCTGGTCGTAGGCCTGCTGTCCATCGTGTGCGTCGCCTCGCCGTCGGTCGGCGGGATCATCATGCCGCTGGACCGCGGCATCGAGGACAGCGCCCTCAAGCTCGACACCTATCCCGAGGCGCGCTGGGCCGCGGCGGTGGCCGGACTGCTCGTCGTGCTCACCATCGTGTCGTTCGGGCGGCAGATGCTGCGCGAGGAGCGTTCGCACCTCATCCGTGCGCTGTCCCACTGCGTGACCGGCGGCGCCGCCTCGATCTCGCTGGCCGGATGGTATTTCATCCCGTACGTGGTGTCCGGAGCCTTCACCGCCTCCTCCGCGATGTTCGCGGGGACCGTCGTGGTGATGGTGCTGTTCGCTCTCGTCCTCGCCGTCGCCTCCGTGTGGTGGCTCAGGGAGCTCGACCCGGATCCGGTGCAGCCCGCGCCGTGGATCGGCGTCGCGATGCTGCCGTTCATGTTCTACGGTCTGGTGGTCTTCGCCGCGGCCCTGCTCCTGCAGATCCTGGGCTGAACCGGTCCGCGGGTTCGTTCCCACGTGGCCTCCGTTGTTCGGGGTGTCCGTGGGTCTTCTTGGAATCCTGTACTTGGTCCGTTCCTATCCGGGGGTTCTATGGCCTTTTTATCCGGGGCTGATCATCTTCGGCGGCGGAATTTACGGAGATAAGCCTATTGCTCCGTAATATCCGCCGCTGAGATTCGGTAAGCGGCGGATATTACGGAGCTGGCGGATGATTTCCGTGGAAACCGCCCCTGAGAACACATAAGCGGCGGTTCCTACGGAGAATGGGAAACATTCCCGTAGGAACCGCCGCCGAAGCGTCGTCGAATCAGAAGGCGATGATGCCGAGATGCTCGAGCAGCACCTTGACGCCGATTATGATGAGCACCGCGCCGCCGGCGATCCGCGCGGGCTTCTGCCAGCGGGCTCCGAACGCGCGGCCGATGTAGATGCCGGCGATCGAGAACAGGCCGGTCACCACGCCCATAGCGGCCACGGTGAACGCGATGTTGATCTTCATGAGCCCCAGGCTCACGCCCACGGCGAAGGCGTCGATGCTGCACGCCACGGCCAGCGGCAGCATGTGCTTCCAGTCGAATTCGGGGGTCTCCTTGGCGTTCTCCTCGTCCTCCTCGAACGCCTCGCGGATCATGTTGCCGCCGATCACGGCCAGCAGGAAGAAGATGATCCAGTGATCCACGCTCGTCACATAGGATGCGAACGCGGAGGCGGTGAAGATGCCGAGCAGCGGGAACAGGGCCTGGAAGCCGCCGAACCACAGGCCGCATTTCAGGGCGTCGACGAACCTCGCCCGCTTGACGGTCAGCCCTTTGCCGATGGACACGGCGAACGCGTCCATGGCCACGGAAACGGAAATGAGCAACGATTGGATGATCATCGAAATCATGGTGTGTGCGTGAATGGTTCATCCCGCACGGCCTCTTCGCGCCGTATCCCACGGGATGGGCCTCGACCAGCGTTCCCACACGCCGCCTACGCCTAGGTGAAATTACGAGGTTCCAGTATACCCGTACCAACGAAAAAGGCTCCCCGAAGGGAGCCTTTGTCATCTCACCGAAGCGACCACGTCACTTGGAGGAATTCGCGAGGCGCTCGCGCGCCTCCTTGATCTCCTTCTCGGCGACGTCCGCACCGGTCCAGTAGTCGCCCGGGAGGACCTCCTTGTTGGGCTCGAGGGCCTTGTACTGCTCGAAGAAGTGCTTGATCTCCTTGAGGTGGTACTCGTTGACGTCCTTGACGTCCTGGATGCCGTCGTAGCGGACGTCGGCCGGCACGCACAGCACCTTGTCGTCGCCGCCCTCTTCGTCCTCCATGTGGTACAGGCCCACGGCGCGGCACTCGATGACGCAGCCCGGGAACACGGAGTTGTTCACCATGACGAGCGCGTCCAGCGGATCGCCGTCCTCGCCCAGGGTGCCCTCGATGTAGCCGTAGTCGTCCGGGTAGCCCATGGCGGTGAACAGTTCGCGGTCCAGGAAGACGCGGCCGGTCTCCTGGTCGACTTCGTACTTGTTCTTCGAGCCGCGCGGGATCTCCACCACGACGTTGAAGGTTTCAGCCATAATCGGTTTCTCCTTGGTTCGGTTGTTGTTCGTTACTCACCATACCGCGAATCGCGGCGAATCACTCGCCGTATTCGTGCACGACGGTGAAGATGTGCGCCACGTCGGCCCACGGGGCGAGTGAGACGAAATTGTCCCAGCCCCACGCGAAGTCGCGGCCGGTCAGCTCGTCGCGCAGGTGCGCGCCCCACTTCGGGTCGACGCCGAACTCCGGCATCTCGAAGTGGACCATCGCCTGATGCGCGTTATGGCAGTCGAGGTTGACGACCACGATGAGCGTCTCCGGCTTGCCGGACTTCGTCAGCGTGGCCGGCGTGTGGCGCGCGAACGCGAGGATGTTCGGGTCGCTGGTCTCCAGCACGTGCAGGTTGTGGTAGCTGAACGCCTCCACATGCTCGCGGCGGATGCGGTTGAGCGAGGTGAGCAGCTCGGCGATGCCGTACTTGTCCGCCTCGGACCAGTCGCGCACCTTGATCTCGTACTTCTCGTTGTTGCGCTGCTCCTCGAAGCCGGCGCGCTGCTGGTTCTCGATGAGCTCGAAGCCGTTGTAGATGCCCCAGCTCGGCGAGCCCATCGCGGCGAGCACGGCGCGCACCGCATGGCCGGCGATGCCGTTGTCGCGCACGTATGCGGTGAGGATGTCCGGCGTGGTCGGCCAGAACGTGTTGTGCTGGTAGTAGCCGTCGTCGCCGTTGGTGGTGCCGAGGTACTCCTCCAGCTGGTCCTTCGTGTTGCGCCACGGGAAGTAGCAGTGCGACTGGGTGAAGCCCACGTAGCTCAGCGCGCGCATCATGCCCGGGCGGGTGAACGCCTCGGCGAGGAACAGCACCTCCGGATGCTTCTTCGTGACCGCGGCGATGACGTCCTGCCAGAAGCGCACCGGCTTGGTGTGCGGGTTGTCGACGCGGAAGATGGTCACGCCCGCCTCGATCCACAGGTTCATGATGCGCTCGACCTCGCGCTCGATGCCCGGCATGTCCGCGTTGAAGTCGATCGGGTAGATGTCCTGGTACTTCTTCGGCGGGTTCTCGGCGAACGCGATCGTGCCGTCCGGCTTGGTGCGGAACCAGTTCGGATGCTGCTTGACCCACGGGTGGTCGGGCGAGCACTGCAGGGCGAAGTCGAGCGCGATCTCGAGACCCATCTCATGCGCCTTCGCGCACAGGGCCTTGAAATCGTCCATCGTGCCGAGCAGCGGGTCGACGGTGTCATGGCCGCCGAGCGCGCTGCCGATGCCGAACGGCGAGCCCGGATCGTCCGGACCGGCGACAAGCGCGTTGTCCTTGCCCTTGCGGTTCGTCACGCCGATCGGGAAGATCGGCGGCAGGTACACGATGTCGAAGCCCTCGGCCTTCGCGCGCTCCAGGCCGGAGACGGAGGTCTTCAGCGTTCCCTGCACGATCTTGCCGGTCTCCTCGTCCACGTACGCGCCCTCGGAACGCGGGAAGAACTGGTACCAGGCGGCGAAGCTGGACTTCGGGCGCTGGACCAGGAAACGCTGCGGGGCGCTCGCGGACAGGCCGTCGCGCAGCGGGTTGGTCTCGTGCAGTTCGGTGACCTCGGCGGTCGTGGCGGCGGCGAGACGGTCCTCGGGGGAGAGGGTCTGGTCGGTCATGGTCTTGGCGGCCGTCTCGAGCACCTTGCGCTGGGCGGCCTTGAGCTTCGCGTCCGGGGTGTGCGCCCAGCGCTCGAGCAGCTGCGCGCCGGAGATCAGCGTGTTCTCGACGTCGTCGTTCACCTTCACCTTGATGGCGGCGTCATGCAGCCAGGAACGGTAGGTGTCCTCCCAGCCCTCGACGGTGACGCTCCACTCGCCCAACTGGCGCTTGACCTGCGAGAACTCGGGTTCCCACGGCTTGGCGTCGGAGTGCTCGCCGCAGGTGAGGGTCACGGCCCAACGGTCGAGGCCGGGGTTGACGCAGGTCATCGGCAGACGCTGCATCTCCTTGCCGCGGTGGTTGCGCACGACGGCGGTGGCCCCCACCTTGGTGCGGCCCTCGATGAACACCTGCGCGGTGACCTCGAACGGCTCGCCCAGTTCGACGCGCGCCGGGTAGATGCCGCGCTCCTCGTTCGGGGTGACGTCCATGATGTTGATGCGGCCGAACTGGCCCGCCTCGGTGACGGGGATGGTCTGCGCCGGGGTCTCGCCCACGACGGTGACGGTCATCTCTTCGGGCTTCGCGCTCCTGCGCCTGCGGGTGGTCGCGGTCCGCTTCCTCGTCGTACGCGCGGTCTTGGCACCCTTCTCCGCCTTGACTGCGTCCTCTTCCTTCTTCTCGGCCATGGCATCGTTCATTTCGCTGTTGGTCGTCTTCGACATGGCGACCTCCTCCTTACTACTTGCGCATCGCGTTACTCACATATCGCGATTGGATGTTGCCACACGGCCCATTGTAGGGAGTCCCATGTCAAATCGGCCCGGTTTTCCGGGGATTGATGTGGACAACCCGGTGGGTGAACGCTCACGGATGTGGATGATCCGGATCCACGCCTCCCGCGAACGGCGTCATGTGGATAACCCGTCCGTCCCGGGCGACGCCGACACGCCCGCCACGGGGAGCCCTGTACACATGGGTCGGGATTCCGCCGCCGCGGGACGCGACCCTGCCAGTCTGGTATCCATCCGCACGTCGACGAGGACGCGCGGGGAACGACAGGGAAGGAAGCATCATGACCAGGACATCGAGACGGCTGGCCGCGGCCGTCACGCTCATCGCGTCGGCGCTGGCGCTGGCATGCGCGCCGGCCGCCACCGCCGGCTCGCTCACCGCGCCGCCCGGCGGCACCAACCTCACCTACCCCATCGACGGGCGCAACCTGCTGATCGGCGCGATCGCGCAGGAGACGGACGGCCGTCTCGTCTACTGCATGGAGGCGGGCAAGGCGGCCCGTTTCAGCTACACCGAGGAACTGCGCGTGACCGACGGCGACGCCGCCCGACGGATCGCGTGGCTCGCCGAACGCCACCGGAAGGACCGCGACGCGCGGACCCACGCCGCCATAGGCATCCTCGTGCACGACGTCTTCGATCCCGACCAGACCGAGTGGGCGCGGCACCACGAACAGATCAACGCCAGGCACGACGGCCTCGATGCGCTCGCGGAGCGGCTTATGGAGGAGGCCGGCGCGCAGATGCCGTCCGGCGTGCGCACCGAATCCTCGATGGTCGACGGGCTGCGCACCGGCTGGGTGGACGCCTCCGTGACCACCGCGTCGGGCGCCGCCATCGCCGGGGTGCGGTACACGCTCCGGCTCGAGGGACCGGCCCGTTTCGACGCCGCGGACGGCGACGGGACCACCGTCTCCGGGGTGTCGGGCACGTCGCCGGTGCGCCACGCCTGGACCGCCACCGGGGCGGGCGAGGTGAAGGTCCACACGACCTACGACCGGGCGTACGTCAATCAGCTCGTCAGCGAGCAGGACTTCATCCGGTTCGGCGGGTACGACGCCGTCTCGCACGCCGGCGTGAGCTTCCGCGTGCGCAAGGACTTCACGCCCGCGGTCGCGACCGTCGCCTCCGACAGGATCGTCGACGCCGGCGGCACCGTGTCCGACGAGGTCACATCGGCGGTGAGCGGCGAGGACAGCCATTGGGTGCCGGGTCTGGAGCTCGTGGCCGACGGCTGGTATTTCGACGACATCCCCGCCGCCCGCCTCGTCGACGCCATGTCCCCGGACAAGGGCGAAAGCGCGCGGGACTTCCTCGACCGCATCGCACGGCGCGGCTATGAGCCGGCGGCGTGGGGCACGGCGACGTTCACCGGGCCCGGCCAGACGGTCACGGCCACGGCGCGGACCGGCGACGGCGACGAATACCATGCGCCCGCGCGCGGCGGCATCGGCACGTGGGTGTGGGCGTTCGACGTGTCCCGGCAGAGCGACGAGGCGCGGCAATACGTGCTCGCCGACGCGGTCAGCGGGTTCCTCGAGCATGCGGAGACCAATTCGAACCGCGCCAAGGTGGAGGTCGAGTCGAGCGTCACCGAGCACACGGCCGGTGTCGGCGCGCACTTGAGCGACACCATCGTCGTCAGCGGGTTCCCCGACGACCACGGCACGTTCATGGGCGACGAGGCGTACGGGCTCAAGGCGGACGAGCCTCTTGCGCAGGTGAGCGTGTGGTGGGCCGGCGACCCGGACGACCCGTCCAACGACGACGCCTACGAGCCGTCCGGGGCGGGGGAGCCCACGCCGGACCGCAACCACCGGCTCATCGGCACATGGGACTATCCGGCGGTCAACGGCAGGATACGCGTCGGCGGCGGCGCCGAGGACGCGCACGGAGACCCGGTCCGGATCATCGCCGAAAGCCACGGCTGGTACGTGTTCGTCTGGAAATTCGCCGGCGACGACAGGGTGATGCCCGCCGCCAGCCGATATGACGACACGTGGGAGCACACACGGGTGACCGTGCCGGCGGAGACGGAGGAGCCGCCGGGGAGCGGCGACGAGGACGAGCCGGACAGGCCGCTGCCCGTCACCGGCGTGGATGTGGCCGTCGCCTTCGTCGTGGCCGTCTCGGCGGTCGCCGTGGGCGCCTTCATGCTCGCCGTCATCCGCCGCCGCACCCCCTGATCGGAATACGAAAACCGCCGTTCCGGGTGAATCCGGGAACGGCGGTCAATTGGTAGCGGGGCATGGATTTGAACCATGGACCTCTGGGTTATGAGCCCAGCGAGCTACCGAGCTGCTCCACCCCGCGACGGCTTGTCCTTGCGACAGCTCAATCTAAGATACTGTTCATCGGGCATATGTCAAATCGGTGGCACGCCGGCGTGTCGCGCCGGGGGCGTTCGCATCGCGCGCCGTGATAAGCGGTGATAACGAACGGGTATGACGCCGTCCGCGTCGCATATCCGCGCCGCGGCCATAATGAAGACATGCCTATCAAGATTCCCAGCGGCCTGCCGGCCAGAGCCATCCTCGACTCGGAACGCATCTTCGCGCTCGAGAAGCCCGAGGCGGAACGCCAACGCGTCCGCCCGCTCAAACTGGTGATCCTGAACCTCATGCCCAAGAAGATAGAGACGGAGACGCAGCTGCTGCGCCTCATCTCGAAATCCCCGCTGCAGGTCGAGGTCGACTTCATGAAGACCTCCACGCATGAGTCGACGCACGTCTCCGCCGACCACCTGCTCAAGTTCTACGAGAACCTCGACGCCTTCGCCGACAACTACTACGACGGCTTCGTCGTCACCGGCGCCCCGGTCGAGCACCTGCCGTTCGAGCAGGTCGACTATTGGGAGGAGTTCGAATCCATCCTCGACTGGGCGTCCACCCACGTGTTCTCCACCATGTATCTGTGCTGGGGTGCGATGGGCGCGCTCTACCGGCGTTACGGCGTGCGCAAGGTCGACTACGCCGAGAAGATCTTCGGCGTCTTCCCCCAGTACCTGCAGGACGAATACTGCTTCCTGACCAACGGCTTCGACGAGATCGCCCTGCAGCCGCATTCACGCCTCGCCGGCGTGGACGAGGACGACGTGCGCGCCAACCCGGACCTGCAGATCCTCACCTGGGGCCCGCAGTCCGGCCCGGGCCTGGTCGCCACGCGCGACTTCTCCGAGGTGTTCGCGCTCGGCCACTGGGAGTACGGCAAGTACACGCTGGCCGAGGAGTACGAGCGCGACATGGCCAAGGGCATGACCAACGTGCCGTTCCCGAAGAACTACTTCCCGCACGACGACCCGGGCCTCGAGCCGCTGTTCGCCTGGCGCGCGCACGCCAACCTGCTGTGGCGCAACTGGCTCAACTGGGTGTACCAGACCACGCCCTACGACCTTGCGGAGGTGCCGCGTCTGCGCGCCGAGAAGCGCCTCGGCACCGACCGGTCCATCCGGCACGAGCCGGGCGGGCCGCGCAAGGACGGTTTCGCCCCGTTCGAGCATGATGGCTATGGCGTGATCCGCGGCTGAGCCGCATCGCGGCCCGTTCCGTCTGGTTCGCTTGGTCCGGGCCGCCCGTCAGTTCCTTACCGCGCCCTGAACCACCCCCTGTCCGTGCCCCGGACAGGGGGTGGTTCAGTATATGGACTGCCTGTCCTCGTGTCGATTATCACAGATTGATAACGCTTTCCGCAGACGGAAAACACGGGAAAACGCCGCAAATCGTTGACATTCCGTCAGGACGCGTGCCGGCCGCGTGGCGGATGCGCGAAAACGGACAACACGCCTGTGGAATGTGCGTGGAGATTTGTCCGAAGACGGGCCAATAATCGCTGTTCAGTCATTCGAGACCCGGTGGTCGGACGTCCGATTCCGTCGGGGGAGCGGCCCGGGCTCGGATAGGGGAAGACGGAAGACGAATTCACCGACACGTCACATTCGCCGACCCAGTTGGTCTAAACTGACACCTGACTAGAAGAAGCAGGAGGCGCGAATGATTGGTGCTGCACTGACCTCGCTGACGATGGCGAGCGCGACGCAACCGGAGTACCCAAGCATCGACGATTTTCTCCCTCCGGAACTGCTGTTCCAGGGAACCCCGTTCGCCATTAATCGAATCATCCTCGTCCGCATCATCGCGACGATCATCATGCTGCTCGTCCTGGGCGTCACCGCCAGCCGCGTGAAGCTCATCCCGGGCCGTTGGCAGGGCGCCATCGAATGGCTCATCGAGTTCGTGCGCGACCAGATCGTCTACCAGGTGATGGGCGAGCTGCGCGGCAAGCGCTACGTGCCGATGATCACCACCGTGTTCTGCACGCTGCTGGTGTTCAACCTGTGCGGCATCATCCCCGGCTTCAACATCGCGGCCTCGGCCACGATCACGCTGCCGCTGGTGTTCGCCATGTGGTGCTTCTGCCAGTACTGGATCGCCGGCATCCGCGAGAAGGGCCTGGGCCACTTCCTGCGCGACGAGCTCTTCCCGAAGGGCGTGCCCGCGCCGATCTACATCCTGTTGTCGCCGATCCAGCTGCTCGAGCTGCTCGTCATCCGCCCGTTCTCGCTGACGATCCGACTCTTCGCCAACATGGTCTCCGGCCACCTCATCCTGGGCCTGTGCCTGTCGGCCACGCAGTTCTTCCTCATCGACATCGCCAACAAGGCCATGGCCCCCTTCGGCGTCATCACGTTCGCCGCGGGCATGTTCATGTTCCTGTTCGAGGCGCTGGTCGCCTGCCTGCAGGCGTACATCTTCGCGATCCTGACGACCGCGTACATCAATATGAGCTTCCCCGAGGCCGACTGACCCAGGGATAGAAACTGTTGCTATCACGGCAATAACCAGAAAGGAAACAACCATGGATATCGTTACCCTCGCTGCGGTTGCGGGCAACCTGAACGTCGTCGGCTACGGCCTCGCGGCCATCGGCCCCGGCATCGGTCTGGGCATCCTGATCGGCAAGACCATCGAGAGCACGGCCCGTCAGCCCGAGCTCGGCGGCCGTCTGCAGACGCTGATGTTCCTTGGTCTGGCGTTCGTCGAGGTGCTGGCGCTGCTCGGCTTCGTCGCCGCCTTCATCTTCCAGTGATCGAAAGCCCATCCGAAACGAATCTCCAAGGACATGAAAGGAGGAAGACGTTATGGTGACTGAAGCAGCAAGCGGTGTCGCGCTGTTCCTGCCGGAAACCTACGACGTGGTGTGGTCGCTGATCATCCTCGTCATCGTCGCCGTATTCTTCTACAAGTTCTTCCTGCCGAAGTTCCAGGCCGTGTTCGATGAGCGCGCCGCCAAGATCGAGGGTGGCATCGCCAAGGCCGAGCAGGCCCAGAAGGACGCCGACGAGGCCAAGGCCAAGTATGAGGCCCAGCTGAGCACCGCCCGCGTCGAGGCCGCCAAGATCCGCGACGACGCCCGTGCCGAGGCATCCCACATCGTGGCCGACGCCCGTTCCCGCGCCGAGTCCGACGCGGCCCAGATCACCGCCAACGCGCAGCGCTCCATCGAGTCGCAGCAGCAGCAGGCGCTGGTCTCGCTCAAGGGCGAGGTCGGCACGCTCGCCACGGCGCTGGCCGGCAAGATCCTGGGCGCCAAGCTCGAGGACAAGGACGTGCAGTCGTCGATGATCGATTCGATGCTCGACGAGCTGGACGCCAAGAAGTGAACATCCGCAACGAGAAAGGGAGGTGACCATGCGAGGAGAGGCATCTCGTATTGCAGACCGCGAGTCGCGTGATTCGCTGGCCCCGAAGCTTCGCGACACCCGTGAGGACGCGTGGCGGATCGGCAACGAACTGTTCACGATCACCCGTGTGCTGGATGACAACATCGCGCTGGACCGCGCGCTGACCGACCCGTCCCGCCCGGTCGCCGACAAGGTGGCCGTCGTCAAGGAGCTCGTCGGCGACCGCGTGCACCCGATGACCATGGAGATCATGGCCGATCTGGTCTCGCGCCGTTGGAGCCTCGCGCGCCACATCGCCAACGCGGTGGAGGATTTCGGCGTGGACGCGATGATGTACTACGCGGACGCCACCGGCGCCACGCTGCGGGTGTCCATCGAGCTGTCGCAGCTGAACTCCGCCCTGCTGAACCTGCCCGTCGTGCGCGCCAAGCTGTACGACGACCAGGCCACCAGCGAGGCCCGCGTCGCGCTGTTCCGCGAGCTGTTCGGCAACAAGGGCCTGAACAAGGTGACCATGCGACTGGCCGAGCACGCCACGTGCAACCTGCGCCGCCGCCGCTACCTGGAGACCATCCAGTGGCTGATCAACAAGTTCTCGCGCCACATGGGCCAGTCGATGGTCACGGTGACCACCGCCACGCCGCTGAGCGACGAGCAGGTCAGGCGACTCGAGAAGGTCTACTCGGCCAAGGCCGGGCGCCCGGTGCACATCAACTCCGTGGTGGACCCGTCCGTGCTGGGCGGCATGCGCATCCAGGTGGGCGACGAGGTCACGGACAACACCGTGGTCGCGCAGCTCGAGCATCTGCACCGGACCGTCAAGGCCGGCACGAACTGACATGCGCGGCAGGGCGCGGGCACATGCCGCGCGCCGCACGCGCTGAACACACAAGCAAAGACTTGCACTGAACAATGAACCAAATGAAGGAGTGATCATGGCAGAACTGACCATCGATCCCGCCTCGATTCGCAAGGCCTTGGACGACTTCGTGTCGTCCTACCAGCCGAGCGACACCCCCACCCAGGAAGTGGGCTATGTCGCCACGGCCGGTGATGGCATCGCGCACGTGACGGGGTTGCCTGGTTGCATGGCCAATGAGCTGCTGACGTTCGAAGACGGCACGCTCGGCCTGGCGTTCAACCTTGACGCCCGTGAGATCGGCGTGGTTATCCTCGGCGATTTCGCTGGAATCGAGGAAGGCCAGGAAGTGCGCCGCACCGGCGAAGTGCTCTCCGTGCCCGTCGGCGACGGCTACCTCGGCCGCGTCGTGGACCCGCTGGGCAAGCCGATCGACGGCCTCGGCGAGATCAAGAGCGAAGGCCGCCGCATCCTCGAAGCCCAGGCTCCGGACGTGATGCACCGCCACCCGGTCGACGAACCGCTGTCCACCGGCCTCAAGGCCATCGACGCGATGACCCCGATCGGCCGCGGCCAGCGCCAGCTCATCATCGGCGACCGCCAGACCGGCAAGACCGCCATCGCGATCGATACCATCATCAACCAGAAGGCGAACTGGGAATCCGGCGACCCGAAGAAGCAGGTGCGCTGCATCTACGTCGCGGTCGGCCAGAAGGGCTCCACCATCGCCTCGGTGAAGCAGAGCCTCGAGGACGCGGGCGCCATGGAGTACACCACCATCGTGGCCTCCCCGGCTTCCGATTCCGCCGGCTTCAAGTACATCGCCCCGTACACCGGCTCGGCCATCGGCCAGCACTGGATGTACAACGGCAAGCACGTGCTCATCGTCTTCGACGACCTGTCGAAGCAGGCCGAGGCCTACCGCTCGATCTCGCTGCTGCTCCGCCGCCCGCCGGGGCGCGAGGCCTACCCGGGTGATGTGTTCTACCTGCACTCCCGTCTGCTCGAACGCTGCGCGAAGGTCTCCGACGACCTCGGCGGCGGCTCGATGACGGGTCTGCCGATCGTCGAGACGAAGGCGAACGACGTGTCCGCCTACATCCCGACCAACGTGATCTCCATCACCGACGGTCAGATCTTCCTGCAGTCCGATCTGTTCAACGCCAACCAGCGTCCCGCCGTGGACGTCGGCATCTCCGTCTCCCGAGTCGGCGGCGCTGCGCAGACCAAGGCCCTCAAGAAGGTCTCCGGCACGTTGAAGATCTCCCTGGCGCAGTACCGTTCGCTGGAATCCTTCGCCATGTTCGCGTCCGATCTGGATGCGGCGTCCAAGGCCCAGCTGACCCGCGGCGCCCACCTGACCGAGCTGTTGAAGCAGCCCCAGTTCCACCCGTATTCGATGGAGCAGGAGGTCGTGTCCGTCTGGACCGGCACCCACGGCAAGCTCGACGACCTCGAGCTGAAGGACGTGCTCCCGTTCGAGCAGGGTCTGCTGGACTACCTCGACCACAACACCGATATCCTCAAGACCATCCGCGAGACCGAGGACTTCACCGCCGACACCGAGGCCGCCCTCGGCAAGGCCGTGGATGCCTTCCGTGCCACCTTCGTCACCTCCGCCGGGAAGCCCCTGGTGGAGAAGAAGCCCGACACCTCCAAGGCCGCCCCGGTCCAGCAGGAAAAGATCGTGGCGGGAGAGAAGTAAGCCATGGGCTCGCAACTCGCATTGAAATCACGCATCCACTCCACCGAGTCGTTGGAGAAGATCTTCAACGCCCAGGAGATGATCGCGTCTTCGCACATCGCCAAGGCCCGCGACGTGGCCCTGAACGCGAAGCCGTACACCGATGCGATTTTCGATGCCGTGCAAGCGTTGGTGGCGCATACCCATATCACGCATCCGATCGCGGTGAAGGACGAGAACAACCCGCGCGTGGCCGTTCTCGCCCTCACCTCGGATCGTGGCATGGCCGGCCCGTACACCTCTTCGATCATCCGCGAGACCGAGTCGCTCCTGGCTCGTCTCGAGGATGCTGGCAAGAAGCCGGAGCTGTTCGTGTACGGGCGTCGTGGTTCGACGTACTACAAGTACCGCAACCGCGACATCGCGGCCACATGGGAAGGTGACACCGACCAGCCCGGCGTGGAAATCGCTGAGACGATCTCCGATGCCCTGATGGACGCCTACATGAAGCCGGCCGACGAGGGTGGGGTCTCCGAGCTCTACATCGTCTACACCGAGTTCATCAACATGGTGGTCCAGAAGGTGCGTGTGCTGCGCATGCTGCCCGTGGAAATCGTGGGGAACGACGCCGTCGTGCCCGATCCGGACCAGCCGGTCGACACGGCGAACATGTCCCCGCTGTACGCCTTCGAGCCGAGCCTGGACGAGGTGCTGGATGCCATTCTGCCGAAGTACATCCAGTCCCGCATCCACGAGTGCCTGCTGACCGCCGCCGCCTCCGAGACGGCGAGCCGCCAGAACGCCATGCACACGGCGACGGACAACGCACGCAATCTGATCGACGATCTCACGCGCAAGCTCAACGCCTCGCGCCAGGCCTCGATCACCCAGGAACTTACCGAGATCATCGGCAGCGCCGACGCGCTGAATACAAAGGAAGAGTAGGAACGCACTATGGCTGAGAATCAGACCACTGTGGCTTCCGAGACCAACGGCGAGCCGATTCACGGACGCGTCACCCGAGTCCAGGGTTCGGTTATCGACGTTGAGTTCCCGGTGGGCCACCTGCCTGACATTTACAACGCCCTGCACGTGACGATCGTCAACACGGGCGCCAAGGAGGAGGGCGAGGCCAGGTCGACCGAGATCACCCTCGAGGTCGAACAGCACCTCGGCGACTCCACCGTCCGCTGCGTCGCGCTGAAGCCGACCGACGGCCTGGTGCGCGGCGCTTCCGTGTACGACACCGGCGCCCCGATCTCCGTGCCGGTCGGCGACGTGACCAAGGGCCACGTCTTCGACGTCGCGGGCAACATCCTCAACAAGAAGCCGGGCGAGACCGTCACCGTCACCGAGCGTTGGCCCATCCACCGCAACCCGCCGGCGTTCGACCAGCTGGAGTCCAAGACCCAGATGTTCGAGACCGGCATCAAGGTCATCGATCTGCTCACCCCGTACGTGCAGGGCGGCAAGATCGGCCTGTTCGGCGGCGCCGGCGTCGGCAAGACCGTCCTCATCCAGGAGATGATCCAGCGCGTGGCGCAGAACCACGGCGGCGTCTCCGTGTTCGCCGGCGTCGGCGAGCGCACCCGTGAGGGCAACGATCTGATCGGCGAGATGGACGAGGCCGGCGTTCTCGAGAAGACCGCCCTGGTCTTCGGCCAGATGGACGAGCAGCCGGGCACCCGTCTGCGCGTGCCGCTGACCGCACTGACCATGGCCGAGTACTTCCGCGACGTGCAGAACCAGGACGTGCTGTTGTTCATCGACAACATCTTCCGCTTCACGCAGGCCGGTTCCGAGGTGTCCACGCTGCTGGGCCGTATGCCTTCCGCCGTGGGCTACCAGCCGAACCTGGCCGACGAGATGGGCGCCCTGCAGGAGCGCATCACCTCGACGCGCGGCCACTCCATCACCTCGCTGCAGGCCATCTACGTGCCGGCCGATGATTACACCGACCCGGCCCCGGCCACGACCTTCGCCCACCTCGACGCGACGACCGAGCTTTCCCGTGACATCGCCTCGAAGGGCATCTACCCGGCCGTGGACCCGCTGAGCTCCACCTCGCGAATCCTCGATCCGCGTTACGTCGGCCAGGCGCACTACGACTGCGCCAACCGCGTCAAGGCGATCCTGCAGCGTAACAAGGAGCTGCAGGACATCATCGCCCTGATCGGCATCGACGAGCTCTCCGAAGAGGACAAGACCACCGTGAACCGCGCCCGTCGCATCGAGCAGTTCCTCGGTCAGAACTTCTACGTGGCCGAGAAGTTCACCGGTCGTCCGGGCTCCTACGTGCCGGCCGACGAGACCATCGAGGCCTTCACCCGCATCTGCGACGGCGTGTACGACGACGTCCCGGAGCAGGCGTTCTCCGGCATCGGCGGCATCGACGACCTCGAGGAGAAGTGGCACAACATGCAGAAGGAACTGGGTGCGTGATGGCTGGATCGGAAAAGACCACGATGAAGGTGAACATCGTCGCCGCCGACCACCCCGTGTGGCACGGCGAGGCGAAAAGCGTGACCATCCCCGCCTCCGAAGGCGGCATGGGCATCCTGCCGAACCATGAGCCGGTGCTCACGGTCATCAAGCAGGGTACGCTCACTGTGGTCGAGCCCGACGACGACCGTCACATGTTCGAAGTGACCGATGGATTCATCTCCTTCGATTCGAACAAGCTGACCGTGGCGGTCGAGCGAGGCCGCGACGTGCAGTACTCCACCACGGAGCGGTGAGTCCGGGCGTCGCCCGCACCCGCCGATTCGGCATCGTAAAGCTCCCTCACCTGCGTGAGGGGGCTTTTTCGTCCCACTGATTCCCATGGTGCAGCGACGCACTTCCTCCATAACCCCGGAACCGTGCGGTTTTCGGCGGGCCACCCCGCGGCGCCTTCACCGCACCATGGAAACGGGGGATCGGGCGGGATGGTACAGTGGCTCGTTATGCGCATCCTCGTCGCCGATTGCTCGGCCGAATACTCCGGCCGTCTCAACGCCTCCCTGCCGCCCGCCCGCCGCGTGTTGCTCATCAAGGCGGACAACAGCCTGCTCATCTTCTCCGAGCTCGGCTCGTACAAGCCGTTGAACTGGATGGCCGCGCCCTGCACGATCCGCGAGATCGTCCCGGAACCCGCCGCCGACGATGTTTCGGGTGACGATGTTTCGGATGACGCCGTTTCGGATGACGCCGCACCCGCCACCGATGACGTCCCGGCCGGCCCGCACCCGGAGAAGGTGCTGCGCGTCACCGCGGACAAAAGCTCCGACATCCTCGAGGTGTCCATCTACCACGTGTATTCGGACGAATCCTACGATCTGGGCGAGGACCCGGGCCTCGTCAAGGACGGCGTCGAGGACCATCTCCAGCAGTACCTCGCCGAGCAGATCGAACGCATCGGCGAAGGCGCGAAACTCGTGCGCCGCGAATACCCGACCGCCATCGGCCCGGTCGACATCATGGCCGTGAACGCGGACGGCGAGCACGTCGCCATCGAGATCAAACGGCACGGCGGCATCGACGGCGTCGAACAGCTCACCCGCTACTGCGAGCTGCTCAACCGCGACCCGCTGCTCGCCCCCGTGCACGGCGTGTTCGCCGCGCAGACCATCACCCCGCAGGCGCGCGTCCTCGCCGAGGACCGCGGCTTCCGCTGCCTGATCCTCGACTACGAGGAGATGAAGGGTGTGGAGGACGACTCCCTGCGCCTGTTCTGAACCGGCCGCGATGGCGTGTCGTCGGCGTTGCTCCTCGGTCGACGTGCCTGAGCACGCCTTCCCTCGGTGCGTCTTGACGCCACGCGCATCGCGGCCCGTTCCGTCGCCCCTCGGCCGGCATATACGATGAAACCCCCTTTCGGTGAGAAAGGGGGTTTCATCATTGCCTTCGCGGCGGCGTCAGTACGCGGCGAGGATGTCGATGACGAAGACGAGCGTCGAATTCGCCGGGATCGACCCCTGCTTCTGATCGCCGTACGCCTTGTCCGGCGGGATGACGAGCAGCACCTGCGAGCCGACGGTCTGGCCCTTGAGGCCCTCCTGCCAGCCGGTGATCACCGAATGGCTGCCGCCGGAGTACAGGTCGGCCTCAAGCGTGGTGTCCTTGGTCCACGAGGAGTCGAACTGGGTGCCGTCGGTCAGCCAGCCGGAGTACTTGACCACGACCGTGTTCGAATCGGTGAGCTCCTTGCCGGTGCCCTTGACGAGCGTCTGCACGACCAGCGAATCCACCGCGCCCTGGCCGTTCATGTCGATGGACGGCTTGCCGTTCTTGGCGCGCGTGACCTTCGGCAGGTTGGCCGGTACGTCCGTGACCTCCTCGCCGGTGGCCTTCGTCAGGTCCTTGGACCTGGAGACCAGCGTGTAGGCGAGCAGGTAGGAGGTGCCGGCGTTGTTGGAGTCGTTGACGCCGAACACGATGGTCGAGTTGAGCTTCAGACCCACCATCTTCGTGTACGGCGGGATCTGGGCGAGGTTCGTGTCGGACAGCTGAATCGAGCAGTCGGGGGTGTTCTTCTCCCACGAGCTCATGAGCTCGGAGCCGTCCTTCGCGTTGAGCGCGATGCCTTGGGCGCACACGCGGTCGCCCTTCTGGATCGTCTCGCCGTCGCCCTCCTGCACGACCGCGTACGTGTTGTTCTGCACGGTCATCGGGGTCTTGAACTTGATGCTCGGCTTCTTGCCGAGGTCGCCGGTCGCGGTCACACCGGCGATCTGGTCCATCTTCGTCGACGAGCTCGAGGAGGAGTCGGACGAGGACGAGGACTTCGAGGAGCCCTTGGAATCGGAGTTCGAGCCGCCGCATGCGGCGAGCGTCGCGCACATGGCGAGCGAGCAGGCGGCCGCCAGCGCGGCGCGGACAACGGAATGAATCGAGGTGTTGCGCATGGCCACCACCCTAGCCGGGAACCGCGATTTTCCCACGGTCGGCCGCAGGCCTTCCCCGTTCAGCATGGGCTTGTAGAATGGCCCGTACTATGACTGTTGAAGAACGCAGAAACGAAACCGAAAGCGCCAGGCCGGACCGATCCGGCCCGAAGGCGAGGCGTCATGCCGTGATCATGCGCGGCGTGGTGACGCCCATCTGCGGGCTGCTCGCCGTCGCGGCGATCGCCATCGGCGCGCTGAACGCCACCATCTGGCAGCCGAGCCGCGTCATCACGGCCGATGCGAAGGTGTCCGGGGCGCGTTACATCGTCACGGATCCGTCCGTGCTGGGCCTGGTGGACAAGGACGTCAAGGTGAACGTGAAGGGCGGCGGGGACGTATGCGTGGCCGTCGCCGCGTCCAAGGACGCCGCAGGATGGCTGGACGGCGAGGCGTACGTCCGCCTGACCGGCCTGTCCGACTGGTCGACGCTGTCGAGCGAGTCCGTGGCCGCCTCGAAGTCGTCGCAGCAGTCGTCCGGCGACGCGCAATCCGGCGACGCACAGTCCGGGCAGCAGGATTCCGACGTCGCGTTCAAGGACTCCGACATGTGGCGGTCCGTGAAATGCGGTTCCGGCGCCGCCTCGCTCGAGGAGAAGGCCGCGGAGGTCACCGACGTCGTGCTCGTCGACCTCGGCAGGAAGGGTTCCGCGGACGTCTCGTTCACGTGGACGCGCCAGACACTGCCCGACTACGCCACCCCGATGTACTTCGTGGGCGGTCTGCTGGCCGTGCTGGCCGTGCTCACCGCCTCCGTGTTCGCCATGCCGCCGCACAAGCGCCGCAAGCGCGTCGTCGAAAGCGAACCCGTCGACGCGTCCGAGGAGGTGTCGATCGGCGAGGCCGTGGCCGGCAGCCTCGGCATCAAGCCGAGCTATGAGCCGAAGTCGAAGGGCCGCGGGCGCCGTCGCCGTCACGCGGCCGGGACCGACACGGGCGTCATCGAACCGGTGTCCGTCGATCAGGGGCCGGTGGTCGTCGACCCGGCGTCGCGCAATCTCGTCGCCGACGCGGAAGGCGCGACGTCCGCCGCGCCGACCGGCGTCACGCCGGATGCGGCCGCCCCCGCCGCAACCGGAACGCCCGCCGGCGGCGACGTCAACGACGAGGCCACGTCCGTGATCTCACCCGACGAGCTGCAGGCGTACTTCGCCCGCCTCGCGCAGGAAGCCGCCGACGACGACCAGGAAGGAGCCCGATGATGACGCATACGACAGCGAACGCCGCGCTCGCGCGCACGGCCACCAAGGTCGCGGCCCTGTTCGCCGCGGCCGGCATGCTGGTCTCCCTCGCCGCCTGCGAGGGGCAGGTGCCGAAGACCTCCACCGCCGACTCGGCGGACCGCACGCCCGACCTGACCGTCGCGCAGGAAAAGAAGATCCGCGGCTCGATCCTCGACGTCATCGACGCCGCCAACCAGTCGAAGAGCACGGACGGCCTCGCCGCCCGCCTCACCGGCCCCCAGCTCGAGGTGCGCTCCAGCGAGATCGCCATCGCGCAGGCCACCGGCAACCTGGACGCGAAGGCCACTATCCCGCGCAAGATGACCCAGACCGTCATCCCCGTCAACGACGGATGGCCGCGCACCGTGTACACGATCACCACCACCACCGAGGACCAGCAGTCGAAGCGCCTGCTCGTCATGACGCAGGACACCGCCCGCTCCAACTACAAGCTGTGGGGCGTGGCGCGACTGTTCCAGGGCGCCGAACTGCCGAAGTTCGAAGTGCCCAAGCTCGGCACCGAAATGGGCGAGGCGAAGGACTCCAAGCTCGTCGCCACCCCCGCCGACGCCGTGGACTGGTACGCGGACCTGCTCAACAACGGCGACAACAGCAAGCACAAGGACAAGTTCGCCGACGACCTGTTCCGTTCGGACCTCGCGCAGCTGAGCGCCACCGTGCAGCAGGGCATGGAGGCGAACAAGGGCACCCAGGAGCAGACGTTCAGCGTGCCGAAGGACCAGATCAAGATCATGCGTTCCACGGACGGCGGCGATCTGGTCGTGGCGCGCATCGACTCCGAATGGACGCGCCAGGCCGGCGAGGGGCGCGAGTCGCTGCCCGCCTCCGACGCCGAGAAGGCGCTGTTCGGCGACGGCAAGGCCACCAGCACGATGAAGGTGACGTACGTCAACGTCATCGCGATGTACATCCCGCCGGCCGGGTCGAACGCGAAGATCACCGCCGTGGGCGCCGAACGCCAGCCGGTCAAGGTCGAAGCGCTGTAGTCCGCTTTTCGTGCGTGGCGATATCGCCGCGCGGCTCCGATGCCGTCACTAAGATGAGTGACGGCATCGTTTTTTTATGTTCGTTCCTAGCAAGTTGGAGGCGTGGCATGGCTGATCAGCCGAAGTTCAATCCCGGGGTGTCGCTGGCGGGGGCCGTCGACCTGGAGGCGCTCGCGCATCAGGTGAAGGCCGATCCGGGTCAGGAGGGCGGCGCGCCCGCCGCCGGCGGCTACGTCATCGACACCACGGAGAACACGTTCCAGGCGATGGTGCAGACCTCCGCCACGTTCCCGATCCTGCTGCTCCTGTGGATCCCCACCGACGACCGCCTCTTCCCGATGGCGCGTGCGCTCGCCGACGCGGTGAACGCGATGAACGGCCAGATCCAGCTCTCCCGCATCGACATCAACGAGAACCCGTCGATCGCCCAGGCGCTGCAGGTGCAGGGCGCGCCCGCGCTGTTCGCCCTCATCGGTGGACGCCCGATGCCGCTGCTGCAGGGTCTGCCGTCCGACGACGAGCTCGACCAGATCAAGACGCAGGTGCTGCCGAAGATCGTGGCGATGGCGCAGCAGGCAGGCGTGAACGGCACCGCGCCGTACTCGGGCGATCCCGCCGAGGCGGGCGCCGACGTCGCGGACGGCGCCGGCGCGGCCGCGAAGGCGAACGTCGTGCCGCCGGAGCATCAGGAGGCCTACCAGCTGGCCCAGGCCGGCGATTATTCCGGCGCCGCCGCAGCGTACGGCAGGGTGCTCGAATCCGATCCGGGCGATGCGGTCGCCGCGCGCGAACGCGCCAAGGCGCTGCTGCTCGCCCGTTCCGCCGACGCCGACGTGCGCGAGGTGCGCGCCGCCGCGGCGGCCGCGCAGGACGACGTCGAGGCCCAACTCGCCGTGGCGGACATCGACATGATCGGCGGCCAGATCCAGGACGCCTTCGACCGTCTGCTCGACTTCGTCGCCGCCGGCCACAAGGCCGACATCGAGCCGGTGCGCCAGCGTCTGCTCGAATACTTCGCCATCCCCGAGCCCACCGACGCGCGCCTCAAGGCCGCGCGCCGCCGCCTCGCCACGCTGATGTACTGAGGTACCGAAGAGGCGCCCGCTACTCCATCCGGTTCCGGCCGAAGAACTGCTGGAAGCGCGGTCCCTCCTCGGCCAGTTCGCGCTCGAAGTCGTCCCGCCACCCGCCGAACGGGCGGCCGGCCAGACCGTCGTTGTTGAACCGCGGCTGGTCGGTGATCTCGGTCACGCAGAACTTCGGGATCGTCAGGTTCGTCACCGGGGTGGCGCGTTCCGCCTCGGCGACGATGAGCGGCGCGTTCGCCCCGCCGAACACGTCCACGCTCCAGCCGTCCTCCGCGATCCACACGGAATAGCGGTTCTTGATGATCGGCTTGCCGCCGCGCATGACCAGTTCGGCCGCGATGCGCGTGTCGATGCCGCGTTCCGCCTCGTAGCGCGTGCCGCCCACGGACGGCCCCTTCACGGTGACGTAGGCGTGGGTGAACCGGTCCCGGTAGCGTTCGAGCACGTCGAGCGGATCGAGGTCGGGGGTCATGTCGATGCGGATGTCGCGCGTGGTCAGGCGGATGCGCAGTGCGTAGTTGTCCGTGTACACGAAATAGCTCTGGATGATGAGCTTGGGCACGTCGCCGTCGTCGTATTCGGGCGGCAGCTCGCGGCAGAAGAACCGCCGTTCGAATTCGAATTCGTTCACAGGCTCGGACATAACCCCAGTGTAGCGCCGGGATGGTGTACAGTTGGGGAGTTCGTTATGAACGGCCGTCGCCGGTTCCCGGCGCGCGGGAACCCTCCCGGGCCGTTATAATGGACTGCGTTCCTCGCCCGTGCGGCGCGGAATGGTGTTTTGGGTTCGTAGCTCAGTGGATAGAGCGTCTGTCTCCGGAACAGAAGGTCGAGGGTTCGAACCCCTTCGAGCCCACAAGGAAAGCCCGTCTCCTCGAGGAGGCGGGCTTTTGCCGTCTCATCCGCCGTGACGCGCAGCTCATCCGCCGTGACGCGCAGGGCCGACCACCCTGAATTTTCCCTGAGACAACCATGAGCGCACCATGAAATCCCGCCTGCGCCTCACTTGGCGCGTCCATAATGAATCGTCGGAGACCGGAATCGTCGGAGACCATCAGGGAGGTGCGGAAATGAACGATCGGAACATCACGGAGGCCGGCACCGACGTCGCCGGGACGGCCGAAGCCGCCGGTGCGTCCCGCCGCCGTTGGGCCGTCCAGCTGGTCGTCCTCGTCGTCTCGCTGGCGCTGGTGGCGGGCGTCGCCGTCGCGGCGAACCTGCGCCGGCGCGAACGTGACGCCACGGGCGTCCCGGGCGTCATCGCGGGCGTCGCCGGGCTGTTCGGCCACGGCGCGCCCGGCCCGCTCGGCGGCCATACGCGCGACACGTGGACGGTGCGGCCGCTCGCCATCGCGCATCGCGGCGACGACTCCGCGCCGGAGAACTCGCTGCACGCCATCGCCAACGCGGGCGCGCGCGGCGCCGACTACGCCGAGATCGACGTGCGCCTCGACGCCGACGGCACGCCCGTCGTCTTCCACGACCGCGCCACCGGGCGCCTGTCCGCCGCGGGGCGCGACGCGCCCGTCGCCGCCATGCGCACGCGCGAACTGCAACGCATGACGATGCGCCAGAACGGCGAGGACTTCCACATCCCCACGCTCGCGCAGGCCATCCTCGCCGCGCAGCGTACCAACGACCATCTCGGTCTTCTCCTGCACCTCAAGACCGACGACCGTCACGCGCCGCGGGTGACCGGCGCGGTCATGCGCCAGGTGGAACGGCACGGGTTCGCCCCCCGCGTGATGATCATGTCCACGAACGACGAGGCCATCCGGATCGTGCACCGCCGCCATCCCGGCTGGCTGGTCGGCAAATGCGTGAGCCCCGCCGGGCATCCGCGGGTGACGTGGCCGCGCGGCGCGAGCTTCGTCGTCATGCGTGGCAACCGCTTTGACCCGGCCGTCGCGCGGCGGGCGGCGCGTGCCGGCATGCCGGTGTACGCCGGCGTGAGCGGCGACTACCGCGAGGCGAACCGCTGTCTGCGGCGCGGCGCGAGCGGCATCCTCGGCGACAGCGCGCGCCGGCTCGACCGCGTGGTGGACCGTCACGCCGTGCGCCTGGACGGCGGCATCGCACGCGACGGTGCGACGCCGTGGGCACGGCCCGTCGCCTGACCGCGGGGCGAAGCGCGGCGGAGGCCGCCCGACCGGGTGACGCCGCCGGGTGACGCCGCCGGGTGACGCCGGCCGAGGAACGCCGACCTGTCTGAGGAACGCCGGCGGCCGATGATCGCCCGCGGCGCCCGCATGACCGCATGACGGGCATCGGCGCCGGATGACGCGATCGCGCTCGCTACACTGCGGTGTAATCATCCGTACGGCTGCGGATGGGCAAGCGAACCGATGTTCGCGCGCGGCACGGTGTCTGGAGTAGGACGGCGCCGGGCGCACGCGGCGGTAAGGAGCACATATGAGCGAGAAGATGGAAGCGGTCGCGACCTCCGAGGCGCCGGCGGCGTTGGGCGCGTACAGCCAGGCGGTGAAGGCCAACGGCTTCGTGTTCGTGTCCGGCCAGCTGGGCATCGACCCGGAGACCGGCGAACTCGCGGGCGAGACCGCCGGCGAGCAGGCCGCGCAGGCCCTCAAGAACATCAAGCACATCCTCGACACGGCCGGCACCGGCATCGAGCACGTGTGCCGCGCCACGATCTACCTGAAGAACGTCGAGGACTTCAAGGAGGTGGACGCCCGCTACGCCGAGGTGTTCATCGGCTCCGTCAAGCCGGCGCGCGTGGCGTTCGGCGGCAACGACATCCCCAAGGGCGCGCTCGTCGAGATCGACGCGATCGCCGTGCTGTGAGACGCGACGCGTGACGTGCCGCGTGCGACGCGCGGCGCCGTGCCGCCGCGAAGGCCGGTCCCGGTTCGTCCGGGCCGGCCTTCGCCGTATTACGGCGGACGCTTCCATCCGCGGGCCTCCGGCGGGAGGCGTCCACGGGCCGCGCGCAGGGGAGGCGTTGGTATCATACGGTAGTCACCGATCGCCGTATATCCCTATCGAAGGAGCCCCTCATGGTCCATGCCGGTAATGGCAACGAAGACACCGGCGGCAAGGACGCCGGCAGGGGCGGCGACGCCGGCGCGGCGGACGGTTCCGCAACGCGGGCCGGGGCGAACGGCCTCGAACGCAAGATGGAGTCGCGCCACCTGACGATGATCTCGCTCGGCGGCGTGATCGGCACCGGCCTGTTCGTCTCCTCCGGCTACACGATCCACCAGGCCGGGCCGCTCGGCGCGATCCTCGCGTACGCGGTCGGCTCCGTGCTCGTCTACTGCGTGATGGTCTCGCTCGGCGAACTGTCCGTGGCGATGCCGTACGCGGGCAGCTTCCACATGTACGCGAAGCGCTTCATCGGCCCCGGCACCGCGTTCGTGATCGCCGTGCTCTACTGGCTCAACTGGGCGGTGGCGCTCGCCAGCGAGTTCACGGCGGCCGGGCTGCTCATGCAACGCTGGTTCCCGGATTCGCCCGCATGGGTGTGGTCGGCGGTGTTCATCGCCGTCGTGTTCGCGCTCAACATCCTGTCCGTGCGCCTCTACGGCGAGGCGGAGTTCTGGTTCGCCTCGATCAAGGTGTTCGCGATCGTCGCGTTCATCGTGATCGGCCTGCTCGCGATCTTCGGCGCGATTCCGATCGCCGGCTACGCGCACGCGCCGCTGTTCGGCAACTTCACGGCCGACGGGTGGTTCCCGAACGGTTTCGCGCCCGTGTTCTCCACGCTGCTCACCGTCGTGTTCGCGTTCTCCGGCACCGAGGTGGTGGGCGTCGCGGCCGGCGAGACGAAGGACCCGTCGCGCGCGATCCCGAAGGCCGTGCACACCACCGTGCTGCGCCTCGCGATCTTCTTCATCGGCTCGATCCTCGTGATGTCCGCGCTGATCCCGTGGCACAAGGCGGGCGTGGAGACCAGCCCGTTCGTGCTCGTGTTCCAGTCGATCGGCATGCCGTTCGCCGGCGATGTGATGAACTTCGTGGTGCTCACCGCCGTGCTGTCCGCCGCGAACTCCGGCCTGTACGTGTGCTCGCGCATGGTGTGGTCGCTCGCCAAGGAGCGGCTCATCCCCGCGCGCTTCGCGAAGACCAACTTCCGCGGCGTGCCCGTGTGGGCGGTGCTGTTCTCGATGGCCGGTTCGCTGCTCGCGCTGCTCTCCTCGGTGGTCGCCGCGTCCACCGTGTACCTGGTGCTGGTGGCGGTCTCGGGACTGGCGACGCTGGTCGTATGGTTCTCGGTGTGCGTGTGCCACATCCGGTTCCGCCGCGAATGGAAGGCCGGCGGCCACACGCTCGACGAGCTCGGCTACCGTGCCCCCGGATTCCCGGTATTGCCGTGGCTGGCGATCGTCATGTGCATCGGCGCGCTGGTCCTGGTGATCCTCGACGAGACGCAACGCTCGACGCTGTTCTATATGGTTCCGTTCGTCGCATTGTGCTACGGCGGCTACCATCTGCTGGAACGGCGTCGCCGCGACGGTTCGCGGCGATAGGCCCGTCCGTGCCGGAATATGTCGCGCTGAGTGAAGATGAGCGCGACATATTCCGGCATATGGGGTGATTCTCCGGAATATGTTGCGCCGGGGCGGGGAGGCGGCGAAGTCGGCGCGCTCGGTATCCTTGGAAGAATGAATCCTGAAGCGTTGAGCGAACTCATTTCGCGTATTGCCCACGAGCTTGTCGCCGCCGGAAAGGCCGGGCAGCTCACCGAAGACCTCATCCCGCCGGTCGCCAAATTCGCCGTCATGCGCCCGAAGGACCGCGCGCACGGCGACTGGGCGTCGAACGCCGCCATGCAGCTCGCCAAGAAGGCCGGCATGAAGCCGCGCGACCTGGCCGAACTGTTCGCCGCCGAACTCACCGCCGCCGACGGCGTCGCCAAGGTGGAGGTCGCCGGCCCCGGCTTCATCAACATCACCCTCGACTCCGCGTCCGCCGCGGCCGTCGTCGACGCGGTGCTCGCCGCGCCGCGCACCGACGCCGGCGTCTCCGCGTTCGGCCGCAACGACCATCTCGGCGGCGAGACCCTGAACCTCGAGTTCGTCTCCGCCAACCCGACCGGCCCGATCCACATCGGCGGCACCCGCTGGGCCGCCACCGGCGATTCGATGGCCCGCGTGCTCGAGGCCAACGGTGCGAAGGTCGTGCGCGAATACTACTTCAACGACCACGGCGAGCAGATCAACCGCTTCGCCAAGTCCCTCGTCGCCGCCTGGGCGCACGATAACGACCTCGGCGCGCAGGGCTACCAGACCGAGACCCCGTTCGACGGTTACAAGGGCGCGTACATCGACGAGATCGCCCGCCGCGTCGAGGCCGAGGCCAAGGCCGACGGCGTCGACCTGACCGCGCTGCAGCACGAGGACCAGGGCCTCAACGCGGACGGCGAGCCGATCGGCGAATCCGACTCCGAGCTGCGCGAGGAGTTCCGCAAGCGCGCCGTGCCGATGATGTTCGACGAGATCCGCAAGTCGATGAAGGACTTCCACGTCGACTTCGACGTGTGGTTCCACGAGAACAGCCTCTACCAGGACGGCGAGGTGGAGCGCGCCATCGCCGAGCTGCGCGGCCGCGGCGACATCTACGAGAAGGACGGCGCCACCTGGTTCGCGTCCACCAAGCACGGCGACGACAAGGACCGCGTCATCATCAAGTCCAACGGCGAGTTCGCGTACTTCGCCGCCGACATCGCCTACTACTGGAACAAGCGCCACCGCGCGCAGGATCCGGCCGACGTGGCGATCTACATGCTCGGCGCCGACCACCACGGCTACATCGGCCGCATGATGGCCATGTGCGAGGCGTTCGGCGACAAGCCGGGCGAGAACATGCAGATCCTCATCGGCCAGCTCGTCAACGTGATGAAGGACGGCAAGGCCGTGCGCATGTCCAAGCGCGCCGGCAACGTCGTCACCATCGACGACCTCGTCGACGCGATCGGCGTGGACGCGTCCCGCTACTCGCTGGCGCGCACCGACTACAACTCGCCGGTCGACATCGACCTCAACCTGCTCGCCTCCCATTCGAACGACAACCCGGTGTACTACGTGCAGTACGCGCACGCGCGCTCCTGCAACGTGGACCGCAACGCGGCCGACGCCGGCGTGACCGTCGAGGGCGCCGACCTGGGCCTGCTCGACACCGAGGCGGACGGCGAGGTGCTCGCCGCGCTCGCCCAGTGGCCGGCCGTCGTCAAGGAGGCCGGCGACAAGCGCGCCCCGCACCGCGTGGCCCGCTACCTCGAGGACCTCGCCGCCACCTACCACAAGTGGTACAACGTGGAGCGCGTCGTGCCGATGGACCTCACCGGACTCGAGGAGCGCGGCGACGAGGCCGAGCGTGAGGCGCTGCGCATCGCCAAGGCCCCCGAGCCGGCACGCGCCGCCGCCCGCCTCAAGCTCAACGACGCGGTGCAGGCCGTGATCGCCTCCGGCCTCGACCTGCTCGGCGTGTCCGCGCCCGAAAAGATGTGACGGCCTTCGGCCGTCGCAGTGTTTCGCGACGTGCGCGACGCTTGCGCTGCGCACTGCTACGGACAGTCCACCGGACTGTCCGTCCGATAAGATGTGACGGCCTTTGGTCGTCGCGGTGTTTCGCGATGACGGTTCGATGAACGTGCGGTCCCTGGGAAGAGGGGCCGCACGTCGTATATTGGGGCCATGGATGACGTGCACGGACGCGAGGAGGCGGGCGGCATGACGGTCAAAGAAGACGGGGAACGGCCGCAGACGCGGGCCGACGGCCGCCCATGGGTGCGCGGCTCCCGCCGCGTGGCCGACCGCGACCGCTGGATGCACGTGCCCGGCGTGTTCGCCAAGCTTCTGGGATACCCGCAGATCCTGCTGACGATCATGGCCGTCGGCGTCCTGGCGATGACCATCGCATACGACGACCCTCGGGAACGGTCCCGCCGCGCCGCGCAATCCGCGCAGGAGGACCTCGAACGCGCCCTCGAGGGACTCCCACCGGCCGCCCCGACCCGGACCTGGGGCGTGCGCGAGAGCGCCCTGGCCGTGGCGGTCGGCGCCGTCATCCTGCTGCTCGTCATCGGCATGCGCAAAGCCGTGGCCGCGCCCACGGGCATGCTGGGCGTGCGCGCCGCCGACCTCGGCGTCGGCCGCACCGACCTCGCCTACCGGCCCGACCGCACCGGATACCGGTACGTGTCGCACCAAAGGATCCGCACGATCCTGTTCCCGCCGCACGGACGGTTCGAATGCCAGGTGGTGGTCTACGCGCGCGACCGGCGCACAGGCGCCCGCGAGGTGATGTGGGCATTCGTGCAGGTGCGCGACGGATCCATCCGCATCGACCGCATCGAACCGCACATGCTCGGACGCGAACTGGCCTTCGGCGGCGCGGCCCGCATCTACGGCCATCTTCCCGGCCGCACGCTGCCCACCTCGGAAGGCGCATACGACGCGGTGACCGGCACCCTGTTCATCGCCCCGGCGGACGGGCACCCGTTGCGGCCCGCCGCGCCACGGGACGGCGACGGGGCCGGGCGCGCGGCATCTGAACCGTGACCGGACGGCCGCACGACGTGGGGCCATCTGGCACAATGATGCAGGAATCGCCGCATCCCGACCCCGCCGCGACGACGGGCGGGACGCCGGCACGACGGGGAACGACACCCGGCAATCGACAGGAACCGACAAGGGACGGAGAGACAAGACGATGAGCACGAACGCGCACGACGAATGGACGCCCACCCAGGGCGTGACCCCGATCTGGCCCGCGGCCACGGCCGTGGACGAGGCGACCGGCGGACTCACGTTCCACGGCATCGCCGCCGAGACGCTGCTCGACGAGTTCGGCTCGCCCCTCTACCTCATCGACACCGACGAGGTCGCCGCCCGCGCGAAGTACTTCGTCAAGGCCGCCGCCGACGCGTTCAGCACGTCCACCACGCACGTGAGCTTCGCCGGCAAGGCGTTCCTGAGCAAGGAGATTGTGCGCCTCGTCACCCGGGCCGGCATGCTCGTGGACACCTGCACGATGGGCGAGATGAGGATCGCGCTCGCCGCCGGCGTGCCCGGCCGCCGCCTCGTGCTGCACGGCAACAACAAGTCCGACGAGGAGATCGCGCTCGCCGTCGAGCAGGGGTTCGCGAAGATCGTCGTCGACTCGCCCGACGAGCCGGAACGCATCGAACGCATCGCCAAGCGGCTCGGCAAGCGCGCCAAGGTGATGCTGCGCGTCACCGCCGGCATCCACGCGGGCGGCCACGAATACATCTCCACCGCGCACGAGGACCAGAAGTTCGGCGTGCCGCTGCTGCCCGCCGGCGCGGACACGGCCGTGCTCGGCGTGCTCGACGGTCTGGGCGCCGGGGACGGGGCTTCGGCCGGGGCGCCGGTGGCTGCGGGCCATGCCGGGAGCGTCGGCGCGGCCGAGACGGGCGTGGGCGCGGCCGGGGCCGACGCCATCGGCGCGAACTCGCCGTACGCGCTGCACGACGACGCCACCGACGGCGACAAGGCGCTCGCCGCGGCGATGGAGACCGTGGCGGACGGCCCCGCGCTGGCCGTGCTCAAGGACATCCTCTCCCGCCGAGACGCGCTCGAACTGGTCGGCGTCCACTCGCACATCGGCTCGAACATCCACGACGCGGACGCGTTCATCCAGGCCGCGAAGCGCGTGATGCTGCTGCGCAAGACCTTCTACGCCACCGACGCCTACACGCTGCCCGAGGTCGACCTCGGCGGCGGCTACTCGGTCGCGTACACGGACGGCGAGGATTCGATGGACGTGCGCGTGGAGCTCGGCCGCCTCGCCGAGGCCGTCACGCGCATCAACCGCGCGCTCGGCATGCCCGCCCCCGCGATCAGCTTCGAGCCGGGCCGCTGGATCGTCGCGCCCGCCGGCGTGACCCTCTACCGCGTGGGCACGGTCAAGCCCGTGCACCTCGCCGACGCGAAGGACTCCGCCGGCGACCCGATCTCGGAACGTGTGTACGTGTCCGTCGACGGCGGCATGAGCGACAACATCCGACCGGCCCTCTACGGCGCCGACTACACCGCACGCCTCGCCAACCGCGCCGGCGGTGCGGAGACGATGCTCGCGCGCGTCGTCGGCATGCACTGCGAATCCGGCGACATCGTCGTGCACGAGGTGCGGCTGCCCGCCGACACGCATCGCGGCGACGTGCTCGCCGTACCGGTCACCGGCGCGTACGGACGCACGATGGCGAGCAACTACAACCAGGCGCTCATCCCGGCCGTCGCGGCCGTGAGCGGCGAGGGCGCGCACCTCATGCTGCGCCGCCAGACCGTCGACGACCTGCTTGCGCTCGACGTGAGCGAGTGACCGGCGGGGCGTGCCGGCGGTGGCGACGCCTCCACCGGAAAACGAAACTTGAGTGACAGGGGCTCAAGTTTTGGGAATAGAATGTGCTTCGGGTCGGTTGAGCATGTCAGAACATGACATGATGCCCGGCGGGCACGGTCACGGTCCGGCGGCATCGCACCAGACGGATGCGACGCCGCCGGCCCTCGGCCGCGGCCGGCCGGGCGACGAGACTTGGAGGACAGACTTATGGAACAGAAGTTCACGACCATGGCCCAGGAGGCCATCGGCGACGCCATCCAGAGCGCTTCCGCCGCAGGCAACGCGCAGGTCGAGACCCTGCACGTGATGGACGCGCTGCTGCGCCAGGAACAGGGCGTCGTGCGCGGGCTCATCCAGGCCGCGGGCGGCGACCCGCAGGCCATCGGCGCCGCCGTGCGCAACGCGCTCGTCGCGCTGCCGAGCGCGAGCGGCTCGACCACCTCGCAGCCGCAGGCCAGCCGCCAGCTGACCGCCGCGCTCGCGCAGGCCGAGAAGGAGATGCAGCAGATGGGGGACGAGTACGTCTCCACCGAACACCTGCTCATCGGCATCGCCGCCTCGGCCCCGAACCAGTCGGCCGAGATCCTGAAGAAGAACGGCGTTACGCCCGAGGCCCTGCGCAAGGCCGTGCCCGGTGTGCGCGGCGGCGCCAAGGTGACCAGCCCGGACGCGGAAGGCAGCTACAAGGCGCTGGAGAAGTACTCCACCGACCTGACCGCCGCCGCCAAGGAAGGCAAGCTCGACCCGGTGATCGGCCGCGACCAGGAGATCCGCCGCGTCATCCAGATCCTTTCGCGCCGTACGAAGAACAACCCAGTGCTGATCGGCGAGCCCGGCGTCGGCAAGACCGCCGTCGTCGAAGGCCTCGCGCAGCGCATCGTCGCCGGCGACGTGCCGACCACGCTGCAGGGCAAGAAGCTCATCTCGCTCGACCTGGGATCCATGGTGGCCGGATCGAAGTACCGTGGCGAATTCGAGGAGCGCCTGAAGAGCGTCCTCAACGAGATCAAGAACGCGAACGGCCAGATCATCACGTTCATCGACGAGATCCACACGATCGTCGGCGCCGGCGCGGCCGAAGGCTCGATGGACGCCGGCAACATGCTCAAGCCGATGCTCGCCCGCGGCGAACTGCGCCTCATCGGCGCGACCACGCTCGACGAGTACCGCGAGAACATCGAGAAGGACCCGGCGCTGGAGCGCCGCTTCCAGCAGGTGTTCGTCGGCGAGCCGAGCGTCGAGGACACGATCGCGATCCTGCGTGGCCTCAAGCAGCGTTACGAGGCGCACCACAAGGTGACGATCGGCGACGACGCGCTCGTGGCCGCCGCGACCCTGTCCAACCGGTACATCTCCGGCCGTCAGCTGCCCGACAAGGCCATCGACCTGGTCGACGAGGCGGCAGCGCACCTCAGGATGGAACTCGACTCCTCCCCGGAGGAGATCGACGAGCTCCAGCGCAAGGTGACCCGCTACGAGATGGAGGAGATGCAGCTCAAGAAGGCCGAGGACCCGGCCTCCAAGGAGCGTCTCGAGAAGCTGCAGGCCGAAATGGCCGACGCGCGCGAGAAGCTCGCGGGTCTGAAGGCCCGTTGGGACGCGGAGAAGGCCGGCCACAACAAGGTCGGCGACCTGCGCGCCAAGCTCGACGCGCTGCGCGTCCAGGCGGACAAGTTCACCCGTGAGGGCAACCTCGCCGAAGCGAGCCGCATCCTGTACGGCGAGATGCCGGCCATCCAGAAGGAGCTCGCCGCCGCCGAGAAGGCGGACGCCGAGTCCAAGGAGGGCGGCGACGGCGCGAACAAGCCCGAGCCGATGGTCCCGGACCATGTGGACGCCGACTCCGTCGCGGAGATCGTCTCCGACTGGACCGGCATCCCCGTCGGCCGCCTCATGCAGGGCGAGAACGAGAAGCTGCTCCACATGGAGAACTACCTCGGCAAGCGCGTAATCGGCCAGAAGGAAGCCATCCAGGCCGTGTCCGACGCGGTGCGCCGCTCGCGCGCCGGCATCTCGGACCCGAACCGCCCGACCGGCTCGTTCCTGTTCCTCGGCCCCACCGGCGTGGGCAAGACCGAGCTCGCCAAGGCGCTTGCGGACTTCCTGTTCGACGACGAGAAGGCCATGGTGCGCATCGACATGTCCGAGTACATGGAGAAGGCGTCCGTGAGCCGTCTGATCGGCGCCGCGCCGGGCTACGTCGGTTACGAGCAGGGCGGCCAGCTCACCGAGGCCGTGCGCCGTCGCCCGTACTCCGTCGTGCTGTTCGACGAGGTCGAGAAGGCGAATCCTGAGATCTTCGACGTGCTGCTGCAGGTGCTCGACGACGGCCGCCTGACCGACGGCCAGGGCAGGACCGTGGACTTCAAGAACACGATCCTCATCATGACCTCCAACCTCGGCTCCCAGTTCCTCGTCAACGAGGATCTGGACGCCGACGCCAAGAAGAAGGCCGTGATGGACGCGGTGCACATGAACTTCAAGCCGGAGTTCCTCAACCGTCTGGACGACATCGTGATGTTCCACCCGCTCACCCGCGAGGAGCTCGGCGGCATCGTCGACATCCAGGTGAAGTCCGTGGCCGCGCGTCTGACCGACCGCCGCATCACGCTCGACGTGACCGGCGCCGCCCGCGAGTGGCTCGCGAACATGGGCTACGACCCGGCGTACGGCGCCCGTCCGCTGCGCCGCCTCGTGCAGACCGAGGTCGGCGACCAGCTGGCCCGCATGCTGCTCGCCGGCAAGGTGCACGACGGCGACACCGTGCTCGTCGACCAGACCGGCGGCGAGCACCTCGAGCTCACCGACATGCCCGAGGACCCGCTGTCCGGCGGTTCCGGGTCCGGCTCGTCCGCGCCCGACGACCCCGACGTGAACGTCGAGGACGTCAAGGCCGACGAGTGATCGTTCGGCCGCGTGATGTGATCACGTGATTGGGTTGCGTGATTCGGTCATGTGATCCGGATTGTGTGATGCGGTCCCGTGATTCGGTCCCGTGAATATACAATCGCCGCACCCCTCTTGTGATGGGGTGCGGCGATTTTTTGTCATGCCTTCGGGGCGGGCCTATCCCATGGCGCGGCAACCATGGCATGATAACCCATGGTGCGGCAACACGGTTCCTCCATAACGGCGGAATCAGGCCGTGTTGCGCCATCGCACCATGAGGGTTTCACCGCACCATGGGAGTGTCGCTTCACCATGGGAGTGGTATGCCGTCCCCGGGCGTCACAACGTCGATGGCGCTCCGTGTTCCGGCGGAACGAAGGCCTCGAAGATGTGGTGGTCGAAGTACTGGTCGCACTGCGCGAGCTCGTCGCTGGACCGCACCGTCCACGAGACGGCGGTCGCGCCCATCGCACGCGCCAGACGCACCTGCGGCAACGCGCCGCCCGTCCAGTCGTAGGCGACGAAATCGGGGCGGGACAGCCAGTCGAAGGCGAGCAGTCCGGCCGCGAACTCGGCCGGGCCGTTCTTCGCGAGCGAGGCGGGCCAGCTCAGCTGGCCGCGGCACACCTCCGGGTGATGCTCCTTGTACCAGTTCACCGCGCCCGGGTGGAAGGATTCGATGACATACGGGCCCGCATACGCCTCGAGCAGCGCGTGGCCCTTCTCCATGAGCTCCGTCTGGCGCTCGCCCCACGCGTGGTTGTCGGAGAACTTGTACTCCACGATGAGCGGCGCACGGCCGGCCACCACCTTGAGCACATCGGAGAACAACGGCACGTGCTGGTAGTAGCCTTCCGGGGCGTTCGGCGGCGTGACGACCAGCGGCGGCCTTTCCTGCGACCCCGGCAGGGGCGCGGCCTTGAGGTCGCCCGGCTTGGAGCCGCGGGAGGCGGGGAACAGCGGGATGCGCGTCAGCTCGTCGTAGGTGAGGTCCTCGATGCGGCGCGGATCGCCGGCCACGCGCATGAGGTCGGCGTCGTGCACGACGACCACCTGCCCGTCGAGCGTGAGCTGCAGATCGAGTTCGATGCCGTAGCCGGCCTCGCAGGCGGCCGCGAACGCGGCGAGCGAGTTCTCCGGCGCGATCGGGCCGGTCTCGTCGGCCGTGCCGTAGCCGGCCTTCAAGGCCATACGCCGGGCGAGCGCCACGTAATCGGCGTTTTCGGCGATCGAGGCGTCGGTCGTGTCGGCCTGCGCGCTGACCGGATTGTCCCCTGCGTAATCGGGGATGTCCTGCACGGACACCAGACCGGAACCCGCATCGTGCAGACCCCTGTGCGCGTACCACACGTCGGCGATGACCGGTACATAGTTGCGGCGCTTGTCATTGAACGAGCGCGGCGCGACGGCCCACGCTGCCGCCCCGGCGGCTGCGATGCCGCCGATCACGGCGTTTCTCAAGGCTTTCGACATGGCATCCTCCCATACATGATGTCGGCCATACGCGTCCCAGACTACTCGCACAGGGCGCGCATGTCGGTTCCGTACCCACGCATGTCCGGAAGGAACCGCGTGCGGGCGTACGGAATCGTGCATGTTCGGCATGGCGGGCGCATGCAAGGTGCGTACAGGATGCATGTCTCGTTCGGGGCGGACGAACTGCGTGTCCCCGGGCCGTCGTCGCATGCGACGGTCAGGTCAGGCGTGCAGCGCGTCGGCGAGCCAGCGTGGCGTATGCGGGTCGTCGGGGTCGACGGACCGGTCGTCGTGGCGCTCGCGCAGCGGTTCCCATGAGAAGCCGGGCAGCAGGTCGGCCGGGGTACAGGGTTCCGGCTCGTCGATAAGCCGCAGCAGCCACGCGCAATAGCCCGTCACCTGCGCCGCGGTGACGCCCCGCGCGCGCAACGCGCCCATATCGAGCGACCGTTCGCGTTTGGCGAGGCGGCGCCCGGTTGCGTTGTCGACCAACGGGATGTGCGCGTACGCGGGGCGGTCGGGGGCCGCGACGCGGCCGGAACGTGCATCCTGCTCGGCGTCTGGTGCGGCGGCGCCCTCTCCAACGGCGAATCCTTCGGCGACAAGACGCTCGCGGATATAGGTCTGCAATGCGGTGGAACGCAGCAGGTCGCGGCCGCGCACGACGGAGTCGACGCCCATGGCGAGATCGTCCACCGTGACGACGAACTGGTAGCCGAACAGGCCGTCGGAGCGTCGGACCACCGAATCGCCGATGTCGCGCGCCAGATCGAAGGATTGCGGGCCGAACACCCGATCGTCGAACGTGACGGCGGTGTCATCGCCATCCGTCGCGTTTCCGGGCATGGCGATGCGCAGGGAATGACGGTCGCCGCGGGCGAGCCGTTCCCTCACCTCGTCGGGATGGCCGCGCACAAGCCGTCGGCAGGTGCCGGGGTAGATCTGGAAGCCGTCACCCTCCTGCGGGGCGGACGCGGCGCGGATGTCCGCGCGCGAGCAGAAACACGGGTAGATGAGCGGGACGCCGCCGACGGGCCGCCGGGTGAGCGACCGCAGCGCCTGCTCGTACAGGTCGATGCGCTGCGACTGGTAGACAGGTTCGCCGTCCCAGTCGAGCCCGAGCCAGGTGAGATCGTCCATGATCCACCGGTCGGCGTCCGGCAGCACACGCGGGGTGTCGATGTCCTCGATGCGCAACAGCATGCGCCCGCCATGCGAGCGCGAGTCGAGCCATGCGGCCAGCATCGCCGTCATGTTGCCGATGTGCATGCGCCCCGAGGGCGTGGGTGCGAATCGTCCGGTCATGCCTCACAGCCTACACGGCGTAAGACGGAACCGTTTCGGTCGGCCGCGCAAGTGCGTGGCGGAACCCGTCCTACTTGTGGTAGGGCTCTCCCGCGTTGATCTTGTAGGCGCGGTAGATCTGCTCGAGCAGGATCACGCGCATGAGCTGGTGCGGGAACGTCATCTTCGAGAAGCTGAGCTTGAAGTCCGCGCGCCTGAGAATCGCCTCGTCCAGTCCGATGGAACCGCCGATGACAAGCTGGATGTGGCTGGTGCCCCGCAGCCCGAGATCGTTGATCTTCGCGGCGAGTTCCTCACTGGACAGCTGCCTGCCGTCGATCGCCAGGGCGATGACGAACGCGTTGTCGCGCAGGTGTTTGGCGATGCGTTCGCCCTCCTTCGCCTTGATCTGCCGTTCCACGCCGGCCGAGGCGTGTTCGGGCGTCTTCTCGTCGGCGACCTCGATGATGTTGAGTTTGCAGTAGCGGGACAGGCGCTTCGAGTATTCATCGATGGCGTCGCGAAGATAACGCTCCTTCACGCGCCCCGGCGCGATGATGTCGATCTGCATATGATCCGTTCCGTTCCCGATCGTTTGATTCATTCCGAGGGGGCGTCCTTGGTCGATTGGCCTCCAAGGGACATCCATGGTCCCGGGCCGCCGCGTTCCTATTCGTCCGTCCCATGCCCCAAGCGCAGGAAACGTACGCCAAGACCTGCCTGACGTACGTTTCCTGCGTGTTCATTCCGCTTTAGGCGGGTGCCATGGTGAGGGAGACACGTCGATCAGCGGTAGTGCGGACGACGATGCCCCGTCAGTCGATGACGCCGTAGAGGCGGTCGCCGGCGTCGCCCAGGCCCGGCACGATGTAGCACTTGTCGTTGAGCTTCTCGTCGACGGCGCACACCACGACCTTGAAGTCGATGGACGGGTCGATGTGCTCCTCGACGTACTTGATGCCCTCCGGCGCGGCGATGATGTTGATCGCGGTGACGTCCTTCGCGCCGCGCTCGGCCAGGTAATGCGTGGCGGCGACCAGGGTGCCGCCGGTGGCGAGCATCGGGTCGATGAGGAAGCACTGGCGGCCGGTCAGGTCGTCGGGCAGACGGTTCGCGTAGGTGATCTGCTGGGTGGGGTGGTCCTCGTCGCGCTTCATGCCGAGGAAACCGACCTCGGCGGTGGGCAGCAGGCGGGTCATGCCGTCGAGCATGCCCAGGCCGGCGCGCAGCACGGGCACGATGATCGGGCGGGGCTCGGCGAGCTTCTTGCCGGTCATCGGAGCGACCGGGGTCTCGATCGGCGTCGCCACGACGGACAGGTCACGTGTGGCCTCGTACGCCTCGAGCATGACGAGTTCGGAGACGAGCTCACGGAAGGTGGAGGAGGGGGTGTTCTTGTCGCGGAGCACGGTCAGCTTGTGCTCGACGAGCGGATGATTCAAAACGTGAAGTTCCATGGTTCCCAAGCCTACTACGACCGCATGCGGGGAACGACGACGCGCGGGACGACGGTATGGGGGACGACGGTATGGGGGGACGACGGTATGGGGCGCGTCCGTTCCGGCGACGCCCTACATGGCCTTGGCGTGGCTGGAGGTTTCCGTGGGTTATACTGTTATCCGCGTCGGGCCGTGCTTAAGCCCCGGGCTCCATTTTTTGCCGCCGCGAGCGGCCCTTGCGCCGACAGGCGCTTTCACGGTTCGGCGCTTCTCTTCGGTTTCTTTTCTACCTATTTCCGTTCCTGTGGTTCGCTTCCGGTCGTCCCAGGGGCGCTCCTCTTCGCCCCACGGCCGTGCTGTGGGGCGCCGTTGTCATTCCAGCTTGCCGCGGCGCCATAGGTTCGCGGCGTGATGGAAGTCCTTGGCGGTGACGAACAGGTTCGCGGCCGTGTGCATGAGCCGCGCCGCCTTGTCGGCGTGCGACTTGGCATGTGATCCGGCGTGCGTTTCGGCGGAGATGCCGGTGCCGTCGGCGTCGTTGGCGCCACCGGCGCCGCCGGACAGTTCCGCGGCGCGACCGGCGAGATGCTTCGCTTCGATTCGCAGTCCCAGCGCCACCACGTCCGTGAACGCGGAGGCGCGTTCCATGGCCACGGCGAAGTCCCCGGTGAACGCGCCGGACAGAATCGAATCGGCAAGACGTGAGATATCGTCCTCGGTCGGCGCCTGGTCGACGCCGGCGATGGCGGAAGCGGACGTCGCCACCGGTTCGCCGACGCGCCACAGCCGTGCGATGGCGTCGCGGTGCGTGCGCATCCACGTGCGCAGCATGTACAGGCGCCACAGCACGCCGGGCAGCGTATCCGCCGGCGAGGAGCTCCACAGTTCGGCGATGTCGTCCACGCCCTCGCGTTCGACGACGGTGAGCACGCGTTCGACGACCGCCGGATCCTCGCTGTGGCGCACCCGGTCAAGCAGGGCGGAGGCGGAGGAGTGCGCGATCTCGTTGACGACGCCCGGATCGTTGCCTCCCGCCATCTGGTCGAGCAGCGCGGGGGCGAGCTGGCCGGGGCGCGACGGACGCGGTGCGGAGCCGGGAGTGGGAACGAAGCCGGAACGGGAGGCGAGTACGGAACCGTTGCCCGTGTTGCCGGTGACGGGGAAACTAGTAGACAAGCGGATTGACCTTCTGGATGTCGATGATGCGGGGACCTTGCGGCGTGGCGACGGCGAACAACGCCAGCGCGCTGCCGGTGGGCATGTAGGGGGACTTGGCGATCAGCCGCTTCGCGAGTGAAGTGGAGGCGCACAAGCCGCGCAGATGCTCGAATATACCACCGATGACGGGCCGGTGCATGCAGATGGCCGTGGGCGCGCGGTGCTTGAGCGCGTAGTCGATTTCGGAGCGGAAGCATTCCCATGCGGCGGCCGGGTCGGCGGCGAACGCGTCCTCGGTGAGCGGATCGAGTTTGACCATGTCGCGGCCGGTCTGCCACGAGAACGTCTCGAGCGTCTCCATGCACCGGATCCACGGCGACGTGGCGAGCCGGACCGGGTTGTAGCAGGCCAGCTCGTGGCTGAGCGCGAAGGCGGCCGCCGCACCCCGGGGCGTGATCGGACGGTTCGCGTCGGTGCCCTTCCAGGATTTGCGGGCCTCCGCCTTGCCGTGGCGCACGATGATGATCGGCACCGCGTCCGCAGCCCCCTCCTGCAGCCTGTCGATGAACAGGGCGAGGATCTCCTTGTCCGTGGAGTGGGTGAGCTTCTTGCGGGCCTTGTCCGGGGTGAGCCAGACGACGTCGTCGATTTCGCCGACGTCCGCCCGGTGCACGGGGCCCAGGGCCTGGGTGCGCTTGAGCTTGTCGACGGGGGAGATGGCCGTGGCCATCCAGAACAGGATGTGCTTCGTGTTGACGTTGGTGGCGTAGTTCTTGGTGTGGCGCTGCTTGCTGCCCTCCTCGGCCTGCGGATATTCGATCTCGCCGAGGTACGGACCGAGCGCCACCGCCTGCCCGGTCTCCTCGCCGATTTCGCGCACGGCCGCATGCAGGTGCGATTCGTTCGGGTCGACCTTGCCCTTCGGCCAGCTCCAATCGTCGTATTTCGGTCGGTGCACCAGGCAGACCTCGATGTCGTCGAACCGCGGCGTACGGTCGTTGTCCGTCATGCGGTCCATGGCGCCGCCATCGGGGAGCGTCCGGTCCTGACGCACGGTTCCGGATCCGGCAACGTCGTCCTCGACGTTGCGGCGTCGGTAGAGTATGCCGCCGGCCGCTTCCACGATCTTGCTCATCTTCTTGCTCACCCTTCGTATTGTACGCACGGCTCTACGTAGTTTCCCCGCGGAGACGACGAAGGCCGACCCCACTGGGTCGGCCTTCTGGCGCGTTAGCGTTCACATATACCGCGGACGATTATACGCCGCCCATCGCGTGAACGAAAAACCGCCCCTACGACCGGCATTCGCCGTGAGTCATGGAGGCGATCATTCACGATTCGCGCGTTACGGTTCACGCAGACGCATGTATCCGTGATGGCCGGTCCGAGTACGGGGCCGGCCATCACGGCATGCCGTGTCAGCTGTGGTTGCCGCGACGGCGGGTGTGCTTGCGGATGAGGTACTCCTGGCAATCCACCAGCGGGCGGCCCTCCTCGTCCTTCGAGTGGCGCTCGTAGGATCCGTCGGGCAGCATGTGCCAGCTGGAGGTGGAGTCGGCCATCTGCAGGTCGATGTAGTCGAGCAGCTCCTGGATCTGTTCGGGGGCGGTGATGCGCACCAGCGCCTCGACTCGACGGTCGAGGTTGCGGTGCATCAGATCGGCGGAACCGATCCACACCTCCGGTCCGGACATCGGACCCTCGCCGATCTGCGGGCCGTCCGAGTTGCAGAACGCGTAGATGCGGCTGTGCTCCAGGAAGCGGCCGAGGATCGAACGCACGCGGATGTTCTCGGACAGGCCGGGAACGCCGGGCTTGAGCGAGCAGATGCCGCGCTCGACGATGTCGATCTTCACACCGGCCTGGGAGGCACGGTACAGGGCGTCGATGGTCTTCTCGTCCACCACGGAGTTGACCTTGATCTTGATCCACGCCTCCTTGCCGGCGCGGGCGGCATCCTCCTCGCGGCGGATGCGCTGGATCAGGCCGGTGCGGATGGTGCGCGGGGCGACGAGCAGGCGGTGGAAGCTTGACTTCGGCGCGTAGCCGGACAGCTGGTTGAACAGGCGGGTGAGATCCTGTCCGACCACCGGGTCGCAGGTGAGCAAGCCGAGATCGGTGTAGATGCGGGCGGTCTTCGGGTTGTAGTTGCCCGTGCCCACATGGCAGTAGCGGCGCAGGCCGTCGGCCTCTTGGCGGACCACCTCGATGAGCTTGCAGTGGGTCTTCAGACCCACGATGCCGTACACCACGTGCACGCCGGCGCGTTCCAGCTTGCGCGCCCACGCGATGTTCGCGTCCTCGTCGAAGCGGGCCTTGATCTCGACCAGGGCCAGCACCTGCTTGCCGGCGTGGGCCGCGTCGATCAGCGCGTCGATGATCGGCGAGTTGGAGCTGGTGCGGTAGAGCGTCTGCTTGATGGCCAGGACCTTAGGATCCGCAGCAGCCTGCGCCAGAAAGGCCTGGACGGAGGTGGAGAACGAATCGTAGGGGTGGTGCAGCAGGATGTCGCGCTCGCGGATGGCGGCGAAGATGTCCTGCGCACGGCTCGACTCGACCTCGGCGATCTGACGGTTCGTGGTCGGGATGAACGGGCGGTTCTTCAGATCCGGACGGTCGATGCCGCCGAGCTCGAACAGCACGGTCATGTCGAGCGGGGCCGGCAGACGGTACACCTCCTCCGGCGTGACGCCGAGCTGGTCGGCGAGCAGCTGGGAGAGGAACGGGCTGGTCTCGTCCGAGATCTCCAGGCGGATCGGCGGTCCGAAGCGGCGGCGCAGCAGCTCCTTCTCCATGGCGTTGAGCAGGTTCTCGGCATCATCCTCTTCGACGTCGATGTCCTCGTTGCGGGTGACGCGGAAGGAGCGCGCCTCCTTGATGATCATGCCCGGGAACAGGGATTCCAGATGGGCGATGATGAGGTTCTCCATCGTGATGAAGCCGTAGCGCTCCTCCTTGGACTCCTCGTCGGTCATGTCGTCGACCGGCACGAGTCGGTTCAGGTTGCCTGGGATCTTCACGCGCGCGAAGTGCGACTTGCCGGAAGCCGGGTTCTCGACGATCACGGCGAGGTTGATGGAACCGCCGGAGATGTACGGGAACGGGTGGGCCGGATCCACGGCGAGCGGGGTGAGAACCGGGAACACCTGCTGGCGGTAGTAGCGGGAGAGGCGCTCCTGCTCGGCGGTGGTGAGCTTGTCCCAGCTGAGCAGCACGATATGCTGTTCGGCGAGGGCCGGGAACAGCTTGTCGATCACATAGTGGGCGTGCTCGTCCTGCAGGGCGTGCGCCTGCTCGCTGATCGAGCGCAGCAGCTGGCGCGGGCTCAGGCCGGCGGCGGAAGGCACGGCGATGCCCGAGTCGATGCGGCGCTTCAGGCCGGCCACGCGGACCATGAAGAACTCATCGAGGTTGTTGGCGAAGATCGCGGCGAAGCTGGTGCGTTCCAGCAGCGGCTGCTCGTCATCCTCGGCGAGCTCGAGCACACGCTTGTTGAACTTCAGCCAGCTCAACTCGCGGTCGAAGAAGCGGTCGGTCGGCAGCGGGGCCTCGCCTTCCAAGGTCTCGCGCCGATCGTTCTTGTCGGTTTCGGCGATATGCTCTGCGATTTGGCTTCGCAGGATCGCTTTCGATGGTGCGTCAAAAATCTGTGCCATGGTCTTCATCCTAGGCGTTGGAGCGGTTGGGCGTTGGCGTACGCGCCAAAGTTCAACGCGAGTTCACATTTTGGGGACGGTCCGAAGCCCGGACGGCAAGGGCGTGAGCGGTAACACCAACCATCACATGATGAACGAGACGATGGCGGGAACCACCCCGATGAGGATGAACGACGGCAGGAAGCACAGTCCGGTGGGCGCCAGCAACCGCACCGACAGTCGCGCCGCCGCCTGCTCGATGGCGGCGAGCGCGTCCCTGTCATGCCGGTCGATGGCGAGCTCCAGCCTGCCGGTGGGGGAGGCGCCGTGCCGCCACGCCTCCGCCAGGCACTCGCCGATCAGCGCGATGGCCGTACCGCGCGCCGGTTCCGTCCCGCCGTCCCGTCGTGGAGGTTCGCGCGCCCGCGCCCGGGCCGGCACGGTCCCCGCGCAGGACGACTCGGCCATCACCCAGGCCTCATGCCATGTCGCCCCGCGTGAGAGGGCGCGGCCCGCCATGCGCAATCCCGCGGGAATCCCTCCCGGAGGCGATGGTTCGTCCGCTCCGGCGCCAAGCGCTTCGCCCACGGCGTCGAGGGCGCGGGGGATGGGCGCGCCCGTGCCGAGTGCGGCCCGCAGCATCGCCAACGCGATCGACGCATCGTCGTCTCCATCCGCCCCGTCGCCGCCCGCATCGTCGAAGCCGGCAAGCAGACGCCGCGTCCACGCCATGCCGACGGCATACCAAAGGCCGCCCGCCGCCAGGCACAATATGCCCTGCGGCGTGCCCAGCAGGAACGCAACGGGGCGGGCGCCCATCAGTTCGCCGAGCATCACGGTCACCACGGGCAAGGCCGACAGCAACCGTATCGTCGCCTTGGGCATGGCGAACGACCGCCGTTTGAGATCGACGGCGCGCCTATGCCGCCGGTAATCGTCCGCCACCGCCTCAAGACAGCCCGTCACCTCGCATCCCAGCCCCTCGCTGAGCCGGCAGGCCGCCGCAAGGTGGCGGGCCGTCCGTTCGGCGTCGGAATCGGTCTCGTCGTCCGTCATCCGCCGCCGGAGCACCGTCGAGACGCGCGCCGTGGTCACTTGTGTGGAGGCGAAGCGTTCGCCGCCCTGCTCCTGGAAGGATTCGGCCACCGTACCGCCGCCTTTCGCGCGGGCGATCACCGCCGAGATGACGGCGTCGATGCCCGTGCGGGGAAGGCCAGCGCCGTTCGCCCGGCCGCCATCGCGCGGCCGTACGGCTGCGCGGCGCGTGACACGTTCCGCGACGGTCAGGACTGTCGGTGCCGCCGCTGCGGCCGCCACCGCCAATCCGGTGATGATGATGCCCGCCCTCATGAGGGTCTCCTTTCGCTTGCCGGGATGATGCGACGGACATTTCGTGGCGGCGCCGCGTCACCCGGCGCCGTGCTCTCCCCGCCGGCCGGCGCTCGCCGTCCGCCGTCCGCGCCCGTGGTTCGGCCGATGGTCCATCGGTCGGCGAACGCTTGCCATTGCGGCATGTGCAGTGCCGGTCCGGAGCCCGTCCACAGGCCCAGCGGCTGGCCGGCGAGCCCCTCCTGTGTGCCGATCAGGAGGCCGATCTGCGCGAGCCGGCGTCTGCCGGCGGAGCGTTCCAGATGCAGCACCGCGTCGAAGGCCCCGCAGGCGAACATGGCCGTGGCCTGCGGGGACAGTCCGGCGAGCAGCCCCAATGAGGCCAGGCGGGAAGGCACGCGGGAGACCCCGTCCGCATGCAACGTGGTCATGCCTCCGCGATGGCCGGAATTGTAGGCGCGCAGCAGGTCCGCAATCTCCTCGCCGCGGCATTCGCCCAATACCACGCGGTCCGGGCGCATGCGCAACGTGGCCTTCACCAGATCGGGCAGACCCACCGCACCGGCGCCCTCCACGTTCGCCTCACGGGTGACCATGGAGACATGGTTCGCGAGCGGCAGCACCCCCAGTTCGCGCACCTCCTCCACGGTGACGATCCGCTCATGGGGGTCGCATTCGCCGAGCAGCGCCTTGAGCAGCGTGGTCTTGCCCGCGCCCGTGCCGCCGGTGATCAGCAGCGTGGCGCGTTTGGCGGCGAGTCCGCGCAGGACCGGCAGCCATTCGGGAGGGAACAATCCGCGGCGGCACAGGTCCGCCACGGTGGCGTGGGAGCGGTCCGGCAGACGTATGGAGATGGAGGCGCCCCGCGGCACCAGCGGCGCGATCACCGCGTGCACGCGTATGCCGTCGTCGCTGGAGGCGTCGGCGATGGGCTGCGCGTCGTCAAGCCTGCGACCCAGCTGCGCGCACAGCCTCACCGCGTATTCACGCACCACCCTGTGGTCGCGGAACGGTATGCGCGGGCGGCGTTCGCGCATACCGTCGCCGCAGTCGGCCCAGACCCGGCCGTCGCAGGTCACCGCCACGTCGGTGACCTGTGGGTCGTGGACGATGTCGTCAAGGGGGCCGAACGCCGGTTCGCGATGCTCGGACATGTCAGCCTCCTTTCCGTCCGCGTTCGCGACGATCGGATCGCTCCGACCCGTCATCGATCCAATCCGCGATCGCGTCGATGACGCGGCGGTTGCGGCGCGGCACGGACCGGATGCCCAATCCCGCAAGGATGTCCGCGCACAGGGAAGGAACACAACGCACCGGCCCCAGCACGTCGTCACCCAGGTAGGCGATGACCTCCGCCATGGCGACGGCCGTATCCGATGCCCTGCGGGACGCCCCGCGGGGAGACATGCCGACGATCAGAGGATCCCCGCCGCAATCGCCTCCCGCGACGGACCCCTCCAACCGGTCGATGCCGGCGAGATGCGCCTTCGCCCGGGCCATGCCCAGGACGGACAGTTCGATCGCCACCACCCGTCGGGAACACGCCAGCTCGGGCGCGTGCGCCATCGCCTCACCCCGTCCGGCGTCGACCAGCACGACGTCGTTCGCCTCGCCGAGCGCTTCGATGGCGGCCTGCAGCTCCCACCAGTCGGGCGGGTCTCCCCGCCACGGCGAATGGGAAAGAACGCGCAGACCCTCCCACTGCGGCAATTCATGGTTCAACGCGTCCCCCTCGATGCGCCCGAGTGGGGCGTCGAGATCCTGCAGGGTCAATCCCGGTTCGTGCTCGATGCCGAGAAGCACGTCAAGCCCGCCACCGGAGAGGTCCGCGTCGAGCATCGCGCACCTTATGCCACGCTTGGCCAGGGTCAACCCGGTGAGGGCGACCATCGTGCTCAATCCCACGCCGCCGCTGGGCGAGGTGAAGGTGACGATGCGACCGTGGCCACCGGTGCCGAGACGTGGCAACGGCACCGGCGATTCGGCGGGTTGAGGCCGTGCGGGCGTTCGCATCTGGGGAAGGGGACGCGGCGGGACGACGGCCTTGCCCGGCGAATAATAGCGTTGCGGCATCGGCTTGGAGGCCGATGTGGCAACGGTCATGGAGGAGACCGGCCCCGGTGGCGGTCCCGAGCGGCCTTTGCCGTGAGACCGGCCGGTCGAAGGGAAACGGGCTGACGTGTTCATGGCTCGATTGAAACCGAGAGGGCCGCGCCGGGCCAACCTGTGCAGGGGTATGTGTACAGAGGTCCCGGGTTATCCACATCCCCGGCGTGTTATCCACAGGCATGTGGATAACGGCACGATCCTGCTCGCCCTCGGCCAGATCGCCCTGTGCCATCCACAGGCATGTGGATAACGGAGGGAAGTTGTGGCCTCTTTTCCTGCGTCGCGGCTTTCCTGAGACGTCATCGGAGTGGATGGGCGAGACGGGCGCGCGCTTGTCGGCGGATGACGGATGCGGTTGAGTGGAATTTGGTCGACACGCCGCAGCGGTGCCTCAAACGCGCACAACAGCACATTGCGGCATCGGAAAGCGAACAGGAAGCGTCAGCGCGGGCCGTATGCGGCGTGCGAACGATCATTTCCGCAAAGAAACGAACAAGGGGTTCGTCAGGGTTGCACGCATCCCGATGCGCGCCTAGATTATGAACTACAAGAACAACCGAACAGAGCAGAGCCCACAAAGAGTAATGGTCACGAGGACTGATACGTTGGACGGGCATTGGAAAGACTTACCGTTGCAACGATGATGTTGTGCTGAGATTCTGCTCCCCGGTTGGACTTGTGGAAAGGCCCGCTTCGGCGGGCCTTTTCTTTTTCGTTTCCGTTCCCGGGGTTATAGGCCGAATTGTGTCTGGGAGTCTGGTCGTCTGATGGCCGTTCAACGCGGGCACGGGAGTCGTCCGGATACGTTGTTTCCGGTCCCGGATGGGAGAGCCGGAGAAAACGTACGCCAACGATTTCTTGGAATACGTTATTTCCGGCTTCGACCGGGGAAACCGGAGAAAACGTGCGCAGGGGGAATCGCCCGAGTACGTTATGTCCGGTCCGTTCGGCCGGAACCGGAGAAAACGTGCGTGAAGGGGACTGCCGGTATACGTCATCCCCGGCTTCGCATATGGATGCCGGGAAAATGTGTGGGAGACCGTCCTGGTCCATGGCGCTGGGTCGTCTCCAAGCCTCTTGCCCGTATTCCGTGGATGACACCGAACACCGGACCCGCACGGAAACCGCCCGCCTCTCTACCCGCATTCCGTGGATGACACGCTTCGTCGGATACTCCATTGTCGGCGGCCTCGCTCTTTCCCGCATTCCGTGGATGGCCCCGCAAAGTAGGGCTGCACCTTGGCGTCCATGTGCTTGTCCACATGCCTGTGGATGACACGCCGGGTATGTGGATAACCCGGGACCTCTGTACACATCGTCCGGAAAACATCGCATATGCGCCGGCGGCCCCGCACAGTGGAAGGACCCATCGGCGCCGATGGGGCAACCCCATCCATCTCCGACAACCTATGACCCGGCCTTCGGGACGCCGCGGGACGGGCCCGGCAAACCCGGCATGCTCCGGGCGGAACATCCACAGACATCCACAGACATCCATAGAAAGGAACGGGCGCATGAAACACCCCACCATCCCGGTCAACGGCGAGGGGAAGGCCGGAGTCTTCACCCATGCCAGGGAACGATACGAACGCACGCGCGACCTGTGCCGCGCCAGGCTGTACGCCATGGACGCCAGGATGCGCACCCTCACGGCGGAGCCCGAGGAAGGCGCCGCCACCGCCGAATACGCGGTGGTGCTCGTCGCCGCCACCGGTTTCGCCGCCCTGCTGGTCACCATCATGAAATCCGAAACCGTACGCAAGCTGCTGCTCGACATCGTCAAGCAGGCATTGACGATGGGAGGCTGACATGATCGCGGCATATGCGAGGCGCCGCGCCCGCCGCCCGCCCGCCGGAACGGAACGTTCCGTATTGAGGGAACGTTCCGCATCGGCGGCCGACCCCGGTACCGTCACCGCGGAGTTCGCCACCGTCCTGCCCGCGGTGGTGGCGATGGCGCTGTTGCTGCTCGCCCTCGCGCGCATGGTGATGGTGTCCATAGGCTGCCAGGACGCCGCCTCGGCCGCAGCCCGTGCAGCGGTCGCGGCCCAGGCGAGCGACTCCGACGCCGCCAAGGCCGCCGCATCGGTCGTGAACGGCGCCTCCGTGGAGCTGAGCCGGGCGGGAGACCGTGTGACGGTCGTGACCCAATGCCCGGTGATCCCGGACCCGTTGGGCGTGCTGCCCACCGTGGTGCGGGGCCGCGCGGTGGGGGTGATGTCATGAACAGGTCCGATGAAGGCTCCGGAACGATGGCCGGCGTGGCTTTGGTCATGCTGGCTGCCGTACTGCTCGCGACGATTGCCGCCGCCGGGCATCTGCTGATCTGCAGGTCCCGGGCGCGGACGGCCGCCGATCTGGCGGCACTGTCCGCGGCCGTGGCGCTCTGGGACGGACGCGCCGATTCGTGCGCGGTGGCGGGAAGGACGGCGGCGGCCCACGAAGGGCGGCTGGTCTCCTGCGACATCGGCGGCGAATCAGGGTCGGACGTGACGGTTCGTGTGAGTGTCGCCACGCAGGTGCCGTTCATGCCCCGGATCGTGCTCGCGGCGCGTGCCGGACCGGTGGCGTGCGAATGACGGTCGTCCGCAGGCGTGCGAATAACAGCCGCTCGCCAGTGACGGGACTGGCGGTTCCGCCACCCTCGCGGTTATCGTGTGGATATGACTGAGAGCAAGGATTACGGGGTCGTCGCGGTGATCGGCAATCCTTTGTCCGACAAGGGCAAAGGGGCCAGGATCGGCGAACGTGTGCTCGGACTGCTGACCGAGGCCGGCGAACGCCATGGGTTCGGCGTGACCGATCTCACCGGCGACAGTTTCGACGGTTCCCTCGCCAACGCGCGTGAACACATGGATGATTACGACCATCTCGTCGTGATCGGCGGCGACGGCATGATCGCGCTCGGCGCGAACGCGGTCGGGGCCAGCGGCAAGCCGCTCGGCATCGTCGCCACCGGATCCGGCAATGACTTCGCCCGTGGGCTGAAACTGCCGGTCAATCGTGTCGACACGGCCGTCGAAGGCATCGTCGGCGCGATCGTGCGCGGTTCTCACATCGATGTGGACATGGGGCATGTCACCGCCTTGCCCGGCGCCGTGGCCGTCGACCCGACCACGGGGGCGGAAACTTCCACGGGTGCGGAAGCCTCCACGGGCGTGGAGCCGGGTGAACGCATGGCGGCCGGGGCCGGGACGAAGCCTTACGCCGTCTCGTCGGTGCCGGCGTTCGACCGGTTCTATGCGGGCATGCTGTCGTGCGGCCTGGACGCGAGCATCAACGACCGGGCCAACCATTCGCGCCTGCCGGGCGGTTCGCTGCGCTATTTCGCCGCCGTGCTCGTGGAGGTGTCCCGTCTCAAACGGTACGGCTATCACATCAAGGCCACGTTGGCCGATGGCACGACCGAGGAGCATGACATCATCTCGCCGATGCTCACCGTGGCCAATTCGCGGCATATCGGCGGGGGATTGGAGGTCTCACCGTACTCCCGGTTCGACGACGGTCTGCTCGATCTCATCTGGATCGACCACATGCCGAACGCGGCGGAGATCGCGGACGCCATCTCCAAGGGGTACAACGGCAAGCTGCTCGCCTCGAAGGTGTTCGGATGGAAGCGCGTGCGCGACATCGAGATCACCCGCGCCGTGGAAGGCGAGGAGCCTCCCGTGCTCATGGCGGATGGCGAATACATCGGAAGGCTGCCCGTGACGGTGCGGGCGTGCGACCGCGCGTTGCGCGTGCTCGTGCCGCCCGCGGTCGCACGGCTTCAGGAACATGAGCATGGCGAGGACCGTGTGCTCGCCATGTTGGAGAGGGACGGACGGAACCCCGTCACCGGCGAATTCCTCGGCACGCGCGAGAAGTAACCGGCCGGACAGTCGGTCAGATGTAGTCGGTCAGGTGCAGCGTCTGCGCGACGAGGCTCTTGAGCGTGGCGTCCGCGGTGTCCGGGTGCGACCTCAGCAGTGAGATCAGGCCCACGATGAGCGTGAAGAACGTTTCGTGCACGTTCTCGATGGGCAGGCCGTGCCTGGCTTCGAAATCGCGCACGGTGGTCCTTTCGAGCATGTCCGCGATACGGTCCGCGATGCGGTCGATGAACCGGATGTACAGTTCGGCGTTGCCCTCGTGGATCATGCGGGCGGAGAACGGGCTTTCGTCGGCGATCAGCGATCGCGTGAGGCGCACGATGTCGTCGAGCGCCTTGCCGATGTTGCCGGTCTCGCGCGCGGCGTCCCATGCCTCGAGCTTGGCCAGGATCTCCTCGACCACGTCGTCGAGGACCGCGTCCGCCACCGCGTCCTTATCGGGGAAGTAGTGGTAGAACAACGATCGGGTCATGTGCACGCGGCCGGCGATGTCGCTCACGGTGATCTTGGAGAAACCCTTCTCCAGGCAGATCTCGCGCGCGGCGCGCACGATGGCGAGACGTCTGGCGTCACCTTTGCCCGTCGTTGTTGACGTCGTGTCAATGTTCATATGACCAGTGTACGCAACGTAACGGCGGCCGGCCGGTGCGCGATTCGCGCAAAGGGCCGGGCTGGACGGCCGGGCGATGCACCGGTTGGGATAGATTAGAGGACAGTGTTCACGGGCATCCGGTCGAATGCCGTGCGGTCGTCATGTGGCCGCCAATGCCAGGGGATTCGCCCGGCCGGACCGGAAGACCCGCCGGAAGAAAGTAGGAACAAGCGATGGCTTTGGCGCTGTACCGCCGTTACCGACCCGACACGTTCGCGGGGGTGATCGGGCAGGATCAGGTCACGGTCCCGCTCATGCGCGCCCTCGACGAAGGCAAGCTCACGCACGCCTACCTGTTCTCCGGCCCGCGCGGTTGCGGCAAGACCAGCTCGGCCCGTATCCTCGCCCGCTGCGTGAACTGCGCGAAGGGTCCCACCTCGCACCCGTGCGGCGAATGCGAATCCTGCAAGGACCTCGCCACGGGCGGTCCCGGCTCCATCGACGTGGTGGAGATCGACGCCGCCTCGCACAACGGTGTGGACGACGCGCGTGAACTGCGCGAACGAGCCGGGTTCGCCCCCGCCCGCGACCGCTACAAGATCTTCATCCTCGACGAGGCCCACATGGTCACGCCGCAGGGCTTCAACGCGCTCCTCAAGATCGTGGAGGAGCCGCCGGAGCATGTCATGTTCGTCTTCGCGACGACCGAGCCGGACAAGGTGATCGGCACGATCCGTTCGCGCACCCACCATTACCCGTTCCGCCTTGTGCCGGCCGAGGTGATGGGTCCGTATCTGGAGAAGATCTGCGAGAAGGAGCACATCACGGCCGAGCCGGGCGTGCTCAAGCTCGCGATGCGCGCCGGCGGCGGCTCGGTGCGCGACACCCTGTCCGTATTGGACCAGCTCATGGTCGGTTCGGTGGACGGCGTGATCACGCACGACGCCTCCGTGGCGCTGCTCGGCTTCACGCCGGAGGCCCTGATCGGAGAAGCGGTCGACGCGGTGATCGACGCGAGTGGCGAGAAGCTGTACGGCGTGATCCAGAAGGTCGTGGTCGGCGGATTCGATCCGCGCCGGTTCGTGGAGGATCTGCTCGCCCGCGTGCGCGACCTGCTGGTGCTCACTTTGGCGGGCGACCGGGCGGAGAACGTGCTGTCCGACACGGCCGAAGCGGAGGATATGGACGATCTGCACCGCCAGGCCGCGGCGCTTGGTCTGGGGTCGCTCACCGCCATGGCGGACATCATCAACACCACGCTCGGCCAGATGACCGGCGCCATCTCCCCGCGTATGCGTCTGGAATTGCTGGCGGCGCGTCTGCTCGCCGGCAGGGAGAACGGCTTCGCCGCAGCGGCTGCAGGCGCCGCCGGTGGTGCCGGAAAGCCGGGGGCGGCCGGAATCGGCGGCGTCGGTGGTGCCGGAACGCAGGCGGGCGCCGGCGCCGGTTCCGCGGATTCCCGGTCCGGCGCGAACGGCGCGCATGGCGGCGGTTTCGCCGGCGCGGCGCGCAACCAGCATGCCGGCAACCGGCAGGGTGGCGGTTTCGCCGGTGCCGCCCGCAACCGGCAGGCGGAAGGGCGGGAGCATGCCGGTGCCGCCGGTGTCTCGCAGGGCCTCTCGGTCTCCGGTGCCGCGGCGGCGGAATCCGGTCACACCCGGTCGGAGGCGGCCGCGTCGGCATCCCCGTCCGGTGCCCCGGCTTCATCGGTGTCTTCGGTGGCGTCTTCGGCATCCGTGGGGACGCAGGAGCGTCCCGCTGGACAGTCCGTCGGGCAGCCCGACGAACAATCCGCCGAGCAGCCGGCCGGCCAGCAGACTCCGTCGCAGGTCCAACAGCCGGACAACCGCACCCCCGACCAGAAGTGGGATGCGCTCGTCGCCTCCCTTCCGGATGACGTGCGCAGGTACGTGACGCGCGACAAGGTGCTGCGCATCAGTCTCAGGCCCTACAAGCAGACCGGCAGGATGCGCCTGTGGCTCAAGTTCGACAAGCCGTTGAGCAAGTACGCCTTCGCCCTGGCCGTGGCGTCGGAGCAGATCGACGGCAGCAACAAGGTGGTGAGCATCCTGCGTGCGGAGGTGCGCAAGGTGTTCGGCGACCAGACCGAAATCGCCCCGACCCCCACCACCGACGACGGTCAGAAGACCCCGGCGTTCAGCAAGTTGCCGCCTAACGAGCAGCAGCGCATCAAGGCACAGCTGTTGCAGGAGAACCTGCAGGCCGCGGCGCTCAAGACGCGCTCCGATGAGGCGAACGGCTCCTCGGCCAAGGAGCAGGGGGCCCGCGAACAGTCCGCGGCATCCGCCTCCGCGGCGGCCGGCACGTCGGATGATGACGAATCGCACCGAGCCTCCGCGGCGGCGGGCGTAAAGGGCGCGGACGTCGCCGCGGTCCCGCAGGAACCCTCGCACGGCCACGAGGAGCAGGGGGCCGCTTCTCGGGATTCGCAGGCTTCCCGGGCTTCACAGGGTGAGGATCCGTGGGCGTTGCCGGTGAATGATGCGGCGTCAAAGAATCCGTCGAATGTTTCCCATGAAACAATCGACGACGAGGACCCGTGGGCCCAGCCCGTACGGAACGGCCGGAACCATACCGAAAACGGCGACGGCCGCAAGGACGATCAGGAGCATCGCCACAAGCATGTCGCGGTTCCGGACCTGAGCGACGACACCGATCCGTGGGCCCAGCCCGCGCCGATCCCCGGGCGCCTGGGGCGGTCTGCCGCGGCGGCCGGCGACGTGGAGTCCGGAACCGCGGAAGGCAAGGCCGGCGTCGTCGGTTCCGCCGGTTCCAGCGGTCCCGGTTCCCACGGTTCCGGTTCCGTCGTCGGTTCCGCATCCGGTGCGGTCGGGCGACAGGCGAAACCGATGGGCGCCGACCCGTGGAACACCCCGGCGCAGTGGAATGGCAGTGGAGCGGCGCAACAGGATCCGTGGAATACCGGCTCGGGTGCCGCGAATCCGGCAGGCGCCGCGAATCCGGCCGCCAACGGCAATGTCGATCGTGGAACCGCCGGGGCGTCCGTCGCACCCGGCGTATCCGACCCGTGGAACACGGGTGCGCAGCCGGCGGGTGCGCAATCGGCCGGTTCGCTGACGCGTGGCGGGGCGCCGGCATCCGCCCCGGAACCGGACGACCCGTGGAAGGACGTCCCGCCGCCGGAGGAACCCGACGACCCGTGGAACACCCCCATGCCCGCCGCGCGCGGCATGAATGCGGGCGGCGGCCCGGGTATCTGCGGAACGAACGGCGCCGCTGAGCCGAACGCCGGCGCCGCGAACGGCAATGGCAATGCCGGCGGATCGTCCATGCGTGCGAACGACCCGTGGAACACCGCCATCCGCCAGGCCGAGGAACAGGCGAACCGTGCGCAGCCGAAGGTCGCCGCCGACGAGGACGAATACTCGATGGACGACGAATCGCTCGGCAGCGCCGTGGCGATGAGCCGCGATGAACTGCGCAAGCTGTTCGAAGTCAAGAAGGTCGAACAGTTCGCGCCGGATGACCCGCACAATCCGCGCAACATGCACCCCGCGCCCAAGCATTCGGACGAGTGACGGGGCGGGTGCGACGGGCGTCGCCCATGGGATGAGCGGTGCGCGGCCGCCCGGCTCGCGTGGCCGCCCGACTAGCGTCGGCGATGGCCGCGCGTCACGGTCGTGGGCCCGCGTGCCCGTGTGCCCACAGACCCGCAGACCCGCAGACCCGCGGGCACGCAGGTCGTAGTGGCGCCATGGTCGCGGCATCGCCACGGGCAAGGAAAAGACAAGTGGAAGGAGAACGGTCATCATGGCATTGGCGTATGACGGCGCGATCCAGCGCCTCATCGACGCGTTCAACAAGCTGCCCGGCATCGGCCCGAAGGGTGCGCAGCGCATCGCGTTCCATCTGCTGAGCGCCGACGAGCAGGAGGCCGCCGACCTGGCGGACGCTATCACCGAAGTGAAGGCGAAGGTGCGGTTCTGCGACGTATGCGGCAACGTGTGCGAGTCGAGCCCGTGCCCGGTATGCGCCGACCCGCGCCGCGACCACACCGTCATCTGCGTGGTCGAGGAGCCGAAGGACGTGATGAGCATCGAACGCACGCGCGAATACCGCGGCCTCTACCACGTGCTCGGCGGCGCCATCAATCCGATGGCGAACGTGGGCCCGAGCGACCTCAACATCGCGAAACTGCTCGACCGGCTCAAAACTGACGAGGTCAAGGAGATCATCCTCGCGCTCGATCCGAACATCGAAGGCGAGGCCACGACCACGTATCTGAGCCGTCTGCTCTCGCCGCTCGGCATCAAGGTGACGCGTCTGGCCAGCGGCCTGCCCGTCGGCTCCGACCTCGAATACGCCGACGAGATCACGCTCGGCCGCGCGCTCGCCGGCCGCCGCGAAGCCTGAACGTCTCAGTCCCGGTTTTCCTCTTCGTTGCCCGCCAGTGTATCGTTCGCGCTTTCGCGCGGTTCGGTCTGCCACGGCCAGAACGCGGCGTGACGCATGATGCGCGTCACCTGGTGGCGCCGTGGGAACCACAGCAGGAACCAGCCGAGCAGTCCCACGGTCAACGTCGTGCCGATGCCGATGTTGCGCGCGTCGTGCACGTCGCCGGGGTTCGGCGCGGGCACGGGGACGGCGACGCGATGGCCGGAGATGAGCAGACGGTGCGTGTTCACGCCGTAGGGCGTGCAGGTCATGAGCGTGACGCGGTCCTCGCCGGGTGTGATCTTGAGCAGCGACGTGTCGTTCGGCAGGATCACGGAGATGCGGTCCACCTTGTAGCCGAGCGTCTCGCCCATCACTTCGATGTAGAAGAAGTCGCCCTTCTTCACTTCGTCGAGTCGGGTGAACATCATCGCCTGCACGAGTCCGCGGTGGCCGGTGATCACGGAGTGCGTGGACTTGCCGCCCACGGGCAGCGACGTGCCGTACAGGTGGCCGGCGCCGGAGGCCAGTGATTCCTCGGACGTGCCGTGGTAGATCGGCAGGTTGATGGACTGCTTCGGCACCTTGATGGTGCCCATCACGCCGTCGCCCGCATCGAGCAGCGACTGGTACTCCTTGTCCTTCTTCGAGGCGGAGTCGTCGCCGCTGGCTTGCGATCCGCCGGCCGCGCCGCTGAACGGGTCGATGGCCTCGCCCAGGATCGGCTGGCCGGATTGGGCGAGTTTCGCATTGTAGGCGCGGGCGGCCTTGAGCGCGTCCTGCGCTTTCGGATACGGCCAGTTGGCCACGTCCCGTGCGCTGGTGGCGGTGGTTTTCGCGAGTTCCATGCCTGACTGGAATTGCAGGGCGAGCGGGAAGCTGGCCACGGCGATGGCGGCGGCCAGCAGCACGATGGTGAGCACGCGCATCACGATGAGGTTGCGCGTCAGGCGCCGGCGTTCCGCCTTGAGGTCGGAGATGTCGGTGGCGTCGGCGAAGGAGGGATGCGCGAACGTCGATGGTGATGCCGCGGCCGTCGCGTCGTCGGTGATGGCGGATCCGGCGGTCGTGGGTTCGGTGAGGTCCATGGCGTCGTTCCGTGGGGATTGCGGGGATTGGCGCGCGGGCCTGCGTCGCGTGGCGCGTCGATGTGAGAATGCCATCCGCGTGATCCCCCTGTGTGCCGTGCGCGTCGTGGCCGCGGCGTGCGAACCTTCCGTTGGTCGTGGCGGCACGTCGCGATCGACGATGCGGCCACATCGAACGTCACGTTACTCCCGAGTCTCCCGGATTTGCAAACACCCCTGACACGGGGGAATATTCAACGAATTGACGAAATATGCGATTGGGTCAATTGGGTAACGATTTGATAACAATTCATGCTTTGAAGGGTGTCGTCAATCTCGGAAAACCATTGGAATTTCGCGGGATGTAACGATTCATCCGCGGTGGTTTGATAGCGCTCACAAAGGTTGACAGAAGCAGTGGGGGGGGTAATAAGGCAACTAGGTATACGGGGTAACCCCTTATGTGGTTGATTAGGGAGCCCAGCAATGATGCTGAGGAGCAGTGTCATCGCGCATGCCGTTGAGGTGAGGTTGAAGTAAGGAACGACTGGTATTCATGCACACGAAGTCGCCAATGGCCGAACGCATACGCATCGTGATCTGGGCCGTGCTGGCGGTGATCGTCGCCGTCGCCATGCTGTTCGTCTGCTCCACGCCCGCCATGGCCGAAAACACCGCGGCCGGCGTCACCCAGACCGGCGGCAACGACGCCAACGGCAACGCCGCGGGTGCCGGCAACAGCGGCTCCGACAAATCCGGTGACACGGGTTCGTCGTCCGGTGACGCCTCGACCGGAGGCTCTGGTTCGTCGTCCGATTCCAACCCCGATACGTCCAGCAACGGCAACGCTTCCGGCGAATCCACTGGTTCCGATTCAGACACGGCACAGTCCGATGACGCAGCGGATAAGGGCGCGTCGGGTAACGCCCAGTCCGATGGGGCCAAGGCCGCGGCGGATGATGCCGCCACACAGTTCATTGCCGATTTGAAAGACCCGTGCGATACGGGCCAGACTGCGCGCACCATCACGGTCACCAGTGACATCACGCTGACGACGACAGGTATCCATCCCCAATGCAATATCACCGTCGTGTCCGACGGCAATCCGCACACCATCACATGGGGTGGCAGCGGTTCCGTGCTGTGGATTGATCCCAATCGTTCGTTTACCATCGGCAGTTCAACGGACTCCAAGGCCAATAACCTGACGTTCACCAACAACGGCAACGCCAAGGACAATCCCAGCAATGCCGAGAACCCGTTGTTCCACAATTACGGCACCGTAACCATAGACGGCGGCACGTTCAAGGATAGTGCCGCCGCGAATGGCTCCGTTGTGCTGAATGCCAAAACACTGACCATCAACGGTGGCACGTTCATCAACAACAAAGCCACCGGGGTCGGTGGCGGTGTCGTTTATCAAAATGTCGAGAACGAGCACAAAACTCCGGCTACCACGGTCACTGGCGGTACGTTCTCGTACAACCGCCAGGATCCGGGAACATGTGACACCGATGCGACCGCTGACGTGTGCGAGCAGGAAGCCTTCGGTGGTGGCGCCATCCACACGGCTTCCGGCGAACTGACGATTAAGGGCAACGTCACGTTTGACCATAATTCCGCCAAAAGCTGGGGATTCCGCTCCGGCGGCGGCGCCGTATGGGCGCAAGGCAAGCTCTGGGTGAAGAACAGTACCGATGGCACTGGCAGCCCCTCCTTCACGAACAACTGGGCTTCGGTCGCCGAACCGGGGAAGGATATTCTTCGTGGCGGTGCGGGAGGCGCAATCTTCCTGAACGGCGAAGGTTCGCTCGCATACCTGATGGGCGGCAAGTTCGAGAACAACGCTTCAGGATATTTGGGTGGTGCCATATATACGGAGGAGGACTCTACCACATATGTGGGCAAGTCGGTGGCGTATGCCAATATCGCCGGTCATTTCGGCGGTGGCCTATGGTTCTGCCCGTCGGGCGCCTCGGTATCCTCCAAGAGCGGCAACATCGCGTTGTTCGATAACAGCGTTGAAGACACCATCGACGCCAATACTTCGAACGCGAAGGACGGCAAGAAACCGGATGCCGAAACCATGGCGGGTGACGACTTCGCCATCATGAACCCATGGTTCAAGTGGGAGCATTACAACAGGGCGATGCCGCCGAACTACTTCCAGCTGCTGTCATCGTGGTTCACGAGCAGGGCGAGTGCCGCGGTCGACTGGTATTGGGATGGTACACCCAAAAAGGAATCCAGCGGATATTACGACTCTTGGCTACCGTATCAGACAGTTCGTCAGGATCGTGGCGCCGTCCTCACCGACACGTCCGCGACCAAGAGGTACAAGGATGCCGATGAACAGACGCGTGAGAACCAGCGGATCAAGTACGCGTCCACGGTCCTGTGCCTGTATGCGGATGATGGGCAGAAGGCGACCTGCAACAACAAAGCCAAGGAAAACAGCTGGGACAATCCGGAATACATCGGCACGGGCGTCGCGCTGAAGGCGATTCCCAAGAGCGATGCCGTGAAGGACAATGCCAAGCGCAACGCTTCACTGACTCTGACCGGCAACCGTGCCCGATTGTCCGGCGGTGCGTTCGGCAGCAACGGCGTGATTTCGTTCTCCTCGCCGTATTCCGCCACGTGGAAGAAAGCCGAGGGCGCCGACGGCACCACGGATGAGGCGAAGTTGCGTCCCGGATCCGAGTGGACGTTGAGCACTACCGATGGCGGTCCGATGAATGAGGATTTCCGCCCCGCGGATTGCCAGGTGAATGACGGCGCGACGACGACCGGCGGCAGCTGCTGGCAGACCGGCGCCGACGGCAAGAAGACGGTCGTCATCAGGGATAACGGCGGTCGCGACAACAACTCCGATGACGGCGTGATCAGCGTCGATAATCTCGCGGTGGGAACATATGAGCTGACCGAGCTCACGCCTCCACCGGGGTATGAGAAGACCGAGAACACGTATACGTTCACCATTGAAGCCGTCACACCGGGTCAGGCCCCTAAGGAGCCTCAGCTGATGGTGAAGAAAGCGGATGGTTCCACGTCTCCGGTCAACGGGAACGTCATCGGCAATAAGCTGACGACCGGTTCCGTCAGTTGGCAGAAGATCGGCGATGGCGAGACCACTCAATCCTTGGGCGGTTCGCATTGGAAGGTCATGGATGCGGAGGGTAAGAAGGTCATCGACGGCTTCTCCGACATCCAGGACTGCGATACGACCAGTACGGATGCCAAGGCATGTGACGGAAAGATCGATACGGATCCCGCTACCGGACGATTCACCATTAAGGGATTGCCCACGGGCGCCGAGAAGACGACGTACCGACTCGTCGAGACCCAGGCTCCGGAAGGTTACATATTGCCTGCGAACACGTATTACGAGTTCACCTTGGATAAGGACGGTAACGTGGCGTGGATCGGGCTGACGATTGCACAGTTCAAGAACACGCCGTTGAAGCTTTCCTGGGACAAGGTCGATTCTTCCAAGGACCACAACAGGATTGAAGGTTCGGAATGGTCCATCACCGCGGGAACGTGGAATGAGTCCACGAAGACCTTCACTCCTGGGAATGATGCCAAGGCGATGTCCGTCGTGGATTGCTCCACATCGGAATGCGCAAGCAAACCCAGTGGCACGGAGTCGTACACGGACGTCGATCAGGAGCCCGGCCAGATTTCGATCACCGCTATCAAGGCCGGAACATACCGACTCGTCGAGACGAAGGCTCCCAAGGGATACCAGTTGCCGAATGCTAACGACACGTTTGCCATTGTCACGGTGACGGCCGATGGAGGCGTGCACATGGACCGGTATGGCGAATGGAGCCAGGCGACCGACGGCGGTTCCTCGACATGCGTCGTTTCGAATGGCGTTCAGACCACGGCGGCTGAAGCTGGTTGTCAGTTGACCAATCACGTTATTCCGATTTCGGCGCTGCCGTTCACCGGTGGGGTCGACGCGCGCGACTGGCTGCTGTTCGGCGGCATCGCCGCCGTGGCCGCCGCCATCACACTTGCCCTGATCAACGAATATCGCAAGAGAAAGGGGCTGGCCTGACATGCGCTCCTCTTCCCGGTTCCGGAACCGACATGACGGCGTCCGGCACCGGGAAGGGACGATGAGCCTCCCGACGGGAGGCGGCCGCCACAGGCGGCTGGAGGAGAAGGACACGACGGGATGAACGAACCGTCCCGAACCGTTCGCTCCTCATAACTGAACAGGACTTGCGGATCGCGGAGGCTTTCGCCTCTGCCTCCGCGATTGCAGAAGACAGTAAACAGAAGAAACAAGAAAGAAGGGTTTCTCATGAAGATGAGGAAACTATTCGCCGGCCTCGCGGCCGCGGCCACCCTCTTCGGCGGCCTCGCCTTCGGCGCCACCACCGCCAACGCGGCCGACGGGGGTGCCGACATCAGCGGCAACACCATTGAGGTCACTACGACTGATTCCCAGCAGTTCTATAAGGACATCAATCAGACGCAGCTGCGTGAGTTCAAGTACGTGAAGCTCGCCAGCTATGAACTGGTTGCCAATAACAAGGGCGTGAACCTCAAGGGGGCTGTGCAGCAGGATGCCTCTATCGGTGATAATAAGACCGTGGCCGATGCGTTCACGACTCTCGGCTATGACGATGCCGCAAAGGAGAAGTACGCCGATCCGTGGGTGTGGTTCGGCAATACATCGCACGATGCGACGGCTTTGAAGACTTTCACGCAGTCTTTGGCCTCGCTGGCGGAAACTCCCATTATTCCGACGCCTTCTACCGAGAAGACAACCCTCACGTTCAAATTCGATGGAACCGATGCGGGTGCTGGTCTTTACCTGATTGTGGATCAGTCCGGTGATTTGACGGTTGAAGATAACACTACCCATACGTTGAAGTGGACGGGTATGGCTCCTATCCTTGCGGGCACTGCCATTACGGGCATTACCGTTCCTGGCGCGGACGGTAGTGTGATTCAGGGCGTTGGTGACGGAAGGGTCGAACTGAAGAGCGATAGGACCGATACCCCGAAGAGCGGTGTGTCTTGGGAAAAGGTTGCCGCGAACGGCACCACCGCTTTGAAGGGGGCTGAGTTCAGGGTCTATGAAGGTTCGAACCTTTCTGACGATGTCCTCAAGGATGCAAACCAGGCGTTGAAGTTTGTCGCTACGAATACTCCGGGCACCTACAATCTGGCTGGCAAGGAAGATCGGAATACGACCGTGACCCTCACCAATGCGAGCAATGGCTCTTTCGTGCTTCAGGGGCTGAAGATCAGCACTACGTACACTGTTGTGGAGACCAAGGTACCGGATGGATACGCCCAGTACTTCGCGAAGTTTGAGGTCACTACGGGTGCCAATGCTCAAACTGTTCCCACTTATACGAGCAAGGACATTTGGGGTCTTGCCGGTGATGTCAGCAAGGATGGACACAAGGTTAAGAACGTGCAGAACATCACCCAGCTGCCGAAGACCGGTGCCGCCGGCATTGCTATGTTCGGCATCGCCGGTCTGCTCCTCGCGGCCGCCGCCGGAACCGTCTTCGTGAAGTCCCGCTCCACCAAGCGCGCTCTTCGTGCCTAAAATTAATTACTGATGAATGCGGTGGATGGTGGAAATCCTTTTCATCATCCACCGCATTTGTTTTATTTGATGATTTTGGAGATTGGTTAAAATGTGCCCCAAAGATGCGGTCGATTATATCGAGAATCTTCGCGAATACCCCTATGAATATGCTATAGAGCAAGTAAAGAGTGATCAAAAAAGTCGCGATGAGTGGATTGATATCCTTTTATATTTGAATAGTATTGAAATGAATGCTGCCTTTGGCGATAAGTCACACGATAATTGGCCTAAGCATGATGATGTTATTGACTCTTTAAAAAGGGTTATAATTGATACAATTAAGAGAATAAATGATAAAGAAATAGAAGGCAAAAGCCTGTGGAATAAATTATAATATATAATATAATGCATATTCCTTTCCTAGATAATCAGAATTACATGCATTTATAAGTCATGCAATCTGACGTGTACAAACCCCGGCGCCATGTTTCATGGAATATGGTAAAAGAAGGTCTGTCGGATCGATTGCCGGGCCTTAAACATATTACTTGGAGAATGTGCCTGTTGCCGCACTGGGCTATTGGCATCAAGTAGGAAGTCGTAGGCGCTCATGGTGAGGATGCCATGAGCGTCTCGTGTGGGTTTGACGATGTCATGTACCAGGACGATTTTCTGAAAACTGTCGTCCAATGCGAGCAGTGATGCCTTTTCCTGCGCGACCTTTTCCTCCGTGGGCAGCTGATACACCGACTGGATGTAATACCGCCGGTGGCCGAGATTCGCCGCAAAGTTAGTCGTCAGCCTCTAAGCTCCCAGCACAGCTCGCCGTCGTGAACGTTCTACTGAAGATTACTGACATAAGTGTCACTGAAATTCAATAGATTGGCGTTCTACTGAATTTTTTTGACATATATGTCACTGAAATTCAGTAGAGGCGGGGATGGAGCGGCGAACGGAAAGGCCCGGCGGTTTATGCCGTCGGGCCTTGGTGAAGGAGAGAGGAAGAAGAGAGAAGGGTTCAATTATGGGGTGTTCAGTTATGGTTGTGGGGGCTGTGAGCCTCGCCGTGTCGCGGGATCGGTGGCCGATGTCCGATCGGCGGGTTCGCCGTTCGGTGTTCGGTTGTTGTTCCCGTTCGCCGGTGACTCCTATATAACCGCACCTATCTCAACGCAACGATGCGATACCCTCACAACACCGACAGCATCCCCTGAAAGAATCATGAACATGAGGGAATCGTGGCGCGATTCCGGAGATGGTGATACCGGTGAAAGCACAGGCGTCGAGGTCGATCTGATGCGGTGGGCGTTGTACGGGGGAAAATAGCGCGCAGGGGCGACCATAAACGAGTGGCATCGTCGCACTCAATCACCAGACCACACGTTTCGTTGGTGAGGGCGACGAATGGTTTCGCACTCACCAACGAAACAGCGACTTGCAGGGTTGAGTGCAAAGGGAGTCGTCGCACTCAACCACGCAATCAACGAAAGTCGTGTTGAGTGCGGTGCGCTATCGGCGGAATGACGCCATTCCTATGGATTCCCATGGACTCTGTTACAGGACGCCTTCGCACTCAACACGAAAAGTCGCGTCCGTGGCCATTGAGGGAGACCGGAATCATCGCACCCAACGCGTGTTCTCCCCGGATTGGAGTTGAGGGCGAGCATGCGGCGGACAAGCACGGCAACAGGAACGAACACGCAACAACAAGACAACAAGACGACAAGAGAAAGGCCCGGCGGTCGATCCGCCGGGCCCTGAGAGAAGGAGAGAGGAAAAGAAGAAGGGTTCAGTTATGAGGTGTTCGGTTATGGTTATGAGGCCGCTGCAGGTGGCCCCGCCGCGCCGCGGAATCGGTGCCCGGATTCCGGCCGCTGCGAATCCACCCATCGGTGAAATCCATCGGCCGGTGCCCGATCATCGTTCCCGTTCGCCGGTGACTCCTATATAACCGCGCATTCCTCAACGCAACGATGCGATACCCTCACAACACCGGCAACATCCTCTGAAAGAATCATGGGCACAAACGCTCACAGCGCCAGCGTGCCCACGCCCGTCCCCTCGTCGAACTCCAGCTTCGTTCCGTACGGCTCGCTCATCGCGTTGAGACGGTCCACGATCGCCCGCGCCTCCTCGACGGTCGCACGCCGCGGAATACCACGCAGGGCGTGACGCTCCTCGTTCATGCGCAGACGCGTCGGCACCACCGTGACGGACTTCACGCCCGTGTCCGGGTCCACGTCGATGGCCGCGAAGCAACTCGTGTCGAACCGCTCGTCGCCGTAGAAGCCCTGCGGTTCGCCGTTCGCGTCGCGGCGGCGCATCTGGTGCAGGTCGGACGGGTAGGAGTCGTCCGCCAACGCGTACTTCTGGAACATCTCCACCGGCACACGCGCCGACGTCTCGAAATCGGAGACCAGACTGCCCAGCGAATAGAAGATCACACCGTCACGGTAGCGGTCGATGCCGCGCAGCATGTGCGGGCCATGGCACAGCACCAGATCGGCGCCCGCCTCCACGAACGCATGGCACGCGTCCACGATGAACGGCGCCGGCTGCGCGTGGTACCAGCCGTCCTGCTCGCCCTCGTGCGCGTGGATGCTCACGATCACCACGTCCGCCGTGCCCTTCGCGTCGCGGATCGCACGGCAATTCGCCTCCACGTCGCGCGGGTCGGCCTGCCACACGAGCCGAGCCTGCGACCCCTTGCGCACCTTCACCGCGTTCGGCACGCCGAAGTTGAACCAGTTCGGATCCTTGTTCTCGCGGATCTCCACACGGTCGGTCTCGCGGTGCGTGCGCGTCGTGCCCAACGCCTCGTCGATCGCACGCAACTGCTCGTACTGCGATTCGGGCAGTTCCACTGACACGTTCCAGCGCAGCGGGTTCAGACCCGGTCGCGCCGCGCCCCACGGCGAGGCGTCGGAGGCGAGGAAGTCCGCGGCCGCCGTGGTGGCCGTGCCCACCAGGCCGATGCGCGCATCGGCCACGTCGGCGAACACCGGGCGGCGCGCCTCGGCCAGCGTGCGTCCCAGACCCGCCGGCGTGAGCCCGCGCTCCTCGAACGCGCGCAACGTGTCCAGCACGCCCACATGGCCATAATCGCCCGTGTGGTTGTTCGCGCCGGAGACGAGGTTCACGCCCAACGACTTCAACTCGTCCACGGCCCACGGGTGCGAGCCGAGCGTGTAGCCCTCCGGGTAGGCGGGGGTGTCATACGCCGGCGTGGTGAACTCGGCGTTCGTGAACACGGCGTCCGCCGCGTCCAGCAGCGACACGAGCTCGGGGTCGATGCGCTTGCGGAGGTTGCGGCTCGCGAACAGCGCGTCGCCGGTGGCGATGATTCTCATATGTCCTTCACCTGCTTCGTCGTAGGAGGGGATGCGCGCCTCAGCGGATCTCCTGGATGAACTGTTTCGTGCGCTCCTCGCGCGGGTGGCCCATCACCTCGTCCGGCGTGCCGGATTCGACGATGTTGCCGTCGGCCATGAAGACCACCGTGTCGGCCACCTCGCGGGCGAAGCCCATCTCGTGCGTCACGATGACCATCGTCATGCCGTCGTCTGCCAGATCGCGGATCACGGACAGCACCTCGCTGACCATCTCCGGGTCGAGCGCGGACGTCGGCTCGTCGAACAGGATCAGGTCGGGCTGCATGGCGAGCGTGCGCGCGATGGCGACGCGCTGCTGCTGACCGCCGGACAGCTGCACCGGGTACGCGTCCGCACGGTCCCTGAGCCCCACGCGTTCGAGCAGCGTGAGCGCGGTCTCGCGGGCCTGCGCCTTCGGCGTGCCCTTCACCTCGACCGGGCCGATCATCACGTTCTCCAGCACCGTCAGATGCGGGAACAGGTTGAACTGCTGGAACACCATGCCGATGCGCTCGCGCTTGACGGCCGTCTCGCGCTCGCTCTCCTCGTACAGCCGGTCGCCCTTGCGCTTGTACCCGACGAGATCGCCGAACACGGTGAGCGAACCGCCGTCGATGTCCTCGAGATGGTTGATGCAGCGCAGGAACGTGCTCTTGCCGGAACCGGACGGGCCGATGATGCACATCACCTCGCCGGCGTGCACGTCAAGGGAGACGCCCTTGAGCACCTGCGTATGGCCGAAGTCCTTGGTCACGTCGCGCGCGGACAGGACGATGTCGCCGGTCGTGCCGCTCATCGTTCGGCCCCCTTCCTCGTGTAATGGCGTTCGACGACCCGCTGGACCGCCATGAGCACCGTGGTGACGATGAGATACCAGATGGACGCCACGATGAGCAGCGGGATGGTCTGGAAGTTGCGCGCGTAGATCGCCTGCACCGAATACAGCAGATCCGGGAACGCGATGACGCTGACCAGCGAGCTCGCCTTCATCATCGAGATGACCTGGTTGCCGGTCGCCGGGATGATGGAACGGATCGCCTGCGGGAACACGATCTTGAAGAACACCTGCATCGGCTTCATGCCGATCGACTTCGCCGCGTCGATCTGACCGGCGGGCACGGCGAGGATGCCGCCGCGGATCACCTCCGCCATGTAGGCGCCCTCGTTGATGCCGAGCGCCAGCACGCCCACGGCGAACGGGGTGATCACCGAATTCACGTCGATCGGGCCCGTGCCGATGTTCGTGAACGGGATGCCGAAGCCGATCTTCGGGTACAGGGCCGAGATGTTGAACAGGATGATGACCTGCACGAGCAGCGGCGTGCCGCGGAACACCCACAGGTAGATGCCGCTGATGAACTTCAATACCGGCGCGCCGGACTCGTTCATCAGCTCGACGACCACGCCGAGCACGAACGCGAGCAGCATCGACAGGACCGTCACCAGGATCGTGTTCCACAGACCGACCAGCACGAGCGGCGACAGGAAGTAGTGGGCCACGACCGGCCAGCCGAAGCGTTCGTTGGTGGCCGCCGACCAGACGACCGCAGCGAGCAGCAGCACGCACACGACGCTGACCACGTCGCGCGCCACATGCCGGCGGGGCACGACGCGCAGCGCGCCGTGCCCGTCATCGTTCTTGGAAACCGGGTTGGAAACCAGATTGGAAACCATGGGAAGCGTACCGTCCGCGGATCAGGAACGCTGCTTCTTGGCGGCGTCGAGCAGCGACTGGTAGTCGGCCTCGGTGTTCTCCACCACCGCGTCGCTCGGGGCGAGGTCGGCCAGGCCGTACTTGTCGAGCAGCTTCTTCCACGTGCCGTCCTGGTTGAGGTGCAGCATCACCTTGCGCACCAGCGGGCCCAGTTCGGAGCCCTTGTTCACCATGAAGCCGTTGAGCTCCACGATGTCGCTGTTCGGCTTGGACAGCTGGATCTGCGGATCCTGCTTCGCGTAGTAGCGGGAGGCGCCCATGGACAGGTAGACGGCGTCCACGCGGTTGGACTTCAGGGCGAGCAGCATGTTGGAGATGCCCTTGAAGGCGCTGACCTTCAGCTCGTCCTTGCCTTCCTCCTTGCACTTGGCGGCCTGCGCCTTGGCCTTCTCCTCATGGGTGGAGCCCGAATCCACGCCGATGGTGATGCCGCACACGTCGTCCAGCGTCTTGCCGGCCTGGTCGGAACCCTTGTTCACCACCAGCGAGGACGGCTCGCCGTACAGCACGTCGATGAAGTCGACCACCTCGCGGCGCTCCGCGGTGTCGGTGGTGATGTTGGTGACCAGATCGTAGCGGTTCGCCTGCAGACCCGGGATGAGCTGGGAGAAGTCCGCGCCCTGGCCCTTCACCTTGACGCCCAGCACCTCGCCGATCAGGTTCGCCGCGTCCACGTTGAGGCCCTGGTCCTTGCCGTCCTCGCCCACGACGCCATACGGCAGGCCCGCGGTGTTCTGGTACCCGATGGTGATCTCGCCCTTGTCCTTGATCTCCTGCGGCAGGGCGTCGTGCAGCTCCTTGACCTCGCTGGCGGTGATGGTCTCCTGCTTGACGCCGGAATCGGCCGAGGCGGCGGAACCGTCGCCGGAAGTGGAGGCGGCCGAGCCGCAGGCGGCCAGGGAGATGGCCATCGCGGCCGCGATCAGGCCGGAGCAGACGCTCTTCACCGAATTCGATACCATGATTTGTTTCCTCACTGCATGGGGACGCGCACCCGCGCGTCGGATGGTTGGGGTTTGGGGGTTGTGGTCTAACAACCTAGCACCGGAGAGGCTGTGTGGGAATGGTTCCGCGATGAGGGGAACCGGTCCCGGGGTGGCCTTCGCGCCGGCCCCGGCGTTCTTGCGCCGCGTGCACGGGAGACCGGGAAGACCCGGTAAACCGCGCCATATGGCCGATGTCGCCGTGTGTCCGTCCCGTACGTCCACGGTGGGGGAGCTGGGGATTCTCACTTCGATTGAGAACGTCCTATAACCCCAATCGAATCGAGGTATGTCATATGGTGAGACGTTTCGGCGGAATGTGGCATGTTTACGCTAACGCGCGCGAAACAAAGGAGCGGCGGAATCGGGGCCGCGAGAGGCAGGGCGCTGGCGAAGAGACTCACGGGGCGGGAAGGCGGGAATCCCAGAGCCTGGAAGGAGGCGAGCAACTATGACGGGCCATTGACCGCAAAAACACAAGGCGGGTGGCGCGGGGCCGGAGGTGAGGTCGCGGGGCCGGAATTCATGTGGGCATCCGTATGGGGGCAAGGACGCCCCGCGGATCGCCCCGCAACGCACGAAGGCCCGGCGGTTGGCCGGGCCTTCGCAGGAGAGAGGAAGAGGAAGAAGAAGGGTTTCAATTGTTCAGGGGCGCTGCGGTACCCCGCCGGCTCGCTTGCGCTTGCTGACAGTTATTATGAAAACCCATGAACTTGCGAAAGGCGATGGCGTTTCCTGAGAAAACTCTGTGAATGATGTGACGGTATGGGAACGTCCGCCCCGCGGCCGCGCCGTCCGCGGCGTGTCCGCATGGTGGTGGCGGGTCGTGCCGCCCATTCGGCCATCCTTATAATCGTTGCGTTTACGTAGAATATGCGGCAAACATCCCCGCAGCCAGACGGGCGGGGCATCCGGAAGAAGATTGGATAGCAGTGGCTCTCATCGTGCAGAAGTACGGCGGCTCGTCGGTCGCCGATACCGATTCGATCAAACGTGTGGCCAAGCGCGTCGTCGAAACGAAGAAAAAAGGCAACAAGGTAGCCGTGGTCGTCTCCGCCATGGGCGACACCACCGACGACCTCATCGACCAGGCGCTCAGCATCGACTCCAATCCGCCGGAACGTGAAATGGACATGCTCATGACCGCCGGCGAACGCATCTCCATGAGCCTGCTCGCCATGGCCATCCACGCGGAAGGCAGCCGCGCCCACTCCTTCACCGGGCAGCAGGCCGGCTTCTTCACCGACGCCCGCTACGGCGCCGCACACATCAAGGCCGTCAAGCCGGACCGCGTCAAGAACGCGCTCTCCCTCGGCGACGTCGCCATCGTCGCCGGCTTCCAGGGCATCAACGCCAAGGGCGACGCCACCACGCTCGGCCGAGGTGGCTCCGACACCTCCGCCGTCGCGCTCGCCGTCGCGCTCGGCGCCGACATCTGCGAGATCTACACCGACGTGGACGGCATCTTCACCGCCGACCCGCGCATCGTGCCCACCGCGCGCCGCATCCCCTACGCCGGCTACGACGCGATCCTCGAAATGGCCTCCTGCGGCTCCAAGGTGCTCGCATTGCGCTGCGTCGAATACGCGCAACGATTCAACATGCCGCTGCACGTGCGCTCCTCCTTCTCGCACCGCCCCGGCACCCTCGTCGTGCCCGAAGGCGTCGACCCGCGCAGCCTGCCGAACATCGACTGAACGGCATCGACCGATCGACCGAAGCGACAATCCGAACGAACCGTAACGAAACCGAAAGCGATAGCGAAACCAACATGAGCGACAACAACGAAACCAAGTCCATGGGCGACCTGTTCCCCGACCTCGGCCCCGAAGCGCCGGTCATCTCCGGCATCGCGCACGACCGCAGCGAGGCGCTCGCCACCGTGCGCGGCGTGCCGAACGAGCCGGGCATGGCCGCGAAGGTGTTCACCGAGCTGGCCGCCGCCGGCATCAACGTGGACATGATCGTGCAGGCCGGCTCCTCCGCCGGCACCGCCGACATCTCCTTCACCGTGCCGGAGTCCTCCGTCAAGGCCGTGGAGAACGCGCTGCTCGACGCGCACGACGATCTCGACTACAAGTCCTTCGACGTCGACCCGAACGTCGGTAAGGTCGCGGTCGTGGGCGTGGGCATGAAGACCCACTCCGGCCTGGCCGCCAAGTTCTTCCAGGCGCTGAGCGACAAGGGCATCAACGTGCTCATGATCTCCACCTCCGAGATCCGCATCGCCGCGCTCGTGCCGCTCGACCAGCTCAACGAGGCCGTCAAGGCCCTGCACACCGCCTACGGCCTCGACGCCGACAAGGTGGAGGCCGTCGTCTACGGCGGCACCGGCCGCTGACCGGCACGCGCCCCTATCCCTTCATACGAACGAACGCCCCTTCCGCACAAGTCATGCGGAAGGGGCGTTCGTTCGTATTCGGGCGAGGCCTCGAAGTTCGCCGGGCGAAGCTTTTCGCATGCAGGGGCACGGATGAGGCGCGGCCGGTACGAAGCCCCCGTACCGGCCGGCCCCCGCCTACTTCTTCGTGATGTAGCCGAGCGCCTTGAGCATCTCGGCGCACTCCAGCGCGCCGCCGGCGGCGCCGCGCAGCGTGTTGTGCGCGAGACCCACGAACTTCCAGTCGAAGATCGAATCCTCGCGCAGACGGCCGATCGAGACGCCCATACCGCCCTCGTAATCCACATCGAGCTTCACCTGCGGGCGGTCGTCCTCGGTGAGGTACTGGATGAAGTGCTTCGGCGCATGCGGCAGACCCAGACGGGCCGCCTCGGACGTATAGTTCACCAGACGGTCGACCAGCTCCTCCTTCGTCGCCTTCTTGCCGAAGTTGATGAACACGGTCGCGGTGTGGCCGTCGAGCACGGGCACGCGGATGCACTGCGACGTGATGCGCAAGGGGCCCTCGAACGGCACGATCTCGCCCTTCTCGGCATCCACGTGGCCGAACACCTTGAGCGGCTCCTTCTCGCTTTTCGCCTCCTCGCCGGAGATGAACGGGATGATGTTGCCCACCATCTCGGGCCAGTCCCTGAACGTCTTGCCCGCGCCGGAGATCGCCTGGTAAGTGCTCACCACCACCTCATGCGGCTCGAACTCCTTCCACGCGGCCAGCGCCGGCGTGTACGCCTGGATCGAGCAGTTCGGCTTGACGGCGATGAAGCCGCGCGTCGTGCCCAGACGCTTGCGCTGGTGCTCGATCACGGCGAAATGCTCCGGGTTGATCTCCGGCACGACCATCGGCACGTCCGGGGTCCAACGGTGCGCGCTGTTGTTCGACACGACCGGCGTCTCCGTCTTCGCGTAACGCTCCTCGATCGCGCGGATCTGGTCCTTCGGCATGTTCACCGCGGAGAACATGAAGTCCACGCCCGCGGCGACCTTCTCGGCGTCGTCGCCGTCGACCACCGTCATGTGCTTGACGTACTCCGGCATCGGCGCTTCCATTTTCCAACGGTCGCCGACGGCCTCCTCATACGTCTTGCCGGCGGAATGCGCGGAGGCGGCGAGCGTCGTCACCTCGAACCACGGGTGGTTTTCCAGCAGCGTGATGAAACGCTGGCCGACCATGCCGGTGGCACCAAGCACGCCGACCTTCAGTTTTTCGGACATATCGAACCTCTTGGGATGGATGGGCGGTTACACACTTAAGGCACCATCCTACGGAACCGCGCACCCTCATGCCGCACGGTTCCGCATGATGGCCGGCGCAATGGTCGGCGTGCGGTGCCGCCCGGCACAGCGTCGGAGAGTCAGAGCGTCGACGCATCATCACGCCATCGCATCACCGCGCCATTGCGTTACCGCGCACGCGCTACTGTAGTAGGCATGTCGATAGCATCTCAGGAAGCGCGCAGGCAACTCGATCGAATCGTGGCGTTGGGCTACCCGGACGTGGCGGATATGAGCGCCGCCGCGTTCCGGGCGCTCGCCAACCCGCTCATCACGGCGTTGGAGCATTCCGACCTGGGCGCGAACATCCTGTTGGTGCCGACGCGCGAGCTCGTCTCGCCCGAATCGCTGATCGCGCGAACCTCCATCTACCGCATGGCCGGATTCACCACCATGCCCCCGCGCGACATCGCCAGCTTCCTGCCCCAGGACGGTTTCGAGCCACCGGAGGGTCCGTTCTACCTGGTCGTCGACCCGCATACCGGCACCTGCTACGTGAACCGCGAACCGGATGTGGCGCGCAAGCTCATCGATTCGGACGAACGCCTGCCGCTCACCCTGGAGGAGGGCCTCGCCATCGCCACGCAGCATCCGGAATGGCTGCTGGAGAAGAACGGCTTCAACCTGCTCGGCTCGCGTTCCGCCGACGGCCGCGTGCCGTCCATCTGGATGAGCCAGAACGCTCCCCGGTTGGGCGCCGTATGGCCCAACTCGCGCCACACGTGGCTCGGCAACGCGTACTGCATCGCGCGCCGCGGCGTGAGCCTGTTCGTCTGACTTCCTTCCCATGCCGGCGTCGTTCCCGGCGTGCCATCCACGCATGGCTAGACTGGAAACGGTTCGTCATGCGTAGGAGAGGGAAGACCACGATGTTCTGCACGACATGCGGCGCCGTCAATGCCGACGGCGGCCGGTTCTGCGTCGAATGCGGCGCGCCGCTCGCCGACGCTGCCGATGACGCGACGGTCCTGTCCGGTCAGGGGAAGCCGGCGCCCCGGCCATCCGCCGTCCCCGTCGCGCGGTCGGCGACGCCATCCGTTCCTCCCGTGCCGTTGCCGCCGTCATCCGCGGCGTCGGACGCCGGCACGCCGGGCGACGGCACGGTCGCGCCCGCGCCGTCTTCCGGACCGTCTTCCGTGCCGCCGTCGCGCGGTCCGTCCGCCTTGGCTGCCGCGCCGCGCAACCGGCTTCCGCTCATGCTCGCGGTCGTCGTGGCGATTGCGGTCGTCGTCGCCGGTCTCGCCGCGTTCCTCACCTACCGTGCCGAGGTGTGGGGCGGCAAGACCCTGCCCGACCCGTCGTCCGTCGCGAAGGAGGTGACCGCCGCGAACGGGAAGAAGACGTCCGTCGTCAAGGCGCGCGACGTGACGGCCGCGCTCGAGGCGAAAGGGCTGAAGACCAAGACCGTGCAGGTGTTCTCCGGCGCGGACCGCGGCGTGTTCATCGGCTATTCCGGCGCGAGCCAGGGCGAACGCGTGAACGCCGACTCCACCGTGACCGTGCGGGAATCCGCCGGTCCGGGCGTGCCGAAGGGCACCATCGGCAAGGACGTGGACAAGGTGGTCGACACGTTCGCGGATATGGGCGTGCCCGTGCACTACAAGCAGGTCGTCATCTCCTCCGACAGCAAGACGCCGGAAGGCCGCGTGAGCGCCACCTACCCGGCGCCCGGCGTGGGATTGGGCGACGACGAGCTCGACAAGGGCATCTTCGTGGGCGTCGCCACCAAGGGCGACGGCATCCCCGTCGACATCCTCGGCGCCGACAAGTCCGACGCCGTCGACGAACTCGAATCGCAGGGCTACGACGTGGACCTCGAACCGCATTACTCGTCCGAACGATACGTGGGCAAAATCTCCGGATCCTACCCGGCCCCCGGCTCCGCGCCGGAACCCGGCGACAGCGTGACGCTCTACTACGGCGTCGACAAGTCCGACAACATGGACCTGTTCAGCGAGGACGAGGGCGGCGTCACCGTGCTCAAGGAGAACGCCACGCCGATGATCGGCATGTACTGCCGCAGCCAGGTGCAGGACGTCTCCAAGGACTGCATCACGCTGGAGGAGGCGGACGACGGCTACGCCTCCGACACCTACCTGCAGATCAAAGGCCGGGAGCCCTCGGACCGATACGACACCCTCGGGCTCGCCCCGTTCACCCAGAACGTGGTCCCGCTGTCCGGGTCCGGATTGTCCGGGTCCGATCTGCCGATGAAGAACCACCTGCTCATGAAGCAATGGGGCATGTTCGAACTGTACGCGGGCCGCGGGCTCATGAACTGCGGCGACCGGCTGGGCGGTACCGGCGCGCCCATGTCGTGCTCCGCCACGCCCACCTTCGACATGAAGGACTTCCTGCTCTACGTGCCCGTCGGCTCCGACCTCGAGGCGCTCGAGGACTCCGGTTATTTCGACGCCGGATCCCTGCAGGCGGCGCACAGGCAGAAGGGCGTGGACACGTCCCGGCCGTTCATCCTCATGCGCGACGCGAGCCAGTACGACCAGACCAAGGTCCCCGCAAACGGCGGCCTGAACACGAACCCGTTCGTGCCCGTCAACGACAACGGCGCGAACCATCTCGTCAAGATGAAGCCCGCGCCCAGCGACGCCACCGCCTACTATCTCGTCGAACAGGACGGCGACCTCGACTGGAGCGACCTGCCCGACGCGACCGTGAAGGACGTGAAATGACCGGGCGGCACGCTTGACCGGCGTGGGTGCCCGACCGCCGGGGCGGCCGCGTGCGGGGAGGAACCGCCGGGGTTTCCGCGGGCGTTCCGTGGGCGTTCCGTGGGCGTTCCGTGGGACGGCTCGCGATTCCCGCGGCCGCGGGCGCTACCGTTGGTAACGGCAGGATAAAGGGGTGGCCCCGTGACAGGCGTCGCCACAGGAACTGTTTCATCGGCACACGATGAAGAGGAGAAAGAGAGAAGCCATGTTCTGCAATCAATGTGGCGCCAGGAACGATGCGGAATCGAAGTTCTGCGTCAGCTGCGGTGCGCCTTTGGCGATGGAACCCGCGCCGCAGGAACCGGAGGACATGGACGCCACGGTGCTGAGCACCGCGCATGCGCCCGTGCCGGTCCCCACGCCCGAAACGCCGGCGGAACCGGCCGAAACCGGGGAAGCCGCCCCGACACAGGCCGTCCCGGCTCCGGTTCCCACGCCCGATACGGCCGAAACGACCGCCATGCCTCCGGTCGCGGAACCCGTCGACAACCCGACGCAGGCCATGCCGCCGGTCGAACCGGCCCCCGCGTTCGTGCCGCCCGCGGAGGGGGAGAACCCCGCTCCGGCCGCGCCCGCGGGCGCGGCCGCGGGCGTTCCGGCGGACGCCGCGGCCGTTGCCGCCGCCCCGGCCCGGAAGAAACTGAGCAAGCCGGTCGTCATCGGCATCGTCGCATTGGTCGCCGTGATCGTGGCCGGTCTCGCCGCGTTCCTCACCTACCGCTCCGAAGTGTGGGGCGGCAAGTCCCTGCCCGACCCGGCGTCGATCACCTCGCAGGCTTCCGGCAAGAACGGCAAGAAGGGCTCGGTCGTCAAGGCGAAGGACGTCACCGAGGCGCTCAAGGCCAAGGGCCTCAAGACGAAGACCGAAAAGGTGTTCTCCGGTTCGGACGCCGGCGTCTTCGTCGGCTACAAGGGCTTCAGCCAGGGCGAGCGCGTGGACGCCGGATCCACCGTCACCGTGCAGGAGTCCGCCGGCCCGGGCGTGCCCGCCGACACCATCGGCAAGGACGTGAACAAGGTGGTCTCCACGTTCGAGAACATGGGCGTGCCCGTGCACTACAAGCAGGTCATCGTCAACGACACGAAGAACACCCCCGCCGGCCGCGTGGTCGCCACCTACCCGGCCGCCGGCCAGGGCGTCGCCAAGGACGAGCTCGACAAGGGCATCTTCGTGGGCGTCGCCACCAAGGGCGACGGCCTCGGCGCCGACATCATCGGCAAGGACAAGGACAAGGTGGAGTCCGACCTCGAATCGCAGGGCTACGACGTGACCATGAGGCCGCGCTTCTCCTCCAAGAAGAACGTCGGCAAGATCACCGGCTCCGACCCGGCGCCCGGCTCGGCCATGTCCGAAGGCGACGAGATCACGCTCTACTACGGCATCGACGCGAAGGGCGTCAAGGAGGCGTACAGCATCCACAATTCGCCCGAGACCGGCGCATCCACGAACATGCTCGGCGTCTCCGGCGTGGCCTCCGGCACATGGTGCAACAACGCCGGCGACTGCATCACCTTCGACAACAAGGACAGCGGCGACGACCTCGACACCGGCAGCATCCCCTACCCGACCGGCAAGGACGGCACCGAATACGGCGAATACTCCACGCTGATCTCCTGCGACGCCATCCAGCAGCCGTACTGCAGCAACTCGAAGGCCGGCTACCTGCTCACCGGCGACACCGGCGCGTTCGAGCTCATGCCCGGCCAGAGCCTCACCAACTACTGGTGCGGCAGCACCCGCGTGGATGGCAACAGCGTGGGCGGCACGACCTGCGACGACGGCGAATACCATATGCAGGACTACTTCGTGGTGGTGCCGGAGGGCGCCGATCTCAAGAGCCTCGAAAACGACGGGTTCTTCGACAAGGACGCGCTCGCGGCCGCCAAGAAGCAGAAGTCCGTCGACACCGACCGTCCGTTCCTGCTCTACCGCGACCCGAAGCTGTACGACAAGACCACGGCGGCGCGTTCCATGTCGAACGGCATGGCCAACTCCAACCCGTTCCTGCCGTACAACGGCTACGGCAGCGGCAAGGACAAGATCGTCAAGATGAAGCCCGCGCCCAGCGACGACACCGCCTACTACCTCGTCGAACAGGCCGGCAGCTACGACTGGGACGACCTGCCCGACGCGAACGTCGACACCGGTTCGTCCAAGACGAAGTCCAGCGGCGACAAGACGGACGCGAAGCAGTCGAAGAAGTCGAAGACGTACTCCGAGGACGAGATCCGCAGCGCGGTCGACGACGGCGACTTCACGCCGATCGCCGGCACGTACTGCCTCAAGTCCGACGACAGCTGCGTCACGCTGGACAAGAGCGGAACGCTCAAGGTGAAGGACGGCGAAAGCCCCGACCTGTACTCGCACGCGACGAAGCTCACGATGCGCACGGGCAGCTGGGACCGGTACTATTCCAGCCCCGAGGACGCCCCGTTCCTGGACCTGACGGGCCCGGACAGCGACTACCAGTGCAAGACGATGAGCGGCGAAAGCCTCAGCGGATCGGACTGCCTGGACAGCATGGACGTCATCGAGGCGAACATCACCCAGCGTCCGCTGAACCCGCTGTACATCTTCAAGGGCGCGACCTTCGATGTGGCGGACGGCGGGACCCCGTTCAACGCGAGTTCCGAAGGGGACTTCGACAGCAGCAAGCCGTGCCTCTACTTCATGGGCTACCACATGAACAACGCGCCCACGACCGACACGGTCTACTACCTCCAGTAGCCCGGGGAACTGGGTCGCCGGGCCGGGTTGCCGGGCCGGAGATGCGGTCCGGGGGAGGGCTTCGCCCCGACAACCTCCCGCCCGGGGCTTCGGCCCGGTGGCTTTGGCCCGCATCTCCGGCCCGTCCCCGACGGACGGAGCCCCATGAAGGCCGTGCGCGGGCCGTGTGGGAAACCACGTCTCGATGATCGTCGGATCGGAGCGATCCGGGGCCGATGGTCCGGAAGACGTCGTCCGCCGTACGGCCCGCGCACGGCCTTTCGTCGTCATGTGGGTCGAGACTGGAATCACGGAACGGGGAATAGCGGAAGGATTCGATGATGAAGGACCGTCGTACGAAACTCATCGCCATCGTGGGTGCGGTGGCCTGTCTGGTCATGTTGGCATCGGGCGTGTTCATCGGATACGGCGTGGCGGCATGGCAGGATTCCCGTTCCATCGCGCGGTCCGCGGAGGCCTCCGCCTCCGGGAACGGTTCCGGCACGTCCGGTTCGTCCGGTTCGAGTGGTTCGTCTAGTTCATCCGGTTCGGGTGGTTCATCCTCGTCGTCCTCCGGCTCCTCTTCCTCGAGCGCGTCCCCGGATTCCGCCGCGGGCAAGGCGATGTTCAAAGAGGTCGCCGGCAACTACTCCTGGTCCAGCTCCGCCATCACCCGCACCGATCTCACCCTGCGTTCCGACGGCACCTTCAACGCCGCCTACACGGCCGCGGACGACGAGAACGCCGCCCACCTCAATTCGGACACGCCTTCCAGCACGGTGAACATCACCGGCCGGTTCTCCTCCATCAGGAAGACCGACGCCGGCTACGAGCTGCAATGCGACGCCGACTCGCTGACCATCGGCGACAGGGCCACGCCCGCCGACCAGCGGCGCAGCGGCATGAAGCCGTGCGGCACATGGCAGTGGTACTCCGGCGGCACCACACTGGGGCAGATCCGCGACGAGACCGGCGCGTGGGGCGTGGGCGGGCTCGACCCCAGCCGCAAGGCCGTCGCGCTGGCCTCCGACCACGGTGCAGACGCGCTGTTCCTGCGCATGTCGTGATTGTCTCCGTAATATCCGCCGCAGAGAGTATTTCCGTAGGCTATCTTCGGAAGATGGGCCGCCGGTTATCTCCGGGAAACGGGCTTCCGCCGGAACGATCGCGCCAGCCAGTAGGCGGCCGCGCCGCCCAATGCGGCGAGCGTGGCGAACACCTGCGGGCGGCGCAGCTCGTTGCGCACGCTTGCGCCGTCCGTCACGCAATGGTCCTCGAACCACACGCGCACCTCGTTGCCGGAATAGCGGCCCACCAGATCGCCCCACGTGAGCATGTGCGTCACATAGGCGGCCGGGTCGTCCTCGCGGAACTCGAACAGTCGGATGCCGCGCAGACGCGACTTCGGCCCGTAGCATTCGAATCCGCAGGTGGGCGCATACCCCAGATCGATGCCGTCGGAATGGCCGACGAACGCGTTCTTGTGGTCATGGCCGCAGAACAGGGCGAAATAGCCGCCCGCATCGCGCATCGCATCCACCTCGCCCACGTTCTCGTCCGCGCAGCCGATCGCCTCGCCGAGCCTTGAGCCGGGGCGGCACTTGGATTCGTCGAGCACGTAGCAGCGGCCCGCGTGCGTGCGTGCGCCCTCCACGGCGTTCGGCGTCCAGGCGGGAACCTCCTTCAGCACGTCGTAGAACTCCTGCGGCGGGATGTGCTGGAACGCGATGGTCGGCACCGGCTTGCCGCCGTTGCGGGCGGCCAACGCCCGCTGCGAGGATTCCAGCCACGCGATCGCCTCGGGGGAGGGGGTGCCGTAGCCGTCGGAATCGGCCAGGTCGAGCCGGCGCGGGTTCGTCGCGTACAGCGGATACTGCGCGTCGCGTTCGGCGGGCGTGTTCTTCTCCGCGTAGTCGCCGGAATTGATCATCGTCACTCCCATCGCCACACGGCCCGACCCGTCGGACGCCTCCACGGGCAACGCGAACGTGCCCGGCTCGAGGGCGAGGTCGCCGGAGCCGGCGCATGGGTTGAGGCAGCCCGGGAACTCGCGGTAGATGCCGTCCTGCTCGTCGGCGAGGATGCCGCACTGGAAGTCGTGGTTGCCGTAGGTGGCGGCGAACGGGACGCCCGCGTTCATCACCGGGCCCAGGAACGCGGCGAACGTGTCGCGCACCTTGCGGCGGGTGTCGTCCATCAGCTCGTCGGGCGTGACCACGTCGTCGACCGGCGGCACGTCCGGGTTGCGCCGTTGCGCCATCTTGCGCCGCACGCCCTGCAGCTTCGCCTCGATCTCGGTGACGAGGCGCACGCGCGCGCCCGGCTCCTCGCCGCGGCGGCGCAGGAACGTGTCGATGTAGGCGGGGTCGTAGCCGCGGATCTGGTCACCGGTGAACACCACCAGATCGGGGTCGGCGGTCCGGATCGCCTCCCCGATGAGGCGGATCGTGTCCTTGTCGACGTCGGGCTTGTCCTGGATGTCGGCCATCTGCAGCACGCGGAACGTGCCGTCCTCACGGAAACGCAGTGTCATGCCTTCAGTCTAGACCGGCGGCGCGTGGCGGAACACCGCCGGCCGGCAGGTGAACGACGGCGAGGCGTTGGGATGCGCCGCCGGTAGGATGGGGAATTACGCATGTTACATGCGCGTAAACGATTCCCGCGCCGGCGGCAGTGTTCCGGCGCCCATGTGGCCGGCGACGTTCGGCCAGCAATCAAGTAAGGAGGAACGATGGGTCAGGATCAATCATCGGTATTCGATCTCGCGGCCGTGGCCGCGGCATCCAACGGAGGGAACAACGACCCGCTGCTGCCTCCCGCACGCTTCATCGGCGACCCGCAGAAGCCGAGCAGGATGCCCTACAACAAGTACGTCGCCTACGACAAGCAGGTGCCGTTCGACTACCCGGAGCGCACCTGGCCGGGCAAGAAGCTCCAGCGCGCGCCCCGCTGGTGCTCCGTCGATCTGCGCGACGGCAACCAGGCGCTCGTCAACCCGATGGACTCCGAGCGCAAGCTGCGCTTCTGGAACCTCCTGGTCTCCCTGGGCTTCAAGGAGATCGAGGTGGGCTTCCCGTCCGCCTCCGAAACCGACTTCGACTTCATCCGCATGCTCATCGAGCGTGAGCTCATCCCGGACGACGTCACCATCGTGGTGCTCACCCAGTGCCGCGAGCACCTCATCCGCCGCACCTACGAGGCGCTCAAGGGCGCCAAGCGCGCGGTCGTGCACTTCTACAACTCCGTGTCCGTGCTGCAGCGCGAGGTCGTGTTCCGCAAGAACAAGGCCGAGATCAAGAAGCTCGCCACCGACGCCGCCGAGCTGTGCAAGAGCCTTGAGGGCGAGGCCAAGGGCATCGACCTCTACTACGAGTACTCGCCGGAATCGTTCACCGGCACCGAGCCGGAGTACGCCGTCGAGGTGTGCAACGCGGTGATCGACGTCATCAAGCCGACCCCCGAGCACCCGATGATCATCAACCTGCCGGCCACCGTCGAGATGACCACGCCGAACGTGTTCGCCGACGAGGTGGAGTACGTCTCCACCCACCTGCAGGACCGCGACTCCATCGTGCTGTCCCTCCACCCGCACAACGACGAGGGCATGGGCGTGGCCGCCACCGAGCTGGCCGTGCTCGCCGGCGCCGACCGCGTCGAGGGCTGCCTGCTCGGCAACGGCGAGCGCACCGGCAACGTCGACCTCGTCACGCTGGGCCTCAACCTGCTCACGCAGGGCGTCGACCCGCAGATCGACTACTCGAACGTGCCGGAGATCCGCAAGACCGTCGAGTACTGCAACCAGATCAAGATCTCCGAGCGCCACCCGTACGCGGGCAACTTCGTGTTCACCGCGTTCTCCGGCTCGCACCAGGACGCCATCAAGAAGGGCCTCGAGGCCCGTCAGGTGGCGGCCGACCGCGCCGGCGCCAACCTCGACGACTTCGTCTGGCTCGTGCCGTACCTGCCGATCGACCCGAAGGACATCGGCCGCACGTACGAGGCGATCATCCGCGTCAACTCGCAGTCCGGCAAGGGCGGCATGGCGTACCTGCTCAAGACGAACCACAACCTCGACCTGCCGAAGCGCCTGCAGGTGGAGTTCGACAAGATCGTGCAGAAGTACGCGGACGACACCAAGAAGGAAGTCAAGGACGAGGACATCTGGCGCCTCTTCAAGGACGAGTACCTGCCGGTCGAGCAGTCGGGCATGACCGCCGCCGGCGTGGTCGTCGGCGACACGCACGACGCCACACTCGCCCCGTGGGGCCGCCTCAAGCTGCTCAAGGTGTCCGTCTCCTCCGGCGAGGACGGTTCCGACACCGTGCTCAAGGCGAAGGTGCTCGACCGCGGCATCAACGTCGGCAAAGACGAGGAGCAGGTGCGCGAGGTCTCCGGCATCGGCAACGGCCCGATCGCCGCGTTCCTCAACGCCCTGTCGAACTTCGGCATCGAGGCCTCCGTGATGGACTACGTGGAACACACCATGTCCGTCGGCACGGACGCCATGGCCGCCTCCTACGTCGAGTGCCAGGTGGGCGAGGACGACGACGCGCAGATCATCTGGGGCGTCGGCATCGACTCCTCGATCATCACAAGCTCGCTCAAGGCGATCATCTCCGCGATCAACCGCGCCAACGCCGGCCGTCGCTGAGTAATCGGCCATACGGAAAAAGGCTCCGTGCGAATCCGAATGATTCGCACGGAGCCTTTTCCCGTTGCGGGCGGTTTGCCGGGCGTCGCCGGGAAACCGTGCCGGCGGGGGGGGGGGTAACGGCCCCGCCGACGCGGAACGGGCCGTTACCCTCTGCGGCCGACGGTCAGCCGCCGTTCACGACGCCGTTGTTGTCCCCGCCGTTGTTGCCGTTGCCGCCGCCGGAGTTGCCTCCGCCGTTGTTGCCGTTGTCCCCGCCGTTGCCGCCGGAACCGCCGTTGTTGCCGTTATTGTCGCCGGAGTTGCCGTCGCCGCTTCCGGAATTGTCGCCCGTGCCGTCGTTGACGTCGCCGTTCGAATCACCGGCGTTCGGGTCGACGTAGCCCGGGCAGCTGGAGCTGGACTGCGGGTCGGCCGCGCACTGCTTGTCCTGCTCCTCCTGCTGCAGTTCCGCATCGGACTTCTGCTTGGTGGCGGTCTTGGAACCGAGGCCCCACGTGCCGTCGGAGCCGCCCACCTTGCCGTTGTCCTTCGCGGTGGGGAACGCCTCGTTGTCGGTGCCGCTCAGCGCCTGCGTCATGTACTGGGTGAACAGGTGCACCGGATAGTCGGAGCCGCCGGTCCACTGGCCGAACGCGGGGATCTCCTGCGGGTTGCCGTTCGCGTCCGGGTACCACATGGCGAACGTGGACACCACGGAAGGCGTGTAGCCGACGAAGCTCGCCGCGTACGAGTTGTTCGACGTGCCGGACTTGCCCGCCACGTTGTGGCCGATGGCGCGGGCCTCGGTCGCCGTGCCGGACTGGACCACGCCGGTGAGCGCCTTGGTCACCAGGTTCGTGTCGTTGGCGGCGAACACGCGTTCGGTGCCGGTCGGCGCCTGGTAGAGGTCCTTGCCGTCGCCGTCCTTGACGGCCGCCACGATGTGCAGCGTGGGCTTGTTGCCTTGGTTGGCGAGCGTGGCGTACGCCCAGGTCATGTCCTCCACGGTCAGGGCGTTGTTGCCGAGCACGGTGTACGGTTCGGAGCCGTCGAGCGCCGTGGTCTGCACGCCGGCCGTGCGGGCCGTCTGCGCGATCTTCTTCGTGCCGAGCTTGGTCTGCAGATCCATGTACACGGTGTTCGACGACATGGCCGTCGCCTTGTACAGGTTGATGGTGCCCATGTTCTCGCCGCCGAAGTTGCTCACCGTGCCGGTGATGCCCGGGTACGTGCGGTAGGAGTTGCCGTTGAACAGGGTGTCCAGGCTCACGCCCGCCTGCACGGCGTCGAGCAGGGCGAACGGCTTCATCGTGGAGCCGACCTCGTACTGCGCCTGCGTGGCGTTGTTGAGCTGCTTGGTGAGGTAGTCGTCGCCCGCATACAGGGCGATGATCGAACCGTCCTTCGGGTTCGCGCTCATCGCGCCGAACTGCATGCCGTCGGGCACCACGCCCTGCATGCCGTTGGACGAGGGGCTCACCACCTGCTGCATGAGGTCCTGCTTGGACTTGTCGATGGTGGTGACGATCTTGTAGCCGCCCGTGTCGAGCTCGTCCTTGGTGAACGCCTTGCGGCTTTCCAGCTCGTCACGCACCATCTGGAGCAGATAGCCGTTCGGCCCCTTGTAGACGTCCTGCTGGCTGATCTCCGCCGTGCCCGGCATCTTCGCCTCACGGGCCTGCTTGGCGGTGATGTAGCCGTCCTCGCGCATGATGCGGATCACACGGTTGAAACGCTGCTTTGCCATCTTCGGGTTCTGCGCCGGGTCCCAGCCGGAAGGGGAGGGGATGATGCCGGCGAGCGTGGCCGCCTCGGACAGCGTGAGGTCCTTCGCGTCCTTGTTGAAGTACGCCTTCGCCGCCGCCTGGATGCCGTACGCGCCGCGACCGAGGTAGATCGTGTTCATGTAGTTGCACAGCACTTCGCTCTTGTCCTGGCTCTGCGCGATCTTCAACGCGAGGATCGCCTCGTGCAGCTTGCCGGTGTACGAGGTGGTTTCGCCCAGATAATAGCGTTCCGCGTACTGCTGGGTGATGGTCGAGCCGCCCTGGCGGGTGCCCTTGGTGACGTTGTTGACGATCGCGCGGCCGATGCCGCGCAGGTCGATGCCCTTGTCGGTGTAGAACGTGCGGTTCTCGGAGGCCACGATGGCGTTGCCCACGTAGTCGGGCAGCGTGGAACAGCTGATGATGTCGCGGTTCTGCTCGGAGAAGGTGCCCATCTCAGTGGTGCCGTCGCTGAAGTAGACGGTCGTGTTCTCCGCCATCGCGATCTTCTCCGGCTGCGGGATCTCCGTGGTGGAATACAGGTATGCGAACAGGCCGATGCCGGCGGCGAGCCCCGCCGCGATCAGGCCAAGCAGCCACTTGAGTACGAGATGCTTGCTGCGGCCCTTGAGTTTCGGGCCCTTTCCGCCGCTCACGCGATGGTTGCCGCCCCGGTAATGACGGGCGGCGGGTTTGCGCTCCGCCGTTCCCCTGGCATGACCTCTGCCGTTACGAGAATGTGAAACCATAGGTTCCACCGTAGCCATAAGCCTTGAAAAAAGGACTTGGAATGGGCTTGGATGGGGGCTTGGCGGCCGGTTTGTGTATGAAATCCTCACAAAACGGAGGCGGCTGGCGAGGCCGGGCGTGCGCGTGTCCCGCCCGGTAGCCAGCCGCCCCCGTGTGTGCCGATGCCGTCTCCGGGCCCGGTGCCGGATACCCCTACTTGTTGAGCAACGGGGCGACTTGGGTTTCGTAGGCGGTGAGGGCGGTGTCGATGACCTGGTGCATGTCGTAGTACTTGTACGTGCCCAGGCGGCCGCCGAACACGGTCTTCGGCTCGGCCTTGGCTTTCGCCTCGTATTGGGCGTAGAGTTTCCTGTCCTCGTCCGTGTTGATCGGATAGTAGGGTTCGTCGCCGCGCTCGGCGAACCGGCTGTACTCCTGCCAGACCACGGTCCTGTCCGGGTTCTGGGAGTCGCGGCGTTCCGGGTTGAAGTTCTTGAACTCGATGGCGCGCGTGTAGGGCACGTCCGCGTCGGAGAAGTTCATGACCGGGCAGCCGAAATGGTCGCCCTCGTCGTAGCGGACCTCCTTGAAGTCCACGGTCCGCCACTTCAAATCCCCGAGCTCGTAGTCGAAGTACCGGTCGATCGGCCCCGTGTACACCACCGGCACGCCCGCCGCCTGGAGCGCCTTCTTGTTGTACGGCTGCGACTCGTCGAAGAAGTCCACGCCCAGTCCGACGGTGATCCTCGGATCGTCGATCATGCGCTCCATCCACTTCGTGTACCCGTCCCTGGGCAGGCCCTCCCACGTGTCCTTGAAGTAGCGGTTGTCGTAGTTGAACCTGACCGGCAGGCGCTTGATGATCGACGCGGGCAGTTCCGAGGGGTCGGTCTGCCACTGCTTGCCCGTGTAGTTCTTGATGAACGCCTCGTACAGGGGACGGCCGATCAGCTGGATGCCCTTGTCGTTGAGGTTCTGCGGGTCCGTGCCCGCCAATTCGCCCGCCTGCTCCTCGATGACCGCGCGTGCCTCGGCGGGCGTGTACGCCGCACGGAAGAACTGGTTGATGGTCCCGAGGTTGATCGGCAGCGGGTAGACGACGCCGTCATGCGTCGCGTACACGCGGTGCACGTAGTCGGTGAACTCGGTGAACCGGTTCACGTACTCCCACACGCGCTTGTTGGACGTGTGGAACAAATGCGCGCCGTACTGGTGGATCTCCGCGCCCGTCTCCTCGTCGAAATAGCTGTACGCGTTGCCGCCGATATGACCACGCACATCGATGATGTGCACGCGCGCGCCCGTATGCTCCACCGCCTGCTGCGCCACCGTCAAACCAAACAGGCCCGCGCCCACAATCACCAAATCCGGATACCGCGGACTTCCCGCCTGCGACGCCCCGTTACCAGCCATACGACACCGATCCTTTCACCCGCGATGTGCGATTCGATTGCGACCAATACTACCGTGGGGGAGCGCGACACCACGAGGTCCCGGCATGGTGTATAGTGGTCGAAGCCTCCACGCGGCGCTACGTCGCCCAACTCCCCCAGGGCAGGAATGCAGCAAGGGTAAGCGGCCTCTTGCGGGTGCGTGGAGGTTTTTCTATGCGTGTGGGCTAGTCTGGGGTGCATGACCGACGAACAGCAACCCACGAATCCCCAGATCCGCGACCCCCATGCCCCGGTGAATCTGCTGCGCGATTTCGAGCCGTTGGACATCCCCACCGTCAAGGAGACGCCCGTCACCCTGTCCGACATCGCCGACTACGACGGCGATCCCACGGACGGCGCGCACGGGGACGACGCCGCGAAGACATCCGGCGTCGGACGGCACGGCATGCTCGTCGAGGACGATCCGCTGGCCCGCCGTCCGCGCGTATCCAGCAGGGTGCTGTGCCTCGTCCTCGGTCTGCTGCTCCTCGCCGCGGCCGCCGGCGTCTACTGGTTCGGCGTGCACACGGAGACCGGCCAGTCCTTCGACGATATGGTCGAATACTCGTTCAACGGCCTCGTGCCCGGATGGCTGGCCGCCATGCTCGGCCTCGGCACGCATCTCGTGGTGCTCATCGGTTCGGCGCTGCTCGCCGTCGTCGCGGCCGTCGTCGCGGTCGCACGCAAACGTTGGTGGCTGCTCGGCCAGCTCGTCGTCTTCGGCGTGCTGTGCTTCGCCGCCTCGTTGCTCAAGGACGTGCTGCCGCGTCCGTTCATCATCCACACGAAGATCACCGCCGGCAATTCCGCGCCTTCGGGGCATACGATCCTGGCCGTCGCCGCCGCGGTCGCGCTGCTGTGCGCGGTGTCGCGCGGCTGGCGTTGGGTCGCCGCGCTCGTCGGCGTCTGCTGGAGCGCGTTCGTCGGCATGTCCGTCGTGCACGGCCAGTGGCATCGCCCCTCCGATGTGGTCATGGCTGTCACGCTCGTCGGCGGCATCGCCCTCATCGTCCTCGCGTTCACGCGCGCGTCCGGCATGGACGCCACCGGCAAGCGCCGCTCCTCCGCCGGCGTGCAGATCGTCGGGTCCATCGCCGTCACCGGCGGCGCCCTCGCCTGCCTGTACGCCGCATACGTGGTCTGGCAGGTCGCGCCGGGCCTGCTGATGAGCGCGCAGTGGGCGCGTTCCGGCTCGGTCGCCGCGTCCGTCATCATGATCGTCGGCGTCGTCGCGCTCACGTTCGGACTGGCGCTCGTGACGCGCCAGCTCACCGCCGCGCCGCTGACCAAACTCGGCCTCGTCGGCGCGCCGCCGGCCCCGCCGAAGCGCCGCTGACGCGCGGGCTGACCACCGCTGGTGGGTATGATGACTCCACGAACGACAGAGATATAAGGAGAGGTCATGGCAAAGGGAACCGCTAACGGCACCAAACTGGTGATCGTGGAGTCTCCCACCAAGGCCCGCAAGATCGGCGGATACCTGGGGGACGGCTACACCGTGATGGCATCGGTGGGCCACATCCGCGATCTCGCCCAGCCCAGCCAGGTGCCCGCCGTCGACAAGGCGAAGTACGGCAAGTTCGGCGTCGACGTGAATGACGGCTTCAAGCCCTACTACATCGTCGACGGCGATAAGAAGCGCACCGTCTCCGAACTCAAATCCGCGTTGAAGAACGCCAGCGAACTCTACCTCGCCACCGATGAGGACCGCGAGGGCGAGGCCATCGCGTGGCACCTGGTCGAGACGCTCAAGCCCAAGGTGCCGGTCAAGCGCATGGTGTTCCACGAGATCACCAAGAACGCCATCCAGAAGTCGCTCGGCCAGACCCGCGACGTCGACGCGGACATGGTCGACGCGCAGGAGACCCGCCGCATCCTCGACCGCCTCTACGGCTACGAGCTTTCCCCCGTGCTGTGGCGCAAGGTGGGGCCGGGCCTGTCCGCCGGCCGCGTGCAGTCCGTCGCGACGCGCCTCATCGTCGAGCGCGAGCGCGAGCGCATGGCGTTCGTCCGCGCGCCCTACTGGGATCTGACCGCCACCCTGTCCGCGCCGGACGCGGAGGGCGAGGCCGTCACGTTCGACGCGCGCATGACCGCGCTCGGCGGCAAGCGTCTGGCCGTCTCGAAGGACTTCGGGCCGGACGGCAGGCTCACGCCCGAAGGCTTCGCCGGCAACGTCCGGCAGCTGGACGAGGCGCAGGCGCGTGCGCTGGCGGCAAACCTCAAGGATGCCGCGTTCACCGTCGTGTCCACGGAATCCAAGCCGTACCGCCGCCGCCCGCTGCCGCCGTTCACCACGTCCACGCTGCAGCAGACCGCCGGCAACCGTCTCGGCATGAGCTCGCGCGCCACGATGCGCGCCGCGCAGGGCCTGTACGAGAACGGTTTCATCACGTACATGCGAACCGATTCGGTCACGCTGTCGCAGGAGGCGATCGCCGCCGCGCGCGACGCGGTCGAATACCATTTCGGTTCGAAGTTCCTTTCCGACGCGCCCAAGCAGTACGCCACGAAGACCGCCGGCGCGCAGGAGGCCCACGAATGCATCCGCCCGGCCGGCGCGCGCTTCCGCGACCCGCAGGAGCTGAGCGGCAAGGTGCCCGTCGACCAGCTCAAGCTGTACACGCTCATCTGGCAGCGCACCCTCGCCTCCCAGATGGCCGACGCCACCGGTTCCACCGCCACGGTGAAGCTGTCCGCACCGGCCGGCGGCGACGGCGAGGCGATCTTCCAGGCCTCCGGCACCGTCATCGAGTTCCCGGGCTTCATGAAGGCCACCGGCGAGGGGCGCCGTGCGGCCGCAGGGCATGCTGACGACAAGGCGGGCAGATCCGGCAAGGCCGATGGCGACGGCAAGGCGAAGGAGGAGAACGCCTCCCTGCCGCCGATGTCCACCGGCCAGGAGCTCGCCGCCTCCGATGTGCACGCCGACGGGCATGAGACCCAGCCGCCGGCCCGATACACCGAGGCCTCGCTCGTGAAGACCCTGGAGGCCAAGGAGATCGGCCGCCCGTCCACCTACGCGTCGATCATCTCCACGATCATCGACCGCGGCTACGTGTACGAGCGCGGCCGCGCGCTCATCCCCTCGTGGTTGGCGTTCGCCGTCACGAAGCTGCTCGAGACGAAGTTCCCCAAGCTCGTCGACTACCAGTTCACCGCCGACATGGAGAACGGCCTCGACCAGATCGCGCACGGCAGGGAGACCGGGCGCGAATGGCTCACCCGCTTCTACTTCGGTTCCGGCGCCGATGCCGCGCACAACGCCGACGAGGCGCATGAGGGCCTGCAGCAGCAGGTCGCGCAGCTCGGCGAGATCGACGCGCGCGCCATCAACACCATCGAGATCGGCGACGGCCTGCACGTGCGCGTCGGCCGTTACGGCCCGTACCTGGAGGACATGGCGCATCTGGACGCCGAAGGCAACCCGAAGCGCGCCTCCCTGCCCGACACCATCGCGCCCGACGAACTCACCGTCGAGGTGGCGCATGACCTCATCGAGAACCATTCCGGAGGGCCGCGCGTGCTCGGCACCGACCCGGCCACCGGCGGCACCGTCGAGGTGCGCAACGGCCGCTTCGGCCCATACGTGGCGCTGATCACGCCGGAGGCGGCGGCCGCGGAGGCCGCGGCGCGTCAGGCCGCGAAGGAGGCGGAGGCCGCGGGCAAGCCCGCGCCGCGCCGTTCGCGCAAGTCGGACGCCCCGCGCCCGAAGATGGCGAGCCTGTTCAAGACGATGAGCCCCGAATCGCTCACGCTCGAGGACGCGTTGAAGCTGCTCGGCCTGCCGCGCGGGGTCGGCTCCTACGAGGAGACGAACACCGAGACCGGCGAGGTGTCCGTCTCGACGGTCGCCGCGAACAACGGCCGCTACGGCCCGTACCTCACCAAGACGAAGGCGGACGGCTCCACCGAGACCCGTTCGCTGAACTCGGAGGACGAGATCTTCACCGTCACCATCGACCAGGCGAAGGACCTGTTCGCCCAGCCCAAGTACCGCGGCCGCGGCCGCGGCGCCGCCAAGCCACCGATCCGCGCGCTCGGCAACGACCCGGAAAGCGGCAAGCCGGTCGTCATCAAAGAAGGCCGCTTCGGCCTGTACCTCACGGACGGCGAGACCAACCGCACGTTGCCGCGCCAGTACGATCCGGCGACCATCGAGCCGGCGGACGCGTACCGCATCCTCGCGGAGAAGCGCGCGATGGGCCCGGCGACCAAGCGCGGCCGCGGCGGTTCGCGCGGTGCTTCGGCCAAGGGCGGAGCGAAGGGGGCCAAGGCCGCGAAGGCCGCGCCGAAGGTGAGCGCCGTCGAGGCGAAGCGCGCCGAACGCCGCGCCGAGGTGAAGAAGCTCGCCGCCAAGGGCTGGGCCAACACGCGCATCGCGGAGAAGATCGGCTCCACCGCCTCCACCGTGAAGGCCGACATCGACTGGCTTGCCGCCAACGAGGGCTTCGAACGCCCGCCGGTGGTAGCCGCCAAGCCCAAGGCCGCCAAGAAGAAGTAGCGGGCATGGCCGGATTGTTCATTTCCTTCGAAGGCGTCGACGGCGTCGGCAAGACCACGCAGGTCGAACGCCTGCGTGCGGCGTTGGAGGCGGCGGGCCGCGAGGTCGTCGTCACCCGCGAACCCGGCGGCACCCCGTTGGGGCGCGCCATCCGCCGTCTGCTCCTTCATGGCGTCCCCGCCGACGAGGCGGAGTCCGGCGCGCGAAACGCGACCGGTGGGAAGGCCGCGAAGGCCGCGCCCGCCGACATCGCCCCGCGCGCCGAGGCGCTGCTGTTCGCCGCCGACCGCGCCCAGCACGTCGCCGAGGTCATCCGCCCGGCATTGGAGCGCGGCGCCGTGGTCATCACCGACCGGTACCTCGACTCGTCCCTCGCCTACCAGGCGGGCGGGCGCGAGCTCACGGCGGACGAGATCCGTTCCCTGAGCATGTGGGGCACGAACGGCCTGCTGCCCGACCGCACGTATCTGCTGGACATGGACCCGGCGCTGTCCCATTCCCGCCTGACCCACGACGAGGACCGCATGGAATCGGCGGGCGACGGGTTCCAGCGTCGCACGCGCGAGGCGTTCCTCGGTCTCGCCGCCGCCGAACCGGAACGGTTCCGCGTGATCGACGCGTCGAGGACCATCGACGAGGTGTGGGCCGCGATCCGCGGGGACGTCGACGGCCTGCTGGCCGATGCCGGTCTCGCCGCGGGCGACGATGCGGGGGAGCCGGTATGAGCGTATGGGATTCGATCATCGGGCAGAAGCCGGTCGTCGAGCAGCTGAAGGCGATCGCCGCCGGCGACCCGGGGCAGATCGCGCAGTCATGGCTCATCTGCGGGCCTCCCGGATCGGGCCGTTCGAACCTCGCGCGCGCCTTCGCGGCCGCGCTCGAAAGCCCGGACCACGGCCTGTCCGACGAACCGACGAAGGTCGTGAAACAGGTCCTCGCCGGCACGCATCCGGATGTGAGCGTGCTCGCCACGAACAAGGTGACCATCGGCATCGACGAGGTGCGCGATCTCATCGGCGTCTCCGAGCAGATGCCGGCCACCGCGCCATGGCGCGTCATCATCATCGAGGACGTCGACCGCATGCTCGAACGCACCACGAACGTGCTGCTCAAGGAGATCGAGGAACCGGCCGAGCACTGCATCTGGCTGCTGTGCGCGCCCAGCGCACAGGACGTGCTGCCCACCATCCGTTCGCGCACGCGTATCGTGAACCTCGCCGTGCCGGGGCCGGCGGCCGTCGCCGCGTACCTCGAGTCGAGCGTCGGGGCGGACCCGCATGTGGCGAAGCGTGCGGCCCGGCTGTCGGAGGGGCACATCGGCATCGCGAAGCTCTACGCGACCGACGAACGCGTGATGACCGACCGCGACGAGCTCGTCGTCGGCGTATTGGGACTCGCGAAGGCCTCCGATGCGGTGCTGCTCGCCGGCCGTCTCATCGACAACGCGAAGGCGCAGGCCGAAGTGGACGTGGCGCAGCAGGCCGCGCGCGCCGAAGCGGACTTCCGCCGCATCAACGGTCTGGGCGCGGACGACCGCATCCCGCCGAAACTGCGCGGCGCCTACAATGCGATCGCGAAGAAGGACGAACTGAAACGCCGCGCCACGCGCCGCAGCCGTGACGTGCTCGACCGCGCGCTCAACTCCGTCGCTTCCGTCTACCGCGACGTCGCCGTGCTGCAGAACGACGCGGAGGACGCGGTCGGCCTCATCAACCTGGAGAACCGGGCGGCGATCACCGAACTCGCCGCGCGCATGCCGCGTGCCGACGCCATCGCCCGGCTTGACGAGGTGGCCGTGGCGCGGCGGCGTCTGGGAGGCAACGGCAATCCGACGCTCGTCTTCGAAGCCCTGTTCTGCGCGCTGATCCCGTGACTCCGTGATTTCGTGATCCCGTGACTCCGTGACTCCGTGATTTCGTGACGGGTTCGCGACCGGCGCCGTGACCGTACGGGCCTATGCTGGAAGTGCAAGGTTCGTCGCCGTCCGGGATGTTCCGGGGGTATCCGGGGATGTCCGGGAACGTCGGCGATGCGGCTGTCCGGAAAGGGGAGACGGTCATGAGATTCTGTACGCGATGCGGCGCGCAATGCGATGATGATGCACGGTTCTGCGGTTCATGCGGCGGTCCGCTGCCCGTTGCCGAGGCGGTGCCGGCTGCGGTGCCGGCTCCCGCGCACGGAGCCGTTCCGGCGCCGCCGGTCCCCGTTCCTCACGCTCCGGGAACGGCCGCGCCCGGGATGCCGCAAGCTCCGGGGCCGTCCGTTCCGGTCGCTCCCGTCCGGGCGGCGCCGGTGCCGCGGACGACGTTCGCGCCGTCGCCTGAGGTGAATGGCATGATTCCTGCGGGTGCGATCCCCGCAGGTGCGATCCCCGCAGGTGCGATTCCCATGGCGGCCGTTGCGGGGCCGGGAGCCGCGAACCCGTGGCGGGGCGTTCGCCCGCCGTTGGTCGGCGTGCTCGTCGGCGCGGTGCTCAGCGCGCTCTACATCCCCCTCGGATACGCGTTCGGATATGCGTCCATGCGATTCGGGGCGGCTTCGTACACGGCCGGATATTGGCTCAGCCACGCCGTGGACATCGGCAACGCGTTCTCCTACACCCTGACCATGTTCATGGCCCTGGCGGCGATGATCCCCCTGATCGACGGAGGTCGGCGCGGCCGTCGCATCGCCGCCGACGTGACGGCGCTCGTGCTGGCGGTGCTGAACATGGCGTTCAGCGCCGCCATGCTCGCCGGTCCGTACGGCACGTATCTGGGGACGACGAACCCGCAGGCGGCGACCCGGCTCACCAACGACATGCGGGTCGCCCTCGGCCTCACGCCGGTCGCCATGGCGGTCGTCCTGCTGGTGCTGGTGTCGTCGTCGAATCGTACGGTCCCGCCGGAAGGCCCGGTGGCATATGCCGAAGGAAGACGGGCGCGACGGGACGGCGCCTCGGGCCGTGCCGTCGCGGCCCGTCTGGCGGTCGTCGCCGTGGTCATGGCCGTGCTCGCGCTGCTCGGCGACATCGCCTATGGCGCGGCGTCGCCCGCGGACGGGGGCGTGGCGCCGATGGGCGTGACCGTGGCGTACCTGCTGACGAACGGACTGATGCTCGTGGTGTGCACGTTCCTGCCGTTGCTGTATCTCGGCGACCGGTTGCGCCGCGCGACCGGCGCGACGGTCTGGCGCACCGTGCCCCTGGCGGGTCTGATCGTCGGCGGCCTGTCGAGGCTGGTGTCGTTCGTCTTCACCGTGCTGATCCAGTGGAACCAGACGCTTTACGCCGGCAAGGCGATCGGCGACCAGCGGTATCTCGGCGATCACAGGATGTATGCGGCCGTTTCCTCGATCGCGTTCACCGCCACGTACGTCGTCGCCATCGTGGTGGCCGTCGTCATGATCGTGGGCGCGTCCAAGGCGATGCGGACGCCCGGCACGAGGGCCTAGCGTCTGGTGCTGGAGACGCGCACGACGAGCTCCGGCGGCAGCGACACGTGGCTCGGGTGGCCGGGGCCCGCCTCGATGAGGCGCAGCGATTCGGAGACGATGCGATCGTAGGGCGGGCGCACCGAGGTCATCGTCGGCAACGTCGCCGAGGCGATGGGGGAGTCGTTGTATCCGACCACCTTGATGTCCTCCGGCACGCTCATGCCGAGCGCGTGCAGCGCCATCATCACGCCGAACGCGATGGTGTCGTCCGCGCAGACCACCGCATCCGGGTGGCCGCGCTCGCCGAACAGGCGGATCGTGCAGTCGAAGCCGCGCCGCACCGTGCAGTCGCCGAAACGGTTCCAGTCGCTCTGCGTGGTGAGCCCGGCGGCGCGCACCTGCGTGTGGAACATGGCGAACAGCTCCGCCGATTCGAAGGAGATCTCCTCGCCGGCCAGATACGCCACCGATTCGACGCCCTGATCGGCCAGGTGGCCGATGATGGCCTCCATGGCCGTGTTCTCGTCGATGGAGACCATGTCCGTGCGGAACGAACGCTGCCGGCCACCCACCTGCACGATGGGGATGCCGTCCGCGTGGCGGTCGAACACCTCGGACAGGTCCGCCCCCGCCGAGGTGACCACGATGAGCCCGTCCACCTTGCGCGAGCAGAGCGACTCCACGCGGTCCACCTGCATGGCCTCGCTCTCGCCGATGCCGAGCAGCAGCTGGCGGCTGTCCGAATCGACGACCGGTTCGAGCGCGTCGAGCAGGCCGGCGCTGAAGCTGTCGGTGGCGGAGGGGATGACCAGGCCTATCGTGTTCGTCACGTCGCTGCGCAGGGCGCTGGCCGCGTAGTTGACGGAATAGTTGAGTTCGGCGGCGGCCTTGCGCACCCGTTGCGCGATGTCGTCGTCCTTGGCCCGCCGGCCGGAAAGCACCCGTGACACCGTGGCCGTCGAGACGTTCGCCAGCGTGGCGACCTCGAGGATGGAGCTGGGTGATTTCGACGCCCGGTTGGCCATGGTGCTGCGCTCTTTCATGTGTGATCTGTGCAAATATACGAATTCGCCGTCCGGCACAGCATATTAGCGCGCGGACGGCGAAGACGTTTGCAATAGTGGTCGGTGCATCGCGCATGCGCTCGCGACGACCGAAGTCTGTGGTGGCCGGGGAGTGTTACTCCGCCTTGACCAGGGTGTCGACCAGGGAGTCGGCCACGGTCTCGGCGTTGTCGCCGTCGACGGTCAGGACGACGGTGTCGCCCTGCTTGATGCCCAGGCCCATGATGGACAGGATGGAACCGGCCGGCACGGCGGCGCCGCCTTCCTTGGCGATGGTGACGGTGCAGCCGGAGGCGGTGGCGGCCTGCGCGAACTCGGCGGCCGGGCGCGCGTGGATGCCGACGGGGTCGTTGATCACGGTGGAACGGGTAGCGGTTGCCATGGAGCACTCCTTTGGTCTTAGGTTTTCCTTCGCGCGCGTCAAGCTCTGACGGTGAACGCTGGTTGACACTATAGCATGTTTTTTCACGACACGCAGAAAACGATTACCGGCGTTGCCTCAACGGTCTTTCTGTGTATACTGACACTGTCGGTAAATGGATTACCCGCCTGTGACGCAAGGGTCGCGGGGTCCGGGCGATCGCCGCGGGACGAACCGCGGGCGTGCCGGCCCAACAATGCAGACATGAAGGAGTGCTCATCATGGTTATCACCGGAAGCGGAATCGGACGTGGCGTCGCCGTCGGCAAGGTCATTCGCATGGCCCCGCCGCTGGAGGAGCCGGCGGATGTGCGTCGCGACGCGTCGATCAGCGCGGTCGTCGAGAACGAGCGCGTCACCAAGGCGCTCGCCACCGTCAACGCCGAGCTGAACCACCGCGCCGAAATGGCCAAGAACGGCGATGAAGGCGCCAAGCAGGCCGCCCCGATCCTCGAGGCCATCGCCATGTTCGCCTCCGACCCGTCCCTCGCCACCTCCATCCAGAACCTCGTCAACGGCGGCAAGACCGGCGAGCGCGCCGTGCTCGAGGGCTTCGCCCAGGTCGAGGAGATGTTCAGGATGATCGGCGGCTACCAGGCCGAGCGCGCCGCTGACCTGCACGACGTCGGCCAGCGCGTCATCGCCGAGCTGCGCGGCGTGCCCGCCCCCGGTGTGCCCGAGTCCGACGAGCCGTTCGTGCTCGTCGCCGAGGATCTCTCCCCGGCCGACACTTCCAGCCTGGATCTCACCAAGACCCTCGCCATCGTCACCTCGCAGGGCGGTCCGACCTCGCACACCGCCATCCTGGCGCGTGCCCGCGGCATCGTCGCCGTCGTCTCCGCGGCCGGCGCCGAGGATCTCAAGACCGGCGAGACCATCATCGTGAACGCCGCCAAGGGCGAGGTCGTCACCGAGCCGACCGAGGCCGAGATCGAGGAGGCCGAGCACGCCAAGGCGAAGGCCGCGCGCGCCAAGGAGCTGCGCGGCCAGGCCGGCGGCACCAAGGACGGCCACCACGTGCCGCTGCTCGCCAACCTCGGCAAGCCGGCCGACGGCAAGACCGCCCTCGAATACGGTGCGGAGGGCGTGGGCCTGTTCCGTTCCGAGTTCCTGTTCATCGGCAACTCCGAGCCGCCGAGCGTCGAGGAGCAGACCAAGGCGTACGCCGAGCTGCTCGCCCAGTTCCCGGGCAAGAAGGTCGTCATCCGCATGCTCGACGCGGGCGCCGACAAGCCGCTGCCGTTCCTCACCCCGGAGGACGAGCCGAACCCGGCCCTCGGCCTGCGTGGCCTGCGTACGCTGCGCGTGCACAAGGAGGTCCTCGAAGGCCAGCTCAAGGCCCTCGCCGCCGCCGACGCCCAGACCGACGCCGACCTGTGGGTCATGGCCCCGATGGTCGCCGACGAGCATGAGGCCGCCTACTTCGTCAAGCTCGGCAAGAGCTTCGGCCTGAAGAAGGTCGGCGTGATGGCCGAGGTGCCGTCCATCGCCGTGATGGCCGACAAGGTCGCCCAGGTGGCCGACTTCGTCTCCATCGGCACCAACGACCTCACCCAGTACACGATGGCCGCCGACCGCACGCTCGGCTCCGTCTCCAACTACCAGACCGCATGGCACCCGGCGGTGCTGCGCATGATCAAGCTCATCGCGGACGCCGGCAACAAGTACGGCATGCCGGTCGGCGTGTGCGGCGAGGCCGCGGCCGATCCGGATCTGGCGGTCGTGCTCACCGGCATCGGCGTGAACTCCCTGTCGATGACGCCGGTCGCGCTGGACGACGTGCGCGCCCAGCTGGCCGAGGTCACCTTCGAGGAGGCCAAGGCCAAGGCCGAGGCCGCCCTCAACGGCGACTTCTACAAGCCGGCCTGGGGCGACTGATCCCGGCCGATGCAGACTTGGCGCGGCGGGGACGTCCGGCTTCCCCTTCGTCCGGATCTCCCGCCACGCCGTTCACCCGTGACCCGGCTTCCCCTTCATCCGGGTCACCTCTTCCGGTCCGGTCCGTGGCGATGAGAATGAGCACTCCTCATCGTCACGGACCGGACCTTTTCCCGTTTCGCGCATCGTCGGCGTACTATGGTGGTCGGGTTATGTGGATAAGGCGATGATGTGTAATAGTCGTTGGCCGGCGTCGTATGTCGCGTCCCGGATACATCCATCCGCCTGAGTGACCGATGAATTGCCGTGCGTATTCGGGCGGAAAGGGTGATTATGGCTTCCAAGCAGCGGGAACTTGCGTTGAAGCTTCAGAAGCGCATCGCGGATGGGGAGTTTTCGGAAACGGGCAAACTGCCCACGGAGGACCAGCTGATGGCCGAATACGGGCTGTCCCGGTATTTCGTGCGCGGGGCCATCGCGGTGCTCGCCGAGGCGGGGGAGGTCTTCCCCGTGCGCGGCAACGGCGTGTTCGTGCGCGAGGGGCGTGACGGCGGCTATATGCCGATCGGCACGTCGTACGGCATCTCGGCCGATTTCGGCGGCGACAACGTCACGTCCGTGGTGTGCGAGGTGGCATTGGAGAAGGCCGACGAGGCGCTGTCGAAGCGCATGCGCTGCGCCGTGGGCTCGCCGGTGTGGCGGGTGGTGCGTCTGCGCCGTGTGGAGGACAGGCCGCTGTGCTACGAGACCGCCTGGTATCTCAAGGAGTATGTGCCCTTCCTCAACGAGGACATCGCGAAGGGGTCGCTGTACTCCTATGTGCACGACGATCTCGGCCTGAACTTCGGCTTCGTGGACAAGGTGATCCATATGGATTGGCTGGGTGTCGAAGCCGCCCATATGCTTGAGCTCAACGAGGGCGATCCCGCCATCTGCATCGAGGACGATGCGTTCCTGACGAACGGCAAGCTGTTCAACGCCTCGAAGAACCTGTACCACTACAGGAACGCGAAGTTCTACGCCATGGCGTCGATGAAATGATTTCGGCGTCGTGCACGGGCCGGCCTTCATGGCGTCGTGTCCGGGCGTGTGCGGGGCGCGCATCCAAGAAAATCTGGTACGCTTTTTAAAAGCGATTTGCATAAGTGGGGGTTCGGCGTGTCGCCGGGCCCCCACTTTCATGCCGACAATGGCGGAATGGCGGCGTTTTCCACCCCTCTGGCGCACCGTCCGCCCGGATTTGACACCGTGTTCCCTGGGTATATACTTAAGTCATCGTTATTTAAACAACTAATGAAGATGTAGATAACAACGCTTGTTATGAACACTCTCACGTTGATTGAATGACGGGATAAGGGATATGGGCGGATGCCGTAGTCCGTCCAAGGAAAGGAAAAACGATGAAGGAGAAAATGCAAGCCATAGGCGACGCTATGCTTAATGGCTTCATGAAGTTCGCCAGCCTCAAGGCGCTGGTGGCATTGAAGGATGGCTTCATCCTCACCATGCCGGCGACCCTGATCGGTTCGCTGTTCCTGCTGATCGCCAACCTGCCGTTCGAAGGCTACAGCGATTGGATGGCCGGAATCTTCGGTGACATGTGGAACGTCGGCCTCAACCAGGTCACCACCGCAACGTTCAACATCCTGGCCATCATCGTGGCGGTCGGCATCGGCTACGCCTACGCCCGCAACGAGAAGTGCGACGGCATCTCCTCCGGTCTGCTTTCGCTCGTCGCGTTCTTCATCGTCTCCCCGTCCTCGATGACCCTGTCCAAGGACAACGTCGAGGCCCTCGGCAACAAAACCGCCGAGCTCTCCGGCATCTTCAACCAGACCTGGACCGGCTCCAACGGCATCATCTCCGCCATCATCATGGGCCTGCTCACCGGCTGGGTCTACACCGCCTGCATCAAGCACGACCTGAAGATCAAGATGCCCGACGCCGTGCCGCAGGGCGTCACCAACGCCTTCTCCGCCCTCATCCCGGGCCTGTTCGTCATGACCGGTTCCGCCATCCTGTACCATCTGTGCAAGGTGTTCGGCGGCCTGTCCCTGACCGAGCTCATCTTCAAGATCCTCCAGATCCCGCTGCAGTCCCTGACTGATACCTGGGCCGGCGCCATCATCATCATCGTGCTGATGTCCCTGCTGTTCTGGTGCGGCATCCACGGCGCCAACGTCGTCTCCGGCGTAGTCACCCCGTTGCTGCTCGCCAACACCCTGAGCAACCAGAAGCTCTTCGATGCCGGCGTCGCCCCGTACACCAAGGCCAACGGCTACCACTACCTGACCCCGCAGGTCATCGACTGCTTCTGCAAGTACTCCGGCGTCGGTCTGACCGTGGGCCTGCTGGTCGCCGCCCTGCTCTTCGCCAAGTCCGAGCAGATGCGCACCGTCTCCAAGCTCTCCATCGTGCCGGGCATCTTCGGCATCAACGAGCCGGTCATCTTCGGCCTGCCGATCGTGTTCAACCCGATCATGCTCATCCCGTTCGTCCTGACCCCGCTTGTCGCCATGATCATCATGTACGGCGCGATCTCCATCGGCTTCATCGCCCCGTTCGGCGCCGTTCAGGTGCCGTGGACCACTCCGCCGATCATCTCCGGCTTCATCCTCGGCGGTTGGAAGGCCGCCCTGCTGCAGGTCATCATCGGCGTGATCGCCGTCTTCATCTACATGCCGTTCGTGAAGATGCAGGACAAGATCTGCCTCGAGCAGGAAGCCGGTTCCGCCGAGTGATCGGCAGGCCGAGGCCGTTCGGCCGGTGCTCCGGCCGGACGGCCGAAATCAGCGCTTACCACGAATAACAACCTCTCAACAACAGGCCGGTCCGCGCGAATCTCCTTACTCTCGCGGTGTGGCCGGCCCTCTCTCTTGCTTCAACGACAAACACCATAATCTCGAACATTCAAAGGAGAAACATCATGAAGATCGTACTGTGCTGCAGCGATGGCATGTCCACCAGCATCCTGGTCAGGAAGATGCAGGACGCGGCCGCCAAGCGCGGTGAGGACTTCGACATTTCCGCCATGCCGGTCTCCACCCTTGAAGCCAACGCGCAGGACGCCGACGTGATCCTGCTCGGCCCGCAGGTGCGCTACATGCTCAAGGACGTCAAGAAGGAGTTCGAGTCCAAGCCGGTCGAGGTCATCGCCCCGCAGGACTACGGCATGGCCCGCGGCGACAAGGTCCTCGACTTCGCCCTCAAGCTCGCCGGCAAGTGATCGCGCCGCCCGACGAACGCCATACCGACAACGAACCGTACAGCGATAAACGAGAAAGCGTAACAACATGGCAGACGAAGAATTCGATCTGGAAACCACCTGCTTCCAGCTGATCACCGCGGCCGGCACCGCCAAGTCCGATTACATGGAGGCCCTCAACAAGGCCAAGGCGGGCGACTTCGACGGCGCCAAGGAATCCATCGACGAAGGCGACACGAGCTACCGTGAAGGCCACGCCGTGCATGCCGGCCTCGTGCAGCGCGAAGCCGCCGGCAACCCGGTGAAGATGGGCCTGCTGCTCACCCACGTCGAGGACCAGATGATGGCCGCCGAGGTGTTCCGCGCGATGGTCGTCGAGATGATCGACCTGTACAAGCGCCTCGACGGCAAGACCGCCGAGTGAGCGAGGGGCGGACAATGGGATTCCCCGACAACTTCCTCTGGGGTGGTGCGGTCGCCGCGCACCAGCTCGAAGGCGCATGGAACGAGGACGGCCGCGGACCGAGCATCTGCGACGTGCTCACCGGCGGCGCCCACGGCGTGGCCCGCAGGATCACCGACGGCGTGGTCCCGGGCGAGAACTATCCGAACCAGCGCGGCATCGACTACTACCACACGTTCCGCGAGGACGACGCGCTCTTCCAGGAGATGGGCTTCAAGTGCTTCCGCACCTCGATCTCCTGGTCGCGCATCTTCCCCAACGGCGACGAGGAGGAGCCGAACGAGGAGGGCCTGAAGTTCTACGAGAGGCTCTTCGAGGACTATCGCGCCAAGGGCATGGAGCCGGTCGTCACGCTCTCGCACTTCGAGATGCCGCTGCATCTGGCCAAAATGGGTGGTTTCGCCAACCGCGAGGTCGTCGACTACTACTTCAAGTTCGCCTCCACGGTGATGGAGCGCTACAAGAATCTGGTCAAGTACTGGCTGACCTTCAACGAGGTCAACAACCAGATGGAGATGCACACCGAGATCTTCCCGTACACGAATTCGGGCATCATCCCGGATCCGAACGACAACCCGCATGAGGTGGAGCAGAAGATCTGGCAGGCCATCCACAACGAGTTCGTCGCCTCGGCGCTCGTCGTGCAGCGCGGCCACCAGATCAACCCGGACTTCCGGATCGGCTGCATGCTCGCCATGGTGCCGATCTACCCGGCCACCTGCAAGCCGGAGGACGTCATGCATGCGGAAGTGCTCATGCGCGACCGCTACCTGTTCGGCGACGTGTACGTGAACGGCGAATACCCGTGCTACCTACTCAACCGCTGGGACCGCGAGGGCTTCGACATCGAGATGGAGCCGGGCGATACCGACATCATCGCGGCCGGCACCGTGGACTTCATCTCGATCAGCTACTACATGAGCGCGGCCGTCTCCGCCGAGAAGGTGCCCGAGTTCGACGGCCATGGCCTGCCCGGCCAGGTGAGGAACCCGTACATCAAGGCCACCGACTGGGGCTGGCAGATCGACCCGGTGGGCCTGCGCTACGTGCTGTGCTCGCTGTTCGAACGCTACCGCAAGCCGATCTTCGTCGTGGAGAACGGCATCGGCATGTACGAGACGCCCGATTCGGACGGCTACATCGCCGACGACGCGCGTATCGCGTACCTGCGCTCGCACATCGAGCAGGTGAGGAAGGCCATCGACTACGACGGCGTGCCGGTCATCGGCTACACCGTGTGGGGATGCATCGACGTGATCTCCTTCGGCACCGGCGAGATGAAGAAGCGCTACGGCATGATCTACGTCGACGCGGATGACAACGGCAACGGCAGCTACAGGCGCAGCCGCAAGAAGTCGTTCTACTGGTACCGCGACGTGATCGCCAGCAACGGCGCGGATCTCGGCGACCTGTAGGAGGCCGCCGGCGTCTTCGCCGTGCCGCGGCGCGGCGTGCGGGCTCGCTCCGGACCCGGTTCGATGCGCGGAACGCATTCCCCGTGCATCGAACCGGGTCTTTTTCGTATCCGAAGCCGCCGCCGTACGTGTTTCCGGGTGTTATTCACTCCCATCCGGTCCGACGTACGCTGACGGTTCCTCAGCGTACGTCGATCCGGACGGAGCCCGAAAAGACCAGGACGGGCGTACGCTCCGGTGCTTGTCGCCCGTCGTCGCCCGCCGCCACGCCCCATGTCGCGCGATACACTGGGGAGCATGAAGATCTCCGCTGATTTCACGGTCGTGCCCGACGACTTCGCCAAGGCGGCGGCGCCCGAATACCGTACGGGCGGCGTGCCCGTCATCTCTTTCCCCTTCTACGTCGACGAGGTCGCCCCGGACGCCCGCTACCTGCACTGGACGTTCACCGACCCCGATTCGATTCCCGTGTGCGGCTTCGAATGGATCCACTGGACCGTGGCGAACCTGCCCATCGACGCGCTGATGTTCGACTTCAACGATTCGCACGCACTGCAGATCCCGCCGGACTTCTCCCGCCAGATGACCGCGATGATCCCCGAGGCCGTGCAGGGCCGCAATTCCTCCGCCTCCAAGTTCCTCGGCCGCGACAACGACCCGGCCGTCATCATGCGGTACAACGGCCCGCAGCCGCCGGACAAGGACCACGACTACTACCTGCACGTGTACGCCACCAAGGAGCCGCTGCCCGGCCTCAACCAGGGGTTCTGGATGAACGAGCTGCTCCACAGGCTGCGCGAATGCGGCGAGACCCCCGACCAGGGCGGCATGTTCGTCACCGGCCGGGCCTGACCTCCCCGTCTTTCCCATGGTGCGGCGAAACCTCCATGGTGCGGTACGCCACAACGGCGGAATCCCGCCATTATGAAGATTTCGTGTTGCCGCACCATGGGAGGGATGGGCGCCGCGGCAACCGCATAAGCGCCCACGAAACCACGAAATCACGAAACCACCTACGAAAGGACGCATCACACTTATGGCCTGCACCACGATTCTGGTAGGCAAGGACGCGAGCTACGACGGCTCCACCATCATCGCCCGCAACGAGGATTCCGCGAACGGTGAGTTCAATCCGAAGCAGTTCCTCGTCATCAGGCCCGAGGACCAGCCGCGCCGTTACAAGGCGGTCATCTCCCACGTCGAGATCGACCTGCCGGACGATCCGCTGCAGTACACGTCCGTGCCGAACGCGGACCGCAAGGAGGGCATCTGGGGCGAGGCGGGCGTCAACGAGGCGAACGTCGCGATGAGCGCCACCGAGACGCTCACCACCAACGAGCGCGTGCTCGGCGCCGACCCGTTCGTCGAGCTCGTCCCGGCGCACGGCACGCCCGGCGAGGACGGCTACGAGCCGGAGGTCCCCGGCGGCATCGGCGAGGAGGACTTCCTCACCATCGTCCTGCCGTACGTCAGGACCGCGCGCGAGGGCGTCGCCCGTCTCGGCGCGCTGCTCGAGGAGTACGGCACGTACGAGATGAACGGCGTCGCCTTCTCCGACGCCGACGAGATCTGGTGGCTGGAGACCGTCGGCGGCCACCACTGGATCGCCAAGCGCGTGCCGGACGAGGCGTACGTGACCATGCCGAACCAGCTCGGCATCGACGAGTTCGACCTCGACGACGCGCTCGGCGACCAGGAGGACCACATGTGCTCCGCCGACCTCGCCGAGTTCATCGAACGCAACCACCTCGACCTGTCCGTCGAGTCCACGTCGCCGTTCAACCCGCGCGACGCGTTCGGCTCCCACTCCGACTCCGACCACGTGTACAACACGCCGCGCGCCTGGTGGATGCAGCGCTTCCTCAACCCCTACGACGAGGTGTGGGACGGCGCGGACGCCGACCACGGCCCGGAGAACAACGACATCCCGTGGGCCCGCCAGCCTGAGCGCAAGGTGACCATCGAGGACATCAAGTACGTGCTGTCCGGCCACTACCAGGGCACCCCGTACGATCCGTACGGCAAGCGCGGCGACGAGCACACGCGCCACATGTACCGTCCGATCGGCATCAACCGCCAGAGCCAGCTCGCCGTCATGCAGATCCGCCCGTACCGCCCGCAGGCGGACCGTGCGATCCAGTGGATGGCCTACGGCTCCAACCCGTTCAACACGCTCGTCCCGTTCTATGCGAACGTGGACGTGACCCCCGCCTACCTCGCCGACACGACCACGCGCGTGACCACCGAGAACTTCTACTGGGCGAACCGCGTGATCGCGGCCCTGTGCGACGGCGCGTTCGCCGACACCGCGAACGCGGTGGAGCGCTACCAGCAGAAGACCGGGGCGATGGGCCACCGTCTCGTCGCCGCCACCGACGAGCAGGTCGCCAGGCTCGGCCTGACGGACGCGGAGGCCGCGGCCGAATCCGTGGCCGAGGAGGAGTTCGAGGCCGACAACGTGGACGGCGACGTGCAGCCGATGGAGCCGGATGAGATCGTCGCCGCCGTGCGCGACGACGAGGTGCGTTCCATCCTCGCCGCAGCCAACCAGACCATGGCCGACCAGCTGCGCGCCGAGACCGACAAGCTGCTCGACTCCGTGCTGTACACGCGTTCCATGGCCATGAAGAACGGCTTCCACATGTCCGACTTCTAGGTTCGTCCGGATTCGGATTCCCGCCGACGCACGTAGCATCGCGTTTACGTGCGTCGGATATACACTCTGTGAATGATTCGACGGCCCCGCGGGGCCGCTGGAACAAAGAAAGGCGTTTCACCACATGACCACCATCGCAGACTTCACCAGCCAGTATGGCCTGGTCGAGAAGATCGACGCGTTCGGCTACCTCGACTACCTGAAGAAGAACCCCGACGCCCCTCGCAAGCACGGCAAGGTCGTGCTCGTCACGGCGGACACCCCGCTCAAGGCGTCGCGCGGCGAGGGCAAGACCACGACGACCATCGCCCTGATCGACGCGCTCAACAAGCGCGGCATCGACGCGGCCGCCGTGCTGCGCCAGCCGAGCATGGGCATCACCGCCGCCGGTTCCAAGGGTGGCGCGTCCGGCGGCGGCAAGGCCTCCCTGACCCACCCGGAGCTCATCGACTGGGGCCTGTGCGGTGAGATGGGCGCCATCGAGGCGGCCCAGAACCTGCTTGTCTCCTTCGCCGAGAAGGCCGTCGACGAGGGCAGGCTCGACACGATCCTCGTGCCGCGCGTCTCCGAGGTGCCGTCCCGCTCCCTGCGTTCCATCGCCGTCGACTACGGCAAGGGCGACGTCAAGGAGAAGGTCGTGCTCACCCCGACCTGCGAGCTCATGCAGATCGTCGTGCTGTCCCGTTCGATGGACGAGATCGGCCAGCGCGTCGCGAAGATGATCGCCGGCACGAAGGACGGCAAGGCCGTCACGTTCGGCGAGTTCGTCGACCTGTGGCGCATCACCGGCATCCTCGCCGACGCGGTCAAGCCCGCGAAGACGGAGACCGTCAACGGCTCCCCGGTCTACGTGCACGGCGGCCCGTTCGCCAACGTGTCCATCGGCATCCCGACGCTCGTCTCCGTGGAGATGGCGTGCGCGCTGCACGACGTCGTCATCGTCGAGGCCGGCTACGGCACCGACGCGGGCGCGCAGAAGTGGCTCGACATCGCCTGCCGCGAGTTCGACGCGCAGTGGCCGTCCGCCGCGATCGTCGTGACCCGCGCCTCCACCTGGCGCGACGATCCGGAGCTCTCCTGGCGCTACCCGTTCCACGTGAACCGCCTCGAAGGCCTCGACATCCCGACCTTCCCGCTCATCAACCTGTGGGACGGCGAGGACGACCAGATCCCGGCCCTCAAGGAGACCGCCGAGAAGCTCGAGTTCCGCGATCCGATCATCGGCAACCTGTACCGCGACGGTGGCGAGGCGCTCGCCCCGCAGCTCGACGCGTTCGTCGACGTGATCGTCAACGGCTCCGCGCCGGCCCGCCCGCACAGCCACAAGGGCATGTCCGTCATCGAGAACGTGAAGTGGGTCGCCGAGCACGCGTACGGCGTCCCGGCCGACCGCGTCAAGTTCAAGGACGGCTTCCTCGCCTCCCGCGACGAGGCCGTGAAGCTGTGCGAGTCCGCCGGCTTCTCCCTCGCCGACCTCGCGCTGGTCGCGGTCAAGTCCCCGGCGACGATGACCGACAACGACCGCGCCCCGGAGGACGAGCGCACCGTGACCCTGAAGAAGGTCGAGGTGCACGCCGGCGCCGGCCTGGTCCACGTGAACCTCACCACGTCGCTCACCACCCCGATGCCGAAGATCGTCTGATCGTTCGTAGCATCGAGCGGCGATAGCGTCGCGATCGTCGCAGGACAATAACGAAACCCCGCCACAATGGCGGGGTTTTCCGTATCCTGTCGCTAGCGGCTCAGAAGTTGCCGCCGTTCCATCCCCAGTCGGAGGTGGCGGTGTAGCGGATGTACGTGCGGTCCTCGGGGATGCCGAGTTCGCCGTTCAGCGCGGCCATGATGCTCTTGGTGAGCTTCTCCCATGCGGAACCGGGGATGGCGCCGCGGCCGAACACGTTGACCTCCACGTAGGCGGCCGGCTGGTCGTCGGAACCGCCGAAGTAGATCGGCATATCGTCCTCGAACGGGCACATGAGCCAGCCTTCGGACTTGCCGGGCACGGCGGCGATCGCCTTGCCGTACGCGGCCTTCAGCGCCTCGCGCTGCTCCTTGGTGGTCTTCACGGAGACATGGGTGTGGATGACGGGCATGATTCCTCCTTGATGGGATGCGGTACGACGTACCGCATCCAGTCTAGTTCCCGGACGTGCCGCCGTTCATGACTCGCCGTCCGTCGTCCGTTGCCCGTCCTTGGCCCTCAGTCCTCCGCGCCGCCGAACCAGCCCGCCTTGGACGGGGTGAACTTCAGGTTGATCTGCTTGAGCACGGTGTATTCCTTCAGCCCGTCGAGGCCGCCGTCCACGGTCGTGCCGCTCTGCCCGTGGGGGCTGACCGACATGCCCTGGGTGTCGTCCATATACGTGTTGACCCACATGATGCCCGTGTCCACGCCGGCGCACACGCGCAGCGCCCGGCCCATGTCCGAGGTGAACACGCCGCCGGCGAGACCGTAACGTGTGTCGTTGGCGAGCCGGATGGCCTCGGCCTCATCCGTGAAGGTCTGCACGGTGAGCACCGGGCCGAAGATCTCCTCCCGCACGATGCGCATGTCCGGGGTGCAGTCCACGAACACGGTCGGCTCGACGAAATATCCCCGCGCGAATTCGCCCTCGGTGATCCGGTGGCCGCCGATGAGCGCCTTGGCGCCTTCCTCCCGGCCGATGCGGATGTAGTCCAGCACCCGTTCCATGTGCCGTTCGGAGACCATCGGGCCGAACTCGGTGTCCGGGTCCATCGGCATGCCGATGCGGATCGCGGGAACGCGTTCCTCAAGCAGATCCATCACCCGGCGGTAGGCGGTGTCCTGGACCAGCAGCCTCGAACCCGCGACGCACACCTGGCCTTGGCTGAGGAAGACGCCGAACATGAGCCGGTCGACGGCGACGTCCAGATCCGCGTCGTCGAAGATGATGAACGGCGATTTGCCGCCCAGCTCCATCGCATAGCGTTTGACGCTGGTCGCGGACTTCGCGATGATGTCCCTGCCGGTTTCGGTGCCGCCGGTGAAGGTGATCTTGGCCACGTGCTCGTTGCGGGCGATGGCGGTGCCGACCTCGGAGCCGGAGCCGAGCACCAGGTTGACGCTGCCCGCGGGGAATCCGGCATCGGCCATGGCCCGGACCATCATCGCCGTGGCGACTGGGGAGAGCGATGACGGTTTGACCACCACCGTGTTGCCGGCAGCCAGTGCGGGGGCCATCCCGGCGGCCGTGGTGCCCATCGAATAGTTCCACGGCGCCAGCACCGCGCACACGCCCAACGGCTCGCGGACGGTCACGGTCATCATGTCGCCGTTCGCGGCGGAGGACCGGCCCTGCAGTTCGTGGACGAGTCCGGCGTAGTAGCGGAACGCGCCGCTGACCGCATACACGTCGTCGTATCTGGTCTCCCGGTATACGCGTCCCACGCTGTTGGTCTCGGCCACGGCCAGTTCGTCCGCACGTGCCTCGATCAGGTCGGCGGCCTTGAGCATCAGTTCCGCGCGTCCGTCCGGGGTGAGTTCCCGCCATGGCGAGCCGGGCTTGAACGCCCGTTCGGCGGCGGCGACGGCCCTGTCCGCATCCTCGGCGGTGCCGAGCGTCATCGTCGCCACCGGGCGGCCGTCGGCGGGGTTGATGATCCGTGCCGTCCTTCCGGACGGGGAATCGGCCCATTGTCCGTCGATATACATCCTGATGCGGTCCATGCCGTCCTCCGTCCTCCGTCTTTCGTTGTTCGTTGTTCGTTGTTCGCTGTCGCCGATGAACCCGTGCGCCATAAGCCGGTGCCATAGCCATGATAGGCGCGTTGACGGGTGGTCTTCCCGCCGTTGCGGCGGCTGTCGTGGTCCGCGGTCCGACGCGGCGGCCGCCGCGGTCCGGCGCGTCCGTTTCGGATGTCCCGTTGCGCCCGATTGGGGAGATTGTTGGCCGGAAACCGGTTGGGCCGCCACACGGTCATCCCGATAGTGTTGAATACCCTCTGTGAGAAAACTGATCGCACAGCTTATGAAATTCGGCATCGTGGGCGTGATCGCCTTCGTCATCGACTGGGGCATCCTGAACATCCTGGTCGGCGTGTTCCACATGCACAACGTGATCGCCGCCACCATCTCGTTCATCATCTCGCTGATCTTCAACTACCTGGCGAGCATGAAGTTCGTGTTCAAGCACCGCGACGACATGGCCCGCTGGATGGAGATCGTCATCTTCGTCGCCGGCGCCGTGGTCGGCCTGTTCATGAACGACGCGATCATCTGGATCTCCACCTACGGCATGAACCGCGACGCCTTCGTCTCGCAGCATGCCGAATACCTGCTGCGCACGAACGTCGGCAAGCTCGTCGCCACCGCCGTGGTGATGGTGTGGAACTTCCTCATCCGCAAGTGGCTGCTCGACGACACCCACACCAACGCGATGAACCGTCTCAAGTCCAAGGAGAACCGCCTCACCGCCGAGGAGCTCCAGGCCAAGTGGGAGAACAGCTTCTCCCACAAGCTCGGCGTCTGGTCCCTGGAACACACCCCCAAGGGCTGGCCGAAGTAATACTCCGCTTCCTTTCCGGCGCGAAGGCATTGCGTCGGAGGGCCGTACATGCGGGAGAGCCGCGTAACGGATGTCCGTTACGCGGCTCTCCCGCATGTATGTGAACCGAAAGGAACGGGCGCCCTCACACGCTCACTTCGGTGAGCGTCGGCTGCTCGGTCGAGGTCTTGATCTGCTTGAGGCCGATGAGCGCGATCGCGAGCGAACCCAATGCCAGGGCGGTCACGACCATGAAACCGCCGTGCGAACCCATGCGGTCGATGAACTGGCCGGCGATCGCCGAACCGGCGGAGGAACCGATCGAGTTCATCGCGCCCATCCACGCCATGCCCTCGGTCAGGCGCGACGGCGGCACGAGATGCAGCATCAGCTGGTTGCCGTTGATCCACGTGGGCGCCTGGCATACGCCGATCACCAGGTAGATGATCATGATGACCCACAGGTGCTTCGCGAACATGAACGACCCGATGCCGAGGTTCACCACCGCCAGGCAGAAGTAGAACCGCTTCCACAACGGGATCGTCCAGTTCTTCGCGCCGTACACGAGCGCGCCGCACAGCGAGCTGATCGAGAAGCACGCGAACACGAACCCCGTGTACTGCTTCATGTCCGATTCGGTCGCGAACGCGATGATCGAGATGCCGGCGGCCGACTGGAACGCGCCCAGGCCGAACCAGGTCACGCACACGGCGATCAGGCCCGGTCCCCAGATCGACGTCTTCTTGCCGGACCGGGCGTCGGCCACCGCGCGGTCGATCTCGCGTGAGATCACGGCCTCGTCCGTCACGCCCTGCGCGGTCAGACGGCGGCGCGTCTCCTCGGCCGCGGTCTCCGCCTTGAGCGCCTCCGCCTTCGCGGCCTCGCGCTCGCGGTACTCCTTGCGCGAGATGCCTTCGGCCCGCGCCAGATCGGATTGCGACGGCGGTTCGGTCGACAGTTCGGTGAGGAACATGAGCGCGCCGATGACCACGCACACGCCGGTGAACGAGAACGCGAGCAGGCCGGAGATCACGGCCAGCGTGGAGGCCAGCGGATTGCCGACCACCCACATGCATTCGTCGAGCACGCCGCACAGGCTCAACGCGCGGTTCGTGCGCTCGCGGTCGCCCTTGAGCAGGCGGGTCCAGCGCGCGCGGCTCATCGCGCCCCACGGCGGGATCGCGGCGAGGAACGGCGTCAGGCAGTACAGCACCCATTCGGGCGCCCGGTTGGTGATCGACGTGGTGAGCGCGATCGCCGCCGCGATCCATACCAGGATCGTCGGGATGGAGACCTGGCGCTGCCCGAACTTGTCGGTGAGCTTGCCGAGCAACGGCGTGGACACGGCCAGCGCGATCGCCTGGACGGCGGTGAGCATGCCGGCCAGCGAATAGTTGCCGTAGTAGTGCTGCACGGAGATGGTGATGGTCATGCCGATCATTGGGAACGGCATGCAGGCGATGACGCCGCCGATCGAATAGCGGGCGGTGTGCGGGATGCGCAGCAGCTCCGCATACCCGCCGAACACCTTCCGCCCGATCTCCCCGATCGCGGCCGCGACCGGCGTACGGCCCGAATCATTGCGTGTGGTTTTGGACATGCTGCACCTGCTCCTTTCCGCTCCCGATTGGATGTCCCCCGTCGGCGTGGCGTTGCCGTCGGAGCCCTCATCGTTATTGATGTGCTGTCCTGTTGGTCGCGCAAAGGTCGTGCGTCGCTTGCACGCGCACGTTTGCGTCGCGGCCACTCTACGCGGGACCGTTCCGCGACACGCGGTAGATTGGAAAGACACGCGTCCCGTCCATGTCGACCGTCGAAGGAGTCCGGAAGATGACCGCCACCACCATCCATTTCGTGCGTCACGGCAAGGTGTACAACCCCGATCACCTGCTGTACGAGAGGCTGCCCGACTTCCACCTGTCCGAGACGGGCCGGCGCATGGCCGAGGCGACCGGACGCTACATCGCCGACAGCCCGCAGATGAACACCGTGAGCGCCGTCTACTCGTCGCCGCTCGACCGCACGCGCGAGACCGCCGGGGCGATCCTCGATGTGTTGAACCCGGTGCGCGAGGCGCGCGGCCAGGAACCGCTCACGCTCACGACCGACGCCCGCGTCATCGAGGCCGGCAACGAGTTCCGGGGCAAGCGCATCGGCCACGGCGAAGGCGCCCTGTGGAGGAACGGCAACTGGAAGCTGGTCGCCAACCTGTGGCGGCCCAGCTGGGGCGAATCGTACGCGCACATCGCGGCGCGCGTCGGCGAATTCGCACGCGAGAAGGTGCACGAGCACCCCGGCGAGCAGATCATCGTCGTCAGCCACGAATCGCCGATCTGGTCCTACCGCCACCTGCTGGAGACCGGCCACGCCGAACACTGGATGTTCCTGCGCCACACCGCGCTCGCCTCCATCACCTCCATCACGTTCGATTGCGGGACCGGGCGTGTGATGTCCATCACGTATGTCGACCCGGCCGCCGGCATCGCATAGGCGCACACTAGAATCGTCACGTGAAGACGCAAAGGAGCATGATGACCGAACTGAACACCGAAGGCATCGCGCGGGTGGCCGCCCTGCCCGCCGTGCGCGGGGCGGCGCGCGAGGCGGCGCGGCTGATCGCGCTGTGGCCGCTTACCGACGCGATGAGGATGGACAACGACGCGAAATACGGCGAAAACCTGCAGGTGCGCGTGACCCGCGCGTTCGCCCGCATCCTCACCGGCGAGGACGTGACCGTGCCCGACGCCGAATTCGTGTACGAGGGCGCCGACACGATCCCCGGCCGCCCGCAGGCAGTCGTCGACGCGCTGCTCGCCGCCAACGACGCCTACGACGCGCTCGCCGACTTCTCCGACACCGGCGACGCGACGCTCGTCGACGACGCCGCCGCCGATCTCGGCATCGCCTGGGACGACGCCGCGTCCGTGCGCGTGCATGAGACGTTGGACGCCGTTGAAGCCGCCGTGGACGACGGCGCGTTCGACGCGGGGGAGTACGCGGTCGCCGGCGACGGCGACGGGAACGGCGATGCGGCCGAAGCCGCTGGTGCGGCCGGTGCCGCCGCCGTGCCGGTCGACGACGACGCGTTCGAACCGTCACCCGCGCTCGTCGACGCGATGGCGCACCGGTTCGCGGTCGCGCTCGCCGTGTGCGACGCGCTGCTCGACGCGGTCGCGGACGGCAGCGGCGCGGCCCTGGTCGGCTCCGCCACGCCGGTCGACGATGCCGCCGTGCGCGCCGTGCTGCCGCTGCTGCTCGTCGTCAACGAGCTGCGCGAGCAGATCTCCGTGCCGCGCATCTGCCTGACCGACGTGCAGATCCGCGACCTGGTCGCCGCCCGCGCCGCCGCGCCCGCCGGATCCGCCGCCGAGTCGACCGACGCCGCGCGGCTCGACGCCGTCGCCGCGTTCGTCGCACCGCTCGCCGCCGCCGAATGGGCGAAGCACCGCGAGGACGTGCTGTGGGATCCGGCCGAAGCCAAGAAGAAGGCCAAGGAGGAGGACGAGAAGCGCAACAAGGAGGCGCTCGCCGCCAAGTTCGCCCACGTCAAGAACGACAACAAGGAGACCGTGGAACTGTAGCGCGGTCCTTGGGACTCGAGGTTGTGCATATATCGGTGGGGGCGTCGCCTGTGACATGGATTCATCACCATGTCACGGGCGACGCCCCGCTGCGGTAGAGAGGTTTCGACGGTCACCGACGCGATGTGGGACGCGATGTGACGCATCCGTTCCGTGACCGCTGCGTCCGCGTCACCGGCCCTGCCAAGGGGTCTGCGCGGGTTGCCCGTCGCCGTCCGCGTTCCCCGTGGCCGACGTTTCGCCGGGCCCGGCGGCCAGGCCGTTCGGATTGGCCGGGTTGTACTGGCCGAGCACCGTGGCGTCGGCGTCGAACGGCGTCTCGTCGGCCGACGGATACTGCGGGGCCGGCTCCTGCGGCGTCTGCGGTGCGGGGACGCCGTACGCCGGTGCGGAAGACGCGGACGGCATCGGCGGCACATTCGGCGTGAACAGCGCGGGCGCCGAGGATGCGGCCGGTGCATTCGCCATGGGGGTCGGGGCCGGTGCGCCGTACGGCGCATACGGGGACTGCGCACCGGGCACCGGCGCCATCGGCGCTCCCGGCATGGGGGCCGGGGTCGGCGTGGGCCGCGCGTCGAACCGTGCGCCCTCCGGCTTGCTCGGCAACGCCATGAACACGATGTAGAGGATGCCGGCGGCGAGGTTCAGCAACGCGCCGATGACGAGCGCGATGCCGCCTCCGGCCGCGGCCGCGCCGTACCCGCTGCCGCCGCCGAACAGGGCGCCGGCGCCGCCGATGAGGAACGATGCGCCTCCCACGAGTTCGAGGATGCCGCCCAGGAAGATCGCCCCATAGATGATCGCCATCCACCAGCCGGGCCTGTCCGTGTCATGCAGACGACGGACCGACAGCGACAGCGTCGGGATGATCACGGCGAGGTCGTACAGAAGGGTGAGGAAACCGAGATCCACGTTGGTTGTGCTGTGGATGAGCGCGATGAGGATGCCGAGGACGACGCCGATGATCACGTTGCACAGGATCACCCACCAGAACTCGCCGCGCGAGGCGCGGCCGGAGAACACCACGTACTTCTTCCAGAAGCGGATGAACGCCTTGTCGATGGAGCACCCGTAGTAGGGCCTGTCCAGCGGGGGCTCGTCGGTGAAGCCCGGCGCGGCGGCCGTCTGCATGTACGGGTTGGGAGCCGCATACGGGTTGGCGGGCTGGGAATACCGCTGTCCTCCGGCCGGTTGCCCGCCGTACGGCTGTTGGCTGGACTGGTAGGGCTGTGTGGGTGTGGGTGTGGGTGTGGGTGTGGGTGCGGGCTGCTGCTGGGCCGCCTGGCCGTATGCCGGCGCCGCGCTCGCCGTATTCCCCTGATACGGCGCGTACGGCCGCTGCGGGGCCGGTGCGGGTTGTGCGTACGGGTTGGGGGCCGGCTGCCCGTCGGACGGCGGCGTCGGATTCGATGGCAGCGGAACGTTGCTTGGATTGCTCATGCTTCCCCTTTCGAAGTCACGTTTCCGCCTCCATTCTTCCAGCATCGCCTGCAAAAGTGAACCTTCACGGGCCCGTCGTCCGCATGCCGTCCCACGTCGCCCTTGCGCGGCACAATAGGGGACTATGACTGAAGCCGAACACGCGAACGAATCCGCGAAAAACCACAAGCCCGAACTGCCGAAGGACGTGCGCGTCCGATTCTGCCCGTCCCCGACCGGCACCCCGCACGTCGGCATGATCCGCACCGCCCTGTTCAACTGGGCCGAGGCGCGCGCCACCGGCGGCAAGCTCGTCTTCCGCATCGAGGACACCGACGCCCAGCGCGACTCCGAGGACAGCTACAACCAGATCCTCGAATCCCTGCGTTGGCTGGGCATCGACTGGGACGAGGGCATCGACGTGGGCGGACCCCACGGCCCGTACCGCCAGTCCGAGCGCACCGACATCTACAAGGACGTCGCCGCCAAGCTGCTGGCCGCGGGCTACGCCTACGAATCCTTCTCCACGCCCGAGGAGATCGAGGCCCGCAACGTGGCCGCCGGCCGCCCGAAGGCCTTCGGCTACGACGGCTACGACCGCGACCTGACCGAGGAGCAGAAGGCCGCCTTCCGTGCCGAGGGCCGCAAGCCCGCGCTGCGCATCCGCATGCCCGACGAGGACATCGCCTTCGACGACCTCATCCGCGGCACCATCGAGTTCAAGGCCGGCTCCGTGCCGGACTACGTGATCGTCCGCCCGAACGGCGACCCGCTGTACACGCTCACCAACCCGGTCGACGACGCGATGATGGACATCAACGTCGTGCTGCGCGGCGAGGACCTGCTGAGCTCCACCCCGCGCCAGATCGTGCTCTACCGCTACCTGATGGAGCTGGGCATCGCCAAGCAGATGCCGCTGTTCGGTCACATGCCGTACGTGATGGGCCAGGGCAACAAGAAGCTCTCCAAGCGCGATCCGGAATCCAACCTGTTCAACCACCGCGACGCCGGCTTCATCCGCGAGGGCCTGCTCAACTACCTCGCGCTGCTCGGCTGGTCCATCGCCCCCGACCGCGACGTGTTCTCGATGGACGAGATGATCGCCAAGTTCGACGTTCGTGACGTGAAGGCCAACCCGGCCCGCTTCGACCTCGACAAGGCCATCTCCATCAACGCCGAGCATGTGCGCATGCTCGAGCCGCAGGACTTCCTCAACCGTTCCGTGCCGTACCTGCACCGCGACGGCGTGGTCTCCGCCGACAGCTGGGATGCGTTGACCTCCCGCGAGCAGGAGATCCTGACGGCCGCCGCGCCGCTCGTCCAGACGCGCGTGCGTCTGCTCGGCGAGGTCGCCGGCATGGTCGGCTCCCTGCTGTCCACGGACGAGTACATCGAGCCGGACGACGGCGCGAAGAAGCAGCTCAAGGATTCCGCGCCGGCCGTGCTCGATCTGGCGATCGCCGCGCTCGAAGCCGTCTCCGAGGACGAGTGGAAGACCGACAACCTGCATGAGACGCTGAACAAGGCGCTCGTGGAGGAGGGCGGCTACAAGCCGCGCCTCGCCTTCGGCCCGGTGCGCGTCGCCATGTCCGGCCGCCGCGTCTCCCCGCCGCTGTTCGAGTCCATGGAGATCGTGGGCCGCGACCTGACCCTCGCCCGTCTCAAGGGACTGCGCGCGCATCTGTGACGCGTTTGTGACGCGTTTGTGACGCGCTCCGCACGATGTTCGTGTTCGTGCGATTTCAAGGCTCCCCAGTCTCCTGTGCTCCTCCGACGAGGGCATCGGGAGGCTGGGGAGCCGTCGTTCAGGCCGAGGTGTCGGCCAGGTGCCGGCCGCGTCCCGTTCTCCTCTGCGCTTCCTTCGGGGAACCGGCAGCAGGGACCTCTGACGCTGCCTCTTTCGTTTCTTGGGTTGCCGTCACCCCGGTATTCGTCGTCGCCCGGCGCGGCCCGCCGCCGCCATCGTCGGGAGCCTGCGTTGCGGATTACGGCCGGTTTTTAGCTATTTGCATCGTGATGTCAACCAAGGAGTCACAATGTGACACGCCGATGTTGACGAAGGTGGAGGGCTCCCGTATATTAATCACTCGTTGCGGTTCGCCGCGGCAGGCGGAAACGCCGACAAATGAATAAGCCCCCATCGTCTAGCGGTCTAGGACTACGCCCTCTCACGGCGCCAACACCGGTTCAAATCCGGTTGGGGGTACGAACAGGAAAGACCCCGGCTCGATCGAGTCGGGGTCTTCGCGTATCCGCGGGCGTTCCGGCCGGGCGGCGGTTCTTACGGACGTGGTCGACGTTTTCCGTAAGAACCGCCGCATACTCTTCGCAAGGGGCGGATATTACGGAGCCGACCGGCTTGCTCCGTAAAAAACGCCTCTGAGTCGACGTAAGCGGCGGATTCCACGGAGCGGTGGGTCGATCTCCGTGGAATCCGCCGCTGTGGGCTGTGAGCTAGGGGCTTATGGGCTATGGGGTGGTGCCAAGGGGGTTCCCGTGTCGGGAACGGGATGTCCAACTGGCCGTGGGTTACGGGGATGGTGCCGGCGGAGTCGTGGGTTATGGGGATGGTGCCATGGGCGGTTGCGCTGTGGCGATGCGCCGGGCGGCATCATGTGGCGGTGGCTTTTTCGAAGTCGAGTCGTCTTTTTGGGGAGTCGCATGATGTGCCATGCGTCTTCGTATGATGCCGAAACCGTTGGAAATACTGGCGACACGCCGTAAGTTGCGCGTGGTGTGACGTGCGCGTATATTAATCACTCGTTGCACGGTTCACCGAGCAACACGGTGGAAACACCGGAAAACAGAATAAGCCCCCATCGTCTAGCGGTCTAGGACTACGCCCTCTCACGGCGCCAACACCGGTTCAAATCCGGTTGGGGGTACGACGGACGGTTCTTCGGAATCGTTACGCCAGCCAAATTGGGGTGTGGTGTAATTGGCAACACAGCTGATTCTGGTTCAGCCATTCTTGGTTCGAGTCCAGGCACCCCAGCCAATGAAAACCCTCGCGAAAGCGAGGGTTTTCTTGTTTCAACAGCTCTTCCTCGTATCAATCCCGTACCGCAATCCCGGCCTATAGGAACTAAACGTGGTGTTTTAGAGTTCCCGGGCGTGATGCGGATGCTGTCGCAGGATTTTCCGTTGCCT
>NZ_WHZV01000005.1 GCF_010667645.1 Bifidobacterium platyrrhinorum
GTGATGAGCACGTCGGGCGCGGGGATGCGTGAGAACAGCGCCGTGTACGCGGCCTTCGACTCGTGCTCGCACCACTGGAGGCCCAGCACCTCGCCGGTCCCGCCGTCGATCGCGATGATCAGGCACCAATCATGGTTCATGTACGTGCCGTCCGCCATCACCGTGTGATGCCTCACCGCGCACGGCGGAATCACGGGTCGGATGTTCCAGCACCATTGGATGCGTTTGCGGAACGCGCGCGGCCCCGGACCCATGTCACCCTGCGTCCTGCCGGAAAGCAGCCAGTCGAGGAAGGCCCGCAGGTCGGCGTCATGCTTCCTGTCCGTCCTGGGCGCGGTGGCCCCCAGTGAGCAATCCACGCACTTCCAGCGTTGGGAGCCGGCGGCCGTCCTCCCGTTCTTCCTCATCGGTTTTCCGCATACCGGGCACAGCCGGTCCCTCTTCGACTTCGTCCTCATGCACCCATCGAACAGGCACCGGACGGCCGGACCGGCGGTCTTTAACACGACATCGTGTTAAAACCACCCCGACACGCCTACTGCCACAAGGCCAAACCCCAGTCATAAACACCACGTTTGGTTCCTATAGCCCCGCGTAGGCGGGGAGCACTTTACATTTTTATCACCATGCTTCGCGGAAGCGGGATCATCCCCGCGTAGGCGGGGAGCACATGGTGAAGGTCTCTCGTTGCCTTGGCGTGACGGGATCATCCCCGCGTAGGCGGGGAGCACGATCGCATCGACTCGCAGTCGTCGAAGAGCGCGGGATCATCCCCGCGTAGGCGGGGAGCACCACGTGAGCGACATCATCCAGTCGGAGAAGTGGGAATCATCCCCGCGTAGGCGGGGAGCACTTGTTGGCTTCGGCCGGCCCGTACGACAGGAGGGAATCATCCCCGCGTAGGCGGGGAGCACCCTACCGCTGCGCTGATGACGTTCACGATGCCGGAATCATCCCCGCGTAGGCGGGGAGCACTCTACCGGAATCCAATTGTAGACGACCCCATTGGAATCATCCCCGCGTAGGCGGGGAGCACGACTACACGCCCGACGACATCGTCCACTGCAAGGAATCATCCCCGCGTAGGCGGGGAGCACCTTCGTCCGGAGGCGATGAGCCAGCTGCCGGCGGAATCATCCCCGCGTAGGCGGGGAGCACGGGATGAGCCTGGCGATGGTGAGTTCGAAGTCGGAATCATCCCCGCGTAGGCGGGGAGCACGACGCGAAGTATGGTCGTTCGTTCCTGAACGCGGAATCATCCCCGCGTAGGCGGGGAGCACCTAACCCCTGTGAAGCTGAACGCGCACGACGTGGAATCATCCCCGCGTAGGCGGGGAGCACCCGGCCTCGACGTGCCCGTCGAGGAAATTGTCGGAATCATCCCCGCGTAGGCGGGGAGCACTGTTCGACCGCGCTGTTGGTCTCGCCCTTGACGGAATCATCCCCGCGTAGGCGGGGAGCACGAGGCGAGGTCGGCGCCGAGCCCGATGAGCTCGGAATCATCCCCGCGTAGGCGGGGAGCACTGATGGCCGCGACGGCGCCGATGACGCCGACGAGCGGGGTGAGCCACGACGAGGAATCATCCCCGCGTAGGCGGGGAGCACTTATTCGTTCGCGACGGCGAGGACCGCGAACGGGAATCATCCCCGCGTAGGCGGGGAGCACGCGCCGTTCGGCCTTGTGTCCTTCGCGCTTATGGAATCATCCCCGCGTAGGCGGGGAGCACTCGACGTGCCCTTGATGACGACCAGGCTGCATGGAATCATCCCCGCGTAGGCGGGGAGCACCCATCCGCGCCGGCGATGCAACCTTGTCCATCGGAATCATCCCCGCGTAGGCGGGGAGCACTAGACGGTGCGACGCCCGTCGTCGTCCTCCACGAATCATCCCCGCGTAGGCGGGGAGCACTTTCCGCGCCCTGCTCGTACTGTCTGGTATCGAGAATCATCCCCGCGTAGGCGGGGAGCACGAACTGCCCAGCCTCGACATGAGCCCCTACTGGGAATCATCCCCGCGTAGGCGGGGAGCACGCCGCGTCCAAGTCAGCCCATGCGAGGATTGCAGAATCATCCCCGCGTAGGCGGGGAGCACAGGCGCTCGGTCATGGTAGGCTAGACACTGACGGAATCATCCCCGCGTAGGCGGGGAGCACCACCTGTGTCATACTGTCTCCTTACTTCAAATGGGAATCATCCCCGCGTAGGCGGGGAGCACCTGCCTTCGGTCAGGGTGATTGTCCATAGGCGGGAATCATCCCCGCGTAGGCGGGGAGCACTCATGGACGCAATGGACGACGGTCAGAAGGAGCGAATCATCCCCGCGTAGGCGGGGAGCACTATCGCCGTTGGACAGTCCACCGACGACGACGAGAATCATCCCCGCGTAGGCGGGGAGCACGCGAAGTTCGACGCCCGACCGTTCCTCGTCGGGGAATCATCCCCGCGTAGGCGGGGAGCACGCCGTTGAGTTGGTTCTGTTTATCTCCGGCTGGGAATCATCCCCGCGTAGGCGGGGAGCACATCGGGCCGAGACCGCGCAGGCGGCCGGGCACGGAATCATCCCCGCGTAGGCGGGGAGCACGCTGACGGTCTGGGTTGGCACAGCGGGTTCGGGGAATCATCCCCGCGTAGGCGGGGAGCACCACGAGGCCGTGGCCGCGGCTTGGGACAGGTCGGAATCATCCCCGCGTAGGCGGGGAGCACGTCCAGGGCGACATGGTCACCCTCGACGAGGCGGAATCATCCCCGCGTAGGCGGGGAGCACCGCCCCCAACTGCTCACCATCATCGGCAGCCGGGAATCATCCCCGCGTAGGCGGGGAGCACGCTGGCGAGTATTTGGACGTTGCACCATCCAAGGAATCATCCCCGCGTAGGCGGGGAGCACTCCGAACACGGTTTCCACGCCGCCCACGGACTGGAATCATCCCCGCGTAGGCGGGGAGCACCTTACCGCCGGCGTCAATGCTTTCGTCGACGCGGAATCATCCCCGCGTAGGCGGGGAGCACCTCACGAGGCTTGCGGCGAAGCTCGTGACCTGGGAATCATCCCCGCGTAGGCGGGGAGCACGATGATGTAGCCCTGCGTGCCGGCGGTCAGCTGGAATCATCCCCGCGTAGGCGGGGAGCACCGCTGTAGTCGCTTAGTCCTACTGCCGCTTAGGGAATCATCCCCGCGTAGGCGGGGAGCACACCACGGCGATGTCGGCGCCGGCGTGCAAGGCGGAATCATCCCCGCGTAGGCGGGGAGCACCCTGGGGTGGGGCTTAGATGGTGGTGAGCCACGGAATCATCCCCGCGTAGGCGGGGAGCACCTGGTTGTCGGTCAACCGGTCCGCCATCAACAGGAATCATCCCCGCGTAGGCGGGGAGCACCCGGACACGACCCAATCCAACCGGCTTGTTTCGGAATCATCCCCGCGTAGGCGGGGAGCACACTTGAAAATCCCTTATATACCAATGATATGGTACATGGCTTGCGGATTTTTCATTCGGTTTCGGCGCGCCTGGAGCTGCGGGAGGCTCTCCGGGAAACCTCACCTCATATGCAACGGGGTCTCCCGACACCGGTTTTACATAGTGTCGGGAGACCCCGAAACGACTCAGCCTCCAAGCAGATGTTCACCGTCGACGCAACGGACGAATTCCTCTTATCCGGCCAATATCAGTCAAGCATCAACGCGGCAGCATCATCGGACGCGTGCTCGCCTTGATTGGCGCCGGCAGCTCGCTGGTGTGCTCGCTGGACAGGTACTCGTCGACGGCGGCCGCGCAGGAGCGGCCTTCGGCGATGGCCCACACGACGAGGCTCTGGCCTCGGCCGGCGTCGCCGCACACGAACACGCCGTCCTGCGAGGTGGCGAACTTGTCGTTGCGGGCGATGTTGCCGCGCTTGTCGAGTTCGACGGGCAGCTGGTCGACGATGGTCGTGGTGTCCGGGTGGAGGAAGCCCACGGAGATGAGCACCAGGTCGGCGGGCAGCACACGTTCGGTGCCGGGCTGGCGGGTGAACGGGCCGTTCTCGCCGGGCGCGACGGACACGACCTTGAGGCCGGTCACATGGCCGTGCTCGTCCGCCACGAAGCCTTCCGCAGTGGTGGAGTTCTCGATGTGGATACGCTCCTGCTCCTCGTCGGAACCGATGAAGTTCACCGAATCCGTGGAGTACAGGTACTCGCCGCCCTCGGCCATCGACGTGGTCTTCTGGTAGAGACGGGCGAACGTCGGCCACGGCTGGTTGTCGGGACGTGTCGAAGGCTCCTTCGGCATGATCTGCAGCACGGTGACGTCCTTCGCGCCCTGGCGGATGGACGTGCCGAGGCAGTCGGAGCCGGTGTCGCCGCCGCCGATGACGATGACGTGCTTGTCCTTGGCGGTGATGTCGTGTTCGAGCGGGGCGCCGTAGATGCGACGGGTCGCGTCGGGCAGGAAGTCCATCGCGAAGTGGATGCCGTCGAGCTCACGGCCGGGGATCTTCATGTCGCGCGGCACGCGGGAGCCGATGGCGACCACGACCGCATCGTACCGGTCGCGCAGGTCGTCCCAGCTGATGTCCTTGCCGATCTCCACGCCGGTCTCGAAGCGGGTGCCTTCGGCCTCCATCTGCTTGACGCGTCGGTCGAGCAGCGTCTTCTCGAGCTTGAAGTTCGGGATGCCGTAGCGCATGAGGCCGCCCAGCGCGTCGTCCTTCTCGTAGACGACGACGGTGTGGCCGGCACGGGTGAGCTGCTGCGCGGCGGACAGACCGGCGGGGCCGGAGCCGACGACGGCGACGGTCTGGTCGGTGAGTCGCTGCGGAGGCATCGGCTTGACGTAGTCGAGATCCCATGCCTGGTCGATGATCGTGCACTCGTCGTTCTTGATCATCGTCGGCGGCTGGTGGATGCCGAGCACGCACGCCTGCTCGCACAGGGCCGGGCAGATGCGTCCGGTCACTTCGGGGAAGTTGTTGGTCAGGCTCAGACGCTGGTAGGCGTCCTCCCACTGCTCCTGGCGGACCAGATCGTTGAATTCGGGGATGAGGTTGCCCAGCGGGCAGCCGGTCATGCAGAACGGGGTGCCGCAATCCATGCAGCGGGCCGCCTGTTCGGTGGTCCATGACTGCAGACCGGATTCGGCGTGCACGTCGAACCAGTCCTTGATGCGCTGCTCGACCGGACGCTCGGCCAGCTCGCGGCGGGTGCGGACTTTCAGGAATCCTCTCGGGTCGCCCATGTTCAGCGCGCTCCTTCCATGACGTGCTCGTACACCTGCTCCCAGGCGCCGGGCGTATTGAAATCGATGTGTGCGGCTTCCGCGTCGGCCATGGCCTTCTCCATGGCGATGAAGTGCTTCGGCACGACGTGCGTGAAGCGCTTGGCGTTCTCGTCCCAGTTCTCGAGCAGCGAGGCCGCGAACTCGGAGCCGGTCTCCTCGGCATGCTTCTTGACGAGCGCGCGCACGAGGTCGGAGGTCTCCGCGTCGAGCGGCTCGAACAGCAGCGCGCCGGACTCGACGCCCTCCGGGTTGACCTGCTTCATGTCGAGGTCGAGCACGTACGTGTTGCCGCCGGAGAAGCCGGCGCCGAAGTTGCGGCCGGTGGGTCCGAGCACGACGACGGTGCCGCCGGTCATGTACTCGCAGCCGTGGTCGCCGACTCCCTCGACCACGAAGGTCGCGCCGGAGTTGCGCACGGCGAAGCGTTCGCCGGCGCGGCCCGCGACGAACATCTCGCCGGAGGTGGCGCCGAAGCCGGTCACGTTGCCCGCGATCACGTTCTCGTGTCGGTCGAAGGTGACGCCGTCCTCGGCGCGGACGATGAGGCGTCCGCCGGACAGGCCCTTGCCGGCGTAGTCGTTGACCTCGCCGTACACGCGGATGGTCTCGCCGCGCGGGATGAACGCGCCGATGGACTGGCCGCCGGAACCGTGCAGGGTCATGTCGATGGTGTCGTCGGGCAGGCCGGCGGCGCCGTAACGGCGGGTGATCTCGTAGCCGACCATCGTGCCGACGGTGCGGTTGACGTTGCGGATCGGCACGTCGATGCGCACCGGTTCCTTCTCCTCCAACGCCGGCCGGGCGAGTTCGATGAGGCGGTTGTCGAGCGCCTTCTCGAGCTCGTGGTTCTGCGGCTCGGTGTTGTGCAGGATGGTGCCGGGCACCGGGCCGGCCTGCTTGAGCACGTTGGACAGGTCGATGCCGTCCGCCTTCCAGCGCTTGATGGCCTCGTCCTGGTCGAGGCACTCGACGTGGCCGACGGCCTCCTCGAGCGTGCGGAAGCCGAGCTGGGCGAGGATCTCGCGCACCTCCTCGGCGATGAACATGAAGAAGTTGACCACGTGCTCGGGCTTGCCACGGAAGCGGGCGCGCAGCTCCGGATCCTGGGTGGCGATGCCCTGCGGGCAGGTGTTCTTCTGGCAGGCGCGCATCATGACGCAGCCTTCGACGATCAGCGCCGCGGTGGCGAAGCCGAATTCCTCGGCGCCGAGCAGGGCGGCGATGACGACGTCGCGGCCGGTCTTGAGCTCGCCGTCGCACTGGACGACGATGCGGGAGCGCAGGCCGTTGAGGATCAGCGTCTGCTGCGTCTCGGACAGACCGATCTCCCACGGGGTGCCCGCGTGGCGGATCGCGTTGAGCGGGGCCGCGCCGGTGCCGCCGTCATAGCCGGAGATGAGCACCACGTCGGCATGGCACTTGGCCACGCCGGCGGCGATGGTGCCGACGCCGAACTCGGAGACGAGCTTGACGTGGACGCGGGCCTTCGGGTTCGCCATCTTCGCATCGTTGATCAGCTGCTTGAGATCCTCGATGGAGTAGATGTCGTGGTGCGGCGGCGGGGAGATGAGCTCCACGCCCGGCGTCGCGTGACGCACGGTGGCGATCCACGGCGGGACCTTCGCTCCCGGCAGGTGGCCGCCCTCGCCAGGCTTGGCGCCCTGGGCGAGCTTGATCTGCAGGTCGGTGGCGTGCACGAGGTAGTCGGAGGTGACGCCGAAGCGCGCGGAGGCGATCTGCTTGATGCGGCTGTAGCGCAGCGGATCCTCGATGCGGTCGTCGGATTCGCCGCCCTCACCGGAGTTGGAGCGTGCGCCGATCTTGTTCATGGCGATGGCGAGCGTCTCGTGCGCCTCCTGGGAGATGGAGCCATAGCTCATCGCGCCGGTGGAGAAACGCTTGACGATCTCGCTGGCCGGCTCGACCTCGGAGATGTCGATCGGCTTGCGGTTGTGGTTGAACTTCATCAGGCCGCGCAGCGTCATCAGACGGTTGGAGGTGTCGTCGATGTGGTGCGTGTACTTCTTGAACATGCCGTAATCGCCGCGCTGGGTGGACTGCTGCAGCAGGAAGATGGCCTCCGGGTCGTTGAGGTGGTCCTCGCCGGTGCGGCGCCACTTGTACAGACCGCCGGTGCGCAGGTTGCGGTGCGGGGATGCGGTCCACTGGTTCGGGTAGGCGACGCGGTGGCGGGAGGCGACTTCCTCGGCGATCTCGTCGAGGCCGACTCCGCCCACGCGGGTGGTGGTGCCGGTGAAGTACTCGTCGACGACATCCTGGCTCAGGCCCACAGCCTCGAACAGCTGGGCGCCGCGGTAGCTCATGATGGTGGAGACGCCCATCTTCGCCATGATCTTGAGCACGCCGATGGACAGGGCCTTGGTGAGGTTCTTCACGGCGGTGGCCGGGTCGACCTTCACGTAGCCTTCGCGCGACAGGTTCTCGACGGATTCGAACGCGAGGTACGGGTTCACGCAGGCCGCGCCGTAGGCGATGAGCAGCGCCACATGGTGGATCTCGCGCACGTCGCCGGCCTCGACGGCCATGGAGATCTGCGTACGGGTGTGACGGCGCAGCAGGTGGTGCTGCACCGCGGAGGTGAGCAGCAGCGACGGGATCGGACCCCACGTGTGGTTGGAATCGCGGTCGGACAGCACGATGAAGTTGCTGCCGTTCTCGATGGCCTCGTCGATCTCGGCGAAGATCTCGTCCAGACGCTCCTTGAGCGCCGCACCGCCGCCGGCCACCTGGTAGAGGCCCTTGACGACGTACGGACGGTAGTAGCCGCCGAGGATGCGCGCCTTGTCGAGGCGCTTGAGCTGCGCCATCTCGTCGGAGTCGATGACGGGCAGCGGGATGAGGATCTTCTTCGCATGCAGTTCGGAGTCGGCGAGCAGGTTCGGCTCGGGGCCGATCGCGGATTCAAGGCAGGTGACGATCTCCTCGCGCTCCCAGTCGAGCGGCGGGTTGGTCACCTGGGCGAACTTCTGGTGGAAGTAGTCGAAGAGCATGCGCGGACGCTTGGAGAGCGCGGGCAGCGGGGTGTCGTTGCCCATGGAGCCGAGCGGCTCCTTGCCGGTGTTGGCCATCGGGGTGAGGACGATCTTGAGATCCTCCTCGGTGTAGCCGAAGGCGCGCTGGCGGCGCTGCACGGACTGGCCGGAGTGGTTGACGTGCTCGCGGGCGGGCAGGTCGCTCATCTCCACGGAATTGCCCTCGACCCACTTGCGGTACGGATGCTGGGCGGCGAGGGACTTCTTGATCTCCTCGTCCGGGACGATGCGGCCTTCGGCCGTGTCGACCAGGAACATCTTGCCGGGCTCGAGACGGCCCTTGGCGACGATGTGCTCCTGCTCGGTCTCGGGCAGGACGCCCGCCTCGGAGGCGAGCACAAGGTAGCCGTCGTCGGTGAGCTGCCAGCGGCCGGGGCGGAAGCCGTTGCGGTCGAGCAGTGCGCCCACCTGGGTGCCGTCGGTGAAGACGATGTCGGCCGGGCCGTCCCACGGCTCGATGAGCGTGTTGTTGTACTCGTAGAACGCCTTGAGATCGGGGTCGAGATCGTCGTTCTTCTCCCAGGCCGGCGGCAGCATCATGCAGATGGCGTGCGGCAGGGAGCGGCCGGCGAGGTGCAGCAGTTCGAGGCACTCGTCGAAGGTGCCGGAATCGGAGTAGCCGGGCGTGGTGATCGGCAGCAGCGGCTTGAATTCGCCGAGCAGTTCGGAGCTCAGGCGCCCCTCGCGCGCGGACAGCCAGTTGCGGTTGCCCTGGATGGTGTTGATCTCGCCGTTGTGGGCGAGCAGGCGGAACGGCTGGGCGAGCGGCCAGCTCGGGAACGTGTTCGTTGAGAAGCGGGAGTGGACGATGGCGATGGTGGCCTTCATGCGCTCGTCGACCAGATCCGGGAAGAAGTGGGTCAGCTGCATGGTGGTCAGCATGCCCTTGTACGTGATGGTCCGGGCGGACAGGGAGGCGAAGTACACGCCCACCTCGTGTTCGACGCGCTTGCGGATGCGGAACGTCCTGCGGTCGAGTTCGATGCCGGCGAGGCCTCCTTCCGGATCGGCCAGGACGAGCGTCTTGAAGCTCGGCATGGCGGCGAGGGCCTGAAGGCCGAGCCCGTCCGGGTTGGTGGGCACGACGCGCCAGGCGAGGACCTCGAGGCCCTCCTCGCGGGCGATCTTCGCGATGGCCTGCTCCTGCTGGCCGGAGGTCTCGATGTCTCGGTCGAGGAACGCGATGCCGGCGGCGTAGTGGCCGGCGGCGGGCAGCTCGGCCGGCACGGTGGCGCGCATGAACTCGTCCGGCATGCTCATCAGGATGCCGGCGCCGTCGCCTGTGTTCTCCTCGGCGCCGACCGCGCCGCGGTGGTCGAGGTTGACCAGCACCTCGATGGCGTCCTTGACGATCTTGTGTTCGGGGCGCTTGTTGAGCGTGGTGACCATGCCCACACCGCAGGCGTCATGCTCGTTGGAGGGGTCGTACATTCCATCCGGAGCGTGGACCGTGAGATCAAGCGGGGCTTTGAATGTCACCGAAATCACCTCAATTGGTATCGGGCGCGCGGAAACGCGCCACTTGGGTCAGTTGCTGTTGACAGCGTAGCGTCGCGTTATGTCCGCGGCGTTTCGCTGTCCATATACCGAGTTGTGAGAAAAGTCAATACCCAATTTTAGCCATTTCGGCAGACCGGTCCGTCGGATGCGGGTTGACGGTGTGTCACCTGCGTTGACGGGACACCGTCCGACCCCGAGGGGCCTTCGTCAGCGCCACGGCACGTATACGGTTTCGGAGGCTCGCAGGGCCGGCTGTCCCTCGACCACCTCCACGCGGGGGTCCGGCGGTTCGACGCCGTCGCGCTTGGCCTTCACCTGCTCGTAGAGCATGCGGAAGGCGCGCTGCCCCATTTCGAGGTAGTTCTGGCCGTAGCTGGTGAGTGCGGGCGACCACATGGAGGCGAAGTTCCTGTCGTCGAAGCCTACGACGCTGACATCGTCCGGCACCTGCCGTTCCTGTTCCTTCAATCCGCGGATGACGGCGATGGCGGTCTCGTCGTCGCCGGCGAAGACCGCGGTCACGTCGTCGCGCTCCCCCAGCCTGCGACCGGCCTCGACGGCCTCCTCGAGGTCGCGCGACACGACGATCGGCTCGTGGATGACGGCTCCGCGCTCCTTGAGCGCGTCATGCCAACCATCGGTGCGGGTGTTGTCGGTCGGCCCTTTCGGACGGGTCACATGGAAGACGGTCTCGTGGCCCATGTCGAGCAGGTGCATGGTCATCCAACGCCCGGCCTCGCGTTCGGCATTGACGATCTGGCGGTCGGCGTCGCCGAACCCGCCTCCGACGACGACCAGCGGCAGGTCCTTCGGCAGGTAGTCGAGCGCCTTGATGCCGGCGCGGTCGTACTGGTAGACGATGGCGCCGGCCGGGCGCACGGACAGGCCCATCCTGACGCGCGCCTCGACCGAATCCATGTCGGATTCGTCCAAGGAGACGATGTTCATGAGGAACCGGCATGCACGCGCCGCCCTCTCCACACCGTGATTGGTCTCGGAGGTGGAGAACGCCTCCGGATTGGCCGCGAAGACCACCACCGTGTCCATTTCCCGGTTGGACAGGGCGCGCGCGACGACGCTCGGCTCGTAGCCGAGCTCCTCGATGGCCTTGGCGATGCGCGCGCGTTTCTCCTCGGAGACCTTCACGGTGCCGTTGAGATAGCGGGAGACGGTGGGAGCGGAGACGCCGGCGAGTTTGGCGACGTCCTTGATCACCGGACGGGAATGCCCCGTGCTCCTCGCCATGCGCGTCTCCTCCCGCCGTGCTCTCTCGTATACAACGCCCTAGTTAAGGGGGCGAACCGGACATAGGGGCGAACCGGAGAACCGTGGAGGGCGCCCCGGGTCCGCCCCGGTCCTCCCCGCCCGGCCCTCACTCCACCGATTTGAGCGCGGCGAGCATGTCCACGTCCCTGAGTCTGCGGTAGACGACCGCCCCCAGCACGGCGAGCACCATGCCGACCACCACGACCGGCGCGACGAACGCCGGCCACCCGAGCGCCGGGTCGAACATGACCTCGTCGGGCGGCACCTCGGTGATGATGTACCGGTGCAGCCCCGCGCCGATCCCGTATCCGGCGAGGATGCCGACCGCGGAGAGCACGATGGTCTCCCGGTAGATGTACATGGTCGTCTCGTTCGAGTGGAAGCCGAGCACCTTGACGGTGGACAGTTCGCGGATGCGTTCGGACACGTTGAGGTTGGTGAGGTTATAGAGGATCACCACGGCAAGGAGCGCGGCCACGAGGATGAGCACCTCCATGATCTGGTCGAGCGAATCGACGATCGTGGCCACCTGGTTCTTCGCGGTGATGTTCTGCACCACTCCCCTGACGCCGTCGTCGCGCATGAACGAGGCGCCGACGCGTCCGGCGTTCTCCGTGCCCGGATCCTTGAGCCGGACCATGTACGCGTTCGCCCGCCAGTTCCCGCCGAACACGCGCTCGTAGCCGCCGGACGACATGAACATGAAATGTCCGATGTACATCTCGGTCACGCCGTCCACGCGCACCGTGCGCCGCGCGCCTTCCGCGTCGGTGACGGTCACCGTGTCTCCCTCCTTCACGCCGAGCATCGAGGCCATGCGTTCGGAGATGACGGCGCCCCGGTCGGTGAGCGTCTGCGGCTGGTGGCCGGAGCGGGATCGCAGCGTCATGTACCGGACGAAGCTGTACGCGTCGTCGGTGGCGATCATCGTGATGTCCTGCTTGTCGCCCTGCCTGCCGCCGGTCGTCGTGACCTCCTCGTAGCGGATCGGCGTGGAGGAGGCGACGGCGTCGCGTTTCATCATCCGCTTCACGGATGCGCGCTGCTCGTCGTTGTTGTCGCTTTTCTCCGCGACGATGAGGTCGTAGTGGACGATCTCGTCGAACTGTCGTTCGCTGATCTGCCCGATCGATCCCTGCACGCCGAGGCCGGCGGTGAGCAGGGAGACCGCGCCGGCCACACCGAGGATCGTCATGAGCCCGCGGGACTTGTAGCGGAACAGGTTGCGCGCGGTCACCTTGCGGGTGAAGCTCAACCGGTTCCATAACGGCGTGAACCGTTCGAGCAGGATCTTCGAGCCCTTGGCCGGAGGCTTGGGCAGGAGCAACGCGGCCGGCTTCTCCCTCAGCTCGCGCATGGCGGCCAAGGTGGCGGGCACGACGGCGCTCACCCATGCGAGCAGGAACGCGACCGCGGTGACGGCGGGGTGGAACGCCAATGCGATGCGCGGCATCGTGAACCCGTCGGAGTAGGCGTGGTCGACGATGAGCGGCAGCAGCGTGTGGCCGGCGATGACGCCGACGACCGTGCCCAGCGTGGAGGCGAGGAATCCGTAGCAGGTGAACTTCCTGAGGATGTCCGCGTCGCCGTAGCCGAGCGCCTTGAGCGTGCCGGAGTTGACGCGTTCCTCGTCGACCATGCGGCCCATCGTGGTGAAGGTGACGAGCGCGGCCACGAGGTAGAGGAACACGGGGAAGATCGCGGCGAGTTTCTCCACGATGTTCGCGATGATCTCGTACACGCGGTAGCCGTTCGAGGTCAGTCCTTCGCGTCGGCCGTCGATCGAATAGGCTGGCACTTCGAGCGTGTCGATCTTCTCGCGGGCGAGGGCGATGTCGCGTTCGGCCTTTTCGATCTTCTTCTCGGCCGCGGGTTTGGCGGCGTTGAATTCGGCGAGTTTCGCGTCGTACTCGTCCTGCGCCTTCTCGAGACTGCGCTGGCCTTCGACGAGTCGGGAAACGCCGGATCCCGTCCCGTCGGAGCCGCTGCCGGCCAACGTGGATACGGCCGCGCCGAGTTCGCTTTGCTTGGCGGCGAGCTGGTTGCGCGCGGCCGCGATGGCGGCGGCGTTGTCTTGGTATTCCTGCGATCCTTGTTCGAGCCGCGACGCCCCGTCGTTCCATTGCGCGAGCGCGGCGTTGTAGTCGGCGAGTTTCGCGTTATACTGCGCGACGGCGTCGTTGTAGGCGGCGAGCGCCTTGTCGTACTGCGCCTTGGCGCTGTCGTACGCGCCGCCGGTCAGGCCGCTCGATTCCCATTGCGCGAGGAGCGCGCCTATCTTGTCGAGTACGGCTTTGGCGGCGTCGAGCTGGGTGCGCGCCTGGTCGAGTCGGCTTTTCGCCTGGACGAGCCCGGTCCATGATTCGTCGAGTCGGCCTTGGCCTTGGGCGAGTTGTTGGGCTCCGGCGGCGAGCGCGGTCTGCGCGGCGTCGAGCTGGGAGTCGGCGGAGGCGATCTGCGCGGTCGCTCCGGCGAGTTCGGCCACGGCGGCGGATGCCTGGTCGGTGGCTTGGATGGTGCCGTCGGCGAGTTGGTCCTTGCCGTTTTCGATCCGGGTTTTCGCGTCGTCGAGTTGTTGCTGCGTGTCGGCGAGCTGCTGTTTGGCGTCGTCGACCTTGTGTTGCGCCTTGTCGATCTGCGCGCGTCTCTCCTCGCGGATGGAGGCGGCGCGTGCGTCGGGTTGGTTGGCGAGACGTTTGGCCAGTATGGTCTTGTGCGCGTTCACCCGGTCGCGGTAGTCGGCGGTCCAGTAGTCGACGCCGCGGGTGTCGCGGAAGGTGACGCGGCCGATCATCGTCACGTCGGAGTCGAATACGGTTTTCGTGACGACCGCGTAGCCGTCGAGTTCGCCGGTGCCGGCGGTGGATTGGCCCATATTGAGGTTGGAGACGGTGTCGCTGGCGTCGACGAATCCGACGACGGTGAAGCCGCTGCGCTTGAGTACGGTGTCGCCGGCGATGTCGGGGCGTTCGGTGAGTTTGATGGTGCTGCCGACCGCGTATGTGTCGCGTTCCGCCCGGTCGAGCGCGATTTCGTTCGCGTGTTCGGGTAGACGGCCTTCGATCACCTCGTAGGTGGAGACCTTGTCGGGTTTCGAGGCGACGCGCAGGCTGTGGTCGGAGCCCCGGATGACGACGTCCTTGAAGTAGCCGAATTCGGCCTGTGCGACGCCGTCGGTCGCGCGGATGATCCTCTCGTCCTCGCGGCTCAGTCCGTAGTCGCTGATGACGGTGACGTCGGCGAGGTTGTGGCGGTCGTAGAAGTCGGTGCCGGCGATGCGCATGTCGGGTCCGGTGACGAACAGTCCGACGAGCGCGAACGAGCCAAGGGCCATGAGGCTCACGATGGAGAGGAACCGGCCTTTGGACTTGCGCAGGGTGATGCGGATGTCCTTCCACAGCATCCGTTTGCGCGGTTGCGCCGCGCGGCGCTTGCGGCGTGTGCGGGAACGGTATGCCATGCTCACCACTCCAGATCCTCGATGTCCATCGGATGCGCGTTGGTCTCGATGGATTTGACGCGTGCGTCGTGCATGTGGATGACGCGGTCGGCGATCGGCGCGATGGCCGAGTTGTGGGTGACGATGACGACGGTGGCGCCTTTCTCGCGGCTCTGGTCCTGCAGGATCCTCAGGACCTGTTTGCCGGTGTTGTAGTCGAGCGCGCCGGTGGGTTCGTCGCACAGGAGGATCTTCGGGTTCTTGGCGACGGCGCGGGCGATGGCGACGCGCTGCTGTTCGCCGCCGGAGAGCTGCGCCGGGAAGTTGTCGATGCGGTGTTGGAGGCCGACGTCGACGAGCGCCTGCACCGGGTCCTGCGCGTCACGCACGATCTCGGAGGCGAGTTCCACGTTCTCGCGCGCGGTGAGGTTGGCGACGAGGTTGTAGAACTGGAATACGAAGCCGATGTCGTAACGGCGGTAGTCGGTGAGCTGATGGGCGGTGTAGTTCGAGATGTCCTTGCCGTCGATGATCACCTGTCCCTCGGAGTTGGTGTCCATGCCGCCGAGGATGTTGAGCACCGTCGATTTGCCGGCGCCGGATGCGCCGAGGATGATAGCGAGTTCGCCTTTCCCGATGCCGAAGCTCACGTCGTTGTTGGCCGTGATCGTGGTGTCTCCCATGTGGTACCGCTTGAAGCTGTGCACCATTTCGATGTATGCCATCGTCCGCCTTTCCCGTGTTCCCTCGGTTTCCCTTGTCGGGGGCTGTCGGCGAAGCCGGCCGAGGGGTAGTCGCAGGTCGTCGCCTGCGCTACATGAATGAACAACGTGTTGATTGTGTTGTCACGATGGTAGGGACGCATGGGAACGGCGGTCAATGAACGATTCCCCCGATTCCGTTCAGATTGGACACATCGGCGGAAAGTGGTGATTCACCACCTATATCGACAACACGTTGATATAATTCGACATAAGGTTCAACGAGGATGGGAGGGGCATGGCGGGCAAACGTCACACGAAGACGGAGTCGAAGATCAAGGCGGCGTTCACCACGCTCGTGCAGTCGAAGGGATTCGACGCGATGACGGTGAGCGACATCGCCCGCACGGCCGGCATCAACCGCGGCACGTTCTACATGCACTATCTCGACAAGTTCGATCTGCGCCAGCAGCTCATCGACGACACGATCGCCGACCTGACGGCCATCCTCGTCGACAACGGCGATGCCGGGGCCCGTACCGTATCCGGCGCCACGGGCCGGGCGATCTGCGACGCGTTCCGGACCGAGTCGATCTCCGCCGCGTTGCGCTACGTGCGCGACGACTACGCGTTCTTCAACGCGATCTCCCGCTCCGGCAACGACATGCAGCTCTACGACAAGCTGAAGAAGGTGCTGAAGCAGCTGATCGTCACGCAGGCGCAACGGCTCGGCGCCGACCCGCAGTCCGCGTACAACGGCATCCCGGCGGACTACGCGATGGAGATCCTCGTCTCCGCCGTCTCCTCGATCATCTGGCTGTGGATCCGCCGCGGCTGCAAGGAGACGCCCGAGGAGATCTGCCGCATCATCGAGAAGAACAAGACCACCGCCCCCATCGACGTGCTGTGGTGACGCGCCAGCCCATCGCCGCAACCATGCAGGAACGCATCGCCGGCATGCCGGGCACGGTCGTCACCGCCGGCCCTTGCGACGACGCGGGGTGAGGGCGGCGGGGCCATGCCGCTTGATGGCGAACATGAGCGCCCTGAGTCCGCCGATGCGCAGGTCGGGGCGTTCGCCCCGCGCGATGCGGTTCATCTGCAGTTCGAACCAGCTGATGACGAGGATGCCGCCGAACGCCTTGTCGAGCGGCTTGATGCCGGTCGTCACGCGCGGCAGGTCGACGGACCCGTCCCACCGGTCGCGGATGATGCGGTTCGGCAGGTCGGGCACGAGCGCCAGAGGGCGGGCGATGCCGATCATCTGCGTGATGCCTTCGTCCAGCGCGTGTTCCATGTCGCGCGCGTTGCGGAAGCCGCCGGTCAGGGCGACCGGCACGGTCAGTTCGCCTTTGACGAGGCGTGCGAAATCGGTGAAGTAGACGCCGCGGCGGCGGTCCTCCGCAGCGCCGCCGTTGGTCCGGATGACCGGCCTGGCGTAGGTACCGCCGGAGATGTCGATGAGATCGACGCCGCGTCTCTCCAGCTGCTTCATGACCCAGATGGATTCCTCCTCGCTGAAGCCGCCCGGCATGCCGTCCTGCGCATTGAGCTTGACGGCCACGGGGAAATCGGGGCCGACCGTCTCGCGCACCGCGTCGAACACGTCGAACAGGAACCGGGCGCGGTTTTCGAGACCGCCGCCGTATTCGTCGGCACGCCGGTTGTCGAGCGGCGAGAGGAACTGGTTGATGAGGTAACCGTGCGCCGCGTGGATCTCTACGCCGGTGAAGCCCGCCTTCTTCGCGATGCGCGCCGTGGCGGCGAACCGACGCACGATGTCGCGGATCCGCTCGTGGGTCAGCTCGGTCGGTTCGGCGAAGAACCTGCCGTATTCGCCGTCGACGCCGCCGGCGCTCGGGGCGAGCGGATGCGGGTTGACGGTGATGGGCGACTGGCGGCCGGGATGGTTGATCTGCATCCAGCAGTGCGCGCCATGCTCGGTGCCGGCGGCCGCCCATCGGCGCAGCATGTTCAGGTCGCGTTCGTCCTCGACAGCCACGTTGCCGGGTTCGCCGAGCTGGTTGCGGTCAACCATCACGTTGCCGGTGACGAGCACGCCGGCCCCTCCCCTCGCCCACGTGCGGTAGAGGTGCACATGGGCTTCGGTCGGCGCGCAGTCGCGGCCGGCGAGCGCCTCGTTCATCGCGGACTTGTAGAACCGGTTCTTCACTCTCACGCCGCAGGGCAGGGTCAACGGTTCGGCGATCGGCGTCGCGATCGCGGTCTTGTCGTTCGTCATGACTCCAACTTTCCATACGTCCATGTTTGTACAGTTGTCTAAGTTATCATAAAGTTTGACATCTGCAAAATTATGGACGATAGGCTATGCTGGATTGCCATGAAGAAGGACCTCAACGCCAAACTCACCCGTGGCACGCAACGAACGCTCGACGCGTTCTTCGACGCGATGACCGCCTTGCTTACCGAAAAGCCGTTCACCGGCATCAGCGTCAACGCGCTGTGCGAACGGGCCGGTTATCCGCGCGCCACGTTCTACAACTATTTCGAGGACCGCGACGACCTGCTCGACTACTGCTGGATGGCGTTGTCCAGGCAGGCGAATCTCTCCGATCTCTCGTCATCGGACCCGGAGCATCGAGTGGATACGGCGCTCGACGCGATGGCCGGCCTATTGGAGTCCAACGCGGACATGCTGCGCGCGGTGCTGGAGCATAATCCGCCCGAAGGTCCCCTGTTCTCCAGTCTGCACATGTTCATCGAACGGAAGGCCCACGAGATCATGCGCACCTGCGTCGACCGAGACCGGTTCGACCTGCCGGCCGACCTGATCGCCGACCATTACGCGAACACGGTGATGCTCGTCCTTGATTGGGCGTATCTGCGCGGTCATACGCTCACCCGCGAACAACTGCATGACTATACGCACACGCTGCTGGGCGGCGTGGAGTGAACACGTCCGACCATCATCGATGCCGACGAACGCGAATCGTCAGGCGGCGCGACGCCCGCCCTCCCCGCCGCGTAGGAACACGAGCGGGATGATGATCAGCGGGACGGCGCACGCGCCCATGGCCAGATACGTCAGGTTCAGGCCGTGCATGTCCGCCGCGGCCATGGCCATGCCGCCGACGTGCGCGGATGCAGCCAGCGCGGTCATCATCCCGACGAACACGGCTTGTCCAATCGCGCCGGCTATGGTGCGCAACGCGGTGAGCAGCGCGTTCGCGTCGGCGAGACGCCCCTCGCCCGCGGCGCTCGTGCCCCATGTGACCAACGGCATCATCAGACAGCCGATCGCCAGCGAACGCGCCACGTTGACCGTGGCGGCCACCCAGATCGACGCCGACAACGGAAGCAGCCCCATGCACAGGTTGCTGGCGGTCAGGCAGATGCCGCCCAAGAGGAACAGCCGCTTCACGCCGAACCGGTCGTAGAGGCGGCCGGCCATCGGGCTGATGATGGCCATGGCGAGCGAGCCGGGCAGGCTCACCAATCCGGCCATCGACGCCGAACCGCCTTTGATGGTCTGCACGTAGAGCGGCAGCATCACCGACGACCCCATCATCGCGAAGTACAGCAGCATGCTGCCGATTACGCTCAATGCGAATCCGCGGTGACATAGGATACGCATGTCGAGGAACGGGCGCTCGCGCTTCAGCTGCAGCATCACGAACCATATGGACGCCGCGATGCCGAGTACCAACGGCGGCAGGACCATCATGCTCGTGAACGGCATGGAGCCGATGTTGCCGACGCCGAGCGTCACGCCGCCGAACGCGACGATGCCCACCGCGAACGACAGCATGTCGAAGGACCGTTCGGACGTTTTGAGTAGGTCGCCGAACACGAGGCACGCGGCGGCCAGCGACACCGCCATCACGCCGATCACCAGGTAGAAGATGGAACGCCAGCCGAACGCGTCGACCATCAGACCGGACAGCGTGGGCGCGATCACCGGCGTGACGCCGACGGCGAGGCCATACCAGCCCATGACCGTGCCGCGATTGTCCGGGTAGATGGTCATGAGCACGACCTGCGCCATCGACATGAGCAGTCCGTTGCCGCACGCCTGTACGACGCGGCCGACCATGATGACGGCGAACGGCACCGGGGCCACGCAGACCAGCGAGCCGACGATGAACAGCACGGCGCCCACGAGATACAGCGGCTTGGTCGGGAACCGGGTGATGAGGAACGCGGTCAGCGGCATGACGATGCCCATGGCGAGCGAATAGCCGCTGGTGAGCCATTGGCCGGTCTGCATGGTGACGCCTAGATCGTGCACGATGGGCGGCAGGGCCGTGGTGAGCGCCGTGGCCATGATGGTCGTGGCGATGCACGAGAGCATGATGTTGACGAAGATGAGCGCGCGACGGCGGTCGCTTAGCGAGGTAGGTTCAAGATAAGACATGACGTTGTCTCGTATGGTTCCGTTCCGGGGTTCACACGCCGGCGAGGTCGAAGACGCGTTCGATGACGGCGTCGTTGAGCAGACGCCCCTTGCGCGTGGGGACGATGCGGGTATGGTTCCTTGCGTCGGATTCGATGACGACGAGCCCTTCCTCGACCATCGGCAGCAATTGCGCGGCGTCAATGGGACGCAGGGGCATGGAGCCGTCCACCCCGCGCGCGGAGGCGATGGCCCCGTTGATGCGGCCCAGGTCGAGACCCTCTCGGATGCGCAGGCCGAGCATGATGAGCTCCTCGAGGTTCTCCCCCGGCGTGATCTCCTCACTGCCGCCCCACGGGACGCGACCTTCGTTGATGGCGGTACCCCACAAGCGCGGATGGGCGATGTCCCACGCACGCAAGGCATGCTCCGCGGCGTCGTCCCCGGAGGAGACGGCGTTGTAGTGCGAGTGCGCGCCGGGGCCGAGTCCGGCCCAGTCGACGTTGCGCCAGTAGCCGAGGTTATGTCGGCTCTCATAGCCGGGTTTCGCCCAGTTGGAGACCTCATACCATGCGAGTCCGGCGGCCGTGAGCAGTTCGTCTGCGATTTCGTATTTGGCGGCCTCGTCGTCATCATCCGGCTTGGGCAGGGTGCCGGCCGCAATCCGACGGCCCATCTTGGTGGTTGGTTCGACGGTGAGTGCGTAGGCGGAGATGTGGTTGACGCCGAGATTGACGGCGGTACGCACCGACGTGCGCCAATCGTCGAGGCTCTCCCCGGGCGCGCCGTAGATGAGGTCGACGCTGGAACGCAGGCCGGCCTTGTCCGCCGCATGCACGCCGGCCTCGACGTTTGCGGGCGTATGCGTACGGTCAAGGGTCCTCAGCACATGCGGTACGGCGGACTGCATGCCGAAGGAGATGCGAGTGAAACCACCTTCGGCGAGACGGTTGATGTAATACTCGTTGACGGTGTCCGGATTGGCTTCGGTGGTGATCTCCGCGTCCGGCATGACGCCCCAGATGCGGCGAATCGCATCCAGCATGGTCACAAGATCATCGGCGGACAGAATGGTGGGTGTGCCGCCGCCGAAGAACACGGTGTCCACCGACGGCTCCTCGATGCCGTGCGCGAGCTGCCATTCATGTGTGAGTTCCATCTCGCGCACGACCATGTTCGCGTAGTTGCCGCGCGATGCGCCCGCTCCGAGGTCGCGCGCGGTGTACGTATTGAAATCGCAGTACCCGCAGCGCCGCATGCAGAACGGCACGTGGACGTAGACCTCGAACATCAGCCTTCGGTCTTCTGGGCGGCGCGGATCTTGTCCTTGGTGTCGCGGTCGTTCGCGTCCTCGCCGGTGGACAGGGCGGCGATGAACGCCTCCTGCGGCACCTCGACATGGCCGAGCATCTTCATGCGCTTCTTGCCGGCCTTCTGCTTTTCGAGAAGCTTGCGCTTACGCGTGATGTCGCCGCCGTAGCACTTGGCGAGCACGTCCTTCCTGAGCGCGCGGATGTTCTCGCGCGCGATGATGCGCGAGCCGATCGCCGCCTGGATCGGGATCTCGAACTGCTGGCGCGGGATGAGCTCACGCAGCTTCTTCGTCATCATCACGCCGTAGCCGTACGCCTTGTCGCGGTGCACGATGGCGCTGAACGCGTCCACCTTCTCGCCCTGGATGAGGATGTCCACCTTGACGAGGTCGGCCGACTGCTCGCCGTCCTCGTGGTAGTCGAGCGAGGCGTAGCCCTTGGTGCGGGACTTGAGCTGATCGAAGAAGTCGAACACGATCTCCGCCAGGGGGATGCGGTAGTGCATCTCCACGCGGTCGGTGGAGATGTACTCCATCGTGCCCATCTGGCCGCGGTGGTCCTGGCACAGGTCCATGACCGCACCGATGAACTCCTTCGGCGTGATGATGTCGGCAGCGACCATCGGCTCGACGATCCTCTTGATCTTGCCGTCCGGGAACTCGCTCGGGTTGGTGACATGGTGTTCGCTGCCGTCCTCGCTGGTCACCTCGTAGGTGACGTTCGGCGCGGTCTGGATGAGGTCGAGGCCGAACTCGCGGCTGAGACGCTCGGAGACGATCTCCATGTGCAGCAGGCCGAGGAAGCCGCAGCGGAAGCCGAATCCCAGCGCCACGGACGTCTCCGGCGTGTAGACGAGGGCGGCGTCGTTGAGCTTGAGCTTGTCGAGCGCCTCGCGCAGTTCGGGGAACTGGGCGTTGTCGATCGGGAACAGGCCGGAGTAGACCATCGGCTTCGGGTCGCGGTAGCCGGGCAACGGCTCCGTGGCGGGACGCACGGCGGAGGTCAGGGTGTCGCCGACCTTCGACTGGCTCACGTCCTTCGCGCCGGTGATGATGTAGCCGACTTCGCCGGCGCCGAGCGCCTTCGTCGGCGTCATGTCCGGGCTGATCACGCCGATCTCGATGGGCTCGTGCGTCATGCCGATGCCCATCATGTGCACCTTCTCACGGCTGTGGAGCTCGCCGTCCTCCATGCGGATATAGGTGACGATGCCGCGGTAGGAGTCGTACACGGAGTCGAAGATGAGGGCGCGGGCGGGCGCCTCGGGGTCGCCTTCCGGCGCGGGCACCTCCATGACGATCTGGTCGAGCAGGTCGGCGACGCCCTCGCCGGTCTTGCCGGACACGCGCAGCACGTCGCTCGGCTCGCAGCCGATGAGGCCGGCGATCTCCTCGGCGTGCTTGTCCGGTTCGGCGCTCGGCAGGTCGATCTTGTTGAGCACGGGGATGATGGTGAGGTTGTGGTCGATGGCCATGTACAGGTTCGACAGCGTCTGCGCCTCGATGCCCTGCGTGGCGTCGACGAGCAGCACGGCGCCCTCGCACGCCGCCAGCGCGCGCGACACCTCGTACGTGAAGTCCACGTGACCCGGGGTGTCGATCATGCCCAGCGTGTATTCGGTGCCGTCGAACGTCCACGGCACGCGCACGGCCTGCGACTTGATGGTGATGCCGCGCTCCTGCTCGATGTCCATGCGGTCGAGGAAGCGGTCGCGCATCTCGCGTTCGGGCACGATGCCGCTCAGCTGCAGGATGCGATCGGCCACGGTGGACTTGCCGTGGTCGATGTGCGCGATGATGCAGAAGTTGCGGATCAACGACTGATCGGTGGAACCGGGCCGGTTATGCTGGGCGACCACTGAACATGCCTCCTATGGTGGGCTTGAAGTCAAACTCTCACTAGTCTACGTGACACAAGAGACCCCGCAAACCGATGGGCTTGCGGGGTCTACGGCTGCCCGCCCTCAACGGGGCGGAATCAGTCTCACAGGGCGTTGATCGCGACGGCGAGGCCGGACTTGCGGTTGGCGGCCTGGTTCTTGTGGATCACGCCGGCGCCGGCGGCCTTGTCGAGCTTGCGGGCGGCGACCTTGAAGGCGGCCTCGGCGGCGGCCTTGTCACCGGCGGCGATGGCCTCGCGGGTGGCGCGGACGGCGGTCTTCAGCGAAGACTTGACGGCCACGTTGCGCTTGTGCGCCTTCTCGTTGGTGATGACGCGCTTCTTCTGCGACTTGATGTTTGCCAATGTAACTCCAAACGACGTTTGCTATAAGGACATACGAGACGTAGATGATAGCACGGCATGCGGATAACGCGACGCGCCGTCGTCACGCGCTTTCCGCGGCGTGTTCAGGAATCGTCGTCCTCATCCCAGCGCGCCCGCCGGCCGCCGCGCCCCGACGCCTCGTCATGGGGCTTCGGCGTGATGTCCGGGCGCCGCAGGTAGCGGCCCTCACCCGGCAGATACACGTTGTGCCGTTCGACGGCACCGGGGAACTTGATGTTGTAGACGACCGACGCCATGCGCATGCCGACGATGAGCATGATGATGACCAGGTCGAGGGCGATCTCCTGCTCCGCGTTGAGCAGTCCGGACATGCGGCCCTTGCACACGAACACGGTGAGCACGCACCCCACCGCCGACGGCACCGCGTACCAGTGCTTGTCACGGATGATCATCGGCACGTCGTTGAGGAGGATGTCGCGCGTGAGCCCGCCGCCCAACGCCGTGGCCATGCCGAGGAACGCGGCGGTCATGCCCGACGTGCCCAGGTACATGGCCTTGGCCGTGCCGTTGACGGCGAACAGCCCCAGCGCCAGCGCGTCGAGCATGAGCATCGACCACTTCAGCTTGTTGATCTCCGGATGGATGATGGCTATGGCGATGCCGGATACGAGCGCCGTAAGCACCGACCACCGATCGGTGATGCCCACCGGAGGCACCTCGAGCAGCACGTCGCGCAGGATGCCGCCGCCCAACGCGGTGAGCCACGCGATGACGAGGATGACGAACAGGTCGTACTGCTTGCGCACCGCGGCCAAGCCGCCGACCAGACCGCAACAGAAGATGGCGAGGTACTCGACGCCCATGAAGAACGCATTGCTTTCCAACGCCACCTGCATGATCCGTTTCCCCCCCCCTCTCATACGAAATCCCCCGGGAACGGACGATCCCGGGGGATTTCGGCGATCATAACCAGATTATGGCCAGATCAGCATACCTTCCACATCTGCTCACTCCGTCATTCAGAGTATAATCATACCGTCGATACATGTGGGAAACGGCCATATTCCAACGTTTTCTCGTTACCGTCGGTTACTGTCAGTAACGAACGGTAACGAACTGGATGTTGACGAATGTTGACGAATGGAGGTGTCGGGCATGCCGAGGGAGAACCGGACCGGCGTCATCCGCCCCATCAAGGAGATCCAGACCAAGACGCTCTCCGGCGGAACGGTGAAGACATACGTACGCTACCGGGCGAAGGTCGACGGCAAATGGGTTACGGCCAGCTCGTACAGGGCGTGCGAAAGCAAGATAACCGCCGCACTGCGGGAGAAAAGGGAATGGGGCATGGGCCTCGACCGCTCCACCACGCTCGGCGAATACATGGACCAATGGCTGGACCTCAAACAGCGGGACATCAAACCCAACTCCTACGACTCGTACAAGAGCATCGTCAACGTGCACCTCGCCAAATACCGGAAGGTCAAACTCGCGGACGTCACCCCGTCCGCCGCCAAACGCATGCTCCGCAACATGCGCAACCTCGACGGGACCGAACCGTCCGCGAACCGCAAGCTGAACGCGTACAACGTGCTCCGTCAGATTTTCGACAGCGCCGTCGCCGACCGTCTGATCCCCACCAGTCCGATATCCTCCGACCTGCGGCCCCGCACCGAAGCGAAACTCGCCGACGTGAAGACGCTCCCCATCCACCGCAAGGCGCCGAAGCCCCTGCCATCGGAAGCCGACTCGGACAAAACCGACCATCGCAGCGGAGAGCAGCATCGCAAGGCGTTCACCGCCGACGAGGTCCGCGCCATGCTGCGCCTGTCCGCGGAGGACGTGTTCACCGGCACCCGCTTCTGGTGGAAGCTGCTCACCGGCATGCGCCAATCCGAAATCCTCGGCGTCACATTGGACGACCTGGACCTGTACCGGGACAGGAGCCTCGAACACATTGACGGGCCGGAGGTCTGGACCGGCACGTACACGATGAACTGGAAACTGGAGAAGTTGAACAAGAGGCATGGGTGCGGCGAACCCAACCGGCAGGGCGTTTACCCGTGCGGTTATAAGCGTCCCAGCTCCTGCCCGGACGCGATCTGGGTGGTGCCCGACGGGTATGACATGATCCCGTTGCGCAACAGTTTCGCCCTGACCCCGCCGAAATCACAGAGGGGCAGCATCAAACCCATCATTCCCCAGCTCGGCGCCGCCGTACACCGGTACCTCGAAGCGACCAAGGACATTCCCAACCCGTACAATTTGCTGTTCCGCACCCGCGAAGGATATCCGATCGACATGCGCAAGGACGCGTTGGCGTTCCGCGATCTCGTCAGGAGGGCCGGCATCCCCGACCCGGATTCGCGTTACGGGCATGAATGCCGGCGCAGCGTGGCGACGTTCCTGTTCGACGAGGGTGTGGACCCGGGAATCATCAAACGTCTCGTCGGCCATTCCAGCATCGAAATGAGCGACTACTACCGTGACGTGCCTACCTCCACTCTGCTTGAGAGCATGGAACGGGTCGGCGACAAGCTCGACCTGAAGCAAATCGAATGGAAGGATACGGACGAATCATGATAAGACGCAGCAGCATCATCGCGATCAACGACGGCAACCGGTACCTGCTCTACCATGACGTGAACTGGGATTGCGATTTCTTCCCCAACCATACGACCGCGGCCACGGAACCGGAGAACGTGCGACTGCTCGCCGAATACCTGTCGAACGGTTTCGACATCCCCCAAGATGATTTCACGCTCACCCGCATCGGCAGCGAAAGCCACGACAAGTACAGTACGGAGCATCACGAGACCCGCCACTACGAGTACACGCTGTACAAGGCGAACATCAAGCGCATGCCGGACGCGTGGAAGACGGACCGTTTCCATGTGGATTCGAAGGATTGCGTGTGGATGACGACCGACCGGATGCTCGCGGACCCGGTCATCCGGGAACGTAACAGTGATGTGATCGGCATGGTCCGCGACCGTCTGTGATAGCGCGGGAGCCGGCCCCCAAGATGCTCAGGGAATCCGGCTCCTACTTCCATTTCCCCCTCAGGGGTTGGCTTATGCCTTAAACATAGCGGGTCCCCATTCAGGTCGCAACTCCACCCCTCCCCTGCGTCGGCGCTCTTTCGACGCCGAACGGCTCGGCGTGTACCATCCGAGCCGCACATATGCTTGACGAATTATGAACAAGTACGGGAAGGCCAACAGGCGTAAGGCCAGACGAATCGAACGCCGCACGTCGGAAGCCTCAATAAAGCCGCAGGCGTACTCGATTCCCGTAGGGGCCGAGGATGAAGACGTCGAGTATTACTACAGTGAGCACGTGTCCATCATGCACCGTTTGAAAACGTATCGGGGCAGGGTGGTGGCATTCTCCATACAAATCAGGGAAACCGACGAAGAGCAACGCTCTCTGCATTGCATATTTAGGTACGATATGGCGATGCCGGAATCCGACCTGCATCGGCATGTGCTTCACCCGAACGGTGATAATCTTGGCGACAAAACCGTTGTCGACCGAATCCCGTCCGACGGAACGGGTTCTTCGTTCGTGGCGTCCAAGTACGAGGAATTAGCCGTTTCGATATACGATATTGTCGAAGCCCAGTATGAGAGGTGGTGTTCCGAGAAATGAGCGTTGAAAACGTCGACATCGATGTGCTGAAGGCCGTGACGCGGTTCATCAACGAGGGGAAGACTCGCCGCAACCTGCGCAAGGCGGTAGGAGGCGGCGCCGTGAACGTCGTGGCGGTTTCGTCGGAGGAGACGATCGCCAGCGTGGAACGCAAGATGAACAATACGGGCGCCTCCTGTGTGGTGCTGGGCGTGTATTATCCGAGCCGTTCGCCCGAGAACAATATTCCTCGTTGGCGTCAGGTGCAGACCGTCGTATGCGAACGCACGCGTCTGGCCGATGGTACGGATGGTTTCGAGATGTTCGACGACCTGAGTCCCGACGCGCGTATCGGCATGTTCTGCGATTATCTTTGGCAGAAGCCGGAGCGCGTGGTGGGGATTCCTGATTTCGCGGCGGTCGGCGCTGAGCTCGTAGCTGCCTGAACGCGTTCCTGTCCAGATGAGGCCGCAGTCCTTCAACTCAAACTGGTAAGCATCAACGTATCCGGTTGTTGAGCGCGGCCGGACATGCAGGGCGTCGGAACCTTCGGGGACCGGCGCCCTTTTCTTATTTCGCGCCCCTGTTTGTTCGATTGCGTGTCTACGTTGTTTGGGTGCATAATACAGTGTATGCAGTCGAACAAATGTACGAGAATCCCATTGGCGGGGTTGATGACCGTCATGGTTTATCGAACGTTTGTTCGACTGTTCTCATATGAGAAAAGGGAGTGGACCGGTCCCGCCAAGAACACAGTCCACTCCCCTAATGCATTGCCCCGCCCTGCGAAGGAGACGAGACATGAACTAGTCTAACTCAGACGTTACCCGAGTCTTTTCGACGCCTCTATATATACGGCGAGCGACGTAGTACCGAAGGCCTCCGCTATCCGATCAACGTCGGACGTACTGAAGGGGCATTCATAGCGCATGCGTTTATACCAGTAGTTCGAGGAAAACCCTGACCGCTGGAAGAACGCGATAGCCGACATCCCGCTTTGCCCCAAAAGGTCTCTGGAGACGTCGATAATCGCTCTGCTCATTGGCGTTACATCATCTTTACTGCTTCTACCCATGTACCCAAATTTAGACTAAATAGGTAAATTTTGCAATTCACTACCTATTTGAGTTGACATGTTCTATCTAAATAGGTAGAGTATGGAATCAGCAAACGGAAAGGAACTCAGATGAAGACCTCAAAGCAAATCGCATCTGGGATTGTCGCAGAGCTAGCGCGGCAAGGCCACAGCAAGGGAGACCTCGCCGACGTGTGGGGCGTTACCAAGCAAAGCGTCTACACCAAGCTCAGGAAAGGCGACTTGACCACTGACGATGTAGACAAGGCCGCATCGTTCCTAAACATCCCGTTCGTGGCCCTTGTTGCGTCTGCCTTGAACGCCCCGGTCAACCTCGCCAAGGAGGAGCGTCGTCTGAACAGTCAGCGAGCAGCACCGGTGGCAAGGGCGGCTTAACCCAGTGGAGCTACTGAATCTGCTGGTGGACGCTGCGTCAGTCCTCGGGGCGTTAGGTCTATGGTCCTGGACGGCCCGGAACGGCGAATCCACTCTTCTAGGCTGGATAGCTCTCGCTGCGACCATCTGCCTCGTCGTCTTATCCGTAATGGCTCCAGACGATCGGCCGGAAGGCTCACATCTGACGAGGTTCTTGGGTGGATTGTCCTTGGCCTGTTTCGCATTAAGAAACCTAGCCATCCTCTGAACGATGAATACAACACGTCACCGTCATCATCCGATTCAAGATAGGAGAAACGCATGGGCTGGATGAACAGGAACCGACGGTCGGAACTGTCGAAGTATGTGGCGACCAGCCGGCATGATTCACCCTCCTCGGGTTGTGCGGGAATCCGTATCGATTCACCGGGAGCCAACAACGGACATAAGTCCATGACATCCGGCATGAGTTCCGGCACGTAATCCATCCCGTACAACACGAGGTGGCGTAGATGGACGGGAGCGTACCCGGTGTTCATCAGCTTCAACTCGATCAACAGGAAATCATCACCGTCGTCTCGTCTCAACCATCCGTACCGGGATGCCGCGATCTCGATACGGCCCCGTTGCCAGTGGCGTTTCCCGTCGACGAATGTTTTGACCTCGAACCCCAATGCGACGAACGCGACGATTGCGCCAATCACTCCGAAAACCGAAGCGGCATAAGAAAGGACTTCACCCATGACCAGCATCCTACAAGCCCACAGGGAGCAGCAGTCGCCCTCCGCTGGAAAGGCGGCGTGAGATGGATTACGAGACATTCCAGTTTCTGCGGCATATCGGCCTTCGGCTCAGGGGATACGGCATCATCGCCATCGGTTTGAGCGTCGCGTTCCTTGCGTACACCGGCATGCTTGTCCATCTCAACGACAAAGCCGAGACGGACAAGCTGTACCAGCGGATGATTCCGAAACGTCAGTAGACGCGAATCGGCTTACGAGACGGAACGTCAAGCACATACCAGTACGGGACGTTCTTCGGATTCACGGTCAAGGACACGTCATTACGATCAACCACCACAGCGACCTCGATGACGGTCTCGGCCTTGAAAGCCTCCGAAATACGCCGTTCCAGCGTGTCGGCCACCTCATCATCGGACAGGCGGAATTTCTCGCCGCCTAAGACCAAATCAGCCATATATTCACCTCCTTCCTGAATCGAGAACGATGATGGCACCGATTCTATCGGCTTGAACATTCTTGTCGCGGTCGGAAACCTCCTTCCGCTGTTGCAACCCCGGCCGCGACACTTTACTGGCCCGTACCCCGGTAAGGGGTGCCTGGACACGTTTCGACGACCTGCCCGCATACTGCATTCTCCTTAGTTGGTTTGGCATGTGCTTCACGAAAAGGGTTATTTCACAGGGCGGGTTGCGGCGTTGACGGTTCGAATCCGTCACGGGCCACGAGAGAAAGGAGAAACCATGAACGTCAGAACGTACGGCCGTCACTGTTCCGGCTACCAGCATCCCGATCTTCCGTTATGGGCTCGCTACGAGCGGGAGACATCGGCCCTGCTGGTCGCAAGCATGATCGTCGGTTTCGCGTGGCTGGTCACGCATGACGCTCTCTACCATCCGATCGGCAACGTCATCGCAGCGTTCATGCTCGCCGCCCCACCACTCATATTCGCGTCCGTAATCACAGAAGGAGAAGACCAGTGATCCTGTTCATCATCGCCCTCGTCGTCATCATCCTCACGGGAATCGTCATCGTCGGAGGGTTAGGCAACAAGGACGGCCTTGCCGTCGTCGGTGGCAGCGTCGGACTGCTCGTCGGTGGCGTCCTCATGTTCCCCGCTTTCCTGTGGAGTCAGGATGTGGGCCAGTCCGCGGTCATCGTGAACTGGGGCGGCAGCATCGCCGGTCAGAACTCGGACGCGGGCTTCCATGGCAAGCTGCCCTGGCAGTCGGTCAAGAAGTACGATACGCGCAACAACATCGTCAACTTGTATAGGGATGCCAAATACAAGTACGACGGTGGCGGCGCGGAAGGTAAGACCGTGACCGTGAACGACAAGAGCGGCGCGAGCGCGGACATCGACATTCAGGTGATCTATTCGCTCGACCCGAACAAGGTCGAAGCCTTGTACCGGGATTACGGTTCGCAGACCACGTTCACCCAGTCGCTTGTCGTCAACGATCTGCGTTCCGTTGCCCGAGCCCAGTCCGGCCGGTTCGACACGTTGACCATGCTCACCGACCGTGGCGAGTACAAGTCGGCCGTGCAGAAGGCTCTCTCCAGCAAGTGGAGGAAGGCCGGGCTGACGGTCGAACAGGTCACCGTGCAGGACGTGCGGTACTCGAAGACCATCACCAGCAAGTACAACGAGGCGCAGGCCGCGGAGATCGCACGCCAGAAGGCCGTCAACGAGCAGGAGACCGCGAAGGTCGAAGCCGAGACGAAGAAGATCAAGGCCCAGGGCGAGGCCGACGCGAACCGTGTGCTCAATGAGTCCTTGACGGACAACGTGCTCAAGCAGAAGTACATCGACGCATTGGGCAACGCGAAGCAACTGATCATCACCCCGGATGGCGCTGACACGCTCATCCAAACCAAGTAAGGCTTCCCCGTCCTGGTTTCTGTCCTTTCTGGCCGGGGCGGGGCGACAAAGGCCAGTCGTTAACACCAAATAACCGAATAGTTTCTAGTCACGCCGGCGTTGTCTATCTTGTCCGAGTTTATTTCCTTCGCCGGCATCAGGGCGCAGCACGTTTGCCCCGTACCAAGATCGTGGTTCTCGTCATGACGCGGCAACGGTACGGACACGGTGCGATTCCGTGGGCGTCCACGCTCATAACTGAAAACCGTCGTCGGCAGTCTGTCGGGAACCGTCAACACAACATTGGAGGTTCCGGGTCAGAAGCACGCCCCGGCAGACGGACCGTGGAAACCAATACCTATGTATAAGGAGCCGATGATGGTCACCATCTTTCCAGGAACCAATCCTCTCGGGGGGGGGCTTGCCCTCGGGGAGGTGAATAACTGATGTCCCTGCAGAAAATCCGCTACGTCGACAAGCTGCCGAAGCCGATCAAGCGAACCAATCGATCCAAGTGGAATGAGGCCGCCGAGAGCATGAGCCGGCCGAACCACATTGGCGTGTGGGCGATCGTGGACACGAAGGACAGCTACAAGAAGGCCTATTCGCTCAAAAACAACCTTATATACAGCAAGCCTGCGTTCAAGCCGTACGTGGTGGAAGCGGCGGTTTTCAGGAACGCGCAGGGCACGTACGACGTGTACGCGCGGATCACCGGATTGAAACCGAAGGGAGAAACCAGTGGCGAGTGACGGTCTTGTGAGGGCGTTGAACCGTATCGCGGAAGCGATCGTGTACGCCGCCGAAGTGTACCGGAACGTGAACGACACGATTTACCCGGATTCCATCAAGGCGTCGGAAGTGATGGGCGTGGCCCGCGACCAGTTCAAAACCTCGTATGAGGATACGAGCAACAAGCAGGGACAGTCACGCACCTACCGGTTCAGTCGAATGATGGAACGCGAGGACCAGTTGAAGCACGAGTCGGAGGGGCGTCGTGGCTGACCTGCTGCTCACCCCACGGGACGTGCGAAACCAAGGGTTCACGACCCGACGGTGTTTCTGCCGGCATGACTGGTATGACGCGGACGAAGTGGACGCGTTCATGGAACGGGTCGAGACCACTCTCGCCGTGTTGGCAATGGAGATCAACGAGTTGAGAAAGGAGACGGAGGATGGAGCCTCGCATTGACGTGATGCCCGACAAGGAGTATTTCGCCGATCCCGCGTTGGACCAGAGCGCGTTGAAACAGTTCCTGGTCTGTCCGGCCGCGTTCGTGGACTTCCTTGACAACGGTATCGACGTGGCGCAGCGCACGTTGGACGTGGGCAGTGCGGCGCACAGTCTCGTGTTGGGCGAAGGCCCGAACGTGGAAGTGCGGTTGGACGGGCGCACGAAGGAAGGCAAACAACAGTTGGCCGACCTTGACCCGGACGAGACGATCCTGTTGTCCCAAACGGATTACGACATGGTGCACGGCATGGCCGACCGGTGCGACTGGTTCCGTTCCCATGCGGGCGTCGCCGAGGTCGCGTTGTTCGCCACGGACCCGGAGACCGGACTGGAGTTGAAGGCGAAGCTCGACTGGCTGCCCTCGTTCCCCGACTATGACGGGGTGCTGCGGCTCAGGGATTACAAGACGCATTCCGGGAACCTGGACTCGTTCGGGAAAACCGCGAAGAACCTGGGCTACATCATCCAGGCGGTGTTCTACCAGCGCATGTACCGGTGGTGCGCCGGCTATGAGGGGCCGTTGGATTTCGAGTTCATCGTCCAGTCGAAGAAACGCCCGTACCTGTACAGGCCGTTCTGTTTCAACCCGAAGGATTACGAGTGGGCTGGCATGCTCATCTCGCATGCGTTGCGCAGGATCAAGGCCATGCGGGACGCGCATCCGGACGATTGGAAGACCGTGATGGCCGGACAGGGGTTGGCCCAGTCGCCCGAGGTTATCGAATTCAACGATTGGGAGATTCCGAGTTTGGAGGTGACCGCCTGATGGTGAACGCGGGTCCTGTGAAGAACAAGAAGGCGTACGGGTACAACTACGCCGATCTTGCCGCCACGGTCGAATACATCGATTTGAACTATCCGCAGTACGAGTACCGGCAGTCCGTGAAGCCCATCATCCTGGGCGATCAGATCGTCGACTACGCGTACACGATCATCCGTCCGAAGGACAAGAGCGAACCTTGGAGCGAACCGTTGGGGTTGGTGCGTGTCGTGCCGGGCGGCATGCCCGAGAAGAAGAAACTCACCCCGCAGCAACAGTATGATGCGGCGCTCACCACCGCTTCCCGTATCAGTCTGCAACGCGCGTTCGGGCGTGCGTCCGAGGACAACGACACGAACGAGCTGCGCCAACCGGTCGACAACATCCAGGAGGTGCAGAAGCAGATCGTCATGCAGGATTGGGCGAACCGTATCGGCGTCATGCTGCAGCAGGACGGCATCAAGGACGGTGACCGGATGCTCGCGAAGGTCAGCGAGGTCATCGGCCGCAAGCTCACCAGCATCTACCAGATCACGCCCGCCGAGGCGGAACGGTTCGTCAACGAATACAAGAACACCCACAATAACAAGACCCATAAGGAGGATTCCCATGGAAGTGCGACTGCCTGAACGGTGCAAGGAGGTTCCCATCACCGAAGCGGAGGCGGGCATGTGGGCGAAGTTCACGCTCGACACGGACATTCTGGACGATGATATGAACCCGGTGTTCATCAAGGGTCGGCACCTGGCGAAGCTGTGCGACTTCCTCCCCGGAACGTTGGACGACGCGCTTGGGGAGTCCGGTATCCGCCTGTTCGCCGTAACCAACATGGTCGGCCCCAAGGTGCCGTTGTTCAGTTTGATCCACGGCGAATACAAGCCTTACCCGTATGTGTCGGATTTGCGCGTGTACCGCGTCGACCCCGTGACGGACGAGTCCACGCCGAATGAGCGTGTGGCGCGCATCGAGGACATCCAAGTGGGTGACTGGGTGTTGTTCGGCGAGAACCAGACCAGTGTGAGCGGTTTCGTGACCCGCATCAAGAAAGGTTCGTTCGCCGATGACGGGACGCGCATCGTACGGCTCGAACACCTGCCCTCCTCATACCTGTTGGGCGGTGAGAACGGTTTCGATCTGACCACCGCGTACAGGTTCAAGCCCGCCGAACCCGAGGAGCCGGAGGAGCCGGTGATTCCCGAGGAGCCTGGCTATTACGAGGATGACGGCGGCAACTGGTGGGTGCTTGACGGGCGTTCCGATTGTTTCGTGATGATTCGTGACCGTAATGGTAAGCCGTGGCTGATGCAATCCCCGGTGTTCAGCCGTGACAGGTTCACGCGGTTCATGAAGAAGGTCGAGAACCGGTCGCTTAGGCCGGTCCGTATTGGGGAGGTCGAGGAGTGAACGTGTCGAAACGGGCGGGTTGCACGTGTCAGGTGTGCGCGCCGCGTGGCGTGATGCCCCGGTGTCCCGACTGCAAGAGGCCCGCCACGGGAATCGGGAGGTGTCCGAAGGCCATGAGTCACACGTACACGTGCATCGTCAAAGCGCAGGACGGTCACAAGCTGAGGAGGAAATGATGGCGAACGAGCCGATCATCGAGTTCAAGGGCCATGTGGGCAGGATCGTGGACTTCCGTAACGGCGGCTGCATGGTCTCGGTGAGCGTGACCCCGAGTTATAAGGATAAGAATTCCGGCGACTGGGTGGACAAGGAGACCCTGTGGTTCGACGTGCGTCCCCTGTCGAACGATGCGAAGGACGCGGTCGACCAGATTCGCCAGTACAAGCAGCGGGATTTGAGCGTACGCGTCCTGGTCTCCGGCGGATTGTCGAAGGGCGTGTCCGAGAAGGACGGCGTCAAGTACGAGCATTTGGAGGTCGGCGCCCGCACGTTGGCCGTGCTGAGTGCGAAACCGAAACGCGGCGCCACCGCGAACGGTACGCTCCCACCCCAGCAGGGGTTCTCGAACGGGAACCCGTTCGGCGGCGCCCAACCCGCGCAAGGCGGCCAACAGTATCCGCCGCAGCAGCCGGCGGACCCGTGGGGTCAGGATACGGGTTGGGATGATGGCACGGCGTTCTAGTCTCCAACCGTTGCAATCCGTACGGGAGAAGGTGGGGGCGCGCGACCAGTACCGGTGCTGCCGGTGTGGCAAACGGTATCACTGGGCCGGTTTCAGTGTCCATCATCGGCATTTGCGCTCCCACCCGTATCCGCGGTTGCATGAGGCGTCGAACCTGATCTGCCTGTGCGGGGATGGTACCGCGGAAGGCGGGTGTCACGAGTGGGTGCACGCGCATCCCAAGCTTGCGAAGCATTACGGGTGGATCGTGAGCGGTTTCAACGATCACCCCGAAACCGTACCCGTCCTGACCCGCCAACACGGGTGGGTGTTGTTGGACGACCAGGGAGGTTGGACGCGATGCGATCCACCGGCCGATACATCCAGGTGACGCTGCTGGTCGCGGACCTGCTGCCCGATTATCCGGTCGAATGGGAGGTTCTGCCGCCCGACCTGTTCGACCGGCTGGTCACCGCGTGGCGTGGCTCCCGTGGCCGCGCCCGCCATCTCATCGAAACGAAGGGCCGCATGCATGTGCTGCGGCATAGGAGAAAGGAACACCAGTGAGGGAACGACCATCGTTCGACAACATCGCATTCAACAAGACGGTTCGTGTCGTGCAACGCCACGCGGGGCGGAAGGTCCGCGAGTTCAACGCGCAACCCATCGTGGGCGACTGGAACGAGGACGGACTGCAGGTCACGTTCAAACCGGTTTCCACCCGTGCCAGCAACGGCACCCTTTACCTCGACGATTAACGATAGGAGAACACGAAATGAGCGAATGGTGGGAAGGCAAGACCCTCGAGGAATTGAGGGACACCCGAATCAGGGCCACGTACACGAACGGGGTGACCCTGACGGGGAAACTGAATTGCGCAGGCGGCATCACCTTGCCGGACGACGAGCAGCTTATGGTTCTCAGCACCCCTTACGGGTCTTACGCGAGGTACAAGTGTGAGTGGATTCAATCCGTGGAACGGTTGGACGATCCCGACTATGAGCGTATCGATGACTTCGATGATGTGCATTCCGGCGACATCGCCGTGTTCACTAACGGCAACCGGCATCAGGTCGGGGACGTCGATCATGAAGACAGGATCATCAGACTCCGGATCCTTGAAACGCCGGGAAATTCCTGCTGGGCCGACGACCGCATGTTCGCTTACGCGTTGCGTCCGAAGCCTCAACTGCCGGATAAGCCCGGCCTATGGCTCGACAAGGAAGGCGATCTGTGGATGAACGAAGATGCCGGCACCCGATGCATTAGGAGCGAAGGCACCGGCTGGCAATGCGGCCCACTCGCTTCTATGAGCGAACTGAACACATGCACCCCATTCCGCCCCTGCCCGTTGGATACCGACCATGAGTGACGTGCTTGTGGGTTTCCTGGCTGCGTACGCGTTCACCCTGTTCGTCACTGGATTGTTCCTGTTCCTGCTCACGTGCATCATCCGCGAGTTCATGCGGTTCCTGCACGCGGAGTTCGACTGGAATCCGCTCTCTAGGAGGAAGCAATCATGAGAATCCGTAAGCCTTTCACCGACTGGACCGTGGAAAGCAGCATCGGACTGCTCGCCATCATCACCATCATCATCACCGGCGCCCTCATCGCCGGCATCATCGGACTCTGCGCCTACGAGCTCTCCCACCCCGAACCCGTTATGCCGAAGCAGACCGTGTCGCAGTATCTCGACAAGCAGGGCGACGTGAAACGACTCTGCCTGGTCTACAAGACCGGTGATCATGTGGACGCATTGTCCTGTGACCTGGTGGATGACATCACCGGGGGTGTGAAGTGAGCAAGCCGAGCGAACGCGCATGGAAGCTGCTGATGCAGGACCCGAACATGGACGCGGAGGAGATTCGCCGTCGTACCGGATTGCGCGTGGATGTCATCGAACTGATCCGCAGGGACGTGAGGAAACGCCTGTATTCCGGGGAGGTGCCGTTCTAATGCTGGTTCGACCGTTCTACGGTGACGAGACTCCCCCGGACGATGAACGGTGTCCCTTGTGCGGAGGCTTGTTGAACTGGCGTGGCGAATGCATGGACTGGCGGGAACACGATGATCCGACCAACTCGTACAGGGACGACTGATGACCGTCACGCTCACGTTCCCCATCCCCCGCGCCTTCTGGTTCACGGCGAACAGTCGCCTCCATTGGACGGCGCGGGCGCGCAAGACCCGACAGCTCAGGGAGTTGGGCGGTCTGGTCGGCAATTCGGAGATCAACCGGCTGCGGCTCGCCCGCCCCGTGTTCGACCGGTGCCGTGTCACGGTAGAGGTCTCGTATCCGACCGTGACACGCGCCGACCCGGCCAACACGGCCCCCGTTTCGAAAGCGTTGATAGACGGTTTGACCGACGCCGGCTACTGGCCGGATGACGACAGCCGTCATCTTGTGGAGGTCGCCTACCGGCGTTCCCCCACCCGCTGTCCGAAAGGACAGCACCTGATCACCATGACCATCACACCTATATATAAGGAGTGAGTCCGATGAAATACGAGCGTCGATGCTTGTATTGGAACCTTTTCTGGATCGTTTGGTCCGCGACGTTCATGGGCAAGGCGATCGGCGAGCATCATTGGGTGTTCGCCGTCCTGCAAGGCTGTTGTTGCTGCCTGCTCGCCGTGATCGCGGTCTTGTGGATACGCAGGTTGAGCCCGGTGACCTACCTGATCCGGATTGACAACACGAGGAACCGGCTCTTCGTCAGCGCGGAGGACCCGAAATGAGCGTCAAATTCTACATGATGCGCAAGGATATCCCCGACGATTGCAGGTACGACGTGTGCCAGGACGCGGACACGGGCGCCTATTACAGCGTCTGTTACAGCGACTATTGCGACGCCAAGGGCTATCGCGTGTCCGTGTCCTACCTGCATGAGGACGAGTTGAAGGCCGAGTATCCGGCCCTCTACCCCGCTTTCTTCGAAGGCAAGAAATGCAAGCAGGTCACCTACAGGCTCGGACTCGCATTACGTAAATGCCGGGCCAACGAGTTGAAGCATTACGTGGGCTATCTGAACACCGATGACCGCCTGTACCGCATCAACAGGATGCTGTCCGGCCTGAGCCAGGTATTGAAAATCTGTCTTGACCATCCCGATTGGAAGCTGGTGACCGAATCATGAGCGTGAGAAAACAACCCGGCAGGGCCGTCGTCTACCAGGTGAAATGCGATGCCGTGAACTGCGGAGAGGAATTCCTCATCATCGTTGACCGTCTGCGCGGGAACGAAGTGGTGGCCGTCACCGACGGTTGGAGTGACGGCGAACTGTATTGGGGGTGTTCCGGCGTGCAGGATGCTGTCGATTGCGCCGTCGACTGCGGCTGGCAGGAAGGCACCAAGGGCATTCAACGAGGACACATCTACTGCCCGCGACACAAGGAGTAATCATGAGCTACTACCTGCGAATCGACAAGCGTGAACCGCACTCCTGCCCGACGGATCGATGCCCGACCGACACGTGTCAGGCGGTGATGCACTGCGCCTGCGGCAAATGGTACGTGGCGAACGGGTATCTCCACTGCGAGCTCGGCCTATGGAGTCACAGGCCCGCATGGTGGGTGCGTCTCTTCTACCGTGACGCGTTCGACAAGCTGGAACACGATGACACCGACAAGATCTATATAGAGGAGGAATCATGACTCGTGATGTAGTGCTCTGCTTGTGCGATCTAACGGGCATCATGGCTGAACCTTGGGTTGAACACGGGTATAAGGCCGTGCTGGTTGACCCGCAGCATGGTTTAGATCGCATAGAAGGCAGTGTTCTGAAGCTGGCAAAGACAGTCGAGGAAGCCCTGCCCATCATCCAACGACTCATTGATACACGTTCAATCGCACTTGTCGCGGGATTCCCGCCTTGCACTGATCTTGCCGTCAGTGGCGCACAGTGGTTCCCACGTAAATACGAACAGGATCACATGTTCCAAGCCAAGGCAGTGGCAGTCGCGGAACAGTGTCGCACCATCGGGAAAGCTAGCGGCGCGCCTTGGATGGTGGAAAACCCGGTATCGGTGCTGTCGAACGTCTTCGGGAAACCCAGTTTTACGTTCGACCCCTATCAGTTCACGTCGTTTGAACCGGCCGACAACTACACGAAGAAGACCTGCATTTGGTCGGGGGGGGGCTTCCAAATGCCACTTCCCGCTCAAGACGACACATTGGGCGAACCCGACCCGAATCATATCTGGCATATGAGCGGCAAGGACCGCGCCAATCAGCGGAGCAAGACCCCTCGCGGTTTTGCAAGAGCGGTTTATCAGGCAAATTGCCGCGAATGGACAAAGGAGATTTACGGTCATGACGACTGACGTTATTTTCATTGTTGAGGACGTGCTGAAGCCCAACTCTACGAGCTGGATGCAGTTCAGTACCTACGAAGAAGCGGAAGCTGCTGCACGACGATATCCCGGTGTCTATGAGATTCACAAGCGCTACATCAATCAACCGGAGGAATCATGAACGGCTGGCTAGCATTGGGCGGTTTCGTTTGGGTGCTTGTCCTGTTTGCCCACGCGGTCTGCGCCCTGGGCTGTGCGATGGACGACGCGCATCTGTTCACGCCTGGCACGCAATACGCGGCCGTCATCTCATTCATTGCCGATCTGGCGTTGTTTCTGTTGTTCTGTTTCCACATGGGAGGTGCGCTATGAACGCGACAGGGAGCCGGACAGATGACCGCGCGCGGGGATGACAGGAAACTCATGAACCGGTTGGCGCGCAACGGATACACCGTGGTACGCGCCGCGAAGACCGGTCACTGGAAGGTGTACGACGGCGACGACAATCTCGTAACGGCCACGAGCGGCACACCGTCCGACCATCGCAGCCGGAAGAACTTCATCAAAGACCTGAGGAGACGATCATGAGCGGGTTCATCTGCTGCCACCCACCACGGGTTCCGGACGAGTTGGCATGCCCCCAGTATTGGCGGTGTTCGACGTGCGGCCAATGGTGGGAATGCTGGAGATATTCCACCCCGAGCCGGGTCAGCAAGATCGCCATGCTGTTCTACCACTACAGCGAGTGGCGCCACTGGCGGAAAGCCAATCGCATCAGCGCATGAGACCGATTCGACCTCTTTTAAGGAAACAAAATGACTGACAACATCAACCATCCCGAGCATTACGAATCCGGCCCGTACGAATGCATCCTGTTGACTGAGAAATGCTCGTTCAACGTGGGCAACATGATCAAATACGTGTGGAGGCACAGGCTGAAGAACCATCCCGTAGAGGATTTACAGAAGGCTCTCTGGTATGCGCGCCGCGCCAAGGAAGACTCCGAGGCGTTCGGCCCATGCCGCCGCGCATTCCGTTATACAAGCAACATGGATACGGGAACGTTCGAATGGCCGGGCACCGACTTCAAGACGTTGCTCAACATCAAAAAGAACTTCTGCCAGACGCCAGCGGAGAAGCAATTCTACGATGCGTTGATGACGGAAAACTCGGATAAGGCCATCGAAGCATTGGAAACGTTAATCAAGGAGGCGGAACAGTGAGCTTCACCGGACTGATATGCTTCATCCTTCTTGTCCTCGCTTATGTTAGCTCATGCCGGCTGGCCTACTGGCTCACTGTCATAGCGTGGGGCGAACCGGATGATAGTGAGGACCGAATGCTGAGGTACTTCCTCGCGGCGGCAGGCGGGATAATCGTCCTGTTCGTAGGATTCTGCATCATCTGGCTGTTCCTAGCGCTCGTGTTCCCCAACTCCCTCAAGTAACCATCAGCCAATCGCCCGCACCCGCAAAGGTGCGGGCTTCACTATCGGAGCTTCCAATGGCAAACGACATGGAGATTTTCGCCAAATTCAGCGCCGACCTGTGGTCAAACGAGAAGTTCTGCGCGTTCGCGGAGAAGCATGCGCGCGCGGCGATCGTGTGGGTGAAGGCCATCACGTTCGCGGTTCGCAAGCGTAGCGATGGGTTCTTCGGCGACTACGCGGCGAAGCATTTCCTCTCCGCATCCGCGCGTGATCTCGACGCGCTTGAAGCGAATGGTTTCATCGAACGCGTCGAGAACGGGTGGATGGTCCACGATTTCCTCGAGGCGCAACGGTCGAACCAGCAGATCGAGGCGGCGGCGGAACGGCGCAGGGAAGCCGCACGCAAGGCCGGTCTGGCGTCCGCCGCCGCCCGCAATTCCCAATCCGGCACGTCAACGAACGTTGAACGAACCGTTGGACGCGACGTTGAACGTTCGTTGAACGGTTCGTTGGACAGCAAAACCAACGTTTCGTCAACGTTGACCAACCCAGATAACAGATTACAGATAACAGATACCAATACCCCCTGTAGTCCCCCAACGGGGGACGCGGACGGATTGGATGAGTTCGCCCGGACTTGTTGGACCCGGTACCCGAAGCACGAGGGCAAGCCGACGGTCGCGATGAATGCCGTGAAGGAGCTCGTCTCGTCCGGCGAGATCACTCAGGAGCGACTGCTTGCCGCCATCGACGCGTACGCGGCCACGGACAAGAAACTCCAATACAGGCCCCAGTTCGTGAACTGGCTGCGTAAGGGCGAATGGCGCGACTACCTGCCGAAAACAGCCCCGAAGCAGACGGCACTTCCGGAAGACGGTTGGGTGGACCGGCATGTGGTGTGCAAGCTGCCCGACGGCGCCGACATCATGGGCGCTCAGCAACGGCTGCGTGAGCTGATCCGGTCCGGGGATTCCTGGGATGCGGCCGCAGGGAAGGTTCTTACCGAGTTCGGAGGTGAATCGTGATTGATTTGGATGATCCGCTGATCGCGGGCATGGTCGCGGAACTGCGTGAGGCGGAACCATCGCCCGAGGCGAAACGCAAGATGCACAAGCGCGAATACTACGTTGCAACGCGGGAACGTCAGTTGGCGCGGCAGAAAGCCCGCCGGCAGGCGGACCCGGAGGCGTGGCGTGCACGGCAGCGTCGCTACGATCAGGCCCGCGACCGCGAGGCGTACAACGCCGGCAGGCGGGAACGGTATCGGATGGACGCCGGATACCGGGAGCGCATGCTGGCCCAGCAGCGTGAGCATCGGGCGAACATGAGCGTGGAGGAGCGTGAACGCGAGGCCGAACGGAAACGCGAGTACGCGCGCACGCACCGGGAGCAGATTCGCGAGGCGAACCGCCGGTACATGGCCCGCCCGGAGGTGCGTGAGGCCAGGAACCGGCGACGGCGGGAACGCGAGCGTCGGATGAAGCTGGAGGAGCCGGAGAAGTACCGGGCCATGGTGGACGAGCGGAACCGGAAACGGCGGGAACGCCGCGCCCGTAAACGCGACACGCCGAAAGTGGATATGAACTGATTCACGGAGTGTAATTGGAGTGTGTGCTTCTGACTCGGAGCCCCACTGAGAAATCAGGAAAGGCAACGAGTTGGATTCGTTTACCCAAAATCACCTCTGCGAATACCGCATCTGCTATCGCGACACCCAGCCCGATCACCGCATGTGCCCCGTGCACGAGCGGAATCTCGACGACGACCTCACGTGGCTGGAAGCGAACCTGCTCGACCTGACCGAGTATCGCATCAACCGCGCGTACGGCAAGACCGGGGACGGCGGCCACGGTTCCACCGGCGCCGCCCCCACCCCGGTCCGTGAGGCGATCTTCACGGCCCTCTACGAGTCGGACGACATGGGACGGCCCGGCATCGAACCCCTGCTGTTCGAATGGGCGCGAGCCCTCGCGTTGAACGTGACCGTAACGGACGGGCTCCCCCATATCGCGCACCGGTTGCACGACTCCCCCCGCCTCCTGGAATCCGAGGGCACGCCCGTGTACGCGGAACTCCTGCACCATGACGCGAACACGCTGCGCCGTCTCGTCGAATCGGACGACCACGACATGATCGTGTACGGCCAATGCCCCGCCCCCAAGTGCGACGGACAGCTCGCCGGACAGCATGACGCCATCGAGGTCCGCTGCCCGAAATGCCGCAGCGTGTGGAGCGTGAAATTCCTTCAGGCGGAACGCGCCAACCGCATCTTCCACTCGGACATCGTCGGCACCCAGACCAGTCTGTTGAAGCTGCTCGCCCAATGCGGCATCGCGGTCAAACCGGCCACGATGCGCTCGTGGGTGAAACGCGGCAAGCTCCACCAGTGCGGCGAAACCGACTCGAGCAAACCCGTCTACCGGTTGGCCGAAGCGTACAACCTTGCCACCGGCAGCATGCGCGCACCAGACAAAACCGACCCGGACGCGGGCGACATCTGGAAACTCATCGACAACAAGCAAACCATCATCACCGAGGAAGGACAGGGTAAATGAACACCATCCAGAACATCCCGTTCCACGGGGACACCATCGAAGCCATCGCGCAGAACGGCACATGGTTCGCCTCATTGAGGCGCATGTGCGAAAACCTCGGCGTGGACTACAGTCGCCAGCTCCAGAAGCTCAAGGAGAAGCCGTGGGCAGTTGTGGACATTATGCCTACAACTGGCGCTGACGGCAAAACCTACCAGATGACGATGATCGACCGGCGCACCACCACCATGTGGCTCGCAGGCATCAACGCGGGCAAGGTGCGCGAAGACCTGCGCGCGAAGATCGAAGCCTACCAGTGCGAGGCGGCCGACGCGTTGGACGAATACTTCAACGAGGGCGCCGCCATCCGCCTGAACGAAGGCGACACCGAGGACGACATCATCGCCAAGGGCATGCTCGCAGCCGGACGCAAGATCGAACAGCTCAAAACCCAGCTCGAACAATCCCGCGCCGAAGTCGAGAAGCGCGGCCACCAGCTCGAACAGGCGCACGAGAACCTCGGTTCGCTCGGCCGGCAGCTCACGGAACAGCAGCCGTACGCGGCCATCGGAGCGCAGTTCGTCCAGTTGGACGGCACCATCAGTGTCCGCGACGTGTCCCGCAACTTCCAGCAGATCGACCCGAAGATGACCGCGACCCGCGTATACGAAATCCTGCGCAAGTACGGGTACGTGGTGAAGCACGGGTGCGCGCCGACCGTGAAGGGAGTCAAGCCCGGTTATCTCAAGCAGAAGATCGGGAAGAAGAACAACGGGAACATGGCCCGCCCGTACGCGGTGTTCACCGCGAAGGGCATCGGCTGGTTCATCACCAGGTTCATTGCCAACAAGCAGGAAACACTGGATATCCTCACCATCTACTGAAAGGAGTCGGATCATGACCGCTATCACCCAGACCACACACATCAATTTCGACGTCTACTGGAAGGCGAGGAAACTCAGCTCATGCACGGTGGACATGCCCATTACCTACGAATCGGACCCGGATTTGCTGACCCCGGACGGCACCATGACCGTGAAAGTCCTGCCGCCGGACAACGACCGCATGCTCAAGGCATTGGAAGCCGCGGGCGAAGCATTCGTGGAAGTGTTCAACAAGACCATCAAGGAGAACCAGTGAAACTCACAGGCACCGTAAGCATCCCCCTCGGCACCCACCCGTTGGGACGATCGCATGTCGGGAACATCTCACTGGATATTCCCAGTGCGCATGACGGGAAACCATCCGACGGGTACGTGGACTATGCGGGCGTCACCGATTACGTGAACAACACCGACACTATCGTGCGCGCGTTCAACAAAGCGTGCGAAGCGTTCCAAAACGCGTTCGAGGAAGCGATCTACGAATGATGTGGCAGAAATGGGTACTCGTCGGCATTTTCGCGCTTTCCGCATTGACGACCATCGGCCAGATCGGCAAGCCACGCGAACCTTTCACGAACGCGAACGGTGTATGGTCGGCGGTCTTCGCCGCAATCAGCATCGGAATCATCCTGAGCATCCCGGAGGTATGAACCATGAGCAGTTACCAGTTGCCGAACATTCCCGGCCATGTGGCCGGCAAGAAAGCCGTTCTCACCATCAACGACGGGGAAACCGTGGTCAAGGGGCGTATCGCCAGTGTCACCGTCGCGTCGGACGGCCTCATGTCGTCGGGCACCATCGCGTTCGACAGCGGATGCGTGCCCGCGAACATTCGCGAGGACGTGCCGCACGTGCTGGAGGTCGAGGACTGATGGCGAAACTTACCGCGAAGAAACGCAACAGGATGAAGTCGAGCAGCTTCGCGCTGCCCGGTAAACGCGCGTATCCGATTCAGGACAAGGCTCACGCCGTATCGGCCTTGAGCCGTGTCGCCCAGCACGGCACGCCCGCCGAGAAAAAGAAGGTGCGCGCCGCCGTCCACAAGAAGTATCCCAGTATCCAGATCAGCGGCATGACGAAGAAGCGGAGGAAGAAGTGAGCCTGTTCCACAAACGCGATGATTGCTCATACATCGCGCAAGAGCCGTCGCCGTCCGACGTATATGTGCTCCCATGTCCCATTTGCAACACCAAGCCGACCGTTATTCGCCGTAACCCATATCCTGGCACTCCCGGCCCCAGTCGCTTGATCTGCGTCGGTAAGTGCGAGCATTCTTGCAGTGTCGTCCAGTTCGACTGGGGCGACACCTCCCCGTCGAGATGGAACTCGGCATGCGAACGCCTACGGCACCTCATCGACGCCCCCACCCCCGCGTGCCCATTGTGCGGGGAACATCCTCACGTCGAAGCCCGTGGAGTCGCGTCAACGGTCCCGCAACTGTTGTGCGCGTGCAACGACCCGCTACCGGATTACCGGGAATATTTCGACATCTACATGCGCAAGCAACAGTGGCTGAACCGCTGTGGCACTATCCGCAAGCAGCAGAGTCAGGTGAAAACGCTCGAGGAAATCATCGCCAACAAGGAGGGAAAGTGAGCAGGAAGATTCGCGTCGCGTGGGAGGATTTGAAGCCCGGCGACCTGATTCATGTCAAGGGCGCCACGAACACATATGAGTTCCTTCGCCGCACGTCCACCGACGCACACGTGGAAGTGCGGACGCCGGGTTTGGGGTCGGGGTGGCGCGGCCTCTCCTATTCTGTGCCCGGCCAAGGCACGGTCTACGAGTTCAAGAGCGGGCCGACGGTTATGGCCGTGGTCGCATACGCGGATTTCGACTACGCGACCCGTCCGGCCCCGAAGCCCCCGCGGGTCAAGCCGCCGACCGGTTGGGGGGAATACTGGCTGCTGAACCACTACGGCTGGCATCGGTTCGTCGTCACTCTCGCCAAACTCAGCAGCCTTGGCGGTGGGTGGTTGTACGTGTTTGACGATTGCGCGTTCAACGACTGGGACACGCTCGTAGCGAACCTGTTCCCCGAGGAGGTTCTGTCGGCGGAGGAGTATTACTCGCGCAAATCCAAGGGGGCGTTATGACCGTTATCTCCCCCGACCTGCTCGCCATGAAGCATATCGGCAAACAGGTCCTCGTCAGCAAGACGGACGGGTCGAAAATCAGCGGCACGCTCAACGCGTTCACGCTACGCGTGCAGTGCGAAATCGACCGGCTCATCGCCGTCTCGGGGCAGACCGTCAGGAAATCCGACACTGTGAGGCTCGGCGACAGCGAATGCATCATCGGCAGCACGCGCGTCCGCTTGGACCCGGGTGACGAAATCATCGTGGAGGACCAGTGACCGACCCCGGCGTGCGACTCGCATTGCTCGCCAGCGACCTGAGCATTGAACTCCGCCGAATGGACCTGAGCCTGCGCCGGGCCATACGCGTACTCAAGCGGATAGGCAAACAAGCGCGTGCCGCCCACTATCGCACGGCCGACATGGCGCGCAGGGCGGACACCCTCTACTGGGTGAGGAGGCTGCGCTAGTGGAATCCCTGCCCGCCGCCGTGTTCTTCCTGCTGCTCGGCACGCTCGTCATCATCGAATCAACCCGAAGGAGGTGACCATGACACCACGCCAACGCGACTACCAATCCGCCAGCGTGATCCGCAATATCGTGAGCCAACTCGACGTGGCCTCGGCCCGCACCGGCCTACCCGTGCGCGAATTGGTCACACGCGCACGCAACGGACACGCGCACGTGACCACCGACATGCACGGCCACGACTACACACCGTTCGACCCGCACAGTCGCACCGTCGAACACACCGTGACAGTACCCCTCCCCGACATGCGGTTATGGGACAAAGCAAAGGAGAACCTGGGACTATGAGCAATACAGCCAAAGGCGCCATCTATGTCGCCCCGCATGCGCAACTTCCCGATTGCGAGAACGCGTTCTTCGCGAACACGTTACCGATCGGGCACTTCATCGACACGGAAGAAATCGAACGCGAACTCCACGAATCCTATCCGTCACCGAGGCGGCTGTTCTCCACCATCGCGAACACGCAGTGCGCCCGGTTATCCCGTGGCCTGAACGCACCAAAGCGCGAGGAACCGTCCGCACATGAAACCATCACCGGAACATGTTCAGTGAAGGCCGACGCGGAAACGCTTAAACGACTGTTCCAACTCACAGCGGAACCACCCGTCTACGATGTGCAGTTCCGCCGTAACGGCATCCTCTACAAGCGTGTGAAATGCCATGTGGAATCGGCCGAAGACGGACTGTCATTCAAACCCACGACCGGGGATATCACCGGTGGGACGATAATCATCGAGGAGACCACTACAAAATGATGCGCGACATGGACTTGATACGTTCACTGCTTTTCGATGCGGAGAACGACGGCGGTTCCACGGCAAGGGATTTCACCGGCTACTCTCGCGGCCAAGTCGTAAGCCATCTGTTATGGCTGCAAGAAGCCGGCTTAATCGACGTGTCCGTGGGCATGAACACTTTCACGGCACCGTTGACCGACGGCAACGCGGTTGAGATCGAAGATGGCCGCAGCTTCTATTCCGCGCTGACTTGGGACGGGTGCGAGCTGCTGGACGCGATAAGATCGGACGCATTGTGGAGAGCATTGAAACGCCGTCTCGGTGAGAACGACATGCCTTCCGTATCGTTCAACCTGATTCGATTTCTCGCGGACAAGATGGCTCGCGACAAACTCGGTGTGTAAGCCACGCCCCGGCGAAACCGGCCACACCCCACCTCGAAACCGTGCGAAACACGCTAATCAACGCGTTCCGCACGGTTTCGTGCAACCTGCACACGATTGATAGAATCGACCCCACCTGAATCCTATTCCACGTTAGCCATCCGCCAGTGAACGGTCACGCCGTCGCCCTCGAGAACCCACGCCGCCAACGTGACGACACGATTCCTGAAGGATGTTTCCCATTTCCGGCCCGCGTAGATCGGCAACGTCACCTCGTCGCAACCCTTGAACTTGTCAAGAATCGCGTCCACCTGGTCGTCGCGTTTCCGCGCCAACGTGTCCAACGCCTTCCACGTGTTCGGGTGAATCGGGGATTTCCCCAAGCATTGCCGGCGCAGCGATTCCGCGTTACGAATCCCCAACAGGTGGCACACGTCGGCTTGGGAGAACCCCAACGACTCGTACAGGCCTTTCAAATCCGCACCGGTCCTAGTCACCAATACCACTCCCCCACCTCGCCACGGGTCACACCGGACATGTGCAACAGGATGCACGCGCGAACCATCTCGTCCGAGAACGCCCCGTTGCGACGGTAGAGGGTACGAGTCCGCATGGCCCCGTCCCCCCAGCTCGCCTTCTCGTCAACCAGCAGCACACTACAACGATGATGGTGCCCGAATCCGCTCGTCCACTCCCATTCGAGCAGCCACGCGCTCGTGTACGGCGCCGTGTCGAGCACCAATGACTCGGCGCTGGGCGACACGGTGTCGTAAAACACCTCGTCAACCATCTTGTCATCCACGCGCCGCATCGACCAGGTCGGGCCGATGGCGTTGGGAAGCGGCTCGTACAGCGGCTTCCCGGTAATCGCTTCGATGACGGCACGCAACGACTCCACGTCATCAATGTCCACGAGCTTGTCGTCGGTCAGTTTCATTGTTTCCTCCTTTGGAACGCACAGTAGATACACCCCGCCTAAGCGGGGAGCACTATCGATTGTCGACAGTGGAAAACACTGTCTCCGAATCATCCCTGCCAGAGCAGGGAACAGTACATAATCGCACCCCTTCACGGGGTCACCCCCGCAAACGCGGGGAACATTGCCTTCTAGTATACACGCCGGCAGTTCATGTCCTACCGGCGTGCCGGGCGGCAAACGCGAGCCAACATTGGCCGCGTCACGATTCAGGCACGGGAACGGGGTCTCCGTTATCATCCACCCCGTCTTCGCAACACTCCCAAACGAGCGTTTTATCCAGCCTGCCGCCGGGGAACAACACGGTTTTCACCCAATCCCGGAACGTCCCAAGCTCATCGTCAGCGATGTCGGGACATGACGGCGCGTGCGCGCAGATCGCCGCCACGGGATCATCCTGTTTCGCCACCCAATCGGTGAATGAATCATATTCGTCGCGGGCAATCGCACTACGCGAATAATCAATGCGCGGCGGGGTCAAGCGCCACACCTTCCAAGCGACGTACGTCATTCCGCCCAGTTCACGGTTCTTCCGGCTCAATTCAATGTCCTTTCGATGCTGGGGCACGGCACGACGCCGCGCCCCGTATGGTTTGCTAATTCTCAAAAGGGCATGCACTCGGTATGCCCTCACATTATCACTCTTCGCAGAGCGCGTCGTATTGCCTGCACACGTCGGCGGCGAACTTGGCGAGATCGCCGGGCGAAAGCACGTAATCCTCGCCCGGCATGTCTGCCTTGTCATAGAACGGCAGTGTCTCATACAAGGCGGCGCGCATACGCGCAATATTCGTCTTCCGGCTACCCCTCGCCATCATTCCTCCTCCGAAACATACATGTTCGAGTAATCAGGCTCCCCGGCGACAGGCTCCCAGTTCATGTCTAAGTCGTCGCAGTGCCGATTGAACCAGTCCTCGGCTTCTTCACAATCCATGCCGGCCGGCGCCTCGAATGTAGCCTGCTCGGTGACGATGCAATCCCTCGTGGCGACATACGTGGTCATGGGCGGTTCGATAATCTCGGCGGCCAACATGTAGGCACGGCTCAGCCCCATGCGTACACTGACCATACGCAGGTACGCAGAGTCAATAGATTCGCCGTCCGCCAACATGGCCTTCACATCATCTTCGGCATTGAAACCATACTCATGCAGGCGATTGCACTCGTCACGCACCTGCTCCAGCGAATCCACCTGGAAAGAGAACTCGCGGCCGGTCGGTTCGCCGTCCACGATCCAGTCGTCCAGTATCCACAGAACACACCCGTCGCCTGTCTTTTCGATGGTTCCGATGCGGCGTTCGCGAAGCATTCCGTCAAGCATTGCGAGCTGTTCGTCAAACGATTTTTCCATTGCTATTGTTCCTTTTCCGTGTTTTGGGACAATAGAACGCCCCTAACGGCTGTCCTATTGTCCGGTTTATCGTTGTATCGCCCTACAGGGCATAAGAAAACCGCATCACAGGCACGTCCATGATGCGGTTCGATGTATTCCCGACGGCTAAAGAACCTCTCCTTGGAACAGGTCGGAGTGCGAGCCGATGCGCACCATGCGAATCACGGTGCGGTCGGCACGCTTCCAATACAGCACCAGCACGTCGATGTCGCCGGCCAGATGAAACTCCCAATGCCCGTTGTAATTGCCGCCGGCATTGTCCAGAACATGGGGACGATACCCCTCCGGCAGGGTACCGTATTCCTGAAGATGATCTATCGCATCGTCCAAATCATCCATCAGCTCAGGATGGATGCGGCTCAGGGTGGTGTAGTCCGCGTCGAACTGCGGCTCGAAAACGATGCGATAGGTCACTTGCCCCCTCTCCTCAGCCGACGCAGGTGGGCTCGGGCCGACCCCTCGGTGTCGCATACGGTGGAATCGTCCGGGATGACGCCCAATTCCTTGGCTTCAGCCTCCACCATCGCGCGTCGCGTCTCTTCAGTCGGCGTCAACCGCACGCCCGTGTAACGGCGCGGTTTGAACGGCACGCCATCCTCTTCAAGCGACTGACGTAGAAACATGTTCACTGCAGTGCTCAGACTCATGCCCATGGACTCATACAGGGCGGCGGCACGCGTTTTCACGTCGTCATCGACATTGGCAATCACTTTAGCCATAACAACCTCCTAACGGTAATCAGATGGTATAAATCATATACCAAAAAGGTAAACAAAAGGGCAATGTTGCCGCCCGGCGAAAGCGAGGAAAAACCGGGCGGCAAGACTTAGAACAGGGACGGCGTATACTCGTCATCCGGCAAGGACGTGTACGCAAGCACGGTAAGCACCATGTCCATGGTGTGCTCGCGCATCGCCAAGGAAACGGCCGCAACGTTGCGTTGCGTCGGCAGGTATCCTCGCGCCTGTAGGACACGGCTTATCGTATCGGTCGAGACTTCCACTCGCATGTCACGCCTCCCAGCCAAGAATATCGTCAATCTCGTGCCCGATAGCGCAGATATACCGGTCGTACACGGTGGAATACTTCTGCGAGTACGCTTCGCACGCGCGCTCGTCCAGCATGTCCAGACTCAACCCGGACTCTTTAATCAGCAGTTCCATGGTGTCGGGGCTCGGCGGCGCCATGGGCTGACCGTCCGCACCTTCCAAGGCGCGCATGGCCGCATCCCGCACCATGTCCACGTACTCACCATGCCCGGAAAAACGCATGTCGCCCGGCAATCCTTGGGCCGCCTGAATAATGTACCGGCCGGCCATTTCACGGATCTCGCTCATAATCCACTCTCCCCTGTCAGGCTGCGAAGCCGAGTTTTGCGACATGCGTGGCAATCTCGGCCTCAAGACTCTTATCGGTGCCGGGCGTATACCGGTCACGGTAGGCGATGACACACACGCCCTTGGATGCGGCCACGTACGCGACCTTGCGCCCCTGACTGCGGAACGCTCGGATAGAACCCAATCCGGCGAATTGGGGTAAATCCTTGGCGCGCATCATGGTCGGCAGGGTCGCGTACGACACGGCCGTACCGGTAGGGGTCGGCGGCACTTCGGGAATCTCCATCGTGTCCGCCTCAGGCTCCGCAAAATCATCCGCCAACGAGTTGTAATACTCGTCCAGCTCTTCGGCACTCGGCTCGTAATCGGCCCACGTGGCCTCATACGCGGCCTCAATCGTCGCGTCCGCCTGGACTTCAGACGTCGCATAGGGTTTCGGATACTGCTTCGCACTGTAATATTCGTCGGCGCCCTGCAATCTCCACCCCTCGTCCATGCTGGTGAGACCATCCAAATCGCCTACCCTTTTCGCGTCCATCGCCTCGGGGATATGCACCATGAAATGCATGTCGGCGTACGCGTACTCGGGTATGAGAATCCACGCGTGATCAATGTCCTTACCGTCCAACGTGGCGCGCATGGACCGCAGCAAATCCTCATACTCATTGCCGCGCGCGGCTATCGACCATGCGGTGCCCGCGCTCGTCTGCCGCAAAGCCCACGCGCGACGCACATTATGATTCAAATACCGCACGTCGTAGGTTTTATTGTCCTTACGCAAGCGCATCCAAAGTCCGCTAATATCCTTGGGTGAATGGCCCTGCGTCCTAGTCATGATTTTCCTCGCTTTATCCAAGGGTGCGGCGTCTTCACCGCACCCGTATGAAACAAATTTTCAAAAGTCAGCCCATGCAATACACGAGCCCGAACGGTATTTCCAAGACGACGGCCGCGTAAACGGCCACCGTCAACATGTCCGACACCACATCCCACAGGCGACGCATATCACACCGTCCCCTCTTCAGTGGCTTCGGTATAAAAAACATAGTCGGCGTTGTCCGTGTCGAACATTTCATCGAGAAACTCGCTCAAGCCGGCCAAATCCTCGGTGTTCAGAATCTCGGCGATGCGCGAAGCCTCGACACCGTTTCCTTCCACCATGTACGCGGTCTCGGCCCAATACGGCTCACCGTCAAACGCTGCCATGTACTGTTCCTCGGTCACATAACCGGAGTCGCCCAGCCTGTAGACGCCTTGGTACGGCTCGAAATTCTCATAATCGCAGAGAGGGAACAGCCGGGCGTCAACGCGCTCCACCATGTCCATAACATCTTTAGCGGTAATCATCATGCCACCGTCCTGTCATTGCCCTGGGCCATACGCGTCCAATCGTCCGCGTCGATCTGCTCGCAATCGTCCAAACCATGCTCACGCATGTAGTCACGGGCTTCATCGGCCCAAGCGTCCACATCCCAGTCAGACACCGGAAAACCGCTGTTTTCGATGAAGTCAGTGATAAACACCTTGATATCGTGCAGATTCATCAGGCCGCCACCTTGGCGAACGGCGTGGTGGTCAACGCCTTGAGCTGCTTGTAGGCGAGCATGAACGACGCGGCGTCGCGATCACTGTCCACACAATCGTGCGTAATCGAGTAGACGGTAGCCAAATGGGGGGAAAGCTCGTTGTAATTGTCATCGAACTCACGTGCCAACTCACCCATGTTGGGCCAGTTGTCGGGATGGTCGTACATGTCCCGGTAGATGAACCCGGCTTGAGCAATGAGGATGTTGGCGAACATGACGGCCGACTTGCGGTCAACAGGCATTGAAACCATGATGCACCTCCATTAGTGCGAAATAATCGGAAATAACCGTAAATAATCGGAAATACTGGGTTGAATTTGCCCTGATTAGGACAGATGAAGCACGGTATGAAGCGCCGTGCGACGCTAAGAGAGACAGTCAGACAAGCGCGTCGAACGACGCGGGCCCCGTTGACCGGTCACGCCACCTCCGCATACTCGCCGGCATAGAGTGCCGCCGCCTCGTCGGGCGTGTTCGCGTAGAATCCGCCCATGGCGTCAACAGTCTCCCACGTGGTCATCGTGTCGCCTACGGCGTCCGCCCATTCATGGAGTTGCTCCAGTTCGCACAGGTACACGTCACCATCCCAGAACATGCGGAGTTCCTCGTTCACAAACGACTGCAACTCGTTTTCGGACCACTTGTCAGACGCGATGACGAACGTCGCCCAACACCCTTGATACGGGCCGTTGTACTCGGCGACAACGGACGCCATGCCCTTACGCGCGTAATGCTTGCGCACAGCGCACACCGCATCATCCACCGCATCCTCTTGACTGTAGGTCAAGGCCGCGTAACGCACATCACACACGCTCGAGTCGCATGTGTCCCAAGTGCTGGTGTCCAGGAAGCCGGCGTCGATCGTCACGCACTCGATATCCCCCGCGTACCGTTGTACAGGATTGTCGAACTGCAATGCGTCCAAGTCTTGATACACGTTCACACGCGTACGCTCGTTAAAATCGACAGTGCAAAGAATGTCACGCATGATACACCCTCCAGTGGTGTGAAAAGTTGAATGATTGAATGTGCCCGAATGGGCGGTGAAGCGCGGTATTAGTAGCGCCGCGCGACGCTAAGAGATTCAAACCAGTACGGTGTCGGCGTACTGTTCCGCTTCTGCCAAAGTCGTGCAGTATCTGCCGTACCCGGCTTCTACCCACATGCCGAACTCACGCCGGTAGAACGTGGCGTTGAATGGGTAGGCCGCGGGACCATCGTCATAGACGGTGACGCACTTTCGGCCGTCCGCGCTCAGTCGCGTGAAAACCTCGTTTTTGGACATGATTGACCTCACTTTCCTTGTGAGGCGTGCTATGATTAGCAACGCCTCAATAGCTGAACACTGTTTGTTGGCACGCGGTCGCAAGGGCCTAATCTTGCGGCCGCATTTCTTTTAGTCGGGGTATCCGTCCGTAAGGTCGGACGGGTGACACCCGAGGGCGCGGGATAACCGCAAAGCGTTGTCGAGCGTCATCTGATGGACGTCGTAGACGCCGCATTCATAGCCGCTCAATGTCGTGCGCGCTATCCCGGTCATTTTGGCTAGCTTGGCTTGCGTCAAGCCGGCGCGCTGCCGGAGTTGTTTCAATCCCAATGGCTTACCTCCCAGTGTGTTCGGCTATACCATTATGACAGATTAATCTATCAACGCCATGCGCAAAACACCACCGTGAGATGCACGTGGGAGATTGATTAACTCGTTGGTTGATAGAATAACCTATCAATTTCGGGTAAGCAAATCGGCGTGTCGCAATTAGGCCACGGCACGCCGATAGAAGACAGTCAGGCCGAAGCAAACTCACGGACCAGCGCATGACGCATAACCGTATCCACGGACACGCCACGCTGCTTCGCCACGGAATCCAACATAGCCGACATATCCGCACTAAGCGAAAACGTTCGACTCACGGGATCAGCCGGCGAAACATCGAACACAGGGCCGGAAAACACACGGCCCGGCGTCCCGCCGCAATCCCCGTTATCCGCAGCTTCGGCCCACTCGTCCAACATTGCATCAGTGACCACGCGGCCACCCTTAGCAACAAAAGACATAACAACCTCCAATCAAAACATGTGCAACTCGCGCAACACCTTCGGGGTCGCACGCATGGCATGAAACACATACCATCTGTCCGACTCGTCCAATACTGCGACCATTTCCAGCAAACGGCCGTTCTCGTCGTATCCCACCGCCACATATTTCAGCGGGTCGGTACCTTCGCGCGTCATGAACCGGACAACATTCCGCCACGCCACGCGTACCGAATAATCGGAAACATCGGGGTGCCTGTCATGAACGCGGGAATCTACCACGATATCGCCAATCGGCACAACCACCTCCTAAAACTCGATATTATCGAGCGTATCCCGTCTACCTTGGAACACGCCCCGAGTCCCTTACCCTCGCCATAAAGACGGTGAATAAGGGTAGCCACGATAATGGGGCGCATGGCCGCGCCACTCGGATAGGGCTCACACCTGACTATCGTCAGTGTTTTCTTTTGGGCCATTGCCCTCAATGAGAAGCCGCGCCACATTATTGGCGAGCCTTGCATGTCCGCCGGCACGGAGCATTTCTAATGCCGTGTCGAGCTTCATATTTCCAGCCGGACGTTTGCCTACCTCATACTCAGATAGCCGTTGCTGACTCACACCGGCCTTTTCCGCGAACTGAGGTTGTTTAAGTCCCTTATCTTCTCGCAATTCCCTGATTCCCATTGACCCACCTCACTTATACCGGTGGGTTCGATTCTATCAATCGCAGGCGGCGTTTCTGATGCCATCGCGCCGCGTTCTCTCAGCGGCCACCGCACTACTCGCGGGAAACTCATCCCGCTTCACTGTCCTCACGTCACGCTCTCACCGTGACAATGCCGGTACCTTTATCGACCATGTGTGACGCGCGTTCATCCCGCCCGGTCGCTTGGAGACCTTGGGATTACTAGCCGCGCTGGACGGACCGACGTTCGGCAACACTGTTTAGTTATCAAGCGTTCATGTCACGCGCCTACCTCGCTCGCACCATGCGAGTCCGGTCGGTGGGACTAGTGCGCGACTGGGAACTTGCACCCCAGCTGGGCCACTGTGGCCGCGCCGTCAGGCCGCGAGCTCGTGCCATATCTCGCACGCCATGTTCTCATACCAGTCGGGGTACTCGACGTCGCCGTACTCTCCGACGATGTGCATGGGTATGTCGAGCATGTCGGCCGCGAGGTTGAGCGTCGCATCTCGCGTCGGGATGAAGCCGAGGTAGTCAAGCCGGTTGATTGCCCTGACCATCGTCGTCCTGATTTGGTCTCTGTCTGCCGTGGTGGTCATCTGTCTGTCCTCTCTGTGGTTCGTTGTTTTGTTGATGGCTTCATCATATGCACATCAGAAGTGATGTGCAAGTCAAGACAATGAGACACCATTCAATCCCTTGCAATCACTAGCATTCATCGGCGTGTCGCACCTACGACAAACCGCGCACATACTGTATCTATATAAACACGAGACCGTTGTATATACAACAATCCCATCCCGCAACAATAGAACAAACGTACAGCCAGGAATGCACACCACACGAACAAACGTACGAACACACCAAACCTGAGCCACCACGACTCAACCTCACAAGGTTGAGCCACGACACGTCAAGATTGACAGACACGCGGCCATACACGTATCCTCGCGCGCCCGCACGCATACGCACGCCCATACGCACGCCTACGCGGCCGCACGCCGGCATAGACGCACGCGGCCGCGCTCACGACTGACCACCCCCGTGGGAGAGGGTCCCCCGGTAGAGCTGTGGGGGCCGCTGAGCCAATGGTTCTCGCCGTGAATGCGTTCCCGGTTGGTGAGTGGACGAAACGTTACATGGCTCTGCAACGTGACAGGCCACCCAAGGCGTGTTAGGATAACCTTTGGTTAATAATGCAAGTTGAGGGTCGGTTCGGATGCCGGCCCTTTTCTTGTATCTGAAGGCTTGCCGCGTCCTTGACAATCAAGAAAACCAATCAACTCGAATTCCTTGGATGCTTGTTTTCCTGGCTGACATTGAGAAAGCAAACCGATTGGGCGCGGCGTTTGGATGATTGGCCGAGTGGCTTATGGCACTCCCCTGCTAAGGGAGTAACGGCAGTGTCGTTCGCAGGTTCGAATCCTGCATCATCCGCGTAATGGTCAGGTAGGCCGGTCAAGGCTGTGACTGTCGAACGGGGTTTGACCGCCCGTGGTTCGGCGTCGTGCAGAATCTCCGCACGGCACAAGGTGCTGGCTCCCCGCTTTGGTGTGGGTAGACGCCGGTTGAGGAGTGCCCTATCGGGTCGGGGATGCTGGAATGCGTCCCCATGGCGGTATGCACGTGGAGTGCGCGCGGCCTGTAAAGCCGCTGCCTATGGCACTGGGGGTTCGATTCTCTCTGCCGCCACAATCGCAATGTAGTTCAAGTATCCGGCTGAGTACTGAGGCTGAACACCTAGGCGGCTGCGGTAGCGGAGAACGTCGGGTCGCTCCCGGAAATCGTCGTGTATAGATCGCGCGACGCATTGCGAGACTTTGGAGAGGCCAGCCGATGGGTGGCGGCGACTGTTTCGAAAACAGTTTGCGCGTATGCGCGTGCGGGTTCGACTCCCACTCTCTCCGCTACATGCCCGTAGTTCAGTCCAGTAGAACGCCGGTCTCCAAAACCGGGGGTCGCCGGAGCGAAGCCGGCCGGGTATGCGCATCATTAGCTCAATGGTTAGAGCAGGGGCCTTTTAAGCCTTGGGTTGCGGGTTCGAATCCCTCATGGTGCACGACCGCTGCAGCGCGGTGTTTGGCGGTGTGCTGCATTGCATCGCCGTATGCCGGATGGAGACTTCATACTCCGGGCCGGTGTGATAACTGAATAGGGCGTGGCCGGCCGGCGCGCCCGTCTGGCATTGTAGCTCAGTCGGTAAGAGCGGGCGCCTCGTAAGCGTCAGGTCGTGGGTTCGAGTCCCACCATTGCCTCTAGGCGTCGTCCTGATCGCAGGTTCTTCCTATCACTGCGACCCTTCTCCTGCTGCGCAACGGGCGACGCCGCCCCCTTATATATAAGGAGTCGATATGGCCTGGTCGAACTCGACTCGCAAGCAGCGGTTCAACCAGCATTGGGAGCGGACGCGCAAGCTGATCCTGGAACGGGACCATTACCAATGCCAACGGTGGATCACCGACTGGCGGACCGGTATCAAGCGTAAGTGTCTGTATCCGGCGAACGAGGTCGACCATATCCACCGTGCCAAAAACGGTATGCCGGATGACGACAGGCCGGAGAATCTTGAAGCGCTCTGTTCCTTCCATCACAAGCAGAAGACGGCGCGTGAGAGCGGCGAGGCTCGTGTCGAGAAGCGACGGCGCCGGGAGGTGGAGTCATGGTATTCCCACCCGGCTTATCGGACTCCTGTCTGATTCCCGGCTGTGGCGAGCCGGTGCATGCGAAGGGCTTGTGCCGGTCCCATTACGACAAGCAACGGTATTCGGGCCGTCCGGTCCGTGACCGTATGAGCCGGGCCTGTCTGGCGTGTGGCGTGTTCTTCGAAACGGAGCGCAAGGACAAGCTGTTCTGTTCGACGAAGTGCCGGGTGCGTTGGTGTCGGAAACGCAAGCATAGCGAGTTTCCGATGGAGAAGAAGCCGACGCCGTTGAAGCGCAGCAGGTATCGGATGGACAGGCCCCGCAAGCCGAGGTCGAATGTTCCGACGGAATGGTTCACGTTGGATGACGTGTGGGCGAAAAGCCCGAACTCGTGCATCCTGTGCGGCGAACCGTTGGACCGGTCGTTGAAGCCTTGGGATGCGATGGCCGGAGTGCCGGATTGGATAGTGCCGCCCAAGGATGGCGGCGAATTGACGTTAAGCAATCGAATCATCGTTCACCGCGCGTGCTGGAGCCGAAAAGCCTCGCACTCGTGATGATGCCCGAAACGGGCGGAAGGCGAGCGTGGATCATGGCCGGACAGGGGCGTAAGGCAAGCAAGTCCCAGATTCCCGTGCTTCGCGCGGATGGGAAGATTCGCGGGCGCGAGTTGGGTGATCCCGGTTTCCTTCTCGGCAAGGACCGGGACGGCGCCGACAAGCAGTGGAATCCTCGCGTGCTGCTCATGTGGGACAACCTGCGGCGCAGCCCGCAGGCCCAGCGTATGGGAACCGATCTCGACTGGGATTACGCCGAACTGATGATGGTCGCCCTGAACATCTTCTTCGAGACGCACCGGTGGGAGATGCTGTCGGAGGTTCGCCAGTGGATGGCGAAGATCGGCTACTCGCCCGCCGACCGTAACGCGTTGAAGTTCGACGCGCCCGCCCCCGACGATCTGGCCGTGGGCCAGCCGGGTTCCTCTTCCGGCAACGGCATGGACATGGAGGAGTATTGGGCGCAGGCTGACGCGGTGATGGGCGGTGCGTGATGCACGACATCATCCCACGTTTGAAGCCGGATGAACTGCGTCGCTCCCTTGGCTGGATTGCCTGCTGGTGGATACAGAACTTCTGCGTGGTCGGTTCCGAACCGGCGTATGACTTGCCGTATGAGTTCAGCCCGGAGTACATGGAATTCACGTTCTACTGTTATGCACTCGACAAGTATGGGCGCAGACGGTTCAACCATGTGTTCCTGAGTCGTCCGAAAAGCTCGAACAAGTCGGGTCTGGCGGGCCTGTATTCACTGTTCGAGTCGTTGGGCCCGTGCAGGTTCCTTGGTTGGGCGAAGGGCGGGGAGACATACACTTTCCTCGGCCGCACGTACACGTATCGTCCGGGGGAACCGATGGGCCGTCCCATCCGTGGCCCTAACATCCTGTGCTTGGCGAACGCCGAGGAGCAGACCGACAACATCTATTCGGTCATCAAGAACAATTGCGAGATGGGCCCCCTGTCGGCCTTGCGCGGCTACGGGCTGGACGTGGGCGAGACGCGTATCCTCCTTCCGGAGGGCGGCTCGATCAAACCGGGCACCGCCGGCGCGGCGTCCAAGGACGGCGGCAAGCAGACGTTCGTGCCGATGGATGAGTCCCATCTGACGGTGCTGCCCGCCGGCAAGGCCATGTATCACACGGTGAAGCGCAATCTCGCGAAGCGTATGGGCGATGCGGAGCCGTGGCTGTTCGAGACGACGACCATGTACCGGCCTGGTGAGAACAGCATCGCGGAGGAGACGTACCGCACCGCCCATGATATTCAGGAAGGCAGGTTGAAGCATGACCAGCATCTCCTGTTCGACCACCGGTATTCCGATCTCCCCATCGAGGACATAGCCAAGCCCGACAAGCTGAGGAAGGCGCTGTACGAATCGTATGGTTCCGCGGCGAAAAGCCCCGACGGGCGGGATTACATCTTCCTGCCCGATCATCGCATGGTGCCAGTCGATATACATGGGCGCAGCGAGGAGGGGTACACGCTCATGTCGCCCGGCGTGGAGCCGGGGCCGTCCCGTAAGGGGTGGGTGGATGTGCGTGGCCCGATTGCGGACATCCTCGACCCGTCGTCCGACGTGGGCGATTCTGTCCGCTACTATCTGAACTCGCTGACCAGCGTATCCGACGCATGGATAGCTGAGCCGTTGATCCAGAACCATCTCGCCGGCGTCAACCTGTTCGCGGGTCTGCCGGAAGGCACCGACTTGGACGAAGCGGCGGTATGGCGAGAGGTCATCAGCGAGGACGACGCGATCACCCTAGGTTTCGACGGTTCCCTATCCGACGACGCGACCGCCTTGGTGGGCTGTCGCGTCAGGGACGGCCTGTTGTTCCTCATCAGGTTGGAGCAGAAGCCGGAAGGCCCCGAAGCCGCCGGTTGGCGTGTGGACGTGGATGCGTTCGACCGTGCCGCGCGAAGCATGCTGGACGATTACAACGTGGTCGGGTTCTTCGCCGACCCGCCGTATTGGCGTGACGTCATCATCGGCTGGGAGCGTGACTACGCACACCTCGACCTCGTGGGCAATCCGATGGACCCGATGATGGTGAACACGAACCAGCGCAACCAGATGATGCCCGCCTATGTGGACGTGCATACCGCGTTCTCGAAGGAGTGGGAACCGACATCGGATGACGACGAGCCGGTCATCGGCGACATTGCCCTGTTGGCCGACCCGCGTTTCGTGGCCCATTGGCGGAACGCACGCCGTAAGAACTTCCGGCAGACGAACCCGGACGGTTCCCCGCAATACATGGTCTACAAGGAAACCAAGAACGGTCCGTTGAAGATCGATGCGTGCATCGCCGGCGTGCTCGCCTACATGGCGCGCATGCGCTACCTGTCCCAGCGTCCGCATGACATGCGATTGCGTACGCACGTTACCCGAGTCGAATACTAGAGAAGGTTGGTGAGACATGGCCGCTGAGCTTGAATCGCTTATCCCGGACGATACGGAGCCGGGCGGCGACGGCGTGGTATTGACCCGTCTCGCCAACCGTCTGGTGAACCGCATCCCCATGCTGTGCACGTTGAAAACGTTCTACGACGGCAAGGAGACGGTGCCGACGAAGGCCGTGCCCCGCAACATGGACGTGACCAGCAGCGCCATCTACCGCAGGTTCGTGGACATCTGCCCCATGAACCTCGCGAGCACGATCGCAAACGCGGTCATCACGTCGCAGAAGCCGACCGGTTTCCGACTGGTGTCGGACAAGACGATGCGCTCCACGGACGCGGACGACATGTGGCAGTCCAGCGGTATGAACCTCAAAAGCCTGAACATGCTTAGGGATGCTGCCATCTACGGCGCCGCCTACGCGCAGGTGTTCAAGGTGCCGAACCCGTCCTATGTGGTGCGGCTCAGCCCGTGGAATACCGTCGTGTCGGACGATAAGAGCGCTGCCATCGTCTACGGTTTCGACATGGACAACCTACAGGAACGTATCACCCTGTATCGCCTTGTCCGAAATGACAACGGGGACGTGACCGACGTGTATTCGAGGACGGCGGTACGCGAGGCCAAAACGCGAACCTTATACTCCGATTCAACCGATGACGAGGAATCCGTCTATGCGACAGCCAATGACGACACCCAGAAACGTCCGGCCTTGCAGCCGCAATTCCAATGGCTCAGCGCGGCTGACTCGGAGCCGTATGACTTCGCGGTCAAGTGCGGATGCCTGCCCATCGTCCAGTTGAAGACACCGACCGGACGGGGGTGGTTCGAACCGCACATCCGCACGCTGAGCGCCATCGACCAGCAACGGTTCCAGCGCTTCTGCATCCAGGAGATGCAGGCGTTCAAACAGCGTTGGGTGAGCGGCGACCTGCCCGAGTACTACACGAAGCAGGACCCGGCCGTGAAGGCGGGCCGTGCGCGCGCAGGCGACAAGATCGACTACTCGACCATGTTCGAATTGGGCCCCGCAGCCTTGTGGCTCATGCCGAAGGACGCGAAGATGGGCGAAAGCTCCGTCACCGATATCACCCCCATCGTGAGCGCTGCGAACACCGACATCAAGCAGTTGGCCGGCGCGTCCGGCACGCCGCTGTCGATTCTCAGCCCGGATGTGTCCGGCAGCGCCGAGGGTGCAAAACTTACCACCCGCATGCTGCGTCTGAAGGTGCAGGACATGAACGCACGCGCCAATGACGCGTTCGTATTGCTGCTCAGGATGGCGCTGACTGCGTCCGGTGAAAACGGCGACGCGTATCAGGAACGATTCGAGACGATGTGGGAGCCGGTCGAGACCCCGTCCGACTTGGAACAGGCTCAGGCAGCCAGTTACGTGAAGGGCCTGCTGCCGGTGAAGACCATCATGCGCCGGTTCCTGAACATGAGTGAAATGGACATCGCCGAAGCCATGCAGGATTTGCAGGACACGGCGTTCGCGACCGCGCTCAGCCAGGAGAACACGCTGGTCAACGGCAAGACGTCCCAACAGTCCGCACCCACGTTGGACACGGCTTTCGGCGCCACGCTCGACACCAGCCTCGCATCGGATGGCGGGACGTTCGACATGTCCGCCGATACCGGCGAAACGCTGGATTCCGATAACGGGGCCATGTGATGGCGACCGCAAGCCAGACGTTGAGCGTGCTGGAGCAACAGCGCGAAGCACTGGTGGACGCGTACATCCAACGCGCATGGAACATGTGGCGGTCGCTCGACCCCGCCGACTGGTGGAACGACGCGATCACACAGGGAGTCGGCGCGTGGATAACGCAGAACCAGATGGCGTTCGTCAAGGCCATGCGCCGGCTGGGCATCAGCTACGCGGACATCATGCTGCGCATGGTCGGCGCCACGCCTGACGGCCAAGTGCCCGAATACGTGGTCACGCGCGACAACACCGACCCGTGGGCGGTGAGCGTGCGACCCTCGGACGCATACCGGCAGATGGCGGTACGCGATCCGACCATCCGGCCCGAAGCATGGGACAACCTCGACAAGGAGGTGCAGATGGCGGTCGACACATGGCTGAAAGCGGCCATGACGCGACTGTCCACCAATGCGAACGCGGACGGCCAGATCGCGATGAACGACGCGGCCACCCGCCGGTTCCGTGGTTCCGGCATCAGGAAATACCGGAGGGTCATCCATCCGGAGATGTCCAAGACCGGCACCTGCGGATTGTGCGCCGTGGCGGCCACGAACGTGTTCGGCACGGCGGACCTGCTGCCCATGCACGACAACTGCCGGTGCACCGTCGCCCCCATCACGGCCGGCAACGACCCCGGACTACTGCTCAACCGCGAGGACCTGGACAGCATCTACAAGGCGGCGAACAACTCCACGAGCGCCGCCGACCTGAAACAGCTTCGCGTGCAGGTGATGAACCACAGCGAGCTCGGCCCCATCCTCACCCAGAAGGAATGGCGGCAGAAGTACGACGACGGCACGCCCGCACCCGAATGGCATCGACCCGACCTGAACATGACCCGCAACGCCTACACGCGCATGTACATGCGCGCCAAGGAATTCCAGAAGCATTATCAAAGCGTCATGGATTCAGGCGAGGCGGAACAGTTCAGCTTCGAGGGCCGCTCCTACATTTTCCGCCCCTCGGGGCATTTGAAACAGGCCATGGCGTATCAGACGGCGTGGCTCAACTATCTGCGGTCGAGCCTAGGGCTTGCCGCCTGACGAAAGGAAGGCCACATGGCCGACAACGAGGAAACCCAGACCACGCCGGACACCGAAACGGGGCCGCAGGTCAAGCCCGAAACGGGCGCGGACGAATCCGCGAACGTTCAGGCCGAACCGCAGACCGATTCGGATGAGGTCGCCAAGTGGAAGGCGATGAGCCGCAAGAACCAGAAGCAGTCGGAGGCGAACCTCCACCAGCTTCAGCAGGTACAGGCGGAACTCGCCCAGATGAAGACCGACAACGCGCGCCTGACCGCGAAGAACACGCATCCGCAGATCACGGACGACGTGCTCGCGCTCTGCTCCGAAACGGAGCCCGACAAGATTGCCGCATGGGCGGAACAGTACGCGAAGCTCAACCCGGTCAACGCCGGCGAAGTCAAGCCGAAGCCTGCGCGGAACGACCCCGAAGCCCTCAAGACCTCACTGCTTGCGGAGAACCCGCAGGGCGTGACCAATCCGAAGCCCAAGCGCGGCGATGCGTACAAGCGTTCCCAGGAACGCCAGAAGTCCCGCCGCCGCAACCATAAGACCAACTGAAAGGAGCCGATATGGCTGTCCCCATTGAAATGGTGCATGGCACCGGCATCACCACCGTCGAGGAGAACAACGAGTGGCGTTTCGGCGAACAGGAGGGCGGCGTGGTCTCGGTCACGCTCGTCCCCGAACTGTTCAACGTCGCCGACGAGACCCTGAAGGGCAAGTACCTGACCGGTCTCGGGCCAAACGCCACGACCATCTACATCCGTTCCGGCATCCCGCTCGCCCTCATCACCAGCGGCGAGAACACGGGCGGCTACGGCCCGTATGACCCGGACGCGACCGACGGCCGCCAGACCGCCATCGCCGGCCTGCTGGAGTCCACCATCGCCGTGAACATCACCTACTCCGGTTGGGATGTGGACGACGTGTACGTGGGCATGCGCTACCGCGGCGACATCGTCAAGAGCAAGCTGCCGGTCGTCCCCGCCGACGACGCGGTGTGGGGCGGCGAATTCTACGACGTGGAGGAAGACAAGGTCACGGCCCTGTCCGGCATGAAGGCCTCCGCCACGCCGACCACGCCGACCATCGCCGACGGTTCCGTCACCAGTGCGAAGCTCGCCGCCGGCGCGGTCAACACCGCCGCCCTTGGCGACGGTCAGGTGACGGGCGCCAAGCTCGCCGCGAAGACCGTCACGAAGGACAAGATCGCCGACGGCGTGATCCCGACCGTGCCGGCCGCGCCCACGTGGGCCAACCTGTCCGGCAAGCCCGCCGCCGCAGCCGCAATCCCGGACCCCACCGCCGACACCGACGTGATGGCGAAGCAGAAGCTCATCCTCGCCGCGCTGCGCGCATGGGGCATCATCGCCGCCAAGTGACGGCTCACCAACCGCTTCGAAAGCCCGCCTGACCGGCGGGCTTTCCCATATCTGAAAGGATTCATCCAATGGCTTTGGACAAAGACATCTTCCCGCCGAGCGAAGCCACCGAGGTCGCCCAGTCGGGATTCGACTACGTGAACGGCCTGACCCCGTTCTCCAAGGTGTTCCCGATGAAGTCGAACGACGGCGAGTGGGTCGCGTCGTGGACTCCGAACCTGCCGACCCTCGCGACGAAGGCCATGCAGCGCCGTGCCCTCGACGCGGAGATCGGCCACACGTCGATGAAGTCGCAGACCGCCGAACAGCATACGGGCCTGATCGCCCTGTCCGGTAAGGACCACATCACCGAACGTGATATGGCCAAGCACGCGAACGACAAGCAGTTCATCCACGACACCGCGGAACTGAAGACCGAGCATCTGGGCCAGACCGCCGGCGTGACCCTTGAACTCGAACGCATCAACGCGATGATGAACGCGAAGATCACCGTCAAGGAGAACGGTCTGAACGTGACCTACTCGTTCGAACGTCCCGCCAAGCAGCACGATCAGGTGCCGGGCGTCCTCTGGTCCGATGCGAAGGCCGACCCGGTCGCCGACGTTCAGGCGTGGATCGAGACGATGCGCAAGAACAAGGGCCGTGTCCCGCACGCCGTACTCACCACGTCGAAGGTCATCGACGCGCTGCGCACCAACGAGAGCTTCCGTACCGAGATTTCCGGCATGGACATCGAACACTCCAAGGCGCGCCTGTCGCGCGACGAGGTGCTGTCCGTTCTCGCCACGCAGCTCGGCCTGACCGAGGTGCGCATGATCGACCTCATGTACGAGGACCTGGAACTGGACGGCGGTTTCAAGATGGACGTGGACACGACCACGCTCATCCCGGACAAGACGTTCATCATGTTCCCCTCCTACAACGACGCCACGCTCGGCTTCACCGCCGACGGCCCGACCGCCGAAGCGCAGAACTCCGAGTTCGAAATCAACAAGACCGTCAACGAGGGCCTTATCGGCGCGCTCATCTCCCATCAGGCGCCGTCCAACTACGACATCTGGGTCAACGGCACCGCGCTGCCGATCCTGCAGGACGCGGTCAGCACGTTCAAGGCGAACGTCCTGTAAGGAGCACGCATGGCGACCGTTGCGAGCATCGACTGGCTGAAATGGATGCAGGTGAACCTGCTCGACCAGCCCGGCCTCGCCGACGCGTATCCGAACGAGTGGATTCTGTCCCGCTGTCGGGTGGCCGCCGAAATGGCGGTCACCGAGTCCAGCAACACGGAACCCCGTTTGCAGTCAGGCGACCTGAGCGAGGAGACGTTCGCCTACGTGGTGTGCAGCATGGTCATCCGGGTCATGCGCTGGAGCCGGTTCAAGACCGAATCGAACGGCAACTACTCGTACACGGAGCATGACCCCCAATCGAACCCGCCCGGCTACGACGCCAGTCCGAACCTGTACGTGAGCAAACGCGAAAAGCAGTTGCTCGACGGGTACGCGGACGGGCGCGGCCCGATAGGCACAGTCGGTCTGGGCGTCCAACGCATCTACGGACTGTGAACGGAGGTGGCTCATGGCCGGAATGGACTTGAGGCACCTGTACGACGACACGGACGTGGACGCGTTGGGCGGAGGCCACCTGTACGACGATGCGGACGTGGAGCCGCGCATCACGGACGACCTGCTGCACCGGGACATGATCGTGGTCCAGCCGATGCGCCTGTCCGAAACCCCGTACGGTTCCGGCACGGTCCCGGACGGGGACGCGTCCTACGCGTACTGTTCGTTCGAACCGCGCATCAACAAGAACTCGACGTTCTCGAAGAACTGGGCGCAGGACACCACGCCGCAATCCTACGGCGGATTGCGCGAGGACGCGTTGGCGATCGTTTTGGCGCCGGAATGGCATGGGGACATCCACACGCAGTTCTGGCATGGCGACGACTGTTACGAGGTCGACGGCCCGCCCATGGAGATGAAGCATTCGTCCAAGCAGGCGTACCACTGGAACATCACGGCCCGTTGCATCGGCCACGCGTCGGATGCGGGCGTGAAGCCGCCCGTTCCTCCCGAAGGGAGCCGCACATGGGGTACGTGAAACTGAAAAGCCCGAAACGGTTGAACACGGACATCGCGATCCTGTTCGGCGCGAAAGCCACCGAACCGATCGGGTTGAAGGTCGAGGCGAAAGCCAAGGGATTGGCGGACGCGAAAGCGAAACACTCGTCCGTGGCCGACCGCATCGACATCAGCCATCACGCGCACGGTTCGCATACGGCCGTGGTCATGTCCGTCAAGGGACGCGACAAGTCGCAGATCGCCTCGCACTTGGAGTTCGGCTATTTCAACCGGTGGCTGGAACACAAGTACGGCATCAAAAGCCCGTTGGCGTGGATGCCCGGACTGCACATCATGTCGGAGGCGAAGTATGTCTGAACCGGTCATCCATGACCTCGCGGTACGCGACCAGTTGGACGCGATGGGGTTGACCCGCCTGTACCTCGACAACATCCAATGGAAGACGCGCGACTTCAATCCGGTCATCCAACCCGAGGTCACGCCCGTCACGGATTCGCTTCTCTTGACCCGTGACGTGATCCTCTACCATTGCGGTCCGCCCACGCAACCCGACTGGAACCTGAAGGCGTGGATATGGCGGTACACGCTGCACCTGACCGTGTTGGGACGCGACCCGGAACGCGTGTTCCGCTTGTGCGCGTACCTGAACCGTTGCATCGCCATGTGGCCCCACCTGCCCGGCACCGACCTGGGCAAGATCGGCCGACTGGTCGACAATCCCGGTTTCGAATCCGGTTCGACCGGAGATATGACCAGTTCGAAGAGCGTGGTCGCATGGCATTCCACGAAGCTCATCCAGGCGGCCTCTCCCCGCTGACTCCCCTTATATCCAACACAACACATCGGAAACCCCGTCGGCCGTCCGGCCGCGGGGTTTTCGCATATCTGAAAGGAACCATCATGGCACTCGGATTCCATGACGAAAGCGTGATGACCGCCGTGCGCGGCGCGGTGTTCGTCGGCAATCCCAACCAGCTCATCGACAAGGCCCTGCTGCCGAACATCACCGTGGACTCGGAATCGTTCGGCACCGGCGCCGCCCTGTTCGAGAATCTTGGCCACATGAGCGAGGACAACCTGCCGGAGTCGAACCTCGACGGCGGTGACGCGACCGTTCTCGGCACGTGGGCGAACCCGTCGTTCCGTACCCGCTACGACCAGACCACCGGCACGTTCACCCTGCACGCGGTGCAGTCCGACCGCGACCTGTTCAAGCTCGTGTACAACGGCGTGGACGATGCGGCCAGCGGCGGCGTGGACTTCAGCATCACGAAGAAGGCCACCAACAAGAGCCTGTTCCTCCTTTGGGCCGACACGGACACCAACGAGCGTGCGGGCATGCTCCTGCCGAACGTGGACATCACGTTCGACGCGCTGCCGACCCTGAACCAGGATTCGTTCAACCAGATCGACATCAGCGTGACGGTGAAGACGTCCAGCGCCCTGAACAAGAACGCGGACGGCAGCGCGAACTACGTGCGCAAGTACTTCCAGGACGCATTCAAGACCGCCGCCTGACCCCCCTGATTCTTCCCGGCCCGCGTGTCCTCCTATCCGCGCGGGCCGGGACCTCTCTTCCCCGATAGGAGACATTCGATTCTTTTTCAGATAGGAGACACCATCATGGCCGAAACCAAGACCAACGAGACCGAGGAGCAGCGCCTGCCGGAAACGTGGGCGGAACTGAAACGCGAACCGTGGTTCAAGGACGTGCCGCAGCTCGCCAAGCCGTCGAAGCTGACCGTCGGCCAGTCCGCGGCGTTCGCCGTCACCCAGCAGCGCCTCGTCGAACGCGACAGGAAGCTGCGCGACATGGGCATGTTCAAACCCGCTGACAAGCGCGAGGACACGTGGGACGAGGCCGAGGCGACCGTACTCATCGCGGAGATCATCGAATACTCGAACGTGTTCTACCGGAGCATCGCGAAGAAGCCGGACGAATGGGACACGTGGACCGAGGGCCGTGACTTTATGAACCTGTACGCGGTGTTCACCCAGCTCACCATGTTCTACACGAACGCACTGGGAAAATCCAGCGACTCGAAAACGCCCTCCACGAGTGCCGAGTAGAGCTCCAATCCGACTTCCAACACTATTACGGCATCCCGTTCCCCGACCTGCCGACCATCCTCGAACACCATGACCCCGCATTCCTATGCGCATTGATGGACGGATTGGAAGGCTATGACGGGAGCCTGTACCGGGCATGGATGACCACGCATCATCCGCTCCCCCACGTCAAGGGCGACGACAAGCAGATGCGGCTGTCGCCTGTCACATACGGCCAATTGCAGATGCTCGCCCTCAACCAGGCGAACACGCTTGAGGCGATCCGCGTCATGCTCGCCCGACTCATGGGCGACAAGCGCACGAAACCGCATCTCATCCACCCGCCTTCGGACGGCAAGGAAACAACCAAACCCGCCGCCCCCACAAGGGCCGGCACGCTCCAGGGCGTGAACGCGTTCATCACGGCGTTCTGACACACGACCCCCGCCACCAATGGCGGGGGTTTCTCATTCTCCGGGAGGCCCACCATGGCATTGTATTCCGCCGGCGAGGTCGGCGTCGACGTCGTCCCCGACACCAGTGGGTTCTGGGCCATCCTCAACGCGGAACTCCACTCCCGCCATCCCGAAGTGCACGTGGACGTGGACACGCGGGACGTGGGCAAGGCGCAGGCCCAGCTCAACCATCTCGACGGGCAGACGCTCACCAGCACCATCAAGGTCGACGGCGACTATTCCGGCTTGCACAAGTACGTACAGCAGATGGATGCCGCCGAAAAGCAGATGCGGCGCTTCCAGCAGCAGTCCCAGTCTGCCGCGAAGTTCGACGCCCGACCGTTCCTCGTCGGGTTGAAGAGCATGCAGGACGGTTGGGGCGCCGCCAACAAGCGGATGCGCGACGAGTGGGCGAAGACCCATGACTCGCTCGACATCAAAGCCCCGTCGAACAGGGTCGAAGCCCAGCTTGAAGCCATCGGATATAAGTATGCGGCCCTCGGTGAGAAGAACACCGCCTATCAGAAGACGTTAGACGATCTGACCTCGAAGCAATCAGAGCTGTGGGCAAAGACCCGTGCCGACATGGAACGGTTCGCGGCCGAACAGAAGAAACTGACCGACGAGCAGGTCGCCAATGAGAAACGTCTGGCCGAAGCCGTCACCCGCACCAACAAGCAGCGTGGCGCGTGGGCTTCTCAGGCGACGCAGGCCCAGAAGCGTCTCGCCGAAGCCGAAAAGGAACTGGCCGCCGCCCAGGCGAAGGGCGACAAGGACGCGGCGAAAGCCGCCGAAGAGCGTATCGCCACCGAGAAGGCGAGACTTCGTCAGTATGAGAAGAGCACGGACGCTGCCGTCAAATCGTTGCAGAAGGTGCAGCGTGAGACCCAGAAAACCTCTGCCGCGATAGACAAGAGCCTGGCGAAAATCCAGAAGAGCATGGATTCGACGGCGAAGAACGCTGAGAAGGCGTTGAAGCCGTTGAACGCGGGCGTGGAGAAAGCGGTCTCCGGCAATCTCGATCTGTTCAGGAAGGCTGGCGCGGAGTTCGTCAAGGAGATTCACGCGACCGCCGAACAGACGCGCATGGCGTTCGACCATTCCGGCCCGCTCACGTTCCTCCATAATCTCCAATCCGCGTCCAATGATGCGGCCAAGGAGCTGAAGCAGCTACGCGAATCCGAATCGGAGACCGCACGCACGCAGTCCATGCTCGCCGAGGCGTTCGATGATACGACCAACGCGATGCGCGGCAACGCGAAAGCCCGCACCGCAATGGGGAAAGCGTTCAGCAAATCCTCGTTGCGCGACAACGCGGCTCAGACCGCCGAGCTCACGAAACGCCTCGACGAACAGAACGGTGAACTTGATTCGCTGATCGACCATTTCAAGAAGGCCAAGAAATACGGGCTCGGCTTGAGTGACGAGTTCGGCGACATGGGCAAGCGAATCAACGCGGCACGCGACCATATCGCCGGATTGCGCAAACTCGCGGAACAATCCCCCATCAGGGCGAAGTTCTCCCTCGACACGCTCGGCTGGGATAAAACCTACGCAAAGGTTCTCTACGACGCCAAATCCCTTGCGCGTGAGCTTGACCGCGAATATGAGCTGAAAATCCGCATCGACAGCTGGAAGGACGACGCGGAACGACTGGAGAAGCGTCTCGACCAGTTGAAGCACCAGCGGCTTGATGTGCCGGTCGATTTCGAGATGGACGAGAAGCGCATCATCGAGCGGATGCGCGAGGTCGCCGCTGAAATCAAGGCGAACCCCGAGCGCGCCGTCGAACTGGAAGCGAACCTCGAGCTCGACATGAAGCGGGCCGAGGAGAAGCTGAAGAAGTTCCGGGAGAAGAACGACGAGCTCAAGATGGACCTCGATCTTGAGACCGCGTTGGCCCGCGCCCACCTCGCGTACTTCACGCGTCCGCGCACGGTGGACATCTTCGCGAACTTCAAGGGCACCGACATGGGCAAGATCCTCGCCGGCATGTTCTCTGGTTCGACCGGTTTGAAGGGCGTGGAGAACCAGTTCCAGCGTCTCGTGAACCTCATGGATTCGTTGGACACGAAGGTCCCGAAGTTCGCCCTGTGGGGCAGCGCGCTCATGGCGGTGGGTGCCGGCGCCACGAACCTGGCCGGTTCCATCGGCGGCGTGGGCAAGAGCCTCGTCAGCCTGTCGAAGGCCGCGTACGCGGCCCCCGCCGCGTTGGGCACGGTGGCCGCCGGATTCTACGGAATCTACGCGGCCGCGCAGGTCGCGGGCGACCGGTTCAAACTCGCGAACACCGCATTGAAGGACCTCCAGTCCACGGTCGGCAACGCGTTCTGGGATGAGGCCACGGATGCGATCACCCGCATGTCGAACACGTTGGGCGGCGATTTCGTCCGCAATCTCGCGGAAGTGTCCGCCGAGGAAGGCCGCATGGCCGCCGGCATGGCCGACATCATCACCCGGGCGAACGAGGCGGGCCGCATCAACGCGATGCTCGACCACGCGACCGACGCGGTACGCAACCTGCGGCCCGGCGTCGAAGCGGTCGTGGACTCGTTCACCTCGCTGGGCAGGGTCGGCGGACAGTACGTGCCCCAGTTGACGAACTGGATCAGCCAGAACCTGACCCATTTCGCCATGTGGGCCGCGGAGGTCGAATCCGACAACGCGCGCGTGGAATCCGCCATGCAGGGCGTGAAGGAACAGGCCGGGTATCTCGGCTCGTCCATCGGCTCCCTGAAGGGCATCTTCAGCGGCGTGTTCGGCACGCTCGCCCAATACGAGAACGGCATCCAAGGATTCAGCGAAGCGTTGGAGGCCGCCGACAAGGCCGTGAACAGCGTCCGGTTCCAGGATTCGCTGACCGCGTGGATCGACGGCGCCCAGCGCGCGCAAAGCATCGTACGCAACTCGTTCTCCAGCATCGGCGAGGACGCGTATTCGCTTCGCAACGAGGTGTACAACGCGTTCGTGGGCGCGGGGCGTGTGGTCGGTTCCACGATGGAGAACATCAGCCAACTGCTTGCATCGAGCGGTGCGGGTATCCGTGATTTCACGGACGGCATCGCGTCCGGCTGGTCCCGGGCGATGGACGCCATCGGTGACAGTGGCCCAGTGTTCTCGGAACTGCTGTCGATGGTCGGCTCGCTGGCGGACACGTTCGGAGGCACGTTCGCCGCGTCGTTGAAGGCGGCAAGCCCGATGCTGCGCGTCATCGCTTCCGCCACGTCCTCGATCTCGGAGGCGTTCAACAGTCTGCCGGAACCGGTGAAGGCCGCTGCTGGCCTGTGGGTCACGTTCGGCCGTGCGGGAAAGACCGCGATCACGAGTCTGAAGACCGGCATGCTGCAGAACATCCAGCAGACGCTGCAGTACAAGTCGACAATGCAGCAGTTGGGCGTGACCACGAAGCAGACTGCCATAGGGTTCCGCGAACTCGTCGCGGCGATGGACAGTCTGCGTCGCGGGCAGGTGTCCGGCGCGCTGAGCGGCAGCATCACAGGTGTGAGACAGTTGGGCGACAGCGCCGAGGAGGCGACCGCCAAGGTGGAGGGCGTGGCGGCTGCGGGTCGTGAGGTGGAATCATCCACCACGGTCATCACGTCAAGTTCCCGCAAAGCCGCATCCGGCCTGAGCGAGGCTGGCGAGGCCGCGTCCAAGAACGCGGGCCGTCTGTCCGCCGTGGGCGGCGCGTTCAAGTCGGCCGGCTCGCTGGCGAAAAGCGCAGGCGGGCTGATAGTGGATGCATTCGGCGGACCGGCCGGATTGGCCGTCACCGCCGGCATGGCGCTCGTCACCACCGCGATCAGCGACTACAGCCTCAAGGCCCAATCCGCCGAAACCGCTTCGCAGAACGTGGCTGACGCGATGAAGAACATCGCCACGTCCGCGCAGGACACGGCGAGCTCGCTGGGCGTCGTAGGCAAGGCCATCAAGGAAAACCTTGAGGATCCGAACTTCGGCGAGGACGGGCTTCAGGGGTGGATGGCGTCCCATACGGGCGGGGCTCTCTACGGCCAGTTCAAGGATGCCGCATCCGCGGCGTCGAAACTGGGGCTCAGCCTGGACGACATGGCGAAATCCGTGGCCGGCGGCAAAAACCAGTACGCGGCACTTACCAAGAAACTGCAACAGTACCGGAAGGAGGCCTTAAAGAACCGCGACGAGACCGGCAAATCCATCAAAATCGACAAGGAGAAGATGGATGCGGTCAACAAGGTCGCGGACGCCGCCAAGAAAGCCAACGATCAGGCCTTGGAGGAAGCCAAGACCACGGCGAAGAACAACGGGTATACGGAAGCGTACGTGCAGAAACTGTACGACATGGGCGAAGGCTACGACCAGATCGCGGCCAAAACCCAGTCGGCAACGCAGAAGGCCGAAAACTACGCGACCAGCCTGAAACTCGCCGCCCAGAACCAGCAGAATCATTCCAACGCGTTGATCGCCGCACGTTCCGCCGGCTCCCTCTACCAGAAGACGCTGGACGGCATGGGCGACACCATCAAGCAGGTGAACGCGCTTGCGGCGCAGGGCCAACAGGTGTGGGACGATCAGGCGAACGATTTCAACCTGACGACCGAAGCCGGCCGGTTGGCGTCGGACGCGCTGGGCACGTTGGCAACGAACGCGAAAAGCTACGTGAACGCGATGATCGAATCCGGCGACTCGCTGGATGACGTGAACGCGAAGAACGACAAGATGCGCGAATCGTTCTACAACACGGCATTGCAGATGACCGGCAACGCCGATGCGGCGAAAGCGCTGACCGACCAGTACATGATGACCCCATCCGAAGTGGAGACCACGTTCAAGGCCCACTTCGAGAACGCGAAACTGGAACTGCTCCAGTATCTCGCACTCATCCGGGACACGTTCCCGGACGGCAAGGGCGACGCCATCTACAACGCGATCGTGAACGCGATCACCAGTGGCGCGGTCACGGACATCACCGGCCTGCAGCAGCTCGTGCAGAAATACACGACCGGCAACTATCAGGCCGTGGTCACCGCCGACGGCACACAAGCCCTGTTGCAGATGTCGACCATCAACCAGTTGGGCATCGAATTCGACGGCGAGAACTACAAGACCACGCTGAGCGCGGAGGACCTTGCGTCCCCGCGCATCGACGAGGTCGTGGCCGCATTGTCCGCAAGCGGATTGGATGGCAAGACCATTCAGATGATCCTGCAAGCGCAAGGCGACGCGAAACTCACCATCGACCAGACGCAGGACTCGTTGACCAAGCTCGGCGCGTCCGCCGATGACATCAACATCATCATCAACGGTCAGGATCATTCCAAGGCCGAGGTGGACGCCGCCATCGAGAACGTGTCCAAGCTGACCGGGTTGAGCAAGGACACGATCAGGTTCATGATCGAGGCGACCGATGGCGCGTCCAAACCGATGGAGGACATCCAAAGGAAGAAGGTACCGCTGGCGAAGGGCGCGTCATTCGACATCACCGCGAACGACGACGAGGCCAGTGTGACGCTCGCATCCTACAAGGAAAAGGACGGTCAGACCATCGCCGAGTCGAAGGTGGCGATCACCGGAGACGACCAGGTGACGCCTGTCGCGGACTCCGCGAAGCAGGCGATATGGCTGATCCCGACCCAGTGGGGCACCCTGTTGGCCGCGTCCGGCGATACCGCCGATGTCGCCAACGCCGCGAACACGGCCGTGGTGGCGATTCCTCAGGAGTGGCTGTCTTCGATGTTCGGATATGACGGCACATCCGCGCCGGCGAAAAACGCGGACGGTTCCGTTAGGAACATTCCTCCGCAGTGGGACTCCCAGTTGCGCGGATTGGATAATACGTCCGCTCCGGCCAAGAACGCCGCCACCGCGGTCAAGAGCGTCCCGGAATCCCGGGAGTCCCGCATCGCCGCCAAGGTGAGTGGGCTTGATGCTGTGAAGTCCTTGTCTTCCGCAATCGGCGGTTTGGCTTCCAAGACCATCAGCATCGTGACCAACTTCATCACGCACGGCTCGCCGTCGTCGGGCCATCTTGCCACCGGCGGTCGAATCCTCGGCCCGGGCACGGCTACGTCCGATTCGATTCCGGCGTGGTTGTCGAACGGTGAGATGGTGCTCAGGGCCAGTTCGGTTCGCAAGCTGGATGCGAAGTACGGTCGTTCGTTCCTGAACGCGTTGAACGCGTACGGCGACGTGGACAGGGCCTTGCGCCCGTCCGCGTTCGCGTTGAACGCGCGTCGTCGCAATCAGGCGTACGCGACCGGCGGCAGGGTCAAGGCCGGCGACATGTCCTGGAACATCGAGTTGAATCCGGTCGTCAAGGTCGAACTGCCCGATGATTCCAAGGGCACGCAGATCACGAACAATGTGAGCATCGACGGGGTGCGTGCTTCGGACCGTCAGATCGTGGACGCGGTGCAGACCGTGATCCAGGTGGCGGGGCGTACGCGCAACATGCGCGTCAGGTGAAAAGGTTGCGGGAGCCGGCCTCATGGGGTCGGCTCCCTCTGATTTCCGGGAGGTTTCATGGCTGACGGTTATGGCAATGTGGTCGGTTACTGGCGGTGCCATGTGGCCGCATGGGTCACCTCGTCCGACGACACGTCGGACGTGATCCACGTGGAGGCGCGATGGCAGTCCATCGCCGCACACTGGAACTATTCCGGCTGGGTCGCCGCGACCGTGTGGATCAACGGCCAACAGGTCAACCACACGAACAACTCCGGCAACCGGTACATCGACAACAGCGAGACCACCGTCCTGACCGGCGACCTGCGCGTCGCCAAGACCGAAGGCGCCCGCAACATCACCTGCTCCGCATCCATCGCATGGAACGGTTCCATACATCCCGGCACGTCGAACGCGAACGTGGGCGTGCCGGTCGCCGGCATCAACTACAAAACCCCGAACCCGCCGAAGAACGTCACCTGGACACGCGTGGACGATACGGCCACGAACCTCACCTGGCAGGCCGCGTACGACAACAACGCGCTCAAACCGTGGAAACAGGTCATCATCGACCGCATCATGTACACGGACGGCGCCACGACCGGCGCAAGCTGGGGCAACGTGGCGACCCTGAACTGGAACGCGGTCAACTACAAGGCCACCGGCCAGAAGACGAACACGCGCATCGGCTACGCCCTGTACGCACGCAACCAGAAGGGCGACTCCAGCCACGTCAACCTCCTGTACCTGTACACCACGCCCGCCGCGCCGAAAAGCCTGACGGCCGTCAAGACCGAGACGGGCGTCACCCTGTCCTGCGACGCGTCCAACACGTACCCGTACCGGCTGGAACTGCAACGCAAAAGCAACCTCGACACGGACTGGACCAGCGTCACGGACGACTGGCAGCCGGGCGCCACATGGCCCGCCACCACCGTCGACAGCGAACCGCCCGCAGGCACGGTCACCTACCGCGCACGCGTCATCCGCCCCGCCTACTCGGACGACACGACCAAGACCATCCTGACCGGCGAATGGACCGAATCCAACACCGTCACCACCATCACCCCGCCACTGGCACCCACCATCCTCACCCCCACGGCCGATGGCGTATACCCGGCCGGAACCTCGGTCGCGTTCGCGTGGAAGCCGAACCATCCCGACGGTTCCGCCCAATCCGCAGCCCAGGTCCAATACCGGTCGACGAGCGAAAGCACAGCCCATACGGCCGACGTGTCCTCGCAGACCACAGTGCAGCAAACCATCAGTGGCACCGGCACGTATGTGATGCGCGTGCGCACGAAGGGTCTGCACGAGGATTGGGGCGCATGGTCGGATTGGGTGACGTTCACCGTGGCGTACGCGCCGAGCGTGGTCGTCACCTCCCCATCCGGGGACATCACGGCCAGCCCGTTCACCGTCGCATGGTCCGTGGCGGACGAGACCGGCGTCTCACAGCAGCGTGTCACGATCCTCTCGGAGGGCGTGGAGAAGTATTCCACGCTCGTGGACCCGTCGGAACGCAGCCTCGTCGTGAACGCGTCGAAATACCTGCCGTCGAACAACGCCCGCCTGACCATCACGGTCGCGGTGCGCGGCGGCTCCTCGCTGACGGCGAGCACGAGCGTGCTGCGCGAGGTGAAATACACTCCCCCGGCCGACCCGATGGTGGTCGTGGAAGCCGACGACGCGTACGCGGCGCACATCACCATCAGCTTCGGCACCCCCACGGGAAGCCAGCCGGAGACCCTGTACGCGAGCGTGCACCGCATCCTGCCGGACGGTTCGGAACTGTTGATGGCCGACCGGCTGACCGACAACCAGCAGGCCGTGGATGTGCTGCCCCCGTTGAACCTCGACTACCAGTACCGGGTCGTCGCCTACGCCGCGTCCGGCGCCGTCGCGACCGTATTGCACACCGCGAACATCCAAGCCGATTTCGGCATTCTGAACTTCGGTTCGGACGCGGGCCAGTACCTGAGGTTCGGATACGACATGACCGTGTCCCATACGAGGTCGCATCAGACCAGCGAATTCCATTTCGCGAGGGGCGACGGCGCCGACGCGTTCCCCAGCAGCTACGAGCTGAACCAGACCGACGGGTCCATGAACGTGACGGGCATGTGGGAGTGGGATCAGGAATGGTATCTCAAATGCCTCGAACTGGCCGAGGAGTACGCGTACGCATGGTACCGGGAGCCTTCCGGTCTCAGGGCGTACGTGAAGGCGGAACAGTCCGTGAGCGTTGACGTGAAGGAACGCAAGGACATCCAGTATTCCGCGGATTTGACGCGCCTGACATGGGAGGAGCCCGTGCGATGACGGATTGGACGAAACCTTTCAAGGTGTCGTACCGGGTGATGCGTGTCAGCCGTTCGACCGGCAACGAGACGAGCCGGTTGGATTGGGTCGTGTCCGGCGGCAGCATCGAACGCAATCAGGACACCGACATCTGCGAATCCGGTTCCCTGACCGTGGAGGGCGTGACCGACCTCGGTACCGACCGGGTGCGCATCTGGGCCGACTGCCAATGGCACGACGGTTCCATGACAAGCGTCGCGTTGGGCACGTTCCTGCCCAACATCCCGACCCGCAGCGTGAACGGCGAGGAATCCTCGTCGCAGCTCGACCTGTACGGGCTGCTGCAGGAGGCCGCGGACGACATGTTCGAAACACCCATCAAGATCGGCAAGGGACGGAAGGCCGTGGACGCGGCGGCGGACATCCTCAAGGGCTGCAACCTCGAGGTCGCCGCCTACGACCCCGGCTCCTACACCATGTCGGAGGACTGGTCGTTCGGCCTGCGTTCCGACAAGGACAAGGACAAGGGGTCGACCAAACTGGACGCGGTCAACGACCTGTTGGATTTGGCCGGCTATTCGAACGCGCGCACCGACGAGATGGGCCGCGTCGTGTTGCAGAAGTACGTGGAACCCTCGAAGCGAAGTCCGAAATGGACGTTCCGCGAGGGCGCGAACGCCACGTTCCTGACCACGATGACCGACGAACGGGACCTGCGCGAGGTCGCGAACGTGGTGAAGGTCACCTACTACAACACTGACAAGGAGTATTCGTCGTCCGCGGTGGACGACGATCCGAACAGCGAGTTCTCCACCGTGAACCGCGGCCGGAGGGTCGCGCACGCGTACGAGTACTCCAGCATTCCGGACGAGGTCAAGACCGACGAGCAGGGGCGCAAGCTCGCCTCCGACAAGGCGTTGGAACTGTTGCGCACCGAACAGTCCGTGATCCACCGGGTCACGTTCACGCACGTGTACGCGCCGTTGAACCTGACCGACGTGGTCGACCTGGAATACCCGACCGGCAAGGTGTCCGGAAGGTTCGCGATCCGCACGCAACGCGTCACGTTGGACGCGGGCATTCCCATCGAATGCGAGGCGCGCACGTTCCAACGGCCCGGCGAACCCACGACCGTGTCCGAACCGGTCGCCTACAAGGAGGTCGTATGAACGCCGACCTGATGCGCGCCGGCTCCACGCTGGCCGAGATGATGCCCAAAAGCCGTGGCGCGGAAAGCGCCATCGTCCGGGTCGGCACCGTCAGCGCGGTCCATGGGGCGGGCGGCTATCTGACCGTCGACGTGGACATGAGCGGCGGCACCCTGACCGGCATCCAGGCCACGAGGGATTGCGCGAACGCGCATGTCGGGGACCGGTGCGTGGTCGAAACGTACGCGCACGTGAGCATCGCCACCGGCATCCTCGCCCGCCCCGGCGCCGGCGACCCCCTGTTCTCATGGTCGAGCACGTGGAGCGGCACCCCCGGCAACGAACCGTCCGACGGTTTCGCGGAGAAAACCCAATCCCTGACCGTGGGCGGTCTGATCATGTGCGAGGTCGCGGCCGCGGTCAACGGCACCGGCGAATACGGCATGGCGTTCGAATTCCGCGACGCGGACGGCAAGATCGCCGCCTACTGGAACGCCACCAGCCCGCAGAAGAACGGCGGCACCCTGCGATGGGTGACCACCGGCACCGTGCTCCTCCCCTACGACACGTACACGGTGAGACTGCTCACCTACCACTGGGGCAGCATGACCATCATCGGCACCGACTCGTCCGGCAACAGCCGCAAATGGCGCGACAGCGTATGGGGTACGGACGGCGTACCCCGCTACGCGCGCCTCTACCACCTCTAAGGAGAACCCATGCCTCCATTCCAGGAATTGTTCACCAGCACCGAGTTCTGGACCGCCGTGATCCTCGCTCTCTTGGGCGGCGGCGGTATCGGCGGCATCGTCGGCGCCTGGGCGAACAAGGACAAGACCGAAGCGGACATCGACAACATCGCCGCCGAAGCCGCCCGGAAAATACAGGAAACGTTGGGCGCGACGGTCGAATCGTTGCGCACCCAAGTGGACTATCAGGAACAACAGATCGAACACTTGGAAAAGGTCCAGCGCAAGTATTTCACGGCCGTAGGGTACACGCGTCGCCTGTTCCACTGGTTGCAGGATTTCTGCGAACTGGCTGAACCGGAGTTTCTCGCGCGTCATCCGAAACCGAATCTTCCGGACGAGCTTCGCCCGGACATCGCCCCCGAAACCATTGGTAAGGAGTAAACCATGACGAATGTCAAATTCAGTGTGAAGAAGCCCGACGGGACCGCGGTCGAAGGCAAGCTCACGTTCACGCCGGTCCGCCGCTATTTCAACACGGCGAAGGACCTGATCCTCCCGTATCCGCGTTCCGTCGACCTGGACGATAAGGGCGCGGCCACGGTGGACCTTGCGGCCACGAACGCCCTGTTCGTGTGGGGTGTGACGGTCAGCCCGTCGGACGACGCGAACCTCGCGTGGACCCGGTACGTGGAAGTGCCGGAAAGCACCACGGAGGTCGCCTACGCGGACCTTGTGGAAGTGGATGCGAACACGCTGCTGCCCTCGTCGATGAACGGCGTGCAGCCGGTGAAGATGCGTCCCCCGGTCGACTCCCTGGCCGCGGCCGAGGAGGAGAGCGCACGCTACCCGGATTACCTGGTCTGGTACCCGGAGGGCGCGACCGAAAGCAAGGCACGTGAAATGGTCACGTCCATCGAACAGTTGCAGGCCCAGGCCGCGACCAGTGCGGCCATGGTCACTGCCACGAAGGCGCAGGTCGCGTCCGATGCGAGCATCGTGTCCGACGCGGCCGTGACCGCCGGCATGGTCAGCGAGCACGTGACCGCCACGAAGACCGAGATCGACGTGAAGAGCACGGAGGCCACGGCCGCTATCGACAAGGCCGTGCAGAGCGTGCAGGATCGCGCCCAGTCCGCGCAGAACGACATCACCGCCGTGGAGGACGAGACCAAGCCGGACACCGATACGCATGACGGCGGCGCCACCGGCACGCAGACCGGTGACGGCGAGACCATCCCGTCGACGTCCGATGTTGACGGCGAACCGGCTGAGGAGTGACCTATGGCTGTGTTCCTGAACGGCCAGCGCATGGCCAAACCATTAATGAACGGGGTGACATGGAACGCGCTCTACAACGGGCGCAAACTCTGGGCCACCCCCGCGGACACGGTCACCAAAATCGAGATTCTCTCGACGGATGGCAAGCCGGCACCCACCACGTTGCCGGTCGATGGCACGGTCGCCTTGGCTGCGCGCGCCACGTACGCGGACGGCCACCAATCCGACCTGCTGACCGACCGGGGTGTGACGTGGGCGAGCCTGGACACGAGCGTGGCGACCATGTCGGGCAACACCGTCACGTGGAAGCACGGCGGCACGGCGTTGATCACGGCACGGGTGGCGGGGTTCACGTCCGCCGCCCTGTCGATTGCGGCCGCGTACGCGCCGGAATCCGTCAGCGTATCGGATGACGCGGGCAAGCCCGTGGGCTCGGTGACCCTTCGCGCGGGCGAATCCATGAATTTGCAGGTGAAAATCCTGCCCATGGAAGCGTCGCAGGAGTTCACCGCCGCCAGCGGGGACGGGACGGTGGCCGTGGTGGGCGACGCGAAACCGACCGGCATCACGGTGTCGCCGGAGCCGGTGACATTGCGCGTGGGCGAAACCACGACCCTCGACGTGAACATCCTGCCCGCGTACGCGCCACAGGAATTCACCGCGGACATCGAGGACAAGACCATCGCAACCATCAACAGCAAGGAGTAATCATGAGTGAATCTTTTAGGGGGGGGGGTGGCCGTAACCGGCCTCGTCCCGGGTGAGACGAGTCTGAAGCTCACGGCCGATAATGGTGTCGCGAAATCGGTGCCCGTCATCGTGCGGGAGAACCTGCTCAAGGACTGGCCGACAGCCACGTTCACCGCGGCCTCCGACAGCACGGGAATCCTGCCGTCGTACACGATCGCCGGCAACGTCATGACCATCACTGGCAAGACCGGTGCCGCCGACCAGCGGGTCACCGCGCGCGTGAACCTGCCAGCCGGATTCGGCAGCAAGGTCACGGTCGGATTGGATTACACGGGGCCCGAGCTGACGGCGGACTCGACGCTCACACCCAACCTGATGACGGTCATCTCCGTAGGCGACCAGTACAAGCCCGTCGCCACGCTCCCGCTGCCCGAAAAGGTCACGCCCGGCCACTACCGGCTCGACGCGGTCCTGCTGACCGGAGCCACGCAGGTCGAAATGCGCATCGGCGTGTTCACCACCACGCCGTTCACCGTGACACGCCTGGCCATCATGAAGACCAGCGAATACATCGAATAAGCAAGCCCCATACGGGGCTTTCATCATAAGGAGGCCCCAATATGGGCGAAGCATTCAGGGGGGGGGGCTAGCGTCCGCGCCCTCAAGGAGGGCGACACCCTCGTCACCATCACCGCGGGCGCGCTGACGAAGACCATCCCGGTCAGCGTGTGGGGGAACAAATGGGCGTTGCCCGCCCTGCCCGCCACGGTCAACGGCATCGAATTCACCGACATGGGCGACGGGCGCGTGCATGCGAAGGGCACGTCGACCGGGTGGGCGACCGTCCGCACCACCATGGCCCTGCCGGCCGGCGAGTACACGCTCGAACACACGCATGGCAGCGGCGACAGTCTGTTTTGCGAACTCAAATCCACTGACGGCGCGGTCGACCTGTTCAGCCATTCCAGCGCGAACAGGGCGACGATCCCGGCGGGCGACTATCAGATGATCGTCAGCGTCCCGCCCTCCAAGACCGTCGACCAGACCATCACCCCCATCCTCAGGAAACTCAACTAAAGCCCCGATTGGGGCTTTCTTCATAAGGAGGCCCCAATATGGGCGCGTTATCAATCACCGGCAAAACCATCGGCTCCACCAGCCTCAACCTCAAAACCGGCGCCATCACCAAAACCATCCCCGTCACCGTGAAATCCACAAACCTCCTGTCGTACGGGCCCGCCGAAGCCAACAATCTCAAGGCCACGGTCGCCGCGGACGGGTCGCTCGATTTGACCTCGACCGGGGACATGGAAGTCGGCAAGGGCGTCCAGTGGGAGCTCGACATGAGCATGCTCATCGGCAGGACCGTGACACTGTCCTACGAAGGCAGCGTCCCGTCGGCCATGATCGCGTCCGTCCGCAAGGCGGACACGACCGGCGGCGCGGGCGTCTACCAAGGCAAGAACAACCAGTCGTTCACCGTGGACGCGAGCATGAAGACCCTGATCTTGCGCGTCTACAAAGGAGGCAGCGCCGCCGGCCCCGTATCCGGCAACCTCAGGATCACACTCAACGAGGGTGCGACCGCATTGCCGTGGATGCGGCCCGATAACACCGGCCTCGCGGGGGGGGGATTTGAGTTAGCGAACCTGTGGCCCGTATTCCAGGCCGGGGCGAGCAACGGCGTGACCCTCACACCCGACACCAACGGCTCGTACACGCTCACGGGCACCCCCTCGGCATGGACCGCGTGGACCCAACCCATCACCCTCACCCCGGGCGTGTACCTCATGCTCCCCGGCGTCACGGGCACGGGCGCCACCGCGGCCGTCTACAACGGCGACCCGGGCACAAGCCAACCGGTCACGGGCCGGTTCGAGGTCACCGAGACCGGTGAATGGACCGCGCGCATCTACACCGAAGAGCCCGGCAGCACGGTCGACGCGACCCTCCACCCGCGCCTCATCCGATCCTGACCATATCCAACCCATGAAGGAGAAAACCATGTCCGAAACATTTAGGGGGGGGGGTCGCGGTTTCCGCGCTCACTCCCGGCACCACCCACCTGACCATCACCACGGGCGGTGTCGTTAAGACCATCCCCGTCACCATCTACCCGGCCGGCGTGTTCCCCATCCTCGATTCCATGCTGCCGAAGACCATAAACGGCGTCGTCTACACGACGGGCCCCACGCCGGGAAGCATCCACGCCACGGGCACGGTGACGGACTGGGGCGGGGTCAACCAGACCATCCAGTTGGAGGCCGGCGAATACTCGTTCGCCGGCACCAGCTCCGGCGACGTGAAGAACCTGTACGCGCAGGCCATACTGCCGGACGGCACGACCGTGAACACCAGCAACGGGGATCAGGTCTCCTTCACGCTCACCGAGCCCGCGACGGTCACGCTCAGCGTGGTCGCCCGCAACGGCACCACCGTCGACGCGGACATCACACCCATCCTCACCAAAACCAAGTAAAGGAGCACCCATGCGACGGTTCGTGCTCTACCTGCTGGCGGGCATGACCGCCGTCGTATGCGGTCTCCTCGCCGGGTTTCTCGTCATGTTCGTTCTCAGCGCCGCGACTCCCCTATTGGACTTGCTCGCGCTCTTCTATCTGATCGCCGCCTGACAGGCGGTAATCCAACCGAATTCAAGCCCCACGGCCTCTTGCAGGCGTGGGGCTTTTTCATACCCGAAAGGACCTTGATATGGCTGATTTCGTCAATCTCCAGCCCGACGAATACAAGCTCCTCAACACGCATTACAGCGCTGGACGCGAGGGTCGCACGATCAACAAGATCGTCGTGCACCACAACGCCGGCAACCTGAGCATCCAGGGTTGCTGGAACGTGTGGCAGACCCGTCAGGCGTCCGCCCACTATCAGGTGGACGCCAACGGTCGCATCGGCCAGCTCGTCAACGATTGGGATACCGCATGGCATGCGGGCGACTGGGAGGCGAACCTCACGTCCATCGCTATCGAACATGCGGACATCAACAGCAGTCCGTGGGCGGTTTCGGATGCGACGCTCGAATCGGGCGCGCATCTCGTGGCCGCGCTCTGCCGCTACTACGGGCTTGGTCGTCCGACGTGGATGGTGAACGTGTTCCCTCATTCCGCGTTTTCGTCCACGTCGTGCCCCGCGTCGCTCGCCGGCTCGCAGAACGCCGCCTACATGAAGCGCGCTCAGGAATGGTATGACGCGATGGCATCCGGCACGCAGCCGGGGCCGGCGCCGTCCGGCACCGCCCAGGGTGGCGGCGAACAGCATGAGAGCGAGGACAACGGCACCCCGGCCCGTACGCTCACCACGCACGTGCACTATGCTCTCCGTGTCCTGAACGGCGACTGGTGGCCCGACGTGACCGACTTCGGCAAGAACGCGGACGGTTACGCGGGCGCGCCCATGACCCAGCATGATCTCCTCGTCGCATGGGTCGACAAAGGGCAGCTCCGCTATCGTACGCACAACCTCAACGGCGATTGGAACGACTGGGTGTCGAAGGCCGACAAGAACGATACGGTCAACGGTTGCGCCGGCATCCCCGGCGTGCCGATCGACGGCGTGCAGATGTATTACACGACGCCGGACGGTATGACCATGTCGCAGGTGTACTACCGTTCCCAGACCGCCGACCGTGAGGGTTGGCTGCCGGTCTGCTGCGACGACGGCTCCACGTACGACGCGTACGACGGTTGGGCCGGTATCCTCGGCGAACCCCTCGACCGTCTCCAGCTCGCCATTTCCGACGGCAACCCGTTCGCCTGACCCCTTATCCAGTAGAAAGGAAACCCTTATGGCAGTAAACGACGGACATCTCGACAAGGACGATATCCTCAGCGGCAGTGAGGCGGAGGGCCTGACCCTGTGGGGCAAGGCCGCCATCATCCGCGCCATCAAGACCGCCGCCCAGAGCGCGGTGGCCGCGATCGGCACCACCGCCGCCACCATCGGCAACGTGGATTGGCGTATCATCGGCGGCACCGCCGCCCTCGCCGCCGTCCTCAGCCTGCTCACATCAGTGGCCGGTGTGCCCGAGGCGGAGAACGGTGAGAACGTCGCCGTCATCGCCAAAGGCAAGCACGCCGCCTGACCGTTAACCGAACCGCCCTGACGCTAGGCATCGTCCTAGGTCAGGGCGGTTTCGTCGTATCCGGACGTGATATCATGCATCATAGGCCCCACCACAAGTGGGGATGACCCGGTGAGCGGGCACGATTTCGTGGCGTTCCCCACTCTGGTGGGGATGACCCCATGGAAAAGTACGGTTACGTAGAGCTCTCCACCAATGTGGGGATGACCCCGTGAAGGGGCGTGATTACGTGGCGTTCCCCACCCGGTGGGGCTTCTTAGAGAATCGGAATCGGTTCGCGTTTCCACTCAGCATGGGGCACGGCCGTGATTCCTCGATCAACGTAAACCCAAACATTCTCGGGCCCACGACTCCACTTCCGCGTTCTCCTTGGCATCACCAAGCAACAGAAGCCACACGGCCGGCTGTTCCCTGCGGACATCGGCGGGGATAAGCAGCTTGATAAGGCCTTGCTTCTGAAGGAACTTGGCCGTCTGGCTCAGCCGGTTAAGGGCCGTGGTCTTACGGGCCGTCCTCATGGCTTCGAGGTTGCCGCCTTCCGCAAGTATCTTTGCGGCCTTCTCGCCCCCGGCAAGGGTGATGCCGAAGTCATCGGCCATGTGTTCCCAGCCAAGTGAATAGCACCGGCAGGCGAGTTTCCTTCGACGCAGCTCGTCGGTGGGAGGCCAATCATAAGCGTGGCTTGCCATGTATACGAGCATGTTGAGTGCGGTTGTATGGAGAGCGACCTGGCCTCCTCGGGGTTTAAGCAGCCGCCCTTCATGCCCAAGTCCCCACACCGCTTTGATGTTCTTGTACCCCATCCCGTCCATGTCTTTCCTCCATGTCTCGCGATACCATCGGGGACATGGAATTGCCTAGCTGGTTTTCCATCACGCCTCGGGATGCGCCAACATCGCCGAGGCATTTTCTGTTATCGATTAAACAATACCACACGCTACCAATTAAGCAATAACGAACATTATCGATTCAATCCGCTGGACGCTATGGGTTAACTCATAAGATTACATGTATATACAAGTTAGATACAGGTTTTATACAAGACGACAAGGCCGAATTCACCCACGAAGACACCAAAGCCCCTGCGACACGCCGGGCATGCCATTCGTCAACGCGATGACGGTTTGTTGACGAATGTTTCCGAATGGACTTTTGTTCGAATATGCCTCCGGGAAAAAGAAAGCCCGCCACCCCTTGCAAAACAAGGGACGACGGGCAGTCATCGAACTAATGTTCGATTCAGGTCAGCATACCTTCCACATCCAGTTGTGCGGATCCTCGATCTCGCCGAGCTGGATGCCGAGCAGCTCGTTGCGCAGGTCGACGGTCAGCTTGCCGGATTCGCCGTCGGCGACGGTCACGTCGAACTTCTCGGACTTGAAACGGCCGATCGGGGTGATGATGGCGGCGGTGCCGCAGGCGAACACCTCGGTGACCTCGCCGGACTTGATGTCCTCGAGCAACTGGTCGAGGGCGATCATGGTCTCGACCACGTCGATGCCGCGGTCCTGCATGAGCTGGATCAGGGAGCGGCGGGTCACGCCCGGCAGGATGTTGCCGGTCAGGGACGGGGTCTCCACGTGGCCGTCCTTGTGCACGACCATCATGTTCATGCCGCCGAGCTCCTCGAGGTAGGTCTTGGTGGCGGCGTCGACGAAGCAGACCTGCTGGCAGCCGTTCTCGATGCCCTTGTACTCGCCGAGCAGGGAGGCGGCGTAGTTGCCGCCGCACTTGGCGAAGCCGGTGCCGCCGGGGCCGGTGCGGAACCACTTGTCCTCGACCCAGATGCTCACGGGCTTGACGCCGCCCGGGAAGTACGGGCCGGACGGGGAGGCGATCACGCAGTAGTCCACCTCCTGCGGGGCGCGCACGCCGAGGAACGGCTCGGAGGCGAACATGAACGGACGCATGTACAGCGTGTACTCGCGGCGGGACGGGACCCAGTTCACATCACGCTTGACGAGCGCGGCGACGGATCCGATGAAATCGTCGATCGGCAGCTCGGGCAGGTACAGGCGCTTCGCGGAGTTCTGGAAACGCTCGGCGTTCGCATCCGGACGGAACAGCCAGGTGGAGCCGTCGGCGTGACGGTACGCCTTGAGGCCTTCGAAGCATTCCTGCGCGTAGTGCAGCACGGACGCGCCCGGGTCCATCTTGAGCGGCGCGTACGGCTCGATGCGACGGTCGCCCCAGCCTTCGCCCTTGGTCCACGTCATGTGGGCCATGTTGTCGGAGAAGACCTGACCGAACGCCGGCTTGTCGATGAGCTCGTTGCGCTTGGCATCGGATGCGGGGTTGTCGTTCGGCAGGATGGTGAACGGCTCGACCAGCTTGTCGAGTCCCGCCGGATCGTGATGGGTGTTCTCAGTCATGTTCACTTCTTTTGTTCATGCGGCCATCGCAATGGCCATTCGAAGGGATTGCCGCGCGCTTGTGGCGCCCGGTGCTGTTAGGTACTCTCGCACATCCCGATGCCCGGGATGCGCGACGGTTCACATTATGAAAAACCGTCGGTGCGGGTCCGGCACGGCCACAGTCCCGTGCCCGGAAAAGGAAGGACCCGCGAATGTTCGCGGGTCCTCACGATGGTCATGTCGTCTCGCCGGCCTCACGCCGGCGGCGATCACTTGGCGTCGGCGGCCGGGGCGGCGGCAGCGTCGGCGGCCGGGGCGGCGGCAGCGGCCTCCGGGGCGGCGGTGGACTCTGAGGCGTCCTCCGGGACCTCGACGGTGACGACGGACTCCTCCGGATCCTCGACGTCCAGCTCGACGCCCTCCGGCAGGACGACGTCCTTGGCGAACACCTTGGTGCCGTCGGTCAGGCCCTCGACGCTCACGACGATGCGCTCCGGCAGGTTGGCGACATCGGCGCGGACCTTGAGCTCCTGGATGTCGACGAACGCCACGGCGGCGCCCTTCGGGGTGCCCTCGACGAAGACCGGCACCTCGACGTCGATCTTCTCGCCGGCTTTGACCTCGTAGAAGTCGATGTGCTCGATGATGCGCTTGACCGGGTTCTTCTGCACGTCCTTGACGACGGCCATGGCCTTCTCGTCGCCGAAGCTCAGCTCGAACAGGGCGTTGGTGTGGCGCAGGGAGAGGGTGGTCTCCTTCATCGGCAGGGCGATGAACTTCGGCTCGGCGCCGCCGGCGTAGATGGTGGCGGGGATGAGCTTGGCGACGCGCATGCGGCGGGCCGCGCCCTTGCCGAACTCGTTGCGGACGTTGCCGGTGAGGCTGATCTTGGTAGCCATTGCGATGCTCCTTGGTTGTGTTACTTGTCGTTTCTGTCCTGTTTGACGCCACGACGCGCCGCAGAACATCCCAAGGAGGGAACATTCACGCCGAGTCGATAACGGAGGAACGGACCTTGCGGGCCGTTCCTCCCTCGCCAAAGCAACAGCAACCAAGTATAGCGGGGCGCGGGACAACCGCGACGATGGGCCACTACAATCGGACACAGGACCTGTTTTGTCGAGGAGTAGGGGGTCTGCGATGAGGCGAATCACCAGGAACGCGCTGATCGGCGCCATGGCCGGAACGGTCATGCTCGGCGCCGGGCTGATGGCCGTGGGGGAACTGATGTTCCGCCTGTCATTGGACACCAGGTACGCGCATTGGATGGAACGGCTGATGGCCCGTGACGGCGTGACCGCCGCCTATCTGGAGACGCCGCACGCCGACGCCGACGAGGAGGCCGAGGCCGCGCGCTGGTTCGACAGAACGCGGCAGCCGGTGCGGATGCGCGGCGAGGACGGGACGGACCTGCGGGGATGGTTGTTCGATCCGGATTGCGCCTCCCCCGCCCCGCATCTCTACGCGATCAGCCTGCATGGCTATTCCGGCGGCCCCAAGGACATGGCGAAATACGCGCACCGGTTCGCGCGCATGGGCTTCACCGTGCTGGTACCGGCCCAACGGGCCCACGAACCGAGCGGCGGGCGCTACATCGGCATGGGATGGCTGGAACGCGGCGACCTGCTGGGGTGGATATCGCTGATCGTCGCCAGCGACCCGGACGCGCGCATCCTGCTGCACGGCGTCTCGATGGGCGCCGCGACGGTGATGATGACGACCGGGGACCCCTCATTGCCCCGAAACGTGGAGGCCGCCATCGAGGATTGCGGCTACACATCCGTATGGGACCAGTTCCTGTTCAACGCGAAGGGCATGTACCACCTGCCGTACCGCTGGATGGGGGGCCCCGTGGTGCGGTGCATGAGCGCCTCCTGCAGGCGCGCCGCGGGATACGGCTTCAGGGAGGCGACCTGTCTGCCCTCGCTGCGGCGCACGATCATCCCGATGATGTTCATCCACGGCGACGCCGACACGTTCGTCGACCCCGCGTTCCTGGACCGCAACGTCGCGGCCTGCGCGAGCATCGACCGCGAGGTGCTCGTCGTCCCCGGCGCGACCCACGCGATGGCGGCCAGCACCGATCCCGTCCTGTACTGGCGGCGCGTCACCGCGTTCGTGCAACGCGTGTTCGACCTGTGACGCAGGGCGGGCCGCGCCCCTTTCCGGCCGCGCGCCCGCCCCGTCGGACCGGGATACGCGAATGGCCCCCTCGAAAGAGGGGGCCATGTTCGGTTGGCGGAGACGCCGCGTTACGCGAGGAGTTCCTTCACGGAGGCGATGACGGCCTGCAGGCTCTTCTTCGCGTCGCCGAACAGCATCTGCGTGTTGTCCTCGAAGTAGAGCTCGTTCTGGATGCCGGCGTAGCCCATGCCGCGGCCGCGCTTCATGACGACAACGTTCTGAGCCTTGTCGACGTCGAGGATCGGCATGCCGGAGACCGGGGTGCCGGGGCGACGGGCCGCCGGGTTGGTCACGTCGTTGGCGCCGACGACGAGGGCCACGTTGGCCTGCGGGAACTGCGGGTTGATCTCGTCGAGGTCGACGAGCTCCTCGTAGGGCACGTTGGCCTCGGCGAGCAGCACGTTCATATGGCCGGGCATACGGCCGGCGACCGGGTGGATCGCGTAGGAGACCTCGACGCCATGGCCCTTGAGCAGTTCGCCGAGGTCGGCGAGCTCGCGCTGGGCCTGCGCCTGGGCGAGGCCGAAGCCGGGCACGAAGATGACCTTCTCGGCGTAGACGAGCTGGACGGCCAGATCGTCCGGCGTGGTCTCCTTCATCGTTCCCTCCGGACCGTCGCCGGCGGCGGCCGCGCCGGAACCGCCGCCGAAGCCGCCGGCCAGGACGGACAGCAGCGGACGGTTCATGGCCTGCGCCATGAGGATGGACAGGGTGACGCCGGCGGAGCCGACGAGCGCGCCGGCCACGATGAGGGCCACGTTGTCGATGGCGAGGCCGGACATGGCCACGGCGGTGCCGGTGCACGCGTTGAGCACGGAGATGACGACGGGCATGTCGGCGCCGCCGATCGGGATGACGAACACGAGGCCGTAGCACAGGGCGAACACGGTGGTCAGGATCGACCACAGGAGACGCTGGCCGGGCTGGACGCACAGCATGACGAGCGACAGCACGGACAGCACGGCGAACACGATGTTCCACACGCCCTTGCCGGGCAGGGCCAGCTTCTTGACCCACCGGATGCCCTGCAGCTTGCCGGCGGCGATGAGCGAGCCGGTGAACGTGACCGAGCCGATGAGGATGCCCAGGCCCGCGGTGACAAGCACGACGAGGTCCGGGGCGCCCTCCTTGGTGAGGATGTCGTTGAGCGCCACGAGGGCGGCCGCGCCGCCGCCGACCGTGTTGAACACGGAGACGAGCTGCGGCATGTCGGTCATCTTGACCTTCTTGGCGGAGACGACGCCGGCGACCGCGCCGATCGCGATACCGACGACGAGCACGACGACCGCCGTAGAGCTGACGAAGCCCTTGGCGAACAACACGACGAACGCCATGAGCACGGCGACGACCATGCCGAACGCGGAGATCTGGTTGCCCTTGCGCGCGGTCTTCGGCGAGTTCATGAAATGCAGGCCGACCACGAACATGACGGCGGAGAACAGATAGACGAACCAGGCGACGATGTCGATGGTTCCGACGGTTGCGGAGGCCATTTACTTCTCCTCCCCCTTCTTCTTGTTGGACTTGAACATCTCGAGCATGCGGTCGGTGACGACGTAGCCGCCGACCACGTTCATCGTGCCGAGCACCGCCGCGAGGAAGATGAACGCGTAGGCGAGCGGCGAGTTCGCCTCGGCGGCGACGATGACGACGCCGACGATGACGATGCCGTGGATGGAGTTCGCGCCGGACATGAGCGGGGTGTGCAGGGTGGCGGGCACCTTGCCGATCACCTCGATGCCGATGAGCAGCGCCAATACGAACAGTGTGATGGAAACGACGAGCGTGGGCATTCTTCCCTCCCCTTCCTTACTTCTCCTGGTTTTCGGACGCGGCCGGCGCTTCGGCGCGGCCGGCGACGACGAGCGCGTCGTCCAGCTCCTCGCCGGGGACCTGCGTGAGGCGGCCGTCGCGCACGAAGTGGGCGAGCACGTCGGCCACGTTGCGCGCGAGCAGGTTGGACGCGGTGGTGGCCACGCCGGAGGCCAGGTACGGCGCGCCGATGATGGTGACGCCCCCCTCGGTGACCGTGGTGCCGACCGTGGACCCCTCGACGTTGCCGCCCAGATCGGACGCGGCGCAGTCGACGATCACGGCGCCGCGGTGCAGGCCGGCGACGCCGGCCCGGGTGAGCAGCACCGGGGGCTTGCGGCCCGGGACCTTGGCGGTGGTGATGACGATGTCGAACCCGGAGGCCTTCTCGTCGACGGCGGCCTGCTGGGCCGCCTGCTCCTCGGCGGTCAACGCGCGCGCGTAGCCGCCTTCGCCCTGGCCCGCGGAGAAGTCGAGGCCGAGGTCGAGGAACTTGGCGCCGAGGGATTCGACCTCGCCCTTCGAGGCGGGGCGCACGTCGTACGCGGTGACGACCGCGCCGAGTCGGCGCAGCGTGCCGATGGCCTGCAGACCGGCGATGCCCGCGCCGAGCACGAGCGCCTTGGCCGGACGGATCGTGCCGGCCGCGGTGGTCATCATCGGCAGGAACGAGCCGTAGGCGTCGGCGGCGAGGATCGCGGCCTTGTAGCCCATCACGGAGTTCTGCGAGGTCATCTCGTCCATCGACTGGGCGCTGGACAGCTGACGGGGCAGCCGTTCGATGGCGACGCCCACCACCCCGGCGTTGCCGAGCGAGGCGACGTAGTCGGCGTCGGTGAACGAGCCGAGCATGCCGATCACCCACTGCCCCGCCCTGAGTTTGGAGACGGTCCCGGCGGACGGGCGGTCGACGAAACCGAGCGCGTCGGACCTGGCGATCACCTCGTCGCGGGAGGCGACGGTCGCGCCGGCGTTGGCGTAGTCCGCGTCCGTGTAGTGCGCCGCGGCTCCGGCGCCGCTTTCGATGAGGCAGGAGACCCCGCCCCTGCCGAGTCTGGTGACGATGTCCGGAGTGAGCGCGACGCGGGATTCCGTATCCGACGTCTCGTTCAGCACGCCGAAAGCCACCGTGGCTTCCTTGAATTCAGCCATGAGAGCCCTTTCTGACATTGGCCGTATCGAGTCATACGCGGCCCCAGTGTAGCCGAATCCGCGCGCCGCGCCCGGGGAACACTCGCATGATGGCGCGCAGGATGCGTCCCGCGGCCTCCCGCATGACGGCCGCGGGACGGACCGTCACGTCCTCCGGACGCCGCCGCGACGGGTCCGCAGGCCGTCTGCCGTATACGTTTCCCTACGCCACCGTAAGGTGACGTGTCGCGTCCGGGGCGCTAGACTGGCTGTTTTGAGACAGGACATCGCAGGAATTGGGCAAGGAGCATCACGTGTCCGTTTTTTCCACGTTGAAGCAGCAAACCACGAACATCACGCGCAAGGCGTTGCGCCTCGGCACCGATTTCGTGCATCCGGTCGGTGACGACGCGGGCAACGAACCCGACTACGCCGGCGAGGACATCGCCCGCGAGGAGTCCATCGAGCTGCCCCACACCGACGTGTGGGGGCCGGACCGTCCGACGGTCACCGAGATCGACCCGGCTTCGGGGCTGCTGACCACCACCACGCAGGGAAATCCCCCGCTGGACATGGGCATGTCGATCTACGACATCTACGCCGACCGCGCCGAACGCATGGGCGACGACCCGCTGTACACGTACAAGGAGGACGGCGAGTGGGTCACGAAGACCGCGAACGAGTTCCTCGCCGAGGTGCGCGAGATCGCCAAGGGCCTGCTGCACTACGGCCTGAAGAAGGGCGACGGCGTGGCGTTCATGTGCCGCACCTCCTATGAGTGGGATCTGACCGACGCGGCCGTCATGGCCTGCGGCGGCGTGCTGGCCACCATCTACGACACGGATTCCGCCGAGCAGATCCGCAACATCGTCAACAACTCCGACGCCCGCTTGCTCATCGTGCAGGACACCGCCATGCGCGACAAGGCCGACGGCGCCGTCGAGGAATGCCCGTCACTGGAGCACATCGTCTGCATCGAGACCGGCGGCCTGGACGAGATCAAGGCGTACGGCAAGTCCGTGTCCGACGAGGAGCTGGACGAGCGCATCGACTCGGTGCGGAAGACCGACCTGTGCTCGATCGTGTACACGTCCGGTTCCACCGCCGCGCCGAAGGGCGTGGAGATGACGCACGAGCACTACTGCCAGACGGCGTTGAACCTGCCCGATTACATGCCGGACCTGCTGCATGACAAGAAGAACACGATCCTGCTGTTCCTGCCCCAGGCGCATTCGTTCGCGCGCGCCATCAACTACATCGTCGTCGCCTCGAACGTCCATATCTACATCGCGACCGGCATCAGGACGCTGATCTCCGACCTGCAGGTCGCCAAGCCGTCCATCATGATCGTCGTGCCCCGCGTGCTGGAGAAGGTGTACAACGCCGCCTCCCAGAAGGCCGGACACGGCGCAAAGGGCATGGTGTTCGCCTCCGCGGTCGTCGCCGCGCAGGACTACATGAAGGAGATCTCCGAAAAGGGCCATGCGGGCGCCCTGGCGCGCACCAAGCGCGCCGCGTTCGACCCGGTGGTCTACAAGTCGCTGCGCGAGGTGCTGGGAGGCCGCGCCAAGTGGATCGTCGCGGGCGGCGCCCCGCTCGACCCGGAGCTGATGGCGTTCTTCCGCGGCGCCGGCGTGCCCGTGTACGAGGGCTACGGCCTGACCGAGACGACCGCCCCGTGCGCGTTCAACGTGCTGGGCGTCCCGTTCCACGCCGGTTCGGTCGGCATCGCGTTCCCCGGCTTCTCGCTGCGCATCGCCGAGGACGGCGAGATCCAGGTCAAGGGCCGCGCCGTGTTCCCCCGCTACCACAAGAACGAGGAGGCCACCGAGACCTCCTTCACCGAGGACGGCTGGTACGCGACCGGCGACCTGGGCCGCATCGACAACGACGGATTCCTGTACATCACCGGCCGCAAGAAGGACCTCATCATCACGGCCGGCGGCAAGAACGTGGCGCCCGGACCGATCGAGGAGGTCATCCAGCGTTGCGAGATCGTCTCGCAGGCGCTGGTGCTGGGCGACAAGCGTCCGTTCATCTCCGCGCTCATCACCCTGGACGAGGAGTCGCTGCGCCCGTGGCTGGCCGCGAAGGGTCTGGACGAGCATATGACGATGGAGGAGGCCGCGAACAACGCCGCGGTGCGCGCCGAGGTGCAGAAGTGGGTCGACCAGGCCAACGAGGGCGTCTCCCGCGCCGAGTCGGTCCGCAAGTTCATCATCCTGCCCGAGGAGTTCACGCAGGAGAACGGCCTGATGACCGCGTCGATGAAGGTCATCCGCCCGAAGGTCATCAAGCGCTACGCGACGCTGCTCGCCACGCAGATGTACACGAAGAAGACCGCGCCGCGCCAGTGAGGCGAAGTGGCGGTCCGCCACTTTCCGATGCCGTATGCCTGGGACGCCCGGTTCCGGATTCACTTCTTGCCGGCGTAGATCACGTTGTCGATGAGGTCGCGGTAGCGCTTGGTGATCGCCTCGCGCCGGGCCTTCATCGAAGCGGTGACGAGGCCGCTTTCCTCGGTGAAGTCGTCCGGCACGATCTCGAACTTGCGTATGGATTCGGCGCGGGAGACGAGTTCGTCCGCCTGGTTGACGGCGCGCTCCACCTCGGCGTGCACGATCGGGTTGCGCGCGGCCTCGGCCAGATCGGCGCACGGCGCCGCCCCCTGGGCTTCGAGCCACGTGTTCGTCTCCGCCAGATCGAGGGCGACGATCGCGGCGACGAACGGCTTGCGATCGCCGACGACGACGCACTGGTTGACGACCGGCGAGGTCATCACCGACGCCTCGAGTTCGCCCGGGGAGACGTTCTTGCCGCCGGCCGTGATGATGAGGTCCTTCTTACGGCCGGTGACGGTGACGAACCCGTCGTCGTCGAGCGAGCCGAGGTCGCCGGTGTGCAGCCATCCGTCCCTGATCTGCTCCCGGGTGATCTCGGGATGGTTGTGGTAGCCGACGCACACCGCGGGGCTCTTGATGCACAGTTCGCCGTCGTCGTCGATGCCCACGGCCGTGCCCTGCATCGGCAGGCCGATGGTGCCGATCCGGTATCCGGAGGTCGGGTTCACCGTGGCGGGCGCGCACGTTTCGGTCATGCCGTAGCCCTCGAGCAATGGCAGGCCGATGCCGTTGAAGAAGTGGGCGATGGACTTGTCGAGCGGCGCGCCGCCCGAGACCGCGTATTCGACGTGTCCGCCGAACACGTCGAGAATCGACCGGTAGACCAGCTTCGTATAGAACGCGTGCTTCAGGTTCAGCGGGAACGGGATCGGCTCGCCGGACTGCTGCGCCTTGGACCATGCGCGCGCGGCGGCGGTCGCGCCGGCGAAGACGCGCCCCTTGAACCCGGCGCCGGCCTTCTGCGAGGCCGCGTTGTAGATCTTCTCGAAGATGCGCGGCACGGCCAGGATGAACGTCGGCTTGAACGCGGCGAAATCGGCGAGGATGGTCTTCAGGTTCCCGGACAGGCCGAGCGTGACGTTGCCGGCGAAGCAGAAGAACTGCATGTACCGGGCGAACACGTGCGCCAACGGCAGGAACAGCCACAGCCTCGCGTATTCGGGCATGGCGATGGCCGGCATCGACCGGATGCCGGAATAGGTGATGAAGATGAAATTGCCGTGGCTCAGTTCGATGCCCTTCGGCGTGCCGGTGGAGCCGGACGTGTACACGATGGTGGCCAGATCGTCGCCGTGGATCGCCCGTTCGCGCTCACGGAACTCGGCGTCGGTGACGCCCTTGCCGTATTCCTCGAGCGTGTCGAGCGCGCCGAAGTCGATGACGTACACGTCGCCCAGATCGGGGCATTGCGAACGCACCGATTCGACCTTGTCCCTCTGCATGTCGTTTTCGGCGAACGCCATCCGCACCTGCGAATCATTGAAGATCATGCTCACCTGGGCGGGCGAGTTCGTCTCGTACACGGGCACGGTGAGCGCGCCGATCGACATGATGGCCATGTCGAGCGCCGTCCACTCCCATCGGGTCTTGGAGATCACGGACACGGCGTCTCCCGGCATGATGCCGCGGGCGATGAGCCCTTTGGCGAGCGCGATGACCTTGTCGCGGAACGCGGCGGCGGTGAACGACCGCCACTCCCCCGTGCCCGGCTCCTTGTATTCGATGAGCGGCTCGTCCGGCGTGCGCGCGGCGCGTTCGTCGAGGATCGAGAACAGGTTCCGATCGGTGTCGATCGGCCGTTCCAACGGCCGCAGGTATTCCTTCTTCATGATCCTCCCCCGATCATGCATATGCTTGTCGCCACCGATTGTAGCCCGCCGGCCGCGATGGGCGTCCGTGCGTTCCGGACATCCGGTCGGACGCCGGTTCGGGGCCCGACCGGATGTCATTGCGCCGGTTTGAGCGCGATGCGCCTGCGCGACGCCATCGCCTCCGGGTCGAGGTAGTCGTCCTTCCCTCGCCGCACGCCCCAGTGCAGGCACGCGCCGTCGCAGTGGTCGCTTCGCCCGCCCACCTCGCCGAACCGCCGTCCGCGGGAGACCTGCGCCCCGACGGCCAGATCGGTGATCGCGGGTTCGAAGGTGATCGTGAGCCCCTTATGCCGGATGCTCACCACCTGTTTGCCGGCCACCTCCCCCGCGAACGAGACGACGCCGTCGCCGGGGGCGAGCAGCGCGTCCCGTTCGCCGGCCGCCAGGTCCATGCCCCGGTGCCCGGACATCCAGGGACGTTCGGGCGCGTCGAACGCACGGACCGTCTCGACCCGGGACAGCGGCCATGCCAGCGTGGCGCGGCATGCTCCGGCGGCGTCTTGCGGATCCGTGCCGCGCCGGTCCGTCGCGGCCGATGCGGCCGACGCGGGTGATGCGGGCATCGCCGCCGATGACGCGTATGGAGCGGGTATACCCGCCGTTACCGTCTGCACGATTGTCAGCATGGCCGCCATCGCCGCCGAGCGGAGGCGCGGACGTCGGTTCCTTCGTGTTGCTCCGTCATGTCCGTTCATCGGTGGCTCCTTCGCCGTCGCGTCCGTCCCGGCGCATCCGTCGGGCTTCCCCTCCCACGATGACGGGGATGCGACGCCTTTGTCCATTCGTACGGATGATGTGTACAGAGGTCGCGGAAATCTTCACAAAACGAAAAACCCCGCTCCATGGCGGGTTTCCGGATGGAGCGGACAACGGGACTCGAACCCGCGGTCTCAACCTTGGCAAGGTTGCGCTTTACCAACTAAGCTATGTCCGCGTAGGATTCCCGCCGTGAGAAGCGGGATTCCAGTGGGCGATGTAGGAATCGAACCTACGACCCCTTCGGTGTGAACGAAGTGCGCTAGCCGCTGCGCCAATCGCCCGAAATCAATCGGTGTTCAGTTATCGGCCGAATCGCTTCGACCATGGTGGGCGATACAAGATTCGAACTTGTGACCCCTTCCGTGTCAGGGAAGTGCGCTACCTCTGCGCCAACCGCCCGGGCCTGCATTACAGTCAATCGAATCGCTTCGATCCGCTGAGAGGTGGGTACGAGAGTCGAACTCGTCTATACGGCTTTGCAGGCCGCTGCCTAACCGCTTGGCTAACCCACCGTAAGGTCGTCAACTCGTCGGACCTTAGAGCGGACAACGGGACTCGAACCCGCGGTCTCAACCTTGGCAAGGTTGCGCTTTACCAACTAAGCTATGTCCGCATGCGGTCGTGGGGATTGCTCCCCGCCGAAGCACGAGTCACTACTATATCCATGTCGCCTCGTTTTGCAAAGCACGGCGTGTCGCACCACCGCCCACCGGGCACGCCCGTGGCGAAAACCGCATGAAACCAGGGGATCGAACGCTCCCGCATGGTTATTCTGGAACCATGAGCGAGGAACGAGATCAGCGGGAGTGCGTACTGCTCGCCGCCTTCGAGGGATGGAACGACGCCTGCCAGGCCGCGACGAACGTGGTACGGCATCTAGTGTCCCGTTACGAGTCGCGCGAGATACGCCATATCAGCTGCGACGGGTACTACGACTACCAGGTGTCGCGCCCCATGCTGTGCCGTGTGACGGGACGCCCCCGCATCATCTGGCCGCAGACCACGTTCTACGAGATCACGCTCCCCACCGGCAGGCGCCTGTATGCGCAGATCGCCCCCGAACCGAATTACCGTTGGCGCGAATACTGCCGGCAGAGCCTGCATATCGCCGACGAGCTCGACGTGGACCGCATCGTCACGCTCGGCTCCATGTTCGCCGACTGCCCGCACACCCGCCCGCTGCCGGTCGACGTCTCCCATGATCTCGACGAGGCGGGCCGCAGCTGCGACTGCGGCGCGAACGACGACGAGGGAGGGTACAGCGGCCCCGTGGGCATCCCCACCGTGCTCGACGACATGGCCCGTGAGCAGTCGTTCGCCACCACGTCGCTATGGGCGTCGATCCCCCAGTACTCAGGCAACGACGACTGCCCGCAGGCCACGCTGAACCTGCTTCGGCGGCTGGGGCGCGAACTGGGTCTCGGATTCGACGAGGGCGATCTCGAGGCGCGCGCGAACGAGTGGAACGCGAAGGTCACGATGCTGCTGCGGTGCAGCGACCAGCTGGCCGACTACGTGCACCATCTCGAACGGGAATGGGACCGCGCGCAGGAGGCGCGCAGGGCGGCGTCCGAGAATCCGCGCCAGGCCGAACAGCTCGTGCGCGAGACCGAGGATTTCCTGCGCAACCTGTAGGCGGCGGTTCGCGCCGCCGGCGGTTCGCGCCGCCGGCGGCGTCGCAGGTTCGGTTCCGCAACGCCGCCGGCGCTCCGGTCCGACGTCAGCCCAGCAGGGAACGGCACATGGAACGGTATTCGCTCACATAGCCGCCGCCGAAGAAGACGCAATGGCCGGCGATCGGGTACAGACGCCACAGGGTCATGCGGTCCTCCCAGCCGGCCTTGAGCGGGTGCACGCCCTGGTAGCCGTCGAGGATGTCGCGAAGATAGGTCATGCCGAACAGGCCGAGCATGGCCAGGTCCTCCTCGCGGTGCCCGCCGTGCGCCGCCGGGTCGATGAGCACAGCCTCGCTGTAACCGCGGTCGGCGGTCCACATCACGTTGCCGCTCCACAGGTCCCCGTGCACACGCGCCGGCTTGTCGGAGGCGGCGCGGCCGAGCAGGTCGGGCAACGCGTCGACGACCCGTTCGGTCAGTTCCATGTCCCGCGCGTCGAGTTCGCCGCGACGCATGCCGAGCTCGACCATCGGCAGCAGACGCCCTTCGGCGTAATACGTGACGGGATCGTCCCACGTGCCGGTCGCCATCGGCACCGGGTCCTGCAACGGCCCGAAGTAGCAGGTGCCCTCGTAGCCGGCAGGCGCGGAACCGAAGTGGGGGGCTCCCGCATCGTGCATGCGGGCGAGCGCCGCGCCGAAATCATGCGCGGCCTTGACGGTGGGCATCGCGGAATGGACCTTCTCGATGTCGAGGTGGTCGTCCCCCCATCCGATCACCTGCACGACACGGGGGCCTCCCTGCGGCATGGCCTCGCCGAGCCATTGGAGACCGCGCCCCTCGCATTCGAAGAACCCCTTCGGGGCGAAGCCCCTGCTTTTGCGATACGTATCCATGCGACGCTCCTTGGATGACATGGGTGCCTGCGGCCCCTACGGCCGGATGCCGTCCGGGCCCTGATCGCTTCCTCATTGTGTGCATTGTGCAAGACATCGCCCGGCCCGCGGGGAAAATGAGCACGGACTTAGCCCCCCTTGAGTACAGTGGGCATCGCAATTGACGAATGTCGAATGTCGCTTTCACCCGATGTCATCTATGAGGTTAGAGGGGTTATGAATTTCTTCCAGGCGATCTTCCTTGGTCTCGTGCAGGCGTTGACCGAATATCTGCCGGTGTCGTCCAGCGCGCACATCCGCATCATCGGCGACCTGATGATCGGCTCCGATCCGGGCGCCGCGTTCACCGCCATCATCCAGATCGGCACCGAGCTCGCCGTGATCCTGTACTACCGCCGCGACATCATCCGCATCCTGGGTTCGTGGTTCGGTTCGCTGTTCGGCAAGGAGGGCAAGGACTGGAGGTCCCGTCTCGGCGCGAAGAACCCGGATACGCAGATGGGCTGGTTCATCATCATCGGCACGATGCCGATCCTCGTCGCCGGCCTGCTGTTCAAGGACGTCATCGAGACCACGCTGCGCAACCTGTGGATCACCGTCACCGTGCTCGCCGTGTTCGGCGTGCTGCTGTGGATCTTCGACGCACGTTCCAAGCAGGTCAAGACGATGAACCAGATGACCGTCAAGGACGCGCTGCTCTTCGGCGTGGGCCAGATGCTGGCCCTCATCCCGGGCGTCTCCCGTTCCGGCGGCACCATCACGTTCGGCCGTGCGATGGGCTACACCCGCGAGGACGCCGTGCGCGTGAGCTTCCTCATGGCCATTCCGGCCGTGTTCGGCGCGGGCATCCTCGAGGCGGTGTCCGCGGTGAAGGACGTGAGCGCCTGCGAGGCCACGAAGGCGGCCGACGCCTGCGCCGCGATCGGCGGCGCCGCATGGCCGGGCTGGGGGCCGACCATCGCCGCGACGATCGTGGCGTTCTTCGTGGGCTACATCGTGATCATCGGCTTCCTGAAGTTCGTGAGCATGTTCTCCTACAAGGCGTTCGCCGTCTACCGCATCGGCCTGGCCGTGGTGGTGGCGGTCCTGCTCATCGCCGGTGTGCTGCCGGCCATCGACCCGTCCATGGCCGGATGACCCGTGTGGCCCGCGCAAGAGGGGTACGGGCCACACGCGCAAGCCGCACATATATGACGATCCCCCGCATACGGACCGACCGTATGCGGGGGATCGTCATATATGCACAGCCATGCGGCGCTGCCGTCAGGGCTCAGCTCAACGCGTCCTTCAATTTGCTGAAGAAGCCCTTCTTTCCGGCCTGGCCGGTGGCGGGACGGGAGCTCTGCGCCACGTGGGTGGCGTCGCCGTCATGCGCGGCGGCGAACTTCTCGATGAGGGATCGCTCCTCGTCGTCAAGCCTGGTGGGGATCTCGACGGCGATGTGCGCGATGAGGTCGCCACGCTCCCCCTGTTCGCGCATACGGGTCACGCCCAGCCCCTTGAGCGTGACCGTGTCCTCGGGCTGGCACCCGGCGGGCACGGTCACGGTCTGCCTGCCGTCGAACGTGTCGATCTCGAGGTCGTGACCGAGCACGGCCCAGCTCATCGGCACGCGCACCCAGCAATGCAGGTCGTCGCCGTCGCGGGTGAACTGCTTGTTCGACCGGATGCGGATGTCCACGTACAGGTCGCCGGCCGCGCCGCCGCCCTCGCCGACCTCGCCCTGGTTGGCGAGACGGATGCGCGAATCGTCGCGGATGCCCGCCGGCACCTTGACGCCCACGTTGCGGGTGACGCGCACGCGGCCGTGGCCCATGCACGAAGGGCAGGGCTTGGAGATGATGTCGCCGTGGCCCTCGCAGCGCTCGCACGGCGCGGAGGTCATCATCTGACCGAGCATCGTGCGCACGACCTTCTGGCGGAAGCCGCTGCCGTGGCAGTCCGGGCAGGCGGTCGGCTTCGAGCCGTCGGCGGAGCCGGAACCGGAGCAGTCGGGGCACAGGCCGAACGTGGTGATGCGCACCTGTTCGGTGCCGCCGAACACGGCGGTCTTCAGGTCGATGGTCATGCTGGCGAGCGCGTCGCGGCCGGGCTGGGTGCGCGGGGTGGGGCCCTGGGACCCGCCGCCGAACGCGCCGCCGAAGAAGGTGCTGAACACGTCGCCCATGTCCCCCATGCCGCCGAAGCCGCCGGCGCCGAATCCGGCCGAGGCGTTGGGGTCGTTCGGGTCGACGCCGGAATCGTACATACGGCGCTTGTCCGGGTCGCTCAGCACCTCGTAGGCGTTGTTGACCTCCTTGAACTTGTCCTCGAATTCGGGTCCGGCGATGTCGGGATGGTACTTGCGGCTCATCCTGCGGTACGCCTTCTTGATCTCGTCCTCGCTCGCGGTGCGTTCGACTCCAAGCACCTCGTAGTAGTCTGCCACGGTTCGTTCGGTCCTTTATTTCGGTTGGTTGCTAGCGGGTTATTGTGCCATAAGGCGGGGTCAGCGCGTCTGCGGCGCGGGCGGTGCGCCGGCGTCCGGACCGCGGCCGTCGGCGGACGGGCCGCCCGGTTCCCCGCGGCCGTCCGGGGACGGCTCCCCGTGCGCGAGGAATGCGGTGAGGTAACGGGCCACGGCCCGCACGGCGGAGATCGTGTTCGCGTAGTCCATGTGGGTGGGGCCTATCGACCCGACGAAGGCGACCGGTTCGCCGGCCGCGTCGGTCACCGTCGCGGCGGCGGTCGTCTCTTCCCCGGTTCCGTCGTCACGGGCCGTTCCCACGGGTCCCGAATCGGGTTCGACGTGGTCCGCGTCGGGTTCCGCATGGCCGTATCCGCTGGTCACGACGGCGGCGTGCAGCAGTCCCGGCGTATGGGTCTCCGATCCGATGGCGACGCCGACGCCGTCCCCGCGCGCCGGCTCCTCGCTCAGCGCGCTCATCAGCCTCATGAGCACGACCTGCTCCTCGAGCGCGTCGAACAACGGTGCGAGGTCGGCCATCGTGCGCTGGTGGGCGAGGCTCGACGCCCCGGACATGTACAGTTCGGTGGCCCGCTCGTCGTCGGACATCACGGCGAACGCCTGCGCAAGGCCGTCGGTCAGCGCGCCGAGGCCACGGAACCGCGGGTCCGAGCCGAGGGCCCGCACCTGCTGCGAGGCCTTCGCGAGGGACAGCCCGGAGCAGTCGGCGTTCAACGCGTCGGTAAGGCGCGACGTCTCCTCGACGGAGGGCATCGACGCGACCGGCAGCGTGTGCTGCGCGACGCGTCCGGTGTCGGTGATGACGACGGCGAGCAACGTCGTCATCGACACCGGCACCAGCTCGACGTGGCGCAACGTAGATTTGGCCAGGGACGGCGATGCGACCACGGCCACCTGGCCGGTGATCCGCGCGAGCAGGCGCGCGGCGCGCTGCAGCGTGTCCTGCAGGCTCGCCGACCCGGACAGGAAGCTGTCGATGCCGCGGCGTTGCGCTGCGGACAGCGGCACGACGGTGGCGAGCCGGTCGACGAAGTACCGATACCCCTTTTCCGTGGGCACGCGGCCGGCGGAGGTGTGCGGCTGGATGAGGTACCCCTCCTCCTCGAGCGCCGCCATGTCGTTGCGTACGGTGGCCGAACTCACCCCCAGGTCATGCTGCCTGGTCAATGCGGTCGACCCCACCGGTTCCTGGGAGCGGATGTAGTCCTCCACGACGGCGCGCAGGACCACCATGCGTCTTGTCTGCGGCATGCGCACCTCCTTCGTTACGTACCCGACGGGTACATTTCACGCACAGTTCATGTCGGGGACCGACGCCCTCCATGCGCACGTCACCAAGGCGACGGCGAGGGGCCGGAAGGCCCTCTCGCGCGCACCTCCGGGACGCACGCGACGCGCATAATCGGCCCGAATATGCGGTATCCATTGTATTAGCACTCCGCAACACCGAGTGCTAACGCGTTCGTCGTCAGCATAGCGCCACATATTGTGAACGCTAACAGAACAGAAGTTACCAAAACACGCCAAAATCACACCGCTACGTCGCGAAATGACGCTAGCATGGAAACCGCAATGTGAGGGCGACAGCGCCCGGCACAAGCCGGATACGCGGCCCGACCAAGCGGAAGGAAAGACATCCATGACCGAATTCAAGGAGACCGAGCTGGACGAGCGCGCCATCAAGATGGCCAAGGTCCTGTCGGCCGACGCGGTTGAGAACGCCGGTTCCGGCCACCCCGGTTCCCCCGTTTCCCTGGCGCCCGTCGCCTACACCCTGTACCAGCACTTCATCAAGCACGATCCGAACGATCCCAACTGGGAGGGCCGCGACCGCTTCATTCTTTCCGGCGGCCACGCCTCCCTCACCCAGTACGTCCAGCTGTACTTCTCCGGCTACGGCGTGACCCTCGATGACCTCAAGCACTTCCGCGGCGGCGCGGACACCCGCACCCCGGGCCACCCGGAGTACGGCCTGACCCCGGGCATCGAGATGACCACCGGCCCGCTCGGCCAGGGCTTCGCCTCCGCCATCGGCTTCGCCTACGGCGAGCGCTTCCAGCGCGGCCTGCTCGATCCGAACACCCCGAAGGAAGACTCCCCGTTCTACCACAAGATCTGGGCCATCTGCGGCGAAGGCGACATCGAGGAGGGCATCTCCGGCGAGGCCGCCGCCCTGGCCGCCAACCAGAAGCTCGGCAACCTGACCGTGATCTTCGACGCCAACCGCATCCAGATCGAGGGCGACACCAACCTGGTGCTGGCCGAGGACGTGCTCAAGCGCTTCCAGTCCTACGGCTGGTACACCGACGAGTTCAGCTTCATCCAGCCCGACGGCTCCTACAAGGAGGACGTCGAGGGCCTGGCCGAGGTCATCGCCAAGGCCGAGGCCGCCGCCCCGGACCAGCCGAAGCTCATCAAGGTCCACTCCCTGATCGCCTGGCCGACCCCGGGCAAGACCAACGATCCGTCCTCCCATGGCTCCAAGCTGGGCGCCGAGGCCGTCGCCGGCCTCAAGAAGCTGCTCGGCTACGACCCGGAGGAGAGCTTCCACGTCGACGAGGAGGCCCTCGCCCACGCCCGCAAGGTCGCCGAGCGCGGCCTCGAGGCCCACAAGGAATGGGACGAGAAGTTCGACGCCTGGCGCAAGGCCAACCCGGACAAGGCCGCCCTGTACGACCGTCTGAAGGCCGGCGAGCTGCCGGAGGGCTTCGACAAGGCCATCGACGACCTCGAGGCCACCTTCGAGGTCGGCAAGTCCGTCGCCACCCGCGGCGCCTCGGGCTCCGTCCTCAACGCCATCGCGGCCGTCATGCCGGAACTGTGGGGCGGCTCCGCCGACCTCGGCGGTTCCAACAAGACCGACCTCAAGGGCGCCGCCACCTTCGCGCCCGAGGAGTGCGCCACCAAGCAGTGGCCGGTCTGCAACGAGTTCGGCCGCCAGCTGCACTTCGGCGTGCGCGAGTTCGCCATGGGCTGCATCACCAACGGCATCCTGCTCGGCTCCCACACCCGCCCGTTCGGCGGCACGTTCTTCATGTTCTCCGACTACGAGCGCTCCGCCGTCCGCCTGGCCGCGCTGATGGAGATCCCGAACCTGTACGTGTGGACGCACGACTCCGTCGCCGTCGGCGAGGATGGCCCGACCCACCAGCCGATCGAGCACCTGGCCTCCTTCCGCGCCATGCCGCAGCTCGAGGTCGTCCGCCCGGCCGACGCCTTCGAGACCGCCGAGGCCTACCGCTACTTCTTCGAGAAGAAGAACACGCTGCCGGCCGCCATGGTGCTGTCCCGCCAGGGCCTGCCGGTGCTCGCCGAGACCGCCGCCAAGGCCAAGGACGGCGTGCGCAAGGGCGCCTACGTCCTGGTCGACACCGAGGGCACCCCGGACGTCATCCTGCTGGCCACCGGTTCCGAGGTCCAGCTGGCCGTCTCCGCCGCCAAGACCCTGGCCGGCGAGGGCGTCAAGGCCCGCGTGGTCTCCGTCCCGTCGCTCGAGTGGTTCGAGGAGCAGGACGCCGAGTACAAGGAGGCCGTGCTGCCGGCCGCCGTCAAGGCCCGCGTCTCCGTCGAGGCCGGCGTTGCCATGCCGTGGTACAAGTACCTCGGCTCCTACGGCAAGCCCGTCTCCATCGAGCAGTTCGGCCTGCAGGGCTCCGGCTCCCAGAACCTCATCGACCTCGGCATCACCGCCGAGCACGTGGTGGAGGCCGCCAAGGCGTCCATCGCGGAGGTCGAGGCCGCCAAGTGATCCGTCGGGTGCCGCCGCACGCTCCAAGGGCGGCGGCACCCCTCCCCCCATCACAAACCAGGTTTTATTCCATACGGAATATTTAGGAAGGAAAACAATGACTGAAGCAACTCAGCGTACGTCCGACAACGGCGTCTCCATCTGGCTGGACGACCTGTCCCGCTCCCGCATCGAGTCCGGCTCCCTGCAGGACCTCATCGCCAACAAGAACGTCGTCGGCGTGACCACCAACCCGTCCATCTTCCAGAAGGCCCTGAGCCAGGTCGGCCCGTACGACGAGCAGCTCAAGGAGCTCGGCAAGGTCGACGTCGAGACCGCCATCCGCGAGCTCACCACCACCGATGTGCGCAACGCCACCGACATCTTCCGCGAGATCGCCGAGAAGACCGACTTCGTCGACGGCCGCGTGTCCATCGAGGTCGACCCGCGTCTGGCCCACGAGACCGAGGCCACCGAGAAGCAGGCCGTCGAGCTGTGGGAGAAGGTCAACCGTCCGAACGCGATGATCAAGATCCCGGCGACCCTCGAGGGCCTGCCGGCCATCACCGCCACCCTGGCCAAGGGCATCTCCGTGAACGTCACCCTGATCTTCTCGCTCGAGCGCTACGAGCAGGTCATCGACGCCTACATCGAGGGCATCGCCCAGGCCGCCGCCAACGGCCACGACCTCAAGCACATCGGCTCCGTCGCCTCCTTCTTCGTCTCCCGCGTGGACACCGCGGTCGACAAGAAGCTCGAGGAGATCGGCACCGACGAGGCCAAGGCCCTCGAGGGCAAGGCCGCCGTCGCCAACGCTCGCCTCGCCTACGAGCTCTTCGAGAAGAAGTTCGCCGAGGATCCGCGCTGGGCCGATCTGGCCGCCAAGGGCGCCAAGGTCCAGCGTCCGCTCTGGGCCTCCACCGGCACCAAGAACCCGGCCTACTCCGACTGCAAGTACGTCGATGAGCTCGTCGCGAAGCACATCGTCAACACCATGCCGGAGAAGACCCTGAACGCCCTGGCCGACCACGGCAACGGCGCCCCGTCCATCGAGGGCACCTACGAGGAGTCCCACGCCATCATCGACAAGCTCGCCGATCTCGGCATCGACTTCAAGGCCGTCACCGACAAGCTCGAGGCCGACGGCGTCGCCGCCTTCATCAAGTCCTGGGATTCGGTCATCGCCGACGTGCAGTCCGGCATCGACCGCGTCAACGGCTGAGACAGGCGCATCGTGCGGACTCCCACGTGTCCGCATAACGGCTGAATAGCTGGAATCGAAAGGCTCCCGACCGCAAGGTCGGGAGCCTTTTGGCTATGGTGGGAGACGTTCCGTCCGCGACCCGGTATGCGCCAGGGCACGGGCCGACGGCCGGACGGGGAAAAGGAGAATCATGCATCTGACCGCACGCCAACGCCTGGTGATGACCTTCACGTTCTTTTCGATGTTCTTCGGGGCGGGGAACCTGATCTTCCCGCCGTTCGTGGGAGCGCAGGCCGGAACGGCCGCCATGCCCGCATCCGTCGGGTTCATCGTCTCGGCGGTGGGACTGCCCATCCTCGGCGTGCTGTCGGTCACGTTCTCCGGCGGGTTCGACGCCCTCGCGGGCCGGGTCTCCCCCGGGTTCGCACTGCTGCTGGGACTGGCCATCATCCTCACCATCGGTCCGTGCTTCGCGATCCCGCGCACGGCGACCACGTCGTTCGAGATGATGGTCGCGCCGTTCACGCCGGACGGGTCGAGATGGATCGCCCAACTCGTCTATTCGCTCGTGTTCTTCGTGCTCGCGTTCCTGTTCGCGCAGCATCCCGAGAAACTGTCCAAGGTGCTGGGAAGGTTCATGGGACCGCTGCTGCTCGTGCTCATCGCGGTGATTTTCGTCGCCTGCCTCGTGCACGGCGTCGGCACGCCGGGCTCCCCGTCGGGGGACTACTCGTCGAACCAGATGGCAAGGGGGTTCCTCGACGGCTACCAGACGATGGACCTGCTGGCAGCCCTCTATTTCGGCATCGTGATCTCCGCGAACATCCGGGCGCAGCGGATCGATGACGAACGCCAGGTGAGGCTGGAGACCGCGTACGCCGGCATCGGCACCGGCGCGCTGCTCGTCCTCATCTACGGCGCGCTCGGATACGTGGGCGTCGTCTCGGGCACCATCGCGGCCATCGACCCGTCGAAGGACACCGGCGCCACCGTGCTCACCAATCTCACCTCGTCGGTGTTCGGCGCCGCCGGCACCGCGTTCCTCGGCCTGGTGTTCGTCGTCGCCTGCCTGAACGTGTGCACCGGGCTGATCTGCACGTGCGCCACCTATTTCCACGAACGGTTCCGCACCGTCGCCGGGCATGGCGTGACCTATCGCGCATGGCAGGTCGTCTTCACCGTGTTCAGCTTCGTCGTCTCGAACGCCGGTCTGAGCCTCATCATCAAGGTGTCGGTGCCGGTGCTGTCCGCGCTGTATCCGATCGCCATCGTGCTGGTGCTGCTCGCGCTCACGCACCGCGTGTTCGGTTCGCGTTTCCCGCGCGTCTATTTCTGGACCGTGGCCCTTGTGGGCGTCGTCGCCTTCGCCGGCTGCGTCTCCTCCCTGACCGCCGTGGCCGGGGGCTCCCTGCCCTGGCTGGACGCGACGCTGGCGCTGCTGCCCCTGCAGGGATACCAGCTCGGGTGGTTGGCACCGGCGGCGCTCGGCGCCGTATTCGGCGTCATCGATTCGCTCGTGCGTCGATGATACGGCGTCGCCCGCTCACCGCGCTTTGGCCGCCGCCTCGTTGATGCAGCGGATCGCGTTGAGGGTGCGCGGGTAGCCGATGTAGGGCATGCATTGGGAGACGACGGCGATGAGAAACGCCTTCTCGTTGCCCACGCGCATGTTGGCGGCGGCATGGCTGGTCAGTTGCGGTTCGCATCCTCCCTGCGCGGCCAGGAAGCACAGGGTGATCATCTCGCGTCGGCGTACGTCGAGGCCGCCGCGCGTGTAGTAGTCGCCGAAGCAGTTGTCGGCGAGCCATTTGTTGATGTGCCGGGTCTCCTCGGGGCCCGAAGCGGCGAAGCCGCGCATGCGTTCGCCGAAGATGCCGATCTGCGCCCGTTCTCCGGCGGCGGCACGCGTCTCCGTCGTGGTGGTCGATTGGCCCTCCAGCGGCAGGTCCACGCCCTGATCGACGAGGATGTCGTTGGTGAGGTTGAGGAACGGCAGCACGCGCCCGAATCCGAGGTAGGCGACCGCCTGGTAGACGATCTCCTTGGCCTGGACGGGGGTGACGCCGCTGCGCAGGGCGACCGGGAGCAGCATGCCGTAGGCGTCCGCGCCCTGGCTTCCGATCAACGTGGCGAGGATCGCCATCGAACGGGTCGGATCGTCGAGGTCGGGGTGGTTCGCGCCGGGCTCGTGCACCACCTCGTCGTACGCGAAACGGGAAAACAGGTCGATGAATTCAGGATCGCACTGTGCAAGCGTGGGTTTGCCGTCCGCGAACAGACCGCCTTTTCTGCCGAACATGGGGGCTCCTTCCATCATGGGCGGCCATGCGTCCGCCGGTTCGGTCACCAGCGTAGGAGCCACGGGGGCCGCAGGCAAATGCCGCGCGGGACGTCCGGACCATGCCCGGCGGGCATGCGGGACGGACGCCCCGCGCCGACGTCACGACTGCCAGTAGTAGTCGAAGAAGTCGGCGATCTTGGCGGTGGCGTCGCGCAGCACTTCGATGCGCGGCAGGTAGACGATGCGGAAATGGTCGGGCTCGGCCCAGTTGAAACCGCCGCCGCGCGTGATGAGGATGCGCTTCTCATGCAGCAGGTCGAGCGCGAACTGCTCGTCATCGTGGATGTTGAACCGTTTCACATCGATCTTCGGGAAGATGTAGAACGCGGCCTTCGGTTTGACGGCGCTCAGGCCGGGGATCGCGTTGATCGCGTTGTAGATGTATTCGCGCTGCTCGTAGAGACGGCCGCCGGGTACGATGTAGTCATTGACGCTCTGGTGGCCGCCTAGCGCGGTCTGCACGATGGACTGGGCGGGCACGTTCGAGCAGATGCGCATGTTCGCCAGCATGTTGATGCCCTCGATGTAGTCCTTGGCGATGCGCTTGTTGCCCGACAACACCATCCATCCGACGCGGTAGCCGGCGATCATGTGCGACTTCGACAGGCCGGAGAACGTGACGCAGAACAGGTCGGGGGCGAGCGAGGCGATGGACGTGTGCGTCAGCCCGTCCATGACGAGGCGGTCGTAGATCTCGTCGGAGAAGATCATGAGGTGGTGCTCGCGCGCCAGGTCCACGATCTGCTGCAGCACCTCCTTCGGGTAGAGCGCGCCGGTGGGGTTGTTCGGGTTGATGAGCACGATGGCGACGGTGCGGTCGGTGATCTTGGCGCGCATGTCGGCGATGTCCGGGTACCATTCGGAGCCCTCGTCGCACACGTAGTGGACGGCCGTGCCGCCGGCGAGGTTCACGCAGGCGGTCCACAACGGGTAATCGGGGCTGGGGATGAGCACCTCGTCGCCGTCGTCGAGCAGGGCGGACATGCACAGGTTGATGAGCTCGCTCACGCCGTTGCCGGTGTAGATGTCGTCGATGGTGACGTTCGGCAGGTTCTTGAGCTGCGCATATTGCATGATGGCCTTGCGCGCGGAGAACAGGCCCTTGGACGGCGAGTAGCCTTCGGTCTCCGTGAGCTGGTGGGCCATGTCGTAGACGACCTCGTCCGGCGTGCGGAAACCGAACGGCGCCGGGTTGCCGATGTTGAGCTTGAGGATGTGGGTGCCGTCGGCCTCCATGCGGGCCGCCTCGTCGACGACGGGGCCGCGCACGTCGTAGAGCACGTTGTCGAGCTTGTGGGATTTGCCGAAGGTGCGCCTGCGCGGGGGCACCGCATCCGCCGCGGCCGCCGGCGAGGACGATTCGGCGCCGCCGGCCACGTCACCGTGCTCCGCCGGCGCGGGGACGCCGGACGCGCCGCCGCCCCGGAGCCAGCCGGCATCCACGTTGAGTTCGCCGGCGAGGAAGTCGAGGATGTCCTCGCGCGGCATGGTCTTGCCGGCGACGTACTGGCTGATGTGGCTCTTGCCCATCCTCACGCCGCGCTGTTCGGCGGCGCGCACCAGGTCGACCTGCTTCAACCCCCTGTCGTTCATCGCCTCGTGCAGCCGCTCCGCGAACACCGCTGTGGACATGTCTTCCTCCAAACCATGAAGTTCAATATCCATATTGAACATTGGTTCATAACCTAGAGGGAGTTCAAGACAAGTTCAATTCCATCCGCGCATCGTTTCGCATGCCGGACGGAGGGAATTGAACCTCCGCCCGGCATGCCATGCGGGGGATCTCACAGCAGATGCGTCTCGATCCATTGGGCGACGCCGTCCTCGTCGTTGGACGGGCAGATTTCGTCGGCGATGTCGAGCACCTTGGGGTTGGAGTTCGCGACGGCGACGGAGCGGCCGGAGAACCGCATCATGTCGATGTCCACGAGGTCGTCGCCGAAGGCGATGGTCCGCTCCGGGGCCACGCCCATGCGCTTACACAGGGTTCCCAGGGCATCGCGCTTGTTGGCCTTCGGGTTCATGAACATATACAACGTGCCCTCCGAGACGGACAGCGCGAAGTCGTCGGGAACCAGATGACGGATCGCCTCGCGCTGCTCACCTTTCGGGAACGCGATGATCTTGTCCGCGACGCCCGTGGGCACATCCGTTTCGGTGAAGTCGGTCAGGCGCCAGGTCTGGGTCTTCCAGTAGACGCTGACGTCGAAGTTCGTGTACCTCACGTCGTCCATGACGATGCCGACCTCGAGGCCGGGCATCGCGTCGAGCAGGGACCGGCATACCTCGCAGGCGCGCGACGACGGGAATCCGATCTTCATGAGATGGCCGTCGTCGGGCATACGGCCCGAGGTGAGCATGTCGTAGTCGGATTTCGCCGGATCGAAGTCGATGAGCGCGCCGTTGAGATAGATGCATGCGTCGACCGGCAGCCGCTCGGCGAGGGCGTAGCCGGTGCTCACGGGTCTGGCCGTGGCGATGGCGAACCGATAACCGGCATCATGCAGGCGTTCGACGGCTTCGACGGACCGCTCGGTGAGGTGTCGTCCCTCGAAGGTGGGGGCTCCGTGCAGCAGCGTGCCGTCGAGGTCCGCGACGATGAGTTCCGGAGCGCGGAGGCCATTCACGACGGCCCCGCTCACAGCAGCCCCTCGCAGTAGGAGCGGACGAGCTCGGCGGAATGGTGCAGCTTGGCGTGCTCCTCCTCGGTGAGTTCGAGTTCGACGATCTCGTTGGCGCCGTTGGCGCGCAGTTCGGTGGGCACGCCGAGGAACACGTCGTGCTCGCCGTATTCGCCGTCGAGGAGCGTGGAGACGGGCACGATGCGGCGCTCGTCCCACAGGATCGTCTGTACGATGCCGGCCACGGTGGAGGCGATGCCGAAGTTCGTGCCACCCTTCGCGGCGACGATCTCGTTGCCGCGCATGCGCGTCTTCGCCTCGATCTCGGAGGTGGAGACGGAGGCGAAACGGCTCTGGTTGTCCGCGAGGAACTTGGCGAACGGCTTGCCGCCGAGCGAGACGGTGGACCATGCGGCGAACTGGGAGTCGCCGTGCTCGCCCATGACGAAGCCGCCCACGTTGCGCGGGTCGAGTCCGGTCTCCTCGCCGATGATGGTCTTGAGACGGGAGGTGTCGAGCGCGGTGCCGGTGCCGAGCACCTGCGTGCGCGGCAGTCCGGAGCGCTTCCACGCGTACCAGGCCATCACGTCCACGGGGTTGGAGACCATGACGATCACGCCGTCGAACCCGGAGGCCATGACATGGTCCACCACATCGCCGACGAGGCCGACGGTGAAGCCGAGCTCGGCGAGACGGGTGGAGTTCTTCGGCGGCTTGCGGCCGACGGTGATGACGACGATGTCGGCGTCGCGGCAGTCGGAGTAGTCGCCGGCGCGCACCTTGACGTGGCGGTCCTGGAACTCACTGCCGTCATCGAGGTCGTGGCTCTCCCCCATCGCCTTGTCCGCGAAATGGTCGATGAGCACCAGCTCGTTGCACAGGCCGTGCGTGACGATGCCGAACGCCGCGGTGGCGCCGACCTGGCCGGTGCCGACGATGACGACCCTGTTGCGGTTCATGGTGACCATGTGTGTCTCCTTCAGTGTTATGGCCGATCGGGCCGCGGGACCCATAAACGAACGGGACCCATGACCGAACTGACGGTCATGGGTCTCCTGCGCATGTATGCGTGCGATCCGCGGATCAGATGAGGTTGAACTTGGTCATCAGGCCGAGGGCGATGATGATCGCCACCCAGATCAGCGCGATGATGACGGTCCAACGGTTCAGGTTCTTCTCGGCGACGCCGGAGGTGCCCGCGTTCTGGGTCAGGCCGCCGCCGAACATATCGGACAGGCCGCCACCCTTGCCCTTGTGCATGAGGATGAGCAGGGTCAGCAGGCAGCTGAGCACCACGACGATGATTTCAAGGGCGATCTTCAGAGCGGTCACGGGTGGATTACCTCCGGTTTGGATTCGGTCTGCGCTCAAGCATAGCGCAACGTGCTGAAAAACGGGAAGGCCCGGTCAGCGGGTGGCCTTCTCGGTGAGCCGGCAGATCTTGGCGAGCTCGTCCACGTCGAGCGCGGCGCCGCCGATGAGGAAGCCGTCCACGTCCGGTTCCCCGATGAGCTCGACCGCGTTGCGGGACGAGACGGAGCCGCCGTAGAGGATGCGCACGGTGTCGGCGACCCTGTCGTTGAACGTGGTCCGCAGGTCGTCGCGGATGGCCTGCGCCGCGTACTGCGCGGACTCGGGCGTGGCGACCATGCCGGTGCCGATGGCCCACACCGGTTCGTAGGCGATGAGCAGACGGGAGGCCTCGTCCTCGTTGAGGTCGCGGGTGACGTCGTGCACCTGGCCGACGGCGAAGTCGAGCTCGATGCCCTGGCGGCGTTCCTCGAAGCTTTCGCCGACGCACAGGATCGGCCGCATGTCCGCGGCGAGCACGGCACGCACCTGGTCGACGATGTTGGCGTCGTCCTCCGGGTGGTACTTGCGGCGTTCGGAATGCCCGATGATCACGTACGAGCAGCCGAGGTGCGCGATCATGTCGGCGGAGATGTCGCCGGTGAACGCCCCCTGGTTGGTGACGGACACGGATTGCGCGCCGTAGCGGATCTTCAGCTTGTCCGCCTCGACGAGCACCTCCACGCTGCGCAGCGAGGTGAAGGAGGGGAACAGCGCGACCTCCACCCTGCGGAAGTCGAAGTGCGCGTCGCGCAGCAGCCATGCGAGCTTCTGCACGAAGTAGGTGGCCTCGAGATGGTCGAAGTTCATCTTCCAGTTGCCCGCGACCAGCGGGATGCGTTCGGATGCCATGGTCCCCCTTCAATGGGCCGCCGATGAACGCGGCCTCATGCGATGAATGATACGGGCGGGTGCGACAGACAGCATTGGCTCCCCGTGCCGGTCGGGCGCGGGGAGCCAATGACGGTCCGCATCGGGATCAGACTACTCGAGCACCTTCAGGCCCGGGAGCTCCTTGCCCTCGAGGAACTCGAGGGAGGCGCCGCCGCCGGTGGAGATGTGCGAGAAGCCGTCCTCCGGGAAGCCGAGGTTGCGCACCGCGGAGGCGGAGTCGCCGCCGCCGACGATGGTGAAGGCGCCGGCCGCGGTCGCGTCGACCAGGCCCTGCGCGACGGCCTTGGTGCCGGCCGCGAACTCCGGGATCTCGAAGACGCCCATCGGGCCGTTCCACACGACGGTCTTGGAGTCGACGATCTTGTCGTGGAACAGCTTCTGGGACTCCGGGCCGATGTCGAGGCCCATCTTGTCGGCCGGGATGGCGTCGGCGGCGACGACCTCCGGGGCGACCGGGGTGTCACCGGCCGGGAAGCCGGCGTTCACGACGATGTCGGTGGGCAGCACGAGCTCGACGCCGTTCTTCTCGGCGGTCTCGATGTAGCCCTTGACCTTGTCGAGCTGGTCCTCCTCGAGCAGGGAGGTGCCGACCTCGTAGCCCTTGGCCTTGAGGAAGGTGAACACCATGCCGCCGCCGATGACGAGGCGGTTGGCCTTGTCGAGCAGGTTCTCGATGACGCCGAGCTTGTCGGAGACCTTGGAGCCGCCGAGCACGACGGTGAACGGACGCTCCGGGTTCTCGGTGGCCTTGGACAGCGCCTTGACCTCCTTCTCGACCAGCAGGCCGGCGGCGGCCGGCAGATCGGCGGCGACGTCGTAGTTGGAGCCCTGGGCACGGTGCACGACGCCGAAGCCGTCGGAGACGAAGACCTCGCCGAGGGCGGCGATCTTCTTCGCGTACGGAGCGCGCACGGCGGGATCCTTGCTGGTCTCCTCCGGGTTGAAGCGCACGTTCTCGAGCAGGACGACATCGCCGTCGTTCATCGCGGCGACCTTGGCCTGGGCGTCCTCGCCGTAGGTGTCCTTGGCCAGCGGGACCTCGATGCCGAGCAGCTCGCCGAGGCGGGCGGCCACGGGGGCGAGGGACAGCTCGGGAACGACCTTGCCCTTCGGGCGGCCGAGGTGGGCCATCAGGATGACCTTCGCGCCTTCCTCGCGCAGCGTCTTGATCGTCGGCAGGGCGGCCTTGATGCGGCCGTCGTCGGTGATCGTGGTGCCGTCCAGCGGGACGTTGAAATCGGCGCGAACCAGGACGCGCTTGCCCTTGAGATCTCCAAGATCCTTGAGTGTCTTCATGAATATCCTTTCATAACCGCTTTCGCGGGAAAGTGGCGATGTCTTGCCACTTCGCATAATACAACAGGCCCGCCGGGGCGGCGGGCCTGACACAGGATTTTTTGGAACGTCTTCGGGAAACGTTCCCGGAACGTTCAGGAACGCGCCTTCGCGGTCTTCTCCGCGAGCTGCAGCAGACGGCGGATGCGTCCGGCGATGGCGTCCTTGGAGATGGGGGGCTCGGCGATGCGGCCGAGCTCCTCGAGGCTGGCGTCGCCGTGTTCGAGGCGCAGCTGGCCGGCGGCGCGCAGGTTGTCCGGCACGTCCACGCCGGCCTCGTCGAAGAGTTCGAAGGCCTTGCGCACCTTGTCGCAGGCCTCGGCCGCGGCCTTGGCGGAGCGGCGCATGTTGGCGTCGTCGAAATTGGCGAGGCGGTTCGCCTTGGAGCGGGTCTCGCCGTCGGAACGCTTGCCGGTCCAGTCGCGCGCGGAGCGCATGGCCCCCATCGAGTTGAGCATGCGTTCGATGGAGTCGGGATCGGTGAGCGTCACGCGGTACGACTTGCTCAGCTGGCGCGGCTTGGCGGTGATGCCGAGGCGGCGGGCCAGGCCGGCGAGGGCCATCGCGGCCTCGTTGCACGGGCAGATGATCTCCATGTAGGGGTTCTTGCCCAGGTCGGACAGGATGCCCTTGGCCATGAAGGCGCCGCGCCATGCGGCGCGCACCTGGGCGATCTTGCCCTGCACGATCTTGACGGGCAGGCCGCGCACGGCCTTGTTGCGGTCGATGAGACCGGTGGCCACGGCGAGGTTCACCGCTCCGCGCTCGACCTTGACGACGTGGTACTGGTGGGAGCCCTTGGGAGTGGTGCGCGTCGAGGTGATGAGCTTGGCCTCGAGGTTGTACAGGTCCTCGATGTTCGTGCGCAGCCATTCGGCGGCGACGAGCGAGTCGAACGTGGCGAGCATGACCACTTGCTTCTGGGCGTTGTTCATGAAGCCGCCTGCGAAGCGAATCATGGCGGTGACCTGCGCCTTCCTGGCGTCCGCCTTCTCGTCCTCCAGCGCCGCGAGCTCGCTTTTCACATCATCCAGAAGAGCCAAGAGCCAACCTCCTAAGTCTCGTCCCTCTCAATGGTTCCGGGGTTCGGGTCCGGCGCGGAAGATGAAGATCATGCCCCCGCTGTCCGCCGAACTTCCGTGATACCGGCCATCTTGGACAACCCTCGCGCCGTTCCCGCTTTTTCGCGATGGTCGTCTCGACATGTGGTCAGGGCCGCGAAGCGCGCGATTCAGCGCCTTTTACGCTGCTCGCGGGCGGAAACCGTGACATCAAGCCCATGTGAACGCAAACGCTTCGCCAATGCCTCGCTCATGGCCACCGACCGGTGCTGGCCTCCGGTGCAGCCGACGGCGATGGTCACGAAGTGCTTGTCCTCGCGCGCGTATCCGTCGATGGCGACGAGCAGCGCGCGCTCGTAGGCGTCGAGGAACTCGGTCGCGCCCTTGCTGTTCAGCACGTAGTCGGCGACGGGCTTGTCCGCGCCGGTCAGCTCGCGCAGGCTCGGCACCCAGAACGGGTTGGGCAGGAAGCGCACGTCGGCGACGAAGTCGGCGTCGGTGGGGGTCCCGTATTTGAACCCGAAGCTGAAGATGTGCACGGACACTGTCTTCGGCCCCGAGCCGACCATGGCCTCGTACAGTTTGGTGGACAGCTGGTGGATGCTCAGCGCGGAGGTGTCGATGACCGTGTCCGCGCGCTCCTTGAGGTTCTCGAGCAGCGCGCGCTCCTCGTTGATGCCGTCGATGAGGCGGTTGCCGTGCTGCAGCGGATGGGGGCGTCGCACCTGCTCGTAGCGTTTGACGAGCACGTCGTCGCTGGCGTCGAGGAACAGGATGCGCGTGCGCACGCCGAGATCGTCGAGGTGGCTGAGCACTTCGTTGAGGTCGTCGAAGTATGCGCGCGACCGCACGTCGATGACGGCGGCGAGCTTGTGCACGCCCTTGCCGCCGCCGGCGTTGGTCATCATGTCGACGAGGGGGACGAGCAGTTTGGGCGGCATGTTGTCCACCACGTACCAGCCCATGTCCTCCACGCAGTCGGCGGCGTGGGACCGCCCCGCGCCGGACATGCCGGTGATGAGCAGCACCTCGAAGCCGTCGGCGGGGTCCGGCTCGTTGCCCGTGGCCCCGTTGCGCGGGTTCGTGTTCGTTTCGGTGATCACAGGGTCTCCTCCAATGCGCGCCTCATGGCGATCTCCAGATGGTCGTCGTCGACGGTGACGTCCTGCAGGCGACGGTCGGCGTCGGACGGCGGATCGTCGTCCCAGATGCCCGTCATGAGCAGCACCTGGATGAGCGCCTGGTACAGGAGCATCTCCTCGCCGCCGATCGCATGGCCGCCGTGGGAGCGCCATGCCTGCATGAGCTTCGTGGGACGCGGGTCATAGACCACGTCGAGCAGCATGCCGTCGAACGCGTCGCCGGGGCGGTCGAGCGTTTCGGCGAGGCCGTCCGCGGCATGCCCGGGAATCGTGTTGATCACGTAGTCGGATTCACGGGCGGCGGCGGTCACCCCGTCCGCGTCGGACAGGTCGATCTCGTCGTAGGGACGGCCTTCGACGCCGCGGAACGCCTTCGCGGCGGAGTCCAGTCCGAGGTCGCGGCCGGGGTGGCGCGCGGCGATGGTGATACGTTCGACGCCCGGCAGCATCAGGCAGGCCGCCGCGGCCGACGTGGCGGTGTTGCCGTTGCCGATGATGAGCGCACGGCGTCCCGTCCGCCCGTTGCGATGCACGCCGAGTTCCCGGTCGGCGTGGTCGAAGGCCAGCTGGATGCCGACCACATCGGTGTTGTAGAGCCTGATCGCCGGCTTCCCGTGGGGCCATGCGGGATCGTCGTGGGTGGATTCGTCCCAGTCGAGCACCGCCGTGTTGGCGACCCTGAGCTCCCGCGCCCACACGTTGCGGGGCGTGCCGTACGGCTGGATGGTCTTCTTGAGCGGCATCGTCAGGCTGAGTCCCCGCCACGTGGGGTCGAGCCCCTTGAGGAACCCGTCGAGGTCCCCCTCCCCCACCTCGTGCCTGTCGTACGTCCAGCCGTCGAGTCCGAGCGAACGGTACGCCGCGTTGTGCAGCACGGGCGACAGCGAATGCGCGATGGGCTTGCCGAGCACCGCGCACCGATTGGCGATCGTCATGCTTCCCTCCTTGCCTTCCCGGTTCTCCCCGACCATCCTACTCGGGCCGTCCGGACCGCGGACGGAAGCCGTCTCCTCATGGCCGGCGCGCGCCGCTGCCGCCGGCGGCGCCCGTATCGCCGGCACCGCCGGTTCCGTCCGCATCGTCCGCATGCAGGGCGTCATAGATGGCCTGCGCCTTGGCATGGCCTATTCCCCTGACCTGTTCCAGCTCCTCGACGCCGACGCCGCGCATCGCCTTGACCGAGCCGAAATGCGCGAGCAGCCGCTTCTGGTAGGCGGGCCCCACGCCGGGGATGCCGTCGAGGGCGCTGCGCAACGCCCCCTTGCGTCTCGTCTGCCGGTGGTAGGTGATGGCGAAGCGGTGCGACTCGTCGCGCACGCGCTGCAGCAGGTACATGCCCTCGGACCGGCGTTTGAGGATGATCGGGTAGTCGTCGTCCGGCACCCACACCTCTTCGAGCCGTTTGGCGAGCCCGCATACGGCCACGTCGTCGACACCGCAGTCGGCGAGCGCCTTCGCGGCGGCCATGGCCTGCGGCCTGCCGCCGTCGACGACGACGAGGTTCGGCTTGTAGGCGAACCGGTGCCGGTCCGTGTTCTGCTGGACCACAGCGTCGCCCGCGCCGGCGTCCCGCGCGGCCGCGCCCAGCCCGTCGCCGGCACCGGCGCGCGTGCCCGTCGCCGCCTCCGCGCGTCGTTCCGCCTCGATGCTCTCGCCGGAGTCGCCGGCGATGTTGCCGTGACGGAAGCGCCGCGTCAGCGTCTCGTAGAGGGCGCTCAGGTCGTCGAGCGCGCCCTGGCCGTCCTTGCCGCGGATGGCGAAACGCCGGTATTCGCTTTTCTTGGCGACGGCGTCCTCGAACACGACCATGGAGGCCACCTGGAAGGCGCCGCCGACCGTGTTGGAGATGTCGTAGCATTCGATGCGCAGCGGGGCTTCGGCGAGGCCCAGCGCGTCGGCGACCTCGTTCATGGCGCGGGTGCGTGCGCCGATGTCGGCGATGCGGCTCATCTTGGCGCGCGCCAGCGCCTGCGCGGCGTTGTCGTTCGCCCTGTCCATGAGCTGCCGCTTGTCGCCTCTGCCGGCGACGCGGATCGTGACCGCGCCGCCGCGCAGTCCGGTCAGCCATGTTTCGAGCTCCCCGCGCCGGGACGGTTCGAGCTCGATGGGCGTGATGACCTCGCGGGGCACCGGGGCGATGGGGGCGAGCAGGTCGGCGCGTCCGGTGACCTCCCGGCGCGCGTTGCGTTCGCGCGTCGCCCGCGCGCGGGACGCCGCGTCGGTCGCGGTCACACGCTGCGTGGAGCCGATGGCGTCGCGCCGTTCCTCGACCTTCGCCGTCGCGTTCCCGTCCGCGCCGGAGGCGGCCGGCGCGTCGGGACGCGTGTCGGCCGCGGCGTCGTTGCGCGCGTCCGAGTAGACGCGCACGAGCAGGTCGGCCATGAGGTCGGCGTCGTCGATGTCCTCGACGCGTTCGACGCTCCAATTGCGTTCGCCGCGTATCGCTCCGGCGCGCACGTGGAAGGCGTGCACGGAGGCTTCGATCTCGTCGGTGGCGAAGCCGAACACGTCGGCGTCGACCTGGTCGTCGAGCACGACCGCGTTCTGTTCGACGACGGTGGAGAGCATGGCGATCTCGTCGCGCAGGCGCGCGGCCTTCTCGAATTCGAGGTCGGCGCTGGCCTCCTTCATGTCGCGGGTGAGCTGCGCGATGTACGACCTGCCGAGCCTGCCGGTCATCACGCCGACGAGCCGTTCGCACATGCGCCGGTGCTCCTTCGCGTCGATGCGGCCGACGCACGGCGCGGAGCATTTGCCGATGGAGGCGAGCAGGCAGGGACGTCCCGTGAGTTCGGCCTTGCGGTAGACGCCGTCGGTGCAGGTGCGCACGGGGAAGGTGCGCAGAAGACGGTCGAGTCCGTGGCGCAGGTCCCACACCTTCGCGTAGGGGCCGAAGTAGCGGGTGTCGCGGCGTTTGCGGCTGCGCGTCACCCATACGCGCGGCACCGTCTCGCCGGCGGAGACCGCGAGGTACGGATAGGTCTTGTCGTCGCGGAACTGCACGTTGAACCGCGGGTCGAACTCCTTGATCCACGTGTATTCGAGGGTGAGCGATTCGAGTTCGGTGCCGACGACGGTCCATTCGAGGCTGCGTGCGGTGAGCACCATGGTCTGCGTGCGTGGGTGCAGCAGGTACAGCGGCTGGAAGTAGTTGGTCAGGCGGTTGCGCAGGTTCTTCGCCTTGCCGACGTAGATGACGCGTCCCTCGCCGTCGCGCCATTTGTAGACGCCGGGCAGCGCCGGGATGTCCGAGGTCTTCGGTCGGAACAGGTCGCGCGAGTCGCCCAGCAGCGGCGCACCGTTGCGGTTCGTCCTCGCCGTCGGGCCGCCGGCGCCGGACACGTCGGCCGTCGCTTCCCCGCGCAACGCGTCGGCCGTCCGGCGCCATGTCTCCGGCGAGTGCCGTTCGATATCGTTGGTCATACACCACCATCCGCAACAGATTCTGCATAATATGCGACCGCATCCAAGGCGTTGCGACGCGATCGAGCGGCCGGCCGGGGCGTGCGGCGATCGACCGTGGGCTTGGCCGAACGGCCTGGAGTGTGTCGGGCGCCGCACGCCCCGGCCGGCCGCGGACACCGGACGAACCGGAAACGGCGGGCTACAGCATGTCCTTGAGGAAGCGGCCGGTCCAGGACGCCTCGCATTGCGCCACCTGTTCGGGCGTGCCCTGCGTGACGACGGTGCCGCCGCCGTCGCCGCCCTCGGGCCCCAGGTCGATGATCCAGTCGGCCGACTTGACCACGTCGAGGTTGTGCTCGATGACGATGACCGTGTTGCCCTTGTCGACGAGACCCTGCAGCACCTTGAGCAGCTTGTTCACGTCCTCGAAGTGCAGGCCGGTGGTCGGCTCGTCGAGGATGTACACGGTCCTGCCGTCGGAGCGGCGCTGCAGTTCGGTGGCGAGCTTGACGCGCTGCGATTCGCCGCCGGAGAGCGTGGGCGCGGGCTGGCCGAGGCGGATGTAGCCGAGGCCGACGTCCACGAGGGTCCTGAGGTACCGGGAGATGCCGGTGTACGCCTTGAAGAAGTCGGCGGCCTCCTCGATGGGCATGTCGAGGATGTCGGAGACGGTCTTGCCGTTGTACTTCACCTCGAGGGTCTCGCGGTTGTAGCGTTTGCCGTGGCAGGTCTCGCATTCCACGTACACGTCGGGCAGGAAGTTCATCTCGATCTTGAGCGTGCCGTCGCCGTGGCACGCCTCGCAGCGCCCGCCCTTCACGTTGAAGGAGAAGCGGCCGGGCCCGTAGCCTCGCACCTGCGCCTCCGGCGTCTTGGCGAACAGGGCGCGGATCTTGTCCCACACGCCCGTGTAGGTGGCGGGGTTGGAGCGCGGCGTGCGCCCGATCGGGTTCTGGTCGACGTGGATGACCTTCCTGACCTGGTCGAGGCCCTCGACGCGGCGGTGCTTGCCGGGCACGATGCGCGCGCCGTTGAGCTTGTCGGCGAGGACCGGGTAGAGGATCGTGTTGACGAGCGAGGATTTGCCGGATCCGGAGACGCCGGTGACGACGGTGAACACGCCGAGCGGGAAGCTCACGTCGATGTTCTTGAGGTTGTTCTCGCGAGCGCCGACGACCTTGAGCTGCACTGTCCTCCTCACCTTGCGGCGGTGTTCGGGCACGGCGATCTCGCGGCGGCGGGCGATGTAGTCGCCGGTGATCGAACGCTTCGCGTCGACGAGGTGCCTCGCCGGGCCGGAGTAGACGACCTCGCCGCCGTGCTCGCCGGCGCCGGGGCCGATGTCGACGAGCCAATCGGCCTCGCGGATCGTGTCCTCGTCGTGTTCGACGACGATGAGCGTGTTGCCGAGGTCGCGCAGATGGTGGAGCGTCTCGATGAGGCGGGCGTTGTCACGCTGGTGCAGGCCGATGGACGGCTCGTCGAGCACGTACATGACGCCGACGAGGCCGGAGCCGATCTGCGTGGCGAGTCGGATGCGCTGCGCCTCGCCGCCGGACAGGGTGGCGGCGGCCCGCGACAGGGTGAGGTAGTCGAGGCCGACGTCGTTGAGGAAGCCGAGCCGGGCCCTGATCTCCTTGAGCACCTCGCCGGCGATCATGGCGGCGGAGCCTTCGAGCCTGAGGCCGTTGACCCATTCGAGCGCGCGGGCGACGGGCATGTCGCACACGTCGAAGATGGACAGGCCCTCGACGGTGACGGCGAGCACCTCGGGCTTGAGCCTACGACCCTTGCACACCTGGCAGGGCACTTCGCGCATGTACGACTCGTAGTATTCCCTCATCGACTGCGAATCGGTCTCCTCGTGACGGCGCATGAGCGTGCGCACCACGCCTTCGAAGCCGGTGGAGTATTCGCGCAGGCGGCCCCAGCGGTTGCGGTAGGAGACGTCGACCTTGAACTCGTGGCCGTAGAGGATGTCGTGGCGCACGTCGGCGGGCAGGTCCTTCCACGGGGTGCGCATCGAGAAGCCCATCTCGCGTGCGAGGCCCTCGAGGATGTGGCCGTAGTACTGGGAGGTCATCTTCGTGTTGCTCCACGGTTCGATGACGCCTTCGGCCAGCGACTTGTCCGGGTCGGAGATGACGAGCTCCGGGTCGATCTCGAGTTTGAAGCCGAGGCCGGTGCAGGCGGGGCATGCGCCGTAGGGCGCGTTGAAGGAGAAGGTGCGCGGCTCGATCTCGTCGAGTTCGAGCACGTGCCCGTTCGGGCAGCTGCGGTGCTCGGAGAACGGTCGGCGGCGCGCCGGGCTTCCCTCCTCCTCGTCGACGAAGTCGATGACGATGGACCCGTTGGCGAGTTTCAGCGCGGTCTCGACCGAGTCGGTGAGGCGCTGGCGCATGCCGTCCTTGACGACGAGGCGGTCGACGACGACCTCGATGGTGTGCTTCTTCTGTTTGGCGAGCGTGATGTCGTCGGACAGCTGCCTCATCTCGCCGTCGATGAGCGCGCGGGCGTAGCCGTCGGAGCGCAGCAGTTCGAGCATGTCGACGAATTCGCCCTTGCGCCCCTTGACGACGGGGGCGAGGATCTGGAAGCGCGTGCGCTCGGGATAGCCCATGAGCGCGTCGACGATCTGCTGCGGGGTCTGCGAGGCGACGGGTTCGCCGCATTCGGGGCAGTGCGGCACGCCGGTGCGCGCGAACAGGAGCCTGAGATAGTCGTAGATCTCGGTGATGGTGCCGACGGTGGAGCGCGGGTTGCGGTTCGTGGTCTTCTGGTCGATGGACACGGCGGGGCTCAGGCCCTCGATGAAGTCGACGTCCGGCTTGTCCATCTGCCCGAGGAACTGGCGCGCGTACGCGGACAGTGATTCGACGTAGCGGCGCTGCCCTTCGGCGAACAGGGTGTCGAACGCGAGCGACGACTTGCCCGAGCCGGACAGGCCGGTGAACACGACCATGCGGTTGCGCGGGATGGCGAGGTCCACGTTCTTCAGGTTGTGCTCGCGCGCGCCCTGGATGGTGATCTTGAGGTCGTTGGGGATGTGCGAGATGTCGGCCACGAGCGAACCGTCGTGCTCGACGAGCGGCGCCTTGCGGATCTCGCGCGCGAGGAACGAGTCGCTGGTCATGACCTTCTCGACGACGACCCCGCCGTTCCTGCCGCCCGTCGTCTTCCGTTTCGTCGCCACGATCCCCGCCTTCCGTCGATGCGCCGCCGCGCCCGTCAAGTCCGCATCAAGGATACCCGATGGCGCGACGGAATTCGAACACCTGTTCGATGGCGTGTCCGCGGCCGTTCCGGGCCGCGAGGGCCCGCAACGGTCACGCCGGGACGCCGTCCCCGCCGTCCTCCCGCTCGAGCACGGCCTCGCGCAGCGAGGTGAGCCCCGTGTCGGGGTCCTTGTAGGTGACATAGGCCTTGGTGGAGACCTCGAGGATCTCGCCGGTCTTGCTTTCCGGCGCGGAGACGATCACCTGGAAGCCGAGGCGCGGCAGCACGGTGAGGGCGCGCTGCGTATAGCGCCCGTCGGCCTTGATGAGGGCCTCGTCGAGGAACAGCGTCGTATAGCTCGGCCTGAGGCGGTTCTCCATGCCGCCGCCGAGCAGGTAGATGAGCGCCGCTCCGTACACGAACGAGGTGAGCTCCTGCAGGGCGCCGCCGGAACGTCCGCCGGTGGAGGTGATGCGTTCGTCCGGCCCGTCCTCATGGTGCACGATCGCGTAGAAGGTGGACCGGCAGCGCGGGTCGAGGTCGCGAGCGCCGTAGCTTTTCACGCCGTTCGCGTCCCGCACCTGCGCGAGCTGGTCGCGCAGCAGCCCGATCATCGGGGCGCAGGAGACGAAGATCGAGCGCATCTCGTCCACGTCGTTCCTTCCGGAGGATTTCCAGCCGTCGAGCGACGCGATGGCGTGGGCGAGCCGGGAGGAGAAGACGCGGTCGGGGCGTCGCACGTCCGCGTGCAGGGACAGGCTGCCGTGCTTGGGACCGAACCGTTGTCCGTCGAGCATGGCGTTGATGCGGTCCAGCTGGTCGCGGATGTCGCCCGCGTCGGTGTCGATGGCGCGTTTGACGGTCAGCAGGCCCATGCGCAGCTGTTCGAGGCAGCGACGGTATTCGGAGCCCGTGACGCTCTGGGCGGTGAGTCGCGACAGTCCCTCCAGCTCGTCGAGGTAGTAGCGGTGGTCCTCCACCGTGGCGGTCAGCGCGTCGTCGTCCTGGTCGTACATGGCCTTGTACGAGCCCATCTTCGTCTCGACGACGCTTCTCGCCGCCTTCGTCCGCGCCTCCAGCCCCTCGATGCTGGCGGCCATGTCGGCGACGACGCCGTCGACGACGCGTTGCGGGAACGGCTTGCCGTCTGTGTGCGCGCCGGCGCCGATGATCATGTGGGCGCGCAGCGTCGCGTCCGTCAGGCCGGCGAACCGGCGCTCGTAGGCTTCGGCGAGCAGGGCGGAGGCACGGCCGTCGACCGGCGCGGCGTCCTCCCCGTCCGCCCGCCCGTCGCCGTACCCGGCCTCCAGCCATGCGCGGGCCGCGTCGACGGCGCGTCCCGCGTCGTCCGCCGCCTGGCGTTCGGCGAACCGGCGGCGCTCGTGCCGGTCGCGTTCCCGTTCCAGTTCCTCCCTGCGCCGGGCGAGCCCGGCGAGTTCGGGGTCGTCGCCGATGGATCCGATCGTCGATTCGATGTCATGGACCCTGTTTTCGGCGCCGTGGACGTCCACCTTCTCCCATGCGGCGTAGGCGAGCTGTTTGGACAGCTCGCATTCGCCGCGCAGGGCCTCCAGCCGGCGGCGGGCGTCGGCGTAGGCGTCGTCCGCATCGCGCAGACGCCCGCGCGCGTCCTCGGCCTGGGACGCGAGCATGGCGAGGTAGGTCCCGTTGACGTAGCCGATGATCTGCCTGCGGTCCCCGACGCCGTGCTGTCCGTGCCGTCCGCTTTTGATCTGGCCGTCGGCCTGCACCTGACGGTGCACGCGGTCGGCATCGTCGATGGCGGCGACGCAGAGGGCGTCGAGACGTTCGGAGCGGGTCTGCGCGCGCAGCCAGCCGGCGAACGGGGAGTCCTCGCGGTAGCGCAGTTTCGAGGACATCCATTCCCCGTCCGCGGCCGGCGTCCCGGCCGCCGCGGCGTCATCGTCGCCGCCGCGTGCGAGGTCGACGAACCGCCACGTGCGGCGGGCCATCGCGTGCGGGTCGATGGCGCTGACCTTGGCGGCGAATCCCCGTTCGTGACGGCTGTCGACGAGGATGGTCTGCGCGATCGGGGCGTAGACGACGTTCATGGCCTCCCGCCACTCCTCCTGGTCCTCGCGCACGTCCATCAGTTCGGCGACGTACGGCAGTTCGGCGGCGTCGAGCCCGGTGGCTCGGCACAGCATGGCGCGCGTCTCGTCCATCTGCTGGGTGATGCGGGTGCGCTGCGACTTCTGCCGCTCGTAGTCGCGTTCGAGCCGTTCCAGTTCGCCGCGGGCCTGCGAGCGGGCGGCGAACGCCTCGTCGCGCCGGTCGTCGAGTTCCGCCACGCGTTGCGGGTAGAGGCGTGTGAAATCCACGGCGGCGATCCTGCGGTCCGTCCACCCGTGTTCGTCGTCGGGCATGGTCTCGCCGATCGATGCGAACCCGGATGCGATGCGCTCGTGGTTCGCCTTCACGTCGTCAAGCGTCCGCCGGGCCTGTTCGAGTTCCGCTTCGAGGCGGGCGCGGTTGCCGCCGTCCAGCCCGTTCATCTGGTCCCGGATGGCGTCGATGCGGACGGTCAGGTCCTCGGAGGCGCGCCGGGCGGACTGGGCGGCCGCCTGGTGTTCGCGGCGCTCATGCTCGTCGAGGGGCATCCGACCGGCGACTTCGGCGCGCATGCGCGCCTGCGTCCATCGACGGATCGTCGCCGCGCCCGCCGGACGGGAGGGGTCGACCTCCTTGAACGCGAGGACGTCGCGGTGCGCGTCCTCGTAGGCGCCGTAGGCGTCGCGGATGTCGGCGAGCGCCTTCACGCGCTTCGCCTTCTCCTCCATCTCGCCGAAGTTGGCCTCGTAGCGTTCGTAGTCCTCGACGGCGCCGCGGGCGAGCTCCAGGGCCTCGGGCACGCCGAGCACGCCCTGCTTGAAGATGTCGTCGAGCCGCGATGGGGCGTCGGCGGATTGGATCCTGTGCAGCAGGCGGCAGGCCTCTTCGCTCAGCCCCATCATGCCCCAGATGTGTTCGTGGAACGCGTCGGCGTTGGTGAAGGTGTCGCAGCCCGGGTAGGCGGCCTTGAGCTGTGTGGGTGTGAACGGGTGTTCGCGGTGCGCGTCCATGGCCCGCGGGTCGATGGGTTCGCCCCATGCCACGTATTGGCGTTTCACGTCGCCGCGGCCGTCCCCGGCCATGAGGTAGAGGAATTTGCCGCAGGAGAGCACCTGCCCGCTGGTCATGTTCCGGTAGGTGTCCACGATGGCGCCCCATACGGGCTGAGGCGCGCCGTCGGCGTCGCGGCCCCGCAGGTAGATGGGTTCCTCCCCGCCGGCGTCGCCGCCCACGCCGACCATGCCGCGCAGGTAGGTGTAGTCGTTGCGTTCGGACCGTCCGGAGTTCGACGCCTTGTTGAACGGCGTGCCGGTCGGGTACAGCAGCGAGATCTGCGCGTCCACGAGCGTGGATTTGCCGGATTCGCTGGCGCCGGCGAGCAGGGTCACGGGCAGGTCCGGGTCGGTGGAGGGGCGGAATTCGTGGTAGCCCTGATATGAGCCCCAGTTGACGAGGCGGCGGCTTTCCATCATCCACCGGTCGGCGATCATCTGCGGTTCCCTGAATGCCATGGTCACTCCTCCCCGTCCTCGTCCGCGGCGTCGTCGGCTGCCACGCCGAGCCATGCGTCCGCCAGCGACCGGTCGAGCACGGCGGGCACGAGCGGCGTGATGCGGTACATGCCCTCTTCGTCGCCGGCCGCCAGATACCCGTAGGTGGTCATCGTGTTGACGAGCGTGGTCACCTGCCTGAGCACGCCCTCCTCGTCGTTGCGCGAGGCGAGGTATCCCGCGCCGGTGGCGAGCGCGGCGCGCATTTCGTCGAAGCCCACGATCCATCGGTCCGGTTCCACGCGCATGTTCTCGTATTCGAGCACGCGGATGCGCAGGAACGCGAGCAAGGACGCCTCCTCGCGTCTGAGGCTGGTGCGCGTCTTGAGCGAACGCAGGGCGACGTCCGGCCCGGTGACGGGGGTCGCGTACATGATGCGGTGGCGTTCGTCGTAGACGAGTTCGAGCATGTCGTTGTTGAGCGATCGGATGACCGCGTCGCGGTTGTCGTTGACGAGGTCGACCAGTTCGCCTTCGATGTACCGTTCCCTTTTGAGCGCGATGGCGGCCATGCGGGCGTCGGCCGTCATGTCCCCGAGGTCGCCTTCGAACAGGGCGTGGGGGTTGGCGTCCGTCCCGTCCGCCCGGGGGTTTTCGCCGATGGTGTCGTCGGTCATGGTCTTCCTTCCTCCATGATGTCGTCCAGTTCGTCCGGGGAGGCCGTCAACGGCCGTGTGCGCCAGTCGCGCGTTTCGCCGCCGGCCGTCGTGCAATGCCAGACGACGCCGCCGGGCCGTTGCGAGCCGATCGCGCCGAGGAAGCCGACGAGCTCGCTTTCGCGCCGTTCCGCCGCGGGCAGCCGGTTGAAGCTGGCCGCGATGTCGACCGCGCCCGCGACCGTCACCGGATCGCGTCGGATGAGCTCGATCATGCGGCGCAGCCGCGGGCCCCCGTTGTCGACCAGGGCCTTGAGGTCGACGCGCGGCCCGTCGGCGCCGCCGGCGTCCAGCCCGGGCGGTGATGTGCGGACCATCGACCGTGCCGGGCGTGTGGGCAGCGGGGAGAGCCTGACGCCGGCGACGTCCGTGCCGTAGGGTCTTCCATCCCCGCCCGGATGGGCCTTCGCGTCCGCGTTGACGGCCGCGTACAGCCGGTTGAGCCGCGTGAGCATGGACCGGTAGCGGGTGTCCGTCCGCTGGCGCACGAGACGTCCGATCTCCTCGTTGGAGACGCGCATCTGGGCGCGTACCGCCTCGATGCCGTCGTAGATGTGCGCGAGCTCGTCCCTCACCTGCCCGAGCAGCGCGGCGGACTCGCCGGCGAGGTATGGCGTCCTTGCGATGTCGCGCAGCGCCTCGTCGATCTGCTGGCGGCCTTCGTCGGTGATGATCACCTGGAAGGCGTCCTCGAAGCGCCGCCCCATGTCGGAGTCGCCGAAGCTCGCGCGGTATTCGGCGTCGTAGGCGCCCAGTATCTCGTCGACGCTCATGTCGCCGGCCTGCATGCGCCGGCGGAGCGCGTCGCCGTTGTCGCGTTCGGCGAGCACGAGTTCGCGCAGGTCGACGGGCACGCCGCGCAGCGTGTTGTGGATGACGGCGATGACGTCGCCCACCTGCGAGTCGGTGAGCCGTTCGTCGCGCCGGCCCTGTTGGATGCGTTTGATCTCGTGCCTGCGTTCCTTGATCTCGCGGTTGAGCAGGCGCACGCGTTCGCCCGGGTCGGCGGTCAGCCGCATGCGCGCGTGCTCGATCTCCATGATGATGCTGTTGGCCTGCGCGCCGGACAGGGACCGCGACTCGTCCTCGAGCCGTCCCAAAGCCTCGATGGCCCGGTGGGCGCGGGCGGTCAGGCGGTAGAGGAAGCGGTGGGACGCGGCGTCGTGCGAGTTGGCGAGCCACGCATAGTCCCCCTCCCCCTCGCGGGTCAGATCGACGAGCACGCGATGCGCCGCCTCGGCGAACGTGAGGTCGGGATCCGGCGTGTAATCCCCGCAGTCGGCGAGCGAGGAAAGCCCCTGGGCGAACCGTTCCTCCAGGGTCTCGCGCGGCAGTTCGCCGGTCAACGGGTCGAACGCCGCCTTGAGCAGCGCCACGTACATGCGCGAGTTGCGGCGCAGCAGCAGTCTGAGCACGCCGGTCTCGTAGACCGGCCGCAGCCGTTCCATCTCCCGTCGCGCATCGCCCATGGCGCACCTCCCGTCCGCGTCTCACCTAGAAGCTAACACACGCCCGCGCGGGCGGCGTGTCAGGAGGACATGCCGATGACGCGGTCGCACCATCCTGCGGCGAGCTCCTCGTCATGGGTGACGACGAGGACCGCCGCGCCGCGCCGCGCGAGGTCGCGCAGCAACGCGCCCACCCGTTCCATGCGCGGGCGGTCCAGTCCGCTGGTCGGTTCGTCGAGCACGATGAGCCCCTTGCCGCACATGAGCGCGGAGCCGATCGCCACGCGCTGCTTCTGGCCGCCGGACAGGCTCATCGGATGCCGGTCGGCCACGTCGGCGAGGTCCAGGTCGTCCAGCAGCCGTTCCCGTCGGGCGGCGAGATCGCCGTCGGACGGGTCCATGCCGAGGGAGAGCTCCCCGCGCACGCTGTCGGCGAACAGCTGCTGGTTGACGTCCTGCATGACAAGGAACCCGACGCGCATGAGCCCGCGGGCGCGGGCCGGCGCGCCGTCCAGCAGGATGCGCCCCGAAAGCGGGCGGGACAGCCCGGTGAGCGTGCGCACCAGGGTGGTCTTGCCGGCGCCGTTGCGTCCCATCAGCCCGACGATCTCGCCGCGGCGCAACGCCATGTCGGGTATGGCGCGGCGGAACGCGTCGCGTCGCTCCCCACGGCCGCGCCGCCGAAGGGGCGACGCCCGCCGGCTCCGTCCGCCGTACCCGACGACGAGGCCTTCGGTGCGCAGCAACGCGCCGTCGTCGGCGCCGCCGACAGCCGGCGCGGAGGCCTTCAGCCTCGCGACGCGGCTCCTGGCCGGCCCCAGGTCGGTGGCGCGCAGGCCCAGATCCGCCACCCGTCCGGCGGGCATGGCGAGGAACTCCCCCGCATCCCATTCGCGCGTGATCCGGCCGCGTTCGCACAGCACGTACCGGTCGGCCACCCCGTTCAGCCAGGCGAGGCGATGCTCGGCGATGAGCACGGCGACGCCCTCGGCCTTGAGCCGGATCACGGCACGCCGCATGTCGTCGACCGCGGCCGCGTCGAGGTTGCCGGTGGGCTCGTCCATCACGACGAGACGCGGGCCGAGGACCGTCGCCGCGGCGACGGCGATGCGCTGCCGCTGCCCGCCGGACAGACGGAACGCGTCACGGTCCAGCAGACCGGTCACGTCGAACCGGCGCGCCACATCCGCCACGCGCCGCCCGATCTCGTCGGCGGGCATCCCCATGTTCTCGCAGGGGAAGGCCAGCTCGTCGGTCGTGTTCGCGTTGAAATACTGGGTCTTCGGATTCTGGAACACGCTGCCCGCCAGCGGCGTGAGACGGTCGACCGGGCCGCGGGCCGCGTCGACCCCGCAGGTCACGGCGCTTCCGTCGAGGTCGCCGTGGAAGAACGCGGGCGCAAGCCCGTTGACGACGCGCGTCAGCGTGGTCTTGCCGCACCCGCTCGCACCGCACAGGACCACGCATTCGCCGGCGCGCACCCCCAACGAGACGTCATGCAGCGCGGCACCGGCGGCGTTCGCGTAACGGAAGGAGACGCCATGCACACGTACGGGATCGACGACGCTCATCCGATCACCCCCGCGGTGTCCAACGCCAACGGCGCGGCGCACGCCAGCATGAACAGCCAGTCGACGGCACGCATGCGGATCGTCGTGCGCGAGGTGTGCACGCCGGAACGGCCCAGACCCTTTGTCAACGCGGCCACCGACAGGTCCTGCGCCACGAACGCCGCGTTCATGAGCAACGGCACCAGCACATGTTCCAGCATGCGCATCGGATGCCGCAGCGCCGCGAAACGGCCGGACACGAGCCCACGCAACGCCATCGTCTCCCGGATGCGCCGGTAATCCCCGGCGATGGTCGGAAAGAAACGGATGACCACCACGCACGGCACCACCACGGACTCCGGCACGCGCATGCGCCGCATCGCGCACACGAACGCGCTCGCCGTCGTGGTCGAGACCGCGTACGCGCCCGTGATGAGGCACGGCAGCATCATGCCCAGTCCCACGGCGAGCGCCGGGATCACATGCAGCCATGGTGCGCCGAGGGATTCGGGGTCGAGCATGGCGGCGACGGCCAGAACGGTGTACAAGGCGGCGAAACGTGTCGCCATGCGGCGGCGCCCCGCGGCGACGAGGGGCAGGAGGAACAATGCGGTCATGATCGCCTGGGTCGCGGCTCCCGCATGGAGGAAGAGCATGAGATTGGCAAGCAGCAGCAGGACCAGCTTCGTGCGCGGGTCGAGGGCCGCGGCGCCGGGGGTTCCCGGCATCAGGCGAGTCCGGCCTTGGCGAGGTGCTTCCTCATCAGCCGCATGCCGAACAGGCCTCCGACGGCCGCGCACACCAGGATCGCCGTCATCGACGCGGCGAACGTGCCCATGTTGATGTTGGCGAACACGCCGTCGATGTAGGCCGCGTCCTTGCCGCGCGCCTCGAGGCTCGCCACGTAGGCGTCGCGCATGAACCACAACGGCAGGATGGGACCGGTCAGGCCGTAGGAGAACACCACGTAGGAGACGAGCAGCGGCGCCTTGCCGCGGTAGGCGCCGGCGCGCGCGATCAGATCGGCGGCGACGGGGAACACCACGCTCGCCGCGAACGAGAGGATGAAATGGCCGGAGACGAACAGGAACAGGCCGATCACCATCCCCATCACCGTGATGCCGCCGAACCGTCCCACCCGGGCGACCGACAGCATGTAGACGGGTCCGGAGATCAACGCCGCGATCGCCGGAAGGAAGATGGAGCCGAACCCGCCGGTGAACAACGTGCTGACCAGCGTGGCCACGCATACCATCACGAAGTAGAGGGCGGAGAACACGCCGATGGAGATCAGTTCGGGCACCTGCAGCCGCGTCCCGCGGGAGGCGACGGGCGGGTTCTCGGGAGTGGTCCTGGGTGCGGTGCTGTCGCTCAATGGGTCTCCGTTTCATGCGGGGGCGTGACGGCGGCGTATGCCGGCGATGGGCATTCCCAATGTAACGGGGCGGGACCGCGATGGCAATACCCCGGGGAGAAATAATCCGCCGTCGTCCGGGCCGCCCGTGCTTATGCACCGGTTTATCCACCATTGCGCACATTCCCTCCATCCGTTTTGCGTCGGGGCGACGTCCGTACCAAAGTGGTGACCGGCGATCACCAAAGGAGGTTCGCCCGCGGCCGTGCGGCCGACGCAAACGAAGGGACGAGGAACATGACAATCGCAACCGGCACATGCGGCACCGACGCACATGGGACCATCGACGACGGCGAAGGGCGCGGGGAGGACCCCGGCATCGACACGTCCGCGGGACCGTGGGTCGAACGGTTCAAGGAGGACGTCGACCGGCAATACGTCTCCGACGGGCAGATACCCCGGGCCACGGGGCTCATCACGGCCATCGTGCGCGAGGCGCTGAACCAGGGGTTCTCGGTGCCGGACCCGGCCGAGCCGCTGTTCGAGAAGGCGCGCGACGGCAGATGGCCGTGGCCGCATGTGATCGTGCAGCGGGACGGGTACCTGCTGTCCTTCCACCTGGCGGAATCCTCGCGGGCGGGGACCGCGCCGAAGACCCGCGTCCTGGGCGCACGCGCCGCGGCGGACGGGACGCCGAAATGGATCGAGGAACGGTCACGCGAATTCGTCGGCACGGGGATGATGGTCATGCGCGTCGACAGCGACATGGTCCATTACCGGCAGAAGACCAGCAGGGACACGACCAACACGATGATCGAGGAACGCATGCCGTCCCTGTTCAAGGCGCTCTCGGACGCGACGAGCACGCAATACCGGCTCGCCGACATGGAGCGCAAACGCGCCCTGACCCTCGAACAGGCGCAGCGCGAGTGCCGCAGCGAACGGCTGTACGCCGCATTGCGCCGGGAGGCGGCGCTGCATGCGGACCTGGACCGCGAGCGCGGCTATCTCGATCTCGTCGAACGGAGGCTCGGACCGGAACCCGTCGGCGCGGACCAGTCCGACATGGAGGAGTTCCGGCGGCTTTCGGACGCCATCGCCCTGATGCGCCGGCGCATCGACGCCCTCGACCCGCTGACCTCCGGCGGCGTCGCATGGGCGGACCAGCCCGAGCCGACGGATGCGGACGTGTTCGAGTACATGCACCGCAACCAGGGACCCGCCCCGTTCGCGTGGGATCGGCCGGCGCCGGTCCCGTCGCCGCGCCATGACGATTTCAGGCCGATGCCCCCGGACGATTTCAGGCCGATGCCCCCGGTCGGCGACGGTTTCTTCGACTAGGCGGGTGCATCCCCGCGCGCCGATTACGTGCATGCAACACCACATTGGCATACTGTCCGGCAATGCCGTCGACGCGCCCCGTGGAGGGCGGAAGGAAGGTCACGATATGCCGCAGGTGTCGCAACGCGCCGCAGAGGCGCTCTATCCGAGCGTGCGAGAGATGTTCGAGCTGGCCGCGCACGTGCCGGACGCCGTCTCGTTCGCCATCGGCGAGCCGGGCTTCGACACGCCGCAGCCGGTCATCGACGCCGCCTACCGGGCCGCGAGCCTCGGCGACACGCACTACACGCCGAACCGCGGCGCGGCGGCGTTGCGCGAGGCGTGGTGCGAGCACCGCAACACGGCGGACGGCACCGACTACGACCCGGACACGGACGTGATCGTCACGGCGGGCGGCATGGAGGCCGTGTACCTGGCGATGCTGGCGACGCTCGATCCGGGCGACGACATCCTCATCCCCGACCCGGGCTATGCGAACTATTTCGGACAGGTCAGGCTCGTCGGCGCGAACGTCGTGCCGGTGCCGCTCGACGCGGGCCACGGCTTCCGTATGCAGGCCGCGGACGTGGAGGCCGCCGTCACTCCGCGCACACGCGCGATCCTGCTCAATTCGCCGTCGAACCCCACCGGCGCGGTCATCGACGCCGAACAGCTGGATCTCATCGCCGAGGTGTGCGAGCGGCACGACCTATGGGTGATCAGCGACGAGGTGTACCGCTCGTTCGTCTACGATCCGTCGGTCGAATGCCTGTCGATCGCCGCGGTGCCGGGCATGCGCCGGCGCACCGTGGTGGTGGACAGCTTCTCGAAGACGTTCGCGATGACCGGTTGGCGCATCGGCGCCGCGTTCGGTCCGAAACCGATCATCGACCGGATGACGGTGATGCAGGAGGACATCGTCTCCTGCGTGCCGGGCGCGCTGCAGACGGGGGCTGTCGCCGCGTTGGAGGGATCGAACGAGATCCTCGACGAGATGACGGCCGTCTACCGCAAGAACCGCGACATGGTCGTCGCCGCCGTGGAGGGCATGCCGATGGTCTCGTGCGCGACGCCGGACGGCGCGTTCTACGTGCTGGTGGACGTGCGCGGCACCGGCATGGACGACCATGCGTTCGCGGTCGACCTGTTGGAACGGGCCAAGGTGGTGGTCACGCCCGCTTCCGGGTTCGGCGATCGCGGCCGCGGCTACGTGCGTCTGAGCTACGTGGGCACGCCCGAAGCCACCGCCGAGGGCCTGCGCCGCATGCGCGCGTATCTGGAGGGCTACTCCTCGGCGACCAGTTCGAGGTAGGAGTCGTTCCACAGATCCTCGTCGCCGTCGGGCATGAGGAGGACGCGTTCCGGGTTGAGCGCCTCGACGGCGCCCTCGTCGTGGGTGACGAGCACGATCGCGCCCTCGTACTTGGCGATGGCCTTGAGGATCTCCTCGCGCGAGGCGGGGTCGAGGTTGTTGGTGGGCTCGTCGAGCAGCAGCACGTTGGCACGCGAGGTGACGAGCGTGGCGAGCGCGAGTCGCGTCTTCTCGCCGCCGGAGAGCACGCGGGCCGGCTTCATCGCGTCGTCGCCGGAGAACAGGAACGAGCCGAGGATGGAACGCGCCTGCGTGTCGTTGAGTTCGGGGGCGACGTGCGTGAGGTTCTCGAGCACGGTGGCGTCGAGGTCGAGCGTGTCGTGCTCCTGCGCGAAGTAGCCGATCTTGCAGCCGTGGCCGTAGTCGACGGAACCGGTGTCGGGCTGTTCGATGTGGGCGAGCAGGCGCAGCGTGGTGGTCTTGCCGGCGCCGTTGTAGCCGAGGATGACGACGCGCGAGCCCTTGTCGATGGCGAGGTTGACGCCGGCGAACACGATGTTGGAGCCGTACGCCTTGGAGATGTCCTTCGCCATGATCGGGGTCTTGCCGCACGGCGCGGGTTCGGGGAAGCGGATGTCCGCCACCTTCTCCTTCTTCTGCGCCTCCGAGGTGTTCTCGAGGAGCTTCTCGGCGCGGCGCATCATGTTCTGTGCGGCGACGGCCTTGGTGGCCTTGGCATGCAGGCGGATGCCCTGCTTCATGAGGCGTTCGGCCTTCTTCTCGGCGACCTCGCGTTCGCGGCGTCGGCGCTCCTCGTCGACGACGCGCTGGTGCAGGTACGCCTTCCAGCCGAGCGAGTACATGTCGATCTGGCCGAGCTGCGCGTCGAGGTGCCACACCTTGTTGACGACCTCGTCGAGCAGTTCGGTGGAGTGGGAGATGACGAGGAAGCCGCCCTCGTACTTCTTGAGGTAGCCGCGCAGCCATTCGATGGAATCGGCGTCGAGGTGGTTCGTGGGCTCATCGAGGATGAGCGTGTCCGCATCCGAGTAGAGGATGCGCGCCAGTTCGATGCGGCGGCGCTGGCCGCCGGACAGGGTGCCGAGCTTCTGCTCCATGACCTCCTGGGGCAGGCCCAACGAGGCCGCCATGGTGATCGCCTCGGACTGGGCCGCGTAGCCGCCGGCCTTGTCGAAGTCCTGCATGGCCTTGTCGTAACGGTTCATGGCCTTCGTCATCACATCCGGGTCCGGGTCGGTCATCTCCTTCTCGGCCTTGCGGATGCGGCTGATGATCGAGGCGATGTCGCGCGCGCTCATCATGCGGTCGAGCGCGGTCTGCTCCGGGTCGGCGGCGTGCGTGTCCTGCGGCAGGTAGCCGAGCTTGCCGGAGACGCGCACCTTGCCCGCGGTGGGCAGCATGTCGCCGGTGACGACGCGCGTGAGCGTGGTCTTGCCGGCGCCGTTGCGCCCGACGAGGCCGATCTTGTCGCCCTTGGCGACATGGAAGTCGGTGGGGTGCAGCAAGGTGCGCGCGCCGATCTGAATCTCCAGACCCTGTGCATCGATCGCCATAAACCCCACCCGTCGCTTTCCGTGTCGTTCGTCGTCGGCGCCATGCGCCGTTTTGCCAACGACCCACTATAACGGCAGGGCGGAAGAACGCCCCGCACGGCCGGACTAGACTGGACGGTGGATCCGGACGCCCATGCGTCCGGGAGGGAATATCGGGAACCGGCCGATTACATGAGCCCGGGGAGGTCGCCATGGATACAACGAACGATGCGGAACGTCGTGGGACCCTGCTGCACGCCGCCTACGCCGCCGCCGACGTGCGCGAAATGGAACGCCCGCTGCTGGATGACGGCGTGCCGCTGATGCGCATGGCGGCGAACGCCGTGGCGCATACGGCCGCGGCGATGCTCGACGACGAGGACGTGGACGTGGAGGACGCGGTCGTCACGTTGTTCGCCGGCGCCGGCGACAACGGCGGCGACGGCCTGTTCGCCGCGGCGATGCTCGCCGAGGAGGGCGCGCAGGTCAACGCGGTGGCGGTCGGCCGCTCGTTGCACGACGAGGGGTTCGCCGCGCTCGTGCGCGCCGGCGGCAAGATACTGGTGCTCGACCCGTCGGCGGAGATCCCGGGATGCGCGTCCGGGTTCACGCCCGGCGAGGCCGGCGAACGGCTGCACGCCGCGGTCGACGTGGCCCGGCGTTCGCATCTGGTCATCGACGCGATGACCGGCATCGGCCTGACGGGCGCGCTGCGCGGCATCCCGGCGGCGGTCGCCGCGTCGCTCGGCGTGCCCGCCGCCGACGGGCGCGGGGACCTCGTGTCTCCGCTGCCCGATCGTCCCGCGCTGCCGGACCGCGAGGGCGACGACGGGCTGCCGCTGGTGCTCGCCGTGGACACGCCGTCCGGCGTCGGAGTGGACGACGGTTCGCTCACCGGCGCCTACATCCCGGCGGATGCGACGGTGATGTTCGGTGCGATGAAGCCGTGCGCGATGCTGCCGCCGGCCACCTTCGCATGCGGCCGGCTGACCCTGGTCGATTTCGGATTCGACCTGGACGGCGTGGAGCCGGCCGCCGAGGCGGTGGACCGCGACCTGGCGGCCGGCGCGATACGTCTGCCGCGGGTCGACGATGCGAAGTATTCGCGCGGCGTGGTGGGCCTGGTCACCGGCTCGGCGCGCTACCCGGGAGCCGCGGTGCTCACCACGAGGGCGGCGGCGCGCACGAACGTGGGCATGGTCCGCTACCTCGGCCCGGAGCGCGCGCAGGACATGGTTCTCGCGGCGTTGCCGGAGGCGGTGCTCGGCAAGGGACACGTGCAGTCGTGGGTGGTGGGATCGGGTGTGCCGGACAACGACGGCGACCCTGAGCTCCGCGACATCCAGCGCGAGACGATCGCCGCGCTGCTCGCCCACTATTCGACGGACGACGAGGGGTCGGCGGCGATGCCGCCGGTCGTCGTGGACGCGGGCGCGTTGGATCTGCTGCCGGACCACGTGCCGTCGCAGGTGGTGCTCACGCCGCATGCGGGAGAACTGGCCCGCATGCTGGGCGTCTCCACCGCCGAGGTCGCGTGCGAGCCGCTGCGATTCGCGCGCGAGGCGCAGACGGCCACGGGCGCGACGGTGCTGCTCAAGGGGCCGGCCACGATCGTGGTCGGCGACGGCGGGCACACGTTCGTGGCGGGGGCCGGCCCGGCCTGGCTGGGCACGGCCGGCGCGGGCGATGTGCTCGCCGGGCTGACGGGGGCGTTGCTCGCGCAGACGGGCACGGCGGATCCCGATCCGGAACTGGTCGCGGAGACGGTCGCCTCGGCCGCGTACCTGCACGGCTCGGCCGCGGCCATCGCCTCCGAATCCGAACAGCGCGGCTGGCAGGAGCCGGAATTGTTCGGCATGCGCGGGCGGTCGCGGCGGTTCCATACGCTCGGCCATCCGATCGTCGCCTCGGACGTGATCGGCGCGATCCCGGACGCGTTGGCGGACGCGCTCTCCTGACCCGAGCACACCGCCACGTAGACTGGACCCGAATCCATTCGACACCCGATCCCATGCAAGGAGCCATCATGGCCGACTCCCCCATCACCGACGTGATCTTCGATTTCTGCGGCGTCCTGCTCGACTGGCAGGTGCGCGCCTGTCTCGAGGGCCGTTTCCCGGACGACGTCGTCGACGCGATCTGCGCCGACGACGACCCGCACGGGTTCTTCCGCTACGAGGACCGCATGGACGCGGGCGAGGACTTCGACCGGATCTGGCCGGACGTGGTGCGCGAGCAGGGCGGGGAGATCGCGGCGGTCTTCCGCTACTACATCGACCATTACGGCGACGCGTTGCCGCGCATGCTGCCCGGCATGGAACAGCTGCTGCGCGACCTCAAGGCCCACGGCTACGGCGTGTGGGGGCTGACGAACTGGTCGCATGAGACGATCCACATCGCCTTCGACAAGTACCCGGTGCTCGGCGAACTGCTGCAGGGCACGGTCGTCTCCGGTGTCGAGAAGATGCACAAGCCGAACGCCGACATCTACGAGCTGGCGCTCTCCCGCTTCGGTCTCGAGGCGGACGGGTGCGTGTTCTTCGACGACACCGCGAAGAACGTGGCCGGCGCGAACGAGGTGGGCATCCATGGCCTGCTCTTCTCCGGCGCCGTCGCCGCGCGCGATTCGCTCGCCGGACTCGGCGTGCGGCTGTAGACGCCGCACGGCCGCACGGCGTCCCCATACCAGGGCATCTCACCGTACGGCCGTGCGGATGGAATCCCCGGCTATAACCTCGACCCCCGGCCATCCCCACTGGTATAACTGCTATTTATGACGCTTCTGCAACTCAAATACATCGTCAAGATCGTCGAATGCGGTTCGATGAACGAGGCCTCGCATGAACTCTACGTCTCCCAGCCGGCCCTGAGCTCCTCCGTCAAGGAACTGGAGAAGGAGCTCGGCATCGAGATCTTCACCCGTTCCTCGCAGGGCATCGCGCTGACGGTCGACGGCGCGGAGTTCCTCACCTACGCGCGCCAGGTCCTCGACCAGGCGTCGCTGCTCGAGGAACGCTACAAGAACGCGAAGCCGCGCAAGCAGCTGTGCACCGTGTCCACGCAGCACTACATGTTCGCGGTCGAGGCGTTCGTCGAGATGATCGACTCCATCCACTCCGACGAGTACGAGTTCACGATCCGCGAGACCCGCACGCGCGACATCATCGATTCGGTGGCGAACATGCGCTCCGACGTGGGCATCATCTACCTGTCCGATTTCAACAAGGACGTCATCGGCAAGCTGCTGCGCGAGAAGCATCTCGAGTTCCACGCGCTCTTCCGCGCGCCGCTGCACGTGTTCATCTCGCGCACGAATCCGCTCGCCTCGAAGAAGATGGTCACGATGAAGGACCTCAGGCCCTACCCGTTCATCCAGTACGAGCAGGGCGAGGACGGCTCCTTCTACTTCGCCGAGGAGGCGGTCTGGCCGGACTACTCCCCCAAGCAGATCAACGTGACCGACCGCGCCACGATCCTCAATTTCATCATCGGCCTCAACGGCTACACGGTGTGCACCGGCATCGACAACGGCGACCTCAACAACGAGAAGATCTGCACCGTCCCGCTCGACTCGGACGAGACGATGCTCGTCGGCTGGATCACCAACGAGCGCGCCAAGCTCTCCAAGGCGGCGGAGACCTATCTCGACAAGCTCAAGAGCGTCGTGGCGGCCCACGGCTACAAGCTCATCGACTAAAACGGCCGATCCTCGCCCCGGATACGGCCCAGGAAATGTGAACCGCACCCCGATTGTCGGGACTGAAGCAATTCGGATTCGATGATCGGAGGTGCGGTTTCTCGTGTCCGGGGATCGCCGGCGTCATTATGACGATGATTTCGTGCGGGCTACGTTAGGCCCGATTCAGAACCGGCGGGCCGTCACATCGTCCCCGTACCGTCCATAGTCGTCCGCCGTGCCGCCGGGGCCGCTCACGCTCCAGGACATCGGGGTGACGGTCTGCCCCGTGAAATCATGACGGTCGAGGATCCGCATCGTGCAGTCCGAATCGGGCATGCAGACCGCTCCCGAGGCGCTGTCGAACATCGCGAAACCCGTGTAGGCGACGTCCCCGTCGTCGTCCGTGGCCTGGTAGTCGATCGAATAGTACGTGTATGTGTTCGACGTCGTGTTGTGCACGGTGATGGGGATGGACCGGTATCCGTAGTCATCGGTCATGTCGCCTATGGACACGACGGCGAGCGCGGGTGCCTTCGTCTGCCTGCCCGCCGTCTGGAATTCCTCGACGGCGGCACGGTACCGCTCGCCTTCCGCCTTGGCCCCGTCGAGGGATTCCCTCGCCTTGGCCACGTCCTTCCTGCGCAGCCCGATGTCCTGTTCGGATTCCCCGAGGTCGCTCCGGGCCAGTTCCAGCCTTCGCCGTTCGGCCCGGTACGGCGCGCTGCCGGCCACGTCGATGTCCGCGGCGCCCCGCCTCCAGCCGGCCGCCGCGAGGGCCGCGGGCACGCCGAGCATGACGATGGCGCACGCCGCCGCGGCCGCGATCCTCGCGGCACGACGGACATCCACGGCGCGCACGGCCCCGCGCACCGTGTCGATGGCGCGTACGATCGCCCGGTACAATGCGTCATCCCAATGGTCGTTCCCGTTGCCTCTCATGGAATCACCTTCGTCGGCATGTCCGCCGGGAACTCCTTCTCGGTGTACGAGGAGTCCGCCTGCGCGGTCCTGTACCGGTATTTCACCGGTTTGAGCAGCGCCCCGTCGTGGCCGTCGGTGAGCGTCAGGTCGTCCACGGCCACCGCCCTGCCGGGGTAGACGCGTATGTTCGACGCGCCTTCGGTCACGTCGTCCTCGAGCACCGCGCCGTCATCGCCCACGATGACGTATTCCACGGTGATGTCGGTGACGACGTGTCCGGTACGGTTGCGCAGCACGATGCGTGGGCGCATGAACGGGTCGCCCGGTGTGATGCCCTGCCCCACGTCGAACGATTCCATGGCGAGCGTGCCGTCCGCCGCCGCGTCGTCCGGCACGTACCGGCGGTAGGCGTCCTCATCGGACCGGTTGCTCCGTCTGGCCTGTTCCTCCTGCCTGCGCAGGTCCTTGAGCTCGGAGACCAGCTTCTTCGATGTGTCCCTGTTGGAGTCGGCGCTTCGCTTCGCGTCCCCGACCTGTCGCGCGAGTTCGTGGTAGGCTGCGGTGTCCCTGGGATCGGCCGTCGCACGGCCGATGGCGTAGGCCCCGCCGTAGGCGGCCGCGCACGCCGCGATGAAGGCGAGCAGGACGACGACGGTCCGCACGGCCCGTCGTTTTCCGCCGCCCGTCCGTGACCTGCCGTCGTTCTTGTCCCTCGCCGCTGCACCGTCCCGCATATCTCCACTGTAACGATGCGGCCACGTCGTACGGCGTCATGTCACCGAAAGTTCATCTCCGCCGCGATGCGGATTCCCCGGGGCCCGCGCCGGGGATCGCGGCCGTGGCCGCGGTGGCGGCGAGTCCCTTGAGCACGGCGGCGATCACCTCGCGGTCCTCGGCGTCGATGCCGCGCAACGCGGCGAGCATGGCCGGCAGCGATTGCGTCCAGTGCGCGGTGAGCTCGCCGAACGTGCGGTATCCGCTTGCCTCGAGGATGGCGAACAGGTTCTCGATGAACAGGCGGCGGCGGTCGTCGTCGTACCGGGCCATCCAGTCGTTGAGCGTGCGGGCCGCGTAACGGGCGCCGCCCGACAGGCCGTCCGCGTGCACGAACCGGCCGTCCTTCACCTGCCAGTTCAATGCGAAGTGCTGCATGATGCCGAGTCCGTCGCTCGCCACCACCTCGTAGCCGGCGTCGGCCCGTTCACGGTTCTCGAACAGCATGCCGATGACCGACGATTCGGGTACGGACTTGCGCACCTTGCCGGCCACGCGCCGGTATTCGGTCGATTCGAGGAAGGATTCGTCGAAGCCCGGCCCGTCATGCGAGTACACGGCGGCGATGCGCGCCGCGATGTCGTCCGGCATCGCGGCGGCCGCATACACCGCGAGGTTGCCGCCTTTGGAATGGCCTCCCACCATCAACGGCCCGTCCCACCGCGCGGCCGCATCGGCGAGATAGCGCACGGCGGCCGACTGCGAGGCGACCGGCCGGCGGAACGCCATCGCGAAGTCCTCCTTCCAGCCGATGATCGAGCTGTCGGTGCCGCGGAAGGCGACGTAGAGCGTGCCTTCGCCCACGTCGAACACGCATGCCGAGAACTGTTTGGTGGACGCCGCGTCGAACTCGTCCACGTAGCCGCCCACGCGCAAGGCGCGCCAACGCGGGCTCTCGCACATGGCGCGCAGCAGATCGACGTTCAGTTGCGGAGACCACACGCGCCCGAACATGGCGTCGTAGCATTCGGCGCGCAGCAGATCGCGGATGGGGACCATCGGGATGAGGCTTCGCCGTCCCGTCTCCCCGCAGGCACGGTCTCCGACATGGATGCCGTGGTCGGGAACGCCGCCCCCGCCGCCATGCCATCGCGGCACGTTGCCGGGCATGCGCGCATACGCCAGCTGCGACAGCACCAGGCTGTCCACCTCGTTGAACGCGTCATCGTCGAACGTATCGAACCGCGTCCGCAGATCATCCGTCACATTGCCCATGGCAACCTCCCCGCCCGCGGGCGGCGGCGCGATGGATCGGACCGCCGCCGTTTCCCGGGCGCATTATGCATATCTTAGATACGCCACCGGTGAAAGGCCCCCGCGGACACAACCTATCGGCCACATGCCACACGGAGCATGGCGGCGGGAACTATCATGGGTCCCATGAATTGGTTGATGATCGTCGTAATGGTCGCATTCGTCGTCATCATCGCGCTGGTCGCGATGTGTTCGGTGCAGCACCATCTCGACGCCAAGGCAAGCCGGTTGCGGAAGGGTTCCGAGGAGGACCGGCAAATGGCGCACGACCTCGACGAGATCTCCCGCAAGATGGATCGGGGCCGGTATTTCCCGTTCTGACCGCTCAGACGGGCAAGAGTCAGTCGTCCATGGCCTCGTCGACGGATTCGGGCAGGAACGGTGCGAGTTCGGGAAGCCCGTCAAGCGATTCAAGCCCCATGCGTTCCAGGAACAGATCGGTGGTGGCCAGCAGCGAGGCCCGCGACTCGGCGTCCATGCCGGCGTCGCGCACCAGTCCGCGCACCATGAGGGACCGGATCACGCCGTCGGAGTTGACGCCGCGGATGGCGGCGACCTGGGCGCGCGTGACCGGCTGGCGGTAGGCGATCACGGCGAGGGCCTCGAGTGCGGCCTGGCTCAGCCGGGCGGCCTGTCCGTCGGTGACGAACGCGGCGACGACCGGTTCGTACACGGCGCGGCTCGCGAACAGCCAGCCGCGCGCGCTGTGCCGCAGTTCGAAGCCCCGGTTCGACACCTCGTACGCGGCCTGGAGCCTGCCGAGCGCCTCGCTCACCGTCGTCTCGTCGACGGCGAGCACGCGGGCCAGGTCACCGGCCTGCTGAGGCTCGTCGGCGACCATGAGGATCGCCTCGAGGCAGGCTTTGAGCCCTCCGGGAAACTCCTCCACGGAAAGCGTCCTACGGGCGGGGGCGGAGGCGGTCGTCATGCGAAGTCCCTTTCGTCGATGGTCATATCGTCGCCGAATCCCTCGGCGGCGCCCGGCGTCCAGCGCAGATGGAGCGGGTCATACGGCGCCGTCTGCCTGAACTGCACGGCGCCCTGCCTGAAGAACATGAGCACGGCGAGGAACCTCGCCACGACCTCGGCGGTGCCGTGGGCGTCGGCGGAGAGGTCCCCGAAGGTGAGCGACTCCCCCTCGCCGAGCGCGCGCAGCCGGTCGCGCACCAGTCGGGCCTGCGCCCTGAGGTCGGCCGGCGGCACGTGCAGCTGGCGCACGCTCACCTCGTCAACCGGGGCGTGCGCGATCGTCCTCGCGGCGATGCGGGCCAGATCGTCCGGCCCGACCGTCCACACCAGTTCCGGCAGCAGCGCGGACACCGTACCGTCCACCGCACCCGGATGCGGAAACCGTCCGGCGTTCGCCGTCAGACGCGCGCGGAAATCGGCGGCGGCCTGCCTGTAGGCCCGGTACTGCAGCAGCCTGGCGAACAGCAGGTCGCGTTCGCGCAACGCCTCCATGCCGGTCGCGTCGCGGTCGTCCCGCTCCTCGCCGGCCGGCAGCAACGCCGCGCTCTTCGCCTCGACGAGCACCGAGGCGACGTCGATGAAGGCGCTCGCCTCGTCCATGTTGCGAGCGAAGTCGAGGCCGCGCACATGGTCGAGGAACTCCTCGGTGACCGAGGACAGCGACACCTCGGTCAGTTCGAGCCTGCGGTTGGCGATCATGCCGAGCAGCACGTCGAACGGGCCTGAATACACATCAAGGTTCACGGAGAACCCGGGGGACGCGATTGCGCCGGAATCCTCTGGCATGGCGTCCATTCAGGCGATGACCCCGTTGGCGACGAGCTCGCGCGCGACCTCGCGGTATTCCTTGCTGGTCTTGTGCTGGGGCGCGAAGATCGTGATCGGCGCCGCGGCGACGGTGGAGTCGGGCAGCTTGATGGACCGGGAGATGACGGTGTGGAACACCTTATCCTGGAACGCCTCGTAGATGCGCTGCATGACCTCCTCGCAGTGGAGGGTGCGCGTGAACATCGTGACGAGCACGCCATACACCTTCAGCGAGGGGTTGATACGGCTCTGCACCTTCTCGATGGACTGCATGAGCAGGGCCACGCCGCGCAGCGCGAAGAACTCGGCGGCCACGGGGATGATGACGCCGTCCGCGGCGGTCAGCGCGTTCACGGTCAGCAGGCCGAGCGACGGCTGGCAGTCGATGATGATCACGTCGTACTCGTCGCGCAGGGGACGCAGCACGGAGGCGAGGATCTGCTCGCGCCCCACCTCGGTGACGAGCTGCACCTCGGCTGCGGACAGGTCGATGTTCGCGGGGATGATGTCGAGGTTCTCGAACGCGGTGTGGCGCACCACCTCGTGCACGTCCATGCGGAAGTCGAACAGCGCGTTGTAGATGGTGCGCTCCACGGTGTTGGCGTTGATGCCGAGCCCCACGGTGGCGGCGCCCTGCGGATCGAAATCGACGATGAGGCATTTGCGGCCGTACTGGCTCAACGCGCCGGCGATGGAGATGGAGCTGGTGGTCTTGCCTACGCCGCCCTTCTGGTTGCACATGGCGATGACCCTGGCCGGCCCGTGCCGCTTGAGCGGCTCGGGGGCGGGGAAGGTCTCATACTCGCGTCCAAGCATATCGGTAGGCATATCGTTCACCTTATCATCATCGTCATCGGATTGAGGTCATCTCGCACGGGGATGCGCGGTCAGGTACGTCTCGATGAGGTTCTCCGGGCTCACATGCGTGTAGATCTGCGTGGTGGTCACGCTCGCGTGGCCGAGCAGCTCCTGCACGGTGCGCACGTCCGCGCCGCCCTGGATGAGGTGTGTGGCGAAGGAGTGGCGCAGCGTGTGCGGGTGGAGCGGCTTGTCGATGCGCGCGCGTTCGCCGGCCGCCTTGACGACCTCCCACACGGATTGCCGGGACAGGCGCGCCCCGCGTTTGTTGAGGAAGACCGCACGGCGCTCCGGCCCCTTGCGCGCCCTCGCCTCCAATGCCGGGCGGGACAGGCGCAGATAACGGCCCATCGCCGCGCAGGCGTGGCCTCCCACCGGCACGAGACGCTGCTTGGACCCCTTGCCCATGAGCCGGACGATCCGCTCCCCGAGGTCGATGTCGTCCAGATCGAGTCCCACGGCCTCGGACACCCGGCATCCGGTGGCGTACATGAACTCGAGCAGCGCCTTGTCACGCAGCATGACCGGGTCGTCGCCCTCCACGGGCACCGCGTCGAGCAGGCGGGCCGTCTCGTCGACGGTGAGCACGTCGGGTAGCGTGGATGCCCCTTTGGGCGCCTTGACCGTGGCGGACACGTCGTCGGCGACCATGTGCTGGCCGAGCGCGAAGCGGTGGAACTCGTGCACCGAGGCGAGTCTCCTCGCCTTGGACCGGGCGCTCTCCCCGTCGGCGTCCAATGCGGCGACGTAGTCCTCCACGTCCTGTCTGGAGATCCCGTCCGGACGGTCGACTCCCCTGGCGCGCAGGAACGCGATGTAGCGTCTGAGGTCCGACGTGTACGCCGTGACGGTCGCCCGCGCCAGCCCCCGTTCGACGTCGATGTGTGCGGTGAACTGCTCCAGCAGCCGGTCGAATCCGTTGTCCATGATGCCCCCATGATATGCGAAAACCCCGCACGGGGCGGGGTTTCGGCGCTTACGGCCGGCCGGCGGGCCGGACGAGTGTCGGCGCGGTTCGCGCCGATGCGTCTCAGGCGGCGACCGGGGCGTTCACGTCCGCCGGCAGGGCGGCCTTGGCGGCCTCCACGATGGCCTTGAAGGTCTCCGGATCGGAGACGGCCAGCTCGGCGAGGGCGCGGCGGTCCAGCTCGATGCCGGCCAGGTGCAGGCCCTGGATGAAGCGGTTGTAGGTGATGCCTTCGGCGCGGACGGCGGCGTTGATGCGCTGGATCCACAGCTTGCGGAAGTCACCCTTGCGGGCCTTGCGGTCGCGGAAGTTGTAGTTGAAGGAGTGGAACAGCTGCTCCTTGGCCTTGCGGTACAGGCGGGAGCGCTGGCCGCGGTAGCCCGAGGCCCTCTCGAGAACGACGCGACGCTTCTTGTGGGCGTTCACTGCGCGCTTGACACGTGCCATAATCTATTTCCTCAGCTTTCTGATGTCTTGTTCCCGGATGGGGCTCACTTGGCGAGCATGCGGTTGAGCTTCTTGGTCTGCGGGCCGGCGAGGACCTGATCGGCCTTCAGCGCGCGGCGCTTGCGGGCGGACTTGTGCTCAAGGTTGTGGCGCATGGAGCTGCCGACCTGCATCAGCTTGCCCGTGCCGGTGCGACGGACGCGCTTGGAAGCGGCGGAGTTACTTTTCATCTTCGGCATTGCTGCCCTCCTTGTTGATGTGCTTCTTGTTGGAAGTCGTGGGGGAAACCGAGGCCTTCGCTTCGGCCGCGGCCTGGGCCTGGGCCTCCTGCTTGGCGGCGAGACGCGCGGCCTGTCGGGCCTGGCGCTCGGCGCGGGACTCGGCGCCGCGACGGCGCTGCTCGGACTGGGTGTGCACCTTCTTGCCCTTGGGCGCAAGCGTCATGATGATGTTGCGGCCCTCCTGCTTGGGCTTGGACTCGACGGTGCCGTACTCCTCCACATCCGCGGCGAGGCGCTGCAGCAGCTCCACGCCGCCGATCGGGCGGGACTGCTCGCGGCCGCGCAGCATGATGGTGACCTTGACCTTGTCACCGCCGTTGAGGAAGCGCACGACATGTCCCTTCTTCACGTCGAAGTCGTGGTCGTCGATCTTGAGGCGGAAGCGGATCTCCTTGATCTCGGCCGTGTTCTGGTTGCGGCGGGCCTCACGAGCCTTGATCTTCTCGTTGTACTTGAACTTGCCGTAATCGATGAGCTTGGCGACCGGAGGCTTCGCGTTGGGCGCCACCTCGACGAGATCGAGGTTCGCTTCCTTCGCCAGGTTGAGGGCGACCGAGGTCGCGATGACGCCAACCTGCTCGCCGTTCGGGCCGATCAGGCGCACCTGCGAGACGCGAATCTCGTCGTTAATGCGTGGTTCGTCGCTGATGATGACTCCAATCCTCTGATTTTCCTTGACGGAGCGCACATGGAGGTCGTTCAGCGTTTCGGTTCCATGGCAGGCCGATGCCCATGCGCGGTCCTGCGCGCATCGCATTCATTCCGACGCCATAAGGCGTCCATATCCATCGCCGGTTCATCCGCACGATGTCGGCCCATGCCGTGAACCCGAAGCCCTGAAAGGCTTCCAGGTGGGGTTGCCCCGCTTTCTTGATTTCTCAAGCCAAATGAAGAGTGTACCACACGGCCGGACATTCGCCGGCCGTGTGCCATCGGCGTGTCTTCGGCCGGCTGTCAGTCCTTGAGGTCGAGCACGTCCGGCTTGGAGCCGTCGTGCACGAAGTACACGTCGTACCAGGTCAGGAACGTGTAGACGGTCCAGATGCGGCGGCGGTCGTCGGTCTTGCCGGCGTAGTTGTCGTCGAGCATCTTGAGGATCGCGTCCTGGTCGAAGAACTCGTTCACGTAGTCGCGTTCGAACACGGAGCGCACCAGCTTGTAGTACTTCTCCTCGCGCAGCCACTTCTTGATCGGCACGGGGAAGCCGAGCTTCTCGCGGCTCTTCCACTCCTCGGGCAGGTGGCGGCCGGCCGCCTGGCGGAACGCGTACTTGGTGTTCTCGTCGTTGATGAGCCACTTGGTGGGCACCTGCTCGGCGACGCCCATGAGCACCTTGTCGAGCAGCGGCACGCGCAGCTCGAGCGAGTGGGCCATGGTGAGCTTGTCCGCCTTGAGGAGGATGTCGCCGGGCATCCACTGGTGCATGTCGAGGTACTGCTTCTTCTTGAGCTCGCTCAGCCCCTTGCCCTCGATGCGCGCATAGGTCCTGTCGACGATGCTCTGCACGCTGGGCGCCTTGCGGTACGCGGGCTTGAGGATGCGGTCGGACTCGGACTCCTCGAACACGCGCGCCTGGCCGATGAAGCTCTCCTCGGCGGGCGCGAGGTTCGCGTACAGATGCCATGCGCCGTGGAAGGTCTTGCCCTTGCACCAGCGGGCGATGGCGTGGCGGGCGCCTGCAGGCAGGTGGGTGAGCCAGCGGGTGACGACCTTGATGGCCTTCGACTTCGTGTGCACGCCGTAGTCGATGTAGCCGCCGAACAGCTCGTCGGCGCCCTCGCCGGAGAGCACGACCTTGACGTCGTGCGCGGCGAGCTTCGAGAGGAAGAACAGCGGCACGCAGCTCGGGTTGGAGTCGGGCTCGTCGAGATGCCACTGGATCTGCGGGAAGGCGCTGAACGCCTCCTCGTCGGTCAGGGCCTCGGCCGTGTTGTTGAGCTTGAGGATCCCGGCGAGTTCGCCGGCCTGCTGGCTCTCGTTGTAGGTTCCCTTGCCGAAGCCGATCGAATACGTGTGCTGCGGTCGGGCCACGGCGGCCACGTAGCTGGAGTCCACGCCGGAGGAGAGGAACGAGCCGACCTCCACGTCGGCGATCTGGTGGGCCTTGACGGAGCCGACGACCGTGTCGTCGATGGTGTCGACGAGATGGTCGAGCGTCACGTCCGACTCGCGGAAGCGCTCGTCGTAGTAGCGGTGGATGTCCATCTTCCCGTCGCGGTACGTGAAGTAATGGCCTTCGGGCAGTTTGAACACGCCCTTGAAGAATGTCTCGGCGAACGGCGGGTACTGGAAGGTCATGTACGGCTTGAGCGCCTCGCGGTTGAGCTCCTTGACGAAGTCGGGGTGCTGCAGCAGGCTCTTGATCTCGGAGGCGTACATGAACGTGCCGTTCATCTTCGCGTAGTAGAAGGGCTTGATGCCGAAGTGGTCGCGCGCGCCGAACAGCTCCTTCTTGGTCTTGTCCCAGATCACGAAGGTGAACATGCCGCGGATCCTCTGCAGCAGGTCGACGCCCCACTCCTCGTAGCCGTGCAGCAGCACCTCGGTGTCGGATTCGGTGGTGAACGTGTGGCCGGCCTCGATGAGCTGCGCGCGCAGCGGACGGTAGTTGTAGATCTCGCCGTTGAATGTGATGACGAGGTTGCCGTCCTCGTTGTAGATCGGCTGTTGGCCGCCGCCGAGGTCGATGATGCTCAGACGCCGGTGGCCGAGGGCCACGTGGTCGTCCACGTACCTGCCTTCCGAATCGGGGCCGCGATGGGCGATGATGTCGGTCATCCGCTTGATGACCGGGCACTTGACGTCGATCGGGTCGTCGTTGACGAATCCGGCGATTCCGCACATAAGGTATTCCATCTCCTCGGGGTTGGCTCAATGGGCAATACCCTACCAACGCGATGTGACGGTCGTGTGGCCGCCGTGCGGGCGCGTCCGCCGGTCTTCCCCGCGTCTACCGCACCTCGCGCAGCAGGCCGGGGATGCCCTCCTTCCTCAGGATCTCGCGGTATGGCCCCGCCTGTTCGGCGATGATGTTGTCGATCGCGCGCATGCCGAGCAGCTCGACGGGGGCGTGGTCGTCGGTGAGGATGCGCGCCTGGTCGCCGGAATCGGGCGAGGGGTCGCGCACGGGCGTCATGCGCGAGGCGACCTCGCTCATGTACGCGGCGAGCGCGCCGTCGTGCGTGCGCTCCCATGCCGCCGCACGCAACGCCTGCTCCTTCACGTCGCCGCGCATGGTGGAGGTGAGCGGTTCGGAGACGGTGGCGATGCCGCCGGTGCGCCGCCACGAGTCGCTGCACCCGTCGTAGTGCCCGAGCTCGTCGGCCGTCGGCGCCTTGGCGAACAGCTCGCGGTTCGTGGTGCCGGGCACGTCTGCGGTGTACGTGGTGCCGATGCGGCAGGCCCCGTCGAACACGTTGGCGATGGTGGTCTGGAGCGCCTCGTTGATGGAGCCGCGTCCGTCGGAGACCATGTTCATGTTGACGACCATCACGCCGCCGGGGTTGAGGTGGTTCCTGACCATGGTGAAGAACTCGTCGGAGCTCATCTGGAACGGGATGGTGATGTCCTGGTACGCGTCGACCATGATCACGTCGTACTTCCCGCGGGACGCGGCAAGCCACGCGCGCCCGTCGTAGGTGTCGACGGGCACGTCCGCGGGTTCGTCGAAGTATTCGCCGGCGAGGCGCGTGATCTTCGCGTCGATCTCGACGCCCCGCACCTTCATCTTCGGGTAGTAGCGCCTCAATTGCCGCGCGTAGGTGCCGGTGCCCATGCCGAGGACGAGCGCGGAGCGCGCATGGTCGGCGAGCGCGGGCGCGGCGAGGGCGGTGTCGTAGTACATGCCGGTCAGGCCCTGGTCCTTCATTGTGACGGACTGCACGCCGAACAGGACGTTGGTGGACAGGACGGTGCGGTCGGAAAGGTTCTTCACCTGCAGGTAGTTGTAGATGGACTCGCCCTCGTAGGCGAGCGTCGAGGAGTTCTCCCAGAACGCGAATCCGCTCATCGGCGAGAGCACGGCGGACACGGCGAACACGGCGGCGGAGACGGCGCAGGCGACGCGTTTCGCCCGCATCGAGACGAAGTAGACGATCGGGATGGCGAGCAGCAGTCCGGAGAAGACGAGGAACGTGACGAACGTGCCGACGGCGGGGATGGTGACGAATGTGGGCAGGAACGTGCCGAGGATCGAACCGATCGTGTTGCATGCGGACAGCCGGCCCACGACGGACGCGTTGTCGTCGAGCGAATCGGTGGCGAACTTGTTGAGCCCCGCGGTGACGGTGCCGAGCAGGAACAGCGGCGGCACGAACACGATCATGCAGCTGGCGAACGCGGCGATGACGAGGAAGTTCGTGGAGACGGTCACGATGAGCAGCCCGGAGACGAGCAGGACCACGTATTTGCCGACGAGCGGGATGAGCGAGATCCACACGGCGGCGGCCATGATGCGCAGGTACAGCTTGTCCGGGTCGGGGTCGCGGTCGGCCCACTTGCCGCCGAACACGGCGCCCAGCGCGAGGGCGATCATGATGGTGCCGATGATGATGGTCCATACGATCTGGGAGCTGGAGAAATACGGCGCGAGCAGGCGCGACGCGCCGAGCTCGGCGGCCATCACGGCCATGCCGGAGAAGAACTCGGTGACGTACAGGAACGTCTTGGACTTGAGGATCGGCCGCTCGCTCGCCGCTGTTTTCACTGCCATGGACCGCAACACTATTACACTGAACGGATATGGATATGAACGGGACCGGCGGCGCGGACGCGCACGGGGAAGCGGACGGGGCCATCCGGGCGGAAACGGGCGCGGGGCCCGTCGCCGTGGTGTTCGCCGCGGGCGAATACTACGGCGGGGTCATCGACGTGCCGCGGGGCGCGTTCGTCGTGGCGGCGGACGGCGGGCTGGACCACGCGCGCGCCGCCGGGGTGCGCCCCGACGTCGTGGTGGGCGATTTCGATTCGCTTCGCGGCGCGGCCCCGGACGCCGACGAACGCACGATCGCGCTGCCGCCGCTCAAGGACGATCCGGACCTGCTGAGCGCGCTGAAGGTGGCGTGGGCGCACGGCTGCCGCACGTTCCACGTCTACGGCGCGCTGGGCGGGCGCATCGACCACACGCTCTCCTCGATACGGCTCATGGCGCTGCTCGCGCATCACGGCGGCATCGGGTTCCTGCATGGCGACGGCACGCTCGTCACCGCGATCTGCGACGGCAGGCTCGACTTCCCGGCGCATGACGCGGCCCCCGGGCGCATGGTGTCGGTGTTCTCCCATTCGGACGTGTCGCGCGGGGTGGACGAGCCCGGCATGAAGTACGAGCTGATCGACGGCACGCTCACCGGCGACACGGTGCAGGGCGTGAGCAACGAATTCCGCCCGGGCATGGACGCGTCGGTCGGCGTGCGCGAGGGCACGCTCATCGTCACGTTCCCGGCGGAGGCGCCGGCGCCGCGCGTGGTGCGCCGCCATGCGTTCGGCGGCGACCTGGGCGCCCTGGATACGCGCGTCTCCCCCATTCTCAGGGGGTGAACGCGTCCGGCACGCCGCACGGGACCTATGGTGTGAACGCTCACGAAATTTTCGGCGTTTTCGTCCGGAAACACCCTGCGCCGCATTGCGTTTGGTACAGGTGACGCACTAGAGTGGGCGATGTTGGTAAACAATGGCTCCGGTGTGCCCCGCGCGCCGGCGTCACCCTACAAGGGAGAATTACATGACAGTTAAGATTGGTATCAACGGCTTCGGTCGCATCGGTCGTCTCGCCTTCCGCCGCATCTTCGAGCTCCAGGCTCGCGGTGGCCAGGCCAGCGACATCGAAGTTGCCGCCATCAACGATCTGACCACCCCGGCCACGCTGGCCTACCTGCTGAAGTACGATTCCACCCACGGCACCTTCCGTCACGACGACGGCACGCCGGTCGACGTGAAGGCCACCGAGGACTCCATCGTCGTCGACGGCAAGGAATACAAGGTCTACGCCGAGAAGGACGCCAACAACATTCCGTGGGTCAAGAACGACGGCGTCGAGTTCGTGCTCGAGTGCACCGGCTTCTACACCTCCGCCGAGAAGTCCCAGGCCCACCTGAACGCCGGCGCCAAGAAGGTCCTGATCTCCGCCCCGGCCAAGGACGACGTCACCCCGACCGTCGTGTTCGGCGTGAACCACGACATCCTCAAGGCCTCCGACAACATCGTGTCCGCCGGCTCCTGCACCACCAACTCCATGGCCGCCATGGTCAAGCTGCTGGACGAGAAGTTCGGCATCAAGGCCGGCTTCATGACCACCATCCACGCCTACACCGGCACCCAGATGCTGCTGGACGGCCCGCGCGGCACCAAGACCGGCCGCAACCTGCGCGCCGCCGGCATCAACACCATCGCCCACTCCACCGGCGCCGCCAAGGCCATCGGCAAGGTCGTCCCGTCCGTCAACGGCAAGCTGCAGGGCCACGCCCAGCGCGTGCAGGTCCCGGACGGCTCCGTCACCGAGCTGACCACCGTCCTCAACACCGAGACCACCGCCGACGAGATCAACGCCGCCTTCAAGGCCGCCTTCTCCGACACGGATTACTACGGCTACAACGATGAGGGCATCGTCTCCTCCGACATCCTCGGCGACACCCACGGTGGCGTCTTCGACCCGACCCAGACCGACGTCAACACCGTTGACGGCGTGACCCTGGCCCGCACGGTCTCCTTCTACGACAACGAGTACGGCTTCACCTCCAACATGATCCGCACCCTGCTGTACTTCGCCGAGATCTCCGAGTGAATGGTCGCGGAGCGATCCGCAACCGTCCGTCACGGACCTAGGTGAATGAAACCCCCGCCCTCGAAGCGGGGGTTTCTTCGTATCATGGGAGCCATGGCGAAAAAGAAGCATGGGAAGGGCGCGGGATCCACTCCCGCGACCGTGCAGCTGGAGAAGGCGGGCGTCGCGTTCACACCCTACGAATACGAGCATTCAAACGACCACATGGACGACGGCTACGGCGTGGAGGCCGCGAAGAAGCTCGGATTCGACGAGCACCAGGTGTTCAAGACGCTGATGGCGGACACGGGTTCGGAACGCGTGGTGGGCGTCGTGCCGGTGTCCGGCCATATGGACCTCAAGGCCCTCGCCGCCGCCGTGGGCGCGAAGAAGGCCGTGATGGCCGACCCGAAGGTCGCGATGCGCGAATCCGGCTACGTCGTCGGCGGCATCTCCCCGCTCGGCCAGAGGACGCATCACAGGACGGTGCTCGACGAAAGCGCCCTCGGGTTCGATACGATCCTCGTCTCCGGGGGCAAGCGCGGATTCTCGGTCGGCATCTCCCCCGAGGACCTGCTCAAGGTGCTCGACGCCGTCGCCGCCCCCATCGGCACCTGGTAGGGGGGGGGGCGGCCCGACCTCGTGACGGCCCGGACCGGCTCCCGGACCGTCACGACAAATCGACCACGATGCAGTCCTTGAATTCGTAGCCCTGCGCGTCGCACCAGTTCCACGCGTCGGATTCGTTCGAGAACGCCTCTCCGGAGAGCATCACGTAGTACATGGTCGTGCCGGTCTTCTGATAGGTGGGCCAATCCCCCGACCACACCAGCAGGATCTTCGGATGCTTGAGCTTGAGCTCCAGGTACTGCTGCCAGATCTGCTGGTAGTTCCAGGTGTGCCCTTCGGCGTACATGCCGTAGTTCTTGCTGGACAGCTGGTTGGTGAAAGTCGTCAGGAAGGTCGAGGCGCGCGGCTTGTCGTGCGCGATCTGACGTTCGATGGCGGCCTTGGCCGCATCCTCGCGTTCCTGCTCGTCGGAGGAGTCCGAACCGGACAGGCCGTCGGAGTCCGAACCGGACGAGCCGGACGACGACCCCGACGAACCGGACGAATCGGCGGAACCGGATGATTCCTGGCCGAGCTTGCAGGAGACGCTGATCGTGCGCGCCCCCGAACCGGACGAGGTCTCGGACGGCACGAACCAGTACTGCGACGGCAGGTAGACGATGGTCGCATTCGCGGAGGAACCGGACTTCGCCGTGACCGGGTCGCCGGAGAAGTCGAACAGCGCATCGGCGAACACGGCGCCGTCGGCGTCGGTGAGCGTGATGCGCGTGGCGTCGTCGTCCAGTCTCAGACTCGATTTGGAACCGCACGATTGGGTGATCCTGACCTTGACGACCAGGTTGGAGCCTTCCGTGTCGAACGATCTGAGATCGATTTTGGGCGCCTTCTCGCACACCTCGACGGTGAGCGAATCGTCCGAACCGGAGGAACCCGTCTTCGCTGACCCGGAGGAGGCGGAGGATTCCGCGGACGACGCCGCTCCCCCGTCTGCGAACCCGAACGTCCGGGCCATCCACATGCGCGTGGGCGGGATGAAGGTCATGGCCAGCACCATCACCAATACGGCCAGCACCGCCACCGCCGCGATGATGCCTGTCTTCAGCCGGTCCCGCCCTCCGGCGGGTGCGGCGACCACCGTTCCGCCGCCGGCGCCCGGCACCGTTCCCGCCATGGACGAACCGTCGGACGCCCCTGCCGGCGAATTCTCCGGCAGGGGGATCGGTTGCGTCGGCATTGTGACGGGGGCTTGAGGAACCGCCGCCGGCGCGGGGGCGACGCCGTCGACGACCGTCGCGCCCCAATCCTCCCGTTCATGACCGCAGTTCTGGCAGAACCGGTCGTCGTCGCCCAACCTTGCGCCGCATTCCGAACAGTATCGCATCCCCGTCTCCTCGCTCCCTTGGCTCTCCCCTTCCATGGTACCTCGCGGAGCGTGTCATACGCCCGGTTACGGCGATGGGGCGGGTGCATGACGCACCCGCCCCATCGAATCACGACTCCGGATCACGGCACTATGCCAGGGAACCCTTGCCGGAAGGCATCACGCCCTACCGGGGGTTCCGCCGTTTCACGCGCCGTAGCGTTCGAGGTACGCGTCGGCCGCGGCCTTGATGGCGTCGGTCACGTACGGTTCGCCGGAATCGGTGAGGATCGAACGCCCCGCCTCGAAGATCTCGCGCACGTTCGCGATGGCGAACACGGGGAAGCCGAACTCGGCCTCGACGGCCTTCACCGCGGACAGGTCGGAATCCTTGGTCTTCTCCATGCGGTCGACGGACAGCACGAGACCGACGACCTCGACGTCCGCCTCGGCCTTGAGCTTCGGGATGACCTCGCGCACGGCGGTGCCGGCGGTCATCACGTCGTCGACGAGCAGCACCTTCATGCCGTCCTTCAACTGGGTGCCGACCATCATGCCGCCGTCGCCGTGGTCCTTCTTCTCCTTGCGGTCGAACGTGTAGCCGACCTCCATGCCGTGGGCGGAGGTCAGGGCGATCGCGGTGGACACGCCCAGCGGGATGCCCTTGTACGCCGGTCCGAACACGGTGTCGATGTCCTTGGGCAGGTTGCCGGCCTCGATCTCGACGGCGATCTTCTCGGCGTAGAACGCGCCGAGCGTGGCGATCTTGCGGCCGTCGTCGAATGCGCCCGCGTTGATGAAGTACGGGGACTTGCGTCCGGACTTCAGCGTGAAGTCGCCGAACTTGAGCGCCTTGGATTCGAGCAGGAACTGCGTGAATCGGATGTCGAGCGATGCGTTGTCGGTCATGTCTTTTCCTTCCTTCGTTGCGGAATCGGCCAATGCGGCTCAGCGCCAGGTCTCGCCGGCGGCGAGTTTGGCGGCGAGTTCGGGGCGGTCGTCGAGCAGGTCGTCGAGCTCGCGGGCCACGCGCAGCGGCGCGACCGGATCGAACAGGGCCGCGGCCCCCACCTCGACGGCGTTCGCGCCCGCGTACAGGTATTCGAGCGCCTTCTCGCCGGAGTCGACGCCGCCGATGCCGATGATCGGGATGTCGGGCAGCACGGTGCGCGTGCGGTAGACGGCGACCAGGCCCATCGGCAGCACGGCCGGACCGGACACGCCGCCGGTCGTGTTCGCGATGATCGGCTCGCCGGTGCGGATGTTGATGCGCATGCCGAGCAGCGTGTTGATCATGCTCAGCGCGTCGGCGCCGTGCTCGACGGCGGCGCGCGCCGGCACGGTGATGTCGGTCACGTTCGGCGTGAGCTTGATGATCATCGGCTTGTCGGTCATCGGGCGCAGCTTGTCCATGAGCTTGGCGAGCGCGACCGGGTCGGTGCCGACGCTCATGCCGCCGTGCGTCACGTTCGGGCAGCTCACGTTGATCTCGAGCATGTCCGCGTCGGAGTCGGCGAGCTTGGCGACGACGGCCGCATAGTCGTCGTCGCAGTGGCCGGCCACGTTGGCCACGACCGTGGCGCCCGCCTTCTTGAGCTTGGGCAGGTCGTCCTCGAGATAATGGTCGACGCCCGGGTTCTGCAGGCCGACCGCGTTGATGTTGGATGCGGGCCCCTCGGCGGTGCGCGGCGACGGGTTGCCCTCCCACGGCACGGGCGAGCAGCCCTTGGTGGAGACGGCGCCCAGCTGGCTCACGTCGTAGAACCAGCGCACGGCCGCGTACTGGAAAGTGCCGGAGGCGGTGCCCACCGGGTTCTTCCACGTGACGCCCGCCACCTGGGTGGGGTGCTTCCACTCGTGCGCCTCGTACAGGTTGATATGGTCCGTATGCTTCGCGTCGGTCATCGTCACTTCCCCCATCCGAGCTGTTCGCGGGTGAACACCGGTCCGTCGGCGCACACCTTGAGTCGTCCGTCCACGGTGTCCACGGTGCACAGCACGCAGGTGCCGTAGCCGCAGCCCATGCGCTGCTCCATGCTCAGTTGGCAGGCGAGGTCGCGTTCCGCGGCCCATGCGGCGACGGCCTTCATCATCGGCAGCGGACCGCAGGACAGGATCACCGTGTCGAGGCCGTCGACGGTGAGACCGCCGTCCGCTTCGAGACGGTCGAGCAGGGTGATGACGTTGCCTTCCGACTCGTCGATGCTCACCGTCGCGTCGGCGAACGGCTCGACGAACCGGTCGGCGAAATGCTCGTTGCGGTAGCCGAACACGGCGGTGGTGCGCGTGGCCGGGTCGTCGGCGAGGCTCTGGGCCGTGTAGATGAGCGGCGGCACGCCGAGGCCGCCGGCGACGAGCACGTAGTGGGCGGCCGTCTTCGTGTTGAACGGCCGTCCCAGGGGACCGAGCACCTGGATCGTGTCGCCGGCCTCGAGCCGCGCGAATCCGGCGGTGCCCTTGCCGACGACGGCGAAGATGACGCTCACCTCGTCGTCATGCGTCTCGCTCACGCCGAACGGCCGGGGCATGGGCATCATCGGGTCGTCGGTGAAGATGTTGACGAACTGCGCGGGGCGCGCGTGCTCGGCGATGTACGGATCGCGGAAGGTCAGCCGGATGACGCCCGGCGTGAGTTCGGTGACGTCGGTGACGTCGACGGGATGGCGCGGCGGGAAGAACCCCGCGGCGACGGCCTCGTTCACCACGTCGTAGGTCGGGGTGAAGGTGGCGCTCATGATGCTCCTTACGTTGGTCGTTTCTGTGGTTGCGATGGTCGGGATGCGACGTCGGCTCCGCCGGCTTGGGGGCTACAGCACCGCGCGCAGGTCGTCGCGCATGGCCAGCGCGGCGTCGCGTGCGGTCTCGGCGACGAGCGCGAGCGCGTCGTCGCAGGACATGGACGCGTTCCAGCGACCGCTCCTCTTCCATGCGCCGATGATGCCGCGCGACGAGTTGACGATCGCGCCGGAACCGTCCGCGTCGAACATGCCGCGCACGTCGGCGGCGGTGCCGCCCTGCGCGCCGTATCCGGGCACGAGGAAGAAGGTGTGCGGCATGCGCGCGCGCAGCGCCCTGCCCTCCTCGGGATGGGTGGCGCCGACGACCGCGCCGACGCGCGAATAGCCGTGTCCGCCGATCGAGTCGGCGCCCCAGCCCTCGACGAGGTCGGCGACGTGCTCGTAGACCTTCGACCCGTCGGCGAGGTCGAGCATCTGCAGTTCGCTGGACGAGGGGTTGGAGGTGCGCACGAGCACGAACAGGTCCTTGTCGCTCTCCTTGGCGGCGTCGACGAACGGGGTGATGCCGTCGGTGCCGAGGTACGGGTTGACGGTCACCGCGTCCACCTTCCACGGATCGAACCCGCTCACGCCGGTGAGCATGCGCGCGTAGGCGGCGGCGGTGGAGCCGATGTCGCCGCGCTTGACGTCGGCGAGCACATACAGGCCGCGGCTGGCCGCGTATTCGCAGGTCATCGTGTACACGTCGACGCCGGCGGGGCCGAGCGCCTCGTACATGGCGATCTGCGGTTTGACGGCGGGCACGAGCCCGGCGATCGCGTCGATGATTGTGCGGTTGAATTCGAAGCAGGCGACGGCGAGCTGCGCGGCCGGCGCCTCGTCCGGGCTTTCGACCGAGTCGCGTACCTCATCGGCGAAACCGGCCGTCACCTGCGGCGGCACCAGCGCCTCGGTGGGGTCGAGTCCGACGACGCTCGGGTTCTGCGTCTCGTTGATCGCGTCGATCAGGCGGTCCATGCGTTTCCTTTCGTTGATGTCCTACAGGCGGCTGAACGCCATTTCGCCGCCGATGATGGTGGCGAGCGGGCGACCGGTCACGGCCCATCCGCCGAACGGGGTGTTGCGTGCCTTCGAGTGGAATGCCTCCGGGTCGACGGTCCAAGCGCGGGAGGTGTCGAGCACGACCAGGCCGATGCCTTCGGCATCCTTCACCGCGCCCAGGTCGAGCACGCGCTTGGCGTCCGGTTCGCGCGAGGCGTCGGTCTCGCGGTCGAGCAGCGCGGTCACGTCGGTGGCCTCGTGGCCCATGAGGCGCATCGGTTCGACGCTCATCAGTTCGATGAGCCGTTCGTCGGAGATGTAGCCGCCGTCGACGAGGGTCCTGTGGCAGACCCCGTACGCGCATTCGAGGCCGATGATGCCGTTGGGGGCGTCGAGGAACCCGCGTTCCTTCTCCTCCATGGTGTGCGGCGCGTGGTCGGTGGCGAGCAGGTCGACGGTGCCGTCGGCGACGGCCTCGCAGGTGGCCTTGCGGTCGGCTTCCGAACGCAGCGGCGGGTTCATCTTGGCGAGCGTGCCGTATTCGAGCAGCGCCTCGTCGCTCAGGGAGAGGTAGTGGGGCGCGGTCTCGCAGGTGACGGGCAGCCCTTCGGCCTTGGCGGCGCGGATCGCCTCGAAGCTGCCGGCGGTGCTCACATGCTGGAAGTGCACGTGCACACCGGTCTCGCGGGCCTTGGCGATGTCACGCGCGACGATCTTCAGCTCGGTGTCCTCGGGGATGCCGGGCACGCCGAGTTCGCGCGAGACCGGTCCCTCGTTCACCGCGCCCGTGTCGTGGTGTTCGCAATGCTCGATGAGCGGCAGTCCGGACTCCTTGGCGAGCGCGAACACCGCGTCGAGCGTCTCGGGGGTGACGGCCGAACCGTCGTCGCTGATCGCGGTGACCGGATGCGCGAGCTGGTCGGCGTCCTTCATGTCGTCGCCGACGCCGGGCATGTGGCGGCGCCAATGCTCCAGTTCGGTGGCCTCACGGCCGGCGCGGCCCTTGGACGCGCACACGCACAGGTCGTAGCGCACCGGCAGCGTCACGTCGTGGTCGGCCGCGTAATGCTGGAGGAAGTCGATGACGTCGTCGCGGCCCGTCGACAGCACCTCCCGCGCGCCGGGGGCGTCCGGATCGGCGATCGTCTCGCCGTCCATCGCGGGCACGGTGTTCGGCATGATGAGCACGTCGGTGTAGCCGCCGGAGGCCGACGCGGCGCAACCGGAGACCATCGACTCCTTGTAGGTCTGCCCGGGATCGCGGAAGTGCACGTGCGGGTCGGCGAATCCGGGGGCGAGCGTAAGACCGGTGGCGTCGATCTCGAGGGCGTCGAAGCCGGACGCGCCGGAACGCTCCCCCTCCAGCAGCGCATCGGCCGCCAGCGGCACCTTCACGTCGATGATCTCGTCGGTGTTCCATACCTTGATGTTGCGCAGCGTCGGCATGTCGGCTCCTTACAGTTTCGCTTCCTCGTCGCAGTAGTCGCAGCGGTACTCCTGGCGCTCCGAATGCGTCAGGTGGAACATCTGCTCGATGCCGCGTTCGGTGGTGGTCACGCAACGCGGGTTGCGGCAGGTGAGGATGTTCACCACGTGCTCGGGCAGCGTGGGCGTCTTCTTCTCGACGATCCTGCCGCCGCGCACGATGCCGACGGTCGCGGTGCGCGCGACGAGGCCGAGCACGTCGAGGTCGATGGACGGACCCTTCTTGCCGTCTTCGTCCTCGATCTTGATGATGTCCTTCGTGCCGTACAGATGGCTGTCGGTGTTCATGATGAGGGCGAGCTTGGTCTTCGCCGGGTTGATCTTCAGGTACTCGAGCACCTTCAGCGCGGTGCCGGCGGGCACGTGGTCGATGATGATGCCGTTCTGGATGCTGGTGACCTCCATCAGGCCTGGACCTCCTTGTTCTCGAACGGTTCGTAGCCGGGCAGCTCGTCGCCCATCACGGTGCTTTCGAGGGCCATGCGCATGAGCATGCCGTTCTTCACCTGCTCGAAGTAGGCGGCGCGCGGGTCGTCGTCGACCTCGACGGCGATCTCGTTGACGCGCGGCAACGGGTGCAGCACGGCCATGTGCTCTTTGGCCAGGGCGAGCTTGTCCTCGTCGAGGATGTACGTGTCGCGCAGGCGCAGGTAGTCGTCCTCGTTGAAGAAGCGCTCCTTCTGCACACGGGTCATGTACAGCACGTCGAGGTCGCCGATCACGGAGACCAGGTCCTTGACCTCCACGTAGGAGCAGGACGGGGTGGCGTCGATGCGGTCGAGCACGTACTGCGGGGTCTTGAGCTCGTCGGGGCTGATGAGCACGAAACGCACGTTGCCGAAGCGGCACAGCGTCTCGATGAGCGAGTGCACGGTGCGGCCGAACATGAGGTCGCCGCACAGGCCGACGGTCAGGTCGGTGACGCGGCCGAAACGCGACTGCAGGGTGGCGAGGTCGGCGAGCGTCTGCGTGGGGTGCATGTGGCCGCCGTCGCCCGCGTTGATGACAGGCACGGAGGCGGCGCGGGAGGCGACGAGCGCCGCGCCTTCCTTCGGGTGGCGGATCGCCACCACGTCCACGTAGTTGGACACGGTCTTCAGGGTGTCGGCGATGGATTCGCCCTTGGTGACGGAGGCGAGCTGCGCGCCGGCGAAGCCGATCACCTTGCCGCCGAGACGCAGCATCGCGGTCTCGAAGCTCAGACGCGTGCGGGTGGAGGGCTCGTAGAAGAGCGTGGCCAGCACCCTGCCGTCGCAGGCGTGCGCCACTTCCCTGCGGTGCGCATCGATGTACTGCGCCTTGTGCAGCAGATCGGTGATCTGGGGGATGGAAAGATCATCGAGCGAAATGACGCTCTTGCCAAGCATCGGCGTCTCCGCCGGTTCCTGTTCAGTTGACACGGCTCACCTTTCGTGCGTGAAACGGACAAGGTGGCCACTAGCGTGACCTATCCGACTATAGACCATTTCTCCGACGCACGCCGCACGACCCGTCCCCCCGCGCGTCACCCTCCGTTCACCTTGCGTGGGCGTGCGGAGGATCCTCCGCACGCCATACGCGCTACAGTACGTTTCCATGTTCACCTTCGAGCAGTTGGAACACTGCAACCGCACCGAGCTCGCGATCTGCCGGTTCGTCTCCGCGCATCCCGAGGCCGCGGCGTACATGTCCGTGCGCGAGCTGGCGGCGGCCACGTACGTCTCGCCGTCTACGGTGATGCGCTGGTGCGCGCGGATGGGATTCGACGGGTTCGACGCGTTCAGACGGGCCGCCCGCACCGCCGCCAAACGTCCGGAGCAGGGTCCCGTCCCGCAGGCCGATCTGGGCGAGTTGTCGTTGTTCTTCTCCCGCGCCGACTCCCCCGCGTTCGAGGCGATGCTCGGCGAGGCGGTTTCGTTGCTGGAGAAGGCCGACCCGATCGTCTTCATCGGCGAAGGGTCGTCCGGCACGATCGCCGACTACGGCGCGCGCCTGTTCGCGAATCTCGGCCTGTTCGCCATCGGGTTGACGGACGCGTTCTATCCGTCCGGGACGTTCGCCCGGCCGGGCATGGCGGTCGTCGCCGTGTCGGAGAGCGGAGAGACGCCGAAGCTGTTGGAGACGGTGGAGGGCTTCGCCTCGCGCGGCGCGAGGCTCCTCGCGCTGACGAACACGCCCGGCAGCACGCTGGCGGGGATGTGCGACTGGTCGTTCGCCGCCGGTCTCGCGTCTGAACGCGTCAACGGCGGCTACAACGCGACCAGCCAACTGCCAGCCGTGTTCGTCATCGAATCGTTGGCCCGCCGTCTCGTCAGGCCGCGCTCCGATCCGGGTCGGTCCGATCGGCCCCGTTCCCGTTGATCGGCCGCAGCACGCGGCACGGGTTGCCCACGGCGACCACGTCCGCGGGGATGTCGCGCGTGACGACCGAACCGGCGCCGATCACCGTCCCGTCGCCGATGGTGACGCCCGGCAGCACGATGACGCCGCCTCCCAGCCAGCAGCCACGCCCGATGCGGATCGGCCTGGCGTACGTGTTCCACCGGTAGTGCGCGTCGCCCGGCTTCCAGCCTTCCGCGAGCCGGTCCGCGAGCTCCACCGGATGCGTGGCCGTGTACAGCTGCACGTTCGATGCGATGAGCGTGTCCGATCCGATGTCGATCGTGTTGCAGTCGACGAACGTGCAGTTCATGTTGACGGACACGTTGCCGCCGATGCGGATGTTGCGCCCGTAGTCGCAGATGAACGGCAGACCGACGGACACGTTCTCGCCGATCGAGCCGAACAGCGATTCGAGGATCTCCCGTTTGCGCTCCTTCGCGTCGTACGGGAGCTGGTTGTATTCGGCGAGCAGCCGTCGCGCCGTGTTCTTGTAGTCGAGGAATACCGGATCGTGGCAGTCGTAGATCTCCCCCGCCATGCACTTGTCGAGTTCGTCCATCGTCCTCTCCTCACTCGGTCACATCGAGGCGGCGGTCGTGCCAATAGTATTCGCGGTCGTGTTCGCCGATCGGACGCACCACCTTGCACGGCACGCCCATGGCGACGACGCCCGCGGGAATGTCGCGCGTGACGACCGAACCGGCGCCGATCACGCTGTCGTCGCCGATGGTGACGCCCGGCAGGATGCTCACGTTGGAGCCGACCCACACGTTGCGTCCGATATGCACGGGCAGCGCGTACGTGTAGTGGTGTTCGCGCAGGATCGGCAGGATCGGGTGGCCCGCGGTGGCGATGGTAACCGACGGGCCGAACATCGCGTAGTCGCCGATCCATATCTCCGCATCGTCGACCATGCTCATGAACGCGTTGATGTAGATGCCCTTGCCGAGGTGCACGCGCCGGCATCCGTTGTTCGCATGCAATGGCGCCTCGATATGCACGCCTTCGCCGACCTCGGCGCACATCCCTTTGAGCAGTTCGGCACGGCGGTCCTGTTCGGTGGGTTTGGTCCGGTTGTACTCCCACAGCTTGTCCTGCCATGCGAGCTGTCCGTCCATGACGGCCGGGTCGTCGTAGTGGTACGGCAGTCCCGCGTCCTTGCGCGCCACGTTGTCCATCGTCTCCCGCGTATCGTCCATGCGTGTCCCTCGCCTTCCGTCCGATTCGCCGCGAAGCCGCGGCACGCCTCCTATGGTAGCGTTGCCATGGTTCACGGGGGCCTCCCGCCGGCCATCCGGTACGTTCCGTTCCGGATCGGGAACGGATGAACGCGCCCGCCGCCTTCGAATGCACGAAATCATCGGACAGGGTGACGAACCGCTACCTGCGCGTCGGTCCGGGATGGTGGAAGATCATCGGTCTGTGGTGACGACCGGGTTCCCTCTACACTGAAGACACTGAAGGAAAACGTGCGTCGCGTGTCACAGTTGGCATGCGACGCACGCCCATGCGAGACAGGGAGGGAACGATCATGCGCCTCAGTTCGGTGAACCGTATCGAAACCATCACGGCGGACGGCGACGGGAAGGCGGCCGACGACCGTCTGTTCGTCATGTTTCATGGCTACGGCAACGATGAGCGCGAGATGATCCGCGTCATCGAGGGCGTGTATGCGGGGACAGGACGGTCCCCAAGCTACCTGTCGTTCCATGGCACCTACGACCGCGACTACATGGGCGGCGCCTACTGGTATCCGGACGGGTGCGGTGTCGAGGAGCGACGCCGGGAGTGCTCGGAGGTGGGAGACGCGGTGGTCTCGCTGCTGGATTCTCCGATGTTCGCGTCCCGGCGGAAGATTCTCATCGGATTCTCGCAGGGCGGCTACATGTCCTACCGCATCGTGCGCGAACACCCCGGCGTGTTCGACGCGGCGATTCTGATGAGCCCCTCGTTCAAAGGCGAGGAGACGACGAATGGCGCAATGATCGCCGGCGATACACGTTTCCTGCTGCTCTACGGTTCCAAGGACCGTACGATTCCCCTCGACGACCAGCGCACGGCGCAACGCGTGCTCGAAGCGACCGGCCGTCTCGAAACCCATGAATACCCCGACATGGGCCACGCCATCAACGAGGCGGAGATCGAGGACATCCGAAAGTTCATTGAACTTTGAACTTCACCCAGTCCGGGTGTTCCGGTTTGTTTTGTGTTTGTGTGGGTATGGGTGGACCCCCGGGAGCTGTGCTCTACCGGGGGTCCAGTATGTTAATAGCGGCGACGTGCTACTCTCCCACGCCCTGTCGGGTGCAGTACCATCGCCGTGCAAGGCCTTAGCTTCCGGGTTCGGA
>NZ_WHZV01000006.1 GCF_010667645.1 Bifidobacterium platyrrhinorum
CGTAAATCCGGACGCTGAGTGGCCGTAAACGGCGGATCTTACGGAGCAATGGGCCGATCTCCGTGGAATCCGCCGCCGGCCGGACGACAGGAACCGACGACGAAAAACCGTTACACACTTAACGGGACAGTCCCCAGTCCTCATAAATGGGGAGATAGGGAGGTGTACGGGTGAGTGGGGATGAGTGGGCAGGCGGATAAATGGATAAATGGATGAAGGGACGAGTGGATAAGTAATGAGGGACGAGTGGATAAGTAATTAAGAAAGTGGGAGCGGATAGATGGACACTCGAATAAGTGGATGAGTGTGGATAAGTCTGGTGGAAGTTATCCACAGTTATCCACAGTGGTAAAACCGTTGGAAATACTTGGATTTGACGGGTTTAGATTTGGGTTATCCACAGGTTATCCACAGTTGTGAACAACTTATCCACTGGTTATCCACCGATATCGCCGAGTTATCCACCATCGCGGGCGACGAACCGCCCGCGAGCGGCTCCGGATGTGCATATCCACTACATGCATACGTAGATATCGGCAATGTGGATAACTCGGAACCACGCTTATCCACACCCAACAATCGTTGAAATAACAAGGATTAAGCAAGTTGTGCACTGTGGATATCCACCATTGTCCACCAGTTATCAACCACTTATCCCCAAGTTATCCACACGGTTTTCCACATTTGTGGAAAACTACATATGTGTAATTCCTTATCGATGGCGCCAGATATAGCGTCAGACAGGGTTAATAGACAAAACGTGGGTCTTAAATCTGGTGGGAGCCGTTCTCCTGTTTTGTGTATCGGGGTGCGACTAGCGGTTCGGGTGTTAATCACACCCCGACATGCAAATCCGCAGTAGGCCTTACTCAGGATTTAAGACCCACGTTTTGTCTATTAACCCACACGAAAGATCACAGACGCGGACCGCACAGGACGGCTGCGGCGATGAGCAGCGCGACCACGACGACGCCGTAGATCCACATGCGTTGCGTGAAGGAGCGTGTGCGCAGCGCGGGCACGCCGGCCACCAGCAGCCAGGTGAGCACACCGCCGGTCACGAACCCGCCCACATGGGCCTGCCAGGCGATGCCGCCGACGACGAACGGCAACAGGAAGTTGACGCCCATCCACACGAGCATCGACCGGATGTCCTCGCCGATGCGGCGGTACACCACCAGGACCGCGGCGAACAGGCCGAACAGCGCGCCGGACGCGCCGTAGGCGGCGGTCAGCCAGTCACCGGATGCGAACGCCCATACGCGCATGCCCACGGCGCCGCCGAAGCCGCAGATCAGGTAGAGCGCCAGGAAGCGCCAATGCCCCATGAGCCGTTCCAGCACCGGCCCGACCGACCACAGCGCAATCATGTTGAACAGGATGTGCATGAGGTTCGGCGCGTGCAGGAACATCGACGTGAACCAGGTCCACGGCTGCGCGAGCATCGTCAGCGGCATCACCATGCCGGCGCCGACCAGCACGTTGAACGCGGCGGGCGCGACGAGACGCAGCACCATCTCGACCGCCCACACGGCCACGCACAGGACGATGACCGCCCACGTGACCACGGGGCCGTTGTTCTTCCACTCGTATCGGATCTGTCGTGCCGTGGGGAGTCGCATCTGCATGGCCCCAGTATGCCAGCCGCCCGATACCGTGGACGCCACGGACAATCTTCCGAACACCGCCGGCGACAGGCCCGAGAACGTTCACGAAAGGGCGGATTCCGCCGGTGTCGTTCCACCCAATCCTCACATAACCCGGCCTATCATGGACAGCAGGGTTGGTTTGAATGGACAGGCCAACGAGAATGGGAAAGGAGCCGTCATGGACAACAAGTCTTCGAACGGTTGGAAATTCTTCGCGCTGCTGTTCGGCGCGCTGCTCGCAGGTCTGGTGGGCCTGTACATCTACAAGCAGCAGAACCCGGATTACGACCCGTGGGAGGAGCCGTGGGAGAACAGCTCCTCGCCGGTCGACCTGGGCCTGAACAAGGGCAAGGACGAGGACGAGGCGGCCGAGCCGGCCGCCGAAGAGGACGCCCCGGCCGCTGCCGCCGAGGCCTGATCCCGGCTTCGCGTTCCGCGCACACATACGAAGAGCCCGCAACCACAATGGTTGCGGGCTCTTTCGTTATCCGTCACTCACCAAGCGGAGCGAGTGTGATGATGTGTGCGCCCCCAGGCGCAAAAGGCGAAGGCGTACGAAGATACGTCGAACCTCCTGCAACGACGAGGACACCCCATCATCACGCGAGCGGAACGAGTTGACTGACGCGTGCGGTATCAAGGCGTGGGAGGTGAAGGCGTACGAAGGTACGTCGAACCTCCCACAACGCAGATAACGCTCCGTCAGTCAGCCAGTGGACCGGTGTGCCAGATGCGCTCCAGGTAATCCTCGATGGAGCGGTCCGAGCTGAAGAAGCCGGAGTTCGCGACGTTGAGGAGGGCCTTGCGGTTCCAGTCGAGCGGGTGGGTGTACAGCTCCTCGATCTTGGCCTGGATGTTGGCGTAGGAGGTGAAGTCCGCCAGCGTCATGAACCAGTCCTTGGTGAGCCAGTCGGAGACGAGCGGCGCGTAGGCGTTGCGGTCGCCCTCGGAGAAGGTGCCGCCGGCGACGAGGTCGATGGCCTGCTTGAGGCGCGGATCGGCCTCGTAGTACTTGGCCGGATCGTAGCCGTTGGCGTAGAGGGCCTCGACCTCGTCGACGTTCATGCCGAAGAGGAAGAAGTTCTCGGCGCCGACGCGTTCGCGGATCTCGACATTCGCGCCGTCGAGGGTGCCGACGGTGAGCGCGCCGTTGAGGGCGAACTTCATGTTGCCGGTGCCGGAGGCCTCCTTGCCGGCCTGGGAGATCTGCTCGTCGAGCTCGGTGGCCGGGATGAGGTTCTGGGCCATCTCGATGTTGTAGTTCGGGAGCATGTGGACGGCCAGCTTGCCCTTGACGTCCGGATCGTTGTTGATGACGCGGGCGACGTTGTTGATGAGCTGGATGGTCATCTTGGCCAGGTAGTAGCCCGGGGCGGCCTTGGCGCCGAAGAACACGGTGCGCGGCAGCACGTCGTCGGCCGCGACGGTGCCGTTCTTGATGCCGGCGTAGCGGGAGATGACGGCGAGGATCTTCAGGCTCTGGCGCTTGTACTCGTGCAGGCGCTTGACCATCGTGTTGAACATGGTGTTCTCGTCGATGTCGATGCCGTAGTGGTCCTTGGCGAAGCCGACGAAAGCGTGCTTGTTGGCCTGCTTGACGGCGGCGAACTTCTTGACGAACTCGTCGTCCTGGGCGAGCGGCACGAGGCCCTGCAGCATCTCGAGGTCGGAGACCCACTTGTCGGTGCCGAGGCCCTCGGTGATGAGGTCGGACAGCGCCGGGTTGGCGAGCTTGACGAAGCGACGCGGGGTGACGCCGTTGGTCACGTTGGTGAACTTGTCCGGGTAGGCGTCGGAGAAGTTCTTCAGCGTGACGTCCTTGAGCAGCTGGGAGTGCAGCTCGGCCACGCCGTTGACGTGGGAGCCGCCGTAGGTGGCGAGGTAGGCCATGCGCACGGCGTCGCCGGTGTAGATCGCCATGTCGTTGATGGTGTTCTCGGCCACGCCCTTTTCGCGCAGCTCGGCCTTGAACTGGTCGCTGATCTTCTCGATGATCTCGAGGTGACGCGGCAGCAGCTCGCCGATCAGGCTGGACGGCCAGACCTCGAGGGCCTCCGGCAGCAGCGTGTGGCAGGTGTAGTTGAAGGTCTTCTGCGTGATGGTCCACGCGGTGTCCCAGTCGTAGCCGTACTCATCGATGAGGATGCGCATGAGCTCGGGGATACCGATGACCGGGTGGGTGTCGTTGAGCTGGAACGTGATCTTGTCCGGGAAGGTGGTCAGATCCGGCTTGTCCTGGCCCGGGTAGAAGACGCGGATGGCGTCGTGCAGGGAGGCGGAGACGAAGAAGTACTGCTGCTCGAGGCGCAGCTCCTTGCCGACCTTGGTGGAATCCTCCGGGTAGAGGATCTTGGAGATGTTCTCGGCCTTGACCTTCGGCTCGACGGCCTCCATGTACTCGGAGCGGTTGAAGGCGAGCAGGTCGAACTCGTCGTAGCTGCGGGCGGTCCACAGGCGCAGCGTGTTCACGCGCTGGGACTTGTAGCCGGGCACGAGGTAGTCGACCGGCACGGCGCGCACGGACCAGGCCGGCTTCCACACCTTCTTGCCGTTCTCCTCGACGACTTCGCCGCCGAAGGAGACCTTCTGGTCGCGGTTGTAGTCGATGTGGCCCCACGGCTCCTCGTTGGAGAGCCAGTAGTCCGGGGTCTCCACCTGCTTGCCGTTCTCGTCGAACTGCTGCTTGAAGATGCCGTAGCGGTACTGGATGCCGTAGCCGAAGGCGGGCACGCCCAGGGAGGCGAGGGAGTCGATGAAGCAGGCGGCGAGACGGCCGAGGCCGCCGTTGCCGAGGCCCGGCTCGTACTCGGCGTCGACGATGTCCTTCGGCTCGAAGCCGAGGGCCTTGACGGCCTCGTCGAACTGGTCGGTCAGACCGGCGTTGAGCAGCGCGTTCTCCAGCTGCTTGCCCATGAGGAATTCGGCGGACAGGTAGCCGACGGCCTTGGTGTTGCCGTTGACGGTGTCGGCCTGGGTGGTGAACCAGGCGTCCTGCAGGTGGTTACGGACGGCCTTGGCGGCGGCGACGTACACGTCGGCGGCGGTGGCCTGCTCGGCGGTGACGCCCTGCGCGTACTTCAGTTGTTCACGAATCTCGTCGGCGAACTGATCGGCCGTGACAGGAGATTTCGGAGCGGTAATCTCGGTCATATTCTCGTTTTCCTTCCGGGATGGGACTTCCCTGACCATCATAAGGCGCGCGTTCCGGCGCACCCCCAACCCATACATGAACAGTGCGTTACATTCGCACGGCGTCGTGCATACGTTTTCATTGGTCAACATACGCCACTGTACTACGTAGTGCGAACGACCGGCGTGGCACCGTTTCGACCGGCCGCACCGAGGGTCCCGGCGGCCGTCCGGGAGCCGCCGTGGCACAATGGCTGTCATGGCTGTGATTTTGGAGAAGGACCTGGAGCGCGGGCGCCTGGCGTTCGCCTCGTGGCGCGAGGCGGCGGCGAAGGAGACGGCGGGAGCGGCGGGGGACGCCGCGACCCTCGCGCGACGTCTGGAGGTCGCGCCGAGGCTGCCCCGCCCGACGACGGCGATGGCCGTGCGCTATTCGCTGTTCCTGCTGGAACGCAAGGCGCCGGGCCCCGGCGTCGAGGTGCGCGTGGCGCCGTGGGGCGCGGTGAAGGTCCTCGAGGGGCCCGCCTCGGACCCGCACAACCTCACGCCGCCGGACGTCGTCGAGCTCGATCCGGACGTGTGGCTGCGTGTGGCCTCGGGCGTGACCTCATGGGATGAGGAAAGGAACGCCGGCCGCATCTCGGCGGTCGGCGAACGTGACGATCTGGGATGGCTGCTGCCGCTCTGACCGATAACGCTGAACGGTCGGCCGGCGGACCGCGGACCGGGCGACGCTCAGTCCTTCTTGTGCTTGAGCGCGCTCGGCATCGGCATCGGGATGGGCCTGTGCGGCGCGGCCGGCTTGGCGGTCGTCTTCGGGAATTCGCCGCTGGTCGCCTTCGCGGCGGCCTCGGCGGCCCACTTGGCGTATTCGTCAAGATCATCGGCGGCGGGGGCGGAGGCCGGCGCGCCGTCGGCGTCCGCGGAGTCGTCGTCATGCGCGTCATGCGCGGCGACGTCCGCATAATGGTCATCAAGATCGGCGAACGGGTCGACCGAGCCGGTGCCCGGCTCCTGGCCGCTCAGTTCCTTCGCAAGCTCGTCATAATCGGTGTCGGTAGTCAGATACTTGAGCTTACGGGCTATTTTCTGCTGCTTGGCTTTCTGACGTCCGCGGCCCATGTGACCCCCTGGAAAATATGCTTGCTATCGATTCATCAACTTAGAAGAGTACCACTTGTTTCCCGCACCGGGCTTGTCGGCTCGCACTTTTACGATAAAAGCGATATTTTGCACGGTTTTGACACAACCGGACGACCCTCCGGCCGCGGCCGGAACACCCCTATATCAAAGGACGATGAGCATGACGGACGAAACGCAGGAACCGCAGGTCACGGCGGCCGGCAACGAGATGAGCGCAAGCTTCCTGGCGGCGAAGAAGCGCTCGGACGCGACCCTGGCCAAGCTCGAGGCCGATCCGGGCAAGTTCACGATGCTCACCGGCGACCGTCCGACCGGTCGCCTGCACCTCGGCCACTACTTCGGCTCCATCCGCGAGCGCGTGGCCATGCAGAACAAGGGCGTGCACTCGAACATCATCATCGCGGACTACCAGGTGATCACCGACCGCGACACCACCGAGCACATCCAGGACAACGTCCTCAACCTCGTGCTCGACTACATGGCCGCGGGCATCGACCCGAAGAAGACGATGATCTACGCGCACTCCGCCGTGCCGGCCGAGAACCAGCTGCTGCTGCCGTTCCTTTCCCTCGTCACCGAGGCCGAGCTGCACCGCAACCCGACCGTCAAGTCGGAGATGGAGGCCTCCGGCCACGCGCTGACCGGCCTGCTGCTCACCTACCCGGTGCATCAGGCGTGCGACATCCTGTTCTGCAAGGCGAACGTCGTGCCGATCGGCAAGGACAACCTGCCGCACATCGAGATCACGCGCACGATCGCCCGCCGTTTCAACGAGCGCTACGCGAAGAAGCACCCGGTGTTCCCGGAGCCGGCCGCCATCCTGTCCGACGCCCCGGAGATCCCGGGCCTCGACGGCCGCAAGATGAGCAAGTCCTATGGCAACTCGATCATGCTGGGCGCCACCGCGGCCGAGACCGCGAAGCTCATCAAGAAGAGCCCCACCGATTCCGAGCGCACCATCACCTTCGACCCGGTGAACCGTCCGCAGGTCTCCGCGCTGCTCACCACCGCGGGCCTGGTCACCGGCCGCGACCCGAAGGACATCGCCGCCGAGATCGGCTCCGCCGGCGCCGGCGCGCTCAAGGCGTACGTCATCGAGTCCGTGAACGAGTTCCTCGCCCCGCACCGCGAGCGCCGCGAGGAGCTCGCCAAGGACATGGACTACATCCGCGACGTGCTGCACGACGGCAACAAGCGCGCCAACGAGATCGCCAACGCCACCCTCGACGAGGTGCGCGAGGCGATGGGCATGAAGTACTGAGTTACAGTACCTTGCCCGGCCCGGTGCCGCCGGCATGATCGGGCATCGCCAAGCACCGCCAAGCACCGCCCCCTCATCGGGCCGCCGCCGATGGCCCCCTCCGCACGACACGGAGGGGGCCATCGCGTATCCGGGCGCGTCGCGCGGACGTATCATCGCATCATCGGCGCATACCGACGTGCGCCGGCGCAGATCCATCGACCGCAGGGTTCGGCCGCAGGCCGGGAGGGGACGACGATGTTCTTCCGCTACGTTTCGCTCGGCTCCATCGCCGACGGTTCGCTCGTGTATTGGGACACGAAGGAGCATCGCGGCGTCAAGCTCGCGCACGACCACTGGAAGCGCCGCAGCAGGGTGGAGGAGCGCAAGGCCGCCGCCGACGGACGCGCCGACGCCACGCCGAAGCCCGGCACCAAGCACGGGTCGCGCAACCGCACCGCGTACGGCCCCGAAGCCGGCGTCCCCATGCTGATGCTCGCCATAGGATTCGTCCCGATGACGATGCTCGTCTGTTCCGAGTTCCTCAAGCCGAGACGATACTATTCCCGCCATTCATGGTTCCCCGCGATGATCGGCCAGATCGGCGGTTCGTCGCTCGCGCCGCGCATCGTCGCCGTCGCGTGCGCGATACTGTACGGCACGCTGCTGTGCTGGATATGGTGGCGCATGTGCTTCGGCTCGCCGCGCGACCTCGAACCGGCCACCGCGCGCGAGGTCGCGTCCGCCTTGTCCCGTCACGGCGAATACTCATACCGACGCGGAGTCTGGCCGTTGTTCCTGCCGTTCATGGTGATGATATGGAGCGTCCCGGCGAACGCCCTGTGCCGCCCGTTCCTCGGGACGTTGCCGGGATGGCGCGGCTCGTTGCCCGACCGGCTGCTGTGGTGGTCGCTCGCCGCGTGGGTGGACTACCCGGTCATGGCGGCGGTCTGGCTGCGGGTCGGCGCGTGGCGGCGGAAACAACGCCGGATGCGGGCCGACGCGGAACGGTCCGCGGGGGAGCGGCCCATGGGAACGCCCGATGCGGGCCACGGCACGGGGGAACGGTCATGAGCCCCGCGGCCATCATCCTCTACGCCGTGCTCACGGGCCTCGCCCTCGCCCCGGCGCTGGTGCTGACGTTCGTGTTCAACTTCCGGCGCTACCGCCGCACCATCCGCCGCGACGTCCATCCGATGCTCGTCCGCGAGGGCCTGCGCGGACCGGACGACCCGTGGGAACCGTCGTCGGGCGTGACCGGGGACGGGGACGGTCCGTCGGAAACCGATCGACGGGCGGACTGACTGGCGAGCGGACCGGGTCGGACCGACGGTCGGACCGGCTGCCGATCGCCGACCGGTCAGTGCACGCGGGTTCCGGCGAGGAACGTCATCGTGACGTGACCGGGCATCGCGCGCATCGCCTCGGGCGTCGCGGCCGCATACGGATCGGCGTCGAGCAGCACGACGTCGGCCGGATCGCCGGCGTGCAGACGGACGCGACCGACCTCCGTCGACGCGGCCAGCGCGACCCCGACCGGCAGCCGCTGCTCCGGCTGGAACGGCTCGCGGGACGAACTTTCCGTGCCGAACACGGCAGCCGAAATCGCCATCCACGGGTCGAGCGGCGCGACCGGCGCGTCCGAACCCATACGCAGGCGGGTCCTCGCGGCGTGCAGCGAATGGAACGCGTACGGGATGCCGGCCGGCTCCGCCCAGAACCGCGAGATGACGTCGCGGTCGTCCATCGCGTGCTGCGGCTGGATGCTCGCCTCGAGTCCCAACGCCGCCAGACGCGGGATATCCTCGCGACGCAGCATCTGCGCGTGCTCGATGGAGCCGCGGGCGTGCGTGAGCTCCGCCGCGTCGAGTACGATGGCGTTCGCCTCGTCGCCGATCGCATGGCAGGCGATCGTGAACCCGTGCTCGGTGGCGAGACGCATGTAGCGCGCGATCTGGCTCGGCGTGTAGCTGAGCGTGCCGTACGTGGCCGGCGTGATGCCGGAATACGGCTTGGAACAGTAGGCGGAACGCGTGTTGAGCGAACCGTCGGAGATGAGCTTCATCGCGCCGACCTCACCCAGGCCGTGGCTGCCGGGCAGGGGCTTGCCGGTATGCCAGCCGGCGGCGATGGCGGCTTCGAGCCGTTCCGGGTAGACGCCGGCCCTCACGCGGAGTTTGTCGATGCCGGCGGCGAAGCGTGCGGCCCACGTGTCGATGTTCTCCGCCATCTCGTAGTCGCGGATGCCGGTGACGCCCTTGCCTGCGGCGTCCCGTTCGGCCTCGCGCAGCAGGCGGTCGGTCTCCTCGGCGGCGCCCGGTGCCTTGTCGAACTTGGTGTATGCGTCGAACCATTCGAGCTCGCCGACCAGGCCGGTGGTCTCGTCCGCATGCACGCCGAGCCGGCGCGCGGCGGCCGAATTCACCCAGCCGCAGTGCATGTCGGCACTGGACAGGGCGACGGGCTGCTCGCCGGCGACGGCGTCGATGGCCGCCAGCGTGGGCTGTTCATCGTCGGCCCACAGCGAATGGCGGAAGCGCATGCCCACCACGAACGCGTGCGGGTCGAGCGTGCCGGCGGCGCGGCGTGCGTCGAGATGCGAGCGCAGCATGGCCATCGCCTCGGCGGCGGAACGCGCGTCGATGAGGTCGAGACGTCCGAGCGTCTTCGACCATTGCGTGAAGTGCGTGTGGCAATCCCACAGACCGGGGATGGCCCACAGGCCGTCGGCGTCGATGACGGCGTCCGGGGCGGAACCGTCGGATGGGGAGGAGGACGGGGACGGGGTGACGGACTCGATCCGCCCTTCACGGATGAGCAGGTCCACACGTTCCGACGTGCCAGGAATCCCGGCGTTGGAGATGAGCACAGTAGTCATACGCGCCATCATGCCACCGGCGGCCCGCCCGTACGCCGTCCGTTCCGATTCGGTGTCGAAACACGGGGAGGGTGGGCCAAGAGTACGGCATCCCGGACAAATGACGACGGCATCCGGAACAACGTACGCTACGGATCACTCAGCATACGTTCCTCCGGATTGGTGGAGGAAAACCCCGGAACAACGTACGCCGTATGCCATCGGGAGCCGAGTCTTCCCGTCTTTGGGAACCAGGTCCCCTCAGTCATCGGAAGCCGGGTCTTCCTAGTTATCGGAAGCCGGGGTTTCCCGGTCGTCGACTGTGGGACCGGACCAAACGTACGCCATGCGCCACTCGAAGTACGGTATCTCCGGTCAGCGGCGGTGGTACCGGGGATAACGTACACGAAGAATCGTCATGAGTACGGTATCTCCGGTCAACGGCCGTGAAGCCGGAAGGAACGTACACGGGAATGCTGCCTAGAGTACGTTCCTTCCGGTCAACTTCTACGGAACCGGAAAGAAGGTCGGCGGGGCTCACTCCGCCTTGCCGCTGCGGACCTCGGCCTCCATGGCCTCCATCGGCTCGTCGACGAGGACGGAACCGGACGGCAGGGTGCCGGGGAGCGGGTCGTCCATGTAGTGGTCGAACTCGTAGAGCATCTGGTCGTTCGGCTTCTCGGTGACGAGCGAGAACACGACGATGCACAGCAGCGAGACGAGGAACGCGGGCAGCAGCTCGTAGATCGCGAACACGCCGCCCAGCGGCTTGACGAGGTTGTGCCAGATGAACACGGTGGCGGTGCCGGAGACCATGCCGGCGACGGCGCCCACCTTGTTCGCGCGGCGCCAGTAGAGCGCGCACAGCATGAGCGGGCCGAACGAGGCACCGAGGCCGGCCCACGCGTAGGAGACGACCTGGAAGATCGAGGAGTTCTGGTCGTAGGCGACGAGGCAGCCGAACAGGAACATCACGACCAGCGTGATGCGCGCGACGATCATCACCTGACGGTCGGTGGCCTTCTTGTGGAACAGGCCGCGGAAGATGTTCTCGCCCATCGCGGAGGCGCCGATGATCATGTACGAGGAGCTGGAGCTCATCGACGCGGCGAAGATGCCCGAGACGACCACGCCGCACACGAAGCTCGGCAGCAGCGTCTGCGCGAGCACGATGAAGATGGTCTCCGCGTCGGTGCCGGTGAGCAGGTGCGTGGGCATCATCGCACGGCCGACGAGGCCGATGCACACGGCGCTGGCGAGCGACAGCACGCACCAGGAGGTGGCGATGATACGCGATTTGCGCACCTCCTCGGCGTCGCGGATGGACAGGAAGCGCACGAGCACCTGCGGCATGCCGAAGTAGCCGAGACCCCACGCGAGCATCGAGACGATCGTGATGATGCCGTAGTCGGTCGGAGCGCCGAACACGGCCTTGCCGGCCTCGACGATCTGCTTGCCGGTCTGCGGGTCGAGCGTCGGGGAGGCGACCTGCGTGCCGGAGATGAAGCCGGGGATCGCGCGCAGGAACGCGACGGTCTCGCCGATGCCGCCGGCGGAGGCGACCGTGCCGACGAACACGACGGCGAGCGCGAAGAACATGAGCAGCCCCTGGATGAAGTCGGTCATCACGACGGACAGGTAGCCGCCGACGATCGTGTACACGAACACGACGAGCGCGCCGAGCACCATCATGAGGTGGTAGTCGAATCCGAACAGGGCGCTGAACAGCTTGCCGACGGTCACGAAGCAGCTGCCCACGTACACGCAGAAGAAGACGAGGATGATGATCGCGGAGATCGTCGAGATGACGCCTTTCCTGTCGTGGAATCGTTTGGCGAAGAAGTCGGGGATGGTGATCGCGTCGCCGGCGACGACCGAGTAGCGGCGCAGGCGGCGGGCGACGATCTTCCAGTTGAGGTAGGTTCCGATGGCGAGGCCGAGCGCGGTCCACAGCGGGTCGGCGGCGCCGGTGAAGTAGGCGAGGCCGGGCAGGCCCATGAGCAGCCAGCCGGACATGTCGGAGGCTTCGGCGGACAGTGCGGTCAGCCACGGGCCGACGCCGCGGCCGCCCGCGAAGTACTCCTTGGAGGAGGAGTTGGACCGCTTGGAGTAGATGAATCCGATGGAGAGCATGGCCGCGAAATAAATGACCATGGCCAGCAGGATCCAGAAATCGTTCGCCACGCTAACCGCCTTATCCGTTGTCTCGATCCGTTGCCTCGGTCCAACCGGAAGCGGCGTATGCCGCCGGGGACGCCCCTCGGCCGTTGTCGCCGACGGCTCCCCTCGCGAGGGGAGCCGGAAGGAGGGGTGACGCGTCGAAGATGGTTGGACGGAGCGTATCTCTTACTTTCGTACTGTCGCCGACCTTCCCCGAAAGTGCGGACAATCCCGCGCCCACGTCTCGCATGTTGGGCGTATCCCATGGGAAAGGGCCCTCCGACGGGACATCGCCGTGAAGCAAACGCCGGAGGCGTTTGTAGGCGATGTGCGAGCCGACGGGCGAGCCGATATGGGGCCAGCCGTAGGCCGTCCGTAATTGCGGTCGGGCCGGGCAAAGGAAATCAGATGTCGTAACGCCAGGACTTGTCGGTGATGACGCGGGCCATCGCCAGTCCGATCGGCAGGCAGATGATGACCATGAACGCGCGGAACGCCCAGTCGAGCGCGGTCAACGTGTCGAACGAACCGAGGTGGAACATGGCCTGGTACATGTACAGGCCGGGCACCATGATCACGATCGACGGCACGGTCAGGCAGATGCGCGGGTAGCCGAAGTGCGGCGCGAGCCACCCCTTGCGCACGGACGAACGCCACGCGGTGGCGAGCAGGCCGGCAAGGAGGGCGCCGATGAACGCGCCCGCCTCGGCCGGCACGCCGTGGTCTACGATCTCGAGGCGCAGCGTGTCGGTGATGGCGCCGATGATCGCGGCCACGAGGCACATGCGCTGCGGCGAGTTGAACATCACGGAGAAGCCCCAGACCCCGAGGAACGCGAACACGAAGCGCAGCGCGCCGTTCACCCACGGGTTAAGGCCGAGCGGCTCGAATCCGGTGGGGTTGAGGTGGACGATGGAGGCGACCATCCAGCCCGCGAGCGTGGCCATGAGCACGATGCAGAAGAAGTAGGTGAGACGCTGCACGCCGGACGGGAAGTCGATCTTCGCCATGTCGAGTCCGCTGGTGATGAGCGGGAATCCGGGGATGACGAACAGCATCGCGCCGATGTACGCGGTGTCGTGCTGCAGCGCGACCGGGTCGAACATGCCGATGAGGCGCAGCGTGCCGGTGCAGGCGAGCGCGGCGAGCGCGACGCATACGAACGTGACGAAGAACTGGTTGAGGTGGTGCTTGAACAGGCGGCGGCGCAGCCAGTGGCCGAGTCCGGCGCCGACGAACGCGCCGACCATGTCGTAGGGGCCGCCGCCGAGCAGGAACACGAAGGACGCGCAGGCGATCGCGGAGGCGAGGCCGGCGAAGGCGGGGGAGTAGAGCGGCTTGCGGTGCTCGATCATGTCGAGGCGATGATGCGCCTGGCGCACGGTGATGCCGCGGCCGCCGTTGCCGGCTCCCGTCGGTTCGCCGTCGAGCGGGGCGAAGTGTTCGGCGTATTCCTTCGGCGGCCTGCGGTCGGACAGCTTCGATTTGCGCCGTTGCGCCGGCTTGGCGGCGTTGGCGGAGACGTGTCCGGCGGCATGGTCGGGGAAGTTCGATTCCCTCGCATCCGGCACCGTCGCGCCGTGCGCCTCGGCCTCGCGTTTGCGTTCGTCGGCGGCGCGGGCGGCGAGGGATTGGGTCATCGCGGACTGCGACCAGTCGGTTTCATGCACGTGCAGCTGGTGGGCGCGCGGGTCGCCGGGATCGGTGTGGCGGGAGGCGTCCTCGAGCGCGTCGAGGACCGCGTCCTGACCGGGCTTGGAGGCGGCGCGCTCCGCCTTCTCCTCCTTGCGCAGCTGCTTGGACAGGTCGGCGGACACCTGCGAGGCGTCGCGCACATCGAGGTGCTGCATGAGGCCCTGTGAGACCTCGGGCTGCACGTGGTACATGCTCTCCTCGCCGAGGTTCACGCTGAACCAGTCGGCGAAGTGCTCGAGCAGCCAGATGCGTTCGGTGTTCACGCCGGTGCTCGGCAGGTCGATGACCTCGGTGATGCGGTCCTTGCCGTCCGTGCAGGCGGCCTCGATGTCGGTGAGGTTGACGTCGGCGCGCACGTGCACGCCGAGCGGGTACGCGATGCGGTGCATCATCTCGCGCACGCGGAACGATCCGGTTCCGGCGGACAGGTCGAGCAGGCCGACGCGCACGATGACGCTGGCCTTCGCCGCGATGCCCGCCTCGGCGATGGGCTTGTCCCAATCGCGTTCGATGTCCTCCATATCCAGCGGAATGGAGTGGGTGTGGAAATGCTGGACGGCGATGGCGCCGTGTTCATGGCTGTTCTTGAGGTCGGCATGCCCCTGGACCGGGGACGGACCCTCCTGATGTTGGCTCTCACTCACGCTGTCCATTACTAGCGCGCGGTCTGCCCGCAACGCATGCATACCACTTTTTTGTCCATTTTCCGGACAATCGACACTCGGCATTCGACAATTCCCGCGAAGTATGCATGGAGAAAATGGGACTCGTAACGTGAGATGCGATTTACCGACGATAGAATGTCCAGCGAAAACCAAACGCCGCGCAGGGCTGTGGGCTCGCAACGGCCGGTCTCAACAACCATGGAGGAGCCATGGACGACCGGCAGACCGAGCAACCCTCAACGCGGCAGAAGGAGGTCTGATGACAGATAACGATCAGCAGATCACGCCCGCCGACGCGACGATAGTCTCGACCGGCACCGGAACCAAGGGTCCCGAAGAGCGTCATCTTCCTGAATCGCTCGCCAGCGACATGGATCTGTGTCTGCGCATTCTGCGCGACGTGCTCGGCGAGTTCGATCCCGAACTGCTCGCCACGTTCGACGAAGTGCGGCAGTATGCGGTCGAGGCCAGCGCCGAACACTTCGAAGGCGTGATGGTCGATCCCGACCCCGAACACGACGGACTGAAGAAGGCCGTGGACGTCATCGACAAGATGAAGCTCCACGACGCCCAGCTGCTCGCCCGCGCGTTCGCCACCTACTTCCATCTCGCGAACCTGTGCGAGGAGGACTACCGCGTCTCCGTGCTGCACGCGCGCGAGGCGAAGGTCACCGAGGACAGCGCTGTGGACCCGATCAACGAGCTCACCGTCGCCTACCACCAGCTCATCAACGAGATGGGCCCGGCGAAGGCGAAGGAGCTGCTCGACCGGCTCGAGTTCCACCCGGTGTTCACCGCGCACCCGACCGAGGCCCGCCGCAAGGCGGTCGAGGGCAAAATCCGCCGCATCTCCGAACTGCTCACCGCGCACAAGACGCTCGGCGGCTCGGACAAGAAGGAGAACAGCCGCCGCCTCTACAACGAGATCGACGCGTTGTTCCGCACCTCGCCGATCGCGCTGAAGAAGCCGACCCCGGTCGAGGAGGCGGACACCATCCTCGACATCTTCGACAACACGCTGTTCCACACGATCCCGCAGGTCTACCGTCGTTTCGACGACTGGGTGCTGGGCGACAAGGCCGGACTCGTCGAGCCCGTCTGCCCCGCGTTCTTCCACCCGGGCAGCTGGATCGGCTCCGACCGCGACGGCAACCCGAACGTCACCGCCAAGGTGAGCCGTCAGGTGGCCCGCAAGTTCTCCGACCACGTGCTGGCCGCCCTCGAGGAGGCCACCCGCACCGTGGGCCGCAACCTCACGATGGAGGCCGAGACCACGCCGCCGAGCTCCGCGCTCAAGGTGCTGTGGAGCCACCAGAAGGAGATGAGCGAGAGGCTCACCGACAAGGCCGCCCTGATCTCCACCAAGGAGCTGCACCGCGCCGTCATGCTGGTGATCGCCGACCGCCTGCACTACACGATCGAGCGCGACGCCGACCTCATGTACCACACGTGCGAGGACTACATCGCCGACCTCAAGACGGTCCAGAAGTCGCTGGCCGACGCGGGCGCCAGGCGTTCCGCCTACGGCCCGCTGCAGGACCTCATCTGGCAGGCCGAGACCTTCGGCTTCCACATGGTCGAGATGGAGTTCCGCCAGCATTCCGTGGTGCATTCGCGCGCCCTCGCGGACATCCGCGAGCACGGCCTGCACGGCGAACGCGGCGACCTGCAGCCGATGACCCAGGAGGTGCTCGACACCTTCCGCGCCCTCGGTTCGATCCAGAAGCGCAACGGCACGAAGGCCGCCCGCCGCTACATCATCTCGTTCACGAAGAGCGCGCAGAACATCAAGGATGTCTACGAGCTCAACCGCCTCGCCTTCGCCCATCCGGAGGACGTGCCGACCATCGACGTGATCCCGCTGTTCGAGCAGCTCGAGGATCTGCAGAACTCGGTGGACGTGCTCGAGGACATGATCAAGATCCCGGAGGTCCAGGCGCGTCTCAAGGCCACCGGCAACAAGCTCGAGGTCATGCTCGGCTACTCCGATTCGTCGAAGGACGCCGGCCCGACCTCCGCCACGCTGGCCCTGCACTCCGCGCAGGAGCGCATCGCCAAGTGGGCGGAGTCGCACGGCATCGACCTGACCCTGTTCCATGGCCGCGGCGGCGCCGTTGGCCGTGGCGGCGGTCCCGCCAACCGCGCGGTGCTCGCCCAGCCGGTCGGTTCCGTGAAGTGCCGCTTCAAGCTCACCGAGCAGGGCGAGGTCATTTTCGCCCGCTACGGCAACCCGGTGCTGGCCATCCGCCACGTCGAGTCCGTCGCGGCCGCCACGCTGCTGCAGTCGGCGCCGAGCGTCGAGAAGCGCAACACGGACATGACCGCCAAGTACGCGCAGATGGCGCATGAGCTCGACGAGGCGGCGCACAACCGCTTCCTCGACCTGCTGCACACGCCCGATTTCGCGCAGTGGTTCTCCACCGTGACGCCGCTGACCGAGATCGGCCTGCTGCCGATCGGCTCCCGCCCGGCCAAGCGCGGCCTCGGCGCGAAGTCGCTCGACGACCTGCGCACGATCCCGTGGATCTTCTCCTGGGCGCAGGCCCGCATCAACCTGGCCGCCTGGTACGGCCTCGGCACCGCGTGCGAGCAGTTCGGCGATCTGGAGACGATGCGCCAGGCCTACGAGGAGTGGCCGCTGTTCTCCACGTTCATCGACAACATCGAGATGTCGCTGGCCAAGACCGACGAGCGCATCGCGAAGATGTACCTGGCGCTGGACGACCGCACCGATCTGCCGGAGAAGGTCATGCACGAGATGGAGCTCACCCGCAAGTGGGTGCTCGCCATCGTCGGTGACAAGTGGCCGCTGCAGCACCGCCACGTGCTCGGCCAGGCCATCCGAATCCGCTCCCCGTACGTCGACGCGCTGTCCGTCACCCAGGTGCTCGCGCTGCGTTCGCTGCGCAAGAAGGTGGACAAGGAGGAGCTCAGCCACAGCCAGCAGGCCGAGTTCATCTATCTCATCCTCTGCACCGTTTCGGGCGTCGCCGCCGGCCTGCAGAACACGGGCTGACGTTTTGACCGGTGTTGCACGGCACGTGCCGTGCAACACCGCTGTGAAAGCCCGGTGGGCTTTCACAGGTCAAAACGTAGCGGGGTGTTTGCGCTTATCGCGCTTCGCGCGCGCAAACACCCCGCAATACAGCAAGACCTCCGCATTGTGCGGAGGTCTTTCCTTTTCCCGCCGCCGCCTGCGGCGGATACTACGGAAATCACCTCATTGCTCCGTATTTTCCGCCGCTTATCCCATCTCAGAGGCGGTTTCCACGGAGATCACCAGTATCCTCCGTAAAATCCGCCGCTTAATCATCACTAGCGGCTGTTTCTACGGAGCAGTGGGCCCATCTCCGTAAAATCCACCGCCGTCCCCATTCCCATTCCACTGCCATCGCGGCGGATCACGAACCCGCATAATCCGTGTGAACAATCTCACGCGCCACGCCATCACCGCCCCGCGAGCCCTGCCGCGAATCCCCGTTATAGTGCTGGTTGTCGGCGTCGACAGGGGGCAACAGCGCCGGCGAAACACACATTGACGATGTTCGGTCGAACAGCGTCAATGCGCATGATGCGCGCGTTCGCATGGCCGTATCGCATGGTCATACGGTCGTGGGGACGCGGACCATGCATCATCGCACGCACCCGTTTCTCACGAAACGACTCGGCGGCCAACCATCCCCTGCGCGACATCGGCGGACCATCGTATCCGGCTACGAAAGGAACCCGCACATGGCAAGACTCACCGCGAACCGTTGGACCAGTGCGATCGCCCCAGCGCTGCTCATCCACATCCCGATCGGCACCGTCTACTGCTGGAGCGTCTTCAAGCAGCTCATCGCCGACCAGATGCACACCGCCCCCGCTTCCGTGGAATGGGCGTTCTCCCTCGCCATCTTCTTCCTCGGCATGTCCGCCGCGTTCGCCGGGCCGATGGTGGAGAAGGACATCCGCAAGTCGGCGCTCGTATCGATGCTCTGCTTCACGGTCGGCTTCGCCGGCACGGGCGCGAGCATCGCGCTGGGCTTCCTGCCGGGCGTGTTCATCTGTTACGGCGCGATCATGGGCGTGGGGCTCGGCGTCGGCTATCTGACGCCGGTGAAGAACCTCATGCTCTGGTTCGCGGACAACAAGGGCCTCGCCACGGGCATCGCGGTCGCCGGATTCGGCCTCGCCAAGGCGATCGGCAGCCCGCTCATGGAGGTCCTGATCGGCGCGGTCGGCCTCGTGAACATGTTCTATGTGCTGGCCGCGGTGTACGCGGTGATGATGCTCGCCGGATTCCTGCTCATCCGCCGCCCGGCCGGATGGACGTACGATCCGGTCACCTCGCATGTCAGCCGCCGTTCGATCCTCGGCAAGCCCGTGTTCTGGGGCATCTGGATCGCGTTCTACCTCAACATCACCTGCGGTCTGGCGCTCATCAGCCAGGAGAAGGACATCCTGCACGACGTGCTGGCCGCGCTGCCGCGGTACGCCTCGCTGGATTCGGGCGCGTTCGCCGCCTCCTCTGCGGGCGTCATCGGCTTGGTGCTGGCCGTCGATTCCGTGTTCAACACGGCCGGCCGCATCGGCTTCTCCACGCTTTCCGACCATCTGAAGCGCCGCGAGAGCGTGTATCAGGTGCTCTTCGCCATGTCGATCGCAGTCTGCCTGCTGCAGATCGCATTGGACAGCATCGGCAACGCCCTGCTATGGGCGGTGCTCGCCATGCTGTTCCTCGTCAACGCGGGCTACGGCGGCGGATTCTCCACGTTGCCGGTGCTGCTCGACCAGCATTTCGGCACGAAGACCGTCTCCACCACGCACGGCCTCACGCTCAGCGCGTGGGCGTTCGCCGGCCTGTCCGGCAACCAGCTGGCGTCGTTCGTGGTGACGCACGCGCCGGATCAGGCGCATCGCTACGCAGCACTGATCCCGGTGCTCACCGCGCTGTATGCGGTGGCGCTGGCAAGCGTCACCCTGGTCAAGGCCGCAGGCAGGCGCGCCGCCACCGGTGATACGGATCCGGCTACGACGCCCGCCCCCGCGACGGCATCGACGACCAGCTCGTCCAATCCGGTCGTCGGCAAGGCCGCCTGAACCACGGGCATGTCATCCATCGTCAGGTGATTCGCCGCAAGGCGGCTATCCCATGGGGGTCGTCCTTTGTGGCTATCTCCCTTGTGGGCTATCCCCATGACGCTATCCCCTTGTGGGCTATCCCCGTGGTCGCCATCCCCTTGTGGGCCATCCCCTTGTGGGCCATCCCCTTATGGCTATCCCCTTATGGCTATCCCCTTATGGCTATCCCCATGGTCGCCACCATGTAGCCATTGTCCGCGCAACCCACCATCAAGTGGTCCACCAGCGGCGGATTCCACGGAAAACATCCCACTGCTCCGTAAAATCCGCCGCTGAGTCTTCATCAGCGGCGGTTCTTACGGAGATAATCGGCGTTCTCCGTAGAATCCGCCGCTGATCCACCGTGAGCGGCGGTTCTTACGGAGCAATGGTCTTATCTCCGTGGAAACCGCCGCTGAGGCAAAGGAACCGGGCGGCAGCGAGGCGGTGGCGAGGCGAAACCACCGAGAAGGCGGATCCACCGGGAAGGCGAAACCACCGAGAAGGTGGAACCACCAGAAAGATCCACCGGGAAGGCGAAACCACCAGAAAGAACCACCGGGAAACCAGATCCACCGGAGGAAACCGAATCCACCGGAAGAAACCGGAACCCGTTGCCCAAGGACCCTTACCGAGAGACGTACAAGACACAAGACCCATACGCCTCAAACGGCGTCACGCGCCGACGAGATCGAGCATCTGGGCGATGTTCTTCTTGCCGAACTCGACCTTCTGCTCGCCGCCCTTGTCGATGACGATGCAGGGCACGCTCATCGCGCCGTACTGGTCGCGCAGCTCCGGGAAGTGCGAGACGTCGTAGGCCTCGGCGCGCACGTTCGGGTTGAGCGAGGCGATACGCTGCGAGGCGAGCACCGTCTCCGGGCACATCGTGCAGGTCAGGGACACGAGGATCATCACATCGGTCGGCGCATCGATCGCCGCGGCACGTGCACGCAGATCATCGTCAAGCGGCTGGCCAGGACCCGCCGCGTTATACAGGCCAAGCACGAACGAGTTGAACTCGTGACCGGACGGCACGCCATGGAAGGCGAGACCGGTGAAGACGAGACGGGCCCCATCGCCGGCCCCCGCACCGTCGCCGGCCACGCACAGACGCACGGCCGGACGGGCGACCGGCATCACGCCGGCCGGATCGAATTCGGCACGGCCGGAATCATCAAGAGTGCCGTACACCGGCAGCACGGCGCCGTCACCAGAAGCATCACCGGAATCACCCGCCGACGCGGCGATCTCCAATGGTTCGCCGACGACCAGTCCGGTCGGCACCGCCGCACCGTCGACCGCCGTGATCACCCCGGACGCATCCACGGCCACCGAGTTGAGCTTGCCGCCGGACAGCGCGACCATCTCGCCCACGAACCCCTGCAATTCCGCAGACAGCGGGGTGTCGTCGAGCTCAAGGGCAAGCGCGACCGGGCGGGTCATGCGCCCGAACACCACGCCGAGCTGCTGTTTGATCGCGGCGGAGAACAGTTCGCCCGGCTTGCGCGCGGACGCGGCCTTCGCGGCGGCAGCGTCCGCGCTGCGCTTGGCCGGCGCGGGAGCGGGCGACGTACCCGCGTTCGCCGCGCTCTTCGCCGCCGCCTCGGCCTCCGCCTTCTCATACGCGGAGGCGGTCGGACGCGGCGGCACCAGTCCGGTCTTCTCGCTCATCGACTTCGCGTACCGCTCCAGCTCGACGGCCGCGATCGCACCGTCGGCGGTGGCGGTGACCACCTGACGCAGGTTCTTCACACGCAGATCGCCGGCCGCGTACACGCCCGGCACGGACGTTTCGAGATAATCATGCGTGACCACATAGCCGTGGTCGTCGAGCTCGACGACGCCTTTCACCAGATCGGTGGCGGGCACGTAGCCGGCGAACACGAACACGCCGAACGTGCCGCCGTCGGCCGGCTTCCACGTTTCGGTCACGCCGGAATCACGATCCGCGATCGTCGCCTCGCGCAGACCGCCCTGACCGGCGGTGACGCCCTTGAGCTCGACGCCGTAGCGCACGTCGATCTTCGGATTGTTCTTCGCCTCGGCGGCGACCGACGCGTCGCAGGTGAAATCGTCCTCGCGCACAAGCACGGTGACCTTGCTCGCGTACTTGGTGAGGAACACGGACTCCTCGGCGGCGGCGAACCCGCCGCCGACCACGAGCACCTCCTTGCCGGTGAAGAACTCGCCGTCGCAGGTGGCGCAGTAGGCGACGCCGCGGCCCGCGTATTCACGCTCGCCCTCGAAGCCGAGCTTGCGCGGCGAGGCGCCGGTGGCGATGAGGATGCCGAAGGTCTTGAGGTCGCCGCGCGTGGTGTGCACGGTCTTGACGTCGCCCTCGACGTCGAGGCCGGTCGCTTCGGCGGAGAGGAACTCGGCGCCGAAATCCTTGGCCTGGTTCTTCATGGTCCGGGTGAGCGCGCGGCCGGTCGTGCGGCCTACGCCCGGGTAGTTCACGACCTCGTTGGTGATGGTGATCTGGCCGCCGAAATCGTCCTTCTCGAGCACGAGCACGCGGTAACGGGCGCGCGCGAGATACAGACCGGCGGTGAGGCCCGCGGGACCACCGCCGATGACGACGACGTCATACAAATCGTTCTGGGACATGTTTCATGCTTTCTATGACAAGGGCTCCCTCACACGAGGGAGCCCGTTTTTCTTCCATGATGCGAATGACGCCATCGCCGCCCGCTTAACGGTTCAGCACCAAGCGCTTCGCATGTCGTGCGACGCTCGCAGCGCTTCGCTGCTCGCTGCCACGAAGCTCTTCGTCACAGCTGGCCGACGAGGTCGAGGCTGGGCTCGATGGTCTCCTCGCCCGGGGTCCAGTTGGCCGGGCAGACCTGATCGCCGTGCTCGTAGACGAACTGGGAGGCCTGGACGCGGCGCAGCAGCTCGTCGGCGTTGCGGCCCACGTTGGAGGAGGTGACCTCGTAGGCCACGACCTTGCCCTCCGGGTTCACGATGAAGTCGCCGCGCTCGGCCATGCCGTCGGCCTCGTTGTAGGTGTCGAGGTCGCGGGCGAGCAGGGCGGTCGGGTCGGCGAGCATCGGGTACTGGATCTTGGCGATCTTCTCGCTGGCGTCATGCCACGCCTTGTGCACGAAGTGGGTGTCGCAAGACACGGAGTAGATCTCGCAGCCGATCTTCTGGAACTCCTCGTACTTGTTGGCGAGGTCCTCGAGCTCGGTGGGGCACACGAAGGTGAAGTCGGCCGGGTAGAAGAAGAACACGGACCAGTGGCCGAGCACGTCGTCCTTGGTCACCTCCTTGAACTCGCCGTTCTGGAAGGCCTGGACCTTGAAATCGGTGATCTCGTGCTGCAGAAGAGTCATCATCGTTCCTTTCCGAAAATGCGTTCGGCCCGAACGTTCCCCCGGAACGGGTCTCGGTGTTCGGGCACCGGTCTCATCGTATCCCGGAACGGCGCCGCCCGCGCGAGGGGCACGCTCACAGCGTCATCACGGGCGTATGACAAACATCACACCGACTTCGTGCGGAGTTCGACCACCTACGTGCGGAGTTCGCAGACAGCGTGCGCGGTTCACGACCCGACGTGCGGAGCACCCCTCTGAAGAACACCGAAATAACGGCATCCCCGGCCGTACAAAACCGCATCATTCCAACGATCTGCATTCAACCTGAAGCCGTTCTTCACAGGACACCTCCACACGTTCAGTACGTGATTCCGCACGTTCGTGGAAAACTCTGCACGCCGCCTTCCAAACTCCGCACGAAAACTCAGCACGCGGAAAGGCCGCATAACGGACCGTCCCCCGCCGCGGCGATCGGCCGCGACGGGGGACGGGGAGGAGAAAGGAAACGGAATGAAGAAAAACGGAAAAGACGAAAGGGATGCGCGTCCCGACCGGAACGGCGGCGGCCTCAATGGATGGTCGTTGCCATATCCCTTGGGACGGGGCGCCCCGGCCGAACCGGCGCAACGGCCACGGAGGGAGGAAAAGGTCGTAAAAACCCTCCGCGGCCGCCGCACCGGCCCCGCCGGATCGGAGCCGGGCGCGAACCCGGCGTTCCGGTCCGATGACGGGACGGGACGGATCAGAACTTGTACTGGGAGATGTTGTCCTTGGTGAAGGTGAGCGGCTTGTCGACGTTGAGTTCGCCCTTGTCGCCGATGGTGAACTCGCCGATGCCGTCGACCTTGACCTTCTCGCCCTTCTTGCCGGTGATCTTGCCCTGGACGAGCTGATCGGCCACGGCGACGGAGACCGCGCCCAGCTGGGCCGGATCCCACAGGCAGAAGGCCTTGATGGTGCCGTCCTCGACGAAGTGGCTCATCGAGCTCGGCATGGAGAAGCCGGGGGCGTAGACCTGGCCCTGCTTGCCGGCGTTCTCGATGGCGTTCGCGGCGGCGGCGGTGGTCGGCACGGAGGAGGAGATGATGAACTTCAGGTCCGGATGGGCCTGCATGAGGTTACGGGAGATCTCCTCGGACTTGGTGGCGTCGTCCTGCGAGTACTGGACGGTGTCCACGTACTTGAGCTTCGAGTACTTCGCGTCGGAGTCGATGAGCTTCTTCATCCACTCGACGTGCTTGCGGTGGTTGGTGGCGGACGGCGACGCGGAGATGAACGCGACCAGGCCGCCGTTCGGATCGTTCTTCAGCGCGGAGTCGAGCATGGTGCGGGCGGCGAGCTCGTAGCTCAGCTGGTTGACGAAGACCGTGCGGGCGGAGCTGTCGGCGTCCGCATCATAGGTGACAACCTTGATGCCCTGCGACTGCGCCTTCTTCAGGATCGGCGTGACGGCGTTCTCATCGATGGCGGACACCACCATGGCGGCCGGCTTCTGGGCGATCGCGTTGGTGATGGTCTGGATCTGCGCGTTGGCGGTGGCGTCCTGGGTGCCGATGTACTGCACGTCGAGGCCGAGCTTCTTGCCTTCCTCCTTGGCGCCGTCGCCGGAGACGTCGAAGTACTTCAGGCCGGTGTACTTCGGGATGACCAGGATCTTCTTGTTGTCGGACGAGCCGCTGGCACCCTGCGGGGCGCTGCTGCTGCAGGCTCCGACGGAGCCGAGCATGGCCAGGGCGCACACGACGCCGAGGGCGATCTTGCCGCGCTGAACGATAGACTTCAACATTGAAATCCTCCTCTAGTTCTTTCCTATTGGTTCCGGGTTTGGGTTGGTCGGCGATCCCGGTGCTCGCCCGCCGGGGCGGGGCTCCATCCGGACCGCATGCGCATCGGGCGATGCGCATGCGGTCCGGCGTCACGCCCCGGCTGTTGCGTGGCCGCGTCGTCACGGCCGCGCGACGATTACTTGGTGGTTGGTTTCTTGACTATCAGCTCCTTCAGTCTCGACAGGTTGGGCAGGACGATGGCGATGAGCAGGATCAGGCCGGAGATGAGCGTCTGCGTGGTGCCGGGCACGTTCGCCAGGCTCATCGCGGACTGCACGACGAACAGCAGGGCGACCGCGAGCACGACGCCGCTGGTCAGGCCGGAACCGCCGAAGATGGACACGCCGCCGAGGACCACGATGGTCAGCACCAGCATGATGGTGCCGTCCGCGTTGTCGCCTCGGGCGGAGGCGTACTGGCCGGCCCACACGACGCCGGCGAGCCATGCGGTGACGGCGCCGAGCACGTAGGCCACGATCTTCACGAACGTGATGGAGATGCCGGCCGACTTGACGGCGGGCGCCTGGTTGCCGATCGCATAGCAGTACTGGCCGTAGTTCGTCTTGGCCATGATCACCCAGATCACGAACGCGACGATGGCGAACACGAGCACCGGCACGGGGATGTAGCCAACCCACGTGGAGCCGAGGGAGGCGTAGCCGCCTTCGATGCCGTTGATGCCGGCGTCACCGGCGATGAGGTAGGCGGCGCCGCGGTAGGCGCCCATCGTGCCCAGCGTGACGGCCATGGACGGCAGCTTGGCGACGGCGACGAGCACGCCGTTGACGACGCCCATCACCACGGCCACGGCGAGCGAGATCAGCGCGCCCTCGACCACCGGCATGCCGGCCTCCCAGCAGCGCGCGTAGAGCACGGCGCTCACGGCGAGCGTGGAGGTCAGGGAGATGTCGATCTCGCCGAGCACCACGATCGGGAACAGGCCGAGGCCCATCAGCGCCGTGGGCACGAACGTCACGGACGAGTTGGCGAGGTTGAGGTAGTTGAGGAAGTAGGGGGACAGCTGCGTGCCGATGAAGACGGCGATGACGAGCAGTCCGATGAGCACTTCCTGCCATTGGTAGCGACGGATGAAGCTTTTCATGCCTGCACCTCCAGGATGGCGTGGCGGGTGCTGAACCGCGCGGATTGCATACGGATGAAGGCGTCGACACCAACGGCGGCGATGACCGCGACACCTTGGAAGATAAGACGGAAGTACTCGTTGACGCCGATGAGGATGAGGCCGTTGTCGAGGCAGGCGTAGACGAGCGCGCCGAGCATCGCGCCGGCCGGGGTGCCGACGCCGCCCCACAGGCTCACGCCGCCGATCACGGCCGCGGCGATGACCTCCATCTCATAGCCGTTGCCCATCACGGAGTTGATGGTGCCGACCTGGGCGCCCATGAGGATGCCCACGAAGCCGGCGAGCAGGCCGGAGAGCGTGTACGCGCCGAAGATGATCCTGGGGCTCTTGAGGCCGAACGACTCGGCGGCCTTCGGGTTGGAACCGTACGCGTACAGCATGCGGCCGGACGGACGGTAGAACAGGAAGAACGACGCCACGACGCACAGGATCAGGCAGATCCACACGTAGGACGGGATGCCGAGGAACGTGCTGGGGGCGAAGACGTTGACCCAGTGCGGGATCTGGTTCTTCGTCACCTCGCGCGAGCCCGCGTACAGGGAGTCGAGGCCGCGGTAGACGGACAGCGTGCCCAGCGTGGCCACCATCGACGGGATCTTGAGGTAGCCGACGAGGAAGCCGTTGAACGCGCCGAGCAGGATGCCGAACACCAGGCCGAAGATGACCACGATGTAGCCCAGCCCCGGTGCCTTGGAGCACACGTCGTAGGAGATGAACGCCACGATGCCCACGATGGAGCCGACCGACAGGTCGTAGTTTCCGGTGAGCAGCACGAGCGATTCGCCCACGGCCGCGATGGCGAGCACCGCGGCGCTGAAGAGGATGTTCTTCACGTTCTGCATCGACATGAAGTGCGGTGCGAAGATGCTGAAGAAGACGATGATCAGCAGCAGGAACACGATCACGCCGGCGCCCTGCGATTTCATCGCGGAACGCGCGCGGGCGCTCAGCTGCTGCCCGAACGACTTGTTCGAGGCATTGCCCTTGTCACTTGACATGCTTGTCACCACCCTTGCCCATGGCCGCCGCCATGATTTCCTCCTGTGTCGTGTCCTGCGTCTTCAGCTCCGCGGTAAGGCGGCCGCGGGCCATGACGTAGATGCGGTCGCTCATCTCGAGCAGCTCCGGCATGTCGGAGGAGATGAGCAGCACGGCCAGTCCCTGTTCGACGAGCTTCGCGATGAGCTCGTGGATCTCGGTCTTGGTGCCGACGTCGATGCCGTGGGTCGGCTCGTCGAGGATGAGCACGCGCGGCCCGCGGGCGAGCCAGCGGCCGAGCGCGACCTTCTGGCGGTTGCCGCCGGACAGCGAGGAGACCAGATCGGTCAGCGAGGCCTTGATGGCCAGCGAATCGTGCTGCTCCTGCGCGGTCTGGCGTTCCTTCTTCGCGGAGCGGAACCCGAAGTGCGAGAGGGTCTTGAGGTTCGGCAGGCAGATGTTGTCGCCCACGCCCATCTGCATGACCACGCCTTCGCTGTCTCGGTTCTCGGGGCAGTAGATGACGCTCTGCTTGACCATCTGCGCGGTGGTCACGCGCGGCACCTTCTTGCCTTCCACGTAGACGTCGCCGTGCAGCGGCTTGATCATGCCGAACACGGCCTGCACGAGTTCGGAGCGGCCGGCGCCGACCAGGCCCGCGAGGCCGACGACCTCGCCGTGGTGCACGTTGAGGGAGATGCCTTCGAACAGGCCGGGGGAGCTGACGTTCTCGACGCGCAGCGCCTCCTTGCCCACGGTGGTCTTCGGCGCGGTGGTGCGTTCGCTGACCGGGTGGCCGACCATCTGGGCGATGATCTCGTCGTCGGTGATGTCGCCGATCGGGCAGGTGCGCACGTGCGTGCCGTCGCGCATGATGGTGACGGTGTCCACGAGCGGCCTGATCTCCTCCATGCGGTGGGAGATCCACACGACGGTGGTGCCCTTGGCGCGCACGTCGCGCACGGCCTTGTACAGGAGGTTCGCCTCGCGGCTGGTGAGCGCGGAGGTCGGCTCGTCGAGGATGAGGAGCTTGAGGTCGGTGGTGAGCGCTCGCGCGATCTCCACGTATTCGGCCTCGGCGACGGACAGGTCGCCCACCTTGGTGCGGGCGTCGATCTCGAAGCCGAGCTTGTCGAGGATGGCCTGGGCGTCGGCGCGCATCTTCTCGCGGTCGAGCCTGCCGGACTTCATCGGGTAGCGGCCGGTGTAGATGTTCTCCGCCACGGACAGGTGCGGGAACAGGTTCGGATCCTGGTAGACGGCCGTCACGCCGTGGTCCTTCGCGGCCTTGGTGTCGGCGTAGAGCACCGGCGTGCCGTCCAGCACGAGCTGGCCGGAATCCTGGTGGATCAGGCCGGTGATCGTCTTGATGAGCGTCGATTTGCCGGCGCCGTTCTCGCCCACGAGGGCGTGGATCTCACCGGGCATGAGATCGAACGAAATGTCGTTCAGGGCGTGCGTGCCACCGAACGACTTCGTGATATGTTCGATGCGCAAACGCGGCACAGTCGTTTTGTCGTCGACCGCTTCCATCACATTGCATCCTTTCGATACAGTCATGGCTTCCCGGGTGCGCAACGTTGCCGGCATCCGGAACGCCGGGCGGTTCATCCGCGCGGAACGCCGGGCCTCGTCGGCGAGGTGCGTTCCACGGGCGTCGCCGCGGTCCAATCATTTCCCGTCATCGTCATCGCGACGGAACAGATGGTGGTCGTCCCTCCTCTCATAGGGCAAAGCTTCGCCTCACCCTCTTGCCCCGCCGATCAACGGGACGCAGGTGTGAATGCGACAGACGCTGTTGTTGTACGTGTGTTATGCACGTGTGTGCGCATGTATGGCGGATACGGTCAGCCCGAAGAATCCTCCATGATTCCCTCCTTTTGTGCCGATTCGTCCACGAATCTCACAATCCCTCTGTGCGATAATCGTTTCGATTACCTCACACCGCAGAGAGTACCCCCCCCCCGGTTTGTTTGTCAAGTATTAAGTGTGTTCGTGTTAACCCTAACAAGCTCGTTATCAAGCCAATCCTCGAGACGCCTTGTCCCGCCTTGCATCGACCGGCGCAATGCACGCCAATCGCACAGCACCTCCCGGAAACCGCACAGGGAGGAGTACTTCGCACATCATAAACGGACGGCATCGATCACCATTGATCACGGGTCGGTCACCACCGATCACGGATCGATCACGAGTCACGCATCCGCACGGCGTGCGTCCTCCGCCATCACCATCCCGCCGGCCCCTACTATGGAACCGGACCGAAACGCACCGGAACACGCCGAACCGGCACGCCGGCACGGCGCACCAGAGAAAACCCGTCAGCAAGGAGACCCGACATGCCCGAACCGTTCGAGAACGCATTCGCCAGCGAGGCATACGAATCCCACGAATCCAAGGCGAACGCCGCGTGGAGCCGACTGCTGCAGGGCAACCGCCGCTTCGCTTCAGGCACGGCCGAGCACCCGTGGCAGGACCGCGAGACGCGCGAACGCCTCCTCGACGGCCAGCACCCGGACGCGGTCGTGCTCTCCTGCTCCGATTCGCGCGTGCCGCCGGAGATCATCTTCGACCAGGGCCTCGGCGACCTGTTCGACGTGCGCACCGCCGGCGAGGTGCTCGACGACGCGGTCATCGCCTCGATCGAATACGCGGTCGAACATCTGGAGGTGAGCCTCATCGTCGTGCTCGGGCACGAGGGCTGCGGCGCGGTGAAGGCCGCCGTGGACGGCGTGGCCGAGCTCGCCACCCGCTTCGACGACTGCGACTGCTTCGACGTGCCGGAAGGCGCCGCGCGCGACGAGGCGCACGCCGACCATCTGGAGGCGCTGCTCGCCGCGCAGGATTCGCCGATCGTGCGCGAGGTGGGCGCGTCGGTCGCGCAGGCGATGGACGCCGACCTGGAGGACGCCGCCGACTTCGAGCGCGCGCACGTGGCCCGCACCATCGAACTGCTCGTCGACGGCAGCGAGACGATCCGCCTCGCGCTGGCCGAGGGCCGCCTGATGATCGCCGGCGCCCGCTACGTGATGCACGACGGCCTGGTCGAGGTGCTGTCGTTCTGACACCCGCCGCGGGACGCCGAGGCGCGCACCCCATGTCACCCGAGGCGCGCCGCCGCCCGGAACGCGCCATGCGGGGGACATGCCGCGGTGGTAGACATGGAAGGCAGAGAAGCACGACAGAGAGAAGTCCATCATGATGCTGCCCACCCTCACCGTCTACATCGGGTCGACCGGCCATGTCGTCGATCCCACGCGACCCTCCGTCATCGGCCGCGCCGCCGACTGCGACCTGGTGGTGCGCGACCCGCACGTCTCGCACCACCACGCCCGCTTCACGCCCACCGCCGACGGCTGGCTGCTCGAGGACATGGGCAGCGCGAACGGCCTGACCGTCAACGGCGTGCGCGTCACGCAGGTGCTGCTCGCCAACACGACCACGGTGATGCTCGCGGAGGGCGTGCCCATCATCTGCATGATCGCGGCGCCCGCACCGGCCACCCCGGCCGTGAAGGTGCCGGGTGCGGCCCCGGCCGTTCCGGCGCGTCCGGCGACGACGCCCCGCCCGGCCATGCCCGCACCCGCGCGTCCCGCCCCGGCCTCGACCACGCCCAAGGTCCCGGCCCAGACCGCATCCACGCCCCTGCCCCCGGCACCGTCCGTCCCCTCCCGCCAACCCGCGCAGCCGCCGCAGACGGGAATCCCGGCACCGGCGAATCCCCCGACGAACACGGCGTTCCCCAACATCGCGAAATCACTGCCGAACACCGTGGCGAACACCACGACCACGAGTCCGGTGCCGGCAGCGAACACCGCGCCGGCCCCCGCCGCACCCGCCTCGCAGCAGACCGGGTTCGCCGGCACGGTGATGGCCGGCAGCACGCAGGCGCAACGTCTCGCCTCCCAGCTCGCCCCGCAGCGCGTGCTCGGCAACTTCGACCCGACCCGCGACCGCAGCGGCGTCATCGGCCGCGATCCGTCGAGCCTCATCCGCATCAACGACTTCCTCGTCTCCCGCAAGCACTGCTCGCTGGAGGCCACGCCGAACGGCATCCTCCTGACCGACCTCGATTCGGCGAACGGCACGTACGTCAACGGCCGCCGCGTCGCGAAGGTGTGGCTCGAGGAGGCCGACGTCGTCACGGTCGGCAACACCGACCTGACCGTCGCCGACGGCGTGCTGCAGGCCCGCGAGCCGATCGCCGGCACCGACGCGGTCATCGCGGAGAACATCGGGCTGACCGTCGGCAAGGGCGTGCGCCTGCTCGACGGCATCGACGCCGTGTTCGCCAAGGGCACGCTCACCGCCGTCATCGGACCGTCCGGCGCCGGAAAATCGACCTTCACCTCCATCGTGGCGGGACTCAACTCGCCCACGGAAGGCCATGTGCTGTTCGACGGCTACGACGTGCACCAGAACATCGAACTGCTGCGCAGCCGCATCGGTTTCGTGCCGCAGGACGACGTCGTGCACCGCAAGCTCACCGTCGACGCGGCGCTCGAATACGCCGCGAAGCTGCGTCTGCCCGGATCGTCGAAGGCGGAACGCGCGCAGATCATCGACGACGTGCTCGACGAGCTGGAACTCACGTCGCGCCGGCACAACCGCATCGACCGGCTCTCCGGCGGCCAGCGCAAACGCGTGTCCACCGCCATCGAGCTGCTCACCGGGCCGGAACTGCTCATCCTCGACGAACCGACCTCCGGACTCGACCCGGCGCTCGACCTGACCGTCATGACGATGCTGCGCAAGCTCGCCGACAAGGGGCGCGTGGTGCTCGTCGTGACGCACTCGCTCTCGTACATCGACAAACTGTGCGACAACGTGCTCATGCTCGCGCCCGGCGGCCACCCCGCGTTCTTCGGCACCATCAAGGAGATGCACCAGGCGTTCGGCGACAAGGACTGGGCGGACATCTTCAAGGAGGTGGCCGAAACGCCCACGCAGGTGTATTCGGTGACCGACTCGCACCTGCGCACCATGGAGGCGAAGGCGAAGGTCCGGCCGAAACCGAACCACGAGAAACCGGTGAAGGTGTTCCGCTTCCGCCAGATGCTCACGCTGGTCATGCGCCAGCTGCATCTCATCGTCGCCGATCCCGGGTTGCTCGTCTTCCTGCTGTTGCTGCCGCTGCTGCTCGGGCTGCTTTCGCTCGTCGTGCCGGGATCGCACGGATTGGGGGAGCCGGACTTCAAGGACGCGGCCACCGAGCCGAGCCAGCTGCTCGCGCTCGTGATTCTCGGCGCGTGCTTCATGGGATCGGCGCTCTCCGTGCGCGACATCGTCTCCGAACGCGCGATTTACGACCGCGAGCGCGCGGTGGGCCTGTCTCCGAGTTCGTACACCGCGTCGAAGCTCATCGTGATGGGGTTGCAGACGCTGCTGCAGGCGGCGATCCTCACGGCGGCGGTGAGCGTGGGTAAGCCACGTCCGGAAAGCGGTGTGATCACCGATTCGGGCGTGCCCGAGCTGGTGCTTGTGGTGTGGCTGACCGCGTGGGCGTCCGCGATGCTCGGCGAGGTGGGGTCCGCGCTGGTCAAGTCCGGCGAGCAGACGATGCCGCTGCTGGTGATCCTCGTGATGGCGCAGCTCGTGTTCTCCGGAGGCATGATCCCTGTGACCGACCGTGACGGGCTCGAGCAGGCGTCGATGATCTTCCCGGGGCGTTGGGGCTTCTCGGCCGCCGCCGCGGACATCGGACTCAACAAGCTGCTCTACGGGCCGACCAAGGTGCCGACCTTCAAGAAGGACGACCTGTGGAAGAACACGCCCGACCAGTTCTGGTTCGACATCGCCGTGCTCGTGGTGATGGTCGTCGTGTTCACGCTCGTGCTGCGCGTGTGCGTGAGCAACTTCGTCGCGAAACGACGGAAGTAGGGGAGTGTGGGCGGTTTCCGCACGCGGTGGCGTGCGCGGAAACCACCGGTTGTGGGCTTGTATGCCCTTGTATGCCCTCGCATGCCCTCGCATGCCTCGTTGCGGCGCACTCATTGAGAAGCAACCATGTTCCATGGCCGAACCGTGCTACGGGAGAACGCGTGATCGGTATGGGAGCGCATGTGTTTCCGCCACGATCACGCACGAAACCACCTGCAGAAGCCCCTCCTATCGCACTCAACTGAGGAATTGCCGGTGATGCTCGGGCCGGGCTCTGTGTCGGCGCCGCGCATTGTCGCACTCAACTACGGAATCGCTGCAACCTGCATTGAGTGCGCGAAATCCCCTCTCCCTCATCTATCTTTGCCCCGATTTCGCGATTGAGGGAGAACACGATTCGTCCCTCAACCGTGACGATACGTGAATCACCGTTGAGGGATATAGCCATCGACAACGAAATCGTTGGAAAATGGCGCATTTCGATGACGGTCCGCTGCCGCCTGGTGTCAGACCAAAGGATCGCCCTCTCCCTCAATTCGAAAACTCGGTCTCGGGCGCATTGAGGGAGAAGCCATCCTCCTCTTCTCTCATCTCAACGGACCTTGCGACGGGAATCCGCGAGCGCTTCGACCGGCGTCGCGACCGGACGGAACATGAAATCGGCCCCGCGCAGCATCAGATGCCTTGCCACGATGAACGCGAACTCCGCCCGGGAGGATTCCGTCCGGAGCGTATCGGCCGTAATAGTGACGACCGTCCAACCGTGGTTGCCCAGTTTGGTGCGTTTCTCCTGGTCGCGCCGCCACTGCGTCTTGTCCGTGCGATGATGATCACCGTCATATTCGACTGCAACACGGTATTCGGGCCAGGCCAGATCAAGCGTCATCGGCGAACCGGAACGGAAGAACGCATCGCGCACGGCATGATTCGTCGTCGGGAACGGTATCCCGTGACGGCATAGCGCGAGCCGGGTCGCCGTCTCCCATGGCGAGTCCACGTCCGGCATGACCAGCGCCGCGGCGCGGGCGCACGCCAGCTTGCCTTTGAACTTGGGCAGACCGGATACGAATCCGACGAGATCCTCGCGAATCGCGGTTCCGTCCCGACCTTTCGCCACGGCGGGACGATCGGCGGTGGCGGAGACGATGGAATCCCCGAGCGCGATCAACGATTCCAGCGGCAGGTGCACGGCGAGCTGGGCCCAGGTGTGACGGAGGTCCAACGCGTATACGTTTCCCGCGATGCACACGTTCTCGCCCTGGGGGAGCGCGCTCCACACGTGCGGGGACAATGCGCCGCGCGGATGATGCGCCGGGCGCCGGGCGATGCGGCGCGTCTTGCGACTGGACACGACATGCAGCGACGACATGTCGAGATCACAATCCGCGGGCAGGGGAATGGACTGCAACGCCAGCGAGGTGACCATCCCGAACATCAACCGGCGTCCGGACGCCCGCACCTCCGCGGCGCACCGCGCGATGGTGTCGCGTCGCAGCTGGGCCAGCCCCTGCCGCATGGAGACCTGGGCCGCCGCGCCCGTGCGGGACCGGATGAAGTCATCCATGGCGGCCGCATCATCATCGATCGATCCGTTCATGCCCGCACCGTACCGTCGCCGCACACGGCGACGCAACCGGTACGGGCAATGTGTACAGAACTCCAGGGATATCCACAGGCGCGGCCGCCATCCACCGATGTCATGCATGAACGTCAAGACCATATGAGACCGCATAGGATTGGAGAATCCGATGATTCCAACGAAGGAGCAACGCCATGACCGTTCCGCAGCGGGTGCTTGATCTCATGCATTCCCCGGGCATCTACTTCTGTGACGACCCGGAGATGGAGGCCGCGCAGAAGGAGCAGCTCAACCTGCTCTACGACTTCAATGCCACACGCCCCGGCGACCCGAAGCGCCGTGAAATCGGCGAGCGCTTGTTCGCCGAATATGGCGAAGGCGTATACCTCGAACCGCCCGTGCACGCCAACTGGGGGTGCAGCACGCATTTCGGCGCGCACTCCTACGCGAACTTCAATCTCACGCTCGTGGACGACGGAGAGATCTTCATCGGCGAGTACACGATGATCGGCCCGAACGTCACGCTCGTGACCACCGGCCACCCGATCCGCCCCGACCTGCGCGAACGCGTCGCGCAGTTCTCGGAACCGATCCATATCGGCCGCAACGTGTGGATCGGCGCGAACGTGACGGTGCTGCCGGGAGTCACGATCGGCGACAACGCGGTCATCGGCGCGTGCAGTCTCGTCACGAAGGATGTGCCCGCGAACAGCGTGGCGGTCGGCGCTCCCGCCCGCGTCATCCGCGAAATCAACGAGCACGACCGTGAATACTACTGGCGGGACAGGCGTATTCCGGACGATATCTGAACGTCATACGCCGAGCCACAACGTACCCGCGTTCATTGAATGTTCATGTGGGGGAGCGGTCGCACGCGTCATACGGTCGTACCGTGGAAAAGGGACGCAACGGCGCGGCGCGGAAGCGCGGCGGCAATGGACGATGGTGAGGGATGCGGATGAACGGTTCACGCGACGAGGCGCAGATCCCCTTCGACCAGGGTCTTTCGAACGGGGAGTCTTGGGATGGCGCATCATCCGGTATGACCAGCGCGTATGCCGGCGACACGGACGGCGTCATGAACGGTGTCGCAGATCCTGCCGATGCGCGCGGCGCGCGCGGCGACGGCTCGGCCGACGTCACGGATCCGACCGGCACATCTGGAACCGGGGAAACGACCACAGTGACCACGACCACGATAGATACGGCGAAGCCGGACCCGGAAGCCACACCTGCGCCGGAAGCCACACCCGCAACGGACGCCGCGACCGATACGGCGACCGCGGCCCACCACGCCGCGGCCAAGACGTCGGTACCGTTCCAAATCGCACAGAACGACCCTGTCCCCATCCGCATCCTGAAGCGCGTCGGATACGTCGCCTTCACCATCGTCAAGGGGATCGGCATCGCGTTGATGGCGATCCTGGGGTATCCGCTCGCGCTGATGGCGGTCATGCTTCCTTTCATGCTGCCGTTCATGATGTCGGACACCAACGGCAGTTACGACGCGAACGCGATGGATCTCCGACTGGGTGTCGCGGTGCTGTATCTCGTCGCGGGGCTGATCGTCATCATCGTGACGATGGTCCGGCGGCGACGCAACGGCACGTCGGGCAAGATCATCCTCGCCATGGTCCTCGCCGTGGTCGCGTTCGGCTATGGCGCGGTCAACACGGCTTCGTACGCGACGGCGATCATCGCGGGGCCGAAGACGATGGCGGTGGACCGGCCGACGGTGACGCGCGAAACGAAATCGAGCGATGACGGCGATTATCAGGTGTGCGCGTGGAGGTTCACGCGGGACCTGTCGTTCGACGCGGGATCATGCGAGGACGACGGCAGCGTCAGCACGAACAACCGCATCGCGCAGGACCTGCTGCGCACGCATTCCGACCACGTGGTGCTGCGTTACTACGACACGATCTCCGGCCCCATCTACGTGGGTCTCGAGGACGACCCGAACTATTCGTGACGAAGCGGCCCGTGCGCCGAAACGTCAGCGCGAGGCGAGATATTCGCCGAGATGCGGCACGGCGAATTCGACCGTCCCATGCCCTGCCGGGCGAATGAGCCGGTCCTTGATGAGGATCGCACGGTACTTACCCACCCAACTCCGGCTGCGGCGCGCCCGCTGCGCAATGTCGGCGACCCGCGTGGGACCGGGGGAATCCTGGGCCATGGCGGTCAGGAACAGTCGTTCCGCGCCGGTGGCGCCGTCCAACGCGGGAGCGCATACGGCATCATCGAAGGCAAGCAGCGCATCCCGCAAGCCCGTCTCCACATCCTGCGAAGTGATGGAGTCGGAGCCACGACGCTCCGCGGATTGCCACATGTAGTAGCCGATCAGCTGCACCATGTATGGGTAGCCGTCGGACTGGCGCGCGGCTTGAAGGGCCTCTTCCTCGCCGATGGTTTTGCCGGAATCGGCGATCGTCTCCAAAAACGCGTTCTTCACGTCCACGATGGGGACGTTGTCCAACTCACGCCGTAGCGCACGCCGAAGGAATGTGGTCACTTCGTTGTCCAGCAGTTCATTGACCATGTACGGCAATCCGGCGAAGACTATCGCCACGCCCTTTTTGTCGATGTCGGCGACATCGCTTTCGTCGGCGTCGGCGATGACATGCTGCACCGCCGTCGCAATGGCGACCACATCCTCATGCGAGGCCGCCTGGGTTTCATCGATGGTGATGAGGATGCCCTTCCCCTTGCCGATCTTCCTGCTGCCAAGCCGGGCGTTGATGGCGTTGCGCAGCGTCAGCGGATTGACCGCGGCCGAAAGATGCGCCTGCCCCAGGCTCGCGGTGGCAACCCCCGGTATGCCGATGGACGGGCTGATGGTCGCCTGGTCGATACGCATGCCGGACGGGGAAAGGGCCTGCACCAACCGTGACACCAACCCCTCGGACGCGGTCTCGCCTATGGTTTCCCAATGTTGCGACTTGGCGATGCGACGAAATTCGGTGAGCATCACGGTCTTGCCGAAACCACGCTGACCGGTGATCAACATGATGCGGCCCGGCGCGCCCACGCCATTCGTCAACGCTTCCGAGAAATCATCGATGACGGACTGCCGTCCGATAAGAATCGGCGGCATCTTCCCGGCTGTGGGTTTGAACGGATTGACCGACATGACCCCTCCTTCATCAATGACATGACGTCGGCATGCCGCCGATCAACAGTACGGGTGCATCGTCGACAGTTGCGCTACCGCATACCGATGTACACGAATATATACCAATGTACACGAATGTATACCAATGTGCACCATTGCGCACTGTTGCGCACTGTCAAGCCCCCGAACAACCAAATGTTCGATTATCCGCAATCGCGGAGGCGCATGCCGGCGCCCCGGATCCCGGCACATCCAAACAAAACATTGCGGCCCGTGCGCCGTCATGTTTCACGTGAAACGCGACGGCACACGGGCCGCAATGGAGGAGGAAAGGAAGGGAAAGACGTCACCGCGGGCGGCGGAACTTGCGGTCGCCGACGGACGGGAACGGCTGGTGCGGCTCGGACTGGTACCAGTAGGCGACGGTCGCCACGTCGTCCTGACGCTCGAAGTTGCCGCCTTCCTCGGTGCCGATCTGCTGCCAGGTGACGCGCAGGTTCTTCTCGAAGTACATCGGATCGGGCAGGTGCCAGCGGTACAGGCCGCGCGTCACCGGCGTGGCGGTGTCCCAGTAGCGGCTCTCGCGCCCGGCGAGGTTCTGCGAGTAGAACGGGAACCCGAGGTACGGGCCGGTGAACGTCTTCTCGTACATGCGGCCGTTCTCGTCGAAGTCGGCGAAGCTCCATGCGCCGCCGAAGTAGTCCTCGGCGCCGGTGCTGCACCACGTGGGGTATTCGCCGTCGTCGTCGATGTAGAACTTGAACTCGCCCTCGCCCCACCAGCGGCTTTCCAGCGCGGTGAGCGCCAGGTACGTGCCGATGTAGGTGCCGTGGCCCTCGACGCCGTCGAGCACGACGTAGTCGCGGCCGAGCTCGGTGACGCGTTCGCGGCGCCACTGCGCGTGGAAGCGCATCGCGTCGGCGGGCAGCTCGTCGTATTCGGTGTAGTCGATCTGGTAGAAGAACGCGGGCACGTCCTCGTTGTGGTCGCTGCGCAGCACGATGCGCGCGTGTTCGAACGGCATCGCGAAGTAGCAGTTGAAGCCGCGGTTCGGGTTCACCATGATCGGGATCGAGTTGATGTCGCACGACTGCGCGTGGCCGCAGCAGAAGAAGTCGCCGATCGGGCACTGCACGGAAGGCGTCTCCTCGCCGTCCCAGTAGAACTCGAGGATGAGGTTGCGCAGCACGTCCGGCCCGGTGGGGGAGGTCTTGTCGGTCACGGTCATCCAGATGTGGCGGATGACGCCCGGGCCGTCGACGTCCATCAGCGTGACGGATTCGCCGGCCCTGACCGTGCGGATGCACGGGCTGCCCTTGCGCGAGGGGCCAAGGGCGCTGGCGGCCATCGCGGCGCGCCCCTTGCCGCCGTTCGGGTTCTCGGCGTTGATGCAGCGGGTGCGGCCCTGGGACCGCAGGGTCACGGCGTCGAGGGCGCCCTGCCCGTATCCGAGATTCGCGTTTGCGTTGAACATGGTGGTTCACTTCCTTCCGTGGGATGCCATGGCCCGTTCCGTGCGCCGCGTCGCGCGTATTCCCAGGCAGATCGCGGAACGGGCCGTGGCGTGTGTGTTGGATTGTGTGCGGATGATGCCTTACTTCACGGCGCCGGCGGTGATGCCCTGGGAGAGCTTGCGCTGGAAGATGATGAAGAAGATGATGGTCGGCACGATGCTGAGCAGCGAGGCGGACGCCAGGGTGGTGGCCTCCATCGTGTGCTGGCCCTGCAGGGTGGCGAGCGCCAGCGGGATGGTCTGCACGTCGTCGCCCATGAGGAACGCCATCGGGATCATGTACTCGTTCCAGGTCCACACGAAGAAGAACACGAACAGCACGCTGATGGTCGGCCAGGAGATCGGCAGCACGACCTTGCGCAGCACCTGCCAGCGGGAGGCGCCGTCGATGGCGGCGGCCTCGAGGATGGCCTGCGGGAACGTGCCGTACACGCTGGAGAGCAGGTAGGTGCCGTACGCGCTCTGGATGATCGTGAAGATGATGATGATCGCGAGCTTGGTGTTGTACAGTCCGGCGGCCTTGAACATCGTGTACAGCGGGTAGAGGAGCGCCTCCTGCGGCATCATGTTGGCAAGCATGATGGCGAGCACGATCCACGTGTTGCCCTTGACCTTGCCGATGCCCAGCGCGAAGGAGTTGAGCACGGAGAGCACGACGGCGGCGACGGCCACCACGAGCGAGATGATCAGGGAGTTCATGAACTTCAGCGGGAACTTGGTCGTGGTCCAGAAGGAGACGATGCCTTCCATCGTGAAGCTCTTCGGCAGGCTCAGCGGGCCGGTGGCGTTGTAGTCGGCCTGCGTCTTGAATGCGTTGACGGTGAGCACCAGCAGCGGGAACAGCACGACCAGTGCGGCGACGACGAGCAGGACGAGTGTCACCCAGTCCCCTGCGGAGCGTACGTGCTGCGTTTTGTGCGATGCCCTCTTCGCCGCGGCGGCGGTCATTGATTGCGTCATGGTTCAGCCCTCGGTTTCAGTCGTTTCGATGATTGCGATGCGATGGTTTCGGTCGATGCGCGGGTGCGGCGGTCAGACCAGGTTCTTCTCGACGCGCTTCTGGATGATGGTGAACACCACGGAGAAGACGATGATCACGGCGGTCAGCGCGGTGGAGATGGCGGCGCCGTAGCCGACCTGCTGCACCTGGAAGAACTGGTTGTACGAGTAGTAGGACGGCACGGTGGTCGCGGTGCCGGGTCCGCCCTTGGTGAGCAGGTAGACCGGGGCGAAGGTCTTCAGCGCGCCGATGGTGGCGGTGAGGATGACCACGAGCAGTTCGGGGATGATGGACGGCAGGGTGACGACGCGGAACTTCTGCCACCAGTTGGCGCCGTCGAGGCTGGCGGCCTCGTACAGCTCCGGGTCGACGCGCTGCAGGCCGGACATGAAGATGACGATCGGGTAGCCGAGCTGGATCCACACGAGGATGAACATGAGCACGGGCAGGGCGCTGTCGGGGCTGCCGAGCCAGTTGTGGGTCAGCGAGCCGAGGCCGATCTGTTCGAGGAGCGCGTTGACGGCGCCGTCCTCGGGGCGGAAGATCCAGCCCATGATGATCGCGGCGACGGCGACCGGCAGCAGCTGCGGCAGGTAGAACAGGGCGCGCAGGAAGGATGCGGTCTTGCCGCCGAACTTCTTCTGGATGACGTCGGTGAGCAGGGAGGAGATGAACAGGCCGAGGATGGTCGGGATGACCACGATGGCCACGATGATCCAGAACGAGTTGAGGAAGGAGATCCAGAACGTGGAGTCCTTGAAGAGGCGCTGCCAGTTCTGCAGTCCGATGAAGCGGACCGGGCCAACGCCGCGCCAGCGGGTGAAGCTCAGGTAGATGTTCCAGACGAACGGGACGATGACGATGATGGTCAGGCCCAGGATGCCCGGGATGAGGTAGGGCACGAATCGCGAGGATTTGTTGCCGGGAAGTCGCGACAGCGATTCGTGATGAGCATGCTTGCGGTTGCCTGCCATTGCTCTCTACTCCTTATGTGCGATGACGATGTGCGGTCGATGCGATGCGCGATGTCTTACGGATGCGATGGATGAATGGTGACGGATGAAGTGTGGAGGGCGGGATGCGGGAAGGGGCGCACGCACCCCGCCACGGATGGTTTCGGTGGGGAGGGCGGGCCGATCGCGTTGGGGTCGGCCCGCCCGGCCGGGATCAGTTGGCGAAGCCCATCTCCTCGACGCCGGAGTCGTACTTGGAGTGGATGTCCTTGAGCACGGCGGAGGAGTCCTTGGTGCCGTTCACGAGCTCCTGGAAGGAGGCCGGGATGGCGTCGGTGAGGCTGGAGGCGGCGTAGTCGGGGTAGTAGCTGAGCTTGCTCTTGCTCGCGTAGGAGTCGTACTCCTCGATCATGGCCTTGCTCTTCTCGTCGGTGATCTTGTCGGGGTCGGCGGCGACGGGGATGCCGCCGGCGTTGCCGAGGAAGTTCTGGACGTCATCGGAGAGCACGTAGTTGATGAACTTGGCGGCGAGGTCCTTGTGCTTGGAACGCTCGGGGATGACCAGCAGGTTGCCGGCGCAGCCGACGGCGTACTCGGAGTCGGGCATGACGGCGGCGGTCCAGTCGAAGTTCTTGATCTGCTTGGCGAAGCGGCCCTGGTTCCAGGTGCCGGTCTGGTAGATCGGGTACTCGCCCTTGATGAACGCCTGGGTGGTGTCCTCGGCCTTCATGCCGGTCGCGTTCTTGGAGATGAAGCCCTTGTCGAGCCAGTCGCTGATGGTGTTGGTGGCGCCGGTGAGGGTCTTGGAGTTCCAGTTCACGTCGCCCTTGTACAGGTGCCAGGCGTCCATGAACTTGGCGTCGGCGTTCTTGGAGACCAGCTGCCACCACAGCCACATCACGCCGTACTCCTGGGCGTCGGCGGCGATCGGGGTCACGCCGGCGTCGACGAACTTCTGGCAGGCGTCGACGAACTCGTCGTAGGTGGTCGGGATCTCGATGCCGTACTTGGCGAACAGGTCCTTGTTGTAGTAGACGCGCTGGAACTCGGCGTAGCTGGACATGCCGTACCAGGTGTCGCCGCCCATGATACCGTTCTCGTCGTACTTGGCGGTTTCGGCGTTGGAGCCGGTGACCTTCTTGTCCCAGCCGTACTGGTCGACGTAGTCGCCGAGGTCGGTGAGCAGGCCCATGGTGGACAGCACGCCGGCGGAACCGTTGCCGCGGTTGGATTCCATGAGGTCCGGGGCTTCGTCGGAGTTGAGGAACTGGCTGCCGTTCTGCGCGATCTGGGTGAAGGACTTGCGCTCGAACTTGATGGTGACGCCGGTCTCCTTCTTGAACATTTCGGCGGCCTTCTTCCACGCCTGGGTCTGGCCGGCGCCCTCCTCCTCGTAGTACCAGAAGGACAGGCTGTCCGGGGTGCCCTCGTCCTGCGCGGTGTCGCTGCCGCACGCCGCCAGCGCGGTCACGGACATGGCCGCCACGGCCAGTGCTGCGAGGCCTCGTTTGATGTTCATGGGATTCTCCTTTTCCTTTGGTTATTGCTTGCGCAACAGCTGCTTCATCTCTTGTCGAATCGTTTCGATTAGAGGGACGGACACCGGGTTCCTTTCATGCCCGGCATCGTGGTGGCCGGCCTTGCGGCCGGGGCGGCCATCGCTGGAATCGAATCGTTTCGATTACCGTGATGGGGAAAGTGCGGTATGTTCCTTCATCGGCGTCACGCCACGCTTTCCGTCAGGGAAGTCTTTGAATAGGGGGGGGGGACGTCAAGTCCCGCCTCGTCGTCCGGGTCCACCGCATGGACCGAGCCATGCTCCTGGACCTGCGGGAGCACGAACTCGCCGGCGTCGGCGATGTCGGCGCCGCCCTCCACGGCGGACACCAGCAGTCCGACGGCCTTGGAGCACAGCAGCCTCGGCATCAGGGGGATCTCGGTGACCGGACGGACCACCAGGTCGTTCTCGAAGAACGTGCCCACCGACAGCACGGAGATGTCGGAGGGGATGTCCAGCCCACGCTCGACCAGCTCCTGCATCACCATGTTGAGCACGGTGGCGCCGGCCTGGTTGACGATCGCGGTGGGACGGGGGTCTATGGCCATGAGCTCGCGGACGAACGCGGCGGCGTCGAAGCTGCCGGCCTCGTTCTTCCCGGACTCGACGACCCGCATGCCAAGCCCGGCGGCGCGGTCCAGCATGCGCTGACGCAGCGTCACCACATAACCGGAGCCTCGCGCGTAGTCGCGCTCGTTGTCGCGCAGCAGCGCCATGGTGCGGTGGCCGCGCTCATGGAGGTAGTCCATCGCCATCGTGGCGGCGGCGTCGAAATCGACGTCCACGCACGCGCAGTCGCCGCGGTTCGCGGGGTAGCCGATGGCGACGCACGGCTTGCCGTACGAATCGGCCTGCATGACGCGGTCGTCGTCCTCGACGATGTCGAGCAGGACCACGCCGTCGACCATGTTGCTGCGGGTCACGCGCTGGATGTCGTCCACCGCGTCCTCGCCGGTCAGCAACAGCACGTCGTAGCCGGCGTTCTTCGCCTGCCACGCGGTGTGGAGGAAGTACGCGTTGTACTTTGCCTCGTTGATGTCGCCACGGATCGGCTCGCTCACCGCCAGGATCTGGTTGCGGCGGCCGCGCATCTTCTGCGCCGACGCGTCCGGGGTGTACCGAAGCTCCCGGACCGCTTCCATCACCTTGCTGGAGGTCTTCTCCGAAATCGCGCGCTTGCCCGACAGCACATAGGACACGGTGCTGACCGAGACCCCGGCGGCACGAGCCACATCCTTGATTCCAGCCATCATCGCCTCCTTTCCACGGTCGCGCTTGCGCGTCGACGGCACTGTCTTCGATGATATCCTCACCGAACCGTTCGCGGCCGGTCCCGCGTCGTCATGTCGACTGTCATCGCCACGCCATTGCGGTCTCGTCCACGTCGTCTCCGTTCCGACAGTCACTGTCGAAACGTTTCGCGAACATCATACGTCGAATCGTTTCGACTTGTCAACAACGCGACACGCCGCCGCTTCGATGCGACCGTTCCGACGGAGACGGTCAGCGCATCCGGCCCCCGCATCCGGAACGACCCTAACGAATCGGAGGGCACGACCCTCGCAAATCAGACGGCACGACCCGCCATGGTGTGCCCCTGTTCGCGATATTGACCTATTCCGAGTCTCCGGGGCACTCACCTTCCGGACCGGTTTTTGCATGCTTGCTACAGAATGGCGGAATTCCAACGATTTGCAGCTTCGATGCCGTGCCCCTGTTTCACCATGCATATCCAACGCCGTCACAGGGGCACACGGCTGCACCCCTGTTCTGTCATACACGCCCAATGCCGTTACCGGGGCGCAAAATCACGCCCCCGTTCCGCCATAAGTACCCGACACTGCCACTGGGGCACACGACCGTACCCCGCAATCGAAAACCATCCGCATGGGCGAACCGGGGGCACGCAGCTGCGCCCCCTGTGCATGTGGACATGCTTCCCGACAAACCTGGGCACCATAAAGGTGCGCCTCCCGAACCGGGCGGTCCACCGCGCTCGGATCATTCGCCGCGCACTCTTCCCCGCTCCGCGCAGGCACCGCCACACCGCAGACAAAGCCACACCGCAGACAAAGCCGCCACAGGAAACGCTTTGACGCGCCTCCCCCTTAGAGTGGAGGGCATGTCACTTGGCCTGAACATCCTGCTGATCTTCGTCTTCCTGCTGCTCGGCTCCATCTTCTCCGGCACCGAGCTGGCGCTGGTGAGCCTGCGCGGCTCCCAGGTCGACCAGATGGAGCAGGAGGACGCACGCGGCGCACGCGTGGCCAAGATCGCCCGCGACCCGAACACGTTCCTGTCCACCGTGCAGATCGGCGTCACGCTGTGCGGCTTCCTGTCCGCATCGTTCGGCGAATCGTCAATCTCCCCGTACATCACGCCCGTCGTGGAGGGTTGGGGCGTGCCCGCGCACATCGCCGCGCCGCTGACCACGATCAGCCTCACGCTCATCATCTCCTACTGCTCGATCGTCATCTCGGAGATGGTGCCGAAGCGCATCGCCATGCAGCGCACCGAGGCGATCGCGCGTGCGGTGGTGCCCGCGATTGACATCTTCGCGAAAGTGTGCAGCCCGATCATCTGGCTCATCGGCAAGAACACGAACGGCCTGGTGCGTCTGCTCGGCTTCGATCCGAACGAGACCGAATCCGAGGTGAGCGACGACGAACTGCGCGTGCTCGTCAACTCGAACACGAACCTGAGCAAGGACGAACGCACGATTCTCGACGACGTGTTCGACGCCTCCGAGACGATCGTCGCCGAGGTGATGCGCCCGCGCGCCGACGTCGTGTTCATCGAGGGCGCGATGCCGATCGCCGACGCCGCCGCGTACGTGCGCGAGATGCCGTACTCGCGCTACCCGGTCACCGGCAAGGACTTCGACGACGTACTCGGCTTCGTGCACGTGCGCGACCTGCTCGACGTGCGCGATCCGGACGCGAAGACCGTGGCCGACGTGACGCGCGAGGGCATCTCCCTGCCCGGCACGTCGAAGCTGCTGCCCAGCCTCGAACTGCTGCGCAAGCGCGGCATCCACCTGGCCGTCGTCATCGACGAGTACGGCGGCACGGACGGCATCGTCACGTTGGAGGACATGACCGAGGAGCTGGTCGGCGACATCCGCGACGAATACGATCTGCCGAGCGAACCGGGCGGCGCGCGACGCGACCGCCGCACCGCGTTCGTCAACGGCGTGGCCACCATCGAGGGCGGCATGACGCTCGAGGACTTCGAGGACCTGACCGGCATCGAGCTCGAGGACGGCCCGTACGAGACCGTCGCCGGCTACTTCCTCGCGCACACCGGCAAGATGGGCGAGGTCGGCGACGTGCTCCACTCCGACGGCTACGACATGGTCGTCACCAAGATCGACGGCCGCCGCATCGACACCATCGACGTGAAGAAGGCCGGCGCGCCCGATCACGCCGATGTGCCGTCGCCGGCCAAGGCGTGACGGTCACAGCGTCGCGACGCCGCCGACCGACTCGACGATCCCGCCCGTCGAACCGAGACGGGCGGCGAACGCGCGACCGTCGGAACTGCGCACCTCGACGCCGCCGTCACCGGTCCGCACGGCCGTGAACGTCACCGACGACCCGTCGATCTCGGTGACGCGCGCCTCGGCACGGCCTTCAACGCCATCGGCGCCGGCGCCATCGGCATCATCGCTCAGGAACACCGACACCAGCGCGTGATCGCCGTACGTGCGGTCCGGCTTCGTCTCGCCGGGATTGGTGACGACGACGCTGCCGTCGCGCACCCAGAGCGGCACCGAATCATAACCATGCGTCTCCTGGCGCCAGACGCCGCCGCGCGCCCGCTCGCCGGTGAACCAGTTGGTCCACACGCCGGCCGGCAGGTAATAGGACACCTCGCCGGAGTAGGTGAACACAGGCGCCACCAGCAGCGACGGGCCGAACATGTACTGCCGGTCCAACGTGCGGCAAGTGGGGTCGTCGGGGAATTCCAGGAACATGGAGCGCATGACCGGCGTGCCGTTCTCGTGCGGCTGCAGACCGGCCTCGTACAGGTACGGCATGAGTTCGAGCTTGAGCTTGGTGAACCGGCGGGCCACGTCCACGGCCGTCTGGCCGGGAGCGGGCTCCACGCCGTTCCTCCGGTCCTCCTCGTCGAACAGCCACGGCACGCGGTACACGCTGGACCCGTGCAGGCGCGAGTGCGATCCCAGCAGGCCGAACGCCAGCCAGCGCTTGTAGACGGCCGGATCGGGGTGGGCTCCCTCGAACCCGCCGATGTCGTGGCTCCAGAACCCGAAGCCGGACGAGGTCAGCGACAGGCCGGCGCGCAGCGTCTGTGCCATGCCGTTGAACGTCGATTCGCAGTCACCGCCCCAATGCACGGGCTGGCGCTGGCCGCCCACGGTCGCGGAACGCGCGTACAGGCAGGCGTTGCCCTTGCCGTACGTCTCCTCGATGGCCTCGAACACGGCCTGGTTGTACAGCTGCGTGTACCAGTTGTGCATCGACAGTTTGGGGGAGCGGTCGTGCCAGACCACGTCGCGCGGGATGCGTTCGCCGAAATCGGTTTTAATGGCGTCCACGCCCTGGCGCAGCAGCCGCTTGACCTTGCCCTTGAACCAGTCGCGGGCCTCCGGATTGGTGAAGTCCACCAACCCCATGCCGGCCTGCCAGAAATCGGTCTGCCAGACCTCGCCGTCCGGCTTGCGGACCAGATAGCCGTGTTCCATGCCCTCACGGAACATGTCGCCCTGCTGGCCGACGTACGGGTTGATCCACGCGCAGATATGCAGGCCCTTGTCCTCGTGCAGCCGGCGCAGCGTCGATTCGATGTCGCCGAAGAAACGGGTGTCCCACTCGAAGTCGCACCAGTGGAATTCCCGCATCCAATAGCAGTCGTAGTGGAACGCGGCGAGCGGGATGTCGCGTTCGGCCATGCCGTCGACGAACGAGTTGATGGTCGCCTCGTCGTACTTCGTGGTGAATGAGGTCGTCAGCCACAGGCCGTAGCTCCACGCCGGCACGTTGGCGGGGCGGCCCACGAGCCGCGTGTACCGGTCGAGGATCCGCTTGGGCGTCGGACCGTAGATCACGCAGAAGTCGACGGCCTCGCCGGGCACGGAGAACTGCACGGCCTCGGTGTTCTCGGAGCCCACCTCGAAGGACACGTGCCCGCGGTTGTTCACCAGCACGCCGTAGCCGTTGGAGGTCATGTAGAACGGGATGTCCTTGTACCCCTGCTCGGAGGCGGTGCCGCCATCCTCGTTCCATACGTCCACGGTCTGCCCGTTCTTGACGTAGGCGCCGAACCGTTCACCCAATCCGTACACGGTCTCGCCGACCGACAGGCGCAGCTGCATCGCGGTGAACACGTCCGATTCGTCGTAGGCGGAACCGTCCATGCTGACGCCGAACTCGCCGACCGGCTGGGCGGTGACGTTGGCATCGGGACGCAGCTTGAAGCGGGCCAGCGACTTGCCGGCGGATTCGGTGAGCGTCCTGCCGTCCTCGCCGAGGAACGTGAGGTTCCACGGCGCGCCCTTGACGACCTTCGCCGTCAGCCCGCCGGTGGTCAGCGTGACGGTCGCGCCGTCCTCGCCGGTCTCGCCGTCGCCGTCGCCGTTTGCGGTCACCGTCACGTAGTCGCGGCCGCCAGGCTCGTCCTCGTCGAGCGGGAAGCCGGGATACGCCGTCGCGCCGCGCCAGTGCTCGGCGCGCACGCGGATCACGCCTTCCGCCGGCGACGTGACGTCCACGTCGAAGGTGGGCAGGTTGAGCGTATCGGCACGCCCGCGGATCACCGCGGCGGGCGCGAGCACGTGCAGTGATTCGCGGTCGGGATCCGCGGAGATCCCGTACGCCTCGCGCGCGTACAGCGCGTCGACGCCGTCGCGCATCAGCCAATATCCGTTGGTGAACTTCATCGTTGCCGTTCCTTGTATCGGGGATGTGGGTGGGTCGGTGTTGCCGGTATTGTCACCGGGCCGCTACGCCTCGCGCGGCGGCGCCGTGGACTCGCGGATCACGAGATGCTCGCTCACGTCGCCACCGGCGAACACGTCGCCGGAGACGTCGCCCACGGAATCGGGATCGTCGGCGCCACCACCGGATTGCGCGTCGCCGCGATGCCCGGCCAGCAGTTTCTCGACGGACAGACGGCCCAGACGCTGGAAGTCCTGACGCCACGTCGTGATGCTCGGCACGGTGAGCGAGGAGATCGGATTGCCGTCGAACCCGGCCACGCTGATGTCCTCCGGCACGCGCTTGCCGCTACGGACGATGCCGCGGATCACGCCGGCGGCGATCTCGTCGTTGCCGGCGAACACGGCCGTCACGTCGGCCATTGCGGCGAGGGACCTGCCGATCGCCTCGGCCTTGCTCACATCCCATGTGGTGGAGATGGGTTCGGGCACGAACGCGCCGACGTCCTCCAGCGCCTGCCGCCAACCGAACTGACGCGTGTACTCGTTGCCGTTCTCCGGGATCGACACATGCCACACCGTGCGATGCCCCAGCCCGAGCAGGTATTTGGTGATCTGGTAGCCGCCCTGGTAGGAGCCGATGATCAGGCTTTTCGCGTTGTTGTCGTCGGCGGCCTCGTTGATGACCGATGTGGGCACGCGCTTCTCGATGTACCCCACCAGGGAGTGCAGGGACGAGGTGCGGGCCACGTCCAGCAGGATGCAGCCGACCGGGTTGTTGCGCAGCAGCGCGTCCACGGTCTCCTTGGCCTTCACCACGTCGTCGTCGAGCAGGGTGATGCTCACCAGGTAGCCACGCTTGCGCGCCTCCATCTCGATGCCTTCGAGCAGCTGCATCGGACCGTACAGCGAGATGTCGCAGGCCACCACGGCGATGGAGGAGAACTCGCTGGACACCAATGCCCTGGCGATGGCGTTCGGACGGTAGTTGAGCACGTCGATGGCCTGTTCGATGGCGATGCGCTTCTGCTCGCTCAGATGGGGGCCGTCGTTGAGATACCGGGACACCGTCGATATGGATACGCCGGCGAAGCGGGCGACGTCCTTGATGGACGCTGCCTTGCGCTCCACGCTCTTCGTTCTCGCTTCCTGGGCCACGATGCTTCCTCACATGCTATGGAAACGGCCACGCCCCGAGATGCCGGGACGTGGCCGACGGTACCGGTAACAGCTTGCCTCACATGGTACCCGAAACGGAGACCGTGATGACAACGTTGTCGGTCTGGATTGATGGCGGGCCGTTTATTTGACCGCTCCGCCCGTGATGCCGCTGATGATCTTCTTCTGGGCGATGGCGAAGATGATCAGGAGGGGCAGGCTCATCAGGATGATGTAGGCGAAGATGAGATGCCAGTTGTTGAGGTACAGGCCGGCGGACGCCACGTTGTACAGGTTCAGCGGCAGCGTATCCATGTTGCCGGAGAGGATGAACAGCGCGTAGAAGACGTCGTTCCAGATGTACAGGATCAGCATGATCGTCGCCGATGCCATGGTGGGGCCGAGCAGCGGGAACACGATCGTGAAGAAGATGCGCATCGGGGAGGCGCCGTCGATGCGGGCCGCTTCCTCGAGGGAAATCGGGATCGTACGGATGAAGCCGGTCACGAAGAAGATGACGGTGGCGAGGTAGATGCCCACGTACACGCAGATCATGCCGATGGCCGTGCCGGCCAGGCCGATCATCTTGAGCAGCATCATCACGGTGACGACGGCCGGCGGCAGGATCAGTCCGGAGATGCACAGCGCGTACACCAGCGACATGGTCTTCGTGGTGCGCCGGGCGAAGATCCACGACGCCATCGAGCCGAACAGCAGCGCGATGAGCACGGACGGGACCGTCACGATGACGCTGCCGAAGAAGGCGGCGATCATCTTGCCCTGCGACAGGACCGTCGCGAAGTTCTCGAGCAGATGCCACTGGGAGGGCAGGCTCAGCGACAGCTGCAGCGCCTCCGCCTGGTCCTTGCCGGCCGTGACGATGAGCAGATAGAACGGCAGTCCGAGGGAGATCACCACCAGCAGCGTGAGCAGGATGATGTGGACGATGCGTCCGCCCTGGGACTTCTTGCCTACGATGCCGGCGCCGCCGTCATTGGTCTTCGTGGCGCCGAATGCCGCGTTACTCATAGGATCTTCGCCTCTCTTCTACGCAGGTACCAAATCAACGGGATGGCAATGATCATCACGACGATGAACAGGATGAGGCTCATCATCGTGGACTGCGAATACAGTCCCTGACCGAACGTGCGCCACACGAACAGGTTGAGGATCTCGGTCGAACCGCCGGGGCCGCCCTGCGTGGTGGCCTGCACGGTGTCGAAGCCGTTCATCGAGCCCAGCAACGAGGTGGCGACGTTGAAGGTGAGCGCGGGGGCGAGCAGCGGGAACTTGATCTTCCAGAAGATCTGCCAGCGGTTCGCGCCGTCGATGGCGGCAGCCTCGAGCACGTCCTGGTCGATGGTCTTCAGGCCGGCCAAGTAGATGAGCATGGCCAGGCCCGCCCACTTCCATCCCTGGATGGCGGAGACGAGGACGATGGACCACGTCGTGCTGCCCAGCCACGGGGTGGCGACCGTATGCCCGACGATGGCCGACAGGATCTGGTTGACGGCGCCGTTGGACTTGAGCATCGCCTGCCACACGTAGCCGACGGCCAGGGCGGACATGAGCACCGGGATGAAGAACAGGACTCGGGCGATCTGGTTCTCGACGGTGTCCTTCTCGAGGAACACGGCCAGCGCGAGGCCGAACGTGTTCTGGAAGAACGCGACGCAGATGGCGAATACCAGCGTGATCCTCAGATCACGCAACAGCATGCCGTTCGAGAACAGGCTGGTGAAGTTGTCGAGACCGTTGAAGTCGATGGTGGTCTTGAACGCGGACCAGTCGGTGAACGCGTAGACGAAGTTCAGGATGGTGGGGACGAAGAAGAAGATGACGAGGATGATCGCGGCCGGCAGGACGAACTTCACCGGGTAGTTTTTCTTGAGCAACGCGCGTTGCTCGACCGGTGAGCCGCCGGCGTGCGAGGCACCGCTCGTCGATGATGCGGTGGACATGTGACCTCTCTATTTCACGTGGATCGGAATGCGGATGAAATACGGGTTGGATTGCGGATCGGATGTAAGCGGAACGAGTGGCCGATGCCGACCGACCGGCTCCTGCGGGGCCGACCGGCATCGGCGGGGAAGGGGCTAGAAGCCCTTGGCGCCCTGCGCCTTGGCGACCTGGTTGAACTGGTCCTGGGTGGTCTGGGCGACTTCCTTCGGGGTCATCGTGCCGTTGACCATGCTGGCCAGGTTGACGTAGAGATCCGGATTGGCGATGGCCAGCGACTGCATGGAGCCGACGCTGTTCGCGATGGAGTCGGAGGCGTCGATGGCGGCCTGCGGCACGGTGTCCGGGGTGTCCACGGTCTTGAGGGCGGAGACGATGTTCTGCTGCTTCACGAAGTTCGCGTAGCCGTCGCTCATCCAGAAGTTGATGAACTGGCGGGCCGCGGCCTCACGGGTGGCGTCACCGGTCTTGAAGGCGACCACGCCGCTGGAGCCGTCCGGGATCAGCGTGGTCATGGTGCCGTCCTTGGAGATCGGGAAGTATCCGATCTTCGCGTCCAGAGCGGACTTGTCGTTGTTGGCGAGCGCGGCGATGGCGAGGAACTGGCTGGCGTTGCCGAAGATCATGCCGGTCTTGCCCTCCCACAGCGCCTGTTCCTGCTCGGTGTCCTTCGCCGAGCCGGCGTCGGAGTTGTACAGGCCCTTCTTGAACAGGTCGTTGTAGTTGTTGATGGCCTCCATGATGGTGCTGTCGGTGAACTTCTCCTTGCCGGTGTTCACGCGATCCCACAGGCCGTCCTTGGCGGCTTCGGCCAGCTGCGCCTGCACGGCCCACTGGGTGCCCCACTGGGAGCCGCCCATCTCGAACAGCGGCGAGGCGACGCCGCTGACGTTGGCGTCCTTGATCTTCTGCGCGTCGGCGACGAACTCGTCCCAGTTCTTCGGCACGTCGGTGATGCCGGCGGACTTGAACACGTCCTTGTTGTAGTAGACGCCGATGGTGGACGGGGCGGAGACGAGCACCGCGTAGCGGGTGCCGTTGTAGACGCCGGCGGCGTCCTTCAGGCCGTCCTTGTAGTTGTCGAGGAACGGGGCGTTGTCGAGCTTCTGGAGCTTGCCTTGGGCGACGAAGCCGGTGAGCATCGAGGTGGTGGGCTGCCAGAAGGCGATGTCGGGCATGTCGCCGGTGGTGATCTTCGTCTGGGCGTTGTTCTCGTAGACCTCGGGGATGGTCTGCAGGTCGACTTCGGCGCCGGTGGCCTTCTCGAAGTCCTTGATGACCTGGACCGGGATCTTGTTCGCCTGGGGCGAGGACCAGAACGTGAGCTTGACGCCCTTGAGGTCCTTGGTGGCCTCCGGCCAGTAGTCGGATGCGGAGGTGTCGGTGGAATCGGTCTTGGCGGTGGGGTTACCGCAGGCGGCTAGCCCCCCCCCCAGCATGGCCATGGCGGCGATCGCGGCGGCGACTCGCTTCATGTTCGTGGTGAACCTCATTGTTTTCCTTTCCTTTGTCGATCCCGAGGGACCGTGTTCCTTGTCTCGGAGCAAAGCTGTTGCGGTTCGGGGCGGCGGCCCCGGCGGTCACCGCGCGAAGGCGACCCGGAAGGTGCGTGCGACGTATTCGCTTGCGGGGACGGTGACGTGCAGCGTGCCTGTCGTCGCGTCCCAGCGGGATGCCCATTCCGGCAGCCCGTCGCGGACCGGGTACAGCGTGGTCACCTCGGCCGCGCGTCCGGCGGCCTCCGGCACGACGAGTTCCACTTCGCGGCCGGCGCAGTTGCGCGACCAGACGCTGATGAGCGCGGTGTCGTCGGCGCGCAGGCCCGTGCTGACGACGTCGTCGGTCCAGCCGGCCAGTCCGAGCGGCCAGAACGGCACGGACCGGGTGATGACCGGGCGGACGACGTTCTTGTACGCCTCGACCGCGTCCTCGACGAGCACCATCTGGCGGTCGGAGAACCGGTTGACGTAACCGGACAGGAAGAAGCGGCCCAGCAGCGAGTTGGTGATGGCGAACGTGAACTCCTCGTCGTTCATCGACCGTTCCGGGTACGCCCAGTTGCCGGCCTGCTCGGGAAGCATGCTCATCGGGGCGGCGGCCGTGATCACCGGGTACAGGCGGAAGTCCTGCTGGTCGGAGGTGGACAGCAGCTGGAAGTTCGAGGACTGCGCGAAGTCGGTGCGCATGCCGCCGGACGAGCAGTTCTCGAGGATGAGGCCGGGGTGGCGGCGGTACAGGCCCTTGATCCACTCCGTGTAGGCGCGGTTGTGGCCGAGCAGGCCGTCGCCGGCGCTGTCCGCGTCGCGGGTGGTGCCGGGGCCGGGCATCACGTTGTAGTCGAACTTGAAGTAGCCCACGCCGAACTCGTCGATGAGACGGTCGACGATGGCGTTCATGTGGTCGATGACGATCGGGTTGCGGAAGTCGAGCAGGTAGCGCTGCTGCTCGACCACGCGCTGGCCGTGGTTGAGGAAGAACGCCTCGTCGGGGAGCTGCTCGGCGACGGGGCTTTCTACGCCCACGACCTCGGGTTCGAGCCACAGGCCGGGGACCATGCCGTTGGCGTGGATCGCGTCGATGACCTCGCCGAGGCCGTTGGGGAAGCGCACGGTGGACGGCTTCCATTCGCCGACGGACGGCCACCAGTAGCCGGTGTCGTCGTACCAGCCGGCGTCCACGCAGAAGATCTCGGCGCCGGCCTCGGCGGCGCGCGGGATGAGCGGCAGCAGCTTGTCGGTGGTGGGATCGCCGTTGAGGGTGTTCATGTAGTCGTTGAACACCACCTTGTTGGTCACGATGTCGTCGTCGGGGTTGTGCATGGCGCGACGGTACGCGGTGAGTTCGGCGATCGCGTCGTCGAAGTCCTTGCCGAGCACGGCGGAGGCGGGGACGGTGGTGAACGTCTCACCCTTGTCGAGGCTGACGGTCCAGCCGTGGTCGCGGTAGTCGGGGCCGGACAGCGCGAAGTAGCCGTCGGCGTTGTCCTCGCCGGCCTCCCAGCGCCAGGCGCCGTTGTGCTCGACCTGGAACGCCCACGCGAGACCGCCACGAACGTTCCTGAGCACGCCGATGGGCAGCGCGGTGCCGGTGGAGAAGGTGCCTTCGGAGATCACCTCATGGGTGCCCTGCGGGTCGCGGCCCACCATCTGCTGGTTGAGGAACGGGCACAGTTCGCGCATCGGCGTCTCATGCCAGCGGCCCTCGCCGAGCCAATCGGTGTCGCACTGCAGCAGGTTCCAGCCGTCGAAGTCGGTGCCGCCGTCCGGGTCGCGTGTGCCGAACGACGCCGCGAACGAGGTCGCCGATTCCAGCACCAGCGGGGTGTCCGCGGTGTTGGCGATGGTCACCGTGGTCCGGAACATGCGGCATCCGCGCGGCAGCAGGAAGTGCGCGGTGGCGGTGAAGCCGTATTCGTCGGATGCCATGACGATGTCGAGTTCGTCGCCGAGGTCGGTGCTCGTGGCGTTGGAGGAGCGGTAGCGCAGCGACTGGCCGAGCGAGGTCTGGGTGAGGCGGTGGTTGCAGATCCAGTGGCCGGTGCCGCGGCCGGCGGCGAGCACCTCGACGAACGGCTGCTCGTGCGGGAATGCGACGGCACCGTTGCGGTCCTCGATGCCATTGATCACCACGGGTTTGTCGTCGGCGTACGCGAATCGCAATGTCACCGCGTCATTGCCCCATGTAAACGTTCCGGCCATCGTTGCCCATCCCTTTCGCAGTTCTGCTGCGGCACGTGAAACCAACATATAAGAACGTTTCTAATTTCATTGCACATGCAAACACTTCAACGTGTGTTTATATGCGTAAGAAACCCTTATATTTCAGTACTTCAGCGTACCTTTTCCGTCTTTGTTTATGACTCTCATCATAAACTGGTAACGTTTCGAATTCAAGTTGGCGACCAATGTCGTTTCTGCATCGAGCGGCATAAGGCGCGTCATCACTGGCGACACGCCGAGGCCACGGTCCGGAGACGGACGGGCGATTCATCCACCAAGGCGTCGTCGTCATTCATTCACCAAGGCGTCGTCGTCCGAGACGGCAACGGCATCGAGGGAACCAACGGACACGGCAATCGAAACAGCGGCGACGAATCCGTCGGAGAGGCCAATGGAGAAGCCAACGGAGAGACCGACAAGCGGAGTGAATCCCGACGACTCATCGGACGATCACACCGAGATGACCCCGGGATGACCGGACGATCCGTCGGGACCCCCACCCGGACCGGCCCCCACCCGGACATGAATTCCACCGGCCCCCACCCGGACATAAATCCGTCCGAGAGGGGTATGCCATCAACGGTGTGACACTTCTCACCTTTCCCGGACCGCCGTCTCGGCCCGGAGCGAAGCCGGGGAACGTAGACTTGGAGGATAGGTTCCTTACGGGAGATTCCCACAAGGACAGGAAGGAACACCAATGACCCTTGCATTCATCGTCCCGGGCCTCGACGAAGCGACCTCGGAGAAGGCCATCGCCATTCTGCAGAACCGTCTCAGCCAGGAGCAGGAGGCCGCGCTCGTCCTCAAGCACGCGCACTGGAACGTGACCGGCCCGAACTTCATCGCCGTGCACGAGATGCTCGACCCGCAGGTCGAGGTCGTGCTCGCGCAGGCGGACGAGACCGCCGAGCGCATCGCCACGCTGGGCGGCACCCCGGACGGCCGCGCCGACGCGATTACCCGCAACCGCACGTGGAAGCCGTTCGACCTCGAGGGCCGCGCCGGCACCGAAGCCTACCTGCAGGCGCTCATCGAGTACTACGACGCGTTCATCGCCGACGACCGCAAGGCCATCGCCGAGCTGGACGAACTCGACGTGATCAGCTCCAACATCATCCAGGACCACGTCCAGGAACTCGAGAAGTTCCAGTGGTTCATGCGCTCCCACCTCGCGTGAGGCGACACGGCCACGAGCGGCGGATTCTACGGAGAACATCCCATTGCTCCGTATTTTCCGCCGCTTATTCGTTCCCAGCGGCGGAAATTACGGAAATCCACCCTATGCTCCGTAATGTCCGCCGCTGAGCATACGTAAGCGTCCGTTGTTACGGAGCAATGGGCTCATCTCCGTAACAACGGACGCTTGATCCGCATGACGTCACCGTTGCAACACCGCCCACGATTCCCCGACACGGAAAACCGCGTCCTCCCGAAAAACCATCGAATCCGGAGCGATCCGACCCGACAATCGGGTGCGGTTCGCCCTCTCCACGGGAGACGAGGCCGGCGTGACCGGCGACGGCGCAACCGACGCAGACGAGACGACACGCTAGACCACAGTTTGCGGGACACCCCAATGCCGCGACCACCTGATCAGGCCCGTTGAGTCCGGCACCGCGCCGCCCCCATGCCTCAACGAGGCCCGCACCGCGACTCATACCGCCGGCACCCCCCGGAACCGCATCCTTGCAGCTCAACAAGATCCACTTCCCGAACGCCGACGCCACGCCGCGCCACCCCATCATTCCCCGGAACCGTATCCCTCAATACGAAGTCGGCGGGTTTTCGGGTTGGGGGAGATCCCGATTTGCCCCTCGACGCATGTCAATCGATTGATATGCGGTGAGTGGCGAAGACCCTCGTCACAGCAACGTTGGAAAATGGCCGATTCACCATTTCATCACATCACCACCACGCGGAGGCTCGCTGCACACAACAACAAAACCAGCCGAATCGCGGTTGTGTGCAGCGACGAATCGCGCACCCACCCGCAAAACGACGGAACCCGCCCCCACAAGGAGGACGGGTTCCATGGCACGGATGGCGCGAAAGGCACAGGGGACGAACCCCGGCCGCGGTCCTACTCCTTCACCAGGTTCTGGTACTCGGGCAGGCCCATGTAGTTGAACTTCACGTTCTCGACGCCCTTGGACGCGCCCGCGGAGACGTTGCCGTACCACAGCGGGATCACCGGCAGGTCCTTGAGCAGCTGCTCCTCGGCCTGATGGTAGTACTTCACCGAGCCGTCGAGCGTGGTCTGCCTCGCGGCCTCGTCGATCAGCGCGTCGAACCCGGAGCTCTTGTAGTCGCCGTTGTTGAGCCCCTTGCCGTCGGCGAAGGAGGAGTCGTACGCCTGCACCAGATAGCCCTCGGGATGCGGGTAGTCGGATTGCAGTCCCTGCGTGAACGCGGCGTCGATGGTGCGGTCGCGCACGGCGCCGGAGAAGTCCTTCTGCGTGGGGAACGGATACGATTTCGCATCGATGCCGATCGCGTTCCTGATCGAGTTGACGATCGCGTCCACCCACTGCTTCGAGCCGGAATCGGCGGCGTAGGCGAGGCGGAAGGTGCCGTCCCACGGTGAGATCGCGTCGGCCTTCGCCCACAGCTCCTTCGCCTTCGCGGCGTCGTAGGAGAGCACGTCGGAACCGGCGAGCGACTTCGAGTAACCGGCGATGGCGGGTGCGGTGAAGTCGGTGGCGACGGTGGCGGTGCCGCGCAGCACCTTGTCGACGATGCGGTCGCGGTTCACCGCGTACGAGATCGCGGCGCGGCGCAGACGGCCCTCCTCGCCGGTGAAGTGCTTGAGGTTCGAGGGGATCGTGAACGCCTTGAATCCGGGGCCGGCCTTGGAGAACGACTGGATCGAGCTTTCGTTCCTGTACGTGGCGAGCGCGCTGGACGGGATCGTGTCGAGCACGTCGAGGTTGCCGGCGGTGAGGTCGGCGTACGCGGATTCGAGGTTCGTGTACAGCTTGAACGTCACGCCGCCGTTCTGCGCCTTGCGCGGGCCGGTGTACTTCGGGTTCGGCGTGAGCCTGATCTCGCCGTCGTGCCTCCACGACTCGAACCGGTACGGTCCGTTGCCGACCGGCTTCTCGCCGAACGCCTTGATGTCCTTGTACGCGCTGGAAGGCAGCGGCAGGAACGCCACGTCGCCCACCTTGTAGTCGAACGACGAGTCGGGCGCGGCGAGCGTGACCTGCAGGGTCCGGTCGTCGACGACCTTCAGGCCGGACAGCTGCGCGTTCCGGTCGCCGTGCTCGTCCTGCAGTTCGTCGTAGCCCTTGATGGTGGAGAAGATCGCGGCGCCCATCTGGCCGTTGGCGGCGTTCGCGGCGAACGACCACGACTTCGCATACGTTTCGGCGGTGATCTTCTCGCCGTCGGAGAATTCCAGTCCGTCACGCAGCTTGATCGTGTACTGCGAGGCGTCGTCGTTCGGCGTGATCGATTCGGCGTCCGCGTAGATGAGCTTGCCGGTGTCGCTGAACGTGACGAGGCCCTCGAACAGCTGCGTCACGACCTTCCAGCCGGCGAGGTCGTTCGTGTCCGACGGGACGAGTCCGCTCGCCGGTTCCACGTCGTTGACGACGACCACCTGCTTGCCGTCGGTCTGTTCTACGGTGTTCGCGTTCGTGTCGCCTGTGGTGCCGCAACCGGACAGCGTCAGTCCGATGCCCAGCACGGCCGCGATGACGGCGGCGATACGCCCGCCCGGATTCCCCTTGCGCATATGTTCCCCTTATGTCGTGTTCCCTCATGCCGAGGATGCGCCGGCGACTCCCATACCACCCGGCCACCGGCGCATATCTCGATTCGATGCGTGCATCGACGCATATCACTGTATGGGCACGCCGGACATTATGCCGCGGGCGGCACCCTCGGAAGGGAACGGGAGGGGATCAGAGCACCACGCGACGGTTGAGTTCGCGGCGCAGCTCCCGCCATCGCGGCAGGTAGGAGTCCATGCGCGCCTGGAACCTCGGCCCGTGGCCGTGTTCCCACAGGTGCGTCATCTCGTGTACGAGCACGTATTCGAGGAACCGCGGCTCCATGAGCCCGAGTTGGAGGTTGAGCCTGATGCGCCCGGTCTTCGGCGTGCACGACCCCCATCGCGAGGTCATGAGACGCAACGTGATGTGCGTGGGACGACGGCCGACAATCGGCCCCCATTTGTCGAGCAGGGCGGGCAGCGCCGCCTCGATCGCGTCGGAGGCCCGCCGCTTGCGCTCGTCGGTCCAGATCCGCGTGCGGTCGAAGTCGGGGGAGGGGACGTTCGCGTCGCCCGACGGGTTTCCCGCCGCACCGGCGTCGTTCGCCACGGCCTCCGCGGCGCGATGGCGCGCCTCGGCCATGCGCCGCCGTTGCGCGAGGATCCATTCCCGGCGTTCGCGCACCATGTCCTCGATGCGGCGCTCCGCCATCCGCGGCGGCGCGGACACCTCGACGTCGCCGAGCGGCGGTTTGACGCGCAGATACATGTTCCTGATGCGTTTGCGCACGACCCTCACCTCGATGCCGTCCACCTCGACGACGCGCGCGGATACGACGGCATGCGCACCCCGGTTCACGGGATTGGCGCGGGGCGACGGCGAACGACGATAGGGCATACCCGTCATTGTGCCGCGGCGCCAGACAACGCGACACGCCGATGGGCTCTCTTCTTTGACAGGTCGCGATTCGCATGTATTATATCTACTCGTTGCGCTTTTGAAGCGCGATGGATCGGGCCCGTAGCTCAGGTGGTTAGAGCGCATCCCTGATAAGGATGAGGTCGGAGGTTCAAGTCCTCCCGGGCCCACGGAAAAATCTGGCGGCCATGTTTGAGCCGCTATTTTTCTATCCAGAACCAAATAGCATCATCTCCGATGATTCGGGGCATTGGCGCAGCTGGTAGCGCATCTGCTTTGCAAGCAGAGGGTCACCGGTTCGAACCCGGTATGCTCCACAACACAACAAGAAACCCCGGAATCGCAAGGTTCCGGGGTTTCTTTTTTGCTGTTCATAGGGTCGTTGGTAGGGTCGTTTTCTGCTACGATTTGAGGCATGGCAAAGCAACGTGGCATGAAGGGTCTGGGCACCGTCTACCAGACGAAGAACAACGGCAAGGACGTGTGGTGCGCGGCGATGACGCTGACGGTGGACGGGAAGCAGAGGAAGATCCGCGGGTATGGGGACACGCCCGTGAAGGCCATGGAGCGGAGGGCCGAGAATCTGTCCCGGCTGGTCAGCCGGGGATTGGAGCGGCCGCAGACCCCGACGATGGACGAGTTCACGGCGCGGTACCTCGGCCACTATTCGGAGGCGGAGATCCGGGAGCATTCGAAGCGCAAGAAGAAGGAGACGTTCAATCACTGGATCCTGCCAGCGATGGGCAAGAAGCGTGTCGGCGACGTCACTGACGCGGACGCGGTGCGGGTCATCGAGGCTTGCCCGTATCCGAGCGTGAGGGTCGCGATACACAAGGAGCTGACGGCGATCTTCACCTACGCCGTCGATACGAAGGTGCTGGGGCACAGCCCGATGGCGTTGGTCAAGAAGCCCAAGTACGTTCCGGAGCGCAGGGAGCTGGTGGAGAGGACTGCGGACGCGCATCTGGAGCTGGTCGGCGGTCTGCTGGACTGGCTGGAAAGGCCGGAGTGCCCGTACCACGACGACTACCCGCGCGTGCTGATGATGATGCTGGGTCTGCGCAGCGCCGAGCTGCTGGGATTGGAATGGTCGTGCTTCACGAACCTGCGGGCGAGGAAAGGCCAGCCGGCCACCGTGGAGATCCGTCAGGTGCTGGAGCGTCACGACCCGAAGACAAGCGGGCTGAGCGGCTGGTACCTGAGGCCGGGCGCGAAGAGCGACGCCGGTCATCGGACGATACCCCTGCCCGAACGGTGGCGGAAGGCCCTGCTGGGCCTCCAGCTGGATCAGGAGATGCACCGCAACGGTCATCGGCACGGCGAGTACGTCTGGGAGAGGGATTGCGTGTGGCTGGACGCGAAGGGTCATGTGCTGCGTCCGTCGAAGCACCGCCAGCTTTGGTACGAGCTGCTGGAGGCGTACATCAACCAACTGCCCCATCAGATGAACAACGACAAGCCCGTGCTCCGGTTCAGCAGCGAGGAGGAGCGCAAGGCTTGGCGGAAGAGCTGGAACCCGCACACGTCCCGAAACCTGTGCGCCACGGCGATGGCTCAGAGCGGCGTCCCCATCGAGACCGCCCAGAAGATCCTCGGCCACTCCTCGAACGTGATGACGGCGTACTACACCGTCCAGACCCTCGGGATGAAGAGCGAGGCCGTTGAGAGTCTGGCCGGGGCCTTTTCGGTCTGATCCCGTCGTGGTACGAGCGCGGTACGCGACGCAACCCCGCACCGCGCCGCTCCGTCACGTCGGCACGTCGGGGCACCGGGCCGGGGGCAACGCGCGTCCGGCACGTTCCCGAGCGCTACGCCTTGCAAGCGGCGGCTCCGCGTCGGGGCACCGGACGGCGCGTCACACCACCGGCCTGTCACATCCCGGCACCGAGGCACCGGGCGGCGGGCACTTTCGCACGGCGTACCGCTACGGCCCGTACCACGGGGTTTCAGAAGTCCTTCAGATCCTCCATCAGGGAGTTCTCCCATTCCCCGTCCTGCTCCATCGTTTCCTGACGCCCGTCAAGGGCTTCCTGACGTTCGATGATGTGGTGGCGTATCATCTCATCGGTCATGCCGACTTCCTCCATCATGCCGATGATGCTTTCCGTCTCGGGCAATCCATCCCACCACGTCGGCCCATCGATCTTTTCAAAGCGCACGGTGTCCAGATCGTCGTCCAGCGTGACGCGAACTGTGGTGATGCGCCCCAGTACCGATGCCGAGCGGTTTTTCAGATCCGACTCGTCGTAGCAATCGCGTATCCCGACGTTCGACGTGAACACGATGCGGTCGAAGAAGGCGAAACCGTTCGCGTACCTCGCCGTGAGCTGGGTTTGCGGCTCCCCCTCCCAGAACTCGAGGAGCTGGGACATGCCGGGTTTTTTGTCGCGGTTGAATTCGTTCCAGATCAGCGTGCGCTGCTGGTCGTACATATCCCATGGATGCCATGTCCCATCCGGCCCGCGATTCGGCACGATGTAGAACGGCAGCTTGCGACGCTTGGCGTATGCCTTCGCGTAGAGGCTTTTGCCCACGCGCCCGTCTCCGATGAGATACAGCATCTGCACGTCCCGGTAGCTGTTGGAGCGCTCGTATTGCCCGGCGGCGTATGCGTCTTTCAGCTCCTTTGCGTAGGGGGCGAGATCCACATTCTGGGCGATCAGCGTCAAGGGGTTCGTGCCGTCGAATGCGGTTTGCCGGGCGGCCTGCCTGTCGGTCAGATCCGTGCGCTTGCCTTGGCCGTCGAACGAGAATCCCTCGCTTTGCCAAGGACCTGCGATACGGGTGTCGAGTTTCGAGCAGTACCGGGCGACGGCCTCCTTCCCGCGTTGCACGTTGTCGATATGGGCCTGCGTGGGAAACAGCTTCGCGAAAGACCCCATGCGCATCTGAGGCGTATAGAAGCAAAAATGATAGTGCTGAAGCCCCTGGTACAACCCATCGGTTCCGTACAGCCATTGGACGGGGTTCCCTTCCGGATCCACGGTTCCCTCCGGCGCTTTCGGACGGTTCCCCTCGTTCTCTTCGAAGCGCTTGCCGGTGCCCTCCTCCATCTGGCCTATGTATGACCATCCGGGGCGTTTCGCGACGTCGGTCAGTATCGTCGGGTCACGATTCACGTACTTCGCGGGGATGGTGACCATCCAGCATCTCGAACGGGGATGCGCGGCAATGTTGTTCAGCTTGCGCACCTTTTCCTTGTCCGGGTAGCGGATCTTGCGGACGAACGAGATAGTCTTCCCGGTGTCGGTGGATATGTCCGTCATGTCGTTTTCCTTCCCGCCCCGTGGAGTTGCCGCTTCACGGGGCGTTTTTGTCACAGAAGTGGATTTGTCACAGAGGTGGAACTGTTTTGTCACAGAAGTTGGAATGGCCCGCGAGGCCAATGTTTCCAACGGTTTTGAGGTTTTGTCACAGAAGTTCCCCTATAGTACTGGCGCTCGGCCGCATTCGCGGCCTCCCGTCTGCGCCCCCCTTCGGGGGCTTGACCCCCGCGCGAGCGCGGGGGCCAGCCGGGGAACTTCTTCGCTACCGCCCCTGCCGGTAGGACGCACGCCACGAGAGCGCGTCCGCGAGCCGATACCAATACCGGCCCGAGGCTCGTTTCACCGACTCGCGGAAGACCCCGCGCGAGGTCAGGTAGGCCACGGTCGAGTCGGAGCATTCCCCCAACGCGGCCATGTCGGATTGTGAGATGTATGGTTCCCCGTCAATCAGTCGCATCATCGTTCTCACCTCCCCTCATTGCTCGTTCCCGTTCGCGATCGTGGTTCCAAGCTTCGGTCAGTTCGCGGGCGAAGATACCCACAAAAAGGGCGACGGCCACGCTCCATACCGGCGCGCTCGTGGACGTGGCCCATTCCAGCAGTTCATGCATCATCGGGCCGTCTTCCCGTCTTGCGCAGCCCGCGCCTCGGCGCGTTCCCGTTTCCATCGCTGGTAGCCGTCCTGAGAGACCTCGATACGGCCCGCACGCGCGGATCCATCTCCTCCTCCGTCCAGTCCTCCAGCTTGTCGGAGTTCGTCACGTCCAGCGGTTTCTGCTGGGCCTGCAACCGGGCCAGTTCCCGGCGTATCGCTAGATCCACCATCTTCGAGATGGTCATGCCCGGCGTCGCCGCCGCCCACATCCGCAAAGCCGAATACACCCCCGGCTCCAGCCAAGCCTTCACGGCCCGTTTCCTTCCGCTCATAGCGGAGTCTCCTTCCGTCCATCCAAAGCATCAGCCAAACCGTCAGGCCCAGCTGAAACGTCACATCCAATGCGAGGAACGCGAGTATCATCGGGAAGCCTCCCATCGCATCTCGCGGATTTCCTCGCGTTTCTCCTGCCGCCATTCACGCTCGATCTGCTCGGCGAGTGAATCGCGGGTTTCGCCATCGGTCAGCATCTGCTCCTGCATGCGGCGGATCTCGGTCATGCCACGGCGCATCAGACCGACGTTGAAGGCGATCGCCACGGGGTCGAAAAGCACGCCATCGGCAATGCAGGCATCGAGGGGGCGAAGCCCAGCAGGCCCCCACAAACCTTCCACGGCAACGGGCTTGTTGCCGAAATAGGCCCACAGCCGGGTGTACTCGGGCAGATCCATGCCCGTGCCTTGCAGGGCCTCAGCCAGAGGCACAACGCCATCGGGAATAGCCATCATCAGCTCCTTCCAACGGGGAGGGGGCCAGCCGACCACCAATCAAGACCGCCCCCCCTCAAATCGGATTCCGTCACTTGCCGGGGTTCGCATCCACAGGAGCGAGATCCTCGACGATCACCGACCACGCGAGCCGATTCGAGCGATTGACGTAGGGCGTGAGAATGACACGCCCCGTGGGCTTGAGTTCGACCAACTGCGGCCAATCCCTCACGCTGAAGGACTTGACGGACACGTTCTGAACGACGGCCCACGAGCCATCCTTCTGAAGCGCCTTCACGGCGAGGTTGCCGAGCTGATGAACCTCCTTGCCCTCGTACAGCTTGGGCTTGTCGCCATCCATCTGGACGGGCGCATCAGCGCAGGACGCAAGGGCGATGAAACGGAGAGCAGTAGCGACCTCGGTAGCGGAGGAGGTCAGGCGAGAGAAGCTTGCCATGGTAGACACCTTTCTGTTCTGTGTACGCCTACGGGCGTTTCCCGTATGACACTTGGGGAATATCGGAGAGAGGCGTATTCCGAAAACCCCGGTACAACGAGGAAAACGCCAAAATCCGCCCTTCGACGGACGGATTTCGGAAATGTGAGATACATCACACAAATTCAAAAACGACGGCCTCGCGGGCCAACGCTACGCGCAAAATCAGACGTTCATAGGGTCGTTTTGTATTCTGATACGCCGAAAAGCCGCGTCATTGCAACAAATCATCAGAACCCGGCATGCTCCACCCCTACAGGCGAAGGCCCGCGGAATCCCGATTGATTCCGCGGGCCTTCGTCGTCTCGCAATGATGCCGGACAAGGCCGGCGCGGATTCAGGGTGCAAAACACCCGTTATTCCCGATCTACAGCGTCAAATGAATGATCCAAGGCCCCGAATCCGGGTATTTGACGCTGCAAAAAGCCGATAACGGGTGTTCGAGGCGGCAGAACACCCACTGTTTTGACACAGCGTCAATTTCAGTCCTACAATAGGGCACGAGAGAAATTGACATCATGTCAAAAAATGGCGTCGCATGACACCGCGCGGACCAACGGAGGACCGCCCGCCGCACGCGACGCCATGCAAGGAAAGGACAGTCATGCTGTTTCAGGTCTATGGCGACAACGCCGTCTACCAGTGGATCGGATGGATCCTCGTCTTCTGCTGCCTCATCGGCGCGAACGAACTCGCACGACGCACGAAAACCGGCGGCGTGATCGCCTTCCTCGTCGTGCCGGCGATCCTCACCGTGTACTTCGTGACCATCTACACGGCCGCCGCGATGGGCGCCGACTGGGCGCTCAACAACCCCACCTACGTGCACATGACCAGCTGGTTCCACTACGCGAAGCTGTACGCCGCCACCGCCGGCTGCATCGGCTTCATGGCGCTCAAATACAAGTGGGGCAGCATCGGCAAATCCGAATGGTTCAAGTGCTTCCCGTTCGTGATCGTCGCCATCAACATCCTCATCGCCGTCGTCTCCGACTTCGAATCCGCCATCCGCGCGTGGGGCACCACGTGGGTGTCCACCGAAGGCGTGACGCTCATGGGCGGCTGGCACAACGTGTTCAACGGCGTGGCCGGCATCCTCAACATCGCCTGCATGACCGGCTGGTTCGGCATCTACGTGTCCAAGAAGAAGCAGGACATGCTCTGGCCGGACATGACGTGGGTGTTCATCGTCGCCTACGACCTGTGGAACTTCTGCTACACGTACAACTGCCTGCCCACCCACTCCTGGTACTGCGGCCTCGCGCTGCTGCTCGCCCCGACCGTCGCCAACGCGATCTGGAACAAGGGCGGATGGATCCAGAACCGCGCCAACACGCTCGCCATCTGGTGCATGTTCGCGCAGGTGTTCCCGATGTTCCAGGACTACTCGGTGTTCTCCACCCAGTCGGTGAACAACCCGAACGTGAACCTCACGGTCTCGCTCATCGCGCTCGTCGCCAACGTGCTCGCGCTCGGCTACATCCTCGTGCGCGCGAAGAGGCAGGGCGTCAACCCGTGGACGCACGAGGTGTTCAAGGGCACCAAGGACTATGAGCAGGCCATCGCCCGCGCGGCGTGATGCCTAGGTGCATCACCGCTTTATAGGCACCCATACGAAGAAGCCCGGAATACGGTCCATGCCGTATTCCGGGCTTGTATCATGCCGGCGCTGGGCGTTCCCCGGCGATCGACCTGAAGCCTGGAGCCTGGAGACAACCCGACGCCGGTACGGCTTAGGCCTTGGTCACGTGGCCGCCGAACTGGGCGCGCATCGTGGAGACGACGCGCAGCGTGTCGTCGCCGCCGCCGCGCGAGGTCTGGCGGGCGTACAGCGCGGCCGCGGTGGCCGGGGTGGGCACGCCGAGTTCGAGCGCCGCCTCGATCATCCACTTGGCCTCGCCGGACTCGTTGGCGACCGGCGGCATCGATTCGAGCGTCGGATCGTCCTTGAACGCGTTGGCGAGCAGGTCGAGCAGCCAGGATCCGACGACGGAACCGGACTTCCACGAGGTCATCACGGCGGCCGGATCGTCGATGAGATCGGAGCGGACCATCGTGGCGAAGCCCTCGCCGAACGCCTGCATCATGCCGTATTCGATGCCGTTGTGCACCATCTTGGCGAAGTGTCCGCCGCCGACCGGGCCGGCGAGCACGAGACCGTGGTCGTCGTTCGGCTTCAGGGTCTCGTAGATCGGGCGCATGAACTCGAAGTCCTCCTTCGAGCCGCCGACCATGAGCGCGTAGCCGCGGTCGATGCCCCACACGCCGCCGGACACGCCGCAGTCCATGAAGCGGATGCCCAGGCGCCCGAGCTCCTCGGCATGGCGGGCGTCGTCCACGTAGCGGGTGTTGCCGCCGTCGACGATCATGTCGCCGGCCTCGAGCAGCTCGCCCAGGCGGGTGATGGTGTCGTCGGTCGGCTTGCCGGCCGGGACCATGACCCATACGACGCGCGGGGCGTCGAGCGCGGCGACCAGCGCCTCGAGCGAATCGACGTCGCGGCCCGAGTCGGGGGACATGTCGTAGCCGACCACCTGGTGGCCGCCGGCCGTGAGACGCTTGGCCATGTTGCCGCCCATGCGGCCGAGTCCGATCATTCCGATCTGCATTTCAAGATTTCCTTTCACAGCGGTGTGGGTTGGGTGGGATGGGGCGTCACAGGACGAGGGAGAGGAGCATGACGCAGCCGAGGCCGACGACGGAGAGCACGGTCTCCATCAGGGACCAGGTCTTCAGGGTCTGCGAGACGGTCATGCCGAAGTATTCCTTGACGAGCCAGAAGCCGGCGTCGTTGAGATGGGAGAAGAACACGGAACCGGCGCCGATGGCGAGCACGAGCAGCGCCAGGTGGGTCGGGCTCATGCCCTGCGCGAGCGGCACCATGATGCCGGAGGCGGTCACGGTGGCGACGGTCGCGGAACCGGTGGCAAGGCGGATGAGCACGGCGACCAGCCAGCCGGCGATGAGCGGGTTCATCGCGGATTCGGTGATGCCGTTGGCGATCACGTCGTCGATGCCGGAGTCGACGAGGGTCTGCTTGAATCCGCCGCCGGCGGCCACGATGAACACGATGCCGGCCACGGAGGCGAAGGACTTGCCGACCTCGCCGTTGATGAACTCGCGGGTGCGGCCCTGCATGAAGCCGAGCAGGACCATCGCGACGACGGCGGTGATGAACAGGGCGGTGAGCGGCGTGCCGATGAAGACGAGCGTGCGGCCCCACGCGGTTTCGGTCTGGCCGGTCAGGTCGACGACGGACGCGGCGAGCATGAGCACGACGGGCAGGAGGATCACGGTCATCGCCTGGGCGAAGGAGGGGCGCTTGGATTCGTCCTTGACGGCCTCCTTCTCGGCCGCCTGCTCGGGCGCCTGGATCGGCACCCACTTGGCCATGATGCGGCCCATGAGCGGGCCGGAGATGATGACTGTCGGCACGGCGACGAGCAGGCCGAGGCCGAGGGTGACGCCGAGGTTCGCGTTGAGCGCGGAGATCGCGACCAGCGGGCCGGGGTGCGGCGGCACGAACGCGTGCAGCGTGGACAGGCCGGCGAGGGCGGGGATGCCGAGCAGGACGACGGGCATCTTGGCGCGGCGCGCGGCGAACAGGACCACCGGGATGAGGATGACGACGCCGACCTCGAAGAACATCGGGATGCCGACGATGAACGCGATGAGCGCCATCGCCCACGGCAGCATCTGCAATGGCGTCTTCGCCATGATCGTGTCGACGATCACGTCGGCGCCGCCGGAGGCGAACAGGAGGGTGCCGACGATCGCGCCGAAGCCGATGAGCAGGCCGACGTTGGAGACGGTCGAGCCGACGCCGGCGGTGAAGCTGTTCCACGATTCGTCGAACGGGACGCCGGCGCACACGGCCATGACGAACGAGCCGACCATGAGGGAGATGAACGGATGGACCTTGGCCACGGCGATGAGCAGCACGATGGCCGCGATGCCGACGATGGCCGCGATGATGAGATTCATGGGATGTTCCTTGCAGTCATTGGAAGGATGGTCTGTTTGTCCGGCTCACCGCGATGGACCGGGTCGAGCCATGGGGCCGCACGCCAGGCGTTGCGTTGCGGGATGGGGGAGCGGGGAGGAGGTCAGGCCGCGACCGGGACCTTGGATTCTTGGTAGGCCTTGACGGCGGCGACGGCCTGCTCGACGACCTCGTCGATGGTGCCGTCGACCGGGACGACCACGCCGTTCTCGTCGGGCTCGAGCGGCTGCAGGTCGGCGAACTGGCTGGCGAGCAGCGACGGCGGCATGAAGTGGTCCTTGCGGGCGGACAGACGGCTGTAGATGAGCTCCTCGGAACCGGCCAGATGCACGAAGAACACGTCCACGTTCTCGCTGAGCAGGTCGCGGTAGGCGCGCTTCAGGGCGGAGCTGGAGACGACGGTGTTCTGGTCGAGCGCCTCGCGGGCGACCATCCACGTGTTGATGACGCGCAGCCAGGGCCAGCGGTCCTCGTCGGTCAGCGGGTGGCCGGCGCTCATCTTGTCGATGTTGGCCTGCGGGTGGAAGTCATCGCCCTCGGCCATGGTGTAGCCCAGACGGTCGCGGATCGCCTCCGCCACGGTGGACTTGCCGCATCCGGCGACGCCCATGACGACAACATGAATGCTCATCGGTTTCTCCTTTGCAACTGCGATGTCGATGTCAACTACCTCGTTGATTTGTTGAGTATGACTATATCCTGTCTTAGTCATACTTGTCAAATCAAAAGTAGTACCTTTAGAAGAATTCGCAGGACCATTGTCGTATTACGGACGATGTTTGCCGGTATACTGCGCATATCAGGCAGTGACGGACGAGGAGAAACGCCATGAGCGACGGCATCAACGGAAGCGGGGCCACCGGCGACGCGACGCCCGCCACGAACGCCGGGGCATCCTCCATGACAGGCGCGACCGCGAGCGGCAACCGTATCACGGATACGCCCAGCGGACTGCTGCACCAGGCCATCACCGACGAACTCGCCGTCGACATCCTCGACGGGCGCTGGCCCGTCGGCGAACCGCTCACGCTCGAGGACATCCAGGAGCGCTTCTCCACCTCCCGCACCGTGGCGCGCGAGGTCGCGAAATACTTGGAATCGATGTGCGCCGTGACCGTGCGCCGCCGCGTCGGCCTCGTGCCGCGGCCGGTCGGGGAGTGGTCGGCGCTCAACACGCAGGTCATCCGCTGGAAGCTCATGTCCAGCCGACGCAAGGAGCAGCTGCGCACGCTCACCGAACTGCGACTGGCCGTCGAACCGGCCGCCGCGGCGGCCGCCGCCCGCAACGCCACGATGGAGGCGCGGGCGATGTTCCCCGTGATGGCGGCCGAACTGCGCAGGCACGGCGAGACCGGCGACCTCGACGATTTCCACGACCTCGACGTGCGCTTCCACTCGTCGCTGCTGCTCAACAGCGGCAACGAGCTGTTCGCCGGCATGGCGGACATCATCGGCATCGTGCTCAGGGGCCGGGTCGAGCTGCACATGTACCCGCAGCGACCGAAGCCGGCCGCGCTCGACGCGCATGACGCCGTCGCCGAGGCGGTGTGGCGCGGCGACCCGGACGGCGCGCGCGAGGCGATGCACGCCATCGTCGACGAGGTCGCCGAATCGCTCGAACTGACGTGATGGCGCCGCGGCAACGGCGCGACCGCTGGTGTGGTCGCGGTGCGACCGCCCCGCGACCTCCCGCGACCGCATTGGACATACCGTCCACCTGATGGTGAATCTCGCCCCCACCCCTTGAGCGTTTCCATGATTCGCACCTACAATCGGAAACGTCTATTGATGGTCCAACCCAAAGGGGAGTTTCACTATGCTCACGAACGAGTACGTCAAGCGCGTCTATGCGCAGGTCGAGAAGCGCGACGGCGACCAGCCGGAGTTCCTGCAGGCCGTGCAGGAGGTCTTCGAAAGCCTGCAGCCGGTCGTCGAGAAGCATCCGGAATACGAGAAGGCGGGCGTGCTCGAGCGCATCGTCGAGCCGGAGCGCGTGATCAAGTTCCGCGTCGCCTGGACGGACGACGAGGGCAAGGTGCAGGTCAACCGCGGCTACCGCGTCCAGTTCAACTCCGCGATCGGCCCGTACAAGGGCGGTCTGCGCTTCCACCCGACCGTGAACGAGGGCGTCATCAAGTTCCTCGGCTTCGAGCAGATCCTCAAGAACTCGCTGACCACGCTGCCGATGGGCGGCGGCAAGGGCGGTTCCGACTTCGACCCGAAGGGCAAGTCCGACGCCGAGGTCATGCGTTTCTGCCAGGCGTTCATGACCGAGCTGTGCCGCCACATCGGCCAGTTCACCGACGTGCCGGCCGGCGACATCAACGTGGGCGCCCGCGAGATCGGCTACCTGTTCGGCCAGTACAAGCGCATCCGCGACGAGTACTCCGGCGTGCTCACCGGCAAGGGCCTGGAGTTCGGCGGCTCGCTCGCCCGCACCGAGGCCACCGGCTACGGCGTGTGCTACTACACCGCCGAGGCGCTGCGCGTGCTCAAGGGCGATTCGTTCGAAGGCAAGACCGTCGTGATCTCCGGTTCCGGCAACGTCGCGATCTACGCGACCGAGAAGGCCGAGCAGCTGGGCGCCAAGGTCGTCACCGTGTCCGATTCCAACGGCTACGTCTACGATCCGGAAGGCATCAAGGTGGACGTCGTCAAGCAGATCAAGGAGGTCGAGCGCGGCCGCATCAAGGAGTACGCGGAGCGCGTGCCGGGCGCCGAATACCACGAGGGCTGCTCGGGCGTGTGGACCGTGCCGTGCGACATCGCGCTGCCGTGCGCCACGCAGAACGAGATCGATGAGAAGTCGGCCGAGGCGCTGGTCGCCGGCGGCTGCAAGGTCGTGTGCGAGGGCGCGAACATGCCGTCCACGCCGGAGGCCATCGCCGTGTACCAGAAGAACGGTCTGCTGTACGGCCCGGCCAAGGCCGCGAACGCGGGCGGCGTGGCCGTCTCCGGCCTGGAGATGAGCCAGAACAGCTACCGTCTGAACTGGACGTTCGACGAGGTGGACGCGAAGCTCAAGTCCATCATGGAGTCGATCGTCGCCGAGTCCCTGAAGGCCGCCAAGGAGTACGGCCACGAGGGCGATCTGATGCTCGGCGCAAACGCCGCCGGCTTCGTCAAGGTCGCCAACGCCATGGTCGCCCAGGGCGTCCTGTGACGGTCCGACCGGATAACCATCCGCCTGCCTGACCGAACGGGTCGGATCATCAAGCCGGCCGTTCGGCTGTCGGCCAAGCGGATCATCCGACCAGTGGGCTGATGGCCTATACGGGCCATCAGCCGGTACAGGCACACGCGTGGAGCCGGGGTTTCGTAATCCAGCGATCCTTTGGATTACGAAACCCCGGCTCCACGCATATCGACCGGAAAGAACGTATCCGACACCGCCCGCAGCATACGAAAACTCCGGGCACTCCGGAGAGAACCGGAGAGAACGTACTCGACCACCAGTCCCGGCATACGAAAACCACGGCTACCCCGGCAAGAACCGGAGAGAACGTACTCAACCACCAGTCCCGGCATACGAAAACCACGGCTACCCGACGGCAAACCGGAGGGAACGTACGCCGACCTGACATCAACGTACGTTCCCTCCGGCTTCAGAAAACCAGGAACCCCATCATGGGGCCCGCTCCGGAAGGGGTGTCCCGGTTCCGGAGGCAACCGACCACCATCGTCAACCAATGGGCAGTCCCGGTACGGTTCCTCCGGCTCCCCGGTTCCTCCGACCCCCCGGTTCCTCCGGTTCCACCGGCTCCTCCGGCCCCGTACACTCCTTACAGCAGCTCCAGGGTCACGTCGAGCTTGAGGGGGCGGTCGGCGGGCAACTGGAACTCGTCGTGCACCGGGGCGCCCCAGGTGTCGTCGCCGCCGACACCCATCTGGGCGGCGAGCAGACGCAGGTACGTGTTGCGGACCGGCGGCAGCTCGTCGGGGTGCATGGCCTCCTCGAGCATCAGCGAACTGTACGGCAGCAGACTCACCGCGAACGGCGAGGCCTCGCCCGCCGCACCGGCACCCACACCAGCACCAGCACCCACACCCACACCGGCACCAGCCGAAGCACCGCAACCACGCACGTCTCCCGCCGAAACCCGCATGCCGTGCCCGTACTCGTCGGTGATCTCCGCCCAGCGCACGCCCTCATGGTTGCCGGTCTCCTGCGGCACGAGGTACGGCGCGAAATCCTCCCCGGCCGTGCGCGAGAACACGCCGAGCTTCGCGCCGTGCAGACGGTCGGCGTACGTCTCCTCAGGCCCCAGGCCGTAGAAACGCAGTCGGTCGTACCGCGCGGGCAGCTTCCATTCGAGTCCGAACGCGGGCAGCGTCGCCGCGCCGGCCTCGCCCGGGTATTCGACCGTCAGGTGCACGCGCAGCCGGTCGTCCACGTCGTAGCGCACCGTGACCGGCGTGCGCGCGGCGTCGGCGAGTTCGTAGTCGTAGCGCGCGGTCAGACCGTGACCGTCGGCCGTGGTCTCCACCGACGTGCCGGTCACGCGCGCGTACCGGCCGGCCGCGAACCACTGCGCGCGGTCGAATCCGGAGCCGTTGCCGCGGTCGTTGTCGACGAGCGCGCGGAACGTCGTGAGGTTCGGCCGGCGGATGACCATCTCGCGCCCGTCGCGGCGGAACGACACGATGCCGCCCTGCGACTTCGACAGGATGATCTCGTCATGATCGTTGTGGATGCCGGCATTGAAGCCGTCGGCGGCGACGGTCGCGCGAGGCGCGGCCTTGCCGTACGCGGCGTCGCGGCCGCAACGGCACGCATCACCGGCGTCGCCGGCCCCCGCACCGTCCACGGACACGACGGCCGTGTGCTGTCCGAACGTGAGCTCGTACCCGGCCGGCGCCCAGTCGGCGGGCGCGGCGAGCCGCTGGTCGACCTCGTACGTGACCTCGTAGCGTCCGCCGGCCGCGCACCCGCAGCCGCAACCACCAGCACCAGCCCCGGCCACGTCCACCAGATCGGTGATCGCCGGGAATCCGACCGCCTCGCGGCGGGTCTCGCCGGCGGGCACGTCGAAGCGGTAGTCGGCGTGCCAGCGTTCGACGCCGTCGACGAGCACGCGCGCGGTGAACACGTAGTCCCCGGTCGACACGAACAGGTTGTCGTTCGTGATCGTCACGCCGTGCGCGTCCGGCACGAGCCTGACGTTCGCGTAGCACTGCTTGACCTCGGCGGCCTTGGGGGAGGGGGTGCGGTCGGCGAACACGATGCCGTCGCCGCTGAATTCGTAGTCGCTCGGACGGTCGTCGAAGTCGCCGCCGTAGGCGAGGCGCTCGGTGCCGTCGGGCAGGCGCTGGACGAGCGCCTGGTCGACGAAGTCCCAGATGAACCCGCCCTGGTACTTCGGGTGCTTCTCGAGCGCCGTGTACAGGTGCAGGCCGCCGGTGGAGTTGCCCATCGAATGCGAGTATTCACAGGAGATGTACGGCTTGGCGTCGTCGCCGAGGTACAGTTCCTCGATTTCGGCGGGCTTGGCGTACATGCGGCTCATCACGTCGGACACGTCGTTGAATTCCTGCTGCCAGAACACGCCCTCGTAGTGGACCGGGCGATGCGGGTCGTTCGCGTGCACGAAATCATGCATGGAACGGAACACGTCGCCGCCGTAGGATTCGTTGCCGAGCGACCAGATCACGACGCTCGGGTGGTTGTAGTCGCGGCGCATCATGCTGCGCGTGCGGTCCACGCATGCCTCGCGCCATTCGTCGCGGCTCGCGGGCACGGCGGTGTCGGCCGTGACCACGTCGCCGGGGTCGCTCCAGCTGCCGTGCGTCTCGAGGTTCGTCTCGTCGATCACGTAGATGCCGTATTCGTCGCACAGTTCGTACCAGCGGCTCTCATTCGGGTAGTGCGAGGTGCGCACGGCGTTGATGTTGTGGCGTTTGAAGAAGCGGATGTCGTCGATCATGTCCGATTCGGGCACGGTGCGTCCGGTGCGCGCGTCGAATTCGTGGCGGTTGACGCCCTTGAACACGATGCGCTTGCCGTTGAGCTTCATCAGTCCGTCCTCGATGGCGAAACGACGGAAGCCGATGCGTTGCGGCACGGCCTCGACGAGCGTGCCGGCGGCGTCCGCGACGACGAGTTCCAGCGTGTAGAGGGCCGGATCCTCGGCGCTCCACGGATTCACCTGGCCGACGTCCGCCCGCCACGTGACCGCGTCGCCGCCCGCCACGGCGGCGGTCACGTCGGCGGCGGTCCTGGTCTCGCCCCACACGACCGTGCCGTTCGCGTCACGCAGCGCGAGGTCGACGGTCACGCCGGCCGATGTCGCGCCGTCAAGACCGTCGATCGTCGCGGCGACGGCGAGCGTGCCTTCGCCGGTCGCGGCGTCATAGTCGGCGTCGACCTTGAGGTTCGCGACGTGGACGGCCGGATGCGCGGCGAGTTCGACACTGCGGAAGATGCCGTGCAGACGCCAGAAGTCCTGGTCCTCGAGCCAGCTGGCGGAGGAGTATTCGAAGCAGGCGACGGCGAGCGTGTTCGCGCCCTCGCGGATCGCGGCCGTCACGTCGAACTCGCTGGGGGTGAAGGAGTCCTCGGCATAGCCGACGAACGTGCCGTTGAGCCATACGGCGATCGCGGTGGCGGCGCCGTGGAAGGTGAGGGTGACGGTGCGGCCCTCGCGGATCGCGGCCGCGGTCTTCGGCGCGGGCGTGAACGTGCGGCGGTAGAGCGCCACGTGGTTGTGTTCGGGGATGCCGGGCGCGACCGGGGACTCGTGGCCGGACCACGGGTACTGCACGTTGACGTACTGGTGCTTGAGGAAGCCCTTGACCTCGAGCGCGGAGGGCACGTCGATCTCGTCATAGCCGGAATCGTCGTGGTCGGGACTGGCGAAGACGGCGTCGGCGAGCGCGTCCGTGCCGTAGTCGGCGAGGTCCGCCATCGTCACGCGCCAGGTGCCGTCGAGGCTCTGTCGCAGATCGGATGCCTCGTGCGCCGCCGGAATATGGTCGTAGTAGCGGTGGCTGGAGTGCGCGGGGAGCCGGTTGACGGCGAACACGCGCGGGTCGGTGAGCCATGCGGGGGAGAAGCGTTCGGCGATGGTCCGGGATTCGGTTCCGGTGGGACTGGTCATAGTCGTTGCCTGTTCCTTCCTTCCCGGTTTCCGCCACGGCTCCGTGGGTTCCACACGGGAATAAATCATTTACTAAATGTAACAGACACCACTGCGTCCCTCAACCCGACATGCCCACGCGTTTTCGGTGATCACGGACGCATGGCACGCGACATGCCGAGCGTCCGGCACGCGGAGACCTCTTGAAAAACCCATGAAAATCGCTGTTCTCCCAACGAAATCTGCCGCCCCGCCTCACATCGTTCGGTAATTTATTTTAGTTACGATTTTACTTAATTCAAATAACGCGATACACTGACGGCAACAAATCCGAACAACAGCGTTCGGATATGTTCACAGTCGAAAGAAGGTAACGGTGTCAACAACGACCGTCGAACCCGCACAGCCACAGCAGCCTTCGCCCGCACCGGCGACAGCAGGCCCCGCATCCCCAACACCGACCCCGAAGATCCACAAGGGCCGTCTTGCGGCCTACGCCTTCGGCAACTTCGGCCAGGCCCTCTTCTACAACGCCCTGAGCACCTATTTCGTGGTCTACGCGACCACCTCGTTGTTCGCCGGCGTCGACAAGGCCCTCGCCGCCCGGCTCATCGGCGTCATCACCACATTGGTGATGGTCATCCGCATCGCCGAGATCTTCATCGACCCGCTGCTCGGCAACCTGGTTGACAACACCACCACGCGGATCGGACGCTTCCGCCCATGGCAGTTCGTCGGCGGCACCGTCTCCGCCGTGCTGCTGCTCGTCATCTTCACCGGCATGTTCGGCCTGGTGAACGTGAACACCACCGCGTTCATCGTCACCTTCGTCGTCGTGTTCATCGTGCTCGACGTGTTCTACTCGCTGCGCGACATCTCCTACTGGGGCATGATCCCGGCCATCTCCTCCGATTCGCACGAACGCTCCGTCTACACCTCCGCCGGCACGCTGTTCGGTTCGCTCGGCTACAACGGCCTGACCATCGCCGTCATCCCGATCACCACGATGTTCGCCGCCGACCACACCACGCAGACGCAGGGCGGATGGACCGCGTTCGGCGTGATCTGCGCCCTCATCGGCGTCATCACCTGCTGGACCGTCGGATTCGGCGTCAAGGAGAAGGACAGTGCGCTGCGCCGCAAGGCCGAGGCGAACGGCAACCCGCTGCAGGCGTTCAGGGCGCTCGGCCGCAACGACCAGCTGCTGTGGACCGCCCTCGCGTACCTGTTCTACTCGTTCGCCAACGTGGCCACCGGCGGCGTGATGGTGTACCTGTTCAAGTACGTCGTGGCCCGCCCCGAACTGTTCTCGATCACCGGCATCATCCCGTTCGTGGCGGGCATCCTGCTCGCGCCGCTGTTCCCGGTGGTCACGCGCCGCATCCCGCGCAAGGCCGTGTTCCTCACCGGCGTCGCGATGATGGGATGCGCCTACGTGCTGTTCATCATCGCGCCGACCAACATCGCGGTCGTCGTCACCGCGCTGGTCCTCTTCTACGCGCCGCAGACGCTCATCCAGATGACCGGCATCCTGTGCCTCGAGGATTCCGTCGAATACGGCCAGCTCAAGACCGGCAGGCGCAACGAGGCGGTGACGCTTTCCGTGCGACCGATGCTCGACAAGATCGCCGGCGCCCTGTCCAACGGATTCGTCGGGTTCGTGGCCGTCGCGGCCGGCATGATCGGCACGGCCACCGCCTCGGACATGACCCCCGCGAACATCGCCACGTTCAAGGGGTTCGCGTTCTGGATGCCGCTCGTGTTCATCGTGATCAGCTTCCTCGTGTTCCTCTTCGGCGTGAAACTCAGCGAGCAGGCGCACGCCCGCATCGTGCGGCACCTCGAGGAGGATCTGGACGGCGACGGCGAACCCGTGTACGGCAAGGAGATCGCCCGCGCCGTACTGCTCGGCGAGGACGCGTAGGAGACGCATAGGAGGCCGCCGGCGGCCTCCATCGCCGGTCGGGCCATGCCTGCGGGCCGTACGGCGGCACGGCAGCCGCACGGCCCGCAGGCATGGCCGCCGCGACCCGGCATCACGCCTCCACGCGACGTGTGCGATAGGATGGAACGTTAGTAAACGTATTTACCAACGGTTTTTCCGCAAAGGGGCACATCCATCGCCATGGTCACGATCAAGGAAATAGCGAAGCAGGCGGGATTCTCCCCGGCCACGGTCTCACGACTCCTCAACGGCGACCCGACGTTCTCCGTCAAGGAGGAGACCCGCCGGCGGATCCTCGAGGTGAGCGAACGCCTCGGCTACGACGTGCAGGACCGCCGCGGCGCCCTGCCTTCCCTGCGCGACGTCGCCGTGCTGTCCTCGCTCGCCGACGACGAGGAGCTGCAGAACGCCTACTTCGCCGAACTGCGCGACGCGCTGCTCACCGCCGCCGGCCAGCGCCACGTCACGCTCACGTTCCACTCCGACATCGACCGGCTCATCTCGGAAGCGGACCAGTACGACGGGTTCATCTCCATCGGCCCGGAGATCCACGCCACCGACAGCCTCAGACGATTGCACGGCGTCCTGCCGCACGGCGTGTTCATCGACGTGAACCCGGCGCCGAACCTGTTCGATTCGGTGCAGCCCGACCTCGCGCAGACCGTGCTCGACGCGATCACCGAGGCGCGCGGCCGCGGCATGACGCGCATCGGATTCATCGGCGGCGACGGCTATTCGATGGGCGACTACGAGTACCCGGAGGACAGCCGTTCCATGGCCTACCGCAACTGGTGCGAACGGCTCGGCCTCGACACCGAGGGCCTGTATTTCGTGGGAGGCAAGACCAGCGTGACCACCGGCCGCGAGCTCGGCCGCCAAGTCGTCGCGCGGATGGGGGAACGGCCCGGCGGACTGGCCGCCAACCTGCCCGACTGCTTCATCGTGAGCGCCGACCCGATCACCGTGGGCGTGCTGCAGGAGTTCACGCAGGCCGGCATCGTCGTGCCGCGCGACGTGGAGCTCATCTCGATCAACAACCAGTCGATCGCCCGTTACACGTCGCCGCCGCTGACCACCTACGCCATCGACCTGAAGGCCATGGCGCACACCGCGCTCAGCCAGCTCGTGGAGTCGGTAAGCTACGGCGGCGACACCAAACGCCACACGTTCCTATCCACCAGGCTCGTGGTCCGCGGCAGCTTCACGCCGGCCGGCTCCGCCGCACCGGCCACGCCGGTCCCGTCGGCTTCCGAGGAGGCGTAATCCCCGTTCCTCACCGCTTCCTCACCGTTCCTCACCGCCAGCCGGCGAGGAACGATCCGGCCTTGGCCCGCTCGTCGCGGTAGGCCTTGCCGAACTCATCAATCAGGCCATGGAACTCCTGAAGTTGCGCGACGTCAAGTCCGGAGGCGAGCACGGCCGGAGCGAACGCCTTGTGGAACGCCGGGTAGCCGGCGGGCACGGCGAATCCGAGGAAGGCGAACAGGCGCCGGGCGTAGGTGTCGGCGACGAACGTGCGCCGGGAGAACACGTACAGCATGAGGTCGTCGGCGGTCTCGCCGCCGACGCCGAACAGCGACAGCAGCTCGGCGCGCAGCGCGTCGTCCGGCACGTCGGCGACGCCGGCCGGATCGGCCCCGCACCGATCGATGTACCAGCGGCTCAGCGAGCGCAGCGCACGCGCCTTGTTCCGGTAGAAGCCGGACGGCCGGATGAGGTCCTCCAGCGCCGGCGAATTCGTCGCCGCCCCGGATGGGGAAGCCGATTCCGAATCCGCCGCAATCGGACCCGTCGCCGCGATGGCATGCGGCTCCAGCATGCCCGCCGCCTTGAGCGCGGCCAGCGAACGGTCGACGTTGCCCCACGCGGTGTTCTGCGTGAGCACCGCGCCCACCATGATCTCGAACAGCGTCTCCGCCGGCCACCAGTCCGTGGGACCCAGTTCCCGCTCCATCACCGCGTACAGCCGCTCGATGAAACCGGAATCAGGCGTTCCGGCATCGTTCATTCCTCCTGATTCCATCAGGTCACCGCTCCGCGTACAAATCATCCGCAGTGACGAACGACATGTGACCGTCGCCGGCGAAACGGGCTCGTGTGGCATCGGAGACGGGGTTCTTCGTGAACAACGTCAACCACGCCTCCTCGGTCTTGTACCCCTTCACCAGAGCGGATCGACGTCGAAGCCGTTCGATGGCTTCGGACTCGTTGAATGCGTTGCGCCACTTGCATTCACCGAGCAGAATCAACTTCCCTATGGGGTCGGCGGCGATGACGTCGATGTCCGTCTGCTCGCGCGCTATGGGATCGTTGCCCCACCATTTGCCGAACCGCGTGGCGATGAAGGGCAGCTCTCCGGCGGCGTTGCGTCGGATCAGCCACTGACCGCACACCGTCTCGAACTGCTGCCCCACGTACGTATCGAACGCCGGGCCGAACGCAAGTTTTCTCGCCACGGCTTCGCCGATATTGCTTTCCAGAATGCTCATGTTGCGACCGACGAATCGGAACCAGTATGCGAAGAACGGGTCGGCGACGATATACATGCCTTTTCTCGATTTGGCCGGATCGTCGCCGAACGGCACCTTGCGTTCGATCAGACGCAATCCCACCAGCGTCTTCAGGTAGGCGCCGATCGAATCGGCGTCGACTCCGGCATGTTCGGCGATGAGCTTCGGAGTCGCGTTGCCGCCTGCAATGGCCAGCAGAATCGAGTAATAGGCCGCCGGCTCGCGCAGCTCCTGACGCAGAAGCATCATCGGCTCCTCACGCAGCACGCCGAGACCATCGAACATCAGACGCAGCACATTGGACTCGAAACCGTCCTGTTCACGTATCCGCGCGAGATAGTAGGGGGTTCCCCCGAATGCCGCGTAATAGCGAATCCGCTCCTGCGCGGGCGTATCCGGGAGGAATCGCGCCGCGTCGGCGTAGTCGAAGGGCAACAGGCGAATCTGCGCGGTTCGACGCCCATACAGCGGACTCTTACGTCCCAACACGTTATTTTCCATAAATCCTTCACTGCTGCCGGACAGAATCATCGTCACATTGGTCTTCAGAAAACCGTGATCGATCGCGATCTGCATGATGGACGGCAACGCGGGCTCGGACGCGGCGGCATACGGAAACTCGTCAAACACGAACACGATACGTTCGCCGGTCTTCCCCGCCTGCTCGGAGACGAACGACAGCGCCTCACGCCATCCGCCGAATGACGGCGTAGAGGAAGGCATACCGAAGAACTCCATCACCACGCGGGAGAAATCATCGAGATTCATCTTGGCGCTCTGCTGTATCGCAGTGAAATACAGCACCCGTTTGTCTTTGACGAATTCATCGATCAGCGCGGTCTTCCCGACGCGACGGCGACCATACAGCACTACCATCTCGAACGAATCGCTGTCATACAGACGTTCCAGCACCTCCAGCTCATGCTCTCGCGCCACGAACATGTCAGTCTCCGTTTCCTTCGATGATTCGATTGCGGTTCCCACCATAACACTTCTAAGGGTGTTGTGATTACCTTAATTGTGATTAAGGTAATCACAACACCCTTGAACGAGACAGTTCAGACGCATGATGGCGGACGGCCCGGCATGGGATTCTCAACCGGCCCGATGGCGTTGCCGTCGCCGGATCGCTGGCGTTCGCCATCGCGTTCTACTACGCGGTCGAAAAGCCCAGCATCCGCTTCGCCAAGCACGCCGCCACGGCCCTGATCGCGGAGTAGCCGCCAGCTTCTGATCGCGGAGCAGCCGCCAGCCGGCCGCTGCGGCGAGGCGAAGAAGCGGCGACCAGCCATATGCGTCGGCCCCATGCCACGGTCGGCACGGAACCGACGCCTGGCCGGCCTTCCGCATCGCTTGCGTGCCAGCTGTGGCACAGAACCGACGGTCAGCAATGAGAGGCCGGAGAAATCGGTGAAACGGACTCGCCGACCACATGAGCAGCCCGCTCGCCCGGAATGGAATCCCACGGCATGCGGCGGGCGACCATGGCGAATAGGAACAGCACGATGAACCCGATCACGGCGATGCGCAGCGGACCGTCGGTCGCGGCGACCCCATCATCCGCCGATCCGGCGGCCACGAACCCGGTGATCGCCATGACCGTCAGCGTGCCGAGCACCACCGTGCGCACGGCGTAGAACGCCGCACGCCGGCCCCCGTGCCGCGTGACCGTCTCGACGGTCATATGCGTGAACATGCCGCCGAGCGTCTGCCCGCGGTGCGTGAGCGGCACGAGCAGTTCGAACACCAGGAACGCCAGTGCGGCCGCGGTCGGCGCGATCGCGTTCATCCAGCCGACACCCACCGTGACGAGCCCGCCGAACAGCGTGAAATCGCCGTTCGCCAGCGGCGTGGCGAGCGCATGGAACGCCAATACGACGGCCATCGTGAGCGGGAAGTAGGCGGCCGCGACGAGCATCATGTCGATGACGAAGGCGACCGTGCGGTGCAGCGCGCCCGGCCGCGTGTTCACCTCGTCGCGGCCCGGCAGCGCCGCGGCCGGCACCCATGCGCCGAACAGCCGCGCGACGCCGAGGCCGACGACCGCGCCGAGCGTGTTGGTCATCAGGTCGTTGACGTCGAACTGGCGGTAGGCGCACGGGTAGAGGCCCCAGAATCCGGTGAGCTGCGACGATTCGATGAACAGCGACATGGCGAACCCGCCGCCGACCACCGCCCACCAGCGCCAGCGCAGCCAGCGGGCGAACACGAAGCCGAGGGGCACGAAGAACACCACGTTCATGACGAGCTGCAGCAGCCCGTACAGGCCTCCGTACTGCAGGTCCTCGAGGAAGCGCAGCGGGTCGAGCTGCGGCGCGTAGTCGCCCGCGTGCGCCGCGCAGAAGGCGTCCGGATCGTCGGGCATCGGGTAGAGCGTGAACGCGACGAGACCGGTGAAGTAGAGCACGCTCAGGTACGAGGCGCCGACGGACAGCGCGCGCAACCGGTGGTGGCGGTGGTACAGGCCGGCGAGGATCGGCAGCGTGAGCACGGCCGCGACGAACGGCCACAGCAGCACGGCGATGATGAACGACGTGGAGAAGTAACTCAAATACCCAAGCATCGCGCACCACTATAGCGGCGCGTCTTCGATGAAGTTTCGACGCAGCCCGATGATCGGCTCCGAATATGCGAAAGGCCCGCCGAAGCGGGCCCTGCAAGCTTGACCGTACGCCGACCGTACGTTGGATCAGTCGTCGCCGAGCGTGACGTGCACGCCGCCGACGAGGGAGCTCACGACGTTGTAGATCGCGGCGACGATCACGGCGAGGAGCGTGAACAGCACGATCTCGATGATCGAGAAAATCGTGACCGCGGACAACACGGTGGGCAGCGAGAACACCTGCGCCAGGTTGAAGCCGTCGGCGTTCAGACCGGTGGAGGCGACGATCTGCGTGATCTGATCGAACACGCCGACCACGTTGAGCAGCACCCACACGAGCGCGGCGGCGACGATCTGGATGAGCGCGCCGGCGATCGACATCATGAAGGAGACCTTGCCGACGCTCCACACGTTGAGACGGGTGAGCGACAGGTTCATGCGGCGGGCGCGCGGGGTGCCGCGGCGCACGGCCGGACGGACCTTGATGCCCGACTGCGCCTTGGACTCGGCGTGCTCGCGGGCCTTCTCCTCGTCGATCAGCGGCTTGTTGGACACGGAACGGGCGACGCGCGGAGCATGCTCATGGCCTTCCGCGGCCTCGGAGGCCGGTTCGGCCGGGGCCTCGGGCGCGACGGCGGCCGGCACCGCGGCCGTCGGAGCCTCCGGCACGGACTGCACCGGCAGCGCGGTGGTCTCGCCGGACTCGGGGCGCTCGGGCAGCTTCACTTCAGGCACGTGCTCCTCGTGCAGCTCTTCTTGGTTGTCGCTCATGTTGCTCCTTCACGATTGCGATCGTATGTCCGCGAATCTCTAGCCGAGACTAGCAATCTTCGCAGACGATTACTCGGCCTGACCGGCGTTGTTCACGGTTTCCGCGGCTACGGCCCCATCGGAGGCCCCACCGGCGGCCTGCGCGGCCTCGGAGGCGGCCCCGCCCTCCTGCGGCTCGTCGTCCCCGTCCGTCTCCTCGTTGCGCGCGATGGAGATGATCTCGTCGCCCTTGTCGGGCTTGGCGAGGGTGACGCCCTGGGTGTTGCGGCCGGTGCGCTTGACCTCGGCCACGTCGGAGCGGATCACCTTGCCGGACTTCATGATGGCGAGCACCTGGTCGTCCTCGGAGACGACGACCGCGCCGACCAGCGAGCCGCGGCCCTCGGCCAGCTGCAGCGCCTTGACGCCGAAGCCGTTGCGGCCCTGGAGACGGTATTCGCTGATGGCGGTGCGCTTGGCGAAGCCCTCGTCCGTGACGACGAGCAGGTCCTTGTCGGTCTCGGAGGGCACCACGTCCATGGCGAGCAGCTCGTCGCCGTCGCGGAACTTCATGCCCTGCACGCCGGCGGTCTGGCGGCCCATCGGGCGCAGCTGGCCGTCGTCCGCGGCGAACTTGAGGCTCATGCCGAGCTTGGAGACGAGGATGATGTCGTCCTCGGCGTTGCACAGCGCGGCGCCGATGAGCTCGTCGGCGGCCTCGCCGTTCTCGTCGGCCATGAGGCGCACGGCGATCAGGCCGCCCTGGCGCGGCGAATCGTATTCGGCCAGCGCGGTCTTCTTCACCTTGCCGGAACGCGTGGCGAGCACCAGGTACTTGGCCACCTCGTAGTTCGGGATGGACAGCACGGCCTGGATGGTCTCGTCCGGGCCGAACTGCAGCAGGTTCGCCACATGCTGGCCCTTCGAGTCGCGCGAGCCCTCGGGCAGCTCGTACGCCTTGAGACGGTACACGCGGCCCTTGTTCGTGAAGAACAGCAGCCAGTTGTGCGTGGAGGTGAGGAAGAAGTGGTCCACCACGTCGTCCTCGCGCAGCTTGGCGCCCTTGATGCCCTTGCCGCCGCGGTGCTGCGCGCGGTATTCGTCGGCCTTGGTGCGCTTGACGAAGCCGGAGTGCGTGACGGTGACGACCACGTTCTCCTCCGGGATGAGGTCCTCCTCGGTCATGTCGCCGGAGAACGGCAGGATGCGCGTGCGGCGGTCGTCGCCGTACTTGGCGACGATCTCGTCGAGCTCGTCGCCGACGATCTTGCGCTGGCGTTCCGGCTTGGCGAGGATGTCCGCGTAGTCGGCGATCTTCCTCATGAGCTCGTTGTGCTCGTCGAGGATCTTCTGCCGTTCGAGGGCGGCGAGGCGGCGCAGCTGCATCGCGAGGATCGCGTCGGCCTGCACCTGGTCCACGTCGAGCAGCTCCATGAGGCCGGTGCGCGCGGCGTCGGCGTCGGGGGAGCGGCGGATCAGGGCCACGACCTCGTCGATCATGTCGAGGGCCTTGAGATAGCCCTGCAGGATGTGGTCGCGCTCCTCGGCCTCGCGCTTGAGGTACGCGGTGCGGCGGGCGATCACGTCGAGCTGGTGGGCGACCCAGTGGCGCACGAACGCGTCGAGGGAGAGCGTGCGCGGCACGCCGTCGACGAGCGCGAGCATGTTCGCGCCGAACGTCTGCTGCAGCTGGGAGTGCTTGTACAGGTTGTTGAGCACGACCTTCGGCACGGCGTCGCGCTTGAGCACGAGCACGAGGCGCTGGCCGGTGCGGCCGGACGTCTCGTCGCGCATGTCGGCGATGCCCTGGATCTTGCCGTCGCGCACGGCCTCGCGGATGGACACGACGAGACGGTCCGGGTTGACCTGGTACGGCAGCTCGGTGACGACCAGGCACATGCGGCCCTTGATCTCCTCGGTGTTCACCACGGCGCGCATGGTGATCAGGCCGCGGCCGGTGCGGTACGCCTGCTCGATGCCCTTGTGGCCGAGGATCGTCGCGCCGGTCGGGAAGTCGGGGCCCTTGATGCGGGCGATGAGCGCGTCGAGCAGCTCCTCGCGGCTCGCGTCCGGGTGGTCGAGCGCCCAGTGCACGCCGTCCGCCACCTCGCGCATGTTGTGCGGCGGGATGTTCGTCGCCATGCCGACGGCGATGCCGGACGAGCCGTTGCACAGCAGGTTCGGGAAGCGCGCGGGCAGCACGGTCGGCTCCTGCGTCTTGCCGTCGTAGTTGGGCACGAAGTCGACGGTCTCCTTGTCGATGTCGCGCACCATCTCCATCGAGAGCGGCGCCATGCGGCACTCGGTGTAACGCATGGCGGCGGCCGGGTCGTCGCCGGGGGAGCCGAAGTTGCCCTGGCCGTCGACGAGCATGTAGCGCATCGACCACGACTGGGCCATGCGCACGAGGGTGTCGTAGATCGCGGAGTCGCCGTGCGGGTGGTACTTGCCCATCACGTCGCCGACGACGCGGGAGCACTTGTTGTAGCCGCGGTCGGGGCGGTAGCCGCCGTCGTACATCGCGTAGATCACGCGGCGGTGCACGGGCTTCAAACCGTCGCGCACGTCCGGCAGGGCGCGGTCCACGATGACGCTCATCGCGTACGCGAGGTAGGACTCGCGCATCTCGACCTGAAGGTCCTTGCGCTGGATGCGTTCGCCGGTCATCAGACCGTAGTCGGTGTTGTCGGCCTCCTGGGGGCTCAACGGCTCCATCGAGCCGTCGCCGGTCGGCTGGCCGTCGACCTGGCCCTCGTTCAGGCCGTTGTCGTTGTTGTTCTCGTCTGCCACTTGATTGTCCTTTTATCGTCCAAGTCCTAGAAGGATCCCCAGGGGATCACGCGTCGATCCAGGCGGCGTTGCGGGCGTTGCGCTGGATGAAGAGTCGACGGGGCTCGACCTCGTCGCCCATGAGCATCGAGAACGTCTCGTCGGCCGCGGCGGCGTCCTCGATCTGCACCTGCTTGAGCACGCGGTGCTCCGGGTCCATGGTCGTCTCCCACAGCTCCTGGTAGCTCATCTCGCCCAGGCCCTTGTAGCGCTGGATGCCCTCGCCCTTCGGCAGCTGGCGGCCCTTCGCCTTGCCTTCGGCGAGCACGCGGTCGCGTTCGGAGTCGGTGTACACGAAGTCGTGCGGGCCCTTGGTCCACTTGAGGCGGTACAGCGGCGGCATGGCCACGTACACGTACCCGGCGGTGATCATCGGGCGCATGTAGCGGAAGAACAGCGTGAGGTTCAGCGTGGCGATGTGCGCGCCGTCCACATCGGCATCGGCCATGATGATGACCTTGTGGTAGCGCACCTTCGACAGGTCGAAGTCCTCGCCGTAGCCGCCGCCGACCGCGGTGATCAGCGATTCGATGGTGTCGGACTTCATCATGCGGTCGAGGCTGGCGCGCTCGGTGTTGAGGATCTTGCCCCTGAGCGGCAGGATGGCCTGCGTGATCGGGTTGCGGCCCTGGATCGCGGAGCCGCCTGCGGAGTCGCCCTCCACGATGAACAGCTCGCACTCCTCCGGATTGCTCGACTGGCAGTCCTTGAGCTTGTCCGGCATGCCGGCCGACTCGAAGATCGACTTGCGGCGCGTGTTCTCGCGCGCCTTCTTCGCGGCGAGACGCGCGCGGGAGGCCTCGATGGCCTTCTGGATGATGTTCTTCGACTCGCCCGGGTGCGCGTCGAACCAGTCGCCGAGCTTGTCGGTCATGACGCGCTGCACGAAGGTCTTCGCCTCGGAGTTGCCGAGCTTGGTCTTCGTCTGGCCCTCGAACTGCGGGGTGGTGAGCTTGACGGACACCACGGCCGTGAGTCCTTCGCGCACGTCGTCGCCGGACAGGTTCTCGTCCTTGTCCTTGAGGATGTTCTTCTCGCGCGCATAGCGGTTGACGAGCGAGGTGAGCGCCGCGCGGAAGCCCTCCTCGTGCGTGCCGCCCTCGGTGGTGGAGATCGTGTTGGCGAACGTGTGCACGGCCTCGGAGTAGGCGGTGGTCCACTGCATCGCGATCTCGGCGGAGATGCCGAGCTTGAGGTCCTCGGCGTCGAAGTTGATGACCTCGTCCTCGACGGGCGTGGCCTTGCGCGACTTCACCAGGTACGCGACGTAGTCCTTGATGCCGTTCGCGTACTGGTAGGTGACGGTCTGGTGCAGCTCCTCGGCGGCGTTGTCGCCGTCGCCGGCCACCTCGTCGCCGGCCTCGTCCACGTGGCGCAGGTCGGTCAGGGAGATCTTGAGGCCCTTGTTGAGGAACGCCATCTGCTGGAAGCGCGAGCGCAGCGTCTCGAAGTCGTAGACGGTGGTCTCGAAGATCGCCGGATCGGCCCAGAACGTGACGGACGTGCCGGTGGACTCGCCCTCGGCCATCGGCTCGCCCTTGGCGAGGCGGTCGGTCGGATGCTGGTTGAGGTACGTCTGGGTCCAGTGGAAGCCCTGGCGGCGCACCTCGACGTCCACGCGCGTGGACAGGGCGTTCACCACGGAGATGCCCACGCCGTGCAGGCCGCCGGAGACCGCGTAGCCGCCGCCGCCGAACTTGCCGCCGGCGTGCAGCTTGGTCATGACCGTCTCGACGCCGGAGATGCCCTCGCCGGGCACGATGTCGACCGGGATGCCGCGGCCGTCGTCGACGACGCGGATGCCGTTGTCCGGCAGGATCGTCACCTCGATGTGGCTCGCGTAGCCGGCCAGCGCCTCGTCGACGGAGTTGTCGACGATCTCGTACACGAGGTGGTGCAGGCCGCGCGGGCCCGTCGAGCCGATGTACATGCCCGGGCGGATGCGCACCGCCTCGAGGCCTTCGAGCACCTTCAGATCGGAGGCGTCGTAATGCTCGGGGGTCATCGACTCGTCGAGCTCGCCGTCCTGCAATTCGGTGGTATTGATATGTTCGTCCGCCGCCTTGAGCTGTTCTTCCTTGCTCTCGGCATTGTCCAACGAATCCGCCACAGGGCTTCCTTCCTACATGTTCCCTGCATGTAACTCCACGCGAAGGGTTGTTTCGCGGGCCATTGCCTCAAAAACGCCCGTTACGGGGTCATGGAGCGTTTTGACCATACTGCATGTGATTCTACTCGTTTTGCACGACGAGCGCTATAGGACCCCGTAGAAACGCGTTAGCGGGGATTGCGGCCTCCACGGCCGGCCCGGGGGCGGGGCACGGCCGCGGGCCGGGCGTCGCCCGCCCGCGGCGCTACCGCCGTCCCGTCCACCGGCGCTTGTAGCCGGCCGCGGGGCCGACCACGCGGATCCTCTCGATGGGCAGGCCCTCCAGGTTGCGGCGGATGGTGTCGGTGAGCTGGGGGATGAGGTAGGTGAGCTGCGTGGCCCACACCTGTGAGGCGGTGCCGATGGTGAGCACGCCGTCGTTGAGGCCGATCACGTGCGAATGCTGCGCGATGGCGGGCCCCACCACGCGGTCCCAGTGGTTGTTGAGCTCGGAGATCTTGAGGTGGGGGATCCAGTCGCCGTTGCGGGCGAGCAGGTTCGCCACGCCGCCGAGCCGAGCCGGGTCGCGCCCGGGCTTGCCGAAGCTCTCCCACGCGGCCTCGGCGCGGGCGGCGCGCGCCTTGCGCGACGATTCGCGCGCCGCGTACCGTTCGAACACCTGCGCCGGCAGTTCGCGCGGGTCGAGGCGCAGCGTCACGGCGATCGGCGGCCTCATCGCGCCGACGCCCCTCGCGGCGCCCCGGGCGCGTCCGGCGCATCCGCGCCGCGGGCCAGCCGAGCCACGTCGATGACGTTCACGGCAGGGCCGTGCGCATCGTCGCCGTCCTTGCCGCCGACGATGCGCGGGATGTCGCCCGCGGCGGCCACGGTGACGAGCACCTGGTCCTGCGCGGCGGCGAAGGCGAGGATCTGTTCGCGGCGGGATTCGTCGAGCTGGGCGAAGACGTCGTCGAGGATGACGACGGGCGAGGCACCGCGGTCGGCGGCCACGACCTCGAACAGCGCCATCTTGAGCGCCAGCGCCATCGTCCACATCTCGCCGTTCGAGGCGAATTCGCGGGCGGGCATCCCGTCGAGCGTGACGGCCAGGTCGTCGCGCTGGGGGCCGATGAGGTTCACGCCGCGCGACACCTCGCCGGCGTACAGCCGCTGGAAGTGCGCGGCGATCGCGGGACGGGGGTCGCCCGCGGCCTCCCCGTCGGCCCCGGAGGCCGTCTGCCGGGCCTGAAGGACCTCGGCGAACGACGGGGCGTAGGAGATGCCGGCCTCGCCGCGTCCGGACGCCAGACGGGCGTATATCGAGGCGTACGGGCCGGCGAGGCGGTCCACGACGTCGGCGCGCACGCGGGTGAGCGCGAGGCCGGCCTCGATGAACTGGCCGGTCCAGATCTCCAGGCCGCTCAGGGCCGCGTCGAACGCGCCCTCGCGCGCGCCGAGCTGCTTGAGCAGGGCCGCGCGCTGGCGGGCGATGCGTGTGAACTGCTGGAGCATGTCCGCGTAGCGGGGCACGAGCAGCGCGCCCGCCTGGTCGAGGAAGTTGCGCCGCGTGGCGGGGTCGCCGGAGACGAGGCGCTGGTCGTCGGGGGCGAAGGTGACGGACGGCACCTCGCCGACGATGTCGCGCAGGTAGCGGGAGGCACCGGAGTTGACGCGGGCGCGGTTCGCGCCGCGCGCCGCGATCGTCGCCTCGTAGGTGGTGGTCGTGTCGCCGTCGGTCACGTTCGCGCGGATCGTGGCCTTGCTCGCGCCGCGTGCGACGAGCGGCAGCGAGGAGGAGGTGCGGTGGCTGGTGCCGGTGGACAGCACCTCCACCGCCTCGACGATGTTCGTCTTGCCGAGGCCGTTCTCGCCGTGCAGCACGTTCACGCCGGGCGCGAGGTCGACCACGAGATGCTCCCAGGAGCGGTAGTGGTCGAGTGCGAGACGGGAGACGTACAACGCTGCGGCCTTTCGACGGGGACGGACTGTGTGATCAGAGTGATATTGATGGTGATATCGCTTGACGGTGTCGTTATTGCGATATCACCATCGCTATCACTTTTTGGGGTTTTCGAGCTCGGGGAACGGGCTCAGCTGTTGAAGCGCATCGGCACGAGCAGGTAGCGGTAGTCCATCGACTCGTCGGAGTCGGACTCCTGCTGGCCGTTGAATTCGACCGGCTTGACCGCGGTGGTCATCTTCATGCGCACGAACGGTTCGGTGATCGCGGTCAGGCCCTCGATGAGGTACGACGGGTTGAACGCGACGGTGATGTCCTCGCCGTCCATGTCGATGTCGATGACCTCGGTGGCCTGGGCCTCGTCGACGGCGCCGGCGGACAAGGTGAGCTCCTGGCCGGAGAACACCATGCGGATCGGGGCGTTGCGCTCGGCGACCAGGGCCACTCGCTTGATGGCGCCGACCAGGGCTTGCCTGTCGATGACCGCCTGGATCGGATAGTCGTCGGAGAACAGACGGTCGACCGCCGGGAACTCGCCGTCGATGAGCTGCGAGGTGGAGGTGCGGCCGGCGTTTTCGAAACCAAGCAGCGACGGGCTGTCCACATCGAAGTCGAGCACCACGTTCTGGTGCTCGTCGAGGGAACGGGACACATCGCGAAGCAGCGAACCGCGCACCAGGGTCGTCGTGTTGACGTCCATGTCCTGCGGGGTCCAGGTGAAGCTGGCGCGCGACAGGCGGAAACGGTCGGTCGAGGTCATGATCACCTTGTCGCCGTCGAACTGCATGCGCACGCCGGTGAGCACCGGGCGGTTCTCCTCGCGGGAGACGGCGACGCACGCCTGGGCGACCGCCTGCACGAAGGTCGGTGCGTCGACCTGGCCGAGTTTCGCCGGAATTCCGGGCAGATCCGGGTATTCTGCCTCGGGCATGAGCTGCAGCGTGAAGGTCGACTTGCCGGAGGTGATGGTCATCGTGGACTCGTCGGTGACGAGGGTGGTCTTCTCCGCGGGCAGCGACTTGGTGATGTCGGCGAGCAGTTTGCCGAGCACCAGCACGGAGCCGGATTCGTCGACGCCGGCCTCGATGTGGTGACGGGCGGAGATCTCGTAGTTGAACGCGGAAAGCTGCAGCGTTCCGTCGGCGGCCTCCAGCTTGACGCCGGCGAGAATCGGGTTGGACGGACGGGCGTCGATGACGCGGGAGGTCCACGCCACGGCGTCGGCCAATGCGGCGGAATCGATTTCGACCTTCATGGTGCCTGCTTTCGTGAGGTTGGCGCATCCGGACGGGTCACTCGTGTCCGGCATGCGGGAGATGTTCATCGGTTTTTCGAACTGCGACTCATTCTAGCGAGGCTCCGCGCTGCGCGCGTTCGCCCGCACCCGACGTAAGGGTCGGGATGATGGTGAGATAGGGAGAACGTAAGGTAATAGTCGTAATAAGGCCTGTGGATAGTGTGGAAAAAGTCCGTTCAGGGCTTGCGGTTGTTCGCCTCGCGATGGTGGGTGAATTGTGGATAACCCACGGGAAATCGTGTGGATAAGTACCCGAGTTATCCACAGGTCCACGCTTCGTCCACGGTTTTCCACAATCGGACGCATCTCATCCACCGGTTTTCCACATCCAGAGGGGACTAATCCACCGGTTATACACCGTGGTTACCCACATTTGTGAATAAGTATGTGGATAACTTTGCCCCACTTTTTTGCCTTCGTCGGAGTGTCGCAGGGTGTTTCCGGCTGGCAGAATCGCTCCTGACGAACGATTTCGATGATTTTTCCGAGGCCTTGCGAAAACCGTCGAAAACGTTCGCTGAGCGTGATTCTCCCGGACGAGGGGAGGATTCGGCATCGTCGCCGTCGTTCGGGAACCGGTTTCATGGAGGCCGTTTCCTCCGGCCCGGTCCGGGCATGCCGTCCGGCATGATGGCGCACAGCGAACGATTTCGGCGTTTTGGCCGAGCGTGCGCGAAAATCCCGGAAATCGTTCGTCAGAAACGATTCTCCCGGACGGAAGGTCGCGGTGGCGGCGCGGAAACGACGTGCCGGAACACGTCTGGATACGCCCGGATACGCCCGGATACGCCCGGACAACGGGCACCGGGGCCCGGAGGATCCGCTGGCAGGCCGCGGAATTCCGGCGAAACGCCTACTGCTGCTTTTGTTTGAAGTCGGTGTTGCCCTGCTTGAGGCGCACGGTGAGTTCCATCACGTAGTTGTAGATCTCCTGACGGTCCTGCATGCCGTTGGAGATGCGGTCGCAGGCGTGCATCACCGTGGTGTGGTCCTTGCCGCCGAACACCTTGCCGATGTCGACGAGGCTCAGACTGGTCATCTCGCGCGTGAGGTACATGGCCACCTGTCGCGCGATCGCGATGTTCTTCATGCGCGACTTGCCGGTGATGTCCTCGAACGTGAGGTGGAAGTAGCGCGCCACCTGGCTGATGATGTCGGTGGGCTTCACCTCCACGTCGGTGGTGAAGAAATCCTGCAGCGTCTGCTCGGCCATCGCGCGCGTGACCGGCTGGTTGCTCAGGCTGGCGACGGCGGTGACGCGCGTCAGCGCGCCCTCCAGCTCGCGGATGTTCTCCGTGAAGCGTTCGGCGATGAGATCGAGCACATCATTGGGGATGTTGCTGTGGTTCATCGAGGCCATCATGCGCAGGATGGCGATGCGGGTCTCGAGGTCCGGCGGCTTCACGTCGACGGTCAGACCCGAATCGAAGCGGGAGATGAGTCGCGCCTCGAAGCCCTTGAGGTTCTTCGGCGCCACATCGGAGGCGATGACGATGCGCTTGTTCGCCTGATGCAACGCGTTGAACGTGTGGAAGAACTGCTCCAGCGTGGCTTCCTTGCCGCCGAGGAACTGGATGTCGTCGATGAGCAGCACGTCGACCTCGCGGTAGCGGCGGTTGAACTCGGCGATCTGCCCCTGGTTCTGGGTCGTGTTCTGCAGCGCCTCGATGAATTCGTTGGTGAATTCCTCGGAGTTGACGTAGCGGACCTTGAGCCCCGGGTCCTTGACGAGCGCGTAGTTGCCGATCGCGTTGAGCAGGTGGGTCTTGCCCAGACCGGATCCGCCGTAGATACACAGCGGGTTGAAGTCGCGGCCCGAGCCCTCGGCCACCGCCAGGGCGACGGTGCGGGCGAAACGGTTGGAATCGCCGGGGACGAACGTGTCGAACGTGGCGTTCTTGTTGAGATGCGTCTCCGGATCGCGGGCCACCTTGTTGCGGCTCATCGGGTATCCGGCGGACGTGGCCACGTCGATGGGCGTCGGCATGGTGGACGGCACCTTCGGCACCGGCGCGTTGGAACCGAACCGCTGCTCCTTGCCGAGATCGGCGATGGTCGGCGATTCGGCCGCGGCGGCGGCGCGCTCGGCCCGGTTCCTCTGCGGTTGGGGCGCGGGCTTGCGGCTCGGGGCCGGCGCGGGGGCGGGACCCCGGCGCGGCGCGATCTTGAACGCGGGGGTCATGTCCTGACCGGTGACCATCTTCATCGCGTCCAGCAGCGGATGCCGCAGTTCGTTCTCCAACGCCTGGCGGGTCCCGGCGTTCTCGACGCACAGCACGATGGTCGTGCCGAACACGCCCTCCGGGTACACGCCTTCCAGCCATCCCTTGTCACGCGGGGTGAGCGACGAGTTGTGCTTGAGCAGCGTGAGCGTGTCGGACCAGATATGGTTGGCTTCCGTCACTGGGTCATTCGACTCGGCGGCCATATCGATCCTCCTCTCAGGTGCCCGTCCGAATAAAGTGCGCCCCCCATTGTTACTCAATGCTTGGAAGTTATCCACAGGCTTGCGTGTTGCAATCATTGGGTTGTGAATAACATTCGTGTAATTTGTGGATAACTCGGGGCCGGGAATCGGCGGTATGACGCCTTTCCGGCGTGTCGCGGCGTGTCGCGTCCGCCGGCGAAATGTGGATAACATGCCCCTCGTGTTGACGTTGGGGGAGGGGTGAGGGTAGTTTGATATAGCTTGACTCACGTGGGAGCCGCGCGTCAGCGTGGCCGAAAGACTTAGGAGCAACTATGAAGAGGACCTTCCAGCCGAACAACCGCCGCCGTCACATGAAGCACGGCTTCCGTCTGCGCATGCGCACCCGTTCCGGCCGCGCCGTCATCAACCGTCGTCGCGCCAAGGGCCGCAAGTCCCTGTCCGCCTGATCGCAGACAGTCGGCGGCTGACCGCAGTGGAACGGCTGAAAAGCCACGGTGATTTCGTCGCCGTGCTCAAACGCCGTCACAAGGTTTCACGCAACGACATCGTCGTGCACTATCTGGTGCGCGACGATTCGTATACGCGAGGCGTTGTGCCGCGTGACGCACGACGTATGGGTCTTGCCGTATCCAAAGCGGTGGGCAACGCCGTCACCCGCAATACGGTCAAACGTCGTTTCCGCGTATTGGCGCGGCAGTATGAGGATCGCCTCCCCGAGGGATGCGACATCGTGCTGCGCGCGAAACCCACCGCCGCGCACGCCTCGTTCGCCTCGTTGGACGAGCAGGTGGCGTCCGGGTTCGCGAAGGTCGCCGTCAGAATCGCGCAGGGACGATGAACCGCGCGGCCGGGGGAGTCGGCGGGCTGATGATTCGCGGGGTGCGCTGGTACCAGCGCCGTTTCTCCGCGCATCGCGCCGTACCCTGCTGCCGGTATTACCCGAGCTGTTCGAACTACGCCATCCAGGCCATTCGTCGGTTCGGCGCCTGCCGCGGCGGGCTGTTGGCCGTGCTGCGATTGTTACGATGCCGGCCGTGGAGCCGTGGCGGCATCGATGACGTGCCGCGGCGGTTTTCGCCGTTCTATCGTTTCCGCTGGTCCAAAGCCCATGAGGAACCTCGATTGACGCCGCTGCCGACTGATGAATGGGGGGATCCCTTACCATGATTAACCAAAACGTATTCTATCTCGACACCGGTTTCTGGGGTTGGTTGTACAAGATCCTGACTCCGGTCGAATGGCTCATGACGCAGATCATGGACCTGTTCCACTCCTTCCTGGTCATGCTCGGCATGCACCCGGTCGGTGTCTCGTGGGTCTTCTCCATCATCTTCCTTGTGCTCTTCGTGCAGGCGTGCATCTTCCCGATCTTCTACAAGCAGATGAAGTCGATGCGCAAGATGCAGGCGCTGCAGCCGAAGATGCAGAAGATCCAGAACAAGTACAAGGGCAAGACGGATCAGGCCAGCAAAGAGGCCATGAGCCGCGAGATGATGAAGCTCTACCAGGACAACGATGCGAACCCCGCCGGTTCGTGCCTGCCGATGCTGGTCCAGGGCCCCGTCTTCATGTGCATGTTCTACGTGCTGTCCGCCATTCCGTACATCGCCCGCGGCAAGCGCGCTGCGCTCGGCGCCTTCGACGTGGAGACCGCGAAGCAGTTCTCCGAGTCCAAGGTCCTCGGTCTGGTCAACACCACCGACACCTTCGGTTCCGGCGACCTGACGGTCAAGATCATCATCGGCGTGTTCGTGGCGCTCATGTGCGCCTGCATGTTCTACATGCAGTGGCTCAGCATGAACAAGAACATGAACCCCGCCACCATGCAGGGGCAGGCCGCCTCGATGCAGAAGGCTATGCTGTGGATCTTCCCGGTCATGTACATCTTCTCCGGCATCACCATGCCGTTTGCCGTGCTGGTCTACTGGCTGACGAACAACGTGTGCAACCTGCTGCGTACGTTCTGGCAGCTGTACGCGTTCCCGACCCCGGGATCGCCGGCGGCCGACGCCAAGGAGATCCGCGACCACGAAAAGGAGAACGCGCGCCGCGCCAAGTCCGGCCAGCAGTCCCTCGAGGAGGAGGCTCTGGATAAGGCCAAGGTCGAGGCCGAGCGCAAGGAATCCGAAGGTTATCAGCGCCAGCAGCCACAGCGCAAGCGCAAGCCCAAGAAGAAATGATGAGTAAGTAAGGCCCGATGTTTCACATGGAACATCGGGCCGAGCTGTCCGAAGCGGGGGAGCACCCCGGCTCGCCTACCGGGCTTGAACGGACGGCTGGTTTAGACTGTTCACATACGAACCATGATCGAAGGAGGACCTCATGGCCCAGGATGACGACAAGACGGTGGATCAGCTCAACGACGAAGCTGACATCGCGGCCGACTACCTTGAAGGACTGCTGGACATCGCCGACTACGACGGCGATATCGAGATGGGCGTGCGCAACGGCCGCCCGATGGTGCAGATCGTCGCCGACGACGACACCGACATCAAGCATCTCATCGGGCGCAACGGCGAGGTCGTCGACGCGCTCCAGCAGCTCACCCGTCTTGCCGTGCAGCAGAAGACCGGCGAGCGTTCCCGTCTCATCGTGGATGTGGACGGGTTCCTCAAGCGCAAGCGCCAGCGTCTGCACGACATCGCGCTTGACGCCGTGGACGAGGTGAAGGAGACCGGCGAGCCGGTCGACCTCAAGCCGATGAACTCGTTCGAACGCAAGGTCGTCCACGACGTCGTGCGCGAGGAGGGGCTCAAGTCCCGCTCCCACGGCGAGGAGCCGCACCGCTACGTCACCATCTACCTGCGTTCCAACGCCGACGCCTCCGACGTCGACGATGAGTGACGGGTACGATTCGATAGTCCGATAAGGAACAACAAGGGATACGTTCATGACCGACCAGTTGGATGGTTCGCCTGTTCTGCGTGAAGTCCTCGGCGATGCGTTCGAGCCGTTGCAGGAGTTTCACGTGAAACTCAAGAAGGAAGGGGAGCCGCGTGGCCTCATCGGGCCGCGCGACGTCGACATCATCTGGGAGCGGCATATCCTCAATTCGGCGGCGATCGTGCCGTTTATCCGCGAGGCGACCTCCGGCCTGCGCTTCAAGACGGTGGCCGACGTCGGCAGCGGCGGTGGATTCCCGGGCCTGGTCGCCGCGGCATGCCTGCCGGATCACGAGTTCACGCTGATCGAGCCGATGGAACGTCGCGTGGCATGGCTGAAGGAATGCCGCGACGAGATGGGACTGAAGAACGTGTCCGTGTTCCGCGCGCGTTCCGAGGAGGTCATCGACGCGATGCGCCACGACCGCAGCCTCCATCCGTACGCCGTGGTGACCTGCCGTGCGGTGGCGCCGATGACGAAACTGTCCGGCTGGACCCTGCCCTTGCTCAAACCGCAGGGGAGGTTGGTCGCCCTGAAAGGCCGTTCGGCACAGGCCGAGATCGACAAGGCGATGAAGGAGATCGGCAGGCAGCGTGGCGTGAACCCGCGTGTGGTCGAGGCCGAGGTCGGTCCGGGACTGGATCCGACGCATGTCGTGCTGGTCGACAAGCGATGATCGAGCACCGTCGACAGCCTGTGGTTATCCACAATTTTTCGTGGATGCAAAAGTTATCCACAATTTCAAATAAACGGGGGCGTTGATGAAAAACGTTGTCTCGTCAAGGATTTGGGGTTGTGGATAACCGCTGTCCACAACCCAGCCGTGGAGTTATCCACACTTATCCACATTTTTGTGGATAACATCGGTCACTGGTCGCACCTGTCCATGTGGATGGGGAAACTGGTGCAAGTTTGAGTCGTCAAGGAGAAGTCATGGCCGAAAAGAAGAAGCCGATGGAGTCCGCCGAGCAGACCATCAGACGCATCTTCGCCGAGGGGCAGTCCCCGGTGGGAGCGGAGATCGCGCTGGAGTCCGACCGCTACGCACAGCTGCAGAAGCAGACGTTCCCGAAGCCGTCCAAGACCAGGCTCATCGCCGTCGCCAACCAGAAGGGCGGCGTGGGCAAGACCACGTCGACCGTGAACCTCGCCGCGGCGCTGGCCAACAACGGCGCGCAGGTACTGGTGCTGGACATGGATCCGCAGGGCAACGCGTCCACCGCGTTGGGTGTGCGTCACGCGTCGGGGGAGCCGTCGGTGTACGACGTGCTCGAAGGCCGGCTCACCCTGGCCGAGGTCAAGCACCAGTGCCCCGATTTCGAAACCCTGGACGTGGTGCCCGCCTCCATTGATCTGTCCGGCGCCGAGCTCGAGGTCGCCGACCTGCCGAACCGCAACTCGCTGCTCAAGGAGGCCGTCGACAAGTTCCTCGCCGAATCGGACGTCCACTACGATTACGTGTTCATCGACTGCCCGCCGAGCCTGGGCCTGCTGGTCATCAACGCGATGTGCGCCGTGCATGAGATGCTCATCCCGATCCAGGCCGAGTACTATGCGCTCGAGGGTCTCGGCCAGCTCATCAACACCATCGGCCTCGTGCAGGACCACTTCAACCCCAGCCTGACCGTATCCACCATGCTGGTCACGATGTTCGACCGTCGCACGCTGCTCAGCCGCGAGGTCTTCAACGAGGTGAAGAACCATTACCCGTCGATCGTGCTGGAGACCACGATTCCCCGCACCGTGAAGATCTCCGAGGCGCCGAGCTTCAGCAAGAGCGTCATCGCCTACGATCCCCACGGCATGGGAGCCATTTCCTACGGCGAGGCCGCGCTGGAGATCGCGCGCCGTTCCGAAAACGTATTGGAAGCCATCGCGACTCGCATGAAGGAGGCCTGACATGTCATCGAAATCCCGTCTCGGCAAAGGCCTCGGCGCCCTGTTCCCGGAACTGCCGGGGGAGGAGACCACCGAGCAGAAGAAGCCGCTGCCGGCGCTGAAGAAGGTGCAGCCGGTTGTTCCACGTGAAACCGTGAAGGACGACAAGCCCGCCGAACCGGCCGTGAAGAAGCCAGCGAAACCGAAGAAGCGCGCCGCCATGCCCGCGCTGAACGACATCGCCCATCCGAGCGACATGTTCTTCAGCGAGACCATCGCCGCCCCGGCGGCACCGTCCGCAGCGGCTCCGGTCGCCCCGGCCGAGAACGTTTCACGTGAAACCGTAAAGGATGACAAGCCCGCGAAATCCGAGGACGTCGAACTGAAGCCGGTCGAGGGCGGCTACCTTGCCGAGCTCAAGCTCACGGACATCGGTCCCAACGCGCACCAGCCGCGGTCCGTCTTCGACGAGGACGACCTCAACGAGCTCTCCGCCTCCATCAAGGAGGTCGGCGTCCTGCAGCCGATCGTCGTACGGAAGCGTCCGGCCGCGCAGATCGAAGCCGCCCGCAAGGAGCAGGCCGGCCACGAACCGGCGAACCAGTTCGACGGTCGCATGGACAGCCCGTACGAGCTCATCATGGGTGAACGCCGTTGGCGCGCATCGCAGCTGGCCGGCCTGGAGACGATCCCCGCCATCGTCAAGACCACGGCCGACGACGACATGCTCCGCGACGCCCTGCTGGAGAACCTGCACCGCGTGGCGCTCAACCCGCTCGAAGAGGCCGCGGCCTACCAGCAGATGATTGACGAATTCGGTCTGACGCAGGCCCAGCTGTCCAAGTCGGTGTCCAAGTCTCGTCCGCAGATCGCCAACACGTTGCGACTGCTCAACCTGCCGAGCTCCGTGCAGAAGAAGGTCGCCGCCGGCATCCTGACCGCCGGCCATGCGCGCGCCCTGCTTGGCCTGAGCGACCCCGAGGCGATGGACAAGCTCGCCAACCGCATCATCGCGGAGGGCCTGTCCGTGCGCAGCACCGAGGAGATCGTCGCGCTGGCGAACCTCGACAGCAAGGAGCCGAAGAAGCCGAAGACGCGCAAGAACGATCCGTGGGCCGGTTCGCCGATCAAGAGCAACCTCGAGAACCACTTCGACACCAAGGTGTCCATCAAGGGCACGCCGAAGCACGGCCGCATCGAAATCGTGTTCTCGTCCCCCGAAGACATGGACCGCATCCTCGGCCTCCTCATGCCCGGTCAGTCCGAAGGTGGCGATCAGTCGTCCGCCGACGGACAGTGGGTGTGACGCATACGGTTCGTAACGTTCGGTAAGTGCGTTGTCGCGGGAGATGAAGGAACGCGATGTCGGACACGCTCAAGGCCGCTCGGCCAAGCATACGGTCCGACATCGCGTTCCTTCATCTCCCGCTCATTTCCAGCGTCGTGTCGCGATAGTGCCTCACCGCCCTTCACGGCAAACGCCACGAAAACTAGGCGAGCGTGGACAGGTATTCCTGGGCGTCGAGGGCGGCGCGGCATCCCATTCCGGCGGCGCTGATGGCCTGACGGTAGACGCGGTCGACGCAGTCGCCGGCGGCGAAGATGCCGGGACGGCTGGTGCGCGTGCTCGCGCCGTCGACGATGACGTATCCGTCGGCGTCCTTCTCGACGATGTCGCCCAGGAACGCGGTGGCGGGGGAATGCCCGATCGCGACGAACACGGCGGACGTGTCCAGCGTGCCGGTCGTTCCGGTCGCGGTGTTGCGGATGTCGATGGACATGACGTTGCCGGCGGCCGGTGCCGCGGCGGGCAACGAGATGCCGCCGAGGAGATTGTTGGCACCGGTGTTCGGTGTGGGACCAAGGGAAAGGGACTGCTGTCCCTGCGGTTTGTTCAGTGAGATCGTACGGCCGCCGAGATCGAGCTTGAGGCCGCTTGCCGCGGAACCCGTTGCGGTCGGCGCGGAGGTCTCCGTGTCTGCCGTGCCGCCGTGGATGGCGGTGACGACGGTGTTGGTGAGCAGGGTGAGCTTGTCGTTCGCGCGGGCGCGCTCCACCATGATCGCCGAGGCGCGGAACTCGTCGCGGCGATGGATCAGCGTGACCGACGAGCCGAAGCGCGTGAGGTACAGGGCCTCCTCGAATGCGGAATCGCCGCCGCCGACCACGACGATCGGCTTGTCCTTGAAGAAGAACCCGTCGCAGGTGGCGCAGTAGGAGACGCCGTGGCCGGAATATTCCTCCTCGCCGGGCACGTCCAGCTTGCGGTAGGAGGATCCGGTGGCCACGATGACCGCACGGGTGTCCAGCACGTCGCCGGAATCCAAGGTCAAGCGGGTCAGCGGGGAAGAGCCCTCGCCGGTTTCACCGGAAGGAACGGATTCGACGGACGTCACGTCCTCGGGGATGAACTCGGCGCCGAACCGTTCGGCCTGGGCGCGCATCGCGTCCATGAGATCGGGGCCGAGAATGCCTTCCGGGAAACCTGGGTAGTTCTCCACCTCCGTGGTGTTGACGAGCTGGCCGCCGGGCGCGAGGGCTCCGGTGACCACGACCGGATGCAGGCCGGCGCGGCCCAGATAGATGGCCGCGGTGTATCCCGCCGGGCCGGAGCCGATGATGCAAACGTTGTGTACAGTCATACCCGTCAGCCTAGCAAGCGAGGCGCACGGGCATCAGCTCCAGGCCGAAGACGAACAGCCCGTCCTGGAGACGACCCGCCCGATTCAGCGCCTCAGCGCCAATAGGCGTCGGTGACGTTGATGTACTCGATGCCGCCTTCGGAACCGGCGGAGGAGGACGAGTTCGACGAGGAACCGGACTGGCCGGAGGAGTTGGCATTGCCGGACTCGTCGCCGAACGGCACGTCGTCCAGATTCTGCTGGTCCGGCCACTGGTTGTTCTTGTCGACGCCCTTGTCCTGCGGGTTCGAATTGGTGTTGGTGAACGTCATCAGGGCGAACACCAGGCTGGCGATGACCACGACGGCGGCGACGATGACCACGACCACGGTGGTCGTCATCTTGCCGAACAGGCGCTGATCGGACAGGTCCTCGCCGGCGGAGGTGTCGTCGCTGATCGGCGACGGGCTCGGCGCGAAGCTGGGCGGCACGGAGGCGGGCATGCCGTTGCCGGCTGCGGCGTCATGATGCGGCGTGATGGCGATCGGCGCCGCGGCGGCGTTCTGATGCCCGAACGTGGTGATGGTCGCATCCATGTCGGGGGCGCCGGCCGGGGCGGACGAGGCCGCACCGGCACCGGCGGGAGCGCCGGCGGTGCCGGTGCCGTGCGTGGCGGCGTCATGCGGATGACGGATGGCGGACACGTTGATGGCCTCGGTGGCCATGTTCGGGTCGACCACGACGGGGATGCGCGTCGTCTCCTCGCCCGGGTTGAGCCCCGCGGGCACCGACGCGGAGGACGGGTAGGTCTGGAACGAGAAATCGTGGAACAGGTCGTCGGTGCCGGTATGGTATTCGACCGTCTGGTACTGGTTGTCCGACTTGGCGCCGCGGCCGCGGCCATTCCTGCCGGAATCGGCGTTCGCGCCGCCCGCGGCGGCCGACTTCGGGCGCTCGGGCAGATCCGGCATGACGAGCGGGCGGCCGTTGGCGGCCATGCCCGACGGTGCGTCCGCGCCGGCGGTGCCCGCGGTGTGGCCCAGCACGCGCGGGGAGTAGTTGTCGAACGCGGCCTGCATCTCGGCGAAGGTCTGTCGGTTCTGCTCGGCCACCACGCGTTCGGCGTGACGGGCGGCCTCGGCCTCCGTGAGCGGACGGTGGATGGTGAGGTCCGGCAGCTTCTCCGACGTGACGGCGCCGGCTGGCAGTTCGACGAATTCCTGCTCGTCGAGCGGGCGCAGCATGGCGGTGGAGATGGACCCGTTGCCCGGGTCGGTGGGCAGCGCCAGATCGTGGTCGGCCAGCGCGGTGAGAGGCGTGCAGTCGCCCAGCAGCGCGGTCAGCTCGCCGAGCGTGAGCATCGGCTCGCCGCGGCGGCCCTGCTCGTTGGTCAGTTCGAGGCCACGGGAGAGGATCACGCGGAACTCCGGCGGGATGTCGCCGCTGATGGCGTTCAGGTCGTATGTGGTGCCCGGCTTGGACGGGGTGCGCGTGAGCAGCGCGTACAGCACGCCCGCCAGCTGGCGGATGGCGAGCTGCTCGCCCTGCATCGTGTCGGGGGCTCCCGTCGGTTCGGCGAGCATGCCGGACAGCGGGGCGTCGGCGATCTCCACGCCCTGCACCGAGATGCGGATCGTGTCGGTGGACAGGCGCGGCTGCTGGAGGGCGCCGGCGATCACGGCGGCCTCGCCGATGATCGAGCGCATCGCCTCGAAGCTGATGGTGCCGCTCGCCGGTCCGTTGAGGTATTCGGTCAGCGACAGGCCGGTCTCCACGCGCGTGATGAGCACGGCGGCCTTGTCCGCCCTGCGGAACTGAAGCACCGGCGTGATGCCGTTCTTGCGGCCCAGCTGCGAGGCGAGCGAGGAGATGTCCTCGATGGTGCTCGGGGCGGTGAGCACGAACAGCTGGCAGTCGTGGGCGAGCACGCGGTCGTTGGCCTTCCAGGCCTGTACGCCGGGCTCGTCGCGAAGCAGGGTGACCAGGGTGTACCGGTTGAAGAGCGTGTCTCCCAGCTGAGGCTTCATAGTTCCTTCGACTCCGTAATGCATAAGCGCTGATGCGCCACCTGATGAGCCGATGACGCTGTTGTCATTCTAGCCATGGGGATGGCCGAAACGTCAGCGGTTCGCCCTTCTCGTGACACGTCCCGACATTGCTTTCACAATCGCGGTGAACTCCTCGCAACGTAGCAGCAGCAGCACCAGCGCGTACACGATCGCGGTGACGATCGCGGTGATCGCGCAGAAGGCGAACGCCTGCGGCCAGTTGAGCCGGTCCTGCGGCAGCGAGGCGCCGAGCAGGGCCATCACCGGGTCGGTGAGCAGCCATGCCGTCACGCCCGCCGCGACGGCGGCGACGAGCGCCTTGAGGTAGGCGGCGGCGATGCGGCGGCCGTCGAGACGGCCCGCGAACCGCCGTCGCAGCATGGCGACGAGCGAGGGGAAGCTCAGCAGGTAGCCGACCGTCATCGCCAGGCCCACGCCGGCGGTCCAGTAGGGAGGCGGCATGAGCAGCATCACGCCCACTTCGAACACGACCTGGATGATGCTCACGGTGAGCTGGAACAGGAACGGATGGCGCCCGTCCTCGAAGGCGAAGAACGTGCGCTGGATGAGCAGGTACGCGCTGGTGAGCGGCAGGCCGAGCGCCAGCGCGACCATCGGCCCGGCGATGAGCTTCGCCTCGGGCACGTTGACGCTGGGCAGCAGCGCGATGGTGATCGGCACCGGCATCACGACGATCGCCATCGTGAAGTACATCATCATGACGCCCACGTTGCGCAGGGCGCCGCTGAGGTCGTCGCGGGCCTCGTCGAGGTTATGCTCGGCGACCGCGCGCGAGATCTTCGGGAAGATCGCGGTGCCCACGGACACGGCGATGAGCGAGTACGGCAGGATGTAGAGCGTGAACGCGTTCTGATAGGAGCCGTTGCCGGCGATACCGTACAGGTCGCCGCCGGCGAACGGTGCGCCGTTGGTGATGCGCGCGTTGACGATGTTGGCGAGCTCCTGCACACCCATCACGCCCACGCTCCACGCGGCCACCGGACCCATCGCCTTCAGGCCGATGCCGCTCACGCCCCACTGCGGGCGGTAGTGCAGGCCGAGACGCATGAGCGGGACGAACAGGACGACCGCCTGGAACGCGACGCCCAGCGTCCATGCGCCGGCGGTGAGCGCCACCTTGCCGGTGGTCCAGAACTCGAGCGGTGCGCGGGAGGACGGGCCGAACAGGAACAGGAACATCGTGAAGCCGAGGCAGCTGATCACGTTCGCGCCGACCGAGCTCCACGCGTAGGTGACGAAGTTGTCCTTCGCGGCGAGGATCTGGCCGAGCACCGTGTACAGGCCGTAGAAGAAGATCTGCGGCATGCACCACAGGGTGAACGCGTTGACGAGCGCGCGTTCCGCCGGACCCCAGCTGCGGTCGAGGTAGAGCATGGTGAGCAGCGGCGTGGCGAGCATCATGAGCAGCGTCATGCCGGCGAGCAGCGCGATCGCGAGCGTGATGAGCTTGTTGAGGCGCTCCTGGGCGTCATGCTCCTTGAGCGTGCGCACGATCTGCGGCACGAGCACCGCGTTGAAGATGCCGCCGGAGATCACGGTGAACAGGACCTGCGGGATCATCGCGCCGGTCTGGTAGGCGTTCGCCGCGATGCCGGTGGTGCCGAGGCATGCGGCGAGCAGGATCGTGCGGATCTGTCCGGTGATGCGTGAGGCCATCGTCCCCGATGCCATGATCAGGGAGTTGCGGCCGACGTTGGAACTCATTCGTCGGGGTCCTTCTTACGGTTGAACTGGCGCCACAGGCCGAGCACGCCGAGCGCGACGGCGAAGCCGATGATGACGAAGCCGGTCTTGTCGTTGATCTTGAGCACGCAGGTGATGGCGGTGTCCTGCGCGCCGCCGAACGTGCCGCCGTTGCGGTCCTGCAGGGTGATGTGCGCGGTGGCCGAACCGGAGGTGGCCGCGCGCAGCGAGAACGTCACCTGCGCCTCGGAGCGGGCGGGCACGGTCACGGTGGTGCGCCGCGAGGTGACGATCTCCGGCGATCCGGTGATCGAGGAGACCTGGATGGTGACCGGGTACGGGGTGTCGTTGCTGATCGTCACCGGCATCGACGCGGTCTCCGACAGCATCGTCACCGCCTCGGACGGGGTGATGGCCACGCCGCCGAGCACGTCGGCGGACAGCTGCTGCGCGCCGGCGAGGACCGTCGTGCCGGATGCCGCGAGACGGTCGCTGCCGCCGCCGGCGGCCAGCGCGTGCAACGCGAGGGAGTCGTGCGCGGCGAGCAGCTCGCCGACCCAGCGGCTTCCGGAGGATTGGCGTGCGCCCCGCTGCGCCGTGCCGTTCGAGGAATCGGAACCGTCGGCGGAGGAGCCGGCGGAGACCGCGGACTTGTCGAGGATCGCGTCGCGGAAGCGCGTGATGTCGCCGCGGCTGGAGGCTAGCGCGCTCAGCGCGTTCGCGACGGCCGCCGCGTCCGTATTGGACAGGCCGGCGTCGTCGGGCACGGCCGCCTTCGCCTCGTCGCCGGTGGTGTAGGGGGACGCCTTGGCCAGCGTGTCCAGATCGGTGGATTCCAGCCATGTGGCCGATTCGACCGCACTCATGAACGCGTCGACGGTGGCGGCGTCGGCGTCCTCGTCGAAGCAGACGAGCAGGTTGCGTTCGTTGTACGGCTGCTCCATCTGGTAGAACGCGCTTTGCGCGACGAACCGGGCGAGACGCCCCGCCTCGGTGGTCTCGGCCGTGGCCTTGCGGCTGGTGGCCGTGCCTTTCGCCAGGTTGCTCAGTTCGCGCTGTTCGACGAGCACGGTGACGTCGCCCGCGTCGGTGGGCACGATGGCCGTGCCCGTGTGCACGGTGTCGGTGTCCGTCGATTCGAAATCATGCGTGGAGACGACGGTCGTGTAACCCTGGCGGCGCGCCTCGGTGAGTGCCTTGAGCGTCCACTGGGCCTTGCCCTGCCATGCGATGGCGGAGGCCTCGGCCTTCTGGTCGCCCAGCGCGCTGCGGTAGTGCGCCAGCGCGGCGTCCGCGTTCCATGAGGCGTCGGTCACGCCGGCGTCCGCGTAGCGCTGCGCGTTGTCCTGCGCGGCGTAGGCGGTGATGTCGAATCCGGCGGGCTGCATGATGGCCTTCGTCTGGGGCGGCATCGCCAGCGCGTCCAGATACGTGGGGTCGGCGATGGTCTGCAGCTTCGGATGCTTGGTGAGCGTCTGCTCGAGCGTGTGGTCGAAACGCGTGTGGTCGCCGTCGAGCACGGCCGCGTCGGTCGAGACGGCCGCGGCCGCGGCGCCGGTGCCGGACGTGCCGGAGGAAGTCGTGGTCGACGAGTTGTTCGAGTTGTTCGTGGTGTTCGAACCGTTCGAGCCGTTCGACGACTGCGATGATGAGCCGTCGCCGTTCGTGCCTGTCGTGCCCTGCGTGACGAGCGATTCCAGCGATTCGCCGTCCGTCGTCCAATGTCCGCTGGACAGCGGCATCACCATCGTGATCTGCATCGGCGGGGTGTTCGCGTTGTTGAGCCCGGCCGACGAACGCGTCAGGAACGTGTGCGTCTCGACGGTCGTGTCGTCGTGCGTGTAGGAGACGAGCAGGGGCTTGGGACCCCAGTTGAGCATGCGCGTGAGCGCGTCCGCGTCCGCGCCGGCGTCGATGGTCACCGTCGCGTTGCCGCCCGGCTGCAGCGCGGGCACGGCCGCCTCGCCGAGCTGCGAGGTCGTGGGGATCGGGCTTTCCGACTGCGCCCACTCCTGCATGTCCGTGCGGGAGTTGAACGTGAACATCGGGTTGACCGACAGGGTGAGCGCGCCGGCGGACCATGCCGTGTCGGAGGTGTTCGTCACCGTGGCCTTGAGATGGTATCCGGAGGTGTCGGTGACGACGGCCGTGGCCTCGGTCAGCGACACGGTCTGTGCGTTCCCGTTCTTGCCGGCGGTTTCGTTCGCGGCGGTCTGTGTCTGCCCGTCGGCGGAGGCCCCATCGGCCATGGCGATGGACGGAAGCGCCACGGCGCCCGCCACGAACGCCACGGCGAGGAGAAGGCCAGCCATGACGCGCCACCATGCCTGCACGCGTCGTAGGGGGGCGTATCGGTTCACTCGTCTGCCTGCCTGTTCAGTTTCCTGGCGTAAAGCCATGCGATCTTGCGTTCATTAGGGTAGCTGAGCACGTCGTCCAGATCCTTGAAGTCCACCCAGATCGCGTCCTCCGCCTCATGGTCGGGATCGCCCTCCACCGTGAGGTCGCCGCCGATCTGGCGCAACGCGAAATGATGGACGAGCTTGTGCACGCGCTGCGTCGTGCCGGTGAACCAGTAGTCGATCGTCGCGATCGACTCGACCACCTCGCCGAGGATGCCCGTCTCCTCGTGCACCTCGCGCACCGCCGTCTGCTGCGGCGATTCGCCCTTCTCGATATGCCCCTTCGGCAGGCACCACTCCAGATGCCCGCTGCGCGAATGACGCGCGATGATCGCCACACGGCCCTGTTCGTCGAACACGAGTCCGCCGGCGGAGTATTCGCGCACGACGGGCAGTTCCTGCGCATCCAGCGACGCGAACGTCGTGGGGCCGTCGGACGTGCGTTTGCGCGGCATCATGGCGGGCGTCGGCACGCGCGGGTTCGCCGTCTGCCCCGCCGGCACGGCGGGCTCGACCGTGACCGACGCGGTGACGGACGTCTCCACGCGCGTGGTGACGCGCTGGCCGCCGGGCATCGTGTCGGAGCCGGTGACGCGCACGCGGGCGAACACGGTCGCCGGCGTGGGCGTCGACATCGGGGTCGCCTTCGCTGCCTCGCGCGCGACCATCGAGGCGACCGTCTGCGCGGTGTCGATGGTGCCGGCGGCGTCGATGACGTCGCTCACCGCGACCGCGGGGATGCCGGGATCCGTCGTTCCCGGGTGCGCGTCGGGGACGGGGGATGTGTCCGAATCCGTGTCCGCATCGTTGACATCGGGGGAGGAGGACCCCTCCACGGGACCTTCCACGCTGTCTTCGTCGATGCCGTCCACGGTCTCGACGCGGTCGCCGGATCGCAGCGGCGCGGACTGCGACGTGTACATCAACACGTCCCGTTCCAAGCCGTTTCGGGCATGGTTGACCGCGGCATCGTCGGCATGCCCGAGCATGCGCGCAAGGTCCGCGGGCGTAATCATGCCTTCCACCTTACTCAAGTCCCTGTGCATGTCGAGTGACGGTATGCTGGTAGGCGATACAGAAACGGTCCGAAAGGGTTGGCGTGAATTTCGAAGTTTGGCCGGAAGCCATTGAATTGGGGCGCATGTTCGCCGACGAAGGCTATGAGCTGGCGTTGGTGGGCGGGCCGGTGCGCGATCTGCTGCTGCACCGCCGCAGCCACGACCTCGACTTCTGCACGTCCGCCCGGCCCGAACAGTTCGAACCGATCCTGCGCCGCTTCGGCCACGACGGCTTCTGGGACATGGGACGCAAGTTCGGCACGTTGGGCGCGATGCGCCGGCGCGAGGACGGCACCGAGGTCAAGGTGGAGGTCACCACCTACCGTTCCGACACGTATGACCCGGATTCACGCAAGCCCGAGGTCGCCTACGGCGACACGTTGGAGGGCGATCTGTCCCGACGTGACTTCACCGTCAACGCGATGGCGCTGCGCGTGCCCGACCTGGAGTTCGTCGACCCGTTCGGCGGCGCGAACGACCTCGCCAAGGGCGTGCTGCGCACGCCGGTCGACCCGCGCCAGTCGTTCGACGACGATCCGCTGCGCATGATGCGCGCCGTGCGCTTCGTCGCCCAGCTCGGCTTCTCCATCGAACCGGAGACCGCCGAGGCGATCAGCGCGATGACCGAACGCATCTCCATCGTGTCCGCCGAACGCGTGCGCGACGAACTCACCAAGCTGCTGCTTTCCGACCGGCCGCGCGCCGGCATCGAGGCGCTCGTCGAATCGGGGCTCGCGGACATCGTGCTGCCGGAGATCCCTGCGCTGGAACTGCAGATCGACGAACACCACCGTCACAAGGACGTGTTCGAGCACACGATGATCGTGCTCGACCGCGCCGTCGCGCTCGAAACCGACGACGACGGCCCGGTGCCGAGCCCCGATCTGACGCTGCGTCTCGCCGCGATCATGCATGACGTCGGCAAGCCGAAGACGCGTCGGTTCGAACCCGGCGGCAAGGTGAGCTTCCACCATCACGACGCGGTGGGCGCCAAGCTCACGCGCAAGCGCCTCAAGGCGCTGCGTTTCGACCACCATATCGTCGACGACGTGAGCGAACTGGTGAACCTGCACCTTCGGTTCCACGGCTACGTGGACGAGCCGTGGACCGACTCCGCGGTGCGCCGGTACGTGAAGGACGCCGGCCACCTGTACGAGCGGCTCAACCGTCTCACCCGCGCCGACGCCACCACGCAGAACCGCCGCAAGGCGCGCATCTTCGCCGAGGCGATGGACGAGATGGAGGCGCGCGTGCGCGAGCTCAAGGAGAAGGAGGACTTCGACGCGATCCGGCCCGACGTGGACGGCAACGAGATCATGGCGATCCTCGGCCTGGAGCCCGGCCCGATGGTCGGCCGCGCCTACAAGCACATGCTCGAATACCGCCTCGATAACGGGCCCGTCGACCATGACGTCGCCGTCGAGGAGCTGAAGCGGTGGGCCGGAGAAGTGGGTGCCCCGGCGGCGGAGTGAACGTCTCCGGTGGGCCGGAATAAACGTAACCGGGGAGATTTTTACAGTACGTTCTGTCCGGCCGAACGGGCTAAGACCGGGGTTTTCGTACTCGGGGATCTCATCAGGATACGTTTGCTCCGGTTACCCGGGGTAAGACCGTGGTTTTCGTATGCGGAGGATGTGCTTGGGATACGTTTGCTCCGGCTGACTCACAGATGACCGGAGAAAACATACGGGCCGCCGGCCCCACAGGGGAGTCGGCGGCCCGTACGATTGCGACGTCAGTTGATCGCGGTGTGCTCGGCGGCCTTGGGAAGACCGGCCTTCTGCATCTCCTGGACGGTCTTGCATCCCTCGAAGTCCTTGATGGTGTCGCCGTCCTTCTTGATCTGCTTCTCGGTGTTGAGGTTGTTGAAGGTGGCGCCCACGACGACGTCGACCAGACGGTCCTGGCGGTCGTCCATGACGAGCACCGCGTCCGGGATGTACTCCTTGACGGTGTACGCCGGGTTGATGGCGTTCACGCCGAAGTAGATGGTGGTGCGCTCCACCTTGGAGCTGGTGTAGTTGTCGACCGTGCGCACGTCGAACTGGCGGTCCTTGAGTGCCTCGCTCACCGCGCCGGCCAGACCGGAGAACTCGGTGCCGTTGCGCACGCGCAGGATGACGGAGTTGTTGTCCGACCACTTCATCGCACTGCCGTCCTCGTTCTTCGCCGCGCACGGCACGGCCACGCCGTAGTTCGGCTTGGTGACGGTCTTCGCCTTCTGGTTGACGTTGATGACGCCGGTGTAGAACAGCGACGCGACGATGAGCACGACCACGAGAATCGCGCCGGTGACGGAGAACACGATCTTCTGACGGCGACGCACATACGCCTTGCGTGCCTCGCGCTCGTCATACTGTTCGGCCATTCGATTCCCTTTCGTTCACTGTGCTTGACTTACCTTAGCGTGCAACCGTGACGCTCACCGTGGGCACGGCGGGCGCCTGCGCCGCGATGATGCGGTCCACGGCCTTCGAACGTTCCCATGCGGCGAGCACGTCGTGGCGGATGGCCGGCGTGGGCGTGAACGCCACCACCGACGGGCCCGATCCGGAGACGAACGCGTGGCTCGCGCCCGCGGCCAGCGCCTCCTCGACGGCCCTGCCGGAACGCGGGTGCAGGCTGATTGCGGCCTGCTGCAGATGGTTCCGGTCGCCCTCGCCCGCACCGACCGCGTCGAACGCGGCGTACACCTCGGGCGTGCTCAGCTGCGCCTGGTAGGCGCCGACCAGCACCGCGCCCGCGTAGCCGGCGTCGCGCAGCGCACGTTCCTCGTCGGAACCGGGAAGGATCGGTGTGATGACCTCGCCGTAGCCGGTGCCGCGCGCGTAGCCGCCGGCCACGCAGAACGGCATGTCCGCGCCGAGCGTCGCCGCCACCTTGCGCAGGCGGTCGAGCGGCCAGTCGAGCTCCCACAGTGCGTTGAGCGCGAGGATCGTGGCGGCCGCGTCGGCCGAGCCGCCGGCGAGGCCCGCGCCCACGGGGATGCGCTTGTCGATGGTGAGCGCGACGTCCGGTTCGCGGCCGGCCTCCTCGGCCATCGCAAACAGGGCGAGCACGGCGTGGTTGCGGCGCATGTCCGACGACGAGGAGGCCAGGTCGCCCAGATGCTCGCCGGCGAGATCCAGCGAGAAGCCGGATCCCGCGGGTTTCTCGCATGCGGTGACCGTGTCGGTGAGGTCGAGCGCGCAGTAGATGGTGTCGAGTTCGTGGCGTCCGCCCCACTTGGCGTGCGACGGCCCCACCTCGAGGGTGAGGTTCGTCTTCGCCGGGCAGTCGACGCTCACCATGGCGGGAGAACGGCGACCGTCGTGGCCGTAGGCGTTGTCGCCGCCGGTCCTCGACGGCATGACGGCGGTGGCGCTCATGATCGCGTCTCCATGACCGCCCCGGCCAACGCGGTGAACTCGCCGATGGTGAGGGTCTCGCCGCGTCGGGTCGGGTCGATGCCGGCGGCCTCGAACGCGCCGGCCGGCACGGTCTTCTTCAACGCGGCGTGCAGGGTCTTGCGACGCTGGCCGAAGGCCGCGTCGATGAGTCGGAACGTCTCCCGGCGCAGGGCCTCGGCGTCGCCGTCCGCCCCGTCCTCGCCGGGATCATGGCGCGTGCGGGTGAACGAGACGAGCGCCGAATCGACGTTCGGCGCGGGCCAGAACACGTTGCGTCCGATCGTGCCGACGCGGGAAGCCTCGCCGTACCAGGCGAGCTTCACGCTGGGCGTGCCGTAGATCTTGCTGCCGGGCGTGGCCGCGAGACGGTCGGCGACCTCTTTCTGCACCATCACGAGGAACGATTCGAGGTTCGCGAAACGTTCCAGCAGCGTGAGGATGATCGGCGTCGCCACGTTGTACGGCAGGTTCGCGACGAGCGTGAACGGCCTGCCGTCCGCGAAATCCGGCAGGTTCGCGGGGGAGACGGTGAGGGCGTCGCGGTTGACGACGGCGAACCGGTCCACCGCGTCCGGCATGAACTCGGCGATGGTGTCCGGCAGACGCTCGGCCAGCGGCGGGTCGATCTCGACGGCGGTCATGCGCGCGCCGGTCTCCAGGATCGCGAGGGTGAGCGAACCGAGACCCGGGCCGACCTCGAGCACGTGGCTTTCCGGGCCGATGTGCGCCTCGCGTACGATGCGGCGCACGGTGCCCGGGTCGATGACGAAGTTCTGGCCGAACTTCTTGGTCGGGCTCACGCCCGCCTCGTCGGCGATGCGGCGGATGTCGGCCGCGCCGAGCAGATGGCCGGTTTCCGTGGATTCGGTCGTCACGTCGTTCATATCACCTTTCGCATGGGTCGTGATGCCACAGGGGATCGGGGAGGGGGAGCGGGATGCGTGGTCCCGCGATCAGTACCAGCCCTGCTGCTGCCAGATGCGCTTGCAGTTGCTGGGGGTGCCGTAGCGGCCGGCGATGTAGCTCAGACCCCAGTCGATCTGCACGGCGCCGTCGTCCTGCCAGCCGGTGCCCATCTTCGATCCGGGCAGCGCCTGCGGGATGCCGTAGGCGTCGGAGGTGGGGTTGTCCGCGTACCACAGCCAGCCGGACTCGTGGTTCCACAGCCACACGAGGGCGTCCCAGTCGGCGCCGGTCCAGCCGCGCTGGGCGGCCGCGGCGGCCGCGTAGGTCTGGGCCTGGCTCACGCTCGGGTGCCACAGGCGGCCCGAACCGGAGTTGCCGCCGCTGTTGCCGCCCGAGTTGCCGCCGGAATTACCGCCCGAGTTGCCTCCGGAGTTGCCGGAGTTCCCGTTGTTGTTGCCTCCGGAATTGCCGTTGTTATTGTTGCCCGAGTTCCCGCTGTTGCCGGAGTTCCCGGAGTTGCCGGAATTGCCGCTGTTACCGGAGTTTCCGTTGTTCTTGTTCGAGGAGTCGCTCTTGTTCGAGTTGTTGGAGCCGGAGTCGGCCTTGCCGTTGCCGGTGTCCTGCTTCGGGTTCTCGACCTTCTCCGGGCCGACCGCGACGATCTGGTCGATGGCCGCCTTCGTGGTGGTCTCGCTGGCGAGCGTCTCGCTTTCCGCCACGCCGTCCACGTAGGTGACGTTGTACACCTGCGTGACCTCGCCGTCCTGGCCCTGCTGGCGGATCACCGTCTGGCCGGACTCCAGCGAGGAGTCGATGACGGTCTGGGTGCCGAACGGCACCGACTTGGTGCGGGTCTCCTGGCCGTGGGTCACGCGCTTGACGCGAAGGATGGTCTGGTCGCCGTCCTCCTCGACGCTGACGCGATCCTCCTTGCCCACGTTGATGCCCTTGGAATCGAGGATGGACGCGGCCGGCAGCTTGCCGTTCGGCGCCTCGGAGGTCTTGCCGTCCGCGATGACCGTGACCGGGCCCTCCTTGTTGATGACAAACCCGCCGGTCAACTGGTTGTAGATGTTGTCGATGTCGACGGTGACCTTCGTGGCCTGCTTCTCGTTCGCCTTGAAGAACCCGATGAGCTGGTCGGCGCTGTCCGCCACGGTCCAGAACGGGATCTCCTCGCCGTTCACGTTCACGGTGGTCTGGTAGGCGCTGCGCACGGTGACCACCGCATGGTCGGTCAGCGTGTTCCCGGACGTGGACTGCACGAGATCGTGGGTCTTCACGGACACGCCCTGCTCCTCGAGCAGGCGGTCGACGCTCATCGCGTACGTCTCGACCGTCGTGGTCTTGCCGTTGACGTTCAACGACACCGACTTGCGCGTGGACAATGCGAACGTGGCCACACACGCCGCGACCACCGCCACGACGCTCACGGCCACACGGATACGGCGCAACATCACGAATCGTTGCGGGGTCCATCGCCGTGCCATATCAACCTCTTTCCCGCCCGCCGGGTTTCGGGCGCACTCGGTGCCCATCGTAGCGCACCGTCTGCGAAGAAAAGGAAAAAGAAAAAGGGGGCGGGAGAGAAGGGGAAGTTCCCGCCCCCTTATTACCTGGGCCGGAGCTGGTTGGGGGACGCTCCTGACCCTGTCTAGGACGCCGTAATCGGGGGAAGGCTCCTAGACGACTTACCCGTGTTAAGCATTGTTCTGCGCGCTTCCCCGGCGCATCACACAGTATACGCCTGTTCCGCACGCGACGAGCCTCTTGTCGGGATCGAACCGACGACCTGCCGCTTACAAGGCGGCCGCTCTGGCCATCTGAGCTAAAGAGGCGTGGCGCGCGACGGTGTGTCGCACGCGCGGAAACCCAGCATAGCAGTTGCGCGGGAACTGACGCCACCCGTGACGCCCCATATGTCGCCCGACGCCGCCGGCGGCGGCTCATGGCGCGACGCATCGTATGGACGTGGACGGCACCCGAACGACGACGGCCGGCCGATCTCCGACGAAGGTGCATCGGGGAACGGCCGGCCGGGTCATGGCGCGGGGCGGACTACCTGCCTACTTGACTACCTGCCTACTTGCCGGTGGTCACGGAGACCGGCTTGCCGCTGGCGCCGATCGACGGCATCTGGCCTTCGACACCCACCTGCGCGTCGGTCAGGCCGAGGGAGGTGATCAGGCCCTCCTTGGAGGTCATGCCGGCGGTGGTCAGCTCGTTCATGTCCCAGTACTTGCCGTTGATGAGCACGGTGGGCGTGGTCATCTGGCCCTTGTACGTGCCGGACACGTTGAACAGCTCGGAGCGCTTCGGGTTGTAGACGTTGATGGCGTCGAGCCACTTGGTGTACTTGTCGGTCACGGAGGCGTCGGCCACCTTCTGCGAGACGCCGGCCTTGGTGGCCTGCTTCTTCATCTGGTCGTCGGAGGTCTTCACGCCGGAGTTCTCGGCCGGCTGGAAGTCGTCGGCGTACATGTTCCGGATGAAGCCGAGGATGTGCTCGGGGTCCTGGTCCTGCTCGGTGATCGACAGCAGCATGTTCGCGGCGCGGGTGGAGTACTTGTCGGTGCTCCACGTGTCGCCGAACGACATCGGGTGCAGTTCGAGGTTGATCTGGCCGGCCAGCACCATCTTCTCCAGCGTCTCGCCGGAGGCGCGTTCGAAGTTGCCGCAGCCGGAGCACATGAAGTCCATGTACACCTGCACGGTCGGGGCACCGTCGACCTTCTTGCCCACGCCGCTCTGCGACACGAGGATGCCGCCCTTCTCGTCGGCGGTGCTCGGCTTGTCCTTCACCTCCTGCAGCTTGGCGTACGCCTGGTCGACGCTCAGGTTGTCGCCCGAGTTCTGCGAGGCGACGTGCGAGCGCCAGATCGCGATGCCGGCGACGGCCACGAGCACGACGACGACCGCCACGACGATGGCGCCGATGATGGTCTGCTGCTTGCGTTCCTTCGCCGCCTGTTCGGCGCGCGCCTTGGCGGCCGCCTCCTCGGCGGCGCGGCGTGCGGCGCGGGTCTTGCGCTTCTGGTCCTTGTTGGCGTTCGTGGCCATACGAGATGTTCCTTTCCCCAAACCGGCCGATGCCCGACATGGTGTGATGGGCGTGGTTCGGCCGCGACGAATCCTTGGTCCGGACGGTCTGAGGGCCAGTCTAGCCCACGAATCGACATATGCCCTGGGCGATGGTTGAACTCCGGGTGAACTGCGTCGGGGATGCTCCGGGGCCGACGCGGTCCGCACCGGACGGCGCTACGCCGCGGCGTCGATGCCGGTGCCGCGCAGCGCCCCGGCGCCGAGCCGCAACGCGCCGGAGCTCGGCCACAGCGCGGTGAGCAGCCAGGCGATGGCGGCCATGCCGGCCAGCGCCACCCCGGTGTTCGAGAACGGGCCGTCGGTGGGCCAGGGCAGTTCGTACGGCCAGTAGCCGCCGGGCGTCGGCGTCATCGCCCATGGCAGCGGCATGGCGATCGTCACGGCCGTCATGCCGGCGATGTCGATGAGGGCGAACTGCACGGTGCGGCCCAATGCGGCGAGCAGCGCACGGACCAGATGCCACGGCAGCTGCACGATGGTGAGCGCGACGTCGCTGCCCTTGCGCACGCCGCCGCGTTTCGCCTCGCGCTCGAGCTGGGATTCGACGCCGTATCCGATGGCGTACAGCAGCCACAGCAGCACGGCGGCGACGGCGAGTCCCGCCAGCGGATGGACGAGGGCGGCGATGGCCGGCGCGATGGCCGTGAGCGACAACGGCAGCGTGCCGCGCTGCAGGTAGCGTTCACGCCGCATGGCCGCCGGGTTCCCCTGGTTCGGATATGGCGGCCGGTTCGGGTAGGCCGGTTGGTTCGGCGGGTACGGCGGCCGGTTCGCCATCGGGGCCGCATACGGCTGCACGGCGTTCGGCGGCGCTGCGGCGGGATACGCCGGCTGCGGGGGCAGCGGTGGTTGGATCGCGGTGGGCTGGGCGTCGCGCAGGAATTCCGGCACGACGCCGCCCGACGGCATGACCGCCGTCTTGCCGGCGTCGTCATTGGCGTTTGTGGTGTCCGGTGCGCCCGCGTCGCCGTCCCGCGGCGAGGACGGCACGTAGGCGGGAGGCAGGGACGCCGCGGTACGGTTCGTCGCGTCGGCGAGGCGCTGCAACGGGGAGCGGTCGGTGGCCGTGCCGGTGAGAACCGCGGTGGCGTCGCCCGGGCCGAGCCTGTCGCTGGGCAGGGCGACCGTGCATTGGTCGGGCGTGAGCGCCTGCGTGGCGTCGGTGGAACCGTCGCCGTCGCCGTATCGCCAGGCGTCGCGCGCGGACGCAACGTGATCGATGTTTGAGGCGTCGGCGTCGGCGTCGTTGGCGTTGCCGTTGGTGTCGGCGTTGGTGTCGGCGGCATCGGTCGTCGGAACGGTGTGCGGTCCGGCCATCAGGCTGGTCGGCATGTCGGTGATCGGCGTGGTCGCCGCATCATCGGCGATCGCGTCAAAAGGGCGCATCACCTCGGTCGCGCCGGGCGTCGCCCCCATGCCGGCGTCCATGGCGTCGCCGTCCCAGCCGAGCGGATTGAGCGCGTCGAGGGCGATGGCGTGCAGCAGCTGGTCGGGCGTGCAGCGTCGCGACGGATCGGGGTTGAGCGCGCTGCGGAAGGCCGTGAGCGTGTGTGCGGGCAGACCGGCGAGATTCGCGTTGCCGCTCGCCTCGCGTTCGAGCACCGCCATCATCGGTTTCGTGCCGAACACCGGTTCGCCCATCGCGGCGAACGCGAGCACGGAGGCCACCGACCACCAGTCGGTCGCCTCGTCGGAATCGGCGCCGTCGATGATCTCCGGGGCGATGAAGCCGGGCGTGCCCATCACCAGTCCGGTGCGCGTCACATGGCTTTCGCCCTCGCCCATCGCGATGCCGAAATCGACGAGCACCGGGCCGGACGCGGAGACCATCACGTTCGTCGGTTTGATGTCACGGTGCACGATGCCGGCCGCGTGCACCGCCTTCACCGCCTCGATGAGCTTGCGTGTGAGACGTTCCAGGTCGTCGCCCACGTACCGGCCGTTCGCGGCGACGTCGTCCTTGAGGTTCCTGCCCTCGATGAGCTCGGTGACGATGAAGGCGAGGGCGTCGTCGAGCTCCATGTCGACGATGCCGCACACGCCCGGGTGGTTCACCTTGCGCAGGGCGAGGGCCTCGCGGCGCAGGCGCTCGCGCGGCGTCACGTTCTCCTTGAGGTTCGGGTCCTGCACGGGCCGGCGCGCGGGGGAGCCCGGGGCTCCGGGGGCGCCCGCGTCCGCGCCGTCCTCGGCGAGGGAGTCGCGCAGGATCTTCATCGCGTACACCTGACCGCCGTCGTCGCGCACGCGCCACACCGAACCCATCGCGCCGGAGCCGAGGCGGGAGATGAGCGTGTAGCCGCCCACCACTTCGCCCGGTTCCAGATTCAACGCCGTCAGATCACTCATACGGCCCATCCTATCTTCATCTCTCCTTTATTCTTATGCGCCTATTCCTACGCGTTTCCGCGGCGTCACGAGCGTCGCCCCTCGTGGATCATGACGGACACCTCGTGCGGCAGGGGCAGTTCCACGTCGACGAACGGGGTGTTGATATGCGCCTGCGCGAACGTCGACCGGTAGCCGGTGGGGGTGAGCGACGTGTGCTTCTTGAACTGTTTCATGAAGTTGCGTGCGTCGTTGAAATGCGCGTAGCGGGCGACCAGGGGGATGGGCAGGTCGGTGCGCACCAGCAGCGCCTTCGCCGTCTCGATGCGCAGCGAGATGATGTAGTCGCGCAGCGTGACGTCGTTCTCGCGTTTGAACAGGCGGGTGAGATAGTCGGGGTTCATGGCGAAATGGTCGGCCACGTCGATGGCGCTCAGCGACGACGACATATTGGTCTTGATCCAGGAGACGATCGGTGCCGTCCGGCGTTCGTTGGTGCCGGCGTCGGCGAGGGTGTGCAGGTAGTCGTCGCTGAGTTCGAGAAGCAGCGCGGAGGTGAGGAAGTCGTTCTCCCGCTGCGAATACCGGTAGGAGTTCGTGACGGACAGCAGGTTCCTGGCGGCGAGCAGGATGCGGTTCCGGTTCTGCACGGCGAAGCGGTCCGGCAGGATGACGGTGTTGTTGACATCGGGGCAGTACTCGCGCCGTCGGATGCGCTGGAAGGTGCGTGCGGCGTCCGGGTGCGTGCCCGTGGTCGCGTCTGCGGCCGGGCTTTCCTCCGACTGTGGTAGGAACGTGACACTTTTGCTCTGGAATCGTTCACTTTCATGCCATTCGGCGAGGAAATGCAGCCAGATGAAGTCGACGTTCTCGCCGGTGCGGTCGGCTCCCTGCACGACGATCCGCGGTGGGAGCAGCAGGCAGGTCGAAGGGCCCACGCGGAACCGGCGCTCGTTCGCATCGCCGGCGAGATTGCGCACGGTGAGGTCGAAATGGCCGGAAAGCCCCAGTATCAGCTCGAAATCGTCCTCATGCTCGTACCGCGCATGGGTCCATCCGGGCTCGCTGGTGAACTCGCCGGTCACAAGGTAATAGACCGGCTTGGCGATGTCGATCTCATAGGTGACGGCCATGCTGGCCTCCTGTCCGCCGTTGTCGCCGGATGCGGCAAAGTGAAGTCGGAAAATGACACTTTTGCTCATAATCTAGCACATCGGATCCGGGTTATCGTAATGGTGTCAGCAATCGGACGATGGTTGGCGACGGGTGGGACGTGGATGTTGCCCGACTCCTTACAACCATTGCAAATACAGCATTATGCGGCATCGGCCAGCGGTTCGGCCGCGCGCGAGCATACCCTGATGAAAGGTGGGTCGTCAATGAGGCGATATGAAGCATTTCCGATACAAGAGGTGTCGTTAACCGACGGCGAATTCCTGCGCCGCCAGCGACTGGTGAAGCGATACGTACTGGACTTCGACCTTGATCGTCTGCTGCACACGTTCCGCGTGAACGCCGGACTGCCGTCCGACGCCGAGCCCCTCGGCGGGTGGGAGGCGCCGGACTGCGGCCTGCGCGGCCACTTCGTCGGGCACTTCCTCTCCGCCGCGTCGAAGTTCACCGTGGACGCCGACAACACGGACGCCGAACGTGAACGCCTCCTCGCCGAGGTGAACACCATCGTCGCCGTGATGAAGCGGTGCGCCAAGCCCAACGGCTACGTGAGCGCCTTCCCGGAGACCGAGATCGACCGGCTGGAGGAGAAGGAGTTCCGCACGGTCTGGGCGCCCTACTACACGCTGCACAAGATCATGCAGGGACTTGTTGACGCCTACCGGTACGCCGGCAACGAGGATGCGCTCACCCTGGCGGTGAGCCTCGCGCACTACATCGCCGGGCGGTTCGCGAAGCTCGGCTACTGGAAGATCGAGAACATCCTGCACCCGACCAGGCTCAACCCGCTCAACGAATACGGAGGCATCGGCGAGGTGCTGTACACGCTGTACGGCCTGACCGGCGACGAGTCCATCCTCGAGACCGCGAAGATCTTCGACCGCGACTACTTCACCGGGCGCCTCATCGACGGCGTCGACATGCTCGAGGACCTGCACGCGAACACGCACCTGCCCGTCGTGCTGGCCGCCATGCGCCGCTACGACGCGACCGGCGATGAACGCTACCGCACCGCCGCCGAGAACTTCTACCGGTTCCTGCGCGTCCGCACCTTCGCCAACGGTTCCAACAGCTCCAAGGCCACCCACTACACCACCGTGTACGGCGTCTCCGACAAGGCCGAGCACTGGGGTGCCGCCGGCGATCTGCACGACGCGCTCACCTGCGGCGAAAGCGAGTCCTGCAACGGCCACAACACCGAGCTCATCGCCTCCGAGCTGTTCTCTTGGAACGGCGACGCCGACGTGCTCGCGCATGTGGCGCGGCTCAAGTTCAATGCGATCCTCAACTGCTTCAACCCGCGCACCGGCCTGTCGCAGTACCACCAGCCGATGGGCGTGGGCGTGCGCAAGGTGTTCAGCACCGAGGATCGGTCGTTCTGGTGCTGCACCGGCACCGGCGTCGAAGGCGGGTCCGACCTGCAGAAGGACATCTGGTTCCACACGGTGGCCGCCGATGGCAACGGGGGAGACGGCGCCTCCGCGCCGACCGTCGTGCTGTCCGCGTTCATCGCCTCGCGGCTCGACTGGCGCGAACGGGGCGTGACGCTCGACCTCGCCACCGCATACCCGGCGGGTCTGCGCGCCGGCATCACCGTGCATGTGAAAGGCGGGGAGCCGGTGAGGTTTCACGTGAAACTTCGCGCCGATCTCGTGGCGTCGGTCGTGGTGAAGGATGCCACCGGCGCCGCGATTCCCGCGGCCATCACGGTCGAGGGCGGGTTCGTCGACGTGGAACGCGCCTTCGACGACGGCGACATCATCGAGATCGAACTGCGTGAGGCCCTGCATGAGGAGGCGCTGCTCGGCGCCCCCGAACGCGTGGCGCTGTTGTACGGCGACGTGCTGTTGGCCGCACTCGGCGACCGTGCCAACGTCGGCGAGCTGCCGCCCGAGTCGCTGGCGGGCCGTGTCGTGGCCGCCGATGCCGAGGGTGTGGCCGGCGGCGAGGGGAACGCGTTGCGCCTCCGCCTCGACATGCCGGGCGGCGAGGAGCCGCTCGACCTGCTGCCGCTGTACGGCGTGACCGGTGGCGAGGACTACTCCGTGTATCTCAACACCGATGCCACGCATCCGGTGAAGCCCTGCGACTTCGCGCCCGTCGCCGAAGGCGCCAACGACCCGCAGTGAGTCCCGCCCATGGCCGTCGTTGACTGTCGTCGGCCGTGGGCGGCCGTAGGCCATCAAGCAGTCATCAATCGCAACAATCCATCATCAAGGAAGAGAACAGCATCATGAGCACCATGCAAGTCGCCGCGACACATGCGGCGTCGTCCCGCCCCGTGGCTTCGTCCGCGGCCTCCGCGTCGTCCACCAGGCTGACCGTCAAGGAGAAGATCGCCTACTCCTTCACCGATATGGCGGGCAACCTGCTGTACGTGACCATCTCGTCGTACATCATGTACTTCTACACGGATGTCTTCGGCATCCCCGCGTCCGGTGCGTGGGGCGCCAGCGTCATCCTGCTGGCCGCCCGTTTCGCCGACGCCATTGCCGCGGTCTTCTGGGGGTCGGTCGTCGACCATACGCAGACCAAGTGGGGTCAGTCGCGTCCGTGGTTCCTGTGGCTGGCCGTGCCGTTCGCCATCACCGTGTGGCTGGCGTTCACCGCACCGGGCCTGCCGGACGGCGCCCCGAAGTTCTGGTACGCCATGTGCACGTACATCCTGGCGGCCGGCGCCGTGTACACCGGCATCCAGACGCCGATCACCGCGATCCTGCCGAACCTCACCTCCGACCCGACCGAGCGCATCAGCGCCAACACCTACCGCATGGCCGGCGGCAACATCGGCTCCTTCATCACCTCCGCGTTCTGCATCCCGCTGGTCGGCTTCTTCGGCACGCTCGTGGGAGGCGGCGACAAGGCCGGCTTCATGATCGTCACCGCGCTGTTCGGTCTCATCGCCATCGCGCTGCTGCTGTTCTCCTTCAAGAACCTCAAGGAGCACAACTACCATCCCGAGCAGCAGAAGCCGATCCCGTTCAAGGATTCGCTGCGCGCCTGCAAGGGCAACATGCCGTGGATCATCCTGGTCGTCGCCTTCGTCATCTTCTGGATCGCCGCATCCACCCGCAGCGGCATGGCGGTCTACTACTCGAAGTACGTGCTCGGCAACGAGAACCTCACCTCCCTGTTCAACGGCGTGAACGTGCTTGGCCTGCTCGGCACCCTGTCGATGCCGTTCCTGGTGAAGTACACGAAGAACAAGACGCTGACCATGATCATCGGTCTCATCGTGGGCATCGTCGGCCAGTCGCTCATGCCGCTCGCCGGCGACTCCGTGGCGCTCGCGGTCGTCTTCTGGACCATCGGCGTCCTTGGCGCGGCGGTCGCCTGCGGCATGCCGTTCGGCATGCTGGCCGACACCGTCGACTACGGCGAGTGGAAGACCGGCATCCACGCGGCCGGCTTCCTCACCGCGTTCGGCTCCACCTTCTGCATTCAGGTCGGCTCCGGTCTCGGCGCGTTCATCCCGCTGCAGATCATGAACCACTTCGGCTACGTGGCCAACGCCAGGCAGTCGGCGGCGTCCCTCGGCGCGATCAGCTTCTGCTTCATCTGGCTGCCCGTCATCATCTACGTGATCGTCGGCGCGATCATGCTTCTCTACCGCAAGTACGAGAAGATGGAGCCGCAGATCAAGGCCGAGCTCGCCGAACGCCACGCCCGGGCCGCCGGCGAATGATCCGACGGTGACGGACGGCGGTCGCACCTTCGTCTTGCGACATCAGACTCCGTTCCTGCTTTTCCTATAGTCAAGAGGAGGTGGGAACGGGGTCTCGCCGCGTTCGGTGCAGATGTACGAGCAGCGGCGCAAGAACATCAACAGGGCGTCCGTCACCGCGGTGCTCGCGCTCGCACGCGTGCTCGGCTGCAAGGCGGAGGATCTGCTGGAACTTGGCGCGACGCCTGTGTGATCCGGCGGACGCCGGAAGAGTGCCGTCGGCAAACGCCGTGGTTCATGGCGTGATGGATGAATGACATGCAGGCTGTTTATAATCTCAATAAGTATTATCGAGATAAGTATAATTGTAATAATGTAAAAGATGTAACCATGGTACCCTGAAATCATGTTTATCGGACGCGAGGATGATCTGGAGCAGCTGCAAGAGCGTTATCAGGCGCGCAAAGCGCAGATGGTGTTCGTCTACGGCCGCAGACGTGTCGGCAAGACCGAGCTGCTGACGCGATTTTCGAACGGCAAGCCCACTGTGTTCTTCGCGGCGCAGAACGCCACCAAGGAGGAGCAGCTTGCCTCGTTCTCACGGCTCATGTTCGAGGCCGGGGCGCCGGGGAAGGACTATCTGCGGCAGTATCCAGACTGGGAAAGCGCCCTGTCCGAGTTGGCGAGGATGCCCGAGCCGTCGAATGGCGCTCGCAGACTGATCGTGTTCGATGAGTTCCCGTATCTGGTGAAATCGGATCCGTCATTGCCGTCGGTGCTGCAGAACCTGTGGGACCATATGTTGCGCAACACGAATCTGATGATCGTCATCTGCGGCAGTGCGATGAGTTTCATCGAAAAGGAGCTGCTGGCGGAGAAATCTCCGCTGTACGGTCGGGCGACGGGCGTGCTCAAGATCCATCCTCTGCCATATTGGGACGCCGCGAAGTTCTTCCCCGACTACAGCAGCGAGGACAAGGCCCTGGCGTATGCCATACTCGGCGGTGTTCCCCGGTATCTGGAGGAGTTCGATCCGGACGTCCCGCTTGAGGACAACATCAAAAGGCATGTGTTGCGTCGTATAGCGCCCCTGTATAGCGAGGTCGAGTTCCTGCTGCACGAGGAACTTCGCGAAACAGCGCGATACAACAGCGTGATCCGTGCCATCGCCTTGGGCGACACATCGCTCAATGAGATCGCCACTCACACGATGATCGCGAATGGCACCGCCACGGCCTATCTGTCGAATCTCATGGAGCTGGGAATCCTGGAACGCGAATTCCCCGTCACCGCAAAAATGAAGGAGCGGGCGAAAGGCGCGCGTGGACTGTACCAGTTGAACGACAACTTCTTCCGCTTCTGGTATTCGTTCGTGTTCCCGTACCGTTCCGAATTGGAACACGGCGATGTGAATAGCGTCTACGAACGGCGTATTCGACCGGCGCTGCATGATTTCGCAGGCAAACCGTTCGAGGAACTGTGCCGTGAATGGCTATGGCGGGAGAGCGCCGCGGGAAGGTTGCCGTTGCATGCGGTCCGTATCGGCCGATGGTGGGACCGTAGCCATGAGATCGACGTGATGGCCATCGGTGACACGGGAGAGCCCGCCATCGTGGGCGAATGCAAGTTCCGTAATGTCCCGATGGACATGAGGATGCTCGGTCTCCTGCGCGATCGATCCGCGTACGCCGGTGTGGGGAACAGGAAGCATTACCTGTTCTCGCTTGCGGGATTCACGCCGGAGCTCGGCGTCATGAACGATGCCGATACGCGGCTCATCGGCATTGATGAGCTGTTCGCGGACTAGCACGGTTCGTATGCCGGCGTCGGCAATGCATGCCGATGCAGAATATGCGTGCGAAACGACAGGATGGGGTGAGTGGGCCCCGGCCTCCGAGCGGTTCGGCCACAATCGAACCAACGGCATCGACGACAAGGGAATGTCGGTTCGAAGCCGAAGAAAGCAGTAGCCGGACCAAGGAGGAGAACCTTATGCTGCAGATCAACTTCGAGGACGTCATCGGCGTTCTCGAGACGTGCAAGCCTTATCTCATAGCGCTGGCCGTGGTCGTGGCGCTCATGATCGTCGGAATGGTCATCGCGCACTGGTTCAAGGGACATCGCGCCTTCGTCCGTGGCAACGTCGCCGTGGTGGGTGTCGCCTCGATTCTGGTGATCGCCAATCTTATCGCCCTCGGACCGATGTCCACGCTCATCAGTCTGACCATGGGCTCGGGACAGGCCACCGCGCAAACGACGCAGAAGGCGAAGGCCGTCGCCGAGAAGATCGCAGGAGAGGGAACGGTCCTGCTGAAGAACGACGACAATCTTTTGCCGCTCACCGATACGTCGAAGGTCAACATGTTCGGCTGGACCTCCGCGAACCCGGTTTACGGCGGTACCGGTTCCGGTGCGATCAATGACCTGTACGAGACGGTAAGCATCGAGCAGGGACTGAAGAACGCCGGTATCTCCGTCAATCAGGATCTCATCGATTTCTACAAGGACTATCAGGACGGACGCGACAATTCCTCCGATACCGACATGAGCTGGCAGCTGCCGGAGCCTCCGGTGAGCACATACTCCGACAGGCTCATCAATGACGCGAAGCAGTACTCCGACGTGGCCGTGCTGGTACTGGGACGACTCGGCGGCGAAGGCTACACCGATCTTCCGACCGACGCCAGCGGCGAAGTGGGCAGCAACTCGAAGGATTACCGGGATTTCGAATCCGGCGAGCACTATCTGCAACTATCGAAGACCGAACGCGACCTCGTCGATCTGGTCTGCAAGAACTTCGACGACGTCATCGTGCTGTACAACGGCAACAATCCGATGCAGCTCGGCTTCATCAACGAGCATCCTCAGATCAAGTCCGCGTTGTGGCTCGCGGGTGCCGGAAACGTGGGCTTCAACGCCCTCGGCAAGATCATCGCCGGCGATATCGACCCGTCGGGCCGCACCTCCGACACCTTCGTGTATGACATGACCTCCACCCCGTGGTGGAACAACGTGGAGAAGACCTCCTACTCGAATCTGAAGAACCTTACCGTCACCGGTCTGGCCAACGGCAAGATGACCAAGTTCTCGCCGTCCTTCATCAATTACGCCGAAGGTATTTACGTCGGATACAAATACTACGAAACCGCCGCGGATGAAGGCATCATCGATTACGACAAGACCGTGCAATATCCGTTCGGTTACGGTTTGAGCTACACCACGTTCGAGCAGAAGATGAGCGACATCAAGGAGTCCGGCGACAACCTCACCTTCACCGTCACCGTGACGAACACCGGCGACAAGGCCGGCAAGGACGTCGTCGAGGTGTACTCCAACCCGCCGTACACCAACGGCGGAGTCGAGAAGGCCACGGCCAACCTCGTCGCGGCCGAGAAGACCCCGGAGATCCGTCCGGGTGCATCCCAGAAGGTTTCCATCAGCATCGGCAAGGACGATCTGGCATCGTATGACTACCAGGATGCCAAGGCGTACGTGCTTGATGCCGGTGACTACGAGATCTCGATCAACAGCGACTCGCACACCGTGCTTGATCATCGCACGTACACGGTCGGCAAGAAGATCGTCTACTCCGGCGACACCACCCATGACGGCGACAAGCAGGCGGCGACCAACCAATTCGCCGACATGGCCGGCGACGTCACCTATCTGAGCCGCAAGGACCACTTCGCCAACTACGACTCCGCCACCGCCAAGGGCAGCGACGTCATGCCGGACAAGTACAAGGCCAAGTACCATCTCAACAAGACCTTCGATCACACGATGTATCTCAAGGCCGATGCCAAGATGCCGACGACCGGCGCGAAGAACGGTCTCAAACTCGCCGACTTGCGCGGCGCCGATTACGACGATCCTCGTTGGGAGAAGCTGCTCGACGAGATGACCGTGGACGAGATGACCAAACTCACTTCGCTTGCCGGCTTCCAGACCGCGGCCGTCAAATCCATCGACAAGGTGGCCACCAATGATGCCGACGGTCCCGCCGCCATCAACAACAACTTCACCGGTGCCGGTTCCATCGGCTTCCCGGTGGAAACGGTGACCGCCTGCACGTGGAACGCCGATCTGGCCGAATCGTTCGGCGACATCATCGGTCAGCTGGCCCGGGAAATGAACGTGTCCGGTTGGTATGCGCCCGGCGCGAACATGCACCGCACCCCGTTCGGCGCCCGCAACTTCGAGTATTACTCCGAGGATGCCACATTGTCCGGCATCATGGCCGCCCACGCGGTCAAGGGAGCCGCGGAAAGGGGCGTGTACGCCTACATCAAGCACTTCGCCCTCTATGACAGCAATGCCCGAATGGTGTCCGTCTGGTCCAATGAACAGGCGGTGCGTGAAATCTACCTCAAGCCATTCGAGATGGCGGTGAAGGACGGTGATGCCCATGCGGTCATGAACGCATGGAGCTTCCTGGGAACGACGTGGGCAGGCGAGTCCGGCAATCTCAACAGCACCGTCCTTCGTGATGAATGGGGCTTCCAGGGCATGGTCCTCACCGACTACTTCCGTGAGGATGGTCGAGGCTTCATGACCGCCGACGCCGCTTTGGCCAACGGTACCGACGCCATGCTTGCGACCTATGGCTCCGGTCCGAACATCCCCGCCGATACCAACGATGCCAGCACCGTGCAGTACATGCGCAACGCCAGCAAGAACGTGCTCTACACCGTGGTGAATAGTTGGGTGTACGAGGATTCCGCGCAGAATGTCGGCATGGAGACCTGGAAGAAGATCACCATCGGTGCGGATGCGGTCCTCGCCGTCGTGCTCATCGGCATCGAGGTGCTGATGATCAGGCGATACCTCGCGCGCCGCAAGACCGCGACCATCACCGTGGTCAAGACCAGGTGAGATCAAATGACGGTCTTCGATGACCGGACGATGGTTCTCCCGGCATCGCCCGGGAGAACCATTCACCTACATATGGATGACGCCCCGGTTCTTCCGCAGGATGGGCCGATTCGCCCACCAATCCTGATTGAATCGAATCGACGACGAACGAAGGAACGGATAGCCCTGTGGCCGTCACCGATCGAATGAATCGACGGCAAGAACACAGGCTCCTAAGGAAAAGGGCCAGACCCCAAAGACCAGGACATACCATCACTGCAAGGGAGAGTGACATGGAACTCGAAGAGCTTTCGGTGGCCGAGAAAGCGGCTCTGCTGTCCGGCGGATCCGAGTGGGATTCCCGCGGCAACAAGCGCGCCGGCATTCCGAGCTTCGTGATGAGCGACGGCCCCCATGGCGTGCGCCGCCAGCTCGGCGAGGGCGACCATCTGGGACTCGGCGCCTCCAAGCCCGCCACCTGTTTTCCGACCGCCGGAACGGTCGCGAACTCATGGGATCCGGCGCTCGCCGAAACGATGGGTGAGGCGCTCGGCCGCGAGGCGCACGACCTCGACGTGAACGTGCTGCTCGGCCCCGGCCTCAACATCAAGCGCAATCCGCTGTGCGGCCGCAACTTCGAGTACTACTCGGAGGATCCGATTGTCGCCGGCCGTATGGCCGCCGGCCTGATCCGCGGCATCCAGTCGAACGGTGTCTCCGCCTGCCCGAAACATTTCGCGGTCAACAGCCAGGAGCTGCGCCGCCAGGCCTCCAACTCGGTCATCGACGAGCGCACGATGCGCGAGATCTACCTGACAGGCTTCGAAATCGCCGTGCGCGAGGCCGCGCCGATGACGATCATGACCTCGTACAACGAGATCAACGGCGTCTATGCGCACGAGAACAAGCATCTGCTGCAGGACATCCTGCGCGACGAATGGGGCTTCGATGGCATGGTCGTCTCCGATTGGGGCGGCTCCAACTCGGCCGTCGCCGCCGTCATGGCGGGTGGCTCGCTCGAGATGCCGAGCCCCGGATTCACGTCCGTGCGCGAACTCGAAGACGCCGTCGCCGCCGGCATGCTCGCCGAGGCCGACCTCGACGCCCGCGCCCGCGAGGTCGCGAAGGTCGCGGATCGCACGCGCCTTGACGGCGTCGGTCGTGACGACTTGCTCGACGAATCCATCATCAAGGCGCATCACGAAGTCGCCCGCCGCGTCGCCGAAGGCTCGATGGTCCTGCTGAAGAACGCGTTCGCGGGCACCGGCGGCACCCACGCCCTTCCGTTCAAGCCCGACGCACGCGTCGCCGTCGTCGGCGACATGGCGAAGACCCCGCGCTTCCAAGGTTCCGGCTCGTCCAAGGTGAACGCCACACGCGAGGAGAACATCCTCGACGAACTCGGCAAGCTCGCGTCCGCGAACACCGCCGAACCCGCCGTCGCGGTCGCTGGCTACGCGTCCGGCTACGACCGCCAGGGCGCCGTGAAGCCCGAGCTCGTCCGCGAGGCCGTCGACCTCGTCTCGCGCGACGACGTGGACGTCGCACTCGCCGTCGTCGGCCTTGACGAACGCAGCGAATCGGAAGGCCTCGACCGTTCGACGATGGCCATCCCGCAGGCGCAGAACGATCTGATCGCCGCGCTCGCCGCAACCGGCAAGCCGGTCGTCGTCGTGCTCGTCGCCGGCTCCCCGGTCGAACTGCCGTGGCACGACGACGTCGCCGCGATCCTCTACGTCGGACTGTCCGGCCAGGCCGGCGCGTCCGCCACCGTGCGCGCGCTCACCGGCAAGGTCAATCCGTCGGGCCATCTCGCCGAGACGTGGCCGATGCGCTACGACGACTGCCCGTCCGTCGGCTGGTACCCGGCGACCGGCCGCGACGCGGTCTACCGTGAGGGACCGTTCGTCGGCTACCGCTACTACGGGACTGCGGGCGTGCCCGTCCGCTTCCCGTTCGGCTACGGACTGTCGTACGCCGCGTTCACGATGACGGGTCTCGTCGCCGACGAGACCGGCGTCACCGTGACCGTCTCCAACGATTCCGACGTGGCCGGCGCGACCGTCGTCCAGCTGTACGTGAGCGGCCCGTCGCGCGGCGCGGACGGCACGCACGCCGCCGGCGTGCTGCGTCCCACGCGCGAACTCAAGGGATTCGCGAAGGTGACGCTCGCCGCGCACGAGACGCGCGACGTGCGCATCGACTTCGACCGGTACACGTTCCGCCACTTCGACGCCGCCGCGCGCGACGGCGACGGCGCGTGGCGTACCGAGTCGGGTGTGTGGACGCTGTCCGTCGGCTTCGATGCCGAGACGTTGCCGTTGAACGAGTCGTTCGCCGTCGCCGGCGACGTGGACGCGGCTCCCGCGGACCCCGCGCTCGGCCACTATCTGAGCGGCGACGTCAAGCATGTGACCGACGCCGAGATGGCCGCGCTGTTCGGCTACGACGTGACCGCGACGTCCGGTCGCGACGGCGGGGCGACGACGTTCGGCGTCAACGATCCGATCTCGAGCTGGAGCGGTTCGCGCGGATTCGTCGCGAGGACCGTCGCGAACACGCTCAGGAAACGTGAGGCGAGCGTGCGCGAGAAGACCGGCGCACCCGACCTCAACACGCTGTTCATCCTCAACATGCCGCCCCGCGCGATGAGCAAGATGACCGCCGGCATGGTGGATTCCGCGATGGTCGACGCGATCGTCGCCATCGGCAACGGGCGCACGTGCCACGGACTCGGTGCGCTCATCGGGGCGTACCTGCACAACCGGTCCGCCGAACGGCGCGCCGCGAAGGAACTCGGCGATGAGTGAACCGACCGATTCAACCGAGCCTATTGGCCCGACCCGGGCCCCGAACGTTTCCGCGGCTTCCATGCCGTCCTGCACCACGCATACCGAAACCGCCGAAGGAGCATCCACCGTCATGTCCGAAACGGATCAAACCGCCGTCACACAGCCGAAGACCCATGCGAGGGGGCCTATCCGCCGCTGGATCGCCACGCATCCGACGATCTGGGAGTTCATCCTGTTCAACGTGCTGTCGAACATCTCCACAATCGCGCGATTCGTGGTCACGTGGATCGGCACCGCGGTGTTCGTTGCCGCGTTTGGGCTCACCACGCCGTTCCACTTCCTCATCTTCAACTACCCGGAATCCGGCAACGGTCTGGGCGGCTTCCTCACCTTCCTCATCGCCGAAGTGCTCGCGCAGGTCGTGAACTTCTTCGTGCAGATGAAGTGGGTGTTCAAGTCCGATTCCAGCTTCCGCGACGCCGCATGGAAGTACGCGATCCTCGCCGTCGTGATCGTCGTCGTGAACCTCGTGCTGCCCGGCTACGTGACCGCGCTGTGCCAGGGCTGGGGCATGAACGCCGGCATCGCCGGCACGATCGCCTCCGTGGTGAACACCGTGCTCGCCGTGGTCGTCAGTTACCCGATCCTCAAGTTCTGGATCATGCCCAGGAACAAGTAGTCGGGTGAGGTCTTCTGCGTCCGCCTCCCTCATCAGAGGGAGGCTGTTCCATTCTCCGGAATCAGCACCGTCAGCGTGAACCAGTGGTCCTCGGCCGTGATCGACACTTCGCCGCCATACTGCGTGGCGATGTGCCGGATCGACTTCACGCCGAATCCATGGCCGGTCGCATCGCGCTTCGTGGTGCGCAGATCGCCGGCCGCGTCCTTCCTCAGGGTGGCGTCGTAGTAGTTCTCCACACGGATCACCGTGAACGCGCCCTGCCGGTATAGGGCCAGACGGATCAACCGCTGCTCCGGATCGTCCAATCGCGACGTCGCCTCGATCGCGTTGTCCAATGCGTTGCCGAACAGCGTCGCGATGTCCATCGAACTCATTCCCGCGGCACCCAGCAAGGCGCCGTCCGCGACCGCCGTGAACATGATCCCGCGTTCCTCGCACGTGCGCGTCTTCGTCGTCAGGATCACGTCGAGCACCGGATTGCCGGAATGCTGCTGCGCACTGTACTCCGCCACCGAACGTTCCAACTGCTCGAATCCTGCCGCCGCATGCTGCGGGTCGACCTCGGCGCGCAATGCGGCGATCTGATGTTTGAGATCGTGTGCGAGCCGCCCGATCGACTCCAGGTTCTCCTTCGACGCGAGATACTCCTGATGCTGGCTCTCCAACTGCGCGTTGATGGAGGCGAGCTCCGCGCTCGCCTCCATCCGCCGCGCCTGCTCCTGCTGCGCGTACAGGATCGCGAACCCGCAGAAGTCGACGAGCGTGCGGATGTAGAACACCTCCTGGCCGATCTTGCCGGAGAACGGCGTGTTCGTCGACACGAAACTCAGGTTGCTCATCGCGAACGTCATTACGGTGATCGCCACCGTGCCGACGGCCAGTTGCGCGCTGACGGTCGTCGGCACGGATCGGCTGAAGTTGCGCCGTTCCACCGCCCACGCCGCGGCGAAGCAGGCCGTGTATACGCCGATCAGCACGAGCGTTTCGACCGGATGTCGCAACGGCCGTCCCACGCCGTACGCAAGGAACGTCGAGATCTGCCAGTGCAATGACGCGACCAGTTCGGCGAGCACGAATGCGCGTGCCGTCACATACAGTCCTTCGCGTCTGCCGGTGCCGGCGCCCAACCACACGATCAGCCACATGCAACCGAACGCGAGCAGCATACCGAGCATCCAGAACCATAGCGGCATCGCTCCGGCCAGATACTGCACGCCGATCATCGCGGCCAGTCCGACCGCCGCGACCGTCGCCGTGCGCCACCGATCCACGCGGCGGTGGATCACGGCGAGATACGTCATGCACGCCGCCCACTCGCAGATCGCAGTGAACAGGCGCGGGATGTCCGGCATCGCGTTCGTGATCGTCGCGCCGTCGAACGCGCCGAGGCCGCCCATCATGCGCCGCCCATGTACGCGGCCAGCGCGGTCATGAACGCCTTCTTGCGCGGCCGGCTCACGCGCAGCCGTTCGCCGTTCGACATCACGCAGTCCTGGTCTTCCATGCCGGTCACGTGCCGCAGATTCACCAGATAGCAGGAGTTCGAACGGAAGAAATCGTGCGGCGCAAGTCGTTCCTCGAACGATTTCAGCGTGCCCGTCACCGAGAGTTTGCCGCCGAGCGTGTGGATGATGATCGTGTGCCGGATCGATTCGACGTACAGCACGTCGGCGAGTTCCAGCCGCTGCTGCGCGCCGCCCGCATCGATGAGGATCGATTCGTCGGCCCGTCGACGCACCGAATCGATCGACCGTTTCATCTCCTGCTTGAACGCGAACCATGACACCGGTTTGAGCAGGTACGACAGCGCCCCCACCTGGTATCCATTGATCGCGTACTGCGGGGCGGCGGTGATGAATACGATGACGACCGCGTCGTCGCGTTCGCGGATGCGCCGCGCCGCCTCCATGCCGTCCATGTCCTTCATCTCGATGTCGAGCAGGAGGATGTCGTACACCGGCGTGTACCGTTCGACGATCTTCGCGCCGTCGTCGAACACGGAGACCGTGAACCGCACGCCGGCCCCGCCGTCGCCGCCGGGACCCGCGGCCGCGCTTTCGGCCTGGTACCGGTTGAGATAGTCCAGCACCTTCTGGCATGCCGCGGCGTCGTCCTCGACCACCCCGACCCTGATATCGCGCATGCGCCCGACCTCCCTTGCACGCGGTTTCCGTTCCGATTGTATCGGCCGGCTATGCGCCGCGCCGCAGGCGTCACCGTCCGCATCGCGCGGCGCACTACGTTCCTTGCAGGCGTTACGCTGGTGCGCATGGAACGTGAGCGCATGGAATCCGAGCCGCTGGTCAGCGTCGTCATCCCGGTCTACAAGGTCGAGAGGTTCCTCGACGCGTGCGTGGCGAGCGTCGTGGCGCAGACGTACCGCAATCTCGAGATCCTGCTCGTCGACGACGGGTCGCCCGACGCCTGCCCGGCCATGTGCGACGCGTGGGCCGCGCGCGACGCCCGTGTGCGCGTCATCCACAAACCGAACGGCGGCCTGTCCGACGCGCGTAACGCCGGCATCGCCGAGGCGACCGGCGACTACATCTACTTCGCCGATTCCGACGACACGGTCGCACCGAACCTCGTCGCCGACTGCCTCGCCGCGATGCGCGAGTACGACGCCGACCTCGTGATGTTCAAGTTCGACACGATCTCCGAAAGCGGCAGGACGCTGCTGAGCGACTACCGGCACAACGACTACGACGCCGTGCAGGTGCTCGAGCCGGTCGAGGCCGTCAAAATGCAGGTGCGGGCCGAGATCGACGGCTATTTCTGGGCGTTCCTCGCACCCGCCTCCACGTACCAGGGCACCGGGTTCGCGTTCCCCGTGGGGCGCAAGATCGAGGACCTCGCGCGCATCTGCACCGTGATCGGCTCGGCCACGCGCGTCGTGCGCATCCCCGAGACGCTGTACCACTACCGTCTGCGCGCCGGGTCGATCACCGCGACGCTCGACCCGCAGCTCACGCGCGACTGGATGAAGGCAGCCGACGACCGCGAGGAGTACATCGACGAGCGGTTCCCCGAACTCAAGGGGTTCATGCGGCTGCAGCAGCTCAACTTCTTCGCGAACCTCGACTACGAGACGATGCGCCAGTCGCTCATCGCCGGCCTGAAGATCGACCCGGAGGATGCGGATGCGCTTCGCCGGCGCATCGAGGGGCTGCGCGGCGAGGTCGAGGAGAGCGACGGCGAAGCCATCCCGGACGCGTTGCGCGAACTGCTCGGCACGCTCAAGACCGCCGTCGCCCGTCGCGCGGAACCGGCGGGGAAGGACGGCGGCGAGGGGGTCGGCGGCAATGACGGCGGCGCCGACGGCGAGAGCGCCGACGCCCGGCCCTCGCTGTCGGAACTGTTCCGCGACATGCGCGAGGACTGGCGCCAGCTGCGCATCCAGTGGGCCGACGCCCGGCGTTGACGCGGCGGCATGGCCGGCGGGCGGCCGTCGGCGCCGCGTGCCGGAACCGCCCGTCGTGCCCGTCCGGACATGATGACGACACGCCCGATATGACGTTATGACGTTATGACGATATGATGACATTACGAATCCGAGACGACGGGACGGACCGCCGGACGGATCCGGCCGAGGCCACCGCAGGCCACGGCGCAACCCCGTACTTCGCAAGGAGGCATCGTGCTGTCGTCATATCTCCAACCGGGAGGCGTACTCGTCGCCGACAAGGTGACGGACTGGCATGAGGCCGTCGACACGGTCACCCGCCCGCTGCTCGACGCCGGCACCATCACCGACGGCTACGTCGAGGCGATCAAGACGTCGATCTCGTCGCCCGGCGGCACCTACATCGACCTCGGCGGGGGAGTCGCGCTCGCGCACGCCCGACCCGAGACCGGCGTGAAGGCGACGTCGCTGTCCGTGCTGCATGTCGGCGAGCCGTTCGATCTGGCCGACGATCCGGCGCATCCGATCTCCACGATGTTCTGCCTCGCCGCCGAGGACGCCGACGCGCACATCGACCTGATGCAGGCGCTGGCCTCGCTCCTCACCGACGCGGACAGGCTCGCCGCCGTGAACGCGGCCGGCGACGTCGAGGAGCTCGCCGCGGCGCTCGCCTGAGAGCCGCGCACCCGGGAGCCGTTCGCCTGAGAGCCGCGCGCATCCCGCCTGCACGCTTTCCCCTTTCCATTCCCTTTTCCCATTCCGACAATTCCTGTTTTCCCAGAAAGGCAGACCAATGAAGATCATCACCGCATGCAGCACCGGACTCGGCTCCAGCTTCATGACCCAGCTCAACATCGAGAAGGCGCTGAAGAACCTCGGCGTCGACGGCGTCGAGACCGACCACATGGACATCGCGTCCGTCGGCCCGACCTCCGCCGACGTGCTGTTCGTCGGCCGCGACATCGCCGAGGCCGCGACCGGCCTGATGGACGACGTCGTCGTGCTCGACAGCCTCATCGACATGGAGAACATCACCAAGCAGGTCGCCGCCGCCCTCGAGCGCCACGGCGTCGAGGTGCCGAACAAGTAGGACCGGGGCCCGCCGGGCCCGGAGCATCCGGAGAACGAAGAACAACAAGAAGGATAGGTAAGGAACAACTATGAACGGCGTTTTGTCAGTGTTGCTGGACATCTTCCGCCAGCCGTCGATCATCGTGGCCCTCATCTCGCTCATCGGCCTGGCCGTGCAGCACAAGAAGGCCACCGACATCATGAAGGGCACCATCCGCACGATGGTCGGCTTCCTCGTGCTCGCCGCCGGCGCGTCCGTCGTCTCCGGCGCGCTCGACCCGTTCGGCAGCATGTTCCAGCACGCGTTCCACGTGCAGGGCGTCGTGCCGAACAACGAGGCCATCGTCGGCACCGTGCTCGTGAAGTACGGCTCCGAAGCGGCCCTGATCTTCTTCTTCGGCATGATCGTCAACGTCTTGCTGTCGATGACCTCCCGCTTCAAGTACATCTACCTGTCCGGCCACGTCGCGTTCTACATGGCCACGATGGTCGCCGTGATCCTCGAGGTCGCCGGCCTGCCCACCTGGGGCGTCATCCTGTGGGGCGCCATCGCCCAGGGCCTCATCGTCACCATCTCCCCGGCCCTCGTGCAGCCGTTCATGAAGGACGCGGCCGGCACCGGCGACGTGGCGCTCGGCCACACCGGCGGCGCGGGCATCGCCCTCGGCGGCCTGGTCGCCCGCCTCACCCGCTCCAAGAAGCACCCGTCCAAGTCCACCGAGGACATCAAGTTCCCGTCCGGCCTCGGCTTCCTGCGCGACACCACCGTCATCATCGCCCTGTCGATGGCCGTCATCTACGTGATCGTCGCCCTGTGCGCCGGCGGCTCCTACATCGAGAGCAAGCTGTCCGACGGGCAGAACTTCATCGTCTTCTCCCTTCTGCAGGCCGCCACCTTCTCCGCGGGCGTGTTCATCATCCTCGCCGGCGTGCGCGTGGTCCTCGGCGAGATCGTCCCCGCCTTCAAGGGCATCTCCGAGAAGCTCGTGAAGGACTCCAAGCCGGCCCTCGACGTGCCGATGATCTTCACCTTCGCCCCGAACGCCGTGCTCATCGGCTTCATCTCCAGCTTCGTCGGCGGCATCGTCGGCATGGGCATCATGGCGCTCGCCGGCACGACCATCATCATCCCCGGCATCGTCGCCCACTTCATGACCGGCGGCGCCACCGGCGTGATCGGCAACGGCCAGGGCGGCATCCGCGGCGCGGTCATCGGCGCCTTCGCCAACGGCCTCGCGATCACGTTCCTGCCGCTGTTCCTGCTGCCGGTGCTCGGCGAGACCGGCATGGCGAACGCCACCTACTCCGACGCCGACTTCGGCGTGGCCGGCATCCTGCTCGGCCAGCTGGGCAGCAACGGCGGCCAGGTCGCGCTGATCGGCGGCATCATCGCCGCGGTCGTCGTCTTCTACATCGTGTCCTTCGCGATGGGTCGCCGCGACAGGAAGGCCGTCGCCGCCGAGTGACGACAAGGTGATGGCCCGAATCGCCGATCCGGACCGTCATCGGATCGACGTGGACGATTGCCGGGAATGGCCATGCGCCGTTTCCGGCAATCGTCGTATCGTACGATGTCGGCCGTCGTACGATGTCGGTCGTCGCGCGACGGCGGGACACGGTAAAGTCGAAACGTACGGAAAGGAGCTGGTGACATGGCGGAGGGCGTTCCCAAATACGTCGCGGTCAGGGACAACCTGCGGCAGCGCGCCCGGGCCATGCGGCCGGGGGAGAAGCTGCCGGCCGAACCCGAGCTGTGCGAGCGGTACGGGGTCAGCCGCATCACGCTGCGCCATGCCATCGGTGACCTCATCCAGGAGGGGCTGCTCGTGCGCGAGCAGGGGCGCGGCACCTTCCGCACCGAGACCGCGGCGGACGGCTCCGGCCCCGGCGGTGCGGCCGGCGCACGTGCCGGTGGCGGAACGGGCGGCGCGGGTGCGCAGAGGCAGTCGCTCGGCAGCACGATCATGGGCTTCTTCCGCCAACAGGCCACGCTCGGCAACGTGGTGAGCACGAAGGTCCTCGACAACAGCATCGTGCGCAACGCCAAGGCCGCCGAACGGCTCGGGCTCGACGCGGACGCCGATCTCATCCGGCTCGAGCGGCTGCGTCTGATCGGCGACGCGCCGCGCCAGCACGTGGTCACGTTCCTCGCCGCCGCGCGCTTCCCGAAGGTGCATGACGACGGCTTCACGGCCGATTCGCTGTACGAATACCTCGAACGCACCTACGCGGTCAACCTCGTGGAGAACGACGTGACCGTGCGCGTGCGCGTGCTCGACGGCCGCATGGCCTGGTATTTCGGCGTGCCGGACGGCACCCCGGTGCTCGAGACGGAGTCGACGGTGAAGGACGAATTCGGCGCGATCATCGCGTACAACACCTCCCTTGAATCGCCCGACGCCAGCGAGGTCTCGTTCGTGGTGCGCACCGGTAGCGACTCCGTTTCGATGAAGCTGTGACGTGGGTCGCGGACGGCGGTGTGTCGCGGTTTGGCCGGCACCGTGACGATGCGGTTTTGCGTTTTCCCGCATTGGGCAGACCTCGGCGAAACGCCCATGCGAAAGCGCTTTCCTTGCATGGCTCGGAACGCTGTGTATAGTGAAGCGCAGGTTCGGCGGGAACAATCCCACCGCTCCGAACACAAGTAAACGCTGAGGTTTGCAGGTTACCGGGGTCGCAGCGATGCGATGACAGTGACGAACGGATCAAAGCACAGAAACCGCAAGTAATCCCTTTACAACGGATCGTGAGGCACGTACCTGCCTCTGAAAGGATGAATCAATCATGGCTGAAGTCGTTTTCGACCACGTCACTCGTATCTACCCGGGCAACGACAAGCCCTCCGTGGATGATCTGAACCTCGACATCAAGGACGGCGAGTTCCTCGTCCTCGTCGGCCCCTCCGGCTGCGGCAAGTCCACCACCCTGCGCATGCTCGCGGGTCTGGAGGAGGTCAACAAGGGCCGCATCCTCATCGGTGATAAGGACGTCACCACCATGCAGCCGAAGGACCGCGACATCGCCATGGTGTTCCAGAACTACGCGCTGTACCCGCACATGACCGTTGCCGACAACATGGGCTTCGCCCTGAAGATCGCCGGCACCCCGAAGGAGGAGATCCGCAAGCGCGTCGAAGAGGCCGCCAAGATCCTCGACCTGACCGAGTACCTCGACCGCAAGCCGAAGGCCCTCTCCGGCGGCCAGCGTCAGCGCGTTGCCATGGGCCGCGCCATCGTGCGTAAGCCGAAGGTCTTCCTCATGGACGAGCCGCTGTCCAACCTCGACGCCAAGCTCCGCGTCCAGACCCGTACCCAGATCGCCGCCCTGCAGCGCCAGCTCGGCGTCACCACCCTGTACGTGACCCACGACCAGACCGAGGCCCTGACGATGGGCGACCGCATCGCCGTCATCAAGCTCGGCATCCTGCAGCAGGTCGGCGCCCCGACCGAGCTGTACGATCGCCCGGCCAACGTCTTCGTCGCCGGCTTCATCGGCTCCCCGTCGATGAACATCAACGTGCACCCGGTGGTGAACGGCAAGGCCCAGATCGGTGAGGACACCGTCGACCTGCCGGCCGACGCCGTCAACAAGCTCACCCCGGAGGACGGCGGCAAGATCGTCGTCGGCTTCCGTCCGGAGGACGCCTCCCTGGCCCCGGCCGACGATCCGAACGCCTTCTCCCTGAAGGTCGTCAACGTCGAGGATCTCGGCTCCGACGGCTACATCTACGGCAACATCATCACCGATGGTTCCGCCGCCGAGGAGGCCCAGGTCATGTCCGACCAGAACAAGCTCACCACGGTCCGTGTGAACCCGCGTGCGCTGCCGAAGGTCGGCCAGACCGTCAAGATCAAGATCGATCCGGCCAAGATGCACCTGTTCGCCCCGTCGACCGAGCTGCGCATCAACTGATCGGCCGATATAAGACTTGGTCGGCTCGCCGTTGTCGGTGAACCGGCCAACCATTACACGAGACGTCTCTCTTCCTCTCTACTCCGTCTCGTGGAGAAAGCCCCGCTGCGTTGCGGGGCTTTCTTTTTGCCCGCCGCGGGCTCCGGGGCGGCCCGCCTCGTGCCGGGCCCGACGGCCCGATTATCGGGGCGGAACGGGGCTTGCGGGTCCGCATCATCGCCGCGTTACACTGGGCGGTGAGAAGCATTCACAGCGACAGCGGTAAGTCGCGGGGAGAGAAGAGCACCCTATGCAATGTCCGAAATGTCATTTCGATAACGACGACCAATCATCCTTCTGCGTGGAATGCGGCGCGAAACTGCCAGTGGCGGACTCCGACGCGACCGTCGCCTCGGGCGGCGTACCGCTGCCGGACGGCACGCCCGCCGCGTCCGATCACGCGGCGCAACCCGGCACGGTGCCGGTGCCGTTGCCCGACGGCGCCCGGTCCGCGCCCGAAACCCAGCCCGCCGCCGAGCCTGCCGCCGGGGCCGAACCGGATTCCGGGGCCGGTGAAGAAGCGGCCGGCGATTCGCCCGAAACGGCACCCGATGCGGACACCGCCGCCACCACGCCGATCGCGCCCGTCCCGTTGCCCGACGCGGATGCGTCGGCGGCCGTACCGGAGACGCCGGCCGTGCCGGTGCCGGACGGCGTCGCGGCGGCAACGGCGGCAACGGCCGCAACACCGGTTCCCGCGCCCGCGGCCGGTCCTGCCGCTCCCGCGCCCGCGGCAGCCGCCGCGCGCAAACCGCGTCCGAAGTGGATGATCCCGGCGATCGTGGCCGCCGTCGTGGCCGTGGTGGCCGCGATCGTGGGCGTGTGCGTCTACTTCTTCGTCATCAAGCCGTCGCAGAGCATCGGCTTCCAGTCCACCGTGCACGCCGCCGCCACCGACATGCCGCGCGTGTGCCGCGACCTGCTCGGCAGCGACGGCGACGTGTCGCAGGCGTTCGGCGTGAACGTCACCGCCGCCGAGCCGGGAAGCGACGAGGCCGACAACGGTGTGTGCGTCTACCGCGAGGACGGCGGCACCGCGCACAACGTGTACATCGGGTACACGCAAGGCGCCACGAAGGCCAGGGTGCAGGGCACCTCGGCCAACAAGCGCTACCGCATCTACCTCGCGGACAACGACTCCATCGTGAAGAACGGCGAGGCCGCGCAGCGTGCCGCCGACCTGTTCGGCAAGTCCGCGTCCCGCCTGACCGACGATTCGCAGGAATGGTCCTCCAAGCTGCCCACCATCGACTCCGGCAGCGTGGTGATCCCGAAGCAGACGGTCTGCAAGAACGGCCCGTGCACCGCGTTCCCGCAGGAGAACGGCGGTTCGTCCGATAAGAACGGTTCGTCCGACGGCAACAACGGGTCCAACGGTTCCGGTTCCGACAAGAACGGCTCCGGCAACGAATCCGGCAACGGCTCCGGCGACTCCGACATCCCCGCGGTGGGCGACTCCACGCCCGTCGCATACGCCTACGACTCCTCGCTGGCCCTGCTCGATAAACCGATCGCCGTCAAGGCGAAGCTCGACGACGGTTCCGTCTCCTACGTGAAGCCGGCCGACGGCCAGACGTTCCTCACGCTCGACTTCCGCCGCGCGCCCGCCAACGACTGCGACGAATCGGTGTGCTCCTGGAGCGCGAAACCCTCCGACAAGGCGACCCTGACCGTCGCCGGCAAGGCCTCGAAGGACGCGGACAACGTGCTCGCCGGCGTGGTCAAGAGCGATCGCCGCGCCCACGGCACGTTCGTCGCCTCCACCTCCGACTCCGACCCGCGCATCGAACTGTCCGTGACCGGCGACGGCAAGACGTACACGACCAAGCTGGACGTGAACGCCACGAAGACGAAGACCGCCGACGACCAGCTGCGCGAGACCGCCAAGACCAAGGCGGTCGAAAGCCTCAAGGGCAACGGCAAGATGTGCCCGTCGAGCTGCACCGCCACCGGCGCCGTGCTGTTCGACCATCCGGTGTGGGGGCGCACCGCCGTGGTCACGCTCGGCGTGGGCGGCGAGAACGGCACCGCACCCGGCATGTCCAACGTGAAGACGTACTCGGAGGGCTACGCGTACGCCATCGTGCCGCGCAGCGGGCAGGCGATGTACGGCCGCAGCGAGATTCCCGGCACCTACGAGCCGGCGCTGTCCATCGTGCCGGTGATGGACGCGGTGGACAAGGCCGGGCACATCGCGCTGGCCACGTTCTCCCACGCCAACGACGGCGAGTTGGACGAGCCGCTCGTGCTCGAACCGCAGGCGGACGGCACGCTCAAGAACGTCTCGCCCGATCCGGACAAGGCGAACGACGGCAACGGCGTGTGCCTGGCGACCATGTCCTCCGCCGGTGACCTCGACAAGAACGGCGTCGCCGCGTACACGTACAGCGGCAGCAACTGCTACACCAGCCTCGGCTATGACCGCAAGTGGACGTGGAGCGACGGCGGCTGGAAGGACTCCGCCGCGCCGCTGAGCGAGGCCACGGCCAAGAACAACGCGCTGTACATCGCGTACGTGCTGTACGGCGACTACGGCGTGGGCCCGAGCTCGGACGACCTGATCCCGGTGCTCTCGCCGAATGCGAACATCTACTCCTACGACACCTGCTCGGTCAAGCCGGCGTCGCAGGTGGGCGCCACCAGCCTGCACGGGGCGTCCGATGTGCTGCGCACGTCGTTGGAGACGCACTTCTTCTTCATGAGCTCCTCCAAGGGCGGGGACGACCTGTTCGCGCCGGCGAAGTACGATTCGACCGCCTGCCAGCAGTACCAGACGCCGAGCGGCATCAGCGGCCTCGGCGGCGCGGGCCCCAAGGGCAGCGTCTCGCTGGGCGACGTCAGCTACGACGCCTCGTCGCGCACGGCCACCATCGCCAGCACGACCCGGTGGACGGCGATGACCGGTTCGAATTCCAGCGATCCCGGCAATACCAGCGGCACGATCACCATCACGCTCGACGACAACGGCCTGCTGCTCAAGGCCGGCGCCACGAACTGGGGCTTCCCGTCGACGGGCTTCTGACGGTCGACGCCCCGGCGATATGCCCGCCCGGCGTCCCGATAGGCGAAGTGCCGGCGCGCTCCCCGCAAGGAACGCGCCGGCACTTCGCATACGCGGGCGTTGGGCTGGGGTGCTGGGACAATGACCCTTATGGTTACGAAGAAAGGACCGACCAAGGGGTCGGGTGGCAAGCATAGGAACGCGCTCCGCGGCAAGGGACCGACGCCCAAGGCCGAGGATCGCGTGTATCACAAGGCGTACGCGGCGAAGAAGGCCTCCGACCGCCGCAGGATGTCCGATCCGAGGCTCGCGGCGCGTCGTCGCGTCGACAAGTTCTCCTCGGCGGACACCTCCGATCTGGTGTTCGGCCGCAACTCGGTGCTCGAGGCGCTGCGCGTGGGCGTGCCGAGCTCGACGCTGTACGTGCTGTCGCGCATCGAGCACGACGACCGCACCCGCGAGATCGTCAAGCTGGCGGGCGTGCAGGGCCTGCACATGCTGGAGGCGGACCGTCTGGAGATGGACCGCATCGCCCGTTCCGGCAACCATCAGGGCGTGATCCTCAAGGTGCAGCCGTACCAGTACTCCTCGCTCGCGGAACTCGCCGACCGTGCGGACAAGAAGTCGCGCGCGATGGAGGCCGCGAACTCGGCGGCCGCCCGCATCGGCGCGCGCCCGCTGTTCATCGCGCTCGACGGCGTGACCGACCCGCAGAACCTGGGCGCGGTGATCCGTTCCGCCGCCGCGTTCGGCGCGAACGGCGTGATCCTGCCGGAGCGTCGCTCCGCCTCGGTGAACGCCGCCGCGTGGAAGGTGTCGGCCGGCGCGGCCGCGCACCTGCCGGTGTGCCGCGTCGTGAACCTGACGAAGGCCATCGAAAGCCTCAAGGAGCGCGGCTACTACGCGGTCGCGCTGGACGGCGGCGGCGACAAGCTGGTCGGCGAGACCGGTTTCGAGACCGATCCGCTGGTCGTGGTGCTCGGTTCGGAAGGCAAGGGCGTGAGCCGTCTCGTGCGCGAGGCGTGCGACGCGGTCGCCGGCATCCCGATCTCCAGCCAGGTCGAATCGCTCAACGCGTCCGTGGCGGCGGGCATCAGCCTGTACTCGGTCGCGAACGCGCGCCGCAAGGCCGGCGAGGCGGCCAAGTAAGGAAAGCCGCGCGGGCCGTCGGCGATAGACGGGCAGGGCATGGCCGGGCGCGGTCCCGGACATGCCCGGGCGCGGCAAACAGGTACAACCAGGTCACATAGGCATAACCAGGCAACAAGGTAGGTAGGCACGACGATGCAAGCATCGATGAATCTGTCGAAACTGGATCCGCGCGCGGCGAAGGCGACGAGCGTCCTCGCCGAGGCCGAGACCCCCGGCAACGCGGAGCCCCGGGCCCTGAACATCACGGCGGCGAGCTCGAACCCGAAGATGTTCACCCTGCCGTGGCACAAGCCGCTCGCCACCTGGCCGGAGGACCTGCTCGCCAACCTGCCGCGCGGCATCTCCCGCCACGTGGTGCGCTTCGTGCACGTCGGCGACGAGGTGTACGCGATGAAGGAGATCACGCGGCAGATGGCCGAGCGCGAGTACGAGATCCTGCGCCGCCTGCAGAAGCTCGAACTGCCGGCCGTGCGCCCGGTCGCCGTGGTGACGGGACGCCACAACAAGGAGGGCGAGCCGCTCGAGGCGATCCTCGTGACGAAGCACCTCAAGTTCTCGCTGCCGTACCGCGCCCTGTTCGCCCGCAACCTGCGCCCGGACACGGCCGAGCGTCTCATCGACGCGCTGGCCGTGCTGCTCGTGCGCCTGCACCTGGCCGGCTTCTACTGGGGCGACGTGTCCCTGTCGAACGTGCTGTTCCTGCGCGACGCCGACGCGTTCTCCGCGTTCCTCGTGGACGCCGAGACCGGCGACCTGCAGGTGAACCTCACCGAGGGACAGCGCGAATACGACATCGACCTGGCGCGCACGAACATCATCGGCGAACTCATGGATCTGAGCTCCGGCCAGCTGCTGCCCAGCGACGTGGACGAGATCGAGGTCGGCAACCGCCTGGTCGAGCGCTACCACTCGCTGTGGAGCGCGCTGACCGACACCGACAAGTTCGGCCCGGACGAGATGTGGAAGATCGAGAAGCGCGTCAACAAGCTCAACGAGCTCGGCTTCGACGTGGACGAGCTGGAGATGAAGACCGACGAGGACGGCAAGCGCGTGCTCGTGCGCCCGCGCGTCGTGGACGCCGGCTATGCGAACCGCAAGCTGCTGCGCCTCACCGGCCTCGACGTGCAGGAGAACCAGGCCCGTCGCCTGCTCAACGACCTCGACGCCTACCGTGCCTCCACGTGGCGCGAGGGCGAGGATCTGGAGATCGTCGCCACCGACTGGATGCGCGAGGTGTTCGAGCCGACCGTGCGTTCGATCCCGCGCGAATACCGTTCGCAGATCGAACCGGCCCAGTTCTTCCACGAGGTGCTCACCCACCGTTGGTTCCTCGCCGAGAAGGCCGGCCACGACGTGCCGATGAGCCAGGCCGTGACCAGCTACATCGAGGACGTGCTGCCCGGCCAGATGCTCGACAAGAAGGACATCGACACCCTCCTTGAGGAGGCCGATTCCGGCGTCGTCGACGACGAGTACACCTACAACGACCCCGACGACGACGGCTACAACCCCGACTTCGACCCCGACGCGGCCGTCTGGAGCCACTGAGCGGATAGTCCGGTGGACCGTCCGTAGGCCAACCGGTCATCCCGGGCATTGCGGTTCCCTCCATGGCAAACCATGGAGGGAACCGTGTTTTTAGGGGAAGGGCCCCGGCGCCCCCGGGCGACACGCGGTGGGCAACGGGCTGCGGCATGTCGGTGCCGGTACGGGAAAACGTGTGGAATAATGGGGCCACATGCTTCGGCGGCAGTCGCGCCGAAGCCCATAACCGCGCAGCATGCGGGCCGTCGGGGAGACAACCGGCGTGCATTCCCGTGTGCTGACTACTCCGCGGCTATACCAAGGAGATCACCATGGTTGATCGCACGCATGATCAATCCGCATCGCCCGCAACGAACGAGGGCATGCCATCGCAGACCGCTTCCGGCATCGGGCCGGACGGCATCCTCGACACGGATCCCAGCCTGACCGACGCGTTCGACGTCGCCGAAGCGCTGGACGTCGACCCGAACACCGGCCTGAGTTCGGCCGAGGCCGCACGCCGGCTCGAACGGTTCGGCCCGAACGAGCTGGCGGGGGCGCCGCCCGTGCCGAAATGGAGGAAGTTCCTCGCCCAGTTCCAGGATCCGCTCGTCTACCTGTTGCTCGCCGCCACCGTCATCTCCGTGATCGCGTGGTTCATCGAGAAGGCGAACGCCGTGCCCGGGGCGGAAGGCGGCGAGGCGCTGCCGTTCGACGCGATCGTCATCGTGCTCATCCTCATCGTCAACGCCGTGCTCGGCTACATCCAGGAGGCGAAGGCGGAGGCCGCCGTCGAAGCGCTCGCCGGCATGACGGCCCCCACCACATCCGTGCTGCGCGACGGCAAGGTCGTGCGCATCAACACCGTCGACGTCGTCCCCGGCGACATCATCGTGCTTGCGGAAGGCGACTCGGTCTCCGCGGACGGCCGCCTGTTCGCCGCGGCCAGCCTGCGCATCGCCGAAGCGTCGCTCACCGGCGAATCCGTGCCCGTCGGCAAGAAACCGGACACGTTGCGCGAGGCCAAGGCGCTCGGCGACCGCGCGAACATGATCTTCAACGGCACGTCCGTCACGCAGGGCACGGGCCGCGCCATCGTCACCGGCACCGGCATGGCCACGCAGGTCGGCAAGATCGCCGACATGCTCTCCGCCACCGAGGACGAGCAGACCCCGCTGCAGAAGGAGATGAACTACGTCTCCAAGATCCTCGGGATCGCCGTGGTCATCATCGCCGTGATCGTGCTCGCCGCGCTCGCGTTCCTCGAAGGCTTCAACGACATCCACGACGTCATCGACTCGCTGCTGCTCGCCGTCTCGCTCGCCGTGGCCGCCGTGCCGGAAGGCCTCGCCGCGATCCTCACCGTCGTGCTCGCGCTCGGCGTGCAGCGCATGGCCGCGCACAACGCGATCGTGAAGAAGCTCCACTCCGTCGAGACGCTCGGCTCCGCGTCCGTGATCTGCTCGGACAAGACCGGCACGCTGACACGCAACGAGATGACCGTCGAACGCATCGTCACCCCCAGCGGCGAAGTGCATCTCACCGGCACCGGCTACACGCCGGAAGGCACGATGACGGCCGCCGACGGGTCGCCGCTCTCCGGCGATCCGTCGCTCAGGGCGGAGGCGCTCGCCACGCTCGCCGCCGGCACGATCGCGAACGACGGCGACCTGCGCGAGGAGAACGGGCGATGGGAGGTCGTCGGCGACCCGACCGAGGTGTCGCTCATCGTCGCCGCGCGCAAGACCGGCGCGATGAAGGGGTACGACCGGTTCACGCGCGTCGCCGAAGTGCCGTTCACGTCCGAGCGCAAACGCATGTCCGTGATCGCGCAGGACTCGACGGAAGGCGGCAAACTCACCGTGTTCGCGAAGGGCGCGCCCGACGTGCTGCTCTCGTACTGCTCGCGCATCGCGGTCGGCGGGCAGGTGCGCCCGCTGACGGAAGGCGACCGCCAGACGATCCTCGCGACCGTCGAGAGGCTCTCCGGCGAGGCGTACCGCACGCTCGGCGAGGCGTACCGTCCGCTCGGCACCGCGAACCTGTCCGAAGTGCCGGGCATCACGGCGAACGCGGCCGGGCAGGTCGCGGACATCGCCGACCAGGCGGACGCGATCGAATCCGACCTCATCTGGAACGGCATGGTCGGCATCATCGACCCGCCGCGCACCGAAGTGCGCGACTCGGTGGCCGAGGCGCATCGCGCCGGCATCCGCGCCGTCATGATCACCGGCGACCATCCGCTGACCGCCGCACGCATCGCCTCCGACCTGGGCATCATCGACAAGGGCGGCAAGGCGCTCACCGGCGACCAGCTCGACGCGCTCGCCGACGACCGGGCCGCGTTCGACAAGGCCACGTCCGAAGTGTCCGTGTACGCGCGCGTCGCGCCCGAACACAAGCTGAAGATCGTCGAATCGCTGCAGCGGCAGGGCAACATCGTCGCGATGACCGGCGACGGCGTCAACGACGCCCCGGCCGTCAAGACCGCCGACATCGGCGTCGCGATGGGCATCACCGGCACCGAGGTCACCAAGCAGAGCGCGAAGATGATCCTCGCCGACGACAACTTCTCCACCATCGTGGCCGCCGTGCGCGAAGGCCGCGTGATCTTCGACAACATCCGCAAGTTCCTGCGCTACCTGCTGAGCTCCAACGTGGGCGAGGTGTTCACCGTGTTCTTCGGCGTCGTGCTCGCCGGATTCCTCGGCATCACGCAGCCCGAATCCACCGGCGTGACCGTGCCGCTGCTCGCCACGCAGCTGCTGTGGATCAACCTGCTCACCGACGCGGCGCCCGCGCTCGCGATGGGCGTCGACCCGCAGACCGAGGACGTGATGAACCGCAGGCCACGGCGCGTGACCGACCGTGTGATCGACGCCTCGATGTGGGGCGACATCGTCTTCGTCGGCCTCATCATGGCCGCCGTCACGCTCATCGGCATGGACATGCATCTGGCCGGCGGCCTGTTCACCGACCGTTCGGTGGATGCGCTCGGCCACGAGGCGCAGATGACCGAGGCGCGCACGATGGGCTTCACGATTCTCGTGTTCGCGCAGCTGTTTAACGCGCTCGCCTCGCGCTCCCACCTGCAGAGCGTGTTCGTCGGGCTGTTCTCGAACAAGTGGCTGTGGGGTGCGATCGGCCTGTCCGTCGTGCTGCAGCTCGTCGTGATCTACGTGCCGTTCCTCAACACCGCGTTCGGCACCACGCCGCTGAGCCCGCTGGCCTGGCTCGAATGCATCGGCCTCGCCGCGTTCGTGCTCGTCGCCTCCGAACTGCGCAAGTGCGTGCTGCGCGCGATGGCCGGGCGGTGACGCGGTGATGCGTTCCGATCGATGACGGCATGAAAGAAGCCCCTCGTGCGAGGGGCTTCTTTCATGTTTTCATGCACGATATGTGCGGGGCGTGGCGGCTGGCGTGTGCCGGGGGCGCACCGGATCGCGGCGTATTGCGCGGCTCGGCGGGGCTCAGTTCGAGCCGTTGGAGCCGTCGCCGGCATCCGTGCCGCCGGTTCCGGTTCCGGTGTTGGAGTCCGTGCCGGACCCCGAACCGGAGTTGTTCTGGTTCTGCTGCTGCGACTGGTTCTGTTGCTGTTGTTGCTGCTGGCTCTGCTGTTGTTGCTGGGCCTGCGCGTCGGCCTGCTGCTTGGCGGAGATCGACGCGTTCACGTCGGCCATGGCCTTCTCCAGCTGCGACTTGGCGTTGTTCACATCCGATTCGGACGGGTTCGACTGGCCGGCCACGTTGTTCGCGTTGCTGATCGCGTTCTGCAGCGCGGTGCGCGTGGACTCGTCCTGCACCTGGCCGGCGGAGCTGTTGAGCAGGCTCTGCGCGGAGGAGATCGAGCCGTTCAGGTCGGACTTGCGCGCATCCGAGGTCTTCGACCCCTTGCTCTTGGTCACCGCGTCCTCGGCGTCGTCGAGCTTGTCCTCCATGTCGTCGGCCTGCTTGCGCGTGTCCTTGAACTTGGTGGTGTTCTCCTTGAGCTCGTCCTTGGTCATGTCGGCCTTGCAGGTGGCGTCGGTCTTGATGTTGCCGGCGTCGGTGATGAGCTGGTTGAGCGTGGTGAGCGTGTTCGCGTCGCTCAACTGGTCCGCGGTGGTCGTGGACGCCGTCTGCTGGGCTTCGGTGACCTTCTCGTGCAGATCGTTCATGTCGTCGTTGTACTTGCTTTGCGCGCTCGTGCACGCCGCGTACAGCAGCTTGCCGCTGTTCGCGCGCACGAACATCACGACGCCCACGACCAGGGCGATGACGGCGATCGCCGCCACCACGATGGCGATGATCCTGCCGCGCGGCATCCCACGGCGTCCCTGCTTCCTGCCGCCCTTGCCGTTGCCGGAATCCTCGTCGCCATCCTCGTCCTCGTCGTTCGGGGCGATGGACGGCGGCATCGCGGCCTGGACCGCCGGCTGGTCGGCGGTCTGCGCGATGACGTCCGGACCGAAGACCTGCGTGGCCTCGCCGCCCGCCGCGGCCGCGGCGCCGCCGTCATACGGCTGGGCGACGGGGAACGGCTGGGCCGCAGGGAACGCCTGGGTGGGCTGTGCGGGCTGCGGTTGGCCGTACGCCTGTGTGGGCTGGCCGTACGCCTGGGTGGGCTGCGCACCGGGGAAGGCCTGGGCCGGCTGACCGTAGGCCTGCGTCGCCTGGGACGGCTGGAACGCCTGGGTCGGCTGCTCCGCGGCGGGCGCCGCCTGCGTGGGCTGTACGTACGCGGCCGTGGGCTGTGCGTACGCCTGGGTGGGCTGCGTCGGCTGCGCATACGGCGTCTGCATGGGCGCTGGTTGGCCGAATGCCTGCGTGGGCTGGTCCTGCGCCGGGAACGGCTGCGTGAACGCGTCATAGCCCTGTGCCGGCGTCTGCATGGGTGCCGGCTGGCCGTACGCCTGCGTGGCCGCGGCGTCGGCCGGTGCGTACCCCGGCATGGCGGGCGCGTCCGACGCGCTCGGCGCCGAGTGCCTGCCGTGCCGTCCGTGATGCTCGACCGGCGGCTGCACGGTCTGCGCCGGCTGCACGGTCTGCGCCGGCTGAACAGGCTGCGCCGGCTGCGCAGCTGGCGGCGTCTGTGGCGTCTGTCGGTTCTGGAAGTCGAAATGGAAGTCGCCGCTCGGGTCGGTCATCGGTCTCTCCTCACTCGTGTCTGTCCGCTCGGCGGTTCGTTGCCGTCGACGTCGCACTGTGTACCGTCATAGCAAAGGCGGCCGTCGCCGGCCGCCGAAGTCTTGCATACCGTATCGCCGCCGCACCGGAACGGGTGCGACGGCGATACGTGCGTGCGCGCTCAGTCGTCGATGTGCGCGCGGTAGAAGTTCTCGTAGGAACGGCTCGGCGTCGGGCCGCGCTGGCCCTGGTAATGCGAGCCGACGCCGGCGGATCCGTACGGATGCTCGGCGGGGGAGCTCAGCTGGAAGAAGCACATCTGCCCGATCTTCATGCCCGGCCACAGCTTCACCGGCAGCGTCGACACGTTCGACAGCTCCAACGTGATATGGCCTTCGAAGCCCGGGTCGATGAACCCGGCGGTCGAATGGGTGAGGATGCCGAGGCGACCCAGCGAGCTCTTGCCCTCCAGCCTGGCGGCGATCGTCGCATCGAGCTTGACGTACTCCCACGTGGCGCCGAGCGCGAACTCGCCCGGGTGCAGGATCCACGGCTCGTCCGGGTCGACGGCGAACTCCTCGGTGAGCGCGCCCTGGTTCTCGGACGGGTCGACGTAGGTGTATGCGTGATTGTTGAACAGACGGAAGAACCGGTCGAGCCTCACGTCGATCGAGGCCGGCTGGACCATCTCCGGGGTCCACGGGTCGAGCGAGATATGCCCTTCGGCCTGCGCGGCCAGAATGTCGCGGTCGGACAGCAGCATGAAAAGCTCCTCACGGACGGAATAGTACGAATGTGATATCGCCCACAAGCCTAGCGCCCACCCACAACACGCGCCCCTTCGATCGGCCCGGACCGGCCAGCCGGAGCCCGCCGTCCCCGATTCCCAGAAATCTCCCAGCCAAACACATCGGTAAGCACAGGAACGCATGGTTATCTAATAACCGTCAGCACCAAGCCGACCCGGAGCGCAAGCCCCGAACAACTGAACCTTTCTTCTTCTCTCTCCTTTCTCTGGCCCCGGTGGTTCGCCACCGGGGTTTTCCTTTGCCGTTCCCGCGGATGACGGCCGCCTTTACCCCACCGCGGTAGACTTGGGGCAGCAGGGGCGACGGAGGCCATGAAGGGGGACACGATGAACGAGGACTACGACTTCTTCGCTGGCCGGGACGACGCTTCGGGCGACTCCGGTCGTCGCGCTTCACGCCGCGCCCGCGGCACGCGCGACGAACCCCGCAGACCCGCTGCCCGTCGTGCCGCGAACCGGCGCGACATCACCTACCACGCCGGTCATCGTCCCGGAGGCGTGAGCCGCACGCTCGCCATCGTCGCGCTGCTGTGCGGACTGGCCGCCATCGCATGCGGCGCCGCATCCGCCGCGCACGAGATCGCACCCGCCTACGTCGATCCGGACGGCACGGTGCCGGGCCGTCTCATCGCCATCGCGTGCGCCGTGCTCATCGGCGTCACGCTCGTCCTCGTCATCATCGCGCGCGCGACCGTGCCCCGCCGCGTCAGCCATCGCGGCGTCGCGTCCGGCGGCATCATCACGATGGTCTTCGCTGTGATGCTGCTCACGCTCGGCGTGGTCGTCGGCGTGCTCTTCCCTGACGGGCTGGTCCGCCCGGCCGTGCGCGACGAAGCGCCGGTCAACAGCAGCGACCGCATGCGCTTCGACGTCGAACGCGTGACCGGCGTATGCACATCCGGCTGGCAGGACATCGACGTCGACGTCTACCCGGGCGTCGAATCCGCGTCGGTGTGCCCGGACACGCGCGTCGCCTACCTCACCTTCGATTCGGAATCCGCCGCCAAGCTATACCGCAACGCCGTGCGGACGAAGATCGGCGACCTGCTGGGCGAATACGCCTCGCAGGCCGCGGACGCGACGGGCGGCGACTGGCGCACGCTGAGCGGCGGTCGGTGGATCGCGTTCGGCGACGCCTCCGACATGACGCTGCTGCAGAAGGAATGGGGCGGCACGCTCGCCAGGATCGGCGCGACGGGCGGCGACGGGACGTCCGCGAACGCGTCGTCGGCGGCGGGCGGGCGGACACTGTCCATCGGTGGAACGCCGGCGGCGCGATGATGCCCCATACGCGATAATCGATTCCGGACACATCCCACGATCCATCGGCATTCATCGGCGACGAGGCGAGACGACATGACCATCGACCTGACCATTGCACGGTATTCGCGCGGCGGGGGAGCGACGCATCCCACGCACCCGCTGTTCCTCTGCCTGCACGGCTGGGGATCCAACGAGGCGGAGATGGCGGACCTCATGCGCCAGATCGCCCCCTACAATGATTTCGCGAGCCTGCGCGGGCCCCTGCGGCTGGCGGGAGGCGACGCGTACTCGCCCGGCGCGTACGCGTGGTTCGGCGAACGGGTGCCGTTCGGCGAGGACCTCGACCGCGCCGCCTACGAGATGGCCGTGTCCATCGACCGGTGGGTGGCGAACAACCTGCCCGACGAACGCGAGGTCGTGCCGCTCGGCTTCTCGCAGGGCGGCCTGCTGGCCGTGCACCTGCTGCGCGTCAACCCGAAACGCTACCGTGCAGCGGTGTCGCTGTCCGGCTACATCGCGCCCGGCGTGGTCCCCGGCACCGCGCCCGCCGACGGCATCCTCGAACGGTACAACGTGCCGGTGTTCTACACGTACGGCAAGAACGACGACGTGGTGCCGAAGTACGAGCTGTTCGCCGCGCAGGCGTGGCTCAACGAGCACACGTGGCTCACCACGAAAAGCTACCGGGCGCTCGACCACAACGTGAGCCTCGAGGAGCTCGCCGACCTGCGCCAGTGGTTCCTCGACCACGACATCACCTCCGGCGTGCTGTAGGCGGCGCCGTAAGGGCGTGGCAAATGGAAACCGGCCGGCCCCGCGCGGCGGCCCGTGCCTAGACTGGCGGCATGAACGCAACGATCGAAGCCGAACCGGCGGCCGGCGCCGCCCTTGACGAGAACCATCTGGACGAATCCCCGCGCGGCCTGATCATCATGGCCGTGGTGGGCGTGGCCGTCGGCATCCTGTCCGGCCTGTTCGGCATCGGTGGAGGCACCGTCATCGTGCCCGCGCTCGTCTGGCTCGGCCTCACGCAGCGGCACGCCGCAGCCACCTCGATGATGGCCATCGTGCCCACCGCCGTCTCCGGCGTCGCCTCCTACGCGTTCGAGGGCGACGTGGACTGGATCGCCGCGCTCATCGTGTTCGCCGGCATGTTCGTCGGCGGGCAGATCGGCTCATGGCTGCTCTCCCGGCTTTCCGAGATCGTGCTGCGGTGGGCGTTCGTCGTGTTCCTGCTGTTCGTGATGGTCAACCAGGCCATGTCGAACCCGTCTCGCGACTCGCGCATCGAGATGACCGTCGCCACGGTGGTCGGCCTCGTCGCGTTCGGCGTGGTCGCCGGCATCCTCGCCGGGCTGCTCGGCATCGGCGGCGGCGCGATCTGCGTGCCCGCCCTGTCGATCCTCTTCGGCGCGAGCGACCTCATCGCGCGCGGCACGTCGCTGCTCGCCATGTTCCCCAACGCGATCACCACATCCGTGGCGAACGCACGGCGCCACATGGTGCACGTCAAGGCCGCGCTGATCATCGGCGTCGTGGCCGCGCTCACTGCGCCGCTCGGCACGTGGATGGCGGCCTCCGTCACGCCGCGCGCCGGCGCGATCATGTTCACCGTGTATCTGGGTGTGCTGCTCGTGCGGTCCGTGTTCGTCGCCTGCAAGGCGATGCAGGCGGCGAAGGCGGCGAAACAGGCGCGGTGACGATGCGGTTGATCGCGCGGGCCGGCGCCGAAACGGTCCGAACGACCCGACGGTCCGCCGGATGATCACGGTGGTCGGGTTCCCGCGTGATGCCCGTCCACGCGGCCGTCACGCCTCCCGCGTAATGATTTCCTAACCCTGTTCCTATACTTTGGGCGATTGGGAGAAGGCGGAAGGAGCGGCAACACATGGACGTGCTCGAACTGATTCTATGCATCATCGCGGCGGTCGTGCTGTCCTCGTTCCTCAGCAGGTTCATCCCCAAGGTGTCGACCCCGCTCGTGCAGATCGTGCTCGGCGCGGCCATCACGCTGTTGCCCGTCTTCCCGACCGTGGACCTCAACCCGGAAGTGTTCATGGTGCTGTTCATCGCGCCCCTGCTCTATCTGGAGGCGCATGAGATCGACAAATCCGCCCTGCTCAAGACCCTGAAGCTCAGCCTGTCGCTCGCCATCGGGCTCGCCATCGCCACGATGGCCGCCGTCGGCTTCGCGTTGCACGCGTTATGGCCGCAGATGACCCTGGCCGCCGCGCTCGCCCTGGGCGCCGCGCTCGGCCCCACCGACGCGGTCGCCGTCAGCTCGCTCGGCAAGGAGGCGTCGCTGACCATGCGCCAGCGCGGCGTGCTCAAAGGCGAATCGCTGTTCAACGACGCCTCCGGCATCGTCGGCTTCCAGTTCGCCATCGCCGCCGCCGTGACCGGAGAATTCGCCGTCGGCGAGGCCGCGGGCGACTTCGCGGTCTCGTTCATCGGAGGCGCCCTGTTCGGCACGTTCGTCGGACTGGTCATCAACTGGCTGTTCGAAACGGTGCGCTCGCTGGGTTGGGAGACCACCACCACGCGCATCCTCATGGAGCTGTTCCTGCCGTTCCTGCTGTACCTGGGCGCCGAGGAGGTGCACGTCTCCGGCATCCTGTCGGTCGTGGCCGCCGGACTGCTCGTGCGGTTCGACCGCACCGGCATCGGGCCGAACGTGGCGCGCACCAACATCGTCGCCACCAGCGTGTGGGGCGTGCTCTCGTTCACGCTCAACGGCGCCGTGTTCATCCTGCTCGGCATGCTGCTGCCCGGCGCGATGATCGCCAGCTGGTCCGACCCGTGGGTGAGCAACCGGCTGCTCGTCGTCGCGATCCTGCTCGTCACCGCCGTGGTCATCGTGCTGCGCTTCATCTGGGTGTCTGGCATGCTGCGCATCGCCCGCGACGTGAACACCGGCAAACGGCGCAGGATGACGCCCGAACGCTGGCGCTCGGCGGCGGTCATGACGTTCGGCGGCGCCAAGGGCACCATCACCCTGTCGCTGATGTTCACCATCCCGTACTACCTGTCCGGCGGCAAGCCGTTCCCGATGCGCGACGAGCTCATCTTCATCGCCTCCGGCGTGATCGTCATGACGCTGCTGCTCGCCAACTTCCTGCTGCCGCTGCTCGCCCCCAACCGCAACAAGGACACGGGCACCGAGCTCAACGAGATCACCATCGAAGTGCTGCGGCGCACCGTCGAGGAGCTCACCAGCCGCATCACGCCCGACAACCGCCGCGCCGTACTCATGGTCATCGACTCGTACACGAAGCGCATCAGCCGCCTGAAGCACCGTCTCGGCGCGCTCGACCCGCAGGGCTACGGCGAGCTGCAGATCCAGGCGCTCAACTGGGAGAAGCAGTTCGTGCGCGACCGCCTCGCCGACCTCAAGGCGCATCCGATCCCGGACAAGGCCGAGCAGGAGCTCAACGTGGAGGTGTGCGAGCGCATGCTCGACCAGATCATGAACACGCTGCGCCACACCACCGCCGGCCCGGAAAGCGGGCGCATCGGATGGCAGCTCGGCGGCCGTCTGCGCGGATTGCAGCATCGCACGTTGAATCTGGTGAAGCGCACGGTCAACAAGATCCGCCGCACCACGCCGCTGGTGAGCGAGGATCAGATCTTCGCGCACATGCGCACGCTGCAGGTGGACGCCATCGAACACGTGATCGGCAAGCTCGGCGAGGAGATGAGCCACGACCGGTTCAACACGGAGTTCTGCTCCGCGCTGATCCTCGACTACCGTCGCGCCGAGGCCTCGCTCAAGTCCCGTCCGAACATGGAGGGCAGCGCGGCGGCGGCCGGCCAGGCCGACGAGATCAAGAAGCAGAGCTATGCGATCGAGCTCGGCGTCGTGCAGGACATGTTCGAAGCCGGCGACATCTCCCGACCCCAGGCCCGAGAACTCCGCCGCAACATCTACGTCATGCAAGTAGATGCCGATTCCGGCATCTAGAGGCGGTTTTTACGGAGATGATTCCATTGCTCCGTGGAATCCGCCTCTTACGGTGGTTCAGCGTCCGAAAATACGGAGGATGGGCCTGATCTCCGTGAAATCCGCCGCTGAGTCGGAGTGAGAGGCGGTTTTTACGGAGGTGGCGGTTGTTCTCCGTGGAATCCGCCGCCGGATGCGGTAAGGTCGGCCGCGACGGGGTGAGTGAGGTCACAACGGAGCAACGGTCACGATGGAACGGCGGTCACAACGGAACGGCGGTCACAACGGAACGGCGGCCCCCATGGAACGACGGCCATGATGGAACAATGGTCACAAGGGAATCGGCCGCAATGCGACAGCGGGCCACAACAGCACGGGGGCGATATGCGGTATGACGAGGTGATGGGCGAGGCCATCGGATTGGCGCGTCGCGCCATGGCCACCGGCGATGTGCCGGTCGGCGCGCTGGTGATCGACGACCATGGCGCCGTCATCGGACGTGGGTTCAATACGCGCGAAGCGGACGGCGACCCGCTCGCCCACGCGGAGATCGTCGCGATGCGCGAGGCCGCCGCATCCCGCGGCGATTGGAACCTCGCCGACTGCACGCTCGCCGTCACCCTGGAGCCCTGCCCGATGTGCGCGGGCGCATGCCTCCAGACCCGCGTCGGCCGCATCGTGTTCGGCGCATGGGACGCGAAGCTCGGCGCCTGCGGATCCGTATGGGACATCCCGCGCGACCCGCACGTCGGCCACGAGCCGGAAGTGTACGGCGGCGTGCGCGAAGCGGAATGCGCGGCCCTGCTCGCCGGCTTCTTCGCCACACGGCGCTAGCCCTTGGCCCCTCGTCGATGCGGGTAGGCCGCCGTGCGAAGCGCATCGGGTGAGCAGGGAACGGAAGACCGCGACAAAACCGGAACCGGATTCGGACATGGGAGATGTTTTTCTTTCCAGCGGCACGGAACACACAGGGGGATGGCAAGGAAAGGTCGCCGTCCTACCATCGGAACCGGATGCAGACCAGTCACGGACCAGCCACGGGACCGGATCCGATACCCCAAAGGAGATCAGCAATGACGCGCATCGAACGATTCGCCGGAACCGCCGCCGACGGCACCCCGATCACCCTCATCTACGCCGAACAGGCCGGCACCGCGCACGAATCGGCCGTGACCCCCGAATCGGCCGTCGCGTTCGCGCTCGCCTTCCCCGGCGGCGAACTGCCGCGCTTCGTGCACTGGGGCAAGCCGGTCGCCGCGCCGGAAACCCTGATCTCCCAGGTCGACGCCCTCAGGCCCCAACGCGTGTCCGGCGCGCTCGACGAGACCATGTGGCCGTCGATCCTGCCCACGCAAAGCGAATCGTGGATCGGCCAGAAGCGCTTCGAGGTGCGCCGCGGCGGCATCGAACTGTTCCCGAAGTTCACCGTCACCGACATCGCGACGACGCTCGACGCACGCCCCGCGCTCGACGTGACGCAGGCCGTCGACGCCCCCGAATCCACGCCCGCCGAAGCGCGCGTCGCCGCGCCGGTCACAACCGTCGACACCCCGGTCGTCACCGTCACCGCCGAAGACGCCGAACAGGGCGTGCGCCTCGTCTGGACCGTCGAACTGCTGCACGGCGGCCTCATCCGCCAACGCGCCGCCATCACCGACACGACCGGCGCGGCAAGTGACGCGCTCGAGATCGGCAAGGTCGAACTCGGCTTCCCGCTGCCCGCCGTCGCCACCGAAATCCTCACCACCACCGGCCACCATCTGCGCGAACGCAGCCCGCAGCGCCAGCCGCTCACCGTCGGCCGGTTCGAGAAGGTCTCGCTGGCCGGACGCCCCGACTTCGACGCGAGCCTCCTGCTCACCGCCGGCGTGCCCGGCTTCGGCTTCGAACACGGCGAGGCCTACGCCGTGCACGTCGGCTGGAGCGGCAACAGCGTGCTCGCCGCAGAACGCCAGCCGTACACGGACGGCATGATCGGCGGCGGCGAGATCCTGTTCGGCGGCGAAGCCACGTTGCATGGCGACGCCGCGACGGACACGTACACCACGCCGTGGGTGTACGGCGCGACCGGCGACGGCCTCAACCAGGTCGCCGCGCGCTTCCACACCCACCTGCGCGACCTCCACCCCGAACTCGCGTCCAAACCGCGCCCCGTCATCCTCAACACGTGGGAGGCCGTCTACTTCCAGCACGACTACGACACGTTGACCGCGCTCGCCGACAAGGCCGCCGCGACCGGCGTCGAACGGTTCGTCGTCGACGACGGATGGTTCGGCTCCCGCCGCGACGACACGTCCGGACTCGGCGACTGGCAGATCTCGTCCGCGGTGTGGCCGGACGGGCCGAAGAGCCTCAAGGCGCTCGCCGACCACGTGCACGGCAAGGGCATGGAGTTCGGCCTGTGGTTCGAGCCGGAGATGATCAACCCCGATTCCGACACGTACCGCGCCCACCCGGACTGGGTGCTGAAGTCCACGCCGAACCGCCTGCCGATGCAGGGCCGTTCCCAGCAGGTGCTCGACCTGACCAACCCGGAGGCGTACGCCTACATCTACAACGCGATGGACGGGCTCGTCGGGAGCTTGAGCATCGACTACATCAAGTGGGACCACAACAAGCTCGTCACCGAAGCCGCCACGCAGCGGTTCGACAACGGCGGCGGCCACGGGTACGGCGTACCGGCCGTGCACGCGCAGACGCTCGCCGTCTACCGCATCTTCCGCGACCTCAAGGCCGCGCATCCGGGCCTCGAGATCGAAAGCTGCTCCTCGGGCGGCGGCCGCGTCGACCTCGGCATCCTCGAACTCGCGGACCGCATCTGGGTGTCCGACTGCGTCGACCCGGTCGAACGCGCCGACATCCAGCGCTACACGTCGCTGCTCGTGCCGCCATGCATGATGGGCGAACACGTGGGCGCGAGCCCCGCGCACTCCACGCAGCGCGCCACCAGCCAGGAACTGCGCATGGCGATGGCGTTCTACGGGCACATGGGCATCGAATGGAACCTGCTCAAGGAACCGGACGCCGACGTGGCCAAGCTCGCCGCATGGGTCGCCGAATTCAAGCGACACCGCGCCTGGTTCGCCGTGGACACGTGCGTCCACACCGACACCCCGGACCCGGCCGTGCGCGTCGACGGCATGGTCAAACCCGACCGGACCGCCGCGTTCTACCGGTTCACGCAGCTCACCACATCGCAGACCTATCCGGCCTCGCCGGTCCGTCTGCCCGGCCTCGACCCGGACGCCACATACCGCGTGCAGCCGCTGCACCTCGACCTCGACCTCGCGGCGCTCGGCATCGGCAACGGCCAGTCCCCGCTCGGCTGGTGGACGCCCGACGGCGTCCTCATGACCGGCCGCACGCTCGCCGCCTACGGCCTACGCCCGCCGTCGCTGCATCCCGCTCAGTCGGTTCTGTTCACCGTTGTCAGGCAGTGAACGGAACCTCAGCCGATATACCGTTCGATGACGCGACTGGCGGCGGCCTTCGCCCATAGCTGCCAGTCGTGGTCGACCACGGTGAACTCCACCGGCGCGGCCTGGCTGTGCCGGTAGCGGCGGATGCCGTCGCGGACCGCGTCGACGCCCATCGCCGCGATGAACGCCGATTCGCCCGCCACCATCACCTTCGACGGCATCGCGATGTTCGCGATCATGGCGATCAGCGAACCCAGACGGAAACAGGTGAGCTGCACGAGCCGCGACGCCTGCGGCCGGCCGTCGCGGGCGTCGCGCGCGAACTCGTCGAACGTGCATGCTCGACCCATCATGCGTGAATACTGGTTCGCCAACGACTCGTCGGTGAGGCACTGCGCGCATCCGATATGCCCGAGCACGCAGCGCGGGCCTTCCGGGTCGATGAGCACATGCCCGAGCAGCCCGTAGCTCTTGTCCGGGTAGGAGACCGGCTCGCCGCGCATCGCGAGCGAATAGCCGACGCCCACACCGATCGTGAGCACGGCGAACGCCTCCAATCCCACGCCCGGCCCGAACCAGCTGGCGTCCACGAGCAGCGAGTCGATGTCGTTGTACAGATTGCAGGGAAGGTCGCTCGCCTCCTCGACCATCGCGGCGAGCGGCACGTCACGGTCCCAGCGCAGGAACGGCGCATGCGTGACGACCGTATCGTCGCGTACGTGCCCGCCGATCGCGACGCCCACGGCGGTCGGGGAGGGCAGCGTCGTGGCCGCCACGTCGTCACGGCATTCCCGCACGAGATCGGCGATCGCGGCCGTCACCGTCTCCGGCGAACGGTCCGGGAACACGCGTTCGTGACGCGACGACACGACCTCGCCGCGCGCGTTCACCGCCGCCGCGATGGCCGACGTGCCCTGCGCCTTCACGCCGATGAACGTGCGTGCGTTCGCGCACAGCACCAACGCGGTCTGCGGCCTGCCGCGGCGTTCCGAACTCTCCTTCGGCGTGAACCCCTGCGGCAGCGGGCCGCGGCCCACCGCGTCGCCGGGCAGTTCCTCGATGACGCCCGCGTAGATGAGATCGCCGGTGATGCGCGACAGCGCGCCCTGCGACAGTCCCAGCATCTGCGCCAGGGTGGTGCGCGCGATCGGACCGTACTTCGCGATGGCCCGCGCCACGCGATGCGTGTACTCCGAGCCCTCGAACCATCGGGGAAACTCCCGTTGCGTTCCGTCCATCAGCCGTCCTCGCTCCGCCGGTCGTGCATTCCGTCCCCAGAATACCCAACCCCGCCCGTCGCGATCGCCTCCATCGGTTTTCTTTCCGGCGCACCCGGCACGGACGCGAATGGGAAAGAAAACCGTCGTCGCTTACACTCGCTCGCAGATGCCGCGCACGCGCCACGACGGCCGTGCGGCGGCGACGCCATAGCTGCAAAGGAGCCGATGATGACCGCATTCAACCGTGAAACTCTGCCCGACGCCGTCCGTACGAACGGCGCCACCCCGAACCCGTGGTGGGCGAACGCCGTGGTCTACCAGATCTACCCGCGCTCGTTCCAGGACACGAACGGCGACGGCTTCGGCGACCTCAAGGGCATCACCTCGCGTCTCGACTATCTCGCCGACCTCGGCGTCGACGTGCTGTGGCTCTCCCCGGTCTACAAGTCCCCGCAGGACGACAACGGCTACGACATCTCCGACTACCGCGACATCGACCCGCTGTTCGGCACGCTCGACGACATGGACGAGCTGCTCGCCGAAGCCCACAAGCGTGGGCTGAAGATCGTGATGGACCTCGTCGTCAACCACACGTCCGACGAGCACGCATGGTTCGAAGCGTCGAAGAACCCCGACGACCCGCACGCCGACTGGTACTGGTGGCGTCCCGCGCGCCCCGGTTACGAACCCGGCGCGCCCGGCGCCGAACCGAACCGCTGGGGATCCTACTTCGGCGGCTCCGCATGGGAGTACTGCCCGGAACGCGGCGAATACTACCTGCACCAGTTCTCGAAGAAGCAGCCCGACCTCAACTGGGAGAACCCGGACGTGCGCCGCGCCGTGTACGACATGATGAACTGGTGGCTCGATCGCGGCATCGACGGCTTCCGCATGGACGTCATCACCCTGATCTCCAAGCGCACCGACGCGGCCGGGCGCCTGCCCGGCGAAGCCGGCTCCGAGCTCGAGGACCTGCCGGTCGGCGAGGAAGGCTACTCGAACCCGAACCCGTTCTGCGCGGACGGCCCGCGGCAGGACGAGTTCCTCGCCGAAATGCGCCGCGAGGTGTTCGAGGGCCGCGACGGCTTCCTGACCGTCGGCGAGGCGCCCGGCATCACCCCGGAACGCAACGAGCACATCACCAACCCGGCGAACAAGGAACTCGACATGCTCTTCCTCTTCGACCACATGGGCGAAGGCGAAGGCCGCTCCAAGTGGGAGATCGTCCCGTTCCGCACCCCGTGGCTGCGCGGCGTTCTGGCGAACCAGCAGGCCGCCGTCAAGGACGCCGGCTGGGCCAGCCTGTTCTTCTGCAACCACGACCAGCCGCGCATCGTGTCCCGCTGGGGCGACGACACCGGCGAAGAGGCGCGGGTGCGCTCCGCCAAGGCCTTCGGACTGCTCCTGCACATGCACCGCGGCACCCCGTACGTCTATCAGGGCGAAGAGCTCGGCATGACCAACGCGCACTTCAAGACGCTCGACCAATACCGCGACCTCGAATCGATCAACGCGTTCCGCCAGCGCGTCGAGGAGGCGAAGATCCAGACCGCCGAATCGATGATGGCGTCGCTCGAGCTCATCAGCCGCGACAACGCCCGCACCCCCATGCAGTGGGACGCGTCCAGGTACGCCGGATTCACCGCCCCCGACGCTCCGGCCGAGCCGTGGATCGAAGTCAACCCGAATCATGTCGACATCAACGCGGCCGCCGAATTCGACGACCCCGACTCCGTGTACGCGTTCTACAAGCGGCTCATCGCCTTGCGCCACGAGAACCCGGTGGTCGCCGCCGGCGACTGGACGCTGCTCGACGCCGACGACCAGCACGTCTACGCGTTCACACGCTCGCTCGCCACCACGCCGGGAGCTGCGGGAGGCACGCTGCTCGTCGCCGTCAACCTGTCCGGGCGCACCGTCGACCTGCCGGCCGAATCGTACGCGTTGGTCGAAAACGGCGTCACCGAACACGACATTGTGATCGCCACGCACGGCGCCACCCACGCCGTCGTCTCACTCGCCAACCGTGAACTGGATCCGTGGGAGGGTATCGTCGTACGGATCTGACGATTCGCGAATCGGGCACGCGGCCCTGTTCCGGCCGCGTGCCCGCCTACAATACGCACTATGGAACAGAAAGACGTCCTCAAAGCATTGCAGCGTGACCATGCGGCCGAACTGAAGAAGGCCGCCGAGCGGTTGAAGGGGACCGCCCGCCACACCGAGATCATTCCGTCCCCCGCACTGAGCGAGATGACCGGGCACGAGATCCTCCTCAAGCCGGAGAACCTGCAGGTCACCGGATCGTTCAAGATCCGCGGCGCCTACAACAAGATCGCCTCCCTCAGCGACGAGGAGCTGGCGCGCGGCATCGTCACCGCATCCGCCGGCAACCACGCGCAGGGCGTCGCCTACGCGGCCCGCGAACGCGGCGCCAAGGCGACGATCTGCATGCCGACCATCACCCCGCCGCTCAAGGTGGACGCCACCAAGGCGTACGGCGCCGACGTGGTCCTCTACGGCGACGTCTTCGACGAGGCCGCCGCGCACGCCGCCGAACTGAGCGAAAAGGAAGGCATGATCTTCGTGCCGCCGTTCGACGACTACGAGGTCATCTGCGGCCAGGGCACCATCGGACTGGAGATCCTCGAGGACGTGCCGAACGTCACCGACGTGGTCGTGCCGCTCGGCGGCGGCGGCCTGGGCGCCGGCGTCGCGCTCGCCATCAAGACGTTCAAGCCGGAGGTGCGCGTGATCGGCGCGATTCCGGAAGGCAGCCCCGCATGGAAGAACTCGTTCGCCGCGGGCCGCGTCACCGAGGCCGACCAGGTCGTCACCTCCGCCGAGGGCGTCGCCGTCAAGCATCCGGGCGACCTGCCGTACGCGCTGCTCAACGAGTTCCTCGACGATCTCGTCACCGTCACCGAACGCGATATCAACGAGATGATTCTGCTCATGCTCGAAAAGCACAAGCTGGTCGTCGAGGCCGCCGGCGCGGTGTCGCTCGCCGCGCTCGAGCACCTCAACCTGCGTTCGCGCAAGTTCGCCGCGGCCCACGGCCCGCACGTGGTCGTGCCGATCATGTCCGGCGGCAACATCGACACCGTGACGATGGGCGCGGTCATCCAGAAGGGCATGATCGCCCGCGGCCGCATCATGAACTTCGAGGTGGAGCTGCCGGACACCCCGGGCCAGCTCGTCAAGGTCGCCTCGCTGCTCGCGCGCGAACGCGCCAACGTCATCGCCCTCGACCACGACCAGTTCAAGGCGTCCGGCCACTACACGAACGCGGTGTCGCTCGGCGTGACCGTCGAGACCAACGGCCCCGACCACATCGACCGCATCCTCGCCGCCCTGCGCGCCGAAGGCTTCCAGCCCAAGCGCATCTACTGATCGATCGTCGTGCGACGGTAATGGCCACTCGGCAAACGTGACCGCGACGGACGTGACCGCGACGGGCCGCCGCATCCCATTCCCGACACACTCCAGGCCGTTCGGCCGGGCCCACGGTCGGGAACGGGATGCGGTGGCCCGTCGCTCTTGTTGTGGTTCGTGGAGGATGAGCCATGGCGCTGCATTCGTCGGAACTGAGAAGGGTCGTCGTCGTTCTGTTCCCGACCGTAGGCTCGGCCGAACGGCCTGGAGTGTGTCGGGGACAGAACGACGACGACCCTTCGGCCCCGTACGAAACGGGGCGATCTCAGCTGTTCGCGGCGATCGTTTCGTCGACGAGCTTCGGCAGAGCGACGGCGATGTCGTCGTGGATGAGGCGGTCGGCGAGACGGTCGTATTGTGTGCGGCCCATATTCATGATGGTGATCGGCACGCCCGCCTGCGCGGCGACCGGCACGATGCTCGCGGCGGGGAACACCTCCAGCGTCGAGCCGATCACCCACAGCTCGTCGGCCTGCGTGGCGAGCTTGTAGGATTTCTCCATCGCGCCGTCGGGCAGGGCCTCGCCGAAGTAGACGACGTCCGTTTTAATCATGCCGTTGCAGGGCATGTCGCCCTGGTACTTGAGCGTGCGATGGCAGCGCGGATCCGGCTCCTCGTCAAGACGGGCCATGATGTCGGCCGTATCGTACTTCGCATGGCACTTCATGCAGTGCGAGGTGCCGATGGTGCCGTGCAGGTTCACGATGATGCTCGGGCTGTTGCCGGCCTTCTCGTGCAGGGCGTCGAAGTTCTGCGTGGCGAGCAAGGTGAGCATGCCGGCTTTCTCGAGCTTGACGAGCGCCTTGTGCGCGACGCCGGGCTGCGCGTTCCATACGGGGGATTCCTTCTGCCAGCGCCATGAGTATTCGCGAGCCTCCTTGTCGGTGAGGAACGCGTCGATGTCGTAGACGCTCATCTGGTCCGGGTGTTTGGTCCACACGCCGTCCGGGCCGCGGAAATCGGGGATGCCGGCGGATGTGGAGATGCCTGCGCCGGTCAGGACTGCGATCTTCTTCGTCATACCTACAGGTATAGCGCGCCATGGTTGCGCCGACGGTGCCGTGGCTGGTGTTGGTGTGTGTTTTGTGGGTGTGGTGGGTTGGTGGGTGTGTTTGTGTTGTGTTTTTGGTGTTTTCGACACGCCGGTGTTTTGGCTTGTTTCCGGGGTTTGTGGGGTGTTGTGTGGTGGTGGGTTTGCGTGGTTGGGGTTTTGCGTGTAAGTTAATCACTCGCTGCCGCTGAGCGGTCCGGTTGCTTTCCTTGGTTGGTTTGGTTGCCGGGTTGGTTTGTGTGTGGTGGTGGTTTGAGAACTCAAGAGTGTGTTTGTACTACTTCTTTATAGTCAATGATTGCCAGTTCATTCCCTTCCTCGTGTTTTGCGGGGTTCCATGAGAGTGGGTAATTGGGGGTGGGGTTTTTGTGATTGTCCTTTCCTTATAAGGATTGTCGATTTCTTTTTTTTGTGAGTCATCTTTTCGGATGCTTTTCATGAAGTTTTTTGTGGAGGGTTCGATTCTGGCTCAGGATGAACGCTGGCGGCGTGCTTAACACATGCAAGTCGAACGGGATC
>NZ_WHZV01000007.1:0-100237 GCF_010667645.1 Bifidobacterium platyrrhinorum
CGGTCCCGCCGTCGATCGCGATGATCAGGCACCAATCATGGTTCATGTACGTGCCGTCCGCCATCACCGTGTGATGCTTGACGGTCGGCGGTGGGACCATGGGCCGGATGTTCCAGCACCACGCGGTCCGCTTGCGCAGGGCGCGCGCGTCACCGTTCGCGTCGCACGTGGACTGGGAGGCGTGGCCGAGCAGCCAGGTAAGGAACGCGTCGAGCTGCCTCCCGCGCGCGGCGGTCTCCCGCGGCATGGTCGAGCTTAGCGAGCAGGCCGTGCACTTCCAACGTCGGGTTCCTTTCGCGGTTCGACCGTTTTTCTTCATCGACTGACCGCATATCGGGCATTTCTTCGCCTTGCCGGACTTCATTCTCATGCGTCCAGCCCATCATCGGAACGTCCCTATTTTTCCATGAAGAAAAATAAGAGGCTTCTGCTGTTTTCGTGGGTTAGGTTGTTGGTGTTGGTAGTTGGATGTCGAGCCCGCCGCATCTGAGCATGACGAGGCTGATGAGGTTGGTGACGTGGTGGAAGACGTAGGCCATGCGGACGGTGACCTTGATCCTGTTGTTGAACGCCTCGAGCCTGGCATTGGAGCATCCCAGTTCGATCGTGCGCAGGATGTCGGGGCGACGTCTCCTGATCTTCCCGGCGAGTTCGACGATCTCGGGGATGCGTGAGCGTGACGCCCGGAACACCCAGTGGTTCAGTTCGCCGCATGCCCGGTCGAGGGGGTGCCTGAGCAGGGTCCCGAGGAGTTCCTTGAGCCGCCAGGCGCGGGGTAGAGCTGGCCTTTGGGATCCGTGTTCCTCAACGCGTCGAACGCCTCGTTCCGTTTGTCGGTCAGTGGGTCTGGGTTCTTCAGGACGGCGTATTTGACGCCGCGCATGCGCCTGGTGGTTTCCTCGTCGTGTTCGCGTCCGGCTTGGTTCCAGAGGCGTTTTCCGACCTTGTCGAGCGCGCCGGTCATCCAGGAGACGATATGGAAGCCGTCGAGCACGCGCTGCGCGTTCGGGCAGTGCTCGGCGACGCACGAGTCGATCCAACGCGCCCCGTCGCCGGTGACCACGCGGATGGACGCGCGCTGTCGTGGGGTCAACGCCTTGAAGAACAGGCCGAACACGTCCTTGCCGTACCCGTCGTGCGCCCGGATCACGCGGTGGCGCTCATGATCGACGACCACGGTCAGATACGTGCGGCCCTTCCGGCAGCTGGTCCCGTCCACGCCAATCGCCGTCAGACCGTCGAACGGCGACGGCATCCCCGCTCGCAACCGTTCGGCGACCCTATGGGCGATGTCGCCCGCGGTCCCCCCACGCGACGTGCAGGAACCCGCTGACAGTCTTCTGGTCGGCGACGGTCATCAGCCACGCGCACTCCGTCTCGAAATCCCTGGTGAACCGGCTGCCGGGCCGTGCCCACGGCACTTGGGCGACCACGACCCCGCATTCCGGGCAGTCCACGCGCGGCATCACGGCGACCATCTCTACCCGCCGGCAGCCGAAGTCCTGGTGCCGCCAACGACGCACACCACCACCCTGGTCGTAACCACGACGACGTCTGCCGCACCTCGAGCATCGGAGCATGCCCATTGCGCGGGCACACGCGAATCTCGAGCACGGGCGTGGGACGCTGCAGCGAGTCGGCGGTCCGCGCGGTCTCGACGACCGTGTCTTTGACGTTGAGGAGCTGGTTGAATATCCTGTTCATCAGGCGCTTGCTGGTTGCTTGTTTATCTTGGTCGAAAACATCCTACCCAGGAAGCGCTCTTCTCTTACTCCCTCAACGACTCAACGACGAACCCACACCCACGAAAACAACAACAGCGCCTAAAATTTCTTCAAATATGTATTACTGATTTGCAATCTCCTGATCCGGTTTTTCTTTCAAATCACCTCGCCCCATTTTGAAAAGAGCAAGGACCGCAATAAATACCACAGTATAAAATGCTATCAGTAATGCCGCCTCCCGCATATCAGAAATCTGCCATGCAACTCCCCTTTCATCCATCACAGTGCCCGTTTCTCCGGGAACAAAATAAACGATGATCAGGTTAAGTCCCATAGAACCATATGCCAGAACAGGCCATAAAAAGTTCCTCTTGTTATGTGTCGGAAGAATATTTTCCTGCTGTCTGCGTAATACAAAAGCAAATACTTGTGCGCACAGCCAGGTGACAAAACTCCAGCCAAGAAAATTTGTGTACGGAACACCGTAGAAACCACCGCCTTCTCCCCAGTTCCAGATATGCTGCACAGTGGACGATGTAAAATCAGTAGCAAGGTCAACTACCGTCATAACTGTCGATGCAACAATAGGCATAGCAAACAGATTTATTTTTTTATCCAGTCTCCAGTCTGCTCCATCAAGAAGAATAGAAGCAATCGTCCAGGAAAGATAGCCTAAGTCAAAATAGAATATCCCGACACCAAACGATACATTGCCACTGTTTTCCACTGCCGTATAAGAATAAGCGCCGAATGGAAATCCTGTGATCGTACTGCAGGTCTCCAGGCACATACTCAACACAAAGTATATGGCAAAGAAAATAAGCATATTTTTCCATCCATAACGAGCATTTCCGTGAACAATAGCAAAGAAAAACATAATGACAAACGCCGGTATCGGTCCCTTATCCGGCATCAAAATCGCTGAAATCAGTGCGCCAATCACTGCGACCACACAGATAATCCATGATTTGTCAAGAATTGCTTTCCTGATTTGCATTTGCTTGTTATCCATATTAAAAGTCCTCTCCTGTTCCTGGAAAGTCAGTTGATATTTAAAACTATCTTGACTTCCCATAGTAATTAATTTACAATGATAAAACAACTATAGTTGTTTAATATCAGTCGGCAATTTAAATGTACAGTGGTTTAAACTATCTTTTCGCTGAATGGTTGCTAATTTATGGAGGTTTTTATGGATTAAATAAAAACAAGGAGTCAAGCCCATCTCGTGTTGTGCGCGAGACGGGCTTAACTTGTGCGAGAGCCCCCGAAAGGCTATTCCGTGTCCATTCCGAATCCCTTGTTCACCGGTCCGTCGGGTTGTGACTTTCTTCGGCGGGTTGGCGGAATCGGCCCGACGCCGGTGATTTCGGAAAATGGGCCGGTGTTGTCAGTTCCATCCTCCGACGAGTTCGAGGCAGCAGTGGCCCGTCACCGAGTGTCCTCGGTAGGTGCCGACCACTTGGCTTGCGCCTTCGTATTTGCGCCCTGAGGGGTTCGGCGAAGCGATTTCCTGTTCGTCCATGATGGATGTGACGGTGAGTTTCGCTTCCCATTCGGGGATGGAGATAGTCCATCCGGTCGGGTATTTCATGCCGGTCACAGGACTTTCCCACACGTTGAAGGAGTCGCCGACCATCGGATCCACGCCGGCGGAAGATTGGGTGCCGTCCTCGTGCAGGACGCTGGCCCAGCAATGTTCGCTGCCGGTGGCCAGTTCGGTTACACCCCATAGGCTGATCACGTCGGGATCGTTGTCGAAGCAGAGGTTCATCCACAGCCATTTGCAGTTGTAGCCGTCCTTGAGGCTTCTGCCTTTGGGCATGCCGGCGAACTGACGGTCCATCCATACCATTCCCTCCACCTCGTGGCGCTGGCCGCCGAGAGTGATGACGCCTTTGGCGGCCATGTGCGGGAACGAGTATTGGTAGTTGGCCACTCCGGCGATCTGGAAGTAGCCGGTACCGAGACTGTAGAGTGGGTATCCGGTGCCGTGCAGGTCGAGGTAGATGGATCCGTCCGGCATGGCCGATGCGATGCGCATGTTGTCGAGGTCGCCTTCGATGACGTCCTTGTCGGTGTGGATGTGCAGTCCCTGGCCTGCGACCTGTCCTCGTCTGACCTTGTAAAAGCGGTCTTCGTGACGGTAGATGCGTCCGGTCTCATCGGTGATGGACAGCACGCTGTTGATCATGCGCACCGGCAGGTATTTGGAGACCTGCAGGACGCTGACGTGGTACATGAAGTCAAGGGTGTGGCCGCCCGTCTCGAAATGACCGACCCAGAACCATGAGTTGCCGGCTTTGTCGGTGCGTATGAATGTGTCTTGGATGGGATCCACCAGCGGTTCGGTGCCGTGGTGGAAGGTGCGGATGTTGTGGGTCAGCGAGTTGTTCGTGGTGTTCATCATGTCTCGTTTCGTTTTGGTTCCGTGTCTGTTGATGCGTTATCGGTTCGGTCACTGTCCGACGAGAGTCCGTTTCGTCGTGCCTCGGTGCGTTCGAGTCGCCAGAAGCGCCGTGATGAGGGCGGCCGCGAGGATGACCGCGATGGCGGCGAATGCCAGCGTCGAGCCGAGTATGGATTGCGCGTGTCCGGTGGCGGTGGGCGCGAGGGTGGTGGACAGCGCGGAGATGGATACGATGAGGGCTGTGCCCATCGAGGAGGCGATCTGTCCGACGGTGTTGGTCACGCTTTGCGCGTGTCCGATGTTTTCGTTGTCGAGCGCGTTGATGCCCCAGGTGTTCACCGGGGTCATGGCGAACATGAGTCCCGCGTAGAGCACGGTGTAGGCGCATGCCGTGAGGATGACCGAGGCGTCCGCGCCGAGCAGAGCCATGAGCACGCCGCCAATGGTCATGACCGTCAGGCCGGGCAGGGCGACCTTGCGAATGCCGTATTTGTCGAACAGACGACCCGAGACAATGCCGCAGCATGCGCCGATGAGGGCGCCGGGGAGCATGGCGAGCCCGCTGGCGGTGGCGGATGCGCCGAGCACGGTCTGGATGAACATCGGCACCATGACGTTGCATCCCATGAGGGCCGCCTGCATGCACGCCACGATGATCACCGAATGCGCGTAGGTGCGGTTGGCGAGGATTCCGACGCGCAGCATCGGTTCCTTCGCCTTGAGCTGTCGGCGCACGAACACGGCGACGAGCAGTACGCCGATGCCGATCAGCGCGACGGTGAGCGCCATGTTGCCGGTGGATGTGAACGTGGACAGTCCGTACAGCAGGCATGCCAGGCCGACCGAGGAGAGCAGCACGGAGATGGGGTCGAACGCGCCCGGCTGGAAGCCGTCGAAGTTACGCAGGTAGACGGCGGCCAACGCGATGACGATCAGCGAGACTGCCGCCATGATGACGAACAGCGTGCGCCAGCCGAACGAGTCGATGATCACGCCGGAGACGGACGGGCCGAGCGCCGGGGCGAAACCGACGACGAGTCCTGTGATGCCCATTGCCGTACCGCGGCTTTCCTTGGGGAACACGAGCAGGATCACCGCGGTGACCATCGGCATGATCGCGCCGGTGCACAGGGCCTGCAGCACCCGGCCGACCATGAGCAGGGAGAAGGTCGACGCGAATGCGGCGACGAGACTGCCGGCCGCGAACAATGAGATGCATCCAATGAACAGCCTGCGGGTGGAGAAGCGCCCCATGAGGAACGCGGCGAGCGGGATGACCATCGCCTCGACCAGAGAATAGCCGCTGGACAGCCACTGAACGGTGGTGGAATCCACCCCGAGGTCCTTCATGATGGACGGCAGCGCCGGCGTGACCACCGACATGTTGAGCACGGCCAGCAATGTGCCCATGAGCAGCACGATGACCATGATCCATTGTTTTCTGTTGATGCCAAGTTTCACAACAACACTCCGATAAACAATAGTTATTGATTATTCAACGAGCATCAATTATTATCGAAACGCAACGGACGGCAACCACCGATATGCGACATTTCTCGCTTATGCGACGATTTGCCCGAATCGTCGCATAACACTCGGCTTATGGTCGGCGAGGGAATGACGCCACCGACAAACGAACAGACGAAAGGGGCATGATGACCGATCTACGCATCGTCAAGACCCGCAAGGCGATCCGCGAGGCGTTTCTGCGCCTACGGGCATCAGGAGTTCCGGTCTCGAAGGTCAAGGTCAAGGACATCTGCGACCTTGCGCTCGTCAACCCGAGCACGTTCTACAAGCATTACCTCGACGTATACGACCTCAACGACAAGCTTGAGGACGAGACCATCGACGCGATGCTGGAGCATTACCCCGACAAGGACAAGATCCTGTCCGATCCACCCGCATTCCTCAATGGCTGGAGACCGGCCATCGACAGCCAGATCGACGATCTGCGCGTCCTGTTCACAGGCCGCGCCGAAGCCATGTTCCGCAAAATCGAATCGACGCTCGTCGAACGTTACTCCGCCCGAGCGGCGAACGAGCGCGAGCGCATCGCCGCCGTCTTCTCCATCGCCGGGGCCCTCCACTCGCTTGGCCTGCTCAAGCTGGAAGGCGGACAAAGCGACGACGAGATCATCGCGGCGGTCGTCGAAAACCTCAACGCCATCGCCGCGCGTATTCCCGGCGGGCGATGACGGCCATCCTCCCACCCATACGCACCAACGGCATCATCACACGGACACCCATCAATCACCCATCAATCATCACGGAACAGACAACACAACGCCATCCCGCACCATCGTCGGCATCGCGATTCGCCGCATCGATACTGACCGCATTGGTCTTCGTCGTCGCGCTGAACCTGTGCGCCCCGCTCTCACGTCCGTCGGCCCGCTGCTGCCGCGGATAGGGGCGTCCGAACATCTCAACGCGACGATGCAGGGGCCGCTCGGCTCGTTGCCCATCCTCGCGTTCGCCGTCGTTTCCCCGATGGTGCACCGCGCCGCCGAACGCCTCGGCATCGAACGGACCGTGCTGGCCGCAATGGCGTTCCTGACGATCGGCATCGTGATCCGTTCGACGCTCGGCACCATCGGACTATGGACCGGCACGCTCATCGTCGGCTGCTCGATTGCGGTGGGCAACGCCCTGGTGCCGGCCATAGTCAAACGCGACCATCCCGGCCGCACCTCACTCGCCACCGGCATCTACTCCGCATGCATGACCGGCATGGCCGCGTTTGCCTCGGCCGTGACCCTGCCCCTGTCCGATGCGATCGGATGGCGGGGCACACTCGGTATCTGGGCCGTTCCCGCCGGAGCCGTCACGCTGCTGTGGCTGTGGCGTTCACGGGTGAACGCGCGAAGGACGGCCGCACGATGCTGCTCGTCACGCATCAGGTGGAGAACATTCCCGCGGGATTCGCCCATATCGCGATGATGGGCCGCATGACGGAACACGAGTGTACGACATACCTCGACGAGCATCCGCGCATCTACGCCACGCTCGACGGCAACACGACGCCCGGAACCATCACGTTCGCCGGGCCGATAGGCGAGGGCCTTACCGACGAAAGGCTCGAATCGATGTTCGGCATCCCACTGCACGTAGAGCGAACCGGGCAACGATGGAGGGCCTCGCACCGGTCGCATTGCGCATGAGCGGCCCGAACGAATGCCTCGTCGCCGGTCGTCGCCGCTCCGCAGCCATTACGTCTCATTCGACTGAGAACACCTGCGTCGATGGGGACGCAATGACCGCGGAGAACAGCGAAATCAGCGGCAATCAACGAAGCTCGCGAAAGTCGGCAAAACGGCGTCATTGCAGCGGAAACATAACTGACGAAGCTCGCGGAAACCAGCGAAGCGACCCTTCAAACCGGCAAGGGGTCGCTCAGTCGCAATCAGATGAATAGGGAGCATGTGCCGCTCTCCTCGATACCGCAGCCGACGAAGCAAGCGGACGTAGACTTCAAGAGCGCTAACATAACTCCAGAACGACATTGGCGACACGCCGAGCGTTTCCGCCGGTCCCGAGCTCCGAGACGCTAACATTTTGTCAACAATGACCGTCACGATTCGCCAATCCGGGTGGTCTGAACAAAGAAACTTAAAAAAACGGAGAATGGCTTTATTCCAACGGTTCCGAGGTGAGCCAAGACCGCTGGCGTGAGCCAAGAACCCCCGAATCCTAACAGGATGTCGCCGGTTCGAATCCGGCTAGCCCGACCCGAAAGCCCTGCTCACCCATCGGCGTTCAGGGCTTTTTCTTTCCGGCTCTCCGTATTCGGCATGCGGGGATGGTTACTGTCCCGGTCGTTTCTCCGGGGCCGGGGCCTAACGGAGCCGCGAATTCGCCACACAACCCGGTGGAGGCCCGTTTCCCGGTTGAGTGCGAGCATCAGGTCTCCCCTCAACCTTGCAGAGGCGGGTTTTCGGGTTAAGGGAGAACATGGATCCGAGCCACGGCATGGCCCATGTGGGTCGCGTTCGCGCAAAACCGCCATTTTCCAAGGATTGCGGGTTCGAGCGATTTCGACACTCAACCATGATCCGGCCGTTTACGGCATTGGGTGGCGAATCATCCTCTCCCTTAACCCGGGAAACGACCGAACGCGAGTTGAGGGAAAGACGATTCCTCCCACCCAACGTGGAAAACAAGGCAATGTGGGTTGAGGGAGAATCTCCCGCCTTTCCCTCGCCTCGTATCCCTGTACCCCCCGATCCTATAGCCCGATTCCACCGCCGCGTGGAACGGAAAAGACCCCGAGGTTCCTTACGAAACCACGGGGTCTTGCCGGTGTCCGGGATGAGACTTGAACTCACACGCCTGTATAAAATAGGCACTAGCACCTCAAGCTAGCGCGTCTACCATTCCGCCACCCGGACAGGTGTTGTCTTGGCAACGAGTGGATACATTACCAGAACATGACGAGTCGTCAAATCCGCGACACGCCGAGGGCCATGGCGACCGCGCCCCTGCGTCCGCATCGGGGCGGCGGGCGCAAGTCGAGGCGGGTGCGTGGCATCGGATGCCGCACACCCGCCTCCCTGCCTCACCGCGCCGCGGATCGGCGCCGTCAGAAGTTCCGCGGCTGCTTCGGCCTCTCCGCGCTCATGAGCAGCATGAAGCTGCGCGACTGCGCGGTGATCGCGAAGCCGGCCTCGTAGTTGAGCACGGGTCCCTTCGGGTTGTGCGTGTCGACGACGAGCTTCCATTTGCGCCCATAGCGCTCGTCCGGCAGCGTGAACTGGATGGGCTCGTAGTGGGCGTTGAAGATGAGGATGAAGTCGTTGTCGACCATCAGGTTGCCGTAGTAGTCGAGCTCCGGGATGTCGGAACCGTTGAGGTACACCATCATCGAGAACGCATGCGTGTTCTGCCAGTCCTCCATGTCCATGATGGAGCCGGTGTGGTCGAACCATTCGACCTGCGGGATCGTCTCCGTGTCCTCCCCCGGCTCGCGTCCGGTGAAGAAGCGGCGACGGTGGAGCACCGGATGGTCGAGGCGCAGGTGGATGAGTTTCGAAACGAACTCGAACATGTCCTCTCGGGTCCCGTCGAGGTCCCAGTCGGTCCACGATATCTCGTTGTCCTGGCAGTAGGCGTTGTTGTTGCCCTGCTGGGTGCGTTCCACCTCGTCACCGCCGCAGATCATCGGGATGCCCTGGCTGACGAGCAGCGTGGAGAACATGTTGCGGATCTGGCGCTGTCGCAGGTCGTTGACGTCCGCGATGGTGGTCGGACCCTCGACGCCGCAGTTCCACGAACGGTTGTTGCTTTCGCCGTCGCGGTTGCCCTCGCCGTTGGCCTCGTTGTGTTTCTCATTGTACGACACGAGATCGTTGAGGGTGAAGCCGTCGTGCGCGGTGATGAAGTTCACGGAGGCGACGGGACGGCGCCCGTTCATCTGGTAGAGGTCGGACGAACCCATGAGGCGCGACGCGAACTCGGGCAGCGTGGACGGCTGCGAGCGCCAGAAGTCGCGCACGGTGTCGCGGTAGCGTCCGTTCCACTCGGACCAGCTGGACGGGAAGCCGCCCACTTGGTAGCCGCCGGAGCCGAGATCCCACGGTTCGGCGATGAGCTTGACGCGGCTGATGATCGGGTCCTGCTCGACGATGTCGAAGAACGCGGAGAGCTTGTCGACCTCCTGGAACTGGCGGGCCAGCGTGGCGGCCAGATCGAAGCGGAAGCCGTCGACGTGCATTTCGGACACCCAGTAGCGCAGCGAGTCGGTGATGAGCTGCAGGGCGTGCGGCGAACGCATGAGCAGCGAGTTGCCGGTGCCGGTGGTGTCGAAGTAGTGGCGCTGGTCGTTGTCGACGAGACGGTAGTAGGCGCGGTTGTCGATGCCCTTGAAGCTCAGCGTGGGGCCCATGTGGTTGCCTTCGGCGGTGTGGTTGTACACCACGTCGAGGATGACCTCCATGCCGGCCTGGTGGTACGCCTTGACCATCGACTTGAACTCGTTGACCTGCTGGCCGCGTTCCCCGGCGGACGAGTACGCGTTGTGGGGCGCGAAGAACCCGATGGTGTTGTAGCCCCAGTAGTTCGACAGGCCTTTCTCCTGGAGGAACGAGTCGTTGACGAACTGGTGGATCGGCATGAGCTCGATGGCGGTGACGCCCAGCTTCTTGAGGTATTCGATGACGGTCGGGTAGGCGAGGCCCGCGTAGGTGCCGCGGATGTCCGGCGGCACGTCGTGGTTGAGGTTGGTCATGCCGCGCACGTGCGCCTCGTAGATCACGGAATCGTGGTATGGGATGCGCGGATGCTGGTCGTTGCCCCAGTCGAAGTACGGGTTGACGACCACGGATTTCATCGTGTGTGCGGCGGAGTCCATGTCGTTGAGCACGCCGTCGTTGTCGGGGGACGAGAAGCGGTAGGAGAACAGGCTCTCGTCGCCGTCGATGTTGCCCTCGATGGCCTTGGCGTAGGGGTCGAGCAGCAGCTTCGCCGGATTGCATCTCAGGCCCTGCCCGGGATCGTAGGGGCCGTGCACGCGGTAGCCGTAGCGTTGGCCCGGTTGGATGCCCGGGATGTAGTTGTGCCAGACATACGAGTTCTGCTCGGTCATGTTGATGCGTGTCTCGTTGTCGTCATCGTCGAACAGGCACAGTTCGACGCTGTCGGCCACTTGGGAGAACAACGCGAAATTGACGCCGGCGCCGTCGTAGCTTGCGCCGTACGGATAGGTTAAGCCCGGTCGTATCTGCATATTCACCAGTATCGCACCTCCATGTGTGGTGAATGGTCGACGTATATGAACAGTCGGTGATGGTCTGGGACCACTCCGGAAGGATCGCTCGGAACCGCCGAAGCCGGCCGGCGGCGGTCATGCCGCCGGAGGTAGGGAATCAGTCGTGTACGGTCAGCCGCCGTATCGTCTCGTGTTGGATGGCGATGATCGAATTGGATGCGGTGATGCGGGTGGCGAGGAGCTCGTCCCAGCCCACCCATGCGGATTCGACGTGCTCGTCCGGGTCGAAGTGCCGGGGCACGCTCGTCCATGCGTCCAGATGGATGACCATGATGTGGGCGAGTTCGTCGGTCATGCCTTCCGATGAATAGTAGTCGCCGACGTGGTCGATGCGCGTCGCGTCGTCGGACGCCGGCGCGACGCCGGTCTCCTCGGCGAGCTCGCGCAGGGCCGCGGCGCGCACGTCCTCGCCGTCGTCCATGAGTCCGGCGGGCAGCCCGTATGCGAAGATGTCGCTGCCGGCGCGGTATTCGCGTTCGATGAGGTAGCGGTCCGCGGCGGTGTCGTGCACGAGCATGACGACGCAGGGCGCGTGCCGCAGCACCTGCCGGCGGATCGGCACGATGTCGCCGGCACCGGTGGTCAGCCCGATGGTCATGTCCTCCACGTGGAAGATGGCGCCGCGATATACCTCGTGCCGTTCGAGCACCTTCGCCGGCACGTCCATGTCGATGCCGTCGGAGCTGGAGGCGAGCGCCTCGCCTTCCGAAGCCGTCATGCCGGTCATGTCACTCCTCCCCGTCATCCGCCGCGACGCCGTCGCCGGCGCCTTTCCCGTCGCCCGCATGGATGGACATGGTCCACGGGTCGGTGTTGCGCCGGATCCAGTTGGTTTCGGGGCGCTCCCCCGTCGCCCGTTCGACGGCGTCGGCGATGTCTCCGACGGCATAGCGGAACCACATCGATTCGATCGCGGAATGCGGCGTGTTGATCAGGCAGGGGCGCGCATGCGCGTCGCCGGAGCCGATCATGACGCCCTCGGCGCGCATCGACGCCTCGTAGCGCGCCTGTTCGATGGCGTCGGTGGCGGGATGATGGCGCAGGTCGCTGGTCACGTACACATCGGCACCCGTGGCACGCACCTCGTCGAACAGGGAATCCCCCGAGCCGGGCAGCACGGCGACGGTTTCGACGGGAGTGCTGGGGTCGCCGCACACCTGCACGCCGAGCTCGGTGTCGATGGGCAACGCGTCACACACGCGTCGCGCGAAATCGTCCAGACGCATCGGTCCGGGGAGACGCCCGACGCGGCCGAGCCCGACGGGACCGGCCGCCTGCGGATCGTCGACGGGCACGAGCGGGCGTTGGTCGACGAGCCCGAAGCCGTCGGCCGCGGCCTGGCCCACGCCGCGCACGGCGCAGTCCGCGTTGGTGTGTCCCACCCATAGAGCGCAGCCGGCACGGTTGAGCCGGTTGACGATGGCGCCGCGCGCGCCCAGCCCCGAGACCTGATGGACGGAGCGGAAGAACAGCGGATGATGGGTGACAAGCAGGTCGGCGCCCCACCGGATCGCCTCGTCGATCACCGCCATGGTCGGGTCGGCGGCGAAGGCGATGCGGGAGACGGGGCCCGTGAGGTCCCCGACGATGAGGCCGGGGGCGTCCCACTCCTCGGCGTACCGCAGGGGGTACAACGTCTCGAGTACGCCCACGACCTGATTGAGATTCGGCATGCGTTCCTCCTTCGCGGCCGGTGTCATGCCGGCCGATGCTCCACTGCCGCGCGTCGGGCGCGGCCTTCACGCGCCGGGCTCGCCCGACGCGGATCGGCGGCCCGGCGCAGATGTCCGTTCAGTGCGCGGCAAGCTGCCAGTCCGCGCCGATGCCCGTGGACACGTCCAACGGCACGTCGAGCGTGACGGCGTGTTCCATTGCGTCGCTGACGAGCGAGGTGACGCGTTCCGCCTCGCCTGGGGCGATCTCCACGACGAGTTCGTCGTGGATCTGCAGGATGATGCGGCTGTCCAGCCCGGCATCGTGCAGGGCGCCGGCGGCGCGGACCATCGCGATCTTCATGATGTCGGCGGCCGTGCCCTGGATGGGGGCGTTGAGCGCCGCACGCTCCGCCGCGTCGCGCATGTTGCGGTTCGTCGACTTCAGCCCGGGGAAATACCTCCTCCTGCCGAACATCGTCTCGGTGTAGCCCTTGCGTCGTGCCTCGGCGACGCATGATTCAAGGAAGTCGTGCACCTTGCCGAACGTGGCGAAGTACTGCTGCTTGAGCCGTTCGGCCTCACCGGGGCTGATCTTGAGCTGCTGCGACAGGCCGTATGTGCTCAGTCCGTAGGCGAGGCCGTAGCTCATGGCCTTCACGTGGCTGCGTTGGTCGGAGCTGATCTCGTCGACGGGGATCCCGTAGACGAGGCTCGCCACGTAGCGGTGGAAGTCGGCGCCGCTCCTGAACGCCTCGATGAGCGCCTCGTCGCCGGACAGATGCGCCATGATGCGCAGCTCGACCTGCGAATAGTCGCAGCTCATCAGCGATTCGAAGCCTTCGCCGGGCACGAACGCGGAACGGATCTCGCGCCCCGCCGCATTGCGGTTGGGGATGTTCTGCAGGTTCGGGTCGACCGAGCTCAGGCGGCCGGTGGCCGCCACCGTCTGCTCGAACGTGGTATGGATGCGCCCGTCGGCCGGGTTGACCGCGTCGATGAGCGTGGCGACGATCTGCCTGAGCTTGTTGGTCTCGCGGTGCCGCAGCAGGGCGCCGAGGAACCCGCTGGCGCGTTCGTCGTCCGCGTTGCGCACGTACAGGGTCTGCAACGCGTCCGCGTTGGTGGTGTAGGAACCGGACTTGGTGCGCTTCGTGGGTTTGAGCCCCATGTCCTCGAACAGCACCTTGGCGAGCTGCTTGGGGCTTTGCAGGTTGACCCGCGATCCGGCGTTGCTCCAGGCGATCTCCTGCGCCTGGTTCGCCTCGGCGGCGAACATGTCGCGCATGTCGTCGAGCCGGCGGCGGTCGACCTTCGCCCCTTCCGTCTCCATGCCGTACAGCACGCGGGAGACCGGCATCTCGATGGAGGCGAGCAGTCCGGTCTGTTCGTCGGCCTTGAGGCGCGGGGCGAGATGCCGCGCGAGGGCCGAGACTATGGCCGCATGCCGCAGCGGCGTCCTGTCCGCGCCGGCGTCGTCCGGGGCGTCCCCGGCGCCGTCCGCATCGAGGTCGAGCAGCCCCTGGGTGGCCTCCCGCTCCTCGTCCAGATGCAGGTCGAGGAACTGCGCCGCGGCCTGCTCGAGCGTGTCCGCGTGGAAGTCCGGCTTGAGCAGGTAGCCGGCGAGCTTCGTGTCGAAGCCGGGCGTGGGCAAATCGACGCCCGCCGCCCCGAGCATGTGCAGATGCTCCTTGTAGCCGTGCACGGCCATCGCCCGGGCATGGCCGGCCACGACCTCGTGCAACGCGTCGGCGAGAGCCGTGTCGATCGGCGCCGCGAGGACCGCTGCGGCATCGCGCACAAGCAGGCACACGGTCCCGAGGACCGCACGGCCCGGGCGTGCGTCGCCCTCGGCGTGCAGCGTCCATCCGCCGTCCATGGGGAATCCATCGGACGCGCCGCTCTTCGGCAGATGGGTCCGCGCCCAGGAGCGCAGCCCGTCCGCGTCGGCGATGCGCACGGGATCGGGAACCGCGAGCGCCGGTTCGTCGGACGAGGGACGTTCCCCCTTGCCCGTGAGCGCCGGTTTCTCGCCGTTGTTGAAGGTCTTGAGCACGCGGTTCCTGGTCCTTGTGCCGAATTCGAGCCTGGTGAACAGCGCGTCCACCTTGTCGGCGTCGAGGCGGCCGAAGGTGAGGTCGTCGACGGTCACGCCGAGGTCGAGGTCGCGCACGAGCGCGTTGACCTTGCGGTTGAGCCTGACCTGGTCGAGGTTGGCGCGCAAGGCCTCGCCCTTCTTGCCGCCGATCTCGTCGGCGTGCGCGCAGATGCCGTCGAGGGAGCCGTACTGGTTGATCCATTTGGCGGCGAATCCGTCGCCCACTCCGGGCACGCCGGGGATGTTGTCCGCCGTCTCGCCCCTCAGCGCGGCCAGATCGGGGTACTGCTGCGGCGTCACCTTGTATTTGGCGACGACCGCCTCCGGCGTCATGTGCTTGAGTTCCTTGAAATGATGCCCGGGGTACAGCACGGTGACGGCGTCGTCGATGAGCTGGAACGCGTCACGGTCGCCGGACAGGACGAGCGTGTGGTATCCGGCCTTCTCGCCCATCGTGGCGAGCGTGCCGATCACGTCGTCGCCCTCGTATCCGGGCTTCTCGATGTAGGTGACGCCGAGCGCGTCGAGCATCTCCTGGATGAGCGGCAGCTGGGTGAGCAGTTCCTCGGGGGCCGCCTCGCGGGTGCCCTTGTACTGCGGCAGCATCGTATTGCGGAAGGTGCCGCCCTTCACGTCGAAGGCGACGGCGAGGTGGTCGGGCTTCTCCGCGTCGATGACCTGGGCGAGCATCGAGGCGAACCCCCATACGGCGTTCGTGGCCTGTCCGGAGGCGGTGGAGAAGTTCTCGGCCGGCAGAGCGAAGAACGCGCGGAACGCCAGCGAATGGCCGTCTACGACCAGCAGCGTCCCGCGCGTCGGCGTGGATTCGTTTTGCGCCATGTATCTTCGGCTGTCCCGGCTCAGTGCTCGTCGCGCTCGGGCTTCGGGTCGCCGTACTTGGCGATGATGGCCATGGCCAGGCGCTTCTTCGGGATGCGCTGGTCCATCGAGGTCTTCTGGATCCAGCGGAACGCGCCCTGCTCGGAGAAGTCCGCCTTGTCCATGAGCAGTCCCTTGGCACGGTCGACGAGCTTGCGCTCCTCCAGGGTGTCCTGGGCCTTCTGCAGGTCCGCCTGGGCCTTGGCCAGCTCCTCCTTGGTCTCCTTGAGCTTGTTCTCGCTGCGCTCGACGTTGTCGAGCAGGTCGTTGATCTCGGCGAAGCGCCCCATGGCCACCTCGAGCGCGGGGATCAGCTTGGACTCCTCGTACGGCTTGGTCACGTAGGCCATGGCGCCGGCGCCGGTGGACTTCTTGACGAGGTCCGGCTGCGAGAACGCGGTGAGCATCACCACGGGGGCGATGTTCTCGTCGCAGATCAGGCCGGCGGCGGTGATGCCGTCCATGCGCGGCATCTTGACGTCCATGCACACCACGTCCGGGCGCTTGGCACGGGTGAGTTCGACGGCCTCCTCGCCGTTGGCGGCCTCGCCCACGACCTCGTAGCCGTTGTCCTCGAGCATGCCGACGAGGTCCATGCGGTTCACGGATTCGTCCTCGGCGACCACGACGGTGCGCTTGCGGCCCTCCTGCGGCTCCTCGGCGGCGGTCTCCTTCGGCTCCGCGGCCTCATGCGCCACGGCCTCAAGCTCCGCCTCGGTCAGCACGGGCTCCATCTGCGGATCCTGTTCAGCGGTTTTCCTAGCAGCCATGCCAGTTCCCTTTCCTAGCTTTCGTTTCGACGTTCGAATGTCCTTTGGTGATTTTAACGCATAATCGCCCACGCCGTCGGCACGACGTGCCACGGCGGGGGCGATGACGCGCATGGGGACGGGCAGGATCAGGCCTCCGGCTCGTCCTCCCCTTCGGACAAGCCCGCGTACAGACGTTGGATCGCGATGATGGACTTCGCGTCGATGATGGTGCCGTTGAGCACCATCCTCATCGCCTCGTCGACGGTGTACAGCCGCACCTCGGAACGGGGCGTCTCGGGACCGATCTCGGTGCGGGCCGCCGGGGTGAGACCGGTGGCGTAGTACAGCGACGTGTACATCGTGGAGAACCCCGGCGCGCCGATGTAGCGCGCGATCTGGCTGAAGCGTTCGGCCTCGTAGCCGCCCTCCTCGTGCAGCTTGCGCCTGGCGACGTCGAGCGGGCGCTCGTCCGGATCCTTGGCGTGGCCGCCGGGGATCTCCAGCGTCCAGCGGTGGATGGGCACACGGTACTGTTCGACGAGGGGCAGCCTGCCGTCCTCGGTGACGGCGAGCACGGCGACCTCGTCTCCGTTGTTCACATGCACGATGGTGCGTTCGATGCTTCCCGCCTGGACGGATTCGAGTTTCACGCGATCGACGTTGAAGTAGTGGCTGGCGAGAATCTGCTCTCGGGACTCCTCCTTGAGCGGGGAAGGCCGCCAGGGGTCGAATTGACGATGCGTTTCGTTGGTCATGATCCCTCCTAGGTGGGTTCCCGTCGATGGGGACCCGTGATTCATTGTAGTTCCGCCGGGGGCCGCATCCATGGAGGGCGCGCTGGACGCATGTCGAATGGCCCGGGTCGCCGGATTGTGCTACATTGTCACGAGTGCGTCCGCCCGGTCGGCCGCGCGGATACGCCCCCGTATCCCAATTGGTAGAGGAAGCAGCCTCAAAATCTGCGCAGTGTGGGTTCGAGTCCCACCGGGGGCACGGCTTGGAATCCCCCGCAACCGCAACGGCCGCGGGGGATTTTCGTTATCCTCGCCGGCCGGCCGGATCCGTTTCGGGCATCACCGTCCCGCTTCGACGCGCACCGACGCCGCCCCGCGACGCCGACGAGGTCCTCAGCCCACAACGAACGCCATATGCAAGGAACCCCTGCCGTCGATACACGGCAGGGGTTCCTTGCATACCGACCCGTTCCCGGATCAATCCGGGGACGAATCATACCGGCCTATGCACCGGGACTGCGGGAATCAGTCGCAGGCGCCCACGGTGTGGACGTAGATGGAGTCGGTGCTGCCCGGCTGATGCTCGCCCTGGGCGGAGCTCAGGATGACGATCTTGTCGCCGTCAACGACCTTGCCGGCGTCGCGCAGCAGCTTGTCGGTGAACACCATGAGGTCCTTGCGGGACTTGTCGTGGTAGTCCTCGTCGAGCAGGAAGGCCTCGGTGCCCCAGGAAAGGGCCAGCCAGTGGTAGGTGTGCTCGTTGTTGGTGATGCCGTAGATCGGGGCGGCCGGACGCTCGCGGGAGACGCGGTGCACGGTGTTGCCGGTCTGGGTGTAGGCGACGATGGCCTTGGCGTTGAGCTTGTCGGCCAGGTCGACGGCGGCGGAGGAAACGGCGCCGGTGGAGGACATGTCCAGGTTCTTCAGGGCCGGGATGCGGTCGAAGCCGTGCTCGGTGGCGAAGCCGGAGATGCGGGACATGGTGGCGACGGTGACGGCCGGGTACTCGCCGACGGCGGTCTCGTTGGAGGTCATGGTGGCGTCGGCGCCGTCAAGCACGGCGTTGGCGCAGTCGGAGGCCTCGGCGCGGGACGGGACCGGGGAGTGGACCATGGAGCCCAGGACCTCGGTGGCCACGATGACCGGCTTGGCGTAGTGGCGGGACAGCTCGATGATGCGCTTGGTGGCCAGCGGGACCTCCTCGAGCGGGCACTCGACGGCCATGTCGCCACGGGCGGCCATGATGCCGTCGAAGGTCTTGACGATGTCCTCGAGGTTCTCGAGGGCCTGCGGCTTCTCGATCTTGGCGACGATCGGGATGCGGCGGCCTTCCTCGTCCATGATCTCGTGGGCGCGGTCGATGTCGGTGGCGAAACGCACGAAGGACATGGCGATGATGTCGGCGCCGGTGCGGATGGCCCAGCGCAGGTCCTCCTCGTCCTTCTCGGTCAGGGCCGGCAGGGAGACGGCGACGCCCGGCAGGTTGATGCCCTTGTGGGAGGACACCGGACCGGCCACGACGACCTTGGTGTACACGTTGTTGCCCTCGACCTTGGTGACCTCGAGGCGGACCTTGCCGTCGTCGATGAGGATCGGGTCGCCCGGGTGGCAGTCGCCCGGCAGTCCCTTGAAGGTGGTGGAGGTGATGTGCTCGTCGCCCTCGACGTCGTCGGTGGTGATGACGAACTCCTGGCCTTCCTTGAGCTGGACCTTGTCCTCGCCCTCGGCGTTCTTCTTGAACCAGCCGCAGCGGATCTTCGGGCCCTGAAGGTCGACCAGCACGGCCACGTTGCGGCCGGCAGCCTTGGAGGCCTGACGAACGTTGTTGTAGACCTTGAGGTGGTCCTCCGGGGTGCCGTGCGAACGGTTCAGGCGGGCCACATCCATGCCGGCCTCGACGAGGCTGGTGATGCCTTCGAGGGACTCGCTGGCGGGGCCGATGGTATCGACGATCTTGGCTTTGCGCATGTTGCCTATTCCTAACTATTGCAAGGGACGCGGGCCGGATGGCCTCACGTTTTCCACGGAACAGTGTACTAGCTTTCGCCTGTTCCTTCCAGTTTTTCCCCCGGTGTGTTGTTAGCGCTCACAACCCAATTGCGGCAATACAAAGAACGCCCACGGAGATTCCCTTTTCAGGGAATTCCGTGAGCGTTCTCATAGAATTCACCGGACCGACGGGCCATTCGCCGGCCGTCGGCCCCGACCGGCCGTCACGCCGACGTCACTCGCCGTCCGCGCCGGACTCCACGGCGGGCTTCGAGCCCTTGCCCGCGTCCATCGCCTTCATCTTGGCGACCGACGCGAGCGCCGCGCCGCCGATCGCGACGACGATCACGGCCAGCGACAGCCATGTGGGCACCTCGGGCACCCAGTGGACGCCCTCGCCGCCGTTGATGAACGGCAGCGTGTTGCCGTGCAGCGCCTCCATGACCAGCTTCACGCCGATGAAGCCGAGCACGACGGACAGGCCCAGCGGCAGGTAGACGAGCTTGTCGAGCAGGGCGCCGAGCAGGAAGTAGAGCTGCTGCAGACCCAGCAACGCGAACACGTTCGACGTGAACACCAGGAACGGATCCTTGGTCAGGCCGAAGATGGCGGGAATCGAATCGAACGCGAACATCACGTCGGTGGTGCCGATGGTGAGGAACACGATGAGCATCGGGGTCCAGTAGCGCACGCCGTTGCGGGTGGTCCTGAGCTTCTCGCCGTCGTACTCGTCGGTGATGCGGATCACCTTGCGCAACGCGCGGATGAGACCGTTCTCCTGATACTCCTCGTCATCGTCGCCGCCGAGGACCAGCTTGACGGCGGTGTAGATGAGGAACGCGCCGAAGATGAAGAACACCCATGTGAAGCGGCTGATGAGCGCCGCTCCGATGAGGATGAACACGCCGCGGAAGATCAGCGCGATCGTGATGCCGACGGACAGCACGTACTTCTGGATCTGCTTGGGCACGGCGAAGTTCGACATGATGATGACGAACACGAACAGGTTGTCGATGGACAGCGAATACTCGGTGAGCCATCCCGAATAGAACTCGATGGCGGGCTTCGAACCGGCGAAATACCAGATGCAGCCGCCGAAGATCAGCGCCATGACCACGAAGAACGCGATGTGCTGGACGCATTCCTTCGTGGAGGGCACGTGCGGCCTGCGTCCGATGACGAACAGGTCGACGATGAAGAACAGGGCAAGCACCACGAACGTGGCGATTTCGAATGCAAGAGGGGTTTCGGCCATGATTCCCTACCCTAACGCATCAGCGTGACGGAAGGACGACGGGCCGATCCCGACTCACTTGTTCGCCTCCGCGTTACGTGCGACGCTCGCGACGCTACCGCTGCTCACGTCCCGCAATCAAGGACGACCTTCGGTCGGCCCATCATCGGCTCACTGTCGTTCGCCTTCGCCTGCAAACGCCTCCGGCGTTTGATTGACGGCTCAGCCACGGAGGCTCACTTGTTCGCCTCCGTCATCTGCCGCAGTTCCTTTTTGAGGTCGCGGATCTCGTCGCGCAGACGGGCGGCGAGTTCGAACTGGAGCTGTTCGGCGGCGGTGTGCATCTGCTCGCTCAGCTGACGGATCAGGTCGGCGAGATCCTGCGCGGGCAGACCGGCCTTGAGGATCTCCTCGTGGCGCCGGTCCGCCTCCTCGGCGTTGAACGAGGGCACGCCCAGATGCGTGTTGCCGGCCTTGCCGGCGTTGCGGTAGCCGCCTTCGAGCAGGGTGGCCGTGTCCACGTCCTCCTTGGCGAGCATGTCGTTGACGTCGCTGATCTTCTTGATGAGCGGCTTGGGGTCGATGCCGTGCTCCTTGTTGTACGCGATCTGCCTCTCGCGGCGGCGTTCGGTCTCGTCGATGGCCTTGCGCATCGCCTCGGTGACCTCGTCCGCGTACATGATGACCGTGCCGGACACGTTGCGCGCCGCACGGCCGATGGTCTGGATGAGCGAACGGTAGGAGCGCAGGAAGCCCTCCTTGTCGGCGTCGAGGATCGCGACGAGCGACACCTCGGGCAGATCGAGGCCCTCGCGCAGCAGGTTGATGCCGACGATCACGTCGATCTTGCCCTCGCGCAGCATGCGCAGCAGTTCGACACGGCGCAGCGTGTCCACGTCGGAATGCAGGTACTCGACCTTGATGCCCCGCTCGAGCAGATAATCGGTCAGATCCTCGGCCATCTTCTTGGTGAGCGTGGTGACCAGGGCGCGCTCCCCCTTCGCCACACGGTCCTTGATCTCGGCGAGCAGGTCGTCGACCTGCCCCTCCACGGGACGCACCTCGACCTTCGGGTCGAGCAGGCCGGTCGGGCGGATGATCTGCTCGACCACGCCGTCCGACAGCCCCAGCTCGTAGTCGCCGGGGGTGGCGGACAGGTACACGGTCTGGCCGACGCGCTCAAGGAACTCCGGCCATTTGAGCGGACGGTTGTCCATCGCCGAGGGCAGGCGGAAGCCGTGTTCGACGAGCGTGCGCTTGCGCGACGCATCGCCTTCGTACATGGCGCCGATCTGCGGGACCGTCACGTGCGACTCGTCGATGACGAGCAGGAAGTCGTCGGGGAAGAAGTCGAGCAGCGTATGCGGCGGCGTGCCGGGCGCGCGGCCGTCGAAATGCCGCGAATAGTTCTCGACGCCGGAGCACACGCCCACCTGGGTAAGCATCTCCAGATCGTAGGTGGTGCGCATGGTGAGGCGCTGCGCCTCCAGGTCCTTGCCCTGCTTCTTCAGTTCCGCGACGCGCGCGTCGAGCTCCTCGCGGATGGTCCTCAGCGCGCGTTCCATGCGCTCCGGGCCGGCCACGTAATGCGATGCGGGGAAGATGTGCACCTGGCTCTCATGGTCGATGACGTCGCCGGTGAGCGGGTGGAGGGTCGAGATCCGGTCGATCTCGTCGCCGAAGAACTCGATGCGCACGGCGAGCTCCTCGTACACGGGGATGATCTCCACCGTGTCGCCGCGCACACGGAACGTACCGCGCGTGAACGCGATGTCGTTGCGTTTGTACTGCATGGCGACGAACCGCCTCAGCAGCTGGTCGCGGTCGATCCGCATGCCCTCCTTGAGCAGAAGCATGCGCCCCGCGTACTCCTCCGGCGTGCCCAGTCCGTAGATGCATGACACGGTGGCGACGACCACGCAGTCGCGGCGGGTGAGCAGGTTGGCGGTGGCCTGATGGCGCAGACGCTCCACATCGTCGTTGATGTTGGAGTCCTTCTCGATGTAGGTGTCGGTCTGCGGGATGTACGCCTCGGGCTGGTAGTAGTCGTAATAGCTCACGAAATAGCTCACCGCGTTGTCCGGCATGAGTTCGCGGAATTCGGCGCACAGCTGCGCGGCGAGCGTCTTGTTCGGCTCGATGATGAGCGTCGGGCGTTGGAGCCGTTCGATGAGCCACGCGGTGGTCGCGGTCTTGCCGGTGCCGGTGGCGCCCATGAGCACCACGTCGTTCTCGCCGTTCTCGATGCGCGTGGCGAGCTCCTCGATGGCCTGCGGCTGGTCGCCGCTCGGCTTGTACGGCGATTTGACGACGAACGGACGGTCCTCACGCTCGATGTTGAATCCCATCACTGCTCCTTCCGCACGGCGCTCCATTCGGCATACAGCCTATCAACCTCGTCGAACATCCGTTCGAGCGGCTGCGTGGAGTCGATGACGGCATCGGCGATCGCCTCGCGTTCGGCGCGCGTCGACTGATGGCGGATGCGCGCCTCGGCCTGTTCGCGCGTCATGCCGCGCGTGGCGATCATACGCGCGACGCGTACGTCCTCCGGCGCCTCGACCGTGACGATATGGTCGAAACGGAAGGGGATGTCGCCGATCACTTCGGCGAGCAGCGGCACGTCGTGCACGACGACGATTCCCCGCCCGCCCGGCTCCCGCGCGGCGTTCCGGACCGCCTCCACGGCCCGGTCCTCCCGCCGTCGCGCCTCGGCGTAGATCAGCGGATGCTCGATCGCGTCGAGACGCTCCCGCGCGCCGGGCTCGGCGCCACGCCCGAACACATGGTCGGCGACCCAGACGCGATCCAACGTGCCGTCCGCCGCGATGGCGGCGTCGCCGAACTCGCGCGCGATCGGCGCCAACGCCGCTCCCCCGCGTCCCGTGATCTCATGCGCGATCGCGTCATAGTCGATGTGCAGCGCGCCGTCCCCACGCATCCGCGCCGCCACCGTGCTCTTGCCCGCGGCGATGCCCCCGGTCAACCCGATACGGATCATGTTCCCCTCCCCATCTCGCTCCCATGGTGCGGCGAAGCCCCATGATGCGGCACGTGGAAACGGCTTGATTCCGCTGTCATGCGGAAAACGTGTCGCCGCACCATGGGAATCGGCCGGCATATTCGCATGTATACGTATATACGACGAAACCCGGCCCATGACGGACCGGGTTTCGTTCAGGCATTACGCCGTGGATTCAGGCTTGGAGCCGGAACTCACTTGCCGAGCAGCTGGTCGCGCAGGGCGGCGAGCTGGTCGGAGTCGGCGAGGGTGCCGGTGGAGGTGGACTCGGAGGAGTAGTTGGAGGTCTCCTCGACCTTCTCCTCCTTGGGGCCCTGGCCGTCGGCGGCGGCGGACTCGTCCGCGTGCTCGAGCTCCTTGGCCACGAACTCCTTGTGCTCCTCCCACAGCTGGTGGGCGGCCGCGTACTGGGACTCCCACTCCTCGCGCTGCTTCTCGTAGCCGGCGATCCACTCGTTGGTGTTCGGGTCGAAGCCTTCGGGGTACTTGTAGTTGCCCTGCTCGTCGTACTCGGCCGGCATGCCGTAGATGGCCGGATCGAAGTCCTCGGAGTTCGGGTCGACCGAATCGTTGGCCTGCTTGAGGGACAGGGAGATGCGGCGACGATCGAGATCGACGTCGATCACCTTGACGAACACGATCTCGCCCGGCTTGACGACGGTCTCCGGGTTCTCGACGTGACGGTTGGCGAGCTCGGAGATGTGCACCAGGCCCTCGATGCCGTCCTCGACGGAGATGAACACGCCGAACTGCACGATCTTGGTGACCTTGCCCTTGACGATCTGGCCGGGGACGTGGGTGCGGGCGAAGCGCTGCCACGGATCCTCCTGGGTGGCCTTGAGCGACAGGGAGATGCGCTCGCGGTCCAGATCGACGTCCAGCACCTCGACGGTGACCTTGTCGCCGACCTTGACGACCTCGGACGGGTGGTCGATGTGCTTCCAGGACAGCTCGGAGACGTGGATGAGGCCGTCCACACCGCCGAGATCGACGAAGGCGCCGAAGTTGACGATGGAGGACACGACGCCCTCGCGGATCTGGCCCTTCTTGAGCTGCGAGAGGAAGGTCTCGCGGACCTCGGACTGGGTCTCCTCGAGGTACTGGCGACGGGACAGGACCACGTTGTTGCGGTTCTTGTCGAGCTCGAGGATCTTGGCCTGGATCTTCTGGCCGATGTACGGGGACAGGTCGCGCACGCGACGCATCTCGACCAGGGAGGCCGGCAGGAAGCCGCGCAGGCCGATGTCCACGATGAGGCCGCCCTTGACGGCTTCGATGACGGTGCCCTCGACGACGCCGTCGGCTTCCTTGATCTTCTCGATGTCGCCCCAGGCGCGCTCGTACTGGGCGCGCTTCTTGGACAGGATCAGACGGCCTTCCTTGTCCTCCTTGGTGACGACAAGGGCCTCGACGGTATCGCCGACCTCGACGACCTCGTCCGGATCGACGTCCTTCTTGATGGAAAGCTCGCGGGAGGGGATCACACCCTCGGTCTTGTAGCCGATATCCAGGAGGACCTCGTCGTGATCGATCTTGACGACGGTACCCTCGACCAGATCACCATCATCGAAGTTCTTGATGGTGGAATCGACTGCCTTGATGAAGTCCTCTTCGGTGCCGATGTCGTTGATGGCGACCTTGGTGACCTCAGTATTGTTCTCTGCCATGTAGGTAATGGTTTCTCAATAGATGGATGGATAATTACTCGTTATTCAGTTATGAATGCGCCCTATGGACACGCGAATTCCCACCATACAGTCAGCCATGCCCAAAATCCCGGGCGTGTCGCGAGGGAGACCCGGGCGCGACGCCCCGGAACCCCCTCGTCGGCGTCGTCGCCCGGCGGGCCGTCGGAGCGTCAGGCCTCGTCCCCGGCGTTCGCCCGGCGCTCCGCCATCTCCACCACGTTGGCCAGCAGCATGGCACGGGTCATGGGACCGACGCCGCCCGGGTTCGGCGAATAGGCGGAGGACTTCTCGTGGCACGCCTTGTCGATGTCGCCCTTGACCCGCCAACGGCCGGCCTCCTCGTCGAAGACGCGGGAAACGCCGACGTCGAGCAGCACGGCGCCGTCCTTGATCATGTCCGGCTTGACGAATCCGGCGGAGCCCATGGCGGCGACGATCACGTCGGCGCGGCGCATGTGGTCGGCGACGTCGCGCGTGCCCGTATGGCACAGCGTGACGGTCGCGTTGACCGAGCGTCGGGTGAGCATGAGGCCGATGGTGCGCCCGATGGTGATGCCGCGGCCGAGCACGCACACCTCCTTGCCGTCGAGGTCGATGCCGTAGGCGTCGAGCAGTTCGATGCAGCCGCGGGGCGTGCACGGCAGCGGCGTGGTCAGATCGCCGCGCACATGCAGCACGAGTTCGCCGAGGTTGTACGGGTGCATGCCGTCGGCGTCCTTGGCCGGGTCGATGAGGTCGATGATCGCGTTCTGGTCGATGCCCTTGGGCAGCGGCAGCTGGACGATGTACCCGGTGCAGGCGGGATCCTCGTTCATCTCGCGCACCACGGCGGCGATGTCGTCGAAGGACGCGTCGGCGGGCAGTTCGTGCTTGATGGAGCGGATGCCGACCTCGGCGCAGTCGGCGTGCTTGCCGGCCACGTACTTGACCGATCCGGGGTCGGAGCCGACCAGCAGCGTGCCCAGGCCGGGCTCCACGCCCCGCTCCTTGAGACGCGCGACGCGCTCCCCCAGCTCGTGCTTGATCCGTGCGGCCGTCGCCTTGCCATCGAGTTTCGTGGACATGTCACTCCTTCTGTATGCCGAACGTGTCGTCGATGCGCCCGAACGCTACTACGATTAGGTAACATGTCGGTTTCGCCCGGGGATGCCGGAGGCGGGCGCACGGCGGGGACCGATGCATCGTCAAGGGTCGGAGGGTTCACATGGGTTCGCATACGCATCATCGCATCCGTTCGCTGGCGAAGGCGGCGGCGCTGGCGGCGGCGGCCGCGCTCGTCGCCGCGTGCGCGGCGTGCGGCTCCGGCGACGTCGGCGACGGACGATCGTCCGGGACGCCGGCGCAGGAGGCGCGCACCGGCGTCATCGACGTGGTCGCGTCGGTCAACCAGTGGGGCTCGCTGGCCGCGGAGATCGGCGGCAAGGACGTGAAGGTGACGTCGGTGCTCTCCTCCACCGGCGTGGACGCGCACGATTTCGAGCCGAAGACCTCGGACCTGGCCGGGCTCTCCAAGGCGGAGATCGTGGTGGCGAACGGCGCCGGGTACGACACCTGGGCCACGAAGTCGCGCGGGCCGGATTCGACGCTGGTCTCGGCCGCCCAGATCGTGGGCGCGATGGACGGCGACAACCCGCATCTGTGGTTCTCGAAGGACGCCCGCGCCGGCATGGCCAAGGAGCTCGCGGACGCGTTCTCCAAGGCGCGGCCGAAGAAGCGCAAGGCGTTCGCCGCGAGGCTCAAGGCATGGCAGTCGCGCGAGAAGGGGCTCGACGCGCGCATGAAGGACTTCGCCGACACGCACAAGGACCTCACCTATGGCGCGACCGAGACCGTGGTCTACTACCTCATGAGCGACATGTCCTTCGAGGACGTCACGCCGAAGGGCTACACGCAGGCGGTGTCGAACGGCGGCGAGGTGGCCCCGGCCGACCTGCAGACCTTCCGGACGCTCATCGAGAGGAAGCGCCTCGACGTGCTCGTCAACAACACGCAGGAGGCCTCCGACGCGACGAACATGCTCACGGGCGCCGCCGGCAGGTCCGACGTGCCCGTCGTGGACGTGAGCGAGCAGATGCCGAAGAAGTACGACACGCTCGTCGACTGGATCGGCGCGTTGGCCGACGGGATCTTCACCGCCGTCGACCCCGACTACGGCAAGGACGGCACGGCGGACGGATGCACGGCCGACGGCACGGGCTCCGACGGCACGGGCACGGACGGCGCCTCGGACGGCGACGGCGAGGAGGGCGGAACCGGCAAGACGACGTGCGATGCCTCCGGCGACGGATCCGACAGCGATTCCGACGGCGGCTCCGGCAGCTCCGGCTCGGCTTCCTCCGACGGCGTGAACACCGGCGAGGCCAGCGACGACGGGACCGGCGCCGCCCAGCCCGACCCCGGAAAGTAACGGGAGCGCCCGGACACGCCGTCCGGGTCCGGGCCCGTTCCGCAATTGAGAACGGTTGTCAACATCATTTGCGATAATCCCTTCGGTGCGCCGCATGGACGCATCCCAGACACGCACTTCGGGGAGGCTCGGGCATGGCCGAACGGATTCAGGACGCGATCGTATTCCGCGACGCGGCGATCAGACGCGGGGACAGGATCATCTGGCAGCATGGCGACTTCGCCATACCCGCCGGTTCCGTCACCGCGATCGTCGGCACGAACGGCACCGGCAAGACCACGATGATGAAGGCCGAACTGGGCCTGCTGCCGCTCGCCTCCGGATCGGTGAGCGTGCTCGGCCGGCCGGCGGGGTCGGCGAACGCGGACATCGGCTACGTGCCGCAGAGCTACACCTCGGACATCGATTCGAACCTCACCGCCGAGCAGTCGGTGCTGCTCGGCCTGACCGGAACGCGCTTCGGCATCCATCCGGTCACGCGCGCCCAACGCGCCAGGGCCCGCCGGGCCATGGCGTTCGTCGGCATCGAGGACAAGGCCCCCTACCGGCTGTCCGAACTGTCTGGCGGCCTGCGCCAGCGCGTCGCCATCGCCCAGGCCATCGTCTCCGACCCGAAGCTGCTCATGCTCGACGAGCCGCTCGCCAACCTCGACCTGGCGTCCCAACGCGCCGTCGCCCATCTGCTCGCGCGGCTGAACCGGGAGCTGGGCATGACCATCCAGGTGGTGGCGCACGACCTCAACATGCTGCTGCCCATCCTCACCGGCGCGGTGTACCTGCTCGACGGCCATCCGCACTACGCGGACATGCGCAAGGTGCTCGACTCCGATCTGCTCACCCATCTGTACGGCACGAACGTGCAGGTGGTGACCACGCCGCAGGGCGACATGTTCGTCACCCCGACCCCGGACGAGCCGGACGGCCAGCCGCTGGACATGCACACCGCCGCGGAGGTCGCGGAACTGCACCATCACGCGCACACCCCGGTCATGCACGCGCACGGCGGGAACGACACGAATCCGAGGAGGTAACGGATGAGCCACATCGATTTCAGCTTCGACCCGAACTGGCTGGACACGCTGTCCGCCCCGTTCATGGCGAACGCGTTCCTCGCCGGGCTGTGCATCGCGTTCGCGGCGGGAGTGATGGGATACTTCACCATCGCGCGCCAGTCGACGTTCGCCGCGCACGCCCTCGCGCACATCGGCCTGCCGGGCGCCACCGGCGCCGTGCTGCTCGGCCTGCCGGTCTCGCTGGGGCTCGGCGTGTTCGCCCTGGGCGGCGCGCTCGTGATCGGCGCGCTCGGCAAGCGCGTCTCCGAACGCGAGATCGCCACCGGCACGGTGCTCGCCTTCGCCACCGGCCTGGGCCTGTTCTTCGCGCGCCTGTCCAGTTCCGCCTCCCAGCAGATGCAATCCATCCTGTTCGGTTCGATCCTGACGATCACAAGCGCGCAGATCGTCGGCTTCGCGGTGTTCGACGTGGTGCTGCTGGCCGTGCTGGCCGTGATCTACCGCCCGCTGCTGTTCAGCTCGCTCGACGAGCAGGTGGCGCAGGCCAAGGGCGTGCCGATCGGCTGGATGAACGTCGCGTTCATGGCGATCATGGCGGGCGTGATCACGATCGCGGTGCCCGCCGTGGGCACGCTGCTCATCTTCGCGTTGGTCATCACGCCGGCCGCGGCGGCGAACATCCTCGCCGCCTCGCCGCTGAAGGCCATGGTCGTCGCGGGCCTGATCTGCCTGGCGTCGATATGGGGCGGCCTCGTGCTGGCCGCGATGTTCCCCGCCCCGCCGAGCTTCGTCATCGTGACGATCTCGACGCTGTTCTGGGCGGCGGCGAAGGCCGTCGAGTCCCTCCGTCGCCGTTAGCGCCCGTCGTCAGGCGCTAACGGACGCGTTCCACCAGCGCCGAAGCGACCGCGGCGACGCCCTCGCCACGACCGGTGAACCCCATGCGGTCCGTGGTGGTGGCGGTCACGGACACCGGGCATCCGACGGCCTCGCCCAGCGCATGGGACGCCTCGGACCGCCGCGGGCCGATCTTCGGCCGGTTGCCGATGACGGCGACCGACGCCGAGACCGGGACGAACCCCGCCCCGCGCAGCACGTCGACGGTCTCGCGCAGCATCGCCGCGCCATGCATGCCGGCGCCATGCGCGTCGGCCCCCACGCCGAACAACGAGCCGATGTCGCCCAGCCCCGCGGCGGCGAGCAGCGCGTCGATGAGCGCGTGGGCGGCGACGTCGCCGTCGGAATCCCCCTCGATGCCGGGGCCGGCGCCGGGCCATTCCAGACCGGCGAGCCACAACGGCGTGCCCGAATCCGGATCGGCGAACCGGTGTGCGTCGAAACCCTGCCCTATGCGCATTCGCGTCGCTCCTTCGTTTCCTGTCCCTTCCGCACGCCCCGGGGCGGCCGGATACGAAAACAGGCCCCGCACGGGGCCTGTACGTCCGCAGCGCGGCCCTACGGCCGCGTCACTTCCTGCGGGTCTTCTTCTTCGCTGCGTCGAGGCGGGCCATCGTGTCGGAGGCCGCCTCCTCGGGGGCCTGCGTGTGGTGCTCGTCGTCGCCGGGCTGCGGCTCGCTGTAGCCGAGGTTCACGTCGAGCAGGCGCTGCGCCTCGTCCTCGTCGATCTTCTCGGACAGGGCGATCTCGGAGGTGAGGATGGAGCGGGCCTTGGTGAGCATGCGCTTCTCGCCCGCGGACAGGCCGTGCTCGTCGACGTCGCGCTGCGCCAGGTCGCGCACGACCTCGGCGATCTTGTTGACGTCGCCGGTCGCGATCTTCTCGACGTTGAGCTTGTAACGCCGGGACCAGTTCATCTCCTTCTCGACGATCGGGGTGCGCAGGATCTCGAAGACCTTCGCCACCTCGTTCGCGTCGACGATGTCGCGCACGCCGACCTTCTTCGCGTTCTCGACCGGCACGTTGATCACCAGGCCGTCGGAGGACAGCACCGACAGCTGCAGGTACTCGCGGGTCTTCCCCCTCACGGTCCGCTCGGTGACCGCCTCGACCCTCGCCGCGCCGTGGCGCGGATAGACGACCATATCGCCGACCTTGTAGCCCATGAAACCTCCGCTGAATGCAGACACACAAAAAACCTGAAAAAGTATGCCATGTCCCGTGGACTTGCCGGCAGGTCGCGCCGGGACGCGCCACGACGCGCCATATGCCCCGATGACAACGTTTGTGGCCGTACACTAATGGGCATGGCTACTAACACGAACATCAATGACGATACCGTTGCCGTGCCCGTGAACCAGGGCGACCTCGATCGAGTCAGCAACGCGGAGTACCACAACCCCCACGCCATCCTCGGCGCGCACCTCGCGGTGTACCCGCACGCCGACCGAACCACCGTGCGCGTGCTGCGCCCGCTGGCCAAGACCGTCACCATCATCACCCAGGACGGCGAGTTCCCCGCCACCCATGAATACAACGGCGTATTCATCGCCGTGGTGCCCTCCACCCCGACCGAGCACGGCTTCAGCGTGCCCGACTACCGCGTCAGGACCTCCTACGAGGGCGGCACGGAGCTCGTCGAGGACGATCCGTACCGCTACCTGCCCACGCTGGGCGAGATGGACACCTACCTGTTCGGCGAAGGCCGCCACGAGCGTCTCTGGGAGGCGCTGGGCGCGCACGTGCGCCGCTACGACGACCCGATGGGCGGCGCCGACGGCACGCCCGGCGAGCAGGTGTCCGGCGTGTCCTTCGCGGTCTGGGCGCCGAACGCCCACGCCGTGCGCGTGATCGGCAACTTCAACGGCTGGGACGGCCGCCGCCACGCGATGCGCGAGCTCGGCTCCTCCGGCGTGTGGGAGATCTTCATCCCGGGCGTCGGCGCCGGCGAGGTGTACAAGTACGAGATCCTCAACGCGAACTACGAGTGGGTGCAGAAGGCCGACCCGATGGAGCGTTCGCACGAGGTCCCGCCGGCCACCGGCTCCATCGTCGTCGAGTCGACCCACGAGTGGGGCGACGGCGAATGGATGGACCGCCGCGCGAAGACCGACCCGATGGACAGGCCGGTCGCCATCTACGAGATGAACGCGCTGAGCTGGCGCAAGGACGTGAGCAACTACCGCGAGCTGGCCGACAAGCTCGTGCCCTACATCCAGAAGATGGGCTTCACCCACGTGGAGTTCATGCCCTTGGCCGAATACCCGTTCACCGGATCGTGGGGCTACCAGGTGACCGGCTACTACGCGGTCGACTCGCGCCTGGGAGGGCCGGACGACTTCAAGTACCTCGTCGACAGGCTGCACGAGGCCGGCATCGGCGTGATCATGGACTGGGTGCCCGCGCACTTCCCGAAGGACGCGTTCGCCCTGGGCCGCTTCGACGGCACGCCGCTGTACGAGGATCCGGACCCGACGCGCGGCGAGCACCCGGACTGGGGCACCTACATCTTCAACTTCGGCCGCCACGAGGTGCGCAACTTCCTCGTCGCCAACGCCTGCTTCTGGCTCGGCGAATACCACATCGACGGCCTGCGCGTGGACGCCGTCAGCTCCATGCTCTACCTCGACTACAGCCGTGAGCCCGGCCAGTGGCACCCGAACATCTACGGCGGCCGCGAGAACCTGGAGGCCATCGACTTCCTCAAGGAGGCGAACGCCACCGCGTACAAGAACAACCCCGGCATCCTGATGATCGCCGAGGAGTCCACCGCCTACCCGGGCATCACCGCCCCGACCGACGCCGGCGGCGTCGGGTTCGGCCTCAAGTGGAACATGGGCTGGATGCACGACACGCTCGAGTACCTGCACGAGGAGCCCATCAACCGCAAGTGGCACCACAACGAGATCACCTTCTCGATGGTGTACGCCTACTCGGAGCACTACGTGCTGCCGCTGAGCCACGACGAGGTCGTGTACGGCAAGGGCTCCCTGTACGGCAAGATGCCGGGCGACGGCTGGCAGAAGTACGCCGGCGTGCGCGCCCTGTTCGCCTACCAGTGGGCGCACCCGGGCAAGAAGCTCACGTTCATGGGCAACGAGCTCGCGCAGTGGGGCGAATGGGACCACGACAACTCCATCGACTGGGCCTGCCTCGACTGGGAGGACCATCGCGAGGTGCAGTCCATGGTCGCCGACCTCAACAGGCTGTACAAGGAGACCCCGGCCATCTGGAGCCAGGACTTCACGCCCGACGGCTTCCAGTGGCTCACCAGCGACGACGCCGACCACAACACGCTGAGCTTCATGCGCATCGGCAAGGACGGCGAGACTGTCGTCGTGGTCGTCAACTTCTCCGGCGAGGCGTGGTCCGACTACCAGGTGGCGCTGCCCTCCGAGGGCAAGTGGACCGAGGTGTTCACCACCGACGCGAAGAAGTACGGCGGCTCGGGCATCTCGAACGGCACGTTCGAGGCGGACGCCGGCGAATACCATTCGCGTCCGGCTTCGGCGAAAATCACCGTCCCCGCGCTCGGCGCTGTATTCTTGAAGCCGGAAGAGTGAAGCGGGGGCATTCCCCCTACTGTCTACCGGTCGAAAGGCGGCAACACGAATATGCTCAATACCACGGCACGTCAGCAGACGGCACCGCGCACGGTGCTGGTCGTGGAGGACGAACCGACGCTGGCCACGGCCATCGCGCAACGCATCACCGCCGAGGGGTGGACCGCGCGCGTGGCCGGCGACGGCGCCAGCGCCGTGCAGGCGGCCGCCCAGCTCAAGCCCGATCTGGTGATCATGGACATCATGCTGCCCGTGATGGACGGCCTCGAGGCGACGAAACGCATCGTGGCCGCCCGCCCGGTGCCGGTGCTGATCCTCACCGCACGCGACGACGAGGCGGACAAGGTCACCGGTCTGGGCGCGGGCGCCGACGACTACATGACCAAGCCGTTCTCGATGCGCGAGCTCATCGCCCGATGCAAGGCCCTGCTGCGCCGCGTGGAACGCGCGAAGGTCATCGCCAAGAACGCCGAGAACGAGAAGATCCTCGACTTCGGATCGCTGGTCATCGACCCCGCGCAGCGCACGGTGAGCGTCGACGGCGACTACGTGCACCTGACCCCCACCGAGTTCGACCTGCTCGCCACGCTGGCGCGCAAGCCGAAGTCCGTGCTCACCCGTGAGAAGCTCCTCGAGGAGGTGTGGGACTGGGTCGACGCCTCCGGCACGCGCACCGTCGACAGCCATGTCAAGGCGTTGCGCCACAAGCTCGGCCCCGACATGATCCGCACGGTGCACGGCGTGGGCTACGCGTTCGAGCCCCCGGCGCAGGGACGCTGACGGGAACGACATGCGATCCCCCGCATCCTCCCGACGAGCGGGTGCACGCGGCGAACGCGTGCGCCCGCTCGGTCTGTTCTCCTCGCTCAAGCTCGAACTGTGCGCCCTGCTCGTCTTCGCGACGGCCATCGCGTTCACCATGTGCTGGTTCCTGCTGAAGTTCGGATGGAGCGGCTGGGTGGCCATGCCGTTCACCCTGGTGGTGGCGCTGGGCATCACGTACACGTTCTCGCGCGGGCTGACGGCCCGGTTGCGCCAATTGCGCGACGCCGCCGAGGCGATGGCCGGCGGCGACTACACGGTGCGCGTGCCGATGGACGAATCCAGCCATGACGAGGTGGGCCAACTGGCCCGCTCGTTCAACGAGATGGCGGCGGAACTCCAGCACGCCGACCAGATGCGCCTCGACATGATCGCCAACGTGAGCCATGAGCTGCGCACGCCCGTCTCCGCGCTGCAGGCGCAGGTGGAGAACATGGCCGACGGCGTGACCGAACCGACGCCGGCGAACCTCGAGGGCATCCTCGACCAGACGCGGCGGCTGACCGACCTCATCGCGTTCCTGCTGGACCTCAGCCGCATGGAGGCCGGCGCGGCCAGTCTGGAGATCGAGCGTTTCGACTTCGCGGAGTTCCTGGACGACACCATCGAACCGCTCGAGATCGCCGACGGCGGCCACGCCCACGACATCCACGTGCAGGTCGCCGGGGGCATCATGCTGGAAGGCGACCAGGACCGCTTGCGCCAGCTGTTCACGAACATCATCGCCAACGCGCTGAAGCACTCCCCTGACGGCACGACGGTGCTCATCGAGGTCCATGAGGACGAGACCCACGGCACCGTGGTGACGAACGTGGTGAACTTCGGCTCCCAGATCGCCCCCGAATCGCGTTCCGACATCTTCCGCCGGTTCGTCAAGGGCAAGACGGGGCCCGGCACCGAATCGGGAGGCACCGGATTGGGCCTGTCGATCGCACGTTGGGCGGCCCAGCTGCACGGCGGCACGGTCCGCGTCGTCGACGATATGCGCGGCGCCGATTTCGAAATCACATTGCCGAAACACCATACCGCGGAGTAGCGGCCAGGGCCAGGCAGACGACCCTCGCCGCCCCGGCGGCGTCCAGCGCCGCGACGCACGAGCGCATCGTCGCCCCGGTGGTGATGATGTCATCCACCAATATGACGCGCGAACCGGCCAGACCGGCCGAACCGCGCACGCGGATACGGCCTCCGAGACGCGCCGCACGACCGCGCGCGCCGACGGTCTCCACCGCCTTGCCGCCGTCCACGGCATTCGCCAGGACGCGGCGGACCCGGGCGTCGATGCCGCTTCTGCCGCACCATGCCGCCAACGCCCGCGCCGACGGCATGAGATGCCTGCGGCCGCGCCGTCTGGTGGAACGCGCGGATGAGGGGGCCGGCACGACCAGCACACCGTCCTTCCCGGACGCCCCGAGTCTTCTCAGGACATCCACCCGTTCCGCCAGCGTGCACAGCGCCGTGGCGAACGCACGGTCGCACTCCTCGTCGCCATGGTCCTTCCACCCGAGCACCGCACGTCTGACGGCGCCTTCGTACACGGCGCAGGCGTATGCGGCGCCCATAGGACACTCCGGCATCGGCACGGCGACGGTACGGTCGAACAGCGCACGGCATGATGGGCACAGCACCTCATCGGGGGCATCGCAGCCCGCGCATCCACGGGGCAACACCAGCCCCGCCGCCATCGAGGCCCACGATCCGCCGCCCGTCATCGTGACCCACCCCCGTATTCCGCCGCGGACGCTATCTGTCTCCGGCTCGGACGCTTCGTTCAGGTGCCGGCAGCCGTTCCAGAAGACCGTCGATGAGGACGAGCGTGTCAGCCGGGCAGGTGACGGAGACGCCCCTCACACCGGCCTGCGCGGCGGGATAGTCGTTGCCGCCGGGCTCCATGCGGTCTCCGACGAAGGCCATCCGTTCCACCGGGACGCCGGTGATCGACGCGAGCTCGCGCACCGCGAACGCCTTGTCGATCCCCTGACCCGCCACATCGATGCTGGTGTAGCCCCCGGCGTGCACCTTGAGGTCGGGCAGATCGACGGCGACGGCGGCCGCGAGGCGTTCCTTGAGCGTGCCGTCCGGATCGAACGACCGCTTCGCCTCGAGCGGCGCCTGCTGGCCAAGCACGGAGAACGTGATCTGCGAACCGCGGTCCTCGATGCGCTCGCCCCACACCCGTTCGACCCACAATCCCTGTTCCCGCGCGCGGCGTTCGAGGCTGGCGCGGGCGCGGGCGCGCTGGTCCGCGTTCAGATCATGGCTGAAGACCCGCTCCCAGCGGCCGTCCTTCCATCGACGGTAGCAGGTGCCGCTGGTCGGCATGAGATGCAGGCGCGCGAGGTCCGCCGTGGGCTCGAGCACGTCGAGGATCTGGCTGACGACGAGCTCGTAGCGGCCTCCGGTGATGACGGCGACGTCGATGCGCCGGGTGAGTTCGCTGAACCGGTGGGCCATCGCGGCGGACATCGGGCGCTTGGAGTTGGCGAGCGTGTTGTCCAGGTCGAATCCGATCAGCAGCAGGCGGGCGCAGAGGGCGTCGAGGTCCCATTCGCTCCACGGTGTGATCATCATCGCCTCCTGCCGGTCCGGTCGCCCATCGTTACGTATCCTATCCTATCGTCGCACGCCCCGCCGCCGTTGCCGCAGCCTTGTCCTACAGTGGGGGCCATGTTGGAAACCCCTTGGAATGAACGCGTCTACCGCAACCGTCATGGCCGCGGCGTCAGGACGCCGATGTTCGGCACCCGTCTGCCCCGCTACCGCACCCGTTCGGGGATGTTCGACGATCTGGTCGCCGCGCATATCCGACGGCTGTCCGAGGCCTGGCCCGAACTGGTCCGCCCGGTGCAGTTCGCGGTGGAGGACGTGCCGCCCTCCGATCCCGCGCCGTGGGAGACGGAGCCGAGCGTGAATTCGCGCGTCTTCCCCGCCGACCACGGCATGCCGGCGCGCATCGTGCTGTACCGGATGCCGCTGCAGTCGCACACGCGCGGCAAGGACGAACTGCAATGGGCCATCCGCGACGAACTCGTCATCCGTCTGGGCGAGTTGTACGGGCGCAGGCCCGAGGAGATCGATCCGGATTTCGAATGGTGACCACATAGAACGGCGGAGGCGGATCCCATGGCCATACGGCCGCGGGATCCGCCTCCGCCGTTCATGCCGTCGTCCGACCTTCTGACGGCCGTCGGACGATCATCAGCCGACGATGGAGGCGTCCGGCGTGGACCGGACGGTCTCCTCGCGCACCGCGAGCGCGGTCGGCGTCACCGCGGACAGGCCGGCGGTCTTGGACTGGTCGAGTCCGCCTCCCGAAAGGCGCACGCCCCACGCCACGGTCTTCGTTTCGTCGTCGAGCATGGCGGCCGTGCCCTTGCCGTCGACGGTGACGGCGGAATTCGCCTTGATGTCGACGCTTTCGGCGTCCCCCGCCTTGCCGTCGTCGCCCATCATGGTGAGCGACACGGTGACGTCGTCGTTGCCGGTGTTGACCAGCACCAGCGTGGAATCCACGCCGTCGGGCAGGGCCATGCCGCTTGACGCCGCGGGGGCCGCGGCCGCGAGCAGGGCGAAGTCCTCCTGGCCGCCGGATCCGGACCGGGTGGCCTTGGCGGCCGCGACGACGGCCTCATCGCTGGTCACGAGGATGCCATGCGCGTTCCTGGGGGCCGTGCCGAGGTCGAACACGCCCACACGCTCCCCCTTGACCTGCTCTTTGCGGATGGAGGAGAGCCCGTCGTCGGTGACCCAGGACAGGGTGGCGTCGGTGGCGTGCTCGCCGTACAGATACAGGCGGACGTGATCGCCCTGGCTGACCGAGGGGATCGCGTTCAGCGTGGCCGTGTCGCCGGCGGGCATGGCGAAATCGGAGCCCTTCGGCGTCAGCCCGCTGGAGGAGGTCGTGCGCACGACGGCGCCGACGGGCGTGGCCCCGCTGGTGACGGTGACGTACAGGCCGTCCTGGCCGGACGCCGCCGCGGACAGGTCCACCACGGTCTCCGATTCGGCGCCGACGGTGGCGCTGCCGGCCGTGGCCAGGCTCATCGGGCCGGAGGATTTGCTGCCGGTGATCTCGATGGAGACGGTGGTCGCCTTGGAGGAGGGGTTGGCGAGCACGAGCTGCTGGCTGGTGCCGGTCGTGGTGGCGCCGAGCAGGAAGGTCTGCTTCATCGAGGGCGTCACGCAGGTCGCGGCGGAGATGCCGCGCAGGTCGCCGTCGGAGGCGTGGGAGGCGATGACGCCGGCGTGACCGGACCCGTCGCCGGCCTTGAGCAGGTTGGTGGACAGCAGGCGGGAGTAGTCGCCGTCATCCCTGACGACCATCGCGTCGCGGCTGGTCGGCTTGTCCGGAGCCTTGAGGGAGACGGTCGACCCGCCGCCGGTGAGGTCGAGCGGCGAGGACGTGGAGGCGTATACCGAACCGAACGCGGCGAGCGCGGTGGAGGAGGCAATGTCGCCGGACGAGGCGCGGTAGTCGCTGTCCCCCCAGTCGGTCGAATCGGACAGCTGCATGCGACCCGGGCAGTACGCCTCGAGACGGTGCTGGACGATCCGATGGGAGGAGGTGACGCCGCCCGGGACCGCGTCGACCATGATCTGCGGCATCTTGACGACGGCCATCAGCGCGAACGCGGCGAGCAGCAGCGCGCTCGTGACGACGGCGAGGATGATCCGCAGGGCCTTCATCGGGGTGTTCGCATGCTTCATGCCGTTTCCTCCTGACGTTCGGTCCGGTGCCGGCGGGGCACCGCCACAAGCACGTACAACAGGCTCATCACACCCAACGAGGCCAGCCATGCGACGCGCCAGGGGCTGGTTTGCATGGCACGCGCGTGCGAGGTGTCCACGCCCACCCCCTTGCCTTCGGCTGCGGTGAGACGGTAATAGGTGCCGTCGGAGGACGAGACGACCGACTGGGTGCCGTCGGAGGCGGTGACGTTGGTGGCGAGCTGGTCGTCCCCGGCGCCGCCGGACACGACGTAGATGCCGCCGAATCCGAGCTTGACGAGTTCGGCGATCGCCTCGTCGTCGTCATTGGACAGCAGCCGCGACGCGAGTTCGCCGATGCGCGCGTCCGTGGCGTCGCCCTGGCCCGCGACCTGGCGGGCGCGCCAGGCGGGCGAGGAGTCGACGAGGTCGCCGCGCGAGGTGTCCATGACCGCATAGGAGACGCCGGTGCGCGAATCCGCGTCGAGCGCGAGGATGCGCTGGTCCGGCTGGTTGTCGAGCACGTCCATCGCGACCATCGGCAATCCGGACTCGCTCACGGCCACGGCGCCCGTGACGTGGCGGGCGGTGGAGAATCCGGTCCACGCGACGACGCCCATGGCCAGCGCCGCGCACAGCAGCGCGCGTCCGCCGACGACCAGCCAGTGGCGGTCGGGGGCGGTGGACTTCGGACGATCGCCGGGCCTGCCCAACGCCACGAAGCGGCGCACGGCGCCGCCGGCCATGAGGCAGACGCACGACAGGGCGCCCATCATGGCGAGGGCCAGACCGGGCAGCACCGATCCGGCGACGGCGCCGCGCACGTCGAACGCGACCGCGACGCGGGCGGAGACGAGGCTGAGCGCGCCGCCGGCGACGATCGCGACCCACATCATGCGCGAGGCGCGCAGCGCGAACGGCAGGACAAGGGAGACGACGGCGAGCACGGTGACCGCGACGAGGACCGCGAGCGTGGCGATGCCGAAGCCTCCGGAAAGGAACTGGGCGAAGCCGGCGGCCTCGTCAAGCCCGAAGGCGCGGACGACCACATCGGTGAGGTTGAGCGCCGCGGGGGTCCCGCTGACGGACGACGAGGGGACCGTCATATCGCCGAACAGCTGGCGCCATTCGCCGCGGGAGGCGTAGCGCACGGCGGCCACGAGCGTGGGCGCGGCGAGCAGGGCGGCGGGCAGCGGCATGAGCAGCAGCATGGCGCGATGCCGCGGCACGAACAGCAGGAAGACGAGGAAGACCACGACGAGCGGCAGCAGCAGCTGGGGTTCGGCCGCCACGACCGGCATGTAGCACAGGGACGCCGCGGCGGACGCCTGCACGGAAGGCCGGGGGCGGACGGGGTCCTCGGTGTGGTACAGCCCCACGGCACGGAACGTGAACGCGAACGCGGCGGGCAGGAACACCATCACGGTGAGCATCGGCAGGTTCGCGGTGGAATACAGGCCCAGCGCAAGCGACAGCGACACCCACAGCAGGCCGGTGATGACGCGGACCGCGTCGGACCGGGTGAAGATGCCGGCCAACGCCCAGAACGCCAGCGCGCTCATCGGCGCCGCGGCGAAGAAGACGAGGGTGGTCGCGGCGGCCACATGCCCCCCGGTGACGAGCGAGGCGGCCAGCAGCACCCACAGCCACGGGGCCGGCGGCACGGCCACGCCGACGCCGACGCCCCACGTCCACTGGGTGGTGGCCGCCGCGGCGAGCTGCGCCAGGGTGGCGTCGGTGGGCAGCCACTGGGCGGAATGGAGGGACCCTCCGGACAGCGCGGTGCGGAACAGCGACCAATCGAGGCCGAGCACGGCGGCGAAGGCGACCACGGCCATGGCGGCGGCGAGGCCCCAACGCCTCACGGCGCGCATACGCAGATGGGAACGCACCAGCGGACCGAGCAGGACGGTGCCGCGCTGGTCATCGAGCGCGCGCACGCGTTCGCGCCACTGCGCCAGCTGCTCGCGCGATGCGGTGAGCATGGCCAGACGCGACTTGCTCACCTTCGTCTGCCGGGCGACCGTGCGCCGGGCGCGCAGGGCGCCGGGCAACGAGACCAGGGCGCGCCATGGCATACACAACTCGCACCAGGCCTCGTACGGGCGCTTGCCGACGAGCCGGGCCAGCGCCAGCCCCACGGCGGCGACGAGCGACCACAGCCACACGAGGGGCCAGCGCGCCATGCCGATGTCCGTGTACCGATAGCGCTGCCATGCGGCGAGCACGCCCATGGAGGGGTCGAGGGCGCCGTCCTCGTCCACGGGTCTGCCGGCACGGGTGCGCACGCCCTCGAAGCGGGCGCGGCGGTGGGCGATGCCCGCGCCGGGCACCACCACCACGCGGCCGCCGCCACGGCAGATCCTGCGGCACAGGTCCGCGCCCTGGACGTAGGTGGTGAACCAATCGGACACGCCGAACGCCTTCATCGTCTCCAACGGCACGAGCGCGCCGGCCAGGGAGACGGTGAACACGTCGGCGCGGGCGTCGTACTGCTCCTGGTCGGGTTCGCCGTCCACCACGAGCGTGTTGACGGCGTGCCCGGCGGCGTAGGCGCCCACGCCGTGCAGGCGCGTGCCCTCCCAGTCGAGCTGCTTGGCGCCGAGCAGCGACGCACCGGGCGTGTTGCGCCACGCCTCGGCCAGCTCCTCGAGACAGTATTCATCCGCCGGGCGGGAGTCGTCGTGCAGCAGCCACAGGGCGCGCGTGGAGGGGTCGAGCCGGGCGTAGGACAGGGCCTTCGACACGGCGCCGCCGAAGGAACGCGCCCCCTGGGCGCGCACGAGCTGGACGCTGACGGGCACCGTCTCGGGCACCCGCTCCATCGGCTCCGACGGCGCGCAGATCACGTCGAACGAGGTCTCCACCGGCTGTGCGGTGCCCCCGGTGCAGTCGGCGATGACGATGACGCCGGGCAGCACGTTCTGCCTGAGCACGGCCGCCAGCGTGGCGGGCAGGAAGCGCAGGTCCTCCCCCACGGCGACGACGGCCGCCACGGCGCGCTCGACGTACTGGCTGTGCGAATACGGACGGGCGGCCAATGCATCGGCCAAAACCTGACGCACGCCGCCCGTGGAAGTCTGTTCTCTGGTATCGGTCAAATCGCTCAAGCCTGCTCCTTGCGCATCTTCTTGTATCGCCGGCGTTCCCGTTCGCTCATGCCGCCCCAGATGCCGAAACGCTCGTCATGGTCGATGGCCCACTGCAGGCACTGCTCGCGCACCTCGCACTGCGCGCACACGCGCTTGGCGTCGCGCGTCGACCCGCCCTTCTCGGGGAAGAACGCCTCCGGATCGGTCTGGGAGCACAGCGCCTTGTGCTGCCACGACCTGTCCCCCTCGGACGCGAACAGCCCCCACAGCAGCTCCTGAAGCGGCTCATCGGCGGAATCGTCGGCAATGCCCCACATGCGCACCAACCTCCTTGCCTTGATCCGAGCCCATTCCTTCGTCCTAAATTACACACATGCGCTTTCGCTTTTGTCAAGTGGCCTCGTGTCAATGCAGACATTCGCGGCCGCGGTGTGGTATAGGGCGTTTTCGCGCGGATTTCGTGGAAAACGGCGGCGGCCACGGCCCGCTCCCAGCGTTCTTTTCGACTGCCTGCCGTACAATCAAGACGTTTTGCCCCCCATAGGAAGGTTTGCACGTGAGCTCGAAGCGATCCGGCGCCGACATCCCGAACATCAACGGCTGGGACGACAGCAGCCCGCGGCACAGCGTGGCGTACCGCGTCCAGCACCGCGTGCGCAACACGATCGTCTGCGCCGTGGCCGCCGTGCTCGTGTTCGCGGGGTCCGCGGCCGGCGCGACGATGCTCGACATCAACGGCACCATCGCCGACCAGGCCGTGGGGGTGATCCCCCAGAACGGCAAGTCCGCCTCGACCCAGGTCGTCGACCCCAACGCGGGCAAGTCCATCGAGCTCCTCATCCTCGGCCAGGACACACGCGACGGCGACAACACCGCCATCGGCGGCGACTTCGCGGACGTGCAGGGCACGCACAACGCGGACACGACGATGGTCATGCAGATCTCCGCCGACCGCAAGTACATCAACCTGGTGTCCATCCCGCGCGACTCCCTGGTCGACGTGCCGAGCTGCGAGACCTCGAACGGCACGGTGGGCGCCCAGTACGGCGTGATGTTCAACACGATCTTCGCCTCCGGATACGACCAGGGCGGCGACCTCGCCTCGGCGGCCAGCTGCACGATGAACGCGGTGAACTCGCTCACCGGCCTGAACATCCAGAACTTCATCGTGGTGGACTTCAACGGCCTGAAGAACATGATCGACGCGGTCAACGGCGTGGACCTGTGCATCCCGTCCGACGTCGAGGACCCGTACACGAACACGAACCTGTCCAAGGGATGGCAGCACCTCGACGGCACCGCCGCCACCCAGTACGCCCGCATGCGCCACGGCGCCGGCGACGGCTCCGACGTGCAACGCACCACCCGCCAGCAGTACCTCGTCAAGCAGCTGCTCAACGAGGCGCTGCAGAAGGACATGCTCACCCAGTCCGGCCAGCTCTACCAGCTCGCCAAGGCGGCGCTCAAGTCGCTCAACATCTCCAAGGGACTGGCCAACACCACCACGCTCGCGGGCCTGGCCATGAGCCTCAAGGACCTCAAGGTCTCCAACTTCTACACGCGCACCGTGCCGGTGGTGCAGGCGCCGACCGACGCGAACCGCGTGGTGTGGGGCGACGACGCCGACGACCTGTGGGCCAAGATGCGCAACGGCGAGCCGTTCGTGGAGCAGTCCTCCTCGGACGCCTCCTCCGATTCCGCCCAGTCCGATTCCTCCTCGCAGTCCTCCGGTTCCGCGGACGGGCAGTCGTCCGACGGCTCCGCCGACCAGTCCCAGTCCGACGGGACCTCCGCCGACGGCTCCGCGGACGCCTCGCAGTCCGGCAACACCAAGGTGGCCGACGGCGTCGAGCAGGACGCCTCCGGCCAGTACATCGACACCGCGACCGGCGGCATCATCGACACGGAGACCGGCATCATCAAGGACGCGGTCACCGGACAGGTCGTCGGCATCTCCGAGGCCTACCTCAACAACGTGGCCTGCCCCACCAAGTAGTGGGACGATGAACGGCCGAGCCCGGCCGATCCCAGGCGGCCATGGCGCCCGAACGGCGCCGTGGCCGCCTCTCTTGTGCCGGAAATGAGAAAAAACACGGGCGCCAACACCGGCATGGCACACGATGTGCAACAGTGACATAAGCTCAACAGGACATTCAGGAGGCGGCATGGCACAGGAAGACGAGGGAACGCGTCCCCAGGAGATCCCTCCGAGCTTCATCCCCTCCGGCGCCCGCCGCCGTTCGGCCGCCGCCCCCGCCGCTTCCCCGATCCCGAACCTCTCCCCCGCCGCCGGAACCGGAGCCTCACGTCATGCGTCGACGGCGGCCGATGCGCCCGCGCCCCGCGGCGCGACCCCGCCGAGTTTCGCCCCAGCGCCGCGGCGCACGGGTACGCCGCGTCATTCCGCCTCCCAGCATGCGGCTCAGGAATCCTCACAGCCGGCGTCCTTCGCCCCCCGTTCCCCATCGCATGCGACGGCCTCGACGCAGGACCGCATGAACCGCACGACGCCGCGATCGACGGAACGCCACGCGGCGGCTTCCCCGGCCGAAGCCGCGCCCGCCAGCTTCTCCCCGGCTCCGGCGCGCGCGGCGCGACGTTCCTCGGGCTCGGGCAACGTCGCATCCCGAACCCCGAGGACGACGGCGCTCCAGGGAGCATCCCCGCTCACCGCACGTAACGCCGATGCGGGGTCCCGGGCGACCGCACGGTCCATCCCCCGCGCCTCGCATGGCCATCACGCGCCCCGCATCGCGGCCACGGCGCTGGCCGTGATCGTCGCGGCGCTGGCGATCACGGTGTTCGGCGCCTGGCATTGGGTCGATTCGCGGCTGAACAAGGAATCCGGATGGCTCACGTCCGCCGCGGACACCTCGGCCTCCACCTGGCTCATCCTCGGTTCGGACGAACGCGACGGCACCGCCGGCGGCTCGGCCGACGACACGCCCGGATTCCGCACGGACACGATCCTCGTGCTCACCAAGCCGAAGAACGGCCCCAGCTCGCTCATCTCCATTCCGCGCGACTCCCTCGTGCAGGTGGACGACCAGTACATGAAGATCAACGCGGTGGCCCAGCTCGAAGGCAATCAGGCCCTGGTGGGCACGGTCGAGCAGATCACCGGGCAGAAGATCGACCACATCGCCAAGATCAAATTCGGCGGCCTGCAGGAGGTCGTCGACGCCATCGGCGGCGTGAACCTGTGCTACGACCAGACGGTGAGCGACGTCTACTCCGGGCTGAACTGGCAGGCGGGATGCCATGTGGCCGACGGCGCCACCGCACTGGCGTTCTCCCGCATGCGCTATTCCGACGCCAACGGCGATTTCGGCCGCGCCCAACGACAGCGCCAGGTGATCGCCGCCATCGTCTCGAAGGCGTCGTCGAAGGCGGTGCTGTCCAATCCGGCGAAGGTGATGAAGGTCGCCGCCGCCGGGCTCGCGGCCGTCACGGTCGACGACGACACCTCGCCCGCCACGCTGCTGACGATGGCCCTCGCCTTCAAGGACGCCACCGGCGACGGCGGCGTGACCGGCAGCGTCTATTGGAGCGACCCGGACTACCAGGTGGACGGCGTGGGATCGTCGGTGCTGCTGGACGACACCCGCAACGTCGAGCTGTTCTCCGAACTCGCGGGGGGCACCCATAAGGCGGGTACCGTGGGTTCGCTCGCGGAGGCCGGCTGACTTTCCTCTCTCATCGCGCAGAGCTCCCGGATTGTGAAGATTCCGGGAGCTCTGTACACATTCCCCGTACGGATTGCGCCTGCGCCCGGCGGCCCTCCACACTGGACGCATGAACCGGACAACGAAGTCACGACGCCGCGAGCGGCGTCTGGTCATGGTGGCGACGGCGGCGCCGCTCGTCGCACAGGGCGTCATGCTCGTCACGCTGCTGGCGATGCGGCGTTGGGCGTTCGCGCTCATGATCGTCCCCTCGCTCATCGGCTGCGCGGCGATGCTGCTCGTGCGGTCCGCCCAGCCGACCGCGACCGGCCCCGATCCGGCGCAGGCTCCGTCGTCGGCCGTGGGAACGCCGCATGCCGACGACGGAAGCGACGACGCCGCACGCTTCGGCCTCATCAGGCCATCGTCGTTGGAACGCCTGTTGGCGTTGGAACGTGGCGACGACCCGTTGCCGTGGCGCACCATCGCACGGCGATGGCTGGAACCGGGATCGTTGGACGTGCCGGTCGGCATGGGCGAGGACGGGGAGTTCAGGCTCGACCTGGCCGGTCAGGGTCCGCACGCGCTGGTGGCGGGAACCACCGGTTCGGGCAAATCGGTGCTGCTGCAGAGCTGGTGTCTGGCCCTCGCCTGCCGGAACCCGCCGGACGCGTTGCGTTTCGTGTTCCTCGATTTCAAAGGCGGTTCCGCATTCCGCGCGTTGGAGGGCCTGCCGCATTGCGTGGGCAGCGTGAACGACCTCGATCTGGGGCATGCCGCGAGGGCGTTGCACGCCATCGAGCATGAGCTGCGCAGACGCGAACGGCTCGTCGCCCATGGCCGCGCGCAGGATGTGGACGGTTTGCGCGAACCGCCGCCGCGGCTGGTCATCATGGTGGACGAATTCCACGCATTGAAGGACCAGCTGCCGGACACCGTCGACCGGCTGGTGCGCATCGCCTCGCTGGGACGCGCGTTGGGCATGCACGTCGTCGCATGCACCCAGCACCCCTCCGGGCAGGTGTCCGCCGAGATGAAGGCGAACATGACGTTGGGGCTGTGCCTGCGCGTGCGCGACGGCATGCAGTCCACGGAACTGATCGGCGATGCCCGGGCCGCGCGCATACCCCCGTCCCTGCCGGGCGCCGCCTACCGCGCCGACGGCGAGACGGTGCGCGCATGGCGATGCGCCGCATGCGCCGACATCCCGCGGCTGACGGACGCGATCGCCACGGCCGCCAGGTTCCACGGATGCGTGCCGCCGCCGGCCCTGTTCACCGCTCCCCTGCCGCGCCGGCTCGCCACGCTGCCCGCCGTGCGGGCCGGCGCCGGCATGCCGTTCGGCCTGAAGGACGACGGCATGACGCTCGCCGTGGCGTATCTGCCCGTCGACCGGGGCAACATCGGGGTGATCGGCCAGCACGGCAGGGGCAAGACGAACCTGCTCGCCGTGCTGGCGCGGCATCTGACCGAGACTCCCGCCGAGACGCCGGTGGCGGTCAGGTTCACGTCGCGGGACGCACGCGGATACCGGACACGGACCCTACGCCCGATCGGGCCGGCGTCCCGGGCGCGTCGATATGACGCGACCGGCGCGGGCGGGCCCCCGAGGCCGCCGCGGGCGGTGTGGATCGTCGACGATGCCGGGCCGCTGTTCGACCCGTTCGGGGACGACCCGTTGTGCGCCGAACTGCGACGCGCGCTCGACGACCACCGGACCACCGTCGTGTTCGCCGTGGAGACGAGCCGGCATGTGCGCATCCCCGACCATTGCCCGTTCCGCGTGGTGTTCCCCACGGCGGACCGCGCCGCCGACCTGATGAACGGCATCCCCGCCGATCTGTGGGCCTCGATGGGAGACGACATGACGTCGCCCGGCCGCGCGGCGCTGATCGGACGTGGATGCGCCGCGGCCGTGCAGTGCGTGCTGGACCGGGGCCGATGAATCGCCGGACACGCCACCGCCGTCACCTCTTTGGCGAAAAGTCTTGAAAAAGGCATCCGAACGTGCTTAGGTATAACAAGACAGGATTTCAGGGATCGGAAGGAAACGACGATGAGCAGTGCTTATGATTGGCGTGCCAAGGCCGCGTGCCGTGACAAGGATCCGGAATTGTTCTTCCCGGTGGGCAACACCGGCGCCGCCTACCAGCAGATCGAGGAGGCCAAGGCCGTGTGCCGCACCTGCAAGGTCATCGACGCATGCCTCAAGTGCGCGCTGGACACCAACCAGGATTACGGCGTGTGGGGCGGCCTGAGCGAGGACGAGCGTCGCCAGCTCAAGCGCAAGGCGATGCGCCTGCGCCGTTCGCAGGCCATGCAGATGCAGATCTGATTCGCCTTGTTCCACTCTCCGGCCGTCGGTCGGCCGTGATCGTTCCGCTTGCACGTTGGGGCCCGGTTCCGAAAGGGACCGGGCCCCAACGTATTCCGCGTCACGCCATATGGTCCGACATGATTCAGCATGATCCGACGGGCGGGTCGTCCCGCACGGGCCGATGGCCGTCCGGGACGACCCGTGGGGGATCACTCGGCTTGGGCCGCGCGCAACGTCATGTCGAGCACCACGCGGGTGCCGCCGCCGCGGCGGGGCTCCCAGTGCACGGTGCCGCCGAAGTCGTTCGTGACGAACGTGTTGATGATCTGCGTGCCCAGGCCCGAACCGGAGGAACGCGCCATGCCGCCCTGCGCCTCGGTGTCGAGGCCGGTGCCGTCGTCTTCGACGACGACGTTGAGATTGGAGCCGGAACGCCCCACCGAAATGGTGATGTGTCCCTCCTTGCGCCCTTCGAATCCGTGCTCGACGGAGTTCGTGATCAGCTCGGTGAGCACGAGGGACAGCGGGGTGGCGTCCTGCGCGGGCATCATGCCGAATTTGCCGACGAAGTCGATGTCGATGTGCTGGTCGCGCATCGAGGCGACGTCCACCGCCATCTTGAGCAGGTTGGCGATCACCTTGTCGAAGTCGACGACCTCGTCGACGGTCTGGCTCAGTCCCTCATGCACCATGGCGATGGTCTGCACGCGGCGCTGCGCCTCCTTGAGCTCCTTCTTGACCTCCTCGGACTTGGTCTTGCGCGCCTGCAGGCGCAGCAGCGCGGACACGGCCTGGAGGTTGTTCTTCACGCGGTGGTGGATTTCGGAGATCGCGGCGTTCTTGGTCTGCAGTTCCTGCTCGCGGCGGCGCAGCTCGGTGACGTCGCGGCACAGCACGATGCCGCCGGTGCGGCCGTTCATGTCGCACAACGGCAACGAGCGCACGGATACGGCGGAACGGTTCGTGGTGATCTCCGAGTCGACGGCGGCCTTGCCGCTCAGGACCAGCGGCAGCTGCTCGTCGACCTGCTCGTTCTGCTCGCGCAGCAGGTCGGCGCCGAGCTCGCTCAGGTAGTGGCCCTGCATCGTGGTGAGCAGGCCGAGACGGCGGAAGCAGCTGATCGCGTTGGGCGAGGCGTAGCGGACGATGCCGTCCATCGTCAGGACGATGAAGCCGTCGGCGACGCGCGCCATGTGGCGTTGGCTCATCACCGAATCGGAGTAGGGGAACTGGCCGCGCGGGATCATCTCGTAGAGCTGCTTGCCGGCGTTGATGCTCTCGGACTCGTAGCGGCCGTTGGATTCGCGCGTGGCCATGTTGGTCTCGCGCACGACCAGTCCGAGCGTCTTGCCGTTGTGGCGCACGGGCGCGTACACGTTGCAGACGGTGGACTTGCCGACCGTCCTGAGCACGGTGGAGCGGAACACGACGGCCGATTGCATGGCGGCGTCGAGTTCGCCGGTCATCGCGTCCGGCATGACGTCGCCCACGACGTCGTCGGTGCGCAGGGTCATGACGGTGGAGGGACGGCACTGTTCGGCCACCACGTAGTGTCCGTCGCCGTTCTGCATGATGAGCAGGAGGTCGGCGAAACTCAGGTCGGCGATCACCTGCCAGTCGGCGACGAGCTGATGCAGCCATTCCCTGTCCCTGTCGTCGAGGTCCGGCCGCGTTGCGAGTATCTGGGAAAAATCTGCCATGGTCCCATCATACGCAGGGCGGCGGGCCGGGTCCGTCCCGCCCCGCCGCCCCATGGGATCACTTGTTCAGGCTGTCGTTGACGGAGGCGAGCACGTCGCTCATGATCTGGGCCGCGACGGTCTTGCCCTGGTTCTGGGTGACGACCGACACGGCCGCCTTGTGGCCGTTGGTCTCCACGATGGCGAAGTAGTTCCACGTGTTCTGGATGCCCATGCCGCGGTGCGCGTGCACGCTCATGCCGGAGGGGATGGAGACGCCTTCGGAGGCGATGTCGACGTTCATGAGGTTGGTGCCCCCGGCCGCGTCGACGGCGGCGAGCATACGCACGGCGTCCGCCGAGGAGCTCTGGTTCGTGTAGCCGGCCTGGCTGGCGGCCACGTCGCCGAAGTTGCGGTTGAAGGAGGTGTCGGAGTAGCCGTGCGAGCTCAGCCAGGAGTTAACGGCGCTCCATCCGCCCATGTCGGCGACGGCGCTGTTGGCGGCGTTGTTGTCCATGCCGCTCATGGCGGTGGTCGCCTCGGACTGGGCGGAGCCGCCGGCGCTGTTGGCGGCGAGGTAGACGGGCAGGTAGAGGCCGGCGGCCTCGAACCTGCTGTGGCCCTGCTGCGTGGTCGCCAGGGAGGCGGACGACGACGAGGATCCGGAGCCGATGGGCATCGCGGAGACGGCGACGTCGCCGGACGAGTAGCGGCCGGCGATCGATTCGAGCTGGCCGGAGGTGATCTGCGGCAGCTTGGACGTCTTCTTCTTCGAGGAGGAGTCGGAGTCCGAGGAGTCGTCGGACGAGACGGCGCGCGGGCCGCGCGACTCAAGCACGGTGATGTTGGACTTCACCTTGAGCTTCGCGCCGGCGTCGATGCCCTTGACGCCGATGAACACGCCCTTGTCCTCGTTGGAGTACTGCTGCTCGATGGTGACGGTGAAGCCGGCGTCGCGCAGACGCTGTGCGGCCTCCTCGGCGCTGATGCCCTCGCCGGACGAGGTCCACGAGGTGTAGTCGGGCACGGTGGCGTCGCCCCACAGCTTCATCTGGTGGGTGGCGAACGCGGTGCCGAGGACCAGCACCACGACCAGGACGATGGCGCCGACGATCATGGCGGTGCGCGGCTTCGCCTTCGCCGTGGCGGTTCCGGCGGGGGTCGGCGTCACGGGCGCGGGAGCGGGCTGGGTGACGGTGCCCTGCGCGGCCGGGGTCGTCGCCGCGGGCTGCGTGTATGCCGTCTGCGCTGCGGGCTGCGAGGCCGGCGGCGCCACGGGGGCATACGCCGGCTGCGCCGAGCCGTCGATGATGGTGGCGTCGTTCTCCTGGGGCGCCGCGTTCAGCGGGCTGCCGCATTCGGTGCAGAACGCACCCGATTCCTCCCGATGACCGCAGTTCGGACAAATGGACATGGTCTCTTCTCCCTCGCACACTTCCTCAAGGCATGACGGCCGGTTGCGGCCGACCGCCTCCATGCTAGTCGATGGGGGGATCGACCGCGTTCTCCTTCTTGACTTTGCACTAACCTACGCTATCGTAGGTTACGGTAACGTAGGTTGTGATACCGTCAACAACAAGGACGGACGAGGCCGGAGGTCGGCATGGCACATGAAGGGCAGTTGACGGACGAGGAGCTGCGGGCGAAACGCCAGGCGGTCGCGGACGCGCGGGAACAGGCGCTCAAGGCGAAGGCGGACGCCGCACGCAGCAAGGCCGCGCTCAGGGCGCAGGAGATCAGGCTCAAGGCGGAGGCCAAGGCGAAACACGTCATCGCCAAGGGCGAGGCCAAGGCGCTGCGATTGGAGGGCATCACGCCCACCGAGGTGAAACGCAAGGTCCGTCTCGACGTGCACGGCCGCCCGAAGCCCGCGATGCGCGGCTGGATCCACGCAGTCGCCTCCCCCCTGTCGCTGGCCGCCGGCATCGTGCTCATCTGCCTGGCGCAGGGGGCCGGCCTCAAATGGGCGTGCGCGGTGTTCATGACCGCCTCCCTGGTGCTGTTCACCAATTCGGCCTGCTACCATCTGGGCGATTGGAGCCCGCATGTCACCGACGTGCTGCGCCGCATCGACCACGTGAACATCTTCCTGCTCATCGCCGGCACCTACACGCCGGTCTCGTTCGCGCTGCAGCCGTTCTGGCGCGACTTCATCATCATCTCGATGTGGGCGTGCACCGCGGTGGCGATGGTCATCCACGTGATCTGGATCTCCGCGCCGCGGTGGCTGTACACGGTGGTGTACATCGTCTTCGGCATCTACGGGCTCGCGTTCATGATGCTGTTCTGGCGTTCGCCGTATGCGGGGCCGGCCGTGGTGATCCTGCTGTGCGCGGGCGGCGCGTGCTACATCCTCGGCGCCATCGTCTACGCGTTGCGCAGGCCCGACCCGTGGCCGCGCGTGTTCGGCTTCCACGAGATCTTCCACTGCGGCACCGTCGCCGGCTACGCATGCCACATGGTCGCCATCTACATGGTGATCGTCGCGCTGTGGGTCTGAGGGTCCGGCCCGCGACGCGGATACACGAAGACCCTCCGGCTCCCGAGCGGTTTCGGGAGCCGGAGGGTCTTTCCGCATACGCGCATACGCGTCGTCACGCTCACACGAGCGGCTTGGACTCCTTGATGGTCACGGAGATGTCGCGGCCGTTCGGCGCCTTGTAGGTCACGGTGTCGCCGGCGGAGGCGCCGTTGATGGCGGCGCCGATCGGCGACTCGGGGCTGATGATGTCGTGGTCGGTGGCGATGGACAGGTCGCGCGTGCCGAGCACGAACACCTTCTCGCGGCCCATGATGTCGAGGGTGACCAGGGAGCCGTCGCCGACCTTGCCGGCGGGCGGGGCGGTGAGGATCTTGGCGTGGCGCAGCTTGACGGTCAGCTCGTCGATGCGGCCCTGGTTGACGCGCTGGGCCTCGCGGGCGGCCTGGTAGCCGCCGTTCTCGCTCAGGTCGCCCTCGGCGCGCGCCGCGGACACCTTGGCGAGGATCTCGTCGCGGTACTCGCCCTCACGCCAGGCGAGTTCCTCCTTCATCTTGTCGTATGCCTCCTGCGTGAGCAGGATGTCCTTGTCTTCCGACATGTGCGTTCCTTCCTTGTTCTATGTGCTATGCGACACGCGCCGGCCCGCCAAGGCCGCGCGGAAATACAAGGAAGCGCCGGCGTACGTCCCGGCGCTTCCTTGTCGTCCGTGCGAACGTATGGTTCAGCGCGTGGAGATGATGTCGATCACGAACACGAGCGTGTCGCCGCCGCCGATGCCGGCCTGCGGGACGCCGCGGGAGCCGTAGCCGTACTCCGGCGGGATGGAGACGATGAGACGGGAGCCGACGTTGTGGCCCGGCACGGTCTGGTCCCAGCCCTTGATGACCTGGCCGACGCCGATGCCGAAGCTGGCCGGCTGGTGGCGGTTGAAGCTGGAGTCGAACGGATCCGACTTGCCCCACACAACGCCGTGGTAGTTCACGGTGACGGTGTCGCCGCGACGCACCATCGGGCCGTCACCCTCGACGACCTCGACGACCTTGAGGCCGGCCGGCGGTTCCGGGGTCGGGAACTCGATGACGGGCGTGGTGCCGAATTCGGCCTGCACGGTGGGCATATCAGCCATGGGTTTGCCTCCTTGGACAATCGTCCTTCACGAACACAATGCCGCTCATATTAGCACCGTTCCCGCCGACGCGCATGGCCGTTCCGCCCGCGGCCGAGCTCAGCATTCGACCACGTTGACGGCCAGACCGCCCTTGGAGGTCTCCTTGTATTTGGCCATCATGTCCTCACCGGTCTCCTTCATCGTGCGGATCGCCTGGTCGAGGCTCACGATGTGCGACCCGTCGCCGAGCATGGCCATGCGCACCGCGTTGATGGCGGTGTTCGCCGCCATCGCGTTGCGTTCGATGCACGGGATCTGCACAAGCCCGCCGACCGGGTCGCAGGTGAGCCCCAGATTGTGCTCGATGCCGATCTCGGCGGCGTTCTCCACCTGTTCGGGGGTGCCGCCCATCACGGCGGCGAGACCGGCGGCCGCCATCGAGCAGGCGGACCCCACCTCGCCCTGGCAACCGACCTCCGCGCCGGAGATCGACGCGTTGCGCTTGAACAGGTAGCCGATGGCGCCGGCGGTGAGCAGGAACGTGACGACGCCCTGCTCGTTCGCCTCGTCGACGAAATGCCAGTAGTAGTGGAGCACGGCGGGGATGATGCCCGCCGAACCGTTGGTGGGCGCGGTCACGATGCGGCCTCCCCCGGCGTTCTCCTCGGAGACGGCGAGCGCGAACAGATCCACCCAGGCGGCGTCGGAGCTTTCGAGCACGGCGTCGCGGCGCTGCCGGTCGCGGCGCAGCACGTCGGCGTTGGAGGCGAGACGCGCGTACATCCTCGGCGCGCGCCTGGGCACGTCGAGTCCGCCGGGCAGCACCGGCTCGGTGGACGAGCATCCGTGGTTCACGCATTCGCGCATGACGCGCCACACGTTGTCGATGGCTGCGCGCACCTGCACGGCGGAACGCGTGGCGGTCTCGTTGGCCCACACCAGTTCGGCGATGCTCAGGTGGTGTTCGCGGCACAATGCCACGAGTTCGGCGCATGAGGAGAACGGGTAGGGCGCATCGGGGCCGAAGTCGGTGGAGGCGGATTCGTCCTCGTCGGCGAACGCGGTGCCCTCCGGAGGCCGGTCGTGGATGCCGATCATGAGGTCGTCCGGATGTCCTTTGCGGATGAACCCGCCGCCGATGGAGTACCAGACCTGCTCGTCGACGAGGCTGCCGGCCGCGTCGAACGCCTGGAAGCGCATGCCGTTAGGGTGGGCGGCCATGCGCTTCCACTGTTCGAAGACCATGTCCTTGTCGTAGTGGAATCCGATGCGCCGGATGCCGGCGAGGTCGAGCGTGTCGTCGAGCGCGCAGGTCTCGCGGATGCGCAGCATGTGCTGCGTGTCGACGGTGGCGGGCACGTTGCCTTCGAGCCCGGCCATGACGGCGCGGTCGGTGCCATGGCCGAGCCCGGTGAGCGCGAGCGAGCCGTACAGGGTGACCTTGATCCGGTCCGTGCGTTCGATGAGGCCGTCGTCGCGCATCGAGGCGACGAACGCGTGCGCGGCGGACATCGGCCCGACGGTGTGCGACGAGCTGGGGCCCACGCCGATGGAGAACATGTCGAGGACGCTGAACATGGGATTCCTCCTTACTGCCGGTTTATCGGTCTGCCGGTGTCGTTCCGTACGTCACCGGCCGAGCGCCGAGAACATCATCACCGCGCAGACGAGACCGAGCGCGGCAAGCGCGATCTGCGCGACGAGCAGTCCAATCGCGGTCTTGCTCCTGGCGGCGAGCTTCGTCGCATGCGCCTGTCCGAGCATGGTGGCGATGAAGCCGAACACCGCGTAGTTGACGGTGATGGCGACCACGTCCCCGTTGGAGAGCACGACGCCGTTGAGCGGCTGGTCGAGCGAGTTCATCACCGAGGTCATCACGAACAGGCCCCAGACGCCGTAGCCGATCGCGCCGATGACGCCGTAGGCGACGGGCTTGAACTTGTCGCGCATGCGCAGGGTGAACGATTCGACGCACCACAGGATCGCGAAGCCGACGACGTACGTGTAGGCGACGGCGACGAACGTGACGACGAGCGCCCACGGCACGAGCGAGGCGACGTTGCCGATCATCGTGAGGTAGAAGCCCGAGCAGGCGATCGCGCCGACGGTGAGCGCGGCGCCGACGATGATGTTCTGCGCGAGCATGATCGGCAGTCCGGTCGTGGTGTCCTTGTCGACGTGGGTCCAGCTGGACGGCATGACGTTCCTCTCCTTCACGGTTGTGCTGCGGTCGGGACGGGGAACGAGCCTAGCCGCCGTATGTTTCGGCGGTTTGTTTCCGGATGATGACGAACGATGGCGGACGATGGAAGTGCCCCCCTCCCCCGCAGGGATTCGAGCATATCGAGCTTCAGACAACAGACACCGCCAAGCTCCATACTTGCAGCCAGACAGATGTACTCACACTGACCGGCAACACCCTGCCATTCGGTTTCCTGACCATCATTATTCGTAAACCCAGTCGTCAGTAAGGTAGTCACCTTTTCCTGTGGCGCTGGCGGGGAGGCCCCGCCTTTTTCTTTTCTCTGAATCATTCCTGGTCTTGCAGAGACGTACGTGAAGTAGCGCAACGTGGGAACACCGAAGGAGCTTGTAATGGAAAAGCATGTAGGTGCACTTTTAGGTGCACAAGCCGACACGGGCAAAAGCACTCCTGAGGTGTGCAATAGACCTAGGTCCAATCGGCCAGTCAGAGCTACAAGGAGGAGGAACTCCACCCGCGTGGAAAATAATCCTGTTGGTAATGGGATCTCCTGAGAGTGGTACCGGGTGTAGCGTCTGGGTGGTACCGGTGTGTTGTTTCCCGTAGCGTCTTTCAGTGAAGCGGTCCGATGGCGGGCCGCCTCGTTGAAAGGAGGCCGATGATGGCCGTGAATGCGCATTGCGCGTCTCTGACATCGATTTGGAACACCGATTGCTGCGTGTGCGTCACTCCGCCAACCGCGGCGATGAGGATCGGGGCCCGATGCAGTTAGGGAAGACCAAGACCAAATCCAGCAGGCGAACAGTGCCCATACCCATGGTACTGACCGACATGATTAGTCGTCACATCTCTTCCCACTGTGGCAATGGGCGCAGCATCATGATGTTTCCCGCAAAGAAGTCATCGTCCGGTATCCTTTCCCCGACGACGTTGCAGAAGTACTTTCGGACGGCGAGGGAGATAGCCGGCAGACCAGACTCACATTCCAGACCTTGCGCGTCGCATGCCACACTGTACATGCTGAAGGGAGGCACTCTACGCGAGGTCATGGATGAACTCGGTCATTCCTCGGCGCAGGTCGCCATACGCCATTATCAGAGGATCGTCCCTGAACACAGAACTTGAATTGCTGATCTGTTGGCTTTCGATTTCCTTCCCGATCAGCATGATGCTTACGTGTTGCAACAGGCCATTCTGGAAATCGCCATGCAGACTTCGAAGCTGGAAGAATCCAAGATTGAACTGGAGAGAGCCTTGGCTGAACTGCGCCCCGGAAGTTGGACGTAGTTTATAAGGGTACCTGATTAGGCTGTGAGGGACATGTTCCGGAATTCCTCCGGGGTGTGTCCCTCCAGTCGTTTCTGACGGCGTTTGGTGTTCCAGTGGACCATGTACGCGTTCAGTCCGGCCTCGAACTCCTCAAAAGAGGCGAACACGCGACCGTTGTAGTACTCGTCCTTGAGATGGCCGAACACCTGCTCGGTCGCGGCGTTATCGATGCAGTTGCCCTTCCGGCTCATGGACTGACGAATGTTCAACTCCGTCAAACGATTCCTCCACCACTGGTGCTGGTACTGCCATCCCATGTCCGAGTGGAGGATCGGGGTCGTTCCCTCGGACAGACGTTCGGCGAGCATGGCGAGCAGGCGTTGCTGCTGGGCGAGGTCGGGGTGCCGGCTGACGTCCCAGGCGACGATCTCCTTGGATCCCATGTCGTATACGGGCGCGAGGTATGCCTTGCCTCCCGCGACCTTGGACTCGGTGACATCCGTGCCCGGCTTCGTTCCAGGGCCCGTCGGCCGAGAAGTCGCGTTCCAGCAGGTTCGGCACCTTGTCGCCCATCTCGCCTTTATACGAACTGTATTTGCGGTATGGGTTCGGCCGGCGTATGGCACACGTCAACCCCATGCGCCGCATGACCTTGAGCACGCTCTTATGGCTCACGCGCATACCGAACTCATGTACAAGGCACATGCGCACCTGCCGGTGGCCGCACCCGTTAGGGGTGCGGGCGAAGACCTCGGCGACCATGGGCTCGATGTCAGGGCGAGTGACTACGGCCGGATGGGACAGGAGATAGTAGTAGGTGCTTCTCGCCAATCCCGCAGCCGCCAGCAGATGCGCGAGCCTGTGTCCAAGCCCCGCCAACGTCGAAACGATCACCGATTTCTCCCGGTTGGTGATTTCGATGCCAGCAGGGCCCGGGCTTTTTCCAAATACGCGACCTTCGCCTTAAGATACGCGTTCTCCTCCTCCAGCTCCCGCTCACGGCTTGGAGCCGGTTTCGGTTTGGACTTCGCGCCTTTCGGCCTGCCCTTCGGCTTCGGACGCAACGCTTCCGGGCCTCCCGCACGGTACTCCCGGCACCAGCGCTCCAACGCGGTGATGCTCGCGATCCCGTACCTGGCCATGACCTCCGCCCTCGTCAGGCCATGCTCCACACGGTCCCGCGCCGCCGCGAGCTTGGTCTCGTAGTCGTAGGCCTTGCGGATATGAAGACGGCCGGTACTCCACGCTTATCGTAGAGTACCGGCCGAAAACGGTTCCCGTGAGTATTGGTCTCTAGTCGACTCTCGCCAGATCGGCAGCTCCGATAATGCCTGCCTTGCCGCCGGCCTTGGCTTCCAGGATGTTGGCGTGCTGGCGGTACATGCTGGCCTGTAGGTATCGGTTGAATGCGGTGCTGGCGGGGTCGAGCAGCATGCTGCCGACTTCGGCCACGCCTCCGCCTATGACGAAGGTGTCGGGATCCAGTACGGCGGACAGATTGGCCATGAGCCGGCCGAGCCAGTCGCCTAGGCGTTCGAACGCTTCGGTGGCGGTGGGGTCCCCCTGTTGGGCGGCGTCTCGCACCATGGGGCCGATGAGTTTGCCGCGGTCGTATTCGCATGCTTCGAGCAGGTGCTGTGATTGGTTAGGTCGGCGTCTGACGGCCGACCATGCGAACCGTTCCAACGCCGAACCGGAGGCGTATTGCTCCGCGCACCCGAACAGGCCGCATCCGCAGGCCTCACCGTCGGGGACCATGACCATGTGGCCGATCTCACCGGCCATGCCGAACCCGCCCCTGGCCAGATGGCCGTCGACGATGATGGCGCCGCCGACACCGGTGCCCACGGTAATCATGATCATGTCACGGGAGTCTCGGCCGGCGCCGAAGCGGTATTCTCCCCATCCGGCGGCGTTGGCGTCGTTCTCGACGACCACCTTGACCCCGTCTCCGATCAAATCTTCGATGGCATCAGCGAGCGGATACTGGTTCCATGCCGGCAGGTTCGCCGCGAAGCTGACGGTGCGTCGGTCGGACGCCACGTTGCCGGCGGCCGAAATACCGATGGCCTTGATGTCGCCCTCTTTTTTGCACTGTTGGTAGATGTCGGCCACGACGGCGTTGATGTCGGCGGCGTCCTCCGGTGTGGGCACACGCTGCAGGCAGCGGATGTTGCCTTCCTCGTCGCAGATGCCTCCGGCGATCTTTGTACCGCCGATATCAATGCCGAGCGTTTCCATGGCTGATTTTCCTTGCTGTCGAAATAGTTGTTGAAAGCTAACCGCCACTCAGTGGTTGCGGATGGCGTTGCGCAGGGGTAGGACGCTGGTGGGCGAGACGGACAGTTCGTCGAGTCCGATTTCGAGGAACGTGTCGGTCAGTTCCAGGTCCGCGCCGAGTTCGCCGCAGATGCCGCACCAGATGTCATGGCGATGCGCGGCCTCGGTGGCCATGCGGATCATGCGCAGCACGGCGGGCGAGTGCGGGTCGGCGAACCGTCCGAGGTTCGGGTTCTGCCGGTCGCAGGCCAGCGTGTACTGGGTCAGGTCGTTGGTGCCGATGGAGAAGAAATCGACTTCGGCGGCTAGTTCGTCGGCCATGATGACCGAGGCGGGCGTCTCGATCATAATGCCGACCTGGATGTGTTCGTTGAAGTCGACGTGCTCGCCGCGCAGCTCGTTCTTGACTTCGCCGAGGATTTTCTTGGCGTCGCGCACCTCCTGGACCGAGGTGATCATGGGCAGCATGATGGCGATGTTGCCGTACACGGAGGCGCGCAGCAAAGCGCGCAGCTGGACCTTGAAGATCTCCGGGCGGGTCAGGCAGATGCGGATGGCGCGGTAGCCGAGCGCGGGGTTGTCCTCGTGCTCCAGGTTGAAGTAGCCGACCTGCTTGTCCGCGCCGATGTCGAGCGTGCGGATGACGACCAGGCGGTCGCCCATCTTCTGCGCGACTTCCTTGTAGGCTTCGAACTGGAATTCCTCGGTCGGGTAGTCCTCGCTCTCCAAATACAGGAACTCGCTGCGGAACAGGCCGATGCCTTCGGCGTCGTTGGCCAGTACGGCGGTCACGTCCGAGGGGCGGCCGATGTTGGCGTACAGGCGCACCTGCTGGCCGGACTTGGTCTCGGTGGGCTTGCCCTTGAGCTCCTGCAGCAGGCGCAGGTGTTCCTCGTACTGGGCCTTCTTGCCTTGGTATTCGGTCAGCGTGGCCTCGTCCGGGTCGACGAACACCATGCCGCTGGTGCCGTCGATCACGGCGGTGTGGCCGTCGTCGGCTGGGTCAAAGGCGTCGCCGATGCCGATGATGGCGGGCAGGCCCATCGTGCGGGCCAGGATCGCGGTGTGCGAGTTCGCGGAGCCCTTGGCGGTCACGAAGCCCAGCACCTTGGCACGGTCGAGCTGCACGGTCTCGCTGGGGGCCAGGTCCTCGGCGAGGATGATGTGGCTGTCGCCGTCGCCGTCCTGCGCCCCGCTGCCGCGCTTGCCTTCGAGTACGTTGATCACGCGGCGGGAGACGTCCTTGACGTCGGCGGCGCGCGCCTGCATGTAGGAGTTGTCCATGGCGGCGAACATGGCGGCGAACTGTTCGGCGGTGCTGTTGACCGCGAACTCGGCGTTCACCTTGCTCGATGTGATCAGGTCCTCGATGCTTTCCACGTAGTCCGGATCCTGGAGCATGAGCTGGTGGGTGTCGAACAGTTCGGCCTTGCCTTCACCGAATTCGGCGGCGGTCCTGTCACGCAACTGCTTGAGCTGGTTGACGGCCGTATCACGGGCCGCGCGGAAGCGTTCCACCTCGGCCTTCGGGTCGTCGACCACGCGGCGTTCAACGGCGTGGTCGGCGGTGTCGAGCACGCGGATCACGCCGATGGCGATGCCGGCGGAGACTCCAACGCCTTGTATCGTTCTCATCACAGGTTCTCCTTGAGGAACTGCTCGAATTCGGCTGCGGCCTTGACCTCGTCGTTGCCCTGCACCTTGACGGTGACCTCGTCACCCTGCTTGACGCCGAGTCCCATGACTCCGAAGATGCGCTTGGCATCCACGGATTTGCCGTCGCGGGTGACGATGATGCTCGACTGGTATTCCTGGGCCTTGGCGACCAGCAGGCCTGCGGGGCGGGCGTGCATGCCCTCGGGGTCGGATACGGTGAACGTGAATTCCTGAGACATGATGATTCCTTTATGCGTTTGACGTGTTGCGCTTGAAGCGCCTTGTATACGTGCTGTGGTTTACAGCTGTTCGCCGTTGGTGGCGATGACCTTCTGGTACCAGCCGAAGGATTTCTTGCGGCGGCGTTCGAAGGTGCCGTGGCCTTCGTCGTCGGCGTCGACGTAGATCAGCCCGTAGCGTTTCTTGAATTCGCCGGTGCCGAAGCTGACCACGTCGATGCAGCCCCACACGGTGTAGCCCATGACCTCCACGCCGTCGAGGTCGATGGCCTTGCCGACCTGTTCGATGTGGGCGCGCAGGTAGTCGATGCGGTCGTCGTCGTCGATGGTGCCGTCCGGGTTGACGGTGTCGTATGCGCCGTAGCCGTTCTCCACGATGAAGATCGGCTTGCGGTAGCGTTCGTACAGGACGCTCAGCGCGTAGCGCAGGCCGACGGGGTCGATCTGCCAGCCCCACTTGGTGGCGGGGATGTACGTGTTGCGCACCACGCCGGCGATGCCGGAGTCGAAGTCGCCGGGGGTGGAGTCGTCGGCGGACAGGGCCATCGACATGTAGTAGCTGATGGAGATGAAATCGACCGTGCCCTCGGCGATGGCCGTCTCGTCTCCCGGCTCCATGCGCGGGGCCACGCCCTCGCGGGCCCACATGTTCCTCGCGTAGTTCGGGTATTCGCCGTTGACGTACACGTCGCCGAATACGAGCCGGTCGCGCATGGCGACTTCGGCGCGCATCACGTCGTCGGGGTTGCAGGTGGCCGGGTAGATCGGCACGATGGCCAGCATGCATCCGATCTGGAAGTCGGGGTTGATCTCGTGGCCGCGCTTGACGACCAGGGCGCTGGCGACGAACTCGTTGTGCACGGCCTGCCAGACCTTGCGCTTGCGCTCGTGGATCGTGTCCGTCTCGGAGAACCGGATACCGGAGTCGGTGTAGGCGAAGATCGGGTTGTCGAGGTTCATCTGGTTGTTGACCTCGTTGAAGGTCAGCCAGTACTTCACCTTGGTCTTGTAGCGTTCCATGACGGTGAGCGCGAACTTGACGAACAGGTCGATGAGCCTTCGGTCGGTGAACCCTCCGTATTTGAGGCTCAGATTGAGCGGCATCTCGAAGTGCGAGAGCGTCACTACCGGCTCCATGCCCTTGGCCTTGAGGTCGTCGAACAGGTCGTCGTAGAACCTCAGACCCGCCTCGTTGGGTTCGTCCTCCTCGCCGTTAGGGAAGATGCGCGACCAGGCGATGGAGGTGCGGAAGCATTTGAAGCCCATCTCCTGGAACAACGAGTCGTCGCCGCGGAAGCGGTGGTAGTAGTCGTTGCCCCAGTGGTTCGGGTAGATCTTGCCGGTCTCGACGCTATCGGTGATTTGTCGGGGCACGCCGTGCGCGCCCGCGGTCATCACGTCGGCGATGGACACGCCCTTGCCGTCTTCGTTCCACGCACCTTCGAGCTGGTGGGCGGCCACTGCGCCGCCCCACAGAAAGTTGCTTGGGAAACCCATGTTGTGTTCCTTTTCCTGATAAGCCCTGTGGGTCAGTTGATCTTCTTGTACAGCGCGATGAGCTCGTTGACCAGCAGTTTGACGGTCTCCGCGGCCATCATCTGGTCCTCGACGTGCGTCATGAGCAGGCTGACCTCGATCTTCTCGCCGGATGCCTCGCGCTGCACGAGGTTGGTGTGCAGGTCGTGGCCGGTCGCGAAGCTCTGGTCGCCGCTCTTGATGAGTTCGTCGGCCTTGTCGTATTTGCCGGCCTTGGCCGCCTGCAGCGCCTCGATGTAGTCGGATTTGGCGCTTCCCGCGGCCGTGATCATCTGGAAGCAGAGGGTCTCCCAGTCGAAGTCCTTGTTGTCTTCTGCCATTGTTACCACCCTTGGTTCGTTCGTTTGGTTGTGTTGTCTGTCTGTTTGGTGTCGGTTACTTGGAGGCGATGGCGATGGCGTGTTCGAGCACCTTGTCGCCGCGCACCATGCCGTAGTCCTGCGGGTTGATGGCTTCGACCGGCTTGCCGGGCAGCAGCTTCTTGACGTGGTCGAGCTCGTAGCGTACCTGCGGTCCGAGCAGCACGGCGTCGGCGTTCGCGGCCTTCTCCTCGACCTCGGAGATCGGGTAGGCGTCGATTTCGGCCTCGATGCCTTTGGCCTCGGCGGCGGCGCGCATCTTCTTGACCAGCATGCTGGTGGACATTCCGGCGTTGCAGCACAGTACGATCTTCATGGTGTTTTCCTTTCAGTGGGCCCCACACCGATCGTGGGGCGGTTGGTTGTTATGGGTGTTATTTAAGTGTTGATAAGGAGGGAGCCCGGCAAGGGTGGTTGCTCGTACCGGGCTCCCATGTCATCCGATCATTGCCGATCGGAAGAGTCGGGCCGTTCGGTGCGGCGGCTCAGGCCTTGGCCGCGGCGGCGGCAGTCTCGATGTCGGCGTCGTTGGCGGCCTGTTCGGCGACCCACGCCTGGTCCTGCTTCTTGACGAACGGCAGGTAGACGACCACGGAGATCACGAGGATGATGAGCTGGATGAGCGCGGCCTTCCAGCCGCCCAGCAGGAAGCCGGAGATGATCACCGGGGTGGTCCACGGCACCTGGACGGCACCGAACGGGGGCAGGAAGCCGATGTACATCGCGCCGTAGGTGATGATCATGGCGATCAGCGGGACGACGATGAACGGGATCAGGAAGAACGGGTTGAACACGATCGGCAGGCCGAAGATGACCGGCTCGTTGATGTTGAACAGGCCGGGCACGACGGACAGCTTCGACATTTCCTTCATCTGGCTGGACTTGGCCACGATCAGGCCGGCGATGAGCAGGCCGAGGGTGATGCCGGTGCCGCCGAACTTGACGAAGCAGTCGACGATCTGCGGGGTGAGGATGTGGCCGCCGTCGGCGGTGGTCACGGCCTTGCCGGCGTCCATGAGGGCCTGGTTGGCCACGGAGTTGGCGGTCAGCAGCGGGGCCATGATGCCCATGACGACGTTCGGTCCGTGGATGCCGCACCAGAAGAGGATGGAGATGAGCAGGGTGATGATGATCGCGCCGGCCCAGTTGTCGGTGAGGTTCTGCATCGGGGTCTGCAGGATCTTGAAGATGAGTTCGGTGAAGCTCACGCCGCCGAACAGCTGGCACAGGTGGTAGATGACGGCGGAGCCGAGCACCACGAAGAAGCCGGGGATCATGGCGGAGAACGCGTTGGACACGCCTTCGGGCACGGAGTCGGGCAGTTTGATCTTGAGGTTGTGCTTCATGCACTTGACGAACACCAGGCCGGACAGCAGGCCGACGATGATGGCGGTGATCACGCCGTTGCCGCCGGTCCATGAGGTGGAGATCGCGCCGGACACGGAGGCGGTGGTGCCCTCCTTGATCGCGTCGACGGTGCTGTGGTCGATGCTCACCGAGGACGGCGAGAGGATGAAGAAGGCGACCAGGGCTAGCAGACCGGAGGAGATGCCGTCTTCCTTCTCGTTGCGCGCGTAGGCGTAGCCGATGCCGACCGCGATGATGACGGCCAGGATATTGAATGTTCCGGCGGAAACCTGGTTCAGGCCGATGTTCCACTTGTCGGTCAGCAGGTTGTTCATGAAGTCCGTGTAGCCCTCGAACGGCAGGTTCGCGAGCAGCAGGAACAGCGAACCCACCAAGGTGGCCGGCATCGTGAGCACGAAGCCGTCCTTCAGAGCGGTGACCGCCTTGGTCGTCGCGAATTTCATGAAGCCGTTGAGCAGTTTGTTGCCGAACTCCTTCATTCTCGTCCTCCTTTGGACTGGTTGATGTCCCTGGACCGGCGTCCTTGTTGCCGGTCCGATTCCTCTTGTTCAGTGTCAGGTCATTCGAATGAATAGGCATAATCCGAATGACTTGACTACAATATACGAGTTTCATTCGGCTGTGTCAAATTCATTCGAATGATTTTTGGATACGGCGTGTCGCCTTCCCGAGGGAATGCCGTGAAGCGGCGCCACCCCCACCGGCGGCGCCTCTTCACGCGCATAAGGGACTACTTCAGGTCGGCGAAATTAAAAAACGTGGCCTTCTTGTAGTGGTAGTAGACCGTGCCGGCGTTGAACATGCGGCCGCTGGCCAGATAGGCGTCGTCCTCGACCACCAGGGCGGGGTCCCCTGCCGACAGGCCGAGGAGGTCGGCCCGTCCGTGATCCAGCCCTCGCGCGTATATCAGCTTGTCCGCGAAGCCCGTGCTCAGCCCCAGATCCTCGCGAATGTACGCGTAAATGGAGCCGCTGGCGATCTCCTCGTTGAGATACGGCACGAACTCCTTGAGATACAGGGCGTACTCGATGGCGAACGGTTCGTTGTCCAGCAGACGCAGGCGCGAGACGCTGTAGACCTTGGCGTCGGCGGCGCACTTGAGGCGCACGGAGTCTTCTCCTGCCTCACGCTGCTCCAGCTTGATCAGCTTGGAGGACACGGAATGGCCGGGGAACTCCGAGGTCATGCCCCTCGTGCCATTGATGTTGAGGCACCCCTCCCGCCTGTTTTCCCGCACGAACATGCCGCTGCCCTGCACCGGGTACACGTCGCCGAGCTCGGCCAGCAGAGAGATGGCATTGCGCACGCAATACCGGGTCGCGCCGAACTGCTCCATGAGCTCGGGTTCGGTGGGCAGCTTCCCCGTGTCGCGATATTTGCCCTTGTCGATCTCCACCTTGAGAATCTTCGCCAGTTCACGGTATTTCATGCACCCTCCAAAACCACATCATTCAGCCGCGCCACATCGCCGCGGCACATGTGTCCATATTATCGCATGACTCATATTCATTCGAATTGCAGACACCCCATCACCCACAATTGCATGATTCATTCGAATGAATTATTCTTAGGGAACACCATCTACAGTTCAGACGCTGATGTCGACATTCCATAGGAGAGTACGCGCATGAGAAAACCCACGCTAGTGTTCATCGACATCGACGGCACGCTGCTGGACAGCAGCCACCGCATTCCCGATTCCGCACGAGAGGAGTGCCGCCGAGCGCAACAGGCCGGGCACCGGCTGTTCATCTGTTCGGGCCGTGCGGCGCTGGACATCGATCCGCCGGTGCTCGAACTTGGGTTCGACGGCATCGTATCCGACGGCGGCGCATGCGCCAAGCTCGACGGCGAGACCATTATCGACGAGCGCATGCCCGCTGAATCCGTCCGCATGGCGACCTCGTTCTTCACCGCACACTCCATGCCGTATGCCTGGCACTGCCCCGACGGCATGCATGCCACCGAACGCTACCTGTACCGGCTCGGTATTTGGCGCAAACTGCTGCGACATCCGCAGATGCGCGGCTCCTGGCACACCATCACCGACCATTCCGCCCCTCTGCCTCCAGTCCGCAAAGGAACGTTCTACGTCCCCGAGAACGGCAGTCTTACCGTGGAAGACGTGCGTCGCGAGCTCGCTGGCTACGCGACCATTATCCACGGATCCATCAACGCTTCCAGCGACGACAACGGCGAGATCCTTATCCCCGGAGTAGACAAGGGCACGGCGCTCATGAAAGTCTCTCAACGGCTTGGATTTCCACTGTCCGACACGATCGCCATCGGCGACAGCGACAACGACCTTGAGATGATACAGACTGCCGGCATCGGCGTGGCGATGGGCAACGGCACCGAAGCCGTCAAATCAGTCGCCGACATGATTGCGCCAAACGTCGACAACAACGGTCTCGCGGCGGTACTGCACCGGCTGCTCCGTTAACATGCCACCCCGCCTCAGAAGAGAATGCTCCAGGCGGGGCTGTTCGACACACTCTCCTTCATACACGGCCCCGAGCCATGCGCTCCGTCTTCGCTTCCTGCGCCGTGCCCCGTGCCGCTCCCGGGCCGTCACCCAACAGCCGCATGATTCCAACGCAATCGCAACATCGCCTATCGTCGAAAATACAAAACCCGGCCCACGATATTTCGTGAAGCCGGGTGATGAAGTGCCCCCGGCGGGACTCGAACCCGCAAGCCGAAGCGATCGATTTTAAGTCGACTGCGTCTACCGATTTCGCCACGGGGGCCTGTGGTCGGCGGGAACCGACCGTGTCATTGTACTATGCGGCGCGTCCGTATGCCGGCGTGCGCCGCATAATCGTGTCTGGTCGCGTCACGCGGCGAGCAGACGCCGCCCGTAGTCGAGGACGATACCGTCGAGCAGGCCGTGCTCGCTGGCCACGTACGAGTCGATGGGCTCGCCGTGGTCGGCCTGCGCGGCCTCGCTCACCTTGGCGAGCACGCGGTTCCACACGACGGCGCCGCCGCCCACCACATCGATGCGCCCCGGGTGGATCGTGCGGTAGGCGCGGCGCTCCTCACGCGTCATGCGCAGGAAGCGGTCGTCGACCGCGTACGCCTCGTCCAGCGGCAGCCGGTATCCGTCGACGACGGTGTGGTCGTATTCCTCCAGCCCGATGGCGAGCGCGGTCATCGTGGTCACGGTGCCGGACACGCCGATGATGGTGCGCGCCTTGCCCGCGGGCACGGTGCGGAACGCCTCGTCGATGTGCGCGTCGATGTCCTCGACGGCCTCGGCGATCTCCTCCTCGGTGGGCGGATCGGTCCTCAGATGCCGTTCGGTCATGCGCACGGAGCCGATGTCCATCGAGTATGCGGCCTGCACCTGCGTGACGGGAGCGGTCTCGCCGTCCCCGCCGATGACGAGTTCGGTGGAGCCTCCGCCCAGGTCAACGACCAGATAGGGGGCGGGCAGTTCGCCGCGGTCGACGACCGACGTGGCGCCCAGGAAGCTCAGGTCGGCCTCCTCGGTGCCGGGGATGACCTCGGGGCGCACGCCGAGGATCGATTCGATGCCGTCCTCGAACTGCTCGCGGTTCTCGGCGTCGCGCGTGGCGGAGGTGGCGACGAAGCGGATGCCGTCGACCGGATGCTCGGCGAGGATACCCGCGAATTCGCGCGCCGCCGCGTAGGCGCGTTCCAGCGCCTCGTCGGCGAACCGGTGCGTCTTGTCGACGTCCTGGCCGAGGCGGATGACGCGCAGCTGGCGCGGCACGATCTCGGTCATGCCGTGCCCGTCGACGCGAGCGATCTTCAGTCGGATGGAGTTGGTGCCGCAGTCGATGCCCGCGACGGTCACCGCGTTGCCCATGTCGTTGCCTTCCTTCCCTATTCCAGCACGCTGCAGCGGCAGACGGCCGGATCGAATTCGTCCTTCACCCTGTCGAGGACCATGTCGCCGATCGGGTTGGCGCCGCGGCCCATGACCAGCGACTGGGCGATCAGCGCGTGCAGGCACTTGACGCGCACCGGCATGCCGCCGGCGGACGTGCCCGTGATGTGCTCCTCGTCGTCGCCGAGCCTGACGGCGATCTCGTGGCGGAACGCGAGGTACAGCTCGTGCGCGTGCGCGTAGGCGGCCTTCACGTCCTCGTCCTCGGCGACGAGACGGCTGTATTCCTGCATCACGCCCTCGGCCTCGACATGGGAGGCGGCCTTGACGGCCTCGGGGCTGGTGAGGTAGCAGGTGGTGGGGAACGGGACGCCGCCGGGCAGCAGCGGCCTGGTGACGACGGCGAGCGGACGGCCGCACACGCAACGCGCGCCCACGGCGACCATGCCGCGCGGGTACCGGCCGAGCTGGCGCTCGACGATGGCGATGTCCCCGTCGCCCGCCGGATGTTCGAGGATACGGTCCGCCAGCGCGGTCGGGTCGATATGGGTCACTGCTTGTCCTTTTCGTCGGTGGTGGTGGATTGGCTGCCGCCCTGGCCGGATCGCGCGTTCCCCTGGCTCTTGGTCAGCGGCTCGTCGGCCTTCTTGAAGGCGTACGACAGTTCACTGTACCAAGGCAGCTGCTTCGACGTGTCCGTCTCGGACTCCTGGCCGTTCTGCGTCGCGGCGTCCTGGCCGGTGACGGCCTGGGGGTTCTGCACGTGCACGGACTGTTCGCCGGGGAAGACGAAGCCGAGGCGTTCGCGCGCCTGCGCGGCGACGTAGTTCTTGTCGTTCCAGCGGGAGATGTCGTTCTCGAGGTCCTGCTTCTTGGCGATGAGCGCGGCCTCCTCGCGCTTGAGGCTGTTGAGGTGCGCGAGATCCGCGGCGTAGGTGTTGAACGTGGAGACGAGCTGGATGGCCCCCACGGCGACGATGAACAGCGAAATGAAGAAGGCGATGGGGCCGGAGTTGCCGGAACGACGGCGCTTCCCGGAGTCGGATGCCTTGTCCGTCGCCTTCGCGGTCCGGTTCCTTGTGGTCATGGAACAACAAAATACCCGTCGCGTTCGACGGAACACGACGGGTATTCGCTGCTGCGCTAGGGCCGCCCCTCATGGGGCGACGCCTCGGCACGCCGGCGAAGCGGCATCAACTCACTTGTTGATGTACTTCTTGCAGGCCTTGAAGGCGCTGTAGCCGGCGTACTTCGCGGTGGAGCCGAGCTCCTCCTCGATCTCGAGCAGGCGGTTGTACTTGGCGACGCGCTCGCCACGGGCCGGGGCACCGGTCTTGATCTGGCGGGTGTTCTTGGCGACGGCCAGGTCGGAGATGGTGGTGTCCGGGGTCTCGCCGGAACGGTGGGAGACCATGGAGGTGTAGCCGTTGGCGGTGGCCAGCTCGATGGCGTCGAGGGTCTCGGTGACGGTGCCGATCTGGTTGAGCTTGACCAGCAGGGAGTTGGCGGCGCCGAGCTCGATGGCCTTGGCCAGGCGGGCCGGGTTGGTCACGAGCAGGTCGTCACCGACGAACTGCAGGCGGTCGCCGAGCAGCTTGGTGATGGCGGTCCAGTCTTCCCAGCCCTCCTCGTTGAACGGATCCTCGATGGAGACGATCGGGTACTCCTCGATGAGCTGCTCGTAGAAGTCGAGCATGTACTGGGAGTCGCGCTCGTCGCCCTCGAAGTGGTACTTGCCGGTCTCCTTGTTGTAGAACTCGGAGGAGGCGACGTCGAGGGAGATGCCGATCTGCTTGCCCGGCTCGTAGCCGGCGGCGGAGATGGCGTCCATGATGTAGTTGAGGGAGTCCTTGTTGGACTTCATCTTCGGGGCGAAGCCGCCCTCGTCGCCGAGGCCGGTGTTCAGACCCTGCTTCTTGAGGACGTTCTTCAGGGTGTGGTAGACCTCGACGCCGGCCTGCAGGGCCTCGGAGTAGGTGTCGAAGCCGTACGGGGAGATCATGTACTCCTGGATGTCGGTGGCGAAGTCGGCGTGGGCGCCGCCGTTCATGATGTTCATGTTCGGCACCGGCAGGATGTGGCCGTTGGTGCCGCCGATGTAGCGGTACAGCGGCTCGTCGGCGGACTCGGCGGCGGCGTACAGGGCGGCCAGGGAGACGCCGAGGATGGCGTTGGCGCCCAGACGGCCCTTGTTCGGGGTGCCGTCGAGCTCGATCATCAGGTCGTCGAGGGCGCGCTGGTCGGAGGCATCCATGCCGATGACCTTCGGGGCGATCTCCTCGTTGACGGCCTTGACCGCGTTCAGAACGCCCTTGCCGCCGTAGACGGACTTGTCGCCGTCGCGACGCTCCCAGGCCTCGGCCTCACCGGTGGAGGCGCCGGACGGGACCAGGCCCAGACCACGGGCGCCGTCCTCGGTGTCCAGGACGACCTGGACGGTCGGGTTGCCGCGGGAATCGAGAATCTGACGCGCGTAGACGCTTTCAATTGCTGCCACAACTACTCCTTTAACGTTAGGTTGTGATGACATCGTCAAGAATAGTGTGATTGATGGACTACGCGCAAGGATTCCACATTGCGTGTTGTGAGCGCTCACATCCCACTGTTCACCGATATTTCGACGTTGTTTTCCATGCCGTTCGCCTTCCGGCAACGTTCCACGGTCCGGACATGGGCCCCGCGGGTACGGGCCTCCCCGCCGCCGCCCGCGTCCCACGCCACGGCCGGACGCACGGGAGGGGACGGCCCGCATCACTAGACTGGGGCCCCATGAACGACATGCACATCCGCCGCGCCGAGGCGCGCGACATCCCCGAACTGCACCGGCTGCTGCGGCAGGTGGCCGACGTCCATCACGCCGGCCGGCCCGACCTGTTCAGGGCGAACGCGACGAAATACACCGACGACGAGCTCGGCGCGATCCTCGCCGACGGGGAACGGCCGGTCTTCGGCGCGTTCGCCGACGCCGACGACGCGACGCTCTACGGCTACGCGTTCTGCGTGTTCGAGCGGCACCCCGGCAATCACGTCCTGACCGACGTCACGACGCTCTACATCGACGACATCTGCGTGGACGAGGCGGCGCGCGGCCGCCACGTGGGCACCGCCGTCTACCGCCACGTGCTCGATTTCGCCCGCGAATCCGGCTGCTACAACGTGACGCTCAACGTGTGGTCCTGCAATCCGGGCGCACAGGCGTTCTACGAGCGGATGGGCCTCAGGCCCTACAAGATCGGCATGGAGACGATTCTGTAGGAGCCGGCCAGGCAGGCCCGCATGGCCCCGCCTGGCCGGCGCACTCCCCCACCGGCCTAGCGGCGCTTGCCGCCCGGCACGTAGGCCAGATCGTTGAGCAGGTCGGACACCCAGTCCATGACCTGCTCGCCGGGCATCGGCCCCCTGCCGAGCGTGCCGGCGAACGGGGTGGGGATGATCATCTGGTGCGTGACCGGACGGTACTGGAAGCCCTTGTAGATGCGCGACATGCGCATGAGCACCGACTCGGGCGGGTCGACGCGGCCGACGCGCAGACGGTTCGACTGGGCCAGGATCTCCGAGATGCCGAGCCTGCGCGCCTTGAACTTGAGACGCGCCACGCCGAACAGCATCTCGAACTCCCCGGGCAGCGGGCCGTAACGGTCGACGAGCTCCTCGGCGAGGTCCTTGAGGTCGTTCTCGTCGCGTGCGGCGGCGAGCTTGCGGTACGCCTCCAGGCGCAGCTTGTCCGAGTCGATGTAGTCCACCGGGATCGACGCCTCGACCGGCAGGTCGATGGACACGGCCACCGGTTCGGCCGCCTTGTCCGGCTCCTTGTACTTCTCGACGGCCTCGGAGACCATGCGCACGTACAGGTCGAAGCCGACGCCCTCGATATGGCCGGACTGCTGGTCGCCGAGCAGGTTGCCGGTGCCCCTGAGCTCCAGGTCCTTCATCGCCACGTCGAAGCCCGATCCCAGCGCCGTGTTCTGCGCGATCGTCGCGAGCCTGTCGTGCGACTGCTGGGTCATCGGCTTGGACGGGTCGTACAGGAAGTACGCGTACGCGCGTTCGCGGCCGCGGCCGACGCGTCCGCGCAGCTGGTGGAGCTGCGAGAGGCCGAAGCGGTCCGCATGGTCGACGATGAGCGTGTTCGCGTTCGAGATATCCAGGCCGGTCTCGATGATCGTCGTGCACACGAGCACGTCGATGTCGCGGTGCCAGAAGTCGCGGATGATCTGGTCGAGCTGCTTCTCGCCCATCTTGCCGTGCGCGACGCCGACCTTCGCCTCCGGCACGAGCGTGTGGATCTTCTCGGCGATATGCGCGATGTCCTCGACGCGGTTATGCACGTAGAACACCTGTCCGCCGCGCAGCAGCTCGCGCCGCACCGCGGCCGTGACCTGCGCGTCCTCGTAGGCGCCCACGTAGGTGAGCACCGGCAGACGGTCCTCCGGCGGGGTGGCGAGCGTCGACATCTCACGGATGCCGGTGACCGCCATCTCCAACGTGCGCGGGATCGGCGTGGCGGATAGGGACAGCACGTCCACGTTGGTTCTGAGGGCCTTGAGCGTCTCCTTGTGCTCGACGCCGAACCGCTGCTCCTCGTCGATGATGACGAGACCCAGATCCTTGAACTTGATCTTCGGGTTGAGCAGCTTGTGCGTGCCGATGACCACGTCCACGGTGCCCTCGGCAAGTCCCTCGATGGTCTCCTTGATCTCCTTGGGTTTCTGGAAGCGGCTCATCGCCGCCACGTTGACGGGGAAGCCCTCGTAGCGTTCGGTGAACGTCTCGTAATGCTGCTGGACGAGCAGCGTGGTGGGCACGAGCACGGCCACCTGCTTGCCGTCCTGGATGGCCTTGAACGCGGCGCGCACCGCGATCTCGGTCTTGCCGAAGCCCACGTCGCCGCAGATGAGGCGGTCCATCGGGCGGGGCTGCTCCATGTCGTGCTTGACCTCGTCGATGGTGGTGAGCTGGTCGGCGGTCTCCTGGTAGGGGAACGCGTCCTCCAGCTCCTTCTGCCACGGGGTGTCCGGGCTGAACGCGAAGCCGGGGGTGCGATGGCGGGCCGAATACAGCTTCACCAGGTCGTCGGCGATCTCCTTGACGTGCTTGCGGGCCTTCGCCTTGGTGGCGACCCAGTCGGAGCCGCCCAGCTTGTTGAGCTTGGGGGCCTCGGCGCCGATGTACTTGCTCACCAGGTCGAGCTGGTCGGTGGGGATGAACAGCTTGTCCGGCGGGGCGCCCCGCTTGCTCGGCGCGTATTCGATGACGAGGTATTCGCGTGTGGTCCGGTTCGCGCCGGTGCCGATGGTGCGCTGGCGCATCTCGACGAAACGGCCGATGCCGTGCTGCTCGTGCACCACGTAGTCGCCGGTCTTGAGTTCCATCAGGTCGATGGCCTTGCGGCGGCGCTTCGGGGTCTTCGCCTGCGCCATCGCCGACGTGCGGCCGGTCAGGTCGCGTTCGGTGAGCAGGGCGGCCTTCGCCTGCCGGTCGACGAACCCGTCGACGGCCTGCGAGCGGATCGTGTCGAACCGGGTGATGCCGGTCGCGTTGACGGCGCGCTTGAGACGCGCGAGCGTGCCTTTGGCGGCGGAGGTGACCGTGACCTCGTAGCCGGCGTCGATGAGTCCCTCGATGCCGGCGGCGGCCTTCGCCTCGTCGCCGCGGTACTCCCCCGGGTTCGCGGCGTCGATCTGCACGCGACCGGGGCGCGAGGCGTCCACGGTGAAGCTGGTGAGGCGGATCACGTCGTGCCTCGAATGCTCGAGCGCGGAGATCGCCTCGTCGTAGTCGATGAAGCTCGCCTGGTCGAAGGTGATGGGCGCGCCGGCGCCGTGGCCGGACGCGGCGACGTGCCAGCTGGCGGCAAGGAACTCGTTCGCGGTCTTGGCGAGGTCCTCGGCGGCGCGGCGCAGCTTTTCCGGGTCGCCCAGCAGGACGGCCGCGCCGTCCGGCAGCATGCCGGACACCGGCTCCATGTCGTCGACGAGCGCGGGCATGAGCGATTCCATGCCCTCGACGGGAATCGCGTTGGCAATCGATTCGAGCATGTCGTCGGCGTTCGGGATCGACCCGATCAGCGATTTCGCGCGGGCGCGCACCCGGTCGGTGAGCTGCAGCTCGCGGCAGGGCGTCGCCCAGATGGTCGTGAGGCCGTCGCCGTAGGTGCGCTGGTCGGAGGCGTGGAACTCCCTGATGCCGTCGACCTCGTCGCCGAAGAACTCGATGCGCACCGGGTGGGGCGCGGTCGGCGGGAACACGTCGAGGATGCCGCCGCGCACCGCGAACTCGCCGCGGTCCATGACCAAGTCGACGCGCGTGTATGCGTTCTCGACGAGACGGTCCGCGGCCTCGTCGAGAGCGAGTTCCTCGCCCTGCGTGAAGACGAGCGGCGCGACGTCGGCGAGGCCGGCGACGACCGGTTGGATGAGCGAACGGACCGGCATGACGAGGATGCGGATGCGGCCGAACATCGGATCGGCGTCGCTCGGATGCTTCAGACGGCGGAAGACGGCCATGCGGCTGGCGACGGTGTCGGCGCGGGGGCTGAGCCGCTCGTGCGGCAGCGTCTCCCACGCCTCCAGCTGGGCGATGTCGTTCGGGTCGCCCGCGTACCAGGAGCGCAGGGCCCCCACGGTCTCCTCGGCCTCGCGACCGGAGGCGACGACGAGCACGACCGGCTTGCCGGCCTTGCCGCCCGCGCCCTGGGCGATGGCGGCGGCGAGCGCCGGCCGCAGGCCTTCGGGCATGCCGACGATAATCGGGTCGTCGATGTCGGCGGAGCCGGCGATGTTCCCCGAAACCACGTCGCGGAACGCGGCGTCGTCCGCGACGAGCCGTTCGAGCAGGCCGGCGAGCGATCCGTCGACGAGGTCGCGTTCGGATGCGGCGGCCTTCGCGGACCTGGAGTCAGCGGCCATTGAACTTCTCCTGGGTCCTGGCGAGCCCCTTGAAGATGATGTCCTCGGCGGCGTCGGCGCCGTCCATGAGGAAGTCGGGCAGCTGCCTGCGCTGGTCGGGGCCGAAGCCGCCGAGCACCCAGTTGATGGTGTTGTCGTGCGCGTTGGCGCCGCGGCGGGCGTGGCCGACGCCCATGCGCACGCGCGCGTACTTCGGCGTGCCCAGCGACTTGTCGATGGACTTGATGCCGTTGTGGCCGCCGGCCGAACCGCCGGCCTTGACCTTGATGCGTCCGAAGTCGAGGTCCATGTCGTCGTGGATGACGATGACGTGGTCGGGTTGGATCTGGTAGTAGGAGCAGATCGAGGCGACGGCGTTGCCGGAGTCGTTCATGTAGGTCAGCGGCTTGGCCAGGAAGAACTTGACGGCGCGGCCGTCGAGATGCATCGCGCCCTTGCCGAGCATGGCGAGCCCCTTGTGGTCGGAGAAGGCGACCGACCAGCGTTCCGCGAGCACGTCGGCGGTCATGAAGCCCATGTTGTGTCGCGTGTCCTCATATTTCTTGCCCGGGTTGCCCAGTCCCGCGATCAGCCAGAAATCCGATGCCATGTACGTTGCTCCTTACTCGTTTTCGACCGAACAGATTGTACCCACCACCTCAGTCAAGGCCGCCGAGGGCCCGGCCGCGGACGCTCACAGGTCCAGATACCAGTAGGACATGCCGCGCATCGTGCCGGTGGAGTCGGTGGCGGCGTCCGGCAGCTCGCCGAACCGGGTGAAGCCGAAGCGGCGCATCAGGGCGATGGAGCCGGCGTTGTCGGCGAAGATGACGCCGATGGCCTTGCGCATGCCGCGCTCCCTCGCCTCGTCGAGCAGATGGTCGAGCAGGAACGTGCCGACGCCGCGGCGGCGCCATCGCGGCGCGATGTAGTAGGCGAGGTCGGTGACGCCGTCGTACCCGGCGCGGTCGTAGAAGACGGACAGGGCACCGAAGGCGACGACCGGCCCATGGGAGGTTCCGTCGCCACGGGTGATTCCCTCGTCATCCCCGCCGTCCGCCGTCTCGACGACGAACACCCCGTAGGGCGGCTTGTGCGATTCGACCCATGCGCGGCGCTGTTCGAAGGTGCGCGGCGTCAGATCGGCGGTGGAGCCTCCTTCGACGACGGATGCGTTGTAGATGTCGGTGACGGCCCGGAGATCGGATTCGGTCGCGGCGCGGAACACATAGGGCATGGCCACAGGCTAGCATCCGGCGCGACGAATTCCGGGAAACGCCCCCATGCTCCGGATTCTGTCGCGCTGAGGCGTCATCAGCGCGACATATTCGGGGAAACGGGGACTTCCTCCCGAATATGTCGCGATGAGGCGTTGTCGGCGCGACATATTCGGGCGTATGGACCCGTTCCGCGGAATTTCCCGCGCCGCTTGAACGGCGCTGATGCGGGATGAACATGAGAAACCGCACCTCCGATCATCGAATCCGGATTACTCCAGTCCAACAATCGGGGTGCGGTTCAGAACGACCGGGACGAGAGACTCGTCACCGCTCCAGTTCGATGGCCTTGTTAAGGGCGTCCTGAAGGGCCTTCTGGGCTTCGCCGTAGGCGGTCCAGTCGCCGTCCTTCAGGGCCTGCTGGCCGTCCTTCATCGCCTGCGCGGCGTCGTTGAGCGCCTGCTGGAGCTCTGGGCTGCGCGACGTGGAGGACTGCGACCCGGACGGGGAGGACGAATCGTCCTTCTTCGACTGGTCGCCCTCGGTCTTGCCAGACGGATCCGAACCGCCGGAGACGTTCGCCGCATCCCCCGCGGAGGCGCCCGAGTCGCCGCCGAACACCTGGTCGAGCGCCTCGTCGAGCGTGTCGGCGAAGCCGACCTGGTCGCCGAACGCGACGAGCGTCTTCTTGAGCAGCGGGAACGACGTGGCGCCCGAGGACTTCACGTACACGGGCTGCACGTACACGAGGCCGCCGCCCAACGGCAGGGTGAGCAGGTTGCCGCGCACCACGTTCGTGGAGCCGGATTGCAGGAGGTTGAGCTCCTTGGACACGTCGGCGTCCGCGTTGAAGTTGTTCTGCGCCTGTCCGGGGCCGGGCACGTTGGAGTCCTTGGGCAGCTCCTGCAATCGCAATGTGCCGTAGTTCGGCCCGATCTCGCCCTTCTTCGAGCCCGCGTCGGAGTCGACGGAGAGGAATCCGGTGAGGATCTCGCGCGTCGACGTGCCGGCGGGGATGTACGAGGAGGTCAGCGAGAACACCGGCTCCTTGGTGCCGCCGGTCTGCAGCGTCAGGTAGTAGGGCGGCTGGAGGATGTCCTGGTCCTGCTGGGACTGCGGCTCGGTGGGATCGACCGGCGTCTGCCAGAAGTCCTCGCCCGAGTAGTACTGGCTGGCGGAGGTGACGTGGTACTTGGCGAGCAGCTCGCGCTGCACCTTGAACAGGTTCTCCGGGTAGCGCATGTGGCTCATGAGGTCGCCGGAGATGTCGGACAGCTGGTGGTACTGGCCAGGGAAGACCTGCTCCCACGCCCTGATGACCGGATCGGACTTGTCCCACACGTACAGGTCGACGGAGCCATCGTAGGCGTCGACGGTGGCCTTCACCGAGTTGCGGATGTAGTTCGCCTGCTGCGAGCCGAGGCCGGTCACGGTCGAGGAGCTCACGGTGGTGGAGTCCTTGGTCGCCGAGCCGAGGTCGGTCATCTGCGAGTACGGGTACGCGTCGGACGTGGTGTAGCCGTCGACGATCCACTTGACGCGGCCGTCGACCACCGCCGGGTAGACGCGGCCGTCGAGCGTGAGGTACGGGGCAACCTTGGCGACGCGTTCGCGGGGCGAGCGGTCGTAGAGAATCTGCGAGGCGGAGGTCACGCGGTCGGAGAAGAGGATCTGGTCGGAGCCGAAACGGATCGCGTACAGGAGACGCGAGAACAGGTTGCCGACGGACGGGCCGCTGTTCCCCTTGAACGTGTTGGTCGCGCCCTTCGACCCGGTCGGGTAGTCGAACTCCCATGCGGCGGTGCCTTCGGGCGCGCCGACGATCGAGTATTCGCTCATGTTGGGCGAGAAGTAGATGCGCGGCTCGTACTTCTCGGATTCGGTGAGCTTGCCCTGCGTGGGGATGCCGGATTCGAAGAACTCGGGCTGGCCGTCGGCGGTCACCTTGTTGCCGTAGGCGGCGACGACGCCGTAGCCGTGCGTGTACACGGTGTGGTCGTTCACCCAGTTGCGGTTGTCGTTGCCGGCGAGGTCGAGCTCGCGGGCGGCGATGACCGTGTCCTGGCTCTTGCCGTCCACCTCGTACTTGTCGACGGCGAGCGTGTCGGCGAACGTGTAGTACTGCTTGGACTGCTGGAGCTGCTTGAACGTCGGGGAGACGACCTGCGGGTCGAGCAGGCGGATCTGCGCCGTGGTCTCGCCCTCCGAGCTCAGCGCGCCGGATTCGCCCTTCGTGGTGGCCTTGTAGTTCTCGGTCTTGAGCTTGTCGAGGCCGTAGGCGGCGCGCGTGGCGTCGATGTTGCGCTGGATGTACGTGGATTCCATCTCCTGCGCGTTCGGGTTGACGCGGAAGCGCTGCAGCAGCGCCGGCCACACGATGGTCAGAACCATGGAGACGACGACCACGACGGCGATGGCGACGACCGGCGTACGCCATGCCTTCAGGGCGGCGGAGGCGCGCACTCCGAGCGGCTGCGCGCCCTCCAGCGCATGCGAGCGCATGAGCCACACGCCGAGCACGACGCCGAGGACCGCGATGAGCGCGGCCATGATGAACGTGACCGGGATGGTCGCGTTGACGGTGGTGTACGTGGCGCCGGTGATGCGCGAGCCCTGCTGGGTGAGGTGCGCGAACACGCCGAGCGCGGTGGAGGCGGCGAGCGCGAACATGTTGAGCATGAGCCACACGGCGATCTGGCGGCGGGCGCGCTTCGTGATGGCGAACAGTCCGCGGCCGTTCACCGGCATGGTCAGGCGGATGCCGCCCATCATCACGTGGGTGGCGACGGAGAAGACGATGCCGATGAGCAGCAGCATCGACACGGCGGACATGACGAGCCGCAGGCCCGGCAGCACGAACACGTAGAAGCCGTTGTCGAGGCCGAACTGCGGGTCCTTGACGCCGAAGCTCTGCGCGTGGAACAGGAGCAGCACGTCGGCCCAGTTCGCGTTGAACTGCGCGCCGAACACGGCACCGACGATGACCGAGATCGCGGCGGCGACGCGGCGCGCGGTCTTCGAGCTGACGGTCTGCTTCACCTCGACCACGTCGCCGTCGACGCGCACGCGGCGGCCGTCGGCGGAGTCGGGGCGGGCCCGGATCGCGAGCCACGCGGACAGGAAGCCGACGAGGCCCATGAGCAGCGCGTACGCGACCCACAGGCCGACCTTGACGCCCAGCTGCGTCCACACGACCGACTGGAAGCCGAGCTGGCCGTACCACATGAGGTCGGTGATGAAGCGCGAGAGGGCGAAGAACAGGCCGACGATGACGGCGAGCGCCAGCACGACGCCGATGAGGACCTTGGTGCCGCGGTCCACTCCCCCTCGCGGCCTTCCGGGTTTGCGCGTGATGCGCGGGAATCCGGGGCCGAACGGGGGCCGTCCCGCTCCCCCGCCGCGTCGGGCGCCGGCGTCCGCGCCGTCGTCGCCGTCCGTCTCGACGTTGATGATGATCGGATCGTCGTCGGAGCGTTCGGCGCGCCCCTGCGATCCGTTCCGACCGGACCGCCCGCGGTTGCCGCGCGGGTCGAAATCGGGGTCGAACATACCGAATATATCTGCGAATGACATGATTCCAGCCTACAAATAGGTAGGGAATGTCAATTCGCGCCCGTTCGCCCGGGGCGCAGACGCGCCGCAGTGTATCCTCGTGCGCAGGCGGTCGCCGGAAGAGGCGGCGCGAGAAGGAGTGGTGATGGCGGGACATCGGCGCGATCGGGGACGCGGCAGGTACGGAAGGTACGGCAGTGGCGTGTATCGGAAGGCGGCGCGCACGCGGCGCGGGTCCGCGGGCGTGGCGGTCGCCGTCGTGGCCGCCGTGCTCGTCGTGGCGTCGGTCGTGGCGTTCCTGTGCCTGCCGAACATCCGTCGCGGCGGTGACGCCGCGCCGACCGGCGGCTCCGGCCCGTCCTCGCTGACGCGGGGCGGGACTCCGGCGCCGGGCGACCCGGTCACGGCGAGGGCGAAGGCGCTGGTGGACGGCATGACGCTTGAGGAGCGCGTGGGCCAGCTGGTGATGGCGCCGCTGTTCGCCGGCGACGACCCGTCCGTGCTCGAGGACGCGATCTCCGGACGGCATGTGGGTTCGGTGCTCGTCATCGGCAACTGGCGCGGCGGCGTGGCCGACGTGCGACGGGCGGTCGACACCCTGCAATCGTATGCGCCACAGGGTGCGGGGCTTATCGTCGCCACCGACCAGGAGGGCGGGCAGGTGCAGCATCTGTCCGGCGCGGGCTTCGACGAGATGCCCAGCGCCGTGGAACAGGGACGCATGGATCCGGCGCGATTGCGCTCGTCCGCGGCCGGCTGGGGCGGCCAGTTGGCGCAGGCGGGCGTCAACGTCGATCTGGCGCCGGTGACGGACACGGTGGTCGGCGAACGGTCGGCGAACGATCCGATCGGCGCGCTCGACCGCGACTTCGGTCTTGACGCGGCCGGCAACGCCTCGCATGCCGCGGCGTTCGTCGAGGGGCTGCGCGACGCGGGCGTGCAGGCGTCGGTCAAGCATTATCCGGGTCTGGGCGCGGTGAAGGGCAACACCGATTTCACCGCCGAGGGCATCGTCGACACGACGACCACGGCCGACGGCGCGGAGATCTCCGCCTTCCATACGGTGATCGGCCAGGCGCGGCCGGCGATGGTGATGATGTCGCTCGCCACCTACCAGTCCATCGACGCCGCCAATCCGGCCGCGTTCTCGTCGACGATCATCGACGGCGTCCTGCGTGGACGCCAGGGCTTCGACGGCGTGGTCACCTCGGATTCGCTGTCCGCCACGGCGGTCAGCGGCACGCCGACCGACCAGTTGGGCGTGCGTCTCGTCGAGGCGGGCGGCGATCTGGCGTGCATCGGCCAGAGCGGTTACGTCACGCCGATCCTCGACGGACTGGAGGCGAAGGCGAAGGCGGACGACGCGTTCGCGGCCAAGGTCGCGCGTTCCGCCGAACGCGTCGTGCGCCTCAAGCTCCGGATGGGGCTGATGCACTGAGAACGGAGCGGCCTGCGGTGTTCCCTGTCGGGACCATTAAGGACTTGGCCTGAGCGGCCCGGAGCGTGTCCCGACAGGGAACACCGCAGGCCGTGGGCGATGCGCTAGCGGTACAGCCCGTGCTTGCCGATGTACTGGACGACGCCGTCCGGCACGAGGTACCAGACCGGTTCGTCGTGTTCGGCGCGGCGGCGCACGTCGGTGGAGCTGATCGCCAGCGCGGGGATCTCCAGCGTGTCCACCTTGCCCTCGGGCAGCCTCACGCCCTCCGGCGAGGAATAGCCGGGCCTGGTGACGGCGACGAAGTGGGCCAGGTCCCACATCTTCTCCGCGTCCTTCCACTGCATGATCTCGGCGACCGCGTCCGCACCGGTGATGAAGAACAGTTCGGCGTCGGGCCGTTGCGCGCGGATGTCGCGCAGCGTGTCGATGGTGTAGGTCACGCCGGGACGGTCGATGTCGACGCGGCTGACGGTGAACTTCGGGTTGGAGGCGGTGGCGATCACCGTCATCAGATAACGGTCCTCGGCGTTGGTCACGTGTTTGTCGAGCTTGAACACGGGACGGCCGGTGGGCACGAAGATCACCTCGTCGAGGTCGTACACCCATGCCACCTCGCTGGCGGCGACCAGGTGGCCGTTGTGGATCGGGTCGAACGTGCCGCCCATGATGCCGATGCGCGGCGTGGCGTGCCAGTTGCCGCGCGCGGACCGGCGGGTGGCGCCGCCCCGCGCGGAGGCGGGACCGGATTCGGAGCCGCCGGTGCCGGGCGCGCCCGCATTGGCCACGTTGGCCGCCGCCTCCACCGAATCGACGGACAGGTCGGACATGCGGCGTTCGCCGGGGTTCAGGCCCCCGGCATCGATGCCGGCCGCGTTCACGCGCGTCCCTCCGCCTTGCGTTCGGCCGCTTCCTCGCGCAATTCGTTGTGCTCGGCCTGTTCGGTCTCCTGTTCGATCTCCATGGCGGTGGGGCTGCCGTCCTTCGGGTCGATCTTGCCCATGTCCTCGTCCCATTCGTCCTGCACGACGCGGCGGATCTCCGCGAACGTGGGCAGCGGGAAGTCGGGCTGGTAGAGGCGGCGCACCTCGGCGACGCGCTCGGTGACGCGGATGAGCGTGTCGGTCATGCCGTCCACGTCGCCTTCGCGTTCGAGCGTGGCGAAGCGCGCGATGTACTCCTCCATCGCCTCCATGTGGGAGCGGACGGCCTTCAGCTGGTCGTCGTCCAGGTCGACGACGTCCGGCGCGTGCTCGTCGGGCCAGCCGATGAGCACGGCGTCCGCGTATTCGAGCGAGGAGCGTTGCGACGCCGAGGCGATGCCGTCCTCGATCTGCACGAGGAACACGTACCGCACGATGCTCAGGCGTTCGGCCGCGATCTTGAGCCCGCAGCGCGGGTCGTCGAGGTCGAGGTCGTCGCGCAGCTCGGTGATCGGCACGCTCATGCCGTCGTTCATGGTCTTCCCGTCGGTAGTTTCGTTCACGTCGCTCATGCGCGCACCTGCCCCCTGCCGTATCCGATCCATTTCGTGGTGGTCATCTCCCTCAGGCCCATCGGCCCGCGGGCGTGCATCTTCTGCGTGGAGATGCCGAGTTCCGCGCCGAAGCCGAACACGCCGCCGTCGGTGAACCGCGTGGAGGCGTTGACCATGACGACGGCCGAATCGATGCGCGAGGTGAACTCCTCGACGGCCGTGTAGTCCTCGGCGATGATCGATTCGGTGTGTCCGGTGGAGTGCGCGTTGATGTGGTCGATGGCCTCGTCGAGCGAGCCGACGACGCGCACGCCCATTTCGAGCGCGAGGTATTCGGTGTCCCAGTCCTCGGCGGTCGCGTGCGTGAGCAGTCCGTCCGCCGCGGCCCGCGGCGCGGCGGCGTCGATGATCGCGTAGGCGCGGTCGTCGGCGTGGAGCGTCACGCCCGCGTCGAGGAGCGCGGCGGCGGCCACGGGCAGGAACGTCGCGGCGACGCGCCCGTGCACGAGCAGTTTCTCGGCGGCGTTGCACACGCCGACGCGCTGCGTCTTCGCGTTGATGATGATCGGGACCGCCTTGGCGGGGTCGCCGGAGGCGTCCATGTAGATGTGCACGTTGCCGGCGCCCGTCTCGATGACCGGCACCTTCGAGTTCTCGACGACCGCCCGGATGAGCCCCTTGCCGCCGCGCGGCACGAGCAGGTCGATGTGGCCGCGCGCCTCCATCATGGCGGTGGCGCCCTCGCGGCCGAAGTCGTCGACGGTGGCGACGAGTGACGGGTCGAGGCCCTCCGCGCGCAGCACGTCGCCGATCACGGCGAGCGTGGCCGCGTTCGTGCGTTCGGCCGCATGGCCGCCGCGCAGGATCGCCGCGTTGCCGGATTTGAGGCACAGGGAGGCGACGTCGACGGTGACGTTGGGCCGCGCCTCGTAGATCATGCCGATGACGCCGATCGGCACGCGCGTCTGGGTCAGACGCATGCCGTTGGGCAGGTTGTAGCCGCGCACGATCTCGCCGACCGGATCGGGCAGGGAGGCGACGTGGCGCACGCCGTCGGCGGCGGCACCGACCCGCGCCTCGTCGAAGAGCAGGCGGTCGAGCTTGCCTTCGTCCATGCCGGCCGCGCGGGATGCGGCCATGTCCCCGGCGTTGGCTTCGGCGATCTCGCCGGCGCGTGCGTCGAGCGCATCCGCGACGGCGGCGAGCAGATGGTTCTTCGCGTCCGTGTCCGCCCGCGCGAGCGCCCGCTGCGCGCGTGCGGCGGCGTCGGCGCGTGCGCAGACCGCGTCGAAGACGGACTGCGGCACCGCGGCTTCCTCGTTCTTCGTCATAACCATTCACCTTACCGCACATCAATGTCAGGATGCGCGGCAGCATCCGCGCCGGAACCGGCGGGCGGGGCGAACGGTCCCGCATATGGGAAAGGCTCCCGCGAAGGGGAGCCTTGGCGTCCACGGATCCGGCGAAGGGGCCCGATCCGCGATCAGTGAATCAGTGGATCAGTGGATCTGGTCGAGGTCCGGGTAGAGCGGGAAGTCCTCGACGAGCTTGTCGACGCGGGCCTTGAGGGCTTCGACGTCGGCGGACGGGCCGGCGGCGAGCGCGGTGCCGATGATGTCGGCGACCTCCTCGTACTCCTTCGGTCCGAAGCCGCGGGTGGCGAGCGCGGAGGCGCCGATGCGAAGGCCAGAGGCGACGGAGGCGGGACGCGGGTCGAACGGCACGGTGTTGCGGTTGATGGTGATGCCGCACTGGGCGAGCAGGTCCTCACCCTGCTTGCCGTCCATCTCGCTGTTGCGCAGGTCGACCATCACCAGGTGCACGTCGGTGCCGCCGGTGAGCACGCTGATGCCGTTGGCCTTGACGTCGTCGGCGAGGAGGCGCTCGGCGATGATCTTCGCGCCTTCGAGCGTGCGCTCCATGCGGTTCCTGAACTCCGGGGAGCCGGCGACCTTGAAGCTGACGGCCTTGCCGGCGATCACGTGCATGAGCGGGCCGCCCTGCTGGCCGGGGAACACGGAGGAGTTGAGCTTCTTGGCGTACTCCTGCTTGGCGAGGATGAAGCCGGAACGCGGGCCGCCGAGGGTCTTGTGGGCGGTGGAGGAGACGACGTCCGCGTACGGGACGGGGCTCGGGTGCAGGCCGGCGGCGACGAGGCCGGCGAAGTGGGCCATGTCGACCCAGAACTTGGCGCCGACCTCGTCGGCGATCTCCTTCATGGCCTTGAAGTCCTCGATGCGCGGGTAGGCGCTCCAGCCGCCGATGATCATGGCCGGGTGGGTCTCGAGGGCGCGCTGGCGGATGATCTCCGGGTCGATGCGGAAGGTCTCCGGGTTCACGCCGTAGGCTTCGGCGTGGTAGAACTTGCCGGAGAAGTTGATCTTCATGCCGTGGGTGAGGTGGCCGCCGTGGTCGAGGGCGAGGCCGAGCACGGTGTCGCCGGGCTTGACGAGCGCCTGGTAGACGGCGGCGTTGGCCTGGGCGCCGGAGTGGGGCTGGACGTTGACGTATTCGGCGCCGAACAGCTTCTTGGCGCGTTCGCGGGCGATGGTCTCGATCTGGTCGACGTACTCGCAGCCGCCGTAGTAGCGGCGGCCCGGGTAGCCTTCGGCGTACTTGTTGGTGAGCACGGAGCCCTGGCACTGCAGCACGGCGCGCGGCACGAAGTTCTCGGATGCGATCATCTCGAGGCCGCCCTGCTGGCGGCGGAGTTCGGAGTCAAGCAGCTCGGCGATCTCGGGATCGGCGGCGCTGATGGGCGCGTTGAATGCGTCGGTGGCCTTCTGTGCGAGGGGTGAAGCGGTCATGTGTGCTCCTTAAACGGTGTGGGTAACGACTGGTTTGCCGTTCGGGCGCCGAGTGTACGGTCCGTTTGTGGCGAACCTGTTTCCGCCGGGTGACGAATCTCACCCCTCGGACACCGGACGCCATGGAGCGGGGCCACGATAGACTGATGGTGGTTCATTATCCCTTCTGCAAGCTAAGGATCCGCCGTGTCCACCACGTTCCATTCCACCCGCTCCACCACCGATTCGCTGACCGCCAAGCAGGCGATCCGCAAGGGCATCGCCGACGACGGCGGCCTGTTCGTCTCCGACCAGCTGGGTTCCGCGAAGGTCGGGATCGGCGATCTGGCCGGCAAGTCCTATCAGGAGATCGCGCGCCGCGTGCTGGGCGCGCTGCTGCCCGATTTCACGGCCGAGGAGCTGGGCGCGTGCATCGACGCCGCATACGGCGAGCAGTGGTCGGACGACCGCATCACGCCGCTGAAGCCGCTCGGCGACGATTTCATCCTCGAACTGTTCAACGGCCCGACCTCCGCGTTCAAGGACGTGGCCCTGCAGATCCTGCCGCGGTTCATGGCACGCACCACGCCGGCCGACGGCGACGCCAACGAGAGGATCATGATCCTCACCGCCACCTCCGGCGACACGGGCAAGGCGGCGCTGGCCGGCTTCGCCGACGCCCCGGGCACCGCGATCACCGTCTTCTACCCGGAGGGCAAGGTGAGCCAGGTGCAGGAGCTGCAGATGACCACGCAGACCGGCTCGAACGTGAACGTGGCCGCCGTGGAGGGCAACTTCGACGACGCGCAGTCCGCCGTCAAGCGCATCTTCGGCGACAAGGAGCTCGCCGCGAGGCTCGCCGGCGACTCGCATGTGGCGCTCTCCTCCGCGAACTCGATCAACGTGGGCCGTCTCGTGCCGCAGGTCGTCTACTACTTCTCCGCGTACGCGCAGCTGCTCGAACGGCAGGTCATCAACGTGGGCGACGAGGTCGAGTTCGTCGTGCCGACCGGCAACTTCGGCGACATCCTCGCCGGCTACTACGCGAAGCTGCTCGGCCTGCCGGTCAAGCATCTCGTGGTCGCGAGCGATAAGAACAACGTGCTGTTCGACTTCCTCACCACCGGCACGTACAACCGCCAGCGCCCGTTCTTCCAGACGATCAGCCCGTCGATGGACATCCTCATCTCCTCGAACCTGGAGCGTATGCTCTACTACCTGTCCGATGGCGACACGCGCCTCATCTCGATGCTGATGAACGATCTCAAGAACTGGGGCACGTACGAGATCCCGGAGCCGCTGCTCGCCAAGATCCGCCGGCTGTTCGGCTGCGGCTGGGCGGACGAGGACCAGGTGCGCGCGATGATCGCCGACTGCTGGGAGAGGAACCGCTACGTCATCGACCCGCACACCGCGTGCGCGTACTTCGTCGCGCAGCAGATGCCGCGCGACCCGCTGACCCCGCGCGTGATCCTCGCGACCGCGAGCCCGTACAAGTTCCCGCGCGTGGTGAACGAGTCCCTCGGCTTCGACGCGACCGGCACCGACTTCGAATGCATGGACGTGCTCGCGCGTGAGACCGGCACGACCGCCCCTGCCGCGCTGCGAGGCCTCGAGACCGCCGACGTGCGTTTCGACACGGTCGTCCCGATCGACGGCATGGAGGCGTTCGTCGAGCAGGCCGCCAAGACGCTGTAATCGCGCTTCGCGATTCCCCTCGACTACGACGATCCCCCTCAGCCCACGCCAGACTGAGGGGGATTTCCTTACAGCCAGGCAAACGCGATTGGCACGCCGGCGATGACGACGAGCAGCGTGGAGATTACAGTTCCCGCGCGGACCACAGCCTCACGGACAGATGATGGGACACGGCGAGCGCGATCGCGGCGACCAGCCACAGGAGCGCCCATCCGGGGACCGGCATCGCGGGATGCATGCCGATCACGCGCATCCGCACCCCGTCCGGAATCAGGTGCAGGATGATGACCGCCGCGAAGAACAGCGCCATGCCGCCCCTGACCATCCGGTGGTATGCGGTCAGCCAGTCGTCGCTCGCGTAGAACACGGGAAGCTGGATGGCCGCCAGCATCGGGAACAGCGCCGCGGCGTAGGGCACGACCCACAATCCGCCCGCGTCAAGACCGAACGCGGCGATGGCGATGGCGACCTCGGCGCCGATCTGCACGAGACAGACGCCGAACACCATCATCGCCGACAGGTAGCGCGCATCGACCTGCGTGCGCCGGGAGACCGGCATGACGCCGATCATCCGGCTTTCGAGCGCGCCGCCGTTCCACCGGAAGAACATCCCCACCAGCATGCCGCAGTACAGCATGGTCAGGAAGGCCATCATCGCGACCGCCACGGCGGACAGGGCGGGCGATTCGAGGTTCTGCCCGAACAGGCACAACGGCAGCGGCAGCAGGAACATGACGGAGGCCGCCACCGCGGAGTTGCCGCAGATCGCCGCGAAGTCCATGCGCAACGCCGTCATCATGGCCCGTCGCCGGGCGGCGCGGCGCAGGTCCTTCGGGGACCCCGCGGGCTTCACAGGCGTCGCATGACGCATCACAGCCGACGTCATCACAGCTCCCTCCCTTCGTAGATGCGCACCGACAGACGGTACGAGACGGCGAGCGCGATCAGTGAGCACAGGACGAACGCGGCCGCCGACGCCCCCGGATGGCCCGCCAGCATGGCGACGGCGTCGTTGAAGGCGCCGACGAACCCGCCGAGCGCGTCGGACGGCGTCGTGCGCATGGCGGCGGTGAACGACCCCATGCTTACGATGAAGCCGATCAGCGCGGACGCGGCGAACCAGAGGAGCGCCTTCCGCGTCGAGAACCGATACAGCAGCGGGCAGAGCAGAGCCTGCGTGACGAGGTACTGTCCGGCCGTCACCGCCACGGACGAGGGGATCGACGCGACGTCGGCCATGCCGAACGCGACCTGCACGGCGGCGGCCAGCAGCCAGGAGACGATCACGAGCGCGGTGCAGGTGAGCACGAGCAGATACCGCGCCGCGACCTGCCTGCGCCGGGTCACGGGCATCAGTCCGGCGAGCCGTGCGGCGCCGTTCTGCTGCTCGTACATGAAGGCGTACATCGGAACGATCATGTACATCCACACGGACGCGCCGGACACGGCGGCATAGGCGGCCCCGCCCCCATCGGGGCGGGCATCGCCGCCCGCCGCCGTGATGAGGAGGACGAACCCGGGCAGGAGCGCCACGACGGAGGGGACGAACAGCCTTCCCGGCGACGAGATCCTGCACCAGTCCATGCGGTAGGCGCGGAGGATGGATTTCCACGCCGTCCGCGAACGTGCGGCCACGGCCGGGCCGCGTACGGGGGACCCGCCCATCATGCACCCCTTTCGCCGTCCGCCGCGGCGGCACCGGGCGCGTTGGTCAGTCGGATGATGTCGTCGATGGACGCGGGTTCGACGTCGAGGCCGGAAACGCGCGCCGCGTCCCCGGTGCGCACGAGCGCGTCGAAACCGGTGGCGTAGCGGTGCACCCCCGCCGCCACGGGCGCGACGGCCGCCAGGTCGTCCGGGCCGCCTTTGACGATGCGGAACGATTCGGTGAATTCGTCCTTCGGACCGGTGTAGCGGAGTCGCCCGCCGGTGATGTAGGTGATGAAATCGGCGGCGCGTTCCAGGTCGGAGGTGATGTGCGTGGAGAACAGCACGCTGCGCGTCCCGTCCGCGATGTAGTCCTGCAGGAGGTCCATGAGGTCGTCGCGGGCGAGTACGTCGAGGCCGCTGGTGGGCTCGTCGAGGATGAGCAGTTTCGCGTCGTGGCTGAGCGCGACGGCGAGCATGAGTTTCATCTGCATGCCGCGCGACAGCTCCTTGACCTGCCGTTTGCGCGCGAGGCCGAAGCGTTCCAGATACGCGTCGAACGTGGCGTGGTCCCACGTGGGGTACATGGGCGCCATGGCCCTCTCCACCGTGTCCACCGTCCATGCGTCGATGAAATAGCTGTAGTCGAAGACCACGCCGAGGTTTCCTTGACCTCTTCCTCGTCGGCGATGTTGTCGAGGCCGAACACGTGGATCTCGCCGGCGTCGCGGCGGATCATGTTGAGGACGAGCTTGATGAGCGTGGATTTGCCGGCGCCGTTCGGGCCGATGAGGCCCATGATGTATCCGGCCGGCAGGTCGAAGGTCACGTCGTCGAGCGTGAAGCCGGAATCGTAGCGTTTGGTCGCTCCGGTGACGGACAACGCCGGCGGCACGGCGGCGGACGCGGCCGGGACTCGTGCGATGGTCATGATGATGCCCCCTTCCGGGACTGTCGCCTGCGGTATTCCTCCGCGAGCATCTCCCCCAGCTCGCCCTCCGTGACGCCGGCGGCCTCGGCGGCGCGGACCGCCTCGGCGAGCGCGCCGCGGACCTGGTTCTCGAGCTGGCGTCTCATCAGCTCGTTGCCCTTGTCCATCACGAACGTGCCCTTGCCCTGGATGTTCTGCACCACGCCCTCGTCGGCCAGCTCGTTGTACGCCCTGGTGACGGTGAGGACCGAGATGCGCAGCTCCCTGGCGAGCTTGCGCAGCGAGGGCAGCGCCTCGCCGGCCTTGAGTTCGCCGTCGAGCACGGCGGCGCGGATCTGGGTCTTGATCTGCTCGTAGATGGGCTCGCCGGACACGGATGAGATGATCAGCTTCATCCGCGCCCCCTTTCCATGGGTCCTATGGTCGCCCGTCACGCCACAGCTGTTTAACTGTTATATAGAACTGTATAACAGATAGTCCGGGGAAACGCCGCACGGCGAATCGTGTGAATAGCCGGTTAACACCGCCACGTCATCGAAAACCCCATGCCTACAATGACGCGTGAAGGGAGCAATCATGCCAAACGACGCCGTTACCTTGCGCAGGACCGAACCATCCGATTATCCGCTCTTCGCCCGATGGTGGAACAGCCCGTCCGTTGCGGAAAACTGCAGAAAGACCCCGGACCGGATCCCCACGGCCGACGCGGAACGCCTGTTCCACGAATGGAGCGACACCGACGACGACACCCGGTTCGGACGCACGGTGCTCGACCCGTTCGGCGACCCCGTCGGCTTCGTCTCCGCTTGGGACGGCGGCGACCCGGACCGCGACCCCACGATGTCGGTGCTCATCGGCCCGTACTACCAGGCCCGCGGCTTCGGCAACCAGGCCATGAAGCTCGGCATCGCGCTCGCCGCCAAACAGCTCAAGGCGAAAAGCATCACCGTCAAGGTGTGGTCGTTCAACCTGCGCGCCCGCCATATGGTCGAATCCCTCGGCTTCACGGAGGTCGACCGCAAGGAAGGCGTCGTGGAGCGTGACGGACGCGCCTTCGGCGAAGTGACCTACCGGGCGCCGATCGCACGCCTCACCGGCCGCATCACCGCCGAAGCCGCCGAACGCGAGGAGGGCGAACGCCTCGAGGCGCAGCGTTTCGCCGCCGAACGTCCCTCCGACCTGCTGCCGGTGCGCTAAGCCCCGCAATCCCACGGGCGGGTGCGCCACTCCGCTGCCGGCGGATGGCGCACCCGCCCGTCGTGTATATGCCTACAGGCCCATATATGTCTACAGGTCGCGGGGCGCGTCGCGGAAATCGGTGAGGACGCCGTCGGCCTCGCGCACGATGGCGGGCCAGTCGGCCGCCGACGAGTCGTCGCGCATGGCCCACACGCGCATGCCCGCGGCCTTCGCGGAGCGCACGGCCACGAGCAGGTCCTCGAACACCGTGCAGTCGCGCGGCTCCACGCCGAGACGGGCCGCCTCCATGAGATAGACGTCCGGCTGCGACTTGCCGGCGCACCCCAGCTCGTCGACCGAGACGATGTCGTCGAACAGGTCGAACAGCCCCGTGTGCTTCAGCGCCGGCTCGCGCAGGCCCCGCGTCAGGGTGGTGGCCACGCCGAGCCGGACGCCCTCCGCCTTCAGTTCACGCAGGTACGCCAACGCCCCGGGCTTGGCCTGGACGGCGTGCGCGTACGCCTCGTGCGCCATGGCGTCCCATTCGGCCATGACCTGTTCCGGCGTCTCCTCGAGGCCGAACCGCGCGATCGTGTAGTCGGCGATCTCGTGGAACTGCATCGGCGCGACAGCGACCGTGTAGTCCGGCGGCACGGGGATGCCGCGCCGGCCGAGGAAGTCGATGTCGATCCGCTCCCACACGCCCATCGAGTCGAGGAGCGTGCCGTCAAGGTCGAAGATGGCGGCCTTGCGTGATGTCATAGTTCGCTCTCCTTAAGCAGTTCGCGGGCGTGGTCGAGCGACGCCTCCGATTCGGATCCGGAGAGCATGCGCGCCACCTCGTGGACGCGTTCGGCGTCCCTCACCTCGGCGACGGTGGTGACGACGCCCAGATCGTCGTCGTCCGCATCCGGCGGTTCCTTGGTGACGACGAACTGCGAGTCCGCCCAGCTGGCCACCTGCGCCAGATGCGTGACGACGATGACCTGCGAGCTGCGGGCGAGGCGGGCGAGGCGCCGGCCGAGCTCGACCGCGGCCTTGCCGCCGACGCCGGCGTCGACCTCGTCGAAGATGAACGTCATGTCGGCGGGCGCGGAGCTCCGCTCCCCCTCCCCGCCGGCGCCCGCGTGCATGTCCGCGGCGGACAGTTCGAGGGCGAGCATGAGGCGGCTCAGTTCGCCGCCGGACGCGCTTTTGCCCATCGGCAGCTGCGGCGAGCCTTCGTAGGGGGTGAACAGGAACGCGATGTCGTCGCCGCCGTTCGCGTCGAGCGCGTCGCCGCCCTCGCGCGACGTGACGCGGATCTCCAGCGACGCGCCGTCCATGGCGAGCGACGTGAGCTCCTCGGTGACGCGCGCGGCGAGACGCCCGGCCGCCGTGGCGCGCGCCCCGTGCAGCTTCGCGGCGGCGGAGGCGGCCGCCTCGTGCAGCCGGTCGCGCTCGGCCTCGAGTTCGGCGAGCTTCTCCGGCGAGGCGTCGAGGTCCTCGATGTCGAACGCGGCCTTGTCGCGCCACGCGATCACGTCCTCGACGGATGGACCCCAACGGCGGGTGAGCTCGTCGAGGTCGTGGATGCGCGCGTTGAGCGCGTCGAGGTCCGCCTCACCGACGTCCTCGCCGAGATGGCCGGACAGGGTGAAGACGATGTCCGCGAGGTCGGCGTTCACCGATTCGAGGCGATCGGCAAGCTCGTCGAACCCGCCGTCGGCCACGTGGATGGACCGCAGCGCCTGCGCGGCCTGCGTGATGAGGTCCGAGGCCCCGGTGGCGTCGGCCGGGGTGTCGGTGAGGTCCAATTGCGAGGCGTCGAGCGCGGCGATCGCGCGGGAGACGCCTTCGGCGATGTCGGCCGCGTTCTCGATGCGGTCGCGTTTCGCCTTGAGTTCCTCCAACTCGCCCGGATGCGGGTCGACCGCGTTGATGCGTTCCACCGACTCGCGCAGGTAATCGGCCTGGGCGCGCGCGGACGACTCCTGCGCACGCAGGCGTTCCAGACGCGCGTCCATGTCGGCCAGTTCGCGCCATGCGGCGTGGTAGGCGGCCAGTTCGCGTTCGTCGCCGGCGGCGTGGTCGAGGAAGTCGCGCTGGCGCGACGGCGAGGCGATCCTGAGCTGTTCGGTCTGGCCGTGGATGGTGACGAGTTCGCCCGCGACGGCGGCGAGCACCGACCGGGGTACCGTCTTGCCGCCCAGCACGGCGCGCGAACGACCGGTGGCGCGCACGGTGCGGGCGAGGAACAGCTCGCCGTCCTCGGGTTCGACGCCGGCGCGGCGCGCGATGGCGAGCGCCCCGCCGGACAGCGCCTCGTCGCCGTCGTCCGCGTCGTCCCCATCGGAACCGCCGGCGTCGTCGGACGCCGCGGAAGCGTCGTCGTCCGCGTCGTCGACGGCGAAGATGCCCTGCGCCCACGCCTCGGAGGCGCCGACGGACACGCGCTTGGCGTTGGCGGGGCCGCCGGAGATGAGCGACAGGGCGCTCAGCAGCATCGACTTGCCGGCGCCGGTCTCGCCGGTGATGGCGGTCATGCCGGCGGCCGGCGTGATGACCGCGGAACGGATCGGCCCCAGGTCGCGCAGGGAGAGTTCCTCGAGCATCAGCGGCGCGCCTCCCCGTCGCCGTCGTGCCGATGCAGGTCGGCGTGGTCCGCGTAGGCGGAACGGAAGTCGGCGGCCCCCGCCTCGTGCGGGGCACGGTCCGCGGCGCCGTGCGAGGCCTGCTCGCGCCAGCCGACGACCGGCAGGTCGAATTTGGTGACGAGGCGGTCGGTGAACGGCGCGCCGGAGAGCCGTGCGAGGCGCAGCGTGCCGTGCGAGGCGCGCACGTCGACGCGCGTGCCCTTCGGCAGGGCGCGCTGACGGCGGCCGTCGCAGCAGATCCAGCCGTCGGACATCGAATCGTCGAGGATGGTGATGGTGAACGTCGAATCGGCGCCGATGACGAGCGGACGCGCGAACAGGGCGTGCGCGGCGAGCGGCACCAATTGCAGCGCCTTGACGTTCGGCCACATGATCGGCCCTCCCGCGGAGAACGCGTAGGCGGTGGAGCCGGTGGGCGTGGACACGATGACGCCGTCCGCGCCGAACGAGCTCATCTCCACGTCGTCGACGCTGATGGACAGTTCGACCATCTTGCCGCGGTCGGCGCGCTCGAGCGTGATGTCGTTCAACGCCCAGTTCTCGATGGGTTTCGACGCACCCGGCAGCCACACGTCCACGTGGGCCATCATGCGCTCGTCGATGGAGTAGTCGCGTTCGGCGATGCGCCGGAACGCCTCGTCCATCTGGAAGCTTTCGAATTCGGCGAGGAAGCCGACGTGCCCCATGTTGACGCCGAGGATCGGCGTGGCGGTGCAGCGCACGAGCTCGGCGGCGCGCAGGATCGTGCCGTCGCCGCCCAATACGACGACGATCTCGGTGTCCTCGCCCACGACCGGCGGCTGCACGTCGAACGCGGGCGGCTCGAGGTTGTCGATGATCGTGACCTCGAAGCCGGCCGCGCGCAGCCTGTCCACCGCCTCGGCGACCACGGTGCCGCTGCGCCTGAGGCGCGTGTGGGTCACCACCACCGCATGACGAACACCGGACATCGCGATCCCCCTTGGAACGACGTGCGCCATGGCGGCGCGCAGGACACATTGCAGCCCCCATCCTAACCGAATCGGACCGCCCGCGCGGCATCTCTCCCGCGCCCCCGCCGCGCACTTCTCGCCACGCACGCCTACAATGGCCCACATACGGCCCGATTCGGGGCCGGCCAGGAGAGAACACGTTAAGGACCCCAAGGTTTCACGAGGAGCGAGGCACATGGCGAATCCCGTCTTTGACCAGGCCTCGTCGAACCGGGAATCCTCGCACGGCTACGCCTGGTGGTTCTCCGGCAACACGTTCGCGCAGTCCGAGGCCGGCGACGGGCGCCCGCCGCGCAAACGCACCGTCATCCAGCATCTGGTCTCCCACCCCGGCCGCCTGACCATCATGTACTTCATCGTGCTGGTCATCGCCTCGACGACCATGCTGCTCATCCCGCCGTCCACGCCGAAGGGCGAGACGACCACGTTCTCGACGGCGATCTTCACCGCGGTGTCCGCGCTGTCCACCTGCGGCATCTCCATCGTCAACTCGACCACGCACTGGACGCTGTTCGGCCAGGCGGTGCTGCTCGTCTCCGTGCAGCTCGGCGGCATCGGCGTGATGACGTTCGCCTCGCTGATCACGCTCGCCATCAACCACCACATGAAGTCCACGCAGCGCCTGCTGACCGCCAGCGAGCTGGGCACGTCGAAGCTCAGCGAGATCCGCGGCGTGCTCAACGTGGTCATCGCAACCACGATGGTCATCGAGACCATCACGTTCGTGGCGCTGTTCCCCGGCCTGCTCAAGGTCAACGAGGGCGACTGGCGCAAGTCGCTGTGGGAGTCGCTGTTCTTCGCGGTCATGTCGTACAACAACGCGGGCTTCACGCCGGACACGGCCGGCCTGCACGTCAACAGCTGGGGCGTGGGGCTGCCGATCATGCTCTCCGCGTTCTGCGGCACGCTCGGATTCCCCGTGATCCTCAACCTGCTCAAATGCGCGCGCGCCCACGTGCCTCCGAAGCGCTGGAGCCTGCACACGAAGATCACGCTCACCGTCACGTTCATCATCGTCGCCATGTCGCTCACATGGTTCCTGCTCGTCGAATGGGACAACCCGTTCCTGTTCAAGGACGCCGACCTCAACACCCGCATGCGCTACGCGATGGTCGCGGCGGTCATGCCGCGCAGCTCCGGGTTCGACCTGTCGTGGGTGCCGCAGGTGAGCGAGCCGACGAAGGTGTTCATGAGCGTGATCATGTTCATCGGCGGCGGCAGCACCTCGACCGCCGGCGGCATCCGCGTGACCACGTTCGCGGTGATCCTGCTCATCTGCCGGGCCTCGTTCACCGGGCACAAGGACATCAACACGTTCCACCACCGCATCCACACGAACGTGGCGATGACGGCCGTGAGCATCACGAGCACCTGCCTGCTGCTCGTGCTCGTCTCGTCCCTGTCGCTCATGCTCGTCTCCGGCGCGTCGCTGACGAACTCGCTGTTCGACTCCTGCTCCGCGTTCGGCCTGGGCGGCTACACGGTGGGCGTCGCCCGCGAGGACAACCCGGCCGCGCTGGCGATCCTCGCCGCCACGATGGTGGTGGGGCGTCTGGGACCGATGACCATCGCGTATTCGATCAGCAGGCCGCGCACGCTCGAGGCGGTGCGCTACCCGACCGAGCCGATCGTGGTCGGCTGACCGGCCTCGGACGATCCGAACATCCAAGAAACCTCGACAGGACAACCACACGGGACAACCACCGGGATCCCACGGAAAGGACGGAAGGCAATGGCGAAATCAAGCAAGAGCGTGCTGGTCGTGGGACTGGGCCGTTTCGGCAGCGCCGTGGCCATGACCCTGGACGCCATGGGGCAGGACGTGCTCGCCGTCGACAAGGACCCGGGCCTCGTGGCCCGCTGGTCGACGCACGTGCCGGTCGTCCAGGCGGACATGACCGACGTGCTGGCCATCGAACAGATCGACGCCTCCCAGTTCGACACGGCGGTCGTCGCCATCGGCGACAGCGTCGAGGCGTCGGTCATCACCACCGGCAACCTGCTGGACGCGGGCGTGACCGACCTGTGGGCGAAAAGCGTGTCCGTCCAGCATGCGCGCATCCTGCAGCGCATCGGCGCGCGCCACATCATCAACGCGGAGACCGACGCGGGCAAGCGCGTCGGCCACCTGGTGAGCGGCAACTACCTGGACTACATCGAGATCGAGGGCGCGCACACGGTCGTGAAGATCCACACGCCCTCGCACGCGGTGGGCAAATCCATCGAGGACGCCCAGGTGCACGAACGCTACGGCATCACCGTGGTGGGCATCAAATCGCCGGGCAAGGAGTTCCAGTACGGCTCGAAGGAGCTCATCATGCACCGCAACGACGAACTGGTCATCATGGGCACCGAGGACCAGATCGACAAGTTCATCCACGACGGGAACCGCTGAGCGGGCGGGCTTGCCGGGGCCGTCGGCCCGTCACCTCACCCGCGCGCGTAGAGCAGCCATTCGGCATTGCCGTGCGTGCCCTCGATGGGGCTCGGCGCGGTGGCGACGACCCGCAGGCCGTGGTCGCCGGCGCATGCGACCACGTCGTCCAGCGCCTTGGCGCGCAACGCCTCGCTGACGACGACGCCGTGGCGGTCGAGCCCCGCGCGCCCCACCTCGAACTGCGGCTTGACGAGCAGCACGATGTGCGCGCCCGGCGCCGCCAGCCCCGCGATCACGGGGATCACGTAGGTCAGGGAGATGAAGGAGACGTCGGAGACGATCATCCCCGGACGGTACGGCAGGTCGTCGGCGGTCACGTCGCGGATGTTGACGCCGCTCATCTCGATGACCCGCGGATCGTCGGCGACGCGCGGGTCGAGCTGGCCGTGGCCGACGTCGAGCGCGATGACGCGGCCCGCGCCACGGCGCAGCAGCACCTGCGTGAACCCTCCGGTGGAGGCGCCGATGTCGAGGCAGTCGAGGCCCTCCGGCTCCGGCAGCCCGTCTTCGGCGAACCGTTCGAACGCGCCGACGAGCTTGTACGCGCCTCGCGAGACGTAGTCGTCGCCCTTGTCCACGACGATGCGCGTGTGCGTGGCGTCGCCGATGGCGTACGCCGGTTTGGTGACGGTCCGTCCATTGACGGTGACGTGGCCGCCCTTGATGAGCCGCTGCGCCTTGGAACGCGAGTCGACCACTCCCCCGGCGACCAGCCACAGGTCGAGACGGTCGGGCATGTCGACGGGTTCCGCATCGATGTCGAAGCGATCGGTCATGGCGTCGTCCTCACCTGCCGATCCCGTCGAGTTCGTTCCGCAGCGAGCCGAGCACGTCGCGGAACGCCCCGATGAGGCGTTCGTCGTCCGCGCCGTCGAGGTCCGCGAGCACGGCGAACCGGTCGGCGAGCGGCGTGCGGGCCGGGTCGCCGTCGGATGCGGCGGTGGCGGTGGAAGGTGCGGCGCCGGCCGTGTCTATGTCCGTGTTCACGGCGAGGCCGGCGCCGGAGACGGGGCCGTCCCCGATGCTGTGGTCGTTCATGGTGGAATGTCCTCCACTATCGGCGAGGCCCCGTTCCCACGGGGCCTCGTGCGTGTCCTATCGTTCCTGCAGCGCGAATCGCGGCAACGTGACGCCGGTCATGTCCACGCCGTCGTCGGCGGCCTGCCATGCGGCGCAGATCGCGGCGCGCAGGGCGTCCGCCGACGTGGCGTCGGAGACGGTGACCGCACCGGCCGCCGCGTCGAACACGGCTTCGGCGTCGCCGCAGGTCCACCGGCCGTCGCCGTGGTCGGCCGGGGCGTGCATGGGTTCGGTGAGCGCGCGCAGGTCGGGCGCCACGTAGGTGGGGCGCAGGTGCGCGGGCGCGAGCATGAGCTCATGCGGGTTCGTGACGCCGGTGAGCACGGCCAGCGAGTCGTAGCCGCCGCGGTTGCCCGCCTCGATGTCGGTGTCGAGACGGTCGCCGATGGCGATGGATTCCTCCTTGGGCACGAGGCTCTGGCCGCCGGAGGCGTTGAGCTCGCGGGCCTCGTCGTACATGTACGCTTCGGGCTTGCCCGCGGAGGCGACCGGTTCGACGCCGGTGGCGGCGATGACCGCGCGGATCATCGATCCGCAGCCGGGCGCGATGCCGAGTTCGCGCGGGATGGTCAGGTCGCGGTTGGTCACGAAGTACGTGGCCCCGGCCTCGACCGCATACGCCGCGTTGGCCATCATCTGCCAGGTCATCTCCGGGAACCAGCCCTGGATGACGGCGGCGGGCCCGTCGCTCGGATCGTCGGTGACGACGAGTCCGGCGCGCGCGACCTCCTCGCGCAGATGTTCGGCGCCGACGACGAGCACGGTGGAGCCGGCCGGCACGGCCTTGGCGACCATGCGGGCGGCCACCACCGAGGAGGTGATGACCTGCCAGGGCTCGACGTCGAGGTCGAAGCCCTTGAGCTGGTCGGCGACGACGTGCTGGAAACGCGACGAGTTGTTCGTCGTGTATTCGATGGTCATGCCGGCGGCCTCGGCCGCGCGGATGGACGCCGCGGCGTGGTCCACCGGGTTCTTGCCCCGGTAGACCACGCCGTCGAGGTCGAGCAGCGCCAGCTTGTAGGCTTCGGCGATCGGCTTCGCGGTGCCTTTGAGGAATCGCGTCATCGTCCGGCTCACGCCTCGGCCGTCGCGGATTCGTCGGAGGCGGTCTCGTCGGAGGCCTCTTCGGTCTCCGGGGCCTCGGCCCGCTCCGGCTCGCCGTCGGATTCGGCGCCTTCCGTCGCCTCCTCGGCCGGGGCCTGGGTCTCGTCGGTGTCGGCGGTCTCGCCGTCGGCGGACTCCACGGCCTCGTCCTGGGCCTCCTCCTCGGAGTGCGCCTCGGACTCGGACTCGGTTTCGACCCCGTCGGACCCGTCTTCGGTCTCTTCGGCTTCGCCGGCCTCTTCGGGCTCGCCGTCGGATTCGTCGGCATCCTCGTCCTCGGGCGCGTATTGGGCGTCGTCCTCGGTGATGCCGAGTTCGGCGAGCACGTCCGGGTCCTCGAGACGCTCGAGGTCGTGGTCGATGACCACGTCGTCGCTGTCCTCGTCCTCGTCGAAGTCGGCGTACTGGTTCTCCAGCTTCTCGATGACCTGGTCGAGCGCGATGGCCTCGTCGGAACGGCCGGCCTCCTCGAGGAAGAGCTGCTCGGCCTGCAGGGCGCGCATGCGGTAGCCGCCGGCCAGCCCCTTGGAGCGGCCCAGCGTGTGCACGATCTCGATGGCCTTGTCCCAACGCTCGAGGTCGGCGAGGGCGCCGGCGTAGACGAGGAACATCTCGGCCTTGGATTCGCCCTTGAGGTACTTGGCGTCGTCGGAGACGGCCATTTCGATGGCCTTCTTCGGGTTGCCCAGGCCGCGTTCGCAATCGGCCATGAACGGCAGGTAGTCGAGGAAGCCGTTCATGCGGTAGGCGGTGCGGAACTCCTTGAGGGCGAGCTTGTAGTCGCCGCGGCGGTAGGCGACGAACGCGAGCGTCTCGCGGGCGAAGTCGATGCGGGAGGCCTGGCGGGCGACCCACTTGGCGTGCTCGAGCGCCGCGTCCGGATCATCCTCGATGAGCGTGTAGGCGGCCAGGATGTGCAGGCCGATGTTCTCGGCGTGCTCCTTGGACAGACCGCGCAGGCGCTCCTTCTCGTCCTTGGAGAGCATGCCCCACACCATGCCCTTCGGCATCTTCGGCTCGTCGGGGCGGCGGTCGGTGTACGGGTTCTGCGAGGGGAAGCTCACCGTGCCGTCGGAGTTGCGGCGCGGGCCCTTGTGCATGTACTCGGAGCGCTTCTGCTCGCGGTACTCGCGCTTCTCCTCCGCGGTGAACTCGCGGCGCTCCTCGCCGCGGCGCGCGTCGTCGCGCTGGTAACGCGGGTTGCCGCCACGGTGCTCGTCACGGCGGAAATCGCGATCGCGACGGTCGTCACGACGGTCGTCACGATGGAAGTCCTTGCGGAAGCCCTGACGCTCGCCGTCGCGATGGTCGTCACGACGGAAATCACGGTCGCCGTCACGATGGAAGTCCTTGCGGAAACCGCCCTTGCCGCCGCGGCGGTCGTCACGGTGGAAGTCACGGCGGTCGTCACGACGGAAACCGCCGTTGCCGCGGAAGTCGCGGTCGCCGCCCTGGCGCGGGCCCTTGTGGAAGTCGCGACGCTCGCCGCCCTCGCCGTTGCCGTCACGGCGGAAATCGCGGTCGCCATCGCGATGGAAGTCCTTGCGGAAGCCGCCGCGGTCGCCGCGACGGTCGTCACGACGGGAACCGCCGTTGCCGCGGTAGCCGCCACGCTCGCCGTCCTTGCGGAAACCGCCCTGGCGCGGGCCCTTGTGGAAGTCGCGACGCTCGCCGCCCTCGCCGTTGCCGTCACGGCGGAAATCGCGGTCC
>NZ_WHZV01000007.1:100333-157631 GCF_010667645.1 Bifidobacterium platyrrhinorum
GTCGCCGTCGCGGCGGAAATCGCGGTCGCCGTCACGGTGGAAGTCCTTGCGGAAACCGCCGGACTTGCCGTATCCGCCGCGGGAGCCGCCGAACGACTTGCCGCCCTTACCGCGCGGCTTGAAGCCGTTGCCGCCGCGGGAGCCCGGACGGCCGGAACCGCCGTGGCCGTAACCGCCCTTGCGCCCGCCGAACGACTTGCCGGAACGCTCGTTGCCTTCTGCCATATGTGTATGCCTTTCCTGATGGACGAACTTGTGTGAACGAATGTGTGCACGAATGCCATGGCATGACGGGGACCGTCACACCGTCATGGACGGGGGCGGCCGGCGCACCGGTGCGACCGCCCCGCATGGGATACGAGAGAGGTCAGTGCCTTTCGACCGCGCCGAGGGCCTTCTTGCCGCGGCGGATCAGCGCGAAGCGGCCCTGCAGGAAGTCGGACTCGCCGAGCACGGCCTCCTCGTCCTCCACGCGCGCGTTGTTGAGGTACACGCCGCCGGACTTGACGGCGCGGCGCGCCTCGGAGGCGGACTTGAACAGGCCGGCGGCCTGCGCGGCGTCGATCACGCGCACGCCCGCCTCGACGGACGGGAACACGTGCCCGCCGTTCTCGTCGACGACCTTGAAGCCCTCGAGCACCGATTCGAGCGTTTCCGCGTCGATGTCGGCCAGGTCGCCGCCGCGGCCGAACAGGGCGGCGGAGGCGTCGATCGCGGCCTGCGTGGCGGCCTCGCCGTGCACGAAGCTGGTGACCTCCCAGGCGAGCGCCTTCTGCGCCTCGCGACGGCCCGGATTGGTCTTCGACTCCTCGACGAGGCGCTCGATCTCCGCCTTCGGCAGGAACGTGAACGCCTTGAGCAGGCTCTCCATCTCCACGTCCGGGCGGTTGATCCAGAACTGGTAGAACTTGTACGGCGAGAGCATCGTCGGGTCGAGCCAGACGGCGTTGCCCTCGGACTTGCCGAACTTCTTGCCGGACGCGTCGGTGATGATCGGGCTGGTGAACACGTTGACGTCCACGCCGCGCACCTTGTGGATGAGGTCGAGGCCGGAGGTGAGGTTGCCCCACTGGTCGGAGCCGCCCAGCTCGAGCGTGCAGCGGTATTCGTCGTACAGGTGGAGGAAGTCGTTGCCCTGCAGCACCTGGTAGCTGAACTCGGTGAAGGAGATGCCCTCCTCCGAGTTGAGGCGGCGGGCGACCGTGTCCTTGGCGAGCATGGTGCCGAGGCGGAAGTTCTTGCCGACGTCGCGCAGGAAGTCGATGACGCTCATCCGCGCGGTCCAGTCGTAGTTGGAGACGAAACGCACCGGGTTGGCGCCCTCGGTGACGAGGATGCCGCCGATCTGCTTCTTCAGGCGCTCGGCCCAGCCGGCCACCACGTCCTTCGGGTTGAGCGTGCGCTCGCCCGACTGGCGCGGATCGCCGATGAGGCCCGTGGCGCCGCCGACCAGCGCGATCGGATGGTGGCCCGCGGCCTGCAGGTGGCGCATGTTGATGAGCTGCACGAGGTTGCCGATATGCAGGGAGGCTGCGGTCGGGTCGAAACCGCAATAATAGGTGATCGGCTCCCCGTTCAACGCAGCTGCGAGTCGATCGCGGTCCGTGGACTGCGAGATCAACCCGCGCCATTCCAGCTCATCGAGCAGGGTGTCGAACCCCGCCTCTTTGAAGTCGATGACGTGAGCCATAACTGGTCGCTCTCCCTATCGAATTGTGTGATTGACATGAACCCGGCTTGGTTTCGGGCGTCTCCAAGTCTCGCAGGACACGACGACAGGTCGCGCCGCGCGGGTCTTCGCGTCATGCCGGTCCGTCATGCCGGTCCGTCATGCCGGCCTCGCCATGCCGGCCCGCCATGGGTCCGCGGCCACGCGGCCACTCGCGCACGGGCCCGCGGCGCTCACCTACCGTTGCGGCGCAGGCGTTCGAACGCCTCGCGCAGCTGCTGGAGGGCCTCGTCGTTGCGCGTGGCCTTCAGGCGCGGGAACGAGGCGATCATACGGCGCTGCTGGCGGTTGAACGCCTTGCCGGCAGCCTCGCGCACACGCAGCATGAACTCGGTCGACATCTCACGGCCGGACTGCAGCGACTCGCCGAGACGCTCGCCCACCTTGCCGCCGACCCTGCCCGGCACGCCGCCGAGCCGTTCGTTCGCGCCGGCGGCCACGTCCGCGGCGAGCTCGGCGGCGCGGCCGGTGGCGTCGCCGAGCGCGTCGCCGACCTTCTCGCGCACTTCGCCGAACGCGTCGCCGTATCTGGCGACGGCCGCCTGGAACTGTTCGAGGCTCCGTTCGAAGCCGACGATGCCGACCACGGTGACCACGGTGTCGGCGACGATGAGCACGAGGAACACGGCGCACATCCAGTGGATCGCGGCGAGCGGGATCAGGGAGGTGACGCGCTCCACCTGCGGTTGGACGACGTCGACGATGACGATGCCGCCGATGCCGAACACGATCGCGCCGAGCAGGCAGATGCGCCCGTTGAGGTTGAACCGGAAATGCGAGTAGTCCCACCACCGGGCGTGGAACAGCTTCTCCATCGCCCACGAGGTGAGGTATTCGAGGATGCACGCGCCCACGGACGCGGTCAGGAACAGCGCCACCGGGTTGCGTATGCCGCCCAGCAGCACGACGGCGAGCACCGCGCCGGTGCCGTAGATCGGGCACAACGGGCCGTTGAGGAAGCCGCGGTTGACGGGGCGTCGCTGCTGCACGGAGACGAGGATCGACTCGTACACCCAGCCGCACAGGCTGTAGAACAGGAACCACAGGAACAGGTATTCCGCGATGACGAGCGGGGACGGCGCGGAGGAGATGGACTGCGGCGCCGGGGAGGCCGCGTCCGCGAGGACCGTCGCCACCGCGACGTCCGTCATCATGGAAAACGGCGCCGGTGCCATCGATGCGGCGATGCTCATCACGGTGATGCTCATCGTGCGCCTCCCGCCGGCCGCTTCCCCCTGTTGAACCGGTCGAGGGAGAACGTCTCCCGCGTGGCGGACAGCTTGTCCGCGGCGGTGACGAGCCATCCCTCCACGTAGCTGGGCGGGGTGGGCGTCATCGGGAACATATGGCAGGAGATGGAGTCGCGTTCGATGGCGTTGAGCCGGAAGTCGCGCAGGGCGTTGCACAGCGCGGCGTTGCCGTGCGTGAACCCGTGCAGCCGGTGCGCGCCCGCGTCCCAGTCGTGCCAGTCGTACAGGAAGTAGTCGTGCAGCAGCGCGGCGCGCACGAGCGACTTCAGATCGACGCGGCCCCACAGGTGCGCGCGGTCGGCCAGCCAGACGGCCAGGCACGCCACGCGGATGGAATGCGCGAACGTGGACACGTTGCCGTGCTGGTAGTTGGCGCGTTCACGCTGCATGTTCGGGTGTTCGAGCACCTCGCGCCCGTTGTCGGCGACGAGCCGCCGTATCTGCGCTCGGGTGAGCAGACGTCCCACGATGTCAATCCCCCATCGGTCGTCGGTGCGGACGGCGGCGGGTCCATATGTTCCGCCGGCCGTCCGGTCTTCCAATACGGTGCCGATTGTATGGAGGGGATGTGTCGCGCGCGTTCGTCCGCGGGGATGATTCACAAGGCGATTGCAGACGGGCGGGTCCTCCCGGGCGTCCTTGGTCATTCCCCTCGCGACTGTCGGTCCCGCAGGTACTCGCGGTAGGCGCGGAACCCGCCTTCCAGGCTCGCCACGTCGTAGCCGCGGTCGGCGAGGATCTCGGCGACCTCCTCGCTCCACCAGCCTTCCGCGCAGAAGATGACGACGGTGCGCGTCTTCGGCACGGTCTTCAGGACCTGCGCGAGCGGGTCGAGCGGCGCGTTGATGGCGCCTTCGATCGGGTGCGCGGCCACATCGGCCGGTTCGCGCAGGTCGAGCAGCGTGACGTCCGCGGGGTCGAGCGCGGCGAATTCGGCCGGCGTGATGCGGCGGATCGCGGATTCGACGGTATCGGGCGAGTCCGTGGCCGCGTCCGCGGCGTTGCTATCGGCATGCCATGCGATGGGCATTGTTCTTCTTCTCCCCCTTGGTTGGTCTTTTCCCCGGTCGGCTTCGCCGACGGCCCCTCCTCGGCAGGGGCCGAGGAAAGACGCCGTCCCGCCGTCTTCGTCAGATCGCGCAGGCGGGCTGGATGTAGCGGTCCGGGTCGAGCGCGGTGATGGTCGGGTGCTCGCCGCACACCGGGCAGTCGGGCACGCGCTTGGGCAGCGGCACACGTCGGATGTTCATCGTGAGCGCGTCGACGGTGAGCATGCGCGCGACGAGCGGCTCGCCCACGCCGGCGATCAGCTTGACCGCCTCCGTCGCCTCGAGGCTGCCGATCACGCCGACGACCGCGCCGAGCACGCCCGCCTCACGGCAGGTGGGGATCTCGCCGGCCGCGGGCATGTCGCGGAAGATGCAGCGGTAGCAGGGGCCCGCGCCGGGCACGACGTCCATCACCTGCCCGGCGAATCCGACGACGCCGGCGTGGATGAACGGTTTGCCGGCGAGCACGCACGCGTCGTTGACGAGGAACTTCGCGGAGAAGTTGTCGGTCGCGTCGATGACCAGATCGTACGGGGCGATGAGGTCCGCGACGTTGCCGGCGTCGACGAGCGTGTGGTGCGTCTCGACGGCGACGTCCGGGTTGAGCGCGCGGATCGCCCTGGCCGCGGATTCGACCTTCGGCTCGCCGACGGACGCGGTGGTGTGGATGATCTGGCGTTGCAGGTTGCTCAGGTCCACCACGTCGCCGTCGACGAGGCCGATGCGGCCCACGCCGGCGGCGGCGAGGTAGAGCGCGGCCGGCGAGCCGAGCCCGCCCGCGCCGACGATGAGCACGCCGGACTCCAGCAGCCGCTTCTGCCCCTTGACGCCCAATCCCTTGAGGATCAGGTGCCTGGAATACCGTTCGAGCTGTTCGTCCGAGAACGCCATCAGTGCAGGTACCCCGTGGTCGGGCTGGACGGCACGGCCTGGCCCTCGGTCACCTTGCCGAGTCCGGCGAGGTAGGCGGCGCGGCCGGCGTCGATGGCGTGCTTGAACGCCTCGGCCATGAGCGGAATGTTGCCGGCGGAGGCGACGGCCGTGTACGCCATGACCGCGTCCGCGCCCATCTCCATCGCGTCGGCGGCCTGGCTGGGCCGGCCGATGCCCGCGTCGATGATGACCGGCACGTTCGCGTTGGCGATGATGATCTTGATGAAGTCGCGCATGCGCAGGCCCATGTTGGAGCCGATGAGCGAACCGAGCGGCATGACGGCGGCGGCGCCCGCCTCCTCGAGCTGGCGTGCGGCGATCGGGTCGGGGAACATGTACGGCATGACGACGAAGCCCTCCTTGGCCAGCATCTCGGTGGCACGGATGGTCTCGGCGTTGTCCGGCAGGAGGTACTTGGTCTCGTGCTCGATCTCCACCTTGACGAAGTCGGTGTGGCACACCTCGCGCGCGAGGCGGGCGATGCGCACCGCCTCCTCGGCGTTGCGCGCGCCGGACGTGTTCGGCAGCAGCGTGATGCCCTCGGGGATGTAGTCGAGCACGCTGTTCTCGGTGGTGGTGGCGCGGCGCAGCGCCATCGTGACGATCTCGGTGCCCGCATGCTCGACGGTCGCCTTGATGAGGTTCAGGTCGTAGCGGCCGGAGCCGAGGATGAAGCGCGAGTGGAACTCGTGGCCGCCGAGGTTGAGCGGCTTGTCCTCGACGGGCAGGATCGGCGCGGCGGTGCCGACCGGGTTGACGACCGAAGGCTGCGGCGGCAGCGGCGTCGCCTCGACGGACGCCTCGGTGACCGGATTGATGTTGCTCATGATGGTTTCCCTTCCTTGGGTTGTGGTTCTTTGCCTCGGGACGGCCGATCAGCCGCCCTGGACGAACTGGACGATCTCCATGACGCTCTGGTCGTCGAGCATCGCCTCGCCGCGCTTGTCGCGCGGGATGATCTCGCCGTTGAGTTCGATCGCGACGCGTTCGGCCCTGAAGCCGTGGGCCTCGAGATAATCGGCGACGCTGACGGGCGCGTCGAGCGTGACCTGCTCTCCGTTGACCTGCATAAGTCCTCGTTCTCCCTTCCGGATTCTCGATCCGGATATTAAAAAAGGGCGCACGAAAGGAACCGTACCCTAAGTGGTGCGCCCATTCATGAACCCGGTCATGCGACCATGCGGCGCGGATGCCCGGCCACACGGCTTGGTTATCTGGTGCGAACGAGGCTTTCGGGACCTTCCGAGACCCGAGGCCTTGGCGAAAGAAGACGATTCCTTACGGCGGCATGACCCGCGTCAAGTTCCCCGGTCGAAGCTGGCGCTTCCTCTCAGCCCTTCGGGCTCCCGTTCGTGCTGAGGCCCAGTGTAGATGTCGACGATGACAAGAAGGCCCCGCACGCGGTGTGCGGGGCCTGGTACGCGGGCCGTGCCGGATGCCGGGCGCCGGATGCCGGAGACGGACGGACCGGCCCCGGCCGGGCCGACCGGAGGCTAGAACGTGCCGGGGGCTTTGTAGGAGGGGCCGTCGGACGTGGAGTCGGCGAAGACCTTGAGCTCCTCGACCTCGCGCTTGGCGTCGGCGATCTGCTCGCGCACGCGGCCGTAGGCGGTGCCGCCCTTGCCGTTGCGGGAGTCGACGGAACCGTGGCTGGAGAGCACCTCGCGCACGCCCGGTGCCTTCTCCGCCGGCAGGAACGCGGCGAACGTGGACTCGAAGTCCTCGTCGGTGAGGTCCCACAGCTCCTGGCCGCGGCCTTCGGCGATCTTCACGCACGCGCCGGAGAGCTCGTGGGCGTGGCGGAACGGCACGCCGTTCTTGACGAGCCATTCGGCGATGTCGGTGGCGAGCGCGAAGCCGGTCGGGGCCTCGGCCTCGAGACGTTCCGCATCGAAGCGCATGGTCCGGATCATGCCGGTGAACGCGGGCAGCAGCACCTCGAGCGTGTCGACCTGGTCGAACACGGCCTCCTTGTCCTCCTGCAGGTCGCGCGCGTACGCGGTGGGCAGGCCCTTGAGGGTGGCGAGCAGGCCGGTCAGGTCGCCGATGAGGCGGCCGGACTTGCCGCGCGCCAGCTCGGCGATGTCCGGGTTCTTCTTCTGCGGCATGATCGAGGAGCCGGTGGAGTAGGCGTCGTCGAGCTTGACGAACGCGAACTCCTGCGTGTTCCAGATGATGATCTCCTCGGAAAGGCGGGAGATGTCGACGCCGGTCATGGCGGCGACGAACGCGAATTCGGCGACGAGGTCGCGCGAGGCGGTGCCGTCGATGGAGTTGTCGGTCACGCGGGAGAAGCCGAGCTCGCGGGCGACGGCCTCTGGGTCGAGGCCGAGCGTGTTGCCGGCGAGCGCGCCGGAGCCGTACGGGGAGGCGTTGATGCGCTTGTCCCAGTCGATGAGGCGTTCGATGTCGCGCAACAGCGGCCAGGCGTGGGCCATGAGCTGGTGGGCGAGCAGCACGGGCTGGGCGTGCTGCATGTGGGTGCGGCCGGGCATGACGGTGCGGCCGGCCTTCTCGCTCTGGGCGATGAGCGCGTTCACGAGTTCGATGAGGAGCTTGGCGATGACGCGCGCGTGGCGGCGCAGCCACATGCGGATGAGGCAGGCGATCTGGTCGTTGCGGGAGCGGCCGGCGCGCAGTTTGCCGCCGAGCTCGTCGCCGGCGATGTCGATGAGGCCGCGCTCGAGCGCGGTGGCCTCGTCCTCGTCGTCCTCGATGGGCGCGAAGCTGCCGTCGTCCACGTGGCGCTGGAGCGTGTCGAGCGCGTCCTCCATGCGCTTGAGCTCGTCGTCGGTGAGGAGCCCGGCGCGGCCGAGGGCGCGCGCGTGGGCGCGGGATCCGGCGATGTCGTCGTCGGCGAGTCGCCAGTCGAACTGGGTGGACTTGGACAGGCGGGCGAGCGCGGCGGACGGTCCGGAGGTGAAGCGGCCGCCCCACAGGGCGAGGTGTTCGGTGTTTTCGGCCATGCAGGTCTCCTCAAGGTTGGTGTTCTAACGTTTCAGACCGTATGCCAGCCTATCAGCGTCGGACTACATAGCACACGATGCCCCTCACCCGTGCATGGTGGCGAGGTCTCCCGCCGTTCACTCCTGTCGCGCAACTTCATAAATGGTTTATGAAGTTCCGGTCCTAACTTCATAAATGGTTTATGAAGTTGGGACCATCGTCATGAATAATGACGCAGCAACGTCCCAACTTCTCTCAGATCAGCCCCAGCTCCCTGAACGCGTTGGCGATGCCGTCGTCATGGGTGCCGGTGGTCCGCAAATCGAACCATTGCTCGATGCCGTGGATGGCGTTGCCCATGACGACGGACGTGCCGACGGCCTTGAGCCTCGCCATGGCGTAGGTCGCCCTCCGTTTCCGCAAAATGCCAGCCGAAAACCAATCGCCCCGCGAACAACCGCATACGACACGGCCATCTCGTTTGCCAGAGACACGATTATTTATAGAATCATAATTTAGTAAATTACGATTCTATAAATCTCATCTCGCCGCGAGAAGGTCGTCATTAAGCGGTGTTCTCGCTCGCCCGACGCAAACGCCTCGCACTCGTCATCGACGAATACCCCTATCTGGCGAAGGCCGACCGGTCCATCAGCTCCGTCCTGCAACACGCCATCGACCGGCACAAGGACGATAGCCGGCTCATGATCATCCTCTGCGGCTCATCGATGTCGTTCATGGAACGCCAGGTGCTCGGATACTCCAGTCCGTTATATGGGCGCCGCACCGCGCAGATCAAGGTGGAGCCGTTCGGCTACGCCGACACGCGAACGTTCCTGCCCCGATACGGCGCCGAGGATGCGGCCATCGCATACGGTCTGACGGGCGGAATCCCGCAATATCTCAGACAGTTCGACGACGCCGAAAGCATCACGGACAACATCCGTTGGAACATCATCGATCCGGACTGCTACCTGTTCGAAGAGCCCGGCAACCTGCTCAAGCAGGAGCTGCGCTCGCCGTCCGAATACAACGCCGTCATCCAGTCCATCGCATCAGGAGCCTCGCGGACGAACGTCATCGCCACGGCATGCCACATGGAGACCGCATCATGCGCCACGTACCTGCGCAACCTCATCGACTTGGGCATCCTCTATAAGGAGACCCCGTTCGGCGAACACGCGCCACGCAAGACAATCTACCTCATCAAGGACTCGTTCTTCCGATTCTGGTACCGCTACGTACCGGCGAACCTGCCGCTGATCCAGTCAGGCAACGCGAACATCGCCACCGAACGCATCACGCGATCGATCAACGACTTCATGGGACCTGTGTTCGAGGACATCTGCACGCAATGGCTGTGGGCGCACGACACGACCGGAGAACTGCCGTTCCTCATACTCGACTCCGGACGCTGGTGGGGAGCCGACCCCAGAGCCCGCATCCAGGAGGAGATCGACATCGTCGCCACCGGGGAGGATCCGAAGACCATGCTGTTCTGCGAATGCAAGTGGCGCAGCGTCCCGACCGGGCTGCGCCAGCTCGAAACGCTGCGCAGCCGGGCTGAACTCCTGCATCCTAAGCACGGATACTACATGCTCTTCTCCAGAAACGGCTTCGACGAACATGTCACAAGCCGTGCGGCGCAGGCGGACGATGTGTCGCTGGTGAGTTTCAAGGACATGTAAGGCAGCGACCTCCTCGCCATCTCAGATCAGTCCCAGCTCCCTGAACGCGTTGGCGATGCCGTCGTCGTGGATGTCGGTGGTCTGCAAGTCGCACCATTGCTCGATGCCGTGGATGGCGTTGCCCATGGCGACGGACGTGCCGGCGGCCTTGAGCATGGCCGTGTCGTTGTCGGAGTCGCCCACGGCGATCGTGTCGGCGACGTCAATGCCGAGCCGGGCGGCGACCTCGCGTACCGCGGTGCCCTTGTCGACGCCGTTGATGAGCAGTTCGCCGTTGTTCGGCGAGATTTTGTCGTACGAGCCGTGCACGAGCGTGAACCACGGCGAGAGGTCGCGTTTCGTCTCTTCGAACGTCACATCCGGGTCGGGGGCGGTGAAATACGAGCCTTTGGACACGTGGATCGTCCGTCCCAGCGTGGAGCCTTCCGGCACGTCCACCTCGTCGATCCGGTGCCAGAACCGCGCGAATTCGCCGCGGTCGAACGCCTTGCCCTTCGATTTCAGGTGACGTGCGTAGCCTTCCGAGATGTACATGCCGTCCGCGCCCTGCCACTGGTACGCCTCGATGCCGTGCGCCTTGAAATACGCGTCGGCGGCGTCCACCGCCTCGGGATCGACGAACCGTTGGAACAGGATCTCGTCGCCCATGTTCGCCTGCGCGCCGGCCACGGAGACCACGCCGTCGAAGCCCAGGTCGAGGATGCTCTTCTCGATCTTCGGCAGGGAGCGTCCGGTGCAGATGAACAGCAGATGCCCGTTCCCCTGCGCCTTGCGGCACGCCTCCTTCGCGGATTCGGGCACCACGTGCCTCTCGTCCGCCAACGTGCCGTCGATGTCGAGGAACACCAATTTCTTCGCGCCCATACTTCGCTCTCCTTGTCCCGCGGAACCCGCCGCCCGCGGAAATCGGTCGTCACAATCCGCCACCATCATACGTTGCGCATACGGTCGCGCACGCGGCCGCATACACGTACGGCGCCGGACCGGTCCCATGCCCGGCCAGGCGCCGCCGCGGAACCCCCGATTCCGCCGACGTCCACGTACCCGTCACGCCTCGGCGAGCTGTGTCACGGCGGCGGAGACCGGAGCGGGACGGGAACGACGGATACGGCCGACGGCGAGTCCCAACGCGACGAACGCGACGGCGAACAGCGCGACGATGCCGGTGCCCGTCGCCCACCCCGCCGCGTCGACGCCGCCGGACGAGGCCGTGCCGATGCCGAGCGCGTCGTCGATCGCCGTGCAATACCACCAGCCGGGCAGCATCCGCCCGACGGCGAGCATCGACTCGGGGAGCATGTCCACCGGCAGGGAGAGTCCCGAGGTGAACAGGAGCAGCAGGCCGAACACGTTGGCGAAACCGTTGGCCATCGTGTCGCCCACCCCGGCCTCGCCGAGCAGGAATCCGCAGGCGACGGTCATCAGCGCGTATACGCAGGCGGACAGGATCGTCATCGCCACGCCGGCGGGCGCGAGGGACATGGGGTCGAGTCCGGCGGCGAGCATCAGCGCGACCGCGGCGAGCAGGTAGACGGCGACCACGACGAGCGCGAACCCGCACAACGTGGCCATGCGCTGCATGCCCATCGTCGAGGAGCGCTGCGGTGAGGCGAACAGCCGGCGCCGCGTCTCCCCCGCGTTGAACACGCCGGACACAAGCGCCGTGCACACGGTCATCGCAAGGAACAACGGGTAGAGGGCCGATTTGATCGTGGAGCCGAAGCCGGCCGCCGTCCGCTCCCCCGCGGACGCGGCGTCGGCGTCGGCGGCCGCTTCCGCGTCGGTGTGGTCCACGGCGATCGCGTGGTTCGCGTTCCTGTCGCGGGCGAGCGCGCGCACCCGCGTCGTCGCCGTGGTCAGATCGTCCAGCTCGGGGCGCGTGACGGTGCCGGTCATACCGGTCTGGTCGGTCGTGCCGGTCGGATCGGCCGCGTCGGTCGTGCCGGTCACGTTCGTGCCGATCAGTTCGGTGCGCGTGAGCGAGAGGAATCCGCCGATGGCCATCGACGCCATCGACCCGGCGCCGGACGTGTAGCTGGTGACGGTCTCGACGGCCGGGACCTTGCCGGACGAACCGTCCGCACCGCTCGATGTGGCGGAGTCGAGCAACTTGTCCGCGTAGCCGTCCGGGATGATGACGATGAGGTCCACCCAGTTCGAGGCGACCGCCTGTTGCAGGGCCTGCGGCTCGTCGGCGAGGTCGACCACGTCGTCGTCCGCGGCGAGGTACGCGCGCAGCGAGGAGGCGACGCCGCCGCGGTCGGAGTCCCGGTCGATGACGGCGACGGTGGCACGGCCGGGCTCGTACACGTCGGCCGCGGCGTTCCGGTCGCCGAACAACGCGGAACCGCTGATGGCGAGCATCATGATGCCGATCAGCACCAGGTAGATGATGATGTACAGCTTGTGCGCGGCGAGCACGCGCAGCGTGGCCTTACAGGTGTTCATAGCGTTGCTCCTTGAGCATGGCGACGCCGGCGGCCAGGAACACGATGCTCATCGCGATGAGCACGCCGCAGGTCGTGGCGAACGGACGGTAGTCGTCGTAGTAGAGGATGTCGTAGAACAGGTTCGTCACCTGCTGTGCGGGATTGATGAGCGCGAAGACGGGCGCGTGGCGGGTGATCCAGTCGCTCAGCTGCATCGCGAAGCCGCCGTACAGGCCGGAGAACAGGGACAGCGTGCACGGGATCGCGCTCGTCAGGCCGATCTTCACGCTGTGCCTGAGTCCCGGGATCGCGCCGATCATCGTGCCGAACGCGCACGCCATGAACGAGGCGACCGCGACGGCGGCCACGGCGGCCGGCTCGCGTCCGCCCAACGGCACGTCGCACACGTAGCGGATGTAGGCGAGCGCGATGGTGAGGCTCACGTCGGAGCACAGCCAGCTGGCGAGGAATCCGGCCGCGAGCTGCCGTCCGCGGCCGAGCGGCGCGACCGTGCGCCGGATGCCCAACGCGGACAGGTTCGCCTGCGCGCTGGTGACCGCGGTGATTGAATACCCCATGGCCATGAGGCAGGCCATGCCGAGTAGCGCGTAGAAATACCGGGCCATCACGTTCGGCGTGGAGTTCGTGAGCGTGGTCTCACGCGTCGTATCGGCGATGTCGCCGATGGACGACCAGAACGCGCGGGCCTGCAGCGCCTCCGGGTGGCGTCGGAGCAGGTCGCGGGTCGCCGCGTCGGTCCGGTTGTACAGGTCGATCACGCCGGAGAGCGCGGCCACGGTGACGGCGCCGTTCGAGTCGGTGGCCGTGGGTCCGTTCATCGCCTCCGCGGCCCGCGATGACAGGGTCAGTCGGATGCGTCCGTCGGCGTCGACGTGCAGATAGCCTTTCGCGGTGCCGTCGGCGAGTCTGGCGCGCGCCTCGTCGAGGGTGGCGACCGTCTTGGCGTCGAGCAGTTTGGTGACGGTGACGTTCACGCCGGCGGAGCCGTTTTCGCCGGCGGCGCCGGAGCCCTCCCCCGTCGTGTCGGCGGCGCCGTCTTCGCCACCGACGGCACCGCCACCGACGGCACCGTTGTCGTCTCCCTTGCCGGACAGTCCGTCGATGAACGCCTTTGCGCCGGGCGACGCCTTCCAGTTCGCGTCCTCGACGACCGCCACGGGCAGGGCTTTCAGCTCGTAGCCTTCCGCGAGGTTGCCGAGCAGGCCGTTGAACAGGGTGGCGAGCGCGATCGGGAACACGATGAGCCAGAACAGCGATTGCCTGTTGCGCAGGTTCGTCTTCAACGTCATGACGAATGTGGTCCACATGGTTGCCTCCTTTCCGTGGGGCGTGCGGCGTGCGCCGGTCAGTCGCGCAGCGCCTTGCCGGTCAGTTCGAGGAACACGTCGTTGAGTGTCGGCGGCCGGCTGGTGAGGTGGCCGACGTTCACGCCGGCGGCGCGCAGCACGCCGAGCAGGTCGACGAGGTTGTGGTCGCCGCGGCGGCAGCGCACGTCGAGTTCGCGGCCGTCCCAGTCCGCTTCGATGACAAAGCCGAGGGCACGCACGTGGTCGAGCGTCGCCTCGTCGAGGTCGAGCGTTTCGACGGTGATGCGTTCGCCGGTGTCGATCATGGATTTGAGCTCGTCGGCGGTGCCGAGCGCCAGATGCCGGCCGTGGTCCATGATGAGGATGCGGTCGCAGATCCGTTCGACCTCCTCCATGTAGTGGCTCGTGTAGACGACGGTCGCGCCGGCCGCGTTGAGCCGTTCGATGCCTTCGAGGATCGCGTTGCGGCTTTGCGGGTCGACGGCGACGGTCGGTTCGTCGAAGAAGATGAGGTCGGGTTTGTGCGCGACGCCGCACGCGATGTTGAGGCGTCGCAGCAGGCCGCCGGAGAGTTTGCCGGGGCGGTACCGGCGGAATTCGCCGAGTCCGGCGAAGTCGATCGCCTCTTCGACGAGCGGAGCGCGGTCGGCCTTCTTCGGCACGTACAGCGAGCAGAAGTAGTCGATGTTCTCCTCGACGGTCAGCTCGTTGAACACTGCGACGTTCTGCGGGACGAGGCCGATGCGCCGTTTGAGCGCGTAGCTGGTGGGGGTCATCGGCTCGCCGAACACGCGGATCGTGCCCGAATCGTAGGAGAGCAGGGCGAGGATGCAGTTGATGGCCGTGGTCTTGCCGGATCCGTTGGGTCCGAGCAGGCCGAAGATCTCGCCGCGCCGGATGTCGAGGTCGAAGTGGTCGAGCGCCACCATGTCGCCGTAGCGTTTGACGAGTTTCGACACGCTGACGGCCGGGGTCGCGGCGTCCGGGGCGGATGCCGGCGACATGGCCGGCGCCGCCGTCGGCGTTGGGGTCACGGTGGTCGTGTGGTCGGTCGTATGGTCCGTCATGTCGACTCCCTTCCGTGGGTGTTGCCTCCATCGTCCCACCCGCCGGTGCGGCATGCCATCTGCAAACGTCACGGCTCCGGCCGGAGCCGGTGACATTCGTCACCGATCGTCCGGCGGAACGGGAATCGGAACGGGAATCGGGGCGGGGCGCGGCGGAAACGGGCCGGGAGGCACGGGCGCGCCGCGATGAAGCGGGTAGGCTGGAGGCTGACGGTTCGATGCGGGCGGCGGAGGTTCCATGCGGACGATGATCGGGAAGGGGCTGCTGCTCGCCCTGTGTCTTGCGTTCGCGCCGGTCGCGCATGTCGCGGTGGATGCGGCGTTGGTCACGGCGATGCTGCTGGCCGTGATCGTCTCCGGCCTGTCCGAATGGTTGTCCGGCAGGCGCTTGGCGTTCCTGCCCGTGACGGCGTTCTGCCTCATCGCCGTGGCGGCCCCGGACTGCCGATTGTTCCTGCCGCTCGTCGCCTTCGATATGGCGCGGATCCGGATGACGGGACGGCGCGGAATCGGCGGACGACGTGCGACTCCGGTGACGGCGGGGAACGGGACCGGCAACGGGCACGGGATTCCGCCGATCGCGAATCATACGGATCGTTCCGGTCTGCTCTCCCATCCGATACCGGCCATCATGCGTTGGCTGTGGGCGGTGCCGCTGGTCCCGACGATGGTCGAGGCGCGCCTCGGCGGCGATGTCGTTCCGGCGGCGCTGCTGGTCGCGTCGACGTGCATCGGTTTCCTGATGGGCGTGGATTCGCGTGATGTACCCACGCTGCGCCGCGCGTTGCGCAGGACCGAGGACCGGCTGCGCGAATCGTCGCGTTCGTCCAGGATCAGGATCGCCGACATGGATGAGGAACGCGCGCAGTCGGTGCGCATGGCGACGCTCGGCGAGCGCACGCGCATCGCCCGCGACATCCACGACAACGTCGGCCATCTGCTGACCCGCGCGATCATGCAGGCGCAGGCGGGGCGTGCGGTGGCCGAGGCGACCGGCGACGCCGTCGCCGCGCAAGGGTTCGGCTCGTTGGGCGCGACGTTGGACGACGCGATGACGATGGTGCGCCGGTCCGTGCACGATCTGGAGGACGACGGCACCGATTTCGCCGCACAGATCGAGGACGCGGCCCGGTCGTTCGCCGCCTCCGCGGGCACGGACGGCGGCATCGGACCGGAACGGGGGTTGGAGGTTCGTCTGGAGAACGACATCGACGCGGCCCCCGCACCGGTCTCACGGTGCCTGTCCACGGTGATCCGCGAATCATTGGCCAACGTGGCGCATCACAGCATGGCGCGCGAGGCGCGGGTGACGTTGCGGGATTTCCCCGCATTCTGGCAGCTGGTCGTGTCCGACCCCGGCCCCGCGGTCCCATCGGGCGACGACGCGGATCCCGCCGGCGCTCCCCCGCACGGCATGGGCATCGCCGACATCGGATCCCGGGTGCGTGCCCTGGGCGGCACCGCGTACTGCGGGCCCTACGATGGGGGTTGGCGCGTGTTCGTTTCGATCCCGAAGGCACGTTGGGCCGCGGACGGCGACGCGCGGAAGGCTTCGGATACAGGAGCCCGCGGAACTTCGGACAATCGTGGGTCATATGGAGGCCATGGAACTCGGGAGGCTCACGGGAAGGCGGGTGCATGATGCGTATCGCGATCGTGGACGACGATCCGATCGTCTGCCAGTCGTTGGAGACGATTCTGACCGCCACGGGGGCGGCCGAGGCGCTGTGGACGGCGAACGACGGCGACGATGCGGTCGCACGGTATTTCGCCTCGCCGGGCACGCGACCGGACGTGCTGCTCATCGACATCCAGATGCCGGGGCGCGACGGACTCGACGCGGCGCGGGAGATATTGGAACGCGACCCGGCGGCGCGCATCCTGTTCCTGACCACGTTCGCGGACCGCGCGTACATCACGCAGGCGATGGCGTTGGGCGCGAAGGGCTATCTCATCAAACAGGACGTCACGGCCGTGGGGCCGGCGCTGCAGGCGGTCATGGCCGGTCAGGTGGTGCTGGGTTCCGACGTGCTCGGCAAACTGACGGGCGACGACGGCGACGGCCGTGCGGCCGCTCCTGCGGACGGCCCGGTCTCCCCGACGAAACGGCGTAGGGCATCGGCTGCCGGATCGATGCGAGGCCACGGCGCGTCTTCGGCCGATGCGGCCGCGCTGGAGTCGATGCTCAACGAGCGGGAGCGCGAGGTCGCGGCGCTCGTGGCCGAGGGATTCGACAACCGCGACATCGCGAAGAGGCTGTGTTTCAGCGAAGGCACGGTGCGCAACCGGGTCAGCAGCGCGCTCGACAAGCTCGGCCTGACCAACCGCACCCAGCTCGCCATCCTGTGGATCAACGCCCATCGCTGATACGGGCCGAAACCAAAAGGGGACCGGCGAGAACCGGTCCCCTTCCAAGGAAGTCCGACACGGGCATCCCTCAGGCGGCCCGCGCCAGGCCATCCGTCTTACTCGACGGTGTTGTCCGGCACTTCGATGCCGTTGCCGAACTTGACGTCGCGGGCTGCGGCGACACGGCTCGGCAGACCGTAGATGTCGATGAAGCCGTTGGAGGACTTCGAGTCGAAGCTGTCGCCGGAATCGTAGGTGGCGAGGTTGTAGTCGTACAGCGAGCTGTCGGAGCGACGGCCGGTGACGACGGCGCGGCCGCCGTGCAGCACCATGCGGATCTCGCCGGACACGTACTTCTGGGTGTCCTCGATGAACGCGTTCAGGGACTGGGTGGCCGGGCTGAACCACTGCGCATCGTAGACCAGCTCGCCCCAGCGCTTGTCGATGTCGCGCTTGATGCGGTGCTGTTCGCGCTCGAGGCAGCAGTTCTCGAGCTCCTGGTGCGCGGTGATGAGGGCCACGGCGCCCGGGGCCTCGTACAGCTCGCGGGACTTGATGCCGACGAGGCGGTCCTCGATGAGGTCGATGCGGCCGATGCCCTGGGCGCCGGCGCGGCGGTTCATCTCCTCGATGGCCTGCAGCGGGGTGACGTCGCGGCCGTCGATCTTGACCGGCACGCCCTGCTTGAACTCGATGACGACCTCGTCCTCGACCGGCGGGAACGCCGGGTCGTCGGTGTAGGAGTAGCAGTCCTTGGTCGGGCCGTTCCACGGATCCTCGAGGAAGCCGGTCTCGATGGCGCGACCCCACACGTTCTGGTCGATGGAGTACGGGCTCTTCTCGGTCTGCGTGATCGGCAGCTTGTGCTCCTTGGCGAACGCGATCTCCACGTCGCGGGTGAGAGCGAGGTCGCGGATCGGGCTGATGGCCTTCAGCGTCGGGTCGATGGAGGCGATGGACACCTCAAAGCGGACCTGGTCGTTGCCCTTGCCGGTGCAGCCGTGGGAGATGGTGTCGGCGCCGAACTGGTGGGCGGCGCGCACGAGGTGCTTGGAGATGAGCGGGCGTGAGATGGCGGAGACCAGCGGGTACACGCCCTCGTACATGGCGTTGGCCTTGAGGGCCTTCATGCAGTATTCGTTGGCGAACTCGTCGCGGGCGTCGACCACGTAGGCCTCGACGGCGCCGCAGGCGAGGGCGCGCTGCTTGATGGTCTCGAGGCTCTCGCCGCCCTGGCCGACGTCGAGGGACACGGCGACGACGTCCTTGCCCGTGCGCTCCTTGAGGTAGGAGATGGCGACGGAGGTGTCGAGGCCGCCGGAGTAGGCGAGCACGAGTCGATTGTTATCTGCCATGGGATGCCTTTCTTCAAAACAAACTGATGCAAGTATATACAGAAGTCTGCATATTTATGCACGGCGTGTCCAGCATGCGTACGCGCGTCACTTGGAGGCGAGGGCGAGCAGCCAGTCGGCGCGGGCGACGGCCGTCTCGTCGTCCTTGCAGATCGCCATCACCGTGTCGTCGCCGGCGATGGTGCCGAGCAGTCCGGCGATCGGCTGCTTGTCGATCACCGAGGCGACGTATTGGGCGGCGCCGGACGGCGTGTGGATGACGATGAGGTTGCGGGCCGCCGCGACCGAGGTCACCAGACCGGACAGCACGCGCGACATCTGCGCCTCCGCCTTGGCGGAGTCCTGCTGCTCGTCGCCCGATGCGTCATGCCCGACCGCGTAGGCCATCGTGCCGTCCGGCAGGCGCTTCTTGAACGCGTTCATCTCGTCGAGGTCGCGGCTCAGCGTCGCCTGCGTCACCGCGATGCCCTCGTCGGCGAGAATCGACGACAGCTGGGACTGCGAGGTGATGATGTGCGTGAGCAGCACCTCTTCGATGGCGCTCAGACGCGCGGCGCGCGTGGCCGGACGGTGGAGGGACGGACGCGTTTGGCTCATGCGAGCAGGCTTTCGTCGCCGCGCTGCTTGCCGACCAGCCAGGTGAGCAGCGCCTTCTGCGCGTGGAGGCGGTTCTCGGCCTCGTCCCACACCACGGACTGCGGGCCGTCGATCACCGAAGAGGTGACCTCCTTGCCGCGGTATGCGGGCAGGCAGTGCTGGAACAGCGCGTCCGGCTTGGCGAGCGCCATGAGCTCGTCGTTGACCTGGTAGTGCCAGAACGGCTTGGAACGGATCGCGTACTCGGCCTCCTCGCCCATGGACACCCACGTGTCGGTAAAGACGCAGTCGGCGTCCTTGACGGCCTCCTTCGCGTCGGTGGTCACGAGGATGGAGCCGCCGTTCTCGGCCGCGATGCGCTCGGCGTCGGCGACGATGTCCGGGCGGGGCAGATAGCCCTGCGGGCCGGCGACGCGCACGTGCATGCCGGCGACGGCGCCGCCGAGCAGATACGAGTTGGACATGTTGTTGGCCGCGTCGCCCACGTAGGCGATGGTCTTGCCCTTGAGCGCGTCCACGCCGCCGCGGAACTGCGCGATGGTGAGGAAGTCGGCGAGGATCTGGCAGGGGTGGAAGTCGTCGGTCAGCGCGTTGACGACCGGGCAGGTGGCGTGCGCGGCCATCTCCTCGACGCGGTCCTGGCCGAACGTGCGCCACACCAGGCCGTAGGCCATGCGGGTAAGCACCTCGGTGGTGTCGCCGACCGGCTCGCCGCGGCCCAGCTGGGAGCCGGACTTGTCGATGACGAGCGGGTAGCCGCCGAGTTCGGCCACGCCGATGGAGAAGCTGGAACGCGTGCGGGTGGAGGGCTTGTCGAACAGCACGGCGACGGCCTGCGGGCCGGCGAACGGCTGGTGGTAGAAGCGGTTCTCGCGGAACTTCATGCCGAGTTCGAGGACCTGCTTCTGCTCCTCGTGGTTCAGGTCGTCGTCGCGCAGCATGTGGCGCAGTTCTGGTGTCATGATGATGGTCCTTTCGGGTGTGCGGGTGACGGGGAGGTTGCGGTCGGCGGAAAAGACGCCGATCAGTCGTCGGGCAGGTCGCCGGGGACGGCCTTGAGGATGGCGATCGCGTCGTCGATGTCCTTCTCGGACACGATGAGCGGCGGGGCGAAGCGCAGCGCGTCGGCGCGCACCGCGTTGACGATGAGGCCGCGTTCGAGGCACCAGTTCATCACGGCGTGCGCGCACGGGTGGGCCAGTTCGACCGCGTCGAGCAGGCCGCGGCCGCGCGTGGACACGTACAGCGGGTTGCCGCAGGCCATGAGGCCGTCGCGCAGCTGCGCGCCGCGGGCTTCGGCGTTGGCGACGAGCCCGTCCTCCTCGATCACGTCGAGCGTGGCGAGCGCCGCGGCGGCGCCCAGGGGGTTGCCGGCGAAGGTGGAGCCGTGCGAGCCGGGGGTGAACAGGGCGGACAGCTTCGTGCCGAAGGCGATCATGCCGCCCATCGGGAAGCCGCCGGCCACGCCCTTGGCGAAGGTGACCATGTCGGGGGTGACGCCGCCGGACAGGTCCTCGCGCTGGAAGGCGAACCATGCGCCGGTGCGGCCGATGCCGGTCTGCACCTCGTCGATGATGAGCAGCGCGTGGTTGATGTCGCACATCTCGCGCACCTTCTTGACGTAGTCGGCGCCCAAAGGCTTCACGCCGGCCTCGCCCTGGATGAGCTCCATGATGACGGCGGCGACCGGGCCCTTGCCGTAGTGTCCCACGCCGGTCTCGCTGAACGCCTCGTACAGGGCGAACGGGTCGCCGGCGCGCACGAATTCGATGTTGGGCACGAGCGGGCCGAACGGCCTGCGGATGGTGGGCTTCCACGTGGCGGAGAGCGCGCCGAGCGTACGGCCGTGGAAGCCGTTGGTCAGGGCGATGATGCGGGCCGGCTTGCCGCCGATGGCGGGCGCGGCGCCGGGCAGCGTGCGGCCGTACAGCTTGGCGAGCTTCAGCGCCGCCTCGTTGCCTTCGGCGCCCGAGTTGCCGAAGTAGACGTGCGAGCCTTCGGGGGCGCCCGCCAGCTTGACGAGGCGCGCGGCGAGCTCGATCTGCGGCTCGGTGGCGAAGTAGTTGCTCACGTGGGCGACCTTCGCGGCCTGGTCGGCGACGGCCTTCACCCACTTGGGGTGCGCGTAGCCCAGCGAGTTGACGGCGATGCCGCCGAGGAAGTCGAGGTATTCGTTGCCGTCGACGTCCCAGACGCGGGTGCCCTTGCCGTGGTCCATCACGCGCAGCGGCGTGCCGAACACGTTCATGTGCACCTGGGAGTACTCCCCCAGCCATTCGGCGTCCTTGGGGCCGAGCGTCTCGCCGCCCCTCAGGGCGGTCGCGGCCGAGGCGACGGACGCGGCGTTCGCGGTGGTGTTCGCATCAGAAGACATAGGAGCTCCTCATCTCGATGCCGTCCTCGGGCACGACCATGGTGCCGATGCCGGCGGAAGTGAATATCTCGTTCAGGATGGAATGCGGCTTGCGGCCGTCGATGATGTGCGCCTGGGGCACGCCGCCGTCGATGGCGCGCACGCAGGCCTCCATCTTCGGGCGCATGCCGGATTCGAGGTCGGGCAGCATGTCGCGCAGGTTCTCCACGCCGATGCGGCCGATCAGCGAGTTGCGGTCGGGCCAGTCGGCGTACAGGCCGTCCACGTCGGTGAGGATGACGAGCTTGTGCGCGCCGACGGCGGAGGCGAGCGCGGCCGCCGCGGAGTCGGCGTTCACGTTGAGCACCTCGGTGGCGTCGTCCTCGTTCGGGGCGACGGACGAGACGACCGGGATGCGGCCCGCGTTGACGAGGTCCTCGACGGCGGAGGCGTCGACGGAGACCACGTCGCCGACGAGGCCGATGTCGGTGGCCTTGCCGTCGATGACGGGCCGGCGCTGCATGGCGGAGAACAGGCCGCCGTCCTCGCCGGACAGGCCGACGGCGAGCGGGCCGTGCGCGTTGATGAGGCCGACGAGCTCGCGCGACACCTTGCCGGTGAGCACCATGCGCACCACGTCCATCGCCTCGGGCGTGGTGACCCTCAGGCCGCCCTTGAACTCGGACTTGATGCCGAGCGCCTTGAGCATCTGGGAGATCTGCGGCCCGCCGCCGTGCACGACGATCGGGTGCAGGCCCACCTGGCGCAGGAACACCATGTCCTCGGCGAAGCACTGCTTCAGGTGTTCGTCGATCATCGCGTTGCCGCCGTACTTGACGACGATGCGCTGGCCGGCGAACTCCTCGAGCCACGGCAGCGCCTCGATGAGCACTTCGGCCTTCTGGTCGGCGCGCAGGTCGGTGTGCACGTCGAAATGGAATCCGGGGCCTTTCAGTTCAGTAGACATGTTCTTCTTTCGTTTATCGCCGCCTCTTCAACGGAAAACGAGGGGCGGCTGCCGATATTCGTCGTCAGACCGTAAAGACTTGGCCTGAGCGGCCCGGAGCGTGTCGGATGATGAATATCGGCAGCCGCCCCGGGCACCGCCGGAACTAGCTTTCGTAGTCGGCGTTGATGTGGACGTATTCGTGGGTGAGGTCGTCGGTCCAGACGGTCGCCTCGGCGTCGCCGGCGTTGAGGTCGATGTCGATGTGGACCTCGCGCGGGGTCATGTCGACCTCGGAGCGGTCGCGGCCGGCGCCGCCGTTCTCGCAGATGCGCACGCCGTTGACGTCGACGGTCACCTTGTCGGACTCGTAGGGCGCGACCTCGGGCGGCACGGTGCCGAGCGAGGAGACGATGCGGCCCCAGTTTGGGTCGTTGCCGCTGATCGCGCATTTGAGCAGGTTGGAGGCGGCGACGGCGCGGCCGCAGGCGAGCGCCGCGTCCTCGGTGGTGGCGCCGGTGACGGTGATGCGGATGTCGTGGCTGGCGCCTTCGCCGTCGCCGATGATCTGGCGGGCGAGGGAGGCGCAGGCCTTCTTGACGAGCGCGTTGAACTCGTCCTTGTCGGGTTCGACGCCCGAGGCGCCGGAGGCGAGCAGGAGCACCGTGTCGTTGGTGGACATGCAGCCGTCCACGTCGATGCGGTTGAACGAGTGTTCGGCGGCGACGGCGAGCGCGGCCTGGAGCTGTCCGGCGCTCACGACGGCGTCGGTGGTGATGACGCACAGCATAGTGGCCAGCTGCGGGGCGATCATGCCGGAGCCCTTGACCATGCCGCCGATCCTCCAGCCATTGGAGCCTTCGAGTTCGACGGTCTTGGGCTTGGTGTCGGTGGTCATGATGGCGTGCGAGGCGTCCGCGCCGGCTTCGGGCGTGGCGGCGAGGGCCGCGTGGGCGGCCTTCGCGCCGTCGAGCACGTGGTCGAGCGGCAGCAGTTCGCCGATGAGGCCGGTGGAGCACACGGCCACGTCGTCCGGGTCCGTGCCGACGAGCGCGGCGACGGTCTCGGCGGTGGCCTTGGACTGCGCGTAGCCCTCTTCGCCGGTGCAGGCGTTGGCGCCGCCGGAGTTGAGGATCACGGCCTTGACGTGCCCGTCGGCGACGACCTTGCGCGACCACTGCACGGGCGCGGCGCAGAAGCGGTTCGAGGTGAACACGCCGGCGGCCGCGTCGAGAGGGCCGTTGTTGACGACGAGTGCGAGATCCTTCTTGCCGGCGACGGCGGAGATGCCCGCCTCGACGCCGGATGCGGCGAATCCTTGTGCGAATGTGACGCTCACGGGGCGACTCCGATCTTGGTCAGGCCCTGGTCTTCGGGAAGGCCCAGGGCGATGTTCAGGGACTGCACCGCCTGGCCGGCGGTGCCGCGGTTGAGGTTGTCGATGGCGGCGAAGGCGATGATGCGGCCGGCCTTGCGGTCGGTGACGACCTGCAGGTGGGCGGCGTTCGAGCCGATGATGTTCGCGGTGGCCGGGAGCACGCCTTCCGGCAGCAGCACCATGAAGTCCTGCCCCTCATAGGCGTGGGCCCACGCGGCGCGGATCTCCTCGTCGCTCAGCGCCTTCGCCCTGTCGGTCATCTTCGCGCTCACGCAGGCGAGGATGCCGCGCGCCATCGGGGCGAGCACCGGCGTGAAACCTAGCGTGAAACCGTCGGCGGCAGCGGCGTCGAGACCGGCGGCGTGCGCGAGGTTCTGCAGGATCTCGGGGATGTGGCGGTGCGTGCCGCCCACGCCGTACGGCAGGGCGGATCCGAACGCCTCGGCGGCGAGCAGGTTGGCGCGTTTGAGGTTCTTGCCGGCGCCGGAATAGCCGACGACGAGGTCGGCGACGATGTCGGTGTGCTCGACGAGGCCTTCGGCGACGCCGGGCTGCAACGCCAGCGTGGTGGCGGTCACGTTGCAGCCGGGTCCGGCGATGCGCTTGGTTCCGGGCAGCTCGGCGCGCTGGCGCGTGTACGAGCCGTCGGCGGCCTTGCCGGTGATGAGCTCGGGCATGCCGTAGGTCCAATGCTCGTAGAAGTCGCCGCCGTAGAACTCGTCCCACGCGCTCTTCTCCTCGAGGCGGTGGTCGGCGCCGAGGTCGACGACGACCGCATCCGGGTCGAGCTGGGACGCCAGCTTGCCGGAGGCGCCGTGCGGCAGCGCGAGGATGATCACGTCGTGGCCGTTCAGGACCTCGGGGGTGGTGTCCTCGACGGTCAGATCGGCCAGTTGCGGGATGTGCGGCATGTGCTTGCCAAGCTTGTCCCCCACCGAGGAATGGCCCGCCACGCAGGTCACTTCGAAATCGGGATGGGCGGCCAGAATGCGCAGCGCCTCGCCTCCCGCATAGCCCGTGGCACCCGCCACGGCCACCGTGTACTTCGCCATATCACGTCCTTCACTTCATGGGCAATACCCACGAGCATACATACCTATGCAGACTATTGCATAATTATGTAATCACGTGTCGAGACGACGCCGGCATCGGGCACGGCGGGGCCGCCCGCCACCCGGGATTCCGGCGGCCGGCGCGTTCAGGCGCTCATCGAATCGGAACCGGAAGAACCGGACGTGCCGCCCCCGACCATGTTGAGCATCTGGTTGGTCAGGTCGGTGACGTCGATGCCGTTGACCCACATCCAGATCTGCAGGGCGGTGGTGAGCACGTTGATGACGATGGCGGCGACGGCCAGGCCACGCCCCTTCATATGGAAGGTCCTGGTGCGCCACAGGGAGACGCCGCCCATGATGGCCGGCAGCAGCGGGACGCTGAAGACCAGCGCGAAGACGAACGCGATGATCGCGTAGGAGTCCCAGTGCCCGTACAGCGGGTTCTGGTTGGGGTCGTTGACGTCGATGCCGTAGAAGTACCTGGGCGTGTGGCCGTCGGAGCCGGCGCCCGGATCGGGACGGTTCCCCTGCGCGTACGGCCCGCCGGGGGCTCCGGCGCCGTTCGCGCCGTTCCACCCGTAGGGGCCGCCCTGCGCCCCGGGGTATCCTCCCGGATACGCCGCGCCCGGCGTGCGGCCCGCCATGGGCTGCGGGACGCCGTCCGCCTGGTCCGCGCCGCCGTCACCCGAATCCTGCTTCGGATCCGGGTCGGGCGCGCCGTACAGGTACGGATCGTAGTTCGGGCCGAACTGGCTGCGCATCGCGCCGTAGTCGGGTTGCGCGTACTGGCCGTACTGCGGCTGGGGCAGGGGCTGCGGACGATCCTGGGGCCGGCCCTGACCGGGGGCGGCGGCCGCGCCGGACGGCGTGCCCTGCGACCCTTCCGCGGATACGACGGGACCCGATGAGCCCACGCCCGAACCGGCGTCCGTCCCTCCCGTCTGCTGTGCGGGATCGTTCGGCTGCTGTTCGGGTGCGCTCATCGGGTCCTCCTCGTGTTGCACCTTATGTTAACTTATGGCGTTTCGCTTTCGGCCCACCGGCTCACGCACGCCGGACCGAAGGCCGGTCGCCCCGTCTCAGGCGCGCAGCTGCGCGCCGATCCCGGCGGCCTTGTCGACGATGGCCTTGCGGATCGCCTCGCTGTCCTCGGCGGACAGGGTCTTGTCCGGCGAACGGAACACCACCGCGAAGGCGAGGGACTTCTTGCCTTCGCCCACCTGCTCGCCGGTGAACACGTCGAACAGTTCGATGGATTCGAGGTTCGCGCCGGCGGCCTCGCGCACCACGTCCTCGAGCTGGGCGGCGGTCACCGTGTCGTCCACGGTGAAGGCGAGGTCCTGCTTGACGGGCGGGAACGTGGAGATCGGCCTGGCCTGCACCGGCTTGCCGTCGAGCGTGGCGAACAGCGCGGTGAGGTTCAGTTCGAACGCGGCGGAGTGCTCGGGGAAGCCGAGCGCCTCGTTGACGTGCGGGTGGAGCTCGCCGACGAAGCCGACGAACGTGCCGGCGGCGTTCACGCGGGCGAAACGGCCCGGGTGCCACTGGACGGGCACGTCGGCGGCGGCCGGCTGCTCGAGCTCGATGGCGGCGCCGAGACGGTCGGCGATGCGGTGCACGGCCTCGACCGCGTCGGACCAGTCGACCGGGCGCTTGCCGCCCAGCCAGCCGGTGTTCTCGGCGAGACCGGTCAGGATGCCGGCCACATGGTCGGGCTGGTCGGGCAGGCCGGCGTCGAGCGCGGCGAGCTGCTCGGGCGTGGGCTTCACGCCGCCGGGCAGGGCCGGGATGGCGGGGGCGTCCGGGTTCCACAGGTACACGTGGCCGAGCTCGTAGAGCGACACGTTCTCGATGCCGCGGCGGATGTTGCGCTGCACGGTCGTGGCGAGCGTGGGCAGGATGTGGCGGCGCAGGAACGGGCGGTCGCCGTACAGCGGGTTCGCGATCTCGACGCTGACCTTCTTGGTGGCCTCCGCGTCGTAGCCGAACGCCTTGTAGTCGTTGTCGCCCACGAACGGGTAGCTCAGCGCCTCCACCATGCCGTACTCGGCGAGCTCATCGGCGACGCGGCGGCGGCGCAGCTGGTCGGCGGTCAGTCCGACCGTGCCCTCGACCGGCGCCGGCGGCACGGTGACGGGGATCTCGTCGTAGCCGACGAGGCGCGCGACCTCCTCGACCAGGTCGCACGGCTCGTTCAGGTCCGGACGCCAGGTCGGCGGGGTGACGGAGAATTCGCCGTTGCCGCCGCCGGCCACGGTGCAGCCGATGTCGGTGAGGATGTCGGAGATGGCGTTGACGCCGGTGTCGAGGCCGGCGACGCGCTTGACCTCGGAGGCCTTGAAGTGGATGGCCTTGCGGCGGTGCGTGTTGTTCACGTCGGTCGGCTTCTCGCTGGCCTCGCCGTCGCCGTACTTGATGAGCAGGTCGGCGGCCATCTGCGCGGCTGCCGGCTGCAGCTGGTAGTCGACTCCGCGTTCGAAGCGGCGGGACGCCTCGGACGGGATCTTGTGGCGGCGGGCGGAGCGGGCGATGGACACCTGGTCGAAGTGCGCGGCCTCGAGCAGGATGTTCTTCGTCTCGGCGGTCACCTCGCCGTACAGGCCGCCCATCACGCCGGCGAGGCCGATGATGCGCGAGGCGCGCTGGCCGTTCGGCGAATCGGTGATGAGCAGGTCCTCGGGGCTGAGCTCGTGCTCCTTGCCGTCGAGGGTGACGAGCTTCTCGCCCTCGTTCGCGCGGCGCACGACGATCGGGCCTTCGAGCTTGTCCAGATCGTAGGCATGCATCGGCTGGCCGAGGTCGAGCATCACGTAGTTGGTGACGTCCACGGCGAGCGAGATGGAACGCACTCCGGCGCGGATGAGACGGCGGCGCATCCAGTTCGGCGTGCGCGAGGTCGGGTCGAAGCCGCGAATGGCGCGCGCGTAGTAGCGGTCGCAACCGGGCACGCCGTGAATCGGGTTGTTGTCCTCGATCTCGACCTGCACGTCCGGCACGGTGCCGGAGGCCTCGCCGGCGGCGACGGGCACCTTCGCGTTGAGCTCCTTGACCGGGTCGGTGTACGCGGCGCCGGTGGAGTGGTGGTATTCGCGGGCCACGCCGCGGTAGGACAGCGTGTAGCCGCGGTCCGGGGTGATGTTGATCTCCAGCAGCGGCTGGTCGAGGTGCAGCAGGTGCATCGCGTCGTCGCCGGGCTTCAAGGCCTCGTACTCCTCGGGCGTGAAGCCGTAGTGGCGCAGCAGGATGATGCCGTTGTGGTCGTCGCCCAGGCCGAGCTCGCGCTCGGAGGCGCACATGCCGTTGGAGATGTGGCCGTACGTCTTGCGCGGCTCGATCTTGAAATCGCCGGGCAGGACGGCGCCCGGAAGGGTCACGACGACCTTCTCGCCGGCGGCCATGTTCGGCGCGCCGCAGATGATGCCGCGCGGCACCTTGTTGCCGTTCTCGTCGGTCTCGTTGTACTTCTCGCCGACGTCGACATGGCACCAGTTGATGATCTTGCCGTTCTTCTGCGGCTCCGGCGTGGCGTCGACCACGTAGCCGACGACGATCGGGCCGGTCACCTGGGAGGCGTGGATCTCCTCCTCCTCGAGGCCGACCTTGACCAGGTCCTTGGCGAGCTGCTCGTAGGTGAGGTCGGACGGAACCTCGACGTGCTCCTTGAGCCAATCGATATCAACCATAGGCATGGGTAATCACTCCCCCATCACAAACTGTTCGGCGAAACGCACGTCGCCCTCGACGAGGTCGTGCATGTCGTTGATGTCGGAACGCAGCAGCAGCGTGCGCTCCATGCCCACGCCGAACGCGAAGCCGGTGTACTCGTTCGGGTCGATGCCCGCGGACTTGAGCACGTTCGGGTTGACCATGCCGCAGCCGCCCCATTCGAGCCAGCCCGGGCCGCCCTTCTTGTCGGGGAACCACAGGTCGAGCTCGGCGCTCGGCTCGGTGAACGGGAAGTAGCTCGGGCGCAGGCGGGTCTTGGCCTCCGGGCCGAACATGGCCACGGCGAGCTTGTCGAGCACGCCCTTGAGGTCGGCCATGGTCAGGTGCTTGTCGACGGCGAGCGCCTCGCACTGGTGGAACACCGGGGTGTGGGTGGCGTCGAGCTCGTCGGTGCGGAACACGCGGCCCGGGGAGGCGATGTACAGCGGCACGCCGCGCGACAGCAGGGCGCGCACCTGGTCGGACGAGGTCTGCGTGCGCACGACCATATTGGAGCCGACGAAGCCGGCGGCGTCCTTCGCCTGGTTGCCCTTGACGTAGAAGGTGTCCTGCATCTGGCGGGCCGGATGGTCCGGGCCGAAGTTGAGGGCGTCGAAGTTGTACCATTCGGCCTCCACCTCGGGGCCGGCGGAGATCTGCCATCCCATGGAGATGAAGAAGTCCTCGACGTCCTCCATGAGCTTGGCGAGCGGGTGGCGCGCGCCGAGCGGCTTGCGCGCGACCGGCAGCGTCATGTCGACGGTCTCGGCGGCGAGCGCGGCGGCCTCGGCGGCCTCCTTGAGCTCCTTCTCCTTGGGCCCGTAGGCGCGGCCGAAGTCGGCGCGCAGCTTGCCCATAAGCTTGCCGGCGTCCTTCTTCTGGTCCTTGGGCAGTGCCCCGATGGCCTTGCTGGCCTGCGTCATCGCCGAGTCGGCGCCGGCGTATTCGCTCTTGATGGCCTTCAATTCCTCCAGCGTGGAGGCGTTCTGGATTTTCGCGATGCCTTCGGCGACCGCATCGGTCACCGCTTGCGCATCGAATAGCGCTTCTGCCACGAGCACCCTTTCCTTTATATCTGCTTCACTGACGTGCATTGCACGTGGGGAAACACGCGAAAACACACATTTCCCAAGCGTTGTCCAACATCACATTGTCACGGTATGACTCGACATGGCCGCCCGGTTCCATCACGTGGTCGCGGGACGGCCGGCGCGTGACCGGCATGCAACTGGCACGTGCCGCGCGTCTCACCGTCCGCTCATGGCCAGGCTCATGAGCATGACCGCGGCGGAGGTGCCGAGGTTGAGCGACTCGGCCTTGCCGTACAGCGGGATGGACACGATGCGGTCCATGCGCTCCAGGATGGCCGCGGGCAATCCCCTCGCCTCGTTGCCGAACAGCACGGCGTCGCCGCGCACGCCCTTCGCGCCGGTCCTGTCCGCGTCGGACGCCGCGCGCCCGGCGAGCACGTCGGGCAGCGATTCGGGCCTGCGCTCCGGCGTGCCGTACACGTCGGCGGCGATGGTGTTCAGGCCGGCGCGTTCCATCCACTTGAGGAAGGTGCCGGTGTCCATGCGCAGCACGGGGATGTGGAACAGGGATCCGGCGGTCGAACGGACGACCTTCGGGTTCAACGGGTCCACGCATTCGTCGACGAACACGACCGCGTCGCATCCGGCGGCGTCGGCGGCGCGGATCACGGTGCCCGCGTTGCCCGGGTCGCGCACCTGCCAGAACGCCGCGATGATCGGGCGTTCGGAGAGGCGGACGGCGGAGATCTCCGTGTGGAGCGTCTCGATGTCGCCCACGGCGGCGATGCCCTGCGCGTCCTTGCTGATCCTGTTCATCACGTCGCGCGTGACCTGATGCACGTAGATCGGCGTCTCACGGGATTCCTGCGACTTGTCGACGATCGCCGCGAGCGTGTCGGACAGGTACGGCTGGCCGTCGGGGTCGACGTCGATCGCGACGTACAGGTCGCTCACCACGTCGGGGCGCCACGCGACGGCCTCGCGCACGGACTGCGGGCCTTCGATGAGGAAGCGGCCGGAGCGTTCGCGCCCCTTGGCGCGGGCCAGGTCGGCGACGCGTTTGATGCGGTCGGATTTCGGATTGTCGATCACTGCATGGTTGATGGGCATGCCCTCCACCCTACCGTCACGCCTACCGCGCCATTGCACGCACGCATACACGCGCCTCAACGGCGGCGGGGCGTCACGCGCCTTGGAAGGAGAAGTGCCAGTTGCCGGTGGCGACGGCGACGCCGAGCGCGATGAACGGGATCACGAAGCAGATCGCGCAGAACACCGCGTCGATCGGGTGCAGGCGCGAGACGCGGGCCGCCGAACGCGGGCCGGCGCCGCCGAAGCCGCGCGCCTCCATCGCGGTGGCGAGCTTCGTGGCGCGGCGGATCGACAGGACCAGCAGGCCGAACGCCTGCGAGAACGCGCGCTGGATCGCGTTGCCGTCGCCGAGTCCGCGCGAACGGCGCGACAGGCCCAGAGCGCGCCAGTCGTCCTGCAACAGCGTGAACATGCGCATGCCGGCGAGGCCGCCGTACACGAACCGGGGCGAGAGGTGCAGGATCTGCACGAGGCCGTCGGCCAGGTCGGTCGGGTCGAGGCCGAGCGCGAGCACCACGCCGGGCACGGCGATGGCGAGCACGCGTAGGAACGTGGCGCATGCGAGATACACGGAGCCTTCGGACACGACGATCCACCCGCCCTGCCACAGGATCTCGCCGGAGGTGCGGCCGTACAGCAGCACGGAGATGAATCCGCCGACCGCGGCGATCCACACGGGCCAGGTGCTGCGGCACACGCGGATCGGGTCGACGCCGCCGATCCACAGCAGCGCGACCTCGAGCCCGAGCGCCACGGAGGCGGAGACCACGTCGAGGCTCACGAACATGGGGATGCACAGCAGCAGCGCGCCGATGATGCGCGCCACCGGGTTCACCTTCGCGATGAACCACGAGGGCGACGCGGGCCGTGCCGGCTCCTTGCGCGCGTCCGGCGGCGAGACCAGAACGATGTCGCTCATACTACAGTCACTCCCCTGCGAATCCGAACATGATGCGGCGCGCGTCGAGCGCCTTGACGAGCGCTTCGTCGTGCGTGACGATGACGACCGCGGAACCCCGGTCGCGCACCTTGGCGATGAGGTCGACCATCTCGGTCCATGTGGTGAAGTCCTGGCCGAAGGTCGGTTCGTCCATGACGAGGATCCTCGGTGCACCGGCCAGCATGGAGGCGACGGACAGTCGTCTTTTCTCGCCGCCGGACAGCGTATACGGGTTGGCCTTGGCGAACCGGGAGAGGTTCATGCGTTCGAGCATCTCGTCGGCGATCGCGTACGCGCGCGCCTCGTCGGCGCCCATCGACTTCGGGCCGATGGCGACCTCGTCGCGCACGAGTGCCGCGGCGAACTGGTGTTCCGGCTCCTGGAAGACCATGCCGATGCGTCCGAGCAGTTCGCGGCTCTTCCACTTGTCCGGCTCGCCGCCGCGAGCACCTTCAGCGATGTCGGCACGCACGCGCACATGCCCGGCGAGCGGTTTCAGCAGGCCGGCGAGCGTGAGGGCGAGCGTGGATTTGCCGGCGCCGTTCGGCCCCATCAGGGCCGTCACCTCGCCGGAGAAGAACTCAAGATCAATGTGTTCGCCGAGCGGGAATCCGCGGCCGAAGCCCAGATCCTCGGTGACGAGCGCGGGTTCGCGGCGGTCCGCGCGCACGCGCGCCGGCGCGCGGTCCGGGATCGCGCGTCCCGGCACCCATGCGCCGCCTCGCGCGAGCAGATCCCCATACTCGCCGAACACCTCGTCCGGTTTTCCGTCGGCGATGACGCCGCCGACGTGCGAATCCGGGTCGGGATGGCCGATGACGATGACACGGTCGATCAGGTCCATCCACACATCGATGTGGTGTTCGACGACGACCATCGTCTGCCCGGTGCGCGCGAGCACGTCGCGCACCGCGTCGTGCACCTCGCGCACGCCCTCCGGGTCAAGGTTGGCGGTCGGCTCGTCGAGCAGCAGGAGTCCCGGCTGCATGGCGAGCACGCCGGCGAGCGCGAGCCGCTGCCGCTGCCCGCCGGACAGGTGGCGCGTGGACCGGTCGAGGTCGATGTCCTTCAGACCGACCAGGTCGAGCGATTCGCGTACGCGCCGCCAGGTCTCGTCGCGCGGGACGGCGAGGTTCTCGCAGCCGAAGGCCGCGTCGTCGCCCACGCGTTCCAGGATGATCTGCGAATCCGGGTCCTGCAGCACGAGGCCGGCCTTGCCGCGGGCGATGCCGGCCTCGACGCCGTCGATGGTGAGCGAGCCTTCCTGCTCGCCCTCGTCGGATCCGCCGAGCACGCCGGCCAGTCCGGCCATGAGCGTGCTTTTGCCCGCCCCGGAGGCGCCGAGGAGCAGCACGTGCTCCCCGGGACGGATGTCGAAGTCAAGCCCGCGCAGGGCGAAGTCCTTGCGCGTGGCGTGACGCCATCCCCAATCCTTCGCCTCGACGCGGGCGGGCGTGATGCGCATCAGACGCGGGCCTCGGCGCGGCCGGAGGCGAAGCGGTCGAGCACGCCGGTGGCGGCGATCGCCTTGTGCAGCGCCCACATGAGCGCGCCGGCGATGACGACGCCGGAGATGATGGAGCCGACCAGGTACCAGGTGACGCGCATGGCGTTCCAGCCCGGGTTGGTCATCCAGTAGTAGGCCCAGCAGCCCACGCCGGCGAGCGCGCCGGACAGGATGGCGGTGCCGATGTTCCACTGCTTCCAGGCGAAGATCGCGAAGGCGATCTCGGCGGCGAGGCCCTGCATGATGCCGACGATGAGCGAGCCGCCCACGCCCCACTGGTTGCCGAGCGTGAGCTCGAGGAACGCGGCGAGGGTCTCGGCGAAGAGGGCGGCGCCGGGCTTGCGCACGATGATGGCGGCGAGCGGGCCGGCGAACAGCCAGAATCCGTTGAGCAGGCCTTCGAAGCCGGGGGTGACCGCTTCGAACAGGGCGAGCGGGGCGGCGCAGACGATGTCCCAGCCCCAGAAGATGACGCCGGATGCGACGGCGATGATGGCGGCGACGACGATGTCGACGACGCGCCACTTGTAGTTGGCCTTGGCGACGGTTTCGGTCATGGATGTGCCTTTCTCTCTACTTCCTTCAAGGCACGGGTGAAGAGCGACAATTCCGTGGCGCGGCATTACCCGTCCACGTCCCATCGGTCGAGACCCGTTGCGGTCTCCTCTCAGCCGCCTCGAGGCAGCTCCCGTGTCAGCCCTCCACCATAAACGACCGAACCGACTTGCGCAAGACTCACTTGCCGAGCTTGTCGAGCAGCAGGGCCTCGGTGATGACGTTGTTCTTCAGGCCGGACAGCGAGATGGACTCGTTGGGGCTGTGCGCGTTGGCCTTTGGGTCCTCCGGGCCGGTGACGAGCACCTGCGCCTGGGGGAAGATGCGCTGCAGTTCGGGGATGAACGGGATGGACCCGCCTTCGCCCTTGTTGATGGGGGCGACGCCGAACGCCTGCTCCATCGCCTCGAGCGCGTCCTTGGTGGCGAGCGCGTCCGGGTCCATGGCCCAGCCCATGCCGTTCTCCAGCTTGGTCACCTCGACCTCGGCGCCGAACGGCGCGTGGGTCTCGAGGTACGCGGCGAGCGCGTCCTGCGCCTCTTCGGGGCGCTGGTTCGGCGCGGTGCGCAGGGACAGGCGGAAGCGGGTCTCGGGGCTGATCACGTTGAACGAACCGTCGACCGGGTGCGCGTCGAAGCCGATGACGGTCAGGCTTGGCTTGGTCCACAGGCGCGAGGCGAGCGAGCCGGTGCCGGCGAGCGTGTAGGAGCCGACGACGCCCGCGTCGGCGCGCACGGACGCCTCGTCGAGGTCGCGCTGCAGGCCGCCGATCGGCTCCTCGGAGGCGACGCCGGGCACGGCGAGGTCGCCGTTCGCGTCGTACAGGGAGGAGATGAGCATGGCGGCGAGCGTGTTCGAGTCGAGGATCGGGCCGCCGTACTGGCCGGAGTGGACCGGGTGGGTCAGGCCGCGCACGGTCACGTCCACGCAGGTGTTGCCGCGCAGGGAGGTGGTCAGGGACGGGATGTCGGCGGACCAGTTGCCGGAGTCGGCCACGACGATCACGTCGGATTCGAACTCGGCCCGGTGCGCCTCGATGAACGGGATGAAGCTCGGCGAGCCCATCTCCTCCTCGCCTTCGATGAACACCTTGATGTTGACCTTGAGATCGTCGCCGAGGGCCTTGAGCGCGCCGGAGTGGATGGCGATGCCGCCGCCGTCGTCGGCGGAGCCGCGGCCGTAGAGGCGTCCGTCGATCTCGGTGGCGACGAACGGGTCGGTGTCCCACGCGGACGGGTCCGGCACGGGCTGCACGTCGTGGTGCGCGTACAGGAGCACGGTGGGGGCGGCCTCGTCGACGATGCGCGAGCCGATGACCTCCCATGCGCCGGGGGTGCCGTCCGGGTTCGTCGACTGGGCGACCTTCGCGTCCACGCCGACCTCGCGCAGCTGTTCGGCCACGAATTCGGCCGACCGCTTCATGTGGTCGGCGGTGATGCCCTTGGCGGACACCGACCGCAGGGCGATCTTGCGTCCCAGCACGTCGACGATGCGGGTCCAGTCGGATTCCACGCGGGAGCGGATCTCGTCCGCGGTGAGCTGTGCCATTCGTCTCTCCTTTATATATAGAGGTGATATGGGGTGCGTGCGTCCGGCCGCCATGGCCGTGATCCCGGCGGAAAAGGCCTTCTGCGGCCTTGCCCGGGGCCCGTTCGCGCGGCGGCGGGCGCGTCTAGACGTCACCGTAACCTGCAAGCATGACATGGAACCCGTTGAAGAAGAAGGAATCCGCGCAGGAGCCCGTCGAGCAGGCGCCTGAGAAGAAGGAGCCCACGAAGGGCAAGGGACGCCCCACCCCGAAGATGAAGCAGGCGCAGGCCGCCGGCGTGCGTCCGCTGGTGCCGACGGACCGCAAGGCCAGCGCGAAGGCGGCGAAGGCCAAGCTGCGCGAACGCGAGAACGCCGAGTACGAGGCGATGCAGAAGGGCGACATCAACCACATGCCGAAGGCGGAGCGCCTGCCGTGGCGCATCTACATCCGCGACTACGTGGACGCCCGCTTCAACATCGGCGAGTTCTTCATCCCGGTGGCGTTCGTCATCCTCATCGCTTCGATGGTCATCACCTCCGTGGCGCAGAACCAGACCGCCTCGATGGTCATGATGCTGCTCATGTACGTCTACCTGGCCGCCGTGGTCCTCGACATCTGGCTCATGTGGCGCAAGCTCAAGAAGAAGCTCGTCGCCAAGTACGGCGAGCGCGCCGTGGCGAAGGGCTCGCGTTCCGCGTCCTACGCGTGGAGCCGCGCCATCCAGGTGCGCCGCTGGCGTCTGCCCAAGCCGCGCGAGAAGAAGCGCGGCCACTTCCCCGAGTGATCCGACGCCGTACGGCTCTCGGCGTAATCCCACGCCCGGCTCCCTATCATGGGAGCCGGGTTCTTTGTATGACGGCTGTCGTTTTCGAGGAGGCATCATGACGGAGCATTTCGACATCGCGATCATCGGCGCGGGTCCCGGAGGCTATTCGGCGGCGTTGCGCGCGGCCGAACTGGGCAGGTCGGTCGCGCTCATCGAACGTGACGCGACGGTGGGCGGCACCTGCCTGAACCGCGGGTGCATCCCGTCGAAGGCGCTGATCACCGCCACGCACACCATCGACACCGTGCACCGCGCGGCCGAGCTGGGCGTGCAGGCGCGGGTGGACGGCATCGACTACGGCACGCTGCGCGACTACCGCGTGCACGTGGTCGACACGATGACGGGCGGATTGGCGGCGTTGCTCGCCCATCGCGGCGTCACCGTGTTCCATGGCGAGGCGACCGACCTGCGCGAGGTCGACGGGACCGGTGAGGGGCCGGCGGGCGCGAACCTCGCCGTGACCGTCACCGGCTCGCCGGTGGAGCGTTTCCGCAGGGCCGGCGCAGCCGAGGAGATGGACGGGAGCGTCGTCATCGAGGCCGGCGACGTGATCCTCGCCACCGGCGCCTCCCCACGCCCGCTGCCCGGCATCCCGTTCGCCGGCGCGCTCATCGATTCGACGCAGGCGTTGGAGCTCGACGAGTTCCCCGCCTCCGCGGTCATCATCGGCGCGGGCGCGGTCGCCGTCGAATTCGCCTCGATGTGGAACGCGGCCGGCGTCGACGTGACGCTCCTCATCCGCAAGGACCGCGTGCTGTCCGGCTGGAACCGCCGCACCGCCGTGACGCTCACCCGCGAGCTGACGCGCCAGGGCGTCAAGGTCGTGAAGAACACGGCCGTCACGCGCGTCGAGACGGGCGCGAACCTCGGCGCCACCGTCCATTACGCGCAAGGGACGGACGGCGCCGACCATGAGGTGTACGGGGAAATCGTGCTGGCCGCCATCGGCCGCGACCCGAACACCGGCTTCGACTGGCTGGCGCGCGCCGGCGTCACGCTCGACGACCGCGGCTATGTCGGCACGGACGCGCTGGGACGCACGCATGCGCCGCACGTGTGGGCGGTGGGCGACATCGTCGCCGGCCACGCCCTCGCCCATCGCGCCTTCGAGCAGGGCGTGACGGTCGCCGAGGCGATCGCGGGGCTCGACCCGGAGCCGGTCGACGAGACCGCCGTGCCTCAGATCGTCTTCTCCCATCCGGAGGCGGCGTGCGTGGGTCTGACGGGCCAGGAGGCCACGGCCGACCCGAACCTCAACAACGTCAAGGAGACCGCCTACCCGATGATGGGCAACGCGCGCATGCTCATGAGCGGCGTGGGCGGCGCGATGACGGTGGTCAGCGGCGAGCGTGCGGATCGGCCGGACGTGCCGGTGGTGCTCGGCGTGCACCTCGTCTCCCCCGTCGCCTCCGACATCATCGCGGAGGCCGAGCAGCTCGTCGGCAACCACGTGCCGTTGAGCGAGGCCGCGCGGCTCATCCACCCGCACCCCACGTTCAGCGAGACACTCGGCGAGGCGCTGCTCAAGGCGGACGGCCGTCCGCTGCACACGCGATGAGCGTGCCGCGCGCCCCACGGCGTGCGACGCCGGGCACGCGTGCTGGTACAATCGACGGCCAGTATGCGTAAAACCGTATCCAAGTGAGGAAGAATGGCTGACAAGGACGAGAAGAAGCCCAAGAAGACCGGCACGATCAAGCAGATCATCCAGATCTTCAAGTACACCTACAAGGACGACAAGCAGCTGCCGTGGCTGTGCGGCGGCGCGTTCATCGCCCCGATCGTCCTGGTCGTGGTGCTGGGCGTCGTGATGAAGTGGACCTGGCTGACCTGGATCCTCACCGTCATCGCCGGCGTCATGCTCGGCGTCCTGCTGTCCACGATGGTCCTCACCAACCGCGCGGACAAGGTCGGCTACAAGCAGCTCGAAGGCCGCCCGGGCGCCGCCGTGAGCGTGCTGACCAACATGAACAAGGCCGGCTTCACCTTCCCGGAGCAGCCCGTGTGGATCGACGCGCGCACCAAGGACGCCATCTGGCGCGGCACCGGCTACAACGGCATCTACCTGCTCGGCGAGGGCGGCGCGAGCCAGCTCAAGCACCAGATGGACCGTCAGGAGCGCGAGATCAAGGGCGTGACCGCCGGCTCCGCCATCCCCGTCTACCGCATCATCATGGGCGACGGCACCAACGGCACCACCCGTCTGCAGGACCTGCGCCGCACCATCACCCGCATGAAGAGCTACACGCCGTCCAACCACTCCAACAAGCTCATGGCGAAGATCCATCCCCGCCGCCGTTTCATGCTCACCAAGGAGGAGCTGAACGTCCTCAACGAGCGTCTGCGCACGCTGCAGTCGAAGCGCGGCTACGGCATCCCCAAGGGCATGGACCCGAACCGCGTGCAGAAGGTCAGCCGTCGCGCGATGCGCGGCCGCTGACGGCGACGCCTTTTCGTCATCGTTCCCGGGACCCCGGCGGATTCGTCCGCCGGGGTCCCGTCGTATCCGGCCGGATGCGCGTCGCGTGCGTGCGGGAGGAAGGAGGAGCGCGGGAGGCGTCCGCGTTGCGGACACCGGCTTCTTCCCGCCCGCGCACGCGCGACGCCCGCGAACCGCGCCAGCGCAACGTTCGCGTCCTGCCGTTACCATGCCCGAAACATTCTCGTAACCGAAGTTTCGAGCACGCGAAACGCACGCCCCTATGCTTTATCCCTGTAAGTCATCTCAACTAAAGGAGCGATCGTGGCTGAGAATAAGATCTTCGCCCATACGCCGGAAGAGGCCGAGGCCCTCATCAACAAGGAAGGCGTCGAGTACGTCTCCGTTCGTTTCACCGACCTGATCGGCGTGCAGCAGCACTTCACCGTTCCGGTCAGCGAGTTCCTGGACAACGCGTTCACCGACGGCATGCCGTTCGACGGTTCGTCCGTGCAGGGCTTCCAGGCCATCAACGAGTCCGATATGAAGCTGGTCCCGGACGTGACCACCGCCTTCATCGATCCGTTCCGCAAGCACAAGACCCTGGACGTCTCCTTCTCCATCGTCGACCCGCTGACCGACGAGCCGTACTCCCGCGACCCGCGTCAGGTCGCCGGCAAGGCCGAGGCCTACCTGAAGTCCACCGGCATCGCCGACACCGCCTCCTTCGCCCCTGAGGCCGAGTTCTTCATCTTCGACAAGGTCCGTTACGAGAACTCCGCGCAGCGCTCCTTCTACGAGGTCGACTCCATCGAGGCCCCGTGGAACACCGGCGTCGACACCGAAGAGGACGGCACCCCGAACATCGGCTTCAAGAACCGCGTCAAGCGCGGCTACTTCCCGGTCCCGCCGATCGACCACAACCAGGACCTGCGCGACGACATGGTCGCCAACCTGCAGAAGGTCGGCCTGCAGCTCGAGCGTTCCCACCACGAGGTGGCGGGCGCCGGCCAGCAGGAGATCAACTACCGCTTCAACACGCTGCAGCACGCCGGCGACGACCTGATGAAGTACAAGTACGTCGTCCACGAGACCGCCGCCCTGGCCGGCAAGTCCGTGACCTTCATGCCGAAGCCGATCGCCGGCGACAACGGCACCGGCATGCACTGCCACCAGTCCCTGTGGAAGGACGGCAAGCCGCTGTTCTACGATGAGCAGGGCTACGGCGGCCTGTCCGACATCGCCCGCTGGTACATCGGCGGCCTCATCAAGCACTCCTCCGCGGTCGTCGCGTTCACGAACCCGTCGCTGAACTCCTTCCACCGTCTGGTCCCGGGCTTCGAGGCCCCGGTCTCGCTGGTCTACTCGGCCCGCAACCGTTCCGCCGCCATCCGCATCCCGCTGGCCGGCACCTCCCCCGCCTCCAAGCGCATCGAGTTCCGCGCCCCGGATCCGTCCTGCAACCCGTTCCTGGCCTTCTCCGCCCAGATGATGGCCGGCCTCGACGGCATCCTGAACCACATCGAGCCGCCGGCTCCGGTCGACAAGGACCTCTACGAGCTGCCGCCGGAAGAGCACGCCAACATCAAGCAGGTGCCGAGCTCCCTCGGCGAGGCGCTGAACGCCCTCGAGGAGGACAACGACTTCCTCACCGCCGGCGACGTGTTCACCCCGGATCTCATCGAGACCTGGATCGAGCTCAAGCGCGACGAGATCGACCAGGCCCGTCTGGCCCCGACCCCGCTCGAGTACGAGCTGTACTACCACATCTGAGTTCGCACGGTCCATCGGACCGTCGGATCAGGCGAGGCGCGAAACCCCGCGGACATCACACGTGTCCGCGGGGTTTCCCCGTTTCCGGGGCATTGTACGGCGCCCCGGCCTTCGTCCGTTCCCCGTTTCCACGGAAACGTCTTCAATGTCCAATATCCGGGCACATCGGCGGTATGATGGGGATGTCGGAACCCCGCGGGCGCACGGCCGCGTTCACGGGACCATATCGACGGCCCGCCGGTGCGGGGGCCTTCGATCAAGAAGAAGGGAACATGATGACCGACAACAACCAGATTCCATCCCCGCAGGTGCCGCCCGTCCCGCAGACGCCGCAATACGGCGCCCCCGCCCCGCAGGCCCAACCCGGCTACGCCGCGCCGCAGCCCAACGCCTACACCCAGCCGGCCCAGCCCCAGCCCGAATACGGCGCCTACGCCGCGCAACCGGGTCAGCCCCAGCCGCAGCAAGCCTACCAGCAGCCGTACGCACAGCCCGCCTACCAGCAGCAGGCGTACGCCCAGCCCGGATACGCGCCGCAGCCGAACCCGTCCGACACCGGTTCGTTCGGGTGGGCGGTGCTCGGCTTCTTCATCCCCATCGTGGGCCTCATCCTGTTCCTCGTGTGGAAGGACTCCCGCCCCAACGACGCGAAGAAGGCCGGCATGGGCGCGCTCGTCTCGGTCATCATCGGCATCGTGCTGTGGGTGCTCATGTTCATCCTCGGCTTCGCGATCGTCGGCAGCGCCACGTCCTCCTACTCGTTCGGCCTGCTGCTGTAGCCCGAACCGATCGTGCCGTCGACGGCGCCCGTCCCTCCATCGGACGGGCGCCGTTCCATATCACGCCGCGGACGGGCCGAAGCGACATCCCGGATGGCTACAATGCCGTGCTGGAAGGAAAGGGAACGACAGTGACTGACATCAGGCAATCGGACGACGCATCGCGGGACGGGGAAAAGACGCAGGCCGCGCCGCAGGCGAAGAAGGCGGGTGCGGCGGTGAAGGCCGCGTTGGCGGCGAACATCGGCGTGGCGCTCGCGAAGTTCGCGGCGGCCGCGTTCACCGGATCGTCGTCCATGTTCTCCGAATCGGTGCATTCGGTGGCCGATTGCGCGAACGAGATCGTGCTCATGATCGGCGACCGGACCTCCGACCACAAGTCGGACGGCGACCATCCGTTCGGCCTGCACCGCATCAAGTACCTGGCGAGCTTCATCGTGGCCACGCTCCTGTTCTTCGTCGGCGGCGTGTTCGCCGTCTCCCAGGCGGTCGGCAAGCTCACCGGCCTGCTTGACGGGTCCCTGCCGCGCGAGGCCGAATCGGTGGAGCTCATCGCCGCGCTCGTCGTGGTGGCCGTCTCCGCCTGCCTCGAAGGGTACGGGCTGCACACGTCCGTGCACGAGGCCCGCGAGCGCATGGCCCGCGTGCGGGTGGAGAGCGACTCGCTGGTCAAGTTCTGGCGCCGCACCAAGTCCGCCGAACTCGCCTCCGTGATGATGGAGGATACGCTCGCGCTCATCGGCCTCGCGTTCGCGGGGCTCGGCATCGGCCTGTCCATCGTCACCGGCGACGAGCTCTACGATGCGATCGGCGGCCTCATGGTCGGCCTCGTGCTGGTGTGCGGTTCGGCCGCGCTGGCGTTCAAGTCCGGTTCGCTGCTCATCGGCGAGGACATCGACCCGCGTACCCGCGAAATGCTGGTCGAGGCGGTCGAGGGCACTCAGGGCGTGAACCGGCTCATCAACATGCAGGCCATCCACATGGACGAGGACGCGGTGCTGCTGTGTCTCAAGGTCGAGACCGACAAGTTCGACCGCGACTACGACGTGCAGACCGTCGACAAGATCGAGACGAACATCCGCACGGCCCTGCCGTGGTATGAGTGGGAGATCTACGTCGAGCCCGACATCTGGCGCGCCCGGCACTAGGCCCGACCACCTTCTCCTTGCAGCGAACCTTTCTCAATAGCGAAGGTGCGATGCAATAGCACATAAGCACACATAAACGGACGGGGTGGAATCGGCATGATTAGTCGATTCCACCCCGTCCGTTGTTTGATTGGGAGTCATGGATCCTCACACTTTCGCTATTGAGAATGGTTCGCTGCGAAATGAGAAATCCATTCCGGCCGGAACTTGCCGCCACCATCCCTATCGATACCCAAGTCCCGCCACTTCCCCATCGCATTGTGGATAACCCACGACCGTTGGAACGACTGGGATCCCTACGGCCGACACGCCGAAAAAGGGAGTTCCGACCACATGCCCCGAAACGGCTTGCCGCTGCAACCGGAACTCTTCTACGGTCGACATATGGGATCGTTCATGCAAAGCGGTATCGTCGCCAGCCGAAGACGCGAACGCAAACGCTGCAATGATGCAGCGCAACGCACCAATGCGCCACTGCACGTCGGTTACCTGAACGCCATACGGTACTGGGGCGCTCCCGTGCCACGGGAATGTGGACTCAGCGACGACGTCATCCACGTCTCGGTGCCGCAGGCCGGCATGCGCAAACAGGTCAAGGGCGTCTCTTTTCACGTGTTCCGTGGCACGGAGTCCTACCGCAAGGAGCATTACGAGCGGTTCTGGGTGGCCTCGCCGGCAATGGCCTGGGCGCAGATGGCGAATCATTGCGGTGTGGAGGATCTGGCGGCCATCGGCGCGGCACTGCTGAGCCGCGACCGGCGGCGCAAGGTCGCCACGCTCGACGAATTGCGCGGGTACGTCGCCGCCAGTCCGCGGTTCGCCGGCAGGAAGAACTGTCTGGCCGCGTTGCCATACATCGTGGAAAACACGGACTCCCCGCCGGAGACCGCACTATTCCGATTGCTGTGCGACGCCGGCTTGGGCCGGCCCGTGCCGAATCACCGGGTTAATCTCACGAACGGGTACGTGCTGCTGGACATGGCGTATCCGGATTGCAGGGTCGCGTTCGAATATCAGGGATATCATCACGCCGATCCGGGGGTGATGATGGCCGACGCCTCCCGCATCGGACGTCTTCAGGCGAACGGTTGGACCATCGTCTACGTCACCGCGAACGACTTCCGAACTTCGGAGTCGAAGCGGGAGTTCATGGATAGGGCCCGGACGATCGTGAACCGCCAGCGGTATTTGGCGGCATTCTGCACCATGTGGCTCGCAGCGAACCATTCTCAATAGCGAAAGTGCGAGACAAACGCACGTAAACGCACATTACTGGAATAGGGGCCGAATCGGCTTGCTCACGCCAGCCCAGCCCCGTCCCGGTGTTCGATTGGCAGTACACGCCCCTCGCATGTTTGCTGATGAGAACCGTTCGCTGCGGCAGGAGACCGGACGCCTCCGGGTACAATCGATGCGAACGACTTCGGATATAAGGCGGGGATATGACGGACGAGCAGCTGGCATGGGATTTCGACGCGATGGAGGCCGGTGACGGCCCGTCCGGGGACGCGGCCGCGCCGGCCATCGTCGCCGACGAGGGCATCACGCATCTCGCGCCCGGAAGCGAGGCGTGGATCGCCGCGTTGACGCCCACCGACGCGGACGCGGTCCGTCTCGACCGTCTCGACGTCGACACGCTGAACGCGGAGAACGCCGCACGCCTCTGGGCGCGCGTCGCCGCGTGGGTGGAATCCGACCAGATCGCCTACTACATCGACGACGCCCCGGTATCCTCCGACGCCGCCTATGACGCGCGACTGCGCTGCCTGCAACGGCTGGAGGCCGCGTTCCCCGCGCTCGACAACCCGCAGAGCCCCACGCACCGGGTGGGCGGCACGTTCTCGAACGACTTCGCGTCCGTGCGCCATCCCAGCCGCATGATGAGCCTCGACGACGTCTTCTCCATCGAGGAACTCAAGGATTGGTACGATTCGGTCATCCGCGACCTCGACTGGCCGGAGGGCAGGAAGCTGCCGATGAGCTGCGAGGTGAAGATCGACGGCCTCGCGTTGAACCTCATCTACAGGAACGGCGTGCTCGAGCAGGGCCTCACGCGCGGCGACGGCGTGACCGGCGAGGACATCACGTTGAACGTGCGCACGATCGGCTCCATCCCCGCGAACCTGGGCGGCGAGAAGGACGACATCCCGGAGTTCGTGGAGATCCGCGGCGAGGTGTTCATGCGCTGGGACGACTTCCACGAGCTCAACCGCGAGCAGGAGGACGCGGGCCGAGCCCCGTTCGCGAACCCGCGCAACGCGGCCGCCGGATCGCTGCGCCAGAAGGACCCGCGCATCACCGCCACGCGCCGCCTGAGCTTCTACGCGCACGGCCTCGGCACGCTGCGTTGGGGCGCGAACGCGGCCGGCAGGCACGACCAGGTGAACGACCAGTCGGAGGCGTACGCCCTGTACGAGAAGTGGGGCGTGCCGGTCTCGCCGCACAACCGCACCGTCACGTCGTTCAGCGGGATCCTCGCGATGATCGACTACTACGGCGAGCACCGCGGCGACATCGAACACGCGCTCGACGGCATCGTCGTCAAGGTCGACGATCTCGCATTGCAGCGCACGCTGGGTGCGACCTCGCGCGCGCCGCGCTGGGCCATCGCCTACAAGTACCCGCCGGAGGAGGTCAACACCGAACTGCTCGACATCACCGTGCAGGTGGGCCGCACCGGCCGCGTGACCCCGGTCGCGGTCCTGAAGCCCGTGTACGTGGCCGGTTCGACGGTGGCGCGCACCACGCTGCACAACCCGTCCGAGGTGAAACGCAAGAACGTGCTCATCGGCGACACGGTCGTCGTGCGCAAGGCCGGCGACGTGATCCCCGAACTCGTGGGCCCCGTGCTGGAACGCCGCAAGGGCCGCGAGAACGAGCTGCGCGAGTTCGTCATGCCGGAGCGTTGCCCCTCGTGCGGCGCGAAGCTCGCGCCCGCCAAGGAGGGCGACAAGGACATCCGCTGCCCGAACGTGGAGAGCTGCCCGGCGCAGCTGACCGAACGCGTGATCTCGCTCGCCTCGCGCAAGGCGTTCGACATCGAGCATCTGGGCGACCAGTCGGCGATCGCGCTCACGAACCCGGAGGAGAACCGCCCCGATTCGGTCGCGACCTACGCGCCGAACATCACCGAGATCCTCGTCAAGCCCGGCGAGGAGCCGGAACCGTACGAGCCGGTCGAGGGGCTGGAACTGCCGGAACGCCAGACGCCGGTGCTGTCTTCGGAGGCGGGGCTGTTCGCCCTGACCTCCGCGGACCTTCGCGACGTGCGCGTGTGGCGCGAGGCGCCGATCATCGAGATCCACGAGACCGTCGGCGCGAACGGCCGCAAGAAGAAGACACGCAAGCGCGTGGGCGGCTCCGGACTGTGGCATCAGGTGCCCGCGTTCTGGACGGCGCCCGCGCCGGCGAGGAAGCTCACCGCCAAGCAGCTGGCTGCGCGCGCCGGCGCGGGGACGACCGCCGACGATGTGGCCGTGACCGCCTACCCGGACTACGACGTGCCGGCGGACGCGGTCGTCGTGCGCGTCGAGCATAAGAAGACGCGCGCCGGCGGGACCGACGTGCCGGTGGTCGTCCGCCCCGGCGAGAACACGCGCAAGATGTTCGACGAGATGGACAAGGCGCGTCACGCCGACCTGTGGCGCGTGCTGGTCGCGTTGTCGATCCGCCGGCTCGGCCCGCCGACCGCACGGCTCATCGCCTCGTCGCTCGGATCGCTCGACGCGATCGGAGAGGCGAGCGTCGACGAACTCACGCAGATCGACGGCGTGGGCCCGGAGATCGCCGAATCGGTGGTGAACTGGTTCACGGCGGCGAAGGAGCCCGGCGACTGGCGCGGCGAGACGCTGCGTGCGTGGCGCGCCGCCGGCGTGGGCGTCGCCGCCGCCAAGAAGAGCACGCTGCCGCAGACGCTCGCCGGCAAGACGGTCGTCGTCACCGGTTCGTTGGAAGGCTATTCACGCGACTCCGCGAAGGAGGCGATCCTCGAACGCGGCGGCAAGGCGGCCGGATCCGTCAGCAGGAAGACCGATTACGTGGTCGTCGGCGCGAACGCCGGCTCCAAGGCCGCGAAGGCCGAGGAGCTCGGCATCCCCATGCTCGACGAGGCCCAGTTCAGGACGCTGCTGGAGACCGGCGAGGCCTGACTCTGGCATGGCGGACGTTCTCACGCTAGGCTGGGACGCGGCATAACGACGATACGATCGATCACGGCGATACGGAGGGACGCATGACGGACAGCAGGCACATCGAGGCGGCGATCTACGAGAGGCTGAGCAAGGTCATCGACCCGGAGCTGGGGCGGTCGGTCACCGATCTGGGCATGATCGCGGCGATCGACGCGACGCCCGCCGCCGGCCAAGACGACGACGGCGACGGCACCGCGGCCGGCCCACGCGACGCCTACGACGTGACCGTGCACGTCGAACTCACCGTGCCCGGCTGCCCGCTGAGCGAGACCATCACCAACCAGATCAACGGCGCGGTCGCCTCCTATCCGGACGCGGACCTCACCCCGCACATCGAGGTCGGCTCGATGAGCCGCGACAAGCTCGACGACCTCGTGGCCGGTCTCAAGGCGGAACGCAAGCAGAACCCGTTCAACAAGCCGGGCGTCAGGACCCGCATCTTCGCGATCGCCTCCGGCAAGGGCGGCGTGGGCAAGTCGTCGGTCACCGCGAACCTGGCGGCCACGTTCGCGGCGCTCGGCTACGACACGGCCGCCATCGACGCGGACATCTACGGCTTCTCCCTGCCCCGTCTGTTCGGCGTGCACACGCAGCCCACGAACTTGAACGGCATGCTGATGCCGGTCACCGCGTGGGGCGTCAAGCTCATCTCGATCGGCATGTTCGCCGGCGCGGACCGCGCGATCCTGTGGCGCGGACCGAGGCTCCAGCGTTCGCTCGAACAGTTCCTGTCCGACGTGTGGTGGGGCGAGCCGGACGTGCTGCTGCTCGACCTCGCGCCCGGCACCGGCGACATGGCGATCTCGGTGGCGCAGGCGTTGCCCAACGCGGAGCTCGTGGTCGTGACCACGCCGCAGCCGAGCGCGTCCGACGTGGCCGTGCGCTCGGGTCTCGTCGCGCTGCAGGTGCCGATGAAGGTGCGCGGCATCGTGGAGAACATGAGCTACTACGAGCACAAGGGCGAGAAGCTGGAGATCTTCGGCCGCGGCGGCGGCGAGCGCGTGAGCGAACAGCTGACCGAGGCGCTCGGCCACGACGTGCCGCTGATGGCGCGGCTGCCGCTCGAGCCGGAGCTGCGCGAGACCGGCGAGGCGGGACGTCCGGCCGTCCTCGACGCGGACGGCGCGTTGCGTCCCGACGGCATCGGCGCCGAGTTCAAGGCGCTGGCCGAACGGCTGATGGCCGCGTGACCCGTTCGTTCACCCGTTCAACGAGCGGATGAACTGGGCCTGGACCACGTCGATGCCGGTGCCGTCGTCGTCGTTCATGCGCGCGGCCGCCACGGACAGCGTGCGCGCGGGCACGAACATGCCCTCGTCCACGGTGGTGCGCGCGGCGTCGCGCACGATGGCGCCGACCTCGGTGTGCGGCCAGACCGGCAGGTCGTGCTCGGCGAGCACCTGCGCCGCGTCGTCCACGGTCTCGGGCACGCGGATGCACTGCGAGTCGGCGCGCGCCACCAGTTCCTGCAGCTCGCCTTCCAGGGAGGAGATCTGCCCGGGCGCGATGTGGTCGCTCATCAGGTAGGCGGCGACGGCCGTGGCGAACCGGTCCTGCATCCATTCGGTGTAGGCGAACCGGTAGTAGGCGAACGCGGCGTCGTCGCGGTCGAGCGCCACGCGCAGCGCGTTGAGGCATGCGGCGCGCGCCGAATCCCAGTCCTCGCCGCGTGCCAGCTGCACGGCGAGCTTCAGATGCGTGAGCGGGTAGGCGGGCGCGTAGGCGACCATCGCGTTGAGATGCTTGAGCGACGCCCTGGCGCCCTTGATCTGCGCGAGCACGTCGGCCAGTTCCATGTGCGCGTAGAACAGGTTGTCCGGAATGAGCACGGTGCGCTCCCCCGGCGTGGCGAACAGGCGGTTGTAGATCACGCGTTCCGCGTACGAGTTGAAGTAGCGAGGCACGCCGTCGCCCTTCGCGTACAGGGCGTCGAGCCGCGCGATGGCCGCTTCGGCGGTGTCGATGGCCTGGTCGATCTGACCGCCGAACAGCAGGTCGCGCGCCTTGAGCCGCTCCTTGTCGAGTTCGTCGCCCATCACGATGGTGAGTTCGGGCGTGTCCCGGCCGTCGATGAGCGCATTGGTGATGTTCGGCGCCTGTTCGGTCAGCTCCGGATCGCCGATCATGTCGACGATGCGCATCGCCGCCTGCGCCTTGGCGACGGACGGGAGCGTCCCGTCGGAGGCGAGCCGGTGGAAATCGTCCTCGGCGCGCTGCAGCAGGTCGACGCGCTGGATGGACAGGCCCACCGCGTGATCGGTGCCGAGCACCCTGGCGGCATCCGGCCCGAACTCGTGGTCGGAGGCCTCGGGCTGCTCCTGCGCGCCAGCCGGCGCGAAACGCGGGTCGCGCAGGTCGAAGCCCGCGTCGACGGGTTTGAGCGCACCGTCGCCGTCGACGTCCATCACCGCGTCGAACATGCGGTAGGTGTCCATCGGATGGTCGAGCGCGTCCTGTTCGATGCGCGTGAGGAACGCGTCGCGCGTGAAGGTGACGGTGGCGAGGTTGCGCACGGTGGGATTGCGTTTGAGCACGTTCATCGGGTCGTCGGCGTCGCCCGCGGCGGGGGCGTCCCCCGCGCCGCGCCCGTCGCCGTCCGCGGCGATCCCGAACGATTCGGAACGCGAAGGGGCGTCGGAGGGCATCGCGAACGCGGTCTCGTCGATGTCGACGTCCTTCATGAGGTCCTCGAACCTGCGGTCGACGCTGTCGTCGCCGTCCGCGCGCCCGTCGGAGGCGCTGTCGACCGTGGTGTCGGCCGCGACCGGTTCGGCGGGAGCGGCGCCGGCGGGACGCGCCTGCGTGCGCGCGGGGTCGCCGTGCAGGTCGCCGTCCTTCGGCTCGGACTTGCCGCGCACCGCCCCCATGTCGCCGGTGTGCATGCGTTCGAACGCGCTCAGCGCCTCGCTCATCATCTCCTCGATGGCGGAATCCTGTTCGGCGACCGCCTCCTCGAGGCCGAGCGAGTCGACGTGGAGCGACACCTCGCGCACATCGTCGCTCGCCGCGAAGCTCAGCGCGGCCATGATCAGGCCCACGCGCAGGTTGTATGCGGCGCTCATCTCGGCGCGTTCGCCTTCGGAGAGCGTGACCCAACGGTGGGACGCCTCGTCGTAGCGGCTCGCCGGCATCATGGACACGCCGGCGGTCGTGAACCCGACCGCCACGCGACCCTCGGCGAGGTTGGAGCGGATCTCCACGTCGAAGCGGTACGGCAGGCGCAGGCTGCGCACGAGCTGCGCCATGCCCTGCCGGTACTCCCATTCGGAGCCGGTGCTTTCGTCATCGCCCTCGTAGGCGACGCTCCAGGCGAGGCTGCGCGCCGTCCTGATCAGCGCGGACATCGCGTTGTGGCCCGCGTCCGGCCCGGACGCGTCGCCGCCGGCGGCCGCCGCGACGCCCGCACCCGCATCCCCGCCGGCCGCGGCCGCGGGCGACAGGTCCGGACCGAGCGCGATGAGGGCGGGGTCGTCGAGCAGTTTCAGGTCGATGGTGGCGGCCTGGGCGCGCGTGACCGTGTCCTCGGTGGGTTCCAGGCCGAGACGCGCGTTGCGTTCCAGCCACGCGCTCACCGCGGAGAAGCGGTTGAGGTTGCCTTCGATGGCGAGCGCGCGCAGCGCCGGCGCCAGGGACAGGGACGAATCCCAGGTGAAGAAGTAGGAGCCGGAGTAGCTGGAGGTGTACAGGTGCAGCGGTTCGGCGCCGTGCACCGCCTCGAGGCTGGGGACCTCGTCGAGCGCGCCGGCCTCGCGCATGAGCTCGGCGAAATGGTCCTCGAGCCCGGAGACGCGCATGCCGTGCGCGCGCACCCCGAGCATGTCGCGCACGGAGCGGCGGATCGCGCCCATCGGCGCCTCGCGGTTGAGCCTGCGGAAGATGTTGCCGGCGCCGAAGCCGATGAGCATGCCGTGCATCTGGGGCAGCATGTACGCGGCGAAGAAGGCGACGGCGACGGCGTCGCGGAATTCGAGCCCGGTGCGCATCCGTTCGGGCAGCACGTAGCGCATCTGCTCGAGCGTGTAGGTGCCGTCCTCGCGGTCGCGTCGCCAGGAGGCGAGCCAGTTCATGCGGCCGTTGTCGTCGCGGCCCACGATGCCGCCGCCCACGCGGTCGTGGCGCGGTTCCTTGGTGAACATGAACCGCGGGTCGCGGCCCTGCACGTCCATGCCGATCTCGGCGCCCACGTAGACGCGTCCCTTCGCGTCGGCGTAGGCGATCTGGGAGAAGTGGTCGCGGTCGGCGAACACGCCGAGCGAGAACCCGCCGTTGCCGTGCACGCCGGGCAGTTGCGCCCATCCGAGGGTGAGACGGCCGGGCACGTCGTCGAAGTCGAGCAGGCGGCGTTTGACGAGCGGTCCGAGGCGGCGCGAATGGCGCGCGAGCTCCGCGGCGACGTCGAGTTCGGCGGGGCTGCCGTCGCCCTCTCCCGCCAGGCTTCCGGCGATGGCCGCACGCGACGCCTTGTCGATGGTGGCGCCGAACGGGTCCACCGCCTCGAACGCGCCGCGGCCCGAGCGCGTCAGGTTCGACGCAAGCCGGCGTACCCGCCTCATCGCGCCCTTGAGGGGGTCGAACGGGGTGCCCTGGTGTGACTTGCGTACTGACATGCCTCACATTGTTCCAACGCAGCCCGACATGGTGCGGGCGATGAAGCCCTGAGAATAACTGCCTATAGAATGGTCGGGTGCTTCATCTTCCCCATCCGTTCGCCAACGCCCGCCGTCGCCGCGCGGCCTTCGCGGTGCTCGCGGCCACGCTCGTCATCCTCCTGATCGAATGCGTGGGGTTCAACATGACGTTCTGGCGCACGCTGGGCGCGAGCACCGATTCCGCCTCGTACGAGAACACGCTGGGACCCGGTCTCAAGCGCACGGACACGGGCATGCTGCGCGTGTCCGACCCGACCGACGCCTGGCTGGAGGTGAAGGCGGACGGCACGTCCGACTATGCGCGGGTCGATACGCTCACGCCGAAGCAGGACGCGTTGCACGTCATCCACCTGCGCGCCACGTTCCGCGACGCATCGACGCCTAGGTCCCAAGGGTCCGCCTCCCCGAACACGGCGGAATCCACGGCCGCGACCCAGTCGGTCGCACCCCGTTCGCCGCGTTCCCTGTACCTGTATGCGCCCGGATCGGGCGTGATGCGCGTGTGGGTCGAGGAGGCGAAGGGGTCGGTGGTGCCGATCCAGGCGGTGCGCGCGAACGTGCGCGTGCCGTTCTCGTTCAGCGTGACGCGCGTGGCGCTCATGGCGGGCGCGCTGCTGCTCGTCATGGCATGGAGGCCGGGCTCGCGCCTGTGGCGCATCCCGCTCGACACGTCCAGCCTGCGCCAACGGTGCGCGTTCGCGGCGCTGGCGGCGCCGTTCGCCGCCGTCACCGCCGTGAACGTCGTATGGCAGATGCGCTATGCCGTGCCGCTGAGCTTCCATACGCCCGGCGGGTACACGTACGACATCGACCAGTACGGCCATCTCGCCGACGCGCTGCTGCACGGACGGGTCTCGCTCGACCTCATCGTGCCGGACGCGCTCGCGAAGGCCGCGAACCCGTATGACGTGGGCACGCGCGGCCGTCTGCTCTCCGAGGGCGTCACCCCCATCTACTGGGATTACGCCTTCCACGACGGCAAATGGTATTCGTATTTCGGCGTGGTGCCGGCCGTGCTGCTGTTCGCCCCCTACCGCGCGCTGACGGGCGGGATGCTGTCGAGCGCGGCGGCCGTGCACCTGCTCATGTTCCTCGCGCTGCTGTTCTTCTGGCTGCTCACGGTGCGCGTCGTCGCCCGCATCGCGCCGCGCGCCTCGCTGGCCGCCACGTCGATGGCGCTGGCGTTCGTGCCATTGGCCGGCAACTTCGTGTATCTCGTGTTCCGCACGAACTTCTATTCGGTGCCGTTCTCCGCGTCCCTGGCCTTCACGGCGCTCGGACTGTGGCTGTGGCTCGGCGCGCAGACCACGAAGCGCCCGCTCGCCCCGGCCGACCGGTGGCGCATGGAGGGCGCGCCCGAACTGTCGCTGCCCCGTCTGGGGTTGGGCGCGGCGTGCATCGCCCTGAACTTCGGCTGCCGTCCCACTTTCTGCCTGGCGGCGCTGCTCGGCATCCCGCTGTTCTGGCCGCAGATCGCGGCGCTGGTCGCGAACCTGAAGGCGGGCCGCACGGGCTGGGCGAAGGCGCTGCGCGCGCCGGCCGTCGTGGTCGGCGCGGCGTTGGTGCCGTTGGTGCCGCTGCTGGCGTACAACCATGCGCGATTCGGCTCGTTCCTCGAGTTCGGCAACGAATACCAGCTCACCGTCACGGACATGACGGCGTTCCGCCAGCCCGCGGCGGACGTGCTGCCGGTCTTCGGCTACTACCTGTTCCTGCCGCCCCGGTTCACCGGGTCCTTCCCGTTCGTCGCGCTGTCGCCCACGCCGCTGCCGCAATGGGCGTTCACCGAGCCTTTGGTCGGCGGCCTGTTCACGCTGTGCCCGCTGCTGCTGCTCGCCTTCGCGGCGCCCTTCCTGTACCGTCGCGGCCGCAGGTCCGTCACTCCGCCCGTCGACGGGCTGCCGGCCATGCTGACGGCCGCGCTCGTGCTGGGATTGGCGATGGCATTGTTCGACGGCGTCAGCGCCGGCCTGGGATGGCGGTACATGTGCGATTTCGGATGGCTGTTCGCGTTGGCGGCCCTGCCCGGCCTGTTGCGTGTGCTCGACGAGCCGGGGGCGTGCGTGGCCGTCGCGGACGCGCGTCCCTGCCGGCGCGCCGGCGGGACGAGGCCGCCCGTCCCCGCGCGCGTGCGCGCCGCACGGATCGCGGTGTTCACCCTGATGTGCTGGACGCTGCTGTTCTGCCTGCTCGCCTGCTTCACCCCGGGCCGGCAGGACCAGCTGCTCGCCACGAATCCGGCGTTCTTCCACGACGTGCTCTCCTGGTTCAGGCTCTAGGCGCCGTCCTCGCGTGCCGGGTTCGCCCGCACGTCCGATCCCGGCGGTCCAGAGGACACGCAGGGGGCTTTCAGGACGATTCCAGTCAAACGTCAAGAATTCCAAGGGCCCGGGCATAATACTGAAGTGGATATGCATGTTTATGCCCGAACCATGAAAGCCGGAATTCCACAATGAAGCGAACCGCCAGCAAGAATCTCGTCCTCAAAATAGCGGCGGCCGTCGTGACGCTCGCCGTCGCGTGCGGCCTGTGCCTGCTCTCGCAGGACGACGTCACCGCCGCCGTCAAGGAGCGTCGCGTCGAACGGCTGAACGCGCGCATCGAGAACATCTACACCGCCGACTACCAGAAGATGGCCGACGAGCAGCTCGCCGCGGACCGCGACAAGTCGGCCGCCACGCTCGACGACCCGTTCGTCGCCGAGAACCCGTACGGCACGAACACCACGTCGCTGTACGTCTACTTCACCACCGACAAGGCGTCCAGCGTCTCCTACACGGTGAGCGCGGACGGCTACCCGGACTTCTCCGCCACCGCCGAGCAGGGCAAGGACTATGCCACCGAGCATGAATTCCTCGTGCTCGGCCTCATCCCGGACGTGACGAACACGATCACGTTCACGTTGAAGGACTCCTCGGGCGCGACCGTCGCCACCAAGCAGATCACCCACAAGGGCGCGAAGATCCTCGGCGAGGAGGAGGTGCGCCTCGAACAGCCGGTCGAACCGACCGACGCGGCCACGCAGGCGCTCGGCAACGGTCTGTACGCCATTCTCGGCAACGACTCCAACGACCAGGACTTCATGTACTACTACGACGTGAACGGCGTGCTGCGCGGCGAGGTGCCGGTGCTCTACTACCGTTCGCACCGCCTCCTGTTCGACGACAACGGCCTCATGTGGTTCTCCGCCTCCACGAAGCACTTCGTCGGCATGAACCGACTGGGCAAGCTGGAGAAGATCATCGACCTGGGCGACAGGTTCATCCTCCACCACGACTACGCGCTCGACAAGGACGGCAACATCGTGTCCCTCGCCACCGACCTGACCCGCTCCGACCATGCGGTGCAGGACCAGGTCATCAAGGTGGACACGGACACCGGCGAGGTGACGCAGCTCATCGACTTCGGCGACATGTTCCCCGATTACAAGGCGTCCACCGACCATTCCGGCATCGACGAATCCGATCCGACCGCCACGAACCGTTGGGATTGGATCCACTTCAACACGATCCAGCTGCTGCCCGACGGGTCCGCGCTGTTCTCCGCACGCGAGACCTCCACCATCATCAAGGTGGACGACATCGAGGGCACGCCGAAGCTCGACTGGATGGTCGGCGAGCCGAGCGTGTGGGACGGCACCTCGTACCAGAAGTCGTTCCTCACCAAGGTGGGCGACTTCGGCGACACGGGCGGCCAGCACTCGATCACCTACGAGGAGGATCCCTCCCTGCCGGACGGCCAGTACTACATCTACATGTTCGACAACAACTTCGGCTACGCGATGACCCGCCCCGACTTCGACTGGACGACGATCAAGGGCATCTCCACCGCGTAAAGCTCGAAGGATCCGAACTCCAACTCCCAGTTCCGCAAGTACCTGATCGACGAGAAGGCCGGCACCTACACGGAGGTGCAGTCGTTCGACGTGCCGTACTCCCCGTACGTGAGTTCCTCGCAGGAGATCACCGACTCCATCAACCTGGTGGACACGGGCATGCAGGGCGTGTTCGGCGTGTACGACGACGACGGCAACCTGCAGGCGCAGTACAAGATGGGTCTGTCGACCGGATACATCTACCGCGTCTACCACTACGATTTCAAGGGCTTCTACTTTGCCTGACGGTTGGTTGTCTCCCTCGGCCGAGGGAGACAATCACGGACCGCCCACCGGGCGCTCCGCTTCACGGCTCCCCTCCGGTCCAGCAATCACGGACCGGCCTACGGCCGGACCTACATCACCTCGCGGCTGCCGCCGCTCGGCCTCGCCTACGGACCGCCCACCGGGCGCTCCGCTTCACGGCTCGGCCCATGCCACTCACTACACTGAGGGGCATGGGCTTTTTCTTTTCTCGCAAGGCCGTCGCGAAGCCGGCGTCGCTCACGTTCACGCTCGCGGGGGCCGGGCACGTCTACGATGACGGGCACGTGGGCCTGAACCCCACCGATCTGACCATCACCGAGAAACGCGTCGCGATCATCGGCCTCAACGGCTCCGGCAAGTCCACGCTGCTCGGCCTGCTCGATGGTTCGCTCAAGCCGTCCGCCGGCACGGTGACGCTGTCCGGCGAGGGAGCCACGCTCGACACGTCGTCGAAGAAGGATCTGAAGACGGTGGACGAATGGGTGGGCAAGGTGCGCCGCGAGGAGATCCCGAACGTGTTCTACCGTGCGGACAACATCGCGGCGGCGGTCGACGAATCGCTGAAGAAGCACAAGATCGCGGACGCGGAGCGTGCGGCGCGCATCGGCAACCTGTTCGCGCATTTCGGCCTGCAGCGCATGCGGCAGGCGAAGGCGGCCGAACTCGATTCGGAGAAGCGGCATCTGCTCGCCATCGCCGCCGCGCTGGCGTTCGACCCGTCCGCAATCGTGGCGGACGAGCCGTCGAAGGGCCTGGACGAGATTGGCACGCGTCACGTGGCCGAGGCGCTGTTCACCTACGACAAGCAGGTGATCGTCGCCACGCATGACACGGACATGATCGTGCGCCCCGAATACGCCATCGACCGCACGCTCGTCCTCGACGCGCAGCACGTCGTCTTCGACGGCTCCCCCGAGGAGGCCGTCGACTTCTACATGGACCTCATCCGCAAACGCTACGAGGCCGCGAAATCCGCGGCTTAGACCGCATATGCGAATAACGGGGGACGCGATCCATTCGCATCGCGTCCCCCGTTTTCCGTTTATCCCCTGCGGATGTCCCTCCGCCTACGCGAGCATCGCGGCGACCGTGTCGAGTATGGCGGCCACATTGGCGCGGAACCGGTCCGGTTCGGGCAGCAACGAGATGGCGAGGTAGCCGTTCGTGGTCATGTCGAAGAAGTAGCCGGGCTGTCCGGTGAGCCCATGGGTCTCGATGAGGCTGAGGACGAGCTCGTTCTCGTCGATGACGCCGGGCACGCGCAACAGCACGTTCCAGCCGCCTTCCGCGCGCAGCACGTCGACGAGGCCGTGTTCGTCACGTTCCAGCATGGCGTGCAATGTGGCGAGGTTGGCGCGCACGCGGTCGCGCACGAGCGCGGTCTGCCGCGGCGCGACGGACAGAAGTTCGGGCAGGCGGTCCGCGATGAGGTCGCTCATCGGCAGGTAGTCGTCGGCGATGACGTCGAGCCGACGCTGCGCCTCGATGACGTCGTCCTCCGGTCCGGAGACACGGATCCAGCCGACCTTGGCGTGCGGCGCCGCGAGCATCTTGGAGAAACCGTCGAGCGCGAAGGTGAGCACGCCCCGCTCCCCCGCGAGCCGCGCGTTGCCGTCGAACGGCTCGAGCGAGTATTCGTAGAACACCTCGTCGGCGATGATGGCGATCCCGCGTTCGCGGCACAGGCGCACGAGCGTCTCGCGCTCCTCGGGTTTGACGTAGGATCCGGTGGGGTTGTTCGGGTTGATGAGCACGAGCGCGCGGATGCGTTCGCCCTCCTCGGAGTAGAGGAGCTGTTCGATGGCGGCGGTGTCGATGTACCAGGAGCCGTCGAATTGGAGCTGGTATTCGATGGTGTCCACGCATTCGAGGCGCGCGATCGACTCGATGAGCGGATAGCCGGGTTTGGGCGCGAGGACGGCGTCGCCCGCGTCGCACAGCAGTTTGATGAGCCACGAATACGCTTCGGACGTGGAGCTGAGCAGGTACAGGGAATCGGGGTCGATGTCCGTCGCCTGCGCATCGTCGACGATGCGGGATTCGGCGCTGTCCTTCGACGCGAAGCGCTGTTCGTCGGACAGGAACCGCGCGAGGGCCTCGCGTGCCGTGCGGGGGCCTCGCGGTTCGGCCGTGTAGACGCCCGGGACCTGTTCGGGGGCGAGACCGTGCTTGGTGGGGTTGGAATCGTTGAGTTTGCCGAGGATGACGCCGTGGGCGCGCGCCTGCGCTTCCGCCGCGGCGATGGGATTGGGCGCGGAGATGTCCACGCGCGAGGAGAAATGAACCGTCATGTGTTCCACGATACGTGGGGTGTTGACAGGGTGTGTGGTGTGGTTCGTGTATGTCCGGCGTCATCACCGGTGTGTGTGGGAGTGGCCCGGGGTGGTGCCGTCCGCCGGTCTTGTCGTCGTGGCCGGTCCCGGTTTGTCTTGTTTCGTGTTTGTGTGTGGGTATGTGAAGGACCCCCGGGAGCGTGACGCTCGACCGGGGGTCCAGTATGTTAATAGCGGCGACGTGCTACTCTCCCACGCCCTGTCGGGTGCAGTACCATCGCCGTGCA
>NZ_WHZV01000008.1 GCF_010667645.1 Bifidobacterium platyrrhinorum
TGGGCAGGACGCTCAAAATAATCCACGCCACGCCGATGACACGCGCGGATAAGACCCACGTTTCTTTACTTAACCCCAAAATAATCCACGCCACGCCGATGACACGCGCGGATAAGACCCACGTTTCTTTACTTAACCCGGAATATGAAAAAAGGAACCGCTGATCTCTCAGCGGTTCCTCAGTTGTCGGGCTGGCGGGATTTGAACCCGCGGCCTCTTCGTCCCGAACGAAGCGCGCTACCAAGCTGCGCTACAGCCCGTTTGGCAACGGGGGATATATTACATGCAACCGTCCGACTTGCAAATTCGAGGGTGCTGTTCGGCGTGTTGCGCCGTTTTCCAACGGTTTTGACCGGATCGACGCCAGCCGGCAAGATGGCGGGTCGGCCGTCGGGCGGGTTCGTGCCGGTGGATCCGAACCTGTCGGGCCGCCGCGGAGCCGTGCCGTTTCGCCGTGTATCGCCTCCTCGCTAGACTGTGGGGCTATGTGTGAAACCCAAGAATCCCAAGCAAACGAGGAAGAGAACGCCGTCGTCCAGATGACCACGGTGGAACGCGCGGAGATGCTGCTCAAGCAGGACGCGACCATCCGCGAGAAGATCAAGGACGGCGCCACGCTGGACGAGGCCGTCGACCCGTCCAACAAGGAGTTCGGCCCGCTCGCGCACCCCGAGCAGGTGCAGATGCGCGTCGCCAAGCGCGCGATGATGCTCGAGAACGGCATCAACCCCTACCCGGTCCATCTCGACGTGACCGACACCATCGAGGACGTGCGCGCCCGGTACGACGGCAAGCTCGAACCCGGCCAGGAGACCGAGGACATGGTGGGCATCGCCGGCCGCGTCCTGTTCATCCGCAACGCCGGCGGACTCAACTTCGTGCAGCTCGCCGCCGGCGACGGCACGAAGATCCAGGGCATGATCTCCAAGAAGGAGATCGGCGCCGACTCCCTCAAGCAGTTCAAGCAGCTCGTCGACCTCGGCGACCACCTGTACCTGAAGGGCCGCGTCATCGCCTCCAAGACCGGCGAGCTGTCCGTGTTCGCCACCGAATGGGCCATCGCCGCCAAGGCGCTGCAGCCGCTGCCCGCCCTCCACAAGGATCTCAACGAGGACACCCGCACCCGCAAGCCGTACATCGGCATGATCGCGGACGAGAAGATCCGCAACATGGTGCGCAACCGCTCCAAGGCCGTCGCCTCGCTGCGCCACACGTTCGCGAGCCACGACTTCCTCGAGGTCGAGACCCCGATGCTGCAGACCGTGCACGGCGGCGCCGCGGCACGCCCGTTCACCACGCACATGAACGCGTTCGACCTGGACCTCTACCTGCGCATCGCGCCGGAGCTGTTCCTCAAGCGCTGCCTCGTCGGCGGCATCGACCGCGTGTTCGAGATCAACCGCGACTTCCGCAACGAGGGCGTCGACGCCACCCACGCCCCCGAGTTCACGATGGTCGAGGCGTACCAGGCGTACGGCACCTACGACACCATCGGCCAGCTCGTCAAGGAGCTCGTGCAGAAGACCGCGATGGACGTGTACGGCTCGCACAAGGTCACGCTGCTCGACGGCACCGAATACGACTTCGGCGGCGAATGGCGCACCATCAGCATGTACGACTCCCTGTCCGAGGCGCTCGGCGAGGAGATCGTCCCGAACGGCGGCCCCGAGCACCCCGGCACCTCCGTCGAGCACCTCGGCGCCATCGCCGACAAGCTCGGCGTCGAGCGCGACGACGTCGAGAACCACGGCAAGCTCGTCGAGCACCTGTGGGAGCACTTCTACGAGGACAAGCTCTACGAGCCGACCTTCGTGCGCGACTTCCCGGTCGAGACCTCCCCGCTCGTCAAGGGCCACCGCAACAAGCCGGGCGTCGTCGAGAAGTGGGACCTCTACGTGCGCGGCTTCGAGCTGGCCACCGGCTACTCCGAGCTCAACGACCCGGTCGTGCAGCGCGAGCGCTTCGTCGCGCAGGCGAAGGACGCGCTCGCCGGCGACGAGGAGGCGTGCGACATCGACGAGGACTTCCTCGAGGCCCTCGGCGTGGGCATGCCGCCGGCCGGCGGCATGGGCATGGGCATCGACCGACTGCTCATCGCCCTGACCGGCGCCACGATCCGCGAGACCATCACCTTCCCGCTCGTCAAGCCGCTCGTCGGCTGATCCGTCGTCCGATAACGGCCCCGGACGCCCCGGCCCCTCGCCGCGCGAACCCCGCGCGGCGAGGGGCCGTCGTCTTTTTCGGGGGCATCGCATCGCCGGATCCTCTTTTCCGGTGAGGACGCGACCATGGCGTGTCGTGGCGGTGCAGTCGTTAGCATCGTGAGACTGTCCGGGCGTTACTCGAAGGGAGGCGTGACCGTACCCGCGGATCGGCGGACCGTTCCGCGTACCGTCAACGACCAGAACCGGAGTAACGATGGCTTCAACCACCCCTTCGGCGCCGCGCAGCCCGCAGACGCCCGTCCAGCCCGACAAACTCGGCAGCGCGCCCTTCGCCGTGCTCGTGCCCGTCATGATGTCCTTCTTCGTGATGGGCTTCGTCGACCTCGTCGGCACCGCCTCCAACTACGTGCAGTCCGACTTCGGCCTGTCCGATTCGGTGAGCGGCGTCTTCACCACCATGACCTTCTTCTGGTTCCTGGTGCTCTCCGTGCCCGCCGGCATGCTCATGAACCGCATCGGCCGCCGCATGACGGTGCTCGTGTCCATCGCGATCACCGCGCTCGGCTGCCTGCTGCCCATCGTCGGATACCTCATCCCGGCCAAGGCCGCGCAGCTCGTCTTCATCGTCGTCTCCTTCTGCCTGCTCGGCATCGGCAACACGTTCATGCAGGTCTCGCTCAACCCGCTCGTCGGCAACCTCGCGCACGACGAGAAGCTCGCCGGCATGCTCACCTTCGGCCAGTTCGTCAAGGCGATCGCCTCGTTCATCGCCCCGCTCATCGCCGGCTGGGCCGCCACCACGTTCGGCAAGTGGTGGCTCCTGTACCCGATCTACCTGGTGTGCGCGATCCTCGCGTTCGTCATGCTGTCATTCGACGACATCAAGGAGAACGCGCCGGACGCCGGCGGCACCAGCGTGCTCGGCTGCTTCGCGCTGCTGAGGAACCCGGTGATCGTGCTGTGCTTCCTCGGCATCGTGTGCCACGTGGGCGTGGACGTCGGCATCAACGCCACCGCGCCGAAGATCCTCATGGAGCACTCGGACATGGGCATCGAGGCCGCCGGCGGCGCCACCAGCGTCTACTTCGCGTTCCGCACGCTCAGCTGCCTGTCCGGCTCCGTGCTGTTGCAGAAGTTCACGCGCCGGCAGATCCTGCGCGGCTGCGGCGCGCTCATGGCGCTCTCCTCGGTGTGCTTCGTCCTGTTCGCCGGATTCGAGGGCATGCCGGTGTGGCTCGCCTACGCGGGCCTCGCCTTCGTGGGGCTCGGCAACGCGAACGTGTTCTCGATCATGCTCACCACCGGCCTGCTGCACCTGCCGGAACGCCAGAACGAGGTGTCCGGCCTGATGATGATCGGCCTGATCGGCGGCGCCATCTTCCCGCCGCTCATGGGCCTGGCCTCCGACGCGATGGGCATGCAGCTCGGCGCGATCCTCGTCATGACCGTGGGCGTCGCCTACGTGGCCCTGCTGAGCGTCTTCTTCAAGTCCTACGGCTCCACCCGCTGAGCCGATGCCTTCGGGCGCCGGGCCGACTCGGGGCATGCCCCGGTCCCCGTTCCTGCGTTGGCCGGAGGAAACGCACCCTTGCCCCTGCATTCGGTGCGTTTCCTCCGGCCTGTTGTGTTCCGGCCGGGGAAAACGTACTCGTGGTCCGCGGAGAGGTTACGTTCTCTCCGGTCATACCGCCCGTAACCGGGAAGAACGTACTCGTGGACCATGAAGGGAATACGTTCGCTCCGGTCACATGCCCTGTAACCGGGGGAAACGTACGGCGGGGAGGGGACCGTACGACGTTCGTCCGTCCTTTGCCGTGCATTCGCCGATGGGGGACGCGGAACCCGGCGCCGACGGTAGAGTGGGTGATTGTGAATCTGGGTTTGTGGATGCGGGGAATGCGCCCCCGGACGCTGCCGGCGTCGATCGCGCCTGTGCTGGTGGGCGCCGCGTCGGCCTGGTCCGTGTTGTCCGGCGGCGGCCAACACTGCGTCTCGACGGACGACGGCGTGTGGATGGACATGGAGATGGGCAAGGGGCCATGCGCCATGCCCTGGTACGCCTACGGCGACGCGCTGCCCCGGTTCGCCGGCATGACGCTGCTGTGCATGGGCGTCGCCTTGTTCCTGCAGATCGCCGTCAACTTCGCCAACGACTATTCCGACGGCGTGCGCGGCACGGACGAGTCGCGCGGCGTCCACGAGTCCGTGAGCGGCAAGCCCCAGCGCCTCACCGCATCCGGGCTCGTCGCGCCCGGACGGGTGCTCGCCGCGGCCGGCGTCGCCGCGGCGCTCGCCTGCGTCTGCGGCCTCGCCGTGGCCGTGCTCTCCCGGCAGTACTGGTTCGTCGGCGTGGGCCTGCTGTGCCTCGCGGCCGGATGGTGGTACACCGGCGGCCGGCACCCATACGGGTACGCGGGCCTCGGCGAGGCGTCCGTGTTCGTCTTCTTCGGCCTTGTGGCCACGTTGGGCACGCAGTTGGCGGTGGTTCAGGCCTTCGATGGCTTCGGCATGCCCGGTGCGTGGCGCATCGACGTCTCGTCGCCGTTCGACGTGTCCGCATGGTCCGGCGGATGGTACTGGCGGGGCGCCGCCGGGCTCGACTGGTTCGGCTTCCTCGCCGCGGTGTGCGTCGGCCTCGACGCCGTCGCGCTGCTCATGGTCAACAACCTGCGCGACATCGACGACGACCGTGTGCACGGCAAGCGTACGTTGGCCGTGCGTCTGGGGGAGCGCGGCGCGCGTGCGGCGCTCGTCGCATGCGAGGCGGCGCAATGGCTGACGTCCGCCTTCCTGTACCTGTGGCTGTGCCTCGCCTCCGCGGATTGGGTGTCGTACGCGGCGACCGGCCATATCGGCCGGATGGACTGGGCCGCGCTGCCGCTGCTGCTGGCCGCGGCGGCGCCGGGCCTCGCCATGGCTGTCCGCGTGCCGTCGCGCGTCGCACGCGGCCGGTTCGGCGCCGCGCTGAAGACGGCCGGCCTGCAGGCCCTGTGGTTCGCCGTCGCGTTCGCGGCGTTGTCCTTCATGACGGCCGCCGCGCCCGACCCCAGCATCTCCGGCGTGGTGTGACGTGACGGGAAACGTTACCCAAACGTTGCCGAGAAACATAAGACGATTGTTCGTGTCTGGCCCGTTCTGGCGGTAGACTGACCGTATGTCTTACAAACTGGTACTGCTCCGTCATGGACAGAGCGCATGGAACAAAACCAATCAGTTCACCGGCTGGGTCGACGTCCCGCTGACCGAGCAGGGTGAAGCCGAAGCCAAGCGTGGCGGCGAGCTGCTCAAGGAGAAGAACGTCCTTCCGGACATCGTGTTCACCTCCCTGCTGCGTCGCGCCATCAACACCGCCAACATCGCGCTGGACGCCGCGGACCGTCTGTGGATCCCGGTCGAGCGCAACTGGCGTCTCAACGAGCGTCACTACGGCGCCCTGCAGGGCAAGAACAAGACGGAGATCCGTCAGGAGTACGGCGACGAGAAGTTCATGCTGTGGCGCCGCTCCTACGCGACCCCGCCGCCGGAGATCGATCCGAACGACGAGTACGCGCAGAACCACGACCCGCGCTACACCGGCGATCCGGTTCCGGAGGCCGAGTGCCTGGCCGATGTCGTCAAGCGCGTCGAGCCGTACTTCAAGTCCGCCATCGAGCCCGAGCTCAAGGCCGGCAAGACCGTCCTGATCGCCGCCCACGGCAACTCGCTGCGTGCCATCGTCAAGATGCTCGACAACCTGTCCGAGGAGGAGATCGCCAAGGTCAACATCCCGACCGCCATCCCGCTGCTGTACGAGCTGGACGAGGACTTCAAGCCGATCAAGCCGCGTGGCGAGTACCTGGATCCGGAGGCCGCCGCCGCCGGTGCCGCCGCCGTCGCCGCCCAGGGCCAGAAGTGAGCCCGGCGATTCGTCGCTGAATCACGGTAACGAAGAGGGACGCCCCGTCAAGGGCGTCCCTCTTGCGTATCCGCCGCATCCGTGCCGGCCCGTCCCGACGATTCGGTCCGTCACGTCACGCGGGGCCGGGGAGGCCGCCCGTCACGCGGGCATAAGAAAACGACGCAAGACCCATGTCATGGGCCGTTGCGCCGTTCCGGGTCTCCCGAGACGGGGAGAAATCCTAACAGCCGCTTGCAGTGCGGCGCGCGATCATTCGATCGAGCCTTCCTCGTCGCGGACCGGCTCCTTGGAAGGATCGAAGCCGGAGACGATGAACACGACACGGCGGGCCGCGGAGACCGCGTGATCGCCGAGACGCTCGAGGAAACGGCCCAGCAGCACGACATCGATGAGCTGCTGACGGGTCATCTCCACGTTTTCATCAAGCGCGAATTCGAAAGTCTTGTGGTGCAGGTCGTCAAGCTTGTCGTCGTTGGCGATGACGCGCTCGGCGGTCTTGGCGTCGCGGTCGGAGAGCATGCTCACCACGTCGTCGGAGGTCTCGTCGAGGAAGTCCTGCATCTGCTGGAACGTCTCCTTGACGCTGTCCGGCAGGGCGGAGGCGGGGTAGGCGCGGCGCGCGGTCTCCGCCACGTGCTTGGCGAGATCGCCCATGCGCTCGAAGGTGGTGGCCAGACGCATCGTGGAGACCACGACGCGCAGGTCGGTGGCGACCGGGTTCTGCTTGGCCAGCAGCTTCACGCACTGGTCGACGACGCTCTCCTCGAGCGCGTCGAGTTCGATGTCGCCGTCGATGACGGTCTGGGCCGCCTCGACATCCTGCTTGAGCAGGGCGTCCCCGGCGCCGCGGATGGACTTGCGCACGCCCTGCGCCATGCGGTCGAGGTCGTCGGCGACGGCCTTGAGCTCTTCGTTAAAGATAACGCGCATTGTCTTTCAGCCTTTCATCTTTCTTCTGCCATGACCCGGCCGAGCCGGTCCCACGGCACCTTCCACCAGTCTAGGCGAGTCCGTCCGCGGGCGCGACAACGTAGCGCAATCGCCACCTGATGTTGGTTGCGAGTTCACTGGAACGTTCACCCATCATTCAATTTCACGGCATGTCGCCGCAACATTCGCGCCGGCGTGGGGGAGAATTGGCACCATGTATGATTCCCCGGTGCCGTCATTCATCGTGTCCGCGGTGTTCGGCGTGATGGGGCTGGCCATCGCCCTCGCGCTTCTGCTGTTCATCCTCGATCACATCGAACCGGTTGTGGAACGTCTGTTGGGAGGGGCGTCCTTCCTGGAGTGGCTGGGCGGCCTCATCGGGCGCAGGACGAAGGGCCTGCGCAGGAGGCGGCGCGACGCGGACGACGAGGACGCGCCGCTTGACGCCTCCACGGAGGCGTTGCTGTCCATCCTGTCGAGCGCGTCGCTCATCGTCGACGCGGATGGCGACGTCATCCGCGCGAACCCGCAGGCCTACCGTCTCGGCATCGTGCAGGACGACAGCATCGTCAACGACGCCGTGACCGACGCGGTGCGCGACGTCTTCGCGCACGGCGGCAGGCGGCGCTTCGACCTGGAGACCGAGACGCCGAAGCGGTTCATCCCCGCCGCCGCGGACGACGCGCAGGGCGCCGCCGGGGCGAAACCCGGCGTGAGGCGTCCCAACTGGCTGAAGGTGACGGTCGGGCGCGTGGGGGAGCGGTTCGTCGTCGTGCTCATCGACGATGTGAGCGAGACCGTGCGGTTCGCGCAGATCCGCGATTCCTTCATCATCAACGTGTCCGAGCAGCTGCTCGGACCCACCAAGGCGCTCGGCAGGCTCGCCGACGATCTGGAGCGCGGCGAGCCGGACCGCGACCGCATCCGGGCCGACGCGCACGAGGTGCGTTCCGCCAGCAACCACCTCAACCACATGGTCTCCGACCTGCTGCTGCTCATCAAGGCGCAGGAGCCGATCGTGCCGTCCGCGGCCAACCGTCTCAACGTGATGGAGCAGGTGCGGGCCGTCGTCGCCTCCCTGCCGCCCGAAATCCGCGATCTCGGCGTCGAGGTGCACGTGGACGGCGACGACTCGCTGGTCGTCAACGGCGACGCCGGGCAGATCCGCACCGCCATCGGCAAACTGGTGGAGAACGCCGTCGAGTATTCGCCGCGCGGCGGGTACGTCGGCGTGTCGGTCGAATCGGACGAGCTGCGCGAGCATGCGGTGATCCGCGTTATCGACCAGGGCAAGGGCATACCGAAGAGGGAGCAGTCGCGCATCTTCGAGCGGTTCTACCGCGGTTCGGGGCAGGAGGGGCGCGCCGTCGACGGCGTCGGCCTGGGCCTGTCCATCGTCAAGCATGTGGCGCTCACGCACCACGGCACCGTGACCGTGTGGTCCGCGCCCGGGCAGGGCAGCACGTTCAGCTTCACCCTGCCGGTTGCGCGCTGAGCCGCGGGACGACGGCCTCCGTGCCGCCCGTCGGCACGGGGAATCCGACGGCAGGTGTGGTGTGCGACGGTAGGCCGGTCCTGGTCACTGGCCGAGCCGCCGGTAGTCCCAGCGGTCGAAATGCTCCCAGATGAGCATGAGCACGCCCACGATGACGCCCGCGGCACAGACGATCATCGGCGTGGTGACGTCGAAATCGAGCGCGTCGAGGATCAGACACACGATCAGCGCCGCGGCCCACAGGCCCGTTCCGATGAGGAACACGGTGCGCAGGTCCACGCGCACCGGCTTGGGGGCCGGTCGGCGCACGGCGGGGTCGATGATCGGGGCGAATCGCAGTTTCACGACGCCAACCTTACCGGCACGCGCTTACAGATGCTCGACAACGTAGTCGATGCAACGGGTGAGTGCGGCCACGTCGGACGGCTCGACGGACGGGAACACGCCGACGCGCAGCTGGTTGCGCCCCAGCTTGCGGTAGCCGGCGGTGTCCACGATGCCGTTCTCGCGCAGCGCGGCGACCACATCGGACGCGTTGACGGACTCGTCGAGGTCGACGGTCACCACCGAATGGGAGCGTGCGTCCTCGTCCGCGACGAACGGATGCGCGTATTCGGAGCGCTCCGCCCACGAGTACAGCAGCGACGCGGACTTGGCGCAGCGGGCGGCGGCCCAGTCCATGCCGCCGTTGTCGTTGAGCCAGCGCACCTGGTTCTCCATCATGATGAGCGTGGCGACGGCCGGGGTGTTGAGCGTCTGGTCCTTGCGTGAGTTCTCCAGCGCCTTCGTGAGCGAAAGGAACGGCGGCACCCAGCGACTCGCGCCGGGCAGGCTCACGTTCGCCTCCACGCGCGCGGCGCGTTCGATGGCGGCGGGGGAGAGGACCGCGACCCACAGGCCGCCATCCGAACCGAACGCCTTCTGCGGGGAGAAGTAGTAGGCGTCGGTCTGGCTGACGTCCACGGGCAGCGCGCCGGCGGCGGACGTGCCGTCGACCAGCGTGATGGCGCCCTGCTCGAGACTGCCCTCGACGCGGCGCACCGGGGCCGCGACGCCGGTGGAGGTCTCGTTGTGCGCCCAGCAGTAGGCGTCCACGTATTCGGTGCGTTCGGGCAGACGGTAGGTGCCCGGTTCGCCCTGATAGACCACCGGATCCTCGAGGAACGGGGCGGCCGCGGCCGACTTCGCGAATTTCGCGCTGAACGAACCGTACGTGCCGAACGCCGCCTGACGGGTGATCAGCGAGGCGCAGGCGATCTCCCAGAAGCAGCTGGCGCCGCCGTTGCCGAGGGCGATCTCGTAGCCGTCGGGCACATTGAAGAAGGATTCCAGGCCCTCGCGAATCGAACCGACGAGCTGGCGCACCGGGGTCTGCCGGTGCGAGGTGCCCAGCAGCCTCACGGCGCCGGCGTCGAGCGCGGCGATCTGTTCGGGGCGGATCTTGCTGGGGCCGGAGCCGAAACGACCGTCTTCGGGCAGCATGTCGGTGGGGATGTTCACTGAATAGGCCATGGTCACCACCCTAGCCAACCGTGCGGATGGTGCGCCGGCGCGGCCGCATCCCGGGCAGGGGGTGTGGATATGCACAGTTATATATGTGCATATCAGGGTCGTCCGGGTCCCGCGCCCTTGTCGTCCGGCGTCCGTGGCGTCAATGGGGCTCCCGCATGTGCGAATCGGCATATGTGAACATATGGTGAACCAAGGGTGAATATCGGGGGTATTCATGGTGTCCATAATCGGGGTCGAACCGGTTCGACACCCTGAGGCGGTTTGCCCGAAGACCGGGGTGCGTTGTATGGTGGCGAACTGTGACGGTGAGTGGCGCCCGCTGCAGGGGCGCCCTCCAACCCGCAAGGAGTGATTCTTTATGAGGCATGCTGCACACAAGGCGGCTAGGACTTCAACCCGACGTGGCGGTTCCGACAGCTCGATGAACCTGTTCTCCGCCGCCCGCGGTTCGCATACGCGCAAGACCGTCCTCGCCATGCAGATGGCCGAGGGCAACGGCGCGGTGCTCGGACTCGAGCCCGCCGTGGCGCAAAAGCTCAACGAGATCGCCCCGATGACCCGTCGCTCCATCCGCGAGGCCGCACGCGCGGCCGAGCGTCGCAACTTCATCATGGGCTCCGCGTCCCTGGCCGCCCTGGCCGGCACCGCCGCGACCGCGGTGGCCTTCGCCAACCCGGCGGACGACGGCATGTCCTTCGCCGACGACCAGTCCACGACCACCACGCAGATCCAGCGCGTGAGCGGTGCGGCCTCCCGTTCCGACGTGCGCACGCCGCTGACGGGCACCGAGGATGCGGACGGCAACGACACGATGTCCAGCGACGTCGCGCAGCAGGACTCCGACTCCACCCAGACCCAGCAGACCTCCAACGAGGGCTCCTGGTCGCTCGGCGACGCGAACACCTCGCTCGATTCCAAGCAGATGTCCCGCTCCCTCGCCAACAACGAGAACGTCGCCAAGCTCATGGACCAGGACGGCGGCCTGCTGCCCGCCGGCTTCGATCCGAACCACGCCACCGGCGACATCGGCAACGCCTACGAGTTCAGCCAGTGCACCTGGTGGGTGTACGTGCGCCGCCACGAGCTCGGCCTGCCGGTCGGCTCGCACATGGGCAACGGCAACATGTGGGCCAACTCCGCTCGCGCGCTCGGCTACTGGGTGGACAACACCCCGCGCCACGTGGGTGACATCATGGTCTTCCGCGCCGGCCAGGAGGGCACCGACTCGACCTACGGCCACGTCGCCATCGTAGAGAAGATCAACGCCGACGGCTCCATCGTCACCTCCGAGTGCGGCTCCGTGATGAACGGCAAGACCTACTCGAAGACGTACACGAACGTCTCCGACTTCGAGTACATCCACTACTGATCTCCAGTTCCCCTTCATATCCCCCGTTCCGCGCCGTCCCTTCCCGTCGGCGTCCGGCGTGTCGCGCATGATTCCCCTGTAACGGATGTTCGCGTTAACGCCACGAGGAACCCCGGCTGCTACTGTAAGGAACCGATGAATACCTTGAAGCACACCGTAACCATGTTCGTCGCCGCCGTGGCGGCCTGCGCGACCTTCGTCGCCGTGGCGCCCGCGGCCACCGCCGCCGACCAGACCTCGGGCGTCGTCTCGTCCGAGCGTTCCTTCCCGAAGACCTCCACCGCCCGCAAGGACCTGCTGAAGGAATCCACCTCCACCGACGTGGAGCAGGACTCCAACTGGGGCGGCATCGAGTCCCTCGACGTGCCGAAGACCAAGTCCCAGGCCGAGAAGGACGCCGAGGCCAAGGCCGAGCAGGAGAAGAAGGCCGCTGCCGAGGCCGCCTCCCAGGCCGCGAGCCGCTCCTCCTCCCGTGAATCCTTCGACACCTCCAACCTGCCCGCCGCCACCGGCAACGCGGCAGGCATCGTGGCCCTCGGCCTCGCCATCGCGGCCGACGACCGCTACCAGTACGGTGGCTGCAACCCGCCGTACAACATGGACTGCTCCTGCTTCGTGCAGTACGTGTTCGGCCAGAACGGCATCTCCCTGCCCCGCACCTCCGGCGCGCAGGCCACCGTCGGCTACGCCGTCCCGAGCCTCGCCGAGGCCCAGCCGGGCGACATCCTGGCCAACGCCAACCACGCCGCCATCTACATCGGCAACGGCATGCTGGTCGACGCCGAGAACTACGGCTACGGCATCCGCACCAACCCGGTGTCCTGGTCCTTCGGCGGCCAGAGCTACTCCATCCGTCGAGTGGCCTGACCGATAACCCACAAGGCGAACCAAGCGGTTCACGGTTTCGCTTCACCGATCGCATGAAACGCGTCTCCCACGGGAGACGCGTTTTCGCGTATGGGGGGGCGCGTATGCATACGGGCCGTCCGGTGCGGCCTCGCCGTCGGGTCTTCCGACGACGCCGGCCGCCGCGCGCCACACCGTGACACGTGAAGGAATTCACGTGTCGGGTTCCATGCTTCCCCGAGACGACGGGGTATTCTGGGAGGCACAGGGGGCGACGTCGCCGGTGCGGCGCCGCGTATAACTCAAGGAGGTCGTCATGATCAACGACAAGGCCATACTCGTCGGCGTTGACGGGTCGAATGCCAGCTACAAGGCCGCCTGGTGGGCGGCGAACTACGCCAAGCACGCGGGACTGACGCTGCAGATCGTCTGCGCGTACTCCCTGCCCAGCTACGCCGCCGTCAGCTTCGACGCCACCTACACCGCGATGGGCGACGACAACGCCGCCCACTCCGACGCGCAGGAGATCCTGTCCAAGGCGAAGGCCATCGCCGACGAGCAGGGCGTCGAGGCCGCCACGCTCATCGTCACCGGCGACCCGGCCTCCGTGTTCGTGGAACTGAGCCGCAACTACAACCTCATCGTCATCGGCAACCGCGGCAAGGGTGGTCTGGCGGAACGTCTGCTCGGCACCACCTCGTCGTCGCTGCCCGCATACGCCTACTGCCCGATCGTCGTCGTGCCCTACACCGACGACGACGGCAACCTCATGCACCTCAACAACACCATCACCAAGGTGGCCGTCGGTTCCGACGAATCCAAGTGGGGCCTCAAGGCCCTCGACATCGCCGCCTCCTTCGCGCACGCATGGGGCGCCGAACTCGACGTCATCTCCGCCGCCCCGCAGGTCAAGGGCGCCGACGACAGCGTCTACGACTCCTACATGGAGGATCTGGAGACACGCGTCAAGCCCCTGGAGGAGCAGTACCCGGACCTCAAGATCGAGAAGCGCATCGTGCCCGGCTCCGCCGTCGACACGCTCACCAAGGCCAGCTACGACCATGACGTCGTCGTCGTGGGCTCCCGCGGCCGCGGTGGCTTCACCGGCCTGCTGCTCGGTTCCACCAGCCAGGGCCTGCTGCAGCATTCGGTCGGCCCCGTCTACGTCGTGCCGCGCAAGTACGTGGAGGCCGCCGAAAGCCGCCTGGATACGGTGCCGGGCTCCCCGGCCGAGGTCAAGCCGAAGCCGCTCGACGACATCAGCGGCGTCAAGGAGGTGCCGGTCGCCCCGGCCGAGCCCGAGGTCGTCCAGGAGATCGAGAAGACCATCGACCCCGAGCACTGACCTGCGTCCGCCGGGGCGCCGATCGACGCTCCGCGCGGACCCGGATGAAACGGGAAGGCTCCCCAAGCGTGGCCCGAATCACACCTCCGATCATCGGATCCGGATCAATCCGGCCCGCCGATCGGAAGGAGGGGCACGCTTGGGGAGCCTTCCCGTCTCACCGACGTCGTCGCCCGGTCCGCCCTGCGGAAGGCGGCCACGGGCGGGCGACGGAACTCACTTTTTGATGGTGACCTCCATGCGCACCGGCGTCTCCTGCACGTACGTGTGCTTGACGGTGCAGCCCTTGTCGATGTGGCGCGTGATGCGCTCCTTGAGCTTGGCGGCGTCCTCGTCGCTCAGGCCCGCGTCGGTGGCGTCGACCAGGACCTGCTCGTCGAAGTTGATGTAGGCGTCGTTGTCGGCGTCGTAGGTGCCGCCCACGACGATCTTCGCGCCCTTGCCCTCGCCGAGCGTGTGCTCGATGGCGAACTGGCTGGACAGCGCCGCGCAGCCGGCCAGGGCGATCTTCATCAGGTCGCCCGGCGTGAACTGGCCGCGATCCTTGCCGAACTTGATATGCGCACCGTCCTCGCTGAACGCGTCCCAGGAGCCGTCCTTGTTGCGCTCAACCCACAGTCTCTTGGCCATGAAAGCCTCCTCGTGTGCCCGTGCGGCGCGCCTGTCGCGTCGCATACCTTCCAATGTAGCCCAAAACACCCTTCGCGCACGGCATATCATCACCCATGCGGCCGGCGGACGGGCGGGCGCAGCACGGGGGAGGGCGGCCGGGGTGTGCCGGACGCTCCCGCGCCACGCCGGACGCTACACTGGTGCCCATGGCTTTGACCCCGGAACAACTCGCTGACATCCGCACGCGCATCCCCGCCCGCCCCGACACGGACGTGCCGACGCCCTACGAGGACCTCGTGCGCACGATCCTCACCGAGGGCACGCTCAAGTCCGACCGCACCGGCACCGGCACGATCTCCCTGTTCGGCCGCCAGATCCGCTTCGACCTGTCCGACGGCACGTTCCCGCTGCTCACCACCAAGACCGTGTTCTTCAAGGGCCTCGCCTATGAGCTGCTGTGGTTCCTCAAGGGCTCCTCGAACGTGCGCTGGCTGCAGGAGCGCGGCGTGCACATCTGGGACGAATGGGCGGACGCCAACGGCGACCTCGGCCCCGTCTACGGCGTGCAGTGGCGCTCGTGGCCGGCGCCCACCCCCGACGACCCGAACCGCACCATCGACCAGATCGCCAACGTGATGGACCTCATCAAGCACCATCCGGACTCGCGCCGCATGATCGTCTCCGCATGGAACCCGGCGGAGGTCGAGCACATGGCCCTGCCGCCCTGCCACGCCCTGTTCCAGTTCTACGTGGCCGACGGACGCCTGAGCTGCCAGCTCTACCAGCGCAGCTGCGACATGTTCCTCGGCGTGCCGTTCAACATCGCCTCCTACTCGTTGCTCACCCTGATGATGGCGCAGCAGGCGGGTCTCGAACCCGGCGAGTTCGTGTGGACCGGCGGCGACTGCCATGTGTACGACAATCACATCGAGCAGGTGCTCGAACAGCTGTCGCGCGAGCCGTACCCGTACCCGAGGATCGCCATCGACAAGGCCGATTCCATCTTCGACTACGAGTACGAGGACTTCCATATCCTCGACTACCGCCACCATCCGACCATCAAGGCGCCCGTCGCCGTCTGACATTAGACTTCTGTCCCAGTCCAACTCACTCAAGGAGTCTGAAATGGAGCATGACAGTAGCCGAAGCGGCTATCACGAACCCGAGCCCGGGACCGCCGGGCTCGACGAGACCGAGGACTGGGGCGACGATTTCCCCAAGACGTTCTCGGTGAACCTCATCTGGGCCGAGGCCCGCGACAAGGAAGGTCGCGCGGGGGCCATCGGGCTGGAGGGCGGCATGCCGTGGCATCTCGCCGAGGATATGAAGCATTTCAAGGAGCTCACCGTCTCGCATCCGGTGATCATGGGACGACGCACGTGGGAGTCGCTGGACCTGCGCTACAGGCCCCTGCCCAACCGCGACAACATCGTCGTCTCCCATGACCAGAACTACCGCGCGCCCGGCGCGACGGTGGTCGACAGCCTGGAGGACGCGCTCGACCTGGCACGCCAGGAGGCCATCCCGGACGACGGCCTCGACCGTTCCGAGATCTGGGTGATCGGCGGCGCGCAGCTCTTCCGGGAGGCGCTCCCGCAGGCCAACAAGGTGTTCGTCACCCTGCTCGACGCACAGGTGGACGCCGACACGTACGCGCCCGACATCGCCGCGCTCGCCGAGGACGGGCACTGGGAGGTCGCCGACCGCTCGCCGTGGCTCGTGCCGAAGAAGCCTGGCACCGGCATCGACCGGTACCGTTTCGTCAAATACGTGCGTCCGGCGCGCTGACGCCGCGCCGTTGCCGCGGCTTTTCCGAAGAACCTCCCGTACCCTGCCGCACGGGAGGTTCTTCGCGTTATGCCGGTACAATCCTTATCCATCATCCAACCACCGAACAGCGCAAGGAGCGTGCCATGGCCGACGAACGCGGCAAGGACCACCAGCAGAAGAAGTACACGGTCATGACCGTGTGCACCGGCAACATCTGCCGTTCGCCGATGGGCGAGATCATCCTGCGCCACTACTTCGACGAGCGCGGCCTGTCCGACCGCGTGGACGTCGAGTCCAGCGGCGTCTCCGACGAGGAGTGGAGCCACCCGATCGACCCGCGCGCCGTGCACGTGCTGCGCGAGCGCGGCTACGGCGACGAGATCCCGCGCAACCACTTCGCGCACCGGATCAGCCGCGACGAGATCGCCCGCACCGACCTGTTCCTGCCGATGACCGCCTCGCACATGCGCGCGCTGCTGCGCATGCTGCCGCCGGCGAAACGCGCCGAAGTGCACATGTACCGCAGCTTCGACCCGAACCTGCCCAAGCCGCCGGCCGGCCGAGAAGGCGAGATCGACCTGGTGGACCCGTGGTACGGCGGCCCGCACGAGTTCGAGGTGGCCATCGACCAGATCGAACAGGTCGCCCCGTACATCGTCGACTGGGTGGCGAAGCGGCTCGGCGAATAACCGGCACCAAGAAAAGCCTATAGGGCGGCTGTCGTGTCGCCCTCGCCGAAACGGTAATAGTTGTCCGCATGGGCATTGCGAACGACGATAGGGGATTGCCGACGGGGAACGACAGATGGTCGTTCCGCGTCGGCAAACCATATGGGCTCAAGCAGGCCGAAAGCGCGGACGAATGGCTTGACACCGCCCTCCAGGCCGAACGCTACATCGAAGGCTTCGCCATCGAGGACGGTGACGGCATCCACTGGGAGGGCGTCGGCGGCGAAGGACCGAACCCGGGGTACGCGGACGGATCCGCCGGCATCATGCACTTCTACATCCAGCTCGCCCGTGTGACCGGGGACCCGAAGCATCGGGACATCGCGCGCCGCGCCGCCGAATGGGTCCGGGACCACCTGGCGCAGGCGCCCGTCACCACGCTCGAAGGATTCGACAGCTGCTACGGGCTCATGCTGCTGGAGGCCGCCGAGGCGTTCGGCGACCCCTCCTACGCGCAGACCGCCCGCCGGTTCGCGCAACGCTACCTGTCCCACTGCGAACAGGGCGAACACGGCCCCTACTGGACCGGCAACACGGCATGGGTGAAGGACGGCGGGATCCTCCTGTTCCTCCTCGCGCTCGGCCGCCGGCTCGACGATCCGGAGATCCTCGGCTTCGTCCGCCGGGCGGGGGTGCAGTACCTGTCCGAAGGTGGGACCGGCGCGGACGGCCACGTGGTGTTCGACGGGCATTTCGGCGGCACCGCGACGTTCGAGGGCGTCGTCTTCCACATGGACCACAACATGCCCAACTGGGAGTTCGGTGCCGCCGGCAGCGGGTACATCCTGCTGAAACTGTACGAACTCACCGGCGAGGGGCGCTACCTCGACGCCGCGCGCGACCAGCTGCGCTACCTCAGGTCGGTCGCCGTGCCCCAGACCAGGGGCGTGCTCATACCGCGTAGCCTCGCGCCCGAGGAACGGGACCTGTTCCCCCTCGGCCACTGCCACGGCATCGCCGGCACCGGGCAGTTCCCGTACCTGCTCCACCGGCTCACCGGGGACGGGGACGCGATGGCGTTCGTCCACGCGCTCGCCGACGGCTTCGAGTCCGTCGGCGCGCCCGAACACCAGTCCCGCGGACTGTGGAACATCGACACGCTGTGCTGCGGCCATGCGGGACTGGTTCACTATTTCGTCGGCCTGTACCTCGCGACCGGCGACCGGCGATGGCACGATCTCGCGATCCGTTGCGGGAACGTCATCCTCGGCATGAAGGAGGACCTGGGCGACGGCCGGGCCGACTGGCCCATCGCGTTCTGGCGGCAGAAGCCCGACGACATCACCAGACCGCACAGCCTGTTCCGGGGGGCGGCGGGCATCGGGCTCGCCCTGATCGAGATCGCCATGATGGAACGGGGCGATTTCACACTCGACCGGACGATCGACGATCCGTTCCCCACCCATTGGACCGCGTGACGGCCGTCGGGGCGGCGGGGAACGCACGTGTGCGCCGTGAGGCGCCGTGCATGCGAGCCGTCGCGCGCACATGAGACATGACGCAAGAGAAGGAGAAGGAACCATGACCATGAAACGCACCATACGCACCGTCGTCGCGGCCATCGCGGCGGCCACGATGCTGGCCGGCTGCGGCGCCACATCCCAGGCGGACAAGATCGCGGCGGACGACAACATCATCAGCTTCGGCATCGGCGAGCCGCAGAACCCGCTCGTGCCCGGCGACACGAACGAGGGCAACGGCGCGCTGGTGCTCAACCGCGTCCTGTTCACCGGCTTGGTGGCGACCAAGGCCGACGGCGGCATCGTCAACGAGAACGCCGAGAAGATCGAACCGAACGCCGACAACACGCAGTACACGGTCACCCTGCGCAAGGGGCTGGAGTTCTCCGACGGCACCCCGATCACCGCCGAAAGCTACGTGAAGGCGTGGTCCTACACCGCGAACGTGAAGAACGCCCAGAAGAACGCCGGGTATCTGGCGTACATCAAGGGATACGAGGACCTGCAGAAGGACGGGCTCAAGGGCGACGAGCAGCTCTCCGGGCTCTCCGTGAAGGACGACACGCACTTCACGATCACGCTCAACGAGGCGTCGGCGGTCTTCCCGACCGTCCTGACCTTCATGGCGTACGACCCGCTGCCGGAATCCTTCTACAAGGACCCGAAGGCCTTCGGTCAGAACCCGGTCGGCAACGGGCCTTACAAGTTCAAGTCCTGGAAGCACGACAGCCAGATCGAGGTCGTGCCGAACACGTACTACACGGGCTACTACAAGCCGAAGAACAACGGCATCACCTACAGGATGTACACGGACACGAACGCGCAGTACGCCGACGTGCAGTCCGGCAACCTCGACATCACCAGCGCCATCCCGGCCAGCGCGCTCAAGCACCTCCTCAACGACAAGACCGTCAAGGCGTACAGCGAACCCGGCCCCGTGAGGGTCGCGCTCGGCATCCCCGAGGACCTCAAGCACTTCTCCGGCAAGGAGGGCGTGCTGCGCCGCAAGGCCATCAGCCTCGCCATCAACCGCAAGGCCATCACCGAGAAGATCATGAACGGCCTCGCGAGCCCCGCCACCGACTTCGCCTCTCCGGTGTTCAAGCCGTACTCCGGCAGCCTCAAGGGTTCCGACGTACTCCGCCACGACGCCGCCGAGGCGAAGAAGCTGTGGGAGCAGGCGAACGAGATCAGCCCCTGGGACGGCGACTTCACCATCACCTACAACGCCGACGGAACCTACAAGGAGACGTACGACGCCATCGTGAACCAGCTGAAGAACACGCTCGGCATTGACGCGAAGACCGACCCGATCCCCACCCAGAAGGAGTACATCACCAACGCGTACGCGGGCAAGATCACCTCCGCGTACCACGACATCTGGGGACCGGACTACCCGTCCGTCGAGGACTACCTCACGCCGATCTATGCGAGCGGCGCGATCGGCGGCCGCAATTACGGCAAGTACGACAACGCCGAGTTCGACGGCCTGCTCGCCAAGGCCTCGGCCGCGGCGTCGACCGATGAGGCGGACAAGCTCTACGTGCAGGCCGAGGAGATCCTCCTCGAGGACCTGCCTTCCATCCCCATCTACAACACGAATGCGACCAGCGCCACCGTCAAGGGGCTCAAGGGCGTCTCCTTCAACTGGGACAGCAGCCCGACCTTCTGGTCCATCTCTAAGCAGTGACCGACGGCTGACCGGGCTTGGTCGAGATCCCGGATCTTCCACATCGGACGGCGGGAACCGGGGGGGCGGCCGGGACGGATGGGGTGGAGAAACGAAAAAGGACCGGCATGAAGCCGGTCCTTTGCGATGAAGTACCCCCAGAGAGAGTCGAACTCTCGTTGTCAGATTGAAAGTCTGGTGTCCTAACCGTTAGACGATGGGGGCGTGACAACTTGAGTAACAATACGCAAGTCGTCACGCCCTTGCAAGTCGGCGTGTCGTGCGGTGTGGCGGTCGAGGTCCGGCCGTGTCATGTCTCCCCGGCCGTCACGCCTTGCGGTAGGTGAAGTCGTGGATCACGCGGCCGGCGGCGAGGCCCTTCTTCTCGAAGTTGGTGAGCACGCGGCCGTCGAAACGCCCCGACTCGGTGAAGTCGGCGTGCGGCATGTCGGCGGCCAGATCGGCGTTGCCCTTGCCCACGTGGCCGGTCGGCAGGCTGACGGTGGCGCCGCCGTCGTTGCGCCATCCGTCGAGCCCGTCCATCACCTCGTGCACGTGCAGTGCGTAGTCTTCGATGTCGGTGGCGATGCGCCAGACGCCGCCGTCCGCCAGCACGCGCCGCACTTCGCCCGCCAGCGCGGGCTGGACGATACGGCGCTTGTGGTGTTTCTTCTTGGGCCACGGGTCGGGGAAGAAGGTCCAGACCTCGGCGGCCATGCCGTCGGCGCACGCCTTGAACAGCTCCGGTGCGTTCACCTGCGCCACGCGGATGTTCCTCAGCCCCTGCTTGCCGGCGAGCAGCAGCGTGTGGGCCACGCCCGGGTCGTAGACCTCGAGCGCGAGGAAGTTCACGTCCGGCCGTGCGGCCGCGGCGGCGACGATGTTCTCGCCCTGGCCGGTGCCGATCTCGATGATCAGTGGATTGTCGTTGCCCCACGTCTCGCGCACGTACCGGGCGTCGAGGGAGAACCCGGGGCGCACGTCGAGCGAGCCCTCGCCGTCGTTCACGTCGAGGAGATAGCCGTCCGCGTAGTTGTCCCATGCGCGCTGGAGCCTGGCGTCCAATCGGCCCGAGCGGCGCACGAACGACAGCACGCGGTGCAGCGGGTGGCCGTGGGTCGTCGCCGTTCCGGGTGCGGGGTTCGCGGTGGTGTCCGTGGCGTCGCCGTTGGCGGCGGGGTCGTTCGTCATGTGCATGCCTTCCTGTGTCGTCTTGTGTTGTTCCATTATTCACCATGATTACGTACGATTGCGTTGGGTGGGGCGGGAACGCGCGTGTGTTCGTTCGTGTTACGTGTTATACTCAAATTGTTCGAAAATATAACAAATGTGAGCAGAAGCGAACAGCGGCTCGCGCAGTCGAACCGCATGTCCGGGCTTTCGCTCCATGGCAATGAAAGGCCAGATATGACAGTTCTCGTCACTGGTGGGTGCGGCTACATCGGCGCCCATGTCGTCCACGCTCTGCATGAGGCCGGCGAGAAGGTCGTCGTCGTCGACGATCTGAGCTACGGCAAGCCCACCCGCATCGAAGGCTCCCGCCTGTACGGCATGGACATCTCCGCGCCGGGCGCGGGCGAGCGTCTCGCCGAGATCCTCGACGCCGAGGACGTCGACGCCGTCATCCACTTCGCCGCCCGCAAGCAGGTCGGCGAATCCGTCGAGAAGCCGCTGTGGTACTACCAGCAGAACATCGGCGGCATGCTCAACGTGCTCACCGGCATGAGCGAGTCCAAGAAGACCCGCAAGCTCGTCTTCTCCTCCTCCGCCGCCACCTACGGCGTTCCGCCGGTCGACGTGGTGCCCGAGGACGTCGTCCCGATGCTCCCGATCAACCCGTACGGCCAGACCAAGCTGTTCGGCGAGTGGATGGCCCGCGCCTGCGAGGGCCGCTACGGCATCCGTTTCTGCGCGCTGCGCTACTTCAACGTGGCCGGCTGCGGCCCCGTCGAGCTCGAGGACCCGGCCATCCTCAACCTCATCCCGATGCTGCTCGACCGCCTCAAGAAGGGCAAGGCCCCGCTGATCTTCGGCGACGACTACCCGACCCCGGACGGCACCTGCGTGCGCGATTACATCCACGTCTCCGACCTGGCCGATGCGCATCTCGCCGCCCTCAAGTACCTTGACCGCGACGGGCGCAAGTACGACGCCTTCAACGTCGGCACCGGCGAAGGCACCTCCGTGCGCCAGATCGTCGACGAGCTCAAGAAGGTCACCGGCCTCCCGTTCCAGGAGCATGTCCAGGGCCGCCGCGCCGGCGACCCGCCGCACCTCATCGGCTCCCCGAAGCGCATCAACGAGGAGATGGGCTGGCATGCCAAGTACGACGTGGAGGACATCGTCGAATCCGCGTGGCGTGCGTGGCAGGCCAACCCGGAGCATCACATCGACGTCGAGAACTGGAAGCAGACCGACTGAGTTCGGTGTCCGACGGCGGCCGGTCGTGCCGAATGACCCGTTCCGGGCGGTTCCGTATGGTGCCGTGTGATTCGGGCCGGTTTCCGGTCGCCGTCGCGTGCGACCGCCGCCCGCGACCATCGTGGTCGACTCCGTCGCGCGATTCCGTGGGGCGCGTCCGTTCGTCGGGCGCGCCCCGCATGCGTTTCGGCTCCGGAGGTGTCCGCGGGCGCGGATGCCGCGGTGGGGGTTCGCCGCACCTCGTCGTGTTTCGTCGTGCATGCGGATCGTTCCGCCGTGCCTCGCGGTCGTGGTGATGTGACGTAAATCGTTGCAATACGAGGCGACACGCCGTAGTTTGCGTGATGCTTCGATATGAGTAATATATTCATTCGTTGCCTCACGGAAACGCGAGAGAACAACGGCCGCGTAGCTCAGTTGGTTAGAGCGCCGCCCTGTCACGGCGGAGGTCGCCGGTTCAAGTCCGGTCGTGGTCGCTGGGATGTTGAGAAGCCCGGTTTTCGGGTTTTTTGATTGTCCTCTGGCTCTGTAGCTCAGTTGGTAGAGCGAGCGACTGAAAATCGCTAGGTCAACGGATCGACGCCGTTCGGAGCCACCACGGAAACCCCGTGAGTCAAGTAATAGCAAGGCTTGCGGGGTTTCGCATATCTCGACGCCACTCACCATAAACTCACCACATTTGGCCTATAGCCCCCACATTTAGATGCAAGTCGGCATGTCCCCAGATAGGGGGACTGCTTACGGCGTGAAGCCAGGGGCGGTCATCCACCTCGGTTGTGTTCGTCCCACGGGGCGTGTGTTTTTGGGGGTTGCAAGTCCAAAAGTGTGTCTGGTGGTCTGATGGTTTGACGGGCGCTTGACCTGGATGTTGGAAGTCGTTCCGGTCGGCGTCGGTGCCGGGGTGAGGGGTAAGGAAAACAGACACATGTTTGTGCTCATGCCCTGGTTCCCTATGGGCTGGTCTGCGGGCGTACGTTCCGCCGGACATTTTCATATTGCATCCGTTCGGGCGTACGCTGACGGTTTCTCAGCGTACGTCCAAACGGATGGTGGTCGATAATGTCGGGTTGGACGTACGCTGCGGGAATGGGCGATATGGGTGGGCGGCGGCATGGGGACGTTCTGTCTTGGGTGTGAATCGCCTTGGAGGGGGCCAAAGGTGTGTGGGGTGCCGCCGTGTCGGGAAGAGATTCCACATAGTGACCATATCGTGGGCTTTCGTCCGAAAAGTGAACCATATGCCGGTCGTCCGTGTCGCGCAGCGCTTCAATGGTGGGCATGAGCGATACGCAATATGACTTCTATGTGGCGGGTCCGTTCTTCGACCCCGAGCAGACGGCAAGCATGGAGCGACTGGAGCGGACGCTGGAGGACCACGGCCAGCGCCTGTTCAAACCGAGATTCGCCGGCCAGATCGAGGACGTGGGGCCGGAAGGCTGCTTCGCCGACGATATCGCCGGCATCAAGGCGTCCGACGCCGTGATCGCCAACCTCATGGACGAGGACGCGGGCACGATGTTCGAAATCGGATACGCCTACGCGATGGGCAAGCCGGTGTACGGCTACCGTGAGGGCCTTACGCCGATGGACCGCGTGAACCTCATGGTGGCGCAGGCGGTCACGATGGTGTTCTCCGGCCCGGAGGACCTGGCGAAATACCTCGAGACCGGCGAACACGAGGAAGTGGACTACATCCAGTTCTGACGGTCCCGGCCGCCTTCCCCGGACCGTTCATGTGGCGGAGGCTCCCTCACGGAGAGGGGGGGCGACGGGTCCGTCGGCCCGGATCACGCCTTCCACCACGGACGCAGCGGATACCACTTGCCGTCCGGGTGGCCGGCGCGGTCGGGGCGCACGGCGAGGAACTGGTGGATCTGGATGCCGTCGAGCTCGAAGTTGAGCGCGCAGGCGGCCATGTACAGGCCCCACACCTTCGCCCGTTCGAAGCCGACCTGCTTCACCGCGTCGTCCCAATGCTCGGACAGGTTGCGGTTCCAGTGATGCAGCGTCAGCGCGTAATGCTGGCGCAGGTTCTCCTGATGCACCACGTTGAACCCGGCGTCGTGGATGCACGACTCGATGAACCCGGGCGCGCCCAGGTCGCCGTCGGGGAAGATGTAGCGGTCGAGGAACTCGTCCGTGCCGGGCTTGCCGTCGGGCTTGTCGTGGCTGATGGTGATCTGGTGGTTGAGCAGCCGTCCCATCGGCTTGAGCAGCTTGAACATCTCCTCGAAGTAGCTGCGGTAGTTCTTCACGCCCACATGCTCCATCATGCCGATCGAGCTGATGCCGTCGAAGTCGCGTTCGGGCACCTCGCGGTAGTCCTGCACGCGCACCTCGGCGAGGTCGGAAAGCCCCTCGCGCGCGATCCATTCGTTCGCGTACGCCGCCTGCTCCTTGGAGAGCGTGACGCCGAGCGCCCTGATGCCGCGGCGCGCGGCCGCGATGACCATCGACCCCCATCCGCAGCCGATGTCCAGCAGGCGCTGGCCTGGCTCCAGTCCGAGCTTGTCCAGGATCAGGCGCAGCTTGTTGGCCTGCGCGTCCTCGAGGCTCATGTCCTCGTTCTCGAACACCGCGCAGGTGTAAGTCATCGAGGGGCCGAGGAAGTCGGCGTAGAACTCGTTGGACATGTCGTAGTGGAAGCTCACCGTCTCCGAATCGGCCTTCTCGGTGTGGGGGAGCAGTCCCTCCTTGATGCGGGCGAACTTGCTCGGCCCCTCGGTGGCCGGCACCGGCGGCCTCCTGAACCCATGGCTCAGGATCCCGGCGGTCACGCGCGCCATCGACACCGGCGTGACCGGTTTGACGTACTTCGCCATCGACACCATCGCACGCATCGCCGGGTACGGGTCGGCGTAGTCGATGCCCTCCACGTCGAACTCGCCGAGCACGTACGCACGCACCACGCCGATCTCGTTCGGATGCGCGAGCAGTTGGTACATGCAGTCCGGATTGGTGATGCGCACCTTGAGACCCGCGTCCGCGGGCCCGAAATGCGAGCCGTCGAACGCGTCGACGCGCACGGGCGCGTCCCCGCGCAGGAACAGCCCCACCATTTCCCCGACGGTCATCGATTTGCCGTTTGCCATTGTCATAGCCTCCGTGTTCCGCGTGCCCGACACGCGGTCGTGTATATGGAAAACAACCCCGATCACCGGTCATGATAGTCCCCGGCGATTCGGGGGAAACGCCGGTGCGGCCGGTCGGTGCACCATGTTCGCGATCGGCGGAGCCTCCGTTTCCGGTTCAAGGTGGGATGCCGCCGGCACGTCGGACGACATGCCGACGGGAAGGGCCGGTGCGGCATGGGCGTCGCCCCCGTACGCATCCGTTCGCCCGGTCCTGTGGCGACGCCTTCGGAAAAAATCCCTCCGATATCACTGGTAACGTTCACATCCGCGAGTACACTAAGTGATTGTCGGACGGCGCAACGTATGCGCGCGCCCACACGGTAATAAGGCAAGACACATAGCTTAAAGGAGAGCCTTATGGTCTATCGCATGATTTTCAACCAGACCGCGTACTTCGGTCGTGGGGCGATCAAGGAGATCCCGGCCGTCGCCAAGCAGCACGGCTTCACGAAGGCGTTCATCGTCACCGATCCGGTCCTGCTCGAGACCGGCACCGCCGAGAAGGTCACCAAGGTCCTTGACGAGGCCGGCCTGCCGTACGAGGTGTTCTCCAACGTCAAGCCGAACCCGCCGGTCGAGTGCATCAAGGACGGCGTCGAGAAGTTCGCCGCCTCCGGCGCGGACTTCCTCATCGGCCTGGGCGGCGGCTCCCCGCAGGACACCTGCAAGGGCATCGGCATCATCACCGCCAACCCGGAGTTCTCCGACGTGCTGTCCCTGGAGGGCGTCGCCGACACGAAGAACCCGTCCGTGCCGATCTTCGGCGTGCCGACCACCGCCGGCACCGCCTCCGAGACCACCATCAACTACGTGATCACCGACACGGCCAACAAGCGCAAGTTCGTGGCCGTCGACCCGCACGACATCCCGATCGTCGCCTTCGTCGACCCGGATCTGACTGACTCGATGCCGCGCGGCCTCAAGGTCGCCACCGGCCTGGACGCCCTGACCCACGCCATCGAGGGCTACATCACCCCGGGCGCGTGGTCGCTGTCCGACTGCCTGTCGATGCAGACCATCCGCATGATCGCCAAGAACCTCGCCAAGTCCGCCGACGGCGATATCCCGGCCGGCGAGCAGATGGCGTACGCCTCCTACATCACCGGCATGGCCTACTCGAACGTCGGCCTCGGCCTGGTGCACGGCATGGCCCACCCGCTCGGCGGCCGCCTGGGCGTCGCGCACGGCGTCGCCAACGGCATCCTGCTGGCCCCGGTCATGGAGTACAACAAGGACTACACGGGCGAGAAGTACCGTGACATCGCCGACGCGTTCGGCGTCGAGGACGCCTACACCGGCGACCTCGAGAAGGTGCGCGAGGAGGCCGTGCAGGCCGTCCACAAGCTCACCGTGGACCTGAAGAACCCGACCACGATCTCCGAGGTCGGCGCCACCGAGGCCGATCTCGAGCCGCTCGCCCACGACGCGTTCAACGACGTGTGCACCCCGGGCAACCCGCGCAAGGCCACCGAGGAGGACATCCTCGCCATCTACAAGTCCCTGATGTGAGATGACCGGTTCACGATTTTCCGCTTCCGGAAATCGTGAACCGGAAACGAACGGGAACGAACAAAGCCCGGAATCGGCTTCGGCCTGATTCCGGGCTTCGTCATGTTCGTTCGCACAGGGCGGCGGTTCACGATTCCGCGCGGGGGGGGGGAAATCGTGAACCGGCCGGCCGACGTCACTCGTGTCTCTCGTCCCACTCCTCGTCGGTGGGGGTCTCGTCGTAGAGCTCCCGCCCCTCCTTCTCGGCGAGTTCCATCTGCTCGTTGATCCACGCCGCCTCGGCCGGATTGATGTCCGCCGTGTTGAGCACCTTCTGCCACACCGGGTAGAACAGGTGCATCACCGGGTACATGGCGGTGAACAGGACCTCCGGCTTGTGCTTGCGCCAATGCTGCGGATGCGCGTCGAACGTGTTGCGGAACCGCTTCATGTAGTTGCGGAACGACGAGAGCGACGTGTCCATGCGGCGTGCGCTCATGCCGGCGATCATGCGCGGCGAGTACACGGTCTTGAGCCCCTTGCCCATCAGGTGCAGGGAGATGTCGATGTCCTCGTGCATGACGTCCGCCTTGTCGCGGCACACCTCGCCGGAGATCGCATGCCAGGCCGAGGCGCGCAGCGCCATGTTGGAGCCGAACAGCAACGGCTGGCCGCCGTCCGCCTTGTAGATGCGCTTGCGCAGCGAGTTGTCGCCCTTGAGCCCGAAGTGGCGCGACGGCATGTCGTAATACATGACCGGGCCGGTGGCGCCCATGGCCTGCGGATCCTCGGTGAAGATGCCGGAGACGACCTCCACCCAGTCGGGCTTGATCATGCAGTCGGCGTCGAAGCGGCCGAGCACGTCGCCCGTGGCATGGTCGAGCCCGTAGTTGCGCGTCGGGATCAGACCCTGCTCCTCGTTCTGGTGCAACAGTTTGACCGGCGCCTCGGGATGGTCGGCGATGAAGCGTTCGACGATGGCGCAGGTGTCGTCGGTGGACCGGTTGTCGACGACCAGGATCTCGTAGGGCATCACGGTCTGCCTGATCGTGTTGAGCAGGCAGACGGCGATGCGCTCGGATTCGTTCCAGGCCGGAATGACGATCGAGACGTTGAGCATGCCTTCAGGATAATTGGCCGGGCGTACACCCTCCGCCCGCCTCGGGCATCTCCCCGGTCGCTACAATGGGGCCCATGAGCCAAAGCGCGAGCACCAGCAGACAGACGCAGGACACGGAGCAGCGGTGGGATTTCGGCACCCTGTTCCCGGTGAAGGGGGATCCCCGCAGGCCCCCGGAATGGTTCGGCCGCTCCCTGTTCTACATCGCGATCGCGATCGTCGTGTTCACCTTCTGCTGGCGCTCCTGGGGGCGCATCTCCTATCTGGTGCTCGACATCATCATCTCCCTGTTCCTGGCGCTGGCCATCGAGCCGATGGTCGTGGCGCTGGTGCGGCACGGCTGGAGGCGCGGCATCGCCTCGCTGGTCGGCCTGCTGACGGTCGCCCTCGTCATCGGCGTGCTGTTCTCGCTGTTCGGCAGCATGTTCGTCAACCAGATGATCGCCATGGTCTACGGCGTGCCCGCCACCTATGAGCAGATCAAGGACTTCGTGGCGCAGTACTCCTCGTTCGAGCTGCCCGAGATCAACAACCTCTTCACCGAGATCGTCAAGAACATCCAGACCTCGTGGGTCACCGACTTCGCCGGCACCGCCGTGAGCACGGTGGGAGGCCTGTTCTCGTTCCTGCTGCAGCTGCTCACCGTGGTGATGACCACCTACTACATCTCCGCCGCGGGCCCGAAGCTGCGCCGATCCTTCTGCCAGTGGATGGCGCCGGGCATGCAGAAGCGCTTCCTGCTGGTGTGGACCGTCGCCCAGGACCAGATCTCCTCGTTCCTGTTCTCCCGTTCGATCCTGGCGATGATCAACGCCGCCTGCACCGCCATCTTCCTCGAGATCATCCGCGTGCCCTACTGGCTGCCGCTGGCCCTGTTCTGCGGCGTGGTCTCCCAGTTCATCCCGACGGTCGGCACGTACATCGGCGGCGCGCTGCCGGTGCTGTTCGCCTGGGGCAACCGCGGATGGACGTACGCGGTGGCCGTGCTCGTGTTCATCATCATCTACCAGCAGATCGAGAACCTGCTGCTCTCGCCGATGATCTCCCGCCGCACGATGGACATCAACGAGGCGATCGCGTTCCTGTCCGTGCTCGCGTTCGGCTCGCTGTTCGGCGCGCTCGGCGCGTTCCTCGCGCTGCCGGTCACCGCCTCGCTGCAGGTCATCTTCCGCGCGTACACGCGCCGGTACGATCTGGTCGACTCGCCGCTGATGAACGATCCGGTCGGCCCCAAGTCGAAGGTCGTGGTCGCCTCGGAGGCGTTCAACGAGCATGTGCTCCACCCGATCGGCGAGCACATGCCCCGCGCCGCGAAGGGTTCGACGAGCCGTGTGCCGATGAACGACGAGATCCGCCGCCTGCAGGAGGAAATCTACGCCATCCCGCACGGTGACGACGACCGGGCCTCCGGCGACGGCGGGGACTCCGTCACCGTCGCGATTCCGCAGGGCGTGCTCAGGCGCACCGCCGCGGCGGGGCTCAGGGGCGTGCGGACCGGTGCGCCGGAAGCCTCCGACGGGACGCCGGAAACCGACGACCCGCCTGAGACGAAGACGATACGCAAGACGACGGAACCCCGGGACGCCGCCAGGGAACGGGAATCCGGCGACTCCGACAACCCCCGTGCGAGGTGGCGCTGATGGCATTGCTCACCGTACTCGACATCCTGCTCGTCATCGTCGGCGGCGCCGGCATGGTCTACCAGGGCGCGTGCATCCTCATGTCCCTGTTCTCCAAGCCCGTGCGCTTCCCCGACGCGCCCATGGACAGACGCTACGCGGTGCTCATCTCCGCGCGCAACGAATCGAAGGTCATCGGCAACCTCATCCGCTGCATCCGCGAGCAGACCTATCCCGCCGACCTCATCGACATCTGGCTCGTCGCCGACAACTGCACCGACGACACGGCCGACGTGGTGCGCGCCATGGGCTGCAACGTGGTCGAACGGCACAACGACAAGCTCATCGGCAAGGGATACGCCCTGACCTACCTGCTCGACCACATGATCGACGAGGGCCTGGCCGACACGTACGACGCGTACTTCGTCTTCGACGCGGACAACAAGCTCGACAAGCACTACTTCGAGGAGATGAACAAGGCCTTCCAGTCCGGATTCCGCATCCTCACCTCCTACCGCAACTCGGTGAACCTCAACGACAACTGGGTCTCCTCGGGTTCGGCGCTGTGGTTCATCCGCGAATCCAGGTTCCTCAACAACTCTCGCATGCTGTTCGGATCCAGCTGCCACGTGGGCGGCACCGGCTTCATGTTCTCCAAGGAGGTCATGAAGCGCAACAAGGGCTGGAAGTTCCACCTGCTCACCGAGGACCTCGAGTTCACGATGGACTCGGTGCTGCACGGCGACCGCGTCGGCTACTGCGGCACCGCGATCCTGTACGACGAGCAGCCCGTCACCTTCGCGCAGAGCTGGCGCCAGCGCCTGCGCTGGAGCAAGGGCTTCCTGCAGGTGTTCCGCTACTACGGGCCTTCGCTGGTCCGCCGCGCCGTGCGCGAACGCGACTTCTCCGCCGTCGACTTCACGCTGCTATTGTGCCCGTTCACCGTGCTCGGCGTGGCCAGGGTCATCCTCGGCGTGCTGTTCGCCGCCTTCGGATTCGTCTCGTGGTCCAGCCAGCTGAGCTCGGTCACCGGATGGGCGAACGGCATCGTGCTGTCCGTGCTGGGCATGATGGCGCTCGCCGGCCTGACGATCGTGGCCGAACGCGGGCAGATCGGCGCCACCAACAAGGAGCTGTTCGCCTACGTGCTCGCCTTCCCGATCTACATGCTCTCCTACGTCCCCATCTCCTTCCAGGCCATCTTCTCCAAGGCCCAGTGGAAGCCGATCCAGCATAAGGGCTGAGCCGTTAAGAAAACAGTCCGGTGGACTGTTTTTAGGCTCAGCCGAGCGGCGACAGCTGCGAGGTGATGTTGAGGCCGGCCGCAGGCCGGTCCGTACCGGGGGTTTCGTACGCTGGAAGGCGGCAATCGTACGGAGTCTCCGGTCAACCTGGCGGTCGCCGGAGATCTCGTACATAAGGAACGTCCTGGCGTACGTTTTCTCCGGTCGGGCACGCGGATCCGGGAGCACAAGCCCGGGAATGTGGATCCGGACACACCGACACCGGACGAATCCGGGACAGTGAATCCGGGACAATGGTCCGGGGCAGTAAGGAGCGGATGTGGCAGACAACGGACGAACGGCATCACCCGCACGTCACCGCGTGGCCGTGTGCGCGACCTGCGTCGCGCTCACACTCGCCACGGGAATCGGCTACACCGTCGCCGACGTGTTCGACGTCGCGCCGGGCATGCTCACCCTCGACCCGGTCGCCGTGCGCACCTACCCCGATCCCGCCTCCACCGTCGCGGCGGGCGTCGTGGCCGGCGACGCCGACGCGGACAAGCCCGTCGACAAGGCGCAGGCCGCCCGGCTCATCGAGACGTTGGGCAAGGCGGAGGGCGTCGGCTCCGACTATTCGGTCGTCATCGCCGACGCGAAGGGGAACGTGGTCGCCGAGCACGAGGCCGGCACGGCCCGCGAACCCGCCTCCACGACGAAGACCCTCACCGCGTTCGCGGCCGCGAGCACGCTGGAGATGGGATCGACCCTCGACACCTCCACCTACCTCACCCACGCCTCGGACAACCCGACCGTCGTGCTCAAGGGAGGCGGCGACATGCTGCTCGGCCTGGGCGAATCCGACCCCTCCCACGTCAACGGGCGCGCCGGCCTGGCCACCCTCGCGCGGCGGACCGCCGACGCGCTCAAGGCGAAGGGCATCACCTCCGTGGCCGTCGCCGCGGACGACACGCTGTTCGGCGACGACCGCACGCCGACGGACATCGACGAGAACAACGGCGAGAACCGCTACTACACGCCGATCTCCTCGATGGCGGTGGACGGCGGACGCGACTGGACCGGCCTGGCCGCCGAGGATCCGGACGAGTTCACCGATTACCCGATGCTTTCGCAGAGCACGGCCGACGATGCCGCCGCCGCGTTCAAGGGCCTGCTGGCGCAGCAGGGCATCCAGGTCCTCGATTCGCAGGACGTCAGCGGCGTCGGGGAATCCGCGCGGCTCGCCAAGGTGAGCTCGGCGCCGCTCAACGAGGTGCTGGCGTTCATGCTGCGCCATTCGGACAACACGCTCGCCGAGCTGTTCGGCCGTCTCACCGCCCTGAAGCTCGGCACCGGCAATTCGATCGACGGCGACGTCAAGGCCGTCGCCAAGGTGCTCGGGGAACACGGGGTGTCCACCGAGGGCATGCACCTGACCAGCTGCTCAGGACTGGCGCCGGGCACCACGCTCACCGTCCTCACGCTCGCCCAGGTGCAGTCGAAATACGTGGACCCCGACGGCGGGGCCGCCGCCGCGTCCGAGGGCCTGGCGCTGCCGGGCCTCGTCGGCACGGTCAGGAACCGCGTGGGCGACGACTCGGCCCGCGGCCTGCTGCGCGTCAAGACCGGCGCCCTGGACACCGTGCGCTCGCTGGTGGGCAACGTCTCGCGCGCGGACGGGGGCGTACTCACCTTCGCCGCGATCGTCAACAACCCGTCGAACGGATGGTCGGCGAACCAGGCCCTCGACGCCTTCGCCGCCTCACTGACGAAACTCTGAGGTTTCCCAGCAATCCCTAAGAAACACGTCACTCGCCTGTGCCAATATGGTGGGCATGCGAATCGCTGACGTACATGACGACATCGACCACGAGCTGGTCAGCAAAGAGGAGATCCAGGCCATCATCGCCAAGGCCGCCGCGCAGGCGAGCGAGGACTACCGGGGCAAGGACCCGCTGTTGGTGGCGGTGCTCAAGGGGGCGGTGAACACCATCGCCGCGTTCTCGCAGGCGCTGTCCATCCCCTGCCAGCTCGATTTCATGAGCCTGTCGAGCTACGGCTCCGGCACCACCTCCAGCGGCACGGTGACGATCCGCCAGGACCTGTCGACCGATGTTCGCGGTCGGCACATTCTCATCGTCGAGGATATCGTGGATTCCGGCCGCACGCTGGCATGGCTGGTCGAGGAACTGAAGCGGCGCGGGGCCGCATCGGTCGAGATCTTCGCCCTGCTGGAGAAGCCCGCGCGCCGCGAGGTGCACGTGGACGTGAAGTACAAGGGGCTGGAGATCCCGGACGAGTTCGTCGTCGGATTCGGCCTGGACTACGACGAGCGTTACCGCAACCTCGATTCCATCGCGGTGCTGAAGCCGGCAGTATATCAAGGAGAACAGGCATGAGCTTCCCCCAGGGGCCCGGACAGCCGAACAACGGCAATAACGGCAACCCGTTCAACAATCCGTTCCGCCGCAACGACAATGGCGGCAACCGCAACAACAACGGCAAGCAGGGCAACGGCGGCAACGGCGACAAGCCGTTCTGGCAGTCCCCGTGGCTGTGGGGCGCCGTCGTCGTGGTGCTCGTCGCGCTGATGTTCCAGATGTTCAGCGGCACCGGCACCCAGACCATCGACACCAAGGACGGCCTGCAGCTGCTCAACAACGAGCAGGTGAGCTACGCCAAGATCGTCGACAACAAGCAGAAGGTCACCCTCGAGCTCAAGAGCGACTACAACAAGAAGGACCCGGACACCGGCAAGAACCACAACTACGGCGACAAGGTCCAGTTCTACTACACGTTCGCTCAGGGACAGGATATCCTCAAGGCGGTCGAGAAGGCCAACCCGTCGAAGGGCTGGAGCGCCTCCATCGAGGAGACGAGCATGCTCAGCTACCTGCTCACCTCGATCCTGCCGTTCATCATCTTCTTCGCCCTGTTCTGGTGGCTCATGAGCCGCATGGGCGGCGCCGGCGGCATGCTCGGCATGGGCGGCAAGAAGAACAACGGCAAGCTGCTCGAAGGCCAGACCCCGAACACCAAGTTCTCCGACGTGGCCGGCGAGGACGAGGCGCTCGCCGAGGTCGAGGAGATCAAGGACTTCCTCAAGGACCCGTCCAAGTACAAGGCGCTGGGCGCCCGCATCCCGCGCGGCGTGCTGCTGTACGGCCCTCCCGGCACCGGCAAGACGCTGCTCGCGCGCGCCATCGCCGGCGAGGCGGGCGTGCCGTTCTACGCGATGGCCGGCTCCGACTTCGTCGAGATGTTCGTCGGTCTGGGCGCCTCCCGCGTGCGCGACCTGTTCGACGAGGCGAAGAAGAACGCGCCCGCCATCATCTTCATCGACGAGATCGACGCCGTCGGCCGCAAGCGCGGATCCGGCATGGGCGGCGGCCACGACGAGCGCGAGCAGACGCTCAACCAGCTGCTCGTCGAGATGGACGGCTTCGACAACGACACCAACCTCATCATCATCGCCGCGACGAACCGCCCCGACGTGCTCGACCCGGCCCTGCTGCGCCCGGGCCGCTTCGACCGCCAGGTGGGCGTGGCCGCGCCGGACCTCGAGGGCCGCGAGGCGATCCTCAAGGTGCACGCCAAGGGCAAGCCGTTCGTGCCGGACGTCGACCTGCACATGGTCGCCGTGCGCACGCCGGGCTTCACCGGCGCCGACCTGGCCAACGTGCTCAACGAGGCCGCGCTGCTGTGCGCCCGCGCCGGTGCCCAGCTCATCGACAACCGCGCCATCGACGAGGCCATCGACCGTGTCCAGGCCGGCCCGAAGCGCAAGTCGAAGGGCATGGCGCTCGACGAGCTGCGCAACACCGCTTACCACGAGGGCGGCCACGCGCTCGTCGCCGCCGCGCTGCACAACACGGACCCGGTCACCAAGGTGACGATCCTGCCGCGAGGCCGCGCGCTCGGCTACACCGCCGTGATGCCCACCTCCGACCGCTACTCGCAGTCGCGCAACCAGCTGCTCGACCAGATGGCGTACGCGATGGGCGGCCGCACCGCCGAGGAGATCGTGTTCCACGACCCGACCACCGGCGCGTCCAACGACATCGAGAAGGCGACGAACATCGCCCGCACGATGATCACGCAGTACGGCTTCTCCGAGAAGCTGGGCGCCATCAAGTGGACGGGCGACGAGGACCAGAGCGGCGACCTGGGCGCCCTCGCGCCGCACAACTACTCGAACCGCACCGCCGAGGTCATCGACGAGGAGGTGCTCAAGCTCGTGGAGACCGCGCACACCGAGGCGTGGAACATCATCAACGAGAACCGTGACATCCTCGACGAGCTCGTGCGCCAGCTGCTCGTCAAGGAGACCCTGAACGAGAAGGAGCTCGCCGCGATCTTCGCGCCGATCCGCAAGGCGCCGGTCCGCCCGGTGTGGCTGTCCGACGAGAAGCGCCCCGACTCCGACCTGCCGCCGGTCGAGATCCCCGAATCGCTCAAGCGTTCGGTCGGCATGAAGCCGGGGGAGTGACCGATGGCAAGGCACGCGCAGAACATCTCCCTGCCGGATTCGCCGTCGCTGGTCCGTGAGAACGCCGACGCGAGGAATGCCGGCGACGTATCCCGCAAGCCCGGCATGGTGCAGTCACGGCCGCACCATGCCGGCCACGGCGGTCCCGGCGCCCCCGCGCAGGCACAGTCCCGCGCGGCGCAGGACGGTTCCGTCCTGCAGGTCTCGCTGCCGCAGTCGCCCCGCGGCCACGTCGCCGCCGGCCAGACGCGCGGCGACGGCGACGCCCCCTCCTACGACGAGGAGGGCGTGCGCAGGGCCGTGCGCCTCTTCCTCGAGGCGATCGGCGAGGATCCGGACCGCGAGGGCCTCGTGGAGACCCCGGACCGCATCGCCCGCGCCGGCAGGGAGCTGTTCGCCGGCCTGGGCGCCTCGCCCGAGCATGTGCTCGAGAAGCATTTCGATGTGGACACCGAGGAGCTGGTGCTCGTCAAGGACATCGAGCTGTATTCGGTGTGCGAGCACCATCTGCTGCCGTTCCACGGCGTCGCCCATGTGGGGTACATCCCCGCCAAGGACGGGGTCATGGGCCTGAGCAAGCTCGCCCGGCTCGTCGAGGTGTACGCCCGGCGTCCGCAGGTGCAGGAACGCCTCACCCAGCAGGTCGCCGACGCGCTCGTCGACTATGCGGGCGCACGCGGCGTGATCGTCGTGACCGAATGCGAGCACCTGTGCATGTCGATGCGCGGCGTGCGTAAATCCGAGGCGCGCACGGTGACCTCCGCGGTGCGCGGACTGCTGCGCAACCCCGCCACCCGCGCCGAGGCCATGAGCCTGATCATGAGCAGATAGCCGTTACGGCCGGAAGTGAGGCTCCCGCAAGGGGGCCTCACTGCGGTGAAGGGGAGAACCATCGATGAAGGGGAACGGGATGACGGGTCTCAAGGCATTGCATGACACGGATCGCACGCTCGTCATGGGCGTGCTCAACATCACCGAGGACTCGTTCTCGGACGGCGGCCTGTGGCTCGACCCGCGCGCCGCCGCCGACCATGGGCGCGCGATGATGGCCGCCGGCGCGGACATCATCGACGTCGGCGCCGAATCGACGCGGCCGGGCGCCAAACGTGTCAGCGAGGAGGACGAGCTCGCACGCGTGACCGGCGCGGTCGAGGCGCTCGTTCCCGCGGGCGCGACGCTGTCCATCGACACGACGCGTGCGGCCGTCGCCGCCGCGGCGCTCGACGCCGGCGCGCAGATCATCAACGACGTGTCCGGCGGCACGCTCGACACGGAACTGCCGCACGTCGTCGCCGACCACGACTGCCTGTACATCGTGCAGCATTGGCGCGGCTGGCTCGCCGGCTCCAAGGCCGGCGCCCCCGACGCCGACACCTCGCACTACGAGCACGGCGTATTGCGGGACGTGCACGACGAGCTCATGCGCCAGGTCGACGCGGTGCTCGCCGCCGGAGTCGCCCCCGAACGCATCGTCATCGACCCGGGCCTGGGCTTCTCCAAGCCCGGCATCGAACACAACCTGCCGCTGCTCGCCGGTCTCGACCTGTTCCGCGCGAGCGGATACCCGGTGCTCATCGGCCAATCGCGCAAACGCTTCATCACCGCCATCCTCGACAAGGCGGGATTCACGGACCCGACGATGGACGCGCGCGACGACGCCACCGCCGCATTCAGCGCCCTGTGCGCGGAACACGGGGCGTGGGCGGTGCGCGTGCACGACGTGGCCCGCAGCCGCGCCGCCGTCGCCGTCGGCGACACGTGGCGCGAATACGCGGGGTGAGACGGAAGGAACCGACATGGACACGATCACACTGACCGGCGTACGCGCCAACGGCACGCACGGCGTGCTCGACTTCGAACACGAGCGCGCGCAGCCGTTCGTCGTGGACGCGACGCTCCACCTCGACCTCGCCGCCGCCGGCCGGTCCGACGCGCTCGCCGACACCGTCGACTACGGCCGCGCCGCCAAGGCGATCGTCGCCGTCATCGAAGGCGCGCATGTCGACCTCATCGAAAAGCTCGCGCAGGACATCGCCGACGCGCTGCTCGCCATCGACCCGATCCGCACGGTCGACGTGACCGTGCACAAGCCGCACGCGCCGATCACCGTGCCGTTCGACGACGTGGCCGTGACCATCACCCGTTCGCGTGCGGCGGCGGACGCCGGGAACGACGCGGCGGGCGGTGCCGGCACGACCGCGTCCGCCGATGCCGGCGCAGCGACGCATCATGCGGTCATCGCGCTCGGCGGCAACCAGGGCGACGTGGAGGCGACGCTGCGCGACGCGGTGCGTCGCATCGACGCGCTCGACGGCACGCAGGTCACCGGAGTCTCGCCGCTCTACCGCACCGCCGCGTGGGGCATGGCCGACGGCGCCCCCGACTTCCTCAACGCCGTGGTCGAGGCGACCACCACGCTCGACGCCCGCGCGCTGCTCGCGGGACTCCAGCGCATCGAAGCCGACCACGGCCGCACGCGCGAGAACCATTGGGCGAGCCGCACGCTCGACCTCGACATCATCGACTACGACGGCATCGAATCCGACGACCCTGACCTAACCCTGCCGCATCCGCGCGCATGGCAGCGGGCGTTCGTGCTCGTGCCGTGGGCGGCGCTCGACCCGCACGCCGATCTCAGGGGCATGCACGGCGGTCCGGTGAACGAACTCGCCGAGGGGATGCTCGCCGAGGCGGACGGCGACGAACCGCCGGTCGAACGTCTCGCCGGGGACTGGATGAGCGGCACGGCGCACGACGACGGTGGCGTGAGGGCGGGCGATGCCGGTGCCGCCGGTGCCGCCGGTTCCGATGGTGTTGTGGATCCCGCCGCCCCGGCCGAGGGCTCCGCGGCCGGACACGACCTCGCGGGCGGCGCGACGATCCCGCTCAAGGCCGTCATCTCGATGGACTCGACCTCCACCGATGCCGAGCATCTGTTCCGCGAGGCGATCGTCGCCATCGACGGGCTGCCCGGCAACCAGGTCGACGGCATCTCGCCGCTCTACCACGTGAGCAGCTTCGACGGCCCGGACGCGATGAGCGCCGTCATCCAGATCGAGACGAGACTCGGCGCACGCGCGCTCATCGCCGCGCTCGGCGCCATCGAACGCACGCACGACGGCGGGATCGACCTCGACCTCGTCGACATGGAGCACGTGACCTCCGACGAACCGGACTGCCGCGTGCCGTGGCCGTCGGCCAGGACGCATGCCTCCGTGCTCGCGCCGTGGATGGACATGGACCCGAACGCCACGCTCGGCGGCGACCCGGTGTCGTTCCTGCTCGCGATGGCCCCCGACGCGGGGATGGTCGGGCAGCTGAGCGACAACTGGATCATCGGGGCGAAATGACGCGAACCGCCGGAGCGCGCGGATACGCGAGGACACGCGGATACACGGGAACCGCCCGGCATCGGACGGACGATCGGAAGGACACACGATGAAGGCGCATAGGACACCATGGTGGCAGCCGGCGCTCGGCCTGGCACTGGGGCTGGCGGCCGGCGCGGGCGTCGCCGTGCTCGGGGAACGGTACGGGCTCACGCTGATCGGCGCGCCCTGGTTCGTCGCGGCGCTGCTCGTCGCCATCGGCGTGCTCGTGCTCGTGCTCGCGATCAACGTGCACAAGTATGCGACCACCGACCCGCGCAAACGCCCGCGCACCTTCGTCAACCCGACGCTCGCGTTCCACACGCTCGTGCTCGCCAAGGCGCTGGCATTGGCCGGCGCGGCGCTCGCCGGCTGGTATTTCGGCCAGATCATCCCCTCCGTGGGGCACATCGAGGCCGACTTCTACGCGCAGGCCGTGACCGAATGCGCGGTCACCGGCGTGATCTGCCTCGCGGACATGATTGTCGGACTCGTGGGGGAGTGGCTGTGCCAGCTGCCTCCCAACGAAGGCCCGGAGAACCCGAAGATGAAGCAGGCCGCGCGCGAACGCGGCGTGACCCCAGCGGCCGCGAAGACCGCGGAGAACACGATGCGCGGCACCGGACGTGACGTCGTGCGCAGACGGTGAGTGCAGCGCGTTTCTCGGCCCCCTCTGACGAGGGGGACTGTCCGCGGAGCGGACTGGGGGAGGCCGCTGCGACACGCCCGGCTCGCTTACGAAAAAACGAAAAACGTACTACGGTCACATCTCGACTTGATAACCGCATGCCTCCGGCGCATTCTCCGCCTTGGGGCATGCGGTTTTTCGTTGCCGTCGGGACCCGGACGTTAGGGGTTCTCGATTCCCCGCCGATGATGCCGCCGCCGTGCGTTTCCCACGAAACGCGCGGCGTGCGCGGCCATGCGGTCTGGTCTGCGGCCATGCTGCGGTATGCCGCCCATGTGGGGGGGGGATCGCCCGGCGGCGACGTGTGGATACAGACAAGAAGAGGTTTTCCGTTGTCCGATCAGACAACCATCAATGATCCCAACGCCGGTTCCGCGGCGGCCCAGCCGCATCTCGACCGCATCTCCTACGAGGTCGCCACGCCCGTGCCCGGCGGCGAGCCCGCCCCGCGCTTCGCGCATCCGCACCGCGTCATGCTCGGCCTGTACTTCGGCGCGTTCCTCGGCATGCTCTCCGAGACGTCGATGAACATCGCCATCCCCGATCTCATGGACGAATTCGCCGTCTCCTCCGGCACCGCGCAGTGGATGGTCGTCGGCTACATGCTCGCCATCGGCATCGTGCTGCCGTGCGTCGGCTTCCTGCTCAAGTGGGTCAGGGCGAAGACGCTCGTGCTGTTCGCGCTCGCATGCTTCCTCGTCGGCGCGATCGTGTGCGCGTTCGCGACCACGTTCCCCGTGCTGCTCGCCGGCCGCATCGTGCAGGGCGTGAGCACCGGCATCGTGCTGCCCACCCTGTACGCGGCCATCATGCACGTGTTCCCGCCGGCGAAGATCGGCGCCGCGAACGGCGTGGCCGGGCTGGTCGTCATGTTCGCGCCGGTCGTCGGCCCGACCGTCGCCGGCACGCTCATCGGCGCCGTCTCCTGGCGTGCGATCTTCGTGCTGTTCGCCGTGATCGCCGCCGTCGCGCTCGCCTGCACCGCGCTGTTCTTCGTCACGCCCATCGAGCGCACCCGCCCGGCCGTCGACATGCTCTCCATCCTCGCGTCCGCGCTCGGCTTCGGCTGCCTCGTCGCCGGCGTGAGCCTCGTGAGCGACATGGGCTTCTCGTCGGCCGTCGTCGGACTGCTCGTCGTCGGCGTCGTCGTGCTCGCCTTCTACGCGCACCGCCAGCTCACCATCGCCACGCCGCTGCTCGACCTGCGTGCGCTCGGCATCGCGGCGTTCCGCACGCCGGCCGTCATGGTCTCCTGCTCGTTCGCCTGCACGCTCGCGTTCATGTACCTCGTGCCGCAGGAGCTGCAGCGCGGCCTTGGCCTGAGCTCCACCGTCGCCGGCCTGCTCATGCTGCCCGGCGGCATCGTCAACGCGCTGTGCACGCTGGGCGCCGGCCGCCTGTTCGACCGCCACGGCGCCCGCCGCCTCGTCTGGATCGGCGTGGCGATGACCGCGGTCGGCGGCGCGCTGTTCTTCGCCATCGGCACCGGCTCGCCCGTCGCCCTGTTCCTCGCCGCGCACATCATCGTGATGGTCGGCATCCCGTTCATCCAGCAGTCCACGCAGTCCGCCGCGCTCAAGGCGCTGCCGATGCACATGGCCGCCGACGGCAGCACGATCCTCAACACGATGCAGCAGGTGTGCGGCGCCGTGTCCACCGCCGTCGCCACCTGCCTGCTCGGCCTCGGCCAGACGGCCTACACGGCCGGCGGCGGCACGAACCCCGCGCAGGGCTTCGTGGACGGCTCCCGCTTCGGCTACCTGTTCGGCCTCGCGCTCATCGCCGTCGTGCTCGTCCTCTCGTTCGCACTGAAGGAACGCGCGCATGAGCCGGAGATGACGCCGGTCGAGGTCGGCGCCGCCGAGGCGAAGCCGAAGGACCTCGCCGCGTAGCGTGACCTGACGATGGCGGTGGCCGCCCGTTCGGCCGCCGCCGGCCATGGATGGCCGGACGGCCGTGTGCCGTGTCTGCGTCTGTGGGCGACGGTGTCCGTGGACGTCGCGAATCCGCGTAACGGGTGTTCACCTATACTGGTGAGCACCCGTTTTTCGTTTTTCCGCGGATCGATTTCCACCTTCCACCACATCAGGGAGCGCCATGAACAAGGCAATCATCACCGTCGTCGGCCAGGACACCGTCGGCATCATCGCACGCGTATGCACCTACCTGTCGCAGCACAACGTCAACGTGCTCGACATCTCCCAGACCATCATCGACGGCTACTTCAACATGATGATGATCGTCGACTACGCGAACTCCGACAAGGAGTTCAGCGCCATGGTCGGCAACCTCGAGGACCTCGGCGACGACATCGGCGTGCGCATCCGCTGCCAGCGCGAGGAGATCTTCACCAAGATGCACCGCATCTGAGGCAGGAGGAACCACACCATGCTGAATATCATGGAGGTCCACGAGACCAACCAGATGATCGAGCAGGAGAAGCTCGACGTGCGCACCATCACGATGGGCATCTCGCTGCTCGACTGCGCGGGCGAAAGCGTCGACGAGACCTGCGACAACATCTACCGCAAGATCACCACGTACGCGAAGGACCTCGTCTCCACCGGCGAGGACATCGAACGCGACTACGGCATCCCGATTGTCAACAAGCGCATCACCGTCACCCCGATCTCGCTCGTCGGCGCGAGCTGCTGCAAGACCTCCGAGGACTTCGTCAGGATCGCCCACGCGCTCGACCGCGCGGCCAAGGAGGTCGGCGTCAACCTCATCGGCGGCTATTCGGCGCTCGTCTCGAAGGCGATGACCCCGGCCGAGGAGCTGCTCATCCGCTCCCTGCCGCAGGCGCTGAGCGAGACCGACGTGGTCTGCTCGTCCGTCAACGTCGGCTCCACGAAGACCGGCATCGACATGAACGCGGTCGAGCTGCTCGGCCACATCGTCAAGGACATCGCGCACGCCACGGCCGACATCGACTCCTACGGCTGCGTGAAGTTCGTCGCCTTCTGCAACGTGCCCGACGACAACCCGTTCATGGCGGGCGGCTTCCACGGCGTGACCGAGGGCGACGCGGTCATCAACGTGGGCGTCTCCGGCCCCGGCGTCGTCTCGCGCGCGCTCGACGCCGCCAAGGGCAAGGACTTCGAGTTCCTGTGCGAGACGATCAAGCGCACCGCGTTCAAGATCACGCGCGTCGGCCAGCTCGTCGCGCAGGAGGCGTCGCGCCGGTTGGGCGTGCCGTTCGGCATCATCGACCTGTCGCTCGCGCCGACCCCGGCCGTGGGCGATTCGGTCGGCGAAGTGCTGGAGAAGATCGGCCTCGAACAGGTGGGCGCGCCCGGCACGACCGCCGCGCTCGCGATGCTCAACGACCAGGTGAAGAAGGGCGGCATCATGGCGTCCTCCTACGTGGGCGGACTGTCCGGCGCGTTCATCCCGGTCTCCGAGGACAAGAACATGATCGACGCGGCCGGCAACGGCTGCCTCACCATCGAGAAGCTCGAGGCGATGACCTGCGTGTGCTCGGTCGGCCTCGACATGATCGCGATCCCGGGCGACACGTCCGCCGCGACGATCTCCGGCATCATCGCCGACGAGGCGGCCATCGGCATGGTCAACCAGAAGACCACCGCCGTGCGCGTCATCCCGGTCGAGGGCAAGGGCGTCGGCGAGATGGCCAACTTCGGCGGACTCATGGGCTACGCGCCGATCATCCCGGTCAACCAGACCTCGTGCGAGGCGTTCGTCACCCGCGGCGGCCGCATCCCCGCCCCGATCCACTCGTTCAAGAACTGATCCGAGGATCCCGGGACGGATTCCGGATGGATATCAGGACGGATTCCGGGACGGATTCCGGGCCGGATGTCGAGAACAGATGCCGGATGGATCCCGGGGACGGATCCCGAAACGGATTCCGGGGACAGATTCCGGGACGGACACCGGGATGGATCCCGGGATGGGGATCAGGATGGATACCGGGGACGGACACCGGGATCCGTGAGGAACCCCGTGTTCCGGGTGTTCCCTTATTTCGGCGTACGTTCGACCGGGGATTTTCCGGCACCATCCGGTTGGACGTACGCTGACGACGACTCAGCGTACGTCCAATCGGACGGGAAGAAATAAACTCCGGTCGAACGTACGCCGGGTTTTTCCGGAAACAGGAGTCGGAAGGATGCAACGATCGTAAGCGGTCGTCCATGACGGTCTGATCACCTGTTTGACGAGTGCTTATCCGTCAGATGCTTATCCGTCAGGTGTTTATCCGTCAGGTGTTTATCCGATGGAAGATCATCCACAGGAAAAGGTTTCCCGGTTGATTATCCACAGGACGTTCCATGGTTATCCCCATGTATGAACGGGGGTTGCCGTGCCGTGCCGGCGGCGCCTACCGTGAGGTCATGAAACGGCACAACGGTGTGGTCGCCGAGCTCGGGCAGGCGCGTCGGGAACGTCGTTGCGCGGTCGGACGTACGGATGCGATGAGGAGGGCGCTGAAACGGAGGCGGAAGGTCGGGGAGCTGGTATCCCCATACCCGAACCTGTATGCGCCGCCGGAGTATTGGAAGGATCTGGATCGATGCCAACGTTCGCTGCACGTGGCGCGCGGGTTGTCCCGGTTGCATCCGGACTGGGTGTTCTCCGGACTGACCGCCGCCGACGCCTATGGCTTCGACCACTCATGGGGGCTTCATGACGGCGTCGTGTATGTGGCCGATCGATCGGGGGACGGGATCGTCGACCGGAGGCGGATATTCGACCGCCTTGGGAACACGGCCGGATCCCGGTCTCGGCATGGCGGCGATGCCGCGGAATACGGGATACGGCGTCTGTATATGCCGTCGATCACGGCGGTCCGGGTGGACGGCGTTCCGGTGACGGCGGCTGCCCGGACCCTGATCGACTGCGCCTTATGCATCCCGTTCCGGTACGCGTTGCCGATCTTCGACTCCGCGGCACGTAAGGGCGTCGACATGCGGTCGGTGAAGGAGTCGTGCAAGGGGATGCACACGGACCGTGCGCCGATCGAATCGCTGTTGGGATGCGTTGACGCGAACAGCGAGAATGGCGGCGAATCCCTGGTCCGCGCGTCCCTCATCGCCGATGGGTTCGCCGTGCCGGAACTCCAGGTCGAGATCTGCGATCCCTCGTATCCCGCGCGCCGATACCGCGTCGATTTTCTCTGGAGACTGTACGACGGTCGCATGATCGTACTCGAATACGACGGCATGGCCAAGTACGAGAAACCCTCCATGACGCGGGGGCGTACGGCCAAGCAGGTGCTCAGGGAGCAGAATGACCGTGATCGGGCATTGCGTGCCGCCGGTGTGACCACGATCCTCCATTGCACCTATGAGGACGTTGCCTTCTCGAATGGTCTGTTCATGATGCTCCGTGATGCGGGAGTGCCCAGGATCCGGGTGGAGTGACCGCTGCGGTCGGGGCGGAGCCAGAGCCGGGGCGGGGCAGAGCTTGTCCTATGCTCGAAGGTCGAATCACGCACGCAGGAACCAAGGTGGTGGGAATATGGCGGAGCAGACGGGCGTTCAAGGCAATCCCGAGGTCCAAGGCAATCCCGAGGACAAGGTCGAGAAGATGTTCGAATACGGTTACCGCAAGTCGAACTACGGGCCGGACGAGCTCGTGACCGACGCGCACGGCAACCCGATCAGCGTGGTCGACGCGATGCTCACCGCCGAGAAGGCGGCCGAGGCGGAGACCGTCACCCCGCACCTGTGCTACTACTCGCCGCGCATCCCCGGCAACACCGGCTCCGCGATCCGTTTGTGCGCGGTGACCGGCACGATCCTGCACCTGGTGGAGCCGCTCGGCTTCAACCTGCGCGACACGAAGCTGCGCCGCGCGGGCCTCGACTACCACGACATGGCGCACGTGGTGCTGCACCCGAACTTCGAGAACCTCGTCGAGTCGATGCCGAACTCGCGCATCATCGCGTTCACCGCGCACGCCACGAAGCTGTATACGGAGATCGAATACAAGCCGACCGACATCCTGCTGTTCGGGCCGGAACCGGGCAACATCCCCGACCCGATGGACATCATGGCCGGCCCGCACGTGGCCGAGCAGGTCAGGCTGCCGATGCGCCCGAGCCTGCGCAGCCTGAACCTCACCAACTGCGCGTCCATCGCCATCTACGAGGCGTGGCGCCAGCTGAACTTCGCCGGCGGCAGGTGACGCCCGGCGGGACGCCGCGCACGGACAAGGCCGGATGACACGGCATGGTTGCATGGATCGGGATTGTGGCTCCGACGCGACCGTCGGACCCGAGCCATCGTCGGCCTGACGCCCCGGTCCCGTCGTCAGATCCGCAACGGGCGTCCGCATTGCGTGCAGAACCGCACGTCGCTGCCCGGTTCCACCGGGGCGCCGCATCCGCCGCAGAACTTCGGCCGGGGCCTGGCGCCCGCAGACATCGGGGAAACGGGAGAAGGCGCGGTCGGCCGGGGCCTGGCCGTCACTCCTTCCAGGGCGCCGCGGCCGCCGCGCCTTCTGACCGCCACCAGCACCGCCGTGACCGCGATGGCCACGCCCAGGACCGCGACGCCTCCCCATATCCACAACGCGCGTGATCCGGACGGACCCAGGCCGGTGTCGTACACCAGCAGCTTGGCCTTCCCGCCGTCGGTCACGGACACGAACAGCCTGCCCCGGTCCTTGCTGACCGCGCCTGTGGTCACGCCCGTCACGTCGATGCCCGGCGAGGTGTCCATGGTGGTGACGGCACCGCTGGTCATGTCGATGACGGCCAGACGCAGGGCGCCGTTCGCGGGCCTGGCCGTCACGGCGTACCGTCCGTCGGACAGCAGGGCCGCCGCCAGCCCATGCGAGTCGCCGCCGACGGCGTCCAGGAATTCGGCGGGCATGCCGATGCTCGAGATCGTCTTGCCGTCGGAGAGGTTCACCACGTCCAGCGAGGCGACGTCGCCGAATTCGGCGCGCGGCACGCCGTCCGCGGGCGAACCCGAATCGGCCGCCATCATCAGCGCGTAGCCGTCCGGGGAGTTCCACAACGGGTAGGTGGCGGTGACGGCGTACGCGTGGTCGGACAGTGCATGCAAACGCCCGCTGGCGACGTCCATACGGTATACGGCGCTCCCCTCGACGCTGTCGTTGACCCGTACGATGAGGGATTTGCCGTCGGGCGTGATCGACGACAGGGACAGCGACGATCCTTCGAGAGAGCCGGAATCCGACGTCACGGGCACCGTGGCCAGCGTCCTGCCCGTCTTCGGTTCGATGGTCCGCAGCGATTCGGAACCGTCGCCGGTGATCACCATCGTGTACATCCGGCCGTAATCCGGGGAGAACACCGGCATCGCGCCCGACTGCATGTCCGTTTGCGCGACGACGTCCCCGGTGCCCGTGTCCACCGTCTTCATGCGGTCCTGGTTGGCGTCGTTTTTGTAGAGGAACACGGAATCGCCGTGGGCGGCGTAGACCCACGTGTCGCCGACCTGGTACGTCATCGGCGAGGAGTCCTTCGTCGACACGTTCATCCTCATGAGGTCCCACCCGGCGTCCGACGAGGAATAGCCGTCAATCTCCGAAAGGTTGCCTTGCACGTAGTAGACGTACTTGCCGTCCTCGGAGAGCGCCGCGCCCTTCGTCTTGATGGGGACCGTCGACCCGTCCTTCACGTTCACGGCGAAGATCCCCGTATCGCGGTCGCCGGCCCCGGTGCACAGCGCCGTGGCGCCGTCGCTTCCGGCCGACTGGCATGAGGCGCGGTCGTATTCGCCGGGCAGGTCGATGGCCGCGACCTCCTTCAGGCGGGGCGCCCCGCCCGCCGCCCATGCCTGCGGCACGAGCAGGGGAACCGCCATCAGGGCGGCCGACAGCGCGGCGGCGGCCAGCGAAGCCGCGGCCGGGACGCCGAACCGTCGCGGAGCGCCGTGAATTCCGTGAATTCCGTCGATTCCGTGAATCCCGTGACGGGAATTTCCCCGAATGCGCATCATCATGATCCTCCCTCATGCGGAACGGTCCGCATCCGCCGCCGGCCTCCCCAAGCGCCGGTGTCCGGTGCACATCCTCGTGCATCCATCCACCATCCAGTCTACCGCGACGGACAGGGTCGGCCGGTCTCGCGATGCGGCGGATGTACGCCGGCGACGGCACAATGAAGGCCTTGGCGTGCGCACGGGCCGGTCCGGCCGGGCGGTACGCCGCAGGACACGGGGAAGGCGGTGGAGGATGGCCGATGGAGTCGGCATGGTCGGTGGCGTGGCATCGGACGCCGCGGCGGGCGCAGCGCCGCATGCGGCGGCGATGGACGGGACGGCGGGCGCGGCCGCGGACATGAACGCATCCGCGGACATGGACATATCCGTGGGCGAGGGAACGGCCTCCGGCACGGCCGCCCGCGCCGCCCGGGTGCGCCCGCGTCTCGCCGCATGGTGGGAGGCCAACGCCCGCGACCTGCCGTGGCGCTTCGGCCGGACCACGCCTTGGGGCGTTCTCGTCTCCGAGGTGATGAGCCAGCAGACGCAGATGAGCCGCGTCGTGCCGTACTGGACCGCGTGGATGGAACGATGGCCCGACGCCGCCGCGCTCGCCGACGCCCCGAAATCCGACGTGATCACGATGTGGGGGCGTCTCGGCTATCCGCGGCGGGCGTTGCGTCTGCAGGAATGCGCGCGCGTCGTCGCAGCCGAATGCGGCGACGGGCTCCCGCACGGCTACGATGCGCTGACCGCGCTGCCCGGCGTCGGCGACTACACGGCGAGCGCGGTGATGAGCTTCGCGTACGGCGAACGGATCGCCGTGATCGACACCAACATCCGCCGCGTGCTCTCGCGCGTGTTCGCGGGCGAGGAGTCGCGGGGCGGCGCGGCGAGCCCGGCGGAGCGGGCGCTCGCCGCCGGGGTGCTGCCGCGCGACGCCGCACGCTCCGTCACGTGGAACCAGTCGGTGATGGAGTTGGGCGCGTTGGTGTGCACGGCGAAATCGCCGTTGTGCGACCACTGCCCGGTGCGGGACGATTGCGCGTTCCTCGCCGCCGGACGTCCCGGTCTGGGACAGCGGCGTACGCGTCCGCGACAACGGTTCCAGGGCACCGACCGGCAGGTGCGCGGCATCGTGCTCGACGCGCTGCGCAGGTTGCCCGAGGGGGAGAACGCGCTGGAACGCGCGACGATCGAAACGCTGTGGAAGGACCATGCGCAGCTCGACCGCTGCGTGGCGGGCCTCGACGAGGACGGCCTCATCGAGATGCTGCCCGGCGGTTCGGTCCGGCTGCCGCTGGACTGAACCTTCCCGGGGTGGCCGGTCCGTACACTGAAAGCATCGCGACGCGTCGGGATCCCGGCGGGTCGCGCGGTCAATCACATCGGCAATCATCATGCGAGAGGACGTCATGGGCGCAACGAGGAACGCCGGCAAACGCAGGCTGAGCAAACGGCAGCGGGCGATCTACCGTCGTCGCCGCATCGTCGTCGGCGTCGTCCTGCTCGTCGCGCTCGCGCTCGTGTCGTTCTGCGTGTATTCGCTGGGCCGCGGGGCCGCCGCGGCGTTCGATGCCACGTGGGGCGGGGTGAGCCGCGTGGCGCTGGAACGCGGCGAGGTCACCACGCCGCACAAAAGCTCCGGCGTGAAGGACTGCTCGGCGAAGGACACGAGGCTCCTGCTCACGGCGAAGACCGCCACCGTGCCGGTCGGCGGCTCGTTGGAGTTCGTCGCCACCATCGAGCACGAGGGGACCGACTCCTGCCTCGTGGACGCCTCCGATTCGGGCCGCGTGCTCACCATCCGCTCGGGAGGGGACGTGGTGTGGCGTTCCGACGCCTGCCCGGCCGAGGCACGGCAGCTGCTCATGGCGAAGGGCGACAAGGACATCCAGTCGATGACCTGGGGCGCGAACCGCACGTCGGACCAGTGCGTCGAGAACCAGGACGACCTGCCGAAGGTGGACCGCGGCACGTACACCGCCGAACTGAGCCTGAAGAACGCGCCGAAGGTGACCAGCGAGAAGGTCACCGTCGAGGTGCAGTGAACGGACGCCGAGAAAGTCCTCGCATACCGCTATTCTTTGTAATTTGCATACGGTGTGTCATATTGCGGGCATGCCTCCAACAATGAAGCGCTCGCATAGGCATATGGTGGCCATGCGCGCTTCCGGGGAAAACGAACACAAAGCGAGCGATAAGGAACGTCCATTGGCTGCTACTGAAGCTACGACGAACACCACCACCATCACCGCACGCGCCGACCAGCACGACATCGACCTGCACAAGGCGTCGGACCGCGTGAACTTCGGTTCCATCAAGGAACCCATCGACGTGCCCTACCTCCTGGGCGTGCAGACCGACAGCTTCGACTGGCTGATCGGCAGCGACCGCTGGAAGGCGCGCGTCGCCAAGGACGAGGAGAACGGCACCGTCACCACGCCGCACACCTCGGGCCTCGACGAGGTCTTCGAGGAGATCTCCCCGATCGAGAACTTCGGCAAGACCATGTCCCTGACCTTCTCCGACCCGTACTTCGAGGAGCCGCGCCACACGGTCCAGGAGTGCAAGGAGAAGGACTACACCTACTCCGCGCCGCTGTACGTCAACGCCGAGTTCGAGAACGGCGACACCGGCGAGATCAAGTCCCAGACCGTGTTCATGGGCGACTTCCCGCTGCAGACCCCGCACGGCACCTTCATCATCGGCGGCACCGAGCGTGTCATCGTCTCCCAGCTCGTGCGCTCCCCGGGCGTCTACTTCGACCGCCAGCAGGACCGCACCTCCGACAAGGAGGTCTTCGGCGCGAAGATCATCCCGTCGCGCGGCGCCTGGCTCGAGTTCGAGATCGACAAGAAGGACCAGCCGCAGGTGCGCGTGGACCGCAAGCGCAAGCAGTCCGCCATCGTCTTCCTCATGGCCATCGGCATGACCAAGCCGGAGATCCGCGAGGCGTTCAAGGACTACCCGCTGGTGCTCGACGCCCTCGAGAAGGAGACCCTGCAGACCGAGGACGAGGCCCTGACCGACCTCTACCGCAAGATCCGCCCGGCCGACACCGCCAGCCCGGAGGCCGGCAGGAACCTGCTGGAGTCCTTCTACTTCAACACCAAGCGCTACGACCTCGCCCGCGTGGGCCGCTACAAGATCGACCGCAAGCTCGGTCTGGAGAACGAGGTCAACGACCGCTCCCTGCACCGCGAGGACATCATCGCGACCATCAAGTACCTGTGCACGCTGCACGACGGCAAGGACACCTTCCCGGGCAAGCGCAACGGCCAGGACGTGGACCTGCGCGTGGACGTCGACGACATCGACCACTTCGGCAACCGCCGCATCCGCCAGGTCGGCGAGCTGATCCAGAACCAGCTGCGCACGGGCCTGTCGCGCATGGAGCGCGTCGTGCGCGAGCGCATGACCACCCAGGACGCCGAGGCCATCACCCCGCAGTCCCTGATCAACATCCGCCCGGTGAACGCCACCATCAAGGAGTTCTTCGGCACCTCGCAGCTGTCGCAGTTCATGGACCAGAACAACCCGCTGTCCGGCGTGACGAACAAGCGTCGTCTCTCCGCGCTGGGCCCCGGCGGCCTGTCCCGCGACCGCGCCTCCATGGAGGTGCGCGACGTGCACCCGTCCCACTTCGGCCGCATGTGCCCGATCGAGTCCCCCGAAGGCCCGAACATCGGCCTCATCGGCTCGCTGGCGACCTTCGGCCGCGTCAACCCGTTCGGCTTCATCGAGACCCCGTACCGCAAGGTCGTCGACGGCCACGTGACCGACGAGGTCGAGTACATGACCGCCGACCGCGATCTCGACCACGTGATCGCCCAGGCCAACCAGGAGCTCGACAAGAACGGCAACTTCGTCCAGAAGTCCGCCCTCGCCCGAGTCGGCGAGGAGGAGGCGGTCGATGTGCCCGTCAGCCAGGTCGACTACATGGACGTCTCCCCGCGCCAGATGGTCTCCCTCGGCGCCTCGCTGATCCCGTTCCTCGAGCACGACGAGGGCCACCGAGCGCTGATGGGCACCAACATGCAGCGCCAGGCCGTGCCGCTGATCGAGTCCGAGCGCCCGCTCGTGGGCACCGGCTCCGAATGGCGCGCCGCCAACGACTCCGGCGACGTCATCAAGTCGGAGAAGGACGGCGTGGTCACCTACGTCTCCGCCGACATGATCCGCGTGATGAACGACGACGGCACGACCAGCTCCTACAAGCTGGCCAAGTTCCAGCGTTCCAACCAGACCACCTGCTACAACCAGCGTCCGATCGTCCACGACGGCGAGCGCGTCGAGGCCGGCACCGTGATGGCCGACGGCCCGGCGATCGAGAAGGGCGAGCTGGCCCTCGGCAAGAACCTGCTCATCGCGTTCATGCCGTGGAACGGCTACAACTACGAGGACGCCGTGATCATCTCCCAGCGCCTCGTGCAGGACGACACGCTCTCCTCCATCCACATCGAGGAGTACGAGATCGACGCCCGCGAGACCAAGCTGGGCGCCGAGGAGATCACCCGCGACCTGCCGAACGTCGGCGAGGACGCGGTCGCGAACCTCGACGAGCGCGGCATCATCCGCATCGGCGCCGAGGTCGAGGCCGGCGACATCCTCGTCGGCAAGGTCACGCCGAAGGGCGAGACCGAGCTGACCCCGGAGGAGCGCCTGCTGCGCGCCATCTTCGGCGAGAAGTCCCGCGAGGTGCGCGACACCTCCCTGCGCGTGCCCCACGGCGAGACCGGCACCGTCATCGGCGTCAAGGAGATCACCCGCGAGGACGCCGAGGAGGACGGCGACGAGCTGCCCAACGGCGTGAACCAGATGATCCGCGTCTACATCGCCCAGCACCGCAAGATCACGGTGGGCGACAAGCTCTCCGGCCGCCACGGCAACAAGGGCTGCATCTCCCGCATCCTGCCCGAGGAGGACATGCCGTTCCTCGCCGACGGCACCCCGGTCGACATCATGCTCAACCCGCTCGGCGTGCCGTCGCGAATGAACCTCGGACAGGTGCTCGAGCTGCACCTCGGCTGGATCGCGCACTCCGGCTGGGACATCTCCCTGGACCCGGACCTCGAGGCCGAGTGGAAGAAGCTCGTGCCCGCCGGTGCCGAGAAGGCCGAGCCGGGCACCCCGGTCGCGACCCCGGTGTTCGACGGCGTCAAGCCGGACGTGCTCAAGGGCCTGCTGTCCACCACGCTGCCGAACCGCGACGGCGACCGCCTGGTCGGCCCGGACGGCAAGGCCACGCTGTTCGACGGCCGCACCGGCGAGCCGTTCGCCCGTCCGATCTCCGTGGGCTACATGTACATGCTCAAGCTCCACCACCTGGTCGACGACAAGATCCACGCCCGCTCCACCGGCCCGTACTCGATGATCACCCAGCAGCCGCTGGGCGGCAAGGCGCAGTTCGGCGGCCAGCGTTTCGGCGAGATGGAGGTGTGGGCCCTCGAGGCCTACGGCGCCGCGTACACGCTGCACGAGATGATGACCACCAAGTCCGACGACGTGGACGGCCGCGTGCGCGTCTACGGCGCGATCGTCAAGGGCGAGAACCTGCCGCCGGCGGGCATCCCCGAGTCCTTCAAGGTGCTCCTCAAGGAAATGCAGTCCCTGTCGCTGAACGTCGAGGTGCTCAACGCCGAAGGCCAGGCCATCGACATGAAGGACGAGGACGACGATCCGTCCAGCTCCTCCGACGACCTCGGCTTCAACATCGGCGCCCGCCCCGACGCGGCCGCCAAGGAGGACCAGGCCGCCCCGCAGCCCGAGTACCAGTGAGGCCGGCGGGTCCGGGCCGCGAGGCCACGGACGCCACGGACCGAACGTGAACACGACGGCGCCCGCCGCATGGGACGGCGGGCGCCCGCCCGAGCAAGTCAATCGAGCAACGCAAGAACGTAAGTAAGGACACAACAACAGTGCTGGACGTCAACGCATTCGACAAGATGAGGATCGGACTGGCCACCGCCGACGACATCCGCGGCTGGAGCCACGGCGAGGTCAAGAAGCCCGAAACCATCAACTACCGCACCCTCAAGCCGGAGAAGGACGGTCTGTTCGGCGAGCAGATCTTCGGCCCGACCCGCGACTGGGAGTGCGCCTGCGGCAAGTACAAGCGCGTGCGCTTCAAGGGCATCGTGTGCGAGCGATGCGGCGTGGAGGTCACCCGCTCCCGCGTGCGCCGCGAGCGCATGGGCCACATCGAGCTGGCCGCCCCGGTGACGCACATCTGGTTCTTCAAGGGCGTGCCGTCCCGTCTGGGCTACATGCTCAACGTCACCCCGAAGGACCTGGAGAAGGTCATCTACTTCGCCTCCTACATGGTCACCGCCGTGAACGAGGACCAGCGCCACCAGGACCTTCCGGACCTGCAGGACGAGTTCGACCACGAGATCGCGAACTTCGAGAAGCGCCGCGACGTGGAGATCGAGGACCGCGCCAAGAAGGTCGAGGCCGATCTGCACGAGCTCGAGGAGGCCGGCGAGGCCACCGGTTCCGCCAAGGGCAAGCTGCGCAACGGCGCCGAGCGCGACATGGCGGGCATCCGCCAGCGCTACGACGACCAGATCGCGCGCCTGAACGCCGTCTTCGACAAGTTCAAGAAGCTCAAGGCCGGCGACATCATCGACGACGTGGACCTGTGGCGCGAGATGCAGGACCGCTACGAGGACTACTTCGAGGGCTCCATGGGCGCCGAGGCGGTCAAGAAGCGCCTGCAGTCCCTCGACCTCGAGGCCATCGCCGCCGAGCTGCGCGAGGAGATCAAGGACGCGTCCGAGCAGCGCAAGACCAAGGCCCTCAAGCGCCTCAAGGTCGTCAACGCCTTCCTGTCCACCGGCAACAAGCCGGAGGCCATGGTGCTCGACGTCATCCCGGTCATCCCGCCGGACCTGCGCCCGATGGTCCAGCTGGACGGCGGCCGCTTCGCGACCTCCGACCTCAACGACCTGTACCGTCGCGTCATCAACCGCAACAACCGACTCAAGCGCCTCATCGAGCTCGGCGCCCCGGAGATCATGCTCAACAACGAGAAGCGCATGCTCCAGGAGGCCGTCGACTCCCTGTTCGACAACGGCCGCCGCGGCCGTCCGGTCACCGGCGCCTCGAACCGCCCGCTCAAGTCCCTGTCCGACATGCTCAAGGGCAAGCAGGGCCGCTTCCGCCAGAACCTGCTCGGCAAGCGCGTCGACTACTCCGGCCGTTCCGTGATCGTCGTCGGCCCGTCGCTGCGCATGCACCAGTGCGGCCTGCCGAAGCCGATGGCCCTCGAGCTGTTCAAGCCGTTCGTCATCAAGCGCCTCGTCGACATGAACTACGCGCAGAACATGAAGAGCGCCAAGCGCATGGTCGACCGCGGCGACACCGAGGTGTACGGCGTGCTCGAGGAGGTCATCTCCGAGCATCCGGTGCTCCTCAACCGTGCGCCTACGCTGCACCGTCTGGGCATCCAGGCCTTCGAGCCGATCCTGGTCGAGGGCAAGGCCATCCACCTGCCGCCGCTCGCCTGCGCCGCCTTCAACGCCGACTTCGACGGCGACCAGATGGCCGTCCACCTGCCGCTGTCCGCCGAGGCCCAGGCCGAGGCCCGCTCGCTGATGATGGCCTCCGACAACATCCTCAAGCCGGCCGACGGTCACACCGTGACCATGCCGAGCCAGGACATGATCCTCGGCCTGTACTACCTGTCCACCGTGGTGGAGGGCGCCAAGGGCCAGGGCCGCGTGTTCTCCTCGCTGGCCGAGGCCGAGATGGCGCTCGACCTGCACGAGATCGACATGCAGGCCAAGGTGCTCATCCGCGTGCCGAAGGACTTCATCCTGCCGGCCAACTGGGAGCCGGGCGACCTCAAGGTCGCCGATCCGGCCGCCCAGAACGGCGAGGAGACCGTGCACGAGGAGCGCTTCCAGGACGGCACCACGCTGTTCGCCACCTCCTACGGCCGCGTGCTGTTCAACCAGACCCTGCCGGTCGACTACCCGTTCGTCAACGAGCAGGTCGGCAAGAAGCGCCTGGCCAAGATCGTCGACGACATCGCGACCCGTTACTCCACCGCCCAGGTGGCCGCCTCGCTGGACGCCCTGAAGGATCTCGGCTTCACCCGCGCGCCGTGGTCCGGCGTGTCCTTCGCGTTCTCCGACGTCATCGAGCCGGCCGAGCGCAACAAGCTCGTCGACCGCTACGAGAAGGAAGCCGACACCGTCAACGAGAACTTCGAGATGGGTCTGCTCACCGAGGAGGAACGCCGCCAGGAGCTCATCGACCTGTGGACCAAGTGCACCGCCGAGGTCTCCAAGGCCGTGGAGCACGACTTCGATCCGCTCAACAACCTCGCCATCATCGTCCAGTCGGGCGCGCGAGGCAACATGATGCAGATCAACCAGATCGCCGGCATGCGAGGCCTCGTGGCCAACCCGAAGGGCGAGATCATCCCCCGTCCGGTGAAGTCCAACTACCGCGACGGCCTGTCCGTGCTGGAGTACTTCATCTCCCAGCACGGCGCCCGCAAGGGCCTTGCCGATACCGCACTGCGTACGGCAGAGTCGGGCTACCTGACCCGTCGTCTGGTCGACGTCTCCCAGGACGTCATCGTGCGCGAGGAGGACTGCGGCACCAAGCAGGGCATCCAGGTGCGCGTGGCCGACCGCGACGCCGACGGCAACCTCGTGCTCGTCAAGAACGCCGACGGCGGCCCGTACTCCCGTCTGCTCGCGGCCGACGTGGTCGACCCGGCCGACGGCGCCACCGTGCTGTACAAGCGCGACGACGCCCTGTCGATGGACGTCCTCAACGACCTCGTCGCCCACGGCGTCGAGTTCGTCAAGTGCCGTTCCGTGCTCTCCTGCGAGTCCAAGCGCGGCGTGTGCTCGAAGTGCTACGGCTGGTCGATGGCCACCAACAAGCTGGTCGACGTCGGCGAGACCGTCGGCATCGTCGCGGCCCAGTCCATCGGCGAGCCGGGTACGCAGCTGACCCTGCGTTCCTTCCACTCCGGCGGCGTCGCCTCGGCCTCCGATATCACCCAGGGTCTTCCCCGTGTCACCGAGCTTTTCGAAGCCCGTACGCCGAAGGGCGAGTCCCCGATCGCCGAGTTCGCCGGCACCATCAAGGTGGTGGACGACGACCGCGGCCGCAAGGTGATCCTCACCCCTGACGCCAACTCCGGCGCCCCTGTCGAGGACGGCGAGATCAAGCCGATCCAGTACAGCGTGTCCCGCCGCGTGCCGCTGCTGGTCAAGGACGGCGAGCACGTCGCCACCGGCACCCAGCTGGTCGAGGGTTCGGTCGATCCGAAGAAGATCCTGCGCATCCTCAACAAGCGCGCCGCCCAGATGAACATCGTGGAGGAGGTGCACAACGTGTACCGCTCCCAGGGCGTGGACATCCACGACAAGCACATCGAGGTCATCGTGCACCAGATGAGCCGCCGCGTCACCGTCATCGACTCCGGCAACACGGACCTGCTGCCGGGCGAGCTGGTCGACCAGCAGCGCTTCCGCGAGGTCAACAAGGCCGCCGTCAAGGCCGGCAAGAAGCCCGCCTCCGGCCGTCCGGAGCTCATGGGCATCACCAAGGCCTCGCTGGCCACCGATTCGTGGCTGTCCGCCGCCTCCTTCCAGGAGACGACCCGCGTGCTCACCGACGCCGCCCTGAACCAGAAGGTCGACGACCTGAAGGGCCTCAAGGAGAACGTCATCATCGGTAAGCTCATCCCGGCCGGCACCGGCTTGGCCCGCTACCGCAACGCGGTGGTCGAGCCGGACAAGGCGATCCGCGACACCATCTACCCGAACTTCGGTCTGGGCGGTGGCGACGACGGCGAGGGCCTCGACTTCACCGACGGCGACATCAACGATGTGGACTTCTCCAACATCGATTTCGGCGACCTGAAGCTCGGCGAGGACTTCAACCCGGACGACTTCCTCGACGACCAGGGCGGCACCGCCGACTTCGGCGACGAGGGCACGGACGCCGGCGACGCCGGTTCGTCCGATGACTCCGGCGACGCCTCGGACGCCAACGCCTGAGTCCGGCGTCCGTCCGATATGCGGTAGGCCGGTGATCCGGTAGGCCGCCGGACGGACCCCCCATACGGGTTGGGCCCCGTTCCCTGATGATTCATCGATCATCAGGGAACGGGGCCCAACCCGTTTTCGCCCGTTGACGGCGTTTCCGCCCGTGTCAGCGGGCGTCCTGCTCCTCGAGCGTGAAGAACTGGTCGCCGATGCGCAGCGTGGCGGGCGCGTCCAGTTCGGACGGCGTGCCCTTGACCACCTGGTGCTCCTCGCCGTCGCGGATGATGAACGTGCCGTTGAGCGAACCGTAGTCCTCGATCCACAACTGGCCGTTCTGGTCGATGCTGATGGCCGCGTGGTTGCGGGAGGTCGTGCGCGTCGGATCCTCGATGCGCACCGCCTTCGCGCCTTCCGGGATCTTGTCGGAGGGGCGACGGCCCAGCAGCACGCTGCGGTCGATGAGGATGGTCTGGCCCGTGGCCTCGTTGTGCAGCACGTACGTCTTGTGCGCCTGCTTGATGGTGAACGAGCTGGACAGCACGGTGCTGTCCCAATCCTCGTCATCATCGGCGTGGGACGAGGACGGCTGCGCCGACTGTGCCGGTTGCGCCGACGCGGCGGCACCATCCTGCGCGGCGGGGGCCGTGAACGACGGCTCGTCGGTGACGAAGGAGCCGGTCACCACCGGGCCGTCGGCGGCGGCCAGCCCCGTGGCGGCGAGGCCGGCCGACGGAGCGGATGATGCCGACGCGGCGGCGGCCTGCGCGGCGGCCGCGGGCTCATCGGAACGGGAACCGGCGTCGGACGTGGCGGCGTCGGATGCCGCGGCGGGGGTCTGCGCGGCGGCCTGCGCCGCGGGGGAGTCGACCGGATCGTCGGCGTACCAGCCGGGCTCCGGTGCGGGCGGGAACGGAATCACAACGGACATCGGGCCCCTCCTCACTGACGGGTCGCGAGTGCCGCGTTGACCGCCGGGTCGCCCAGCTGGGCGAGCCAGTCGACGAGCGCCGGGTACAGGTTCGGGTTCAACGCGAGCGAGGCGTACAGTTCCGGCGCCTTCTGCGCGATCTCGGCCATCTGCATCTGATCGGTGGTGGTGCGGGCGAGCTCGGCGGTGAACCCGTAGGGGTTCTGTGCGGGCTGCACATAGGAGGAGGCGGCGTACGCGTCGGAGGCGTTCACGATGGGCTGGGCCGCCGGCTCCTCGTAGGATGCGGGCTGCCCGGCGGCGTAGGATTCGGCGTTCGAGGTCTGCGCGGCGGCGGGTTGGGCCGGCTGGGCCTCCTGCGCGTCCGTGGCCCGTGCGGCGGGCTCGAAGCTCTGGAAGCTCTGGGCCGTGGACGGCTGGTTCGCGCCTGCGGGGGAGTCCGGCACCGCGTAACCCATCTGGGCCACGGTGTCGCGCGCGCGTTCGTCGCCGAATTCGGCGATCCACCGCAGCAGGCCAGGATACGCGCGCGGGTTCACCGCCACGTTCGCCCCGAACTCCGGATTCTCATAGGCGATCTTCGCCAGGAAGATCGGATCCGCGTTCGGATCCTGCACTGCCGCGACAGCGGCGTCGTAATCGACCATCATGGCCTCCTTGGTGTTATGGTTCGTAAGGTCTGCAAAGTCTCGTCGGCGATGTTGCCGATGTCCTCCTCCTCGCCCAGTTTAGTCACGGACCAACCGTGGCGGAGGGGATGGCCGAGGGGCATGTCCACGACGACGACGGTCACGTTGTCGCTGCCGCCCGCCTCGAGCGCGGCCTGGACCAGCGCGTCGGCGGCCTGCTGGGGGTCGTCGTATGCGGCGGCGATCGCGGCGATCTGCGCGTCCCCGGACACCTCGGCGTGCAGGCCGTCGGAGCAGACGATGAACCGGCCGGTCGCGTCGGCGAGGAACAGGTCCGGCGCGATGCCCTCGGGATCGCCCACGCATTGCGTGATGACGTTGCGCGGGATGAGCGAGCGTGCGACGTCGGGCAGCATCTCGCCCGAATCGATGGCCTCCTGACGTTGCGAGTGGTCGCGCGTGATGCGGGTGAGCGACGAGGCGTCCCATCCGGTGCCGTCGGGCAGCGGGTCCATGTGGTAGGTGCGTGAATCGCCGATGTTGACCACGTAGGCGAGATGGCCGGTGCTGTAGGGCAGCGGGGCCTTGGCGCCCGGTCCGCTGGCGGGCGCGGGGGATCCGTTCTCGTCGGACGCCGTGTCGGGGCCGCAGCCGCCGGGCACGTCCTGCGTGTCGTCGGGGATCGGCCCGTCGGCCGGTCGCGTCGGCGTGCCGTCGCTCCCCTGCACGTCCGCCGGGTCGTCGACGTCCGCGTGCACGAGGATCAGGCCGGTGACCGTGGTGCCCGCCACGCCGCCGAGCTCGTCGCCGAGCTCGAGCACGTCGGCCTGGGCGTCGCCGAGCACCGTCTCGATGTCGGCGCGGTTGCGCGTGGGCAGCGCCGTCAGGGCCCGCAGCCGTTCGATGGTCCGCGCGCTGGCCCGTTCGCCGCCCTTGCCGCCGCCCATGCCGTCGCATACCACGTACACGCCGTGTTCGGCGAAGCCCAGATCCTGGTTGTTCCTGCGTCTGCGCCCCACGTCGGTGGCGAGGCCGGCCCGGATGTCACCGGTGGTCATGAACGTTGCTCCTTTGACTTCTTCTTCCCGGTCTTCCCGGTCTTCCCGGTCTTCTTCGGTTCCTTCGCCCCCGTCGCGTTCGCCCGTGCCTTGCGGATCCGGTCCGCCAGGGAGGCCAGGCCGGCGGCCATCCGCGCGGGGGTGGGTACCACGTGCGCCGGCAGGACGTCCTTGAGGCTCAGACGCGTGCGCCATCGGCGTGCGCGCGGCAGCCGGTCGAGCATGGCCTTGCGCATGCCGTCCACGCCGGTCCAGTATCGCACGGCCTGCCCGTCGTCGACGTCACGGCCGGAGAACGCCGCATAGTCGGCCTCGCGCGACATCGTGAGGAATTCGGCCGGGGCGATGCCCAGCTGGTCGGCCATGGCCCGCGCCTCGTCGCGTCTGGTGCCGTGCGCGTCCACGCCGCTCTGCCGCGCCAGCGCCGTCAGGGCGCGCCAGCCGGCGGCGACCCTCACGCGCGGCGAACCGCGTTTGCGCGCACGGGCGAGCTGTATGGACTTGGCGAGCAGGATGGCGCCGCAGATGACGAGCACCGTCCACAGGGGGCTGCCGTAGACCGCCACACGGCGGGCGACGCGGCCGAACCGCTGCCAGAACAGGTTCGCGCCGGTGTCGTCCGCCTCCTCGCCGGACAGCGAGGACCGTCCGCGCGCCTGCTGCTCGTCGCGTAGGGGATCGGTGAGCGGCACCGGGGGCTGCCGTACCAGCGTCTGCGGGTTCGGCGGGGTGAGGTTCTGGTTCTCGTCGGGGACCTTCGTCTCCTTCGGGGTCGGGTAGAACGCCACCCAGCCGTAACCGTCGAGCTTGATCTCGACCCACGCCTCGATGTCGTTGCCCTTGAACTCGGTGACGGTCTGATCGCCCCGCTTGACCGCGCGGTTGACGCTGATCGAGCCGTCCTTGTTCTTCGGGATGAAGCCGAGCACGACACGGCTGGGCAGGCCCAGGTCGCGGGCCATGAGCGCCATCGCGGAGGCGTACTGTTCGGAGTCGCCCACCATCTCCTTGCCGCCCAGCAGCTTGTCGATGCGGTAGCTGCCATGGCCCGGCAGCGACGGGTAGTCGCCGGACAGGCCGTGCGAGAACCAGCCGTTCTCCTTGAGCTTGTCCGCGAGGGCTCGTGCCGTGGCTCCGCCGTGGGACTGGCCGCCGGCCAGCGCGGTGGCCAGCTTGGCCGCGGAGTCCGGGGACTCGCTCGCCTCGGGCTGGTCGATCTGCGCGGCGTCCGCCTTGTCGATCTGCTTGTCGGTGGGGATGCGCGGGATGACGCCGGTCTCCGTGTAGGTCAGGCCCTTGGTCACGCCGTCGGGGTAGATCGCCGAGTCGGTGTCGGTGTTGTAGTAGAAGTCGCCGGCCCCGGCGCTCCTGAAGGTGACCGTGCCGGCCGCGCCGGACAGCGGCAGCCAGGTGTCGGCGAGGCCCTCGCCCACGGTGAAGGTGGCGGTGAACCGGTCGCCCTTGGCCTTGGAGGCGATCGAGGTGCCGACACGACGGTAGTTCGACGATCCGGAGGAGGCCGACGAATCGGACAGGTTCCATACGTTGCCGTCGAAACGGTCCATGACGGCCAGGCGCACGGGGGCGCCCGCCGGTAGGTTGCGGGCCGTGAGCACCGTGTCGTCCTTGTGGTCCTTGACGTACGCGCGCAGGCCGGACAGCGGGCTTGTGTAGTCGTAGGGGCTCAACGGCGGCTCGTACTTGTCGCGCAGGATGGTGCGGTCCTGCGGCACCGCCAGGCATGCGCCGACGGCGAGGCCCGCGGCGAGGACGATGATGACGAGGGCGCTGATCCAACGCCCGAGTTCGAGCAGTTCCCAGCGCGACGACAGCCAGATGACCAGGATCAGTCCGCCCGCGACGCCGGCGCCGATGCGCCACCAGCCGTCGGCGGTGCCGAGCAGCGCGCAGGCGGCGAAGGAGGCGAAGGCCGGCAGCGCGCCGATCGTCGCCAGACGGCCGTCGTCCGCCAGGGCGAACAGGCCGGTCAGGAACGCGGTCCACAGGCCGAGCGTCCACGCGGCCATGAGCGCGCCGTCGCCGGTGCCCACCGGCGGGGCGATGGAGATCAGGTATTTGAACGAACCGAACGTGCTCTGCCATCCTTGGGCGAGCGTCGCGGACGTGGGGATCACATGCCCGAGCGTCGTGCCGTTCAACGCCACGACGGGGCCGACGACGAACTGCGCGAGCGCGAGGAACACCATCTGCCACCACAGGCGCAGCGGCTGGCGCACGCCGGCCAGCGCCACCGCGCATCCGATGAGGGTGGACGGCACCGCGGCGGCCGCCCAGACGAGGGGCGAGCCGTACACGTCGATGAGGTTGGATACGGCGAGCAGGGTGAGCGCCGCCACCGCCGCCAGATTGGCGATGTGGCGGGCCCACGGTTCGCGGCCCAGCTTGAGCGTGGCCCGGTGCCCGCGGGTCATCCAGATCACCGAATGGGTGGCGTCGGCCCACGAGCCGGTGGTGGTGGAGGTGTTCGTGCCCGTGCCGGTGGCGTCGGGCATCAGCGGGGCGGCGGCCCGGTCCGGGGCCGGATCGAACGGCATCGTCTGGTAGGTCATGCGAGCACCCCCATGATCAACGGCAGGTCGTCGAGACCGCCGACCGTGGCGAGCGTGAAGTCGGGGAACCGGCGGATCGCGCGAGGCGCGCCCTCCACGGTCTGCAGCACCAGCGTGGTGGCGGATTTCGGCAGCGCCAGCGCCATGCGCTTGATGGAGTCCACGTCGCGCTGCGAGCCGACGGTCAGGAAGTAGAAGGAGGCGTCCGGGCTGTGCGCCAGCGTGCCTTCGGCCAGATTCGGGTTGTCGTCGCGGTCGGGGTCGATCATGCTGCACGAGTCGAGGAAGTCCATGGCGTTGCGCGGGGAGCTGTGCGCGCGTCCCGCGTGCGTGGCGAGCGGACGGTCCTGCATGAGGCATCGCACGCCTATCGAGGCGTGGACGGAGACGGCGAGCTCGAACTCGCCGGAGCTGGCGTATTCGTCCGGGTTCACCGAGACGGTCAGCGAGGTGTCGGTGCGGCGGGTCGCCTCGTACTGGCGGATCATCAGCGTGCCGGTCTTCGCGGTGCTCAGCCAGTGCACGTTGCGCACGTCGTCGCCCGGCTCGTATTCGCGCAGGCCGTAGAAGTCGAGGTCGTCGTCGACGATGTCGCCGCTCGGCTGGCCTTCGAGATCGCGGGCCAGGCCCGCATCGAGCGTCCTGAGCGGCACGGTGGCGGGATGGATGAACAGTTCGATGCGTTCGGCGAGCCGTTTCTCGTGGCGCACGAGGCCGAACGGGTCGCCCTTGCGGATGCGCAGCGGGCCGATCGGCAGCACCGCGCGCGACAGCGTGCGGAACTCCACCTCGGTCTGCTTCTTCTGGCCGGGGCCGAGCATGGGGATCGCGAAGCGTTCGTGCATCTGCCCGATCGGCAGGTCGCCGCGGGCCGTGGCGGTGGGCGTGCGCCCCGGGTTGGCCACGTCCACGCGCACCGCGACCGTGTCTCCCACGGTGACGCGGCGCTTGGGCAGGCTGATGGAGGCTTTGAACGAGGTGTTGCCGAGCGACATGACGATGGCGGCGAGCGTCATCGTCACCGCGGCCACGCCGTAGGCGAGCAGCTCGTGCCAGCCGAGCGGGAGGAACGCGAGCAGGGCGGCCACGCCGGACAGCGCCACGGCCCATCCCAACGGGGAGATGTACGCGGAGAGCAGCCGGCGGATCCGGCGGCGCGCCCGGCGTATGAGACGCGCCGCATGGCGGCGGCGGGGTGATTGCGTGGAGGCGGACATGATCGGTCGTTCCTTCGCGCCGGTCAGGCGCCGAGCGTCGGGGCGGGGACGTCCTCGAGGATCCGGGCGATGACGGTCTCAGGCGTGTCGCCGGCGAACGTCGCCTCGGCGGTCAGGCTCAGACGGTGGGCGAGCACCGGCACGGCGAGGTCCTTCACGTCGTCGGGCACGACGTAGCCGCGTCCGTCCGCCGCGGCCCAGATGCGGGCGCAGCGGGTCAGGGCCAGCGCGCCTCGCATCGACGAGCCGACGAGCACGGCGTCGTTGTGGCGGGTCTCCTCGACGAGACGCACGATGTATTCGACGATCGCGTCGTCCACGTAGATGGACTCGGCGGTGCGGCGCAGGGCGATGATGTCCTCGCCGGTGAGCACGGGGGACACGGTCTCGGCGCGGTCGGTGATGTCCAGCTGCTTGAGGATGCCGACGGACACGTCGTGGCCCGGGTAGCCGATGGACGTCTTGATGAGGAAACGGTCCATCTGCGCCTCGGGCAGCTTGTACGTGCCGAGCTGCTCGATGGGGTTCTGCGTGGCGATCACGATGAACGGCTGCGGCACGGCGTGCGTGACGCCGTCCACGGTGACCTTCTGCTCCTCCATGACCTCCAGCAGCGCGGACTGGGTCTTCGGCGAGGCGCGGTTGATTTCGTCGGCGAGCACGATGGAGGCGAAGATCGGGCCCTCGCGGAACGTGAAGTCGCCGGTCTTCTGGTCGTAGAAGGTGACGCCCACCACATCGGAGGGCAGCAGGTCCGGCGTGAACTGGATGCGCTTGAAGCTCGTGTCGACCGAATTCGCCAGCGCGCGGGCCAGCTGGGTCTTGCCGGTGCCCGGGTTGTCCTCGAGCAGCACGTGGCCGCCCACCATCAACGCGGTGAGGACCTGGCGGATCGGCTTCGCCTTGCCGACCACGGCCTTCGAGATGTTCTCGGCGAGCATGTTGAACGCGTCGCGGAACCGCTCCACGTCGGGGGACAGGTCGGGCAGCAGGCCCGCGTCGATGACCCGCGGGGCGGCCACGGTCTCGGGCTGCGTCGTCGGCGCCGCGGGCGCTGTGACGGCGGGCGCTGTGACGGCGGGTGACTGCGGTGCGGCGGGCATCTGCGCGGCGGCCTGTGCCGCGGCGACGGGGGGAACGCCCGTCTCGGTGGCGTCGACGGACGCGGCGCGCCCGCCGAGCCTGGTGGCGTCCATGTCGAACCGGGAGCCAAGCCTGGTGGCGTCCAGGTCGTCCCCGTCGCCGGCGTCCTGCGCCGCGGCCGGCTTGGCCGGGATGGCAGGCTTCGGGCGCGCGGGCAGGCTCGGCTGCGCCGGGGCGTGCGTGTGCGTCGTGTCCGACAGCCTGGTCGCGTCGTCGATGGGGTCGCCGGTGTATTCGCTGCTCATGGTCTCTCCTTGCATGTGGCGCGGGCGGTGCCTTTGCGTGCCCGTCGCCGGTGGTCTGTGGTTCGGATGTCTCGGATGGTTCGGATCGGGTCGATTGGTGGACCGGGCGGCGGTGCGGGCCCGGCGGCCCGCCAACCCGCCGCGGTCATGTCATGGTCGTGCGGACGTGCGGTACGCCAACCCCCTTACCCACGGCTGCGTGTCGTGCGCGTCGTCCGGCAGCATGCCGGACAGCGACGTGGAGTTGCCGGAGGCCATCGGACGCGAGTTGGAGACCTTGTCCGAGGCCTCGACGCCGTCGATGAGCTCGGACGCGCCGTCCCTGAGCGTGATCCTCCAGGTCACGTCGCCCTCGAGCTGACTGTCCTTCATGTCGATCTTCTCGGGGCCGGAGCCGGCGGTCCACGTGTGCTCCTCGGAATGGCCGTTCCCGTCGGTGAGCGTGAGCACCACCGTCGCCTGCTGGCCGTACGTGTCCACGCTGCCGCTGAGCAGGTGCAGCGTGTTGCGGTCGTCCCACTTGAAGTCGATGTTGCTGATCTGCGCCTTCGGCTTGTTCGGCATCGCGTCGCTGGTGGCGCTGGCCTGGTCGCTGGTGGCGTTCTTGAAGATCTTCCACACGTGCACCGTGCCGCAGGACCTCCACTTGCCCGGGTCGTAGCTGAACGAGGTGTCGTAGGTGGTGGACTGCGGTCCGCCGTCCACCGCGTATCCGAAGCTGCCGGACTTGCCGTCGCCGTCCTGCCAGGTGACGCGGCATTCGCCGCCGGAGGCGGATACGGACAGGTTGCGCGGCATGCCCGGCTTGTACGACGGGGTGATCGTCGGCCCGGTGCCGGTGGCGCTTCTGCCCTGCGTGGTGCGCACCGTGGCCTTCGGCGTGAGCGGGGAGCCCAGATCACCGTCGGACAGGGTGAAGTCGGCGGATGTCGAGGAGCACGAGACGGTCCTGCTGTCGCCGCCCAGCTGCAGCTCGACCCGGTCGCACGTGGTGTTGTGCATGGCCCCCAGCGCGGCGGAGACCTTCACGGTGGTGCTGTTCGCGCCCGCCTGCGAGGCGGTGACGGACGGCGGATCGGGAGTGCCGTACGGTTTGGCCGTGTTCTTCGACGTGGTGCCGGTGCCGTCGCCGACCTTGTTGTGCGCGGAGACGGTGGCGGTGACGGTCATGCCGTCCGTGATGTCCTTGCTGGGGATGGTGAAGGTCTTGCTGCGCGAGCCCTTCACGGTGTCCTTGGCGCCGTTGCTCAGCGTCACGGTGTAGTAGTCCGGCGCGGAACCGTCGTAGTCGGGCATGTCCCAGCTCACGCTCACCGATTCGAACCCGTCGTCCACGCTCACCGAGGAGGGCGCCGGAGGCACGCGGTCGGGCGTTCCGGTGACGGTGTTCGAGTCGGGGGACCAGCCCACCTCGTTCCTCGCGCGCACCTTGAACGAATACGCCTTGCCGTTCTTCAACCCGGTGATCTTGCAGGTGGTCACGGCGCCGCACGACTTGGTCGTGGCGTCGCCGCCGTCGGAGGACCAGCTCACCTCGTAGTCGGTGATCGGGCTGCCGTTGGACGCGCCGGGGGTCCAGGTGAGGTCGATGGAGCCGTCCTGCGGCTTGGCGTCGGCGGGCGAGAGCATCGGGGCCTCCGGACGGTCGATGACGGCCACGGTGATGGTGCCGGTGACCTTGCGCTCCTCGGCCTTCGTGCCGTCCTGGACGGTGACGAGCACGCGGTTGGTGCTCGCGCCGAGGTCGGCGGGCGCGGTGATCGAGATGTCGCCGGATTCGGCGCAGTCCACGGTGAGCCTGGTCGCGTCGTCGGCCGCGCACCGGACGATGGTGAGCGGCTCGTCGGGGAACGGGTTGTAGGCGTCGGCGAGCATCGCCACCGTCTGGGTGCCGCCCGCGCGCACCTGCACGGTCTTGTCGGTCAGGCGGGCCAGCGGCCTGGTGGAGGAGACCACGCGCACGGTCATGCCCGCCTCCACGGTGCCCGCGGCGTATTTGATGCGCACGGGGACGCTGACGGTCGTGCCGGGGGCCGCGTCCTTGTCCGCGCGCACCTGCAGCTGGCCGGCGTTCGTGACGGACGCCTCCACCTTGCCGGAGGTCGATCCGCCGGAATACGTGTACTGCCGCTCGTCCTCCGAGGCGCCGTCGGGCGCGTGGGTGAGGGCCTTGAGGTCGATGGTCTTCTCCGGTTCGCCCGCCACCACGTCGATGTTGGACGAGGAGAACGTGGGCGGCTGCGTGTTGCGTCCGACCACCGTGATCGGCAGCGTGATCACCGCCGAGTTGATGATCTTCGTCTTGTCGGAGCCCTTCTTGCCGTCCACCGCGGTGAACGTGATCGAGGCGGGGCCGGAGTAGTCCTTGGGCGCGGTGAACTTGAGCGTCTTGTCGTTCACATAGAGGTCGTTGTCCGCGGCCTTCGTGGCGCTCACCGAATCGGCGCCGTCCACGGTGGCCTCCTTGCCGGCGCCCACGCGCACGTAGTCGGCGATGTTGATCTGGACGGTCTCGCGCGCGTTGACCTTGATCTCGGGCGCGTTCGGGCGCAGCGTGGGCGGGAACACGCCGTATGCGGGCACCTGGATGAACGCGGTGGAGGTGATGCCGTACCTCGTGTTGGTCACCGTGTAGGGCACGGAACGGGCCTCGTCGGTCAGGTCCACGGTGATGACGGTCGACTTGTCGCCGCCCTTGACGCGCGCGTGGTCGCGGGCCGAGGGGTGCACGCCCACCTTGAGGTCGGCGGCGGTGCCCGAGGGGTTCGCGATCCACTGGCTGACGTCCACGTCGACGCTCTTCTTGTCGATGGTGGCGGCCGGCGGCACGCGGTAGTCATAGGCCTGCGGCGGGTCGATGGGCGCGTTCGGGTCCACGTTCACGGTCAGCGTGCCCGTGTCGGACAGCCCGGCCTTGTCCCTCACCGTGTAGACGATGTAGGCCGTCCCCGCGTTGTCGGGCGTGGTGAAGTCGATGGCGTTGTCCTTCACCCTGGCGCCCTGGATGCCCTGCGGCTCGAGCTTCGGCTCGACCGTGAGGTCCGTGTTGTCGCCGGAGATGTCGTTGAGGGTGACGGGCACGGTGGCCGCGGTGCCGGGGCGCAGCGTCACCTCGTCGTCGCGCGCGTAGACGCCCGAGTCGGAGGCGCCGGTGAACACGCCCACGCGGATCTGCGCCTGCGCGCGACGGCCGGTCCAGTCCTCGACCGCGTAGGAGAAGGTGTCGGTGCCGGAGGAGTCGGAGTACGCCTCGTACACCAGGTAGTTGGCGCCCACTTCGGTGATGCGGCCGAGCTGCGGCGCCTTGTTGCCCAGTCCCAGGAGCTGGTCGTCGTCGCCGTCGGTGTCGATGCCGGTGAGGGTGATCGGGATGCGTACCTTCTGGCCGGCCGCCACCTGCGCCTCGGTGTCGTGCGGGGTGGGGGAGCTCTTGTGCTCGGCGTCTCCCTTGTGCACGGTGATGGTGATGGTGCCGGACGCCGAGTTGCCCAGATCGTCCTTCACCGTGTAGGTGACCGGGTAGACGCCGGGCTCGTTCGACGCCTGGTAGCGCACCGTGTCTCCGGAGACGAACGCGATCCCGCGGAACGTGGCCTTGTCGGTCTGCAGGTTGTTCTGCAGCTTCACGGTGGTGCCGTCCGGGTAGCTGACGTGGTCGAGCACGTCCACGGACACGATGCCGCCGGTGCGCACCTGCGCGTTCACGTTCTGCGCCTTCGGCGCCGAATTGCCGGTGGACAGCGCCGGCGGCTGCAGCACGATGGTGCCGGTCGAGGTGCCGGCGGCGTTGGCCACCGTGTAGGTGACCTCGACGGGCCTGGTCGGCACCTGGCGGGCCGTCAGGTAGACGCGCTTGTGGCTCACCAGGCCCGTCTTGATGCCCGATGAGGCGTCGGCGGACACCGACGTGACGGACAGCACGCCGCCCATCGGGTCGACGTCGTTGGCGAGGGGCTCGACGATGGCCGTGTTGCCGGCGCCGAGCAGCGCCACGTCGTTGGCGGCGACCGGCTTGGCGGCCTCGCCGGTGGCCGGCTGCACCTCCACGCGTGCCAGTCCGGTGGCGGGCACCGAACCCTGCGTGATGGTGTAGGGCACGTAGTAGGTGCCCGGGTTCTGGGCCTTGAACTGCAGCGTCTGGTCGGCGGCGTTCATCGTCACGCTCGCGCCGTCCGGCGCGTCGACGGCCGACAGCTGCGCCGGCTGCGCGCTGGTGGCGTGCACGTACGGCTTGAGGTCGATGGTGGTGTCGGTGTCCGGCAGGGCGGATTTGACCACCGGGTCGATGTCGGCGGCCAGCGTGTTCGCCGGTTTGACGGAGAAGTAGATCATGCCGGTGCCGGTCTGCTCGCCGTCGGAGGCGGTCACCTGCACGCCCACGCGGCCCGAGGTCATCGAACCGGTGTTGAAGGTGAGCTGCCCGTCGGCCCTGGTGGAGACCGACACCTGGTCGGAGTTCTGCGGCACGGCGGAGACGAGCGTCATCGGGTCGCCGTCCGGGTCGGTGAAGCTTCCCAGCGCGTTCGTCGTATAGGTGGCGCCCTGTTCGACGGCCAATTCCGGGGGCACGTCGCTCTGCGCGGGCGCGTGGTCGTCGCCCGCCTGGAGCGTGAGGTCGACGGTGGCGGTGGAGGTCTGGCCGCGGCCGTCGGAGATCTCGTAGGAGAAGCTCGCCGAGCCGGCGTGCGCCTTGGTGGCGTCGAGCTGGACGTAGCGGCCGTCGTAGACCGGAGAGACGGTGACGTCGGCGCCGGAGGGCGCGTTCACATGGGTGATGCGCAGGACCGAGCAGTCGGTCTGCTGGTCGTTGCGCAGCACGTCGAGGATCTGCTCGCCGCCGGCGCGCGCGCCGAAGTCGTCGTTCTCCGCCTTGATCTCGCCGGACTGCTGCGAGCAGGTCTTGTCGTACTTGCGCTGGTTGTTCGCGGTGTCGTCGCTCTGCTGCTGCTTCTCGGACTGCTCGGTCTGGATCGTGTTCCACTGGATCTTGATGACGTCGGTGGAGTCCTGCGGGTTCCACACGTTGCCGTTGACCACGTCGTTGAGGACCACCTGGCGGTGGTTGGTGCGGAACACGAGTTCGGAGGTGGCGTTCACCGCCTGCAACGACGCGAACCGCGCGCCGCCGTCCTTCGCGGAGCATACGCGCACGTAGTTGTCGGCCTTGCGGCTCCACGCCGCGTGCACGCAGCCTCCGGAGGAGACGGGCCGCGCCGGCTCCCCCTTGCCGCCGGAGGACAGGACGACGGGCTTGGCGCCGCGCTTCGTCAGGTCGACGAGACGCAGGCCGTCCTGGCCGGCGGCCGCCACCCAGCCCGACTGCTCGCCGTCGACCGAAGGCGACTGCAGCGTGAACCGGCCCGTTTCGCCGAGCGCGACGTCGCCGCCCTTGAAGATCAGCCGCGGCCCGGAGGTGATGACCGGGGCGCCGTCGACCACGGTGAACGAGTCGGCGTTCGTCTGCCCGCCCGATGTGATCGACTCGAGCTGCGCGACGCGGCTCTGCGGCGAGGTGAGTTCCATGATCATGCCGTCCGAGGGGCGGTAGCCCCACACCACGCCGTTCGAGTCGACCACGGCGCGGCCGCCCGTGCCCAGGCGCATCTGCGGCTTCGCGGAGGCGGGGGAGACGGAGGTGACGTCGTCGGCCGAACCGGCCCACACGTCGCCGGTCTTCGTGTTGAGGAAGGCCACCGTGCCGCCGCCGATCATCGAGACGGTGTTCCCCTTGACCTCGGTGCTGCCGTCCACGCCGATGGTGGACGCCTTGATGGACGAGGCGCGGGAGGTCTCGTCGAGCACCGTGTCCGAACCGTGCTGGGAGACGTCGAACCGTTGCGCCGACGAGGCGACGGCGGCGTCCGCCTCGCGCAGGCGCACGTTGAACCGTGCGGCCTTGCGGTTCTTCAGCGACGTGACCCACACGGTGCCGTCGTCGAGCTGCACGTGGCGCTGGGTGACGGAGCTGATGATGACCGCGCCCGCGATGGCGGCGAGGATGAGCAGCAGCGTGACGACGGGCGTGACCCACCTGCGGTTGCCCGACGGCACCAGGCGGCGCAGCAGCGCGCCGGCCCTGCGTGACCGTTCGTATGCCTGGGATGACTTCGCCATACTGTTCTCCCGTCCCCTCTCGAGGTACCCTATCCACTCAATGTAACGCCGTTATACGGGGGCCGGGTCATATGTACCGGTTTTTCTCCGTAGGGTGCGTGTCGTCCGGTTTGCGCCCGTCCGTGCGCCTAGCGCGTCGCGCAGGCGGTCACCGGGTCGGCCGACATCTGCCGGTCGGCGCGCACGATCGACACCTGGATGCACGTCTGGTTCGCGTCCGGCACCGCGTCGATGGTCACCTTGGCGTCCTTGACGATGGTCGTGTCGACCTGCCCGCCGGAGTCCGATCCCTCGGCCGGCTGCCACGCGTAGGAGTCGCCCTTTTCCGGGTCGGGGTTGTCCCAGGTGAACGTGACGGTGCCGTCGTCGTTGTACGAGCCGTACAGGTTCGACGGCGAGGGCACGACCTCGGCGTCGGAGCCGTCCGGCGTGCCCGCGTTCGCCGACGAGTCGCCCGTGGCCGGATTGTCGATGGTGGCGCGATCCGACGTGGCGCTCGAATCCAGACGCGGCGCGACGACGAACGCGAACGCCAGCGCCAGCGCGGCGACGGCGGCGACCACGCCCGCGGCGATCGCGACCGGGCGCACCCAGGCGCGGTTCGTCGCCCGGTCGCCCGGCCGCGCCGGCGTCGGGACGGCCCGCTGCGCCGGGTAGGGCGGCTGGCCCTCGGCGATCACCGGCGTCATATGACCGAAGTGCTCCTGCTGGACGCGTTGCATCTCGCGCGCGAACTGCAGCGCCGAGTAGTAGCGGTCGTCCGGCTCCTTGGCCATCGCGCGGCGCAGCACCTTCTCCACGTCCGCCGGCACGTCCGGGCGGTTGATGGCGGGCAGCGGCTTGGTGAGGATCAGCTCGCGCAGCTGGGCGGGCGTGCGCGGCCGGTAGCCGTATTCGAACGGCGAACGGCCGGTGAGCGTGGCGTACAGCGTGGCGCCCAGCGAGTAGATGTCCGCCGCCTCGGCGCCCACATGGCCGCCCAGCACCTCGGGCGGCGCCCACGGCAGCGAATAGCCGGTGAACGTCTTGTCGTAGATGTTCGTGGAGATGCCGAAATCGGCGAGCACCGGCAGGCCCTGCGCGTTGACGAGCACGTTGCTGGTCTTGATGTCGTGGTGGATGACCCCGGCGCGGTGCGCGGTGAACAGGGCGCTCGCCAGCTTGACGCCGAGGTCGAGCATCTGGTCGCAGGTGAGCGGTTGGCGTTGCGCGATCTCCTTGTACGTGCCGCCCGGCGCGTACTCGAACACGATGTACCCCAGGCCGTTCGAGGTGACGCCCGCGCCGTAGATCGGCATGATGTACGGGTGGCTCGACAGCTGGGCCATCGTGTTGGCCTCCTGCGTGAACTGCGCGGCGGCGCGCGGGTCCAGCGAGGCCTTCGACACCTTCACCGCCACGATGCGGCTCGGCGTGCGCTGCTGGTAGAGGTAGACGCTCGCGGTGGAGCCCGATCCGAGCGTCTGGATGAACGTGTAGCCCGGGATCCGCGGCGGCGTGGTGATGGTTGCCGGCATGATGCCTCTTTCCCTCGGTCTCTTCCTGACGCCATCGTACGTTCGGTGCGGGATGAGCGCCCGGCTTGTCCGGGGTTCGGGTGGGCGCGGGCCGTTCGCGGGTATCCACGGGTGTTCGCGGGTATCCACGGGGGTCGTGGTTTCGGGAGGGAAGGGCGTCCGCGGGTCGGTGCGCCGCCGCCGCGCGCCGGGAGGGTGCGGCATACTGGACGCTATGAGGAAGGATCGGTTCGGTCGGCATGCGACCCGCGCGTCCGTGGCGCGTCGCGGGAGGTCCGTGGCGGCGCGTGCGGTGGCCGCAGTCGTGGCGGTGATGGTGGTGATGGCGTGCGCCGGCGCCGGCGCGGTCGTATGGTTGCGGCCCGATTGGCTTGCCGGCGCCTTCGCGGGCGGGCGGGCAGAGTCCGCGGGGACGGGCGCCTCGTCAAGGACTTCGGCCGGCGGCGGGACGACGCACCGGACGCTGGGCCGTGCGGCGGCGCCGCAGCCGAGCGCGAAGGCGTCGAAGCAGCGCGACATGGACGCGCTCGGCCAGACGATCCGGTCCAGGATCGCCGGCTACCAGGGCACCTGGCAGGTGTATGTGGAGGATCTGGCCAGCGGCGCGAGTGTCTCCGTCGACTCCCATCCCTCCTACGCCGCCTCGGACATCAAGCTGTACGTCATGCTCGCCGTGTTCCAGCGGATCGCCGACGGCGCCGTCTCCGACGACGCCTCGCTCGACCAACTGCTCACGCAGATGATCACCGTGAGCTCCAACGAGGCGACGAATTCGCTGGTCACCATGCTCGGCGGCGGCGACATGCAGGCCGGGTTCACGGTGGTCAACGACACCGCAGCCCGCTATGGGTTCAAGGATTCGCGCATCAGCCAGGCGCTCGGCGTCACACCCGTCGACGCCAACGGCAAGGTGACCACGGCCGACGACTGCGGACGGTTCATGGCCGCCGCCTACCGGGGCAGGCTGGTCTCCGGCGACGCGAGCCGGCGCATGATCGACCTGCTGCTCGGCCAGACGCGCCGCGCGAAGATCCCCGGCGGCGTGCCGGCCGGCGTGACGGTGGCGAACAAGACCGGCGAGAACACCGGCGTGGAGAACGACGCGGCGCTTGTGTTCGCCGGTTCGGACACCTCCGGCGCCATCGACGGCTCGGCCACCCAGGGCGACTACGCGATCGCCGTGATGACCTCGGACGTCGCCTCGCCCTCCGCCGCGCAGGCGTCGATCCGCGACCTGTCCGCCGCGGTGTGGGACGCGCTGCGATAGCCGGCTCCACGGGGAGCGGGCCGCGGGATCCCGCTGCCGTGCCGTTGCGTGTGCGACGCGGGCGTGATACATGCGTGACGCACGCGTGACACGCGGGGCCGGGACAAAACCGGTAGATATCTACCGGTCGCCGGAACGCGGCCTAGGCTTGGAACCATGACTGGATACACGGACTCCCACGAGGCGTTGGACGCCCTGATCGGCGGCGAGGGGCCGCGCGCGGTGCTCGCGGCCGGCGCCCCGCGATGCGGCAAGACGGGGTTCGCCTACGAGGCGTTGCTGCGCGGCCTGCACGCGTTCGGCGGCGAGGGCGCCGCCATGGCCGTGTCGAACCGCGTCATCGCGGACCTGCTCGGCGACCGGGCGATCCGCCGGATCGGCGCCTCGGCGCAGGTCCGGCCGGTCACCACGCTGTCCGCATTGGCGTTCCGCGTCATCTCCGCGCGGCGCTTCGCCACGGGGTCGCCGGCCCCGCGTCTGCTCAACGGCGCCGAGCAGGACGCGTTGCTCCGCCGCGTGCTCGCCGTGCATCTCGTCCACGCCCGTGCGGGCGAGATGTGCGACGTCTGCCGTCTGCTGCGTTCCTATTTCGCCTCCGACGATTGGGCGAGGTCGGTCGGGGACATGCCCGCGGCGGACGACGGCGACGGCGTGGGGGCCGGGCCGGGCGAGGGCACCACGGCGGCCATGCTCGAGCGTGGCGTGTCCCAGGCCCTTGTCGACCAGCTGCGCGACATGCTCGCCCGCATGAACGAGCTCGGCGCCTCGTTCGGCAGGGAGGAGGGGCTCATCGCCACGCTGCGCGCCCGCGCCGCCGCCTCGGGCGAAGGCTCCGGCCATGCGGCGCGTCTCGAACTGCAATGGCGGCTGGCGTTCGCGCTGCGGCATGAATACGTCGACGCCATCGAGGCCGCCCACCCGGGCGAATACCGGCTCGACGCCTCAAGGCTGCTGGTCGAGGGGGCGGCGGCGCTGCAGGACGGCGACGCGGCCGGGCTGCCGGGTCTGCTCGTCGTCGACGATTTCCAGGACACCACGCTCGCCGGTCTGAGGTTCCTCGAGGCGCTGTCCGCGCGGGGCGTGCGCCTGCTGCTCGTCGGCAACCCGGACGAGGCCGTGCAGACCTTCCGCGGCTCCTATCCCGAATACCTGTTCTCCCAGGCCCGGCTCGGCCCGCTCGGGGCCGTGGAGGTCCGCCTGGGTGCAGGTCCGGCGGCGGCCGCCCCGGCCGCGCCCTCGTACCTCGATCTCGTGGCCGCGCGCGTCTCCCTGTCCATCCCCTCGATGGAGGAGAGCGGCATCCCGCTGCCCGAGCGTCCCGGCAAACTGCCCCGCTACGACGGCGCGTGGCCCATCCGCACCCCGGATCCGGCGCATGACCCGACCGGAGACGGCACGCTGCGCACCGCCCTGTACCGCAGTCCGCGCGAGGAACTCGACGATGTGGTCTGGCGCATCAAACGCATGCGCCTCGACGGCCATGCGCAATGGAACGACATGGCCGTCATCGCCCACGACAACGCCACCGTGCGCACATTCGGCGAACGTCTGCGTCACGACGGCGTGCCCGTGCGCTACTCGTCCGTCACGAAACCCCTCAAGGACGAGCCGTTCGTGCAGGGGCTGTTCGCGCTGCTGGAACTCGCCCGCCTGCGCCGGCAGGGACTCTCCGGCACCACGATGAGCCCGGCGGCGATCGCGGCGTTCGCCCGTTCGCGCGTCGCCACGGTGATGGCCTGCCCGCTCATCACCACCGGCGCGCGTCCGGGGGAGGGGCGGCCCGGGCGCCTCGCCCCCATCGAATCGGCTATGGCCGCGCTGGAATCCCTGTCGCAGGTCGTCGACGACGGCCTGGCCGGCGATGCCGATGACGCCGGTGGCTCCGGCGAGACCTCCGAGGCCGCGGGGCGGGCCGTGCGGGGCGACGGCGGGGGAGACCGGGGTGCGCTCGCCGGCGTGGTCGCCGGCTGGCGGTCGCTGACGGAACAATGGCGTGCGCAGCGTGACGCTGCGGATGCGTCGGGGAACGTCGTCGACGACAGCCTCACCGACGGCGAGGAGACGCCGCCGTTCGGCGTGGATGCCCTATACGCGATGCTCGTCCTGGATGATCCGCTCGCGCCGGCGGCCGACGTGCTGTCCGTCATCGGAAGGGTCGTCGGCGGCGACCCGCAGGCGAAGGCGTTCCTGCGGCTGTGGAGGCTCGTCGGCGTCATCGCCTCCGGACTCGGTTCCCTGGAGGATGCGGAACCGCAGTTCGCCCTCGCCATGGCATGGCAGGCCTGCGGCGTGGCCGGTGCATGGCAGCGCGAGGCGTTGGACAACACCCCCGAGGGGCGCGCGGCCAACGACCGTCTGGACGTGGCCATGCGCCTGTTCCAATACGCGGAGGGCGGCACCGCCGGGCACGACATCACCGCGTTCATCGCACAGGTGCGGTCCATGCGCATCGAGGCCGATTCGCTCGCCCACGTGGGACCGGTCGAACAGGCCGTCACCCTCACCACGCCGGCCGGCGCGGTGGGCCGGCACTGGCGGCATGTGTGGATGCCGGCCGTGCAGCAGGACGTATGGCCCAACCTCGCCGAACGCAACACCCTGTTCGGCGGCGAGGACCTGGCCGAGATCATGCTCGACGCCACCCGCGCCGGCGGCGACGCGGATCGCGCGGCCGCGGGCGCCGCGGGCCGCGGCGGGGGAACCGACCCCCGTCTGGCCGCGGTGCTCGCCTCCGAGAAGAAGAGCTTCCTGTTCGCCCTCACCCGCGCCGATGCCGGGAGCGTCGGCGGGTGGGCCGACGAGGCCGGAAACCGGGCGGGCGACGGCCACGGCGCGCGGAACGACGGTCGTGATGGCGCCACGGTGTCCGTCAGCGCCGTGGCCAACGACGACCTGACCCCCTCCGACTTCCTGTACGGCTACCTGCCGGAACGTTTCGACCGCGCAGAGGCGCGGTTCACCGAAGTGGGGGACCCCGAACAGGCCGAAGACCCGTCGCGGTCGTCCGGCGACCCGCTCGCCGGGTTGGACGCCGATCCGCGTGGGCTCGTGGCCGCGGCCCGCATCATCCTGTCCCGGCATCCGGCGGATTCGCCGCAGGGCAGGGACGCCGCCGCGGCCCTCGCGCTGCTGGCGGGGCACGGCGTCTCCTCGGCGGATCCCGCCGACTGGTCCTATCCGCGTCTCATCGTGCGCGGGAAATCGGACGCCGCCCCGGATTCCGAATCCGCCCCGGTCGTCTCGTTGTCCCCTTCCGCGGTGGACCGGCTGTGGGAGTGCCCCGTGTGCTGGCTGTTGGAGAACCGGTTCTCCGGGCCGCGCCCGGGCAGCGTGGCCACCGGCTTCGGCACGCTCATCCATGCGGTCGCCCAGCGCGGCAGCGAGGAGGGGCTCGACCTGCCCGTGGCCGCGCCCGGAGGCGTCGAGGCGCGCGTCGACGAGGTGGCGGGCAGGCTCGCCGCGATCTACGACGGGCTCAAAGCCGGCCAGGCCTCCATCGACGACCCGGCCGCACGGTACGCCGCCATGCGCAAGGACGAACAGGTCGGCACGGCGTTGGGAAACATCGCCGGCTACTTCGTACGGTCCAACCACGCCGGCTATCTCGGCGGCAACGCCAAGTACCTCCATATCGGCACGCTCGAACGTGCGGACTGCGAGGAGGAGTTCGCCGCGCGCTTCGATCTGGGCGACATCCTCGCCGCCTACAACGCGCTGCCCGGCATCGAGCCGATCGGCAGGCACGACCTCGCCGCCCTCATGGGCGCGCTTGTCGGCGGCTGGCCCGAAGGCATGCGCGACGACCTGACCATCCGCCTGACCGGGCGCATCGACCGCAAGGAGACGCGCGTGGACGGGAACGGCGACAGGACCATCCGCCTCATCGATTACAAGACCGGGCGCGTGCCCGCGGTGGGGCAGATCTTCAACGACCTGCAGTTGGTGTGCTATCAGCTCGGCCTCGTCTTCCCCGAGACGTCCGGGCGTCCGGGGGAGGCCAAGGGCGGCGGCATGCGCGGCGCCCGGGCGCTCGAGGCGGCGCCGGTCATCGCCCAGAGCGGGCTGTTCCATGTCGAATCCCATGCCGCACCCGCCGAAAGCTACTCGCCGGAGGGGCTGTTCCAGCCGCCGCTGTTCACCGCGGGCTCACTCAACGGCGAAGCGTTCACACAGCGCGACCACTACCGCGACCTGTCCCGGCTCGCGGACATGCCCGTGCTGTCCCCGGACGCGCCGGTCGCGGGCGGCGGGGACGGTCCGGGAGCCGGCGATGCGCGGGCCGAAACGACCGGCGTGTCCAGGCCCCGTGGCGTGGACGACGACGTATGGGCGCGGTTCGCGTCCCTCAACGGCACGCAGGCGCTATGGTCGCTCACCATGATCTCCCGCGTGTTCTACGCCGCCGCGGCCAGCCGCTCCGAGCGGCTCGCGGCCCATCCGACCGCGGCGCATCTGGCCCATTGCCGGATGCGCGACGTCTGCCCGGCCTGCGCCGGCCGGGTCGACACCGTATTCGAAACGAGGCAGGCATGAGCGCACGCACCACGTTCACCGACAGTCCCGAACAGGCCGCGGTCATCAACGCCCCCGTGGACGACGACGTGCTCGTCGTCGCCGGAGCCGGATCGGGCAAGACCTACACGATGACCCGTCGCATCATCGAACTCATCCGCCGGGGCGTCGCCCCCGAACGCATCCTCGGCCTGACCTTCACGCGCAAGGCCGCCGGCGAACTGTTGTCGCGCGTCTCCGCGGCCGTGCTCGCCGACCGGGGCGAAGAAGCGGGCGGCGACGACCGTATGTTCCTCAAACCGGCCGTCTACACATACGACGCGTTCTTCCAGACCATCGTGCGCCAGTACGGCCTGCTCGTCGGCTTCGACCAGAACACGCAGCCGTTGAGCGAAGCCGGCGCGCTGCAGCTCGCCGCGAACGTCATCGACCGGCACATGGGCGAATTGCGGGGGCTTGATCTCGGCGCCTTCGGCACGCTCGCGTCGCGGGTGCTCGCCCTGTCGAACGCCATCGGCAGCGCGATGATCGGCGAGGGCGTGCCCGACATGGACACGGCCGTCGCACGGGTGCGCGCATGGGACCGGGCGTTCATCGACCGGGTGCGTGAGGCGCTCGGCGACCGGCCTGTACCGGACGCCGAACCCAAGATACGCGCGCCGCGCCGGCTCAAGAAGGACACCGACGCGACCTGGGCCGCGAAACTCGAGGAACATCACCGTCGGCTGCGCGACAAATGCGTCTGGACGTGCGCGGGACTCGTCGGCACCGCCGAACGCCGCGAGGCGCTGCTCGGTCTCGTCGAGGCGTACACGGCGGAGAAGCGGCGCCTCAACATGGCCGAATTCGGCGACTTCACCATAGCGGCCTACCAGCTCGTCACACGGTTCCCCTCCATCGGCGAACGCTACCGCCGGCGGTTCGGCCATGTGCTGCTCGACGAATACCAGGACACCTCCACCACGCAGGCCGCGCTGCTCGCCACCCTGTTCCGGGGCGGCACGGCCGTCAACGCGGTGGGCGACCCGTTCCAGTCGATCTACGCCTGGCGCGGCGCGAGCCCCGGTGCGTTCCGCATGTTCCAGCAGGACTTCCACATGCCCCGGGACGCGAAGCCGTACGCGCTGAGCGTCACCCGACGCAACTCGCGCCTCGTGCTCGAAGCCGCCAACGACCTGACCCTGCCCCTCAGGGGAACGCCCCGCAGGCCCGGCAGCTCCCTCCTGCGCGAAGTGGAGGTGGCCCCGCTCGACGCCATGCCCTCCGCGCCCGAGGGCACGCTCGGCGTGCTCGGCTACGACACCCTCGGCCAGGAGGTCGACGCCGTCGTGCGGTTCTGCCGGCAGGCGGTGCGCCCCCATGGGATCGGCGGCATCGGCGGCCCCGGGCCGGAGGGCACCGCGTCCGGCGGGGTCTCCGGCGAGGGGCCCGCGGAAGGCGTCGCCCCGCCGCCGCGGCGCACCGCAGCCGTGCTGTTCCGCTCGAAGAAGAACATGGACATCTACCGGCAGGCCCTGGAATCGGCGGGATTGAGCACGCTCGTCGTCGGCTATTCGGCGATGCTCGACCGTCCCGAAATCCGCGACGTGCTCGCCCTGCTGCACGTCGTCGCCGACCACACCGACGCCGGCTCCCTCATGCGGTTGCTCGCCACGCCCCGTTTCGGCCTCGCCGCCGCGTCGCTGGCCTCGTTGGCGTCGCTCGCCGACGCGCTCAACACGCAGGCCCGCTACCAGGCGCTCGTCGCCGCCGGCCTCGCCTCCGGCGACGAGCCCCGCGACGAATGGGCGTCCCTGGTGCGCGAGCACCGCGACGCCGTGGCCAACGCGGTGTTCCTGCCCGACGTGCTGCTCGGCGACGGCCTCGCCTCGTTGCTCGGCGATGGCGGATTCCCCGAGTCCGCGGTGCGCGCCATCGCGCATGCCGGCCGCATGCTGCGGCAGGTCCATGACGTGGTCGGGCGCCCGCTGCCGGACGTGGTGCGTGCCGCCGTCCAGGCGCTCGACCTGGACATCGACACCGTGGTCGCGCAGGCGCTGCGTTCGGACGGGTCCTCCGTCAATCCCACGCTCGCGCATCTGCCGATGGACGCCGTCATCGACCTGGTCGACACGTATACGGCCGAGATCGCCGCCGACTCCGCGCCCACGCTGCGCGGGTTCATGGCCTGGACGGACGCGCTGCGGAGCATCGACGACGAGACGTCCGCTTTCGAATCCGACCGCGGGGCGGACGTGGAGCTGATGACCGTCCACCAGTCCAAAGGGCTCGAATGGGACGCGGTCGCCATCGTCGGCCTCGCCGCGGGAACCTTCCCCAGCAACCAGGGAAACCACCTCAAGGTGACGCTCGACGAACGGCATCCGGGCGGGACCCGTGCGGCACGGCCCGGGGAACCCGGGGGATGGGAGGCCCCCGAATACCACGAGGAGGCCGGCACTTGGCTGGACGATCCGACCGCCGTGCCGGCGCCGATGCGCGCCGACGCGGGCATCCTGCCCAGGTTCCCCCATGACGCGCCCGTCGGAGGGGACCCGATCGAGGCGTTGGACGCGTTGGACGACGTGGAACTCATCGACGACGAGGTCTACGGGTCGCTGCGCGGGGTCGGCGACGGCGTGGACGACGTCGACCCGGACTCCTGGTACCTCACCCAAGCGGAGGAATACGGCAGAAGACTGCACGCCGACGAGAGGCGGCTCATGTACGTGGCGCTCACCCGTGCCAAACGGGACGTGCTGCTCACCTACAGCCGCAGCTCGGAACCCGGGCGCGACCCGTCCGCGGTCAGGACGTCGTCGAGGAAGGCGAAGCCCTCCGACTTCTGGCTCGAAGTGCATGACGCGCTCCACCCGCACGCCGGAACCGTCATGGCCGAGGACGTCGATTCGGTCGATTCGGTCGATTCGGATGGTTCGGCCGCCGCCGGGACGTTGGACGCGCTGGGAGCGCCGCGTCCGGACGGGTTCTTCACCGGGGAGGACGCCGCCTCCTACGCGCATGCCGTCATCGGCGGGGCATGGTCCGCGCCGCTCGAGGAGCGTCGGGACGGGACGCTGCCCTGGCCGGCGTCGCTGAGCGCGGGAATCGCCGCACGGCTCGAGGCCGCGGCGGACGCCGTCGCCGCCACGGAATCCGACGCCGGCGCGGCCGCGAAACCCGACGCGGGATTCGGGCCCGCCGCGGGCGCATCCTCCGGCGCCGCCGGCCGCGGCCTGCTCGACAGGGCCAGGTTGCTCATCGCCGAAGGCGACCTCATGAACGGCGCCATGTCGGGGGCCGATCTCGACAGGGCCGTGCGCGACAAGGCGCAGCGCATCCTCGCCGGATCGCGCCAGAGCGTCACCCGGCTGCAGACCCGGGCCGGCGACATGGGGGAGCGGGAGGAGCGCCGGTACTGGCGCGGCATCGTGCGCCCGATACCGTCCGTCGCCTCGCCGTCCGCCTCGGCCGGCACGCGATTCCATGCATGGGCGGAACGGTTCCTCGATGCCGGGATCGACGGCTACGAGGGGCTCGACCGCGCCTCGATGATCGACGACCTGCGGCGCCGGGAGGACCGGTTCTCCGTAAACGGGCGCATGGACGGTCCGTCCGGCGCCTCACCGGAGCCGCCGACCTCCGGGCGCCGGGAGCATGCCGAGGCCATGCTCGCCGTCTGGGAGCGCAGACTCGTCGAATCCCCATGGGCGTCACGTACGCCGGCATGGGCGGAACGGCAGCTCGTCGTCGCGATCCCCGAGCTCGACGGCATCATCGCCAACGGCAAGCTCGACGCCGTCTTCCATGGCGGGTTCGACCCGGCCGACCCGTCGAAACGCTACACCGTCATCGACTGGAAGACCGGCCACAGGCCGCGCAAACCGCGCGACATCGCCGAAAAGCTCGTGCAGCTCGACCTGTACCGACTGCTGCTTTCGGCGATGGAAGGCGTGCCGTTGGACAGTATCGACGCCGCTCTCTACTATGTGAGTGAACCCGACGCGCGCCTGCGCGAGCTGCGCGCCGAGGAGAAAACAGAACAGGAAATCATTGCCGAGTTGAGCTCCGGAATCCCCGGTCATACCGACGACGACTAGACCCATCCCGCCCATGGGGGCCGGGACAGCGGGTCCCACGGCTGGAACGCGCCGTGAACGTCGCGAGCGGGGGGATCCGCTACCCTCGTGCGGGCATGTGTGGGCGGGCGCACGTGCGACACGACGACATCGACAAGGAGTGGATAACCCATGGCTGCGAACGACGCCGCAACCACCAGCACCGCCGTCATCTACCGTCCCATCCGGGCCGACGACCTCGACGCCATCGTCGAGGCGTTCCACCGCACCTGGGGCGTCGACGAACCCGACGGGCCGGCGATCACACGGCTCACCTCCAGGCATTTCGTCCTGCACTATCTCGAACCCGCCACGCGCGGCGAGATCGCCGAAACCCCGGACGGCGCCTTCATGGGCGTCACCCTCGTGCGCATCGCCGGCGAACCGGCGCTGTTCCCGTGGGTGGGCGGCGAACTGGCGCGCGTCAACGCCGAACTGGACGCCACCGCGGCCGGGGCCGACGCGCTCGTGCGCACCGAGGCGTGGCATGCGCTCGAGGAGCGTATGGAGGACGACATCGCCATCAACGACCGTGCCCGGGCGGAGGTCGAACTGTTCCTCGTCGACGCCGCCGCGCGCGGCCACGGCGTGGGCGGCACGCTCTGGCGGCACATGCTCGACGCGTTCGCGCGCGCCGGCGTGAACCGCTACTATCTGCACACCGACTCCAGCTGCGATGTGGGCTTCTACGACCACAAGGGGCTCGCACGCGTCGCCGAACGCTACGCCAAGGACCATCCCGGCGAGCATGTGGGCGACGGGGAGGACATCTTCATCTACGAGGGCGGCGTGGAGCCGGCATTCGTGGATGGACGGACAGGCACCGGCATCTACGAGGGCGACGTGGAGCCGACATCCGTGGATGAACGGACGGGCGAAGGCTCCCACGGAAACGGAATCGAGGCCGAGGAGGCGCGCGCATGAGCCGGGCCGCCGCCGCGCGGTCGCGTTCCCCGTACGCCCGCCTGTTCCGTATCCCCGGCACGAAGGCCTTCTGCGTCTCCGGCGCGGTGGCCCGCTTGCCGATCTCCATGATGAGCCTCGGCATCGTGCTCGCGCTGAACCACCTGTACGACAACTGGACGATCGCCGGCACGATGAGCGCCGTCTACGTGTTCTCCCTGTCGTGCGTGACCCCGTTCTATGCGCGGCTGTTCGACCGTTTCGGGCAGCGCCGCGTCGGCCGCATCGCGCTGGCGGTGCAGGTCGTCGCGATGCTCTCCTTCGCGTTCGCGGCGCTGGTACGCGTGCCGATCCCGCTGCTGTTCGCGCTCGCCGTCGTCATGGGGCTGACCCAGTTCTCGTTCGGCGCGCTTGTGCGCACCCGCTGGGCGTATGCGCTGCGCGGCCGGGGGGACGGCGAGGAGCTGCTCAACACCGCGTACGCGATGGAGGCCGCCATCGACGAGGTGGTGTTCATCCTGGGGCCGATCCTCGCCGCATGGCTGGCCACCAGCGTGCATCCGGTCAGCCAGCTGTTCGTGCCGACGATCGCCTGCGGCGTGGGCGGCGTCGTGTTCTTCTCCCTGAGGTCCACGCAGCCGCCGGCCATCGTGGAGGCCGTCGAGGTCGCGGCCGCGCCGGACGGCGTGGGGGCCGGCGGCGCCGTGGGCGGCGGTGACGCCGACCGTCTGTCCCTCGACCGGCTGCGCCGGCAGGGCACCAAGCCGAAGAGCGCGCTCCTGTACGGCGGCGTATTGCCGCTGCTCGTTGTGTTCCTTGTGTTCAACATGAGCTTCACGTCGTTCGACGTGTCGATCACCGCCAGCATCAAATCGATGGGGCTGGAAAGCTTCCTCGGCCTGCAGCTCGCCATGTTCGCGGTCGGCTCGTGCATCGGCGCGGTGGTGTTCGGCTCGCGCACGTTCCGCGGCTCGCACTGGGCGCACATGGTGATCTTCCTGTGCCTGCTCACCGCGGGCTACGTGGGCTTCCGCCTGTCGATGGACAACCTCGTCCTCCTTGGTGCCGTCGAGATCGTCTCCGGCCTGTTCGTCTCGCCGCTGTTCACGACCGGCAATCTCATCGTCAAGGACCTGGTGCCCGAGGAGAGTCTCACCGAAGGGCTGAGCTGGGTGACCACCGCCGGCACGGTCGGCACCTCGATCGGATCGTCGGCGGCCGGAGTCGTCCTCGACGCCTCCGGCCCGCACGTCGGCATGTTCCTGCCGGCGCTGTTCACCGCCTGCGCGATCCCGCTCGCCCTGCTCGGATGGGCGTTGGCCCGCAGGCGGTAGGGCCGGCGGGCCGTTCATCACCGCCCGGAGCTTACCTCTCGAACGGGTAGACCAGGCCCCAGCGCCCGCGGATCTCGTCCATGAGCTCCATGATGCGCAGCGTGTCCGCGCGCGGCATCTCGGGGCATTCGCCGCGGCCGTCCAGGATGGCGTTCGCGGCCGCGGCCACCTCGTACTCGTATCCGGTCAGCTGCGCCGGCATGTCGATGCGGCGCACCGGCTCATGGTCGAGACCGTACACGTCCACATGCAACGGGTTGTTGATGTTGTCGACCACCGCATAGCCCTTGGTGCCGCAGATCACGCCGGACCGGTCGGAGGCTGCGGCGCGCGAGCTGGTCGCCACGGCCATCAGCCCGTCGTCGTAGACGAGGGTGGTCGAGTTCGAGGCGTCCACGCCCGTGTCGAACGGGACCATCGTCGTGTCGAAACGCGCGACGGAACGCCCGTGGTCGGCGCCCACGGCCATGTCGATGAAGTTCAGGGAGTACACGCCCACGTCGAGCAGCGCGCCGCCCGCCAGATCCGGGTTGGTGATGCGGTCGCGGCCGTGCGGCTCGTAGCTCAGTTCGGCGCGCACCGCGCGCACGTCGCCCAGTTCGCCGCTCGCGATGAGCTCGTTGATGATGCGCCGGCTCGGCTGGTAGCGCGTCCAGATCGCCTCCGTGGCGAGCAGCCCGGTCTCGTCGGCCACGGCCAGCAGCTCCCTCGCCTGCGCCGTGTTCGCGGTGAACGCCTTCTCCACCAGCACGTTCCTGCCGGCCTTCAGGCACAGGATCGCCTGCTCGGCGTGGAAGTTGTGCGGCGTGGCGATGTACACCAGGTCCACCATCGGGTCCTCGGCCAGCTCCTCGTAGGAGCCGTACGCCTTATCGAAACCGTACTTCGCGCGGAAGTCCTCGGCCCTGCCGTAGTCGCGCGCCGCCACCGCGTACGGGTGGATCCAGCCGGCGTAGCGTTCGTCGGCGGCCATCTTCACCAGCGTCGTCGCCATCGTGTTGGCGATCGAGCCGGCTCCCAGGATCGCCACGTTCACCTTCTCGCCGTGCGCCGTCGCCTCGGCGCGTCTGCCGTTCAGCCTGCTCATCATCGACTCCGATCTGATAGAGGATTCGGTCCGACACCATGGTATCCGCCGATGGCCCGCGCGGCCGTCCCACCTGCCGGACCTTCCCGGCGGCGTGTCGCGTCTTGCCGATACAACGGGCCGTATGAGTGGTGAAGCAAAGCAGCCCGCGCCGGCGACGAACACGCCCGCGACTCCCGTGATGTCCCGTCGCGCCCGCGAGGCGCAGCCCTTCCGCGCCATGGTGTTCGGCGAGAAGGCCGACCGCATGATCGCGGACGGCGTCGACGTGATCAAACTCAGCCTCGGCGAACCCGATTTCGGCGCGCCGCCGGCCGTGCGCGACGCGATGCGCGAACAATACGACGGCCGCGCCCTGCCCTACACCGCCGCGATGGGCCTGCCCGAACTGCGCCGTGCCATCGCCGACTTCTATCGGGACCGCCACGGGCTCGACATCGACCCGAAACGCATCGTCATCACCTCCGGCGGTTCGGCGGCCCTGCTGCTCGCCACCGCGCTCACCGTCGACCCGGGCGACGAGGTCGTCATCGCCGACCCGTCCTACCCATGCAACCGCGAACTCGTCAACAGCTTCGAGGGCAGGGTGGTGGACGTGCCCACCTCGGCCGCCACACGCTTCCACCTCAACCGCGACCTCGTGGCCGCGCACTGGACGGACCGCACCAAGGCGGTGATGATCACCTCCCCGTCCAACCCGACCGGCACCACCATCGACTTCGACGCGCTGCGCGGGGTGTGCGACTGGGCGCGCGACCACGGCGCCTGGCGCATCGTCGACGAGACGTACCTCGACCTGGCCGACCGCGAGCCGGACGGCACCGAGGTCAGGTCCGTGCTCGCCTGCGACGACGGGGCCATCGTGTGCAACAGCTTCTCCAAGTTCTTCGGCATGACCGGCTGGAGGCTCGGATGGGCCGTCATGCCCGACGACGACGCCGTGCTCGCCGCCGTCGACGACCTCGCCACCAACTACTACCTGTGCGCGCACACGCCCACCCAGCATGCGGCGCTCGCCTGCTTCACCGAGGACAGCCTCGCCGAATGCGAACGCCGCCGCCGGGAGCTGCTCGCCCGCCGCCGCATCGTCATCGACGGGCTCAAACGCATCGGCCTGCCCGTCGAGGTGGAGCCGAACGGCGCCTTCTACGCCTACTTCGACATCACCTCCACCGGATTGGACGCCTGGACGTTCTGCGAACGCGCGCTCGACGAGGCCCATGTGGCGCTCACGCCGGGCCGCGACTTCGGCGCCGCCACCGCGGACACGCACGTGCGGCTGAGCTATGCCGCCTCGCGCGAGGCGCTCGCCGAAGGGCTCGACAGGGTCGGCCGCTGGCTGGACACGCTGCGCGCGTGACGCCCCCACGCGTCGGTGCCGCACGGAGATGCCGCGCGAAACACGGCAACGAGTAACGAGAAGGAACGGAACACACCCCACCCATGGTCAACCTGCATTCACACACCACCCGTCTGGGCGTGCTCGACATCGGGTCGAACACCATCCACATGCTCATCGTCGACGCCGCGCCCGGCGCCCGCCCCGACCCCGAGGCCAGTACGAAGACCACCGTGCGCCTCATGCAGTACCTCAAGGACGACGGTTCGATCAGGAAGGCCGGCATCGAGGCGATCCTCGAGGCGGTCGACGAGGGCATGAGGCTCGCCGAGGAATACGAGATCACGCAGCTGCTCGCCATGGCCACCAGCGCCATCCGCGAGGCGCCGAACGGCAACAAGGTGCTGCGCAAGATCGAGGAGCGCATCGGCCAGGGCGTGACGGTGCTGTCCGGCACCGACGAGGCGAGGCTCACGTTCCTCGCGGCGCGCCGCTGGTACGGCTGGGACGCGGGGCGCCTGCTCATGCTCGACATCGGCGGCGGCTCGCTCGAGGTGGCGATGGGCTCCGACGAGGAGCCGACCGTGGCGTTGTCCGCGCCGGCGGGCGCCGGCCGCGTGACCAAGGAGTTCCTGCCCGAGGGAACCGCCACCGCCGCACAGCTGGACGAGGCGCGCAGGCAGGTGCGCCGGATCCTCGAGCCGATGGTCGAGGCGTTCCCCAAATCGAAGCATCCGAACCATGCGGTCGGCACGTCGAAGACGTTCCGCTCGCTGGCGCGTCTCGCCGGCGCCGTGCTGCGCCAGCCGGGCCGTGAGGACACGCTCGTCATGACGCGCGAGCAGCTGGAGGACTGGATCCCCCGTCTCGCCGCCATCGAACCGGATCAGCGCGTCGCCCTGCCGGGCATCACGCCGGAGCGCACGCTGCAGATCGTCGGCGGCGGCATCGTGGCCGACGAGATCATGAAGGCGCTCGACATCCGCGAGATCGAGATCTGCCCGTGGGCGTTGCGCGAAGGCGCGATCCTGCGTTGGCTCGACCAGTTCGGACGCACCCGCCTCGGTTTCTGACCCAGGTCTTCGGTCCGGCGTCCATGCGGCCGTCGGGGGCATCCGGTCCGTGAGGTCGCATGGCCCGTGCGGGCCGTTCGGTCCGTCCATCCCCGTCCGTGCCGCGACCGCATCGCGCACCCATCCTTTGCAACCGGTTTCATAACGGGATGCCGTCATCGCGATCCGTGGATGACGTTTACCGCCGTGGGGCGGAACGGTCGGACGTTCCGGCCGTGGTCCGTGACGGACGATGATGTTCGACACGGTCTGCGCATATGCCCAAAGATAACGATTTGGTTGCAATTTTTGTTTTCGTTGGCAGCGTTTGCATCATTGTTAGCGCTCTCAATAATCCTTGCGAACATTGGGTTCCCGTGGTGTCGCGAATCGCGAAAGTATCATTCACGGCGATGGCGAAACGGCGGAACGCCGGCGGAAAGCGGTTGCGTGTCGTCCGAATCGTACTAGTTTAAAGCACCGTTGAATAGGTTCCGGCACAGCGCAAGCCGGACATATGAAACGTGATGATCACCCGCTTCCGAAGTCGAAGCCATCGACGACGACACGGGATGTGAGCGGTCACAAAACAGTGAGGTTTGGACGCCGGCAAGGCGGTTCCAAAGAGGGAGGATATATGCCGACGACAGTGTTGGCCGCTGCGGAAAGCAGCATCAAGCTGAGCCTACAGCCCATCGATTACGCGATTCTCGTGTTCTACTTCGTGGTGGTCATCGCCATCGGCTGGATCTCCGGCCGTCGCATGAAGTCCAGCACCGACTTCCTGCTCGCCGGACGCTCCATGCCGGCGTGGATCACCGGCATCGCCTTCATGGCCGCCAACCTCGGTGCCACCGAGATCTTCGGCATGGCCGCCAACGGTGCCCAGATCGGCATGTCGACGCTGCATTACTACATCATCGGCGCCATCCCGGCCATGGTGTTCCTCGGCATCTTCATGATGCCGTTCTACTACGGCTCCGGCGTGCGCTCCGTGCCCGAGTTCATGTACCGCCGCTTCGGCAAGAGCGCGCATCTGGTCTGCTCGCTGTGCTTCGCGACCTCCACGCTGCTGATCTCCGGCATCAACCTGTACGCCATGGCCATCATCATCGAGGCCATGCTCGGCTGGTCGCAGATCGCCGCCATCATCTTCTCCGGCGTCGTCGTGCTCGTCTACACCTACCTCGGCGGCCTGAAGTCCGCCGTCTACAACGAGGTCATGCAGTTCTTCGTCATCCTCGCCGCCCTCATCCCGCTGACCGTCGTCGGCCTGCGCAACATCGGCGGCTGGGAAGGCCTGAAGACCTCGCTCGCCGCCACCCCGGGCATCGGCGACCTGCACCTGAGCACCTGGCAGGGCACCGGCATCGGCAACGTCACCAACCCGATGGGCGCCGACTGGTTCACCATCGTCATGGGCCTCGGCTTCGTGATCTCCTTCGGCTACTGGACCACCAACTTCACCGAGGTCCAGCGCGCCTTCTCCGCCAAGGACATGACCGCCGCCCGCCGCACCCCGATCTACGCCTGCTTCCCGAAGCTGTTCGTCGGCTTCCTGGTGATCATCCCCGGCTGCATCGCGGCCGCCGTGCTCTCCAAGCAGTTCGCCTCCGGCGCGCTCACCTACAACGAGTCCATCCCGAAGCTCATCCAGATGTACCTGCCGTCCGGCGTGCTCGGCATCGCCGTCACCGGCCTGATGGCCTCCTTCATGGCCGGCATGGCCGCGAACGTCTCCTCGTTCAACACCGTGTTCACCTACGATCTGCTGCAGGACTACATCAAGCCCGGCCAGCCGGATAGCTACTACTTCAAGGCCGGCCGCGTCATCACCATCGTCGGCGTGTTCATCTCCGTCGGCACCGCGTTCGTGGCGTCCCAGTTCGGCAACATCATGACCTACATGCAGGTGCTGTTCGGCTTCTTCAACTCGCCGCTGTTCGCCGTGTTCATCCTCGGCCTGTTCTTCAAGCGCATCACCCCGGCGGGCGCCACCGCCGGCTACGTGGTCGGCATCCTCGCGCCGTTCTGCGTCTACCTGTGGTACCTCAAGTCCGTGGCCGACGGCAGCCCGATCTTCCCGACCGCCACCTCCGGCACCCTGTACCAGGCCGAGATCTCCCTGGCCTCCGCCATGGTCGTCGCCATCGTCGTCAGCCTGTTCACCAAGCCGAAGCCGGACTCCGAGATCGAGGGCCTGACCTTCGCCACCGGTGGCATGAAGTACTTCCGCTACGACATCATGGAGGACGCCGAGGCCCACGACAAGGGCCAGGTCCTCGACAAGGCCGCCCGCACGGCCGCCGTCGAGAAGGAGCGCAAGGACAACCACGTGACCATCTTCCTGGGCATCCTCGCCCTGGTCATCAGCGTCATCCAGTACGCGATCTTCTTCTGATCCGCACCAGCCAACAGTCAACAAGCGATTTTTGAGGAGTGATTATGACTCAGGAAACTGCACCGCAGGAGGCTGCGGGCAAGAAGGAGTACTTCACCGAAGAGGAGAAGGCCGAGATGGTGCGCTCCACGCACCGCTCCGACCTGCGCCGCATCCTCGGCATGATCTTCGTGGTCTACGGCATCGTCGTGTTCGCCGTGGGTCTCATCGACCCGGCCGCCGACGTGGCCAAGACCACCGGCCTGCCAATCAACCTGTGGACCGGCGGTCTGATGTTCCTCGCCGGCCTGGTGTTCTTCATCTGGGACCACTTCAACCCGGTCCCGGCCGAGGACATCATCGCCTCCGCCGAGGAATCCGCCGCGCAGGCCGCCGCCCAGGGCGACAAGGCCGAGTGATCCTTCCGCCTCGCGACGGGCCGTGCCCTTCCTGTCCGGCAGGACCCGTCGCGAAGACGGGACGACGTGGCGTGAACGCGTCGCGTCCATGAATGAAGGCGTTCCACCCGATCCGTTTCGGATGGAACGCCTTTTTCGTATGTTCCGCGTCCTATTCGGCGAGGCGCTTCAGCTCGGCGCGCACCTTGCCCAGCTTCGAGAACGCCTCGTTGCGCTGCGCCGGGTTCTTCGCGCGCGCATGGTCGCGCACGAGCTTCGCCTCCTCGGCGCGCAGCGCAACGATGCGGTCGCGGCGCACCAGCCGCGCATCCAGGTCGGCGTGGTCGGCCGTGCCGAGGATCGCCTGCGAGCACAGCGACTCCCACACCTCGTCCATGTCCGCACCGGTGACCTCCAGCAGCATGTCGCGTGGATTCGCCCAGTCGGAGACATGCACGGCATACCGCGCGGTGTGCCCGGCCTTGCCCGGCACCTTGCGTCGCACGGCCAATGCGCACTGCTCCACGGTCCTGCCCGGGGCGTCGCCGCCGGTGGGGCGACCTTTCGCGCCGGAACCACCGCCCTCGTTTTCGGGGGAGCAGGGATGCCCGTCGCGCACGCATACGAACAGCACGCCGCTGCCCGGCCGTTGCGCCGCGATGTGATCGACGACGTCGGCGGGGACGGCCGTGTCCACGCCGTTCAGGCGCAGGCCCAGCACCAGGATCTCCTTCACGTGCGCGCCCTCGCCGACCCCGGCGTTGGCCGGGCGCAACAGGGCGAGCATGTGGATGGATCCGACCGTATGCACGAGATGCTGCTTCAGCGTGTTCGACAACGGACCCCTGCCCGCGAACAGGGCCTTCGGCAACGTCCCCTTCGCCTTCGGAATCACGGATTTCTCCGGCAGCCCCAGTTCCGGCGCGGTCACCGTGCCGCAGCCCGCAGCATCCATGGTCATCATCGGCCTCCCTCTTGCGCGGCATGCCCCGCCGCGTCCATGCGGATATTGCCCACGAGCCTACACCACGCGTGTGTTGCGGTCCTTGTCCGGTCCGTTTGCGACGTCGCCGGATGGAACGTTCCAAGTTCGATGTGCGATGATGGGGCGCGGCATGGAAGATGGGTCGGGTGGAACCGACGGAGACCCATCGGATCGGAATCGGGAGGGTGACCGTTTGGAGCATATGGGATGGAACGACGCCGACGAGAAGGATCGGATCATCAGGGAGCAGTCGGCGCGCATCGCCGAACTCGAGGAGAAGGTGCGACGACTGCGCCGCCTGATCGTCGCCGCCGAGGAACGGCGCGGCTGAACGAACGGAAAACCCCTTGGAATCGCAGGTTCCAAGGGGTTGTATCGTGCCCCGGATCAGATTCGAACTGACGACACCCGCTTTAGGAGAGCGGTGCTCTATCCCCTGAGCTACCGAGGCGACAGCGATACATTGTACACGTCGTTCGCGCCCCGACGTGCACGAACGGGGATAATCGCGTGGCGAATGTCGAGATTCGCCTCCCATCGGATTCGCGAACGCCCCTGATGCGTCCGCGCGCGGTAAGGTTGCATGCGTCGAAAGGGAGGGCCGTGGCGAAACGGAACCGAAGCGAATACCTCACCCGCGACGAGGCGCGGGCCGATGCCAGGCGCGAGCTGCTCGCACGCGCGGGGGCGAAGTCCGGCGGGGGCGGTCGGTCCGGCGGGTCGTCCGGCAAGTCGTCCGGCCGGAAACCGTCCGCGGGGCGTTCGTCGGGCGGGAAGACGCGTTCCGGCTCTTCCGGGCGTCCGGGCGTCCGTTCCGCGTCGAAGCCGACGGTACGGTCCACGTCGAAGTCCGGCGCGCGTTCCGGCCGGGGAGGAGGCCGCGGGGGAGCGGCGGGTCGCGGCGGCTCTTCCGGACGTGGCCGTTCCGGCTCTTCGGCGGCGGTCCTCGCGAAAGGCGGCGCGCGCCGCCACCGCGTGCTCGGCGTATTCGCCGCGGCCTGCGCGGCCCTGTCCGCGATCGCCGTCGCGGCCCGCGCCCTGCCGTCCGCATGGCAGGCGCTGCCGTTCGTCCCGATCCTCGTCTCCGCCACGCCGTGGTTCGCGCTGCTCGCCGTGATCGCGCTGATGGGCGCCATCGCGTCGCGGCGGTTCCTCGTCGCGTTGGTCGCCGTCGCCGCGTTCGCCGTGAACGTGTGGTGGCAGTACCCGTTCTTCCACCCGACGACCGCGTTGACCCCGGCGGCGGACGCGGCGGTCGGGCAGGCGCATGCGGTCACCGGCGACGCCTATGCGCGCGTGATGACCTGCAACGTATATAAAGGACATGCCGACGCGCGGGCCATCGTCGACACGGTGCGCGACGAACGCGTCGAGGTGCTCGCCCTGCAGGAGACGACCGACGCGTTCGTGTCCGCGCTGGAGGAGGCCGGCATCGGCGACTACCTGCCCTATGCGAAGGTCTCCAGCTCCGACGGCGTGTACGGCAACGGCCTGTGGTCCGCGTCCCCGCTCATCAGCCCGTCGGACGACGACGTGAACTCCAGCGCCTCGTTCATGCCCGGCGGCACGGTCGCCTTCGCCGGCGGCGTGAAGGTGCGCTTCGTCTCCGTGCACACCACCGCGCCCGTCCCCGGGTATTGGGGGCGGTGGCGCCGTTCGCTCGACGAGCTCGCCGCCATGCGTGCCCACACGGACACGAGGTACGTGTTCATGGGCGACTTCAACGCCACCTACGACCATGCCCCGTTCCGCGGTTTCCTTGGCGACCGGTTCCGCGACGCCGCGCGGATGGGCGGGCACGGGTTCACGTTCACCTGGCCGGCGGACCGCGGCCTGCTGCCGCCCGTCTTCGCCGGCATCGACCATGTGGTCGTCGACCGGGACGTCGCCGCCGGGCGCACGGAGACGGTTCGCATCCCCGGAACCGACCACAGGGCGTTGCTCGCCACGCTGGGCGTCGCATAAAACCGGTAGATATCTACCGGTTCGTGGACGCGACCTTATCATGGTGTCCATGAGTTACGAGATGAACGCCACAACGAGGGGCATGGGGCCCGGTGCGGCGGGCGCCCCCGTCGCCGGGGGCGGGGCGCCCGACCTGAGCCGCCCGCGCCCGCTCGACCAGCTGCCGCGTCTGGCCGCCGAGACCACGGCCGAGAACCCGTGGCCGGTGAGCGTGCTCAGCCAGAAGTTCCACACCGCCGTGGCGAAATGGCCGGCCGCGTGGATCTGCGGGCAGATCACCGAGATCAACACGCGCCGCGCAGGCTCCGCCTACCTCACGGTGCGCGACGACTTCGAGGACGTCGCCATCTCCGTGTCGGGCTGGCGCGGGTTCGCGGCCGCGGCCTCGCGGTTCCGGCAGGGCGACCGGGTCGTCATCCACGGCCGTGCCGACATCTGGGTCAAGCAGACGCGTCTGAGCTTCATCGGCGACGACATCCGCAAGATCGGCGCCGGCGGGCTCAAGGAGCAGATCGACGAGCTGCGCAGGAAGCTCAAAGGCGAGGGGCTGTTCGACGCGGACCGCAAGGTGCCGCTGCCCGAATTCCCCAAGTGCATCGGTCTGGTGTGTGCCCCGCAGGCGCGCGCAGAGGGTGACGTGATCACCAACGTGAACCTCAGGTGGCCGGCCGTGCGCTTCAAGGTGCTGCACGCGCACGTGCAGGGCGCGCAGTGCCCGCCCGACATCATCGACGCCATCCGCCGGCTCGACGCCGACCCGGAGGTCGATGTGATCATCGTGGCGCGCGGCGGCGGCGCGTTCGAGGATCTGGTCGGCTTCTCCGACGAGGGCGTGGTGCGCGCGGCCGCCGCGTGCGCGACCCCGCTCGTGTCCGCCATCGGCCACGAGGACGACTGGACGCTCATCGACCTGGCCGCCGACCTGCGCGCCTCCACGCCCACCGACGCGGCGAAGAAGGTCGTGCCGGACGTGCGCGAGCAGTGGCAGCTCGTCGACAACGCCGTGCGGCAGATGCGCATGCGCATCTCCGCGCGCGTGGACAACGAGATCAGGCTCGTCGAAGGCTATGCGAACCGTCCCAGCCTCACCCGCCCGCTCACCATGCTCGAACCGCACCAGCGGTTCGTCGACGACGCGCTCGGCCGGCTCGACATCGGCCTGAGGCGCATCGTGGACGACGCCTCGCTCACCATCGAGAAGGCCCACGCCTCGCTCACCGCGCTGAGCCCGCAATCCACGCTGAACCGCGGATACGCCGTCGTGCAGTCCGCCGACGGGCGCGTGCTCGACGACGCCTCGCAGGTGAAGGCCGGCGACGAACTCACCCTGACGCTGCGCAGGGGCGTCGTCACCGCCACCGCCGACTGACGTCGCCGCCGGCGGACGCCGGGGCCTCGAAGGCCCCGTATGGACCGGAAAAACCGAACACCACAACACGTAAGGATGCGATCATGACCGACGAAACCAACAAGACCGACAAGACCGCCGACAAGACGGACGGCACCGCGAAGAAGTCCGCGAAGGCGGGCGCCGCGGGCGCCCCGGCTGTTCCCGCCTCCACCCTCACCGACAAGGAGCGCGAGGCCATCGCGAACATGCCGTACGAGGAGGCGCGCGACAAGCTCATCCAGGCCGTGCAGGCGCTCGAGGCCGGCGGGCTCAACCTCGACCAGTCGATGCGTCAGTGGGAGATCGGCGAGGCGCTCGCCAAGCGCGCGCAGAGCCTGCTGAACGACGTGCGCGCCCGCCTCGACGCCGCCCAGAACGCCCAGGCCGCCACGGCGGACACCGCGGGGACGCAGTCCAACCTCGACTGATATCTGGCTTTCGCGGCGCGCCCTCCCGCCTCGCCCGCGGGAATCCCGCCGGGCTCCCCATGCAACGGTTCGGCCGGTCGAATCTCGGCCAGGCCCCTTCTTGGTCCCCATTGTCCGGGCGGGCTGGAAACATGCTTTCGGCCCGCCCGGACGGGGCCGGTGCATGGCCGTGCGGAGGGGGCTGCATGGCCGCGCCGCATGGCGGTTCCATCCGTTCGCCCGGACTCCGTCGCGACACGCGGGCGCCGGCGATTGTTACACGAATCACACAGGTGTGATTTGGCGTCATTCCGCCGAAAAACCACTACCGCTAGTGTTTCTCCGGCGCGCCGCGACTAGATATAGGGTCGGGGTTGCCGTACAGTATCTGAGGCCCAAGGAAACGGCAGGCCCCGGTGGGGGTGCGTTTTCCTTGGAAATCGAGTTGTGAACAAGGGGCCGAGCGCCCCGGGATGGAGATGCGAGATGGAGACCGAAGTGCTGGATACCACGACCACTGCAGCCAGGAACGCCGGCCGTCAGGTGCAGGTGGAGAAGCGCGACGGCCGCATCGTCGACTTCGACCCCATCAACATCATCTCCGCCGTCAAGGCCGCCTTCGGCGACCTCGACAAGCAGGTCGGCCCGGAGGAGGAGAAGCTCATCCGCGGCTTCGCCGACCAGGTCGAAGGCGAGATCAAGGAGCGCTACGCCGGCCCGGCCAAGATCGAGGACATCCAGAACCTCGTCGAGCACGCCCTCATCGGCGCCCACCTGTACGACGTGGCCCGCGCCTACACCACGTACCGTCTCGACAAGGACATCGAGCGCGCGAAGGCCACCGACGTGAACGAGGCCGTGTCCCGCTTCATCAACCAGGACCCCACCCTCATCCACGAGAACGCCAACAAGGACGCCAACGTCTACGCCACCCAGCGCGACCTGCTGGCCGGCGCCGTCTCCAAGGCCGCCGCGTTCAACATGCTGCCCCCGGCCGTGTCCAACGCGCACATGAAGGGCGACATCCACTTCCACGACGCCGACTACTCGCCGTTCACCGCGCAGTCCAACTGCTCGCTGCCCAACTTCTGGGACATGCTCGCCAACGGCTTCACCCTCGGCAACGCCCCGATGGCCTCCCCGAAGTCCATCGCCATCGCCGCCACGCAGATCACCCAGATCATGAAGGACGTGGCCTCCAGCCAGTACGGCGGCCAGACCGCCAACCGCGCCGACGAGCACCTCGCCCGCTACGCGAAGCTCGACTACGAGAAGTTCCTCGAAGAGGCCCGCGAGATGATCCCGGACGACATGCCGATCGAATTCGCACGCCGCCAGGTCGCCAACGCGAAGGCCAACGAGCCGTCCAAGCTCCACTTCGAGAAGGGCCGCGAGCCGCTGCCGATGGACACCCCGTTCCACACCGACGTCGACGAGCTCGAGCAGGAGCGCGAGATCCTCGCCAAGATCCGCACCCGCAAGGCCATCTACGACGCCATGCAGACCATGGAGTACCAGATCAACTCCAACCGCGTCTCCAACGGCCAGACCCCGTTCGTCACCGTCGGCTTCGGCCTCGGCACCGACTGGTTCTCCCGCGAGATCCAGCGCGCCATCCTGCTCAACCGCATCCGCGGCCTCGGCCGCGAGCACCACACCGCGATCTTCCCGAAGCTCGTGTTCACCGTGCGTCACGGCGTGAACGCCGACCCGGGCGACCCGAACTACGACTTGAAGCAGCTGGCCCTCGAGTCCGCCACCAAGCGCATGTACCCGGACGTCGTGTTCTACGACAACATCGTCAAGATCACCGGCTCCTTCAAGGCGCCGATGGGCTGCCGCTCCTTCCTGCAGGGCTGGATCAACCCGGAGACCGGCAAGGACGAGGAGGACGGCCGCATGAACCTCGGCGTCGTCTCCGTGAACGTGCCGCGCATCGCCCTCGAATCCCACGGCGACAAGGAACGCTTCTGGAAGCTGTTCGAGGAGCGCATGGAGATCGCCCACCAGGCCCTGCAGTTCCGCATCATGCGCTGCAAGCAGGCCACCCCGGTGAACGCGCCCACCCTGTTCCGCTTCGGCGCCTTCGGCCGCCTCGGCGCCAACGACAGCGTCGACGCCCTGTTCAAGAACGAGCGCGCCACCGTGTCCCTCGGCTACATCGGTCTGGCGGAGACCACCGCCGTGTTCTACGGCAAGAACTGGATCCGCGACCACGGCTGGGATCCGGAAGGCAAGGAGTTCGCGCTGTCCATCGTCAAGCGCATGAGCGAACTGTGCAAGCAGTGGAGCAAGGCGGAGGGCTACCACTACTCCGTGTACTCCACGCCGGCCGAGTCGCTCACCGACCGCTTCAACCGCATGGACCGCGAGAAGTTCGGCCGCGTCGAAGGCGTGACCGACCACGACTTCTACACCAACTCCTTCCACTACCCGGTGTGGCTGCAGCCCACCCCGATGGAGAAGCTCAACTACGAGAAGGACTTCCCGTACTACGCCTCCGGCGGCTTCATCAACTACTGCGAGTACCCGTGCCTGCAGGACAACCCGAAGGCGCTCGAGGCCGTGTGGGACTACGCCTACAACGTGGGCATCGGCTACCTCGGCACCAACACGCCGATCGACCACTGCTTCGTGTGCGGCTTCCAGGGCGACTTCGAGCCCACCGACGAGGGCTTCAAGTGCCCCGAGTGCGGCAACTCCGACCCGGACAAGTGCAACGTGACCAAGCGCACCTGCGGCTACCTCGGCAACCCGGTCCAGCGCCCGATGGTGCATGGCCGCCACGAGGAGATCTCCCACCGCGTCAAGCACATGAGCGGCGAGACCGGTCATGTCACGCTGGGTGACGGCTCGACCCGCGAATGGTTCGAAGAGGCCAAGTAACGTTCTCGCGTATGGTCGCGGCGGTCGCCCGCCATGCGTTGTCTGACACACTCAAGGCACCGGCTTCGCCGATCTTCGCGGCGTAGCCGCTCACTGGGCCTATGGACAGTCCACTGGACTGCCCATTTCACGGCCCAGCAGCCAAGCCTACGGTCAGACAACGCATGGCGGGCGACCGCCGCTCCGTTTACGCTCGACGTTGCGGTTGGGTGGAGCGGACGGCGGTTGCGTTCGAGCGTATCGTTACGGTTGTGTGAGGGGTCGGTGAGGGCGTTTGCGTCCGACGGCATGGTCGGGTGGAGCGGCGAGCGGCGGAAGGACGGTTGTGATGGGTGAGATGATTCGGCGTGATTTCGCGGCCGGGGAGACCGGGCGCGGCCCTTCCGTGCCGTCGGACGGGCTCGCCAACGACCCGCGTGCCGGTCAATGGGACGGCCGGCGCATGTCCCATCGCATGATCGCCGACTACAAGACCTTCGTCGTCACCGACGGCGAGGGCGTGCGCAACTCCCTGTACGTCTCCGGCTGCCCGTTCCATTGCGTCGACTGCTTCAACTCGTCCATCTGGGACTTCCAAGCCGGCCACGAGTATACGCAGCGGCTCGAGGACAGGATCATCGAGGACCTCAAGGCCCCGTGGGTGCAGGGCATCACGTTCCTCGGCGGCGAGCCCCTACTCAACACCCCCGTGCTGGTGCCGCTCGCACAGCGCATCCGCCGTGAATTCGGCCACACCAAGGACATCTGGAGCTGGACCGGCTACACGTGGGAGGAGCTCATGCGCCCCGGCGAGACCCCGGACAAGCGCGAACTGCTCGAACTCATCGACGTGCTCGTCGACGGCCGCTACCTGAAAACGCAGAAGGACTCCCTCCTGCAGTTCCGCGGCTCGAAGAACCAGCGCATCCTCGACGTGCCGAAATCCCTCGAGCAGGGCCGCCCCATCATCTGGGGCAAGCTCCACGACCAGGAACGCGACATCCCCGAGATCTATCTCAAGGACCGCGAAGCGGGCGAAGGCGCCCAGGCATCGTGACGATGGCGTGTCATCGCGTCACCACACTTCGGCGCGATGTGTTGCGTTAGGGGCAATCCGTGAGCGAAATCACCGGCGCCGACGCCTCGTCGGGCGGGTGGTCGGACTATCCTAAGGCGAAGAAGAAGCCGGGCGAAGCCGTCCGCAGTGCACCTGCCAGCCGTCCAGCGGACGGTGCATGGTGCCTTGGGGGAGGCGCGACAACCGGAAATCGGAACGTAAGAGGAAAGCATGGTTGATACCGCATCGAACGCGAACGAACACGTGACGGGGCCGCAGGCGCCCGCCGCGCCGCAGCCCGCGAAGCCGTTGCGTGTGGGATTGGACATCGGATCGACCACCGTCAAGGCGGTCGTGCTCGACCAATCCGACTCCCTCAAGGACACCCTGTTCTCCGACTACCGCCGCCACCACGCCAACGTGCGCGCCACCGTGGCGGGCCTGCTCGTCGACATCCACAAGGAGCTCGAGAAACTCGGCCGCGGCGACGAGCCGATCCGCCTCGCCATCACCGGCTCCGGCGGCTTGGCGCTCGCGGACAACCTGCACGTGCCGTTCGTCCAGGAGGTCATCGCCGAAACCGAGGCGATCGACAAGGAATACCCGCAGGCGGACGTCATCATCGAGCTCGGCGGCGAGGACGCCAAGATCACGTACCTGAAGCCCACGCCCGAACAGCGCATGAACGGTTCGTGCGCGGGCGGCACCGGCGCGTTCATCGACCAGATGGCCACCCTGCTCGACACCGACGCGGCCGGCCTCAACGAGATGGCGAAAAGCTACGAGAACCTGTACCCGATCGCCTCGCGCTGCGGCGTGTTCGCCAAGACCGATCTGCAGCCGCTCATCAACGACGGCGCCGCCAAGCCCGACCTCGCGGCCTCCATCTTCACCGCCGTGGCCACGCAGACCATCGCCGGCCTGGCCTCCGGCCGCCCGATCCACGGCACCGTCATCTTCCTCGGCGGCCCGCTGTTCTTCATGTCCGAACTACGCGCCGCATTCCAGCGCGCGCTCGACGGCAAGGTCGACGAGTTCATCGTCCCCACCGACGCCCACCTGTATGTCGCCTACGGCTCCGCGCTCCAGGCGGACATGGACGTCGACGACGAAGGCCACCATTTCGAGGCGCACACCTGCGACGAGATTCTGGAGCGCCTCGACGAGCTCAAGAACCTGCCCAGCAACACGCCCACCATGCCGCCGCTGTTCCCCACCGAGGCGGACCGCGAGGCGTTCAACGAACGCCATCACCGCGAGCACGTGCACATCGGCACGCTCGAAGGCGCGCACGGCCCCCACTTCCTCGGCATCGACGCGGGCTCCACCACCATCAAGGCGACGCTCGTCAACGACGACCGCGAGATCGTGTGGTCGAGCTATGCGAACAACGAGGGCAGCCCGCTGACGGCCGCCATCAACATCGTCAGGAAGATCCAGTCCGAACTGCCGCCCGAGGCGTGGATCGCCCGCTCCTGCGCCACCGGCTACGGCGAGGGCCTCATCACCACCGGCCTGCACCTCGACGAGGGCGTCGTCGAGACGATGGCCCACTACCGCGGCGCCGAGATGGTCAGCCCCGGCGTCACCGCCGTCATCGACATCGGCGGCCAGGACATGAAGTACCTGGCCATCACCGACGGCGTCATCGACTCGATCGCCGTCAACGAGGCCTGCTCGTCCGGCTGCGGCTCGTTCCTGCAGACCTTCGCCATGTCGATGGGCCTGACCATCCAGGAGTTCACGGCCAAGGCCCTCGCCTCCACGCACCCGGTGGACCTCGGCTCGCGTTGCACCGTGTTCATGAACTCGTCCGTCAAGCAGGCGCAGAAGGAGGGCGCGTCCATCGAGGACATCGCCGCCGGCCTGTGCTATTCGGTCGTGCGCAACGCCCTGTACAAGGTCATCAAGCTGCGCGACTCCGGCGAACTCGGCGACACCGTCGTCGTGCAGGGCGGCACGTTCCTCAACGACGCCGTGCTGCGCGCGTTCGAACTGCTCACCGAGCGCGAGGTGACGCGCCCGAACATCGCCGGCCTCATGGGCGCGTTCGGCGCGGCCCTCACCGCCCGCATGCACTACGAGGACATCGCCGACGACGACCACGGTCTCGTCGGCGCGGACGGCGACGCCGCCGCTGCCGAGGAGTCCGCCGCCGGCGACACCCCGAACGCCGCCGCGCACGAAGGCGAGGTCGTCGTCGACGGCGTGCGCCACACCGCATCGTCCATCCTCACCGGCGCCGCGCTCGACGACATGTCGATGACCACAGAACGCGACGTGTGCAAGCTGTGCCAGAACCACTGCAAGCTCACCATCACCACGTTCTCCGACGGCTCGCGCTTCGTGACCGGCAACCGCTGCGAGCGCGGCGGCGACGCGAAGAAGAAGCGCTCCGACCGCCCGAACCTGTACGACTACAAGTACAAGCGCTGCTTCGCCTACCGGCGCCTCACCGACAAGAAGGCCACGCGCGGCGAGATCGGCATCCCGCGCGCGCTCAACATGTACGAGAACTATCCGTTCTGGTTCACGCTGCTCACCTCGCTCGGCTTCAAGGTGATGATCTCCGGCCGCAGCTCCCACGAACTGTTCGAGACCGGCATCGAATCGATCGCCTCCGAGAACATCTGCTACCCGGCCAAGCTCGTGCACGGCCACATCAAGTGGCTGCTCAACAAGGGCGTCAAGACGATCTTCTACCCGTGCGTGAGCTACGAGGACAACCTCGTGCCCAACACGGACAACCACTACAACTGTCCGGTCGTCGCCAACTACCCGCTCGTCGTCGGCGCGAACATGCCCGAACTGCGCGGTGACGGCATCCGCTACATGCACCCGTACTTCAACCTCGCCAACCACGAGCTCATGGTCGACCGCATCGTCGAGGAGTTCGCGTGGGCGAACGTGACGCGTGAGGAGGCCGAGACCGCCGTCAAGGCCGCCTACGCGGAGGACAAGGTCTTCAAGCACGACGTGCAGCAGGAGGGACTCAAGGCCCTGGCGTACATGAAGGAGCACGACTGCCGCGGCATCGTGCTCGCCGGACGCCCCTACCACATCGACCCGGAGATCAACCACGGCATCCCCGAGACGATCTGCTCGCTCGGCATGGTCGTGCTCTCCGAGGATTCGATCTGCGAACTGCAGCCGGGGGAGAAGCTCAACCTCACCGAATTCCTTTCCAAGGGCGAAGAGGACCCGAGGAAGAAGAACGCGAACGGGTTCCGCCACGTCGGCGACCGCAAGCTCACCGTCGCACGCATGCCGTTGCGCGTCACCAACCAGTGGGCCTACCATTCCCGCCTGTACGCGGCCGCCCACTTCGTCGCCTCCTACCCGGGCCTCGAACTCGTCCAGCTCAACTCCTTCGGCTGCGGCCTCGACGCCATCACCACCGACCAGGTCGCCGAGATCCTCGCCGACAAGGCCGACGTGTACACGCTGCTCAAGATCGACGAGGTCTCCAACCTGGGCGCCGCGAAGATCCGCCTGCGCTCGCTCAAGGCCGCCGTCGAGGAGCGTGAGGCGAACAAGCGCCGCCTCGCCGCGGCCGGCGCCGTCGACAAGCACGACCGTCCGTTGGACGACGCCGCGATCGCGAAGCGGTCCGCCGCGCTCGAGACCGCACGCAAGGCCCAGGAGCGGGCCGAGGCCGATCTCGCGGCCGCGAAGGACGCGCTCGCCAAGGCCCAGGCCGCCGTCGACGCCGCCGAGGCGAAGGTCAAGGCGACCGGCGCGGACGCCGGTGCCGCCACCGGCGACGTCCCGGCGGACGCGCCGAAATCCACCGGATTCCGCAGGACCGGATCCAAGGCGCCCACCCCGGGCCGCCAGATCCTGCTCGACACGACGATGGCCGCCAACCCGAAGCTCACCGAGGCGATGCGCAAGGCGTCCAAGCTCGCCGCGAAGCGGGACGTCGAGCACGCGCGTCTCGCCGCGCTCGGCGACGGCACCACGGCGGACGACGTCGCCGGCGCGGACGGCAAGGCCGCGAGGAAGTCCGGGCACAACAACGCCACCATGTCCCGCTACGCGAAACGCGAGAAGTTCGTCAAGGACATGAAGAAGGACTACACGATCGTCGCCCCGCAGATGAGCCCGATCCACATGTCCCTCGTCGAGGCGGTCATCCGCTCCGGCGGCTACAAGTTCGACATCCTGAAGCACGCCTCCCGCGGCGACGTGGAGACCGGCCTCAAATACGTGAACAACGACGCCTGCTACCCGGCGATCATGGTCATCGGCCAGCTCATCGACGCAATCATCGAAGGCAAATACGATCCGGACCACGTGGCGCTCGCGATCACGCAGACCGGCGGCATGTGCCGCGCGACCAACTACTTCGGCCTGATTCGCAAGGCGCTGGTCGACGCCGGCTACCCGCAGATCCCGGTCATCGCGATCTCGACGCAGGGGCTGGAGGACAACCCGGGCTTCAAGGCGACGCCGGCGCTGCTGCACCGCGCCGTCAAGGCCCTGATCCTGGGCGACCTGCTCATGAAGTGCCTGTACCGCGTACGCCCGTACGAGGTGGAGAAGGGGTCGGCGAACCGCCTCTACGAGCAGTGGGACACGATCGTGCGCGAGACGATCGAGCACCACGGCTTCTCGAAGACGGCCGCGAAGACCCCGTGGCTGAAAAAGGGCTACCTGCCGTACGGCCGCCTTGCCAAGGAGATCGTGAAGTCCTTCGACGCGCTGCCGCTGAAGGACGAGCCGCGCAAGGTGCGCGTCGGCGTGGTCGGCGAGATCCTCGTCAAGTACCAGCCGGACGCGAACAACCACGTGGTCGACGTCATCGAATCGCAGGACTGCGAGGCCGTGGTGCCCGGCATCATGGAGTTCATGACGACGAGGCCCTACATCACCGACTGGAACGAGAAGCATCTCGGCACCGGCGGCAACAAGACCCTGTACGCGCTCATGCGCTGGGGCCTCGACCGCTACAACGCGCCCATCAAGGCGGCGATCGCCAGCTCGCACGGCAAGTTCAAGCAGGACGACCCGATGCCCGAGCTCGTGCAGAAGGCCGCCGAGGTCACGTCGATCGGCGTGCAGGCCGGCGAAGGCTGGCTGCTCACCGCCGAGATCCTGGAGCTCATCGAGCAGGGATGCCCGAACGTGATTTGCGCGCAGCCGTTCGCCTGCCTGCCGAACCACGTGACCGGCCGCGGCATGTTCGGCAAGATCCGCCGTCTGCACCCGGAGGCCAACATCGTCTCCATCGACTACGATCCGGGCGCCTCCGAAGCGAACCAGCTCAACCGCATCAAGCTCATGATCGCCGCCGCCAAGAAGGCCCACAAGGCGAAGTTCGGCGACGACGAGCCGCAGGGCTTCGTCACCGCCGACTGAGGATCGTTCCGGGCGCCGTCGGGCGGCCCGGGCCGGTTTCCGCGGTTCACGGTTTTCCTTCCCTTGGGAATCGTGAACCGAAAAAGGCGCCCGCTATCGGTTTTTCATATAGCCGATTGGCGGGCGGGCGGCGGGGCGTGTAGGCCGGCTCGCATACGATACCGCTTATGGTCACTCCCAGAATCAGCTATGCGCATCTGCTCGCCAAGCCGAACCCGAAGCATGTCGAGAGCCTCCTGAAGTTCTTCGAGGCCGGATGCTCCAAGCGTGGCACCGGCGGCTTCGGCGTCGAGATCGAGCACCTGCCGGTGCACGACTCCGACGACACCGCCGTGAGCTACTACGAGCCGAACGGCATCGAGGCGCTGCTCAAGCGTCTCGCCCCGTACTACGACGAAAGCAAGGAGTACTGGGAGAACGGGCACCTGGTGGGCCTCGCCCGCAAGGGCGTCGCCGTCTCGCTCGAACCGGGCGGCCAGGTCGAGACCTCGATCGGCATCCTCAACGAGCCGGCCGACCTCAACCAGCTGTACGGCCAGTTCCGCCGCGAGGCCGACCCGATCCTCGAGGAGCTGGGCTTCCGCCTCGTCAACTACGGCTACCAGCCGAAGTCGAGCTTCGCGGACGTGCCGGTCAACCCGAAGGACCGCTACGACGCGATGACCGACTACCTCGGCCGCGTCGGCCAGTTCGGCCCGTGCATGATGCGCTGCTCCGCCTCCACGCAGGTGAGCATCGACTTCGTTGACGAGCAGGACGCCATCGACAAGATGCGCGTCGGCACCGCCATCGGCCCGATCCTCGCCTGGTTCTTCCGCAACACCCCGTACTTCGAGGGGCGCGTCAACCCGTACCCGCTGCTGCGCCAGCGCATGTGGGACTACCTCGACTTCCAGCGCACCAACGTGATCCCCGGCCTGTACGACCGCCGCTTCACCTGGGAGGACTACGCGGTGGACGTGCTGTCCACGCCGCTCATGTTCGCCGACCTCACGCACACGCCCGAGGCGGTCGAATCCGGTCTGAGCCGCAAGGAGCTGCACCGCGCCGCCTTCCGCGAGAACGCGGGCGACGTGTACCCGGACCGCGAGCTCAACGCGTACGAGATCAACCACATCATCTCCACGCACTTCAACGACGTGCGCCTCAAGAACTTCATCGAGTTCCGCCACTGGGATTCGCTGCCGATCGAGCGCGCCGAACGCCTCACGGAGATCATCGCCTCCCTGTACTACGTGCCGTCCAACCGCATCCGCCTGGAAAGCTACTTCGACGGGCTCACCGAGGAGGACGTGTTCGAGGCGAAGGCGAACATCCAGGCACATGGCCGCGAGTCCAACCCGTACGGCCAGCCGCTCGACTTCTGGCGCGAGTTCCTCGGCCTCGAGGGCCTGCTCGAGGACGTCCCCGGAGACCCGAGGCACCCGGACGTCTTCCAGCGCTGAGCCGCGTCCCCACGCGCCGCGCATGAATTCGGGGCGGGATGCCGGTGGCGATGGCCACGGGCATCCCGCCCCTTGCCGTATCCGGGCCCGTATCCGGGTCAGTCCGTCGTATCGTCGCCGGGGGCCCTGCGCGTGGAGGCGCGCCTGACGAGCGTCGGCTCGAGCAGCATGGTGCCGTGCACGTGGGTGGCGGGGTCCTCCATGTAGTCGAGCATCTGCATCATCGCCTTGCGCCCCATGTCCACGCCCGGCGCCTGCATCACGGTCAACGGCGTCGGGCTGACGGTCGGCAGGGCCACGCCCTCCGAACCGATGACGGACACGTCGTCCGGCACGCGCAGCGCGCCGCGTTCCTCCAACCCGATGATGAGGCCCACGGCGACGGCGTCCGAGGCGGCGACGATGCCGTCGGGCGCGGCGTCCGGGTTCCCGGACAGCGTGAGTCCCAGCTGGTAGCCGTCCTCGATCAGAAGGCCGCCCGAATCGATGAGCGTGAACGTCGCGTCGCCGCCCGCTGCCATCACCGCCTTCTGCACGCCGAGCTGGCGGTCCTGGATCTGCTCGTAGTCGAACGAGTGCGCCGCGAACGCGACGCGGCGGCATCCGGTGCGGATGAGCTCCTCGGCGGCGACGCGGCCCACGGACAGGTTGTTCTCGAGGATCGCGCACGCCGGCTCGCATCCGTGCGGGTGCGAATGGTCGATGACGATGACGGGGATGCCCGCCGCGCGCGCGGCAGCCACGTCCTGCGCGGAATCCTGCACGGTGCTCAGCAGGATGCCGGCCACCTTCATGTCGATGAGGATCCCGACCAACGCGTGCTGGCGTTCGAGGTCGGACGAGGCGTTCAGGGCGATCACCTGCATGCCGTTCTCCTCGCACACCTCCTGCACGCCTTCGAAGATCGAGGTGAACAGCGAATGCTCGATGTCGGTCATCACGTAGCCGATGACCGGCGTGCCCTTGGCGGACGGTTCCGGCGCGGGCGCGGAACGGCGGGGCACGTAGCCGAGCTCGGCGATGGCGGCGCCGATCTTGGCCTTCAGGGTGTCCGAGACGCGTTCGGGGTAGTTGAGGTAGTTGGAGACGGTGCCGATGGAGACGCCCGCCCGTTTCGCGACATCCGACACGCCGACCTTCCTGCGTGCTGGCATGATGCCTCCTTCATGGTCCGTGAGGGCTCACATCATTGGAACCCCGCCTGTTCTCATCTCCACTGTACGACATGGCGAACGAAATCTTCAATGAAAAACGCCGCTGTTTTTCAATAGAAATTGAAATATTCAATTTGAAATGGTATATTCAACTCAACGAAATCACCGAGGATTGTCGGCCGGCGATGCGGCGGGTCTGCGGAGAAATCGCGATAATTCAAGTATTGATGACGATTCGTTGAACCATCTGAGAGGTTGAAATCGTATTGAAATACTTGAAACAAGTGAAAGGGCCTCGCCTGCACCCCGGGCGAAGGCGATGGGAATGGATTCAGCAGTAAGGAAGAACTCATGAACGCTTCAACGAAGCAGGGCAACGGCCTCGGCAAGTACATGCCGCTCGCCTTCGCCGCCGGCATCGGCTCGATGCTCGGCTCCGGCATCATCGTCGGCCTGTCGGCCACCATCGTCGTGTGGCAGGACGGCCTCGGCCTCGACGCCACGCAGGTCGGCCTGCTCTCCGGCATCCTGACCTTCGCCATCGCCTTCGGCTCCCTGTTCGGCGGCCGCATCGCCGATCGCATCGGCCGCGTCCTGTTCTTCAACTGGATCAACCTGTTCTACGCCATCGGCGCCGCGATCTGCATCTTCGCCGGCGACTTCGCCATGCTGCTCGCCGGCCTGATCATCGCCGGCCTCGCCTCCGGCGCCGACCTGCCGGTCTCGATGACCGTCGTCTCCCACGACGCCCCCGACGACGCCACCGCCGCGCGCCTCGTCTCCACCACGCAGGTGTTCTGGCAGGTCGGCGTGTTCATCTCCTTCATCTGCGCGTTCCTCGTCTCCACGATGTCCGGCGCCACCGGCGGCCGCGTGGTCTTCGCCATCCTCGCCGTGTTCGCCGTCGTCGCCTGGCTGTGGCGCGTTGCCTCCCCGACCTTCCGCCGCTTCCACGAGGAGGCCGACGCCCGCGACGCCGCCCGTCCCGCCGGCGTCGCCGACGCGGGCAAGGTGTCCGTGACCAAGGTGCTGTTCGGCGCCGACAGGAAGATCCTGCTCACCTACTTCCTCGCCATCGTGGTCTTCTACTGCGGCTGGAACCTGCTGGCCAACACGTGGGGACAGTTCCAGACCTACATGTTCTCCAAGGCCGGCGCCACCCAGTCGCTCGCCACCGGCCTGGGCATCATCCTCAACCTCGTCACCCTCGTCCTCAACATCATCTTCGCCTCCATCGCCGGCGGCAAGTACCGCAACAAGGCGTTCTTCGCCGGCATCGTCATCAGCATCATCGCCATGGTGGCCATGGCGCTCGGCGGCGCGAACCTGTGGGTCATCGTCGGCGCCACCGCGTTCATGAACCTCGGCTCCCCGCTCGCCGGCGAGGCCATGTACAAGGTGTGGACGCAGGAATCCTTCCCGATCGAGATCCGCGCCTCCGTGCAGGGCTTCATCAACGGCTTCTCCCGCCTGTGCTGCGGCCTGTTCGCCCTCATCACCCCGGCGCTCGTGCTGCCCGAGACCATCCAGACCACCATGTGGTGCTTCGCCGGCATCGTGGTGATCGAAGGCATCGCCGGCACGATCATGATCCGCGCCCAGAAGAAGTACGGCACCGACGAGGAACGCCAGCTCGCCAAGGCCGCGCAGGCCGCCGCCTGACCCGCCACGGCTCCCCTCCGCGAACAGGAGGGGAGCCGGTCCCGCATCCGACCGGCATCGGGCGCCGGCGCGACATGCGTCCGCCCCGCGCGCATCCCACACGTACATCCGAACCCACCGACAAAGGAGTCCTCCCATCATGACCGGCACCACCAACGACACCACGCGCCACGCATCCGAACCGCGGATCGTGCCCGCCACCGCCACCGACGGCCTCGACATCGCCGCCTTCACCGTCGAGCATTACCCCGGCGACGCCCTCGGCATCCCCGCCGCCCGCCCGCGCCTCAACTGGACCTATGCGCGCGAGGTCCCCGCCGACGCGCAGATCCTGCTCACGCTCACCCGCCGCACGCCCGGCTCCGCGCCCCGCGAACAGCACACCTACCTGCCCGTCGACGGCAACGTGCTCGTGCCCTGGCAGTTCGAACCGCTCGTCTCGCGCGAGGAGGCGGCCGCCACCGTGCAGGTCGTCTCCGCCTCGCATCAGCCGCTCGGCGCCCCCAGCGCCACCCTCCGCTTCGAGGCCGGCCTGTTCGACGAACACGACCACGTCGCCGACTTCGTCGGCCCCTCCTGGCCTGAGGCGGAAAGCGACCACCGCCACCTGCCGCTCGTGCGCACCGAGGTCGAACTCAAGGCGGCCCCCGTGCGCGCCCGCCTCTACCTGACCGCGCTCGGCCTGGTCGAAGCGGAGATCAACGGCCGCAAGGTCGGCCATGACGCGCTCACGCCCGGCTGGACCAACTACGACAACCGCGTCGAGATGTGGACCTACGACGTGACCGACGCCCTCAAGGCAGGCGCGAACGCGATGGGCTTCTGGCTCGGCGACGGCTGGTACCGCGGGCGCCTCGGCTTCGACGGCGGCTACGCGAACTACTACGGCGACCGCCTCGGCGTGTTCGCCCAGCTCGAGGTCGAATACGCCGACGGCACCACCGACGCCGTCTACTCCAACTCCTGGGACCGCCGCTGGAAAACCGCGCCCGGCCCGATCGTCTGCTCCGACCTGTGCGAGGGCGAACGCTACGACGCCCGCCTCGAGAAGCCCGGCTGGTCCGAACCCGGATTCGACGATTCCGACTGGAAGCCCGTCGCCGAGGTCTTCTACGATCCCGCACGCATCGAGAACCCGTCCGCCTCGCCCGTGCGCGCGCACGAACGCCACGATCCCGTCTCCATCGAACGCATCGGCTCGACCGACGACGGCCGCGGCGTCTGGCTCGTCGACTTCGGCCAGAACTGCACGCAGCGCATCCGCCTGAACATGCGCGGCCTCGCCGCCGGCCAGAGCGTCACGCTGCGCCACGTCGAGGTCCTCGAACCCGACGGGACCATCGCCACGCGCACCCTGCGCCGCGGCCAGCAGTGCGACGTGTACACCTCCGACGGCGCCGACGCCTGGTGGGAGCCCCGCTTCGCGATGCACGGCTTCCGCTACGCGCAGATCGAAGGCTTCGCCGGCGAACTCGCCGCCGACGACATGGACTGCCGCGTCTACCACTCCGTCATGACGCGCGCCGGCGACCTCGAGACCTCCGACCCGCTGCTCGACCGACTGCACGCCAACGCCGTCTGGTCGATGCGCTCCAACTTCGTGTCCATCCCCACCGACTGCCCGCAGCGCGACGAACGCATGGGCTGGACCGGCGACATCTGCCTGTTCGCCCCCACCGCCGCCTACCTGTACGACGTGCACGGGTTCCTGTCCAACTGGCTCAAGGACGTGCGCGCCGACCAGGTCAAGTGGGGCACCGTGCCGTTCTACGTGCCGTTCGTCCCGCTCGGCGTCTGGGCCCACCCGCAGGCCATCTCCACCTGGGGCGACTCCGCCGTCGAGGTGCCGTGGACCCTCTACATGGAATCCGGCGACCCGCAGGTGCTCGCCGACGCCTGGGAGCTGAGCCGCGACTGGATCGACGAGGTCGCCGGATACCTCTCCGGGGACGGCGTGTGGGACCGCAGGCCCGACTACCCGCTCGGCCAGCTCGGCGACTGGCTCGACCCCACCGCCCCGCCCGAAGACCCCACCCAGGCCATGACCGAGAAGGAGCTCGTCGCCACCGCCTTCTACGCCCGCTCCTGCGCACAGGCCACGCGCATCGCCGAAATCCTCGGACACGAGGAGGACGCGCGCCGCTTCGCCGCCCTGCGCGACAAGGTGACCGCCGGCTTCCTCGCCCGCTTCACCCACCTCGACGGCACGATGACCTCCGACACCCAGTGCGCCTACGCGCTCGCCATCGCCTTCGGCCTGCTCGACGGCGAACCGGTGCGCAAGGTCAAGGCCGGCAACCGCCTCGCCTGCCTCGTACGCGAATCGGGCGGCAAGGTGAGCACCGGCTTCGCCGGCACCCCGTTCGTGCTGCCCGCCCTGACCATGACCGGCCACAACGAGGAGGCGTACGCGCTGCTCACCTCCACCGAATGCCCCAGCTGGCTCTACCAGGTCACGATGGGCGCCACCACCACGTGGGAGCGTTGGGACTCGATGCGCCCCGACCGTTCGCTCAACCCCGGCGGCATGACCTCGTTCAACCACTACGCGCTCGGCTCGGTGGCCGAATGGATGCACGCGCACATCGGCGGCCTCGAAGCCATCGAACCCGGCTGGAAGCGCTTCCGCGTCGCGCCCGTCGTCGGCGGGGGCCTCACCCACGCCTCCACCTCCCACCTGACGCCGTACGGCACCGCGGCCGTCTCGTGGGCCCTGGCCGACGACGACCCGGCGGCCGTCGACCTGACCGTCACCGTGCCGGTCGGCGCCACCGCCGTCGTGGACGTGCCCGGCCACGAGACCGAGGAGCTCGCCGCCGGCGTCCACCGCCTGCGCCTCGCCCGCTGAGCCGCGACCCGATCGGCGAGACCGCCCGCACACAGGGGTCGCCCGCCCGTCCGCACGACACCGGACGGGCGGCGGTCCCGCGCATACCGCATACACACGAAAGGGAATACACATCATGGCACTCAAGGAAGAGACCGCCGCCAACGTGCCGTCCGACATCGCCCCGGACAGCGGCCGCCCGCTCACGACGGCCGAGAAATGGCGCTTCGGCATCGGCTTCGCGCTGTTCTCGCTGATCTGGATGACCGCCGGCACCTCCGGCTCGCAGGTGCTCCTGCCGCAGCGGTTCACCGAACTCGGCATCGGCGTGCCCGAGGTGATCCTCGGCACGATGAACTCCGTCGGCTGCGTGTTCGCGCTCGCCGCCAACATCATCTTCGGCGCGCTGAGCGACATGACGCGCTCCCGCTTCGGCAAGCGCACCCCGTGGGTCGTGCTCGGCGGCCTCGTCACCGCCGCAGGCTACCTGTTCGCCGCCAACAGCGTCGCGCTCGCCGGCATCGTGGGCGGATGGTGCGTCGTGCAGATCGGCGTGAACATGATGATCGCGCCCGCCGTCGCCGTGCTTTCCGACCGCATCCCCGAAAGCACGCGCGGCACGTTCTCCGCCTTCTACGGCGGCGCGCAGATCGTCGGCCAGTCCGCCGGCACGTTCCTGGGCGCGCAGTTCATCAAGCACATGGGCGCGGGCTTCCTCACCGGCGCCGTGCTGTTCGCCGTCACCGGCATCGTCGCGGTGCTCATCTGGCCGCGCGAGCGCTCGTCGAAGGGCGTGGACGTGACCGTCGAACGCCGCACCGCTGGCGACATCGCCCGCTCGTTCATCCCGCCGACGCGCAACTGCCGTGACTTCTACCTCGCGCTCGTCGGCCGCCTGCTGCTCATGGTCGGCTGGTCGATGGTCGCCACCTACCAGCTGTACATCCTGCAGAAGTACGTGGGGCTCTCCGTCGACGACTCCGGCACGGTGATCTCCACGATGTCGGTGATCTCGATGATCGTGCTCATCGTCACCTCCGTGGTCTCCGGCCCGATCTCCGACCGCCTGCGGCGCCGCAAGATCATCGTCGCAGTCGGTTCGGTGATCATCGCCGCCGGCATCGCCATCCCGATCGCCATGCCCACCGCGCTGGGCATGATGCTCTACGCGGGCGTCGCCGGCACCGGCTACGGCATCTACATCGCCGTGGACCAGGCGCTCAACGTGGACGTGCTGCCCAGCCAGGAGGAGGCCGGCAAGGACCTCGGCATCCTCAATCTCGCCAACACGGTCGGCCAGGTGCTCGCCCCCGTGCTCGTCGGCGGCATCGTCGTGGCGACGAACAGCTACGCGCTGATCTTCCCGATCGCCATCGCCTGCGTGCTCGTCGGCGCCGTGGTCATCATGCTCATCCGCAAGGTGAAGTGACGGCCTCGCCGTCCCTCACCCTCAGACCCGCCCCGCACCGCAGCGGTGGCGGGTCAGGCGCACCCGGCCGGTCCTCGCATACGGAATCCCCGGTTGCGGGACGGGAAGCCGGGAGGAACGTACACGGCGACGGCGCTTGTGTACGTTCCTTCCGGCGCTATGACGTCCGGCCGGAGTTTCCGTACGCGGGGACGGTCCGTCGGTTACGGAAACTCCGGTTGCCGGTCGTCCGACCGGGGATTTCGTATGCAAGGACGGCACGGTGAGTACGAAACCTCCGGTTTCGGGTCGGGGGCGGAGTGAACGTATACGGAGATGACGCCGCATGTGTGCATTCCGGTCGCGATGGTGGCTGATATCGTGATGCCTGATGCCTGATGCCTGATGCCTGATGCCTGATGCCTGATGCCTGATGCCTGATGCCTGATGCCTGATGCCCGATGCCCGATGTGTCCGGGGAGGGGCTGGGCGTCCGGTGATGGTCGATAACGGCCGAGGCACGGATGATCCGGTCATCCGACCCGGTCGTAGATGGTGGGCCGGTATCGAGCGGATATTCGATATACTGGCGTGCATGGCTACGGTGAGGCAGAAGAGGGTGCGCAAGAGTCCCGAGGAGAGGCGTGCGGAGATCGCGGCGGCGGCGGTCCGTCTGGTGGGGGAGAAGGGCTACTACGGCACCTCGCTCAAGGACGTGGCCGACGAGGTGGGCATGAGCCAGCCCGGCCTGCTGCACTACATCGGCAACAAGGAGGGCCTGTTGTCGATGCTCATCACCGACAACTACGACGTGTACGGCACCCCGGACGACTTCATGCGCTCGGGGCTTCCCGGCAGCGACCCCGAGAGGCTGCTGTTCCCCGCCTACCTGCGGTACCTGGTGCGCTACAACGCGCAACGCCGCGAGCTCGTGCGCCTGTACATGATTCTGGAATCCGAGGCGTTCGGCCCGGACCACCCGTTGCGCGAGTACTTCGCGAACCGTCCCGAAGCGGTGTGGGAGCACTATTCGAAGTATCCATGGGCCATCCCGCCCGAACTGGGGTCCTGGGAGGATGCGATGCGACCGGTGGTGCGCCGATGCATCGAGGCCATGGACGGCGTCCAGCTGCGCTGGATGCGCAACCCTCCGGTCGACCTGTACGACGAATGGCTGGCGTTCGAGGCGATGATCTTCCCCTCGCCGGTGTGGGACAACTATCGGTAAAGCGGCATGACCGCGCCGTATGAGGCGCGACCGACCGGAGTGTGTTTTCCCTGCACAGTCCGGGGCGACACGATTCTCGACGGGGGCGTGTGATTCTCGACGGGGTCGTGCCTACCGCGGCATGTTCCCTTCATGTGGGGCCGGGTCCTGTGCGCCGGATTCCGCCGTCAAGACCGCCTTCATGGTTCCTTTGCTCGGGTTGGGTCATTGTGAGGCGGCGCAGCCTCCGTTTCCCGTCCCCGGAGGTCTTCCCCGAATTGCATTTATCGCTCATGAGCCCGTATGCTCCGTTCCCCCGTCCCTGGAGGTTCCTCCCTTGGCTCAGTCGGCGGGAGGAGCACGGCCTTCTCCGTTCTTCCGTTCCCTCCGTTCCCTTCGTCCCCCCGTTCCCCTCCGTCCCCGGGTTCTTCCCGGATGGCCCGGATGGTCCGGATGGGGCGATCGGCTCGTCCGCGGGGCGCCCGTTCCCGCGTGCATGGCCGGTCCGGCGCTTATTGTGAATCGATAGATAACGTTGTGGCGCGACACGCCGAAAATGTGTTCTGACAACGTTTGCTTCGCGGAAATACTGCGGATTTCACTACCTAATGGACGTTAGATAAACACTTGACAGAAGATTTCCCGTCTTGCTATGCTCACGGCATATCTAATTTATGTTAGATAAAAGTCAACGCAGACAACGGAAGCAAGAAACAGAGGTCCAAGGATGAGTGCTTCAACCGCAATCCCCGCCGACGAGCGTCTGGCGGCCTACAACGCGAACATCGCCGCGGCCGACAGGAACCCTGCCCTGTCGCCGGAGACCGGAAAAACGATGAGCAAGACCACGCTGTTCCGCTTCGGCGCCGGATTCCTGGTCTTCGGCCTGCTGTGGATGAGCGGCCTGGCCATCGTGTCCGCCGTGCTGCTCACCAAGCACCTGCAGTCCATCTTCGGCCCGGACGTCGAGGGCCTGACCGGCGTGATCAACGCCTGCACCGCCGTCGCCTCGCTGGTCTCCAACCTGCTGTTCGGTACCCTGTCCGACCGCTCCCGCTCCAAGTGGGGCCGCCGCACCCCGTTCATCGTGCTCGGCGCCATCCTCGGCGGCGCGACCCTGTTCCTCACCGGCATGGTGACCAACGCCGCGGCCATCACCGTCATCTACTGCCTGTGCATGTTCGGCCTCAACGCCATGATCGCCCCGCTGGTCGCCATGATCTCCGACCGCATCCCGATGAACGTGCGCGGCACCATGTCCGCCTTCTTCGGCGCCGGCCAGACCTGCGGCGCCCCGATCGGCACCCTCATCGGCTCCGCGTTCATCCTCAACCCGTTCCCGGGCTTCATCCTCGCCGGCGTCCTCATGTTCCTCGGCGGCGTCGTCGCCGTGATCATCGTGCCGAAGGAATCCTCCGCCGACTTCCTGCCCAAGGACGAGGGCAAGGCCACCGACGTGCTCAAGAGCTTCATCCCGCCGAAGTTCTCCACCGCCCACGACTTCTACAAGGCGTTCGCCGGCCGTCTGTGCATGCTGCTGAGCTACCAGATGATCACCGTCTACCAGCTGCTCATCTTCCAGAAGTACATCGGCCTGGACGACAAGGCCGCCGGCGCCGCCATGGCCACCATGTCCCTCATCACCATGATCGTCTCCCTTGGCGGCTCCGTGGTCGCCGACCCGATCTCCGACGTCATCGGCCGCCGCAAGCTGCCCGTCGTCGCCGCCTCCGTGCTGTTCGCCATCGGCATGGCCATGCCGTGGATCATGCCGACCACCATGGGCATGTTCCTCTACGCGGGCATCGCCGGCCTCGGCTACGGCGTCTACTCCTCCGTCGACCAGGCCCTCAACGTGGACGTGCTGCCCAACAAGGAGGAGGCCGGCAAGGACCTCGGCGTCCTCAACCTCGCCACCACGCTCGGCCAGATGCTCGGCCCGGTGCTCATGTCCGTCATCACCATCACCCTCGGCTACGCCGCCGCCTTCCCGATCTCCATCGTGTTCGCGCTGCTCGGCTGCGTGTTCATCATGATGATCAAGGGCGTCAAGTAACCCCTCCGACCGCGACCGCAACTGCAACCGCGACCGAACACCACCGACGTCACCAAGCAAAGGAGCCAGACACATGGGCAGGAACAGCGTGGACCGCATCCTCTTCGGAGCGGCCTACTACGACGAATACATGCCGAAGGGCGAGGACCGCATCGACACCGACATGCGCATGATGCGCGCTGCCGGCATCAACCTCATCCGCATCGCCGAATCGACGTGGAGCACCTGCGAACCGCAGCCCGGCGTGTTCGACTTCACGCACGTCGACCGCGCGCTCGACGCGGCCGCACGCCACGGCATCGACGTGATCGTCGGCACGCCCACCTACGCCGTGCCCGCATGGCTGGTGCGCATGCACCCGGACGTGCTCGCCGACACCCCCGCCGGCCCCGGCAAATACGGACCGCGCCAGATCATGGACATCGTCAACCCCGCCTACCGCCTCTACGGCGAACGCGTGATCCGCCGCCTCATCGAACACGTGGCCGGCCATCCGGCGGTCATCGGCTACCAGGTGGACAACGAGACGAAGTACTACGACTCCGTAAGTCCGGACATGCAGGCGCTGTTCGTCAAGCACCTGCGCGGGAAGTTCGACGACGACCTCGACGCGCTCAACGCGCGCTTCGGCCTCGACTACTGGTCCAACCGCGTGAACGCCTGGGAGGACTTCCCGGACGTGACCAACACCATCAACCAGTCGCTGCGCGGCGAATTCGACCGCTTCCGCCGCGTGCAGGTCGCCGAATACCTCGCCTGGCAGGCGGGCATCGTGCGCGAATACGCCCGCGACGACCAGTTCGTCACCCAGAACTTCGACTTCGAATGGCGCGGCTACTCATACGGCGTGCAGCCGGCCGTCGACCACTTCAAGGCCTCCAGGGGCGTCGACATCACCGGCGTGGACATCTACCACCCCACCGAGGACGAGCTCACCGGCACCGAGATCGCGTTCGGTGGCGACATGACCCGCTCCACCAAGGACGGCGCCAACTACCTCGTGCTCGAAACCGAGGCGCAGGGCCAGCACGGCTGGGTGCCGTTCCCCGGCCAACTGCGCCTGCAGGCCTACTCGCATCTCGCCTCCGGCGCCGACATGGTCGAATACTGGCACTGGCACTCCATCCACAACTCGTTCGAGACCTACTGGAAGGGCCTGCTGTCCCACGACATGGAGCCGAATCCCACCTACGAGGAGGCCGGCGTGTTCGGTCGCGAGGTGGCCCGCCCCGAGATCGGCGGCCGCCTCGCGCATCTGAGGAAGGACAACGGGGTCGCCATCATGGTGTCCAACGAGTCGCTCTCCGCGCTCGACTGGTTCCGCGTGGAGACCGGCTTCCCGGACGGCGTGGGCGTCAACTACAACGACATCGTGCGCCGCGTCTACGACGCGCTCTTCCAGCTCAACGTCGAATGCGACTTCCTGCCCGTCGATGCGCCCGCCGAGCGTCTCGCCCGCTACGCGATGATCGTCACGCCGGCGTTGTACTGCACGCCCGCCGAAACCATCGGACGCCTGCGCGATTGGGTCGCCGCCGGCGGCCACCTGGTCTCCACGCTGCGCTCGTTCGTCACCGACGACGAGGTCACCGTCTGGCACGACAGGGCGCCGCACGGCCTGACCGACGTGTTCGGCCTGACCTACAACCAGTTCACCCGTCCCAAGGGCCGTGTGGCGGTCGACTTCGCCGACGACGCGGCGCTCGCCGGCACGCCCTGCGCCAGGGCCGAGGCGCTCATCGAGCTCGTGCGCGCGGACGCCGGCACCGAGACGCTCGCCCGTTACGGCCACTATGCGTGGAAGGACTATGCGGCCGTCACCCGCCATGCGTTCGGCGGGGGCAGCGCCGAATGGATCGCCACGCTGCTCGACGCGGACACGATGCGCGCCGTGATGCGCGAGGCCGTCGCCCACGCCGGCGTCGAGGCGCCCGGTCTGGCGCTCGCCGGCAAGGTCACGGTGCGCCGGGGCGTGAACGCGCGCGGCGAGACCGTCACGTACCTGCTCAACTATTCGGCCGACGAGGTCACGGTGCCGAGCCCCGTCGCCGGCGAGGTGGTCGTCGCGCCGCAGGTCATCGCCACCGACGGCACCGTCGACGAGGAGGCCTCCGCCGCGCTCGCCCTGCGCGAGGGCGCGACGGTCGCCGCGGGCGACGGATTGGCCATCCCGCGTTGGAACCTCGTCGTCATCGCCGGCTGAGGCGCGCGCCGTATGTCGCGGCCGTCCGTCGCGACGGACTACCGGTGGCCGTCCCAGATGGGGGAGGGGAACAGGACCCGTTCGGCCCGCGCCCACAGGTCGGTCATCGACTCGTCAGGATTGGTCATCGCCTGCACCTGCACGCCGTCCATCGCGAAGAACACGGTGGCGACGAGGTCGTGCAGCATCTCCGGATCGCGGTAGACGTCCGGCAGATCCCAGTCGGCGCGCATCATCCGCTCGAGGATCGTGCGGTGACGGTCCCGGTAGAAGGCATGCGCCGGGTGCTTCGGGTCGGACGCCTCGATGGCCAGCTGCATGAACAGCGCCACCATCTGCGGACGTTCGGCGTTGGCGGCGACGAGCGAGCGCAGGCACGCCGGCAGGCTGATGGGGCGTTTCGTGCCGGCCGTGCCGTCGTCGCCGTTCCCGTTCCCGGTCCGGTCCTCCGGGATGGGGGCGTAGGTGCCGGTGTCCATGTCGTAGTAGGTCTCGATGACGAGCGAGAGCACCTCCTCGCGACTGGACACGTAGTGGTTGAGCCCCGGCACGGTCATGCCCACCGCGTCGGCCAGCAGCTGCATCGATAACCCGTAGGAGCCGTATTGGGCGATGAGCCGCGTCGCCTCGCGCGCGATCTGTTCGCGGCGCTGTTCCGGGGTCATGCGCCTCCTGCGCCGCGATCGCGTCCGCGTGGCGTCGCCGTCATGCAGGAGACGCCACGCCTGCGCCGTGGTGCCGCCATGACGGCATGCTGAACGGCCTCCCGCGCGACCGGTGCGGGAGGCCGTCGCCGTAGGCGGACGGACGCCCGGCGAAGGCGAAGACGGGGGATGGCGGTGGCGGTTCCCTTCTCCGGATAACTACCGAAAACTAGATAAATCATCCACTTATCTGATGCAAGGCAATGACACGCCGTGTGTGTAAATGAAGCGCAAGGAGTTACACTATATCTAACGGTTACTAGATAACGAAGTCAGCTGGTGCCGCGAGGACATAACCCACATAACTCAACGAGGAGACGCGCGGGCACGGGCGCCGCGCACCCGAACAGGAAAGGAAATCCATCATGACCACATGGATCGCCACCACCCCCGACGACAAGCTCGCCGACCGTTCCGCGCAGATCGTCGCCACCGGCGCCACCGCCGCGCCGGACCTCGCGCTCGACGGCACCGAACACCAGGCGCTGCGCGGCTTCGGCGGCTGCTTCAACGAGCTCGGCTGGCTGCCGCTGCAGACCGTCACCGAGGCCGAACGCGACCAGATCATCAAGGAGCTGTTCAGCCCGGACGAGATGAACTTCACGTTCAACCGCGCGCCCGTCGGCGCCAACGACTTCGCCGACCACTGGTACAGCTACGACGAGGTCGAGGGCGACTACGGGATGGAGCACTTCTCCGTCGAACGCGACGAGCGGACCCTCATCCCGTACATCCACCGCGCCCAGGAATGGCAGCCGGACATGCGCCTCTTCTCCAGCCCGTGGTCCCCACCGACCTGGATGAAGCGCCCGAAGGCCTACAACTACGGCCGCCTCGTGCGCACGCCCGAGAACCTCAGGGCCTACGCCAAGTACCTCGTCAAGTACGTGCAGGCGTACGCCGAACACGGCATCGCCGTCAACCAGCTGCACGTGCAGAACGAGGTGTTCGCCGACCAGAAGTTCCCGAGCGCCCTGTGGGACGCCGAGGCGCTCAAGGAGTTCATCCGCGACTACCTTGGCCCCGCCTTCGACGAGGCCGGCCTCGACACCGACATCTGGCTGGGCACGCTCAACGGCCCGGAGGACATGGCCTGGACCGGCGGCGGCTACGGCATGAAGCTCAACAACTACAACCGCTTCGTCGACAACATCCTCTTCGACGATGGCGCCCGCCGCTACATCAAGGGCATCGCCTACCAGTGGGCCGGCCAGAACTGCATCGCGCGCACGCACGAATCCTGGCCGGAGATCGAGCTCATCCAGTCCGAGTCCGAGTGCGGCGACGGCCAGAACACGTGGGAGTACGCCGAATACGTGTTCCACCTCATCAACCACTACCTGAGAAACGGCGCCACCGCGTACACCTACTGGAACATGATCCTCGACGACCAGGATTCCACGTGGGGCTGGTGGCAGAACTCCCTGTTCACCATCACCGCCGACACGCACGAGGTGCGACGCAACCCCGAATACTACGTGATGCGCCACTTCTCCAAGTACGTGCGTCCCGGCGCGAAGGTGCTCGGCACCACCGGCCACTTCAACTCCATGGCCATCGCCTTCCGCAACCCGGACGGCACCGTGGTCGTCGTGGCCCAGAACGCGCTGGAGACCGAGCGCCCGTTCGAGTTCGCCGACCCCGCCGACGCCTCGCGCGGCCTCAGGGTCACGCTCGCCCCGCGCTCCTTCAACACCTTCGTCATCGACTGACACCCGTCGGCCGGACGTGCCGCCCTTCCCACGGCAAAGGCGGCACGTCCGGCCTCCCGCATCGGCGATAATACGCAACAAGACATCCCGCACCCCCACCGAACACCCGGGCGCGACATCCAAGGAAGGACGACGACACGATGACCGAAACCACCAACACGGAACCACTGCCCTACGAGAACCCCGACCTGCCCGCCTCCGAGCGCATCGCCGACCTGCTCGGCCGCATGACCCTCGAGGAGAAGGTCGGCCAGATGATGCAGCTCGACGCCCGCAGCGGCGACCTCGACGACCTCATCGTGGGCCGCCACGTCGGCTCCATCCTGCACACCAGCCCGGAGGACCTGCCCCGCGCCGTCGAGACCGTCAACACCAAGACCCGACTGCACATCCCGCTGGTCATCGGCGACGACTGCATCCACGGCTACTCCTTCTGGCCCGGCGCCACCATCTTCCCCTCCCAGCTCGGCATGGCCGTCAGCTGGGACCCGGAGGCCGTCGAGGCCGCCGGCCGCGCCACCGCCGAGGAGGTGTCCTGCACCGGCGTGCACTGGACGTTCTCCCCGGTGCTGTGCATCGCCCGCGACACCCGCTGGGGCCGCGTGGACGAGACCTTCGGCGAGGACCCGACGCTCATCGGCGAACTCGCCTCCGCCATGGTCAGGGGCTACCAGGGCGGCGCCAAGGCCGGCGAACCGCTGCCCAAGGACGCGATCCTCGCCTGCGCCAAGCACTTCGCCGGATACTCCGAGACCCAGGGCGGCCGCGACGCCTCCGAGGCCGACCTGAGCCACCGCAAGCTCGAATCCTGGTTCCTGCCGCCGTTCGAACGCGTCGCCAAGGAAGGCTGCGGCACGTTCATGCTCGGCTACGAGTCCATCGAAGGCGTGCCGGTCACGTTCAACAAGTGGCTGCTCACCGACAAGCTGCGCGGCGCATGGAAGTACAACGGCACGCTCATCACCGACTGGGACAACGTCGGCCGTTCCGTGTGGGAGCAGCACGTCAAGCCCGACTACGTGCACGCCGCCGCCGACGCGGTCCGCGCCGGCAACGACCTGGTCATGACCACCCCGCAGTTCTACGACGGCGCCATCGAGGCCGTGAGGACCGGACTGCTCGACGAATCGCTCATCGACGAGGCCGTCTCGCGCATCCTCGCCCTCAAGTTCCGCCTCGGCCTGTTCGAGGACCCGCGCCTGCCCGACGCCGGGCGTATCAAGGCCGTCATCGGATCCGCGGAGCACCGCCGCGCCAATCTTGAGCTCGCGCGCGAATCCGTCGCGCTGCTGCGCAACGACGGCGGCCTGCCGTTCGACGCCCACCCGGCCGCGGCGGCCGCCGGAACCGGAGCCTTCACACGCAAACGCATCGCCGTGATCGGCCCGCTCGCCGACGACGCCCAGAACCAGCTCGGCGACTGGGCCGGCAACTCCGGCCAGGTCGGCTGGATGCCCGACGGCCACCCGCGCGACATGATTACCACCGTGCTCGACGGCTTCCGCGTGCTCGCCGGCGACGAATGCGAGGTCACCTACGCCCGAGGCGCCAACGTCATCGACCTCGTGCCCGATCCGGAAGGCGAGTTCTACCCGGACGGCCAGCCCCGCCCGAAGATCGGCGTGAGCGCGCCCGTCGACCGGGCGCTGCTCGACGAGGCCGTCGCCGCCGCGCGCGAGGCCGACCTCATCGTCGCCGTCGTCGGCGACGTGGTGCAGCTGGTCGGCGAGACCTGCTCCACCGCCACGCTCGAACTGCTCGGCGGCCAGAACGCGCTGCTCGACGCGCTCGCCGAAGTCTCCCGCGAGACCGGCAAGCCGATGGTCACCGTGCTCGTGAGCTCCAAGCCGCAGGTGCTGCCGCGTTCCATCGTGGGCGATTCCGGTGTGCTCGCCGGCCGCTGCAACGATCCCGCCGCCGGCGCCGGCTCCATCCTGTGGGCGCCGAACCCGGGCATGGAGGGCGGCCAGGCCATCGCCGAGATCATCCTCGGCGAGGTGAACCCGTCCGGCAGGCTCCCGATCACCTTCCCGCGCCACGCGGGCCAGCTGCCGGTCTACTACAACCAGATCCGCGGCCAGCACGGCAACCGTTACGCCGACCTCACGCAGGACCCGGCGTTCGCGTTCGGCGAGGGCGAGGGCTACACGACGTTCGCCTACGGCGAGCCGGCGATCGTCGGCGGCGCGTCAGGTGCCGACGGCACGTTCGCGCAATCCGACACCGTGCACGCCGAGATCACCCTCACCAACACGGGGCGCCGTGCGGGCACCGAGGTCGTGCAGGCGTACGTGGGCGACATCGTCACCTCCTACAGCTGGACCGACCGCGAGCTCAAGGCGTTCCGCCGCGTCACGCTCGAACCGGGCGAGACCGCGACCGTCGCGTTCGACATCCCGGTCGCCGACTGCACCATCGTGGACGCCGATGCCAACCGCATCGTCGAGCCCGGCGAGTTCGAGCTCCTCATCGGCCACTCGTCGCGCCGCACGGATTTGAAGCGCGTCACCTTCACCGTGGCGTAAGGGGCCCTTCCGAAAACCCCGGTTCCATGTCGCGGAGCCGGGGTTTTCGTATTCCGGCCGCATCGTCGAGTACGTTCTTTCCGGTTACGAAGCTCCAAACCGGAGTTTTCGTATGCGGGGTTGTGCCGTCGAGTACGCTCCCTCCGGCTAGAGGACCGCAAACCGGAGTCTTCGTATTCCAGCCGGCCTAAGCTGGCATGGAGGGACGGTTGCGACGGAACGGGGCGACGATGCATGATACGGACGTGGCGATGATGCCGGGAGCCGGCGGTCGGATTGGCGGTCAGGACGGCGGTCGGGACGATGAGTGGGACGCCGGGCGGATCAACGGGGTGAACCTTGGCGGCTGGCTGGTGCTGGAGCGTTGGATGACGCCTGGGCTGTTCCGCCGGAGCGGCGAGGAGGACGAGATCTGGCTGCACCGGTCCACGGAACCGGGTGAACTGGAACGGCTGCTGCGTCGCCATCGTGACACGTACATCACCGAAGCCGATTTCCGCGCCATCGCCGCCCATGGGCTGAACCTCGTGCGCATCCCCGTACCGTATTTCGTCTTCGGCGACGTACCCGGCCATCCCGGCTGCGTCGACCATCTCGACCGCGCGTTCGACTGGGCGGAACGCACCGGCCTCAAGGTGCTCATCGACCTGCACACCGTGCCCGGTTCGCAGAACGGCTTCGACAACGGCGGCCTGACCGGCGTGGTCCGTTGGCACAGGAGCCCGCGGCAGGTCGCGTTCGCGCTGGATGTGCTGACGCGTCTCGCGCGACGCTACCGCGACCGCCCCGCGCTGTACGGCATCGAGGTGCTCAACGAGCCGGTCGACCGGCTCACTCATCTCCTGTCGTCGTCGGGTTCGCGTGCGAAGGATCCGCGGGAGGCGCGGGGGAGCGGCCACATTCCGATGCGGTTCCTCAAGCGCTTCTACCGTGAGGCGTACCGGCGCCTGCGTCCGGTGCTGGGCGAGGACAAGGCGATCGTGTTCCACGACGGGTTCCGTCTCGGCCGGTGGCGCGACTGGTTCGTGCGCGAGGGCATGCGGAACGTCGTGATCGACACGCACGTCTATCTCGTCATGTCGGAACGGCCCGAAGCGTTGTTCCGCAGGCTGCCGGACGCGTGGCTGATGCGCTGGTACCGGCTGTTCGCGGCGTTCCACGACCGCCGCATCCGCCGCGCGGCGCGGTTCACGCCGGTCATGGTCGGCGAATGGTGCGTGGCCAACCGGCTTGCGGCGCGCATGGGGGATCGTGGGGCGCGGGCTTGTGATGGCGTGGTTCCGGGCCCGGAGCCCGCCGTGACCGGGGGGGGCCGCCGGTGTGTATCCCGGCTCGTCATCGTCCTCCGCGGCGTGTGCCGTCGCCGCTCGCCGCCGCGACGTCTACCGTGCGGTCGCCGCCTTGCAGCTCGACGCGTGGGAGGCTTCCATCGGCCAGGTCTACTGGAGTTACCGTCTGCGTGGCGGCCGCGATGCGCTCGGTCGGCTCGCGCGCCTCACGCCCGTCGTCGGAGCCGGCGGAAAGGACATGCCCGGCACCGACGACGGGACCGGACATGGGGGAGGAGTCGTCGACGACTCCCGTCTCGACCCATGGGATCTCACCCACGTGTGGCACGCTGGATGGTTGGGGTGACGCGCGTCGTCCGCGTCAGCGGACGATTCCGCCGCGATGCGGGCCGGTGCACGCGGGGTGCCCGGGGCGCCTTCGCCCGAGTGGGGTGACGGTGCCCCGCGTTCCCATATGCGTGCGGCCGCGCCCCGACCGTCACGGCCGAAACGATTCGGCCTGACAGATCGGGGCGCGGGCGGGACATGGGGAATGGTCGCGCATGCGGACGGTCCGATGACGGTCGTTCGCCGGGGCGCCCGTCATCAGACCGCCCGTCGGGCGGCCGTCACTTCACCTTCCTGATGAAGAGGATGATGACGGCGCCGGCCATGACGGCGGCGATGGCGACCGGGAACACGAGGAAGTAGTTGCCGTCGGTGGCCACGACGATCGAGGAGACCGCGATCGGGGCGATGACCTGGCCGAGCGTGTTGGCGAGGTTGAGGATGCCGAGGTCCTTGCCGGCCTCGTCCGGGTTCGGCAGCACGTCGATGTTGAGCGCCTGGTCGACGGCCATGTAGATGCCATAGCCGATGCCCATGAGCGCGGCGTAGGCGAGCATCGCGGTCTTGGTGGGCCACAGCCACGGCACGGCGATGCCGACGGCGATGATGGCGGAGGAGACGAACACGGGCAGCTTGCGCTTGCCGATGTGGTCGGAGATCGGGCCGGAGGCGAGGGAGACCGCCAAGGAGACGACCATGGTGATGACCGCCATCGTGGACACGGTGGCCGAGGCGGCGACCTTGTCCTGGCCGATGTAGCGCATGCACACGTACAGCTGGTAGCCGACGATCATGTTGTAGCCGAAGATGAGCATCAGGCGGCCGACGAGCGCCTTGTAGAAGTCGGAGGCGCCCTTGGTCGGCGGGCGGAACTGCATCAGCGTGGTCCTGAGGTCGAAGCGTTCGCCGTCCGCGGCCTTGGAGGGCAGTTCGCGGGGGATGAGCAGCACGGTGCCCAGGCCGCACAGGAACCAGCAGACCGTGCCGATGAGGAAGCCGGTCTTCGGGGCGTTGATGAACGCGGAGCCGATGATGGTGCCCATCGACTGGCCGACGATCTGGCCGGCGCCGTAGAAAGCGCTCATCGTGCCGCGGTACTTCTGCGGCACGCGGTCGGACAGGATCGCCACGCACGGCGCGATCATGCAGTTCAGGCCGACCTGCAGCAGCGACCATGAGGCGACGATGGTGACGAGCGTGGGGGAGATGGAGGTCAGGTAGAAGCCGATGCCGGCGATCGGGCCGCCGACGATGATCCACGGGGTGCGCTTGCCGAAGCGGGAGTGCGAGGAGTCGGACAGCGCACCGAAGATGACGTTGGAGATGAGGGCGAAGATGATGCCGATGGAGTTCATCGTGCCCAGGATCGTCTCGCCGCGGCCGATGCCGAGCGTGTCGAAGCGGGCGGGCAGCAGGACGGTCGAGCCGATGGTGCCCGACATCATGAAGACGACGCAGAAGAAGATGAAGCCGGCGCCGAATCGGCCGAGGTTGAGCTTGCTGACGGGTTTGCCGGTGTCCGGGGCCAGTTCCTCGCTGGCGATTGCCTGGGTTTCCATGGGTGCCTTCCTTGGCGTGGTATGGATGGGTGGGTAACTGCTGTGTTCCGGTTGAGTAGTTGGTAATTACTACTCAGTAACTTCAGAATATAGAAATCGGAATGCGGTTTGTCAATGCGGCGTGTTGCGAAGCGTTTCCCAAGGTCGGTGGCAGAATGGTTACCATATAGTAACCATTGATATGAGGATGGCCGCAAGGTCGTCCGCAGGTGCGGGAGCCGCCATGAACGGGCTATGGTCGCCGCGCCCGCGGCGGCCGGGGCCGCGATGAAGGACGGAACCGCGATGGAGAACATGAACGAACGCTCGCGCATCGCCGAGCTGATCAACGACCATGCCGCCGACGCGCGGCGAAGGAAGCCCGCAAGGAAGCGCATGAGCTCGGAGGAACGATTCGAGCAGATCGTCGACGTGGCGGTGAACCTCATCGCCCAGAAGGGCTACTACGGCATGTCCCTGCAGGATGTCGCCAATGAGATCGGCATCTCGCAGACCGCCGTGATCCACCGGGTCAAAAGCAAGCAGGGGCTGCTCATCGCCGTCATCGAACGCCATTACGACAAGTCGGACGCCATCGCGCGCTATCTCGCGCGTTTTGCGCCGGGCGGGGACCGCGAGGGCGACAGGCCCCGCATCCCCGAGGCGCTGCACAAGGTGGTCGAACAGCAGGTGCAGCGTCCGCAGCTGGCCAAGGTGTTCGAGATGCTCAACACCGAGGCGATGTCGCCGGTGCACCCCGCCTACTCCTATTTCGCCGAGCGCCCGGCCCGCATGGCCGCCGAGTTCCGCGCCCATGAATGGCTGCTGCCCGAAGGCGTCGACGGCGAATTCGTCTACATGCTGGCGAACGCCGCGCTCTACGGCCTGGAGGGCCGCTGGCTGGCCAATCCGGACGGCATCGACTTCATCGCCGAATGGGAACGGTACGCCGACTATCTCTTCCCCTCGCCGCAATGGGACGGCTGCCGCTGAAGGACGGGACGTATGTGGGGTGGGCGGGGTGTTGTCCCGCGTGCGCCCCATGTCCGCCCCGCATGCGCCATGCGTATGAGGCCGTCCGTTGTGCCGCATGGCGTGTCGCGTGATTTGACAGCATCACGCCATCGTCGTAACTTACTTATCAGTAACTAATAACGAACGGATGGGTTCCGGCGTCCGTCCGTTATCGGTTACCGTCACGGCAATCATCGGCGCACGTCGCAGCGCGCCGCACACACATCCACAGAAGGCACCCATCATGAACGAACCGATGCATGTCGAGCGGTACTCGACCTTCGAACTCAACCTCACCGGAACCGCCGACGGCAACCCCTACGCGGACGTCGAACTGTCCGCCACGTTCACCCACACGGCGACCGGCCGCACGATCGAGGTCGGCGGCTTCTACCGCGGCGAGGGCCGCTACAGCGTGCGCTTCATGCCCACCGACACCGGCGCATGGACCTACGAGACGCACGGCACCGACCCGGCGCTCGCCGGCCACACCGGCGAGATCGCCGTCGACCCCGCATCCGAAGGCAACCACGGCCGCGTGCTGCCCGCCAAGGACGTCGCCAAGGGGGCCGCCCGCGACGCCTACGGTCCCGAGCTCGCCTACCGCTTCAGCTATGAGGACGGCACCGACTACCAGCCGTACGGCACCACCTGCTACGCATGGACCAACCAGGCGCCTGACGTGCAGGACCGCACCGTCGACACCCTCGCGCACGCGCCGTTCAACAAGATCCGCATGTGCGTCTTCCCGAAGTTCTACGACTTCAACACCGCCGACCCGGCCATGTTCGCCTACCCGGGCTCCATGGCCGAGGGCTTCGACCACACGCGCTTCAACGAGCCGTTCTTCGAGAACCTCGACCGCCGCGTCGCGCAGCTGCGCGACCTCGGCATCGAGGCGGACGTCATCCTGCTGCACCCGTACGACAAGCCCGAATGGGGCTTCTCGAAGATGACCAAGGCCGAGGACGAGTTCTACCTTAGGTACATGGCCCGCCGCTACGGCGCCTACCGCAACATCTGGTGGTCCCTGGCCAACGAGTACGACCTCATGCCATGGAAGAGCCTCGAGGACTGGCGCGACTACGCCCGCGTCGTCATGGGCAACGATGCGTTCGGCCACCTGCGCTCCATCCACAACTGCATCCCGATCTACGACTACAACGAGCCGTGGTGCACCCACTGCTCCATCCAGCGCGTCGACGTCACCCGCACCACCGAATGCGTCGCCGACTGGCGCAGGGCGTACGGCAAGCCGGTCGTGTGCGACGAACCCGGCTACGAGGGCGACATCTACTGGGGTTGGGGAAACCTCACCGGCGAGGAACTCGTCCGCCGCTTCTGGGAGGGTGCCATGCGCGGCGGCTACGTGACCCACGGCGAGACCTTCATCGACAAGGGCGAGCAGGTCTGGTGGGCCCACGGCGGCGAACTGCACGGCGAATCGCCGGCCCGCATCGCCTTCATGAGGAAGATCTTCGCCGACGTCCCGCTCGACGCCACGCCGCTCGACGCCTCCCTCGCGCCCGACGACGTCTGGCCGGTCGCATCCCCGTTGCCCGAGGGCACGACGCTGACCCCGTCGCTCGAGAAAGGCGTCCAGTACTGGGACGTGCCGGTCCTGCGCTCCGGCACCGGTTTCCAGCTCGTATACCTCAGCTGGTTCCGCCCCGCCTACCGCGAGTTCCCGCTGCCCGCCGGCGCCAGGTACGAGGTCGACGTCATCGACACGTGGAACATGACCGTCGAGACGCTGCCCGGCGTCTACGAGGGCAAGGTGAGGGTCGACCTCGGGCGCCAGTACATGGCCGTGCGCATCCGCAAGGTCGCCTGATCCCAGCCTCCCGCCATCGCCGGTGCGGCCCTCCCCGAGCGGGAGGGCCGCACCGCGCATGCCCTCCTCTTTTCCCATCGGTTCGTTCCAAAGGATTCGTCATGTCCCAACGCTCCTCCCGTCTTACCCTCCTGACCAAATTCGCCTTCGGCATGGGCGACTTCTGGACGTCCATCGGCAACATCGCGATGTCCACCTACCTGACGATGTTCTATACCGACGTGGTGCGCCTGTCGCCCGCGATGGTGGCCTCGATGCTGCTCGTCGTGCGCCTCGCCGTCGCTTTCTGGGACCTGTCCGTCGGCATCCTCGTCGATCAGACCAAGTCGCGTTGGGGCAAGGCCCGCCCGTGGATGCTCTTCGGCGGCATCGCGTACGGTGTCGCCTTCCTGTTCCTGTTCGCCGACCCGTTCGGGAACTCCCTCGCCGGCATCGTCTACGCGTGGGTCGTCTACACGCTCGTCAACGTCGCCTACTCCACGGTCAACGTCGCATACGCCTCGCTCACGTCGCTGCTCACCGACGACACCAACGAGAAGACCACGCTCAACATCTTCCGCATGACCACCGCGAACGTGGGCGCCATGCTCGTCTACGTGCTCGCCATGCCGGTGATCGGCATGTTCGGCGGGTCGTCGATCGGCTGGAGCGTGTTCTTCGGCGTGATCGCCGTGATGATCCCGTTCGGCTACTGGTTCACGTTCGCGAACACGCACGAGGTCGTGGGCTCCGACGACGCCGACCCGGGCAAGAACCGCCATTCGGTCGCCGCGCACTTCCGTGCGCTCGTGCGCAACAAATACTGGTGGCTCACGCTCGGCCTCAACTTCGCGCTGTGGATGTACAACGGCATCGCCAACGGCATGGCCGCCTATATCGCCAAGTACGTGCTCGGCAATCCGAACCTGACCGCCGTGATCGGCCTGGCCACCGTAATCCCGATGGTCGTCGTGCTGCCGTTCGCCGGCCCGGTCGTCGCCCGCTTCGGCAAGCGCAATTCGTCGCTGGTCGGCCTGATCCTCGTCGTCGCCGGCAGCCTGCTGGTGTTCGTCGATCCGAGCAACCTGTGGGTGTTCTTCGTATCGATCATCGTGCGCATGGTCGGCATCGTGCCGATGAACGCCGCCCTCAACGCGATGAGCGCCGACGTGGTCGACTACGGCGAATGGAAGACCGGCGTGCGCTCCGACGGCATCGTGTTCAGCTCCTCGAGCTTCTCGATGAAGGTCGCGATGGGCGTCTCCGCCGCGGCGATCGCGTGGGTGCTCGGCGCCTCCGGCTATGACGGCGGCTCCGCCATGCAGTCCGCGGGCACAATCGCCGCCATGGTGAACACCTTCGTGTGGGTGCCGATCGCGATGGTCGCCGTCATGGCCGCGCTCCTGTGGTTCTATGATCTCGACGGACGCATCGACGGCATCGCGTCCGACCTCGCCTCCCGCCGCTGAGCGGCGGCCCCGGCGGTCCATATGAGACGGCCCCGCCATGGGCCGCATCCCGATCGTCGGACTGGGTAATCCGGATCCGATGACCGGAGGTGCGGTTCATGGCGGGGGCCGTCTCGTCGTATTCGTCGGGGTCAGCGATAACCCTCCCAATGGGGCAGGGGGAAGAGGATGTCCTCGTACTCGGCCCAGCTGGCGGCGAGGTCGATGTCCGGCTCGCCCAGCCAACGCAGCTCCAAGCCCTCCAGCGCCGAGCCGACGCACATCGACAGCATGCCGATTTTGTGCGGGGTGTCGTATTCGGGCGGCAGCTTCCACGGGTATCCGGCGATCTGGTCGCGCAGTCTGCCGCCACGCATTGCATAGTGCTCGTGGGCCGGGTGGTCGGGGTCGATGGCCTCGGCGCGCAGCACCAGATAGAGCTGCACCATCCGCGCGCGTTCGATGTTGTCCCGCACGATGGCCCGGTAGTACGCGGGCATGAGCATCGGGTCGCGCTCGCGTTCCTCGTCGGTCATGGCGAGATGGCTCTTGATGTACGCGTTGGCCTCGTTGTCCGCGTCGTAATGCCGCAGCGCCAGCGTGAGCAGCCCGTTCTTGTTCTTCACGTATTTGAGCAGTCCGGCCTGCGTGATGCCCACGCGGTCGGCCACCTCCTGGATGGTCATGCCGTAATAGCCGCGCTCGGCCACCACCTGGGTGGCGGCGTCGATGATCTCCCTGAGTCGCGCCTCGCCGCGTGCTCCCATGTCTTCGGTCCTTTCCTGTGCGGTGGTGTCTTCCCGGTCGCCGTATGCCCGACGATGGCGGCGCCCGAGGGCGGTGCGCGTCATGTGCGTCGCGTCCTGGCTTGTGCCGATTGTACGGCCGTCCGGTTTCCGTCCCGGCGTGTCGTGGGTTTGACACGTAGGTAAGTAAGTACTAGCTTATCTTACATCACAAAAAGTAAGTACTTACTTACTGACTGATCCGGCGGACGCCATGGAGGGGCCCACCGGCGGCAAACAACCACATCACACGAACACGGAGGTTCGGATGTCAGTCAACAAGTCTTCGGCCCGCTCCTGGTGGGTCTTCATCGGATGCTGCGTGCTGTCCCTGGTCGGATTCGGCCTGATCGTCAACACGCCCGGCTTGTACTTCACCACGCTGGGTGAGGTACTGCACGTCTCGCGCACCCAGGTCGCCCTCGCCTCGTCCATCATGGCGTTCGCCGCCCTGCCGGCCATGCTGTTCGCCGGCAAACTGATGAAGCTCATCGACGCGCGCGTGCTCATCAGCGTGTGCATCGCCGGCGTGGCGGCCCTGTTCTTCGTCCAGTCCTTCTTCAACGCCGTGTGGCAGTTCTACGTCTCCTTCGCGCTGATGGGCGTCCTGTACGTCATCCCGATCGCGCTCGCCCCCAGCGTGCTGCTTGCCAACTGGTTCGAGGCCAAGCTCGGCACCGTGATGGGCATCGCGCTCGGCCTGTCCGGCATCGGCGGCACCATCTTCAACCCGGTCGTCTCCGCGTTCATCACCAACCTCGGCTGGCAGAACTCCTACCGCATCACCGCGATCATCCTGCTCGTGTGCATCCTGCCGTTCTCCCTGTTCGTGTTCAAGTTCCGCCCCGACGAGTCCAAGGGCGAATACGCCTACGGCCACGTCGAAGGCAAGGCCGAGGACGGCGCCAAGGGCGACGTCGAGCTGCCGGGCCTCGCCGCCAAGCAGGCGTTCCGCACCCCGACCTTCCTCCTGTTCGCCGCCGTCGGCGTGCTGCTGCAGTTCGTGGCCGGCGTGGTCCAGCACATCTCCGCCCATGAGATCTCCCAGGGCCTGACCCTCGAGCAGGGCGCGCTCGTCGTCTCCGGCATCATGCTCGGCGCCGCCGCCGGCAAGGCCAGCATCGGCATCCTCCTCGACTACCTCAAGCCCGAGATCACCGTCGTCATCTACTCGCTCATCGGCCTGTCCGGCTGGGGTCTCATGGCCGTCGCCACCTCGCCCACCCCGGCCATCGCCGCCGGCTTCATGGCCGGCATCGGCCAGGGCGTCCTCCTGGTCGCCCTGCCCTGGTTCATCCGCCAGTCCTTCGGCCAGCGCGACTACAGCGAGATCCTGTCCATCAACGGCATGCTCGGCGGCATCGCCTCCGCCATCGCCGTCACCGCCCACGGCGCCGTGTTCGACGCCACCGGCTCCTACGCCCCGTCCCTGTTCGGCAACGTGGCCCTGTACGTCGTGGCCGCCCTCTGCATCATCATCGGCTTCCGCATGCGCCCGTTCAAGGAGGCCAAGAAGGCCGGGGAGGCCTGATCCCGCCCGGGTGGCCCGGGGATTGTCCGGGCCGCCCGTTTCTCTCCGACAACGTTTTCCGTTTCCGTTTTCCCGTCTCATCCATCCCATCCCATCCCATCCGCTTTCCGATCCTCATCGCCGCACGGCCTACGACAACACCGCCGCGCGGCGGACATGCAAAGGAGCATCATCATGAGCGACGTCGACGACTTCCTGACCCGCTACCTCAACAACATCGCCAACCAGTACGAATCCTCCCGTTTCAAGCCGGAATGCGAGCCCGGCGAGCGCGAGACCGTCAAGGTCGCCTGCCGCGACGGCGTGGAGCTGACCGTCGACATCTACAAGCCCGCCACCCCCGGCCCCTGGCCCACCATCGTGGTGCGCTGCCCCTACCCGCAGCAGGTCGAGCTGTGGAGGCTGCACGGCGAACAGCTCAACCGACGCGGCTACGCGATGGTGTGCGAATGGTGCCGCGGCACCCACACCTCCGGCGGCACATGGGAGCCGAACGTCAACGAGCGCAACGACGGCGCCGACCTGCTCGCCTGGTGCGAGGAGCAGGACTGGATCGACGTGATCGGCCTGTGGGGCACCTCCTACCTGTCCCTGACCTGCTGGACCGTGGCCGACATCACCACCCCGAAGGTCGCCTCCATCTGCGCCAACCACTACGGCACCGACCGCTTCTCCTCCGCCTACCAGAAGGGCTCGTTCCGCTGCGACGTGCTCACCGCCTGGGCCATGCAGAACGCCGGCCACCCGGTGTCCGCCGACTACCTCGAATCCGCGCGCCATCTGCCGCAGATGACCGTCGACGAGGACATGTGGGGCGGACGCCTCGACTGGTACCGCGACTGGATCAGCCATCCCAAGGGCGACGACCCCTACTGGGACGAAGGCTTCTGGGGCCTGCTCAAGCAGATCCCGAGCCGTGTGAAGGTGCCGATGTTCATCCACGAAGGCTGGTTCGACCACCATCTCGGCAGCGCCCTGACCGGCTACGCCTCGCTCGACGAGGAGATCAAGAAGCACTCCTGGCTGCGCATCGGCTGCTGGAACCACTACTTCCTCAACCCCCTCGAAGGCCTCGAACCCGAGCACCTGGACGCCACCGAAGTGCCCGCCGCGCTCGAATGGTTCGACCTGACGCTCAAGCGCAGGCAGACCCCGGAACGCAAGGTGGAATACTACGAGGTCGGCGACGACTCCTGGCACACCGCCTCCTCCTGGCCGCTGCCCGCCGGTGATACCCGGCAGGTCAGCCTCTACCTGGCCGAGGACGGCGCGCTGGCCGGCGAGGCGCCCAAGGCCGCGTCGGAGGTCGGATACGATTACGACCCCGCGGACCCGGTCATGACCCGCGGCGGCGAGGCGCTGCTGACCACCATGAACGAGATCGGCGCGCGCATCCAGCCCGAACCGAACTGGCGCGACGACGTCGTCACCTTCGAATCCGAACCGCTCGAACACGACCTGCACATCCAGGGCAGGATCAGCGTGGACCTGTACGTCTCCTCCAGCGCGCCGGACACCGCGTTCACCGCCAAGCTCATGTGCGTGGACCCGGACGGCACCGCACGCAACTACCGCACCTCCATCACCACCATCGGCCTGGACACGCCCGACGCCGCGCCCTACACGCCCGGCGAGACCCGCCGCGTGACCATCGACATGTGGGACATCTGCTGGAAGGTGCCCGCCGGATCGCGCATCCGCTGCGACATCTCCTCCTCCGACTTCCCGCAATACGCCGTGCACACCAACCACGCCGGCCTGTGGAGCGAGCAGACCGACACGCAGGTGGCGCACCAGACCATCCACATGGGCGCCGACGCCCCGTCCGCCATCGTGCTGCCGGTGCGCGGCTGAGACGGACGCTACGGAAACGGCCAAGACGACAAAGACGAAAGACAACGGAAACAGCAAGCGCATCGAAAATGAGCGCCGAACCATACGAAAGGACACCGATACCGATGATCAGTCAGGAAGCACGCGACCTGTTCGCCGCGAACGTGGCGGCCATGACCGCCGGAGACGCCCCGCATCTGGCCGCGCAGGTGCTGCCGGAAGGCGTGGAACGCCGCAAGGACGTCGCCTACCTCGACGACGGCGCCGAAACCCATCTGCTGGACGTCTACACGCTGGCAGACGCCGATGCGGACGCCAAGCTGCCCGTGATCGTGGACTTCCACGGCGGCGGCCTGTACTACGGGTCCAAGGAGAACAACGAGTGCCGCGACATGCTGCTCGCCAGGCAGGGCTTCGCCGTGGTCAACGCCAACTACGGCCTGGTGCCGTCGGTGAGCTTCCCCACGCAGCTCAAAGACGCGATGGCCGTGCTCGACTGGGTCCGCGACCACGGCGCCGAATACGGTCTGGACGCCGGGCGCGTGTGCGTGACCGGCGACTCCGCCGGCGGCGCGCTCGCCCTCTACCTCACCGCCGCCAACGGTTCGCCGCAGCTCGCCGGCGCGCTGGGATTGACGCCCTCCGGCGTCGATGTGAAGGCCCTCGTGGTGACCTCCGGCATGTTCCGCCTGTCCGGCGGCGTGCACGCCACCGCGCTGAGCTACTACATGGAAGGCTACCTGCAGACCCCCGCCGACCACATCAAGGTCGACAGGTACCTCGACCTCGACAGACTCGTGGTGGACGGCGCCGTGCCGCCGGTGTACATGATCACCAGCGTGGAGGACTTCATCGCGGACAACACCTACGAGCTGGCCCGCATCCTGCACGCCCGCCACAAGGACCACGCCATGAGCGTGTGGCCCAAGGGCGACGAACGCGCGCTCGGCCACGTGTTCAACATCGTCCAGGCCGGCGACCCGGACGCCTCCGAGGCGCACCAGGTCGTGCGCGACATCGCCGGCTTCTGCAAGCGGTACATCTGATCCCGTCCGGTTTCGGACGGCCGGAGGGTCCCGGTCGGGCGGTCGGCGGACTTCTCCATCGGACGGCCGGTGGCTTCCCGTCGGATAATCGGCGGATTCCCGGTCGGACGGCAAGAAGGTCCCCGGTCGGACGGCAGACGGATTCCCGGCGGCGTCCCGATCGTCGGAACCATGCCGACATTCCGGTCGGCGGAACATGCCAACATTCCGTGGCCGCCCGCGACGCCAAGGTCCTGTGAGGTGCGATTTTCCACCACATGGGACCTCTTGCATACGAAAACCCCGGTTACCTGAGATGGAACCGGGGTTTTCGTATGCCAAAGTGGCGCATGGAATACGTTTCCTCCGGCTTCCGGCCGTTTGGCCGGGGAGAACGTGCCCGAATCGATGGCCTTCGTATGGTTGTCATCGGCTTCGCATCGCCATACCGGAAGGAACGTACGCAGGCGGATGGTTGCCATACTTTTTCTCCGGTCGGTCCGCGCCGGGCCGGGAAGAACGTACTCGGGTCATTGGCTGTCGTGCGTTTGTTTCGGTCTTGGGGCTGTTGCCGGAAGAAACGTGTTCGGGCCATTGGCTGTCGTGCGTTTTCTCCGGTCTCGGAGCTGTTGACCGGGGAGAACGTACACCGCCCGTCAAGCGCGGTACGTTCCCTCCGGCTTGTCCCGGGCGCCGGGGTCAGCGGTAACCGTCCCACAGGGGCGAGGGGAACAGCACGTCCTCGCAGTCGGCCCACATGGCGTTGAGGTCCCGGCCGGGGGAGCGCAGCCAACGCAGCTGCAGCCCGTCCATCATGGAAAGTCCGGCCTGCAGCACATGCTCCACGTCCACGCCGTCGGGCACCGACCAGTTGATGTTCATCGCGCTGGTCACCGTCTGCCGTTCGCGGTCGACGAAATACGCGTGCGCGGGATGGTCCGGGTCCAACGCCTCGGCGCTGAGCGTGGAGAACATGTGCACCAGCGCCGGCCGTTTCGCGTTCACCGCCACGACCCGGCGCCACATGTCGGCGATGAGCGGCCGTTCCTGCACGACCATGGCCGCCATGACCTGCAGGGTGTCTCGGTCGTACTCCTCGGCGAGCACCAGGTCAAGCAGGCCCTCCTTGCTGCCCACGTAATGCAGCACGCCGGCCTTGGTCAGGCCGACCTCGGTGGCGATGCGCTGCAGCGAGGTGCCGTAGTAGCCGAGACGGCCGAAGGACCGTACGGTCGCGTCGATGATGAGGGAACGACGGTCATTGTCGTTGGAAGAGTCGCTGGTGTTCATGTAGGCAACCATACGGTCGGTCGGTAGGTATTCCAAATGATTTCGGCGTGTTGCGGTGGTGATTTTGATAATCTACCTACCAACCGGTTGGTTGAAAGCGGTTCGCTCGGGATTCGTGGAGGAAGACCGGGCGGGCCGCACCGGAACAGGCCAGCCGCACGGCTCAACGGAACACGCAAGAACTCAAGGAAAGAGGCAACGCCATGAGCGAGAACACCTACCCGTCCGTCAAGGACCTCACCCTCGAGGAGAAGGCCTCCCTCACCTCCGGCGGCGACGCCTGGCACCTGCAGGGCGTCGGAGCCAAGGGCATCCCCGGCTACATGATCACCGACGGCCCCCACGGCCTCAGGAAGTCCCTCGCCGCCAGCACCGGCGAGACCGACCTCGACAACTCCGTGCCCGCCACCTGCTTCCCGCCCGCGGCGGGCCTGGCGAGCTCGTGGAACCCGGAACTCGTCCACCGGGTCGGCGAGGCGATGGGCGAGGAGTGCATCCAGGAGAAGGTGGCCGTGATCCTCGGGCCCGGCGTGAACATCAAGCGCAACCCGCTCGGCGGCCGTTGCTTCGAATACTGGAGCGAGGACCCGTACCTCGCCGGCCACGAGGCCGTCGGCATCGTCGAGGGCGTGCAGTCCAAGGGCGTGGGCACCTCACTGAAGCATTTCGCCGCCAACAACCAGGAGACCGACCGCCTGCGCGTCGACGCCCGCATCTCCCGGCGCGCCCTGCGCGAGATCTACCTGCCGGCCTTCGAGCACATCGTCAAGACCGCCCAGCCGTGGACCATCATGTGCTCGTACAACCGCATCAACGGCGTCCACTCCGCCCAGAACCGTTGGCTGCTCACCGATGTGCTGCGCGACGAATGGGGCTTCGAGGGCATCGTCATGTCCGACTGGGGCGCCGACCACGACCGCGTCGCCTCCCTCAACGCCGGCCTCAACCTCGAGATGCCGCCGAGCTACACCGACGACCAGATCGTCTACGCCGCCCGCGACGGCCGCATCGACCCCGCCCAGCTCGACCGCATGGCCCAGGGCATGATCGACCTGACGAACAAGGCCCGCGCCGCCATGAGCGTCGACGGCTACCGCTTCGACGTCGACGCCCACGACGAGGTCGCCCACCAGGCCGCCGTCGAATCGATGGTCCTGCTCAAGAACGAGGACGCCATCCTGCCGCTGAAAAAGGACGCGAAGATCGCGGTCATCGGCGAGTTCGCCCGTACCCCGCGCTACCAGGGCGGCGGTTCCTCCCACATCACCCCCACCAAGATGACCTCGTTCCTCGACACGCTCGCCGAACGCGGCATCAAGGCCGACTTCGCCCCCGGCTTCACGCTCGACCTCGAACCCGCCGACTCCGCGCTGGAACTCGAGGCCGTCGAGACCGCCAGGGGCGCCGACGTGGCGCTCCTGTTCCTGGGCCTGCCCGAGGCCGCCGAATCTGAAGGCTTCGACCGCGAGACCCTCGACATGCCCGCCAAGCAGATCGAACTGCTCGCCAAGGTCGCCGCCGTCAACCCGAACGTCGCCGTCGTGCTGTCCAACGGCTCCGTCGTCTCCGTCGCCCCGTGGGCCGGCAACGCCAAGGGCATCCTCGAATCCTGGCTGCTCGGCCAGGCCGGCGGCCCCGCGCTCGCCGACGTGATCTTCGGCGAGGCCAGCCCGTCCGGCAAGCTCGCCCAGTCCATTCCGCTGGACATCAACGACGACCCGAGCATGCTCAACTGGCCGGGTGAGGAGGGTCACGTCGACTACGGCGAGGGCGTGTTTGTCGGCTACCGCTACTACGACACCTACGGCAAGGCCGTCGACTACCCGTTCGGCTACGGCCTGAGCTACGCCTCGTTCGAGATCTCCGACGTCCACGCGGAGAAGACCGGAGCGAACACCGCGTCCGTGACCGCCACCGTAGCCAACGTCTCCGACGTGGACGGCGCCGAGACCGTGCAGGTGTACGTCGCCCCCGGCGAGTCCGACGTGGCCCGTCCGGTCCACGAGCTCAAGGGCTTCGTCAAGGTGTCCCTCAAGGCGGGGGAGTCGAAGACCGTGACCATCGACCTCGATGAGCGCGCCTTCGCCTACTGGTCCGAGAAGTACGGCGACTGGCACGTCGAGGCCGGCGAATACGGCATCGAGGTCGGCACGTCCAGCCGCGACATCGCCGCCACCGCCACCGTCGGACTCGAGGGCGACGGCAAGTCCCTGCCGCTCGACGAGTGGTCCACGTACGGCGAATGGGAGACCGACCCGGTCGGCTCCGGCATCGTCGAGGCCGCCGCGGCCGCCGCCGGCACCAACGGCATGCCCACCCTGCCGGACAACGCCATGATGCGCATGTTCCTCAAGACCATGCCCATCAACTCGCTGCCCACCCTGCTCGGCGAGGCCGGCAAGACCCTCGCCGCCTACCTGCTCGACGAGTACGCCAAGCGTACGAAGTAACCGCGCGGGGGCATCGGGCTCGCGTTTCCCATGGTCCGGGCTCCGGCTGTTCGGCCGGCCCGGGCCTGTGGCGCGATGATGTCCTCATGGCGTTTCCGAGCCGCCTCCCGGCCCGTCGGGCCGAAATGGTTCGGTCCCGCCGGGCCGGGATGCGGGTTCCCGCACCGTGGTGCGGCCCCCGCTCTTCCCTTGAACTCTTCATATCGCTTTCCCTGAATCCCTCATATCCCACGAACCGCGTTCCATCCGCCATGCCGAATCGCTTCGGTCTGCGGACGGGGCGCGGTTTTTGCGTTGCATGCGGGTTTCGGGGCGGGCGTTTCGTGTCGGACCCTCATTTGACAACCCTCGGAGTGCTCTCTATAGTGTTACTTACACGTGTTAGTAACACGAGTTAGCAAATCAGCGGAACAAGCCGGAATGCGCGAGGACGCGCACCGACGCAAGGAGAAAGGCAACCGCAATGTCGCAGCAGGAACAGCAAGAGGTGCAATCGACCGCGCCGCAGGAGCGCGGAGGCAAGAACAAACTCGGCAGGTACTTCGGGCTTACCGCAGCATCGGGACTCGGATCGATCCTCGGATCGGGCATCATCATCAGCCTGGCGACCACGCTGTCGCTGTGGCAGGCCGGACTCGGTATCGACCCGGCCCAGGTCGGCGTCCTCTCCGGAGCGCTCACCCTCGCCATCGCCGGTGGTTCGCTCGCGGGCGGCGCCGTCGCCGGCGTGCTGGGCATGGTGACCGTGTTCAACTGGATCAACGCGGTCTACGCCATCGGCGCCCTCCTGTGCGTCTTCGCCCAGAACTACGCCATGCTTCTGGCCGGCGTGATCATCGCCGGCGTCGCCTCCGGCATCGAACTGCCCGTCACGCTGTCCGTGCTCTCGCATGACGCGCCGGACAACGAGACCCAATCGCAGATGGTCTCCTACACGCAGATGTTCTGGATGATCGGCATCGGCCTGTCCGCCCTCGTCGGCTTCGCCACCTCCGCGATGGTGCCGCCGAACAACGCGCGCGTCCAGTTCGCCATCCTCGCCGCCATCGCCGTCGTCGCATGGGCCTGGAGGCTCCTGTCGCCGAAGTTCCGCACGCTGCACCGCGAAGGCGACGAGATGAGCGCGCGCAAGACCGCCTCCACGAACGACGGGGCCAAGGCGAAGGTCAACATCCTGTCCGTCTTCCGCGGTGCGCAGAACCGCAAGTACGTGCTGTTCCTGGTCACCATCTTCCTGTTCTACGCGCTGTGGAACCTGCTGGCGAACACCTGGGGCCAGTTCCAGACCTACATGCTCGTCTCCTCCGGGGCCTCGCAGACCCTCGCCACCGGCGCCGGCCTGGTGCTCACCGTCGTGGCCATCGTGTTCTCCCCGATCTTCATCAAGGTGGTCTCCGGCAAATGGCGCACCGTCGGCTACGTGATCGGCGCCGCCCTGCAGATCGCCGCCCTCGTGCTCATGGCCGCCGGCGGCGGCGTGCTGTGGCTGATCGTCGCGGGCCTGCTGCTCAACAACCTCGGCAGCCCGCTCGCCGGCGAGATGCTGTACAAGGTGTGGACCCAGGAATCCTTCCCCGAGGAGGTCCGCACCAGCATCCAGGGCGTCACCAACGGCGTGTCCCGACTGCTGTGCGCGCTGTTCGCCATGGTCACCCCGATGCTCGTGCAGCCCGAGCGCCTGGTCGGCACGCTGTGGTGCTTCGTCGTGGTGATGTGCGTGAGCATGGCGCTCGGCGGCGCGGTCATCATGCTGCAGCGCAAGTACGGCATCGAACGCTGAGCCGCCTCCGGCCGGACCGTCCCGCCCTTCGCGAGGCGGGCCGGCCGGCGTCGGTCGGCATCAGCCAACGTCAACCATCGATCAAACAACCAAGGAGCAGCAATGGACATCACTCCCGTCGCCCCGATCAGGCGCTTTGACACCCTCGACGACTTCCTGGGCACCCATTTCATCTACACGTACGACAACGGCTGGGAATACGAATGGTATGCGAAGAACGACCACACCGTCGACTATCGCATCCACGGCGGCATGGTCGCCGGCCGTTGGGTCAACGACCAGGAGGCGACCATCGTCCGCCTCGCCTCCGGTGTGTTCAAGATCGCCTGGACCGAACCGACGGGCACCGACGTGGCGCTCGACTTCATGCCCAACGAGGGCAGGCTCCACGGTGTGATCTTCTTCCCGCGTTGGGTGCACGAACACCCCGAGATCACCGTATGCCACCAGAACGAGCACATCGGCCTCATGGAGGAGTCCCGCGCCAGGTATGCGACCTACCCGAAGCTCGTGGTCCCCGAATTCGCGACCATCACCTACATGGGCGACGCCGGGCTCGACAACGACGACGTGATCTGCGAGGCCCCGTACCCGGGCATGACCGACGACATCCGTGCCGGCCGGTACTACGACGCCGACTACCGGCGCATCGGCCGCTGATATCGCGTCCCATCCAGCGTGTGACCCTACCGGAATTGCCTTCCGGTAGGGCCACCTTTTATATGTATTCTGTTGCCTGTTGCCTGTTGCCTGTTGCCTGTTGCCTGTTGCCTGTTGCCTGTTGCCCTGTTTGGCGTCGTGGCGGGGCTCGTCGTCCCATCCGTCGAAGCATATGCCCGCATGATTCGCTTGCCGGCCCGGCTCATGGGTTTGTGCGTGGTTCGGGGTGGCACCTGCGCAGTTTGGGATCATACGTGCGCGGTTTGTGGCCTACGTGCGTGATTTGCGGCCTTACGTGCGGACGGTGGTGTTGAAAGAGGGTTGGTCGATCCTATTGCGTTGTCCTCGGATTGCCGGAATTCCAATGATTCGGATTCGGCTTCCCCTCCGTCGGCGTCGCGGATACCTGGGCATGCTCCGCATCAAGTGTTTTCAAGTGCGCACGTAACTCGGTAACTGCGCATGTAACTCGTCAATCGCGCATATGAGTTGTTCGAGGCGGAGATGCGTATTGCCGGTGTCGCGTGACCGGCGTCGATCCGGGTAGGACGCGCGGGTGCATGCGCGTTCCTGCCACATCGTCCGATATGTCGGCCATCCGATTCCGCCGGTGGGTCCCACGGGTCGCCCGATTGCATGTTCATCTGGAAATGAATCGTGTGATTGTTCGACTGGGGTGTATGGGTCTTTCGGCATTCGTTCCGGTGGAATGGGGCGCTCCGTCGCGCTGCTTCCGTGGGATTTCGCTGCGTCCGTTCACGCGGGAGCGGGTGAGGGCCTGGGCCACGGTTCAGGCAATCGAAAGCCGGTCGGGGCGCCCAAGTGGACGGTCCGACCGGCGGTGGGGTGGCAATGGATGTGGAGGGGCGGAATCATAGGGAATCAAGGGATTCCAAGGGATTCCAAGGGATGGGATATGGCGAGGGATGGGGATATGGCGATCGTCAGCGGATGCCGCGGATGGCGAAGGTGCATGCGCCGCACAGCGCGGCGAGCACGACGCCCATCGCGAACAGCGGGGCGTAGCCGCCGAACGCGCCGATGAGCAGCGAGCCGACGAGCGCGGCGAACATGGCGGTCGCCGAGGAGGCAGCGTTGAGGATGCCCATGTCTCGTCCCTCCTTGCCGGGGCAAGGCAGCACGCGGCTCATGAGCGCCGCGTCGACGGAGAAGTACACGCCGCCGGCCGCGCCCGAGATGGCGTTGAACGCGATCATGCCGCCCCAGGTGGGCATGACGAGCGGGCAGGCGTAGGCGGCGACCATGGCGAAGCCGGCGATGCCCACGATCGTCTTGGTGAGGTCGAATCTGTCGGCGATGGCGCCGCAGGTGAGCACCGCGGCGACCTGGAAGACGGTGGAGATCGTCGACAGCGTCGCGACGGCCACCGTGGCGTTGCCTCCGGGCAGCTGGTCCGCGCCGATGTAGTCGGTGAGGATGTACATGGTGTAGCTGGAGACGGCGAAGAACGCCAGGTAGAACGTGAGCCTGGAAAGGAAGGTCATCGTGAAGTTCCAGTGACGGAACGCCTCGAGGAAGCTCAGCGAGAATTCGCCGCGCTCCTTCTTCCCGGGACGGGGCATGTCCGTGGAGGACGGTTCGCGCGCCCCGATGACGAACGCGGCGGTGGCCACGAGCATGGTGGCGCCGATGATGATGTAGGCGGTGGCCGGGGCCACGCGGGAGGCGAGGTTCACGAAGATGAGGATGCCGAGCGGCAGTCCCAGGCCGAGCACGGAGGAGGCGGTGCCTCGTTTGTTCTCGGGGATGCGGTCGGGCAGCACGGCGTACAGGCATCCGGAGTACCAGTTGGTGCATGCGCCGAACAGGCCCATGAGCGCGATGACGGCGATGATGGATGTCGAGGCGCCGATGAGCAGCAGGATGGCGCAGATGGCGACGGACAGCGCCGCGAGATAGGGGGAGCGGCGGCCGAACCGCGAACGCGTGCGGTCGGAGACGGCCGGGCCGATGATGATGAACAGCGTTCCCATGATGCCGGCCACCAATGAGATGTTCGCGATGTCAGCGACCTTGCCGGCCGGGTCGAGCTGCGCGACGAGCGAGGGGACGAGCACCTGGTTCATGGATTGCATGACGCCGTACAGGGCGATGACCGGCAGCGCGAGCAGCGCTATGGTGCGTGTGGGGGATGCGGCGAGACGTGCGGCGGGTTGCTTCGTGCCGCCGCTCCGGGTCTGCGGGTCGTTGTGCGTCATGATGGTCTCCTTTGATGCCGCTGATGCTGCGGGGCGTCGTCGTCGGCGCCCGTCGTGGTCCCGTCACGTGTGCCTTGGTGCGGACCCATGCTGCACCACAGTTACTAACACGTGTCAGTAACTGCTATTGTATGACGAACCCGAACAATGTCAAATCGCCGGAAAATGGTCGTTTGACAATCTCGGCAATCACGGTATAGTGCAAGTAACACGAGTTAGTAACCTGCTCGAAAAGAGCGGGCGAACATCGCGGATAGGCATCAGACGTCAGGCAGCATCGACGAGGATCCATGCAAGGCAAAGGAGTGTTCGCATGAAGGTATCGCAGGTCAGGATCAACGGCATCGACGATCCGCTCGGATTCGACTATGGGACGCCGCGCTGTTCGTGGCTCGTCGAAGGCGGCCCGGGCGAGGCGGTCGCCGCCACCCGCATCGAGGTGTCCGACGACCCCGCCTTCTCCCATGTCGTCCACGTCGTGGAATCCACGCCGGACGCACCGCTCGACTCCGCGGCCACGCCGCTCGACTTCCGTCTCGAGCCGCGCACCCGGTACCACGTGCGGGTCACGGCGACCGGCGCCGACGGGATCCCGGCCCGCGGCGAAGGATGGTTCGAGACCGGCAAGATGGACGAGCCGTGGGAAGGCCGTTGGATCACCCCGTCCGAGGACGACAACCACCGCGCCGACGGTTTCCACCCCGAATTCGCCCGTGAATTCGCCGTCGACGGCCCGGTGGAACAGGCCAGGCTCTACATCTGCGGTCTGGGCCTGTTCGAGGCCGAGCTCAACGGCCGCAAGGTGGGCGACGAGCACCTCACCCCGTACACCGGCGACTACGACCGCGAAGTGCAGTCCATCGCCTTCGACGTCACCGGCATGCTCGACGGCGCCCCCGGCGCGACCAACACGCTCGCCGTGCGCCTCGGCGACGGCTGGTACAAGGGCCGCTTCGGCCTGGCCGGCAAGGAACACCTGTACGGCGACTCCTTCAAGCTCATCGCCGAACTGCGCATCCGCCGCGCCGACGGCACCGAAACCGTGATCGGCACCGACGCCGCCACCTGGCGCTACCGCGGCTCCGACACCACGTTCAGTGGCATCTACGACGGCGAGACCCTCGACCGCACGCGCTGGGCCGGCAAGGACAACCCGTGGAAGCCGGCCGTGGGGACCACCGTCGACGCGACGCTCACGGACCGGCTCAGCCTGCCCGTCACCGTGCACGAGATCCTGCCCGTGCGCGAGGTCATCCACACGCCCGCCGGCGAGACCGTCCTCGACTTCGGCCAGAACTTCGCCGGCTGCGTCGCGTTCCGTTCCCACCTGCCCGCCGGCACGCGCGTCACGCTCGACTTCGGCGAGATCCTGCAGCGCGGCGACTTCTACAACGCCAACTACCGCTCGGCCAAGTCCCGGTTCGTGTACGTCTCCGACGGGCGCGAGGAGACGGTCGCCCCCTCGTTCACCTACTTCGGCTTCCGCTACGTGCGCGTCGCCGGCTGGCCGGAGGGCATGCCCCTCGACCCGGCCGATTTCGAAGGCCGCGCCATGTATTCGGACCTACGCCGCACCGGCCGGATCGACACCGGGCGCGACGACGTCAACCGGCTGGTCTCCAACGCCCTGTGGGGCCAGCGCTCCAACTTCGTCGACCTGCCGACCGACTGCCCCCAGCGCGACGAACGCCTCGGCTGGACCGGCGACGCGCAGGTGTTCTGCGGCACGGCCAGCTACGCGATGGACACCGCCGCGTTCTACCGCAAGTTCCTGCACGACCTGCGCGGCGACCAGCGCAAGCTCGGCGGCGGCGTCCCCGGCGTCATCCCGATGCTCGACCCGCACGGCGCGGCGATCGGCGCCGTCTGGGGCGATGCGGCCACCTTCATGCCGACCGTCCTGTTCGAACGCTATGCGGACAAGGCGGCGTTGCGCGAGACCTACCCGATGATGCGCGACTGGATCGACTGGATCGCCGACAACGACCGCGAACGCGGCGCCCGGTACCTGTTCGACTTCTGCCCGCAGCTCGGCGACTGGCTCGCCCTCAACGGCCGCACGCAGCAGAGCATGAAGGGCGGCACCGACGACTTCTTCATCAGCTCCTGCTACTGGGCGGAAAGCACGCGCATGACCGCGGACGCCGCGGCGATCCTCGGCCTCGACGGGGACGAGCGCCGGTTCCGCGACCTGTACGGGCGCATCCGCGAAGCGGTGCTGCGCGAATACTACACGCCCACCGGCCGCCTTGCCATCGACACGCAGACCGGTTACGTGGTGGCCCTGTACAGCGGCATCTACCCGGACAAGGACCGCCTCGTCGAGGCCTTCCGCGAACGGCTGTACAAGGACTGCTACCGGATCAGCGGCGGCTTCGTCGGCGCCCCGATCATGTGCCGCGTGATGGCCGACAACGGCATGGGCGACGAGGCGATGAACCTGCTGCTCTCGCACGACTTCCCGGGTTGGATGCACTGCATCGACCTGGGCGCCACCACCATCTGGGAGCGCTGGAACTCGATGCTCGACGACGGCACGTGCAACGGCACGATGATGAACTCGTTCAACCACTACGCCTTCGGCTCGGTCGTCGAATACCTGTACCGCAACGTCGCCGGCCTCACCGCGCTCGAACCCGGCTTCCGCCGCGCCCGCATCGCGCCGATGCCCGACGCCCGCCTCGGCCGTTGCCGCATGTCCTACGACTCCGCGTACGGCCGCTACCGCAGCGAATGGGAGATCCTCGCCGACGGCGACCTGCATGTGACGGTCGAGGTGCCGTTCGGCTGCGAGGCCGAGGTCCGCCTGCCGTTCCACCCCGACGCCGCGGCAACGCCGGATACGGGCGGCCGTGCCGTCGTGACGGTCGGTGCGGGCGTGCACGGGTTCACGTACACGCCGACGCGCGACATGCGCGCACGGTACTCGCGCTCGACGCTGTTCAAGCGCATGCTCGCCGACGACGAGGCGATGGCGATCATCGCCCGCGAAACCCCGATGCTCGCTCACATGCTTGTGAACGAGCATGACGAGGACTACCTGTGCGACAGCCTCGACACCCTGGGGGCCAAGTTCTTCATGGGCTTCGACGACGCCACCGTCGCACGGCTGGCCGACGCCCTGCTCGCCTTGCGCGCGTGAACGGCGACGGAAGGAAAGCGGAAAGGAAACGGAAACCATGGAATTCTGGACCACGAAACACGTCGCCGACCACGTCACCGCATGCGTCAGCGCGAACGGCGAGATCGCCTATCTCGTCGAAGGTTCCAGGCGCGCCGCGCTCATCGACGCGGGCCCCGGCGCCGGGCACCTCGAACGGGTCGTCGCGCGCTTGACCGACAAACCGGTCACCGTGCTGCTCACGCACGGCCACGTCGACCACGCGATGGGAGCCCCCGCCTTCGACGACGTGTACATGAACCCCGCCGACCGCGACCTGTACCGTCGCCAGTCCCCGCTCGCCGAACGGCGCGAATACCTGCGGATGGGACTCGGCGACCGGTTCGACGCCGACTTCGCGGATCTCGAATACACCGAGCCTGCGCCCGACCGCGCGTTCGCGCCGCTTGAGGAGGGCATGTCGTTCGATCTGGGCGGCATCCACGTCGAACCGTACGCGTTCCCGGGGCACACCGCGGGCAGCATGGCGATCCTTCTGGTCGAGCCGCGCATCCTCGTCACCGGCGACGCCTGCAACAACTCGACCTTCCTGTTCGGCGAGGAGTCCGGCACGGTCGAGGGGTACCTCGCCTCGCTCGCCCGCCTGCGCTCGCTGCTCGCGGGCCGCTACGACCGCGTGCTCATCTCGCATCATCAGGCCGATGTGGATCCCGGCATCCTCGACTCCATGGCGGACGTGTGCCACGACGTGCTGTCCGGCCGCGCGGACGACCTGCCGTTCTCGTTCATGGGGATGAGCGCGTGCATCGCCAAGGCGTGCACGCCGCGGTTCGAACGCCTCGACGGCCGGGACGGCAACCTCGTCTACTCGAAGGCCAAGGTGCGCGGGTGAGGCGGCCGGGGCCGCGGGAGGCGCTCGCCGCCCATCCCGGCCCCGCCTGCGTCCCGTGTCCCGGGGCCCACGCCGCGGCCCGTCCCGCGTCCCGGCGGTAGAATGTTGCCCCGGAACGGACGCGACGGGCCGGTCCGCCGGTCCTCGGAAAGGAGCCCCATGGCCAGCAAGCGCGTGAAGGCGCAGGACGTCGCCAACCTCGCCGGCGTCTCGCGCACCACGGTGAGCTTCGTGCTCAACAACCGCAGCGACTCCATCCCCGAGGCGACCCGGCAGCGCGTGCTCGACGCGGCCCGCAAACTCGGATACGTCCCCTCGGCGGCGGCCCGCACCCTGCGCGCCGGCGGCAACAACATCGTGCTGGTGCTCACCCGCTACGGCGTGGCCTCCGAGGCCGGCGACGAGATGCACAACGCCATCTCCTCGGCGCTCGAGCGGTGCGGGCTGACCTGCCTGCTGTCGCGCTCCGCCGGCGACACGAGCCCGTTGAGCCGCATGCTTTCCGAGGTGCGTCCGTGCATCATCATCTCGTTCTTCCCCGTCTCCGACGACGACCGGCGCATGCTCGAACGGCTCGACATCCCCCTGCTGGAACTGGGGGAGGGGGCGTCGTCCCCGTCGGAGTTCTCGTACGCGAACCTGCAGCACCGGATCGGTTTCGCGCAGGCCGAATACCTGATCGGCCGGGGCTGCCGCGACCTCGTCTACGTCGTCGGCGACGATTCGCTGATCGAAGGCATCCACGAATACCGCTACCGGGGCGTGGCCGAGGCCGTCGCCCGGCATGCGGGAGTGGGGCTCGCCGGGCGGGTCAACGTCGACGCGGATTCGGGCGAGGGCTTCCTCGGACTGGACGAGGGCATGCCCGACGGCGTCGACGGCGTGTGCGCGTTCAACGACACCGTGGCGGCCGCCGTGCTCGCGTGGGCGGGCAGGCGCGGCGTCGACGTGCCCGGCGACCTGCGCGTGATCGGCGTGGACAACCTGCGTTTCGGCATGTTCCTCGACCCGCCGCTCACCAGCGTCACCATCGATGCCAACGAGGGGTGGAGCGACGCCGTGGTCGCCGCGGTGCTCGACCGGCTCGGGCGGTCGCCGGCCGGCGATGGGGCCGAGGGGGCGTCCGCCGAGGCACCGGGTCGCGCCGATGATGCGGACGGCGATGGCTCGGGCGATTTCGGCATCCGCGTCGTCGCGCGACGCAGCGCCTGACACGCCGATTGTTGCATCTGCAACTGTTGTATACGGAACGTATTATCATCCCCTCTGAAAGGTTGCATATGCAACAAATCCATAGGTGAACCCGTATCGGGTCCGGGCCATTCCCGGCCGGATGCGGCACGAATCCGTGCAATGGGGTGGAAAGGTATGGACAGTCACATCCTCAGCTTCGAGCTGAGGGCGCTGGTCAAGGCGATCAACCGCCATCTCGGCGAGACGATGCCCGAATCGGCGCGCATCGCCACAGGCGGCAACGCCCGCATCATCATGTTCCTCGCGCGCAACCGCGACAAGGACATCTACCAGCACACCATCGAGCGCAAGTTCTGCATCACACGTTCGACCGCGTCGCGCGTGCTCGCGCTGATGGAGAAGAAGGGCCTCATCGCCCGCGAATCGGTGGCGCACGACGCACGGCTCAAGAAGATCGTGCTCACCGCCAAGGCCGACTCCATCGTCGCCTGCCTCTCGGCGAACGGCGAACGGATGGAACGCCGCCTGGTGGAGGGCTTCACCGACGAGGAGCGGGCCGCCCTCATGGACTACGTGCTGCGCATGCGCGCGAACGTGGATACGGCGCAGCGCGAGTTCGAGGAACGGTCGGCCGCCGGGGCCCCGTTCGGGGAGCCGTGCGGGGATCTCGCCGGCGACCCCGGCGATCCCGACGACGTCCCGGTCGAAGGAACCGATGACACGAACGATACGAACGACACGAAGGAGGAGAACGCATGAGCGACAACACAACCGCGAACGCGGCACGCGACGCGGACGGCCTGACCGCCACCGAGGCGGCCATCATGGCATCACGCAAAAAAAACGAACCGGAACGTCCGAAGCACATCATCCGCACGCTGGCCGGATCGATGCGCGAATACACGAAGGAAAGCTGGCTGGCGCCGCTGTTCGTGTTCATCGAAGCGATTCTGGAGATCGTGATCCCCACCGTCATGGCCTCCCTGATCGATCAGGGCATCACCGGCGGGAACATGAACGCCATCGTGAAGTTCGGCCTGATCCTGCTGCTGTGCTCGCTGGTCTCGCTCGCCTGCGGCTTCCTCGCCGGCAAGTACGCGGCCATCGCCGCCGCCGGATTCGCGAAGAACCTGCGCCGCGACCAGTTCGAGAAGGTGCAGGCGTTCAGCTTCACTAACATCGACCGGTTCTCCACCGGCTCGATCATCACGCGCCTGACCACCGACGTGACGAACCTGCAGATGGCCTACGGCATGATGGTCCGCATGGGCGTGCGCGCCCCGATCATGGTGGTCGTCGCGTGGATCTTCTCGTTCCGCATCTCGCCGTCCATCTCGCTCGTGTTCCTCGCCTGCGTGCCGATCCTCGCCATCGGCCTGTGCGGGCTCGCGGTGCTCGTCCACCCGGTGTTCGAGCGCGTGTTCCACACGTACGACGCGCTCAACAACGTCGTCGACGAGAACCTGCAGGGCATCCGCGTCGTCAAGTCGTACGACCGCGAATCCTACGAGATCGACAAGTTCGGCCGCATCTCCCGGCGCATCTTCAAGGACTTCACCAAGGCCGAGCGCATCATGAGCTTCAACAGCCCGATCATGATGTTCTGCATCTACGCCTCGATGATCATGATCTCCTGGATGGGCGCGCAGCAGATCGTCGCCTCCGGCAACAACGCCGCGCTGGGCCTGACCACCGGCGACCTCACCGCCCTGGTCACCTACGCGATGCAGATCCTCATGGCCATGATGATGCTCTCCATGATCTTCGTCATGTGCATCATCTCCCAGGCCTCCGCCGAACGCATCTGCCAGGTGCTGCAGGAGGAAAGCACCGTCACCGACCCGGAGCATCCGGTCATGGACGTCGCCGACGGCTCCATCGAGTTCGACCACGTCACCTTCCGCTACTCCGCATCCTCCGAGAAGCCCGTGCTCGACGACATCGACCTGAGGATCGACTCCGGCATGACCGTCGGCATCGTCGGCGGCACCGGCTCCGCCAAGTCGAGCCTCGTGCAGCTCGTGCCGCGCCTCTACGACGTGAGCCAGGGCTCGCTCAAGGTCGGCGGCCGCGACGTGCGCGACTACGACCTCGTCACCCTGCGCGACCAGGTCGCCATGGTGCTCCAGAAGAACGTGCTGTTCTCCGGCACCATCACCGAGAACCTCAGGTGGGGCAACCCCGACGCCACCGACGAGGAGATCCGCCACGCCTGCAGGCTCGCGCAGGCCGACGGCTTCATCCAGGAGTTCCCCGACAAGTACGACACGTACATCGAACAGGGCGGCACCAACGTGTCCGGCGGCCAGCGCCAGCGCCTGTGCATCGCCCGCGCCCTGCTCAAGAAGCCGAAGATCCTCATCCTCGACGATTCCACCAGCGCCGTCGACACGAAGACCGACAAGCTGATCCGCGAGGCGTTCCACCACGAGATCCCCGACACCACGAAGATCATCATCGCCCAGCGCGTCGCCTCCGTGCAGGAATCCGACATGATCCTCGTCATGGACAACGGCCGCATCATGGCCAAGGGCACGCACGACGAACTGCTCGCCACCTGCGACGAATACCGGTCCATCTACGAATCGCAGACCCGCAACACCGCCGCCGGCCAGGCCGAGCTCGAACGCGAGGCCGCCCAGCGCGCCGAACGCATGCAGCAGGCCGAGGCCGAACGGAACGTCACGGACGAACAGGAAGGAGAGACCCGATGAGCGACGCCAAGCAGAACACCCGGAACCGCAAGCCCGCGATGCGCAAGCCCGCCCCCGGCACCACCAAGCGCATCTTCGGCTACATCATGGCCTACCGGTGGCGCGTCATCGCCATCGTCGCCTGCATCCTCGTCGGCGCCGCCGCCCAGGCCGGCTCCGCCCTCTTCCTCCAGTCCCTCATCGACACGTACATCCTGCCGATGGTCGGCGCGACCGACCCCGACTGGGGGCCGCTGATCCGCGCCATCACCCTCATGGGATGCCTGTACGTGGCCGGCATCGTCGCAAGCTGGCTGTGGCAGTGGCTCATCGTCACCGTCGAACAGGGCGTGCTCAAGAAGATCCGCGACGACATGTTCGCCCACCAGCAGTGGCTGCCGATCCGCTACTTCGACACCAACGAGCACGGCGACATCATGAGCCACTACACGAACGACACCGACACGCTGCGCCAGGCCATCAGCCAGTCGTTCCCGCAGATGTTCGCCTCCGGCATCTCCGCGATCGCCGCGATCATCTCCATGTTGTGGCTGAGCGTGCCGATCACCGCGTTCGTGCTGCTGTTCACCGTCGGGCTCTATTTCGTCGTACGCGCGATCGTCGGCCGCGCCGGCCGCTACTTCGTCAAGCAGCAGCACTGGCTCGGCGACGTCAACGCGTTCGTCGAGGAATCCGTCAACGGGCAGAAGGTCATCAAGGTCTTCAACCACGAGCCCGCCACCCAGAAGACCTTCGACGAGAAGAACGAGGAGCTGTTCGAGGCGGCCGCCGAGGCGAACACGTGGGGCAACGTCACCATGCCCGTCGTCGGCAACATGGGCTACATCCTCTACATCCTGCTCGCCATCGTCGGCGGCGCCATGGCGCTCGCCGGCGTCGGTAACTTCGGCCTGTCCGGCGCGGGCCCGCTCACGCTCGGCACGCTCATCTCCCTGCTCACCCTGTCGCGCTCGTTCATCAACCCGCTCGGCCAGGTGTCCATGCAGCTCAACATGGTGATGATGGCGCTCGCCGGCGCCTCCCGCATCTTCCAGCTGATGGACGAGCCGGTCGAGGCCGACTCCGGCACCGTCACGCTCGTCAACGTCGAACTCGGCGAGGACGGCCGCACGATGCGCGAGGTCGACCACGAGACCGGCCACTGGGCGTGGAAGCGCGAGGAGGGCGACGACGGCACCCGTTCGCTCAAGGCCGCGGAGAAGCTGCACGGCGCCGCCCGCGAGGTGGCGCTCAAGGCCAAGGAGCAGGCCGTCACCTCGCCCGACGGACGCTACACGCTCCTCAGGGGCGACGTGCGCTTCACCAACGTGACGTTCGGCTACGATCCGGCCAAGCCGGTCCTGCACGACATCACCTGGTTCGCCAAGCCGGGCCAGAAGATGGCGCTCGTCGGCGCGACCGGCGCCGGCAAGACCACGGTGACGAACCTCATCAACCGCTTCTACGACATCCAGGAGGGCCAGATCCTCTACGACGGCATCGACGTGAAGAACATCAGGAAGCCCGACCTGCGGCGTTCCCTCGGCGTCGTGCTGCAGGACGTCAACCTGTTCACCGGCACCGTGATGGACAACATCCGTTACGGCCGTCTCGACGCCACCGACGAGGAGTGCATCGAGGCCGCGAAACTCGTGAACGCGGACGGCTTCATCCGCATGCTGCCGCAGGGCTACGATACGGTGCTCGCCGGCGACGGCTCCGGCCTGTCGCAGGGCCAGCGCCAGCTCATCTCCATCGCGCGCGCCGCCGTGGCCGACTCCCCGGCGCTGATCCTCGACGAGGCGACCTCGTCGATCGACACGCGCACCGAGGAGGTCGTGCAGGCCGGCATGGACGCGCTGATGAAGGGACGTACGGTCTTCGTGATCGCCCACCGCCTGTCCACCGTGCGCAACTCCGACGTGATCATGGTGCTCGACCACGGCAACATCATCGAGCGCGGATCGCACGACGAGCTCATCGCCCAAAAGGGCGAGTACTACCAGCTCTACACCGGCGCGGTGGAGCTGGAGTAGTCTCCGGTCCCGTCGGTGCGGCCCGTTGGTACGGCCCGTCGTCATGCGTCACCGTGCGTCGACACCGGTTCGTCCGATTTCCGATTGAGGGAGGCGGCCTTCCCGCCCATGCTCCGGCATGGTGCGGGAGGGTCGCCTCCCTCCGTATGCGGTGGGTCCCATGGCGACGGGTAGGGAATTCCGCCGGCGCGGCATCACCTTCGTCCGTATGCTGCGGATCCGTCCGGGGCCGGTGGGTGCGGGTTGCCGTACCGGGCGTCCGTACCCTTCCGCGGAGCGTGTGATGCTCACGATTCGGGCGCACGGGCGTGTACGAGACGGGGGACGCCGCTCGGATGGGGCGTCGGTTGAATGCGAGGTGAATTCCCATGTCCTGCAGATGAACGTTCCCGCGTCGTTACGTCGAGGCAATGGGGCGCGTCCTACACTGGGACATGACAACAGCGAGGATTCGCTGTTTGCGACACGCCGAGGGAACCGTGTGATTGCAACGGTTCCTTTAGGTTGTTGCGCGCCTTGGGTTGCACGATGCCGTGCGTACGTGTATGTTTATCTCTTGCTGCTCAGCACGGAGGGTTTCTCCTCCTGAGAAACAACCTTGGTGTTGGTGTGGTGGTGGTTTGAGAACTCAAGAGTGTGTTTGTACTACTTCTTTATAGTCAATGATTGCCAGTTCATTCCCTT
>NZ_WHZV01000009.1 GCF_010667645.1 Bifidobacterium platyrrhinorum
GGCGATGGTACTGCACCCGACAGGGCGTGGGAGAGTAGCACGTCGCCGCTATTAACATACTGGACCCCCGGTCGAGCACAGCTCCCGGGGGTCCTTCGCATACCCACACAACCAACAAACACGAAAAGACAAACACGAAACCCCGGACGGATGGCATCCACCCGGGGGTTTCGCATACTAAACGAACATCCTTATCGGTTCATGGATCATCGGCCCGTGAACCACGACTCCAGCGCTTCCGCGTCGTCACGGTGCAGGAACCGGAACCGGATGTCGGAGATGCCGTTCATCACGAACAACGACATTTGCAATCCCTCGACGCCCCGGGATTCGCGCCACAATGCGGTGGTGCGCGTCACCGACTGCACACGGGCCCGCCGCGTCAGCATGGCGAACAGCCCCCATCCCCGCGCGCCCGTCACGATGATGCGATGCCGCAACGGTCGTTCATCCGGTCCGTCGCACGACCGACCGGGCGACGAAACAACCGAATCGGGAATGTCCGGCACGATCAGATACCCCTCGTTGCGTGATTTCAGCCAGCGCGCCGATATCCAGCATACCCCGGCCGCCAACGGCACGAACAACAGCCACCACGGCCAGATATGCGTCACGGCTCCGCCGATTCCCGTCAGCGACGTCGTCGTGATGGTCGCGAAACATGGGACCGTCAGATAATAACGCAGCAGATCCCGCCCGGTGCACCGCAATCGCGGTCGGCTCGTGGCGCCGCCCGCCCACGAGCCGATATCATGCCTCGGTTCCTTCGGCACTCGTGTCGCACGCGCCATGCCCAGTTCGTCGGGCGCATCCCATTCCGGCAGCATCAGACGCAACACCGGCACGACACGGCGGGTTCCGATGACTGGCAATACGATCGTGGCCGACGCGACGTCATGGTCCTGCGACGTCGCGCTCAATCCCAGACGCACCGAACACAGGCGGAACGGACGGCGCAACACCGATTGTTGGACGACGATCGTCTGGATGCGGCCCACCGGAATCGCCGTCGTGCGACGGGTGAACAGCCCGCGTACCACCACCAGGTCGTCGCCGCGCCGCCACACCTCGAAACCATGGAACCGCAACAGCGACGTCACGACGCTGACGGCGACGATCGCCAGCAGACACGCCGACGCCAACAGCACCACGGCGAGGACGCCGCGCGACGCGTAATCGCCGATCGAACGTTCCGCGCCGTGCACCATGTCGCGCGGCAGCATGTCCTGCAGGTTCTGCACGAACCCGAACGCGACGAACGCCGCCGCGACGAAACCGAGATCGGTGACGGCGAACAGCAGGATGTCGTGCGTCGACGCGCGGAACACCGGCGCATGCCCGTCACGTGCGGCGTCGATACGCGGCATCGCCGTTTCCGGCGTCGCCGTCGCGGTGGGCGCCGCAACGGGTGAATCGGACAATGCCGGCGGTCCGGGGCAGACGCCCGGGCCGGAATCCGGACCATCACACGATTCCCCGTCCTCACGCGCGCCGGCGCGCAGACGCTCCAATTCCAGCTGCAGCGCCGCCGGCACCGCATCCAACGTGATGTCCGCATCGGCGCCCACCGATGAGACGGTCAGGCGGACGATGCCGAACGGCCGCAGATACACCGGCTGCGCGCTGTTGACCGCGTGGATCGCGCCATAGGAGATGGTCCGTCGTTGATGAAGGAACAGACCCGAACGGTATTCCAACGCGTCGGCGGTCAGCCGGTAGCGTGTGGTCAGCCATGCGCACAGCGGCCGGACGACCACGACCATCACGATCGCGGCCGCACACGCCCACAGCCACCAGTCGCCGCGTCGCAACGACGCGCGCACGATCACGATGAACGACAGCAGCAGGGAGACCGTGCCCTTCACGTTCGACACGATTCGGACGATCAGGGCCGCCGGATGCAACCGACGCCAGCGGGAGGCGCCCGACCCGTCGGGACCATCGGGAGCGGACGATTCGCGGGCGTCGGATTCCGGCCGGACCCGTGCCGCCGATACCCCGTCCATCACAGGTCGTCCTTCGCCGCGGCAACGCGTCCGGTGATCAACGCCACCATGCGTTCCGCCTCGGCCGTGTCCAACGCGGCGATCTCATGCTCGTCGGCGGCGGTATGCACGACCACCGTGGTCAGCCCGAACCGGCGCTGCACAGGATTCTGCTTCGTGTCCACATGCTGCACGCGGTTGTACGGCGTGGTGGTGGTCCTGCGGAACAGCCAGCCCTTGCGCGTCGCCAGCTCGCGTTCGCCGATGCGGAAGCGGGTGAACGCGTACAGGTATTTCGTCTGCAACGGCTGGGTCGCAAGATCGCCGACCGCATAGACCGTGACCAGCAGCGCGACGAGTTTCGTCCAGAACCCCCACCATCCATTGGTCATGCAGATCGCGACGAACACGCCGCAGGCCGCCAGCCAGATCGCGCAGCCGATCGCCTCGTTGATGAGCCACACCGTGCGCACGCGTCGCGGCAGCGGGCGCCACACCGTTTCGTCGGAACCATCGTCGTTCATACGTCCACTGTAACCGTTCATCGATCGTGCCCGTGGAACCGGTGGACATACGTCGACCGGCTCCGGGGAAAACTGGACGGGACCCGTCCCGTGCGGTTGAGTGGAAGGCAACAGGATGAAGGAAAGGTGATGGGCGATGGGCAATGCGAACATGAATCCGTATCCGCAGACGCCGTATCCATACAGGACCGCGAATGGTGACCGTGATGGTCGTGACGGCATCCCGGCGCAACCGCCTGCAGGCGTGCACGCCTCTGGACCGTATGTCGCCGTGGCCGGCGAGCCGCCGCTGTGGGCACCGTGGTATGGCATCGGTTTCGGCCGGGCGATTACTCGGCTCCTGCGTAAGACGTTCATCTTCCACGGTCGCGCCTCGCGCGGCGAATACTGGTGGGCGTGGCTGTTCTGCCTGCTTGTGCAAACAGGAGTGTATTTGGTCGTCACAGTCATCTCGTGGCTGACCGGACACCCATCCGATTTGATGTCAGGTACATTGTCCGAGGGGAATACGTGGCCGGACATGGCCCTGCTCATCACACAGCTCGTGCTGTGGCTGCCGAACCTGTCGTTGTCGGTGCGCCGTCTGCACGACGAGAATCTGCGTGGCTGGTGGATGCTGTTGCCCGTGGGGTTGCAGATTGTCGCGGTCGGGGCGGTCTTCGTCGCCATATTCATCGGAGGTGCGGCGAGCGGTTTCGACTCCGACGGGCCCGGTCTGGCGGTGACCGTCATCGTGGCGATGCTGCTGCTCATCGGGTTCTGGCTGCTGGCGGCTCTTGCGTCCGTCGTGCTGATGGTGATGCCGGGCAATCCGAAAGGCATGCGGTTCGACAGACCTCCCACGGGCGGTCCCGTGGGTGAGCGGAACGACATGGGTAACGGGGATATTCACGATATGGGCATGAAGGAGCATCGCGCATGAGCACGGTCGGGAAGAACGATGACGTCGACGCCACGGCGACGACAGGGTTGATCGGGGCGATGCGGCGTGTGAGGGCATGGTGGCGCGAGCCGCATTTCGTCGAGAAGGACGCGATCATCGGCATCGTGTTCCTGATCGCGCAACTCGTCATGACGCCGCCCGCCTCGCCCGCGCAGATGACGCTCGCGATCTGCTGGATCGCGCTGTCCGCCCTCCTGCCGCTTCGGCCCCGCACGGTGTGCGTGATCGGGCCGGCGCTGATCCTCGCCGCCGGAATCCTGCGCGGCGACTGGTGGTGGGCCGACGGCAGCACCGCATTGCTGACCATCTTCCTCGCGGTCGGCTGTGTCATGACCGGGCGTGAGGCGGCCGTCATCCTCGGCGTGTACACGGTCATCGACGCCGCCGGTTTCGCCTGGTCGGACATGCCATCGGTCGGCGGCAGCGTCGTCGAAGGGTTCGTCGACGCGATCAACGACGTGAACGCGCAGGACGCCGCGTCCTCGGGGATCGTCCCCGCAACCGGCCTGCCGCACTACCGGCTCATCGTGTTCGCCGCGACGCTGGTGCTCGATCTGATGATCCTCGGGTTCCTCGTCGCGATCGGCGCGGCGTTCCGGCGCTCCGCCGAAGCGGACGCGCGGGCGACGCGTGCCGAACGCATGCTCGGCCGCGTCACGCGCGAACAGGAGCTTGCGCACATGATCCACGATTCCGTGGCCAACGACATGTCCACCATCGCGATGCTCGCCTGGCGCGCGAAGGCCGACGACGACGACACGGCCATGCTCGACGCGATCTACGAACGTTCTCACCATGCGCTCGACCGGGTGCATCAGGTCATCGACGTGCTCAACGGCAAACGCGGACTGGATTCGCTGGATTCGAAGGAAACGACGGAGACCGCGGGGAACGCGGGGAACGCCGCCGGGGACGGAGCGGACTCGCCGGCCGCGGCGGCGTTCGACACGCAGCTGGAGAAATACCTCGAGGACCAGGACCGGACGATGGCGATGCTGGGATTGCGTGGCGTCAGCAGGTTCAACGGCGTGCCGGACGTGCGCGTGCCGAAACCCGTGCAGCGGACGGCGATGGAACTCGTCGAGGAGATCTACGCCAACATCGTGCGCCATTGCGCGATGCCGGACGACGCGACGGGAACGGCGGCCGCGGACGCCCCGCGTCACGACGCCACGGAGGAACCCGCGTACAGCCTGTTCGTCGACATCGCGCCGGAGCGCATCCGAATCAGCGAGGTCAACGCGCTCGCCGACGAATCCGAAACGCTGATGCATGGCCGACGCCATGGCGGCGGACTCGCCATGCACCGCGCCGCCGTCGAGCGTCTCGGCGGCACGATGCGGTTCAGCCGTCAGGACGGTACGTGGATGATCGGCGCCGAACTGCCGCTCGACGCGTGACGTCCGGGCCGTCACGCACTCAGATACAGGGCGATCGCATGCGCGAGGGAGTTGGCGTGCAGCTTCTCCACGGCGCGGTGGGCGTGCGTGCGCACGGTGGACGCGGCCACGCCCCACTGCGCGGCGATCTGGTCGTAGGTGAGTCCGCGCGACAGCAGACGCAGCGTCTCCGCCTCCTTCATGCCCAGACGGTCGACCGGCCGGACGGCGTCCATGGCATCGGCGTCGGTTCCGGAACGGTCGCCCGCCTCGGCGTGCGGAACGTTCCCGGTTTCCGTCATCCGACGATGGGCCGCGGCCGCGGTGAGGAACCTCGTCCCCGACTCCCCGGCCGGGACCACGCCTCCGGCGGCCACCGTGCGCAGCGCCCGTGCCAGGCGTGGGATATCCGCCTTCGACACGATGCCCTGCGCGCCGGCCTCGGCGAGACGCGCGGCATAGGTGCCCGTGGAGAACGCGGTGACGCCGAGCAGCGCGACGCGGTCCGTGCGCATGCGGATCTTGCGGCATACGCCCACGCCTGTCGCCTCGTCCAGCGACATGTCCACCAGCAGCACGCGCGGCCGGGTCTCCGGGTCGAGCGTGCGACGCACCGCCTCGTCGGCGGTGCCGACGCCCCACAGCCAACGTGATTCGGGCATCAGTTGCGGCAGGATACCCTGCAACGCAAGCAGCGCCATACGGTCGTTGTCCACCGCGGCGACCAGCACGGGCGTCGCGGCCGTTTCCCGTTCGTCTCTCATGGGTCTCACTGTAACGCCGCCATGTCGTGAACGGACGGCGCCCCGCCTGTATCGGGCCCCATGGTGGACATCTGTGGACATGGTCACGAATCATTCAGGAACGGCGGATAGGTTGGGCGTCATGAGCATGAACGAAGAACATCCGCAAGGGGACGCCGTGCGGCCCACGCCGGCCGGTCAGCCCACGTCGGCCGGCTATCCCACGCAGGTCGGCCAGTCCACGCCGGCCGGCCGGCCTGCGCCGTCGCCTGTGAACCCTGTGCCGCCGGCCACGCAGGGCGTCGTCCCGGAAACCCGGTATGTTCAGCCGCAATATCCCCAGCCGCAATACCCACAACCGCCGTATCCGCAGCAGCGGCCGTTCGCGCCGGCGCAGCAGCCGGTCCAGGCGCAACCGTACCCCGCACAGCCGCAACCGTACCCCGCGCAGCCGCAACCCCAGTCGCAGCCATACATTCAAGGGCGGCAGTACCCCTATTCCGTGCCGTCGGCGAGCCCCGCTCCGCAAGCCATGCCGGCGGCTCCGGCCCCGCGGCCCATGCCTGCGCCGTACGCATACCACCCCCAGCCGATGTGGCCCGCCTACTATGCGCAGCCGATGCCGGTGTACGCGCCCGTCGACCCCCGTGTGTGGTGGCGGTCGTGGCGGCGCAAGGTCGTCAACCGCGCCATGGGACTGACGCTCGCCTACCAGGCCGTGATGGTCGGCGTGAGCCTCGTCGCCGGCGTCCTCCTCGGCATCGTGCTCGTCGCCACGCACGCCGGCGGCTCGATGGGGGCCTCCGCCGACGACATCTCCAACCGCTGGGCCGGCGTGCTGAGCCTCGTCTCCGTCATCTCGGCGTTCGGATTCATGCTGCTCATGCGGCACCGCGACATCCTCACCCGCGAGTTCTGGCTGGGCGGACGGCACGTGAACACCTACGGCGAGCCGAACCAGCTGGGCACGGTAAGCCAATACGGCGGCAGACGCATGACCCCGTTGTGGTGTCTGGTGTTCATCGTGCTCGCCATGGGCGTGCAGGGTGTGATCATCCTCGTGCAGATGGCGTTCTCCATGGCCGGGGTATCGCTCGTGTCGCCGTCCTCGGACAGCATCAACGAATCGGCGATCACGGTGAGCATGTGGCTGTACATCGGCCTGGTGGGGCCGATCTGCGAGGAGGTCGTGTTCCGCGGCGTCCTGATGAAGGAGCTCAAGCCGCTGGGACGCAACTTTGCGATCTTCACGTCGGCGCTCGCCTTCGGGCTGTTCCACGACGACGTGGTGCAGGGTGTGTTCGCGTTCCTGCTCGGCCTGGTCCTCGGGTTCATCGCGATGGAGTATTCGCTGTTCTGGTCGATAGCGTTGCACATCTTCAACAACGCGATCCTGTCCGGCGTGGTCGACGGGCTCGCCGGCCGTTTCCTCGGGGATACCGGGTACATGGTGTACACGGTCGCCCTGTCCCTGATCGGCGTGGTCGGCTCGATCATCGTGTTCGCGTGCTACGGGCGGGGCCTGTCCCAATACCGGCGCGTCAACCGCAGCGGCCCGGACACGTACTTCGGCTGGACGTCATGGGCGTTCATCGTGTTCGTCGTCGTCAACGCGCTGTTCGCCATCATCTCGTTCGTGGGCGCGATGCTGGTCTGACGCCCCCGGTCCGATTGCCGGGAACGTGGCCGCGCCCTCCCGGCGCCGCGGTCGCGGAACGGTTTATGCTGGTGGTATCCGTGCGGCCGTACGGCCGGGCCGGCACCGTTCGCGAACCGAGGAGAATCGAGAAAGCCATGAGCCAGGGCAGCCAGCAGTCCGAACCGTTCTACGACGTCAACCGCACCTATGAGGACAATTACGAGGAGGGGCCGTTCGGCGCGTTCGCCGAGGCGTTGCGACGCGACGCCGACGTCGCCCCCGGCGACGGGGCGGCCGGCGACGCCGCGCGGACCCCGGCCGACTCGTTCCTCGGGGTGCCGGTGAACCTCGCCTTCGGCATCCCCGCCGGCCCGCTGCTCAACAGCCGTTTCACCACGGCCGCGTTCCGCATGGGCTTCGACCTGGCCACCTACAAGACGGTGCGTTCGCGCGCATGGGGCTGCAACCCGTTCCCGAACGTGCTCGCCGTGCATCCGAAGTCGGCGGACGGCTCGCTCACGCCCGGCAGTCCGGAACTCGACGAGGGCGTGCTCGCCGACACGAACTACGAGCGCCCGATCTCCATTTCCAACAGCTTCGGCGTGCCCTCGCAGGACCCGGACCTGTGGCAGCCGGACATGTTCCGCGCCATCGAGGCGGCCGGCCCCGGCCAGCTGCTCGTCCCCGGCTTCCAGGGCTCGCGCGTGGAGGGCATGAGCGAGGAGGAGTACATCGCCGACCACGCGACCACCGCGCGCCTCGTCAAGGAGACCGGCGCGAAAGTCATGGTGATGAACACGAGCTGCCCGAACGAGGGCCACAACGTGCTGCTGTGCCACAACCCGCTGCTCGTCGGCCGCATCGCCGAGGCCGTGAAGAAGGAGATCGGAGACACGCCGCTCATGGTCAAGCTCGCCTACATCCCCGACGACGCGGCGCTCGAGCTCATGGTGAAGTCCACCGTGGGACGCGGCACCGTGCAGGGCTTCAGCACGATCAACACGATCTCCGCGAAACTGGTCGACGCGAACGGCGACCAGGCGCTGCCCGGCAAGGGACGCGAGCGTTCCGGCGTATGCGGCAACGCGATCCGCGGCGCGGGCCTCGACATGGTCTCGCGCCTCGCCGCGATCCGCGACCGCCTCGGCCTCGAGTTCGCGATCAACGGCGTCGGCGGCGTCGTGACGCCGGCCGATTACGCGGCGTACAAGCGCGCCGGCGCGGACAGCGTGATGTCCGCCACCGGCGCGATGTGGGACGCCGAACTCGCCCACAGGATCAAGGCGACGATCGGGGAGTAGATACGAGGAATGGCCGTGCATGATGCACGGCCATTCCGTTATCGCCGGTCCGTCGCCGTTCGCGTCCGCCCCGCGGCGGACCGGGGCGTTGCCCCTCAGGCTTCGGCGGCGGCCTTCATGGCGACGGCGCCGACATAATAGACGGGCTTGTCGAAGTTCGGCTGGAACAGGAAGTCCACGTTCGCGAGCTGGTCGATGGTGAACTTCGCCTGGATCGCCATCGAGATCACGTTCGCGGCGCCGGAGATGTCGGCCTTCGAGCAGAACTGGCCGCCCTTGACCTCGCGCGTCTCGGGATCCCACGTGAGGATCGACGTGACCGGCGTGGTGGTGAGCATGAAGTCGGGGCGGTAGTCCTCGGTCAGCTCGGTCTCGCGCACGGTCAGGCCGCGGCGTTCCGCACCGGCCGCGGTCAGGCCGGACGCGGCGAGCGACAGGTCGTACAGCTGCACGGCGCTCGTCGCCTGCGTGCCGAGGTACTTGACGGTCGGTTCCGCGATGTTGCGGCCGACGAGCAGGCCCTGGCGCACCGCGTTCGTGGCGAGCGGGATGTAGTCGTGCCTGCCGGTCGGGTTGTAGAAGACGGTCGCCGAGTCGCCGCACGCGTACACGTCCGGCGCGGAGGCGCGCATGTAGTCGTCGACGACGATCGCGCCGTTCGGCAGCATGTCGACCTGTCCCTTGAGCAGGTCCGTGTTCGGCAGGAACCCGACCGCGAGGATCGCCATCTCGGCCGTGTACTCGCCCTTCTCGGTGACGACGGTGACGGTGTCGTCGTCGTTGTCGCGGAACGCGGTCACCTTCTGGCCGAGCGCGAGCGTGACGCCGTGCTCCTCGAACGCGGCCGCGACCTGGTCGGTGATCTGCTTGTCGAAGTTGTTGGCGAGCGGGCGGTCGAGGCCGTCGACGAGCGTGGTCTTCACGCCTGTGAGCGAGAACTGCTCGGCGATCTCCGCGCCGATGTAGCCGGAGCCGATCACGACCGCCGACTTCGCCTCCTTCGCCTTCTCCTTGATGGCGATGGCGTGGTCCCAGTTCTTGCACAGCAGCACGTGCGGGCTGTCGATGCCGGGGATCGGCGGCACGACCGGGCGCGAGCCGGTGGTGACGACGAGCTTGTCGAAGGACAGCGTCTCGACCGGGGCTTCGGAGCCGTCCGCCGGGGCGTCGACCGGGCGGTAGGTGAGCGTCTTGGCGGCGACGTCGATGGACGTCACGTCGGTGCGCATGTGCATGGTCGCGCCCGCCTGGGCCAGCGCCTCGGGGGAGGAATAGAACATCTTCTTCGGGTCGGACACGTGGTCGCCGACCCACAGCGCGATGCCGCACGAGAGGAACGACAGCGTGCCGTTGCGTTCGAACACGTGGACGGTCCAGTCGGGGTGCTCGGCGAGGATCGACGTGGCGGCGAAGGTGCCGGCGTGCGTGCAGCCGACGATGGCGACGGTGGTCATGGATATGCTCCTTTGCTTATGGCCTTGGGGCGGCGTTCCGGGGTCTTCCGTTGCCCCCGGCGCGAACGTCCGCCTTCCGGCGTCCACTGTAGCAAAGCGGTTTTCGCCGGCATCGCGTGGCGCGCAAGCGGTCCGTGAAGTGTGACGCGGGTCACATCGCTGCGGGACGGGGTGCCCCCGTCCGCGGCGGCATGACCCCCGTCGTGCGGCCGACGCGTTTCGCCCGGGGCTATTTCACGGTGTTCGCACATGCCTTATGGCACACTGTTTGATAGTGTTTCGCGGTTCCGTTGATTCGAAAGAGGTTGTCGTGGGCGAAAACGAAAACGATGTGCTGCATGTCGAGGGCGGCAAGCCGCTGAACGGCACGATCAAGGTGCGTGGCGCGAAGAACTTCGTGAGCAAGGCGATGGTCGCCGCGTTGCTCGCGCCGGGCAAGAGCGTGTTGAAGAACGTTCCGGAGATCCGCGACGTGCATGTCGTGTCCGACCTGCTGCGTCTGCATGGCGTGGACGTGGACGTGGACGGCGAGCATGGCGTGGTCACGATCGACGCGACGCACGTGCAGCTCGCGGACGTGGCGGACGTGGACACGCTGTCGGGTTCGTCGCGCATCCCGATCCTGTTCTCGGGGCCCTTGGTGCATCGTCTGGGCGAGGCGTTCATCCCGGCGTTGGGCGGGTGCAACATCGGCGGCCGTCCGATCGACTTCCATCTGGAGACCCTCAGGAAGCTGGGCGCGAACGTCGACAAGGAGCATAAGGACGGGATCCACATCACCGCGCCGAACGGACTGCACGGCGCGAAGATCCACCTGCCGTACCCGTCGGTGGGCGCGACCGAGCAGACGCTGCTCGCGGCCGTGCTGGCCGAGGGCAGGACCGAATTGTCGGGCGCGGCGATCGAGCCGGAGATCATGGATCTGGTGGCCGTGCTGCAGAAGATGGGCGCGATCATCAGCGTGGACGTGGACCGCACGTTCCGCATCGAGGGCGTCAAGGAGCTCAAGGGCTACACGCACACGTCGCTCACCGACCGCATCGAGGCGGCGAGCTGGGCGTCGGCGGCGCTGGCCACCCGTGGAGACATCTTCGTCAAGGGGGCGACCCAGCCGGAGATGATGACGTTCCTCAACGTGTTCCGCAAGGTCGGCGGCGAGTTCGACGTGACCGACAAGGGCATCCGCTTCTGGCATCCGGGCGGCGATCTGAAGCCGGTCGCGATCGAGACGGACGTGCACCCCGGCTTCATGACCGACTGGCAGCAGCCGCTGGTCGTGGCCTTGACGCAGGCGAACGGCCTGTCGATCGTGCACGAGACCGTGTACGAGAACCGGTTCGGGTTCACCAAGCCCTTGGTGCAGATGGGCGCGACGATTCAGCTGTACCGCGAGTGCCTGGGTTCCCTGCCGTGCCGTTTCCAGCAGCGCAACTACAAGCATTCCGCGGTGATCTTCGGACCGACCCCGCTCACCGGTCGCGACATCGACGTGCCGGATCTGCGCGGCGGCTTCAGCCACCTGATCGCGGCGCTCGCCGCGAAGGGCCCGTCCAATGTGCAGGGCATCAGCCTGATCGACCGCGGCTACGCCGACTTCCGCGGCAAGCTCCACCAGCTCGGCGCCGACATCGACTGACGGCCGGAGGCGAACAGCGGGTCCAGGCTTATGCCGGGGCCCGCTGTTGCGTCCCCTTTAGGGGGGCTGGCCGGCCATGAGGCCGGACCGAGGGGGCCTGTAGCTGGAGCATCCGCTCAACTCGGCGCACGGGCCGCGGTAGGGGGCGAACGTACAATAAGGCGCATGGCATCCAAAGGAAAACCGTCGCCGCGCTCCGCGGTCAAGCCGCTGAGCGACGCACGCGTCGCCGAACTCGCGAAGAGGCACCATCTCGTCGACCCGATGCGCGACCTGCCCACCGGGCCGGGCCGCCGCATCAACCAGCCGGAAATCGACGCGCAGAATCCGAAGGGCACCCGCCGCCTGCTCAAAGGCGTCGACGTCGTCTTCCACGCGAGCTGCCGGACCTACGCGTGGGGACTCGACAACATCCCCGAAAGCGGCCCGTTCATCACCGCCGCCTCGCACGTGACCATGTTCGACGTGTTCGTGCCGATGGCCAGCCTGTTTCACATGGGCCGCCGCCCGCGCTACATGGCCAAGGCCGAGATGGCGAAATGGCCGCTCATCGGCAAATGGTTCCGGATCGTCGGCATGCAGCCCGTCCAGCGCCACTCCGGCAAGGCCAAGCAGATCGAGGAGACGTCCATCGGCATCCTCACCTCCGGCCGGCCGCTCACCGTCTGGCCCGAAGGCACCGTCACCCGCGACCCGCAGAAATGGGTGATGAGCATCAAGGAGGGCGCCGCCTACATCGCGCTCGAAGCCTCCCGCCGGCTCGGCAGGCAGGTGCCGCTGTTCTGCGCCGCCACCTGGGGCGCCGCCTCCATCAACCACTGGTGGCCATGGCCGAGGAAGAACGTCGTCATGTGCTACGACCACCAGCTCGACTACTCCGACCTGCTCGAAGGCATGGAGCATTGGGGCGACGAGCCGCCGGCCGAGGCCGTGGAGACGCTCAAATGGCGCATGTTCGTCCGTCTCAACGAGCTCCTCGAGGAGATCCGCGGCGAGGAATTCCCCAAGGAAGGCTACTGGGACTACCGCACGATGGGGCGCAAGCCGATCACGGCGACCGAGGACTGACGGCGCATACGCCGCAACGTCCCTTTCCCGACCCGCCCACGCGGCCGTCCCCGTCCCTACGGGCCGGCCGCGTGGGCGAGAGGGCGAGTAGCATGGCGTGAAGGCGAAGAATCGCAGCACAGACAAGACAGTCAGGCAAGACAGTAAGGAACCAAACGCAATGAAGATCACCGTTCTTGGCGCGGGCGCATGGGGCACCGCATTCGGACAGGTGCTGGCCGACGCGGGCAACGACGTGACGATGTGGGCGATGGAGCCCGAAATCGTCGAAGGCATCCGCGACAACCACCGCAACCACGTGAGGCTGCCGTTCATCGAGCACCTGCCGGACAACATGACCGCCACCGGCGACCGCGCCGAATCGGTCAGGGACGCCGAGATCGTCGTCGTCGCCATCGCCGCGCAGTTCGCACGCGTCGCGCTCGCCGAATTCAAGGGCCTCATCCCCGACGACGCCATCGTCGTGAGCCTCATGAAGGGCATCGAACGCAACACCAACAAGCGCATGGACGAGGTCGTGCGCGAATCCCTCGACCTGCCCGCCGAGCGCTTCGCCGCCGTCTCCGGCCCGAACCTGAGCAAGGAGATCGCGCTGCGCCAGCCCGCCGCCACCGTCGTCGGCTGCGAGGACCTCGACAACGCGACCAAGGTCGCCAAGGCCTGCACCACCGACTACTTCAAGGCGTTCGTCACCACCGACGTCATCGGACTGGAGATGTGCGGCTCGCTCAAGAACGTCGTCGCACTCGCCGTCGGCATGGCGCGCGGCGCCGGCTACGGCGAGAACACCGCCGCCATGATCGAGACGCGCGGCCTCGCCGAACTCACCGCGCTCGGCAAGGCCGCCGGCGCCGACCCGAAGACCTTCGCCGGACTCGCCGGCGTGGGCGACCTCATCGCCACGTGCGGCTCCCCGCTGAGCCGCAACTACACGTTCGGCGCGAACCTCGGCAAGGGCCTGAGCAAGGAGGAGGCGACGAAGGTGAGCAACGGCGTCGCCGAAGGCGTGCCCACCACCGACGCCGTCGTCGCGCTCGGCGACGAGCTCGGCGTGCCCACGCCGCTCGCCTACGCGATGAGCCGTGTGCTCGACGAGGGCATCTCCTGCGCCGAGATGCTCTCCCTGCTGTTCGGCCGCGAGATCACCGCCGAGTGACCGGCGCGTTCGAAGACGGCGAGTAGGATACGGTACCCGGAACAATTCGGGCCCGGCGGTGTGCCGGGTCGATTCGCTAAGGAACGGACGAGAACGACTATGACCAAGAAGCGCATCGTGGTGTTGTACGGCGGCAGGGCCGACGAGCATTCGATCTCCTGCATCTCCACCGCCGGCGTGCTCAACGCGCTCGACACGGACCGCTTCGAGGCGGTGCCCGTGGGCATCACCAAGGACGGCAAGTGGATCGTCGACGGCGAGGACCCGCGCGGCTGGAACCTCGACGGCGGCACGCTGCCCACCGTCGAGAAGACGGCGGGCGCCCGCGACGTCGTGCTCGACGTGGCGGAAGGCCGGGACGGCTTCTTCGCGCGCAACGCCGACGGCACGCTCGAGCCGTTCGGCCATGTCGACGCCGTGTTCCCCGTGCTGCATGGCCCGTACGGCGAGGACGGCACCGTGCAGGGCCTGCTCGAGATGATGAACGTGCCGTACGTCGGCTGCGGCGTGTTCGCGTCCGCCGCGTGCATGGACAAGCACTACACGAAGGTCGTGCTCAACGCGGCCGGCATCCCCACCGCCCCCGGCGTGATGGTCGACGCCCGCGCCGTGACCGGCGAGGAGGCGCTCGCGCGCGTCGCCGAGGCCGGGCTCACATACCCGCTGTTCGTCAAGCCCTCGCGTGCCGGCTCCAGCTTCGGCGTGACCAAGGTCGAGGAATCCGACTCGCCCGAGGCGCAGGCCTCCGAGCTCGGCGCCGCCATCGCCGAGGCCGGCAGGCACGACTGGAAGGTGCTCATCGAACAGGGCATCGACGGCCGCGAGATCGAATGCGCGGTGCTCGCCGCCGCCCCCGGCGACGAACCGGAGGCCAGCTGGCCGGGCGAGATCGTGCTCGACCACCAGGACGACGACCAGTTCTACGATTTCGACTCCAAGTACATGGACTCCACCGCCAGCCACGTCGAGGTGCCCGCCGACCTGCCGGTCAGCGTGCTCGAGGACGTGCGCGACGTGGCCCGCCGCGCGTTCGCCGCGGTCGACGGCGCCGGCCTGAGCCGCGTGGACACCTTCGTCCGGCCGGACGGCACCGTGATGGTCAACGAGATCAACACCATGCCCGGTTTCACGCCGATCTCCATGTATCCCAAGGCTTGGGAGGCCACCGGCGTGAGCTACACGGCGCTCATCACCCGCCTCATCGAAGGCGTGCTGCGCTAGTTGCGCGATTTCCCCACCTGCTTTGTGGCGGGTGACCGCAGGGGACGGCGATTCCCCATCATGGACCATAGGACTTGGCCAAGCGGCCCGGAACGTGTCCAGGATGGAGAATCGCCGTCCCCTGTTCCGTAGAGTGACGCAAGTCGCGAAACGTGGCGCGTGGGCGTGGGCGCCGGCGCCGGTGCGCCGTCGACGGAATGTACGTAGGCGTCGCAGTTCATCTGTAGTTTCCCGGAATTCATCGCGGCGTCGCGCAAGGTCGCACGGCGTTCACCGCGGCGCCGGTGTCGCGACAGATAACGCCCCTAACTTACTCAATTGGAATTATGGGCCGCGTGAATGCAGCGCGAATACAGCCCCGACTCCCTAGAGGCAAGTTGAGTAAAGGAAAGAAGCATATGAAGAACCTGCGTAAGTTCGCGGCGGGCGCCATCGCCACCGTGCTCGCGTTCTCGATGGCCGCCTGCGGCTCGTCGAGCGCCTCCTCCAGCAATGGATCCGGCTCCGCCGGCAAGGCCGTCACCGTCGACCAGAAGTCCGCCAAGGCCACCTCCCTCGCCGATTTCGGCACCATGGACGACCTCGTCAAGGCCGCCGAGAAGGAGGGCGCGCTGAACGTCATCGCCCTGCCGCACGACTGGTCCAACTACGGCGAGGTCATCTCCGCCTTCAAGAAGAAGTACCCGAAGATCAAGATCACCGAGCTCAACCCGAACGCCTCCTCCAAGGAGGAGCTCGACGCCGCCAAGACCAACAAGGGCACCGACGCCGCGCCGGACGTCTTCGACGTCGGCCAGCAGATCGCCGCCACCTCCACCGACTCCTTCGCCCCGTACAAGGTGCAGGCGTGGGACAAGATCCCGGACGAGTCCAAGGACGCGAACGGCGCCTACTACGCCGACTACACCGGCATCATGTCCATCGGCTGGAACAAGGACAAGTACGGTGAGATCAAGTCCCTCAACGACCTGCTCGACCCGAAGTTCGCCGGCACCGTCGCCCTCAACGGCAAGCCCGCCGAGGCCGGCGCCGCCTTCAACGGCTACCTGATGGTCAACCAGCTGGCCGGCGGCGACATCAAGAACCTGCAGCCCGGCCTCGACTTCTTCAAGAAGCTCAAGGACGCCGGCAACCTCACCACCGTCGACGTGACCAACGGCACCATCGATTCCGGCCAGACCGGCGTCGTCATGGACTGGACCTACAACCAGGCCTCCTACAAGAAGGAACTCAAGAGCAAGGGCGTCAACTGGGAGTACAAGACCTTCCCGAAGGCGCAGGTCGTCAGCTACTACAACCAGGCCATCAACAAGGACGCGCCGCACCCGGCCGCCGCCCGCCTGTGGGAGGAGTACCTGTACACCGCCGAAGCCCAGAACCTGTGGTTCAAGGGCGGCGCCAACCCGGTGCTGCTCGACTCGATGAAGCAGGACGGTACCGTCGACCAGGCGACCCTCAAGGACGCCATCACCATCGAGGGCAAGCCGGTCAGCTACACCAACGACGACGCCACCCGCATCACCGACTGGCTGCAGAACAACTGGGACAAGACGATCGGCAACTGAGCCGAACGCCGCAGGGAAGACCGTCAACCCCATGACCGCGTCAATCGCACAGCACGGGCCCGTCGCCACCAAGGGCGCGGGCCCGTCCGCTACCTCCGCTTCGTCCGCCATCGCGCGGCATCGCAAGGAACTCGGCACCTTCGCGGTGACCGTCCCGTTCTTCGCGTACACGGCGTGCTTCCTGCTCGCCCCCACCGTGATCGTCGTCGTCGGCGCGTTCCAGACGCGCGACGGCGGGTTCACGCTCGCCAACTTCAGCAAGCTGTTCGAGGCGAACACCGTCTCCGCGTTCGTCACCTCGATCATCGTGTCCATCGCCTCGTCGCTGATCGGCGCCGTGGTCGGCGGCCTCGCCTCCTACGCGCTCGTCATCGGCTCGAAGCCGAACGGCCTGCTGCGCCGCATGGTGTCCGCCATCTCCTCCGTGCTCGCCCAGTTCGGCGGCGTGATGCTCGCATTCGCGTTCATCGCGACCATCGGCATCAACGGCATCGGCACGATGCTCATCAAACAGGTGACCGGACTGACCGTCAACCCGAACTGGCTGAGCTCGCTGCCGGGCCTGGTGACCGTGTACTGCTACTTCCAGATCCCGCTGATGATCATCATCTTCCTGCCCGCGGTCGATTCCATCCGGCCGCAGTGGCGCGAGGCGTGCGAGTCGCTCGGCGGCAACACGTTCCAGTACTGGACGCGCATTGCGTGCCCGATCCTCGCGCCCCGCTTCATCTCCGCGTTCCTGCTGCTGTTCGCCTCCGCGTTCTCCGCGTACGCGACGGCCGCCGCCCTGTTCTCCCAGCGTTCGATCCTCGTGCCGCTGATGATCCAGGGCGCCATGCGCAACGAGATGGACCCCAACCAGCAGGGCTTCGCCCAGGTGCTGGCATTCGCGATGATCGTCGTCGTGGCCATCGTCATGCTGTTGAGCCACGCCGTGGAAAAGAGGGCCGGACGTTGGCAGTGAACACCACCACCGAAACCACCGATACGCAGGCCGCGGCCGCCGCGCCGAACCGCCCGCCGCAGCTGCGCGCCGCCCGCGTGCGCAGGCAGGGCGTCATCAAGTTCGTGATCCTCTTCGTCACGCTCGCGTTCCTGTTCGTCCCGCTCGTCTCCATGCTCGTCTTCACGCTGCGCCACCCGCTGTCCGGGCGCTGGTCGCTCGCCCCGTGGATCGCGATCTTCACCGGCAACGGCGAATCGCTCGGCGCGGACCTGACCGTCCTGTGGCAGGGCCTGGGCGCCTCGCTCGCCCTGTGCGCCGTGACCGTCGTGCTCATGCTGCTGCTCATGGTGCCCACCATGGTCATCGTGCACATCCGCTCCAAGGCGCTCGAACGGGCCATCGAATGGGTCGCCACCCTGCCGCTGACCATCCCCGCCATCGTGCTCGTCGTCGGACTCGGCCCCATCTACCGCTGGCTGAGCTCCGCCGTGTTCGACACCAACCCGATCTGGCTGTGCTTCGCCTACGTCGTGCTCGTCATGCCGTTCGCCTTCCGCGCCATCGCCGTCGGCCTCAACTCCATCGACGTGAAGACCCTCGTCGAGGCGTCCCGATCGCTCGGCGCCTCCTGGCCCAAGGTGTTCTTCCGCGTCATCATCCCGAACCTATGGCAGTCCATCCTGTCCGCCAGCTTCATCTCCATCGCCGTGGTGCTGGGCGAATACACCGTCGCCTCGCTGCTCGGCCGCATGAACCTGCAGGTCGCGCTCTACCAGCTCGGCCAGTCCAACTCCCAGATCTCCACCGCCATGTCGCTGCTCGCATTGCTGTTCGGCGTGGTGCTGCTCGTCGCGCTCGACCTCATCTCCGAACACATCGGCAGGTCGCGCACGGGCGAAACCAAGGAAGGCAAGTAACCGATTATGTCCCTTGCGCAACAGAACAACGTCACGGCCGGAGAGCAGGCCGAGCATGAGTTCAAGAACGATCCGACCGCCACGCTCGAAGGCGTGCGCGGCAAGGACGTGACCAAGGCCGCCAAGGCCCTGCTCAAGGATTCCGCCACCCGCGGCGGCGGCATCCGGATGCAGGACGTCGTCAAGATCTACCCGGGCTCCTCCGTGCGCGCGCTCGACGACTTCAACCTCGACATCAAGCCCGGCGAGATGGTCGTGCTGCTCGGCGGCTCCGGATGCGGCAAGTCCACCGCGCTGCGCTCCCTCGCCGGCCTCGAGGACATCCAGGGCGGCCGCATCCTCGTCGGCGGGCAGGACGTCACCGGCGTGCCCGTCAACAAGCGCGGCATGTCCATGGTGTTCCAGGCCTACTCGCTGTTCCCGCACATGACCGCCGTCGAAAACGTCGAATTCGGCCTCGAGGTGCGCGGCGTCGGACGTGAGGAACGCCGCCGCATCGCCATGGAACAGCTCGAACTCGTCGGACTCGCCGACCAAGCGAACAAGTTCACCCAGCAGATGTCCGGCGGCCAGCAGCAGCGCGTCGCCCTCGCCCGAGCCCTCGCCATCAAGCCGCGCGTGCTGCTGCTCGACGAGCCGCTCTCCGCCCTCGACGCCAAGGTGCGCGTCCAGCTGCGCGACCAGATCCGCCGCATCCAGCTCACCACCGGCACCACCACCGTGTTCGTCACGCACGACCAGGAGGAGGCGCTCGCCGTCGCCGACCGCATCGGCGTCATGAACCACGGCCGCATCGAGCAGATCGCCGCGCCGCAGGACCTCTACCAGCGTCCCGCCACCGAATACGTGGCCACGTTCATCGGCCTGACGAACCGTCTGCCCGGCGCCTCCGACGGCGAGGAGGCGGTCGTGTTCGGCCAGCGCGTGCCGCTGCTGCCCGGCTCGAAGCGGGGCGACCCGGTGGCCGTGCTCGTGCGCCCGGAGAACATCGCGCTCGCCCGTGCCGGCGAGACCGCCAACGCCGCCGGCGAGCACGCGCGCGTCGAGGTGATCCACTTCCTCGGCGCCGTCGCGCGCGTCGACTGCGAGATCTCCAGCGGCGAATACCAGCACTGGAACAAGGGCGAACAGCTCAAGGTCACCGTCCAGCTGCCCGCGGGCGAACTGCCCGCCGGACTCGCCCCCGGCGACGAGGTCGTCGTCACCCCGCGCCCCGTCGCGGCGCTCGCCTGCTGAATTCCCCCGCGCGGTGCCGTAAGCTGGGACCATGAGTGATCAACAGTCCCGGCCGGCACCGCAGCATGCACGCACATCCTTCTTCGAGGCGCATCGCCGCTTCACGTTCGTCGGCATCGGCCTGTGCGTGATGATCGCGTTCTGGGTGGGGCTGAACATCGTGCTCTCCGGCCTGCTCGCCCCCTATTTCCCGGGCGGGGCGCCCTCATGGCTCATGATGCTCATCTCGTCCGGCCCGCTGTATCTGGTCGCGATGCCGATGGGCATGACGGTGCTCTCCCGTGTGCCCGCGTTGAAGACCCGTGAATTCCCGCTCGGCGGGAAGGGCTTCTGGACGCTGCTCATCGCGTGCTTCCCCATCATGATGGCCGGCAACATCATCGGCACCGGCCTGTCGCAGGCCATCTCCGGCGGCGCATCGGTCAACCGCGTCTCCGAGATGGTGCTGCGGTCGGACCCGTGGGTCAACGCCCTGTTCGTGGTGCTGCTCGCGCCCCTCTTCGAGGAATGGCTGTTCCGCAAACAGATCATCGACCGCACGCGCCGCTACGGCGAACGCACCGCCATCGTGCTGTCCGCGTTCGCCTTCGCGCTGTTCCACATGAACCTCTACCAGTTCTTCTACGCGTTCGGCATAGGGCTGGTGCTCGCCTACGCGTACATGCGCACCAGTCGTCTGCGTTATCCGGTGATCATGCACATGGTCGTCAACGCGTCCGGGTCGCTGCTCGCGCCCGGGATCCTCGCGCTCGCCGGCGGCGACAAGGCCGACAGGCTCCTCGACGGCTCGATGGGCGAGGCGGAACTGATGCGCATGGCCGAAACGGATCCGTCCGCCATGGCCGGTCTCGCGCTGCTCGGCGCCTACGGGCTGCTCATGTTCGCCCTGACGATCGCCGGCATCGTGCTCATCTGCCGCAACCTGCGGCGCATCGAGTTCTACGACCCGCCCGAACGGCTGCCGAAGTGGTACGGCGCGCGGCTCGCCTTCCTCAACCCCGGTATGATCGCCTACGTCGCCCTCACCGTCGTGCTCGGACTCTGGCAGATGGGGCTGATCACGTTCGGCTTCTGACCGTCGTCTCCTCTTGGCGGCGCCTCCCCTTGGGAGACGCCGCCGTCCGTTCACTCCGAGGCGCCGCCGTCGCGCACGAGGTAGTCGGCGGTGGCGATGGCGCGCGCCGCCCGGTCCTTCGCGGTGGACAGCAGCACGCCGTCGCGCACGAACAGCAGGACCTCGCCCTCCGCGCCGTACGGCGAGAAGCCGGTGAACTTCACCAGCGGCGGGTTCTCCGGGCGCAGCAGCTCGGAGGCCCCCGCCTCCACACGGCGCAGCATGTCGCGGCCCACCTCGTCCGGCGAGGCCGTGCCCTTCACGGTGAACGGCACGGTGGCCATGCCTTCGGTGACCGGCGTGAGCTTGGTCAGCGAGGCCGTGTTGAGGATCGAGTTGGGGATGACCATGCGGTCGCCGGCGCGGGTCTCGATCATCGAATGGCGCCAGGTGATGTCCACCACCGTGCCGGTCACGCCTTGAATCGACACCAGGTCGCCCGGCTGGATCACGCGGCCGAGCATCAGGCCGAAGCCGCCGATCACGTTCGCGATCGTGTCCTTCAGGCCAAGGGACAGCGCGACGCCGCCGACGCCGAGGGCGGTGACCAGCGTGGTCGGGTTGATGCCGAACACCGGCTGCAGCACCATCGTGGCGGCGGCGCACCAGACCACCACACGCATCAGGTTGATGAAGATGGACGCGCTGGGGATCTGCGAGTTGTCGAGCACCTTGCGCAGCAGCCGGCGCAGGACGCGGTCTGCCACCCATGCGGCGACGAACACCATGGACAGCCACAGCAGTTTGCCCGCGTTCGCGTGGAACCAGGCCATGATCATGTCATCGAGGTTTTCCATGCGCACCACCATAAGCGGGTGTGCTGGAAGCCGGTAGATATCTACCGGAAAACATCCGGGAAACGATGCGGCGGCGTGTCGCGGCCACACGGCCACGCATCGTTTCCCGGACGCGCCGTCACGGACGCGGTTCGGGCAGGTGCTCGCGGCAGGTCTGGCCCAATCCGCGGGCCAGGCGGATCGGATCGAGGATCTCGTCGAGCCGCTCCGCCGGCAGATCGGTCATCTCGCCGGCCACCTCGCGCACCGTACGGCCCGAACGCACCGCTTCGGCGGCGATCGCCGAGCCCCGCTCGTAGCCGATGTAGTGGTTCAGCGCGGCCGCGATCGACGGCGTCGACTCGGCGTGCGCGCGCCCGACCTCCGTATGCACGACGATGCCCTCGATGCAGTTGGCGCGGAACACGTCCATCGCGTTCGTAAGCAGCGACATGCCGGTGAGCAGCTCGTGCACCATCACCGGGTCGAACGCGTTGAGCTGCAGCTGGCCCTCGGCCACCGCCCAGTTCACCGTCACGTCCATGCCGAAGACCATGAAGCAGCACTGGTTCACGCATTCGGGGATCACCGGGTTCACCTTCGCCGGCATGATGCTCGAACCCGCCTGCCTGGCGGGCACGTCCAAGTCGTTGAAACCGGCGCGCGGCCCCGAGTTGAGCAGACGCAGGTCGTCGGCCGCCTTCTTCAGGTGCACGGCGAGGTTCTTCAACGCCGCGGAGGTCGACACGTACGCGCCCATGTCGGTCATCGCCGCCACCGGGTCCGGCGCCGCCGTGATCGGCAGGCCGGTGATGCGCGCCAGATGCTCGGTCGCCGCGCGCCGGAACCGCAGGTCCGCGCAGATGCCGGTGCCGATGGCCGTGGCACCGAGGTTCAGCTGCGCGAGCTGCGGCACGAGCCGTTCGAAGCCCGCAAGATCGGATTTGAGCAGTGTCGCGAACGCGTGGAACTCCTGCCCGTAGGTCATCGGCACGGCGTCCTGCAGCTGCGTGCGCCCGAGCGTCACGTCGTTGATGTGTTTGTCCGCCAGGTCATGGAACGCCTTCGCGAGACGCTTCGTCGACTCGGCGAGCGGGTGGATCGCGTCGATGAGCGCCAGCTTGCACGCCGCCGGGTACGTGTCGTTCGTGGACTGCGACTCGTTCACGTCGTCGTTCGGGTGGATATACGCGTAGTCGCCGCGTTTTCGCCCGGCGAGCTCCAGCGCGCGGTTGGCGATCACCTCGTTCATGTTCATGTTCGACGAGGTGCCGGCGCCGCCCTGCATCACGTCCACCGGGAACTGGTCGGCGAGCTTGCCGCCCTCGATTTCGACGCACGCCTTGCGGATGAACCGCGCCTTGTCCGCGTCGATGAGTCCCAGCTCCTCGTTCGCGCTTGCGCACGCCCGCTTGACCGTCGCATAGGCGCGGACGAGCTCCGGGTGCTGCGAGTCGGTGATGCCGGAGACCGGGAAGTTGCCGATCGCGCGCTGCGTGTGGATGCCCCAGTACACGTCCGCCGGCACCGCCAGCTCGCCGATGCAGTCGTGCTCGACGCGCGTCGCCGCCGTTGTCGTCTTCGTTGCCTCGTCCGTTGCGTTCGTCTCGTTCGTCATGGTTCCATCATGTCGTGTCGGCCGGGGAAACGCCATGCCCGCGCGACGATTCCCCTGTGTGAGAAAACGCACAGGAAGGCGGCCTACTTGTTGTAGATGCGGTTCCAGTAGGCGAGCATGTTCTCCTTGGACATGGACAGGTAGATGCCCATGGCGAGCACGGCGATGTCGTCGTTGAGCAGGTCGTCCATCGAGACGCTCTGGCGCAGCGCCGGCCAGCGTTTGAGGATCGACAGCAGGCCGCCGGCCGTGAAATCGAGCAGCAGATCGGTCTTGAGGTCCAGATGGCCCGCGTCGAGGTCGAGCGTCTGGAGCAGCGACATGCGCGCGAAGTCATGGAGCGATTCGACGAGTTCGGGGGAGCTGTGAGGTCCGGCGAGCAGGGCGAGACGGTCGAGACGCTGCTGCTCGCGCGTCGAGCTCATGAAATGCGCCACCCTCCTGCGCCACTGCTCCTGAGGGTCGGCGTTCGGATCGGGCGCCTCCTGGATGAGCGGCGAGGTCTGCACTTCGGCGAGGATGGCCGCATCGGCGAGCTCGGGCAGTCCCGAGAAGTGGTAGTAGAACGAATTGCGGTTCACCTGCGCACGGTGCACGATGTCGGTGACGGTGATGCGCCGGTATTCGCGTTCGTCGAGCAGGGACCAGAACGCGGTCTCCATGCGTTCCTTGGCCGGTGGGATGTTCGAATCCCTGCGTGGGCGTGGCATGGGTCGTCTCCTTCCCGTGGGGGGCCGGCCGTGCCGAGGGGTCGGCCGGCGAATTATTGGTCAATTCGTCTAGACAATCTGTCTGGACAGTATAACCAATAACGGGACATGGCTCTACGAGGGCCGTTCCGTGGCCTGCTTCGTGGACTGGCGCGCCATCGTCGCGCGCACCAGGATCGCCACCGCCTCCAGCAGATGGCGCCGGTCCTGCGCCGGCAGGCCCAGCATCGAGGCGATCATCGCCGGGATCGACCCCGGGAAACCGGCCATCACCTCGGAGAACGTCGTCGCGCCGTTCGCGTGCAGCACCGCGAACAGGGCGTCCACCGCACGCTCGCGCTGTTCGACCGTCAACCCGGCCATCCACGCGTTCAACGACTGGTTGAACAGCTGCGAACTCGACGCGAGATCCGGCTCCGTTGCGAAATGGTCGCCCTCCACCTGCCAGGAGAACGAGAAATGCTGCATGATCCCGTCCGAATCCGACGTGACCACGCGGCACGGCTCCGGCGTCTCGAAGATCTGCCCCACGATCGACGAGCTCGGCACGATCTTCGTCACCTTCGGCTGGATGTCCAGATACTGCCGCGACGTGACGATGTTCGACGGGAACCCCGGGCCGTCCAGCGAATACACATGACGGATGCGGCGGCGCACGTCCTCGGTGGCGTTCATCGCCGCGTACACGGCCAGATTGCCGCCCTTCGAATGCCCGGTGAGCACGATCGGCCCACGCCACAGCCGCGCCACCATGTCGAGGTACGCGCTCGCCGCCCGCTGCGCCGGCACCGGGTACTGGAAGGCCATGTTGAAGTCCTCCTTCCAGCCGATGAGCGAATCGTCGGTGCCGCGGAAGGCGATGACGAGCGTACCGCCGCGGGTGGGGTCCTTGGCGCGGGGCCTGCCTCCCAGGCCGCGGCCGTCCGGCAGCATGAAGGTCATCGCGGCGAATTGCGTCTGTTCGCCCGGGTTGACATGCTCGACCACCGCGCCCAGCCGCGTCGCGGCGAAGCGCGGCGAGGAGGCCACGGCGGCGAAGAAGTCATGCGTCTCGTTCGGGTCGGTCAGACCCACCATCTGCACGTCCGCCGCCTCGTCGTCGAGCCCCTCGCGCAACGCATGCTCCGCCTCGGCGAGCGTGACCGACTCGAACGGCTCGCGCACCAGCCCCTTGACCCACAGCCAGGGGTGCCGCGGCTCGAAGGAACGCAGCCGCGCCGCGAAGGAGACCTCCTTGTCCTCGTTCAGGGCGAGCGTGGGGGAGAGGCGGGCGACGTCCTCGTAGGACAGGGACGCGAACACCATCGCATCCACCTCGTTGAACGGCGCGTCCGGGTCGGTGAACGGACGGCGCTCGCCGTCGATGTAGTCGAACACGTTGCCCATCGCGACCTCCCTCCGTGACGGATGCGGGGCTGGACCCCAGTCTAATAGGCTTCCCCGGCCCGGTTTTTCGGCGTTCTCCGCGATTTCGCACAGTGCGCGTGCGGCGCGTGGACAGTGCGCGACACGCCGATGGCGCCTCCGATTTGCATCGGGCCCGCGATTCGCGTATCTTATCCACCTGTTGCCTCTCACGGTGACATTGCGGACATAGCTTAGTTGGTAAAGCGCAACCTTGCCAAGGTTGAGACCGCGGGTTCGAGTCCCGTTGTCCGCTCTCGGAAGGCCGAAGCGATTCGGCCGGAAGACAACCCGGGCGGTTGGCGCAGAGGTAGCGCACTTCCCTGACACGGAAGGGGTCACAAGTTCGAATCTTGTATCGCCCACGAACGTGCCTGCTTCGGCGGACGCGTGCATAACAGAACACGGGGCTATGGCGCAGCTGGTAGCGCATCTCCATGGCATGGAGAGGGTCAGGGGTTCGAATCCCCTTAGCTCCACTCGAGGAAAGACCGGCGAGTCCGCCGGTTTTTTCGTCGGAACGCCGTTTCGTTTCGCGAACGGCGCGGACAACGGGCGATTGGCGCAGCGGCTAGCGCACTTCGTTCACACCGAAGGGGTCGTAGGTTCGATTCCTACATCGCCCACCCACCGAGGCCACCGCAATGCGCGGTGGCCTTTTGCGTATCGGGTCGGTTCCCCTCCTCGGGAAGGCGGGACGTTCCCCGCGGCTACGGGGCTACAGCCCGCGTCGTTTCAGGTCGGCGACCAACCCCACATAGAACTCGCGCACGTCGAAGCCGGGGATGTTCTCGCGGTTCAGATCGATCATGTCCGCGTGGGAGATGCCGCGCACGCCGTTCGGCTCCAACCAGGTGAAGCTCTCGCCCCACGGGAACGACGGCCGCGCGACCAGCCCGTCGTTCGGTCCGTCGAACCACTTCACCAGCGGGTACGTGAAGTTCAGCGGGAACTTGCCGGTCGTCGCATGCGCGAGCCGCGAGCCGACGCTGCGGCACAGGATGCCCGCGAACGGCCCGGGATCCGGCACCGCCGTCGCACGCTCCGCCATGCCGCCGGCCGCGTTGCCCGGCATCGTCACCGCGTTGCCCGGCATCGTCACCGCGTTGCCCGGCATCGTCACCGTGCCGGCCACGCCGCCCGACGCCGCGCGTGCTCCCCTCTCCAGCAACGCCGCATCCCCGATCTGTGCGTTCAACCGCGCGCAGCCCGCCTGCGTGAGGTCGTGCACCGCGGCCATGAAGTCGGGTCGTTTGTCGCCCAGATGCGAGGCGGCCGCGTTGTACGCCGCCTCGACGCGCCGCTGCACCGCCATCGGGATGTTCGTCAGCAGATAGTCCGCGAACCCGCAGCCGAGGTGCGGCGTGTTGATCGTCGTGAGCGACGCCACCCAACGGCCCGCCCCGCAGCGCGCGATCGCGTAGCGCATGTCCAATCCGCCCTTCGAATGGGCGATCACGTTCACCTTCCCGCATCCGGTCGTCTCGACGATGGCCCGGATGCGTGCGGTCAGCTCGCGCGCGCTGTCCGCCACGGACGCCGCCGACTGATGCTCGCCGTAATGGACGACCGCGCCGTTGCGCTCCAGCTCCGCCGGCACACGACCCCAGTAGTTGAGCGCCTTCGTGTCGCGGAAGAAGACGCCGTGCACGAGCAGCACCGGATAACGCGTCGCGCACACGCGTGCGGCGGCGCGTGAACGGTCCAGCGTCTCCTTCGCCGATTCGAACCGCACCTCCTCGGTCACGGTGCGGATGATGAGGCGCAACGCGATGAGGTTCGCGATCGGGATCCACCCGCACAGCACGCCGATCACGCGGATCTTCAATCCCAATTGCACCGACGTGAGATACACGGTGATGATGCCGATCCAGAAGACCACCGACTCGATCAGCACGACGACGCCCAGCGCGGCGAGCCACGCCGGCCACCCATCGGCCCAAGGGACCGGCCAGGAGATCGTCGGCATCGTCGCGAGCGACACCGCCAGCGCGACGCCGGCGACCAACGTCGTCCACCAGAAGATGCGCAGCATGGTCACGCCGAAGCGGCATGCCCTGATCCGACCGGTCATATCGGCCTCCTTGCCTCATGGGACGGGGAACCGTCCCTTCGCCAGATGCATATGCCCATATGAATACGATGCATACGCCCCGCCGCCGACGGCGGGATGCGCTCACCCATCCTGCGCCATGCGCAGTTCCATGGCGAGATGGTAGTAGTCGATGAGCCGGTCGACCATCGCCGGCCAAGTGCGGCCCTGGACGGCCTTCAGACCGGCGGCCCCCATGCTTCGCCGCAACGATCCGTCGCCGATGAGGCGGGCCACGCCGTCGCGCAGATCGTCGTCGTCCTCGTCATGCGGGTCGAACAGCAGGCCGGTCACGCCCTCGTCGACCAGGTCGAGCGGTCCGCCGCTCGCCGGGGCGACCACGGGCAGCCCGCTCGCCATGGCCTCCTGGATGGTCTGGCCGAACGTCTCCTCCGCCCCGGTGTGCACGAACACGTCCAACGCCGCGTAGGCGTCGGCGAGCTCGCGCCCATGCAGCATGCCGGTGAACACCGCGTGCGGAAGCCGTTCGCGCAGCTCCGGCTCGCTCACGCCGCCACCCACCACGACCAACCGCATGCGCAGCCCGTCGAGCGCGGCGAGACGCTCCACCTGCTTCTCCGGGGCGAGCCGGCCCACGTAGCCGACGACCGGCAGGCGGCCGTCCCCGCTCCATTCCCGACGCCACGCGCGGGTCCGCGGGTCGGCGGCGCGTGCGGGGGAGAACAGTGCGGTGTCCACGCCGCGTCCCCACAACCGGATGAGGTCCGGATCCACGCCGAACGTCTCGAGACGCCGGCGCGCGTCGTCGGTGGGGGCGAGCGTCATGGTGGCGAGGTTGTGCATGCGCGCGATGCGATCCGCCACGATGCGTTCCGCCTGTTCGCCCGCCGCCTTGCCGATGCGCCGGAGCCATTTCGTGTGCCGGGGCCATGCACCGGCCGAACCGTCCGTCGCGCCCGCGGCCGGCGCCGTGCCCTCCACGCCCTTCTCCCCGGTCACCGCCTCGCGGGCGAATCGGCGTGCATACTGCGCCACGTCGGTCTGGTAGATGGCGACGGTCGGCACATGCATCTCGTCGCCGGCGATCAGCGCAGCATGACCGAGTTTCGAGATCGGCGCGGCGACGTGGATGACGTCCGGCTTCGGGCCGTCGAGGATGTCGCGGATCACCGAGGACTTCGTCGTGACCGCGACGTTGAACCGCTGGATCGGGAACGACGGCACCTCTTCGACGGGGTACCCCGCGACCGTGCCGTCCTGCGGTGCCGGTCCCGGCGCGATGACGCGCGCGTCGAACCCGCGCCCGGCGAAACGGTCGAGGATGTGCCTGATGCTGCCGGACACGCCGTTCGTCTGCTCCAGCGACGATTCGCTGACGACGAGCACGCGCAGGGGACGCCGTCCGGGGGTGTCGTCGGTTCCGGCGCCGCCGGAACCGTGGCCGATTGTCGCCACGGCCGGGGATGGCGCGATGATGTTCACGTTTCCCCAGTGTAGGGAGCACGGGCGGGCCGACGGCCGCACGGGTGGCGGATTTCATCGCGGCGTAGCGGGCTGTTCACCCGCCGCTACGCCGACGCCCGCCGTGTCCGGCCCGGCCGGATTCCCCGGGAGGGCCTGGACGCGGCGGGCGTCACCTATGTCACCTATGTCACCTATGGCCGTTCGGCCTTTTGCGTCACGGCAGCTGCACTTCGGCCGCCGGATGCCGTTCCCGCCACCACTTCTGCACGAAGTACGCGGCGTAGCATACGACGATGAACAGCAGCTCGGCGACGAGCGCGAACCGCTGCTCCTTGTCGAAGAACACGAGCAGGAACGAGGCGGTGCACAGGATGAACGCGCCCCACGAGGTCCACGGATGGCCGGGCGTCGCGTACTTGAGCTCGGCGACCGTATGCCCGGAGGCGATCCAGCGGCGGCGGAACACGATCTGGCAGTACGCGATCGCGATCCACACCACCACGGCGGACAGGCCGGACAGGGCCACGAGCACGAGGTACACGGTGGAGGCCGCCACCACGGAGGAGAGCAGCGCGAGCAGGCCGCCGGCCATCGCCGCGCACAGGGCCAGCATCGGCACGCCGCGGCGGTTCGTCTTCGCGAACCAGCGCGGGATCATGCCCTCGTGGCCCATCGACCAGACCATGCGCGTCGAGGCGTACAGGCCGGAGTTCGAGGCGGAGAGCACGGCCGTGAGCACCACGAAGTTCATGATGTCCGCCGCGTAGGGGATGCCCACCGAGTTGAGCACGAGCACGAACGGGCTTTCGCCCACGCCCGCCCGGCGCCACGGGATGAGGGCGCTCATCACGACGATCGAGCCGATGAAGAACAGGACCAGACGCCACAACGTGGTGTGGATCGCCTTCGGCACCGCCTTCTCCGGGTCGCGCGTCTCGCCGGCGGTCACGCCGATCAGCTCGGTGCCGGAGAACGCGAAGTTCACGGTGAGGATCGTCGCGAACACGGGCATGAAGCCGTTCGGGAAGACGCCGTCCTTGAACAGGTTGTCGAACATCGGCGCATGCGTGTACCCCTTCATCGGGATGATGCCGAAGATCGTGAGCGTGCCGATCAGGATGAACGCGCAGATCGCGAACACCTTGATCGAGGCGAACCAGAACTCCGCCTCGGCGAAGAACCGCACGGACAGGGCGTTCAACGTGAAGATCAGCGCGATGCACGCCGCCGACCACACCCAGGTGGGTGTGTGCGGGAACCATCGTTGCATGAGCAGGCCGGCCGCCGTGAACTCGGAGCCGAGTGCCACCGTCCACGTGAGCCAGTACTGGATGGCGATCACGAAGCCGGTGCCCGGTCCGATGAACTTCTCCGCGTACACGTGGAACGAACCGGTCACCGGCATCGCCACGGACAGCTCGCCGAGCGTGAGCATCACCAGATAGACGATGACCGCGCCGATCGCGTAGGCGAGGATCGTGCCGATCGGGCCCGCCTGCTGGATCGTGTAGCCGGAGCTCAGGAACAGGCCGGTGCCGATCACGCCGCCCAGCGAGATCATCTGCAGGTGCCGTGCCTCCATGCCGCGCTTGAGGTTCGTGTGCAGCGCGTGCTTCGTGTGCTTCTCGGTGCCGGTGGTCGGGTCGTCCGGCGGGGTGGTGGCCGGTGCGTCGGTCGCCGTCGCCGTCATGGCGTCGGCGGGTGCCTCCGCCGTCGTTCCGGCTTCGCTGTCGCTCATCTCTCTCGTCCTCTGTCTCGCGGTTGCGGTCGAATCGCAGACAGTATACGCTAGCCCGCCCACGAGCGGCAGGCCGGTCCCGGCGCAATGCCGCGCCGGCGCGCGTGCCGGGACGCCGCGGGCGCGCACGCGCCGGTAGGCCCGTTTCAGTCCGCCTTCACGTCGCCTTCCGCGTGCGTGATCGCCTCGGCGATGTTGTCCCGGCTGAAGTCGTGGTTGCGGTAGTCGGGGTTGTCGACGGGCAGATGCGTGACCAACGTGTCGAACACCTGGCTGAGGATCTCGCCGCGCTCGAGCACCGCGTCGAGCACGTGGCCGCCGATCGAATGGTCGTCGGCGAGGAAGTGCTCGTGGAATCCGGCGACGGCCGCGCCGTGGAACATGACGGGGGAGAAGTAGCCGAGCATCGTGCCGCGCACGTCGTGGCCGAGGAAGACCGCCTGACGGTCCGCCACCTCCTCGAGCGTGGGGTAGGGCGCCTGCTGTTTGATGACGGCGCGCGTCTTGATGAAGCTGAACGTGCCGCGCACGATGACGGCGAAGAACGTGTTCGCGCGCCCGTTCGCCTCCACGATGCGCCGGTTGAGCTCCTCCAGGCCGATGTCGTGGCGCTCGCACTGGTATTGGAACGCCGCCCGGTGCATGTTCGCGAACGGCAGCGTGAGGTCGTCCGGCACGGGTTCCACCTCGCCGGTGCGCCCGACCTTCCACGCGCGCCCGTCGAGGACGATGATCTCGCCGTCGAGCCCCTCGCCGGTGCCGATGCCCGTGTCGCCGTGGGTGAGCAGCTCGCCCATCGTGGCGGTGCCCTCCAGCAGGCCGGGCACAAGCAGCGCCAGCGTGCCGTGCTGGTAGAGCACGTTGGCGCGGTCTTCGTGGATCGGTTCGATCGATTTGCCCCTCAGTTCGCTCACGGTTCCGTAATATAGGGGTCCGGCCCCGCCGGCGGCAAGACTCCGGTGGCCCCGCCGGACGTGACTTCGCTCACAGCGTCACGCATTGGGCAGGGCTGGGTATAGCGTGTTCGGGTGCTTTTCGGGGTGTCGCCCGCGACGGTTGCGGATGGCGGCGTCCGGTCCCCGGTGCGGCACGGGAAGAAGTATGCGTCATATGGCAGGCAAGCGGAACACCGGCATGGTCCTCACCCGCGGGGAATCGTACGTCGACGGGCATCTCACGCGTACGGCGTTCGTGTCCCTCGCGATCCTCACGTTCATCACGTTCGTCGGCAACTTCACGCAGCTGCAGCTGTCCGCCGCGCTGCCGTCGATCGTCGACGAGTTCCGCATCAACGTGACCACCGGACAGTGGCTCACGTCGGTCTTCCAGCTGGTGATGGGCGTGATGGTGCCGCTCACCGCGTTCCTTACGCGCCGGTTCTCCACGCGCCAGATCGTCATCGTCTCGATGATGGTGTTCACGGCCGGCTCCGTGTGCGCGTGGCTGGCTCCCACGTTCCTCGTCCTGCTCGCCGGCCGCGTCCTGCAGGCCGTCGGCACCGGCGTGATGTGGCCGGTGCTGCAGATCACCGTCTTCTCCATCTACCCGCTGTCGCGCCGTGGCGCCGCGATGGGCACCGTGGGCATCGCGATGAGCGTGGCCCCGGCCATCGGCCCGACGCTCGGCGGCCTGCAGACCGACGCGAACGGCTGGCGTTCGATCTTCCTCACGCTCACGGTGATCGGCGCGCTCTCGCTGGCCGCCGCGTTCCTGTGGCTGCGCGACTTCGGCGAGAACGACGCGACCGCCCGCGCCGACTTTTTCTCCGTGGCGCTGTCCGTGTTCGGATTCGGCGGGTTGATGTTCGGCTTCACGAACATCGAGAACTACCCGTTCTCCAACCCGATGGTGTGGCTGTCGATGCTCGTGGGCGTCCTGGGCATCATCTGGTTCGTCGTGCGACAGGTGCGCCGCGCACGTGTATATAAGGAGGCCGTCGTGCGGCGGGGTGCCGGAGATGCGGATCCGACCTCCGATTCCGGCTCGGGGGCGGTGCCGCCTGCGGCCGGCGCGCCGGAACCGCCGCTGCTCGACCTCGGGGTGCTGCGGAACCGTTCGTTCACCGTGGGCACGCTCACCGCCTCGCTCGCGTTCTTCGCCTTCAGCTCGATCCTGGTCATCATGCCGCTCTACATCCAGAACGACCGCGGCTTCTCCGCCACGATGAGCGGCCTGATCATGTTGCCCGGCGCGATCGGCCAATGCATCTCGCAGCTGTTCGGCGGCAAGGCGCTCGACCGCTTCGGCGCGCGGCCCGTCGCCCTGTTCGGCGCCATCGTGCTCACCGTGGGCACGCTGGGCATGAGCCTCATCGCCGCCGACACGTGGATCTGGTGGGTGTCCATCTGCCAGTTCGTGCGCCAGATCGGCATGGGGTCGCTGCTCATGCCGATCACCACCTGGTCGCTCAACTGCCTCGAACCGGACGAGATCTCCGCCGGCTCCGCCGTGACGAACACGGCGCGCCAGGTGGCCGGCGCGATGGGCGCCCCGATCCTCGTGATCCTCATGGAGACGTTCACCACCGTGTACCATGCGGGCGGCCTGTCGGCCACGCTTGCGAACATCGCCGGCATCCAGTGGGCGCTGCGCATCTCCGCGGCCCTGTGCCTCATCATGGTGTTCCTCGTCGCCTTCGGCGTGCGCGGCAACGGCGCGGGCTCCTCGCACGACGTGGCCCGCCGTGCCCTGAACCGCCTGCACCGTTGAGCGGTTACTCTGGGCGTATGAGTGATGTGCCCAGACCCGTGAATTCCGACTCCGGGAATCCCCATCCGGTGAATTCCGGTTCCGTGCGGCCCCGGGCGGCGAATCCCCGTCCCTCCCGGGTCCGGGACTGGATTCCCGACCAGCCGGGCGCGTGGGTGATGGCGCTCGCGCCCGCCCTGGCCGGATTCGTCGCGGGCGGGCCGACTCCTTATTCCGTATGGCTGGTCGTCCTGTGGGCGCTGTGCTATTGCGTGCAGTTCGCCGCGGCCAGGTGGCTCAAATCCCGGTTCGCACGGCGGTACCGGATGCCGGTGGCCGACTACGGGGCGGCGCTGGCCGTGCTTGGCGTGCCGTTCGTCGTCGTGAATCCGGGCATACTGCGCTGGGCTCCCGTGTATGTCGTGCTTGCCGCGCTCTCGTTCCTCGCCGCATGGCTGCGGAAGGAACGCAGCCTGTGGGGCAACGCGGTGGCCGTGATCGCCTCGTCGCTGATGGCGACGGTCGTCGCCCCGTATGGTGCGCATAATCCGTTGCACGTGATGATGCCGTCCACGGCGGTGATGATCTCGGCCGTGTTCGCGGTGACGCAGTTCGGCTCGGTGCTGTTCGTCAAGACGATGATCCGCGAACGGGGGAGCCGCGCGTACCTCGTCGCGTCGATCGCGTGGCATGCGGCGCTGTTCGCGGGCGTCACGTGGCGGATCGGCTCCTTCCTGCCGGCGGTCGGCATGGACGACGGGTCATGGATTCCGTCGCCGCTCATGTGGGGTGAGCTCGTGTCGGCCTGGCTGCTGGCGCGTGCGATCGCATTGCCGTGGATCGGATCGCGGCGCCGCGTCAGACCGGTCGTCGTCGGCATGGTCGAGATGGTCTCCAGCCTGCTGGTCTTCGTCGCCGTGCCGGCGATGACGGCGGCGTAGTGACTCCGGCTATCCCTCCCTCGGTCGTGCTTCGCACGACAGCTTCCTCGTCAGAGGGAATCCGCCCTATACGGTGACGGCGTGTCGCGGGTGCGTCCTCGTCCAACCCCGGTGATTAGATACTCAAGTTGCCTGATTTGGGCTCGCACATTGGAAATAACAAAGCGAGCACGGGCCGGCGGATCGTCCAAGCGGTCCGAGGTGCCGTGCACTGATGTCGGATGACCGCCAGAGGACGTATGTCCAAGGGAGGCCATGCGCGCCGGTGCCCTTACAAGCAGGCTGGAAACCAGTACACGAATCGCTAGAAAGGGCGGACGGCAATGGCGGGACAGAAAATCCGCATCAGGCTTAAGTCCTATGACCACGAGGTCATCGACCAATCGGCGAAGAAGATCGTCGAAACGGTGACGAACGCGGGCGCAACTGTTGTTGGCCCCGTTCCGCTGCCGACCGAGAAGAACGTTTTTGTTGTTATCCGTTCTCCTCACAAGTACAAGGATTCCCGCGAGCACTTCGAGATGCGCACTCACAAGCGTCTGATCGACATCGTGGACCCGACCCCCAAGGCCGTGGATTCCCTGATGCACATCGATCTGCCTGCGGACGTCAACATCGAGATCAAGCTGTAAGGGAGGAGGGGACCGCTATGTCGCAACATAAGGATCGCAAGGCGCTGCTGGGCAAGAAGCTCGGCATGTCGCAGGTGTGGGACGAGAACGGCTTCTTCGTGCCCGTCACGCTCGTGGATGTGTCCACCAACGTGGTCACCGCCATCAAGACCCCGGAGACCGACGGCTACACCGCCGTCCAGATCGGCTACGGCCAGATCGACCCGACCAAGGTGACCAAGCCGCTCGCCGGCCACTTCGCCAAGGCCGGCGTCACCCCGCGTCGTCACCTCGTCGAGGTGCGCGAGGACAACGCCGTCGAGTACGAGGTCGGCCAGGAGCTGACCGCCGAGGTCTTCGCCGAGGGCGCCGAGGTCGATGTGACCGGCACCACCAAGGGCAAGGGCTTCGCCGGCACCATCAAGCGTTGGGGCTTCAAGTCCTACCGCCGTACCCACGGCTCCCACAAGAACGAGCGTCGCCCCGGCTCCGTCGGCGCGTGCGCCACTCCGAGCCGTATTCTCAAGGGCAAGCGCATGGCTGGCCGCATGGGTCATGTGACCTCCACCGCGCAGAACCTCACCGTCGTCTCCGCGGATGTCGAGAACGGCATCCTCGCCATCAAGGGCGCCATCCCGGGCCCGAAGGGCGGCATCGTTCTCGTCCGTTCTGCAGTGAAGGGAGCCTGATAAACCATGGCAAACGTTACTCTGAACGTCACTGATCCCCAGGGTCAGGCCGCCGGCTCCGTCGAGGCCCCGGCCGAGCTCTTCGGCTTCTCCGCCGAAGAGGTCCAGTCCCGCATCCCGCTGATCCACCAGGTCGTCATCGCGCAGCTGGCCGCCGCCCGTCAGGGCACCCACGCGACCAAGACCCGCGCCAACGTCTCCGGTGGCGGCAAGAAGCCGTGGAAGCAGAAGGGCACCGGCCGCGCTCGTCAGGGCTCGACCCGCGCTCCGCAGTGGTACCACGGTGGCGTCGTGTTCGGCCCGCAGCCGCGCGACTACACCCAGCGCACCCCCAAGAAGATGAAGGCCGCCGCCCTCAAGTACGTGCTGTCCGACCGCGCCAACGCCGGTCGTGTGGCCGTCGTCGACTTCGGCATCGGTGAGACCCCGTCCACCAAGGCCGCCGTCGCCGCGCTCAAGCCGGTCATCGGCGAGAAGTTCGCGACCATCGCGTTCACCCGCGACCAGATCAACGAGTGGCTGTCCGTGCGCAACCTTCCGAACGTTCACCCGATCTTCGTCGATCAGCTCAACACGTACGACGTGGTGACCGCGCAGTACGTCGTCTTCACCAAGGAGGCCTTCGAGGCCTTCGTGGCGGCGAAGACCAAGAAGGAGGCCTGATTTTCATGGTCGCTATTCACAAGCCGGCTCACGACATCATCATCAAGCCCGTCGTGTCCGAGAAGAGCTACGCCGCTTCCGATCGTGGCCAGTACACCTTCGTGGTGGCCCCGAACGCGAACAAGGTGCAGATCAAGCAGGCTATCGAGCAGATCTTCAACGTCAAGGTGACGAAGGTCAACACCCTCAACCGCGAGGGCAAGCGCACCCGCACCCGCACCGGCTTCGGCCGTCGCGTGGCCGAGAAGCGCGCCATCGTGTCCGTGGCCGAGGGCCAGACCATCGACATCTTCGGTAACTGAAGGCTAGCCGAGAAAAGTTAAAGGAAGAACTACATTATGGCTATCCGCGTTTATAAGCCGACGACCGCAGGCCGCCGTAACGCGTCCGTCTCGGACTTCTCCGAACTGACGCGTTCCACGCCTGAGAAGTCGCTGGTTCGCAAGCTGTCCAAGACCGGCGGTCGCAACTCCTACGGCCGTATGACCTCCCGCCACCGCGGCGGCGGCCACAAGCGCCAGTACCGTCTCATCGACTTCCGTCGCTGGGACAAGGACGGCGTGCCGGCCAAGGTCGCCCACATCGAGTATGACCCGAACCGTACCGCCAACATCGCCCTCCTGCACTACGCGGACGGCGAGAAGCGCTACATCATCGCGCCGAAGGGCATCAAGCAGGGCGACGTCATCGAGACCGGCGCCCAGGCCGACATCAAGCCGGGCAACAACCTGCCGCTGCGCAACATCCCGACCGGTACCATCGTGCACGCGATCGAGCTCAAGCCGCTGGGCGGCGCCAAGATCGCCCGCTCCGCCGGTGCCGCCGTGCAGCTCGTCGCGAAGGACGGCGCCTACGCCCAGCTGCGTATGCCGTCCGGCGAGATCCGCAACGTCGACGCGCGCTGCCGCGCGACCGTCGGCGAGGTCGGCAACGAGGACCACGCCAACGTGCAGCTCGGCAAGGCCGGCCGCGCCCGTTGGATGGGCAAGCGCCCGATCACCCGTGGTGAGTCCATGAACCCGGTCGACCACCCGCACGGCGGTCGTACCCGCGGTGGCAAGCCGCCGGTTTCCCCGTGGGGCAAGGGCGAGGTTCGTACCCGTCGTCCGAAGAAGGCTTCGAACAAGATGATCGTTCGTCGTCGTCCGAATGGCAAGAACCGCAAGTAAGGAAGATTCGAAGAGATGACTCGTAGCATCAAGAAGGGCCCCTTCGTCGACGCCCACTTGCAGAAGAAGGTCGACGAGCAGAACGAGAAGGGCACCAAGAACGTCATCAAGACGTGGTCCCGCCGTTCGATGATCACCCCTGACTTCATCGGACACACGTTCGCTGTCCACGATGGTCGCAAGCACGTCCCGGTGTTCGTCACCGAGGCGATGGTCGGCCACAAGCTCGGTGAGTTCGCCCCCACGAAGACCTTCAAGGGTCACGTGAAGGACGACAAGAAGGCCCGCCGCTAAAGGAGAGAATGACTTATGGAAGCTAAAGCAATCGCTCGTCACGTCCGCGTGACGCCGCGCAAGGCTCGCCGCATGGTCGACCTCATCCGAGGCAAGCAGGCGACCGAAGCCATCACCATCCTCAAGTTCGCTCCCCAGGACGCGTCCCTGCCGGTTCGCAAGGTCCTCGAGAGCGCCATCGCCAACGCGCGCGTCAAGGCCGACAAGGCCGGCGAGCCGTTCCGAGAGGATGACCTCGTCATCAAGGAGACCTACGTGGACGAGGGCGTGACGCTGAAGCGTTTCCGCGCTCGTGCCCAGGGCCGTGCCGCTCGTATCAACAAGCGCACCTCCCACATCACGGTCGTCGTCGCCAACAAGGAAGGAAACCGCTAAAGATGGGTCAGAAGATCAATCCCTTTGGCTACCGCCTGGGCGTCACCGAAAACCACCGTTCCAAGTGGTTCTCCGATTCCAACAAGGTCGGCGAGCGTTACAGCGACTTCGTCCTTGAGGATGACAAGATCCGCAAGGAGATGAACAAGGACCTCGAGCGCGCCGGCGTGAGCAAGATCGTCATCGAGCGCACCCGCGACCGCGTCCGCGTCGACATCCACACCGCCCGTCCGGGCATCGTGATCGGCCGCCGCGGCGCCGAGGCCGAGAAGGTCCGCGCCAAGCTCGAGAAGCTGACCGGCAAGCAGGTCCAGCTCAACATCTTCGAGGTCAAGAACGCCGCGCTGGACGCCCAGCTCGTCGCTCAGGGCATCGCGGAGCAGCTGACCAACCGCGTCACCTTCCGCCGTGCGATGCGCAAGGCCCAGCAGGACGCCATGCGCGCCGGCGCCAAGGGCATCCGCATCAAGCTCTCCGGCCGTCTCGGCGGTGCGGAAATGAGCCGTTCCGAGTTCTACCGCGAGGGCCGCGTTCCGCTGCAGACCCTCCGCGCCCTCATCGATTACGGCTTCTTCGAGGCCAAGACGACCTACGGCCGCATCGGCGTCAAGGTCTGGATCTACAAGGGCGACATGACCGAACGTGAGTTCGAAGAGCAGCAGGCCCAGCAGAACAACCGTCCCGGCCGTCGCGGCGATCGCCGTCCGCGCCGTGGCAACCGTAACGCCGGTGCCGCCCGCAACGCCGAGGCCCCCAAGGCCGAGGCCGCCGAGGCTCCCGCTGCCACGGAAACGAAGGAGTGAGCAAGAATGCTTATCCCAAAGAGGACCAAGTACCGCAAGCAGCACCGCCCCGTGCGTTCTGGCATGTCCAAGGGCGGCAACGAGATCAACTTCGGTGATTACGGCATCCAGGCGCTGGCCCCGGCCTACGTGACCAACCGCCAGATCGAGGCCGCGCGTATCGCCATGACCCGCTACATCAAGCGTGGTGGCCGCGTGTGGATCACGATCTTCCCGGATCGCCCCCTGACCAAGCACCCGCTCGGCGCCCGAATGGGTTCCGGTAAGGGTACGCCTGAGTTCTGGATCGCCAACATCCACCCCGGTCGCGTCATGTTCGAGATCGGTGGTGTGTCCGAGGACGTCGCCAAGGAAGCCCTTCGCCGCGCCATCGACAAGCTCCCCATGAAGTGCCGTGTGATTGCTCGTGAAGGCGGTGACATCTGATATGGCAGTCGGAACCGAAGAGTACTCCATCAAGAACCTCAATGAGAAGACCAACGCGGAGATCGAGGACTTCCTGAAGAAGTCCAAGGAAGAGCTGTTCAACCTGCGCTTCCAGTCCGCCACCGGTCAGCTCGAGAACACGGCCCGTCTCAAGGCCGTCAAGCACGACATCGCCCGCATGTACACCGTGCTGCGCGAGCGCGAGCTTGGCATCACCACCGAGCCGGCCGCAGAAGCTAAGGAGCAGTGATCATGGCTGAAGAGCAGCAGGAGCGCAACTTCCGCAAGGTTCGCCGCGGCTATGTCGTGTCCGACAAGATGGACAAGACCATCACCGTGGAGCTCGAGAAGCGTTCGACCCACCCGCTGTACGGCAAGGTCGTCCGCACCACCAAGAAGGTCAAGGCCCATGACGAACACAACGAGGCGCACATTGGCGACCTCGTGAGTATCATGGAGACTCGTCCTCTGAGCAAGACCAAGCGTTGGCGCCTCGAGTCGATCATCGAGCGCGCCAAGTAAAAAAATAAGTTCGGCAAGGCTCGCCGTCCACCGGGCGCGGTTAGATAGATGTTCTGTGCGTCTATCCGCCGCGCCCGGTGTGCGGGGAGAACCAGCTCGGCTAAGGAGAATCAATGATTCAGCAGGAAACGCGGCTTCATGTCGCCGACAACACGGGTGCCAAGGAACTCCTTGCCATCCGCGTGCTCGGTGGTTCGAAGCGACGCTATGCCGGCCTGGGCGACGTCATCGTCGCCTCGGTCAAGGACGCGATCCCTGGCGGATCGGTCAAGAAGGGTGACGTGGTCAAGGCCGTCGTCGTCCGTACCGTCAAGGAGTCCCGTCGTGTCGACGGCTCCTACATCAAGTTCGACGAGAACGCCGCGGTGATTCTCGGCTCCGGCCGTGAACCCAAGGGCACTCGTATCTTCGGACCGATCGCTCGTGAGCTGCGCGACAAGAAGTTCATGCGCATCGTGTCCCTCGCCCCGGAGGTGATCTGACATGGTAGCCAAGATCAAGAGCGGCGACCAGGTGAAGGTCATCCGCGGCAAGGACCGCGGCAAGGAGGGCAAGGTGCTTCGCGTCCTGCCCAACGACCGTCTGATCGTCGAAGGCGTCCAGATCGTCAAGAAGCACGTGCGCGCCACCCAGCAGGGCCAGCAGGCCGGCATCGTCTCCGTCGAGGCGCCGATCCATCGCTCCAACGTGATGGTCATCGACCCGGAGACCGGCAAGCCGACCCGCGTGGGCGTGATCGTGAAGGAAGAGGCGCGTGACGGCAAGGTGAAGACCGTGCGCGTGCGCGTCGCCAAGAAGTCCGGAAAGGAGCTGGCATGACCGACACCACTACCGTCGAAGCGCCGGCCACCCCGCGCTTGAAGGTGCAGTACAACGAGCAGATCATCCCGGAGCTCGAGAAGGAGTTCAAGTACTCCAACCCGATGCAGGTCGCTCGCGTCCAGAAGGTCGTCGTCTCCATGGGTGTCGGTGCCGCCGCTCGCGACTCCAAGCTCATCGAAGGCGCCGTCAAGGACCTCACCCTGATCACCGGCCAGAAGCCGAAGATCACCAAGGCCAAGAAGTCCGTCGCGCAGTTCCACCTGCGTGAGGGCCAGGCCATCGGCGCGTACGTCACCCTGCGTGGCGACCGCATGTGGGAGTTCCTCGATCGTCTGCTGACCATGGCGCTGCCGCGCATCCGCGATTTCCGCGGCATCAACGGCCACCAGTTCGACGGCCAGGGCAACTACAACTTCGGCCTCACCGAGCAGTCCATGTTCCACGAGATCGATCCGGATTCGATCGATCACCAGCGCGGTATGGACATCACCGTGGTGACCAGCACCAAGGACGACAAGGAAGCCTACGCGCTGCTCAAGCACCTCGGCTTCCCCTTCAAGGAGAACTGATATGGCAAAAACCGCTCTTAAGAACAAGGCGGCCGGCAAGCCGAAGTTCAAGGTGCGCGCCTACACGCGTTGCCAGGTCTGCGGTCGTCCCCATTCCGTGTACCGCAAGTTCGGCCTGTGCCGCATCTGCCTTCGCGAGAAGGCCCACCGCGGCGAGCTGCCCGGCGTTACGAAGTCCAGTTGGTAAACATCGACGCTGAAGGTCCGCGGCTGTAGCTCTCCTGGAGCCCCAGGGGAGCCGGCGGCGGAAACCACGGCGAGAAAGGGCATAAGCCCACATGACAATGACAGATCCGATCGCAGACATGCTTACGCGTCTGCGTAACGCGAGCGCGGCGAAGCACGAGACCGTGGACATGCCGTACTCCAAGTTCAAGAAGAACATCGCGGAGATCCTGAAGCGCGAAGGCTTCATCAAGGACTACACCGCCAAGGACGCCAAGGTCGGCCAGACCCTTGAGGTCACCCTCAAGTACGGCCCGAACGGCGAGCGTTCCATCCAGGGCATCAAGCGCATCTCCAAGCCGGGCCTGCGTCGCTACGCGAAGTCCGACTCCCTGCCGATGCCGCTCGGTGGCCTCGGCATCGCGATCATCTCGACCTCGTCGGGACTGCTGACCCAGAAGGAATGCCTCGACCGAGGCATCGGCGGCGAGATCGTCGCCTACGTGTGGTGAGAAAGGAGAGCTGACACATGGCATCGCATATTGGTAAGCTCCCCATCGCCATCCCCGCTGGCGTTGAGGTCAAGATCGACGGTCAGAACTTCGAGGCCAAGGGCGCCAAGGGCTCCGATTCCTACGTCCTGCCGGAGGGCATCACCGCCGCCGTCGAGGGCAACGAGATCATCGTCACCCCGGCCGACGACCTGCGTCCGACCCGTGCCAAGCACGGTCTGGCCCGCTCCATCATGGCCGGCATGGTCAAGGGCGTGCACGACGGCTACTCCAAGACCCTGGAGATCGTCGGCACCGGTTACCGCGCCGTCGCCAAGGGCAAGGGCATCGAGTTCTTCCTCGGCTACTCCCACACCATCACCGTCAACCCGCCGGAAGGCATCACGCTCAAGGTGACCGACCCGACCCACGTGGTCGTCGAGGGCACCGACAAGCAGATGGTCGGTCAGGTTGCCGCCAACATCCGCAAGCTGCGCGCTCCGGAACCCTACAAGGGCAAGGGCGTCAAGTATGCCGGTGAGCATATTCTGCGCAAGGCTGGAAAGGCTGGTAAGTGATATGAGCGTCACTATTTTCGGTAAGGGCAAGAAGGTTGCGCGCCTGCGTCGTCACGCCCGCATCCGCAAGCACATCACCGGTACCGCCGAGCGTCCGCGCCTGGTGGTCACCCGTTCCAACCGCCACATGGTCGCCCAGATCGTCGACGACACCAAGGGCGTGACCCTGGTCTCCGCGTCGACCCTGACCGCCGAGTTCGCCGGTTTCGAGGGCACCAAGGTCGAGGCCGCCAAGAAGGTCGGCGAGCTCGTGGCCGAGAAGGCCAAGGCCGCCGGCATCGAGGCTGTCGTGTTCGACCGTGGTGGCAACAAGTACACCGGCCGTGTCGCCGCTGTCGCCGAAGGCGCCCGTGAGGGAGGTCTGGCACTGTGAGCGAAGAAATGAAGGAAACCCAAGTGGCTGAAGAAACTCAGAACACTCAGGCTGCTCCGGCTGACGAGAACAACGCCAACGCCAACGACGAGCGTCGTGGCGGCCGCCGTGGCGGTCGCCGTGGCGAAGGCCGCCGTGGCGAGCGTCGCAACCGCCGCGAAGAGAACAAGGGCGATGAGCTCCTCGATCGCGTCGTGACGATCAACCGCGTGTCCAAGACCCACAAGGGTGGCCGTACGTTCAGCTTCGCCGCCCTCGTGGTGGTCGGCGACGGCAACGGCACCGTGGGTGTCGGCTACGGCAAGTCCCGTGAGGTCCCGGCCGCCATCGCCAAGGGCCAGCTGGACGCCAAGAAGCACATGTTCAGCGTGCCGCGCGTCCGCGGCACCGTCACCCACCCGGTGATCGGTCACGACGCCGCGGGCACCGTCCTGCTGCGTCCGGCCGCCCCCGGTACCGGCGTTATCGCCGGCGGCCCGGTGCGCGCCGTCATGGAGTGCGCCGGCATCACCGACGTGCTGACCAAGTCCATGGGTTCGCCGACCGCGATCAACATGGTGCGTGCGACCGTCGACGCCCTCAAGCAGCTTGAGGAGCCGGAGGAGATCGCCGCCCGCCGTGGCCTGTCCCTCGAGGAAGTCGCCCCGGACGCGCTGCTGCGCGCCCGCGCCGCCGGCATCGCCGAGGCCCGCAAGGCCCGTGAAGAAGCCCAGGCCGCCAAGGCCGCCGAAGCTAAGGATGGTGAGTGATACATGGCTAACCTGAAGATCACGCTCCACCACGGTCTCGTGAACCGTACGCCCAAGCAGCGTGCCACCGCTCAGACCCTCGGTCTGAACAAGATCGGCAAGACCGTTGTCCGTCCGGACACCCCGGCCAACCGCGGTCTGGTGAACGTCGTTCGCCACCTGGTCACCGTCGAGGAGGTCGACTGATTATGGCAGACAACGAAATCCTGCAGATGCACGACCTGAAGCCCGCCCCGGGCGCCAACAAGGACCGTATCCGCGTTGGCCGTGGTGAGGGCTCCAAGGGCAAGACCGCGGGCCGCGGCGCCAAGGGCCAGACCAAGCGCACCAACGTGCGTCCTGGCTTCGAAGGCGGCCAGCTCCCGCTGTACATGCGCCTGCCGAAGCTCCGTGGCTTCAAGAACCCCTTCAAGGTCGAGTTCCAGGTCGTCAACATCGCGCGACTCGTCGAGCTCTTCCCGGAGGGTGGCGAGGTCTCCGCCGAGGACCTGGTCGCCAAGGGCGCCGTTCGCGGCAACGCCCCGGTGAAGGTCCTGGGCGACGGTGAGCTCACCGTCGCGTTCACGCTCAAGGGCGTGAAGGCCTCCGCTTCCGCCAAGGCCAAGATCGAGGCCGCCGGCGGCAGCGTCTCCGAGGACTGATTCGGTCCCCGTGAGGTGAATCGATGATTGACCCCCTTGCCGGATGCCCGGCGAGGGGGTCAATCGTGTTTTAGCGACGTTTATGAGCCGTGCCATGCCTGAAGTAGGCACGATGGGATATGCTCGTGCGTTAGCGTTCAAAACGAGCATGTGTTGTATCGCGCCGTGGGGCGCGGCATAGGGAGGAATCCAGGTGAGGACGTTAATCCAGGCCCTGAGGACGAAGGAACTGAGGAAGAAGATCCTCTTCGTCCTGTTCATCATCATCATCTATCGCATCGGATCGTTCATCCCCACCCCGGGCGTGGACTACACCGTCGTGCAGAAGTGCGTGGCGCCCCTGCAGGGCAGCCAGGAGAACTTCATCGGACTGGTGAACCTGTTCTCCGGCGGCGCCATGCTGCAACTGTCGATCTTCGCGCTCGGCGTCATGCCGTACATCACCGCGTCCATCGTCGTGCAGCTGCTGCGCGTGGTCATCCCGCGCTTCGAGGCGCTGCACAAGGAGGGCCAGTCCGGTGAGGCCAAGCTGACCCAGTACACCCGTTACCTCACCATCGGCCTGGCGGTGCTGCAGTCCACCACCATCCTCGTCACCGCCCGTTCCGGCGCGCTGTTCAACTACGCCTGCTCCCAGGTCATCCCCGACGGCTCCGTGTGGAACCTCATCGTCATGGTGCTCATCATGACCGGCGGCACCGGCCTGATCATGTGGATGGCCGAGCTCATCACCGACAAGGGCATCGGCCAGGGCATGTCCGTGCTCATCTTCATGTCCATCTGCTCCGGCTTCCTGCCGCAGCTGTGGGAGATCGGCTGGGGCACCAACGGCACCGACGGCGACTGGACCAAGTTCGCCATCGTCGTGTCCGTGCTCGTCGTCATCCTCATCTTCGTCGACTTCGTCGAGCTGTGCCAGCGCCGCATCCCGGTGCAGTACACGCGCCGCATGATCGGCCGCAAGATGTACGGCGGCTCCTCCACCTACCTGCCGCTGAAGATCAACATGTCCGGCGTCATCCCGCCGATCTTCGCCTCCTCGATCCTCGCCATCCCGACCCTCATCGCGCAGTTCGGCAAGACCGACCAGAGCTGGGTCAAGTGGATCAACAGCAACCTGGCCGACACCACCTCCGTGTGGTACATCGCCCTGTACGCGCTGATGATCGTGTTCTTCTGCTTCTTCTACACGTCGATCACGTTCAACCCGGACGAGACCGCCGACAACATGAAGCAGTACGGCGGCTTCATCCCCGGCATCCGCGCCGGCAACGCCACCAGCCGCTACCTGAGCTACGTCATGAACCGACTCAACACCGTCGGCGCCGTCTACCTGCTGTTCGTGGCGCTCATCCCGACCGTCCTGATCATGGCGCTGGGCCTCAACACCAAGCTGCCGTTCGGCGGCACCACCATCCTGATCATCGCGGGCGTCGGCCTCGACACCCTGCGTCAGGCCAAGGCCCAGACCGAGCAGTTCCAGTACACCGGCTTCCTGTTCGAGAACACCGACCACAAGGAAGGCTGACCGACGGCTCCCCGCGACCGACACCGGCCGCGGGGAGCCCCTCGTTTTTCCCAACAAACCAACCACCACACGAAGGACACCATCATGCGTCTTCTCATCATGGGCCCCCAGGGCGTGGGCAAGGGCACCCAGGCCGCGCTGCTCGCCGAGCACTACGGCATCCCCGCCATCTCCACCGGCGACATCTTCCGCGCCAACATCAAGGGCAAGACCGAGCTGGGCCTCAAGGTCATCGCCTACACGGACAAGGGCGAACTCGTGCCGGACGAGCTGACCAACTCCATCGTCAAGGACCGCCTCGCCCAGGAGGACGCCAGGAACGGCTGGATCCTCGACGGCTACCCGCGCAACGCCTCCCAGGTCGAGGCGCTGGACGCCATCCTCGCCGAGCTCGGCACCCCGCTCGACGCGGTCGTCGCGCTCGACGCCGACCGCGACGTGCTGATGCAGCGCATCGCCAAGCGCGCCGAGGAGCAGGGCCGCACCGACGACAACCCGGAGGCCATCGCCAAGCGCCTCGCCACCTACGCCAAGGAGACCGCCCCGCTGCTGGACACCTACAAGTCCCGCGGCCAGCTGGTCGCCATCGACGGCGTCGGCGAGATCGACGAGATCCAGAAGAACATCGTCGCCGCGCTCGACGCCCGCTGAGCATAGCGGACGGCGGCGCTCCCGGGTCCCGGGCACGCGCCGGTCGTCGCGCGCACGCGTATACCACGAAACACGCAAGCCGGACGAAATGACACGCCGAGTGTCTATTTCGTCCGGCTTGCGTGTATTCTTAAAGTTTGGTGTGTCTTCGTATGCACCACATGTAATGCAACCAACGAACGGAAGCCGGGAGCTCATGGCAAAAGACGGTGTGATTGAAGTCGAAGGTCAGGTGGTGGAAGCACTGCCCAACGCGATGTTCCGCGTCGAACTCGAGAACAAGCACATCGTGCTGGCCACCATCTCCGGCAAGATGCGGAAGAACTACATCCGCATCCTCCCGCAGGACCGCGTGGTGCTCGAGATGAGCCCGTACGATCTCAACCGCGGACGCATTACGTACCGTTACAAGTAAGGTACAAGCAAAGGATAACCATGAAGGTCAGCCCTAGTGTGAAGAGGATCTGCGAGAACTGCCGCGTGATCCGTCGTCACGGCCGCGTCATGGTGATCTGCACCAACCCCCGCCACAAGCAGCGTCAGGGCTGAGAGCAGATTCTCCAGCGGCAATAATCAGGCACTCAATCACAGTGCTTCCCGCAAGGGAACGACACTGAACCACGGGTACGTAGGCCCGTGCCGGACAACCGGACGAGTGGGTGCAAGACCTACGTCAACAAGAAGGAATCGCAATGGCACGTCTTGCCGGAGTCGACATCCCCAATGAGAAGCGCATCGAGATCGCCCTCACCTACATCTTCGGTGTGGGCCGCACTCGCGCCAAGGAAACGCTTGCCGCGACCGGTATCAACCCGGACATTCGCGTCAAGGATCTCACCGACGAGCAGCTGATCACGCTGCGTGACTACCTCGAGGCCAACTACAAGATCGAGGGCGATCTGCGCCGTGAAATCGACGCGGACATCCGTCGCAAGATTCAGATCAACTGCTACCAGGGCCAGCGTCACCGCAAGGGACTTCCCGTGCGCGGCCAGCGCACCAAGACCAACGCCCGCACCCGCAAGGGCCCGAAGCGCACGGTCGCCGGAAAGAAGAAGGCCACCAAGTAGTAGTGGCATCGGTTCGGGCCACGGGGTAACACCCATCGCCCGGGCCACAACCCCAAGCAAACAAATTCGTTACTAGGAAACGAGGGTCAATGGCAGCGCCTAAGCAAGCCGCTCGTAAGCCCGCTCGTCGCCGCGATCGCAAGTCGATCCCGGTCGGTCAGGCTCACATCAAGTCCACTTTCAACAACACGATCATCTCGATCACCGATCCGTCCGGCGCGGTTGTGTCCTGGGCGTCCGGTGGCGACGTCGGCTTCAAGGGCTCCCGCAAGTCCACGCCGTACGCCGCCGGCATGGCCGCCGAGTCCGCCGCCCGCAAGGCGATGGAGCACGGTGTGAAGAAGGTCGACGTGTTCGTCAAGGGCCCGGGTTCCGGCCGTGAGACCGCGATCCGTTCCCTGCAGTCCGCCGGACTCGAGGTCGGTTCCATCACCGACGTCACCCCGCAAGCGCACAACGGCGTTCGTCCCCCGAAGCGTCGTCGCGTCTGAGCACTACTAGACAATATTCATCCAACCCGCTGTTGGCCCGGTGAGTGCACCACCGGTCAAAAGCTGAAAGGATACCACAGTGCTTATTGCACAGCGTCCGACTCTTACCGAGGAATCGCTGAACCCCCAGCGCTCCCGCTTCACCATCGAGCCGCTCGAACCGGGCTTCGGCTACACGCTTGGCAACTCGCTGCGCCGCACCCTGCTGAGCTCGATTCCGGGAGCCGCTGTGACTTCGGTGCGCATCTCCGGTGCCCTGCACGAGTTCACCACCCTGCCGGGCGTCCAGGAGGACGTGACTGAGATCCTGCTCAACGTGAAGGGCATCGTGCTCACCAGCGAGTACGACGAACCCGTCGTGATGTATCTGCGCAAGAGCGGCAAGGGCGAGGTCACCGCCGGTGACATCACCCCGCCGGCCGGCGTGACCATCGCCAACCCGGACATGCACATCGCCACCCTCGCGGAGGACGGCGAGCTCGAGATCGAGTTCACCGTCGAGCGCGGCCGTGGCTACGTCCCGGCGGCGATGAACAAGCAGGACAATGACGAAATCGGCCGCATCCCGGTTGATTCCATCTACTCCCCGGTGCTCAAGGTGAGCTACAAGGTCGAGGCGACCCGTGTGGAACAGCGCACGGACTTCGATAAGCTCATCCTGGACGTGGAGACCAAGCCGGCCATCTCCCCGCGCGATGCGGTGGCGTCCGCCGGTTCCACCCTGGTGGAGCTGTTCGGCCTGTGCCGTGAGCTCAACACCCAGGCCGAAGGCGTCGAGGTCGGCCCCGCCCCGGTGGCGGAGGAGTCCAACCCCGAACTCGCCGTGCCGATCGAGGATCTCAACCTCACGCAGCGCAGCTACAACTGCCTCAAGCGCGAGGGTATCCACACCATCGGCGAGCTGGTCTCCCACACTGAGCAGGATCTGCTCGATATCCGCAATTTCGGTATGAAGTCGATCGACGAGGTCAAGGAGAAGCTCCAGTCCCTGGGCATGTCCCTGAAGGCCTCCCCGCTCGGCGGCTTCGACACCAACAATCTCGAAGGCGGCACCTTCTTCTCGCCGGAAGACGAGTGAGAACCCGCTAGCCGCATTCGACCAACCGTCCGACCGGTTCGGATGTTCGGGCCTCTGCCCACCTGAACCGGCCTGACTTAAGGAGTTACTATGCCCACACCCAAGAAGGGCCCGCGTCTGGCCTCCAGCCCGGCGCACGAGCGCCTGATGCTCGCGAACATGGCCACCAGCCTGTTCCAGAACGGCCGCATCGTCACCACGCTGCCGAAGGCCAAGCGCCTTCGTCCGCTGGCCGAGCGCCTGATCACCTTCGCCAAGCGCGGTGATCTGCACTCCCGCCGTCGCGTGATGCGCGTCATCCGCAACAAGTCCGTCGTGCACGTGCTGTTCACCCAGATCGCCGAGCAGATGGAGCAGCGTGAGGGTGGCTACACCCGCATCGTGAAGATCGCCCCGCGCAAGGGCGACGCCGCTCCGGCCGCGATCATCGAGCTCGTCACCGAGCCGGTGAGCAAGAAGCAGGCCGTCGTGAAGGAAGCCGAAGCCGCCGCCAAGTCCGCCGAGGACGAGGCCCCGGTCGCCGAGGCTCCGGCTGCGGAAGCTCCGGCGGAGGCCACCGAGGCCCCGGCCGAGCAGGCCGAGTGAGCCGTTAGCGTCAGCTGACTCAACACCGACAAGGGGTCGGGAATCCATGCGGGTTCCCGACCCCTTTCGCGTACGCACTCTTTTGTGTCACGGCAACGTGCGCACCGCGCGGATCGCTTCGGCGCGCGAGGCGAGCTCGCTATCCGGTGGGTAGGCGACATGCTCCAGCGTCAGTCCCTGCGGCGCGATCGGCCCGGTGGATCCCTCGCGCTTCGGCACGGCCATCTTGCCGGCGAACCAGTCGAGGTCGCGTTTGCCGATGCCCACCGCCACGCACGCGTTGACGAGCGAGCGCACCATATTGCGCGCGAACGCGTCCGCGACGATCGTGAAGCACACGAGACCGGATTCCAGCGTCGGCGTCACATAGCCGGTCGTCGCGTCATCGCCGTCGTGTGAGTCGGCGGTACCTTGCGCCGTGACGACGCCGTGCACCGGAACCAGCGGGCGCGACGGGACGCGAGCCCAGGAGGCGCGTTTCACCTCGCGGATCGTCGTGCCTCCCGGATTCGGCGTGGCGAACGAGCCGAAATCATGCAGTCCGAGCGTCATCGCCGCCGCCCGGTTCATCGCCTCCAGGTCGAGCGTGTCGTCGATATGCAGCACGCAGCCGCGCAGGCGCGGATCGACCTCGCCCGTACGGTCGGCGATCCGGTACACGTAGGTGCGTTCCAGTGCCGAGAAGCGTGCGTCGAAGCCGTCCGGCGCGACGGATACGCGATGGATCGTGATGTCCGTCGGCAGGAGACGCTGCAGACGATGTTCGAGCGCGGTGACCGCCGGCGCCTTCATGTGCCCGACCGCGCGTTCCAGCGTCGGTTCCGTGATGTCGAGATGGCACACCTGATGGCTGGCGTGGACGCCGGTGTCGGTGCGTCCGGCGACGACGAGCCGCAACGGTTCGTCCGGATCGTGTTCGGGCACGCGCAGCACCTTGTGCAGGGCATCCTCGATGGTGCCCTGCACGGTGCGGATGTCGGGTTGCGTGGCCCACCCGTAGAAGCCGCCGCCGTCGTATGCGAGGTCGATGCGCAGTCGTGTCATAGCCGTCATAGGCACCGAGTATACGGACGCGCGCCGATGCGGCGGATCGACGGGGCGATCGACATGACTGATGATGCCTTGGCGGCGGATTCCACGGAGGATGACCGCGATCTCCGTGGAATCCGCCGCTGAGACGATGTAAGCGGCGGAACTTACGGAGCAATGGGCCGATCTCCGTACTATCCGCCGATGCGGTGACGTGTTCGTAACATTGGCGCGCGTTTGCCGAAACCGGTCCTTCCTACGGTGAATCGGGTACGAAACAGGAACACTCACAAGGAAAGTGGCACGATGATCGAATCGGCGGCGAGCAGGCTTGCGGCGGAACTGGTGGCGCGACGCGAAGGAATCAACCGCGAACTGAGCCGCAACGGCGTACGGTTCGGCGTGTACAAGGACGGCGTGTACAAGGACCGCCTGTTCCCCTACGATCCGATCCCGCGCATCATCGAATCCGACGAGTTCGACGAACTGGAGGCGGGCCTCAAGCAACGCGTCAACGCGCTGAACGCCTACCTCAAGGACATCTACTCCGACAAGCGCATCATCCATGACGGCGTCGTGCCCGAGGAGTTCGTGTACACGTCGGCCGGCTACTACCCGCAGGTCAACGGCGTGACGCCTCCCGGCGGCGTGTTCGCGCACATCGCCGGCGAGGATCTCGTGCAGGGCGAGGACGGACGCTGGTGGGTGCTCGAGGACAACCTGCGCATCCCGTCGGGCGCCAGCTACCCGCTGTTCGCGCGCGACATCGAACGCCGCACCAACCCGCGCCTGTTCCGTGAGATCCACGTGCGCGACAACCGCGACTACCCGCGTCTGCTGCGCAAGTCGATGGACTTCGTCTCCACCGAAGGCATCGCCGTGGTGCTCACGCCGGGACGCTACAACTCCGCGTTCTTCGAGCACGCGTACCTGGCGGAGAAGACCGGGGCGACGCTCGCCTTCCCCGAGGACCTCGAAGTCGTCGAGAACAAGCTGTTCTTCCTTGACTACGCGGGCAACCGCCATCGCGTCGGCGTCGTCTACCGCCGACTCGCCGACGACTTCCTCGACCCGTTCGCGTTCAACCCCGATTCGGTGATCGGCGTGCCGGGCCTCCTGTCCGCCTACCGAGCCGGCAACGTGGCGATCGTCAACGCGCCCGGCAACGGCGCCGCCGACGACAAGGCCATCTACTACTTCGTGCCGCGCATGATCAGGTACTACCTCAACGAGGAACCGATCCTGCACAATGCGCCCACCTACATGCCGATGTTCGAGAAGGACCGCAGGGAGGTCCTCGACCGCATGGGCGAGCTCGTCATCAAGGACGTGGCGGAGGCCGGCGGCTACGGCGTGGTCTTCGGACGCGACCTCGACAAGGCGAAGCGCGAGGAGCTCGCCGACAGGATCAAGACCGATCCGCGCCGGTTCATCGCGCAGGAGATCATCCAGTTCCGCGACATCGACGTGGTCGACCCGGCCACGGGGGAGAGGAGCCCCCGCAAGTGCGACCTGCGCGCGTTCGTCGTGACCGGGCAGAACACGCATGTGTGGTATTCGGGCCTGACCCGCTACTCGTCGGTGCCCGGCCAGATGATCGTCAATTCCTCGCAGGGCGGCGGCTTCAAGGACACGTGGGTGCTCGCCCCGTCCGACGGCAGCAAGGGCTTCGCGCGTGGTTCGGAGATCGAATCGGTGAGCCTCATGCCGCACGCGCGCAAGCACGCATTGCAGCTCGTCACCGCCTCCAAGGCGGACAACCTGTACTGGCTGGGCCGTTACACCGAACGCGCGTTCACCACGCTCGTCCAGTTCTTCCCGTTCTACGACCGCGTGATGGACGAGAACCCGGACGCGTTCCGTCCGTTCGCCCGGGCGCTCGACCTTCCGGAGGACTTCGAGGACTTCGACACGTTCATCCACTCGTTCCTGTACGACGGCACGAACCCGGATTCGGTGCGTTCCGCCATCGTCTCCGCGTTCAACAACGCGGTGATCCTGCGCCCGGAACTGAGCTCGCGTCTGCTGCAGTACGTGGAGCTCGCGATGACGAACATCACCGACGCGGCCGAACGCTCCGCCAGCTCGGAGGACATCTACACGCAGCGCGACGTGGCCGACGACATGCTCGCCTTCTGGGGCGGCATCGAGAATTCCGCCGCCGACATGACGCTCAAGGCGTTCATCTTCATCGGCAAGTACATCGAGCGCATCGACCTGTACACGCGCTTCGGCATGCCGATGACGGAGATGGAGGCCCCCCTGCGCAAGCTCGAGACCTATGCGCACGCGCTGGACGGCATGCCTCTGCCGCAGTGCTTCGCCGAGGGCGTGAGCTGGCTGCTCGGCCAGCTGCCGCAGCGAGGATACCCGGAGCTCAACGGGCGTCTGCAGGAGTTCCTGAGCGATTTCGGCCGTCGGTCCATCCAGGGCGACCACAAGGACGGCGGCTCACTGAACTCGATGAACATGGACGCGCGCCGACCGTGACGGGGCTCACACTGGTAAGGTGGGAAGGAAGTATGTGTCCACTTTCCCGGAGCCCGAAGCATGAAGAAACTGGTGTTTGATTATGAGATGAAGCTCAGCTTCAGCTCGCCGGTCACGGACCATCGCTTCCAGCTGCGGTGCATCCCCGCCACCGGCCCGCGCCAGCAGGTCGTGGACGTGGAGATCGACATCGAGCCGGATGTGGATCTGGAGACCACCATCGATTCGTTCGATTCGGTGGTGAAGACCGGCTACATCCCCGAACCGCACGACGTGTTCAACTACAAGGTGACGGGCATCGCGTTCGTGGACAACGCGCACATCAAGCCGGAGATCTACAAGCCGCTGTACCGTTTCGACTCCGCGCTGACCATCCCGGGGCCCGCGGTCGAGGCGCTGACGGCCGTGTGCCGCGGCCGTCTCGCCGCGCTGCCGGACAGCGCCTCGCCGATCGACAAGGCGCGCGAGATCATGGACGAGGTGTTCCGCGCGTTCGTGTACACGCCCGGTTCCACGACGATCCGCACCACCGCCGAGCAGGCGTTGGAGCAGCGCAAGGGCGTGTGCCAGGACTACGCGCACGTGATGCTGTCCGTGGCGCGCCACTGCGGTCTCATCGCGCGCTACATCGCGGGGCTCCTGGGCGGCGAGGGCGCCACGCACGCGTGGGTGGAGATCTACCACAACGGCCGGTGGATCGGCCTCGACCCGACCCACAACCGCATGGTCGACGACAACTACATCACCATCGCGCACGGGCGCGACTACCGCGACTGCATGCTCGACATCGGCATCTTCTCCGGATACAACGTCCAGCAGAGCCAGTGGGTCAACGCCTCGGTGCACGAGCAGGCGTTGTAGCGGGCCGCGCGCTACGCCCGTCGCCCCATGGCCGCCCGCCGCCCCGTGCGACGCGCCCGGTTGCGTATTCCGCGATCAGGGTTATAATGAACAGGTTGCGTTTTCACGCGACGAATGGATGAATGTCCGAGCGGTCTAAGGAGCACGCCTCGAAAGCGTGTGAGGGCGAACCCCTCCGCGAGTTCGAATCTCGCTTCATCCGCGATGCAAGGGCTTCGGGTGATCCCGGAGCCCTTTTCGTATATTCCGCATGTCACGTATGCCGGGCCCGTGATGCATCGATGCCGTTCCGGCACCCGATACGGCCCGGCCCGTCAGTCGAACAGGAGCGCGTCGGCGGTGGGGTAGCCGAGCTCCATGGCGTGCCATGCCCGGGCGGAGGCCATGCGGGCCAGCCAGTCGAGGGATTTCGTCGAGGCGGCGACGGCCTTGGTGGGGGAGGAGCCGGTGACGGCGTCGTCCGATGCCGCGGAACCGCCTGCCGCATCCGCGTCGGCGTCCTCGTCGCCGCCCAACGCGTCGAGATAGGCGCGGGCGCAGTTCATCTCGATGACGGCCACCGTGTTCGCCGTCACGCCGGTCGCCGGGTCGGCGATCACGTCGGGGTGGGCGATGAGCCGGTCGACCGCATACACCTTCCTGCGCGGGTCCTTGTCCGATCCGGACAGCGAGAACAGCCGCTGGGCCGCGGTCTTGTGGTTGTCGGAGGCGGACAGCGTGGCGTTCGCGACTCCGCGCGCGGCGAGCACCTCGAGACCGAACCCGGCCCGGTCCTCCGCCAGCGACATCGCGTCGAGCGCGTCCCGGTCGACGTCGAGGTGCACGACCTCGCCGTAGTCGACGGACGACGGCGTCGGCGTATCGGGCGCGCCGAGCCGGGTGCCGAGCGTCTGCGCCCGGTACGACGCCTGCGCCGAGCGCATCGCGCCCTCGGCGAAGCGCGAAGTGCAGGAGGAGGCGACGGTGATCCACGCGTCGGCCGCCGTGCGCGCGGCCAGATAACGCATCATCAGCGGGCTCGACGCGGCCGCGGCGCCGCTGCCGGCCGAAGCGGACAGGTAGGCGCTCTCGCAGGTGCCGGGTTTCGAGGCGTCCGCGTTGAGCGATTCGAGATGCGGCGCCGTGCATCCCGCGAGCGACAGGGCCATCGCGACGGCCGCGGCCGACGCGACGAGGCGGGGCGCGAGGCGAGACGGCGCGGCTGCGCCCACGGCTGAATCCCGAAGTGTCTGCATAAAACAGTAGAGTAGACACCGACTATGACCATATGGGCCCTAGCGCCGTATAACTGAACCCAAGGGAGGTCTTGCGACAATGGAACTGGACCTGGCAGGAATGCACAAGCTCGCAGCCGAGCAAGGAATCGACCCGGAGGCGCTCGACGGGGCGCTCGCTGAGGCGCTGCGCCTCGCCTATCTCAAGACCCCGCATGCGGCGAAGCACGCCCGCGTCGAGCTTGACGACCGCGCCGGCACGTTCACCGTGTGGGCGGCCGACGAGATTCCGGGCACGCCCACCGAGGAGGACCCCCACCCGGCCCCCACGCTCGGCGAGGAATACGACGACACCCCGAAGGACTTCGGCCGTCTCGCCGCGGCGACCGCGCGCCAGGTCATCACCCAGCTGTTCCGCCGTGCGGAGGACGAACGCGTGTTCGGCGCGTTCTCCGGCCAGAAGGGCAAGCTCATCACCGGCATCGTCCAGCAGGATGTGAAGGACCCCTCCAACGTGCACATCGCCGTCGGGGACGTCGAGGCCATCCTGCCCCGCCGCGAGCAGGTGCCGGGCGAGCGCTACCGCCACGGCGAGCGTCTGCGCGTCTACGTCGTCAACGTGGGCCGCGGCCTCAAGGGCCCGGAGATCATCGTCTCCCGCTCCCACCCGGAACTGGTGCGCAAGCTGTTCGAGCGCGAGGTGCCGGAGCTCGTGTCCGGCGCCGTGTCGATCATGGCGATCGCCCGCGAGGCGGGCGCCCGCACCAAGATCGCGGTCAAGGCCAACACCGATGGCGTGAACCCGAAGGGCGCGCTCATCGGCCCCGGCGGCGCCCGCGTGCGCGCCGTGATGGAGAACCTCGGACCGGAGAAGATCGACATCGTCGACTACTCCGACGATCCGGCCAAGTTCGTCGCCTCCGCCCTGAGCCCGGCCGTCGCGACCGGCGTGCAGGTGATCAGCGAGAAGAACAAGACCGCCATCGCCTTCATCCATGACGACCAGCTGTCGCTGGCCATCGGCAAGGAGGGCCAGAACGCGCGTCTGGCCGCCAAGCTCACCGGTTGGAAGATCGGCATCGAGTCCGCCGAGGCCCACGCCAAGAAGGTCGCCGAACAGGGCCAGTGAACGTTTCGCGCCCGGCGTGCCCACATCCAGCGTACTGAGTATGCTTGGTGCGGTATGCCGGGCGTAAGCATGCCCGGCCGAAGAACGAGGAATACACGATCATGGTCGCACGATGAACAGGCTCGTCGTCTTCGATATTTGACCGCGCCGACGCGTGGTCGCAGATAGGAGAACAAGTAGTGGCGAAACCACGCGTTTATGAAATTGCCAAGGCCCTTGGCGTCGACAGCAAGACGGTGCTGGAGAAGCTCAAGGATATGGGGGAGTTCGTCAAGTCCGCCTCCTCCACGGTCGAACCCCCGGTGGTTCGCAAACTGAAGACCGCCTTCGCCAACCAGGGCGGCAACAACGCCAACGGCGGTCAGTCCGGCAACGGCGGCAAGCAGGGCGGCGCCCGTCCCGCGGCCCCGCGCGGCCCCCGTCCGTCCGCGCCGCGCCCCGGCCAGCAGCATGGCGGCGAGCGTGCGCAGCGTAACGAACAGCATCCCGCCCCGGTTCCGGGCGCCCGTCCCGCGGCCCCGCGCCCGGGCCAGCACCAGCAGTCCGCGCAGCCGGGTCCCGCCCAGCACGGCGAACGTCCGCAACATCACGGCCAGGGCCAGCCCGGCCAGCAGGGCCATCGTCCGGGTCCCCAGGGCCGTCCGGGCGCCCGTCCGTCCGCGCCTCGCCCGCAGGGCGAGCGCCGCGGGCCCCAGTCCGGCCAGGGCCGTCCCACGCCCCAGCCGGGCCCGCACAACAACCAGCGCGGCCAGCAGGCGCCGCGTCCGGGCCAGGAAGGCGCCCAGCGCCCGCATACCCCGGGCCCGCGTCCGGGCAACAACCCGTTCAGCCGCAAGCAGGGCATGCACACGCCCACGCCCGGCGACATCCCGCGTCCTCATCCGATGGCGCGCCCGACCGTGAACGACAGCCGCAACGGCGGTCGCGGCGGCCGTGGCGGCCAGCGCGGCGGCTTCCGCAACGGCCGTCCGGGCCAGGGCGGCGCCCCGCGTCCGGGCCAGTGGGGCCATAACCGTCCGGGCCAGGGCGGCGCGCAGGCCGGCGGCCAGCGCGGCGGTTTCCGTTCCGGCACCGGCACCGGCGGCTTCCAGAACAACGGCGGTCCGAGCAACGGCCCCGCGCGCGGCGGCGGCCGCGGTCGCGGCGGCGCCGCGGGCGCCTTCGGCCGTCAGGGCGGCAAGAGCTCCAAGGCGCGTAAGAACCGTCTGGCGAAGCGCAGGGAGTACGAGGAGATCAAGGCGCCGACCATCGGCGGCGTGCGCATCCCGCGCGGCAACGGCCAGACCATCCGCCTGCGTCAGGGCGCGTCCCTGGCGGATCTCGCGGAGAAGATCAACGTCAATCCGGCGGCCCTCGTCACCGTGATGTTCCATCTCGGCGAGATGGCCACGGCCACGCAGTCGCTCGACGAGTCCACCTTCCAGATCCTGGGCGAGGAGATCGGCTGGAACATCCAGATCGTCTCCGCCGAGGAGGAGGACAAGGAGCTGCTCCAGCAGTTCGACATCAACCTGGACGAGGAGGAGCTGCAGGAGGACGAGAACCTCAAGCCGCGTCCGCCGGTCGTCACCGTCATGGGCCATGTCGACCACGGCAAGACCCGACTGCTCGACACCATCCGCAAGACCAACGTCATCGAGGGCGAGGCCGGCGGCATCACCCAGCGCATCGGCGCCTACCAGGTGACCGTCGATCTTGAGGGCGAGAAGCGCAAGATCACGTTCCTCGACACCCCGGGCCACGAGGCGTTCACCGCCATGCGCGCCCGCGGCGCCGAGCTCACCGACGTCGCGATCCTCGTGGTCGCCGCCGACGACGGCGTCATGCCGCAGACGGTCGAGGCCATCAACCACGCCCAGGCGGCCCACGTGCCGATCGTCGTGGCGGTCAACAAGATCGACAAGCCGGGCGCCAACCCGGACAAGGTGCGCGGCCAGCTCACCGAGTTCGGCCTGGTTCCGGAGGAGTACGGCGGCGACACCATGTTCGTCGACATCTCCGCCAAGCAGAACATCAACGTGGACAAGCTCCTCGAGGCGGTGCTCCTCACCGCCGACGCCGAGCTCGACCTGCGCGCGAACCCGGACATGGACGCGCGCGGCGCCACCGTCGAGGCCCGCCTCGACAAGGGCCGCGGCGCCGTGGCCACCGTGCTCGTCCAGCAGGGCACCCTGCACGTGGGCGACGCCATCGTGGCCGGCACCTCGTACGGCCGCGTGCGCGCCATGCTCGACGAGAACGGCAAGCACATGAAGGAGGCCGGCCCGTCCACGCCCGTCCAGGTGCTGGGCCTGACCTCCGTGCCGACCGCGGGCGACCTGTTCCTGGTCGCCGGCGACGACCGCACGGCCCGCCAGATCGCCGAGAAGCGCCAGGCCACCGAGCGCGCCGCGCAGCTGGCCAAGCGCCGCAAGATCGTCTCCCTCGAGTCCCTCAAGGAGCAGTTCGCCAAGTCCGAGGTGGACATGCTCAACATCGTCATCAAGGGCGATTCCTCCGGCTCCGTCGAGGCGCTCGAGGACTCCCTGATGAAGATCGAGGTGTCCGACGAGGTCGGCATCCAGGTCATCCACCGCGGCGTCGGCGCGATCACGCAGAACGACGTCAACCTTGCCACGGTCGACAAGGCCGTCATCATCGGCTTCAACGTGCGTCCGAACCGCCAGGTGCAGGACCTCGCCGACCGCGAAGGCGTGGAGATCAAGTACTACTCGATCATCTACAAGGCCATCGAGGACATCGAGGCGGCCCTCAAGGGCATGCTCAAGCCGGAATACGAGGAGGTCGTCACCTCCCACTCCGAGATCCGCGAGATCTTCCGCTCCTCCAAGTTCGGCAACATCGCCGGCGTCATGGTGCAGGACGGCGAGGTCAAGCGCGGCACGAAGTGCCGTATCCTGCGCAACGGCGTCGCCACGGTCAACGACCTGGAGATCTCCTCGCTGCGTCGTTTCAAGGACGACGTGCAGTCCGTCAAGGAAGGCTACGAGGCGGGCATCAACCTCGGCACCTTCAACGACATCGAGCTCGGCGACATCATCGAGACCTTCGAGATGCGCGAGGTCGAGCGCAAGTAGTGCAGGCAACCGCCTCACCCAGGTGAGGCCCGGCCCCCTCCGACGAGGGGACTGTCATCCCAGGATGACTGGGGGAGGGATCGACGGCGGTTCCGTCGGTCCCTCCCCTACCCGGCGATGCCGGGAGCCCCGCTCCCGAGAGGGGGCCGAGTCATATGAAAGGACTTTCCCATGGCAGGAACCAACCCCCGTGCGGCACGCATCGCGGCCCTGATCCAGCGCGTCATCGCCTCCTCCATCGAGCGCGAACTGCATGACAAGCGACTGGCGAACATCACCATCACCGAAGTGCGCGTGACCAACGACCTGCAGATCGCCAAGGTGTACTGGACCCAGTACGGCCATGAGGGCAAGGAGACGGGCGAGCGCAAGCGCGCCCAGCAGGCCCTCGACCAGGCCAAGGGCCATCTGCGCAAGCTCGTCGGCCACAAGGCCGGCCTGCGCCTCACCCCGCAGCTGCAGTTCGTGTTCGACGAGGTGCCCGGCGAGGCCCACGAGATCGAGGACATCCTCGCCATCGCGCGCAAGCGCGACGAGGAGCTCGCCAAGGCCCGCGCCACCGCCCAGTACGCCGGCGACGCCGACCCGTACAAGCACGACGACGAGGCCGAGGACGCCTCCGGCGACGGCTTCGGCGATGACGACGCCGATTTCGACGATATGGACGATTTCGACGTCTCCGATGAAGCCGCGCATGAGTGACGGCCTGATCATCGTCGACAAGCCGCAGGGTGTGACCAGCTTCGACGCGGTCGCCGCCGTGCGCGGCGCATTGCGCACGAAGAAGGTCGGCCACGCCGGCACGCTCGACCCGATGGCCACGGGCATGCTGGTCATCGGGTTCGGACGCGCCACGCGTCTGCTGCAGTACATCGTCGAACACGACAAGACCTATGAGGCGACGATCCGCCTCGGCGCCGGCACCACCACCGACGACGCCGAAGGCGAACTCATCCGGTTCCCGTCCGGTGAAGGGAGCCGGGCCGTGCCGCCGGACCGGGCTCGCATCGAGGCGATGATCGCCGAGCGGTTCCTCGGCGACATCGAACAGGTGCCGAACACGTTCTCCGCCATCAAGATCAACGGACAGCGCGCCTACGACCTCGCCCGCGAAGGCAGGGACGTCGAACTCAAGGCGCGTCCGGTGCATATCGCCGACTTCTCCGTGCTCGACGTGCGCGCCGGCGTCGCGTCCGTCTCATCCACGACGGCGCCGCTGGAACCCGGCGACGCGACGGCCCGCATGGACCACAGGGACCGCGACGCGACGGCGGACCCCGCGCGCATCCCCGTCGTCGACGTGGACGTGCGCGTCAGCTGCTCGTCCGGCACCTACATCCGCGCGCTGGCCCGAGACCTGGGCGCGGCCCTCGGCACGGGCGGCTACCTGACGCGTCTGCGCCGCACCCGGGTGGGACGGTTCGCCCTCGCGGACGACCGTTCCGGTCTCGCCGCCGACGTCGCGACGCAGGGCGTGCACGCCATCGCCGCGCATGCGGAGCCGAGGACCTTCACCAACCGCGACGGCGAGACCGTCACCCGCAACCGTTGCGTATTGGACACGCCGGACGGATTGTCCGGCGACGAACGCGGGGACTGGCTGCGTGCCCGCGCCATCGGCATGGACGCGGCGGCGCGCGGCGCATTGCCGGTCGTGGAGGTCACGGCCGCCGACGCCGCCGAGCTGCGGTTCGGCCGCCGCCTCGAACGGGAGATGCGCAGGGGCGTGCCCGCGGCGGCCATCGTGCCCGCGCACGACGGCCTTCCCGGCGACGTGGTCGCGATCGTGGAGCGGGCGAACGCCCACCAGATCAAACCGGTCACCGTATTCCCGGCGCAATAGGGGACGTGCGGCGCCGGCATCCGGTGCCGGTGCCTGGTGCCGGTGCCTGGTGCCGGTGTCGGGCGCCGTAACGGTCGCCATGACGGCCCGTCCTTCACGGCGGGCGAACCGCCGGACCCTCATAGCGGGGTGTTGCTAGAGTGGACGCGGCGAAAACGCGTATGCGGGCGCGGCACCCCGCGCCTTGTCCATGCGCCGTCGCGCATGGACCGGATTTCCAGACCCTCAAGGACGGCAATGAACATCACCTACCTGACCCCGGACGAGAACGGCGACGTGGAATGGCCCGCCTTCGACAACGACAAGCGTTCCGTCGTCACGCTCGGCGCGTTCGACGGCATGCATCTGGGCCATCGCGCGGTGATCGACCGCGTCGTCGAACTCGCGAAGAAGCATGACGCGTTCTCCATCGTGATTCTGTTCGACCCGCGTCCCGCGTTCGTGCACGCGTGGGCGAACGCGCACGACGGTGCGGAACCCGGTCCGGACATCATCGACGCGAACGCGCTCAGCGGCGTGGACGACCGTCTCGCGTACATGGAGCGGGCCGGCGTCGAACATGTGCTCGTCGTGCGCTACACGCTGGCGTTCGCCGCGAAATCGTACATCTTCTTCCTCGGCCGCCTGGTGGGCAAGATCGGCATGCGCACGCTCGTGCTCGGATCGGACGCCGCGATGGGCGCCGGCCGCAAGGGCGACGTGAAGGCGATCTCCAACCTGGCCGCCGGCGCGGGCGTGTTCGAACTCGACGTGGTCGATGACCGCGGCCCGGGCGAGGTGCGCATCCCGCGCGACTGGAAGCCCGAGATGCCCGCCGGGTGGGGCGAGCCCTCCGACCCGCTCGCGAACGCCACCAAGGCGGAACGCCGCGCCTGGAGCAAGAAGCACCAGGCCAGGCTGACCCGCGCATGGAGCTCGTCCAACGTGCGCTACCTGCTCGGCCACGGCCGCATCAGGGAGGCGAACGCGATCCTCGGCCGCATGCACAGCGTGATCGGCGAGGTCGTGCACGGCGAGGAACGCGGCCGCACCATCGGGTTCCCGACCGCGAACCTCGGCGAGGCCGTGACCGGCTACCTGCCGGTCGACGGCGTGTACGCCGGATGGCTCGTCGACGGCGACGACCGCTGGCCCGCCGCCATCTCCATCGGCACCAAGCCGACCTTCAGCGAGAAGACCGGCCTCAACGAGCGCGTGGTCGAGGCGTACGCGATCACCGACGACTGGCTGGAACTCTACGGCCACAAGGTGCGCATCGAATTCGCGGGCTACCTGCGCCCGCAGGTGAAGTTCGACGGCGTCGAGGCCCTCAAGGAGGAACTCGCACGCAACGTCGAGGAGACCAAACACCTCACCGCCTGACATCGTTGACGCTCGTCCGTCGATCGGCCGTATGGTCTCGCGCGGCTGCATGGTCTCGCGCGGGCATACGGTTTATATGGTTTCGCAAGGTCATACGGTCATAACAACACCCCCAATGCGGACTTGAGCGTATCCACCTGTACGACGGCGAGCCCGGGGATCTCCACGCGCCTGCGCAGGCGCGGCACCACCGCCGTGGCGAACCCCAGTCGCGCCGCCTCGCGCAGCCGGTATTCCAGACGCGGCACGGGCCGTACCTGACCGGTCAGGGAGATCTCGCCGATCGCGCAGGTGGTGCGGGGGATCGGCGCGTGCTTCGCCGCGCCCGCCAACGCGGCCACGATGGCCAGGTCGCAGGCCGGTTCCTTCGCCAGGCCGCCGGCGATCGTCGAAATGTACAGGTCGTTGCCCAGCAGGTTCACATGACCGTGCCGGTACAGCACCGCGACGAGCATCGCGATGCGGTTCGCATCCACGCCGTTCGCCGCGCGCCGCGGCGTCGGCAGCACCGAATTCGTGACCAACGACTGGACCTCGATGGGCAGCGACCGGTGGCCGTCGAGCGTGAACGTCACGCAGGTGCCCTCGACCGCCGCCCCGTCGCCGTCGGAACCGTCCGCGGAGGAGAGGAACAGGCCGGAGGGATCGGTGACCTCCTCGATGCCCTCGCCGCTCATATCGAAGCATCCGACCTCGTCGGTGGGACCGAAACGGTTCTTCACCGCGCGCAGCATGCGCAGCGCGGTCTCGCCGTCCCCCTCGAACTGGCAGACCACGTCCACCAGATGCTCGAGCGTGCGCGGGCCGGCGATCGAGCCGTCCTTGGTGACATGGCCGACCAGCAGCACCGGCACATCCAGCGTCTTGGCCACGTCGATGAGCGCGCTCGCCACCTCGCGCACCTGCGTGGAGCCGCCGGAGATGCCGTCGACGTCCTGCGAGACGATCGTCTGCGCCGAATCGACGATCGCCAGCGTGGGCCGTTCGCGTTCGATGAGGCCGAGCACGGTGGCCAGATCGGTGGTGGCGGCGAGCAGCAGGTTCGGTTCCACCGCATCGATGCGCGTGGCGCGCAGACGCACCTGCCCCTGCGACTCCTCGCCGGACACGTACAGCACCGTGCCGCCCTGCGCCGCGTGCGCGCGGGCGATGTTGCCCGCGGTCTCCAACAGCAGCGTGGACTTGCCGATGCCCGGCTCGCCGGCGATGAGCACGACCGAGCCCGGCACGATGCCGCCGCCGAGCACACGGTCGAACTCGGAGAAGCCGGTGGGGATGCGCGCCACGTCGTCGGTACCGACCTGGGTGATCGGTGTGGCCGCGGATTCGGCCACCGCGGCCGCCTGCGTGCGGGCCGTGCGGCCGGGGCCCGAGGCGCGTGACGACGCACCCGCCCCGCCCCGTCTCGCCGCAGCGGTCGGCCGGGCCTCGTGGAACTCGTCCACGGTTCCCCACTGCCCGCATTCGGGGCATCTGCCGTACCATTTCGGGCCGGTCCACCCGCATTCGGAGCACAGATATCGCACGTTCGTCTTCGCCATGCCTCGAACCTACGCCCGCGAACCGACGACCGGTAGATATCTACCGGTTTTTCCCTCTCCGGCGCGTCACCCGGCTGTGCCACAATCGGAGGCATGTCGAACACTCGTAGCTTCTCGCAACATTCGTCGCACGGCAAGCTGATCGCCGTCGTCATCGCCGCGGCGCTGGTCATCATCCTCGCGCTGCTGTCCGCCTTCGTCTGGCCTGGCTGGGCGCTCAACAAGGGCGGAAACGCGAGCCAGGGCGCCGGCACCCAGCAGACCGCGGAGCCGACCACGCCGAGCATCAAGGCCACGGCCCTGCCGGACAACGCCACCGAGCTGCTCAAGGCCATGCCGGACAGCGTGCTCAATTTCGCGCGCACCAAGGCGGACGCCTCGACCACGTGGAACTCCGCCACGCCGCTCGAGGAGTACACGCTCACCTACTCCACCGGCAAGAAGGCCGCCGACGTGACCCTCGTCGTGGCCCAGTGGAGCGAATCCGATCCGGCGAAGACCCAGTACGACGCGCTCGCCAAGGCGGTCACCGGCAAGACCATCGCCTCCGGCGCCGTCAAGGTGCAGGGCGACGCCACCGGCGACTACGTGGTGAAGACCGATTCCGGCGACGCGAAGAAGGCCACCGCCCTGTGGCGCAACGACACGGTCGTGTTCCAGGCCACCGGCTCCAAGGCCTCGGTCCAGCGTTTCTACCAGAAGTTCCCGCTGTAAGGGGAGGCCGCCGGGGTGCGGGAGCGCGGGCGGCATCGTCCGCCCGCATCGTATCCCCGGCATTCCGCGCGGGCCGGCATCCGCCCGCTCGCATCGTGGGCGCATCCGCGCCCCGTGGCGACGCACGGGTGGCGTAGTCCGCGAGAACGTGTATACTCGTGCGAGTTGCAACTTTTACGATTAATCGGATTGGAGGCTTCAGATGGGTTCCGTCATCAAGAAGCGCCGCAAGCGGATGAGCAAGAAGAAGCACCGCAAACTGCTGCGTAAGACCCGCCACCAGCGCAAGTAGTCTTACCTGCAACCAAGGCATGGAAAACCCCGCGGACCGTACGGTCGCGGGGTTTTCTCATATTCCGGGGAAGCGGGCGGAAGCAATCCGGCCTCCGCCCGCGGGGATCACCGGGTCACTTGTTGCCGTTGGTGAGGACGCGCGGGCCGTTCGGGTCGCCGACGATCACCTTGTCGACCATGTTGAGGAACAGGCCGTGCTCGACGACGCCCACCGTGTTGATGAGGTCCTCGGCCAGGTCGAACGGGTGCTCGATCTTCTCCAGGTGCAGGTCCACCACGTAGTTGTTCTCGTCGGTGCGCACCTCCTTGCCGTCGGCGTCGAGGCGCAGGACCGGCTTGTAGCCCTTGGCCTCGAACTTCTTGATGACGTGGCCGGCGCCGAACGGGATGACCTCGACCGGCAGCGGGAACTTGCCGATGGTGTCGACGACCTTGGACTCGTCGACGATCCACACGATCCTGTCGGAGTTGGTGGCCACGATCTTCTCCCACAGCAGGGCCGCGCCGCCGCCCTTGATGCCGTTGAAGTCCTTGTCGACCTCGTCGGCGCCGTCGATGGTCACGTCGATGTGGTCCACGTCGTCGATGTCGACGATCTTGATGCCGTAGCTTTCGGCCTGGGCCTGCGTGCGGCGGGAGGTGGTCACGCCGGTGAACTGGAGGCCCTCCTCCTTGACGCGGCGGCCGAGCTCGTCCACGAGGAACTTGACGGTGGAACCGGTGCCCAGACCCGCGATCATGCCGTTCTCGACGAGCTTGGCGGCTTCGATGCCGGCGGCCTTCTTGAGGGCGTCCTGCTGTGCCTTATCCATGATGTGAATCCTTTCCTTCCATGTGAAAGTCCGTTACCATCCTAACGCGCATGGGAGATTGTGTGCGCTCGTGTCCGCTCCTGTTCGACGGATGTTCAACCGCGCAGAAACTCCGCATTCACAAGGGTGAGATTGCCGTCGCCGTCCACGAATCCGTCCACCGCGATGTACCCGCGCACGTGCATCGCCTCTCCCGTGTAGAACGGGCTGGTCTTCGGCGCGGGGGAGAAACGCACGCCTCCCGACACGGTCAGGCCGGTCGGGGCCGGTCGGGGCGTCGGCGCGGCGGTCCGCGGCTGCTGGGAATCCGCGTGCCGGTCCGGCTGCACCGTCCGCTGTGCGGGGCGCCGGTCCGTGCCCGCGGGGCCGGCGGCATGCGTCGCGGCCGCCGCCCGATTGGTGTCCTTGCGCGCGTCGCCGATTCGCCTCGCCCCGGGCGTCGTCGCGGGTTCCGCCCCGGCCCGTGCCTCGTCGCCGTAATCCGGCGCGCCCTCCGGTTCGGCGAGCATGTCCGCGAGGCTCTTACGTGATCCCGCTCGCGTCGCCGACCGCGAACCCTCCGTCGCGTCGCGGCGTATGCCGGCATGTGCCGGCGTGTCGCCGTCGCCCGCGCCGTCGCGCAGACTCGCGGCGTCGGCCTTGCCGTCCAATACGAGCTGCACGTCCGGCGGCACGTCGGTGCCGCGCGAATATTCGGAGTTGAGCAGCGAACGCCATCCCTCGATGGGCAGGTACCCGTCGCGTGCGCCGGAACGGCAGTCGCCCGCGTACGTGCGCGCGAGTTCGTCGACGAGCTCGTTGCCCGCATTGCCGGCATGGCCCTTCACCCACTTGAACTCGACCGGGCCGGGGCGTTTCGCGATCTCCTCGTCGATGGCCTGGACGAGTTCGCGGTTCTTGACCGGCTTCTTCTGTGAGTTCTTCCAGCCGTTGCGCTTCCAGCCCTTCACCCATTTGGTCGAGCAGTTGATGGCGTACTGCGAATCCGATTCGATGATGAGCCTTTGCGGTCCCGGATGCGCGCGCAACGCCTCCAGGACCGCGCACAGCTCGCCGATCTGGTTGGTGCCGTTCGTGGCGCCGCCCGCGTCATAGCCGCGCGAATCGTGCTCGTGCCCGGGCGCGCCGCCGTCGCCCGCGTCCTTCGCGTGGTCCGCCCACGCCCATCCCATCGGGCCGTTGGGGTTGCCCAAGGCCGAACCGTCCGTCGAAACCACAATCGTCTCAGTCATGCCCTCCACCCTACGGTCCGGCGGGAATAACGGGACTCCCGTCTCCGTCCCGAAGGCCGACGCCGGGGCGGAACGACGCACCGGCGGCTCCCCGAGGGGGCGGCCCATGGGGATGTGAGCTTTGTCACATCCGTTGACTTTCCGTGTGTCGTCTGCCATCGCGCGCGCATGAATAGCGGGGGTTATGGGGTGGACACAAGTCTTTTTTCGGGGGAATTTTCCCCATATATTGCGGGAGGTTTCCATGGAGACGCCCATCGGCAGCGTAAGGATTTCGGGGTGCCCTCCACCGGACCTACCCTTCACTTCCAACCAACGGGTACACCGGCGGGCCCGCCACGCGGGTCCGCCTCCTTCAGGAGAGACCGGGAACGAACGAAAGGAGACACCAGTGTTCTCACCATCCCGCATGCAGGGCCCCGCGGCCCGGCCGACGCAGGCCGTGGCCGCGCTGGCGGCCGTCGCCGTCCTCGGCGCGGGCCTGACCGCCGCGTCCTCCGCCGTCGCCGCCGAGACGACCGCGAAGACCACCAGCGACGCCACGCTCACATGGAGCCTCAACAAGGAATCGAACTGGCGCGCCTACGCGCCCGGCACGTTCAACTTCCTGTCCGCCGGCATCGTCGACAAGACCTCCGCCAGCGACCCCGTCGAGGAGAACGAGTGGAAGCAGGCCGACGGCGACGTGTCCATCGAGAAGAAGCAGGCCGACGGCACGTACCAGGCCGCCACCTGGGCGGGCCTGAAGACCACGCCGGACGGCAAGGACCTGCCCGCCGCCTACACGGCGACCGGCGAGGGCAGCGGCAACCGCGTCAGGCTCGCCAACGGCACCGGCACGATCGACGCCGCGAACGACGACGCCGAGATCTCGTGGGACGGCGCGTTCACCGTCGTCTACTACTCCGGCCTCAACCAGTGGTACGCGAAGGACCTCAAGCTCACCGTGGCGAACGGCTCCGGCAGGCTCACCGCCACGCTCGGCGGCTGGGGCACCGACATGAACGACACGAGCAAGTTCGCCGTGCTCGACGAGGAGAAGGACGTGGAGATCGCCACGCTCTCGAACGTCGACGTGAAGGACGACGGCACCGTTGTCACCCCCGACTTCAACGAGACCGACGTGGACGGCCAGGGCACCATGCGCAAGAGCTGGCCGAAGCGGTTCCTCGACTTCGTGACCAAGACCGGCACCGGCCCCTACTGGTACGCCTCCGGCGGCGCCGCCGACCAGCGCAAGACCCCCGCCGAGATCCAGGTCTCCTACACGGCGAAGGCCCCCGAGCCGCAGGCCACCGCGCCCGAGGCGCCGGCCAAACCGACCGCGACCGTCGCCGGCACCATGGCCGACCCGTACCAGGTGAAGGTCGACTGGAAGGCCCCGGCCAAGGACGGCGGCTCCGCGATCACCGGCTACACGGTGACCCTCGTCCCGTCCACCGGCGATCCGGTGAGCCAGGACGTCGACGCGAGCGCCACCACCGCCACGTTCGGCAAGCTCACCGCGCAGAACGTCTCCTACACGGCGTCCGTCGTCGCGAAGAACACGGAAGGCGCGTCCGCCGCCTCCGCCGCCTCCGACCCGGTCACCCCGAACGCCGACCCGGCCGCCGCGCCGGCCGTCACCGTCGAGCCGACCGGCGACATCGACCCGGCCGTGGAGAACACGTTCACCGTCAAGGGCACCGGCTTCACCGGCGGCGCCGCCTTCTACGGCGCGTACGCCGTCGTCGCCGACACGGGCAAGTGGAACGCCGGCCGGAACCCGACTTCGCCGAACGACTTCGTCAAGGCCGCATGGGTCAAGGCCGCCGGCATCAAGGACGGCGCCTTCACCGCCACCGTCACCGTGCCCGCCGGCTCGCTCGAATACGGCAGGACCTACGTGGTCGGCACTACCGCCGCGCACGGCCTGTCCCTGACCGACCGTCGCCTCGACACCGCCACGGCGATCACGCTCAAGGCCCAGGCGCAGGCCCCCGAGGCCCCGGCCCAGCCGCAGCTCGCCGCGAACGGCACCAGCGCCACCGTCACCTGGACCGCCCCGGCCGACAACGGTTCCGCGATCACCGGCTACACGGTGACGCTCACCCCGGCCGACGGCAAGGGCGACGTCAAGACCCAGCAGGTCGACGCCGCCGCGACCGCCGCCACGTTCGACGGCCTCGCCAAGGGCGTGACCTACACGGCCACCGTCGTCGCCAGGAACGCGATCGGCGCGTCCGCCGCGTCCCCGGCCTCCGCCGCCGTCACGATCGCCGCCACCGCGCCGGGCGCGGCCGGCGACGTGACCGTCCGCCAGTCCGCCGCCCACGAGCTGATCGTCGGTTGGACCGCTCCGGCCGACGACGGCGGTTCCGCGATCACCGGCTACACGGTGACGCTCACCCCGGCCGACGGCAAGGGCGACGTAAAGACCCAGCAGGTCGACGCCGCCACGACCACCGCCGTCTTCACCGACCTCGATCCGGCCGTCGCCTACACGGCGTCCGTCGTCGCCACGAACGCGATCGGCGATTCCACCGCCGCAACGTCCGACATCAACGCTCCGGTCAACCCCGCCCCGGACCAATCCACGGGCGATGGTGACGGCACCGATTCCGGTGTCACCGACGGCGACGGCGCGACCGGTGGCACGCAGTCCGGCACGACCGGCACCATCGGCTCCGGCATCGCGAACACCACGACGAACGCCGACGGTTCCGCGAAGCTGGGCTCGACCGGCGCCTCCGTCGCCGTGTTCGCCGGCGTGACGGTCGCGCTCGCCGCCGCCGCGGCCGCCGTGACCATCCTGCGACGCCGCAACGCCTGAGACGGATGATGACCGACTCCCGCAACGGTCGCCGCCGCCGCGCTTCGGCGCGTGCGGCGGCGGCCTTCGTGGCCGTGTGCCTGCTGACGCTCGGCGGATGCGCGAACATCGGTACGATCTCCGAGGTGAGCCTCGACAGCTGCGACGTGCCGACCGCCTCCACCGAGCCGAATCCGCCGCAGCTGCCCGACGTCACGCAGGCGCAGCTCACCGACCCGCGCGCGATCGAAGGCCCCACGACCGCGTACACGCGGTCGGACCGGATCATCCCGATCACGAACGTGCCGTTCGAGGAGCAGCAACTGCCCGTCACCGTGGAAAGCGCGGACGGGCCCAAGCAGACCGTGACGGACACGACGCGCATCCTCGCGCTCAACCAGAACGGCGGTCTCGCGGCCGCCGTGTACGCGCTCGGATTCGGCTGCAATCTGGTCGGCCGCGACACGGCCACCGGTTCGTCCGGCATGGACAAGCTGCCCAAGGTGACCGTCAACGGCATGGACCTGAACGCGGAGGCGATCCTCGCGCTCGAACCCACCGTCATCATCACCGACACGTCGATCGGCCCGTACGACGTGCAATTGCAGTTGCGCCAATCCGGGATTCCGGTCGTGTTCGTGCCGTTGGACAGCGAGAAGGGCGTCGCCGGCGTGGGCGCGCAGGTCCAGGCCGTCGCCGACGCGCTCGGCGTGAGCGACCTCGGCAAACAGCTCGTCAAACGCACGAACAGCGAGATCGACCGGACCATCCAGAACATCCAACGCACGCTCGTCCCCACGGACGAGAAGCGGCGCCCCCGCATCGTGTTCCTCTATGTGCGCGGCACATCGATCTACTACTGGTTCGGCGAAGGCTCCGGCGCGGATTCGCTCATCCAGTCGATCGGCGCGGTCGACGTGGCCGAGGAGGTCGGTTTCAAGGGCATGGCGCCCACCAACTCCGAAGTGCTCATCAAGGCGAAACCCGACGTGATTCTCGCGATGACCCTCGGCGTCGAATCCGCGGGAGGCGTCGACGGCATGCTCGCCATGCCTGGCATCGCGGAGACGCCCGCCGGGCGGCACCGGCGCATCGTCGACATGAGCGACTACGAGATCATGAGCTTCGGCCCGCAGACCGCGCAGGTGCTGGCCGCGCTCGCCACCGCCGTCTACGCGCCCGAATACGGCTACCAGCCGGACGACAAGCCGGAAGTCATCCAGAAACGACTCGACGAGATGCAGCAGGAGGACCAGTCATGACCTCGCCGACACGCACGTCACCGGCCTCGCGGTCCGCGGCCCGCGAGCGCGATACGCGCATCCGCGCCGATGCGGCCGACCTCGGCCTTGCGGCCCGCACCCCGCGCGTCGGCAGGACCGCCCTCACCTTCATCGTGCTCGCCGCGGGGCTCGTCGTCATGACCATCGTCTCCGCCTCGCTGGGCCAGCTCATCATCCCCTTCGACCAGGTGCTCGGCTCGGTCTTCAACAAAATCGGCCTCCACTGGCTCGACGGCCCGTCCCGCGCGTTCGGCGAGGAGGCGTTGTGGAACGTGCGTTTCCCGCGCATCGTCATGGCGATCGTCGTCGGCGCGGCGCTCGGCGTGGCCGGCGCGCTCATGCAGGGCGTGTTCGGCAATCCCCTGGCCGAGCCGGGCACGGTGGGCGTCTCCTCCGGCGCGGCCGTCGGCGCCAGCTGCTCGATCCTCATGGGCTGGGATTTCCTCGGCGCGCTCACGACGCCCGCCCTCGCCTTCGCCTGCGGCCTGTTCACCACACTGTCCGTGTATCTGCTCGCCCGCCGCGACGGCCGTACCGAGGTCGTCACCTTGATTTTGACCGGCGTGGCCGTCAACGCGGTGGCCGGCGCGCTGATCTCGTTCTGCACGTTCGCCGCGCCCACCTCCGCCCGCGACCAGATCGTGTTCTGGCAGATGGGTTCGTTCAACGGCTCGCGCTGGAACCAGGTCGCGCTCGTCGCACCGATGTGCGTGGTCGGCGTCATCGCCGTGCAGTTCATGGCGCGTCGCCTCGACCTGCTCGCGCTCGGCGAGAAGCCGGCCCGCCATCTCGGCGTGAACGTCGAACGTCTGCGTTTCCGATCGATGCTCGTCGTCGCGCTGCTGGTCTCGTCGGCGGTCGCGTTCTGCGGCATCATCGCGTTCGTGGGCTTGGTCGTGCCGCATCTGCTGCGCATCATCATCGGCCCCGGGCACCGCGCGCTGCTGCCCGCCTCCGCGCTGGGCGGCGCGCTGCTGCTCACCATCGCCGATTTCGCCGCGCGCACCACGATCCGGTTCGCGGACCTGCCGATCGGCATGCTCACCTCGCTCGTCGGCGGGCCGTTCTTCTTCTGGCTGCTGCGCCGCAGCCGCTCCAAGTCGGGAGGTTGGGCATGAGCATCCGCAACATGAACATCGGCATGGGCGTCCTCGACCGCACGCATCGCCCGCCGGTCCCGCCGCGCCCGGGCGACACCGTGCTGGAACTGAACGGCGTCGATGTCGAGATCGACGGCCGGCGAATCCTCGACGGTATCGACCTCGACATCCGCGCCGGCGAACTGCTGTCCATCGCCGGGCCCAACGGCGCCGGCAAATCCACGATGCTGAATGCGATCACCGGCGACGTGCCGGTCACGTCCGGCTCGATCAGCCTGTTCGGCGAACCGATCGCCGCGTGGGATGCGACCGAGCTCGCGATGCGTCGCTCCGTGCTCATGCAGAACGTGGACGTCACGTTCCCGTTCTCCGTCGACGACATCGTGCGCATGGGTCGCTCCCCGTGGGAGGGCACGCCCGACGAGTCGGACGACGACATGATCGTCGCATCGGCGATGGCGATGACCGAGTCGACGTCGCTCGCGGAACGCGTCTACACGTCCCTGTCCGGCGGCGAGCGCGGGCGCGCCGCGTTCTCGCGCGTGCTCGCGCAGGCCGCGCCGATCCTGCTGCTCGACGAGCCGACCGCGGCGATGGACGTGAAACACCAGGAGATGCTGATGCGTCTGGGTCGCGACTACGCCGAGGCCGGTTGCGCGGTCGTCGTCATCGTGCACGCGCTCGACGCGGCGGCCGCATGGTCGGATCGCGTGGCGCTGCTCGAGCGCGGCCGGATCGCCGCGCTCGGCGCGCCCGAGGAGGTGTTCACGTCCGCGCGACTGTCCGCCGTGTACCAGTGCCCGATCGAGGTGCTGCGGCGTGACGACGGGAGTCTCGTGATCGCGCCGGAGCGTCCGGCCGTGCGTCGTCACGTGTACGGCCGCCGCGCGTTCCCGCTTGAGGGGCGTGCGAACCTGCCGCAGTTCGACCATGTGTCCGGTCAGGGGAAGGAGACGCGATGACGGGGAAGGAAACGGCCGTCCGTGTGGCGCCGCGCGTTACGACGCGTCTGGCGGCGTGCGGCGCGTCCGTGTTGCTGTCCGCGGCGATGCTCGTCGCGTCCGCGTTGTCCGGCGTGTGGCCGGGCGCCGCGTCGTCGGCTCTCGTGCCGTCCGCCTACGCCGCGGGCGCGAGCGTCGCCGTCGGCGTGGACGGCGGCACGCTCAATCCGGACGGGAACACGGCGGTCTCGTTGTCCGGCAGCGGGTTCCAATCCGTGAAGAACGGGTTCGGCGGCATCTACGTGCTGTTCGGCTGGGTGAGCGATCCGGGCGGCGACTCATGGAAGCCGTCGCAGGGCGGCGTGACCGGCGAGACCTACAAATACGTGCCGGACGACGAGAACGATCCGGCCGGCTACGACGTGTTCGTCGCATTCCCCGGCAGTTCGACCGAAAGCGCGGCGAACGGCGGCGAGATCGCCGCGGACGGCACGTGGAACGCGACGATCACCGTGCCCGGTGCGAGGTTCACGAGCACGGACCGTTCCGGCAACCCGTCGGATGTGGACTGCACGGCGGTGCAGTGCGGCATCATCACGATCGGCGCGCACGGCGTTGCGAACGCGAACAACGAGACGTTCACGCCGTTGACGTTCGGCGCGACGGCCCCGTCCGCCGCGGATACCACGGACTCCGCGGACTCCGACGCCGCGCAGTCGGGGCGGTCGTCGGAATCGGCGTCCGGTTCGGGCGCGACCGGCAAGACCGGCAGGAGCGCGGACGCGGGCGGTGCGACGACCGCGGATGCCACCGCGCGTCAGACCGTCGGAACGGCGTTGGAAGGAGCGAATGTGGGAACCCCTGCTTTGGGTGTGGCCGGATGGCTGATCGTCGCGGCGGCGATCATCCTCGGCATCGCCGTGATTGTGCTCGCGGCGGGATTCGGCGGCTATCTCGCCGCGAAATCGTTGCTGCTCGGCGTCTCGCCGGCGGCGATGGAGCAGGAGATGGCGCGTCGTGAGCGTCGCGCCGAGAGCGTGCGCGCGCGTGAGGAACTCAACACCGCGAAGCGGCGGCGCAAACAGTCCGAACGTCTGGCGCGCGAACAGGCGAAGGCCGGTCGCGCGCGGGGACTGCTGGCGGATGCGGGTGCGCCGGTGACGCGTGCCGCGATGCCGGAGGCGTCGGATGGCGGTGCCGTGCCGGGCAGGACGATGCCGGTCGACGCCGGCACCGTCGGCGAAGAGACGCAGATGCTCGCGCCGCCGGCGGGGGAGACCACGGTGATGCCCGCCGTCGCGGGGGATTCGGATGCCCCTGGCGGCGTCGCGCGTCGCGCGGCCGACATCCGCGGGTTCTTCACCCGTCATGCGGCGGCGGACGTGTCATCCGACGCCGCATTATCACCGAAATCACGGATATCGCCGGAAACGCCGGAATCACCGGTAACGACGTCGTTCCGGCCGGCACGAGGCGGGGAGGTCGCATGATGGGTGCGGGACGCATGATACTGAAGACGCTGTGCGCGGCCGCTGCGACGCTGGCCGTCTGCGCCGGCTCGGTGGCCGTCGCCGCGCCCGCGCTCGCCGCGGACGGCGGCGCGGCGACGAACGCGGCGACGATCACCACGCTCGACGGCGGCTCCGGTGACGGTGGTTCCGGGGACGGCGGTGGCGATGGTTCCGGCGATACCGCCGGCGGTGATTCCGGCGACGGTGCCGAAGCCCCCGGGGACGCCACGAAACTCGACGACGTGACGCTGCGCTGGAGCATGAACGACGAGACCAATTCGGCCGCGTTCTTCGGCGGCTGCAACTTCCTCTCCGCGGGAGTCGCCGGCGACACCGGCGCGTCGAAGACCTGGGACGAAAGCCTCTACCGGTCGTCGGACGGGAACGTGAGCATCCAAAAAACCGACGCGAACGGCGCATGGGCGGAGGCGACCTGGGCGTCGAAATGCCTCACGCGCGACGGCGCGAACGTGACGATGGGCAAGCGCGCGGACGGCCGGTCGATCAACACCGAATCGCAGGTCGTGATCTCCGGAGGCGCCGGCACGGTGAAGGCGGACGGCACGACGACCATCAGTTGGAAAGGCTCATGGACGGTCGCCTACTACGGCGGCATGACCTACTGGTCCGTCACCGATCCGACGCTCACGCTCGGCGCGGACGGCGCCGGCGCGCTCACCGCCACCGCATCCGGCTACGGCGCCGACATGAACGACTCGAGCAAGTGGTTCACGCTCGAACCGCAGGAGATCCACCTTGCCGACTTCACCGGCGGCAATACGGTGGACGTCGCGAAAGCGCTCGACGACCACGGGTTCACCGCGACCCCCGACTATCTCGGCGTCGCGGTGAACGCGAGCGGCGACCATGGCTCGCAGGCCGCGAAAAGCGATGCGAACGCCGCCTACTGGGGTGCATTCCCGCAGTCGTTCGTCGACTTCCAGCTCAAAACCGGCCAGTCCGCCTACTGGTACACGTCGGACAGCGCGCGTGATTTCGCGAAACCGACATTACCGCTGTACGTGCAGTACGACGCGTCGTATGTCGTGGACGCGGGGGAGGGAAGCCCGGCCGCCGGAACCGCAGCGGGGGGAGCGGCGTCGGCCTCGGGTTCGTCGGCTTCGCGTGCCGGTGCGGGTTCGGGCTCCTCCGCGACGGCGAAAAAGACGACCTCCTCCGCGACGACGCCGTCCTCCGGCGGTGAGGCGTCGGCTGACGACGCGGGTACGGGCTCCGGGGATACGGGTGCCGGGGATACGGGCGCCGCGGCGTCGGCGGGCGGCTCCGGCGACGGCACGATGCTCATCGCCGACAACGCGAAGACCATCGCGGTCGGTTCCGGTTCGGTGGCCGTGGCCTCCGGGCTGCCGCTGGCCTTGGGGTGGCTCATCCGCCGACGCCTCGGCCTCGACGTCGCCGCCGAACTCGACCGGCGTCTCGGTCCGTAGCCCCGTTGGCCGCCCATGCCATGCGGTCGCCTTGAGGATGGTGGCATCGCACGGCATGGGCGGCCATCACCGGCAATCGTCCGGTGTGAAATATGAAAGACCCCGGGCGGTCCATACATTGCGGACCGCACCGGGGCCTTTCACGCATTCAGGTCAGCGACCTCACTCGCCGAGGGCCTTGTCGACGACCTCGGAGGCTTCCTCGAGCACCTTGTCGAGGGCCTCGGGGCTCTCGAAGGACTCGGCGTACACCTTGTAGATGTTCTCGGTGCCGGAAGGACGGGCGGCGAACCAGTTGTCCTTCGTGGTGACCTTGAGGCCGCCGATCTTGGCGTGGTTGCCCGGCGCCTCGGTCAGCTTGGCGGTGATGTCCTCGCCGGCGAGCTGCGTGGCGGTCACGTCGTCGCCGGTCAGCTTGGCGAACTTCTGCTTCTGCTCGAGCGTGGTCGGGGTGTCAACGCGCTTGTACCAGGACTCGCCGAAGCGGGCCACCTGGTCCTTGTGCAGCTCGGCCGGGTTCTTGCCGGTTTTCGCGGTGATCTCGGCGGCCAGCAGGTCGGGGATGAGACCGTCCTTGTCGGTGGTCCACACGCGGCCGTCGCGACGCAGGAAGCTCATGCCGGAGCTCTCCTCGCCGCCGAACGCGACCTCGCCGGAGAACAGCGGGTCGACGAACCACTTGAAGCCGACCGGCACCTCGAGGACCTTCGCGTCGATCGACGCGGCGACGCGGTCGATCAGCGAGGAGGAGACGAGGGTCTTGCCGACGGCCGCGCCCTTCGGCCAGCCCGGGCGGTTGCCGCCGAACAGGTACTCGACGCACACGGCGATGTAGTGGTTCGGGTTCATCACGCCCCAATCCGGGCAGACGATGCCGTGGCGGTCGGCGTCCGGGTCGGTGCCGCCGACGAGATCGTACTTGTCCCAGGCGCCGGCGTTGAGCTCGTCGACGAGGCCCTTCATCGCGTACGGCGAGGACGGGTCCATGCGGATCTTGCCGTCGTGGTCGATGGTCATGAAGCGCCAGGTCGGATCGACCTCGGGGCGCACCACGCCGATGTTCAGGCCGTACTTCTCGTTGATGAGCGGCCAGTAGTTGACGGACGCGCCGCCCAGCGGGTCGATGCCGAGACGCACGCCGGAATTACGGATCGCGTCGAAGTCGATGACGTTGCCGAGGTCGGCCACGTAGTGCTCGCGGAAGTCGAAGCCCTCGACGTACTCGGACTTGACGGCCTCCTCGTAGGGCACGCGCTTGACGGACTTGTAGTCGCCGAGCAGCTCGTTGGCGCGGGCGGCGATCGCGTTGGTCACGTCCGCCGGGGCGGGGCCGCCGGTGACCGGATCGTACTTGAAGCCGCCGTCGGTGGGCGGGTTGTGGGACGGGGTGACGACGATGCCGTCGGCCAGACCTTCGCCTTCGAAGCGCTGGGTGCCGTCGGCGGCGCGGTTGTGGGTGAGGATCGCCTGGGAGACCACCGGGGTGGGCACGAAGTCGTCGCGCGAGTCGATACGCACGTGCACGCCGTTGGCGACGAGCACCTCGATGGCGGTCTTCTTGGCCGGGCCGGACAGCGCGTGCGTGTCGGAGCCGAGGTACAGCGGGCCGGTGACGCCGGCCTTCTTGCGGTATTCGGCGATGGCCTGGGAGATGGCGACGATGTGGGCCTCGTTGAACGAGGTCTTCAGGGACGATCCGCGGTGGCCGGAGGTGCCGAAGATGACACGCTGCTCGGGGACGGACGGGTCGGGGACGAGGTCATAGTACTTGCCGATGACCTCATCGACGTTGATCAGATCTTCTGGGGTGGCGGGCTTGCCCGCATTGTTTGCTACCATGAAACCAATTGTACGGCGATGGGGTCGGATAACACGTGAGGTTTTGTGCCTAATTGTTCTGAAATGTGTGTGAACTCGGAGTGAATCGCGGCGCGGGGGCGCAAACCGGCGTGCCGTGGCATTGGATTCCGTTCGATGGCATGTCCGGGTCGCGCCCGGGGTCCCGTTGCATGTCCCATTAACGCAAAATCACTTTTGTAAAAACCATTGGAATTACTGGCAACACGTCGAACGGATGACAAGGTTTGCAGGATTGTTACCGTTCTGTTATAGTGACGCACTGTCAGTTTCCTTTAGCAGGGTTGCTACTCAAGATTTCGAGGCAAGACCTGAGGCGCGAGTCTGGCCGTAGACGTATGCCGTTCCGGTGTCCGTCCGCGGGCATGAAATGCTCTTGCCTCGGGTCTTTTTTCGTCATCTGGGTCAATGTCGACCTGGCGATGGGCGACTACACATTGATGGAAGAAAGAAATGGAGAATCCGATGTCGCATCAGGACGATGTCAAGGCGATCATCACCGCCGTCGGTGGTGCCGCCAACGTCAAGTCGTTGACGCACTGCGCCACCCGACTGCGTTTCGAGCTCAAGGACGGGGGCAAGGTCGACCAGGCCTCGCTCGACGCCAACAAGACCGTGCTGGGCGGCGTGCCCCAGTCCGGCGACCGCTACCAGGTCGTCATCGGCGGCCAGGTCGCCACCGTGTACGACGAGATCATGCACCTGCCCGAGATGGCGGGCCTCGGCTCCGGCACCGTCGACGCCGACGACGCCGACGGCGAGATGAGCAACGCCGAGCTCAAGGCCGCGGCGCGCAACAAGGGCGTGCGCGGCAAGGTCGCCTGGCTCGACAACTTCTTCGAGTACCTGGCCGACTCCTTCCGCCCGATCCTGGGCGTCCTGCTCGGCGCGTCCATCATCATCGCGCTGGTCAACCTGTTCATCTCCCTGGGCGTCATCCCGAACGACGAGGCCAACACCGGCCTCATGTTCATCAAGGCCATCTGGAAGGGCGTGTTCTACTTCCTGCCCATCATGGTCGCCTTCAACGCCGCCAAGAAGCTCAAGGTGGACCCGTGGCTGGGCGGCGCCATCATGGCCGCGCTCATGACCCCGCAGTTCACCGCCCTGTCCGATACCAAGACCTGGGGCGACGCCGTCCAGTGCGTGGAGAACACCACGCTGGGCACCTCCTCCTGCACCGCCACCGTGTTCGGCCTGCCGATGCAGCTGTCCGACTACTCCGGCAACGTGTTCGTGCCGCTGATGATGGCCGCCGTGCTCGCCCTCGTCTACCACGGCCTGAAGAAGATCGTCCCCGAAAGCATCCAGCTCGTCTTCCTGCCGTTCTTCTCGATGATCATCGTCGGCGCCCTGACCGCCTTCATCATCGGCCCGCTGGGCGTGTGGGTCGGCAACGGCCTCGGCGTCGGCCTCGCCTGGATGAACGGCCACGCGCCCTTCATCTTCGCCATCGCGATCCCGCTGCTCTACCCGTTCCTGGTCCCGCTCGGCCTGCACTGGCCGCTCAACGCCCTCATGCTCATGAACATCCAGTCGATGGGCTACGACTTCATCCAGGGCCCGATGGGCGTGTGGAACTTCGCCTGCTTCGGCACCACCGCCGGCGTGCTCGCCCTGTCCATCAAGGACCATGACGACCAGATGCGCCAGACCTCCATCGGCGCCCTCGCCGCCGGCCTGCTCGGTGGCGTCTCCGAGCCGAGCCTCTACGGCATCCACCTGCGCTACAAGCTCATCTACTCCCGCATGCTGGTCGGCTGCGGCGTCGGCGGCGTCGTGATCGCCGTCCTCGGCTGGCTGTTCCCGGCCACCGTCGCCTCCGGCGAGACCGTGCACGGCGTGACCACCACCGCCTTCGCCTTCACCTCGCTGCTCACCATCCCGGTGTTCAACCAGATGTGGGTCTACGGCGTGTCCATCGCCGTGGCGTTCTTCCTGTCCATGTTCCTGGTCATCACCCTCGACTACCGCACCCCGGAGCAGAAGGCCGAGGTGAAGGCCCGCGTCGCCGCCGCCCGCAAGGCGAAGGCCAAGGCCGAAGGCGAGTCCGCCCCGGTCGCCGAGGCCGCCCCGGCCCCGGCCTCCGCCGAAACCGTGGCCCCGGCCGCCGCCGAGGCCCCGGCCGAGCCGGCCGCGCCGACCACCGAGGTGCTCGCCCCGGTCGACGGCCACGTCGTCTCCCTCGACGACGCCGGCGACCCGGTGTTCGCCTCCCGCGCCCTCGGCGAGGGCGTCGGCGTCCAGCCCGCGGCCTCCGTGGTCAAGGCCCCGGTCTCCGGCGTGCTGCAGACCGTCGCCGAGACCGGCCACGCGTTCGGTCTCAAGACCGACGACGGCGTCGAGGTGCTCGTGCACGTCGGCATCGACACGGTCAAGATGAACGGCGAGGGCTTCGCCGTGAACGTCGCCAAGGGCGACCGCGTCAACGCCGGTGACACGCTCGTGACCGTCGACTTTGATAAGGTCAAGGCGGCGGGCTACAGCACCACCACCCTGATGACGGTGCTCAACACCGCGATGCTCAAGGCGGTCACCCCGAAGACGGACGTGGACGTCAAGGCTGGTGACGCCGTCATCGCCATCGAGAAGTGAATCCGGATTAGCGAATAGACCCGGATCGGATTTCCGGGAGGATGTCATGGAAATACTTCGCGTCTTCAACAACAACGTCGTCCTGGCCAAGGACGGGAGGCGCGAAGTCATCCTCACCGGGCGGGGCCTCGGCTTCAAGGCCAAGCCCGGCATGACGGTCGACGCGGCCAAGGTGGCGCGGGTGTTCGTGCCCGCCGACGGCCGCGACCCCGACCACATGGCCCAGCTGCTGGGCGACATCCCCCCGGAGATCATCAAACTCGTCTCCGACGCCATGGACGAGATCGGGCTGGGCGGCGAGGCCGCGCAGGACCCCACGCTCGTCATGGCGCTCGCGGACCACGTATGCGGCGCACTGCGCCGCGTCAAAAACGGCATCCCCGCCATCGCGTACCCCCTCACCGAAGAGGTGCAGTCGCTGTACGAGCGGGAATACTCGCAGGGATGCGCCCTGCTCGCGGCGCTCAACCGCCGTCTGGGCGGCGTGCTGCTGCCCAACGAGGGCGTGGCCTTCGCCCTGCACCTGGTCAACGCCGGGTTCTCCACCGGGGACCTGTCGCACACGTATGCGATGACCGGCGTGATCCAACAGCTGCTGGCCGTCATCGAAAGCACGTACGGCATCACGTTGGACGAGCATTCGGTCAACGTCGGCCGGTTCATCACGCATCTGCGCTACCTGTTCGTGCGCATCCACCAGCATGAGCAGCTCGACCGCGAACCCGAGGCGATCGTCACGTCGATCGTGCAGTCATACCCCCGGGCGGCCGACTGCGCCCGGCGCATCGCCGCGCTCATCGAACTGCGGCTCGGCACCACGCTCACCGAGGACGAGATCGCCTACCTCACCCTGCACGTGGCGCGCGTGAGCGCCGCGTGAGCGGTCCCGTCAGACCCTGATCGGCTCCATCGTGCCCGTGGCGGACGGGTCCTGACGGGTGACCTCCGGCACGCGCACGATCAGCGCCTCGCGTTCCACATCGAAGCGGATGTGGCGCGTCTCCGGCAGCATGTCGCCGTCCACCTGCGCCAGCGCGGTCTTCTCCAGCACCAGTTCGGCGCTCACGCCCTGGATCTGGTCGATCGTCGAATTCGTGGACAGCGGGTTCTGTTCCGCCTTGCCGGTGATCGTCTGGTGCACCACGTCGCCGAACAGGTTCGCCCATCCGATGATGCCGCCCGTCGTGTCGATGATCTCGAAATCGAGCAGGCCGTCGTTGAACGAGGCGTTCGGCATCAGCGAGAACACCGGGATCTGGCCGCAGTTGCCGGCCATGAACGTGCGGAACACGAGACCGCGCGTCGAATGCGTGCTGCCGTCCGCGCTGGTGATCGTCACGTTCGCGCGGTACTTCGGGGCGAACAGGTTCTTCACGCCGCCCACGAAATACGCGAGCCAGCTGATGTTCTTCTTGAGTTCCGGATCGGTGTCGTCGATCATCGCCGCATCGAAACCCACGCCCGCGATGATGAGGAAGGCGTGCCCGTGGTCCTCCTCCGGATGGTCGAGCAGCGTGAGACGCCCCATGTCCACGCGCCGCGAACCGTGCGACGTGGCCACGGTCAGCGCCGCGTCGATGTCGTCCACCGGAATGCCCATGTTGCGGGCGAACAGGTTGCCGGTGCCGATCGGCACGATGCCCAGCGCATGCCCGGTGCCGGACACGGCCGACGCGACCGTGCGCACCGTGCCGTCGCCGCCGACGGCGACCACCACGTCAGCGCCGTGCTCCAGCGCCTCGAGCGCGCAGGCGCGGCCGTCCTTGTCGAGCTGCGTGTCGATGTATTCGACCTCCGTAAGGCCCCTCGCCTCGCAGAACCGTTCGATATGCGCCCGTCGCGCCGCCGCCTGCGGCTTCGACGGGTTGATGATGAACGCGTAACGCACCTGGTCGTCATCACGTTCGACGAGCTTCTGCGCGAGACGGCGGCGACGGTAGGCGCGGAACGCGAACGCGGCCGCGACGAGGACGGCGACGACGCCAAGGACGACTGCAAGGATGATGGCGGCTGTGGGCATAGTCCTTATTCTGCTCACTTCACGCCGGGATTCCCGCATCGCCACGAGATAATTGAACGATTCCTCTACGTTGGATGAACCGCAGGCGACGCGGGCGGCGGCGGACGGCGCGACCCCGCGTGTCGGCTTACGGCGGTAGGCTTGGCCGCATGCTTGATATTCAATTCATTCGCGAACACGCCGATGTCGTCAAGGAATCCCAGCGCAAGCGCGGCGAGTCCGTCGAACTCGTCGACGAGGTGCTGCGTTCCGACGAGGCGCGTCGTTCCTCCCTCAAGGAGTTCGAGGCCGCCCGCGCCCAGCAGAAGGAGATCGGCAAGAAGGTCGCCGCCGCCCCGGCGGACGAGAAGGCCAGGCTGATCGCCGAGACCAAGGCCCTGTCCCAGAAGGTCGCCGAATACAAGGCCGCCGCGGACGCCGCCTCCGAGGAGTACACCACCGCGATGTGGAAGCTGTCCAACATCGTCGAGCCGGAGGCGCCGGAAGGCGGCGAGGACGATTACGTCGTCGTCAAGAAGGTCGGCCAGATCCGCGACTTCGCGGCCGAGGGCTTCGAGCCGAAGGACCATCTGACCCTGGGCACCGAGGTCGCCGGCATCGACATGCGCCGCGGCGTCAAGGTCGGCGGCTCCCGCTTCTACTTCCTGCGCGGCCAGGTCGCCCGCATGCAGATCGCGATGCTCACGATGGCCGTCGACCAGGCCGAGGAGCACGGCTTCACGCTCGCCATCACCCCGACGCTCGTGCGCCCCGAAGTGATGCGCGGCACCGGCTTCCTCAACTCCCACGCCGACGAGATCTACCGTCTGCGCGAGCCCGACGACCAGTACCTCGTCGGCACCTCCGAGGTGGCGCTGGCCGGCATGCACGAGAACGAGATCCTCGACCTCGGCAACGGCCCGCTGCGCTACTGCGGCTGGAGCTCCTGCTACCGCCGCGAGGCGGGCGCCGCCGGCAAGGACACCTCCGGCATCATCCGCGTCCACCAGTTCGACAAGGTGGAGATGTTCGTCTACGCCAAGCAGGAGGACTCCTACGCGGAGCACCAGCACCTGCTCGAGATGGAGCAGGAGATGCTCGCCAAGGTCGAGGTGCCGTACCGCATCATCGACACCGCCGCCGGCGACCTCGGCTCCTCCGCCGCCCGCAAGTTCGACTGCGAGGCCTGGGTGCCGACCCAGGGCCGCTACCGCGAGCTCACCTCCACCTCGAACTGCACCGAGTACCAGGCCCGCCGCCTCAACATCCGCGAGCGCACCGAGGACGGTTCCACCCGTCCGGTCTCCACGCTCAACGGCACGCTGGCCACCACCCGCTGGCTCGTCGCGATCCTCGAGAACCACCAGCAGAAGGACGGCTCCATCGAGATCCCGAAGGCCATGCGTCCCTACATGGGCGGCAAGGAGGTCATCGAGCCGACCAAGTGGGAGGCGTGACGAAGTCCCGCCTGACGTGATCTGACGGCGGTGTGAGGTCATCCTCACCTTCTGTATAATTGAACATCGCGTGTGTGGCCGAAACGGCGCGTGCGCGACACGGACAGATGTCTGAGCGGTCTAAAGAGACGGTCTTGAAAACCGTTGGAGCGCAAGCTCCCGCGAGTTCGAATCTCGCTCTGTCCGCATGCACGAAGGGTCCCGGGCCAATCGGTCCGGGACCCTTCGCATAGTCCCTCTCCTTCTCCCTACACGAGGCGGCGGTCGGCGGCCCAGCGGGTGAGTTCGGTACGGTTCGACAGCTGCAGTTTGCGCAGCACGGCGCTCATGTGCGTCTCCACGGTCTTGATGGAGATGAACAGTTCGGCGGCGACCTCCTTGTACGTGTAGCCGCGTGCGATGAGACGCATCACCTCCTGCTCGCGGTTCGACAGCCGGTCGAGCTCCTCGTCGTGCACGGGCCGTTCGCCGGTGGCGAGCCCCTCCGCGCCGCCGCCCTGGAACACGGACAGTACGAATCCCGCCAGTTTCGGCGAGAATACCGCGTACCCCTCATGCACTTGCTTGACCGACGAGATGAGGTCGGCGCCCGTGATCGTCTTGGTCACATAGCCGCGCGCGCCGGCGCGGATCACGGCGCCCACGTCCTGCGGCGAATCGGACACGGACAGCGCGAGGAACACCGACCCGGGGGAGAGGCCCTTCGAACGCAGCAGGATCTCGGTGCCGCCTCCGCCCGCGCCGCCGGGCACGTGCACGTCGAGCAGCACCACGTCCGGCTTGGTCCGTGCGATCATCGCGATTGAACCGTCCACGTCCGCGCCCTGGCCGACGATGTCGAATTCGGTGCGCAACGTGGCGATCACGCCCGCGCGGAACATCTCGTGGTCGTCGACCACGGCCACGCGGATGCGCCCGCCGCCGGCCGTATCGTTCGCCGTCGCGTCATCGCGCGTCGCCGTCGCGTTCGTCTCCGTCATCGTGTCCATCATTCCTTCCCGTCCTGCCGTGCCGCATCGCCGTCGGGCGTCGTGCGCCCGCCGCCGGCCGCGACCGGCATGTGCATGCGCACCTCCGTGCCCCACCCGGACCGCGACACGATCTCCACCGTACCGCCGCGCCGCCGGACACGCCCGATGATCGACTCGCGGATGCCGAGACGGTCCGGCGGGATCGCGTCCACGTCGAAACCGCCGCCGTGGTCGCGCACGTACACCTCGACCTGCCGCGCATCCGCCTCGCAGTAGACGGACACCGGTTCGCCGCCGTGCGTGACCGCGTTGACGAGCGCCTGCCGGGTCGCGTCGAGCAGCGCGTCGGTGGCGGCGCTCGGACGCGCGTCGCCGACGGTCACGACGTCGATGGCGCGGCCGTGGGAGTCCTCCACTTCGGCGGCGATCGCCTTCACGCCGGCGCTCACCGACCGGTCCGACGTGACGCGCTCCTGATACAGCCATTCGCGCAGCTCGCGCTCCTGGCCGCGCGCGAGCGTGAACACGGTGTCCGGTTCGGTGCTGTGCAGCTGGATGAGCGCCAGCGTCTGCAGCACGCCGTCATGCAGATGCGCGGTCATGTCGGCGCGCTCCTCCTCGCGTTCCTTCATCGCGCGTTCGGCCGTCACCGTGCGCAGCATGGCGCTCGCCCACGGCAGGATGGCGAGCACCACGCCGACGAGCAGCATGAACCCGGCGATGATGATGCGGCGGGGGAACGGCGTGCCCGAATACATGACGGTCGTCACGTACGCCACGTACGCGAGGAAGATGAGGACGAGGCCGGCGACCATCGTCGGGATACGCCCCTGTTTCGCGTCGAAGCGCGACCACGCGGCGATGAGGCCGCACGCGGCGAGCAGCAGCGGCATGATGAGGTCGGCGTGGTTCGTCCCGCCCAACGCGACGCTCATGGCGACGAGCGCGAGTCCGACGCAGGCGACGAGCGTGGGCAACGGGATGCCACGGATCGCGGCGAGCGCGTTCTCCGTCGAACCGTGCATCGTCTCGGCGGCCGATTCGGCGCGCGTGCGGCCGGTCGCCGCGTCGCGGTTGCCGGAGGCGAGCGGCGCCTGCGCGACCGGCGTGACCTGTGACCGGGCGGCCGCCGCGGCGACCGGGTCGCCTGCGGGTGTGAACATCCACAGGAACAGGTAGGCGGCGACGCCGGCGCCCCACATGAACGTGAGCGCGACGAACGCGAGCCGCACCCAGGCGACGGACACCCCCAGATGCAGGGAGACCCCCTTGCATACGCCGGCGAGCATGCGGCCGCGCTTCGGGCGCATGAGCGGAAGCCGCGCCGGGCGCAGGGGAGGCGGGGGCGTCGGCGCGGCGCCGGGGAACGTGCCGGGCATCGCGCCGGGGAACGTGCCGGGAGCCGCGCCGGGGAACGTGCCGGGCATCGCCGTTCCCGGCGGCTGCGGGTTCATGGGTGAGGTCATGCCTCCATTGTGCCCGCTTCGGGGTGGCGAATGGGGATTCCTAGCCGGGGTTCAGGGAAGAATCAGGGGTTTCCCGGACGGCCGTGCAAGCGTGCGGCTGATGTAATGGAGGCATGAACGAGAACAACAAGCTATTGACCAAGGTGTTCGCCTGGTTCCGCGCCTCCGGCGTGACGCGAGGCGACGACCGCTGGATCGGCGGCGTGTGCAGCGGCATCGCCGCCCGCCTCGGATGGAGCCCCACGCTGGTGCGGGCCCTGATGATCGTCTTCACCTTCCTGTTCGGCTTCGGCGCCGCGCTGTACGCGTTCGCATGGCTCATGCTGCCGGACGCGCGCGACGGGCGCATCCTCGCCGAGGAACTCGTGGCCGGCCGTTGGGATTGGAACTGCCTGGGCGCGTTCGCGATGCTCGCCGTGGCCGTGGTCATCGTCGGCGCCGGATGGGTGGCCATCGTCGTGGCGGCCGTGGCGTTGTGGGCCATCTGCCAGAGCGGCATGCGCCAGCAGCACGGTTACGGATACGGTTACCGCAAGGAAGGGCCGAACGGGCCGTACACGCCGGTGCCGCCGCGCGGGTATCCGGCCGGGGCGGCCGGTGGCGCGTATCCGGGCGGCGCCGGCGGATATCCGGCGGCCCCTGGGCATCCCGGCGGGTTCGGATATCCCGTCGCTCCCGCGGCCGGACCCGTCCCCGGCGCGGCCACCGGACCGGTGCCCTCCCAGGGCGCGCCGAACGCCTCCTTTCCGGTGAACGCCGGCGGCCCGGCTCCGACGGGTCCCGGAAGGCCGGTGAATCCCGCCGGTGCCGACGGTCCGGTGCCGCCGGCTGGCTCTTATGCCGCGCCGATTCCCGGCCCGTCCTACGTTCCGCCGGCGGGTGCCGCGCCCGTCATGCCCGGCCCGGCCCCCGCTCCCAAACCGCGCCGCGTGCGCCGCAAGCCCGCCGGCCCGTTCCTCGTGCTGCTCGTCATGGGACTGTCGCTCGTCTCCGGCGCGGCCGTGATGCTCGCCATGGAGCACGGGTACGCCGACGACCACACCGGCGAAAGCATCATCAACGCGGTCACGATGATGACCGTGTGGATCTCCGCCGTGTGCATCGCGATGGGCGTGCTGCTCGTCATCCTCGGGGCCGTGGGGCGCCGCTCCGGCGGGCTCATCCCGCTCGCGCTCATCGCCGGATTCGTCGCCTGCTGCATGATCGTCGCGACCGGCGTCGCCGGCTATTCGACCTACGACATCAACAACGTCCGCAACGGCTATACCGAGGTGCGCCTGGGGGCCGGGTCGAGCGCCGGATCCGAGAACGCATACGGGATGGTCGCCGTGCAGGCGCGTCTCGACGAGAACGCCGACCACGACTACTGGTCCGCCACCGACGGCCTCAACGCGAACATGAACTACTGGGTCGCCGATTCCAGTCCGCAGAACTTCCGGCGACTCGAACAGGGGGTCCACTTCCAGGGCGTCGACTACGACCTGAGCACGGCGAACATCGACCTGAGTGAATACGGCAACTGGAACTACGGCGGCGAGCAGGTGAACAAATACAAGGCCGGATGCCCGGCCGGGCAGATCAACCTGTCCGTGCGCAACGCGCACGTGTACGTGACGCTGCCCGACGGCTGCCCGTACGCGTTCGGCTCCGGCGGATTCGTCTACATGCAGACCGATTCGATGGGCGGGTACAGCGAGATCGTGCGCAACAACGGCGCGACGACGCTGGAGGTGCCGTTCCTCGAGCGCATGGCCAGAACCCGCGACAACCACGACGACAGCATGATGAACTCGGACGGCTACCAGCCGGACAACTACGACTGGCAGGGCAACGGCGAGACCGACGAAAGCTCGTTCCTCATCAACTTTACCTCCGGCGTCTCCGGCAAGGTGACCGTGCGCTACGCCTCCGAGACCGTGCTGCCCGGCTACGCCGACTTCATCAGGCAGATCTCGAAGGGCGACGTCGCCTCGCTCGACCTCACGACCCGCAAGCACTACGCCGTGCAGAACGGCGACACGACCGCCTCCGGCGATAACGGTTCCGGTGCGGCCGGCAAGAAGGAGCATTCCGATGACTGACGACAAGACTTTGGACAAGACCACGAACATCCGCACCATGGACACGCAGGCCATGCCCGTGGAGCAGAGCGCGGCGGCACAGACCGCCGCGGACAAGGGCTTCGACGACTCCCGCAACCGCTCCCTGCAGGACATCGTCGACACGCAGGCCATGCCCGCGCCCGCCGACGTGAAGCCCGACGCCGCCCCGCCCACCGAACGGGTCCTCGACAAGCCGATCCCCGCCGTCGACCAGAACGCCGACACCGCCGTGTTCTCCGAGACCGCGAAGGATCCCTCCGCGCCCGTCGACCTCGACACCCCGCTGAACCGCCTGGCGGGCGTCGCCGACGACGAGCCGGAACCCGAACCGGAACCCGCAGCGAAACCCGAGCCGAAGGCCGAACCGGGCTCACGCGCCGACGGATTCCCGCCGGATGGAGCGGTGCCTCCCTCCGGCACGGTTCCCCCATACGCGAGGCCGCAGTCGGGCGCGATGCCGCCGAATCCCGCGGCGCCGCCGGCCTCCGCGCGGCCCGCGGCCGCCTCTCCCACGACGATCGCCCCGACCGGGCCGAGCATGCCGACCATCCTGCTCGGCGTGACCGGCATCCTCGTCGGCGCGTTCGGACTGCTGCTCGGTCTGCGCCTGCCCGACGTCACCACATGGGTGATCGGCGTCGACCCGCAGACCCTGACCGCCCTGTTCTTCGGCGGGGTCGGCGTGATGCTCATCCTCGTCGCCGTCATCTGGGGCATTGCCAAGGCGGTGGCCGGCCGCGGCAAGCGGACGGGCAGGTAGGAAGTCTCCGCGCGGACGCTTCCGCCGTACCGGTCCGCGGGGTGTCGGCGGGGAACGGGAGTCACTACAGTGGAGCCCGGGTCCGGAGGGGCCCGGGCGACCGGCACAGCAAGGAAAGAACCGAGGGACGACGATGAAGGCGTGGCGGACGGCGATGCGCGTGGCGGCGACGACGGCCGCATTGCTCGTGGTGTTCGCCGTCCTCGGGGCCCTCATGATGCCCCGATGGCGTTCTGAACCCTACACCGACCACATCGCGGTCGCATCCGCGGACACCGCCATCGCGGCGAACCCCGCCGCCATGCCGGCCTCAAGCCCATCGGCGGATCCGGCCCCATCATCCTTCCTCGCCGACCATCAGGGCACGTACCGCACACGGGAACGACGCATCAGTGTCCATCTCGAGGACGGCGGCAGCGTGCCCGCCATCCTGCGCGAACCGATCGGCGCGCCCGGCCGCCGCCCCGCATGCCTGTTCGTCCACGGATCGGGCACCGGCGCCGCCGACGACTTCGGCGACATCGCCAACGCGATGAGCTCGGCAGGCATCATCACCCTCGTGCCGGCGAAACGCACCGACGACTACACGCCGCTGCACCGCGACTACCCGCGTTTCGCCCGCGACTACGGCACCGCCCTCGACCTGCTGAAGCTGGTCCCCGGCGTCGACACGGGCCGCACCGGCCTGTACGCCGAATCCGAAGGCACATGGATCTCCATGCTCATGACCGAACATCGCCACGACATCGCCTTCTCCATCCTCTCCTCCGCGCCCGTATACAAAGGACGCGAACAGATGGCCATGGCGGTGAGCGCCTACGTGCACCAGAGCGGTGCGCCCGGACCCGTCGTCAAGGACGTCGCCAAGCTCATGTCGCTCGACTTCGCGCCGTTCGACCTGAGATACGCCGACTTCGACGCCGACGACGCACGCGACTCGCTCACCATGCCCGTGCTCGTCAACTACGGCACGTACGACACGGCCATGCCCATCGAACAGGGTGCCCGCACCATCATCGACACGGCCGCTCGGCGCGGCAACCGCAACGTCACCGTGCGCTACTACGCCGCCAACCACCAGATGCGTGCCGGCAAAGGGCTGTTCGCCCCCGGGCTGCCGCTCGCCGACGGCTACACCAGGGACCTGTCCGACTGGGTGAACGGCGTCGCCGCCGGCACCGGGGCGGAAGGCTGGTCGACGCCGCTCATCGCCGGCGCCGCCCCAGACCAGCGGTACGCCGCCCCCACCGACACCTCCTCCGGCATCATCGGCTCGCTCGGCGTGCTCGCCGGGCTCACCGCCGCCGCCCTGGCGTGCTTCGCCGCGGTCGTGTGCGGCGCCGTCTGCTTCGGATGCGCCGAACTGGCGCGTCGACGCCGCATCGCCGCGATGACGGGTTCGCCCGGCCGCATACGCGCACGACTGCCCATCGTGAACCGTCGTCTGCGCGCCAGGACGGACACGACCGGCGCATGGCCCGGGACCAGCCGGGCCTTCGTACGCGACGTCGGCTACTCGCGCGGTCTGGCGCGGCTCATGGCGTGCGGCGTCGCGGTCTCCTGCATGATGCTGGTCGCGCTCGCCGCCTACCTGTCCTATGTGGGCGTCAGCGCCCTGTACCTGCGGCGTTCCCCCGCCATGATGTCCGCCGGCTTCACGGTGCTGCGCGTCGGCGGCGTGCTGTGCATGATCCTGTGCGCGGCGCTCATCGTGAGGCTGGCGGGCGCATGGCGCGTACGCCGCGCGTACCTCGCCCACGGCCTGTACCCGACGGCCGGTCTGCACTCCACGTGGCTGGTCGGCCGCTGGCATTGGATGGTGGCGCTGCTCGCGCTCGCCGGCATGCTGCTCGCGCTCGTGGTGATGGCGTTCTGGGGGTTGTTCTCGCTCTGAGCGGGGCCGTCACGCGGCCTGCGCCGCCTCCGCCTCGTCAAGATCGGCGAAGCCGCCGAGTTCGACCGTGTTGCGGATGGTCTCCTCGGTCAGATTGCGGCCTTCGGATTCCAGATCGGCGACCATCCGCTCGTACAGGGCGAACGTCGCATCGGAATACGTGCCGAGCTCGCCGCGCAGGTAGGTTTCGAACGACGTCGCCTCGTGCGTGTCCTCGCCGGTGGTGAGCACGCGCATCGCCTCGCCCAGCTTCGGGTAACGATCGCGGAAAGCGCGCGCCCACGCCACCTGCGTGGCGATGACGCGCTCCTGGTGTGCGATGCGGTCGGCGTCGAGGTGCGGGATGTACGGTTCGATGCCGCGCGCGTATTCGTCCGGCGCGGTGGAGGCCATCATGCGTCCGTATTTCTCGGTGACGAGGTTGCGGCCGATGCGGTCCGCCTCGTCCAGATCATGCGCGTAGGAGTCCAGCAGCGGAACGCCCCATGTGAGGAACTGGGACAGCCGCATCTGGTGGAACACGGGCCAGTTGCCCTGGCATGCGGCGCGCCCGCCCTCGTTGTTGGTGCGCTGGAACTGGTCCCATTCGTGACGCACGATGCGTTCGCGCAGTGCGGCGGCGCCGTCCGGGGTGTCCGTGGCGTCCGTGGCGTTCCGTTCGTCGGTCATCGTCGATCTCTCCTTGCTTGCCGGTTATGCTGCGGGATCACAGGCTGTGCAGACAGGGGGCGTCGGATCCGATATGCTCCTCGACATAAGGGCGCTGCCATTCGAGGAAGGTCTCGTCCGAGCGGGTCAGGCCCTCGCGCGCGAGCTCCTTGACGATGTCCGCGGCGATCCTTTCCACGGTGCGCTCCACCGTTTCGACGGCCGGCGCGGCCCCCTTGCCGCCCTCGCCGAAGCCGGCCCCGCCGTAGCATGCCGCCGAGGCGAGGCGCATCACCGTCTCCAGCCCGCCGCACACGTCGGGCAGCAGGGCGAACACGCGTCCCGACAGCCTGCGCAGGGCCGCGAACCGCCACTTGTAGTACGGCATGTAGCCGACGGTCATCGGCTTGTTGATCAGGAACACGAGCGAGGCCGCGGCCTCGACGAACTCGCCGATGGACAGCCAGGCCGCCGCGCCGTCGCCGCGCTCGAGGGACCTCGGCAGGTTGTACTGGCCCGCCTGGGCGATCATGCCGAGCCTTCTGGAGATCAGTGCGAGACGCACGTCCTCCGGCATGTCCTTGAAACCCTGGCGGGTCGTCGAGAACCGGCCGAGCGGGTCGGCGAACACCTGGCCGTTCGTGGCGGCGGCCAGCGTCGCCTCGTCGAGCATCAGCCATTCGTGCGGCGCGGTCGGCGCGGGGGCCTGGCGGTATCCGGTCAGCGATTCGAAGAAGTCGCCGATGCGGAACACGCCGTCGCGGCGGAACGCGCCCCGGGCGCGGGGCGTCAGCGTCGCGCCGTCCGTGGTCCCGGCCTCGGCCCCGGCGTGTGAAACATTGTGTGAAACGTCTTTGAGGGGTTGTGGAACATCCTGTGAAACAACAGGCGTCGTGCGGGGCGCGGCGTCGGTTGCGGTGTCGGACGCCGCGTCGCCGAAGGCGGAGGCGGCGGGGCGCACGAATCCGCGGAAATCGCGGGGAAGCGCGTCATAGTCGGCCTGCAGCCGTTCTCCGATCGCGGCATAGTCCTCGTCGGTGAGCCACAGGCAGAACCGCGGGCCGAAATCATGGTCGCGGGAGCGTTCGTCGTCGAAGCCGTAGCATTCGGAGCCGTGCCCGACCAGACCGGCGGCGATGCGCCCCGCGTATTCGGGGTATTTCGCCTCGATCATCGGCCTGCCGACCTCCTTCCAGTACGCGCGGGCGAGCCTCAGCCCGGAAACGGGGGAGGCGTCCGGTTCCGTCCGCCGTGCGGTCCCTGGGCGGCCTGCGGGCGTGCGACCGGCCGCAGGCCGTGCGCCCGTCGGAACCCCGCTCCGGCTCCCGGTGCCGCTGGCGGGGGAGGGGGCCGGCTTCCCGTTGCCGCCGGCGGACGGCAGCGACGGGGAATCGCCCGACTTGGCCTCGGCCTGTTCGAGGTTCGCCTTGGTGATGCGGTAGTAGTCCGTGTCCTTGCCGTAGCACTCCTCGATGACGGCCAGCGCGCGGCGGTAATGCTCCGCCGCGTCGGCGTAACGGTGCTCCGCATAACGCACCTGCGCAAGGCCGGCCAGCGCGGAGGCGTAATGCGCCGAATGCTCCAGATGCCCGGCGGCGTAGATGAGCAGCGCCTTGTCGGCGTGCCAGTCCGCCCCTTCCAGCTTGCCTTCCTGCAGCAGCACCAGCGCGAGATTCGTATGCGACGAGGCGACGTCGATGTCCTCGTCGGCGTTCACGCTCGACGCCTCCACGATGCGCAGCGCCTCGCGCAGTTCCGACTCGGCCTTGCCGAGACGCCCGGTTTCGCTGTACAGCATCGACAGGTTGTTGTGCAGCGCGGCGATGCGCCGGTCCGTGGGAGAGAAGACCTTCTCCGCGCAGGAGAGCGCCTGGCGGTACAGGTCCTCCGACTGGTCGTAGCGCTTTGCGGCGCGCATGGCCGTCGCGCAGTTGATGAGCGTCGTCGCCCACGCCTCGGAGCCCTCGAGGCCCATGCGCAGGGCCAGTTCGATCGCCCGCTGGACGATCCACTGGTTCTCCTCATGCCGTCCCTGCGAACGGTAGAAGCCCATCGTCTCGTTGAGCACGGTGAGCAGGCCGGCGTCGTCGCCCGCGTTCTCCGCGTCCACCGCCGCCTGCTCCAGATAGGGCCCGGCCTTCTCGGCGGCGTCATGCGCGTCGAAGATCGCGTCGAGCCCCTTGAGGAAGCGTTGCGTGTCGAAGGTGTGCGGTCCGTCGCCGCTTCCGCGGCCCGCCGCATCATCCCTGTCCGCGGGCGCGTCGAAATCGTGCGCGTGCTTCGCCTCCATGGCATGCAGCGCCGCCTCGAGCGCGCCGTCCATCGCTCCGCCATCCGCCGCTTCGTCGGCCATGCCGTCATCCCCTCCATCGCGAACGCGCGCGCCGTCCGTCGGCGCGCGTCACTGGAATCCAGCGTACTGTGGCCGTTCCCGTGCGCCGGTGTGAGTGTCGTTACATATGGAGGATCATGGAGGATTATGGAGGATCGGTCGTGCGCGACGTCACGCGGGAACGGTCACACGTGGACCTCGCGCATGCGGTGGATGGCCTCGGTGTCGGTCTCGCAGCGCCATGAGTAGAAGACGAGCAGGCCGACGGACAACGCGGCGAGCGGGATCCCGCCGAGACCGGTGAAGCGGTAGTCCATCGAGAACGTGGTCAGCATCAGGCCTCCGATCACGGAGCCGACGGCGTTGCCGAAGTTGAACGCCACCTGCACCGCCGCGCCGGCGATGAGCTCGCCGCCGCCACGTCCCGCTTCGGTCATGAGCAGCTGCTGCGGGGCGGAGATGAAGAACAGGCCGAACGCGATCCAGAACGTGAGCAGCGCGGTGGTCGCGCGGTTGCCGGGAAGCAGCAGCACCATGAGCAATCCGAGCATGGAGATGAACTGGCCGAGCGCGGCGGTGCCCGCGTGGCGCCAGTTGTCGGTGATGCGCCCGCCGACGAGGCCGCCGACCACCATGCCGAATCCGGCGAGCATCATGAGGAACGGGACGAGCGCGCCCGGCCACCCGCCGGTCTTCTGCAGCCATGGGGACACGTAGCTCCACCAGCAGAACACGCCCGCGTTGCCGACGAACACGGCGGCGAGGATCACCCACGGACCGCGGCGGCGCAGGAACCGGAACTGGCCGAGGATGCCGGTGTCCCTGACCGGCGGCACGAACGGGATCCATGCAAGCGTGAGTGCGATGGTCATCGCCGCCCACGCGGCGAGGATGCCGAAGGCGAGACGCCATGAGAGGAATTCGGCCATGAGCGTGCCGGCGGGCACGCCGAGCATGTTGGCCACGGTCTGTCCGGTCACCATCATGGACACGGCCTGCGCCTCCTTGCCCTTCTCCGCCAGCGTCTTGGCGATGAGCGTGGCCGTGCCGAAGAACGCGCCGTGCGGCAGACCGGAGATGAACCGGGCGACGATGAGCATGCCTGCGTTGACGGACAGCGCGCTCAGGGCGTTGCCGGCCAGGGCGATCGCCATGAACAGGATAATGAGGGTCTTCGGCGGCACCTTGCGTCCGAAGACGAGCATGAGCGTGCCGATGCACACGCCGATCGCGTATGCGGAGATGTAATGGCCGGCGGTCGGGATGTCCACACCGGTCGCGGCCGCGGCCTGCGGCAGGATGCCCATCATCACGAACTCGGCGGCGCCGAGGATGAACGCGCCGGCCGCCAAAGCAAGAAGGCTCTTCTTCATTCTTTCCGTTCTTCTTTTCTTCCTGCCCTCCCGGGGCCCGGGGAATGCGCGCGGCCTCTCGGCCGTCCGGTTCCGCCGGGGCCGCACACGCCGGCGGAACCGGACCGTGCCGCAGGTCGCGGGAGGGGCCTGGAGTGGAATATGGGGTTAAGTAAAGAAACGTGGGTCTTAAATTCGGGGTGAGGTGTTCTCCTGTCTTGCGTGTCGGGGTGTGATTAACA
>NZ_WHZV01000010.1 GCF_010667645.1 Bifidobacterium platyrrhinorum
CACCCGTCAACCATGCCCCAGGACACGGCGTCAACCATGCCCCGAGACACGCGTCAACTATCCGCTGAGACTAGACAGTACATGCGTGTGCCCCTGCACGCATGAATCGGTTGATTCCGTGTGCGGGGGCACGGTTCCGTTTCCTGGAATCGTTGGAAAATGGCGGTTTATGGCATGCGTGCGTAAATATGGCATATGACCGGTGTGCCCCTGCGCGTGAAAAACAAGCCTCGTACGCGTACGGGGGTACGGAGTGTCCAACGGGCAGGGGTGAAACGGGGCGAAGAGCCTCGTATGCATACGAGGGTACGGGGTTATCTCCTGTGATCGTGTTCAGCGAGCTCCCGACCATCAGGGGTCACCGAACATGGTCATGGGTATCCGATGCAGTGTTCGTGCGCAGTTTATCCGATAGATGCGGAGTCGGGAAGGGCACGTGCGGAGTCGGGTGCCGAAGATATGTGCGGCCGGCCCGGACGGGCCGAGGCAAAACCTTGGAATTCCGGCGAAGCGTCATGGCGTTTTGTCGGGTCGTTCCGCGTTCTTCGAGACCCCACTCCGCACGTGTTGTCGAAAACTCCGCACGTCACCCCAAAACTCCGCACTTGCATCATGGCTGCTGTGTGACGAGGCGGGTGGATGGATCCCGCCGGATGGCTGGTCCGGGCCATGCGGAACGGCTGCCGTACCCGGTCCGGTTCGCCGTGCTCATGACGTGCGACGGTGGCTCGGTTGGTCTCCTGAACCGCATGCGGACGGGACGGAACGGACAGGCGGGCGGCCCCGGCATGGCCGATTGTGCCCGATTTGGGAGGCAATCGGGCGAACCGGGTGATTTTCCCGCGCTCGCCGATTACCATGGGGCGGGTAACGGGCGTGCCGCCGTATGCCGCACGCCATTCGCGGATGTTCGAACGAAGGATGCAGAACCATGCCGAAGATGTTTGGAACCGATGGGGTGCGCGGACTGGCCAACCGTGATCTGACCGCCCGCCTGGCGCTCGACCTGGGCGACGCCGCCGTGCGCGTGTTGGGCGACGCGGGCACGCAGGACAACCAGCCGGAGGGACGCCGCCGCGCCCTCGTCGGCCGTGACACGCGCGTGTCCGGCGACTTCCTCGCTTCCGCGCTGTCCGCGGGCATGGCCGCCGGCGGCTTCGACGTCATCGACGCGGGCATCATCCCTACCCCGGGCGTCGCGTTCCTCACCTCCGTGCTCAACGTGGAGATGGGCGCCGTGATCTCCGCCTCCCACAATCCCATGCCCGACAACGGCATCAAGTTCTTCGCGCGCGGCGGCTTCAAGCTGCCCGACGCCAAGGAGGACGAGATCGAGGCCGTGCTCGGCCAGGACTGGGACCGCCCCACCGGCGCCGGCGTGGGCCGTGTGAGCCACGACACCGTGACCGCCACCAACCTGTACATCGACCACCTGGTCTCCTCGATCGCCCCGCTCAATCCGGACAAGACCCAGCCCAAGCCGCTCAAGGGCCTCAAGATCGTGGCCGACTGCGCGAACGGCGCCACCTCCGTCGTGGCCCCCGAGGCTCTGCGCCGCGCCGGCGCCGACGTGATCGTCATCAATGCCTCCCCGGACGGCTACAACATCAACAAGCACGCCGGCTCCACCCACCCGGAGCAGCTGCAGGCCATGGTCAAGGCCACCGACGCGGTCATGGGCGTCGCGTTCGACGGCGACGCCGACCGCTGCCTCGCCGTGGACGAGGACGGCAACATGGTCAACGGCGATCAGATCATGGGCATCCTCGCGCGCGCCAAGAAGGAGTCGGGCAAGCTCGCCGACAACACGCTCGTCGTCACCGTGATGAGCAACCTGGGCTTGAAGCTTGCCCTGAAGGACATGGGCATCAAGACCGTGCAGACCGCCGTCGGCGACCGCTACGTGCTCGAGGAGATGCTGCGCGGCGGCTACACGCTGGGCGGCGAACAGTCCGGCCACGTCATCAACCGCGAGTTCGCCACCACCGGCGACGGCACCCTGACCGCCCTGACCCTGTGCAACGAGGTCGTCCGCTCCGGCAAGAGCCTCAAGGAGCTCGCCGCCGACTTCCCGCAGCTGCCGCAGACCCTCGTCAACGTGCCGAACGTCGACAAGATGGCCGCCACGACCAACGCCAAGGTGCAGGCCGCCGTCGAACGCGAGGAGAAGCTGCTCGGCGAGACCGGCCGCGTGCTGCTGCGCCCGTCCGGCACCGAGCCGCTCGTGCGCGTCATGGCCGAGGCCGCCACCCAGGAGCAGGCCGACGAGGTGTGCGAGCGCCTCGCCAAGGTCGTCGCCGACGAACTCGCCCTGTAGCCCGCGTCCGGAGCCCGTTCCGGAGCACACCCCGTAAGGAGTCAACGCATGTTCGGCAAGAACACCAAGGTCGACCTCGCCCTCAACCGCGACGTCGAACAGCTCATCAAGACCGGCGGCAAGGAGCGCATCCTGCCCATCGTGCAGGCCGGCGAGCCGGTGCTGCGCGCCAAGTGCGCCGCCTACACCGGCCAGCTGTCCAAACGCACGCTCGCCAAGCTCATCGACACGATGCGCACGACGATGCTCGAGGCGCCCGGCGTGGGCCTCGCCGGCCCGCAGATCGGACTCGGCCTGGCGCTCGCCGTCGTCGAGGACCATGTGCGCGACGACGAGGACGACCCGCGCGAGATCGCCGAATTCCCGTTCCACGTGATCATCAACCCGAAGTACACGCCGGTGGGGGAGAAGACCGCCAGCTTCTTCGAAGGATGCCTGAGCTTCGACGGCTACCAGGCGGTGCGCCGCCGCTGGCTCGACATCGAGGCCGAATGGGACGACGAGGACGGCGGCCACCACAAGGAACGGCTGCACGGCTGGCCGGCGCGCATCTTCCAGCACGAGACCGACCATCTGAGCGGCGAACTGTACATCGATCAGGCGGAGATCCGCTCCCTGACCACCACGGAGAACCTCGAGGACTTCTGGTGCGACGACCCGGTGCCCGCCGAGGCCGCCGAGGAACTCGGCTTCGAACTGTGACGGCAAGGCCGTCGCGGGCATGATGCCATGACGACAAGGGCCCCGCGGGCCGGCGACGGCCGCGGGGCCCCGCCATACCCGGGCATGGGCTATAGTGAGACGCGGTGATCGACCCCTCACGGGGCGGTCAACCATGCAACACTCACGGCATCGATGGACGAGGGCGTCGGCATGCCCTCGGCCCGGACGATGCCATAACCGAATACAGGGAGCATCCCATGTCCCAGGAGAACGGTGCGCACGGCGAGGCCGGCGCAACCAACGGGAACGAATCCAGGAACGAATCCAGGACGACCGGCGCCGCCAGCACGGACGCCGGCCTCAACGCGCGCGCGAAGGCGCCGCGGGGGCCGAAAGGCCACAAGTCCAGGGGATGGCTGTGGTCGCTGATCGCCGTCATCGTGGTCGCCGCGCTCGTCGTCGGCGTCAACGCGTTCTTCACGAACAAACAGGGCGGCGACGCGAACGGCGACGGCGGCGCGTCCGCGGCGAAGACGGCGGACACCGTCGCCATCGGGCTCAAGCTCGCCCCCGTGAACCTCGACATCCGCCACCAGTCCGGCTCTGCGCTCGAGCAGATCCTCATCGGCAACGTGTACGAAAGCCTCGTCTCGCGCGGCTCCGACAACAAGGTGCATCCGGGCCTGGCCAAAAGCTGGGACGTGTCCAAGGATGGGCTCACCTACACGTTCCATTTGAACGACCACATGAACTTCTCCAACGGCGACACGCTCGACGCCGAGGACGTGGCCTGGTCCATCAACGAGCTCAAGGCGAGGAAGTACTACAACTACGACCAGGTCGCCAACCTCGACAAGGCCGAGGCCGTCGACGCGCACACGGTGAGGATCACGCTCTCTGCGCCCGACTCGAACATGCTGTGGTACCTGACCGGACGCCCCGGCCTCGTCTACGACAAGGACGCGACCTGGGACGAGAAGACCGGCGCGCTCGGCTCCGGCCCGTACACGGTCGAATCCTTCGATCCGAGCGACAAGATCGTGTTCAAGGCCAACCCGAAGTACTGGGGCGCCGCGCACAAGGCGAAGACCGAGAACGTCGTCATCCGCTTCCTGCCCGACGACAACGCCGGCATCAACGCCCTCAAGAGCGGCGACGTGCAGGTGCTCTCGCCGATCACCGCCACCCTCGCCGTACCGTTCCGCGACAACCCCGACTACGTGGTCAAGGCCGGCGACGGCTCCGACAAATTCGTGCTCGCGTTCAACATGACCGACGCCAAGCTCAAGGACAAGCGCGTGCGCCAGGCCATCCGTTACGCCATCGACCACAGGCAGATCATCGCCTCGCGCGGCGGCGTCGACGCGAAGCTCGGCGGCCCGATCCCCAAGGTCGACCCCGGCTACGAGGACCTGTCCGGCGTGTACCCGCACGATGCGGCCAAGGCCAAGAAGCTCATGAAGGAGGCCGGCTACAGCGAGGACCATCCGCTCGAGCTCACACTCACCTACGCGAACGTGTACGGCAGCGAACTCGGAGACCAGCTGAAAAGCCAGTTGAAGCCCATCGGCGTCGACCTGAAGATCGACTACGTGGAGTTCTCCACCTGGCTGCAGGACGTGCACACCAACGGCGACTACGAGCTCTCCCTCGTCGACCACGCCGAAAGCCACGACTTCTACAAGTGGGCCACCCCGAGCTACTACTACCACTACGACAACAGGCAGGTGCGGGACCTGTACGCGAAGGCGCTCGCCGCCACCTCGGACGAGGAGGCCTCCGACTATCTCGCCAAGGCCGCGAGGATCGTCTCCGAGGACGCTCCCGCCGACTGGCTGTTCTCCTGGCGCGTCACCATCGCCTACGCCAAGGGCGTCCACGGCTTCCCGCAGAACCTGAGCCAGACCGTGCTGCCCCTGTGGCGGATCACCTACGAGAAGTGAGCCGCCGATGCGATTCGTGATACGACGGCTGCTGCTGTTCGCGGCGGCGCTGTTCGGCATCTCCGTGCTCGTGTTCGCCGCGCTGCGCATCCTGCCGGGCGATGTCGCCGTCGTCATGGCCGGCACCAACGCGACCGCCGCGCGCGTCGCCGAACTGCGCGCCGAATTCGGCCTCGACCGGCCGTACCCCGTCCAATACCTCGACTGGGCGGCCGGGCTCCTGCATGGCGATCTCGGCATGTCCGCGCTGACCGGCCGCGCGGTCGCCGCGCAGGTCGGCCGACGCGCCGCGATCACGTTCCCGCTCATCGTGATGAGCCTCGTCGTCGCGCTCGCCGTCGGCCTGCCGCTCGGCTGTGCCGCCGTCATCACGAGGAATCCGCGGCTCCGCGGCTTCTTCCATGTGCTCGCCATCGCCGGCGGCGCCGTGCCCGCCCTGTGGAGCGGCCTGCTGCTGCTCCTGCTGTTCGGCCGGGGCGTGGGCCTGCTGGGCGTGCTGCCCTCGCAGGGATTCCCCGCCGACGGCTGGACGGGCGCGCCCGGGCGCGCATTCGCCTCGCTTGTCCTGCCCGCGTTCGCCACCGGATTCGTCGCGGCCGCCGGCATCATGCGCTACACGCGAGCCGCCCTGGAGGACATCGCCGCGGAAGGCGGGCCGGTCGACATGGCCATGGCGTGCGGCATGACGCGCACGCAGGCGCTGCTGCGCGTGGGGCTCCGCCTCGCCACCCCGCAGCTCGTCTCCGTCGTCGGACTGACGTTCGCCTCGATGATCACCGGCGTCATGGTCATCGAGAACCTGTTCGCCCTGCCCGGGCTCGGCGCGCTGCTCGTCGGCGACGTCGGCAACCGCGACCTCGTCGCCGTGCAGAGCGAACTGTTCCTGCTGGCCGCGTTCTTCCTGACGCTCGGCCTCATCATCGACCTGACGCACCGCGCGCTCGACCCGCGCCTCGCCGCCGGAGAGGGGGAATGATGACCGCACGCCGCGTCATATCCCGAGCCCGCATCGCCGTGGTCGCGCGCACCATGTGGTCGCGCGGCACCGGCCGCTACGCGCTCGTCATGCTCGGGGCCTGGCTGATCGTCGCGCTCGTCTCGCTGTTCTGGACGCCGCAGCCGCTGCTCGCCACCGACGGCTACCACGTGTGGGACACGCCGTCGGCCTCGCACTGGCTCGGCACCGACGGCACCGGCGCCGACGTGCTGAGCTGGCTCATGGCGGGCTCGCGCACCAACCTCGCCATCGCCGCGCTCACCGTCGTCTGCTCGGGCGCGCTGGGACTGCTGCTCGTCGGGCTCATGGTCTCCAGGTCGCACGCGCTCGCCTCCGTGTCCGTCGCCGTCGTCGACGCGCTCATCTCCATCCCCACCGTGCTCATCGCGCTGCTGCTCGCCGTGCCGTTCGGCGCCTCCGCCGCGGTCGTCGTCGGCGCATGCTCGATCGCCTACGGATTGAACCTCGCCCGCGTCGCGCGTCCCGCCGCCCTGCTCGCCGCACGCTCGCAATACGTCGAATCGGCGCGTTCGAACGGCATGGGCGGATTCGGCGTGCTCGTGAGGCATATCGTGCCGAACATCACGCCGGTGCTCGCCGTGCAGCTGTCCATGTCCGCCGGCACGTCCGTGCTCGCCGAGGCCGGACTCACGTATCTGGGCGTCGGCGTGGGCGCGGGCGTGCCCAGCTGGGGGCATTCGCTTGCCACCTCGGTCAAGCTCATCAACGTGTTCCCGCTGACCGTCCTGTGGCCGGGCCTCGTCGTCACGCTCGCCGTCGTCGCGTTGAACCTGTTCGGCGACGCGCTGCGCGACGCGGCCGACCCGGTCGCGAACCCGGCGCTGCGCACCGCGGGTCCACGCCCCACGCATTGGAGGAAGGGGACGTCCGATGACCGTTGACATCGCGGACCTGCATATCTCGCTCGGCATGCAGGAGATCGTGCACGGCGTGGACCTGCACATCGGAGACGGGGAGCGTGTCGGGCTCATCGGCCCATCCGGCTCCGGCAAGTCGATGATCGCGAAGTCGCTGCTGGGACTGCTGCCCCGCGAGGCCGCGCTATCCGGCGCGATCACGATGGGCGACGCCGCGATCCTCGCGCCGGGGGCGGCCGGTGACGGCGCCGACGATTTTCGTGGCGGTCGTGGCGGTCGTGACGGTCGTGACGGGCGGCGGGGCGGTTCGTCCATCTATGCGGACGAACGCACGCTCGCCGACCTGCGCGGACGGTACGTGGGCGCCGTGTTCCAGAACCCGACGCGCGCGCTCAACCCGGTGATGACCATCGCGCAGATCATCGGACTGCCGCTCTACCTGCACTACGATCTGACGCTTGCCGAACGCGTGGAACGCATCAAGGCGATGCTCGACAAGGTCGGCCTGCCGCAGGATACGCTGCTCAAACGGCCACATGAGCTTTCGGGCGGGCAGCGGCAGCGCGTCGGCATCGCCGCGGCGCTCGTCACATCGCCACGCCTCATCATCGCCGACGAGCCGACCACCGCGCTCGACTCGATCACGCAACGCCAGATCGTCGACCTGCTCGTCTCGCTCGTCGACGACGCGGGCGCATCCATGCTGTTCATCACCCACGATTTCGCCGTGCTGCAACGCGCCACCACACGCTGCTACGTGCTCGATGCGGGGCTTGTCGTCGAATCCGGCGCCACCGCCGGCCTGCTCGCCGCGCCCAAGGCCGCGCCGACCCGCGAACTCGTCTCCGCCGCCCGTACGCTCACATTGCATTCCGATATGGCAGGGATGGCCGGGGCGGACGGAGCGGAAGACGACGCATCCACGTTGCCGCCCTCGCCCGGGGAGCCGGGTGAAGCGGGGAGCGGCGCATCCATGCGCCTTCCCCTCAAGGGGGATCCGGCGGCACAGTCGACCGAGGAGACGAAACGATGACCGATTCGACCCGATCCCTCCTCGCCGCCCGTCACATCGACGCGTCGTTCGCCACACGCGACATGCACGCCGGATTGCGTGGTCTGACGCATCTGTTCTCAAGCGCTCCCCGCCGGCAGGTGCTGTTCGACGTGTCCGCCGAGGTGCGGGCGGGGGAGTGCCTCGCCGTGATCGGCGCGTCGGGTTCGGGTAAGACCACGCTGACACGCATCATGCTGGGGCTTGGCTCCGCCGATGCGGGCGGGGTTTTCTATAGAGGGAATGCCGTTTCGCGTGGCTCGGCCGGCATGAAGGCCCTGCGCGCCGAGTCCTCCATCGTGTTCCAGGACCCGTATGGCTCGCTCGACCCGCGATGGACGGTGGAACGTTCCGTGTCCGAACCGTTGTGGCTGCGCCGGCGCGCGCTCGGCTACGCGTTCGACGAGGTCGGTGCGAAGACCGTGCAGGCGCTGGCGCGCGTCGGCCTCGACCCGCGCGGGTTCCTGGATCGATACCCGTGCGACCTGTCCGGCGGGCAGGCGCAGCGCGTCGCCATCGCCCGCGCCATCGTCAACGAGCCGAAGGTGATCCTCGCCGATGAGCCGATGAGCGCCATCGACGTGGCCGCCCGAGTGCGGATCCTCGAGACGTTGCAGTCGATCGTGCATGGCGGAGGGACGTCCCTGGGTGCGGATGCCGTGGGCGAACGGCCCGCGCTGATCGTCGTGTCGCATGATCTGGGGGTCGTCCAGCACATCGCGGACCGTATCCTCGTGCTCAACGATGGGCATGTGGAGGAGACCGGACCCACCGCGCAGGTGCTTGGGCGTCCGCGATCCGACTACACCCGCCGTCTCATCGAGGCCGCCTCGCTGTAACGGCGCCTCCGGCGCCGCGGCGCGCATGCGTGCGGATTGGTTTCATTGCGTGGTGTGGGTTATCGGCTGTGTGTTTCGTCCGCTACCCGCATACCGGGCTTGTCCGTGGCTGCGATCGTCATGTCGAGCGCCTGCCGCTGTTGCGCGCATGCGGGAGGGCGACCTCATGGGGGATGGTCTGCCGGCTTATGAGGTGAGGCCGTTGTTCGTATGTGTGCGGATTCCTGCCGACAGACCCGTCCACGTATGGGATCGGTATGGGTATATGCGGAGTTTTCGAGCTTCGTGCGGAGTTCGAAGGCGTTCGTGCGGACCGGGGTCGGGTAGCCACCGGTTTTCGGCGATGTGCTTATGTGGACAATGCCTGGTATTCCGCCATTCCATGCAAGCGTGCATGGCGTGGTGGAAGCCGTCTTCAAGGAGTGGGTCCGCACGAAGCCCCGAAAACTCCGCACGAAGCTCGAAAACTCCGCATATATGACGCATATCGATCGCGCGCGTCGCCCGACAATCATGCAGGAGACCGAGGCCCTTTCGAAGAATGAACCGTTTCCGAGGGGCCGGGGTCTTTTTCCGGGATTAAGGGCCCTTCGGTAGGTCGGAGCTTTTCCGGCTGGCGTGCTTCCGGGGTCTGTTTCCCCAGTTGGTTCCCTTTCGGGTTCCTCTAGCTGGTTCCCCTAGCGAGTTCCCCTAGATTGGTTCCCCTAGTTGGTTCCCGCCGGGGGGGCGTTTGGAATCATCCGGCTTCCGAGCAGTCTCCGCTTGAATCGTTCCGTTTCCGATTCGCCTGTGAGAGCCATTTCCAATGCCATCCCCGTCTCAGGCCATTCTGTCTTCGGGCCATTCCACTCGGGGGTGCCGTTCCTTTTCATGGCCTCTTGTCGTTGTGGCATTCCGCTCTTGGGGTGTTGTAGTCCTCACTCGCCTGCGCGGTGTCCTTGGCGTTTGGGTCATTTCGATCCTGGAGTGTTGTCTTTCATGGACGTCCCGTTTTTCGGGTCATCCTGTTTTCGAGGCGCTCCGCATCCCTGTTGACATGTCGGCCGGTTGGTTATATGGTTAGTTACACAAGTAACTAACCAACTAACTAGCGAGGTTGCTTGTATTGAATCATCCGTTCGGCCCAAGGAGGTCATCATGAAGATCCAAGGACGATATGCGGCGATCGCCGTCGTGTGCACGATGCTGATCCCGTTGGCGGGGTTGGCCGCCGATGCGCGCGGCGATGCGCTGGGCGAGCCGGCCCCGGCCTCCGCGGCCGCGCGGCCGGCGGATGCGTTGGAGCCGGTCGTGCCCGACGACGTCCAGAAGACGTACGCGTCCGAGATCGCACGGCTGCGCGACACCGTCTCCAGTGCCGAGGCCAGGCAGGTGCTGGCCGACGGCGTCATCACGCAGGACGAGCTGGCCGGCCTCACCGCCGGATACACGCAGTGCCTCGCCTCCAAGGGCATCCGGTGGACCGAGCCCGCCGAGCCCGTCTACGCCGCCAAGGCCGACTACAACACCCTGCCCACCGGTCCGGTCGTCAAGAACGCCGACGGCACCTTCACCGGCAACGAGGAGGTCAAGGCGTGCAGCGACCGGTACGGGTACGATGAGGTGTTCGGCCTGTACGACGACATGCGCGCCAATCCGGCGAAAACCGCCTGGGAGTGACGCCGCCCACGGCCGTGCGCAAACGTCGCGCGCACGGACGCGGGCCCACCGTGAACGGAGTTGAAGCCACATGCGATTCGATTTTTCGGGGACCACGCCGCTGTTCCGGCAGGTGGCCGAGCAACTGGGAGAGGCGATCGTCTCCGGGGCCTTCGCCGAAGGCGAGCAGGTGCCCAGCACCACGGAGATCTCCACCACCTACAAGATCAACCCGGCCACCGTGCTCAAAGGCATGAACCTGCTCGTCGACCAGGGACTGCTGGAGAAGCGCCGCGGGCTCGGCATGTTCGTCACCGCCGGGGCCCGGCGCAAGGCCGGAGACGCCAAACGCGACGAATTCCTCACCACGCACGTCGGCGCATTCATCGCCGAAGCGAAGCGGCTCGGCATCGGCGCCGACGAACTCAAGGACATCATCGACAGGGGATACCGATCATGAGCCTCATCATCAACGACCTGACCAAAACCTTCCACAAGGCGTCCGCGCCGGCCCTCGACCACGTGAACCTCACGCTCGAACCGGGCATCCACGGCCTGTTCGGGCGCAACGGCGCCGGCAAAAGCACGCTGCTCGCCACCATCGCCAACCGGATCCTGCCCACGTCCGGCGACGTCGAACTCGACGGCGAGGACGTGCGCGACAACGAGCACGCGCAGGCGCGCATCCACCTCGTCAACGAAACGCTGCCGTTCCTGTTCGGCATGCGCGTCTCATCGTTCCTCAAGCGCGAAGGCCGCTATTGCGGCGGCATCGACGGCGAGGCGGCCGCGCGCATGCTCGCCGCGTTCGGCATCAAGGAGAACGCCTCATACGGCGGTCTCTCGCTCGGCCAGCGCCAGATCGTGCGCCTCGTCGCCGGACTGTGCCTGCCCGTCGACGTGCTGCTGCTCGACGAGCCGGTCAACGGCCTCGACGCGGCGAACCGCGAACGCTTCTACCGGCTTCTCATCGCATCGTTCGCCGAGCGCCCGCGCGTCATCGTCGTCTCCACGCACATCATCGACGAGGTCGCGCAGGTCGTCGAACGCGCCGTCATTCTCGACCATGGCCGCGTCGTCGACGCGTTCGACGCCGGCGACGTCGCCTCCCGCGCCACCGTGCTCGTCGGCGACGAGACGCGCGTGAACGCGTTCGTCGATGCGGAAGGGCTGCAGCCGGTCGCGGTCGAACGCATGGGGCGTCTCGCCACCGTCACCGTGCGTGGCCACGTGGACGAGCGTGACGCGCCCGACGGCATCGCCGTCAGCGGCCTCGGCCTGCAGGACTACTTCATCCGCGTCACCGGCGACGGCGGCACGACGGGGAAGATGACCGGCGCCGGTGGTGCGGAAGACTTCGCCGGGAATGCCGCCACGGCCGGTGCGACTGCGACGGGAGGCGATCGCGATGCGTAACGGACACCCTCCGAACGGCCCCCAGACCCGCGCGATGCGGCGGGACGCCCTGCTGGCGGCCATGGCGCTGCTCGCCACGATCCTGCTGCTGGCGACCATGCGATGGGGACTGTATCTGGCCTCGCAGCGACTCGGGTTCCTGTGGGTGAATCCGCTGACCGGCGGCGCCTCCATCTCGCCGTTCCGATTGGACCGGCTCACGGCGATGATGCTGTTCCTCGGCGCGGTCGCATGGTACGTGCTTTTCTTCGACCGGATGCTGTGCCACGGCGTCTCCCGGCGTTCGTTCGCCACGACGTCCGGCGGCATCGGGTTGTTCGCGGCGATCGTCTCGACCGTGCTGCTGGTGCCGTTGGCGTATGTCGGCACCTATTTCGGCAGCATCCGGCTGTACCAGACCGGGCACCTGGAAGGTGGCACGTGGATTGCGGAAGGGCCCAACGATGGTTGGAGATGGGTCAACGGCTGGCTGGGCAACGGCGTCATGATGGGCCGTGTCAACCGCTTCGCGAATGCGTGGGTCGGCCACAACCTCGATCCTCGTGATCCGTACGCCGCCATCAGACATGCCGGGCTTCCGCTGTTCCTGCTCGCCTGCGTCATCTTCCTCGCGATGATGATCGCCGCCACGGCCCTCGGCATGCTCGCCGGGGCGGCGCTCATGTGGGTGCTCGACGGCGGGACGCGGCGCATCGTCGGTATGGCGGCGGCCCTGCTCGCCGCCTATGCCGTGGGCGTGCTGGCGGTGCTCCCGTGGATGGAGGCGATGCGCGACCCCACGTGGTCCGGATGGGTGGGCGTGCTCAGCCCGCTGTGGGTGCGCCTGACGCGGGGCGATTCACTCTACAACGAATACGACGTGAGCCATACGGAACTCGCACTGCTGTACGCGTGGCTGCCGCTCATCGAATCGTTGCTGCTGTTCGCGGTGTGCGCGGTGGCGGCGAGGCGGCTCGCGGCGCGGCATGAGGTCCATTCCGTGCGGCTCGTCGCGGCGGGGGCCGGCGGCGAAGGAAAGACGAGGTGATCGCGATGGGATCGACGGCAATGAAGACGGCGCCCGGCATTTCGCCCAACGCGCGAGGCGGTACGCGGGGCGGTGCGCAGGGCGATGGGGCGGCGATGGCGGCGCGGAGGATGCGGCGTCATCGGGCCGGCCGGCAGACGCGCGTCATGATGCGGCGATGTGCGGGACTGTATGCGGCGGTGCTCGGCGTGGGCGTCGTGATGGCCGCGATCGGCGGCGGCGTACGGTATCTTGCCCTGCACGGGGACTGGCATGTGCGGATGCCGTACGCGCTCGACACCATGATGGGCGCCGGCGCGGCCGACATCGAATCGTTGATGGGGCTGATGCTGTTCGTCGCCGGGCTGGTCTGGTTCCTGGCGTTCGTGGGGCCGGAACTGTGCCACGGCGTGGACCGGCGCTCGCTGGCGTTCGCGCCGGCCGTATGCGGTGTGGCAGCCAGCGCCCTGTCGGCGGTGGCGATGACCGCGCTGGAATACGGGTTGGTGGATCGCGTTCGGCAAGGTTCCGTCGAGGTGACGGCTGGCGCATCCCCGGTCTATGGCTGGTGGGGCAACGATCTCTACCAGACGCCGTTCTCCTACCGGTTCCTGTACGCGTGGCAGTATATTCCGGCCTCCACGGGCGGCGCCTCGAAGGTGTCGGGCATCATCCCCGGCGGGTGGCTGTTCATGGGCGCGGCCTGCTTCGCGCTGATGCTCGCCGCCGCGGCGCTGGGACTGCTGGCCGGCGCGGCCGCCGCATGGGCGTGCTCGGGCGGTGCGAAGCGGATTGCGGCGTCCGCGGGCGTGGTCGTCGTCGCCTATGCGGCGGCGATGCGGCTGTTCCTGTTCAACGGCTCCGTGAAGCTGGCATGGCTGGCGCAGGCCATGACCGGCGAGGTCATCCGGTACACGCGGGCCTGGGACGAATGGCATCTGTACGTCGCGTGGATCCCGCTCGTCGAGGCGGTGGCGCTGTTCGTCGTCTGCGCGGCCGTCGCCCGTCGGCTCACGATGCGACGCGAGGTCCACGCCGCACGGCGATGGCTCATCTGAATCGGCCTTGAACCCTTGGAACGCCGCGGATTCCCTTCATGGGCGATCCGCGGCGTTCCCGTTATGCGGACGGCTCCGACACGCGGGAACACGGGGGAGTGGTATGGTGTGAGTCATGCAGATTCTCATGTGTTGTTGTCGCTAACCGACGCCCCCGGGCGAACGGTCAGTGACGCATAACTTGAGATAGGGCATCCGAACGCGGCGGGGGATTGCCGCGATCTTCATTTCGGATTTCATACGCTATGGGCAGACCGGTATCGGCCGGTACCGATTACGCGTGGATTATTGGCACGTTGGGGGTGCCGATACTCGTTCGGGATCCGCGAAGGAAGCATACGGGAACGGCGACGGATACCGAAGCGTTCCCGATTCGCAAGGCCTTCATCATCATCGGCATCGTCATTCATCGTCTCGCAGGGGAACGCCGGTTCACGACGGCAGCCAGCCGCATACCGACCCCACCAGTCCGCAACGAAACCACGAACCACAAGGAAACGAGACGATCATGACCATCGCGAACAGCACCGCCGACCTCATCGGCGACACCCCGCTCGTCAGGCTCAACCGCATCCCCGCCGAGGACGGCGTCAAGGCGACCATCGCCGTGAAGATCGAATACATGAACCCGGGCGGCTCCTCCAAGGACCGCATCGCCGCGCGCATCATCGACGCGGCCGAACGCTCCGGCGAACTGAAGCCCGGAGGCGTCATCGTCGAACCCACGTCCGGCAACACCGGCGTCGGCCTCGCCATGGTCGCCCAGCAGCGCGGCTACCGCACCATCTTCACCCTGCCCGACAAGGTCTCCGAATCGAAGCGCGCCGTGCTGCGCGCGTACGGCGCCGAAGTGGTCGTCACCCCCACCGACGCCGGCCCCGACGATCCGCGCTCCTACTACCAGGTGGCCGAACGCCTCGCCAAGGCCATCCCCGGCGGTTACCGGCCCAACCAGTACGACAACCCGAACGGACCGGCCAGCCACTACGCCACCACCGGCCCCGAGATCTGGCGCGACACCGACGGCAAGGTCACGCACTTCGTGGCCGGCATCGGCACCGGCGGCACCATCTCCGGCACCGGCCGCTACCTGAAGGAGGCGTCCGACGGGCGCGTCGTGGTCGTCGGCTCCGACCCGGAAGGCTCCATCTACTCCGCGGCCGGCCCCGCCGACGTGCACCAGTACGACATCGAAGGCGTCGGCGAGGACTTCTACCCGAAGGCCTACGACCGTTCCATCCCCGACGAGATCGTCAAGGCGAACGACGCCGAGGCGTTCGAGATGACCCGCCGTCTCTCCGGCGAGGAGGCGCTGCTCGTCGGCGGCTCCTCCGGCATGGCCGTCGCCAGCGCCGTCAAATACGCGAAGGAACACGACCTCGACGAGAACCAGCTCGTCGTCGTGCTCGCCCCCGACTCCGGCCGCAGCTACCTCGAGAAGATCTTCGACGACGACTGGATGCGCGCCAACGGCTACGGCGACGTGGTCGACCGCACCACCCTTCCGTCCCTCGCCGAACGGTACCTGTAGCGACCCCGCCCCCGCCGGGACGACAACCGGCGGACACAACGACCGTGACAACCACGGCAACCGACAACCACGACAACCGACAACCACGGCAACCGACAACCACGGCAACCGACAACCACGACAACCCCGCAATCGCACGATCCCATCCATTCCATCCATCCCATCCATCCGAAAGGAACACCCATCATGACCGCCGCATACAACGCCCAGTTCGCCGAAACCGCCCTCGCCACCCGTGCCATCCACGCCGGGCAGGAACCCGACCCCACCACCGGCGCCGTCGTCACGCCGATCTACGCCACCTCCACGTTCAAGCAGGACGGCGTGCTCGGACTGCGCGGCGGCCACGACTACTCGCGCTCCATCAACCCGACGCGCACCAGCTTCGACGAACAGCTCGCCGCCGTCGAAGGAGCGAAATACGCGCTCTCCTTCTCCTCCGGGCTCGCCGCCATCGACGTGCTCCTGCGCTCCACCCTGAAGCCCGGCGACAACATCCTCCTCGGCAACGACGTGTACGGCGGCACCTACCGTCTGCTCGCCAAGGTGTTCGTGCCGTGGGGCGTCAGCCTCGACGTGGTCGACATCACCGACCCGAAGGCGGTCGAGGCGGCGCTCGCCGCCAAGCCGTACCGCTACATCTGGGTCGAGACCCCGTCCAACCCGCTGCTCAACATCACCGACATCGCCCTGACCGCCGAGCTCGCGCACAGGCACGGCGCCAAGGTCGTCGTCGACAACACGTTCGCCTCGCCCGCCCTGCAGCATCCGCTCGACGAGGGCGCCGACGCGGTCGTCTACTCGACCACCAAGTACATCGGCGGCCACTCCGACGTGGTCGGCGGCGCCGTCGTCCTCAACGACCCCGACGTGCGCGACCAGGTCGCGTTCCTGCAGAACGCGGCCGGCGCCGTGCCCTCCCCGTTCGACTCCTGGCTCGACATCCGGGGGCTGAAGACCCTCGACCTGCGCGTCAAGCGCCACTCCGCCAACGCGCTCAAGATCGCGCAGTGGCTCGAATCCCAGCCGTCCGACGTCGTGGAACGCGTCTGGTACCCGGGTCTCGAATCCCACCCCGGACACGAGATCGCCGCACGCCAGATGCACGGCGGCTTCGGCGGCGTCGTCTCCGTGCAGCTCGCTGCCGGCGCCGAGGCGGCGAAGCGCTTCGTCGACCACACGACCATCTTCACGCTCGCCGAATCGCTCGGCGGCGTCGAAAGCCTCATCGAGGTGCCCGCCGCCATGACCCACGCCTCCGTGTCCGGCACCACCCTGCAGGTGCCCGACAACCTCATCCGCATCTCCGTCGGCATCGAGGACGCCGACGACCTCATCGCCGACCTCGACCAGGCGCTGGGCAGGCTGTGACCCCCTCCGCCGCATCTCCCACGGTGCGGCGGACATGCCATGGTGCGGTAATCATCCCATGGTGCGGTCTCGCGCAACGGCGTTATTCCGCCGTTGTGGAGAAAACGTGTCGCCGCACCATGGGAAGGGCCGCGCCAGGGGAGAGGCCGCGGGCCGGTCGCACGGCATGGGTGCGATGCGGGGATGTATGGTGGGAACCATGACTGGACAGACGGCGGACATGCATGCGGCGGCCTTGGCCGCGCTCGGACGGTACTTCGGCTACGAATCGTTCCGCCCCGGGCAGTCCGGCGTGGTCGACGCGCTCCTGCGCGGACACGACGTGCTCGCCGTCATGCCCACCGGCGCCGGCAAATCCTTGTGCTACCAGATCCCGGCCGCCCTGCTGCCCGGCGTCGCCATCGTCATCTCGCCGCTCATCTCCCTCATGCAGGACCAGGTCGACGCGCTCAACGACGTGGGGCTTCCGGCCGCGTTCGTCAACGGCATGCAGACGCCGGACGAGCAGTCCATGACGCTCGCCCAGGCGTCCGCCGGCCAGGTGAAGCTCCTCTACGTGGCCCCGGAACGCCTCGAAACCGGCCGGTTCCGCGACTTCGCCGCACGCACCCCGATCGCGCTCGTCGCCGTCGACGAGGCGCACTGCGTCTCCCAATGGGGACAGGACTTCCGATCCTCGTACCTCGCCATCGGCGACTTCATCCGCTCGCTGCCGCGCCGCCCGGTCGTCGGCGCGTTCACCGCCACCGCCACCGAGAAGGTTCGGCGCGACATCGTCGGCCTTCTCGGCCTCGACGCGCCCCGGGTGACCGTCACCGGATTCGACCGTCCCAACCTGTACTTCGACGTCATCGCCATGGAGCGCAAACGCAAGGCCGCATGGATCGCCGACTACGTGGCTGCGCACCCCGGCGATTCCGGCATCGTGTACTGCGCCACGCGCAAGGAGACCGAGGCGCTCGCCGACACGTTGAACCGGGCGGTTCCGGAACGCCGGGCCGCCGCCGGTGCGACGGCCGGGGGAGCGGGATCCGCCGGCGGCCCGGTGGCCGTCGCCTACCACGGCGGCATGAGCCCGGAGGCGCGCGGGCGGGCGCAACGCGACTTCGTCACCGACCGGGTGCCGGTCGTCGTCGCCACGAACGCGTTCGGCATGGGCATCGACAAGTCCAACGTGCGCTACGTGATCCACCACAACATGCCCGAATCCATCGAGGCGTACTACCAGGAGGCGGGCCGCGCCGGCCGCGACGGCGAACCCAGCCGGTGCGCGCTGCTGTGGAACGAGTCCGACATCGTCACACGCCGCCGCCTGCTCGACTCGGACAACGACAACGAGCGCATGACCCCCGAGGAGCAGGAGATCGCGCGACACAACCGCCGCCGCCTGCTCGACGGTATGATCGGCTACTGCCGCACCACCGAATGCCTCCACCGGTACATGACCCGCTACTTCGGCCAGGAGGACGGGTCGGTGTCCGGGGCAGGCACCGGTGCGGCGACGGCCGGCGCGCCGGGCAAGTGCGGTGCGTGCGCGAACTGCGAACGCACGTTCACCACCGTCGACGTGACCGACATCGCGCGCAACATCAGCCGTTGCGTGCACGACGTCATGTTCGAGCACGACGAACAGGGGCATGAGACCACCCCCACGCCGGTGCGTCGCGGGCTCGGATCCGGCAAGATCGTGAGGATCCTGCGCGGCTCGCAGGCGCAGGACCTCGCCTGGCTCGCCCCGGAGCGCATGCCGAGCTTCGGCACGCTCAAGGACGTGCCGGAGGCGCGCGTACGCGACGTGCTCAGCCAGATGACCACCGACGGCTATCTGACCGTCGGCGACGGCAGGTTGCCGCTCGTCGGATTCGGCCCGCGCGCCGCCGAAACCGTCGCCCCCGACTTCCGCTACGAGATCAAGCGCGTGGACCGCCGCTCCGACCGCACGGCCGATGGGGGAGCCGACGGTAGGACGCGGCGCTTGGGCGTGGGCGGCGGCGTGCCGTCCTCCACCGTGTTCGGTTCGGCCGGCACCGTCGGACCGGTCGATGCCGATGCGTACGTGCCCTCGGACGAGGAGGACGCGCTGTTCGAGCGTCTTCGCGCCCTGCGCCGCACCATCGCGCAGGAGATCGGCAAACCCCCGTACATCGTCTTCTCCGACCGCGCGCTGCGCGACATGGCGCGCATCCGGCCGGTCACCGACGCCCAGTTCCTCGCCGTCAACGGTGTGGGCGAACGCAAGCTCGAACGCTATGGCAGACGGTTCATGGACGAGATCGCGGCGTACGGCGCGCAGGGAGCGTGACCGTCGGGCAGAGGATGTGACCGTCAGGCAAGGGATGTGACTGTCGGGCAAGGGATGTGACCGTCGGGCGGGAGACGCGGCTGAGGGGCAAGGATGTGACCGTCGGGCAAGGGACGCGGCCGACGGGCGGCCGGTGCGTCTTCCGCGCGCCCGGACGGCGGGCCGCCGTGTCGTCCGCGCGTACCGTATGCGTGCCGCATGGTCGTGCGCGCCGCATCGTGCCGCGCGGTCGTGCGCGCGACGGATGTGCATGCGTATGAAGACGTCTATAAGGAACGTCTATAACGCCGACGAAGCCTGACGACCCCGTCTCCACGGTCCGCGACTAGGATGGGCGGCGGATGCGTCGCATGGCGATGTGCGACACGGAAAGGAACGAACATGGCTGACAAGACCGACAAGCCCGTGGTGGAAAGCTTCCAGCTCGACCATACGAAGGTGAAGGCGCCGTACGTGCGCTACATCGACACGGAGAAGGGTCCGCACGGCGACGTGATCTCCAACTACGACCTGCGCCTCGTGCAGCCGAACGAGAACGCCATCCCGACGGCCGGGCTGCACACCATCGAGCACACGATCGCCGTGCTGCTGCGCGAGCGCATCGACGGCTACATCGACTGTTCGCCGTTCGGCTGCCGCACCGGCTTCCACCTGCTCACCTGGGGCGAGCATCCCACCGAGGAGATCGCCAAAGCGCTCAAGGAGTCGCTCGAGTTCATCGCCTACAAGGCCACGTGGGACGACGTGCCCGCCACCACGATCGAAAGCTGCGGCAACTACCGCGACCACAGCCTGTTCACCGCGAAGGAATGGTGCAAGGACATCCTCGCCAAGGGCATCAGCTCCGACCCGTTCGAACGCAAGGTCGTCTGACCGGAGGGGACCGGGTGCCGGGGTACCCGGCGGATGGTGTCCGGAGGACATCCCGCAGGTGAGGCCGGGGATATCGTACTTGGGGCATGTGTCCCGCGTGCGATATCCCCGGCCTTACCATTTCAAGCCGGAGAAACCGGAACCGGGGGAATTCTCTGGAATACGTTTCCTCCGGCTTCATCGTTTTGGGCCGGGGAATCGTACTTGAGGGAACCTGGTGGAATACGTTTCCTTCGGTCTCTCCGGTTCAAGCCGGAGAAACCGGAACCGGGGGAGTCCCTTGGAATACGTTTCCTCCGGTTCTGCCTTCTTTGGCCGGAGGGAACGTACTCGGGGGATTTGATGGAATACGTTTCCTTCGGTCTGCCCGCGTGGAACCGGGGAGACCGTATATGCCGGCATGCGGCCGCCCGCTGTCCGCGTGCATGATGCCATGCGGGATATCGGGCGACCGCATTGTGGAGACTCCAGCCACGTCACGGGGGACCCGACCGTACTACCGGGAAACCCGGCCGTGTTGGAAGGCTCCGGTCGTATCGGAAGGCTCCGACCGTATCATGAACAACCTCAGCCGTATCACGGGAAGCCTCCGGCCGCATCACAGGAAACCCGCGGTGTTTGTGAGGCGGGCATGGTAGCGTAACGCGTCAGTTGACCCGTTTCCGATTCAATCGCCGTGCGCCCGGCCGCACGGACGTGAGGTGTGCCGTGGAGTCCAATACGCAGTCCCGTCGTTTCCGTCACGCGACCATGCGCGACCTGCCGCAGATGCTCAAGGTCTACGCGCACGCCCGCGAGCTCATGGCCCGCAACGGCAACCCCACGCAATGGGGGAACACGTTCCCGCGCGAATCGGTGGTGAGGGACGACATCGCCAACCAGCGCACCATGCTGCTGGTCGACATGAAGGACGGCCACGAGCGCATCCTCGCGCAGTTCGCCCTATGCCCGGGCGAGGACCCCACCTACGCGCGCATCGACGGGGCGTGGCTCGACGACGACACGTACGTGACCATCCACCGCATCGCCTCGTCCGGGCTGGTGCGCCATGCCGCGCGCGACTGCATCACCTGGGCGCTCAAGCACTACGGCAACGTGCGCGCCGACACGCATCCGAACAACAAGGCCATGCAGCACGTGCTCGAGACCAGCGGGTTCGCCCGTTGCGGCCTCATCCAGCTGCTCGACCGGCCGACGGACACCACCAGGATCGCCTACCAGCGCCACGAGTGGTAGGGGCATCGGAATAACGGGGTGTCATCCGGGGTGTCATCAGCGTCGCTCGGCCGCGATGCCTTCATGCCGTTCCCCCTCGGCATATTCCGTTGCCGCCCGTGGTATTCCGATGATTCCGGTAATCCCGTTGCCGATGCCGGTTTAAATCGCGGAAGGGGAGTATCGGAACGAGGGGATTCCCGCTGTTCCCGATCGCGGATACGACATGGATACGACATGGATACGGGAAAGCCCCTTGATGCAAATCGAGGGGCTTTCCCTATTTCGTCATGCTCGTTCACCATGGATGCGTCAGACATCGCCGATACATCCATGGTGAACGAGCATGACGAACGTCACCGCGCTTCCGCGGGGGAGGCGACTTGCGGGGTTTCGGCGTCGTCCGTGGCCTCCAGCTTGGAGTGGCGGCGGCTGTAGCCGAAGTAGACGGCCAGGCCGATGGCCAGCCAGATCGCGAACCGCACCCAGGTCTCCCAGTTCAGGCCGGCGATGAACACCAGGCAGAAGATGATGGACAGCGCAGGCACGACCGGCACGCCCGGCGCCTTGAACCCGCGGTGCGCGTCCGGGGCGGTCTTGCGCATCCACAGCACGCCGGCGGAGACGATGATGAACGCGGACAGCGTGCCGATGTTCACCAGCTCGAACAGGATGTTGATGTTGATGAAGCCGCCGGCGATCGCGGTGAGGATGCCGAAGAACCAGGTGCCCTTGAACGGCGTGCGGTGCTTCGGGTGCACCTCGCTGAAGAACTTCGGGAACAGGCCGTCGCGGCCCATCGCGTAGCAGATGCGCGACTGGCCGTACAGCTGCACGAGCATCACCGTGGTCATGCCGACGAGCGCGCCGATGTTGACGACCACGGCCAGCCAGTTCATGCCGGTGTACAGGATCACGCCGGCGACCGGGGCGTCGATGAACTTCGCGAACTCCTGGTAGGGCACGATGCCGGTCATCACCAGCGTCATGATGATGTAGATCACCGTGGAGACGGCGAGCGACAGGAGGATGCCACGCGGCAGCGTCTTGTTCGGCTCGATGGTCTCCTCGGCGGAGGAGGACACGGCGTCGAAGCCGATGAAGCTGAAGAACACGATGGACGCGGCCGGCAGGATGCCGTACGGCTGGGTGGAGCCGGGCTGGAACGTGTAGATGCCGTACGGGGAGAACGGCTGCCAGTTGGACGGCTTGACGTACCACACGGCGCAGATGATGAACAGAGCGATGATCGCGAGCTTGATCATCACCATGATGTCGTTGGTCTTCTTCGTCTGGTTGATGCCCACGGACAGCACCCAGGTGATGAGCAGCACGACCACGAAGCCGGGCAGGTTGAAATAGGTGGTCACGCCGGGCGTGGTGCCGTATGCGGCGGTCAGTTCGACCGGCAGGCTCAGGCCGAAGCCTTCGAGCAGCTTGTTGAAGTAGCCGGCCCAGCCCGCGGACACGGTGGCCGCCTGCAACGCGTATTCGAGGATGAGGTTCCAGCCGATCACGAACGCGATGAGTTCGCCGAACGCCAGATACGCGTACGAGTAGGCGGAGCCGGACACCGGCGCCATCGACGCGAACTCGGCGTAGCACAGGCCCGCGAAACCGCAGCAGATGGCGGCCAGCAGGAACGAGACGGACAGCGCCGGGCCGGCGGTGAGCGCGCCCTTGCCGGTGAGTACGAAGATGCCGGTGCCGATGATGGCGCCGATGCCGAGCATCGTCAGGTCGAAGGTGCGCATCGTGCGCTTGAGCGGGGTGGAATCGGCGACAAGCTGATCCACCGTTTTCTTACGGAACAGATTCATGGTCTTCTCTCATGAATTAGTGGAATGGGGCTTGGCCGGACGGAATTCCGGGACCCCGACACGCCTCAACGCCGGGAGTCTGAACTATGGGCGGCACGATGCCTCCGCGCCGTGCAGGGGGACGAAGTGGCCTGCGGGCAAACGGCTCGTGAACCGCGTAACCGCCGAGTATAGGGCGACCCGGGGAAAAGCGGCGCCGCGCGTCTCACGATGCGTCCGTCATGCGAAAAACGGGTCGTAGTGTGGAAGCCGATCCGTGATGCGGGGACGCGCAAACCTCGCGTGTCGGCATGTGGGCGCGAAAACGGACTCGTCACAACGCCGCGCGACAATGGGGCACCATGAGTATGAACGCAGCTCCCGAAATCGAATTCAGCTCCCAGGCGGGCAGGGCCAACTACGCGGCCGCCCGTCGCCGCTACCCCGCGCAGGCCATCGTCGACCTCAAGGCCCTGCGCGACAACATGGCGCATCTGGTGAGCGTGGTCGGCGGCCCCCACTCCGGCACCGCCGTGATGGGCGTGGTCAAGGCCGACGCCTACGGCCACGGCCTGCTGCCCGCCGCGCTCGCCGCGCTCGCCGGCGGCGCCACCTGGCTCGGCACCGCCCAGTCGCATGAGGCGCTGCTCCTGCGCAAGCTCGGCATCGGCCCCGACCGCTGCCACATCCTCACGTGGGTCTACAACGGCACGGAGGTCCCGTTCGACGAGCTCATCGCCAACGACATCGACGTGTCCGTCGGTTCGCTGCCCGGCATCGACGCGGTGGCCGAGGCCGCCCGCAAGCTCGGCAAGACGGCGCGCGTGCACGTGAAGGTCGACTCCGGCTTCGGACGCAACGGCTTCACGCCGGAGGGCTTCGACGCGGCGCTCGCCAGGCTCGTCCCGCTCGCCAAGGAGGGCGTGCTGCATATCGTCGGCCAGTGGAGCCACCTCGCCGTGGCCGATTCGCCGGACGTGCCCGAGTTCGTCGCCTCCACCGACCGCCAGATCGAGAACTTCAAGGCGTTCACCGCCCGCATGGAGAAGGCGGGCATCGCCCCCGAGATCCGTCACCTCGCGAACACCGCGGCCACGCTGTCCCGCCCCGAGATCCACTTCGAACTCACCCGCCCGGGCATCGGCCTGTACGGCTACGAGCCGGATCCGGCGATGGGCACGCCGTCCAGCTACGCGTTGAAGCCGGCCATGCGCCTGCAGGCGCAGCTCGGCACCGTCAAGGACGTGGAGGCCGGCCACGGCATCTCCTACGGCCGCACCTACCTCACCCCGGACGACACCTCCACCGCGATCGTGCCGCTCGGCTACGCGGACGGCATCCACCGCTCCGCCTCCGGATTCGACATGCAGGGCGCCAAGCACGTGGAGAAGCCGGGCGGCCCGGTGCGCGTGATGACCGCCGAAGGGCCGAAGCTGTACCGCGTCTCCGGCCGCGTGTGCATGGACCAGTTCATCCTCGACCTGCACGGTTCGGCCGCCGCGCTCGACGTGCATGAGGGCGACACCGTGGAACTGTTCGGCCCGGGCCGCGGCGAGGAGTTCGCCGAGCCGACCGCCGACGACTGGGCCCGCGCCGCCGACACCATCAGCTACGAGATCTTCACCTGCCTGCGCAACCGCATCCCGCGCCTGTACGAGCACGCCGCCGAGGTGCTGCCCGCCGACGATCTCGCCAGGCTCGACCCGGCGTCGCTGCTGTAACGGCTGCTGTAACGGTTCCTCGTAAGCGGTGCCGTCCGGAGGCTCCGGACGTCCCGGATTCTCGAAGCGAACGCCGATCCCGAGAATCCGGGACGCTGAGTGGATCCAAGCGTCCGGTTTTCTCGAGCTTCCGGGACATGAACCGTGGCGGCGGAACCCAAGGAACCACCCGCCGGTAGGGGAACCGCGGGTAGGATGGGCGGCATGGAGACGACACGGGACGGGGAACCGGTATTGAGCGGCGAAGGCTACACCGCCTTCGACGAGGAACGCTGGGCCCCCGAGGCGCCCAAATCGAAGACGCGCACCGCGTTCGAACGCGACCGCGCCCGACTCATCCACTCATCCGCATTGCGCCGCCTCGGCGCGAAAAGCCAGGTGCTCGTCGCCGGCACCGACGACTTCGCCCGCACCCGCCTCACCCACACGCTCGAGGTCGCGCAGATCGGCCGCCAGATCGGCAAACTGCTCGGCTGCGACCCGGACGTGGTCGACTGCGCGTGCCTCGCCCACGACCTCGGCCACCCGCCGTTCGGCCACAACGGCGAACAGGCGCTGGCCCGCATCGCCGCGGGGATCGGCGGCTTCGAAGGCAACGCGCAGACCCTGCGCCTGCTCACCCGTCTCGAACCGAAGGTCCTCCACCCCGACGGGCGCCCCGCCGGCGTGAACCTCACGCGCGCCTCGCTCGACGCTGCCGTCAAATACCCGTGGACGCTCGCCGAAGCCCCCGAATACGCGCGCCTCACCGGCGTCAAACCCACCAAGTTCTGCGTCTACCCGGACGACGAGGACGTGTTCCGCTGGCTCAAGACCGGCGCCCCCAAAGCCGTGAAGCCGATGGAATGCCAGGTGATGGACCTCGCCGACGACATCGCCTACTCGGTGCACGACGTGGAGGACGCGATCGCCACCGGCGCGTTCGACCCCTCGGCCCTCTCGAACGTGCGCACGCTCGACGCCATCGTCGAGGACACGCGCGCCTGGTACGGCGAACGGTGGGACCCGGACGGGCTGCTCGCCGCGTTCGCCCGGCTCTCCCGGCTCGGCCTGTTCCCCGAACGCTTCGACGGTTCGCGAAGGGACCTGGCCAGACTCAAGAACATCACCTCCGACCTGATCGGACGGTTCGCGTGGAGCGTGGAAAGCGCCACCCGCGAAGCCCACGGCCCCGGCCCGCTCACCCGGTACTCGGCCAACGTGGTCATCCCCGGGGAGACCTCCTACGAGATCGTGGCGCTCAAGGGCGTGGCCGTGCATTTCGTCATGGCGCCGCGCCAGCGCGAGCCGCTGCATCGCGAGGAGCAGCGAATCGTCGAGGACCTCGTCGACGTGCTCATGAGCGAATCCCCGCGCCCCTCCGACGTGCTCGAAAGCCAGTTCCTCGACGACTGGCGCGAGGCCGGCGATGACGACGGCCGCCTGCGCGTCGCCGTCGACCAGGTCGCCTCCCTCACCGACGCCTCCGCCCTCGCTCTCCACTCCATCCTGTGCTGACCCGGCGTTCCCGTTGTGCGGGGGACGGACGGCATATGCGGGGCGCGACCGTAGGCTTGGCCGAACGGCCTGGAGTGTGTCGCGCCCCGCATATGCCATCCGGCCCTCCGGCATACAAGGACGGGACGTCCCATCGGCCGGGCGATCCCACGGTGGGGTAGGGTAGAGGGTTATGGCCGGAATGATCAAGAAGGAAGACGTGGAGAAGGTGCGCGCCGCCGCGGACCTGTACGACATCGTATCCGCATCCGTCTCGCTCAAGCCCTCCGGCACCGGCACGTACGTCGGCCTGTGCCCGTTCCACGACGAGAAGACCGGCAGCTTCAACGTGCGCCCCGCGCTCGGCGTCTGGCACTGCTTCGGCTGCGGCCTGGGCGGCGACGTGTTCAAATTCGTCGAACAGCAGGAGAACATCGACTTCCGCGAGGCCGTCGAACTGCTCGCGGACAAGTACCACATCGAACTGCATTACGAGCAGAGCGGCACGGGGCGCGCCGACGGGCATTCCGGCTCGAAGCGCGCGCGCCTGCTCGAGGCCAACGAGGAGGCGCAGCGCTTCTTCGTCTCCCAGATCATGACCAAGGAGGCGCTCGCCGCCCGCAAGCTCCTCGGCGGGCGCACGTTCAGCCAGGCCGACTGCGAACGCTTCGGCTGCGGATACGCGCCGCAGGGGTGGGACAACCTCGTGCGCCATCTCGCGTCGAAGGGCTTCACCCAGCAGGAGATGCTCGACGCGGGCCTCGCGCGTCAGGGCCAGCGCGGCGTCTACGACTATTTCCGCGGCCGCGTCACCTGGCCGATCCGCGATTCGACCGGCCGTACGCTCGGCTTCGGCGCCCGCAAGCTGTACGAGGACGACCAGATCGCCGCGAAGTACATCAACACGCCGGACACGCAGCTGTACCGCAAGAACCAGGTGCTCTACGGCATCGACCTGGCGAAGAAGGCGATCGTGAAGAAGCGACAGGTGGTGATCGTCGAGGGGTACACGGACGTGATGGCCATGCACCTGGCCGGCGTGGACACGGCGATCGCCACGTGCGGCACCGCGTTCGGCGCCGAGCACGCGAAGATCGTGCGCCGTCTCATCGCCGACGATTCGCTCGGCGCGGTCCAGCTGGTGGGGCCGTTGAAGGTCGAGGGCCAGCCGCTGAGCTCGCGCATCGTGTTCACGTTCGACGGCGACGCCGCCGGGCAGAAGGCCGCGCTGCACGCGTTCGGCCTCGATTCGGCGTTCCTGTCGCAGACGTTCGTCGCCGTGGCGGACGACAACCTCGACCCGTGCGATTTGAGGATCGAACGCGGCGACGAGGCGGTGCGCTCGCTCATCGGGCATGCGAAACCGCTCTACGATTTCGTCATCGACGCGGCGATCGGCCGGTTCGACACGTCGTACACGACCGGGCAGATGGGCGCGGTCAAGGCGGTGGCGCCGCTGGTGGCGCAGATCCGCGACCGGTCGCTGCTCGACATCTACACGCGCAAGGCGACGCGCCGCATCGGCGTGGACCTGGACATCATGCGCCGCGAGGTGAACCAGGCGCGCCGGCGGCTGCATGTGCGCGACGAGGACGCGTACGCGCAGCGGCGCCGGTTCAACGCCGGTCCGGAACGCCGTGCGGACCCGGGCGCGGACCCGTACGCCAACCCGGCGGCGCGCCGCGCGCTCGAACGCCGCGACGCCGCCGAACAGACGTATTTCCGCATCGACGACGCCGTGTTCATCGCCGAACAGCAGTTCATGGCCGTGCTCATCCAGATCCCACGCGCCATCGACCCGTCGTGGTTCGGCGAACTGACGCTCGCGAACTTCATGACCCCGGTGTTCCGCACCCTGTTCCAGGCGGTGGCCGCCGCCGGCGGACTGCCCGGGGACGGTACCCCGCAGGGGCTGTGGATGCACAATCTCACCAAGGCGGGCGGGCCGATGCTCGAATCGACGATCAACGAACTGGCGGTCATGCCGTTGCCGTTGCCCGCCGACGGACGCCCGGCCTCCGGCGGCGGGGACGGGGACGGTTCCGGCGGCGCGGATCCGGGCGGCGGCCATGCCGACGAGCGGCTGCGGCCCGCCACCAAGGCGGAGCGCCGGTACGCCGCGGAACTGCTCGCCAAACTGCTCGACATGGGGCTCATGCGCCGCATCGGCGCGTCCCGGCGACGGATGGCGATGCTGCCGGACGGCGAGGAGAAGATCGCGCTGCTCGGCGAGGTGACCCGCATGGAGACCGCGCGCAAGGACCTGCAGTCCCAGGTGTACGGCAACAACATCGGCTGACGGCGGCCGGCATCGGCCGGCCCGGCTCGGCGGGTCCTGCGGGTCGGACGGGGAGGGCCGTCGCGGCCCCGGCAAGGATTGGACCGGTCGGAAAACCCGCGATTGGCCCCATCCAAATTGGACCGGTTTGGACCGGGCCGCGTGCGTGCGCCCGATAATGGTCGGCGAAACCGTCCGGCAGGGGCCGGACGCACGCGGACATACGAAGGGAACACCGATGACGCAGAACCGTGCCGAACTCAACCGCAACCTCGCCCAGATGCTCAAGGGCGGCGTGATCATGGACGTGACCACGCCCGAACAGGCGAAGATCGCCCAGGACGCCGGCGCCTGCGCCGTCATGGCGCTCGAACGCATCCCCGCCGACATCCGCGCCGCCGGCGGCGTGAGCCGCATGAGCGACCCGGCCATGATCAAGGGCATCCAGGAGGCCGTGTCCATCCCGGTCATGGCGAAGGTGCGCATCGGCCACATCGCCGAGGCCCGCATCCTGCAGGCCATCGACATCGACTACATCGACGAGTCCGAGGTGCTCTCCCCGGCCGACGACGTCTACCACATCGACAAGAACCGGTTCGACGTGCCGTTCGTGTGCGGTGCGAAGAACCTCGGCGAGGCGCTGCGCCGCATCGCCGAAGGTGCGGCCATGATCCGCACCAAGGGCGAGCCGGGCACTGGCGACGTGATCCAGGCCGTGCGCCACATGCGCACAATGAACAAGCAGATCCACGAGCTCGTCTCCCTGCGCGACGACGAGGTGTACGAGGCGGCCAAGCAGCTCGCCGTGCCGTACGACCTCGCCAGGTACGTGCACGACAACGGACGTCTGCCCGTCGTCAACTTCGCCGCCGGCGGCGTCGCCACCCCGGCCGACGCGGCCCTGATGATGGAGCTCGGCGCCGAGGGCGTGTTCGTCGGCTCCGGCATCTTCAAGTCCGGCGACCCGGCCAAGCGCGCCGCCGCCATCGTCAAGGCGACCGCCAACTGGCAGGACGCCGACCTGCTCGCCAGGCTCTCCGAGAACCTCGGCGAGGCCATGGTCGGCATCAACGAGGACGAGATCCAGACCATCATGGCCGCCCGAGGCGAGTGAGACCCGGAGGCGATTGACATGGTCGTAGCGGTCGAATACATCTCCAAGGAGGAGTCCGACGGCGTGGAATCCGGGCAGGACCGGCACGGCGTGACCGGCATCCTCGCCGTGCAGGGCGCGTTCGCGGAACACGCCGCCGTGCTCGACAGGCTCGGCGCGCCGTGGAAGCTGCTGCGCGCCGCCGAGGACTTCGACGACTCCATCGACCGGGTGATTCTGCCCGGCGGCGAATCCACCACGCAAGGCAAGCTCCTGCACTCCACCGGCCTGTTCGAGCCGATCGCCGAGCACATCAAGGCCGGCAAGCCCGTGTTCGGCACCTGCGCCGGCATGATCCTGCTCGCGAAGAGGCTCGACAACGACGAGCACGTGTACTTCGGCGCGCTCGACGCCGTCGTGCGCCGCAACGCGTACGGCCGCCAGCTGGGCAGCTTCGCCGCCACCGCCGACTTCGGCGAGCCCGGGGACGCCGGGTACATCAAGGATTTCCCGCTCGTGTTCATCCGCGGGCCGTACGTCGTCTCCGTCGGCGGGTCGGCGCGCGTCGAAACCGAGGTCGACGGGCATCCGGTGGCGCTGCGCCAGGGCGGCATCCTCGCCACCGCGTTCCACCCGGAACTCACCGACGACACGCGCCTGCACGAGCTGTTCCTCTCCCTGTAGCGCTCCCCGTGGCCCGGGGCGGTGCCCGGCAATCGCCCATGGTGCGGTGTGAAGATGATGTGGAACGGCCATTTCCCGCCGTTTTGCGTCGGCGCACCATGGGAGTTTCACCGCATCATGGGATAATCGTCGGAAGGATTGCCGAAAAGGAGCGGCGGCGGGGAAGTCGCCCCGATGCGGATACGGGAAGGGAAAGGACGGTGGCCATGCGGCTGGAACTCGACCGGCGTGCGAGCGTGCCGATGTACCGGCAGCTGGCCGCACAGCTGCGCGAACGCATCGTCTCCGGCGAGCTCGCCGAAGGCTACCGGCTGCCGCCCGAGCGCGAGCTCGCCGCACGCCTCGGCGTCAACCGCACCACCGTCCTGCAGGCGTACCAACGGCTCAAGGACGAAGGCCTCGTCGCGTCGAAGGTCGGCAAGGGCACGTTCGTGACCCCGGCGGGCGGCGCCGGTGCGCGGCCATCGCCCGGTACGATCCGCACGATCCGCGACGCCGGCGTCCCCGCGCACGACGGCACGCCCGAGCCGTCCGTCATCCGGCCCCCGTGGTCGGTGCTGTTCAGCGACTACTCCAACCGGTTCACCTACCATGACATCGCCGAGATCGACCGCGCCCGGCGCGGGGGAGCGGACGGACGCGTCATCGACTTCGCGACCGGCTCGCCCAACCCGGCGGACATCCCCGACGACCTGCTGCGCGCGGTGAGCCTCGAGGCGTTCGCCTCGCACGAGTTCGACGGCCAGCCGGAATCGCCCATCGAAGGCTTCGACGAGCTGCGCGCGCTGCTCGCCGAACACATGCGCACGCGCGGCGTCGCCTGCGAGGCGCGCAACGTCATGGTCCTGTCCGGATCCGAACAGGGCATCGACCTCATCGTGCGCGCGTTCGTGAACCCGGGCGACCGCGTGCTCGTCGAACAGTCCACGTTCTTCCCCGCGTTGCAGACGTTCCGCTCCGCCGACGCGTCGATCGTCGGCGTGCCGGTCGACGCCGACGGCATGCGCACCGATTTGCTCGAGGGCTACTGCGCGCGCTTCCGGCCCAAGATCATCTACACCATCCCCACCTTCCACAACCCCACCGGCACGACGATGCCGATGGAGCGCCGCCGCAGGCTCGTCGACGTGGCGCGCCGCCACCAGTGTCTCATCGTCGAGGACGACGCCTACGGGGAGCTGTGGTACGGCGGGAACGGGGACGGCGACCGCCCCGTGCCGCTCGCCGGCATGGAGAACGCCGGATACGTGATGTACCTGTCCACGTTCTCGAAGACCGTCACCTCCGGGCTGCGCACCGGATGGGTGGCGGCCGACCCGCACGTCATCGCGCGTCTGGCCGCATTGCGGCGCATGGTCGACCAGCATACGAGCACGTCGTCGCAGCGCATCTGCCTCGAACTGCTTAAGGAGGGGCGCATCGCCGGGCACGTGCGCGACCTGACCGCCGCCTACCGACGCCGCCGAGACACGGCCGTCGCCGCGCTGGAACGGCATGCGCCGCAAGGCATGCGATGGACCGTGCCGCAGGGCGGATACTACATCTGGGTCTCGCTGCCCGACGGCGTGCGCGCGCTCGACCTGCTCGCCCGGTGCCGCACGCTCGGCGTCACGTTCATGCCCGGCGGCGTGTTCGACGTGGACGAGACCGACGAGACGCACATCCGCCTCAACATGGTCCGCCCCGACGCACGCGACCTGGAGGACGGCATCCGCCTGGTCTGCGACGCCGTGCGCGCCATGACGCGTTGACGGGCGGCGCCGCGGGCCGGGCTACCATGGTCCTCCATGGGAACGAATGCCATATGGAACCATGACCTGTACGACGGCCCCGCGGGGAAGCGGGACCTCATCACCGACGTGCCCGGCGTGAGGGTCGGCCACGTCACGCTGCGCTCGCCCGACGGCGCCGCGCCCACGATCCGCACCGGCGTGACCGCCATCGTGCCGCCCGGCGACTGTTTCGCAAGCAAACCGCCCGCCGCCGCATACGTGTCCAACGGCTTCGGCAAGTCGATGGGACTCGTGCAGGTCGAGGAGCTCGGCAGCCTCGAAACGCCGATCCTCATGACCAACACGCTCTCCTGCGGCGCCTGCTTCGACGCGCTCGTGGACCACGCGCTCACCGGCCACCCCGCCATCGGCGTCGACACCGGCACGGTGAACCCGGTGGTCATGGAATGCAACGACGGTCCCATCAACTCGATACGCGCCCGCGCCGTCACGCCGGCGCACGGGCTGGAGGCGATCGCCGCGGCCGGCGAGGACTTCGACGAGGGAGACGTGGGCGCCGGCACGGGCATGACCTGCTTCGGCCTCAAAGGCGGCATCGGGTCGGCCTCGCGCGTGGTGCGCGTGGACGGGCGCGACCATGTGCTCGGCGTGCTGGTGCTCACGAACTTCGGTTCGCGCGAATGCCTGCGTCTCAATGGCGAGCCGGTCGGCCTGCGCCTCGCCGAAGCGGAACACGCCGCCCCGGCATCGGCCTCGGACGGGACCGACGCCGTGGGCGCGGCCGGCGCCGGCGAGGACAAGGGCAGCATCGTCGCGGTCATCGCCACCGACCTGCCGGCCGATTCACGCCAGCTGAGGCGCATGGCCAAGCGCGTCACCGTCGGCATCGCGCGCTGCGGCGGCTACATCGGCAACGGCAGCGGCGAGATCGTCGTCGCGTTCAGCACCGCCAACCGCATCGACCATTGGGCCGGCGACGACCAGACCACACCGTCCGACCATCCCACGCCCGCCGGCGGGCCGCTCATCGAGACCGTGACACGGCTCAACGAGAACGCGATGGACCGATGCTTCCGCGCCGTGGCCGCCGCAAGCGAGGAGGCCATCGTCAGCTCGCTGCTCCACGCGCGCGGCGTGCGCGGCCGCGACGGCAAGGTCACCCCCTCGCTGCGCGACGCGTTGCGTGAGGCGGGACTGGAATTGCCGGAATCCCTGGCGGAGGCGTAGCGCACCTGCGGTGTGGCCGTATGGTCGCGTTGCACGCCGCGGCCGCGTATCATACACATGGCGCATGCGGCGCCGGGCGACCGGGGCCGCGGCGCGGACATCACGACGCAGGAAGCACGGCCCCGCGCATCCGTCGGTCTTCGACGGCACGGGCCGGCAAGGAAAGGGACAACAGACACTATGGGCACGGCATCGTCCACATCTCCGGTGACCGCCATCTCGGCGGGCAGCGAAAGCGGCATCACCCTGATCATCCACGCGGGCGCGGGCAGCCGCGGCAAGCGCAGCACGCCGGAACGCATCGCGCAGGTCGAGAAGGACCTCAACCGCGCGCTCGACGCCGGCTACGCGCTGCTCGAGGCGGGCGCGCCGGCCCACGAGGCCGTCATCGCCGCCATCCACGTGATGGAGGATTCCCCCGAATTCAACGCGGGCCACGGCGCCGCGCTCACCAGCGACGGCATCGCCCAGATGGACGCCTGCCTGATGACCGGCGACGGCGAGGTCGGCGCGGTCACCGGCGTGTCCACGGTGAGGAACCCGATCGACGCGGCCCGCGCGGTCAAGGAACAGACCAAGCACGTGCTGTTCGCCGACCCGACCGACGGCGAGATCGCCGACTGGGGCGTCGCGACCGAACCCAACGAGTACTTCATCACCGAGCAGCGGCGCCAGTCGCTCGCCGAGGCGCAGTCCGGCGGCGACGAGTGGGAGAAGCACGGCACCATCGGCGCCGTGGCCCGCGACGTGAACGGCGACATCGCCGCCGGCACGTCCACCGGCGGCATCACCAACCAGATGCACGGCCGCGTCGGCGATTCGCCGCTGCCCGGCTGCGGCACCTTCGCCGACCAGCGCACCGTGGCGGTCTCCTGCACCGGCATCGGCGAGGCGTTCATCAAGGTCGTCGCCGCGCACCAGGTGTCCGACCGCGTGCGCTTCGCCGGCGAGTCCGTGCACGACGCCGCCGTCGCCACGCTCGACGAGGTCGCCGCCCACCACGGCGACGGCGGCATGATCGTCCTGCCCGCCCAGGGCCGCGGCGTCATCGCCTACAACAGCGAGATGATGAACCTCGGCTACCGCAGCGCGGATGGCGGCATGGTGCAAGGCTGATAATCTCCTGTGAACGAAAAGCCCCGACGGGAAATCCCGTCGGGGCTCTCTCATACGGTCACGCGGCCAGGCCGCGCCGCATCACCGCGTCACTTGGTGATGGTGTTGTACGTGGGCATGTTCGTGTAGTCGAACTGCACGTTCTTCACGTTCTGCGCGGAGACGGCCGCCACGTTGTCGCACCACAGCGGGATGGACGGCAGGTCCTGCATGAGGATCTCCTGGGCGGTGCGCAGGGCCTCGGTGCGCTTGGTCACGTCGGTCTGCGACAGGGCGTTGGCCAGGGCGGCGTCGAACTCGGGGTTCTTGTAGTCGCCGTCGTTGGAGCCGTGGCCGTCCGCGGAGGCGGAGGCGTACAGCGGGGTCATGTAGTCCTCGGCGGACGGGTAGTCGAGCATCCAGCCGGAACGGAACGCGGTGGAGATGCTGCGGTCGGTGACGCGCTCGCGGATGTCGCTGAACGTCGGGTAGGCGTCGCCCTGGGCGTCGATGCCGAGCGTGTTCTTGAGCTGGTTGGACACGGCGTCGACCCACTGCTTGTGGCCGCCGTCGGCGTTGTAGGCGATCTTGAAGCTGCCGCTCCACGGGGAGATGGCGTCGGCCTTCTTCCACAGCTCCTTGGCCTTGGTCGGGTTGTACTCGAGGTTCTCCTCGCCCTTGAGCGTCTTGGAGTATTCGGGCACCAGCGGCGAGGTGAAGTCGGTGGCCACGGTCTTCGTGTTCGAGTACACCTTCTCGACGATCTGCTTGCGGTTGATGGCCATGGAGATGGCCTGGCGGCGCAGCTGGCCCTCCTCGTCGAAGCCGAAGTGGTCGAGGCGCTCCGGGATCACGAAGCCCTGGTAGGAGGAGCCCGGCTGGCTGTAGGCGGTCACGCTCTTGTTGGAGCGGAAGGTCTTGACGGCGCTGGCGGGCACCTCGTCGAGCACGTCGAGGTTGCCGGAGAGCACGTCGGAGTAGGCGGCGTTCTCATCGGTGTAGACGCGGAACTCGATGCCGTCGTTCTTCACGGTGCGCGAACCCTTGTAGTCGGGGTTCTTCACCACGGTGATGTCCTTGCCGACGTTCCACGACTTGAGCTTGTACGGGCCGTTGCCGACCGGGTTCTTGCCGAACGCCTTGATGTCCTTGTAGGCCACGGACGGCAGCGGGAAGAACGACTGGTGGGCGATCTGGACCGGGAAGACGGAATCCGGGTGGTCGAGGGTCACGACCAGCGTGTGGTCGTCCTTGACCTCAAGGCCGCTCAGCTGCGCGTCGTCGGCCACGTTCGGGTCCTGAAGCTCGTCGTAGCCCTTGATGATGGACATGCGGCTCGCCTGCTTCATGGCGTGCTTCACGTTCGCCGCGTAGCTCCACGCCTTGGCGAACGATTCGGCGGTCACGGCCTCGCCGTTGGTGAACTTCCAGCCGTCCTTGATCTTGATGGTGTACTGGGTGGCGTCGTCGTTCGGCGTGATGGACTTGGCGACCTCGAGGTGCTGCTTGCCCTTGACGTCGTAGCTGACCAGACCCTCGAACAGGTAGCGGATGACCTTGCCGCCGCCCATCTCGTTGGTGTCGGCGGGCACCAGCGGGCTCTGCGGTTCGGTGTTGTTCACCGAGATGATGGTCTGTCCGTCGGACTGCGACGAGCTGGACGAGCCGCCGCAGGCGGCCGCCGTGAACAGCATCGCGCAGGCCGCGCCCAGGGCGGCGATGCGCTTGGCATGGGTTGAGAACATGAACCTCTTCTTTCTCCTATTCCATAATGGCCGCGAACCATTGTATGAACGGCAGGTAACGGGGAGAGGCTGCTGTCCATATTCGTAAACGTTCTTATATATGCGAGTGAACTCATATATGCGTTATATGCGTATATTGCGCATCCGCGGCCGCGTCCGCGGATGCGCCCGTCGGCGGATGTGCATCGGCGGCGGCGGCCCCGCGGCGGTCTCCGTCCTTTCGGGGAGGGGACCGCCGCGGGGCCGCCGCTCGGATTCGCCGGGATTCGCCGGGATTCGTCTGGATCCGGTGGGACCCGGCGAATCAGGCCATCTGGGCGAGCAGCGCCGGCAGCTCGGCCAGCGTGTCGATGACCGCGTCGGCGCCCGCGTTCACGAACGCGTCGCGGGCCGCCGCACGCGCGGCCGCCTTGTCGGCGTCGCCCAGCGCCTCGAACTCCGTCTGGCTCAGGGCCATCTGCGAGCTGCCCTCGGTCACGCCGATGGTGAACACGCCCGCGTTCTTGCCCTCGCGGATGTCGGAGAGCGTGTCGCCCACCTTCGCGGCGCGGCGCACGTCGGTGACGTGCAGGGCCTCGAGGTTGCGGAAGATCATGTACGGGTAGGGGCGGCCGTAGCCGTCGGTGCCGTCCGGGCTGATCCAGAAGTCGGGGTCGTAGCCGTTCTCCTTGGCCTTCGGCACGACGATCTCCATCATCCTGTCCGTGTAGCCGGTGGTCGAGCCGATCTTCAGGCCCGCCTCGCGCAGGGCGGCGACCGCGTCCACGACGCCCGGCTTCGGGTCGGCGAAGCCGTCGAGGATGGACAGCAGCTTCGGCTCGAAGTGCGCGTACACGGCATCCGTGTCCGCGTCGGTCGGGGCGGCGCCGTGGGCGTCCTCCCACGCGCGGGCGATGCGGTTCATGTGCAGCATCGTGTTGATGTGGTCGTGCTTGAGCATGCCCATCGGCTTGCGGGTCTCCTCCATGGTCGGCTCCACGCCAAACTCCTTGAACGCCTCCTGGAAGGCCTTGACGGGGGCGAAGCAGCCGTAGTCCACGGTCGTGCCGGCCCAGTCGAAGATCACGGCTTCGAAACGGTTGGTCATTGTCGCTGTCTCCTTTTCCGATGTTCCGATGTTCCGGGCGGTTCTCAGGCGGTGAGCTTCACGTTCGCCGGGGCGGCGGCCTTGATCGGCTCGCCGGCCTTGTCCATCGCGGCGATGGCCTCGGGCACGGAGGCCGAGCCGGTGGCCGCCTCGAGCAGGCCGCGCTCGCCCATGTACAGGGCCAGAAGCTCGGTCACCTTCTCGATGTCGTCGGTGTAGATCTCGCCGATGTTGCCCAGGCGGAAGGTCTCCTCATGGGTGAGCTTGCCGGGGTAGATCGCGTAGCCGCGCTCCTTGATGAACTCGTACATGTCGTGGAAGTCGAACTTCGTGCCCTCCGGGTAGAGGAACGTGGTGATGATCGGGCCCTGGTTCTCCTTGAGGAACACGCGGAAGCCGAGCGCCTCCATGCGGGCGATGAGCAGGTGGTTGTTCAGCGCGTAGCGGGCGGAACGGGCCGGGATGCCGCCTTCGGCGAACATCTCGTCGAGGGCCTTGGAGAAGGCGAGCACCACGTGGGTGGGGGAGGTGTAGCGCCACTTGCCGTTCGCCTTCTCCAGCGTGTTCCACTGGTCCCACAGGTCGAGGGACAGGCTGCGCGCCTTGCCCTTGGAGGCCTCGAGCTTCGCCTTGTTGCAGATGATGAAGCTGAAACCGGGCACGCCCTGGATGCACTTGTTGGCGGAGGAGACGAGGAAGTCGATGCCCCAGCCGGAGACCGGGATGTCGACGCCGCCGAAGGAGCTCATCGCGTCGACCATGAACGTGCAGCCGTGCGCCTTGGCGACGGTGGCCACGGCGGCGATGTCGTTGAGCAGGCCGGAGGTGGTCTCCGAGTGGATCATCGACACGTGCGTGATGGACGGGTCGCGGCGCAGGTACTCCTCGACCTTGTCGGCGTCCGGGATGCGGTCGTACGGCTCGGCGTACTGCACGTAGTCGATGCCCGCGTGCTCGCAGATCTTGACCTGGCGGTCGCCGTACGCGCCGTTGGTGCACAACAGCACCTTCTCGTCCTTGCCGATCACGGAGGTCAGGACGCTCTCCACGCCGAACGTGCCGGAGCCCTGCATGAGCACGACGGTGTAGTCGCGCGGGTCGCAGTGGGCGAGTTCGAGCAGCTGGCGGCGGATCTTCTGGGTGATCTGCTGGTAGTCCTCGTCCCACGTGCAGTGGTCGAAGAGCATCTCCTCCTTGACCGTGCGGGTCGTGGTCAGCGGTCCGGGGGTGAGCAGCTTGTATTCGTTGGCCATGATGGTCGTTTCCTTTCTTTTCCGTGGATTCCATGGATCCGTCGGATCCCATGGCTCTCTTGGCTTGGACGAAGTATGCGTTGTACGCCGTGGATGTTCGTTAGGCGCTTTGAATATGGCTTCCGCCCGCAGAGTGTAATCACGAAGGAACTTTTCGGATATTTCTACGTAGATTTCGCCCTGCGGGCGGAGTGTCGTTTGTAGTAACCGAGTTGCGTTCAGACCGTGTTCACCTGCGCGGTCCGAACGCCGCCCGTCACTCGCCGCCCTCCGCGGCCCGCTTGCATTCGGACGAGAAGTCCTGGTGCTTCTGGAGCAGGTCGACGGTCAGCGGTTCGGGGAACGACTTGGAACGCTTGGAGGCGTTCGCCGGGGCCTTCTCGCCCTTGTAGAGCGGGGTCGGGTAGGTCTCGAGCAGCTCCTTGCGGCCCTTGTCGATGATGACGCCGGCCATCTTCTGCGCCTTGGGGTTGGTGGCGCGGCCCTTGTCGAGCACCGCCACCGACTCGGTCAGCGAGTAGTTGCCTTCGGTCGGGTCCACGTAGTCGATGGGCAGGCCGTTCTTCTTGTCGGCGACCGCCTGGTGGCGCAGGCCGAAGCCGATCGCCACCTCCTTGGCGCGCACCGACTTGAGCGGGCCGGAGCCGGACTGTTCGAGGTGCGGGCCGGCGTTGCGGTAGATGTCGGTGAGGATCCGCTTGCCCTTCTCGCCGGTGCCGTAGGCGTCGACGATGGCCTGGACCATCAGCCAGCCGGTGGAGGAGCCCTCCATGTCCGGCACGGAGATCAGGCCCTTGTACTCGGGCTTGGCCAGGTCGGCGTAGCTCTTCGGCTTCGGCACGCCCGCGGCCTTGAGCGCCTCGGTGTTGATGATGATGGCGCCCTCCTGCGCGGTGGTGGGGGAGCGGTAGGCCGGGGCCTTCGAGTTCTCCGTGTCGCCGAGCAGCTGCGCATGCACGTCGGTCAGGTTCGCGAACATGTGATTGCGTTCCTGGGCGGAGTCGACGTAGTAGGAGCTCATCGTGAGCATGTCGGCCTCGAGGGCCTTGCCCTCGGCCAGCATCTTGCCGCCGAGCTCGGAGGTGCCGAACTCCTGGATGATGTACTGGTCCTTGTAGCCGTTGCGGTCGAGCGCGTGCTCGAAGGCGGTGACGGCCTCCTCGTCGGCGTTCGTGTAGATGACGACCTTGCCGCCGGCCGCCGACGCGGACGTGGAGACCGCGCCGAAGGTGACGAGCAGCGCCACGCACACCGCGGAGGCGATGCCGGTGAGCAGGCTGCGGTTCCTTCGGTTGCCGCTGTCCGGCAGCTGGAAGGTGGCGGCCGCTGCGGCAAGCTGGCGGCTGGGGCGCACGGTGCTGAACGAGGCGGCCACCTGCGGGGTCCTCACGGCGGCCTTGGCCTTGCGGGCCTCCTTGGCGCGTTCGGCGGAACGGTCGCGGGTGAACAGGGCGATCAGGCCCTTGACCACGAGGTTGACGACGAGGATGAGCAGCGAGAGCACGAACACGTCGTCGAACTTGGCGATGTGCTGCAGGGCGGAGATCTTCGTGGTGATGACCTGCGTGCGGGCGCCGGTGAGGAACACGACCGCGGAGATGGTGACCATCGCGTTGACGAAGTAGTAGCCGAAGATCTGCAGCAGGGTCGGCCACGCGTTCGGCGTGACGACGCGCACCAGCGTCTTGATCCAGTTGTCGCCCATGAGCTTGGCGGTGGTCTCCCACCCGGCGTTCATCTTGGTCAGCGAGTCCTTGATCATCTGGTACGGGGTGGCGAAGTAGTGCACGATGTTGGCGATGATGAGGATCCAGAACGTGTTCTGCAGCGGCGAGCCGGAGAACATGAACAGGAAGGCGATGCCGAGCACCATGCCCGGGACCGTGTTGATGATCGCGGAGATCGCGTCCACCGAACGGCGTGCCCACGCGGGCAGCTTCGAACGGGAGGTGACCAGGCCCGCGGCGTAGACGAACACGCATCCGAAGATGGCGGTCATCACGGCGACGTACAGCGAGTTGGTGAACACCTGCGTGAGCTGCGAGTCGGTGAACAGGTTCGCGATGTGCGCGAACGTGAAGCCGAGGTGGTCCGGCCACTCCTGCACGAACGGGATGAGCAGGATCACGAGGAACACCGAAAGCGTGCACACGAGCGTGACGACGGAGGCGATGCCGCAGATCCAGTCGCGCTTCCTCCCCTTGGGCAGGTCGATCTGGCTGATCTGCTTGTAGCGGATCGCGAAGCGTTCGAGCACGGTCATCAGGATGATCGAGATGATCGAGGGGATGAGCATGAACACGGCGATCACGGCGCCGCGGTTGAAGTTCGGGATCGAGCCGAGCATCTGGTTGAACAGGGTCATGGCCAGCACGTCGTAGGTGCCGCCCACCGAGGTCGGGATGCCGTAGTCGGTGAACGCCAGGAAGAACGACTGGATGAACGCGACGGCCATTGTGCCGACCAGCGGTCGCAGCACGGTGTTGAGGAAGGTCGTCAGCGGGTTGTCGCCCATGATGTGCGAGACGATGATGAACTTCTTGTCGACGAACTGGAAGCTGTTGTTGATGAGCAGGAAGCAGGTCGGCAGCGTGTAGATGACGTAGCCGATGAGAAGGCCGTTGAAGCCGTAGATGTCGAACAGCGGGTGGCCGACGAGCTGCGTGATCAGGCCGTTCTTGCCGAACGAGTAGATGATCGCGAAGCCGTAGGTGATGGTCGGCAGCAGCATCGGCAGCTGCGCGAGCAGGGCGACGGCCTTCTTGAAGCCGCGGGGCACGTTCGTGCAGTTGATCGTGTAGCTCAGCAGGAAGGCGAGCAGCACGGCGACGAGCGCGGAGACGGCGGCCACGGTCAGCGAGTTGGTGATCGAGCGGGTGAACTCGGGGCGCGACAGGATCGTCGCGTAGTTGTCGAGCGTGGCGGCGCCGCCGGCGGTGGTGAACGAGCGGATGATCACGAGGATCATCGGCACGACGAGGAAGCCGATGAAGCATACGGCGACGATCGCGAGCAGCGTCCACAGCTCGGTCTGCTTCGGCTTGGAGGGGCGTGTCTCGTAGTTGTGGATCTCGGGACGGATGTTGGGCAGCTGTTTGCCCGCCTGGATGGATTCGACCGACATGGCTCAGGCCTCCTGGCCCGCGGCGGCGAGCTCGGCGTTGGCGTGCGCGGCCGAATCGGCCTCGTCGCCCTCGTTGAACAGGGTGTAGATGTTGTTGCGCTTCACCTCGAGCTGGTGGAGGATGAACTTGCGCACGAAGTCGGACGCCGGGTGCTCGATGATGTTCTCCGGGGAGTCGTATTGCGCCACCTTGCCGTGGTTGATGATGAGGACCTTGTCGCTCATCGTGCAGGCCTCCTCCGGATCGTGGGTGACCATGATCGTGGTGAGGTCGTACTGCTCGACGATCTGCTTGATCTTCGCCTTGATGGACTCCTTGATCACGCCGTCCAGGGCGGACAGCGGCTCGTCGAGGAGCAGCAGCTTCGGCTTCATGACCAGCGTGCGGGCGAGCGCCACGCGCTGCTTCTGGCCGCCGGACAGCTCGTCGATGTGCTTGTTGAGGTGCTCCTCGAGGCCGAGCAGCGAGATCATCTCCTTGATCTCCTCCGGCGAGGAGATGCCCGGGTTGTTCCTCAGGCCGTAGGTGATGTTCTCGTAGGCGGTGAGGTTCGGGAACAGCGCGTAGTCCTGGAACACGATGTTGAAGCCGCGCTTCTCCATCGGCACGTGGGTGAGGTCCTCGCCGTTGTAGATCAGCTGTCCGCTGGTCGGCTCGGTGATGCCCAGGATGATGTTGAGCAGCGTGGTTTTGCCGCCGCCGGACGGGCCGAGGATCGACATGATCTTGCCGTTGTCCAGTTCGAGGCTGATGCCGTTCAGCACATGGGTGTCGCCGAACGACTTGGTGATGTCCTTGAGTTCGAGCATATTTCGTCAACTGCCTTCCGATGCGGGGCCTCCCGTGCGGGAGGGCCGTTCGTATGTGGCGCCGGGTTCCGGCGCCGGGGTCGGTATTCGGTTATTCGCGGCCGGACTTCATGCCGCAGCAGCCCAACCATCCGCTGCAATTCCATGGTGGTGCCGTTCGCGGCCCCACGGGCGGGATGTGGGGGAAAGTTGCCTGAAACCATGGTGAACAGCAAGTGAAACTACGCCGGCCGCGTGTAGCCGCGTAGTTTTCGCCGCCCCGCCGTCCTCGGCGGGGTCGTGATGCACCGAGGGGCCGTTCGCGCGCCGTGGCCGTGCCGGGGCGAGGGGATTGGGATGGAGGCGAAGGGATTGGGATGGAGTCGAGGGGTTGTTTTTCATCCGTCGTTCATAGAGGATTCACCATGCCTTGTTCCGAAAAGTCGGGAAAGAACGTCAGTCGCCAGTAGCGGTGAAGGGCGATATCGCGAAAAACGGTCGGAAAACAGCACGCCGTGACTACGTAACATGCCGGGGTTTCCGCTAGGATGCTTACGGTAAATCCCCTTGTTTCACGGAGGAATCGATGCGGCGCTGGCTGGTCGGACTGTTGAAAAGCGAGACGATCCTGATCGTCGCCACGGTACTCGCGCTGATCTCGTGCTTCATCGTCCCGCCGGACGCCGATTACAAGGACTACGTGCACATGAGCACGATCAGCCAGCTCGTGTGCCTCATGCTCGTCGTATGCGGCCTGCAGCGCATCGGCGTCTTCCGCATCATCGGCTCGCGTCTGCTGCACCATGTGCGCACCGCGAGGGGCCTCGTGCTCACGCTCATCTCGCTCACGTTCTTCTCGGCGATGCTCATCACCAACGACGTGGCGCTGGTCACGTTCATCCCGTTCGCGATCTCCGTGCTCGTCATGGCGCACATGGAGGAGCATGCGGTGCTCGTCGGCACGCTGATGACGATCGGCGCGAACGTGGGCAGCATGCTCACGCCGATCGGCAACGCGCACAACCTGTACCTCAAGGCGCTCACCGGCATGCCGTCGATGGAGATGATCGGCATCATGGCGCCGTATTCGGCGACCGCGGCCGTGCTGCTCGTCGTCATCACCTGCGTGGTGTTCGGCTCCAAGCCGGTCTCCGAGTTCCGGTCGTTGGACGGCGCGGGCATCGAACAGGGGGTGCTCGCCCCGGAGAGCGGCAAGCCGCGCCCCGACGAGATCCGCATCACCGGCTACGGAGCCGGCTACGGCGGTTGGCGCACCGTCGTGTACGCGCTGCTGTTCGTGGTCTGCCTGCTCGCGGTGAGCGACTTCCTGCCGTTGTGGCTCATGTGCGTGATCGTGTTCGCCGCGTTCCTCGTGTGCGACCGCAAGGTGTTCCGCAACGTGGATTGGGGCCTGCCGCTCACGTTCACCATGTTCTTCATTTTCATCGGCAACATGAAGCGCGTGCCCGAATTCTACGAGCTCGCCGCCTCCCTGGTGGACGCGCATCCGCTCGAGGTGTCGGTCGGCTCCAGCCAGCTCATCAGCAACGTGCCCACCACGATCCTGCTGTCCGGCTTCACCGAGCAGTGGCGCCCGCTCATCATCGGCACGAACCTGGGCGGCATGGGCACGCTCATCGCCTCGATGGCCTCGCTGATCGGCTACAAGAACGTCGTGCGCAAGTACCCGGACCGCAAGGGCCGTTATCTCGCCGTCTACTCCGCCGTCAACGTCCTCTTCCTCATCGTCCTCGTCGGGCTTTCCTGGATCATCGAGCCGTGACGGCCTTCGTCCATATCCATCGCAGGTGGGGCCGGTCCGGGGCGCGCGTCGCCCGACCATAGGCTTGGCCGAACGGCCTGGAGTGTGTCGGGCGACGCGCACCCCGGACCGGCCTTCCCGTGTGGATTGCCGCACACGAAAGTTAACGCACGGTTCACCTGACGGCCAACCAGGGGTTCACGGGGGCACACCCGCGCGGTCTATCGTCATCCTCGACGTAACGAGATGATGGTGGAACTGGAACAGCCGCAGGAGATGGGACCGTGCAGACTTCGGTGGGTATTCGCGAGCGCATCGACCATGTCTATCCGTCGTTGAGGCCGGCCGAGCGTGCGGTGGGGCGCTACATCCGCGACCATCTCGAGGAGGCGGCCGGCCTGACCGTCGGCCAGCTCGCCGAGGCCACGCACGTCAGCCAGCCGACCGTGATCCGTTTCTCGCGCAAGCTCGGGTTCGGCGGCTACCGCGAGCTGCGCTATGTGCTGCGGCATCCGGAGGCGGAACGCCAGGTGACGTTCGATCCGTTGGAGGGCTTCGACCTCAATCCGTGGGACGATCCGGAGGACGTGCCGGCCAAGGCAGCCGCCGGCGCCACATCGCTCATCGAGGAACTGCACCGCACGCTCGACGTCAAGGCGTTCCGCAAGGCCACGTCGCTGCTCGCCGAGGCGGATTCGATCGACATCTACGGCGTGGAGAACTCGCTGGTGCCCGCCACCGACCTGTTCACCAAGCTCATGTACCTGGGACTGGACTGCCGGCTCAACACCGACGCCTACCTGCAGCAGATCGGCGCCGGGCACCTGCACGCCGACGACGTGGCGATCGCGTTCTCGCATTCCGGTTCGTCCGCCGACACGGTCAAGGCGCTGCGCCTCGCGAAGGCGGCGGGCGCGCGCACCATCGCCGTCACCAACCACGTCGGCTCGCCGCTCGCCGGTTCCGCCGACGTGACCCTGATCACCGGATCGTCGTCGCATACGATCTACGGCAACGCGATCTTCTCGCGCGTGGCGCACATCGCGCTCGTCGACATGCTCTACATGGGCGTGATCCTGTCCGACTACGGCAGGTTCTCCACCGCGCTCGACCAGTCCGGCCGCATGATCGCCGACCGCGAATACCGCAACTGAACGGTTCCGCCGGGTCCGGTCGGCGTGTGCGCCGCCCGACACACTCCAGGCCGTTCGGCCAAGCCTACGGTCGGGCGGCGCACACGCCGACCGGACCTCCACCGCCCGATGAGGCATTCCGCGACCGGCCATCCGTCCCTACAATGGAGCCATGACGAGCATCAGCGTGGGTGCGGCGGTGCACCCGGTCGGCGACCGGCTCTACGGGGCGTTCTTCGAGGACATCAACCTCGGCGCGGACGGCGGCCTCAACGCCAACATGGTGAACAACTACAGCTTCGACGGCGTCTGGCTCGACCACCACACGCTGCGTCCGCAAGGCGGCGAACGCTGGCGCACGCAGGCCGACCCGTTGCGCTTCTGGCGGTTCGACGGCTGCGACGCGACCAGCTGCGGCGCCTGGATCCGCGGCCCCCACGGCCAGGAGATCGACACGCCCGGCGAATGCCCGGCGCCGCCCGTCCACCGCAACAGCCGGTACGCGCGCGTGCGCGTCGCGTTCGGGGTCGGCACGCCCGGCAACCCGGCGCGCGTGGGCAACCTCGGCTACAACGGGGGAGGCGCGTACGCCGACATGCCCGCCATGTCCGTCGTCCGCGGGCGCACGTACGAGTTCCGCTGCATGCTGCGGCCCGTGGACGGCGTATTCGACGGGCGGTTCTGCACCGTGGCCGTCGTGGACCGTTACGGGCTGCCGCTCGCCGGCCCCGTGCCGCTGCGCCGCGCACGCGTGGAGCCCGACCGCGACGGATGGTACCGCGTCGCCGCCGAACTGACGGGCTCGGACACCGGCCTGGGCGCGCTGCGCATCGAGATCGTGGGCGAGGCGGACGACGGCGGGCGCCCCACGCTCGACATGGACCTCATCGAGCTCATGGACGCCGACCATTGGGGCGCCGGTGACCCGAAATGGCGCCACGGCAAACTGCGTCGCGACATGGTCGAGGCGCTCGCCGCGTTGAAGCCCCGGTTCCTGCGCTTCCCCGGCGGATGCATCGTCGAGGGCGTCACCCCGGGCAACGAATACCGGTGGAAGGACACGGTGGGCGCGCTCGCCGCCCGCAGGCAGCAGTATTCGCTGTGGTCGTTCAAGACTCCCGACGGTTCCAGCTATTCGCAGAGCTACCAGATCGGCTTCTACGAGTACTTCTGCCTGTGCGAGGATCTGGGCGCCAGGCCGCTGCCCACCCTGTTCGCCGGCATCGCCTGCCAGTCGCCCGGCCGCGACCCGCGCCACATGCCCACCGACGCGCCCGCCTTCCGCGCCAACGTGGTGCGGGACTACCTCGACCTCATCGACTTCGCCAACGGCGACCCGGACCGCGGCGGCTGGGCGGCAGTGCGGCGCGACATGGGGCACCCCGAACCGTTCGGCATGGACATGATCGGCGTCGGCAACGAGAACTTCGGCGCCGACTACGTGGAGAAGTTCGACATCATCGCCCGCGCCGTCCACGAGAAGGATCCGGACATGCTGTGCGTGATGAGCGCCGGCCTGTTCCCGTTCCGGCCCGCGATGCGCCGCACCTGGAAGCATGCGCATGCGGTGGCCGCCGGCGGGTTCCCCGGGGTGGGGCGGATCCCCGCGGGCGCGGGCGGGCCCGGCGCGGGGAACGCCCATGAAGCGGGCGCACGGCCCGTGGAAGCGGGCGCCCGTCTCGTGCCGCAGCGCGGCGTCACGGCCCGCGCCCGCATCGTCGTCGACGAACACTCGTACCACTCGCCCGAATGGTTCGTCGCGCAGTCCTCGCGCTTCGACGACTACCCGCGCGACGGCACGGCCGTCTACTTCGGCGAATACTCCGCCAACGGATACTTCGCCGGGCGGCCGCAACGGCCCGGAACGGCGAACACGTGGCGCACCGCGCTCGCCGAGGCCGCGTTCCTCACCGGCTGCGAACGCAACTCGGACGTGGTGGCGATGACCTCCTATGCGCCGCTGTTCGCGCACGTCACCGCCAAGGGATGGCAGCAGAACCTCATCGAGTTCAGTCCCGCGCGCGTCGCGCCCACGCTCAACTACGAGGTGGAACGCCTGTTCTCCACGCATGTGGGGGAGTGGGCCTACGAATGCCGCGTAGGGGGCGTCGCAGGCGGCGCCGCGGGCGGATATCCCCCGATGGGGGACGGCCCCTACGTGAGCGTGACCGGCGGCGACGACCCGTTCGTGCGTTATGTGAAGCTCGTCAACACGGGCGGCGGGCGGGTCGACGTCTCCATCGACATGGCCCGTGGGCTGCGCGCGCTCGGCGCCGGCGGCGACGGCCTGACGATGGAGGTCGAGACCCTCGCCGCCGGGCCGGACGAGAGGAACTCGTTCTCATTGGAGGGGCCGATGCGCGACGTGCTGCGCCGCCGGACGCGCGCGTCGCGCATCGGGCGCGGCGCCCACGAGTTCGCGCTGGCGCTCGACCCGTACAGCGTCACGCTGGTGACGTTGCGCTGAAGTGTGACGGGACGGCCTTCATCGCCGCCCCATCACGCCCGGCATCCTTCCGTCGCCGAGAAGGCCTCCCCGGGGTCAGCCGACGTGGCGTTCGAAGCGGTGGAAGCCGGTGATCGCGTCGATCTCGGCCATCGCGTCGGCGGGGATCTCGAAGCCGGAGGCCTTGAGGTTGTTTTCCAGCTGGCTCGGCTTGCTGGCGCCGGCGATCACGCAGCTGATCTCCTTGTGCTGAAGGATCCAGGCGAGGGAGAGGACCGGCAGGTTCACGCCGAGCTCGTCGGCCACGCCGCGCAGCTTCTCGACCATGTCGAGGTTCGCGTCGGTGAGCAGGTCGTTGATCTGGTGGTCGGCCTGCCAGGTGGCGCGCGAGCCGGCCGGCAGCGGCTGGCCCTTGCGGTACTTGCCGGTGAGCAGGCCCTGCGCGAGCGGCGAGAACGTGGTGATGCCGATGCCGAGCTTCGAGCACACGCCCATGATCTCGTGCTCGATGTAGCGGTCGGCGAGGTTGTACTGCGGCTGCACCACGGTGATCGGGTAGAGGCCGAGGCGGTCGATGATGCGCTGCGCCTCCTGGAGCCTCGCGCCGCCCCATTCCTCGGAGACGCCGTAGTAGAGGACCTTGCCCTGCGCGACGAGGTCGCTCATCGCGCGCAGCGTCTCCTCCAGGTCGGTGGACTCGTCGAAGCGGTGGCAGTAGTAGAGGTCGAGGTAGTCGGTGCGCATGTTCTTCAGGCTCTGCTCGCAGCTTTCGAAGATGTGCTTGCGGCTCAGTCCGCGGTCGTTCACGCCGTCGCCGGTGGGGAAGAACACCTTCGAGGAGATGACGAGCTCGCGGCGCGGGAAGCGGCTCAGCACCTCGCCGAAGAAGCGTTCGGCCGCGCCGGCGGAGTACGCGTCGGCGCAGTCGAAGAAGTTCACGCCGTTGTCGAACGCGAGGTCGACGGTCTGCTTCGCCACGTCCTCGGCGGCGGTGCCCTTGAGGTCGGTCACCCAGCTGCCCAGCGCGATCTCGCTGATCTTCAGTCCGGACTTGCCCACGTTGCGGTATTTCATCGATGGTTCCTATCTGTATCTGTATGTTGCGTCGCGTCGTCCCGGACGTGCGTGGCCGTGCCCTGTCGCACGGTCTGCGCACGGCGCCGTATGACTCCGCATGGTCCTGGTTGGTCGTGGCGGGGCGGCAACCCCGCTGTTATCGCTCACAATCCATGAAAGCACTTCAAGTACGCTTCAACGCAACCGCCGCATCGTGGACGTGTCGCGGCCGCGGCGGCGTCATGGGCCGCCATGCATCGTGGAGACGTGATGGGGTATCCCACGGGGGGCGTGCCGTCGGATTCCGACTGGCCGTCGAACTCGTGCGAGGCGGGGCGTCCCATGGGGGCGCGCCGTCGATCCGCCTCCTGCCGCACGCCGCCCCGCCGTGGCCCCGTGGGCGGCGCCGACGTCCGGATTTCTGTGAACGCGACGTTACGGCGACGATGCGGTATCGTTACCGCGAAAACCGCGCCATCCCGGGCGACACGCCGGTGGAACGGCGTCGTTCCAACGGTTTTGAAACCGGTTTCAGAATACGATTGCAAAGCGGTGGACGAATGCCTATCATGTGAGATGTCAGCCGGAAGGGCTGGCGGAAACAACAAGGAAAGGTGGACATCATGACCAACAAGAACATCTTCGGCGACATTCTCAACTACTGCGCTGACAACATGTTCCCCGAGAGCATCGCCCGTGAGAAGATGGCCGAGTCCGCTCGTCGCCACGGCAACCGCTGAACCGTTCTTCGGTGATCCGACCGGGCGTTGAACGCGGCCGATTGCGGAAGACCCCGAACTTCGAAACCACATCCAAGTAGCGAATCGCATACGGCGGGACCATCCGTACGCCATGGAGAGGTGATTCGCGAGTGCATCGACAACGAGAGAGAACGGCAACGGACAACGACGTCCGCCCACTGCGCCCCGTTCCCGCCCGTGCCTCCCGATACTTGATACATCCATATATCTGATACATCCATACATATATATACATAGATAAATCCCGATTCATGCCCGTGGGCGTCGTTCCGGTCGCTCGTCCGCACCCGGATCCCGGCGTCCCCGCCGCCTTCCATGCGCATCCCCGGACGTGACATCCACCGTCCGAACGCCTCCCGCGGCAACTACGATAAGGCGCATGACGTCTGCAACAACGACATACGCGGCGACCTTCGACGCGGGCACCACCGCCCTCAAGGGCGCCCTGGCCGCCCGCGACGGCCGCATCGTGGCCAGCGCGAGCGAGGACCTCGACCTCATCATCGGCGGTGACCGCCGCGAACAGGACCCGGAAGCATGGTGGCGCGCGTTCCGCGACGTCACCCGCCGCATGCTGGACGACGCCTCCCGAAACGAACCCGGATTCCATGCCGGGCTCGTCGCCGGCGTCATCTGCAGCGGGCAGATGCAGGACGTCATCGCGCTCGACGCGGACCTCGCCCCCGTACGCCCCGCCATCCTCTACTCCGACGGCCGCGCCGGCGAACAGGCCGCGGCCCTCGCCTCGGCGCTCGGCCGGGGAGACGCGGCGGCCGGCGGATCCCGCTTCCTCTCCATCGTCGGCAACCGGCTCGAAGGCTGCCTGCCATTGCCCAAACTCATGTGGATGCGCGAACGCGAACCCGACGCCTACGCGCGCATCCGCCATGTGCTCATCAGCTCGAAGGACCTGCTCGTCGCACGCCTGACCGGCGCGTGCATCGGCGACGTGGCCGCATGCTCCACCGCCGGCGCCATGGACATCCGCTCCGGCGCATGGCACGCCGGCCTCGTCGCCGCGGCCGGCCTCGACCCGGCGATCCTGCCCGGACTGCACCGCCCGCAGGACGTGGTCGGCCATGTGGGCGCCGAAGCGTCCGCGCTCACCGGCCTCGCCGCCGGCACGCCCGTGTACGCGGGGTTCGGCGACGCCGGCGCCACCACGTTCGCCAGCGGCGTGGGCCATGCCGGGCAATACAACATCAACCTCGGCACCTCCGGTTGGATCGCCACGGTCTCGCCCGGGCCGTTCACCGACAAGCCCGGCGCCGCGAACCTCGCGTTCGGCGTGGAGCCGGGATTCGTCAACGCCGTGCCGTTCCTCAACGCCGGCGACGTGCACAGGTGGGCCACCGGCGTGCTCGCCGGCGGCGACTACCGGGCCATGCACCGTCTCGTCGTCTCGTCGCGCCCCGGCGCGAACGGCGTGCTATGCCTGCCGTACCTGGTGGGGGAGCGGTTCCCGGTGATGAACGCGACCGTCCGCGGCGCCTACGTGGGGCTGGACCCCGACTCCACCCGCGCGGACATGGCCCGCGCCGCGCTCGAAGGCGTCGCGTTCTCCATCCGCCAGGGCATGGAGGGCTTCGATGCGGCGCCCGAATCGATATCCCTCATCGGAGGCGGCGCGCGCGAGGAGGCCTGGTGCCGCATCATGGCCGACGTGCTCGGTCATCCGGTCACCGTGTTCGACCACGCCGACATCCTGCCCTCCGTGGCGCTCGCCTCGCTCGTCTTCGGCGACCCCGACCTGCCGGGCGCGGTCTGCACCGGCACGTCCTACCGGCCCGACCCGTCCACGCGCGCCGCCTACGACGCGGCGTACGCGCGCTTCCTCGCGCTCTACCCGGCGCTGGCGACGCTGCGCTGACCCGCCGGGCCGCACCCCGGCCGGAGTCCTCCGCGGCTCCCGGCCCGCCATGCCGGCGCCCCGGAACCGCCCGCATCTCACGATGCGGGTGAAAGTGGACGGCTCGGGGCCCCTGCGGCCTTCGCGTTGTTACGATGGGGCCTTATGAGCGAGAACATCATGCGAATCATCGACCTTCGAGGCCAAGTCCTGTCCCGTGCCGAACTGCTGGCCGCGATGCCGCGCGCCGCCATGGGCACCTCCGAGGCCACCGACCTCGTCCGCCCCATCCTCGACGACGTCAAGGAGCGCGGCGCCGCCGCCCTGCGCGACTTCGAGGAGAAGTTCGACCACGTGCGCCCCGAGCACCTGCGCGTGCCCGAGGAGGAGATCCAGGCCGCGCTGACCACGCTCGACCCCGAAGTGCGCGCCGCCATCGAGGAATCCGTGCGCCGCGCCCGCGCCGTCGCCGCCAACCAGGTGCCGAAGGACTTCCACACCGACCTCGCGCCCGGCGCCCGCGTCGCCGAACGCTGGATCCCGATCCAGCGCGTCGGCCTGTACGTGCCCGGCGGCAAGGCCGTCTACCCGTCCTCCGTGATCATGAACGCCGTGCCCGCGCAGGCCGCCGGCGTCGAATCCCTCGCCATCGCCACCCCGCCGGCCCGCGACGACGCCAAGGGCCTGCCGAACAAGACCATCCTCGCCACCTGCGCCATCCTCGGCGTGCACGAGGTGTACGCGGTCGGCGGCGCCCAGGCCATCGCCATGTTCGCCTACGGAGCCAAGGGCTCCGAGCCGCAGGACGGCGCCGTGCTGTGCGACCCGGTCGACAAGATCACCGGCCCGGGCAACATCTTCGTGGCCACCGCCAAGTCCCTCGTCTCCGCGTTCGTCGGCATCGACGCGGTCGCCGGCCCCACCGAGATCGGCATCATCGCCGACAAGGACGCGAACCCGAGCCTGCTCGCCGCCGACCTCATCGGCCAGGCCGAGCACGACGAGCTCGCCGGCTCCGTGCTGTTCACCGACTCCCCGGAACTCGCCGGGAAGGTGCAGGAGAACCTCGCCTACCGCGTGCCGCGCACCGAGCACGCCGAGCGCGTCCACACGTCCCTGTCCGGCACGCAGTCCGCCATCGTCCTGACCGACGGCCTCGACCAGTCCATCGACGCGGCCAACGCGTACGCCGCCGAACACCTCGAGATCCAGACCGCCGACGCGGACGCGGTCGTCAAGCGCATCAAGAACGCGGGCGCCATCTTCCGCGGCCCCTACTCGCCGGTCCCGCTCGGCGACTACATGTCCGGCTCCAACCACGTGCTGCCCACCGGCGGCACCGCCCGCTTCGCCGCCGGCCTCGGCGTGCACACCTTCATGAAGCCCGTCGAGGTCATCGAATACGACGAGGAGGGCCTCAAGGCCCTCGCCGCGCGCATCAACGCGTTCGCCGTCTCCGAGGACCTGCCCGCCCACGGCGAGTGCGTGCTGTCCCGCTTCGTCAAGGACCCGTACGACAAGGAGACCCTGCGCGAGCAGGAGAAGGAAGCCGGTCTGCTGTGAGTGCCATCCCCTCGAACCTGCCCCTGCGCAACGATCTGATCGGCGAGGAGCCGTACGGCGCGCCGCAGCTCGACGTGCCCGTCTGCCTCAACGTCAACGAGAACCCGTACGCGCCGGACCCGGCCGTGTGCGACACGATCGCCCGCCGCGTGCGCGAGATCGCGCCCACGCTCAACCGCTACCCGGACCGCGAGCACATCGAACTGCGCCGGGCGTTCAGCGACTACCTCGCCCGCGAGTCGGGCACGCGCCTCGACGTGGACGAACTGTGGGGCGCGAACGGCTCCAACGAGATCATGCTCCAGCTGTTCCAGGCGTTCGGCGGCCCGGGGCGCACCGCGCTCGGCGCCGATCCCACGTACTCCATGTACCCGGAGTACGCGCGCGACACGTTCACCGGCTGGAAACTCGCCCACCGCAACGAGGACTTCACGCTCAACGTGGAGAAGACCATCGAGGCGATCCGCGAGGTCAAGCCGTCCATGGTGCTGCTCACCAGCCCGAACAACCCCACCGGCACGCCGCTGCCGATGGAGGACATCGAGCTCATCCTCGCCGCCTGCGAGAAGGCCGAGGTGGCCGGCGCCGGCGAGGGCGTGCACCCGATCCTCGTCATCGACGAGGCGTACGTCGAGTTCCGCAACCCCGGCACCCCCAGCGCCGTGAGCCTCATCAAGGACCATCCGAACCTGGCCGTCAGCCGCACGATGAGCAAGGCGTTCGCCTTCGCCGGCGCGCGCGTCGGCTACCTCGCCGCGTCCAAGGGCATCATCGACTGCGTGCGCATCGTGCGCATGCCGTACCACCTGTCGGCCGTCACGCAGGCCGCCGCCCTCGCCGCGTTCGAGCACACCGACGAGCAGCTCAGCCGCGTCGGCCACCTGCGCGAGACCCGCGAGGCCACCGCCGCATGGCTCAAGGAACAGACCTACAAGGGCGCGCATCTCGAGGTCGCCGAATCCGGCTCGAACTTCCTGCTGTTCGGCGGCGGTTTCGACAAGCGCGACGCGATCTTCGACGAACTGCTCAAGCGCGGCGTGCTCATCCGCGTCGTCGGCCCGGACGGCTGGCTGCGCGTGTGCATGGGCACCGACGAGGAGATGGCCCGATTCCGCGAGGCGCTCTCCGAGACCCTGCGTATCGTGGAAGCCGAATAACGTCACGCGAACGACATCACCACGTCGCATCGCAGACTTTTCCGAAGGAGCAACACCATGGCGCGCACCGCGCACATCGTCCGTGAGACCAGCGAGTCGCACATCGACCTCGAACTGAACCTCGACGGCACCGGCCGGACCGACATCGACACCTCCGTGCCGTTCTACAACCACATGATGAACGCGCTCGGCAAGCATTCGCTCATCGACCTGAAGATCCACGCGCACGGCGACACCGACATCGACGTGCACCACACCGTCGAGGACACGGCCATCGTGTTCGGCGAGGCGCTCAGGCAGGCGCTCGGCGACAAGCGCGGCATCCGCCGCTTCGCCGACGCCACCGTGCCGCTCGACGAGGCGCTCGCCAAGGCCGTCGTCGACATCTCCGGCCGCCCCTACGTGGTGTGCACCGGCGAGCCGGAAGGCTACGAGTACTGCATGATGGGCGGCCACTTCACCGGCTCCCTCGTGCGCCACGTCATGGAGTCGATCGCGCTGCACGCCGGCATCTGCCTGCACCTGCAGGTGCTCGCCGGCCGCGACCCGCACCATATCGCCGAGGCCGAGTTCAAGGCGTTCGCGCGTGCGCTGCGCTTCGCCGTCGAACCCGACCCGCGCATCGAGGGGCTCATCCCCAGCACGAAGGGCTCCCTGTGATGTCCGACGACAAGAAGGACGACCAGGGCTTCGACGGCCTGTCCGACGAGGAGATCGCCAAGGCGATGGAGGGCTTCGAGCAGGAGTTCGCCTCCGACGCATCCGGCGATTCTTCCGACGCTTCCGACTCCGCCGACGTGCCGGATGTCCCGGACGGCCTCGGCGCCATCGACGTCCCCGACGACGCCTCCGAGATCGACCCGTCGTTCGGGTTCGAGGACGCGCTCGAGGGCCTGCTCGGCAACAAGGCGAAGATGGCGGCCATCGTCACCCGCATCGCCTCCGCGCCGCTGCTCGCCGCGTTCTGCCAGCTGTCCGACATCTCCGCCGACTGCGTGGGCTCCAACCAGGGCGCCATCGCCGTGCTGCGCAACCTCGACGGCGACGCCCCCGAGGCCGCCGCACGCGACATCACCACCGTCGTCGGCGGCATGAGTGTCGTGCTCGGCGTCAACCGCGCCGACAAGCTCGAGGTCACGATGTACGCCGGCGGCAAGTCCGGCGGCACGCTCGCCCCGCCCATCCTGTTCAATTCCACGCCGCGCTTCGTCGAGGACCTCATGCTCGGCATCACCACCGTCGCCCAGCTGAAATCCAAGGGCTTCGAGGTGGTCGATTCCGGCTCCATGGACCACGACCAGGCCATGAAGGTGATCGCCGACCACACGCGCATGGGGCGCGGCGGCGCCACCCGCGGCTCCAGCATCGCATAGGAACCATAAGGGACAAGGAGGATTCCCATGACCACCGCAGTCGTGTTCGACTATGGCTTCGGCAATGTGCGTTCCATGGTGCGCGCGCTCGCCCGCCTCGGCGTCGACACCACCCTGACCTCCGACTACCGCCAGGCGCTCAAGGCCGACGGCCTCGTCGTGCCCGGCGTCGGCGCGTTCGCCGCCTGCATGGAGGGCCTGCGCCACGTGCAGGGCGACCGTGTGATCATCGACCGTCTGCGCGCCGGGCGTCCCGTGCTCGGCGTGTGCGTCGGCGAGCAGGTGATGTTCGAGACCGGCCACGAGCACGGCGAGAACGCCGCCGGCGTCGGCCTGATCGGCGGCTCCGTCGACCCACTCGACGCGGACGTCGTGCCGCATATGGGCTGGGACACGGTCGAAGACGCGCAAGGCTCCACGCTGCTCAAGGGCGTGGAAGACGAGCGCTTCTACTTCGTGCACTCCTACGCGGCCCACGAGGCGAAGGCCAAGGACCTGTCCGGGCTCCAGATCGACATCACGGACGACCAGCACGTCACCTGGTGCACGTACGGCCGCAGCCGTTTCGTCGCCGCCTACGAGCGCGGCCCCCTGTCCGCCACGCAGTTCCACCCGGAGAAGTCCGGCGACGCGGGCGCGCAGCTCCTCGAGAACTGGATCGCCACGTTCTGACATCCGGTCGTATCGTTGCCGCCCCGGCCCCTTCCGTGCGGGAGGAACCGGGGCGAGCCTCAGGAAAACCCCAGAAAGGTGTGATTGCCATGTCCCTTACCCTGCTTCCCGCCGTCGATGTGCGCGACGGCAAGGCCGTGCGCCTGCGCCAGGGCGAATCCGGCTCCGAGACCGACTACGGTTCCCCGCTCGAGGCGGCCCGCACGTGGGTGGAGTCCGGCGCCGAATGGATCCATCTGGTCGATCTGGACGCCGCGTTCGGCACCGGCGACAACCGCGCCCAGCTGCGTGAGATCGTCCACGAGCTCGGCGACCGTGTCAACATCGAGATGTCCGGCGGCGTGCGCGACGACGCGTCGCTCGACGCCGCGCTCGAGGCCGGCGCCGCCCGCGTGAACATCGGCACCGCCGCGCTCGAGAACCCCGAATGGACGCGCAAGGTCATCGCGAAGTACGGCGACCGCGTGGCCGTCGGCCTCGATGTGCGCGGCCACACGCTCGCCGCGCGCGGCTGGACCCGCGAGGGCGGCGACCTGTTCGAGACGATGAAAATGCTCGACGACGCCGGCTGCTCCCGCTACGTCGTCACCGACGTGGCGCGCGACGGCATGATGAGCGGCCCGAACCTCGACCTGCTGCGCGAGGTCGCCGATCGCACCGACGCGAAGGTGACCGCCTCCGGCGGCATCTCCAAGCTCGACGACCTGAGGAACATCAAGGAGCTCGCCTCGATCGGCGTCGACTCCGCGATCCTCGGCAAGTCCCTCTACGCCCGCGCCTTCACCCTCGAGGAGGCCCTCAAGGTCGCCAAGTGACCAAAGGCCGCCAAATATAATGATGGATGGATCATCAAGTGGTCCATAGGTGCTGAATGTCCCTCAGCGTCCCCGATTCTCGAAACAACCCCATATCTCGAGAATTGGGGACGCTGAGTTGTTTCCAGCGTCAGTATTTCTCGAGACAACCTTGGATTTCGAGAATTAGGGACGCTGAGAGGTTTTCAGCGTCAGTATTTCTCGAGACAGCCCCGGATCTTCTCGAGGCATCCTTGGATCTCGAGAAAACGGGACGCTGAGGGGTTCCCAGCGTCCCTAATTCTCGGGATATGGGTTTTTCTCGAGAAACACCGACGCCATTCACGCGCAGGGGAGTTCGCCCTTTTTGATCATCTTTTTGAAGACGGCGTAGTCCTCGTCGTTCTGCTCGGCGTAGCTCACGGCGAACGAGGCGATCGCCTGGTCGAACTCGTCGGAACCGCCCAGATAGTTCGCGATCGCGATCGAATCGCCGGTGCGCGCGTGCGCATGCGCCAGGCACCATGCGCACATGCGCGACAGGTCGGACAACGCCGTGGCGTTGAGGTTGTCGATGTCGATGGACCCCTTGCCGTTCCACAACTGGCGCACGTAATAGTCGCGTTTCTTGCCGTCCTCGGCGAGGAAGCTTGTCCAGCCGAGCAGCACATCCGCCGTGGACTGGATCAGCTTCTGGCCCTGCACCACGCGTTCGCCGTGCGTCGCATACGGGGAGGCGCCGCAATAGTGCTCGAGCACCGAATAGGTGGCCTCCTTCATCTGGATCATCATCGGGTCGTTGATGTCGCGCGCGATCCACACGCTCGCCCACGCACGCTGGCCCACCGAGCCGACGCCCACGACCTTGCGCGCCGCGTCTTGATAGCGGAAGTGGTCGAACACCCAGCGGCGGTCCTCGTACAGGGAATGGCGGTAGTTCTCGAACAATGTGTCGAGACGCGCCTGCAACGCGTCGAGGTCGGCGTAGCCGCCCAGCTCGTTGATCGGCACGAGCTCGGGCGGGTTGGATCTGAACCTCAGCTTGCCGTCCTTGAACCGGCACAGTTTCGCGGCGGCCGCGTCGTTGTCCTTGAGCAGCGCCTTCATCGCCGCCTGGCGCAGCGTGCCGTTGCGCTTGCCCCCGGCGTTCGTCTCGAAGCGGTCGAGCGTCTCCTCCACGTCGAGATGCTCGTACCAGGCGTCCAGATAGTCCATTTCGGAGAACCATTTGATGCGTTCGCGGTATTCGCGCGTGCATTGGAGCACCGCGGCGCGGATGTCCTTCTCCTTGATTTTGTTGGCGCGACCGCAGATCTCCACCGACACGGCGAGACGCTTGAGGTCCCACTCCCAAGGGCCGGTGGCGGTCTCGTCGAAGTCGTTGATGTCGAACACGAGACGGGCGGAGGGGGAGCGGAAGATGCCGAAGTTGCCGATGTGCGCGTCGCCCACGCACTGCACGGGGATGCCGGTGACCGGCGTGGTCGCCAGGTCGTTCGTCATGATGAGCACGGTGCCGCGGTAGAAGGTGAACGGGCTGGCGCTCATGCGCTTGTAGCGCAACGGGATGAGGTCGGGCACGCGGATCGCGGACTGCTCCTCGAGCAACCCGATCGCCTCGCGGCGTCCCGATTGCACCTGCCAGACGGCGTGCGATTCGAGCGGCGCCTTCGCGCGGGCGGCGATGCCGGCGCGGGAACGGCCGCGCGGTTCGGACTTCCGCTCCCACGAGGAGACGTCGACGGGAGGATTGGCCGAGGGGGAGAGATGATCTGCTGCTTCGCTCATGATTCGCTACTGTACCGCGGCGGTAACAAACCCCTAACACGTGGGTGTGAGGATTGGTGCCTATGGATAAGCAGCAAGAGTTTGCCCTGCGCACGGTCGAGGAACGCGACGTGCGCTTCATTCGTTTGTGGTTCACGGACGTGCTCGGCACGCTCAAGTCCGTGGCCATCGCGCCGGCGGAGCTGGAGGCGGCGTTCGAGGAGGGGCTCGGATTCGACGGTTCGGCCATCGAAGGCATGACGCGCGTGTCCGAGGACGACATGATCGTCAAGCCGGATCCGTCCACCTTCCAGATCCTGCCGTGGCGCGGCGGCCCCCAGGGCACGGCCCGCATGTTCTGCGACGTGCTCACCCCGGAGGGCGAGCCCAGTCTGGGCGACCCCCGCCACGTGCTCAAGCGTTCGCTCGCCAAGGCGAAGGAGAAGGGCTTCACGTTCTACGTGCACCCCGAAATGGAGTTCTACCTGTTCGAGCAGCAGGAGGACTGGTCCAAGGCGCCCACCCCCATCGACGAGGGCGGCTACTTCGACCATGTGCCGCGCAGCCCCGGCATGGACTTCCGCCGCGCCACCGTGAACATGCTCGAGCAGATGGGCATCTCGGTGGAGTACTCGCACCATGAGGCGGGCCCCGGCCAGAACGAGATCGACCTGCGCTACGCGGACGCGCTCACCACGGCCGACAACATCATGACGTTCCGCACGGTGGTCAAGGAGATCTCGCTGGAGCGCGGCATCCACGCCAGCTTCATGCCCAAGCCCCTGGCCGACGCGCCGGGTTCCGGCATGCACACCCACCTGAGCCTGTTCGAGGGCGACGCCAACGCCTTCTACGAGGCCGGCCAGGAGTTCAACATGTCCCTGACCGCACGCCAGTTCGCGGCCGGCATCCTCCACCATGCGGCGGAGATCTGCGCGGTCACCGACCAGTACGTCAACTCGTACAAGCGTCTGTGGGGCGGCAACGAGGCGCCGAGCTACATCTGCTGGGGCCACAACAACCGTTCCGCGCTGCTGCGCATCCCGCAGTACAAGCCGGGCAAGGGCAATTCGGCGCGTATGGAGTTCCGCGGCCTCGACCCGGTCGCCAACCCGTACCTCGCGTACTCGGTGCTGCTGGCCGCCGGTCTGGACGGCATCGAGAAGCAGATGACGCTGGCCGAGCCGACGAGCGACGACGTGTGGGAGCTCACCGACGAGGAGCGCCAGTCCATGGGCATCGAGCCGTTGCCGCGTTCGCTCGGCTCCGCGCTCAAGATCATGGAGAAGTCCGACTTCGTGGCGGACGTGCTCGGCGAGCACGCGTTCAACTACTTCTTGCGCAACAAGCGCCAGGAGTGGGAGGAGTACAACCAGCAGGTCACCCCGTTCGAGCTCAAGAAGTACCTGCCGAAGCTGTGATTCCGTGATCCCGTGATTCCGCGGTCCGGGGACGTATGCGCCGCGGACCGCGGACGAAACGACGAAGGAGGGCGCCACCCATACGGGTGGCGCCCTCCTTCGTCGTTTCGGAAAGCCGCCGGCGCCCCGCCGGTCAGTATTGTCCGACCTGCGAGGCGAGCGTCCAGCCGTCCTTGTCGGCGAAGTGGTCGGTGACCTGCGACTTGTCCTTGAGCTGGTAGCGGTCGTCCGCGGTGTCGCCCGCGTCGTCCCAGGTCGGGTCGATGAGCAGCCATGCGCCGTCGATCTTCACGTAGTTCCACGCGTGGCCCGCCTTCGTGCCGGACACGCTGCCGGTGACGACTCGCGTGTCAAGTCCGGCGGCCTTGGCCAGCGCCTGGTACGCGTAGGCGTACGACATGCACACGCCCTTGCCGTTCACCGCGCCGAGCGCGCTCCACGCGTCCGGATACGAGGCGACCGCCTTCGTGCTGCCGAACGCGTTGGCGCTGCCGTAGTCGACGGCGGCGAACGCGTCGTAGTCGTAGGTCATGCGCGAGGAGAGGAACCGGTCGATGGCCACGGCCTTGTCGCGGTCGGACCCCTGGAACGAGCCGGAGGCCTGCGACACGAAATCGGCCAGCTGTTTCTGGCGGTCCCGGTAGTCGTCCGGGTATCTGACCCACAGCACGGTCCTGTCGCCGCTCTTGCGCACCGTGTATGCGACGCCTTTCGAATCGGTCTTGATGTACGGGTTCTGGTAGATGACCTCGTCGAGCACGTCGGACGTGCCGGTCTGGTAGTCGTCGCTGGCGTATTTGGTGATGTCGATGACCTCGTGCCCGTTGAGGATGTTGTTGGCCAGGTACGTGCCGTAGTCGTTCGACGCGTAGGTGAAGTACTGCGACTTCGCATTGTCCGAGTCGATCTTCTTCTTGTCGTATCCGGTCCAGTCGACGTCGCCGTGGACGGCGTTCATGCGGTCGAGCAGTCCGCCGGCCTTGGGCAGCGCCTCGATGGCGGCCTTGGTGATGGTCGGAAGCGCGGCGTTGAGGTCGCCCTCGTAGTAGAGCCTGCCGGTGTTCTCGATCTTCGTGCCCGGCGCCGAGTACGTGAACGTCCAGCTGTCGCCGCCGTTGCCGCCGGTCCGCCTCGGCTCGCCGAACTTGCTCGGGATCGGCACGGTGGCGCCGTTCGCCATCGTCACGAAGGTGTAGACGTATGCCTGCATGTCCTCCTCGGCGGTGTTGTCCTCGCCGAACACGCCCTTGAGGTTGTAGTAGCGCTGGTTGAACTGCGCGATGTCGGCCACCTTGAGCGGGATGGACGGCACGATGCCGGTCGCGTCGGTGGCGTGCCAACGGCCCTCGTGCCCGTCGGCGTCCACGGCCGTCACCACGAAGTAGAGGCGTCCGGCCGAATCGGGGTCCCAGGAGCCGCCGGCCGCCTGCATGATGTCCGCGCAGGATTCGCTCGTGCTGTTGAGGCAGCCGTCGATACTGTCCTGGTTCTCCACCATGAGCGACCGGTACGCCTCGTTCTGGCTCCATGTGGAGGCGCCGGCCGTGTCGGAGACCCGGTACTTCCTGACCTTGTCGTAGTCCTTCGACAGCAGTTCGGTCTTCGTGGAGGAGCCGATCCGCTTGACCAGCCCCTGCTCCCGGGAGTAGCGGTCGTCGCCGGGCTCGCCGACCTGCGGGCGGACGATGTACGTGTACACGTCGTACGATTTCGCGCCTTCGACCTTGTCCCACGAGATGTCGACGCCGCCCTGCCCGTTGACGGTCGCGCTGACGTTCCCCACGGCGGCGAGCTGCGAGTCGCCGGTGCCGGATTCGGCGTCCACCACGGTGAAGAACCGGACCGCCGGCTTGGCGAGCCGTTTGCCGTTGCCTCCCATGTACTGCACGTAGTAGTAGCCGTCGGAGGGGAGGAACCCGTGTTCGGCGCCGATGGAGTCGCCGTGGCGCATGTACTTGGGGATGTCCTGGCTGCCGCCCAGGTCGACGGTGCCGTTGCCGCTGCCGGTGACCGACGGGTTGGCCGACGACATGGACGGCACCGGGATGGTCAGAGCGGCGTCCTGGTACACCTTCGCGCTGTCGTCCACCGACATTTCGGCGCCCTTGAGCGCGAAGCCCTCGTAGGGGTCGGATTTCACCGAGGCGGGTTTCTCGAGTCGGATGCTGAACTCGTAGTAGTTGTCGACGGCGATCGGCTCGCGCAGGTCGTACTTGGACTTGTCGAACCCGGCGTACACCTGGTCGGCCGCGGGCAGGGCCGTGCCGGAGACGGTGCCGTCCGAGTTGGTGTGCGGCGATGAGCGGTAGGCGACGACCAGTCCGCCGACCGCGATCGCGATCACGGCGAGCACGGCGACGAGCACGATCCACCAGCGGCGCCTCCGCTTCGGTCTGCCGTGCCGGCGGGACGCGCCGCGTGGGGGAGCGGCGGGAGGCCGTTGCCCGGGCTGTTGCGGGGGTTGCGTCGGGTATTCGGTCGGTTGCGCCGGGTACCCGGCGGGCTGCGGGGACGGCGGCGTCTGCGGCGCGTATGGCTGCGGCTGCGTCCGGGATGGGTATGGTTGCTGCGGGTAGGCGTATTGACCGGGCTGCGGCGTCTGGCCCGGACCCGGCTGTTCCGGGTATTGCTGCGCCGGATACGGATACCCGGCCTGAGTCGGCTGCGGCGTCGCAGGCCACTGCGGCTGCGCCTGCCCCGGCTGTTGCGGTTGGTGGGGGTACCCCGGCTGCGGGTATTGCGGCGGATAGGCTTGCCCCGGCTGCGGCGCGTACGGCTGTTGCGTCCGCTGCGGCCATCCGTATGCTTGTTGCGGTTGCGGTTGCGGTTGCGGTTGCGGTTGCGGTTCCTGCCCGCTACGTTGCGGTTCCGTCATCGGTATCCCTTTCGACATGCCTTCTTCCCGGATAAGCGAAATTGTAGGGCTGCGGCAATACGATGCGCAAGGAACGAAACAAGGAGATGAACGATGGCGAACACCACCGCGAAGGACAGGGAACCGCGCGAATCCTCCGGGACGCCGGAGCGGTTCTTCAACCTGCCGGTCACGATCCTCATCCTGGCGAGCTTCATGCTCGGCATGAGCGAATTCGTGGTCGTCGGCATCCTGCCGGACATCGCGCAGGGGCTCAAGGTCTCCGAGGTCACCGTCGGCAACCTCGTGGCCCTGTTCGCGTTCGTGTACGCGCCGGTCACGCCGCTCGGGTCCGCCATCTCCGCGCGTTTCCCGCGCTTCGCGACCTACCTGACGCTCATGGGCGTCTTCCTCGCCGGCAACCTCCTGTGCGCGCTCGCCCCCAACTACGCGATCCTGCTGGTGGCCCGCATCATGATCGCGTTGGTCTCCGGCACGCTCGTCGCCATCGCCATGACCTACGCGCCGGACGTCACCACGGACCGATACCGCACCAAGTTCATCGCCTGGGTGTTCTCAGGCTTCTCCATCGCCTCCGTCGTCGGCGTGCCGTTCGGCACGTGGGTGGCGAACACGTTCAGCTGGCGCATCACATTCCTCATCATCACCGCCGCCACCGCCGTGCTCATGGTGCTCATGTTCGTCGTCCTGCCGCGCAACTCGCATCCGGTGAACATCGGCTTCCTGCGCCAGTTCCGTCTTTTCTTCGACCACCGCATCTGGGGCGGCGTGCTCACTGTCGTGTGCGGCGCGGCCTCCAGCTACGTCTTCTACACGTACCTGACGCCCATCATGCGCGACGAGATCGGCGTGCCCGAACGATACGTGAGCATCGGCCTCGTCCTCTACGGCGTCGCCTGCCTGTGGAGCAACCTGTACGGCGGCAGACTCGCCGACAAGGGCCGCGGCGTCGAACCGCTCGTGCACACGCGCCCCATCTTCTGCCTGCAGGCCGTGCTGCTCGCCACGCTCGCCCTCGCGCCAATCGTGCCCGTGTACGGCGCGATCCTGCTCGTCGCGCTCGGCATGATGATGTACCTGTTCAACTCGTCGTCGCAGGTGCTGTACATGGACGTCGCCGCCCAGTCGCACCCCGGTTCGATGAACCTCGCCGCCTCGCTCAACTCGATGAGCTTCAACATCGGCATCGCGGTCGGCTCCGCGGTCGGCGGCCTCGTCAACGACCATCTGGGACTCGGCTGGCTCGGCCCCGTCGGAGCCGTGTTCGCCGTGTTCGCCGTCGTCATCACCACGCTCCTGCGCCGCTACGTGCCGGCGGGCGCCAAGGCGTGATCCGCGTCACATCCACGTCGATATCCAGCGTTTTCCCAGCCGTTTCCGGGCTCGCTTTTCGCCGGCCGCCCCTATGGTGGTGTCCCGCAAGACCGATACCACGAATCGTGGTGTTCACGAAGGGGCATCATCCATGCGACGCAAAGTCATCTCGGCCGTAGTCGCCGTCATCGGCGTGTTCGCCGCGGCGGCGGACATGATGCTGCTGTTCGCCGGCGGCACGGTGCGGACGGCGGCCTCCTCCGCCGCGTCCGGCGCTCCGTTGGGCTCGACCGGTGCCGGTTCGTCGTCGGGTTCCGGCGACGGGTCTTCCGGTTCGTCCGCGGGCGGGTCGTCGGGGGATTCGTCCGGTTCCGGCTCGGGCGGTGACTCGTCGGCGTCCTCCGGCGGCTCGGATGCGTCCGCCGACGGTTCCGGCTCGTCCTCCTCGTCGGATGCGTCCAACGGCGCGTTCAAAGACGGCACCTACACCGGTGCGGTCGTCGCCACCTCGAAGGGCGACGTGCAGGTGCAGGTGACGGTCTCCGGAGGCAAGGTCGCCCAGGTCGTCGCCGTCAAGTACCCGAACGACAACCCGCGTTCCGTCTCCATCGCGCAACAGGCGATCCCGCAACTGTCCGACGAGGCCGTCCAGGCGCAGGGCGCCGACATCCAGATGGTCTCGGGAGCCACCGAGACCTCCACCGGATTCATCGGCTCCCTGCAGGACGCGCTCGACCAGGCGAAATGACCATGGCCGACGAAACCACGGCCACGGCGAGGGACGGCGGCATCCGCCTGTACTCCACGGCCGACGGCGCGCTGCGCACCGCGGTCTTCCACCTCATGACCATGCCGTTCACCCTGCGGCTGCGCCACGCGGACGAGGACACCCTGCGCGTGGCCGCCGAGGCGTGCCGGGGTTCCCTGGCCGGCGTGGACCGCACGTTCTCCCCGTTCCGGCCGGATTCGCTCACCTCGCGGGCGAACCGCGGCGATTGGGGAGGCCTGCTGCGCGATCCGGACTTCGCCGAGGTGTACGCGCGCGCCTCCATGGCCGCCGACCTCACGCGCGGGCATTTCCGGGCGATGCGCCACGGCCGCTACGATCCGGTCGGGTTGGTCAAGGGATGGGCCATCGAACGCGCGTTCGACCGTTTTCTGCGACCGCTGCTCGACGGGGGACGGGCCGAGGCGGCCGTGCTCGGCGGGGGAGGCGACATGCAGGCCGGCGTACGCCCCGGTTCCGATTTCACATGGGGCGTCGGCATCGAGGACCCGGGCCGCGCGGACATGCTCGCCGGCACCGTGCGTCTGGGATGCGGGGCCGTGGCCACCAGCGGCCTGTCGAAGCGCGGCGGCCACATCGACCGCATGCCCGCGTGGGACGGGTCCCGATCGGGCCGCGATCCATCCGACGACGTCATCCAGGCCACCGTCGTCGGCACGCATCTGACCGACGCGGACATGTGGGCGACCACCGCGGTCGCCGCCGGGCTCGAACGGTTCCGCACCCTGACCGCGCGGGAGGACGACCCGTCGTTCGCCGCCCTGCTCGTCATGCGCGACGGGCACACCGCACGAATCCATCCACGGACCCCTTTCGGAAAGGACCATGAACACCGTCATGACGCGTAGAATCACCACATCCACCGCCCTCGCCTGGGTGGTGGTGCTGTTCGTCGTCCCGCTGCCGTTCCTCGCCGCGCTGCGCGCCGGCCTGCCCGCCTTCTACGCGGACATGGCCGCCGGCATCGGCATCGGCGTCATCGCCTACGTGTGGATGCTCGCCGCCGTCTACCTGGCCGGCCGGCCCCGCTGGGTGGACCGCACGGTGGGCCTGCCGCACATGTTTATGATCCACGGCGTGCTCAGCCTGCTGGCCATCGCGCTCGCGTTCCTGCACGCCAACCTGCTGCCCGCCGAGGGCCCGACCAAGCTGCTCGGCGGCGCCGGCCTCTATCTGTTCGTCTTCCTCGCCGTCTACTCGCTGGTGTTCATGGCCGGATGGCTGTCGGCCCGCGTGCGCTGGGTGGCCTCGCTCAAACGCGCCCTGGAACGCGTGTTCCGCCATGAGGCGAGCGTGTGGATCCACCGGCTCAACCTCGTGGCCGTGGCGTTCATCTTCCTGCACGTGCAGTCCATCGCGTTCATCCGCGACGACCTGCCGTTCATCATCCTGTTCGACGCGGCCACCGCCGCCGTGTTCGTCTGGTACGTGGCCTCCAAGGTGCGCCAGCGGGCGGGCGCCGTCGTCGCGCGCGTGGCCGACGTGCGGCAGGTCGCGCCCGGCGTGACCGAACTCACCCTCGACGTGCCCGCCAAGGACGCCCGCTGGGAGCCCGGCGACTTCACGTTCATCCGGTTCCCCGAACTCAAGGGGCTTCGTGAATACCATCCGTTCTCGATGATCAACTCGTCCTCCGCGGCGCAGGCGCGACGGGGATTCGTGCCCATGCGCTTCGACATCCGCGCCGACGGCGATTTCACGCGCCGCGTCGTCACGCTGCCCGTGGGGGCCGTGGCGCACGTGCAGCCGAGCTACGGCCGCTACCGCCGGTTCATCGACGAACACCCGGCCGGAGCCCCGCTGGTCATGCTCGGCGGCGGCATCGGCGTCACCCCGCTGCTGTCGCTGCTGGGCGCCTATGCGCCCACCGGGCGCGACGTGACGCTCCTGTACGGCGCGCGCGGCGCGGACGACCTCGTGCACGCGGACGATCTGCGCACGATGGATCGCAACCACGCCAACGTGCACGTCACGCTGCGCGCCGGCGGCCGGTTCGACGAGCGGGAGGTCGCCGACGCCATGCGCCCGGGCGCCCTGTACCTCATCGCCGGCCCCTACGGCATGCTCAAGGCGTGGCGCACGTTCCTGATTGGACGGGGCGTCGCCGCCGACGACATCTACTACGAACCGTTCGCCATGTAAGCGTGGCCGCTAGGCAGCCACCACGGCCAGGGCGACGAGCGCGGCCAGATACAGCACGAGCACGGCGGCGAACGCCACGTCGCGTGCGGCGACGCGCATCACACGCCAATGCGTGCGGCGGATGCCCTCCTCGTAGCAGCGGGCGTCCAGGGCGAGCGACAGATTGTCCGCATGGCGCAGCGCGCCCGCGAAGATCGGCACGATGATCGCCGTCATCGCCTTCACCCGCTGCGGCAGCGACCCAGTCTCGATGGAGCCGCCGCGCGCCGCCTGCGCGTCCGCCACCGCCTGCGCCTCCACGGCCAATGTGGGGATGAAGCGCAGGGCGAGGCTCAATACGAGCGCGATCTCCTGCGTGTGCACGCCCAGCCGATGCAATGGTGACAGCAACGCGGCGAACGCGTCGGTGATCGCGGTGGGCGTGGTCGTCGCCAGGAACACGGCCCCCAGGATGATGACCAACGCGAAACGGCACGTGTACAGCACCGCCGTGGCCACGCCGTCGTCGGTCACCGGCACGGGGCCGACGGAGAACAGCGTGGAACCGGTGCGCACGAAGAACACGTTGAGCAGGCCCATCACGGCGAACAGGCCGAGGAACATCCTCACCGAGCCGAGCAGTCTCGCGGGCCTGAGCCGTGCGGCGGCCACCACGCCCGCGGTGAACGCCGCGCCGGCCAGCAGTTGACAAACGTCGCCGATGCCGAACGCGGAGAACATCGCCACGAGGAACGCCACCATCTTCACACGCGGGTCCAGCCGCGCGACGGGTGAGGATTTGGCCGTCGCGCGGGAGGCGTCCCGTACGGCGCGTTGTGGGGCGTTCCGCGGCCCCCTCCGCGCGACGGCCTGCGAACCATCCGAGTCATGACGTGCGAAGGCGGTTCCGGTCGGGGCTCCGTCCGCGGCCCCGGTACCGGCATCGTGCGTGGCGCCGACGGGGATGCCGAGCTCGTCATGCGTCGTTCCCGCGCCGGTCAGCGTCGCCATGTCGACCACCCGGTCGGCCACGCGTCGCGCCTCCGTATGACTGTGCGTGACGACGAGGACGGTCACGCCCCGCGCGTGCAGGTCGTCGATGAGCCGGTAGACGCGTTCGCGCGCGTCCGCGTCCAGGCCGGCGGTCGGCTCGTCCATGACGAGCAGCTTCGGTCGGCAGGCGATGACCCCCGCGATGGCGGCGAGCCGCTGCTGGCCGCCGGACAGGTCGAACGGGGAGCGGTCGGCGAGCCCGTTCATGCGCGCCACACGCAGCGCCTCGTCCACACGTTCGTCGATCTCGGCTTGCGGCAGGCCTTGGTTCGCGGGGCCGTACGCCACGTCGTCGCGAACCGTGTCCGCGAACAGCTGCCGTTCCGGATGCTGCATGACCAGCCCCACCGTGCGGCGCAGCGTGGCCAGTTCTCGCCGTTTCGCCGTGTCGACGCGCATCCCGTCCACGGTGATCGAGCCGGAATCCGGCTTGGCGAGCGCGCACACGAGCCGCAGCAGTGTCGACTTTCCGGAACCGTTCGCGCCCATCAGCGCCACCGTCTCGCCCTCGCGCACCTCAAGCGACACGTCGTCCAGGATCGGCCCGTCCCCGCCCGCATACGCGTACGACACATGCGACACCGACAGCATCACATCCCGTCCCTCCCCGGCCGGCCTGGCAGGGGAAGGACCGGCCGCAGTGGAGCGGGAAACGCCGGAGCCGTCGTTGCCGGAAACCGAACATTCCTCCCCATCGGCCACGACCCGCCCGCCGTCAAGCCTCACGATCCGTCCGGCCCGCGCGATCTCATCCGCATGATGCGTCACGTGCACGATCGTCGTACCCGCCGCATGCAGTTCGTCGAGCACGTCCATCACCTCGCGCCGCGCCAGCGGGTCGAGCATGGCGGTCGGCTCGTCGAGCACGAGCAGGCGCGGGCGCATGGCGAGCATGCCGGCGATGGCGGCGCGCTGCTGCTGCCCGCCGCTCATGCGGATCGGGTTCGCGCGGCGCATGTCGTCCAGTCGCACGGCGTGCAATGATTCGGCGATGCGCTCGCCGATGCCGCCGCGTCCGTTGCCGTCGTCGCCGTCGCGCGGCACGCCGAGGTTCTCCGGCCCGAACGCCACGTCGTCCTCGAGCACGGTGGTGACGAGCTGGTCCTCGGGGTTCTGGAACACGGCGCCGATGCCGCGGCGTGCGGCACGGTAGGCGTCCGCGTCGGGGCCGGCGGGGGAGAAGACGGTGCGGCCGAGCAGGATCACCGTGCCCGAGTCGGGGGCGGCCAGACCCGCGATGAGGCGGGCGAGCGTCGATTTGCCCGAGCCGTTCGCGCCGGTGAGCGCCACGTAGTCGCCTTCGCGGACGGTCAGGGAGGCGTCGTCGAGCGCCCAGGCGGCGCCGCCGTCATAGCTGAAGCGGATGTGATCGAGTTCGGCGAGGTTCACGGTTTACTTGTCGAGCAGCTTGGTGATCGGCTTGTAGATGACGAACGTGACGACCGCGTGGATCGCGAACTTGAGCACGTTGAACGGCAGCAGCACCGGCACGATCATGGCGGCGACCTGCGCGACGGTCATGTGCGCGTAGATCGGCGTGATGACGAGGTTGCCGAGGATGGCCGCGGCGAGCGCGACGATCGCGCCCACGACGATGCCGATGATCGCGCCCTTGCGCGTGCGGTTGCGGCGGTAGATGACGGACGCCGGCAGCGACAGGGCGAGCGCGACGAGGATCGCCATGAGGGCGCCCCACGGGTCGGTGAACGCGTGCGGCAGGAAGCCGAGCACGGAGACGATGGCAGCGGCGGCCGGGCCGAACGCGAAGCCGGCGATGAGGCTCACGATGCCGGACGGATCGTATTTGAGGTACGGTGCGGCCGGGAAGATCGGCAGTTCGATGAAGCTGGTGACGATCGCCAGCGCGACGAACAGCGCGTAGACGGCGATGCGGCGGGTGGACCAGCGGCCGGAGTCGGCGACGCCCGTGGCGTGCGTCCCGGTGGCGTGGTCGACCGGCTTGGACTGGATATGGCTATCAGAAGATACGCTCATGCTGAGCTCTCCGTTTCTTCCATCCGGACTGTGACCGTTGGCTCCGGATTCTCACCGGATCGGCCGCCGCAGCGGTTCGCGGGCTTCCCGATCCCTCCCGTTATGAATCCCGGGGGCCGGGTTACCGCCAGTAAGGAATTGCACCTTCCCTGAAACTGACAGGCAACTGTATACGCGGATGGGTGGATTTGCGCAAATCGGGTTTCGCTGTGCGGGCAATGACCGGCCGAAGGAGTGCCGGGGGCGGGGTGCGCATGACACCCCTGACATGCGTTCGACGGTGTCGGCCGCATCTGCCCGGATATGTTGGTAACGCTGCCATTTCGCCGACACTCCGGCGGTTGCCATATCCGTGATTTCTGTTACCCGAAAAGGGGCAACGCTGTCCATGATGTGGATGCGAATCTGCGATATTGGACATACGGGCACGGCGTGTCCGCTTATTTTCCAACCGGTTCGATACCCCGGGGAAAGCGCCTGTTCCTAGGGGGGGGGGGTAAACCCTTTGCTCAGCAGCAACGACGTTGCGACATCAAGAGATAGGAAACAGAGACCGCCGAAAGGGAGGTGTCCGGAAGTTGCGTGGTTCGGATGTCATGAATCATGTCCGCCGGGTCGTGCGCCACGTGCGCTCGGCCGCGACGCGGCGTCGCGTCGTGGCCGTGGCGCTCGCCGCCGCCATGCCGCTCACGTGCTCGGCATCCGCCGCCGGCACGCGTGTATCCGTGGACACGTCCGGTTTCTCCGAGGCGCCGGTCACGGTCATCTCCGACGGCAAGGTCGTCACCGACCCCACCGTGGTCGCCGCGGCGGCCTCCTCGTACGGGAGTTCCGGCGGAAACGCGGTGACGGTGGCCGACACGGGTTCCACGGGCAACGAAGGCACCAACGGTAATAGCAACACGAACGGCAACGCCAATGGCGGCGATGCAAACGCACACGGTGATGTGAGCGGTAACAACAATACCAAGGACAACAACGCGGGCGACGGCTCCACCGGTGATGCCGGCGACGGCGCAGGCAACGGTTCCGACGGTTCCTCCGACGGCACGGGATCCTCGGACGGTGCCGACGGTACCGACGGTGCGAACGGGCAGAACTCTTCCGCACAGGGCGATGAGCGGAACAATGATCAGGACGCGGCCGCGCAGGACGACGCCGCGCAGCCCCAGGCCGCGACGAGCGCGCTCGGCGGCCGCGACTACGAGGGCCAGGTCACCAAGACCATCAACGGCAAGACGTTCATCCTCATCGGCAACGAGCAGCAGCTGCGCGCCATCGGCTCGGACAAGAAGGTCGTCGGCCGCATCGTCAAGGTCACGCAGACCTGCACGCATCTTGGCCTCGCCCAATACGGCTGGAAGGACAACGAAGGTTCCGAGTCCGTCGAATACGCCGGCGACGCCGACCTCGCGGCGGACGGCACGTTGCGTGAGGAAGCGGGCAACGACCATGACGGCGCGCTGACCTGCCTGACCGGCATCAACGAGGGCAAGACCCGCACCAAGTACTACGCGCTCGACGACGCCGGCAACCACACCGACGTCGACAAGGCCGTCACGACCTACACGAACGACGCGAACTACATCATCTTCCGCGACATCGACCTGAGCTCCGCCAACTGGACCCCGCTCATGTTCTCCGGCACTATGCTCGGCGCCGTGAGCGCCGACACCGCCACCGCCGGCACCCTGTGGAGCACGCTTGGCACCGACGGCGCCAGCGTCAACGGCGGGGTCGCCAAGCCGGTCATCTCCAACGTCACCGTGAGGCAGACCGGCAAGATCAACCACCAGAAGCAGTCCGGCGTCGGCTTCTTCGCCACCGTGAGCAGCCCGACGGGCATCGCGGCCGACGGCAGCAAGCTCACCAGCGCGGGCGCGACCACCGTCGACAACCTGCGCCTCGAACACGTCGACGTCTCCAACACGGCGACCGAGACCGAGGACACGGCCACCCTGGTCGGCGTGCTGTTCAAGGTTCTCAGCGGCCTTCTCAGCGGTATCGGCGGCATCGTCGACTGGGCGACGCATCTCCTCCCCGGCGTCAACACGAACCTCAAAGGACTGCTTACGGACCTGCTCACCCTGCGCGCCAAGGACCCGACCCTGTTCGCCACCGGCGCGTTCGCCGGCCGCGTGGACGGCCAGGTGCGCATCAGCGACTGCGAGGTCGCCGACGCGAAGGTCTCCAACGTGAAGGGCATGACCGGCGGCTTCGTCGGCTATTCCACCGGCGAGACCGAATACGACCTCCTGTCCGACGCGCTCGGCGGGATTGTGGACGTGCTCGGCAAGGTGCTCAACTCCATCCCCGGCCTGGGCGTGGGCGACCTCGTCACCTGGCTGCTCAACGGCAACCTGCTCACGGTGAGCGAGCTCATCCCCATCGGCTACCACAACCCGGTCATCTCGAACTCCTCCGTCGACGGTTTCTCCAAGGGCACCGTCATCGGCAACGACGACTCCTCCTACGCGGGCGGCTTCGTCGGCGCGCAGATCGGCACCATCATCGAGAACTCCTCCGTCACCAGCGCCAACGCGTTCACCGTGAAGGCGAAGGACTACGCGGGCGGCTTCGCCGGCGTGACCCGCAACGGCGACGTGGGCGGCCTCGTCAAGTCGCTCGGCATCGACCTGCTGTCCGCGCTGCGCCCGCAGAGCCTCATCGAGGGCAGCACGCTCAACGCCACCGGCGGCGTCACCGTCACCGCGGAACACTACGCGGGCGGCTTCGCCGGCGCCATGGCCAACGCCTACGCCGTCAACGACGCCATGACCGGCTCCGCAGACGTCACCGCCACCACCAGCGGCAAGGAGAACGACACCGCGGGCTACGCCGGCGGCTTCACCGGCTACGCCTCCGTCGGCTGGGGCCTCGAGATCGGCACCGACGACGCCACGGACACGTCCCTGGTGAAGAACCTTGTCACGCTGATCACCAACCTCACCAGCGACGCCGAAGGCGGCATGCTGCTGTCCGTCGCCGGCGTGAACCCCTCCGCCATCCTCGGCGCGGACATGCGCGCCTCCATCACCGTCACCTCGAAGGGCGACTACGCGGGCGGCATCGCCGGCGCCGGATCCGGCACCATGATCGCCGACTCCAGCGAGGCGAACCTCAACACCCTCTCGTACTGGAAGTACGACACGACGCTCCACCCGCGCCGCGCCTACCCGGCCTCCCGCAGCACCACGCTCGACGGCCTCGCCAAGGTGAACGCCGCGGGCTCCTACGCGGGCGGCATCGCCGGCACCCTGCAGCCGGTCATGGTCGCCGGCCTGCTCAACAGCGTCCTGACCGTGGGCGACACCAGCATCCTGAAGAAGGTCAATGAGTTCGCCTCCTTCCTCGTCCAGAACGTCACCCTCACCGGTGGCAAGGACGGCCTTGCCGTCACCGCCGGGACCAACTACGCCGGCGGCGCCATCGGCTGCGCCACGGGCGGCGACGTCACCGGCGTCGCGCTCACCAACCTCGGCAAGGTCTCCGCCAAGGCCGAAGCCGGCGGCTTCATCGGCTTCTCCGGACCGGGCAAGGCCGTCGGCGCCTCCAGCCTCGACGTGCTCGGCCTCATCAAACTGTCCGGACTGCTGTCCGTCGCCGAATACTCCTCCGTCGACGTGCGCACCGCATCCGTCACCGGCGTCGACGCGGGCTTCACCGTGGCCGCCACGGGCGTGAGCGAAGGCAGCGACCCCGGCACCTACCCGGCCGGCGGCTTCTACGGCCAGGCCAACTCCACCGACACGGCCGACGCCCACGTGACGGGCCTCAAGTCCGTCACCGCGGAATCCTCCAAGACCGGCGGCATGGCCGGCGGTTTCGTCGGATACTCCACCGTCGGCGGCCTCGCCGAGGCGTTGAACGGCTCCGGCGGATCCAACGTCATCAGCATCCTCAAGGTCGACAACCTGCTCGGCGCCGTGCCCTACCTCATCCCGCACTACATCTACACCGACGTGAAGTACGTCGACGGCGGCTTCGTCGAAGCCGACAAGGCCGGCGGCTTCGCGGGCACGTTCCAGAGCGGCCGCGTCAACAGCCTCACCGACAAGGAGCAGGAGGACGCCGCGCTCGTCGGCTTCGTCGACCAGGCGAAGGCCGACCCGTTCGCCGTCGTCAACATCGACCATGTGACCGGCGGCGCCTACGCCGGTGGCTTCGCCGGGCAGGTCGTCTCCGGCGCGCTCGCCTCCGCGGGCGAGGGCGGCCTGAGCGTGCTCGGCAAACTCAACGGCGTGAGCGTGGCCAACATCCTCTCCCTCGCCCAGGCGTACGTGCCGTTCGTCGTCTACGCGGGCGTGCATTCCGACGCGACCACCGTCACCGGCACGGCCGACGGCAACGCCGACTACGGCCTGCTCGTCACCGCGCGCCGCCTCGACTCCGGCGACGCCGAATCCGGTTCCGCCGGCGGCTTCGCCGGCTACGTCTCCGCCGCGCAGATCTCCAGCTCGTCGGTCACCCAGCTGCGCCGCACCGACGTCAAGGCGCCCTCGGACCTCGAGACCACGGACACGACGCAGATCGCGAACACCTATCTCAACGACCAGGCCAGCAAGTACGCGGTGGACGGCGCCCGCTACGCGGGCGGCTACATCGGCAAGATCGACATCGGCTCCACCGCGGCCGTGGCCGACAGCATCAGCCTGTTGGGCGGCGCCATCGACCTGAGCGACCTGCTCAGCGCGCTCGACGTCATCGTCTCCACCGTGGAACGGTCCGACGTGACCGGCGGCATCGGCGGCTACTCGGTGCGCGCCAGCGACACCTCCGACAAGGACAACCCGCTCGGCATGGCCGGCGGCTTCGTCGGCGACATCGAAGGCGGCCACATCCAGCAGTCCGACGCGCACGAGTTCGTGTACATCATCGGCCAGATCTCGGCCGGCGGCTACGTGGGCACCATGCAGCCCGGCGCCGTGGCGAACGTGCTCAAGGACGCGGACGTGGTCAAGAGGATCGCCAACGTCGACAATCTCCTGTCCCTCGTGCAGGACTTCGTGCCCACCATCCGCAACTCGTCCACCGATGCGGCCATCTGCGGCGGCGCCGTGCGCGCCCAGGCGACCTCCGGCGAGAAGACGCGCCGCGGCATGGCCGGCGGCTACGTGGGTCACAACCGCGGCGGCCACATCTGGGGCATGGACACGCGCGACTGGTCCAGCATCCGCGGCAAGGACGTGGACAAGCCCACGCCCGAAACCGCATACGCGTCCCGCATCCGCAGCGTGTACGGCCAGGAGATCGCCGGCGGCTACACCGGCTTCATGGAGGCCGCGGACACCGCCGACGGCGGGTCCATCAGCCTGCTGTCCGGACTGGTCGAGGTCAACGACGTGCTCGGCGCGCTCGAGCTCGTCTACCCGACCGAGGAGCACACCAAGGTCGACGGCCCGCTGCGCAACGCGAGCATCGACCAGTGGGACGCGTGGGTGAACAACACCGGCAAGTACGGCGCCTACGGCAAGGAGTTCGACGAGGTCCTCCAAAACAGGAAGAGCGACATCGACACGCAGGAGAAGCTCGACGCCTACCTCGCCGGCTACGTGTACGGCTTCAACGTGGTCGCGGGCCGTGACGGGTACAAGGCCGACGCCCACCTGCGCGACTCCGGCGTGGCCGGCGGCCACGTGGGCATCATGCGCACCGGCACCATCACCGACGGCCAGTCGTGGGACGTGCGGACCGTCTCCGCCATGCGTTCGGCCGGCGGCTACGCGGGCACCATGGAATCCGGTTCGGCCGCCCGCTTCGGCAGCGTGAGCCTGCTCGGCCTCGGCGTCGACCTGGGCTCGCTCGTCACCACGCCGCAGGTGTTCGTGCCCGTCATCAAATCCTCCTCCGTGACCGGCTACCGCAAGGGCATGAAGGTCGAGGCCACCGGCGTGAACATCACCAACGGCACCGGCAACGCCGGCGGCTACGTCGGCATGGCCGTGGGCGGCCAGATCTGGGGCGACCGAGACTCCAACGGCAACGCATTGGACGCCGAGAAGAACCCTGACGCCATCGCGGCCGGCGCGGACGTGGACAACCTGCGCAAGGTGAGCGGCCACAACAACGTGGGAGGCTACGTCGGCATCGCCACCTCCGGCGCCACCGCCGGCGTGGACACGAACGACACCACCGACGGCATCCTCGGCGACCTCATCGGCGGCCTCGTGGGCGACCATTCCGGCACGGCCGCCAACCCGGCGGGCCTCATCAGCGTGCTGCAGGCCACGGTCACGACCATCCGCGGCGCGCACGTGAGCGCCGACAGCAGCGAATGGGGCTACACCGTGGAGGGCGGCGCCTACCAGGCGACCGACGGCACCACCGCCTACGCGCTCAACGCCGGCGGCTTCGCCGGCTCCCTGCAGGCCGCCATCCTCGGCGACCGCGACTCCGCCAAGGGCACCGGCACCGGCGTGGACACCGCGAAGAACGACCCGTCCGAGGTGACCGTCACCGGTCTGCGCGGCGTGGAGGGCGGCCAGTACGCGGGCGGCTTCGTCGGCCTCGCCGACATCTCCTCCGTCGCCTCCGTGGGCGGCGGCGAGATGGGCGACAACGACAAGCAGCAGGTCACCGACCTCCTGTTCAAGCTCCTCAAGGTCGGCAACGTGGGCGTGCTCGAAGCGTTCCGCACGTTCATCTACGACGGCCGCGTGGACGGCGTCGCCGACGGCATCCAGGTCAAGGCGCGCACCGCCACCAGGAAGGGCATGCTCGACTCGACCCGCTTCACCGGTTCGGCCGGCGGCTTCGCGGGCGGCGTCATCAACGGCTCCGTCAAGCAGTCCAAGGTCACGAACCTCAACAGCGTGGAGGGCGTCAACAACGCGGGCGGCTTCGTCGGCCACCTCGGCAAATCCGGCACCGTCTCCGCCGACAAGACGCAGATCGGCGACGACCTGTTCAACGTGCTCGGCCTGACCGCGGGCGTGCTCGAGATCTGGGGCTCCCACGTGGACGGCTCCTCCGTCACCGGCATCACCGCCGGCTACACGGTCGACGCCACGCACGGCACCTCCGACTACGGCAAGGGCACCGAAACGGCCACCGGCCGCGAGGTCGCGGGAGGCTTCGCGGGACTCGCGGACCTCGCACGCGTCAAGGACTGCACGGCGGACGCGCTCAAGAAGGTCACCAGCGGCGAGATCGCCGGCGGCTTCGTGGGCGAGACCAAGCGCGCCTACCTGGTCGACGTGGAGGCGAACTCCCTGCTGGTCGGGGTGCTGCTCGAAGTGGTCGACGCGCTCGTCAAGCTCCTGTACGTCGACAAGGCGCAGGGCCTGGGCGTCATCAACCTCGGCAAGTGGTTCCCGAACATCGGCAAGGTCTTCGACCTCAAGGTGCTCGCCGACGGCGACGTGCTGTACGTGAACCTGTTCGGCCTCAAGATCGGCGTCTCCCTCGCCCAGCCCGACCAGGACAATTCGAGCAGATCCGACGTGGCGAGGGTCACCATCGGCGATTCGGTCATCGAACTGCCGTGCAGCAAGGACGGCATCGACAAGAACGCCGCGAAGAAGAACCTCAGCATCCAACTCATCAAGGGCAACCGCACGCGCGTCGAGGCGTCCACCGCCACCGGCATCACCGACGGCTACGACGTGTTCGGCGGCGGCGCCACCCAGGACTCCGACGGCACGGAAGGCCTCGCCACCGGCTACGCGGGCGGCTTCGCCGGACTCAACGACGAAGGCGTGCTCGCCAAGGACGCCATGGTCCGTGCGGACGTGGTCCGCGGCACCAGCGGCCTGGTGGACCCGTTCTCGTACACGCTGCTCAAGACGGCATGGAGCTTCAACAGCATGAGCGACATCGTCGGCCCCGTCCAGGAGAAGGGCGCGGACGGCAGGAACGAGAACCGGTACAACACGTACCGCGTGTACCGCTCCGCCGACGGGAATCGCACCGAGGCGAAGACCAAGGACGGCGACCGCATCGCCGTCGGCGTGGCCGACGCCGACACCGGACTCGACGCCTACACGGTGGAACTGTTCAAGACGGTCAACACGTACGACGGCGACCACGCCAACAGCCAGGCCGCCGGCGACGACAAGACCAAGTGGGTCGGCATCAAGGGCGCCGTGCGCTCCGGCGTCGGCGTGGCCGACGAACAGCTCAAGGCGTACGACACGGCCGCCAAGGCGGTGCTCATGCTCGACAAGGCGGTGTCCGGCAACAACGGCGGCGTCACGCCCGAACCGGACGACGGCCAGGACCCGTGCGGCAAGAACGGCTGCAAGACCGTGGACCTCACCCTGCAGAAGGTGTGGCGCAACGGCCAGCTGGAACGCCCGGACACGATCACCCTCCAGGTGACCGCCACCTACACGGACGCCAACGGCGAGCAGCAGACCGTCAAGGAGCTCGAATGCTTCAAGGACGACTGCACCACCGAGAAGCGCGACAACCCGTTCACGGTGACCATGACCGCCAAGAACGACGGCTCCGCGTGGAGCGACACCTGGCGCACGAAGCTCACCGGCCTGCCGGTCGCCTTCGTGGACAAGGGCTCCGGCCCGAACGGCGAGGACGTGACGCGCTACTACACGTACACCGTCAAGGAACTCAACATGACCTTCGCCGACGGCGGCGCCGACGGCAAGGCCGTGACGAAGACCCCGGCCGAAGCCGGCTACTCGGTGTCCGTCAAGTACGGCAAGGACAAGGACGGCAAGTACGTGGCCACGGTCACGAACTTCTCGCCCCTGCCCGAAACCGGCGGCAACGGCACGCTGATGTTCGTCATGTTCGGTGTGCTCATGCTTGCGCTCGGCACCGCATGGTACCTGCGCGTGAACCGTATGGAACCGGCCACGGCCGGGGGAGTGGGCACCGCCCTGCCGTTCGGCGGCAGACGCGGTCGCCACACCAGATAACCAGATTTCCCGCCGCCCCCAGCGGCGGCGGGCCAGCCAATGTAACCATCATCGGCTCCGGAACGACCGGAACCGGTAAGGAACAGAGAAAGGAACAGTGATGAACTCACTGATCAAGAAGGTAGCGGCCGGCGTCCTCGCCGCCGCCACCATGCTCGGCATCGCCGGCCTCGGCGCCAGCACCGCCAATGCGGACGGCGCCGCCAACACCACCGGCACGCTGACCGTCACCAGCACGAACGCCGCCTTCGAAGGCAAGTCCGTGAACGCCTACCAGATGTTCAAGGGCGAGCCGTCCGCCGACGGCCAGAACGCCACCTACACGCTGGTGAACAACTGGGATGCGTTCTTCAAAGCCAAGGCGACCGAGTTCGGTCTTGATGTGACCGATGCCAACGTCTCCGAGAAGGCCTACGAGTACGTGTACAGCCTGAAGGACAAGAACGGGGGCAAGGACCTGGCCGAGTTCGCCACCAAGGCGTCCAACTGGGCCAAGGACGGCACGCACAACATCGCCACGGCAGTGACTCCGGCTCCGAAGGCGGAAGCCTCCAACGGCAAGTATGTCGCCACCTTCACCAACCTCCCGCTCGGCTACTACGTGGTGAGCCCGGAGGCCGGCTCCACCTCCAGCAGCCGCCACACCGATGCGATGCTCGTCAACGTCACATCCACCTCGAAGCCCACGAACATCGACCTGAAGTCCGAATACCCGACCGTCGACAAGACCATCGACTCCGACAAGAAGGGCGACAGCGCCCAGATCGGCAGCACGGTGAACTTCCAGCTCAAGTCCAAGGTCCCGGACACCAGCGAATACGATAATTACACCTTCAAGATCGTCGATACCCTGTCCCAGGGTCTTGACTACAACAATGACGTCAAGGTCACGGTCGGTACCGGTGACGATGCCACCGAACTTGGCACCGGCGATTTCACTCCGACCTACAACAATCGAACCCTCACCATCGACCTGTCCACTTACGTCAAGACCGACAACGACACCAAGGCTGGCAAGGCCATCCTCGTCAAGTACTCCGCGACCCTGAACAAGGATGCGTTCGTCGGCACCCCCTCCGGTGATGACAAGGGCAACTTCAACTCCGCCAAGGTCCAGTACAGCAACGGCCCGAGCGAGGAGAACATCGGCGAGTCCACTCCGTCCGAGACCCACAGCTACACCTTCAACTTCAACCTGAAGAAGTTCTACAAGAACGACCAGAACGAGGACAAGGCCCTCGAAGGTGCGAAGTTCCAGCTGCTGAGCTCCGACAAGACCACGGCGATCTCCCTCGTCGCGAAGAGCGATAATGTGTATCGTCCGGCTGCGACCAGTGACGCTGATGCCGATAAGGTGACCGAGGTCGAGACCCCGGCCAGCGGCAACATCGAGTTCACCGGCCTCAAGGAGGGCACGTACTATCTGCAGGAGACCTTCGCCCCGAATGGCTTCAACAAGCTCTCCGATCCCGTTGAGGTCAAGATCGTCGCCGACATCGACCAGACCACCGGCGCTCTGAAAGGCTGGACGGTCAACGGCTCCGCTCCGAGTGAGACCGTGAAGATTCCGGTCGTCAGCATCGAGAACAAGAAGGGCGCGCTCCTCCCCAACACCGGCGGCATGGGCACCGTGCTGTTCACCGTGTTCGGCGTGGCCATCGTGGCCCTCGGCGCGGCCTGGTACGTCAAGTCCAACCGCAAGTCCCGCCACGCGGCCTGAGACCGCCGTTGACCCCCGGTTCCCCTGACCCGTGTCAAGGGAACCGGGGCACCGGCCTTCCCTGACCGGGGAAGGCCCCACCAAGGAGATCCATGGGAAAGAAGCTGCGCGGCCTCGCGCCGTTGCTCGTCATCGTGATAGGACTGCTCGTGCTGTTCTACCCGACGATCAGCAACTTCCTCGTCATGAAGAACGCCTCCCGCGTCGTGAGCAACTACGACGCGGCGGTCGAAGCGCTCTCCGACGAGGAATACCGCAACATGCTCGAGGCCGCGCACGCCTACAACGCCAAGCTCGCCCAGGAAAGCTCCGGCAATACCAGCGCCCTCACCGGCGCGGTGAACACCGAGGCCACCGACGCCGAGTACATGAAGCTCCTCAACCTCGCCGGCGACGGCATGATGGGCTACATCACCGTGCCCCGCCTCAAGGAGACCATGCCGATCTACCACGGCACCGCCGAAAAGGTGCTGCAGGTCGGCATCGGCCACCTCGAACGCACATCGCTGCCTGTCGGCGGCGCGAGCACGCACGCGGCCCTCTCCGGGCATCGGGGACTCCCGACCGCCAAACTGTTCACCGACCTGAACCTGATGAAAAAGGGCGACCGCTTCTACATCAGGATCCTCAAGGACACCTACGCCTACCAGGTCGACCGCATCACCACGGTGCTGCCGACCGACACCAAGGAACTCGCCATCGACCCGGGCAAGGACCAGGTCACGCTCATCACGTGCACGCCGTACGCGGTCAACACGCACCGCCTGCTCGTGCGGGCCCACCGAATCCCCTACACGCCCGCCATGGACGAGGACTCCAAACCCACGTTCCACGTCGACATCCCCCTGCAGTACCTGCTGCCCAGCCTGGGCCTGATCGCCCTGCTCGTCGGATGGCGCGTGGCCCAGCACCGACGCCGGCGCCGAAACGCGCCGCCGACCGCCACGACTTCGTCACACACCGGCGCACGCCGCACGACCAAGAGGAAAGGACCGGCCAGACATGGCAGACATGCATAACCACGCCCAGCGCGGAGCGATCGGCATGCCCCGCACGCTGGCGGGACCGCTTCTCGCCGCATGCCTCGCGATCGCCGTCCTGTTCGCCGCCGTCACCGGGCTCGCCACCGCGCCCGCGACCGCGCGGGCCGCCGCCGTCACCGGATCGCTCACCATCGACGCACAATGGGACCGCGGGCAGGACGATGCCGTGCCGCTCGCCGGCGACACCTACTCGATCGTGCGCGTCGCCTCCGCCGACCTCGACGACAACGGCACCATCACCGCGTTCCACACGCTCGACGCGTTCTCCCGCTTCGACGCCGACTGGGCCAAGCTCACCTCGTCCCAGCTCAACGCGGCCGCCAAACGCATGGACGCCCACGCGGCCGAACACCGCCTCTACGCCACGACCGGCGTGACCGACGCGAACGGGCGCACCACGTTCACGCGCCTCGCCGTCGGCATCTACCTCGTCGCACGCACACACGTCGCCTCCGCGAACACGAAATACACGTGCGACCCGTTCCTCGTCTCCGTCCCCGACGGCAACGACCTGACCGGCGGCGCGCCTGCCCTGAACGTCACCGTCGAACCCAAGTTCGGCGACAACGGCACCGTCACCCCGCCCGAACCGGGCGAACACGACAAGCCGGCCAACCCAGGCAACACCGCCATGACCGGCGCCGACATCGCCGGCATCGGCGCGCTCACCGTCGCCGTCGGCGTCGCGGGACTCGTCTTCGCCGCCATCCGCCGCCGCGCCCGGTCGTACGAATCCGACGCGACCGACGACTGAGCGTCGAAGGCGCGCGCCCGGCGGGCTACTTGTGCAGGAACAGGCCGCCGTCGCCCCACGCCCACTGGCCCTGGCCGGCGCCGATCTGGAAGTGCAGCTTCGCGATGCCCAGATCGTTGAGCGCCCAATGCTCGTCGCCCGCCGAGGGGTCGATGTGCGCGGCGGCCGTGTCGTCGTCGGCGTTATAGGTGAACGTGACCGGCTGTCGGTTCATCGCGCTCGGCGCCTTCATCGCCGCCTCGACGCCCGCCCTGAACCACGCCGGCGCCGCGTCGCGCGCCTCGTCGGACATGCCGGCCGTGAACTGTTCGAACGACTTCGTGGGGCGGTGCGTGCGCTGGAACTCGGCGAGCTCCTCGTACGATTTCGCCATGCGCTCCACATGATGCTCCGGATGTCCGATCACCACGGCCAGATACAGCTCCTCGCCGTTGCGGATATGGCAGTGCCTCGCCGCCTCCGCACGGTCCCAGCTGCCCGCCACCCACAGGGTGCCCAGGCCCCTGAGGGTCGCGGCGAGCACGGCGCGCTCCGCGTAGAAGCCGGCGCGCTCCTTCGCTTCCGCATCGTCCTTCGGACCGACGACGGCCAGATAGTTCGCCGCGTTCCTGAGATGCCCGGAGGCGTTCGCCTCCGCGAACACCTGGGGGCGGTCGCGCACCAACTGCAGGTGCAGGTCGCCGAGCAGGTTGAGCGGGGCGAGGGTCATGTCGAGCTGGCGGGCCGTGTCGTCGTCGATCGGCTCGTCGTCGTAGGAACGGATGGCGGTGCGGATGTTCACCGCATCGATCAATTGCGTATGTTCAGCCATGCCCACCATTATGGCACCGGCGGGTGGCGATGTTCGGGCGGTGCCCGCGGCGAAGTCGGGCGGCTGACGGGCGGCCGACGGGTGACCGCGGGTGCGACGGGGGTGTATCACGGGGCAACAATACGGGCGACGGGGGCTTTTCATGGACGGAAATCGGTCGGAAAGCGACGACGGTGACTAGAATGATGCCTGTTGGGTAAGTGCCGCGCATCCGAAGCGATGGCGTGTGCCTATCTCGAAGGAGAAGAAATGAAGAAGTGCAATCATTGCGGTACCGAGAACCCCGAGGGGGCGCGTTTCTGCCGCGGATGCGGCCAGCCGATGACCGACGCGGCCGCTCAGCCCGCCGCCGCTGCCCCGGCCGCCCCGGCTCCGGCGCCGGTTCCCGCTCCCGCCGCCCCGGCCCCCGCGCCGGCGGCCCCGCAGTACGCCGCCCCGGCCGCTCAGCCCGCCGCCCCCGCCCCGGGTGCGCCGCAGCAGCCGCATTTCACCTACCAGCAGCCCGCGCCGGCCGCGCCGGGCGCCCCCGTTCCGGGCCAGCCCGCCCCGGCCCCGGCCGCGCCGAGCGCGCAGAGCGAGGCCAGCAAGGCGTTCTTCGGATGGCTGCTTGAGTCGTTCAAGACCCCGTCGCGCAAGTTCGCCAACGTGCAGGCCTGGTGGCCCATCATCCCGCTCGTGTTCAACGGCCTGCTCATGGCCCTCACCGTCTACATGTGGCAGAGCAAGGCGCTCAGCGCCGCCACCAGCGTCGGCAACGGCATCCTCGGCGAGCTGGGCTCCCTCACCGGCACCTCCGCGCCGCAGGTCAGCGCCAGCGTGCCGATCGGCGAGCTCTTCAAGGGCTGGATCACCTACTCCGCGCTCATCTACATCGTGGTGCTCATCAGCCTGCTCGGCCGCAAGCTCATGGGCGACCCGATCTCGTTCGCCGCGCTGCACACCGAACTCGCCCAGAAGTTCATGCCGATGGTCGCCCTGTACCTCGTGGCGTTCCTGTTTGCGCTCATCGGCTCCGGCATGATCGTGCTCTCCGTGCTCCTGTTCATGATGGGCATCCTGTACATCCTCGCCGCCCCGGGCGCGATCATCGCGCAGGGCACCGCCACCCGCAAGCTCGACAAGACCTGGCTGTGGATCTTCGGCGTGCTCATCGGCGGCCTGATCCTGCTCGTGTTCTTCCTCATCCTCGGCATCTCCGGCGCGGCCTCCGCCGTGTCGTCGTTCAAGTCGATGTTCTGATCCGTCGTCGCCCGCCGCGGCCTCGTCCGATGTTTCGGACGCGCCCGGCGGGCTCCGGTTCCTTGCGAGGGTCGGTCCGGTGTCTGTTCCACCGGGCCGGCCCTCGTGCGTTCCCGTCCGTTGCGTACGTTTGCGGGCCGTGCCGTTCCTCTCCTCCGTGGCTGTTCCGGTTTCATATCGTCGCGTTCCCGTACGTTCCGCGGGTCATGCCCCCGTTGTCCGTCGTCCCGTTCCCGAGCCTTCCGTTATCGCCTTGTCGATCGTCGTGCGGCCCTTGCGTCGGGGAGGACGTGCGTGCAAACGTGTGCACGACATGTGGGCGGAAACCCGCGGTTTGGGATGCGGCGGCGTTACGATACAGATGTTGGTAGGGAACCAATTCCATGCATACGTAAGGAGAGATCGACGATGATTGAAACCGCACAGGCCTTCGGCATTGACATCGGCGGCTCCGGCATCAAGGCCGCGCCCGTCAACCTCGAGAAGGGCGAGTTCGCCGAGCCGCGCCTCAAGATCCTCACCCCCGAGGTCTCCACCCCGGACGCCGTCGCCAAGATCGTGCGCCAGCAGCTCGACCACTTCGAGGTGCCCGAATCCGCCCCGGTCGGCATCGCCTTCCCGGCCCCCATCAAGCCCGGCAAGCCGCTCGACTTCATGGCCAACCTGGACCAGTCCTGGGTGGGCGTGGACGTCACCGCCGTGTTCTCCGAGGCCGCGGGCCGACCCGTCACCGTCGTCAACGACGCCGACGCCGCCGGCCTGGCCGAACAGCAGTTCGGCGCCGCCAAGGGCAAGGAGGGCCTCGTCATCGCCACCACGCTCGGCACCGGCATCGGCACCGCGCTCATCATCGACGGCGTGCTCGTGCCCAACACCGAGCTTGGCCACCTCATCCTCAACGACAAGCACCCGGACGCCGAGAAGTACGCGGCCAGCTCCATCCGCGAGCAGGAGGAGCTCGGCTACAAGAAGTGGGCCAAGCGTCTCACCAAGTACTACGGCCTGCTGGAGAAGTACTTCAACCCGGACCTGTTCGTCGTCGGCGGCGGCGTGAGCCGCAAGGCGGACAAGTTCCTGCCGTTCATCGAGGTCAAGACCCCGATCGTGCCCGCCACGCTGCGCAACGAGGCCGGCATCGTCGGCGCCGCCTACTACGCCAGCACCAAGCAGTGAGCGTATCGCGGTAGATTCACCCTCCCGCATCAGAGCTCCCCTTCCATGGTTTTTTCATGGCAGGGGAGCTTTTTCGCATGTGGCGTTACCGGTGCATCGTGTGTCGGCCGCCGTCGTGCATGTCCGTTCCTGCTGTATTGGGGCGAGGAATTTGGATGCGACGATGATCGCCTTCGGGGATATGGTGCCATTCGATGTCTGTATTTCGGATGCATCGGGCGGCTTCAATGCCTTCCGGGTACGCTGAGTTGTGACGGCAGGCGTTTGGAGCCTGTTTGCGACACGCCGAGGGAGCCTTGTGTTTGCAAGGGTTTCCTCTGGTTTTTCGTGCCCCGGTTTGTGTTTTGGTGGTGGGGCGTGTATGTTTTTCATCTGTTGCCGCTCGGCGCGGCGGGCCGGTTCCCTCTCTTGTGGTGGTTGGTTCGCGTGTTGGTGTGGTGGTGGTTTGAGAACTCAAGAGTGTGTTTGTACTACTTCTTTATAGTCAATGATTGCCAGTTCAT
>NZ_WHZV01000011.1 GCF_010667645.1 Bifidobacterium platyrrhinorum
ACATGTAAACCATGCCCCAGGAGACACCGTCAACCATGCCCCGAGACATGCGTCAACCATGCCCCGAGACAATACAGAAACGCCGCTCGAGTCCGGAACACGGCCCTTTTTGGGAGCGTCTACGCAAAACCCTTATTTTCCGCGGATCTCCAGCCTGGACGATGCCATCCCTCAACCACAATCCGACCGTTCCCGGCATTGAGGGATGAACCGGCCTTTCCCTCAACATGAGAAACGGGCGGACGCCGATTGAGGGGGAGGCATTTCCTATCCCTCAATCCCCGAAACGGGACGACACGGGTTGAGGGGCGTCTCTTCGCCCTCGTCCGTCCGGCGCGAACGGACGATCGACGGACAAGGCGAAAGAGCCCACATCACATGGGGCCTGCACATCGCAATCGGAAGGCCGATATGGCCATGACCATATGACCATGACCATATGACCATAATGTGAAAGAAATCATTGTTGTTATGCAAACAATAATAACAATAACCAGCCATACCTCCTATAAACATGTGCACAATAGGTGGAGCACGTCATAAAACACCTATATAAGACTGAAATTGCAGTGTTTATGGCTACGCGAAGCAACCAAGGGCACCCCTTCCGGAAATCTTGCCGCCATGTAGCATACCCTTAGGCGCGACGCTACATAATACCCAATTCATCCAGATAATGAACTATCTTGATAATGCTCATTACTATATAAGGTATTTTCGGGGGCATGCGAAGCAAGAGGAATCTCCACCCCGGAAAGAAAGTCGTTTTGAAGGCGCCGACGATGGCCGACCTCGAGGACCTGCACCGCATGTACGCCGATCCGCGAACCTGGTGGAACCGGCCGAACCACCGGCATCTGAACATGGACCACACCAGGATCATGCTGGAAAGCTGGATCGAGGACTGGAAACGCGACGACATCGGCTACTGGGTGATGCGTGAACGCAACGGGGCGTTCGTCGGCGCGGGAGGCATCCGCCGCCGCGCCACGATGTGGAACATGAGCTACTCCATCATGCCCGGCCAATGGCACCGCGGGTACGCGACCTACGTCGCACGGTGCGCGACCCTCGCCGCGAGGCGGTTCGACGGCACCGCCCCCATCTTCCTGACCACGCTGGCGAAGAACCTCGCCGCATGCCTGATCGCCGACAAACTGGACTTCGTCGTGGTGCGCAACGACTTCGACCTGCTCGCCGACGCCGAACCCCGGCGCATCTACGCGGACCGTCCGGTCTATGACGAGGAGATCCGCACCTACCTCGACAGCAAGGAGATCGAGTAGCGACGACCCCGATCGACGCACGTGGGGGGAGGCGACGACCCTTCCGGCTGCCGCCTCCCCCACGCAATCGCGATCGGCCGCCGCCCGCAACCGCCCTATCGCGAACGGCCGCGAACGTCGGCGAACGCGACCTACTTGGTCGGGACCTTGCCTTCCTGGGCGTGGTCGAAGCTCGGCACGTTCTTCGCATCGAACTTGTACACGCCGATGTTGGCGGAGCTCGGGTCGTTGCTGGAGTTGAACGGCCCGATGCCGGTCACGCCCTTGTAATGGATGTCCTTTCCGGACTTCAACGCGGCGAGGCATTCCTTGTAGGACTTGCATTCGGTGCCGCCGTTCGCGCCGGAGACGGCCGCCATGTTCTTCTGGATGGTTTCGCCGTCGGCGCTGCCGCCCTTCTGCGCGGCGAGCGCGGCGAGGATGATGCCGTCGTACGTTTCGGCGCCGTAGGTGAAGGTGGAGATGTCCTTGCCGTACGCGTCGACGAGCTGCTTCTGGAAGTCGTCGGACGCCTGGACGCCCGGGATGGTGCCCTTCGAGCCTTCGAGAAGGCCCGCGTCGAGGTCCTTCGAGTAGTCTGACGTGTTGCCGTCGACGAAGTACAGCTTGTGGGTGTCGACGCCGGCGCTCTTCAGCTCCTTGACGAGCGGCTTGGTCTGGTCGAACGCGATCACGGCGACGGCGTCCGGGTTGCTCGCCTTGATGGCGGTGGCGATGGACGAGAAGTTCGTCTCGGTCGGGTCGAACGCGTCCTTCTCGCCGTAGACGATGTTCACGCCCGCGTCCTTGACGGTCTTGACGACCGTGTCGCGCAGACCGGTGCCGTACTCGTCGTTGAACACCGCGACGGCGAGGTTCTTCACGCCGTCCTGCGCGATGACCTGGCCGAGCACGGTGCCCTGCACGGTGTCCGGCGGGACGGTGCGGAAGAAGTACGGGCTCAGGCCGGAGAAGTCGGAGCTGGTGGCGCCCATCGAAAGCATCGGGATCTTCTGTTCGGTGATGGTCTTGTACACGTTTTTGACGACGGCGCTGGAGGCCGGGCCGATCACGAACGACGGGTCCTTCGACAGCACGGACTGGACGGCGGACGTGTTCTGGTCCGCGTGGTCCGCGTCGGAGGTGTCGGCGTCGGTGGTGGTCACGTCCTTGCCGAGCACGCCGCCGGCCGCGTTGATGTCCTTGACGGCGAGCTTTTCGGCGGCGAGTTCCGGCGGCGCGAGGTACGCGAGCGAGCCGGTTTCGGGCCAGAGCCCGCCGAGCACGAACGCGTCCTTCTTGCCGGATGACGATCCGGAGGCGTCGGACGACGAGCTTGCCGAGCCGCAGCCGGCGAGCGCCATGACGGCCGCGGCGACGGCCGCCGTGGCGGTGAATAGGATCTTCTTGCTGTTCATGATTGCTTCCTCTCTATTCAAGCGAATATGAACGTGTGTGAGGTACGAAATCGGGTCGATCACTGTCCTTCTGCAAGAAGGTCAGTGATGCGTGCGGAGACGGCCGTCCAAGACCGAAGGCGCGCGAAGGCACGTCGAGTGTCGAGGAAAGGCCGTATACACACCATCACTGTCCTTCTTCCTCCACCTCCTGTTCGAGGTTGCCCAAGTACAGGCTGATGACCTTGGGGTCGTTGAGCAGGTCGCGCCCTTTGCCGGAGTAGGCGTTGCGGCCTTGGTCGAGGACGTAGCCGCGGTCGCAGATCTGCAGGCAGCGGCGGGCGTTCTGTTCGACGATGATGACGGAGACGCCGGCCTTGTTGACCTGGCGCACGCGGATGAAGGTCTCGTCCTGGAGCATCGGGGACAGGCCGGCGGAGGGCTCGTCGAGGAGCAGGACGGACGGGTTCATCATCAGGGCGCGGGCCATGGCGACCATCTGGCGTTCGCCGCCGGACAGTGAGCCGGCGAGCTGGTCCTTGCGCTCCCCCAGCCTGGGGAAGATGGAGCACACGTAGTCGAAGCGTTCGTTGAACTTCTTCGGCGCCTGGTAGGCGCCCATGTGCATGTTCTCGGCGATGGTGAGCGAGGGGAACACGTTTTCGGTCTGCGGCACGAATCCGACGCCGAGGGAGACGAGCTTGTCGGCGCGCAGGTTGGTGATGTCCCTGCCTTTGAGGATCAGGTGCCCGGAGTGGATGTGGACGAGTCCGAACAGTGATTTCAACAGCGTGGATTTGCCGGCGCCGTTGGGGCCGATGATGCCGACGATCTCGCCTTGGTGGAGGGTGAGGGATGCGCCGTTCAAGATGTTCACGCCGGGGATATAGCCGGCGACGAGGTCGACGGCGTCGAGCAGCGGTTCGCCTTCCGGCTCGCCCACGTGGATTTCGGCGCGCGAACGGGTGTCCGCGGCCGTCTCGGCGGTCGTGGCTGGCGCGGTCAGTGTTGCGGTGTCGGTCATGTCAGTGTTCCTCGCTTTCCTTGAGGTCCATCACCGAGTCGTCGCCGAGGTCGATGTTGGCGTGGGCGCCGAGGTAGGCGTCGATGACGGCGGGGTCGTTCATCACGCTCTTGGGCTGGCCTTCGGCGACGATCCTGCCTTCGGCCATGACGGTCACCCAGTCGGCGATGTGGCGGACCATGTTGATGTCGTGTTCGACGAACAGCACCGTGGTGCCTTCCTCGCGCAACGCCATGATGTGGTCGAGCAGCGATTGCTTCAACGCGGGGTTGACGCCGGCCATCGGCTCGTCGAGCATGACGAGCTGCGGGTCGCTCATCAGCGCGCGCGCCATTTCGAGGAGCTTCCTCTGCCCGCCGGAAAGCGAGCCGGCGAAGTCGTCCTTCTTCTTGATGAGCAGGAAGCGTTCGAGCAGCGCCTCCGCCTTCTCGATGTTCGCCTTCTCCTGGCGACGCCACAGGCCGGGCACGAGCGCGCGGAACAGGCCCTCGCCGGGCTGGACGGGCGCGCCGAGCAGCATGTTGTCGAGCACGGTGAGGCGGCTCATCACCTTGGTCAGCTGGAAGGTGCGGACCATGCCCATGCGCGCCACCTGTTCGGGGTGCACGTGCGCGAGGTCCTTGCCGTCGAACCGCCAGGCGCCCGTGTTCGGGGCGTCGAAGCCGGTCATCAGGTTGAAGAACGTGGTCTTGCCGGCGCCGTTCGGGCCGATCAGCGCGGTGATGCCGTGCCGTTCGATCTCGAAGTGCTTCACGTCGACGGCGGTCATGCCGCCGAACCGGCGCGTCACGTTGTCGGCCACGAGGATCGGGTCGGGCTTGTGCACGCCGGGCTCGTTGTGCACGAACTTGAGGTCCTCCTTCACCTTGTCGCCGAATGCGGTGGAGATGAGGCGCTCGCCTTCGGGTGCCTTGGTGGCCCATTGGGCGAGGTCGTGGAACGGCTTGCCGGGCCGGATGCCCCTCGCCGGCGCGGGCGCGGGCGCGGATGCGGCGGTCTTCCCGGTGGTCTTCCCGGATATTCTCTCAGCTGTGTTCTCGGACGTGTTCTCAGACATTGAAGGCCAGCTCCTTTCGGTCTCCCAGCAGGCCCTGCGGCCTGAAGATCACCAGGCACATCAGCGCGACGCCGACGATCACCCATCCGAGCGACTCGACCTGGTTGGAGGAAATGACGGTTTCGGGGATCGCGCCGCGCATGAGCTCCTTGACGAAGGTGAGCAGCACCCACAGCACGCAGGAGCCGATGATCGGCCCGAAGATCGTGGCGGCGCCGCCGAGCAGCAGGATCGTCCACGCGTAGAACGTGACCGCGCGTCCCAGCGAATCGGGCTGCACGGAGCGCGGCAGGACGAAGACGATGCCGCCGAGCGCGCCGAAGATGCCGCCGATGATGAGCGCCTGCATCTTGTAGACGGTAACGTTCTTGCCGAGCGAGCGGATCGCGTTCTCGTCCTCGCGGATGCCCTTGAGCACGCGACCCCACGGGGAGCGGAACCAGCGCCAGCACAGCACGGCGGCGATGGCGACGAGCGCCCAGGCGACGATGCGCAGCCACCACGAGTTCGCGATGTTGTTCGAATACGTCCAGAACAGGATCGTGGTCGAATCGTCCGGCAGGGGCGAGAGGCTCTCGAACTTCGTGGTGAAGTCCTGCGGCGAGATGCCGGCCGAGCCGCCGGTGAGCTTGGTCATGGCGGTGGAGCGGCCGATGATGCGGATGATCTCGGCCGCGGCCAGCGTGACCATGGCGAGGTAGTCGGGGCCGAGCTTCAGCGTCGGGATGCCGAGCAGCAGCGCGTAGATCACGGCGAGCGCGATCGCGGCGCACACGGAGGTGAACAGGTTCGCTCCCATCGACTGCGTGATGGCGAACCCGTACGCGCCGAGGAGCATGAAGCCCGCCTGGCCCATGTTCATCAGTCCGGTCATGCCGAAGTGGATGTTCAGTCCGATGGCGGCGAGCGCGTACGCCGCCGTGGTGGGGGCGATGAGTTCGCCCAGCGTGTTGGTGATGATGGTCATGATGTCCATGTCTCAGCCCACCCTTTGCTGTTTGCCGAAGATGCCCTGCGGACGGACCAGCAGGACGATGATGAGGATCGCCAGGGCGCTGGCGTATCGCATGTCGTTGGGGATGACGAGCGAGCTCATGTCCGCGACGATGCCGATGATCAGGGAGCCGACGAGCGCGCCGTTGGCGGTGCCGAGGCCGCCGAGCGTGACGGCGGCGAACATGAGGAGCAGCAGCGTGGCGCCGGTGTTCCAGGAGATGCCGTTGAGGTAGACGCCGAGCAGCACGCCGGACAACGCGGCCATCGCGCAGGAGATGATCCAGACGATGCGCACGACCTGTTCGACGTTGATGCCGGATGCGGCGGCGAGCGCGGCGTTGTCGGAGACGGCGCGGGTGGCGCGGCCGAGCCGCGTCCGGTAGAGGAACAGGCTCACGCCGACGATCGCTACGACGGCGATGGCCGCGGAGATGAGCGTGGGCGAGTCGGTGGTGATCGGGCCGACCCGGAAGCTGTTCGGCACGGATTTGACGATGCCTTTGATGTCGCCGCCGAAGAAGAACTGGAAGAGGTATTGCAGCGCCATCGACAGGCCGATGGTGACGATCATCTGCTGCATGGTGCCGACGTGCTTGCGGCGCAGCGGCGCCCATACGATCTCGTTCTGGATCCAGCCGGTGAGGCCGCCGATGACGATCGCGAAGATCGCGGCGGGCACGAGCGGCCAGTGGAGGATCTGCGTGCCGACGAACGCCATGAGGCCGCCGAGGGTGACCTGCTCGCCGTGGGAGAAGGAGCTCAGGCCGGTGGTGCCGTAGACGAGGTTCATGCCCACGGACATGAGGCCGAGCATGAGGCCGAAGATCACGCCGGAGTAGAGCTGCTGCCAGAAGCGGGCGCCGATGTTGGCGCCGGCGCCACCGGCATCGGGCGAGGCGGCGGCCTCCGAAGCCGAATCGGACGCGCCCGAACCGGACGCGCCGGACTTGCCGGACGCGGAACCCGAGCCGCCCGCCGCCGGCGCGGGCTTGTCGAAGCGGACCACCTGGCGGGCCGCGTCGAAGCTGTTCTTCTCGACCTTGACGGTGGCGGTGGCGGCCTTGAGGCCGTGTTCCTTGGCGACGGATTCGTCCATCGTGACGGTGTACGAGCCGTCCTTGCCGACGCTGAACGCCCAGTTGCCGTTGGCGTCGGTCTTGGTGGTGGCGCTTTCCGCTCCGGTGAGCTTGAGTTCGACGCCGGCGATGGGCTTCTTGGACGCGTCCTGCAGGATGCCGTTGACGCATCCGTTCTCGGCGGACGGGTTGCAGGTGGGGACGGCTTCCGCCGCCTGGGCTTGGTCGGGTGGTGTGAAACAGAACGCCATCAGTAGGGTCAATGCCGCCGCGCAGAGCGACGAGCGCAACAATCCCATTCGACGACGCCGTTCGATGTTCTTCACGGCTGTCATGTGAATGTCCTCTCTGGATTTGTTCCATAACCTAGAGAGGCAAACCGCGTGCGCCGTTATGCTCCGGTTTCCCGGGCGTTACCGCTCACAGCGCATATTTCCCGAACATGTCGCGCGCCGGCGTTTGATTTCCCCGGCATTACAAGATGTCGGCCACGTTACAGCGAGGCCACCCACCATCCGGCGGCGACGCAGCCGATCGGCACGAGGATCGTCATCGCGCAGTAGACGGCGGCCATGCGCAGACGCCGGGCGCGCACCAGCGACACCATCTCGTTGATGGCGGTGGAGAACGTGGAGAATCCGCCGAGGAACCCGGTGACGAACAGCAGGTACACGCCGTGGTCGACGGTGCCGGACGCGTAGGCGCCCGCGGCGATGCCGGCGCAGAACGTGGCGATCACGTTGATGATGAACGTGGACAGCGGGAACGCGCGGTTCCACCAGCGTTGCACGGACGTGTTCACGACGAACCGGGTCACGGCGCCGACGCCGCCGCACAGGCACACGAGCAGGAAGGTCATCGCGTGTCCTTCCTGCCGTCGTGCGCGTCGCCGGTGACGGGGTCGCCGACCATCGGGATCTCGTCGGTGATCGGCGCCGGTTCGAACGCCGGCGCGTCGGCCGCGGCGGGAGACGTCGCCGGCGCCCCGGTGCGGGAGGCGACGTGCGCAGGCTGCCGGCCGCGGTCGCCCTCCGACGGCGTCGACGGCCTGATCTCGATGGGGCCGGCCGCGGGGTCGCCGACCTCGATCGGCTTGTCGGCGAGGGCGCGGCCGTCGAGATCGCGTTTCGGCGCGGCGTGCGCGGGCGCGGGTCTGCCGCCCGACCGTCCGGATCGACCGCCATGCCCGGTGGCGTCGGCGGCGGCGAGCGCTTCGGCGACGACGCGGGCCGACCGGCGCGAGGCAAGCGCGAGCGCGCATCGCACGCCGGCCGCCGCGATGGCAAGACCGCAGGCGAAGCTGGCGAGCATATAGAAGAGGAATCCGCCGATCTGGTCGGCGCGGATCGAGACCAGCTCCTCGATGACCATGGCGGACAGCGTGGAGAAGCCGCCGCACATGCCCATGCCGATGCCGCGCGAGGCGAGCTGGCGGACGCGTTTGCGGATCCACGCGGCCTGCGACATGTAGGTGGAGACGAGGGCGAAGATGAAGCATGCGGCCATGTTCGCGACGAATGTGGCCGTGTGGAACGCGCCGAGGAAACCGTGCGCGGCGGCCGGGCCGGGCAGCGCGAGGGACAGGGCGTAGCGCAGGCCGGTGCCGAAGCAGCCGCCGACGAACACGACGAGGTACATCATGCCGTCGGCGAGCGGGTTGAACTGCGCCTGCATGCGCTTGCCCGGCGCGAGCGGGATCCGCGGGGGCGCGGCCGCGGCGGCGGCGCCCTGCGGATGCGGCACACCCGCCGCGTAGGAGCGGGCGTGCGCGGCGCTCATCTCCTGCGTGGTGGGGTCCGGCTCGGCGAAATACTCGGGCTGTTCGGTCGTTACGGCCATATCGGCGGTCGGGCCGGCGTCAGTCGATGAGCGAGTGGACGGAGATGATGTGGTCGCGCTGCGGGCCGGTGCCGATGGCGGAGATGCGGCAGTTGCTCAGCTCCTCGAGGCGCTTCACGTACGCCTGGCAGGTGGCGGGCAGCTCGTCGAAGCTGTGGCAGTTGGAGATGTCCTCGTCCCAGCCGGGCATGGTCTCGTAGATCGGCTTGGCGGCGGCGAAGGCGGCCTGGTCGGTCGGCATGTCGTCGTGGCGTTCGCCGTCCACGTCGTAGGCGACGCAGATCGGGATCTCCTTCAGGCCGGTGAGCACGTCGAGCTTGGTGAGCACGATGTCGGTCAGGCCGTTGACCTGGCTGGCGTAGCGGTTGACGACCGCGTCGAACCAGCCGCAGCGGCGCGGGCGGCCGGTGGTCACGCCGAACTCGTGGCCCTGCTGGCGCAGCCACTCGCCCGACTCGTCGAACAGCTCGGTGGGGAACGGGCCCTCACCCACGCGGGTCACGTACGCCTTGGAGACACCGACCACGCGGTTGATCTTGGTGGGGCCCACGCCGGTGCCGGTGCAGGCGCCGCCGGCGGTCGGGTTGGAGGAGGTGACGAACGGGTAGGTGCCGTGGTCCACGTCGAGCATGGTGGCCTGGGCGCCCTCGAACAGGACGGTCTTGCCCTCGTCGAGCGCCTTGTTGAGGATGAGGCCGGTGTTGGCCACGTACGGCTTGAGACGCTCGCCGAGCTTCAGGAGCTCGTCGGTGGTCTGGTCCACGTCGATGGCGCGGCGGTTGTACAGCTTGACGAGGATCTGGTTCTTCTGGTGCAGGCTCGCCTCCACCTTGTCGTGCAGGTGGTCGGCGTTGAACAGGTCGTGCACGCGGATGCCGACGCGGTTGATCTTGTCCGCGTAGGCGGGGCCGATGCCGCGGCCGGTGGTGCCGATCTTGTGCTTGCCGAGGAACCGTTCGGTGACCTTGTCGAGCGTGCGGTGGTACGGCGCGATGATGTGCGCGGCCTCGCTCACCTTGAGATGGGAGCAGTCGATGCCGCGGGCCTCGAGGCCGTCGATCTCCTCGAAGAGGACCTCCGGGTCGACGACGACGCCGTTGCCGATGACCGGGGTGAGGTGCGGGTTGATGATGCCGGAGGGCAGCAGGTGCAGCGCGTACGATTCGTCGCCGACGACCACGCTGTGGCCCGCGTTGTTGCCGCCGTTGAAACGGGCGACGTAGTCGACCTTCGTACCGATGAGATCGGTGGCCTTACCCTTGCCTTCATCGCCCCACTGGGCGCCGATCAGAACAATTCCAGGCATGATGCACCTCCGCAACTGCATGATTTCCGCATGATTCCGCCGGGGAACACACTACCGTACGCCCTCTACCCGGCCTTGGGGCGTCTCACGCGCGCATCGGGCGGGATTTCCGGCAAGGAACCACGGCATGACGAAGGCCCGCCGAACCCGGCGGGCCTGACCGTGGCTGCGGACCGGACACGGCCCGCATGCCGCTTCGCGCGATGCTTCGCGCGCGCTACTCGAGCGCTACTTGAGCGCCTTGCCGGCGGAGCCGAGCTCCTGGCAGGCCTCGACCACGCGCGCGGCCATCGAGGTCTCCGCCTCGCGGCCCCACGAGCGCGGGTCGTAGAACTTCTTGTTGCCGACCTCGCCGTCAATCTTGAGCACGGCGTCGTAGTGCTCGAACATGTGGCCCGCCACCGCGCGCGTGAACGCGTACTGGGTGTCGGTGTCGACGTTCATCTTGACCACGCCGTGGCTGACCGCCTCGGCGATCTCCTCCGGGCGGGAGCCGGAGCCGCCGTGGAACACGAGCGCGAACGGCTTGCCGTTGGGGAAGTCGACCGCGCCGGCGGCGGAGGCCACGCGGCCGTCGACCACGGCGGAGGCGACCTCGCGCTGGATGTCGCCGAGCAGGTCCGGGCGCAGCTTCACGAAGCCCGGCTTGTACGCGCCGTGCACGTTGCCGAACGTGAACGCGGCCATGTAGCGGCCGCGCTCGCCCAGGCCCAGGCGCTGCGCGACCTTCACGCCGTCGGCCGGAGTGGAGTACAGCTTGTCGTTGATCTCGTGGCTGTGGCCGTCCTCCTCGCCGCCGACCGCGCCGATCTCGATCTCGAGCACGGTGTGCGCCTTGACGGACTTGTCGAGCAGCTCCTCGGCGATGTCGAGGTTCTCGTCGAGCGGCACGGTGGAGCCGTCCCACATGTGCGACTGGAACGTCGGCTCCTTGCCGTGCGCAACCTCGTCGGCCTCGTGCGCGAGCAGCGGGCGCACCCACTCGTCGAGGTACTGCTTGGCGCAGTGGTCGGTGTGGAGCGCGACGGTGATGTTCGGGTACTTCTTCGCGACCTCGTGCGCGAACGCGGCGAACGCCAGCGAACCGGTGACGCGGTCGTTCACGGACTGGCCGGAGAAGTAGGCGGAACCGCCCACGGACACCTGGATGATGCCGTCCGATTCGGCTTCGGCGAAGCCCTGCAGGGCGGCGTTGAGGGTCTGGGTGCTCGTCACGTTGATGGCGGGGTAGGCGTATCCGCCGCGGCGCGCGGCATCCAGCATTTCGGCGTAACGTTCGGGAGTTGCGATAGTCATACCTGCCATTATCGTCCCGCGGCGCGGAACATGCGCGCCGGATGATCATTCCGCGCTGTGAATTCCCGCACATGTCACGTGCGCGACGCCTTGCGGCCATGCGCGCGGGCGAACGCGCGATAATGGGGGACCATGACCGATACCGTCAACGCAACCGACAACGCCGGCGCCGCGCTCACCGCCGCCGCGCTCGACTCCTATTCCTCCGACTTCAACGCCTCCCGCGCGAACCGCGTGGCCGCGACCGCCGCGACCAGCACCGGCGTGCTCAGGGCCGCGACCGACTACCGCGGCCTGCGCGCGCTGCCCCGCGACGACTTCTCGATCGAGCTCAAACAGGGTTCGGTCACCGCGCAGGAGCGTTCCGGCCGCTGCTGGATGTTCGCCGGTCTCAACACGCTCCGCCACGACGTGATCCGCCGCTGGGACCTCGACGATTTCGAATTCTCGGAGACCTATCTGTTCTTCTACGACAAGATCGAGAAGTCGAACTTCTATCTGGACCAGGTGCTGGCCACGCTCGACGAGCCGACCGATTCGCGCCTGTTCCAGGCGATCAACGACTACCCGGCGGACGACGGCGGCTGGTGGCAGATGTTCGCCTCGCTCGCCGGGAAGTACGGTCTGGTGCCGAAGTCCGCGTACCCGGAGACCGCGAATTCCCGTGATTCGGACGCGTTCACGCAGTATCTCAACGCGAAGCTGCGCGAGTTCGCGCTCGAACTGCGCACGCGGCACGCGGCGGGCGAGGGCGTCGACGCGTTGCGTGCGCGAGTGCGCGAGCGGATGGACGACGTGTACCGCATCGTCGCCGTCGCGCTCGGCGAGCCGCCGAGGACGTTCGACTGGACGGCGCGCCGGAAGGACGATGACGATGACGCGGGCGACAGGAAGACGGCGGAGGGTTCCGATGCCGGGAAGACCGGCAAAAAGGCCGACGACGGGTTCGTGAAGGGCGGGCTGATCAGCGAGCACGGCATCACGCCGCTCGACTTCTACGCGAAGTACGTCAAGCAGGATCTCGACGATTACGTGGGCGTGGTGAACGCGCCGATGGCCCGCACGCCGTTCGGACGCCTGTACCGTCTCGCGCACACGGGCAACGTGGTCGGCGGGCATCCGATCGAGTTCGCGAACGTGGGGATGGACGTGTTCAAGAAGGCGGTCATCGACCAGCTGAAGAGCGGGCGCCCGGTGTGGTTCGCCTGCGACTGCGACCAGTTCTCGCTGCGCGGCGAGGGCGTGTTCAGCCGCGACGTGGTACGTGTGGAGGACCTGTTCGGCATCGAATACACGATGGGCAAGGGCGACCGGCTCGAGTACGGCGTGAGCCCGTCGAACCACGCGATGACGCTGATCGGCGTGAACCTCGACGCGGACGGCAGGCCGAACCGCTGGAAGATCGAGAACAGCTGGGGCAAGGACGCGGGCCGCGACGGATATTTCGTCGCCTCCGACGCCTGGTTCGACGAGTACGTGAACGAGGCCACGATCCACACGGACGTGCTGGACGAGCCCGTGCGCGCGGTCTTCGCGACCGAACCGGTCATGGTGCAGCCGTGGGAGCCGATCTCCCGCGCCACCCGCTGCGCGTAAGCCGGCCCATGCGGGTTCCGGGGGTCATGTCGCCGCCGGCCCCCGGACCCATATACCCCGCTATAACCCACGACTGATCCACCCGGACGACGAAAAGGGCCGTTGGAATTCCAACGGCCCGAGTGGAGCGGATGACGGGAGTCGAACCCGCCTTTAAAGCTTGGGAAGCTTTCGTTCTACCGATGAACTACATCCGCAAGGGTGCGTCTTTTGGACGCGAGCCACCAGTGTAAACGCGGCGCGGGACGTGGATCGCGCCCGTCTCACTGTGCGGGATTCCGGTGGCTGCGGTCGGAGGCGTGACCCGGCCCGGCACGGATGCCGGGTCACGCCCCGACCACAGCCACCGACGATCAGGTCACAGCCTGCCGGCCAGACCGTGGTCCCTGCCGTCGCGGGCGAACACCGGCACGGTGTCGAGCGCCGCGGCGGCCGTCACCGTGGAGCCGCCGGCGTGGGTCGTGCCGTCACGCAGATCGGTCCAGGTCACGGACGCATCCCCGGGCAGGTAGACCGTACGTTCGCGGGCGCCGTACTCCATGACGGGCGCGACCAGCAGGTCGGGGCCGAACATGTATTCGTCTGCCACGTCGGCGGCCCGGCCGTCATCCGGGAACTCGTAGAACAGGCCGCGCACGAGCGGCTGGCCGTCGGTGTGGGCCTCGTCGAAAAGCTCGCGCGTATAGGGGCGCAGCGTCTCGCGCAGCTTGATGAACTTGACGAGGATCCTCTCGACCGTCTCCCCCATCGACCACGGTTCGTTGTCGGCGCCGGAGGGCGAGCGGTGCGCGCCGTCGGAGCGGGTGACGGTCTCCTTCATCGTGCCGTCGGGCTGCAGCGCGGAACGGTCGCCGTGGTTGCGCATCACCGGGGAGAAGCAGGAGAACTGCGCCCAGCGCAGAAACAGCTCGCGGAAGCGGTCCGAGTCGATGTCGCCGTCGTGGAAGCCGCCCATATCGGTGGTGAACCACGGGATGCCGGCCATGCCCATGTGGATGGCGCAGGTGATCTGATGCTTGAGGTCGTCGAACGTGGAGCCGACGTCGCCGGACCAGACGAGCGCGCCGTACTTCTGGGAGCCGGCCCATGCGCAGCGGGTGAGGTTGACGATCTCCCCCTCGCGGCCCGCCTCCACCTGGCCTTCGTAGAAGCCGCGGTTGTAGTCGCGCGGGTAGGTGTTGCCGACCTGCACGTTGGGGCCGGTGTAGTAGCGGTAGTTGGCGAAGTCGTAGGAGCCGTACTCGGGTTCGGCCTCGTCGAGCCAGAAGGCGTCCACGCCGTAGTCGGCGTAGTTCCTCCTGCACTTGTCCCACACGTACGCGCGGGCGGCGGGGTTGGTGGCGTCGTAGTACTGGCTGGGGCCTTCGAACATCATGCCGAGGTCCATGCCTCGCTCGGCCTTGACGAGCAGGTTCCTCGACTTCATCTCGACGTAGTTCTCGGAGTCGATGGCCACCTGCGGCCAGACGGACACCATAACCTTGACGCCCATCTCGTGCAGTTCGTCGCACATGGCCTTCGGATCCGGCCAGAACTCCTTCTCGAAGCGGTAGTCGCCCATGTACGGCCAGTGGAAGAAGTCGATGACGATGAGGTCGAGCGGGATGCCGCGCTTCCTGAAGCCGCGCGCCACGTCGAGCAGCTGCTTCTGGTTCCAGTAGCGCAGCTTGCACTGCCAGAATCCGAGTCCCCATTCGGGCATCTTCGGCGCGTGCCCGGTGGCGTTCGCGTAGTTGCGCTCGATGGCGGCCGGGGTGCCGCCCACGGTGACCCAGTAGTCGATCTGCTTGGAGGAGTCGGCCTCCCATACGGTGCGGTTCCTCGCGAACGTGGCGGTGCCGACGGCCGGGTTGTTCCACAGGAACCCGTAGCCGGCGGAGGAGACGACGAACGGGATGGACGCCTGCGAGTTGCGGTGCGCGAGCTCGAACGTGGAGCCCTTGAGGTCCATGACGTGCTGCTGGTATTCGCCCATGCCGTACAGATGCTCGTCCTCCGGCCCCACGAAGGAGGCGATCACCTTGTGGTCGCCGCCGGTGATGGGCTCGTAGCGGCGCGCCTTGAGGTTGAGCGACCCACCTTCTGGCAGCTCCTTGAACAGCAGGGCGCCGTCGGAGGTCCGGTGAAAGCTCAGCACGCAGCGGAACTCCTCGTAGTCGGAGGAACCGTAGCGCCAGTGGCGCGCCTCGGCCTTCACGGTGACGGCGCCGTTGACGAGCGTGGCCGTGTCGGCGGCCTCGTCGACGGCGACCGTCGCGGCGTCCGCGGAACCGGCCGCGGGCCGTTCCAGCGCGAAATCGAGGTCGAGCGGTTCGTGCATCTTCGCCGCGCGCACACGCACGGAATCGGCGCCCCACGGGTCGATGCGCAGGTATTCCCCGTCGCCGGTCCAGGCCAGGGACCGGCCGTCGTTGATGATGGTGAACTGTGTCATGGTTGTCTCCTTGTCGGGTTTGCCGGCTCTGCCGGGCTTGTCGAGGTTGCCAGGCGATGGCGTGCGGTCGTCAGTCGGCGTCCGCGGCGGTGGCGGCGCGGGCGTTGAGGTCGGCGATGACGGCCGGCTCGTGCTTCTCGTACTTGATGTAGAAGAGCATCGGGATGATGGCGAGCGCGTATGCGATGGCCGGCACCCACACGAACGAGAAGCTGATCGAGGCGAGCGACGAGGCGCTCTGCGCGTGGTCGGCGACGTAGCCGCCGGCGTTCATGATCATCGACGGCACGAACCCGCCCAGGCCGGAGCCGAGCTTGATGCAGAACGCGCTGCCGATGGCGGTGAGGAAGCCCGCGGCGCGGATGCCGGTCTTCCACTCGCCGTAGTCGACGGTGTCGCCGATCATCTCGAAGAACAGCGAGCAGGCGATGCCGGCGCCGATGCACGCCACACACCACGACACGATGAGCGGCGCGCCGCCGAGCGCGGCGGTGAAGGTGATGGCGGCCTGCCCGACGATGCCGACCACGAAGCCGAGCATCGTGCTGCCGGTCTTGCCGAGCGCCTTGACGAGGAACGGCACCGAGGCCATGCCGAGCACCTGGATGATGGAGAAGCCGTTGAGCACGGCGGTCATGGTCTTGTCGCCCATGTTGTACTGCGCGTAGTACGGCACCATCGAGTTGCGGGCGGACATGCCCACCCAGAACAGCGTGTTGGCGACGAACAGCAGCAGCCACGGCCAGTTGCCCTTGAGCGCGCGGACGCTGTCCTTGATGGAGATGGACTTGGCGCGGTGGATGGCCTGTTCGCGCATGTCGAGGAACGCGACGATCAGGCAGGCCAGGCCGATGACGCAGTAGGCGCCGACGGCCAGCGACCAGCCGAGCTTGGAGGTGCTGTCGCCGCCGCCGAACGCGGTGGCGAGCGGCAGGATGAAGGTGACGGCGAAGAAGTTGCCGACGTTGCCGCCGATCATGCGGAACGTGTTGGCCACGGTGCGCTCGTCCACGTCGGAGGTGAGGTTCGGCAGCACGGAGGTGATGGGCGCGTTGATGCCGGTGAAGCAGATGCCGGCCACCACGTAGATCACGCCGGCGTAGATGGCCTTGGCGGTCGGGTCGGTGAACGGCGGCGCCGTGAAGACGAGCCACACGGCGAGCGCGAACGGCACGGCCATCCACAGGAACCACGGGCGCGACTGTCCCCACCTGCTGCGCGTGTGGTCGATGATGATGCCCCACACGGGCGCGTCGAAGGAGTCGAAGATGCGCGCGACGAGCAGGATGACGCCGGCGGCGGCCATCGAGATGCCGTACACCTCGGTGAAGTAGTACAGCGCGTAGCCGCTGATGATGCAGTACAGCAGGTTGCCGGAGAAATCGGTCAGCGCGTAGGTGACCTTGCGGTGGAACGGCATCTGCTTCGTTCCGGGTCGGGTTCCGGGCTGTGTTCCGGATGACGTTCCGGCAGCCGATGCCGGGGTGTTCGTGGTGGCGACGCTCATGGTCTTCCTCTTTCGTCGGGTTTCACGGGTTGTCCGCGACCGGCACCAACCATCTACTGCTCCGGAGTTGTTCATCAGTGAATTCATTGGTTTGAACCGGTTCAATCAATAAGTATAGCCATCGAACGAAGTGGCGGCAAACTTCAGGCACGAAAATCTCCATAAATGGCTGTACACCAACGAAATCAGCACGTCCCGCCGGCGCGTCGCCGTGCGGCTATATCGTCATTATGGTTTTGAATCGGTTCAATACGGTCGAACATCATTCAACAGCATTGAATATCAATCGGCACGATCAATCATCATCCGACGCCAATCGCGCCGATCACCATCGAACACCGCGGCCCGCACCGAAGCGCGACGGCGGGGCCGACGCCTCACAGCGAGCGGACCGACCCCAGATCCGCTAGCGGCTGCTGCACCAGCTCGCGCACCACCGGGCGGTCCGGACGCGCGATGCGCCGTTTGAGCACGTCGACGGCACGCTCCGCCACCGCGTCGAGATCGATGTCGACCCCCGTGTACGGCACGCGCATGCCGACGCCCATCTGGTCGGGCACCACCACCTCCACCGACAGGTCGCCCGGCACGTCGACGCCCAGTTCGCGCAGGGTCTGGTTCATCCCCATCATGACGGCGTCGTTATGGACGATCATCGCCGTCGCATCGGGGTGTTCGTGCAGCGCGGCGGACAGCTCCCGGGCCGAACCGAGCGCCTCGTTCCGCGCGCAGACCACGGTCAGCGCCATGCCGTGGCGACGCGCCTCGGCCTCCGCGGCCTCGCGGAAACGCACGGCATAGTTCACGCCTTTGGCGTACATCCATTCCGGCCAGCCGACCAGCAGCACGTCGCGATGGCCGTGGGAGGCGAGGTTCCGGACCAGCACGCGCGCCGCGCTTTCGAAATCGGTATCCACCGCGTCGACGCCGGAATCCGGCTCCGACATGCCCAGCGTGACGCTCGGCAGCCCCAATCGCCGGACCGCCTCCAGCCGCTCGTCCCCTTCGGAGACCTCCATGAGCACCGCGCCGTCGATGCGCTTGGTGCCCACCGCCTTGCGCAACGCCTCCACGCCGTTCCCGTCGGTGAACAGCATCGTGTCGTAGCCGGCCTCGCGTGCCGCGTCCGACAGGCTGTACAGGTACCCGCCGAGCGACAGCGAGAAATACCCGGCCCGGTGCGGCGGTGCGAAGACGCCGATCGTGTTCGTGCGGTCGGTGGCCAGCATGCGCGCGGCATGGTTGACGGAATACCCGAGCTTCGCGGCCGCCGCACGCACCTTCTGCGCGGTCTTCTCCGCGATGAGGTCGCTGCCGGAGAGCACATACGAGACCGTGGCCTTGGAGACCCCAGCCTCCTGCGCCACGTCCTTGATGGTGACCTTGCCCATGCCGCCGTCCTTCCACGGCGCCCCGCGGCGCCTCGCCGAAAACGCCGCCAGTCTACCGCATGCGGGACCGCACGGGAATCGCCGGGCGCAGACCGTCGCCGTCGGTCGCCCCGCCGGCCGCCCCGTCAGTCGCCGACGAACCGCAGCGGGTTGTCGATGAACCGGCGCAGACCCCGCTCGGCGGCGCCGTACAGCGAGGGGTTGCGCCCCACCGGCGCCGGCGACACCTTCACCGTCATGCTCGCAGGCCCGACGATCTCGTCGCGCAGCCGATGCTCGATCACGACGGTCAGCTCGTCGCCGAAATGCGTCCACAGGCCGCCGAGCACCACGGTGTCCACGTCGACGATGTTGACCGCCGAGGCGATGGCGGAGACCAGGGCGTCCACGGCGCGGTCGACCACCGACACCACGGCCCGGTCGCCGGAACGCCAGCGATCGAGGAACCGTTCGGCGAATTCGATCTTGGTGGCGCCCGCGTCGTCGGTGATGCCGGCGGCCTCGACCATGGCGCGACGGCCCGCATACATCTCGAGGCACCCCTTGCGCCCGCACGTGCATCGCGGCCCGTTCAGATCGACGGACATGTGGCCGATCTCGCCGGAGAAGCCGTGCGAGCCGCGGACCACCTCGCCGTTGCGCACGACGGCGCCGCCGATGCCGATGTCGGTGGACACGTAGATGAAGGAGTCGCGGCGCCCCACCACATCGAGGAAGTCCGCACGTTCGGTGGCGTAACCGGGAATCTGCGCGACCGCGGCCATCTTCGCCTCGTTGTCCGGAACGGCGCCGAGCCGGCGCACCACCTCGAAACCGGACAGATCCACATCCGTCCAACCGAGGTTGCGCGCGACCAGCAGCCGCATGTCGGTGATGATGCCGGGCAGCGCGAGCCCGGCGCCCACCACCCGGCATCCGCGCCGGGCGAGCTGCTCCTCGAGGGACGCCGTCATGGCGTCGAGTTTCGCGAAGACCTCCTGCGGGTCGGAGCCGGTCATGTCGGCGTTCACCCATTCGCGGCCGAGCACGTCGCCGTTGATGTCGAGGGCGAGGCAGCCGTAGCCGTCCGTGTTGACCTGCAGGCCGATGCCGGCGATGCGCCCGCCGCGCAGGCGCAGCGGCGTGCTGGGCCTGCCGTAGGAGACGGAGGCGTTCGGCACGCCCTCCTCCACCACGCCCGATTCGAGCAGCAGCGATGACAGCAGCGACATGGTCGCCTTGGTGAGCCCGGTGGCCTTGGCCAGGTCGGCGCGGCTCATCGGGTCCTTCGCGCTCAGCATGGCGTCGAGCGTCACCGAAAGATTGTGGTTGCGCAGATCATCCTGGTTGATCTTCCTCAAACCGGCCATGTGTCCTCGTTCCTTCACGTTCGTTCCGTCCGTTCGTATGGGTGAGTCGCGCGCCCTCGGGAACCTGTGCCACCGGCCACATGGCGACGTACACTCCATAGTATGCGCCCCCGGCCGGGCCGGCGCCCCGGCGACATGTCCCACGACGCCCCGCGATGCCGTACGGCATGCATTCCGCCGCGAGTCTCCGCTTGCGTTCACCCGCTGAAATACAGTATAGTTTAATCGTCTAACTTATTAGGTGCGGCGCGTCGAAAGCCTTGCGCGCGGCCCTCATCGAGGAGGAATACATGACTCAAACACTGGTCGCCGGAGTCGATACGTCAACTCAATCAACAAAGGTTCGCATCACGGACGCGGCAACGGGCGAACAGGTGCGTTTCGGCCAGGCCAAGCACCCGGACGGCACCTCGGTCAATCCCGAATACTGGTGGGAGGCGTTCCGCGCCGCCGCCGAACAGGCCGGCGGGCTCGACGACGTGGCGGCCCTCGCCGTCGGCGGGCAGCAGCACGGCATGGTCATCCTGGACGAGCAGGGCAACGTGATCCGCGACGCGATGCTGTGGAACGACACCAGCTCCGCCCCGCAGGCCGCCGCGCTCATCGAACGGCTCGGCGAGGCCGCCCCGGCCGCGGACGGCGAGCCCGAGGACGTCGTCGCGCGCGGCAAGCAGCGTTGGGTCAAGGCCGTCGGATCCTCGCCGGTCGCCTCCTACACGCTCACCAAGGTCGCGTGGGTCGCCGAGAACGAGCCCGAGAACGCGAAGAGGATCGCCGCGATCTGCCTGCCGCACGACTGGCTGAGCTGGCGCATCGCCGGCTACGGCCCGGTGGCGGAAGGCGAGGACGCCCATCTCGACAAGCTCTTCACCGACCGCTCCGACGCCTCCGGCACCATCTACTACGACGCCGCGCACGGCGAGTACCGCCGCGACCTCATCGCGATGGTGCTGGCCGCCGCCGAGGGCGAGGAGGCCGCCAAGGCCCACGCCGACGCGATCGTGCTGCCCACCGTGCTCGGTCCGCGCGAATCCGCCGCGGTGAAGGCCTCCCCCGCCATCGCCGGCAAGGACGTCGAAGGCGGCTGCATCCTCGGCCCCGGCGGCGGCGACAACGCGATGGCCTCGCTCGGCCTGGGCATGGGCGTGGGCGACGTGTCCGTCTCGCTCGGCACCTCCGGCGTGGCCGCCGCCATCGCCGAAAACCCGGTCTACGACCTGACCGGCGCCGTCTCCGGCTTCGCCGACTGCACCGGCCACTACCTGCCGCTCGCCTGCACGATCAACGGCTCGCGCATCATCGACGCCGGCCGTGCCGCCCTCGGCGTGGACTACGACGAGCTGGCCGAGCTGGCCTTCAAATCCGAGCCGGGCGCCGGCGGCATCACGCTGGTGCCGTACTTCGACGGCGAGCGCACGCCGAACCGCCCCGACGCCACCGCCTCGCTCACCGGCCTGACCCTGCACAACACCACGAAGGAGAATCTGGCGCGCGCGTTCGTCGAGGGCCTGCTGTGCTCGCAGCGCGACTGCCTGGAGCTGATCCGTTCGCTGGGCGCCGAGATCAACCGCATCCTGCTCATCGGCGGCGGCGCGAAGTCGGTGGCGATCCGCACGCTGGCGCCGTCGATCCTCGGCATGGACGTGACCCGCCCGGCCACCGACGAGTACGTGGCGATCGGCGCCGCTCGCCAGGCCGCATGGGCGCTCTCCGGCGAGGCCGAGCCGCCCGTGTGGAAGCTCACCATCGACGGCGTGGAGACCGGCGAGCCCACCGAGTCCGTGTACGAGGCCTACGTGAAGGCCCGCGGCTGAAAAACCACGGCCCCGCCGACACCGGCGGGGCCCGACGCCTTCATTCGGTTCCCGCTCGGCTCATTCGGCAACCGCTGCCGGCACCAGCCTCCATCGCATATGGCAAACCCCCGGAATGAAGCCATTCTTCATTCCGGGGGTTTGCCATATCGGGGCCCGTCGGCCGCCCGGCCGCCGTCAGCCTTCCGCGGCGGCGCGCTCCTCGGGGGTCCAGTCCTCGGGGACTTCGCCGATCACATGGCACGGATTGCCCACGGCGATCGTGTTCGCGGGGATGTCATGCGTGACGACCGATCCGGCGCCGATGATCGTGTCGTCGCCGATCGTCACGCCCGGGCAGACCACCACGTTGCCGCCGAGCCACACGTTGTTCCCGATCGTGACATCCTCGTTGTGCTGCCATCCCTCGAGCCGCGGCTTGGCGGGGATGGCGTGGTTCGGCGTGTAGATGCTCACGCGCGGCCCGATGAGGCAGTCGGAGCCGATGGAGATCGGCCCGCCGCCCACGACGAGGAAGTCCATGTTGATGAACGTGCGGTCGCCGATGCGCAGCCCCAGACCGTAGTCGAGCCGGATGGGCGGGCGGAAGTCGACGCCTTCGCCGGCCGCCGGCACGAGTTCGCGGAACAGCCGTTCCGCCTCGGCGGTGTCGTCGAAGTAGATGCGGTTGATGCGGTCGCACGCGGCCTGCGCCTCGCGCGTGAGCTCCGGCAGGATGTCCGACTTGCGGTATTGCAGCCAGTCGTCGGCGAAGAGCGCGGCGACGTCCGGATGATCGCGTTTGAGCGCTTCGAGATCATGCTCGGGAACGTGGAAGGTCATGGAACCACCTCGGTTCGTGTCGATGGAGGGAAACGGCGGCGGGGCGCGCTGGGCGTCACCACCGGCCGTCGCGGCGCAGACGGGTACGCAGCACGACGCCGAATCCGGAGAGGGCGAAGGCGATGAGGGATGCGATGGCCATGATGACGGTCCTTTCGTGGGTGGGTCGGCGGTTGCCGGGAATGGGTCGGGCCCGATCGGGGGAAATCCCCCGGTCGAGCCCTGATGGAAGGAATTCAGGAGAAGAGCGTCGGACCGGTCCGGTTCACGCCGCCTTGGCGACGCGGGCGCGCAGGCTGGTCTCGATCTCCTCGAGGGAGCGGTTGCGGGTCTCGAAGACGTACTTCGCGACGAACCACACGGACGCGATGCAGATCACGCCGTAGCCGATGAACAGGCTGCCGGTGCCGAACAGGTTGAGCAGGTAGGGGAAGGTGAGGGACACGGCGGCGTTCGCGGCCCAGTTGATGACGCTGGAGAACGAGGTGCCGAGACCGCGGATGTTGAGCGGGAACACCTCGCCGATCATGATCCACATGACCGGGCCCCAGGTGCCGGAGAAGAACGCGATGTAGACGGTCAGCGCGATGACGCACACGATGGCGGCGGTGTGCGATCCGCCGGAGAACTTCATCGCGAAGCTCATGACGAACAGGGAGACGCCCATGCCCACGGCGCCGACGATGAGCATCGTGCGACGATCGACCTTGTCCATGATGGCGATGGCCACCGCGGTGACGATCACGTTGAAGATGCCGATGCCGATGTGCGCGATGAGGGCGGCGGACACGCCGAAGCCGACATCGGTGAAGATCGTCGGGGCGTAGTAGAGGACGGTGTTGCAGCCCATGACCTGCTGGAAGATCGCCAGGCCGATGCCGATGACGAGCGCCGGGCGGACGGTGGGGCCGAACAGCTCGGCGAAGCCCTTGTTCTCCAGCTTCGCCTGGCCCTCGATCTCGTGGAGCTCCTGAGCGACCTTGGCTTGGTCGTTGTCATAGATCTGCGCGAGCACGCCCTTGGCGGCGTCCAGATCGCCGGTGCGCACGAGGAAGCGCGGGGATTCCGGCAGGAACAGGCCGCCGAGGAACAGGATGATGGCGGGCAGGGCGGCGAAGCCGAGCATCCAGCGCCAGCCATGGACCATGAACGAGAACGTGTAGTTCGTGATGTACGCGAGCAGGATACCGGTCATGACCATGAGCTGGAACAGGCCGGAGACGGTGCCGCGCTTGCTGGCCTGGGACAGCTCGCCCAGGTAGGTCGGGATCAGCGCGGAGGCGACGCCCACGGCGAGGCCGAGCACGATGCGGGAGATGATGAGGGTCCAGAATTCGGGCGAGAGTCCGGAGCCGAGCGCGCCGAGGGTGAAGATGACGGCGGCGATGAGCAGCAGCTTGCGGCGGCCGAGCTTGTCGGACATCGGTCCGATGAACGCGGCGCCGAGCACGGCGCCCAGCAGCACGGCGCTGACGACCCAGCCCTGCTGCCACGCGCCCAAGTTCATCTGGTCCTGGATGAAGAGGATGGCGCCGGAGATCACGCCGGTGTCATAGCCGAACAGCAGACCTCCCAGTGCGCCGAAGAAGTACACGACCCCCTTGGGGAGTTTCCTTGTGGTGTTCATATGTTCTTCCTTGAATCGATTGCGTCACCGACGAACCGGGCGCCACTGCCCGCGGCGGTCATCATCGTCCAATGGAACGGCCCTCCCACACGCCGGCGCCATGGCCTGCGGTAGGATGGGTGCGTTCCCGTGAACGTCCATCGTGACGTTGATGTGGAACATTCGGGACGGCAGCCGCTACGGGCTTCAATCGGAGGGGCTGCCGTCCCCTTTCCGTATTCAGTTGTTCTTCAGTTATTGTTATTTGGTTATGCGGTAGATGACGGAATGACCCGTCATACGGGATTGGCTCCCTCATTCGAGGGAGCCAATCAGCGTCACGCCTCGGCCAGGGCGTCGACGATGTAGTTGTTGATGGTGGCCTTGACCTGCTCGAGGTGGTCGGACTTGGTCGCGGCGCGCAGCTCGGCCTGGGTCTTGTCGAGGCTGTACTCCTCGAGGGAGGCCAGCGTGGCGGAGCCGTCCTCGATGGACTTGCCGATGCCGGACTCGTAGGAGCTGTAGCGGTCGGCCTGCAGATCCTCGATGTAGTGGTCCTCGTGCATCTTGGCGGCGACCAGGAGGCCGGCGGCGTAGGAGTCCATGCCCACGATGTGCGCGCGGAACAGGTCGTCGGCGGCGAAGGAGGTACGGCGCGGCTTGGCGTCGAAGTTCAGACCGCCGTGGGGGCCGATGGAACCGTTGGCCAGGACCTCCCACATCACGGCGACGCAGTCGTACAGGTCGGACGGGAACTCGTCCATGTCCCAGCCGATGAGCTTGTCGCCCTGGTTGGCGTCGAGGGAGCCCAAGATGCCGTTCTCACGGGCGAAGCGGACCTCGTGCTGGTAGGAGTGGCCGGCCAGGTTGGCGTGGTTGCCCTCGAGGTTCAGCTTGAAGACGTCCTCCAGATCGAAGGTCTTGAGGAAGGCGAGCGCGGCGGCGGCGTCGAAGTCGTACTGGTGCGAGGTCGGCTCCTTCGGCTTCGGCTCGATGAGGAACTGGCCCTCGAAGCCGATCTCCTTGGCGTAGTCCGCGGCCAGGTGGAAGAGCTTGGCCATGTGGGCCTGCTCGCGGTGCATCTCGGTGTTCCACAGGTTCTCGTAGCCTTCACGGCCGCCCCAGAACACGTAGTTCTCGGCGCCGAGGCGCTTGGCGATCTCGAGGCTCTTCTTGACCTGGGCGCCCGAGTAGGCGAAGATGTCGGCGAACGGCGAGGTGGCGGCGCCGGAGACGAAGCGCGGGTTGGTGAAGAGGTTCTGGGTGTTCCACAGCAGCTTGACGCCGGTGGACTTCATGTTCTCCTCGATCTTGTCGACGACCTTGTCCAGGTTGGCGTTGGTCTCGCGCAGGGTGTCGCCCTCCGGCGCGATGTCGCGGTCGTGGAAGCAGAAGTATTCGACGCCCAGCTTGGTGTAGAACTCGAAAGCGTAGTCGACCTTGGCGAGGGCCAGGTCCATCGGGTTGGTGTACTTGTCGTACGGACGCTCGGCGGTGCCGTCGCCGAAGGGATCGACGAGGCGCTGGTCGAAGGTGTGCCAGTAGGCGACCGCGAAGCGCAGCCAGTCCTTCATCTTCTTGCCGGCGACGACCTTGTCGGCGTCGTAGTAGCGGAAGCCGAGGCCTTCCTTGGCGCCGCCCTTACGGCCGACGTATTCGATCTTGTCGATGTCCCACAGACCCATTGCAGTCTCCTTTGATGTCGTGTTCACTGCGTTGTTTTCGTCGGTCCCGCACGGCGCCTCGTATCTCTGCGCCGCCGTTCGTTTCCGGCTGACGGTTTATATGTTAAATGATTAAACAATCTTTGTCAAACGAATAAACTTAATAGTAGGGCCATGGCGTGTTGCCTGAAATACCAACGATTTGACGCCTATGCGAGCGGGATCGTCCGCCTCGGTCCTCAGTACCGCACCTGGGCGGCGGAACCGGAACCGCCGTATCCCGCGCCGTACAGCTGCTGGGCGCGCATCTCCTGCGCCATTTGCATGAGGCGCGCGATGCGCTGGTCGGTCGGCGGGTGGGTGGAGAACAGCTTCGAGAACCCGGCGGCGGAGAACGGGTTGGCGATCATCATCGCGGAGACGGACTGCGTGCCGGCGGTCTTGCGCATCGGCGTGGTCTGCGCGCCGTAGGAGATCTTGTTGAGCGCCGAGGCGAGCGCCTCCGGGTCGCCGGTGAGCCGGCTGCCGTCCTCGTCGGCGTCGTATTCGCGCGTGCGCGAGATCGCCATCTGGATGAGCGAGGCGGCGAGCGGCGCAAGGATGGCGCTGAGCAGCACGCCGATCAGGCCGAGGCCGCCGGAGCCGCCCTCGCGGTCGTCGCGCGAGGTGCCGCCGCCGAAGTACATGAGCGAATAGCCGAGGTATGTGATGACCGTGGCCATCGCCGAGGCGACGGCGGAGGTGAGGATGTCGTGGTTGTACACGTGCATGAGCTCGTGGCCGAGCACGCCGCGCACCTCGCGCTCGTTGAGGATGCGCAGGATGCCCTGCGTGCAGCAGACGGCGGCATGGCGTTCGTTGCGGCCGGTGGCGAAGGCGTTCGGGCTCATCGTGGGGGCGACGTAGATGCGGGGCATCGGCTTGCCCGCCTTCGCGGACAGTTCGCGCACGATGCGGTACAGGGTGGGCGCCTCGGCCTCGCTGACCTCCTTCGCGCCCATCGAGGCGATGGCGAGCTTGTCGGAGAACCAGTAGGAGCCGAACGTGGTGGCCAGACCGATGACGATGTAGATGCCGAGCGTCCCCCGGGAACCGCCGGTGGCCCACCAGACGAGCATGATGACGCCCCACATCAACCCGAAAAGCAGGGTCGTCTTCAGGCCGTTGAAGTGGCCGTGCACACGCAGTTCGCCGTTCATATGGCACACGCTATAGTCCGTGTCTGAGTTTTAGCTGGACATGTCCCGGGAATGTATGCCGTCGAGCACGGACACCAGTCCGGACACCAGTTCGTACTCGTCGACCGCGTCGGTCATCACCGCCAGAACGTAATCGCCGGAGCCGGTGGAGACGATGCCGGCGTCGTTGAGCGCGTAGTATCCGCCGTCGCCGTCGATCCAGCCGGCCTTCGTGTAGACGGTGTACCCGCCGTCGCCGGCCAGCGCCATGTGGATGGACGAATTGAGCGTGTTCGTGTATTCGCCCGCGAGCCACTGCCGGGAATCGTCCGACGCGGCGGGCTTGGAGCCGTTCACCGCCAGGACGTCGCCGTCGAACAGGTAGCCGTAGCCCATCACCCACATGCGAGCGAGGTCGGTCGCGGGCATGGTCAGGTACGCGCCGGACGTCACGTCGACGCCCACCTTGCCGCGCGCCGACCACTGGGCGAACGCGCCGGCGCCGTAGGTGCGGTGCAGGGCGGCGAAACTGTCGTTGTCGGATATGGTGACGGCCTGCTCGATGAGCTGGTGGACGCCCGCGCCGGTGCCGGTCTTGGCGATGTCGTCGGCGATGGACGCCTCCTCGGCGCCGTCGTCCGTGGCGCCGGACGCGTCGCCGTCCCCGGACGAGACGGGATTGCCGTCGGCGCCCACGCCGGTCGGATCGGTGTCCGACTGCCGCGCGACCGCATCCAGGTCGATTGCGCCGGTCGCGGCGAGCGAAAGGATGTACGGCCCCTTGATGGCGGAGGCGGAGTATCGCGCGTCGCCGCCGTTGACGGACAACGCCCGGTAGTCGGACATGTCCACCAGCGCGACCGAGGCGGAATGCCCTTCGGCCGTGAATTTCGCGAGCTCGCTTTCGAGCGCCGCGCGGTCGTCGTCCGCCAGCGTGAACCCGGACGTGGAGATCTCCGCGCCTTCGTCCAATCCGGCCAACCCGTCCAACGCGCGTTCGGCGCGGGTGAGCGCGCGGGGCTTGCCGACCGCCTTGCGCACGAGCGTGGGGCGGCCCTGCGAGGCCTCGACCGCGTCGTCGACTGCGCTCGTGGCCTCACGCACCCACACGGGGACGTGCACGATCGAAGCAGACCACGGCGAGCGCCGCCGTGCCGACGACGATGCGCCGGCGCAGGTAGACGCGGCGCATGCGCGCGGAGGCGCGGCGGTATTGCGTGGTGTGCACGCGGGCGGAACGACGGCCGCGGGAACGGCCGGCGGCATGCCGTTCCGTGTTCCCGCGGCGCCGGTTCGGATACTGGCCGGAAGCGCGGCCGGAACGCCTGGTCGCCATGAAGGCAGGCGCCCCCGTCAGGCGTGGGCGAGCTCGCGCATCTGGGCGGGCTCGACGACCTTCTTGTGCTCGCGGCCCTCCTTGGCGCCCTCGGCGCGTTCGAAGGCGTCGACCTTCTTCCAGCCGGCGAAGTCGATCGGCTTGACGCCGCGGCTCTCCAGCAGACGGTCGATGGACTCGGGGTCGCGGTCGGCGGCCACGCGGCCGCCCTCGGCGGCCTTGGCGAGATCCTCGAGCATGTTGGTGACGATGGCGAGCGCGTCGGACTTGGTCGAGCCGATCAGGCCGACCGGGCCGCGCTTGGCCCAACCGGTCGCGTAGAGACGCTCGCGCACCTCGCCGCCCTCGGCCTCGGTGGTGATGCGGCCGTCGCCGTTCGCGTTGGCGAGGTGGGCGCCGTGCTCGTCGTAGGCGATGCCGGGGGCCTCGGCCGGCTGGTAGCCGATCGCATGGTAGACGGCCTCGACCGGGTAGTCGGTGAATTCGCCGGTGCGGTGCATCACGCCGTCGGCGCCGGTCTCGGTGCGCTCGACGCGGATGGCCTTCACCTTGCCTTCCTCGCCGACGATCTCGGTGGGTGCGGAGTTGAAGTGGACGTAGTACTTGCGGTCGGCCGGGTTGCCCTCGTAGTCGACGTCGCCGTCGTCCTCCATGTCCTCGGCCATCTCGCGGATGGCGAACAGCTCCTCGACCATCTGGCGGGTGAGCTTGTCCTTGCCGGCGACCTCGATGGTCTCGTCGTCCAGTTCGAAGTCGTCCTCGTTGATGATGAGCTGCACGCCGGGCAGCTTCTCCATCTCGCGCAGCTCCTGCACGCTGAACTTCGCCTGGGCGACGCCGCGGCGGATGAACAGGTGGAGCACCTTGGCCTTGTTGTTCCGGATGCCCTCGTAGACGTTGTCCGGGATGTCGGTCTTGGCCTTGAGGTCGTCGGCGTTGCGCATGAGCTCGCGCGCGACGTCCATCGCCACGTTGCCGCCGCCGATCACGGCGACGTTCTCGGCGGTGAGCGGCCATTCGCGGGCGCCCGTGGGGTAGCCGTCGTACCATTCGACGAACTTGGCGGCGCCGTACACGCCGTCGAGGTCGGCGCCGGAGATGCGCAGCGGCTTGTCCTTGACGGCGCCGGTGGCGAACAGCACGGCGTCGTAGCGGGCGAGCAGGTCGTCGAGGGTGACGTCCTTGCCGAACTCCACGTCGCAGTACAGGTGGATGTCCGGGTTGTCGAGCGTCTTCTCGAGCGCGGAGGCGATGAACTTGATGGACGGGTGGTCGGGGGCCACGCCGTAGCGGACCAGGCCGAACGGCACGGGCAGCTTCTCGAACAGGTCGATACGGGCCTCGGTGCCGAGGCCGAGCTCCTCGCCCAGCTTCTTCAGCTGGCGCAGGAAGATGTCGGAGGAGTAGACGCCTGCGGGGCCGGCGCCGATCACGGCGATGCGGAGTTCGTTTGCGTTGGTATTCGAAGATTCAGTCACGCATTACAGGGTATCGCAGGCCACCGAATCGCGGTACCCCCACTTTCCGCGCATTTCCGTGTGTTTTCGCACACTCCTCACATTCCCGTGTCGCGTGCGGGGCGACGGGGCCGGACGGGCGTCGGACGGCCGGGCGTCAGTCGATGATGCGGTCGATGAGTTCCCGCCATTCGCCCGCCAGATCGATGTGCCCGCGGTCGTGCAGCCATCGCATCTGCAGGCCGTCCATGGCGGCCAGCGCCTGCATCGCGGTCCGGCGCGGATCACTGCAGCCGTCGTTGGCGGCGGCCTTCGTGTATTCGCGCATCACCCACTGCTCGCGGTCGCGGAAGTACTGGAAGGCGGGATGGTTTTCCGACAGGGCCTCCCCCTGCAGCACGGTGTAGAGGCGCACGATCTCCGGCTGGGTGGCGTTGCGTTCGGTGGTGGCGCAGGTCAGGTCGCGCAGGCCCACCGGGAACGGGTCGTCCTCGCCCACCGCCTCGCCGCCGGACGGCATCGGCACGCCGAGCGTGCGGTACAGCGCGGCGCGGTCGGTTTTGTCGCGGTAGTCGAGCAGGGCCAGCAGCAGCCCCTCCTTGGATCCGAAATGGTAGAGCAGCCCGGCCTCGGTCATGTCCTCGGCAACGGCGATCTCGCGCAGGCGCAGCCCCCAGAACCCGTGTTGCGCGACGAACTGCGCCGCCGTGTTGAGGATGCTGATCCGGCGCTCCTGCGCGGTCATCGTGGATTTCGTTCTCGCCCCGGCCATCGGCCACCACTCCAGTTTCCGTCCCGCTCGGTCACGTTCCGTTTCGCATGCGCGGGCGCCGCCCGCACGTTTCGCTGAATCGTGATCAAGTATTCAACTATCGGTCGGGGCCATCCTACGCGAAGGGGTCCTCCCGGCCGGAGGAAGGACGGCCGGGAGGACCCTTTGGGTGGAACGGTCGATCGCCGTTCGCGTGTGGCGCCGTGAGCGCGACGCGACGCCGCACGCATGCGCGGGCGATACGGTCAGTCGAGCGTGAACGTGCTGAACGAGCGCGGCGCGAGCGTGGCGGTGAACGCGCGTCCGGCGTTCGACGGGTCGGCGAAGCTGAACTCCACCTCACGCTCCAGGGCGTTCTGCACGACGACGGCCAGCGTGCCGTCCGGGTTTTCGTAGGCGGAGGCCATCGACGAGAAACGGCCCTCCACGTCGAGCACGCGCGCGCCCGGCCTGACGAAGTGCGCGTAGTGGCGCATCACGTAGTACTCCGGGTTGCGGGTGAAGGTCTTCGCCTCGGTGTCGACGGAGAACAGCGAGTTCTGGTGCCAGCCCCACGTGCTCTCGGTGCCGGCGAGCACCATGTTCCAGTAGGTGTAGCCGAGCGCGCCGTGGGTGAGGTAGTGGTTGACGAGGTGGAAGATGTATTCGGCGTACTCCCACGAGTTGTCGCCCATGCCGCATTCGGATTCGGTCTGCATGAGCTTGAGCTCCGGCCACGCCTTGTGCGTGCGCTCGATGCAGTCGCGGCCCTCCCACTGGTAGCCGACGCCGGTGATGTACTTGCGCGCCTCGTCGTCCATGAGGATGTTGTCGACGTAGCGGTTGTAGTTCTCGAGCGACATGCCGTACAGGCTCACGAACTGCATGTCGCGCGGGCCGTTGAGCGTGCCGAGCCAGATCTCGACGCCGCCCTCCTCGGCCTTGCCGAGCAGGCCCTCGCGCTCGAAGGTGGGGCCGAGGTAGTCGCGGATGAACGTGCGCAGCTGCTCGCTCGTCCACTTGCAGGTGGGGTACTTGGCGTCGGACCACGGCTCGTTCTGCGGGAAGATGCGGGTCACGTTCACGCCGAGCGCGCGGTAGGCGCGCACGTACTTGACGAAGTAGTTCGCGTAGGCCTGCAGGTTCTCCGGGGTCATGACGAGTTTGCCGTAGTTGTAGACCGGCGGATTCTTCATCCAGGTGGGCGGGCTCCACGGGCTGGAGTGGACGGTCAGCTGCGGCTGGTACTTCTTGGCGGCACGAATGTACGGCAGCACGGCGCGTTCGTCGCCTTCCACCGAGAAGTCCTTGAGCTCGTAGTCGCCGGGGGTCTCGTCGTAGCTGTACCAGCCGGCGGCGAAGTCGTTCGCGCCGATCGGGGCGCGGTTGAGGCGGAAGTTGAGTTCGTCGGGGCTGAACAGCTCCTTGACGACCTGCTCGCGGTCCTCGGCCGCGAGGGACTGCAGCGGCAGCCAGCCGAGTTCGTTGAAGCAGCCGCCGAATCCTTCGACCTCCTGCTCCTTGCCGCCGGTGAGGGCGATGCCGAGTTCGCTCGTCGCTCCGGCCTTGGGCGCGGGCTTGGCGACCCAGCGGGCGTCGTCCGTGGTTTCGATCCAGGTGACCATGGTGTCGTTTACTCCTTATTGGTTAATCGGTATTCAGTCTAATGGGCGTGATTGGACCGGGAATGGGTGCGGTCAGTGCGGCTTGCCTACTTCACGCGCTTGATCATCATGATGAGCGCGGCGCCGACGAGCGAGACCACCGCGCACACCGGGAACAGGCCGTAGTAGCTGCCGCCGGTGGCGCCGACGATCGCGGCCGCGACCAGCGGGCCGAGCAGCTGGGAGCCGGTGTTGGCGAGGTTGAGGATGCCGAGGTCCTTGGCGGCGTTCTCGGCGTTCGGCAGCACCTCGATGTTGAGCGCCTGGTCGACGGCGAAGAAGATGCCCATGCCCAGGCCGGCGACGGCGCCGTAGACGACCATGGTCCACGCGGCGTTGGAGACCATCGGCATCGCCACGCCGATGGCGACGAGCAGAGCGGCGAAGGCCACCGGCAGCTTGCGGCTGTGAATCCTGTCGGAGATCGGGCCGGCCACGATGGACATGACGATGGCGGTGACCATGAGCAGCATCGAGATGATGGACACGTACTTCTGCTGACCGGAGGTGCCGAGGCCGATGTAGTCAGACAGGATGTAGAGCTGGTACGCCATGATCGCGGTGGTGGCGGTGTTGACGAGCATCTTGCCGAACAGGGCGAGGTAGAAGTCGCGGCAATCCTTGACCGGGAAGATGAAGTGCTGGACGAACATGTTCCACGTGAAACGCTTCTTCTCCATGCCGAGGCTGGACTGCTCGCGCATGATGACGACGGCGACGGGGCCGCACAGCAGGGTGAGCACGCTCATCACGATGATGCCGGTGCCGATCTTCGGCCCGAGGAACTGCGCGCCGAGGAGCTGGCCGCCGTACTGGCCGATCACATAGCCGAACGCGTAGATGGAGGAGATGAGGCCACGGTGCTTCGGCGCGGTGCGGTCGGCGATGACGGCGACCAGCGGCGCGACGAGGGCGTTGAGGAAGATCTGATAGACGCACCAGGTGACCACCAGCAGCGGCACGGTGGTCACGGCGTTGAACGCGAGCAGCATCACGAAGCAGCCGATGGAGCCGGCGATAAGCCACGGGGTGCGGCGACCCCAGCGGCTGCGGGTCAGATCGGACATGCCGCCGATGATGATGTTCGCGAGCGTGGCGAACACCATGGCGGAACCGGACAGCAAGGCGATGATGCTGGCCTTGTTCGTCGGGTCGATGATCTGGACCTTGGCCGGCAGCAGTACGGCGTTGACGCCGAGGTAGGGGCCGAGCCACAGCATCGCGCCGAGCGCCGTGGCGATGCCGATCTTGATGGGGGCCTTGGGCTGTTCCCCGTCGCTGACGGAACCGGACCATGGACGCGCGGACTGCGCCGGCCGGACGGCCTGCGCCGACTGGGGCGATTGTGCGGCTTGCATTGAAACGGACATCGTTTCTCCTTGCATTCACCATATGCCGTCCGGCCGATCTGCGACGTTCTTCAACGAACGAGCGTCATCACTTGCGGCAGTTCCGGGCGGCTCTTCCTGTGTTGGACGACTCTCACTTTACACTTAATGACTGTTAAGTCAAATCGGAAAGGAAGCCACTGCGGCACGGCGCGTCGCCTTACGCCGCAACGGTTCAGGGCACGCATCACACTTCTTTCCGGGCGCGATCATGGGTTCGTCCGATTCATCCGGCAGACTCCCGATTCGTCCGTCAGGCTCCCGATTCATCCAGCAGGCTCCCGATTTTCCCGGCAGGCTCCCGCGGAGCACCATCTCGCGTACCCTCCCGACAAGGCGGTCGTCGTTGCCTAGGTCGGTCTTCCCGAAACCGACCCAGACAACGACGAAGGAACCTGGCGACGCATGGGAACGGCTCGCGCGGCCCATGCCATACCAGCGGCTCCGTGCCCGGACCGGTCCGCCAGCCGACAATGTCCGTCGCCCAGCAGTCCTATGGCCTATGACCTATGGACCTATGACCGAGCAATTCCGTGCCCGGCCCTGTCCATCCTCCACCCCTAGTCACGGTCCAGCACGGCGGTGAGCGCCCACAGGATGCTCACCACATCGATGCCCTCCTGCAGGAACGCGCCCACGACCACCGGAATCAGGTCGAACGCGGCCGCGACCATGCCGACGACCGCGAGCGCCAGCCCCACGACCACCGCCTGGAGCATCACGCGTTTCGTACGGCGCGCGATGGCGATGGCGCGCGGCACGGCCGCGATATCGTCGTTCATCACGACGACCTGCGCGCTTTCGGAGGCCGCGGTGGAGGTGCCGTCGGTCATCGCCACGCCGATGCCCGCAGCCGCCAGCACCGGAGCATCGTTAACCCCATCCCCCACCATCATCGTGACGGGATCGGCCGCCGCATGGGAACGAACGATTTCTCCGGCCCCGCCGTTTCCGCGTTCCTTGTCTCCGCCGGCGGCCGCACGCACCGCGGCTACCTTGTCTTCGGGGAACAGCTCGGCGTGCACCTCGTCGATGCCGACTTCGCGCGCGATGATCTCGGCCGAGGCCCGCTTGTCGCCGGTGAGCATCACGAGCTTCGCGACGCCCAGCTGGTGCAGCTTCGCGAGCGCCGCCTTCGCGTTCGCGCGAGGCACGTCGCGCAGCACGATGCGCGCAACCAATCGCCCATCCACCGCCACATACGACGCCATCTCATCCGCCGCCAGCATCCCGAACCGGGCACCGCCGGCGGGAACGGCCGACCCGGTCGTCGTCACGAATCCGTCCTCGCCCGCTGCCGCGAACGAGAGCCTCCCGACGCGCACCTCATGCCCGTTGACCGCGGCGGAGATGCCCTTGCCCGGCTCCTCCTTCACGTTCGTCACGACCGGGTAGTCACGACCATATCCGCCATGACCAAACCCCTCGGTACCGACGCCGGCGGCACCGGCGCCCGCCGCGTTCTCCGGGCAGTCCCGGCGACCGGCCGCATACCGCGCATGCAGACGATCGAGGGCCTCGCGCCCGGCCGCCGCGATGCCCTGCGCGAGCACATGCACCGAATAGCTTTCGACCACGCCCGCAAACATGAGCACATGGTCCTCGTCCAATCGCGGCGCCGGCACCGAGGCGGCGGACACGGCATCAACGGAATCCACCATCTCCACACGGACCACCCGCGGCTGCTTGACCGTCAACGTGCCGGTCTTGTCGAAGAACACCCGCGTGACGCGCCCCAACTGCTCAATCACATCCTGCGTCTTGATGAGCACGCCCGCGGCGGCAAGCCGCGACGTACCGGCGATATACGCGACCGGCGCGGCGATGAGCAGCGGGCAGGGCGTGGCGAGCACCAGCACCTGCGCGAACCGCAGCGGCGTGCCGGCCACCGCCCACGCGACGCCGGCGATGAGCAGCGACAACGCCGTGAACGGCACGGCGAGCCGGTCCGCGGTCCGCACCACGGCCGGGCGCGACTCCTGCGCCTGCGAGACGAGCGCGAGGATGCGCTGGTACTGCGAGTCGGCCGCGACCTGCGTGGCGCGCATGGCCAGCGTCGTCGAACCGTTCACCGCGCCGGACATGACGCGCGCGCCCGCATACACCTCGCGCGGCACCGGTTCGCCGTTGATCGCGCTCAGATCGAGCGTGGCCGCGCCGGACAGCAATTCGCCGTCCACCGGCACGGTTTCGCCGGGCAGCACGATGACCACATCGCCGAGACGCACCTCCTCGACCGGCACCGTGTCGAACCGTGCGTCCGCGGTCGGTCGTACACGCGCATCGGCGCGCACGACCGCCGGATCGCAGGATTCCGGATCGCGGCCGGTGAGCGCGCACACATCCCGCGCACCCGAAACGTCCCCGGTCGCGCCGCGGCGGGCGGAAGCCGCGCTCCCCCGCATTCCGGCGACATCATGCGCCGTCACGTGGCGGAACCCGTCATCGTCGCGGATCGGCGCGATGTTGCGCGCGGCACGCGGTGCGGCTGCGGCATCGGCATCGGAGGCATGGGAGCCATGCGCCGCTCCTCTGCCCACGCCCGGCAGGTTCGCGACGTGCGCGGCGCGCGGGGCCGCGTCGAGTAGCGCGGTGAGGCTGTGCTCCGCCTTCGACTGCGCGTACTCCTCGATGGCCTCGCCGGATGTGACCATGAGGACCACCGCCCAGGAGGCCCAGTATTCGCCCACGGCGAGCGTGGACAGCATGGCGAGGACCGCGAGCAGGTCGACGCCCACATGCCCGTGGCGGATGTCGTCGATCATGCCGATGACGGTGACGGCCACGGTGTACGCGACGAGTGCGACGACCACCCATTGGCCGATCGAGGGATCCGGCAGCGGCGCGGGGATCACGGCGGCGCCCCACGGGCGGAGATTCCATAGGACCGCGACGGGAATCGCGGAAAGGACGACGATCGGCAGCATGGGTACGCGACGGCACAGATCGGCAAGATGGGTGAAGAACGTGATGAGTCTGCTCATCCGATGCTCCTTACGCTGGTATACGGGCCGGGCGTGCCGCTCTGCACTCGCTCTTGGCCTTGGCGGGTTGCACAACGTGACGCACGGCTGGTGCTATCACGCCTTGTTAACCCATCGGCGGGCATCCGGGGCGGGCTGGACCCGTCCGATGCGCTGCACGATACACGGCGTAAAGAATCGATATTCGGTTATCGTGTGGCGTGGGCCGTTCCACGGTCCCGCCATCGGTTGCCACCCTAACAGGGGTTCAAGGACAAGGCAAACCACGGCGTGGGAGGGATTGCCGCCTGACCATGGCCATGGACCTTCCCCACGCCGACCGGCGGGTGGCAACGGGGCAAGACGATTCCAAAGGCTTGGCAACAAATACCAACAAATACATGGGATTCCCGCATATGCGAGGAACACCGGGGAGTCGCCGTTCTGATGCTGGTCCGACCGTGATCATCCCCATGTGCGGGGAGTACGCCATCTTGTAGTCCTTCACCCATTGGTTCTCCATAGCACCCGCGCATGCGGGGAGCACAAGGCGAGGAACGGATTCGACTTCCACAAGCGGCGTGGCATCCCGCGCATGCGGGGAGCTACCGACCGGCTTGGATGACGCCGCCGATGCCGGGAGGATGCGAGCCGGGCTGAGGCGACCTGTGAAATTCGGGATGTTACCTGCGGAGTTCGAGACATTAGCTGTGGAGTTTACGGGCAACGTGCGGAGTTCAATGGGCAACGTGCGCACCGTGCTTGAGTAGACGTCCCTTAGTGCGCCGCGAACGCTCTCGGAAAATGGCGGAATTCCGGCTTTGTCGAATATGCGCACAGGCGCCCCTACTGGACCATGGTCCGCAGCTGATATGGCGAACTCCGCACGTTAGTCCGAAACTCCGCACGTCACTGTCCGAATCGCACACGTACGTTCTGGGGAGAGCCGTGGGAATAGGAAAACCGCAAACCACGGGGTTGGCGACTTCGGTCTGGAGGACGGTGTCAAACCATTCGTCAGGAAACCGCAACCACGAATTGCTTTGGTCTGGAGGACGGCATCAGTCCACTCGTCAGGAAACCCGCGATCGTGGAGGATCCGGAAACGGTTGATCCCATGGAAACGACCGCGCCCCGTGCGCCGAACCGGTTCCACTCGGTTCGGCGCACGGGGCGCGGTGCATATCGGAGAGGACGCCTCCTTATGGTTTCAATGGTTTCCGGCGGATCACCACATGTTGAACGGGAATCCGTTGCTGCCGGAACCGCTGTCGCCGTTGCCGGAGTTGCCGTCACTGTTGCCGTTGCCGTCCTGGCTGTTGCCGTTGCTGGATTCGGAACGGTTGGAGCCGTTGACCTTGTCCTCCTGCTGATCGAGCGTCACGTCGACGTCGATGGTCTTGCCGTCGCGCACGACGGTGAGCGTCGCCTTGTCGCCGAGGGCGGCGGCGCGCACGAAGCCGAGCAGGGAGGCGTTGCTGCTCACCGCGTTGCCGTTGAAGGCCACGATGACGTCGCCCTCCTTGAGGCCGGCCTTGTCGGCCGGGGAGCCGGAGACGACCGCGGAACCGGCGGTGGCGCCCTTGGTGATCTTCGCGCCGGCGCGGGTCACGCCGTCCGCCTCGACCGTGGAGGAGGTGATGGTGATGCCAAGGGCCACGTGCTTGACCGAGCCGTTGCTGATGATCTCGTTGGCGACGCGCTTGACCAGGTTGGACGGGATCGCGAAGCCGATGCCGATCGAGCCGGAGGAGCTGGACGACGAGCTGGACGAGGTGGAGGCGATCGAGGAGTTGATGCCGATCACCTGGCCGGCGGCGTTGAAGGTCGGGCCGCCGGAGTTGCCCGGGTTGATGGCCGCGTCGATCTGGACCGCGTTGGTGACGATGTCGTTGTTGTTGTCGTCCATCACGGTCACCGGGCGGTTGAGCGCGGAGACGATGCCGGAGGTGGCGGTGTCGTCATAGCCGAGCGGGTTGCCGACGGCCATGATGTTCTCGCCGACGGCGAGCTTGTCGGAATCGGCGAACTCGACGGCCTTGAGGTCGCTCGGCGGGTTGTCGAGCTTGATGACCGCCAGATCGGTGGTGGTGTCGGTGCCGACGACCTGCGCGGAGTACATCTGGCCGTTGGACAGCGTCACCTGGATCTGCTGGGCGCCGGAGATCACGTGGTTGTTGGTCACGATGTGGCCTTCGGTGTCGAGGATCGCGCCCGAGCCCTGGGCGGAACCGTCGGACAGCTGGGTCTGGATGGAGACCACGGAACCGGAGACGGCCTTGGCGACGGCCTGCCAATCCGGGGCTTCGCCAGACTTCGCGGTGGCGGAGCCGGAGCCGGAGGTGCTGGAGTCGACGTTGGCGAGGGAACTGGTGGTCGGCACCTTGACGGCGCCGCTGGTGATGGCCGCATAGCCGACGCCGAGGCACAGCGCGGCGGACAGCAGGGCGGCGACCACGCCGATGACCACGCCGCGGACGGTGCCGTTGGAGGCCTGCGGGCGGGCGGCGCCGGGCCGGCCGGGACGGCCCGGCTGACCCGGGTTCGGCTGGGCGAACGGGTTGCCGTTGCCGCCGAACGGTCCCTGCGGCGGAATCTGGCCGTTGGAGCCGGAGGCGGGCTGGTTGGGCTGCTGCTGGTTCGGATTCTGCTGGCCGGACTGCGTCGGGGTCGGTTGGCCGGACTGCGGCGTGAACGGGTTGTTCGCGGAAGGCGAGGTGAAGTACGGGTTGCGGTCCTGACGCGGCTGGGCGGCGGCCGGGGCCGCGTTCGGGGTCTGGCCGTTCACGCCGCCGAGCGGCTGGGTCGGGGCGAGACCGTACGCGCCGTATTCCGGCGCCGGACGGTACTGGCCGTATGCCGGCTGGGAAGCCTGGGTCGCACCCGTGGGAATCGGGGTCGTCGGGGCGGAGGAGACCACGGTCTGTTCGCCCTTGGCGGAGGAGACCACGGTCTGTTCGCCCTTGGCGGAGGCGTAATCCGGCTTCACCTCACCGGGGTCGGCGGCCGGGAACGTCGCGGTGGGAGCGGCGCCCGATGCGGCGGCGGCCTGCGCGCCCTGCACGGCCGAGGGGTCGATGGACTCAGTGGGCTGCTCGCCTCGCGCGTCCGCGGCCGGTGCGGCGGGTCCGAAGTTCTGCGTTTCCTGCGTATCCTGCGGCGCGGCGGCGTTCTGCGGCTGCGCGTTCTGGTCGCCCTGCGGGCTCCAGTTGTTCGGCTCATCAGCCATGTTCGTTCACTCCTTCTATGACCGGCGGCTACGGGGTAACTTCAGCAATCTCGCTGCCGGTTCGATTTGCTACCTAAGAGTAAAGGCAGTGGCTCTGGAAGTTTCCTGAATGTTCGTTGGAAGTGCCGAGTGAATATTCTCCCGACTTTCCACATACCGACGGCGGACGGCCACGGCGGCCGCACAGGCCCGCCGTGCCGCCCACGCGACCGCCGTCAATCCGCTTGTTCGCCTAAAGTGAGCCGTATGACCAACACCCCCGCAATCGACCTCAACGAGCAGCCGCGCGGCGCCGCCCCCGGCAAGCCCGGAGACCGCGCCGCGTTCTCGTTCGAAACCATCACCCGCCTGCCCGACGCGGCCGACGGCAAAGGCAAGGGCGGCGCGCGTTACGGCCGCACCGGCATCATCCACACGCCGCACGGCGACATCCGGACGCCCGCGTTCGTGCCGGTGGGCACGCAGGCCGCGATGAAGGCGGTCCTGCCGGAATCGATGAAGGACCTCGGCGCGCAATGCCTGCTCGCCAACGCGTTCCACCTGTTCGAACGCCCCGGCGAGGACGTGCTCGACGCGGCCGGCGGCCTCGCGAAGTTCATGAACTGGCACGGCCCGACGTTCACCGATTCGGGCGGTTTCCAGGTCATGTCGCTGGGCGTCGGCTTCAAGAAGACACTGGCGATGGACGTGACCGGCATGAAGTCCGACGAGGTCATCGCGGAAGGCAAGGAGCGCCTCGCCTGGGTGGACGAGGACGGCGTGACGTTCAAGTCGCCGCTCAACGGCGACGAGCACCGTTTCTCCGCCGAGATCTCGATGGGCATCCAGCACAAGATCGGCGCGGACATCATGTTCGCGTTCGACGAGCTCACCACGCTGATGAACACGCGCGCCTATCAGGTGGACTCGGTGGAGCGCACGTACCGTTGGGCGAAGCGCTGCGTGGCTGAGCACCAGCGGCTCACGGAAGCGCGACTCGGCAAGCCGTACCAGGCGCTGTACGGCGTGGTGCAGGGCGCGAACTACGAGGATCTGCGCCGGCACGCGGCCGAGCAGATCGCGTCGCTCGACTTCGACGGCGTGGGCATCGGCGGCGCGATCGAGAAGCGCATCATCGGCGAGACGTGCGCGTGGATCTGCGACGCGATGCCTCAGGACCGGCCGCGCCACGTGCTCGGCATCGCGTCCGTGGACGACATCTTCGCGTGCGTGGAGAACGGCGGCGACACGTTCGACTGCGTCGCACCCGCGCGATGCGCCCGCAACGGCGCGATCTTCACGCGCCACGGCCGCTACAACATCAAGCGCGCGCAGCACAAGTTCGACTTCGGCCCCCTGGAGGAGGGGTGCGACTGCTACACGTGCGCGCATTACTCGCGCGCCTACGTGGACCATCTGCTGCGCGCGCACGAATTCACCGGGTTCACGCTCGCCACGATCCACAACGAACGGTTCTTCGTGAAGCTGCTCGACGACATCCGCGCCTCGATCGACGGCGGGTACTTCGAGGAGTTCCGCGACGAATCGCTGGCGCATTTCTACGGCAAGTGACGGGAGCCGATCATGATGAATCTTCTTGAGGCGATCGATGCGCGGCATGCGATCCGCGCGTATACGGACGAGCCGGTGGCGGCGGATACGCTGGCCGCGTTGCAGTCCGACATCGACGCATGCAACGCCGAGAGCGGGCTGCACATCCAGATGGCGTCCGGGCTGGACGACGCGTTCCTTGGACTGAAGACGCACTATGGCCGGTTCAAGGGCGTGCATAATGCGATCGCGCTGATCGGGCGCGCAAGCGGAACGGGCGACGCGGAAGGCACGCCGGTTTCGCCGGCCGCGGCCGCGCTGCAGGAGCGCGTCGGCTACTACGGCGAGCGTCTGGTGCTGCGCGCCGTGCAGTCGGGGCTCGCGACGTCGTGGGCGGTGCTGGACGGCGCGGAGACCGTGCCGGCGGCCGACGCGTGGTGGACGCTGGACGACGGCGAATCCGTGGTGTGGGTCATCGCGTTCGGCCATGGCGCACGCCCGGGCGGGCGGCGCCGGTCCAAGCCGATCGAGGAGCTGGCGAGCGTGGCGGACGGCACTGGGGTCGACGCTTGGCCGGACTGGTTCGTGCACGGTATGGAGGCGGCGATGGCGGCCCCCACGTCGCTCAGCCAGCAGCCGTTCCACTTCACGCTCAACGCGGACGGTTCGGTGACTGCCGAGGCGTTGGACGGCCTGTTCGCGCATGTGGGCCTCGGCTGCGCCAAATACCACTTCGAGGTCGGCGCCGCCCCGCACAAGGTGGAGTGGCGCGCCGCCTAGCGCGCGGCGACCCACATCGCGTCTCGCTTTGGCGCATTCCGCCGCGACACGCCGAAGACATATCCGATTTGCCTCTTTCACGCAGGCAGTGCTAAGTTATCCACTTGTCTGCGAGTGTGGCGGAATGGTAGACGCGCTGTCTTCAGGTGGCAGTGAGTGTATGCTCGTGGGGGTTCAACTCCCCCCACTCGCACCAGCAGGAAAGGGCCGGAACCGAAAGGTTCCGGCCCTTTTGCTTCGCCGGGAAACGAAGCAGCCCCGGGAACCGTTGGGATGCCAACGCTCCGGGGCTGTTCCTCATGCAGCATGACGGCGCGATGAAACGCGGGATGAAACATGCTCCGCAGCCCGGGAACCGCGCCGAATCGAGGTTCCGGAATCCGAGAGCCGAAAGCCCCGGAACCGAACCAATACACACAATGGGCTTACGCCCTCCTGTACAGGACGGTCAGCCCTTGCGCGCGAGCTGCACGGCCGTGCCGGACGCGGTGACCATAAGCATCGAACCGTCGGCGCCGAGCACCTCGTAGTCGATGTCCACGCCGACGACGGCATGGGCCCCGAGCGTCTCCGCACGCTGCTGCATCTCGGCGATCGCCTCGTCGCGCGCCTTCGTCAGCTCCTCCTCATAGCCTTGGCTGCGACCGCCGAACACGTTGCGGAAGCTCGCGCCGATGTCCTTGAACATGTTCACGCCGGCGACGACCTCGCCGAACACGATCCCCTGATATCCGGTGATTGCATAGCCGTCGACCGACGGTGTGGTGGTGACGAGAATCATAACGGCCTCCTTGACGCCATGGATGCGTATCGCGTTTCGCTCACGGCCCGCACGCACCATGCGCATGGGCCGCTTCCTATCCATGCTACCGGCCGTTCGCCGGACGGAACCCGCCGGCCCGCCCAAACCCGACCAAAGCCGCTCGAAAACCGGTCAGATGTTGCCGCGCACGTGCTGGTCGGCCCACGACTGGGAGTGCGTGAACGTGGCGGGATCGGAACTCACATTGGCGTGAGGGTCGTCAAGCGCGTCGATAGCCGCGATTTCGGCGGGCGTCAGGTCGAACCCGGCGCCCGCGGCGGCGCCGGAACCGGCGGCGAGGTTCTCGCGCATGCGTTCGGCGTGCTTCGACTTCGGGATCACGATGCGCCCTTCCTGTGTGTGCCAACGGAGCACGACCTGGCCGGGCGTCACGCCGTGCGCGGCGGCGGCCGCGAGCACCGGCTCGGAGGCGATGTCCTTGCCGTGTCCGAGCGGACTGTACGCCTCGACCGCGATGCCGTGCGCCTTGCAGAACGCGCGCACGCCCGGCTGGTTGAACCGCGGGTGCACCTCGATCTGGTTCACGGCCGGGGTCTCGCCCGAATCCTCGATGATGGCGCGCAGATGCTCCGGAAGGAAGTTGCTCACGCCGGGCACGCGGATCGCGCCCTCGTCGCGCAGACGCAGCAGCGCACGCCATGTCTCGCGGTAGAAACCGGCGGCCGGGAACGGCCAATGGATCAGGTACATGTCGATCACGTCGACGCCGAGCTTGCGCCGTGATTCATCGAAGGCGACACGCGCCGCGTCGTATCCCTGATCGCAGTTGCGCAGTTTCGTGGTCACCCACACCTTGCCGGCCATGCCGGTCGCCCTGAGCGCGTCGCCGACCTGCTGCTCGTTGTAATAGGCGGCGGCCGTGTCGATGTGGCGGTAGCCGATCTCCAGCGCCTCCTCGACGGCGCGCTGCGTGTCCTCGGGCGGGATCTGGAACGTGCCGAATCCGACCTGTGGAATCACCGTATGGTTCGCGTCGTCCAACGTCAGTTCCGGCGACTGTGCCTGTACCTGATTCTGCGCCTGCTGCTCACTCATCGTTTCCCCCATTCCGATGGCGATATGCCATTCACGGCTCATTGTAGTGACGGCGACGAGACTATGGGATCGATGTCACACTCCCCTCTCCCCCGGCTTGCCCCCCCCCGATCTTGGCTGCGCGACGCGTTATCGTGTGTGTCATGACCAGCGGATCGCCCCGACGGAGGCAGGAGAAATACGAGCGCGGCACGCGTTCGTACACGATGTCGCATATCCGCGGCAAGGACACCTCCATCGAGACGATGGTGCGAAGCTACCTGTTCCGACGCGGTCTGCGGTTCCGCAAGAACGACAAGCGGTACCCCGGGCACCCGGATGTGGTGCTGCCGAAATACCGGACCATCGTGTTCGTCAACGGCTGCTTCTGGCATATGCATGAGAACTGCACGAAGCATTCGATGCCGAAGTCGAACGTGGAGTTCTGGACGGCGAAGCTCACCCGCAACCGCGAGCGCGACCGCCGCCAGCACGCCCAGCTCAAGGCGGATGGCTGGCGGGTGATCGACGTGTGGGAATGCGAGCTGGCCAAGGCCACGCGCGAGGAACGCCTGGAACTGTTGTACAGGGAAATCGTCGGAAGGCCCGAAACCGGTACTATGGCCACTACCGAACTCACCGCGTCCGGCGATGGCCTCGTGAGCGTAACGATCTCCACACTGCGACCGGCAAAACCGCTCGACCCGGAACTCTATCGCCACCTGACCAGCTGATTGCTCCATGTGCCAGTCGAGAGAGCAACGTGCGGAGTTTGGGAGCGATGTGCGGAGTTTGGAGGGTAACGTGCGGAGGTACGTCCTGAAGACCCTGAGCAAACAACTGATCGCAGACTGTCGGCACACCTTCACAAGCCCGGAATGACGCCGATTCGGCATGTGACGCAACATATGCCGAATCGGATGTCGCGGGTCTTTTCAAGGTGATACTCCGCACGTTGCATGTGTAAGTCCGCAGCTACGCCCCAAACTCCGCACGTATGAACCGCAATCGCGCAGGAACAAGAAAAACAACCTGAACCATGCAGATTTGCATCCATCGATACGATCCGCAATGGTCCGTCGGCACCGGAAGGACTTCACCATACGAAGGAGTTCGGCGTCCCCCTATCCGGTGAACCGATACGGATGGAGCTCAGGCCATCCGCACCGTCACTCACCGTCGACCATCGGAATCCACTTGGCGTAGCCTTCGGCCTCCATGCGGGAGCGCGGCACGAAGCGCAGCGCGGCGGAATTCATGCAATAGCGCAGGCCGCCGCGCTCGGCCGGGCCGTCCTCGAACACATGGCCGAGATGGATCTGCGTGTCCGCGGTGCGGATCTCGATGCGCGGGCGTCCGGGGACACGGTCGTCGGCATGCTCGGTCAGCGACGACGCCTCGATCGGCTTCGAGAACGCCGGCCAGCCGCAACCCGAATCGAACTTGTCGCGCGAGGAGAACAGCGGCTCGCCGCTCACGATATCCACGTAGATGCCCGGCTCGAACGTGTGGTCGTATTCGTTGACGAACGGGCGCTCGGTGGCGGCGTTCTGCGTCACCGCGAACTGTTCGAGCGTCAGGTCCCAGATCCGCTCCACGTACTTCTGGCGGCGCTTGACGTTCGCGATCGCGGCGAGCGGGATATGGCAGTAGCCGCCGGGATTGTTCACCAGATAATCCTGATGATGCGCCTCCGCCGGGTAGAAGTTGCGCAGCGGCTCGATGAGCACGGCCGGGCGCTGCGGCTGGCGGTCGATCAGCTGCTCGATCGCCGCGATGTAGGTCGACTTCTGCGCATCGGACGTGAAGAACATGCCGGTGCGGTACTGACGGCCGGAATCCTCGCCTTGGCGGTCCACGGAGAACGGGTCGATGACCTCGAGGAACAGCAGCGCAAGCGTACGCAGGCTCACGCGCGACGGGTCGAACTCGACCTTCACGGTCTCGGCGGCGTCGGTCTCCCCCGCGCACACCTGCTCGTAGGTCGGGTTCCCGACGGTGGACTGCGCGTAGCCGACGGTCGTGTCGGTCACGCCGTCCACGTTCTGGAAGTAGCGCTCCAGCCCCCAGAAGCAGCCACCCGCGAAGTAGGCGACGTTCGCGGCGGGAACGGAAGTCTCGCCCGACGCATTCGTCCCGTTGTTCTTGTTCTCGTTCGTATCGGTCATACGCCCCAGACTACTTGCGCAGCGTCCTGAGCATGCCGGCTATCTCGCCGGGCGTGACGGACGGCACGTAGGCGTGCGTGACGGCCAGGCCGATCTGCGCGAGCTTCGCCGAATCCGGATAGCACACGTACACCGGTTCCTCGCTCGGCTGGAACTTGCGTTTGAAGTTGAACAGCGAGTGGAATCCGTACGCGGGTTCCATCCAGTCGGCCACGAGCTGGAGCGCATGCTGCAGCACCTCGATGCCCGGGTCCATGCGCCCGGCACCGCCGGCGCCGCCGTCGACACCATGGCCGTCCACGCCGCCGCCAACGCCGCCGTCAACGCCGGCACCATCAGCACCAGCACCGCGGGCATCGCTCTCGCCGTCCCCGCCGGGGACGGGAACCGTATTGTCCCGTTCCGGGTTCATGCCCGCCAGCGGCGCGGCGGACAGGCTCATGAACTCGACCGCCGATCCGGCCCCGGCATCCACTCCAGCACCAGCACCAGCACCAGTCTCGTCACGCAGCCGTTCCGCCATGCGCGCGATGAGGAACTCCATCACGCCGTTCGGACTGTCCGGACGATGCCTCATGAAATCGAGCGTCCACCCGACGATCCGCCCGTCGCGCCATGTGGGCAGCCAGCTGGTCACGCCGAGCACGCGCCCGTCCGCGTCCACCGCGTACAGCAGCCGCACGCGCGGGTCGCGCAGCTCCTCGACGCCACCCAGCGTGAACTTCATCTCCGGCAACGCCTTGCCCTGCGCCCACTCCTCGGAGATGTCCTCGATCTGCTCGCGCACGTCGAGCGGCGCGTCGAGGAACGTGGAGTACACGTCCACGACGCCCTGCCGCTTCGCCTTGTTGATGGCGGTGCGGATGTCCTGCCATTTCTTGCCGGTGGTCTTCCACCGCCGCGGGTCGACGACCATCTCGCCGCCCACTTCGATCGAATGCCATCCCATCGTGAGCAGGCGATCACGTTGCGCACGATGCACCGCATAGAACGCGGGCGTCAGCGACCGTTCCGCGCAATACCTGGAGAACGCGATCAGATCGTCATCCCACTCGGACGGGTCGCCGAACGGCCCGGTGCAGGTGAGCGCCACGCCGCCCCACACGCGGTACGCGACCGCGGACCGCCCGGAATCGGACATCCAATACTCGTTGCCCTCCCACGTGGTCATGAAGCTCATCGATTCGCCGCCGGCCTCGACGAGCCGTTCCGCACGGGCGCGCGCACGCTCGTCGACCGCGGTCACGTCGCCCATCCACCGCACGACGACCACCAGCACGACGACCCAGAACACGAGCCCCACGCCCTGGTACACGATCGACGCGAGCGGCGTGGCCGGCACGAACGCGAGCCGCACGTGGCTGAGGAACCCGATCGGCAGGAACCGTCCCGGCAGTTCGGCAAGGAGGTCCGCGGCGTCGGCGCGCGGCGCGAAATCGCCCGGGCGCGCGAGACCGTACAGCAGGTACACGGCCGTGCACGCGAGCAGCACGAGCACGCACGCCGCGACGCCGCCGGCCAGGCGCCGCCATCCGACGCGCACCGGGAACCGCCGCATTCCGACGACCAGCGCGACGGCGAACACGAGCGGCGGCAGCGCGTTCGCGATGCATGCGGCGAACGCGCCATGGTCGACGAGCGAGTCGACGCCGTCCGGCGCGAACCGCAGCGGCACGACGAGATAGTAGGCGACCGCGACGCCAGCCGTCACGAGATTGACGGCCACGGAGGCGAGCGCTGCGAACCGGCGGCCGCGGTACAGGCCCCACGCGAGCACGAGCGTGACGGCGGTGGGCAGCAGCGAGCGCAGCACCGCGCCGGGCATCGACGTGCGCAGCAGGTCGAACTGGAGGAAGCAGTCGGTGCGTGCGGAGCCGGCGATGCAGCGGGCGAGCGTCGCGTCGTCGGCCGCGGCGGGGCTCATGATGAGTCCCAGCGTGCTCAACGGCCCGGCGTGCGTGTGCGCGGTGATGGCGAGCACCGGGCCGAGCGCGAGCACGACGGCGATGGCGGCGTAGAGGCGCCGGATCTCGTATGAGGTGCCGCGCAGCCAGTGCCAGCGGGTTTCGGCGGATTCGGTTTCGGCCGGGACACCGGTTGCGGCGCGTGTCGCGTCGAGCGCATCGACGCGCCGTTCGCGTTGATGCATTGCCGCGCCGGCGATGTGTCCGATGACCGCGGCGGCGAGGATGCAGTAGCCGCCGGGATTGCCGCTGTACAGCAGCGTGACCAGGATCGCCACGTAGCCGATGAGACGGATACGCTGCCGCCACAGGTGCGTGCAGTACGCGCTGGCGGCCATCAGCGCGCCGACCGGCAGCGTGAGCGGGCTCAGCACGAACGAGATGCGGTCGACGATGCGGGTGTCGTGCAGCAGCGACCCGGTCGCGGCGCACAGGGCGAGCCCGACGATCACGCCGCCGAGCGCGCATGCGACGGCGATGCGGACCGTGCGCGCGCGGCCCAGCCATCGTTCGGCGAGGGACAGCATGACGAGCCACAGCAGCGCGTCGACGACCAGTTGGATGACGCCGCGCGCGAGGAACAGCGAGCACAGGAGCTTGCCGAGGCTGAACTCGGCCATGCTGGTGTGCAGGCGCAGCGGGAAGTCGAATCCGGTGACGGCCGCCACGATCCACGCGACGAGGTTCACCGCCGTGAACGCGAGGGTCGCGCCGACGGCGAACCGGTGCGCGGCTGCCCATCGCCGCGCGTCGCCGGCGAGCGCGAGCCACGCCCGGGTGTTCCGGCGGGGTTTGCCGGTCTGACGGGGATTACCGGTCTGACGGGATTGCGGTCGGCAGGCCCGGGTGGCCTGGCCTGGGTGGCTGGCTTGGCTAATCTGCGTGGTCCGGCTGGCCTGACCAGTCTGGGTGGCCTGACTTGTCTGGGTAGCCGGGCCTGTCTGGGTGGTCTGCTGGGTCTCTCCGCTCATTGCTGCACCTCCACTTGCGGATACTCCTTGATGCTCTTCGTCATCGCGCCGAGGCCGGTGCGCGCGCCGAACCAGTCGACGCCGGGCCGCCACACGGCCTGCACCGCATGCCAGTCGTGGCCGCGCCCGGGCACGACGATCTCGGTCACGTCGTCCACGCCGGCCTTGCGCGCGGCCGCGGCGATCGTGCGCATGTTGCGCACGGAGTCCTTGTCGCGCTCCCCCGCGCCGGCGAACAACGCGAGGCCGCGCGCCTCGTCGGGGTCGAGCGCGGCGAGCGCGTTGACCGGCACCTGCGCGTCGTAGTCGGCGCGACGGCCGCGGAAGTAGTTCTTCGTCATGTCGGCGACGGAGCCGTTGGTCGGCTTGAGCTCGCCGTCGACGGGCAGCATCACGCCGTACAGCGCCGGGTGGCGGGGCGCGAGCTGCGTCGTGCACGTGCCGCCCTGCGAGAATCCGCCGATCGCCCACATGCGTGGGACGGTCGCGACGGGCAACGTGTGTTTCGTCCACGCGACGACGTCGCGCGTGAGGTACGTTTCCGCGTCGCCCTGACTGGTGTCGGCGCACAGGCTGTTGTGCGTGTCGGCGCCGTTCTGGTCCGGCACGACGACGACCGGCGCGAGACCGTCATGCGCGGCGGCGTACGCGTTCATCATGCGCGCGAGTCCGGCGGCCGCGACCAGCCTCCCCGGGCTGCCCGGCTGCCCGGCGAGCAGCTCCATGACCGGCAGCCGCGGCGGCCGCTTCGCGAGCGCGGCCGGCGGCAGGTACACCATCGCCTTGCGCGCCGCGAAATGGGATTTCGTGTTCGGGATGGTCACGGACAGTATGCGGCCGTGCGCGGGATGGTCCGGCGCGGCGTGGCGCGCGGCGGCGGCGCGCCACTGCGCGACCGTCATCGCCGCGCGGTGAACGGTCACCGAGTCGAGCGACGCGTACGGCGTGTACCCGACGACGCTGCCGACGGTCTGGTATTCGCCGAAGATCGCGTCGACGCGCAGCGCGGTGGCGAGCAGCGTGAGCGGGATAAGGATGACGGCGATCGCGCGCGTGATGCGGCGGGCGGCGACGTGGGGCGCGCGGCGACGGTTCGCGACGACGATCGCGGCCGCGATCGCGCCGAGACCGGCGAATCCGCACGCGACGGTGATGATGACCGGCCAGCCGAGCGAAACGCCGAACACCATGATGCCGTCGGACAGGAACCAGGCGAGCAGCAGGCCGATGAGGCCGGCGGCGAGCGCGGCGGCGGGGACGGCCGCGATGGCCCGAATGGGGCGGAATGCGGGCGCGGGGGTTGGGGAGGATGCGGGGGTTGCGGCGGCGGTGCGGTGGGCGACGCCGGCACGGCGGGCGGCACCGGCGGAATCCACGGAATCGATGGAGCCGGGGCGCTCGGCGCCGCCGGCGGAATCCGCGGGATTGCCGGAAGTCGGGCGGGAAGTCGGGCGGAAGAGCGCGATGACCAGTGATATGACGAGCGCGACCGCGGCGCATGCGGCGAGCGCGAACACGGTCCGCGGCAACACGCCCCGGACCAGCGACACCTGCATCAGCCATGCCGACGCGGCCGTATCCGATGCTGAGACCGAAGCAGAACCCATCTCGATCATCCCCATGACATACTCCACAATGCGCACGTAAGACTAACGCGCATTTCAGGAAGGGCCGAGAAAACTCATGCATTTCACCGACGGTTCCCATGAATCCTTCAGGCTGGGCCGTGAAGCAAACGCCTCCGGCGTTTGCAGGCGAAGGCGAACGACGGCAAGCAGACGTATTGTCCAGATGCATTGTCCAAATCAAATGCATTGTCGGCCGAAGTTCGCCCGCAATTGCGTAGAAGCCGTCGGCGGAGCCGACTGGCCGACTGGGCGGATTGTCGGCGGAGAGGGCCGATACACAAAAAGGGCCGGTGCATCGGGGATGATTCCCGATGCACCGGCCCTTCATAGGCTTGGCTTGTTTCCCGTCGCCCGTCTACTCAATCCCGTGGAAGGGGACGTATGGGACGGACGACGCGCCACAGTCGCATGGCGTACCTCCGAGAAGCGCGCCGGTCCCGCCATTGCGAGTCAAGGTGTCCACCTCACGGCTCGCCTCCGGCCCAGCAATTACGGACCGGCCTACGGCCGGAACCAGACCTGCCTTCGCCCGGCTTCCGCCTTGCTCAGGCTGAGCCTACAGACAGCCCACCGGGCTGTCTGCTTAACGGCTCAGCCCTCGATCGCGATCTGGTGCTTGGACTCGACCTGCGGCTGGGCCTGCATCTTCGGAACCTGGATGCACAGCGTGCCGTTGTTGTAGCTGGCGTGGATGTCGGACTCCTTCACCTCGTCGCCCACGTAGAAGCTGCGAGAGCAGGAACCCATGTAACGTTCGCGACGCAGCCAACGACCGGACTCGTCCGAGCCGCAGGCGCACTTGTCACCGGACTGGGCCGAGGCGTCCGCGGACTCCGGAGCCTTGTCCTCATGCTCGCTGGAACGCGAGGCGGACACGGTCAGATAGCCGTTGTTGAGCTCGAGCTTGATGTCGTCCTTCTTGAAGCCCGGCATATCGATGTCCACGTCGTAGCCCTTGTCGGTCTCACGCACATCCGTGGTCATCATGTTCGCCATCGTGTTCGCCGGCATCATGGAGCCCATCTGGCTGTCCATGTTGCGCCAACCCTCGAAGAACGGATCGTCGAACAGATCGGAGAACATCGTGTCATTCATCAAAGCCGGAAACATTGCCATAATCGGTACTCCTTAATCAAGGAGGGAACGCGGCTTGGCTACCGTTCCGGCCGCCGCCCTACCGCAGGCGGCAACCCCGAACGGATATCGTGGCCGGTTCCGGAACCCCTCCCGGGGCTCTCACCTTCGCCTTTCACTTCACCCAATTCCCTGCGACGCGAATCATTCCCCGGTTTTACCCACAGTGAACACGCCCGGAATCGGAAGTGTTATCCACATTGCCCTTGCGGGCTTCCCCTTGCCGACGGGCACGCGCTACGGTGGCCGTCAACCCGCATCGACGACGACAGGAAGACAAGGAACGGATCATGAACACCCCCACGACCGACGATTTCGAATGGCCTCCCGTCCCCATGGCATCTCCCGCGGCAGCCCCCGTGGCAGCGGAATCGCCGTCGATGGGCGAGTCCCTCGCGCAGCGGCGACGCGACGTCGCACAGCGTTGCACCGAAGCCGCACGACGATTCCGAAAACGACTGATGTTCGGCATGACGACCTCGCTCGCACTGCAGTCCGTGCCGATCCCCGCGGACTGTTCCCTGGACACGCAGGTCCTGCACACCGTATCCAGCACGAAAGCCAAACGCATCCGTCCAAGGTCGTCATCGATACACGCGCACACGTGGGCCGCGCTGATCGGAGCCGACAACATCCGCGTCAACCAATGGGTGCATGCACTCGACCTGTTCCACACGTGGGCGCAGCTGGCCCCGTACATGCCGCTGCCCTCGCTCATCGCCTTGGGCGACGCCGTCATCGCGGCCATCGGCGACAACCCGGGGCTCGCCAACGACCGCGATCCCCTCGCCATTCATACCGATTTCCTGCGGTTCGCCAGGACGCTGCCACGATTCAACGGCAAATCGAAATGCCTCCGCGCGTCGGGATTCATCCGCCCCAATGTCGATTCCCTGCAGGAGTCGGCATGCCGGTTGATGCTGCTCGCCCACGGCATTCCCGAACCCGTGACCAACCACACGGTACCTGGCATGAGGTTCCGCTCCGGCGCATCGATGACATTGGACCTCGCATGGCCGGATTTCCGTGTGGCCCTGGAATACGACGGAGACCACCATCGCACGGATAAAACACAATGGCGGCGCGACCAGGAGAAGCGCGACCGGCTGCGCAACGACGGCTGGATCATCTCCACCGCCACGGGCGCGACGCTGTCCAGCACATCGGCGCGCGACGACGCCGCGTTCGCGGTGGCACGCCAGCTGGCCGGACGCGGAGCCGATTTCACCTTCCACGTGTTGGAGCGCCCCATCGAGCGGCTGACGGCACGGTAGGGGAAAAGAAGAAGACATGATGGACGCAGAGCCCCTGACCACAGGCACGCGGCCGTTCGCCAACAACGCACTCCCCCGTTCGCGTGCAGGCACGCGCCCCGATGACGGGCAGACACGCCCCTGTTCAGACAGGACGCATCCCGGTCCACCGACGGGCGCACCCCTGACCGTCTGCAGGCGCCCCCTGTCCCGGCGCATGCGACCGGCAATGGATATGGGGGCACACCAGTGTGCCACCGTATGCGTCCAAGCGATGTTCGGCCAATGTCCGGCGTAATACCGCGCCCCCGCTCAGCACCCAGACAATATCGGGGATACAGGGGCACAATATCGGGGATACAGGGGCACAATATCGCACCCCCGTTTGGTATGCCGGCAATATTGGGAGCACAGGGGCACGGCCTTGTGCCCCTGTAATGAAAAACATGAAGAAATCCAGAACAGGGGTACAATCCCATATCTCACAATCCTTGGAAAATGGCCATTCTTGTCAAGAGACTTGCATAGCGGCCATCATGGCCCGCGCCCCCGTTATCCCCAAACACATGCCGAGGCACATCAGGGGCACATTATCGTGCCACAGCTTGCCAAAAGCGAGGCCCGAGAGGATCAGGGGACACAGCAAGTCCCAGAGACGCGGCATCCAGGGTCATGGCCGCCCCCGATCGTGTGAGGCTGGACGAATGAAAGGAACAGCATCCAGCACTGCATGCCCTCGGCTTCCGCAACCTCGACAACTACATCGCCCGAGCCTGCTCCGCACAGGCGGATTCGGACAAGCCATCCAAATCCACCTCTAATCGTCATCCCCGCACCGCAAAATGCGAAGACCCCGAAAACCGACGTCGTACAGGGGTACGGCTTCGTATCCATAGGTGCCACGACAAACGGGGTTCCGCCGATTGCACATGGTCATGCGAAACGGAATACAGCGGCCGGGCATACCCCTTGTGGCATGCGGGTCCTTTTCTCCGGCCGATCCCCAGCCCGGACGATACGGCGTTCCGCCGAGCCGGAAGCGTGATCCCGCACGGCCGGCTCAACGCACGAGGAAGACCATGGCGAGGATCATCACGAAGCCCACCAGGTCGGTGGGGGTGAACACGGCGCCGAGGCACAGCACCGAGGAGACGGTGGCGGCGATCGGCTCGCTGGTGCCGAGCATCGTGGCGCGCATCGCCCCCACGCGCATCACGCCGGCGAGGAACAGCCCGAACGCCCCGAACGTGCCGAGCGCCACGGTGAACGCCATCAGCGCCCAGCCGAGCCCGTCGAACACGGGCGGGTTCGACCACGGCCGCACGATGGGCAGCAGCACCAGCCCGGAGATCACGAACATGATGCCGTTGACCATCATGTTGCCCCACCGCTGCACGAGCCGGACCGGCAGGATCGACATCGCGCCGGTGGCGGCCGCGTTGACGAGACCCCATACCAGGCCCATCGCCGGCAGCTTCAGCGAAGACGGGTCTCCGCCGGTGGCGATGAGCGCGGTGCCGCCGAAGGCGAGCACCACGCCGATCCCCTCGCGCAGCCCCGGCAGGCGCCGGCCGCGGATGCAGACGAACGCGAGCACGAACAGCAGGTTGAGCGCCTGCAGCACGGTGGCGGTTCCGGCGTTCGTCCAGTTGATGGACGACAGGTAGGCGACCTGCACGGCGGTGACGCACACCAGCGCGCATACGAGATAATGCAGGTAGTTGCCGCGGTCGCGCAACGCGCCCGCGAACAGTTTCGGCGAGCGCACGCCCGCCACGATGAGGAACAGCACGCCGGCGAGGAGTTCGCGCACGCAGGCGAGCCACAACGGGCCGACATGGTATGCGCCCATGAGCACCTTCGACACGGTGGCGTTGCAACCCCACAGCACGCCTCCGAACAGGACCAGTCCGGCGCCGATCAGGATGTCGCGCGGCGTGCGTTCGAATGTGGGGGCGTTCCTCCCCTGCCTCTTCTCGCTCATACGCCCAGTATGGCACTGCGGGAATCACGCGGCGGGCGCCCGGCGGGGCGGGGCGGGAAGCAGAGCGCGCGGCGACGAGCGAGCCGGAGGGCGGTACGCGCGTCGCCGCGGACCGCATTAAGCTGGACGCCATGAGCGAAGCACATGACGCCGCCCCCCGGGACACGGGCGCCCGGAGCGGGACCGACCGCACCGCCGGCACCACCGCAGCCGGTCACGCCACCGCCCGGCCCAAGGCGGCGGCCGACAACATCAGAAGCGCCAAAAGCACCGGGAGCGACGAAGGACGCAAGGACGGTCTCGGCGCGGTGAGCGCGAAATCGCGCACGGCGATGATCGTCGCGGGCGTGGCGATCGCGGCGTTCGCGTTCCTTGCGCTCGGGTTCGCGGTGAACTGGGGGTTGGCGGCGATCTTCGCGATCATCATGGTGCCGGGCGCGATCTCGACGGCGATCATCGCGCGTCACCCGGAGAAGACGGGCGGGCGCAGCATGCTCGGCGTCTCGAATCCGGACACGCTGCTCGAACCGTTCACCGGCAAGCGGAAGTAGGCGCGGCGATCCGTGTCCTGATCCGGCCGACCGGGCCGGATCAGGACACCCAACCGGCCGGATCACGCCCAGGCCACGCCAACTCGCGCCCGGGTCACATGGACTGGGCGTTCTCGATGAGGGCGTTCTTGAGGTCGGATTCGATCTGACGCATCTTGACCTGGGCGGCCTCGCGGTTCGCCTTGCCCTGGCGCTGGATCTGCACGGTCTCCTTGAGCGTGGCGATGAGCTCGCTGTTGATCTTCTCCAGCGTCTCGATCTCCACCACGGACCGCTGGTTCGCCTTCTCCGCGTCCACGGCGCCCTTGTGCAGGGCGGCCGCGTTGCGTTGCAGCAGCTTGTTGGTCACGTCGTCGGCCTTGTTCTGCAGGTCGAGCGCCTTGCGCTGGTTGGACAGGCCGAGCGCGATCACCATCTGCGACTTCCACACGGGGATCGTGGTGGAGATGGTCGTGTCGATCTTGTCGACGATGGTCTGGTCGGCGTTCTGGATGATCTTGATCTGCGGCGCGGTCTGCAGCGTGACCACGGAGATGCGGTCGAGGTCGTCGAGGCGCTTCTCGAAGCGGTCGAGCTTCGACTTGAAGTCCTTGAGCAGCTGCGCCTGCATCGGGTCGCCGCTCTTCGCGGCCTCGGCCTCGAGCCCGGGCAGCTGCTGCGCGCGGAAGTCGGCGAGCGCCTTCTTGCCGGCGAGGACCGTCATGCGCAGTTCGCGGTACTGCTGCGCGTTCTGCTCGTACATCGTGTTGTACATGGAGATGTCGGCGACGAGGCGCGACTGGGCGGCCTCGAGCTTGATGATGATCTCGTCGATCTGCGCGTCGACCTTCTGGTAGCGGCGGCGCAGCTTGTCGATCGAGACGGCCACCTGGCCGAGGATCGGCACCTTGCGAAAGCCCCCGAGGTCGGCCTCGTCGATGGTGACGAGCATCGTGCTGAGCAGTTCGCCCGCCTCGCCGGTGTCCTTGGAACGGGTGTCGGAGAGGATCTCGTCGGCGAAGGTGCTGGTGGCGCGTTGCGCGTCCTTGCCGTAGGTGGATTCGATGCCGTCGCGCATGAAGTCGATCTGGTCGGCCATCTGCACGACCGCCTGCTGGTCGGCTGCGGGCAGTTTGGCGATCTGCTGGTCCGGGGTGAGGCTTGCCGCGTCGGCGACGGCCTGTGCGGCGGTGGGCACGAGCGCGCCGTTCGCGGCGGCGTCCCCGGCGCCGTTCAGTCCGGCGAGGGCGGGGTTGGTGACGGCGTTGCCGCCGGCGAGGTCGGCGAGCGAGATCTGTTTGGCCATGATGGTTACCTGTGGGTCCTTTCGTATGGTGCTGGTGGTGCGGTCAGTGCGGGCGTGTGGTGCGGTTCCGTGTCGGATGCCGGGATGCGGGGTGTCGGGGGCAGCGTCACTGCGGCTTGACCGTGGACCGGCCTCCGGCCGGCGTTACTCATGCTTCACGGCTGCCGCCGTTCAGTGAAACCTACGGACAGCCCGCCGGGCTGTCCGCTCACGGTTTCACTCCTTTGAGCGCCTCGATCAGCTCCTGCATGGCTTTGTTGCCGGGCAGTTCGGAGACGGCGGGGATCTGGTCGAGCGTGCCGTTGACCTTGAAGCGTGCGATCGAGTCGGTGCCGGAGAAGTTCGCGGCGCGGAAGCCGTGGCGCTCCCAGGCGAGCTTCTGGATCTTCGGGGATTTGAGCACGGCGAGCAGCTTTTCGCCCTTCTTGTCGAGGGCCATGAGCGTGTGCGTGCTCCACACCGTCGGCGTCGGGTAGACGATGACCACGTCGTCGCGGATCTGCTTGAACGCGTCCGGCTGGTTGGCGGCGAGGTCGAGGATCTGCGATTCGTAGCCGACCATCATCGGCTTGGAGCCGACGCCGAGCGTGAGGAACTGGTTGAACGCGTCCTCGGAGGAGGTCTCCATCCATCCGGATTTCGCGAAGATCGACTTGATGGTCTCCTTGTCGCGGTCGAGCGAATCGGTGGTGGCGGGCTGGCCGCCGTTGAGCACGGTGGCGATGAGCGCCGCGTACTCGTTGCCGGAGTTCGACTGCACGGGGTCGGTGGAGTCGATGCGGAACTGGCCGTAGCCGGCCGTGTAGCCGACGTCGGCCCAGGTCTTGTCGTTCACCATCGCGTCCACGGCCTTGGACATGTCCATCGAGTAGACGCCGTCCTTGCCTTTGCTCATGAGCCCGCCGGAGACGAGCCCGTCGGCGACGGCCTTGTGTGTGTACAGCACGATGGGCGAGTTGAACACGATGTCGCTCTGCGTGGCCTTGACGCCCTGCGCCTTGCCGTATTCGACGGCGGCGCGCGAGGAGGGGAACAGGTAGTCCATGCCCTTCGCGTCGGCGGTCATCATCGCGAGGCTGCCGGCCTTGCGGTAGTCGACGTCGAGCCCCTGCGCGGCGGCGGCCTTCCTGAAGGCGGCGTCGTCGAACAGTCCGATCTTCTCGCCGCCGAGGTAGCCGTTGACGTGCACTGTCTCGACGGGCGCGGCCGGCTTGGGCTGCGCCTGCCGCCAGACGAGCGTGCCGCCGACGATGGCGACGATCGCGAGCAGCGCCACCAATCCGATGATCTTCGATTTCGACAGTTTCATTGCTTTGACTCCGTTTCGGTCTGGTAGCCGTCCATGCGCGCGAGCCGCTGGATCGCGTCGGAGTCGGCGGCGATGCCGAGCGTCTTCGCGCTGACCGCGCGGCTCAGCTCGCCGGCGGCGGTCCGTTCGAGCACCTGCAGCGCCTCGATGGTCTCGCCGCGCGCCTTCGCCGCCTGGTCGTGCGCGCCGGACGATTCGACGTCCACGTAGGAGCGCAGCAGTTTCTCGGTCTGCTCGCCGTAGACGGTGATGTAGTGGCGCAGCGTCGGGTACGCGGACGTGTCCTTCGCGACGTAGTCGACGAGGCTGCGCGTCGCCTCGATGAAATCGTCGGCCTCGCGCCTCACGCCCTCGTCATGCACCTGCCGGGCGAGCATCGCGATCGAGTTGAGGCGCGAGTTGGCGGCGTCGATGGCGTCGGCGGCCTTCTGCCCGTTGGGCAGCGCGCTGGCGAGCATGTGCCCGATGCGGCGTTCCGGCTCGGTGAGCGTCGATCCGGCCACATAGCCGAGCGCGGCGAGCGCGAGCGAGACGCCAAGGCCGACGAACCCGCCGCCGGCCACGGCGAAGCCGAGCGCGGCGAGCAGCCCGCCGGCGACGATTCCGCAGATGATCTGGAGCATCAGTTGAATCCCTTGACGGTGCGGAAGACGGTGGCGAGGTCGCCGGTGCGCCCGTCGAACACCTTCGCGTTGGACATCTTCGCGATCGGATCGAGCTGCGAGGAGTCGGCGTCGCCGAACATGATCGGGAAGATCGGCACGTCGAGGCCCTGGTCCTTGTATTGGGCGAGCGCGCCGTCGCGGTTGTCGACCTGGGAGCGGCCGTCGGTCATGAGCACGATGGCGACGGTGTAGTCGCCCTTCCGGTCGGCGCCGGGCAGCTGCTTGTACGCGGATTCGAGGCCCGCGTAGATGTCGGTGCCGCCGCTCGCGTCGGTCGCGTCGGCCGTGTGGAGCAGGTCGCCGGTGTTCTGCCCGTCGGCGCGGATCGGATCGTGCGGCAGGCTTTCGAACGGGATGAGGATGTTCACGTCGTGGGAGCCGGGCTGGATGCGCGTCTTGGCGGCCTCGGCCGGGTCGAGCGCGGCGTTCAGGCCCTTGACGACGCCCTTCTTGCCGTCGCCGTCCATCGAACCGGAGTAGTCGACGACCCACACGGTCCAGCTGGGCTTGCGCAGTTCGGTCTGGTAGACGTCGAGCGCCTTGGTGATGGTCTTGGCGGCCGGCATCGGGATGGTCTTGAGCGTGGACGGCGCGGTGTCGATGCCCCATTCGGCGCGGAACGCCTGCTTGACCTTGCTGTCGGAGGCGTAGGTGAGCGCGCCGCCGAGCCCGGTGCGGCGGCCGGCGCGTTCGAATTCGATCTTCGACGCCTTGGAGTGCAGCGCCTTGGCGAACGCGTCGTAGGCCTTGCGCTTGCCGGAGGCCTGGCCGCGGTCCACGTAGCCGAGCGGCGAATCGGACACGGCGATGCCGTCGGACGGGTAGATGGCGACGAGCGGGTCGTGGCCGTTCTTCACGAGCGTCTTGTCCGCCTGGATGACGAGCGACTCGTAGTTGACCATCGAGTCGAAGCGGTCGGGGTTCTTCACGACCATGTCCTTGAGCCAGTCGGAGGAGCCGGAGGAGCGGTCCACGCCCTTGAGCAGCTGCGCGACGGATGCGGTGAGCGTGCCGTCGGCGAGGTCGGATTCGGCGAGCGGGCCGTCGCCGCCGCGCAGGGCGGTCATGAACGCGAGGTAGGCGCTGGCGCCGGAGTTCGACTGGGTGGCGGAGGTCATCGAGAACTTGAGGTCGCCGCTTTGCACCTTGGCGAGCACGTCGGCGGTGGAGACCGGCTTGGTCTTGCCGGAGGGGTCCGCCCAGCCGAGCTGCACGGCCTTCGATTTGGCGATGCCGAACACGACCGGCGTGGTGGAGGTGCTCTGCGCGTCCTTGACGAGGTGCTTCACGTCGCCCATCGAGATCCACATCGACGAGGCGGGCCAGACGGCGTCGTATTCGGCCGCGCCGGATTCGAGCGCGTTCATGATGTCGAGCGAGCCCATGTAGTCCATCGTCACGGTCACGCCGGAGGCGTCGGCGGCCTGCTGGATCGCGGCCGCGACCTCCTTGTTCTCCGAGCCGGAGGCGATGCGGATGTCGCCGGACGAGCCGGAGGCCGGCGTGAAGGTCTGCGTGGTGCCGCCGTCGGATGAGGTGGAGGTGCCGGCCCCCTTCGCCCCGTTGCCGCCCGACGCGCATCCGGTGAGCATCATGGCGGCGGCGCATACCACCGCGGCCGCCGCGGCAATCCGACGATGGAGGCTGACGTTCGTTCTCATGGTTCCATTGTCGAACGCGTCTCTGTCATCGCCGGGACCGCCAAGCGACATACAGGTGAACTCTGGATGAAAAACTACACCCGGCTACGTAGCCGCCTATTCCTCGGCGAGCACCTTGTCGGCGTAGAAGGCGAGGATCCGCTCCAGGTACGGCCCGTAGACCCCGTTCGGCATCGAGAACACCTCGTGCTCCGAATCGGGCAGGTGCACGAGCGTCGCCTGGCCGGAGCCGTCCTTGACACGGCGCACGAACTCGGTCTGCGGCTGGTTGCGCACCCAGATGTCGTGCCCGCACTGGAACAGCAGGATCGGCGTCTCGATCTCGGCGCACGCGGCCGGGCTGAGCACGGCGCGGTTCATGCGCATCGCCTGGCGCACCCATTCGAACGAGGCGCAGTACGTCCGGTATTCGGGGTTGTCGCAGCGCAGCTGGTGGTACCAGCGTTCGCGCGGCTCGCTGGACAGCTGGTAGGAGCTCAGGTCGAGCACGCCGTCGAAGTCCTTCTGCCCGAACACGCGGCGGCGGCCCAGCCCGCACGCGCACAGCGTGCCGACGAGCGCGCGCGTGAGCCACATCGGCATGCCGGTCTGCGGCGCGATCATCGGCGCGGACAGCACGGCGCGGTCGAACAGCGAGGGGTAGCGTTCCAGCACGGCCGCGCCGATGCCGCCGCCCATCGAATGGCAGAACAGGTTGAGCGGGCGGCCGTCCGCGTACGACTGGCCGATCGTCTCGGCGAAGCCGGCGAGGTCGGCGACATAGCGGCGCCAGTCGTCGATCCACACCAGGCACGGGTTGTCGACGTCGCGCGCCGACTTGCCGTGCCCGCGATGGTCCAGCACGCACACCGAATAGCCGGCGAGCAGGAAGTACCAGACGAGCTCGTCGTATTTCTCGGCGAACTCGGTGAACCCGTGGCTGATCACGATGGCGCCGCGGAAGGCCGCGGTGGCGCCGTTCTCGCGCTCCGCGTCGAACTTGGCCGCGTCATAGCACAGGTAGTGCAGCTGGCCGCCGCGGCCGCCGGTGTCCATCCGGCCGGGCAGAGGTTCGAGCCCGGCGGCCTTCTCGGCGGCCGACGGGTCGAACCAGCCCTCGTCGCGACAGGCCTCCAATGCGGGGATCACGGTCCCGCGCATCGTTTCGGCGTACCTGCCTTCGTCGATCATGTTCAGCTGCGTCATGCGCCCATCCTACCCATCGCCGCGCATCATCCCCACGCGCCGTTTCAGTGCGTCTCCGGCACGTTCCGCAACGCGTCCCTGAGGAAGTCGCGCTGCAGCGTGAGCAGGTTCTCGGCGACGGTCTCGTCGTTGGTCATGTGGGTGATGCCCGTGAGCGGCAGGAACGTGTGCGGGCGCCCGGCGGCCATGAGCGCCCGGGACAGGCGCAGGCTGTGGGCGATGGTCACGTTGTCGTCGGCGAACCCGTGGATGATCATGAGCGGCCGGCTCAGCTTCGGCGCGTCCGCGATGATCGAGTTGCGCTCGTAGACCGCCGGGTCGAGGCCGAGGTAGCGCTCGGTGTAGTGGGTGTCGTAGAGCGTCCAGTCGGTGGGCGGCGCGCCGGCGCAGGCGGCGGCGAACACGTCGGGCGCGTCGAGCACGGCGAGCGCGGAGAGGAAGCCGCCGTACGACCAGCCGATCATCGCGACCCTGTCGAGGTCCGGAGCGGGAATCGGCGCGGCGTGGCCCGTCTGCCGCGCGTCGTTCAGCGCGGCGACGGCGTCGGGCAGGGCGCGCACGGCCTCGACCTGGTCGGCGAGGGTCACGTCCTTCATGTCCTCGAAGATCTCGCGGTCCCAGCGCGGCCCGCGGCCGGTGGTGCCGCGGCCGTCCGCGGTGACGACGAGGAAGCCCTGGTCGGCCCACCACTGCGCGTCCCAGTAGTAGGACTGCGCGGCGGCGACCTGCTGGTGGCCGGGCCCGCCGTACGGTTTCATGAGCACGGGCAGCCTTTCGGCGCGCGCGTACGGGCTCCCGGCACTCGGCGCGACGATGGCCGTGTACAGGCGGTGCCCGCCGAGGCGCGTGAACGTCACGTTCGGCGCGAACCCGGGTTCGGCGGCGTGGTTCGCGATGGTCGCGGCGGGCGCATGCCCCTCCTCATCGACCTGCGTGACCAGTGAGTGCTCCATCGTGACGCCGGCGGCGTCCATGGAGCGGCCGGAGACGACGATGCCGTCGCCCGCGCGCGACGCGGTCCACACGCCGGGGCGGGACGTGACCGGCGTGACCGTGCCGTCGTAGCCGAGGCTCACCACGTCGAAGCTGCGGGCGTCGTGCGCACCGACGCGCGATTCGTCGGCGGCGGACACCGCGCCGCCGCCGTGTCCCGCTTCCGCGGCCACGCGCCACTCCCGCGGCTCGTCGGGCGCGAGGTCGGGTTCGCGCTGCACGACGGCGAGCACGTCCGCGTCGGTCACGTCGAGCACGTGGCGCACGTTCCAGCCGGCCGGCGTGAACGCGCGTCCGTCGACGGTGAGGCGGTTCGTGTCCGCGTCCATGTCGTTGAGCGCGCACACGAGACGGCCGTCGGGCGTGAGCGCGGGCGTGCCGGAGACCAGGTCGATCCATTGGTCGTTGTGATGCTCCTCGAGCACCCGCGGCAGGCCGTACCGGCGTTCGTCGGTCGCGACCTGCAGCACCTGGTCGTTGCGCTGGAGACGGTCCTGCACGAGGACGAGCGGATCGTGGCCCTCCGTCCAGTGCACGGCGGCCACGTATTCGTACGCCTCGCGGTCCCACTCGACGTCGGCGTTCGCGGTGATGCCGCGGTAGCGCAGGGTCGCCGGGTCGAAGTCGAGCGTGATGAGGGTGAGGTACACGTCCGCGTTGCGGGTGAGCGCGCGCGGGTAGCGGCGGCCGGCCGCCGGCCTCTCCGGATCGGCCGGGTCGGAGATGAACCACGTGGGTTCGTCGGCGGTGTCGAAGGACTCGAAGAGCACGTGGCGGGAGTCAGGCGCCCACCAGAAGCCGTCGTAGCGGTCCATCTCCTCGCCGGCGGCGAATTCGGCGAGGCCGATCCGCCACGTGTTCTCGGCCGGGTTGCCGTCCTCGTCCTCGACGGACACGCCGTAGACGGCGGTCACGCGGTCGTCGAGCGGGTCGACGCCCTCGACGTCGCGGGGCCAGTCGCCGATGTCGACGAGCATGAGACGTTCGCCGGTGGTGTACAGCACGTGGTCGCCGTCCGGGCTGATGCGCGGGTTGAGGACCGGCGTGTACATGGCCGGATCCTCGTCGAGCCATGCGCCGGCGAGCTCGCGGGTCTCGACGATCGGACCGGCGGCCGGGGTTCCGTCCTCCGTACCGTCGTCCCACGCGATCTCGGTGAGGTACAGGCGGCCGTTGATGGTGAAGACGACGCGGTCGCCCTCGGCGCACGCCGAGTAGGAGACGATGCCGGCGCCGCCCTCGCGGGCGCGTTCGCGGCGGGCCTTCTCCTCGGCGGGCACGTCCTCGCTGTCCGCATGGTCGCCGAGCAGGTCGCGCGGGTCGGCGAGCTTCGTCTCGTGGTGGCCGCCGGCCTCGTCGAACCAGCTGAGCCACAGGGCGGTCACCAGGTCCTCGGGGCCGTCCGAACGCAGGAACAGGGCCAGGGAACCGTCGCCGATCGCCTGGGCGGAACGCGGTGCACCGCAGGTGAACCGCAACGTGCGCGCCTTCGCGCGGGGGAAATCATCGATGTTGTTCATGACGACCACGATACCCAGCCTCATCACCGGTGCGGCCGAGTGGGGGATGCACCCTAAAACGGGAGCGCCATTGCGCCGACGCGCCGCCGGAGTGGTGCCGAAGTGGCGCTTTTGCAAGTATTGACGCGCGAAATATGGCCCGTTCCAACCCCTGCGTACACTGGTCAAGGATAGAAAGGGATGACTATGAGCGTTCTCGACCGTTTTGAGAAAAGCGTGGAAGGCGCAGTGAATGGGGTGTTCTCCAAGTTCGGCTCCAAGGATCTGCAGCCCGTCGACCTGTCCAGCGCACTTGAGCGCGAGATCGACAACGAGGCCATGCCCGTGGGCCGCGACCGCACGGTCGCCCCGAACGAATACCGCTTCAAGCTGAGCACCCCCGATTTCGACCGCATCGAGCAGTGGGGCAGCGAGACCCTCGCCGACGAACTGGCCGACAACCTGACGAACTACGCGCGCACCCAGCACTACGCGTTCGTCGGCCCGGTGGTCGTCATCTTCGAGGAGGACCTTGACCTGACCAAGGGCAGCTTCAAGCTCACCTCCGCCTCCGTGCAGGGCAACGCCGTCCCGGTCACCACGAACGACCAGAACCAGGACAGCCCGCTGCTGGAGATCAACGGCAGCCAGTACCTGCTCACCAAGGAGAAGACCATCCTGGGCCGCGGCTCCGGCTGCGACATCGTCATCGACGATCCGGGCATCTCCCGCAAGCACCTCGAGATCGACATCACGCCCAACGGCGTGATCGCCCGCGATCTCGGTTCCACGAACGGCACGTACGTCGAAGGCCATCAGGTGCCCGCCGCCACGCTGCTGGACGGCAACACCATCACCATCGGCCGCACCCGCATCCTCTACTGGGCCTCCTCCCAGGAGCAGGAGTGACGCGCCGACCGGCGTCGATGACATCGATACCGTCGAGATAAAGGTCGAAACCGCATGACCGAACTGACATTCGCACTGCTCAAGTATGGATTCCTGATCCTGCTGTGGGTGTTCGTATGGCTCGCCGTGCGTTCTTTGCATAAGGACATCGAGTCCTTCAGCCCGCGTCCCTCGCGTTCGCGCCGTCGCAAGGAACGGCATGCCGCGCGCAAGGCCGCCGCTCCCGCCGTGCCGGTGACCGGCGGCGCGCCCGTCGTGGCGCCCACCGCCGAGACGCCGCGCACGAGCGCGCCCAAGCCCGCCGCGCCGCGTTCCTCCGCCCCCGCCGCCGGCGGCCCGACGCTGCTGGTCATCATCGACGGCCCGCTGGCCGGTTCCAGCGTGCCGCTCGCCGGTGAGGCGATCACGCTGGGCCGCGCCGCGTCGAACACCGTGGTGCTCGACGACGAGTTCGTCTCCTCGCACCACGCCCGCGTGTACATCGACCCCGCGTCGCGCCAGTGGGCCATCGAGGATCTCGGGTCCACGAACGGCACCGTCGTCAACGGCCAGCGACTGGCCGCCCCCACCGTACTTCCGGCCCGTGTGCCCGTGCGCATCGGTGCCACTACCTTCGAGCTGAGGTGATGCACGTATGACAGCCTCCGCCGACGAATCGCAGACCCTGCCCCTGCCGCAGGGCGATCAGGGCGGCCTCTCCCCCGCCCCCGCACAGTCGCAGGACGCGACGGCCACGCAGGCATTGCCCGTCGTCGCGCACGACGTCGACGCCGCACAGGACGAGGACGCCGTCACCGTCGCCATCGACGCGTCGGACGGCGCCGTGGCGACGCCCGACGACGACCCGCTCGACGCCGGATCGGACGATATCGCCGAGGCCGCCGGGCCCGCACCCGCCGCGGACGGCGAGCAGCGCCTCTTCCTCTACTCCACCACCGTCTCCGACGTGGGCACCGTGCGCGCCAACAACCAGGATTCGTCGTTCGCCGGCGAGCATCTGGTCGCGATCTGCGACGGCATGGGCGGCCATGCGGGCGGCGACACCGCCTCGACCATCGCCATCCGCTCGCTCGCGCACATCGAACGCGACGACGTGACCGACGACGTCGCCGCCGTCTCCTCGATGATGGAGACCTCCGTGATGGCCGCGCACGACGCGATCGTCGGCAAGGCCCGCCGCGAACGCAAGCTCGCCGGCATGGGCACCACCGTCACCGCCGTGGCGCTCGTCAACGGCTGGTGGGTGCTCGCGCACATCGGCGACTCGCGCGCGTACCTGCTGCGCGACGGCGTGCTCAGCCGCGCCACGCAGGACCACAGCTACGTCCAGCACCTCATCGACACCGGCCGCATCACCAAGGCGGAGGCGAAGAACCATCCGCAGCGCAACGTCGTGATGCGCGTGCTCGGCGACTTCGACATCGACCCGCACCCGGACATCGCCGTGCTCAGGGCGCACGCGGCCGACCGCTGGCTGCTGTGCTCCGACGGCCTGTGCGGCGTGCTCGAGGACTCCACCATCGCCGAGACGATGCTGGGGCTGTCCGACCCGGGCGAATGCGCCCAGCGTCTCGTCGGCATGGCCCTGCGCGCCGGCAGCACCGACAACGTCACCGCGGTGATCGCGGACGCCACGCTCGCGCTCGACGCGCACGCCTTCGATTTGCCGCATCAGACGCCGCTGGTCGGCGGCGCCGCCAGCGCCAGCCTCGAACCGCTCGCCGACATCGTCAACGAGCCGATCGCCACCGCCCCCGCGCTGCGCGACGACGGCTCGCCCGCCCAACGCGCGGCCGCGCTCACGCAGGAGGCGCACGAGGCGGTCGCCGAACAGCGCAAGGAGGCGCCGCGCGTCGTGCAGCCCTCCCTCGTGCGCGAGGAGGCCGGCGAACGGCGCAACCCGGACACCGGCGAGATCCCGGTCGTCACGAAGAGCGACGGCGAGGTCACCACGGATCCCAACGATCCGGCCGTGCGGCAGGCCATCCACGAGGAGAAGGCCGAGCAGCGCAAGAGCGAGCACGGACGCCGCAAGCGCAGGCGCGTGGCGGTGTTCGTCACCGTGCTCGCCGTGCTGGCGGTCATCGCCGGCGGCGTGTTCGCCGCGTACCGCTACAGCCAGTCGAAGTACTACGTCGGCGCGGCCGACGGCATGGTCGCGATCTACCAGGGCGTGCCCACGAACCTCGCGGGCTTCGAACTGTCGCATGAGGTGGAGCGCACGTCCATCGCCGTGAACAAGCTGCCCGCCACGTGGCGCACCGAGGTGCGGCAAGGCATCATGCGCGACAGCCTCGCCGAGGCGCAGGACCACGTCAGGCTCATCCGCGACGAGCTCGCCGCCATCGAGAAGCAGCAGGCCAAGGCCGACAAGGAGAAGACGTCGTCCTCGACGTCCTCGTCATCGTCCTCGACGTCCTCATCGTCCTCGACGTCCTCATCGTCCTCATCCGGCTCCAAGTCCGGCGACAGCGCCACGAAGGAAGGCGGGGACCAGGAATGATAGCCCTCCGTCTTCGCCAGGTCGCGCTGCTGCTGGCCTCGTTCCTGCTGTGCGGCATGGCGTTCTTCCAGATGTTCAGCCGTGTCGACGGCTCGTTCCCGTCCTCGTTCGTGATCCCGCTGGGCGCGACCGTCGTGCTCTCGCTCGTGTTCTGGATCCTCGTCGACCGGTTCCAGCCGTACGCCAGCCAGGTGCTGCAACCGTGCGTGCTGCTGCTCACCGGCATCGGCCTGGTGATGATCGCGCGCATCGACCACGAGAACGAGACCTCGGTGGCGCTGCGCCAAATCATGTTCGTGTGCATCGCCATCGTGCTGTGCTCGGCGCTCGTCATCGGGCTCAAGGACTACCGCGTGCTGCGGCGATTCTCCTACGTGAGCATGGTGGTGGGCCTCGTCCTGCTGCTCTCCCCGCTGCTGCCCGGTCTGGGCCAGGAGATCAACGGCGCGCGCATCTGGGTGAGGATCCCCGGCGTGGGCCAGATCCAGCCGGGCGAGTTCGCCAAGCTGTTCCTCGCGTTCTTCTTCGCCGCATACCTGTTCGACCACCGCGACCAGCTGGCCGTGGGCGGCAAGAAGGTGCTCGGCCTGCAATTGCCGCGCATCAAGGACCTCGGCCCGATCATCATCGTGTGGGTGGCCTCGATGGGCGTGCTCATCATGCAGCATGACCTGGGCACCTCGCTCATGTTCTTCGCGATGTTCGTCGCGATGCTCTACGTGGCCACCGGCCGCCTGAGCTGGATCGTCATCGGCTTCATCGCCTTCGCCGCCGGTGCGGTGCTCGCCGCCAGCGTGTTCAGCCACGTGGGCGCCCGCGTGGACGCCTGGCTGCACCCGTTCGACCCGGAACTGTACAACCGGGCGTACGGCGGCTCCTACCAGATCGTCACCGGCCTGTTCGGCCTCGCCTCCGGCGGCATGCTCGGCACCGGGCTGGGCCAGGGGCACCCGAACCTCACGCCGTTCGCCAACTCCGACTACATCTACGCCTCCGTGGGCGAGGAACTCGGGCTCGTGGGCTGTCTCGGCGTGCTCGTGCTGTACGTCGTCATCATCGCCTCCGGCTTCGTCACCGCCATGAAGGTCAAGGACGGCTTCGGCAAGCTCCTCGCCTCCGGACTGGTGTTCACGATGGCGTTCCAGGTGTTCACCGTGGTCGGCGGCATCACGCTCGTCATCCCGCTGACCGGCCTGACCCTGCCGTTCATGGCCGCGGGCGGCTCCTCGCTCATCGCGAACTACATCCTCGCCACGCTGCTGCTCATCATCTCCAACGCGGCCAACAAGCCCATGCCGGAAACCGATTCCGAGACGTTCCAGTACGAGGCCCTGGCCGTGCTGCGCGACCACGAGCTCAAGGAACGCCAGGCGGAGCGCGAGGCGGCCGACGCCGCCGACGCGCGACGCGCGCGCCAGGCGAGGTCCGCGGAACCCACGCAGGCCGTCGAGACGTCGACGCCGGTCACCCCGGCCGTGCCCGTCACGCCCGTCGCGCCGATGCCGCCGATCCCGGGAGGTGCCCGATGAACAAGGGACTGCGCCAGCTGTTCACCGCCGTCATCGTCCTGTTCACGATCCTCGGCCTGTCCACCACCATCATCACCGCGATCCGCGCCACCGCGCTCAACGCGGACACGCGCAACTCGCGCGCCCTCTACCACGAGTTCGGCGCGCCGCGCGGCTCCATCCTCGCGGCCGACGGCACCGTGCTCGCGAAATCCGACCCGTCCAACGACGCGTTCAGCTACCAGCGCTCCTACTCGAACGGCCCGCTGTACGCGCCCGTGACCGGCTTCTTCTCGATCAGCCAGCGCGCCGACCGCGGCATCGAGGCCTCCCGCAACTCGCTGCTCTCCGGCGAATCGGACAGCCTCTTCTGGCAGCGCATCAAGTCGACGCTCACCGGCAGCGAGAACAAGGGCGCCAACATCGAGACGTCCATCGACACCAAGCTGCAGCAGGTCGCCTACGAGGCGCTCGGCAGCCAGTCCGGAGCGGTGGTCGTCACCGAGCCGAAGACCGGCCGCATCCTCGCCATGGTCTCCACGCCCAGCTACGACCCGAACGTGCTCACCACGCACGACGGCAAGGCGCTCACCGAGAACTACGCGAACCTCACGCAGGACCCGTCGAACCCGATGCTCGACAATTCGACCGGCCAGCTGTTCCCGCCCGGATCCACGTTCAAGACCGTCGTGGCCGCCACCGCGCTCGAAACCGGCGAATACCAGCCGGACACGCAGATCCCCGCCGGCGAAAGCTACACGCTGCCCGGCACCATCACGCCGCTGACCAACGTCGAATACCAGGCGAACGGCACCGACGGCAAGATCAGCTTCGAGGACGCCCTCGCCTACTCGTCGAACACCGCGTTCGCGCAGCTCGGCGTGAGCCTCGGCGAGGACAAGATCGCCGACATGGCCACCAAGCTCGGCTTCGGCAGCTCCATCGTCGTGGACGGCACCGATTCGACCGGCTCCCCGATGAAGGCCGTCGCCTCGTCCTTCCCCACCTCAATGACCGACGACAAGCTCGCCTTGGCCTCCATCGGACAGGGCGACGTGACCGAGACGCCGCTGCAGAACGCGCTCATCGCCTCCGCGATCGCGAACGACGGCAAGCTCATGCGCCCCACGCTCGTCGACCGCGTGCGCGCCAGCGACCTGTCCGTGCTCTCCGAGACGAAGGCCTCCGTGATGAGCAACGCGTTCAGCGCCGACACGGCCAACAAGCTCACGCAGATGATGCAGGCGGTCGTCACCAAGGACTCCCCGTCGCTCGCCCCGGACGGCGTGAGCGTCGCGGCGAAGACCGGCACCGCGCAGATCGGCGAGGACAACAGCGCCATCGACGCATGGGTGATGGGATTCGCCCCCGCGGACGACCCGCAGGTCGCGGTCTCCGTCGTCGTCCACAACACCACCGGCTACGGCGTGACCTCCGCCGGCCCGATCTTCCGCTCCGTCGTCGAGGAGGCCCTCAAGCAATGAAACTGATCGAAGGACAGCTGATCCACCGCCGATACCGCCTCGACGCGCGTATCGCCAAGGGCGGCATGGGCGAGGTGTGGAAGGGATGGGACATCCAGCTCAACCGCCCCGTGGCCATCAAGGCGCTGCGCTCCGACCTGAGCAACGCGGAGGCCAAGCTGCGCCGCCTACGGGCCGAGGCGCACAATTCCGCCAATCTCGCGCACCCCAACATCGCCGCGCTGTTCGAATACTACGAGCACGACGGCATCGGGTTCCTCATCATGGAATACGTGCCGTCCAAGTCGCTGGCGGACCTGTTCCACGAGCAGGGTGCCATGGACCCGCTCGAACTGCTGCCGATCCTCATCCAGACCGCGCGCGGCCTGTTCGTGGCGCACAGCCACGGCGTGATCCACCGCGACGTCAAGCCCGCCAACATCATGGTGGCCGACAACGGCGAGGTGAAAATCACCGACTTCGGCGTCTCCTACTCCACCAATCAGGAGCAGATCACGCAGGACGGCATGGTCGTGGGCACCGCGCAGTACATCTCCCCCGAACAGGCGCAGGGCCAGCAGGCCACGCCCCAGTCGGACATATACTCGCTCGGCGTGGTCGCGTACGAGGGCCTGTGCGGGCACCGCCCGTTCACCGGCGCCACGCCCGTCGACATCGCCGCCGCGCACGTCAACGACCCCGTCCCGCCGCTGCCGGACACGGTCGACGTGCAGCTGCGCGAATTCGTCATGTCGATGCTGGCGAAGGACCCGCTCGACCGCCCGAAGGACGCGCTCGTCGTCTCGCGCACGCTCGCGCGCATCGAACGCCGCCTGCTCGACCAGCAGACCGAACTGTCCGATTCCACCATCGTCACGGGGCACCGCCTGCCGCGCAGGATCATGAGCTCCCCGCACATTCCTCTCGTCTCGTCGCCCGACAGGCGTGCCGACGGCACGAACCAGCAGGCGCTTTGGAAGGAGCAGCAATGAGCAACATGCCCTCTTCTCTGGCCCAGGGCCGATACCAGCTCGGCCAGCTTGTCGGCCGCGGAGGCATGGCCGAGGTCCACGTGGCCACCGATACGCGCCTGGGCCGCACCGTGGCCATCAAGATCATGCGCGCCGACCTGGCCAACGACGAGATCTTCCTCAAGCGGTTCCGCCGCGAGGCCCATTCGGTCGCGCAGATGAACAACCCGAACATCGTGAACATCTACGATTCGGGCGAGGAGACGGTGACCGGCGAGAACGGCCAGCCGGAACGCCTGCCGTATCTGGTGATGGAGTACGTCAAGGGACAGACCCTGCGCGACATCATCCGCGTGAACGGCCCGCTGAGCCAGCGCGACGCCGAACAGGTGATGCTCGGCGTGCTCAACGCACTCGAGTACTCGCACCGCATGGGCGTCATCCACCGCGACATCAAGCCCGGCAACATCATGATCTCCGAGCAGGGCATGGTCAAGGTCATGGACTTCGGCATCGCCCGCGCGCTCGACGACTCCGCCGCCACGATGACCCAGTCGCAGGGCGTGGTCGGCACCGCGCAGTACCTCTCCCCCGAGCAGGCGCGCGGCGAGACCGTCGACATGCGCTCCGACCTGTACTCGGCCGGCTGCGTGCTCTACGAGATGCTCACCGGCCGCCCGCCGTTCACCGGTGACTCCGCCGTGGCCATCGCCTACCAGCACGTCTCCGAGGTGGCGACGCCGCCTTCCGCCGTGGTGCCCGGCCTGCCGAAGATGTGGGATTCGATCTGCGCGAAGGCGATGGCCAAGGACCGCCAGAACCGCTACGCGACGGCCGCCGAGTTCAAGAACGACATCCTCACCTTCATGAACGGCGGCGTGCCGGTGGCGGCCGCGTTCAACCCGCTCACCGACCTGGCGAACATGAAGGCCCGCAAGCAGGCCGAACAGGACGCCGCCACCGTGCCGCTCAACCCGAACGAGCAGGGCGTCTCCACGCAGGCGTTCAACCCGGTCACCGGCCAGTTCGAACAGGTGGCCCCCGCCGCGGCCGTCGCCACGAAGTCGCGCGCCGAACAGCGTGCGGCCGCCGCGAAGGCGAAGCGCCGCAAGCAGATCATCATCGGCGTGGTGGCCGCGGCCGCGGTGCTCGTCATCGCGCTGGCCGCATGGTTCTTCCTCGCCGGCGGCGACAAGGCCGTGGCCCAGTCCGCCACCGTGCCGACCATCACCTCGTCGATGACCAAGGACCGCGCCAAGTCGGCGGTCGAGGCCGCCGGGTTCAAGTTCCAGGCGATGACCGACCACGACTCCACCGAACCGGAGGGCACGTTCACCAAGCAGAGCCCGAAGGGCGGCGACAAGGCCGCGAAGGGCTCCACCGTGAAGGTGTGGTTCTCCGCCGGCCCGCAGAGCACGCTCGTGCCCGACGTGAAGGGCATGAGCCAGTCCGAGGCGCGTTCCGCGCTGGAGAAGGCCGGATTCAAGGTGGCCACCAGCGTGCAGACCGAGGACAGCGCCGACATCGCCCAGAACAAGGTGACGCGCACCGACCCGGCCGCCGGCACCTCGCAACCGAAGGGCACGTCGATCCTGCTGTACGTCTCCTCCGGCATGACGAAGGTCCCCGACGGCATCGTCGGCCAGACCAAGGACGCGGCCGTGGCCGCGCTGCAGGCCTCGAAGTTCACGGTGACCGTCACCGAGGAGTACTCCGACACCATCGCCGCGGGCGTGGTGATGAGCGTGAACCCGGGTTCGGGCACGTCCGTGGCGCAGGGCTCCTCCGTGACCATCATCGTGTCCAAGGGCAAGGAGCAGGTGACCGTGCCGAACGTGGTGGGCCAGACCTTCGCCAGCGCGAAGGCGCAGCTCGAGGCGCTCGGATTCACCGTCACCCAGTCCGGCTCGACCGGCGCGAACGACATCGTGACCGAGCAGAACCCGGGCAGCGGCCAGGCCGAGAAGGGCGGCAACATCTCGCTGACCACCAAGTCGTCCGGCAGCACCGGAGACAACTCCGGCAACGGCGACGGTTCGACCGGCAACGGCAACTCCAACAACGGCAACACCGGCCAGTGACGCTGCCAGTGACGCTGCGCTGATCTTCCCGAGATTCCTGCCGCCGCCCCATACGGTATGTCCGCGTGGGGCGGCGGCTCTCTATTGCGGACACGCTCCGGGCCGCTCAGGCCAAGTCTTCACGGTCCTCAACAGAGAGTCACCACCCCACGCTCGTTAGTCCGAATGTCACGTAACGTGACCGAAAAACAGAGCGGTGGGACGGGGGCCTCTGTTCGGGACCGTAGGCTTGGCCGAGCGGCCTGGAGCGTGTCACGAACAGAGGGCCCCGTCCCGCCGCGGCAACGGATGGAACCGGAGCGTGTCCGCGATAGAGAGTCGCCGCCCCACGCGGACGTCACGACGGGAACCGGAAACCGGAAGGAACGGAAACTACTTGACGACCTTGGGCTGGAGGCCGGCGGCGTTGGCCACGGCGGTGGTCTGCCCGCAGACGGCGAGCCAATTGGCAAGCAGGCGGTAGCCGTCCTGCGTCATCACCGATTCGGGGTGGAACTGCACGGCGAACATCGGCTTGCCCTTGACGCGGATGCCCTGCACGATATGGTCGCCCTGCGTCCACGCGGTCACCTCGAGCGTGTCCGGCACGGAGTCGGGTTCGACGGCGAGCGAGTGGTAGCGGGTGGCGGTCATCGGGTTGGCGACGCCGGCGAAGATCTCGTCGTCGACGTGCTCGACGAGGCTCGTCTTGCCGTGCATGATGGTCGGCGCATGGTCGACCGTACAGCCGTACACCTCGGCGAGGGCCTGCAGGCCGAGGCAGACGCCGAACATCGGCTTGTCCTGCCTGGCGCACAGGCGGATCATGTCCTCGCTGGCGCCGGAATCGGCCGGGGCGCCGGGGCCGGGGCTGATGAGCACGCCGTCGTAGCCGTCGGTCACGTGCTCGTCGGACGGGTCGACGGCGTCGTTGCGCACCACATCGACGGTGGCGCCCAGCGTCTTGAGATAGCCGACGATGGTGTAGACGAACGAATCGTAGTTGTCGACGACGAGGATATGCGCGGAATCGGTCACGATGGCTCCTTAGCGGTGCACGGGTTGTCTGGCTGCCAGTCTAACCGCACACCGGTCAGGACACCGCGAAGTTGCTCATCTGCTGCAGGTACGGGATGGTCGTCGCCGCCCACGGGAACGTCCACTCGAACAGCGCGGCCGAGGCGGCCACGGCGAGCAGCAGGAACAGGATGAGACGGACCGGCAGGACGCCGGGCTGCAGGCGCAGCAGACCGCCGTAGATGCTCGCGTCGGGGCGGTTGCGACGGCCTTCGCGGATCGCGGCGAGGACGGGCCAGCGCCAGGCGACGGCCGCGGCGATGAACAGCACGGCCCAGGCGAGCAGCGCGCCGATCACGACCGGCTTGAGCGAACCGAGCCGGGCGGGCAGCGACATGGTCGTCGAACTGGTGCTCGCGAACTTCACCTTGCCGGACGCGTCGGTGGTGGACAGCTCCTGCGGGATGCCGTCGGAGACCTTCGCCCAGTACTTGAGCTCGCCCCATACGATCCAGCGGTGGATCGGCGTCGAATACTTCGGCTCGCAGGTGGTGAGCGTGATCATGCGCTTGGTGGGCTGCGCACCCGTGTTGTCCGGGTCGGGCGCGATCACGTACACGTCCTCCGGGTTGACGATGCGGTATTTCGTGAACGTGTACACGTACCAGTAGTCCTGCGTGCGCACGATGATCGGGTCGCCCTCCTGCAGCTTGTCGACGTCGCCGAGGGGTTCGCCGTAGCCGTTGCGGTGGCCGGCGATCGCGAAGTTGCCGACCTGGCCGGGCATCTGCGTGTTCGTGTAGTGGCCGAGGCCGTGACGCGCGAGCTGCGCCGCGTCGGTGCCTTCGACGACGTTGCGCTGCCAGTCCTGGCCGAAGCGGGGGATGTACAGCTGGGAGATGAGGTCGCCGTAGTTGGCGCTCGTCGGCTGGACGGGGGCGTCGCCCTCCTGAGCCTTCGCGATCTTCGTGTCGCCCGACGCGGTCGGGTCGGACCACGAGACCTGCTGGCGGGTCTCGACCTGCGTGCGTTCCGCCTCGACGCCGGTCCACCACATCTGCCACACGATGTAGAGCGTGCAGACGATGGCGAACGTGATGAGGATCTCCGCCAGGATGCCGAGCGCCTGCCACAGCGGCCCGCGGCGACGGGCGGGGGCTCCCGGCATGGGCGCACCGGGCCGGGGGCCCGCTCCCCCACGCACCCCTGACATATGACGCGCACTGTGTCTCATCGTTATTCCCCTTCCGTCGCGGACCGCCCGGCGCCGTCCGCCGCGTCCTGCGTGCCCGAGCCGTCGCCCGTCTTGCCGCCGGCCACCACGCTCGCGTATTTCAGCGGCTGCAGCAGCGACGCGGTCTCGTCAAACGTCAGGCTCTTTTTGCGTTCCACCTTCCAACCGAGGCCGAACGCGCTCACGTATTGCTTGTAGATCCCGATCGCGGGCGAATCGTCGAGCGACCGGATGAGCTCGTCGGGGTCGCCGATCGCGGAGATCGTGAACGGCGGCGAGTATTTCTTGCCGTGCAGCGACACGACATTGCCCGAGCATATCACCGCGGAATTGAAGAGCATGCGCTGGTCCATGAACATCATGGAGTCGGCGCCGCCCGCCCACAGGGCGTTGATGACCGCCTCGAGGTCCTGCTGGTGGATCACGTACTTGTCGATGTCCTCGGACGAGCCGGACGAGTCGACCGCCTGCTCCCACATCGGCGAATCGTTGAGCGTGACGGTCACGCCCGGTCCTTCGATCTTGCGCAGGACGGTGCCGGTGCCGGAGTCCTCGCTGGTGGTGGGCGTATCGCTGTTCTTCGCGGTGAGCTCGGTGAGGGTGCTGATGTCGGAGCTGAGCTTCTTGACGTCGGCCTGCAGGCCGTTGACCTCCTTGACGCGCTGCTCGACGAGGGCGGCGGTATCCGAATTGACGACGGCGGTGCGGCTCATGCGCAGGTTCGTGACGAACAGATAGCCGGTCAGGGCCACGACGAGCAGGACCGCGACGCCGCCCACCCAGGAGCGCTTCGCGCTGTGCCTACCGCTGTGCCTGGCCATACGCCCGCCTTCCGTACACCACCCGCGTGCGACCGGGGGCCGCGAACGCCATGGTGGGCCTGTATTCGCCGCTTTCGAGTGTAACCACTATTATGACTTCTAGCCTATTGAAATGGAGACTACGCTGATGGCTGACGAAGAGCTGCACGAGAACGACTCGAAGGACCAGAAGGACTGGCAGTCCGACACCGCGAAGGACGCGGCCGGCTCCTCCGACAACGACGACAACGGGTTCACCGTGGACATGGACCAGGTCCAGGCCGTTCTGAACGCCACCGCCGACAAGTCCGCCATGACGCCGCAGATGCAGCGCATGATGGCGCGTCAGGAGGAGAACACCAAGCGTGTCGAGGAGACCATCAAGGGCACCAAGTCCAATCCGCGCTGGTTCGTGCCGCTGTTCTGCATCCTCATGGTCATCGGCCTCGTGTGGGTGGTCTGCTACTACCTGACCAGCAACTACCCGATCCCGAACATCGGCGCGTGGAACCTGCTCATCGGCTTCGTGATCATCATGATCGGCTTCCTGATGACGATGTGGTGGCGCTGAACCGGGAGCCATCCATAACGCGTATGGCGAGGGGGTGCGGCTGTTTGCCCACCCCCTCGTCGTATCCCCTCGCGGCACGCCCGTGAACACATCGGGAACGGGCTCGGTACAGCAACGTGGGTCTTACCCGCGCGTGCGCTACGTCACTTCCAACGAATGGTCGACGCACCGCTACCTCGACATGTCACGACTCGGTGAGACCGTACCAGCAGCGAACTGATCATCGCCACAGGGACGGACGAAGACCAAAGTGCGCAAGATCTCGGTCACTACCCATGGACCAAGCCGATATCACGACCTGAAAAAGCCGAGCCCCACCCGATTGACGCCCAAAAGATCAATCACGCCCCGACCGCAAGACGGGAGTATGCCTCAGACCCACGTTTTGGACTCTTAACCCGGGAATAACCACAGGGAGGGGGGCTGGGGGAGTTATTGGGCGCCCGTACGGGCGAGCCATGCCCCTCGAGGAGAGATCGCCCCGGGTTCATGTCGAGGGACAAGTCTTCTTGCCCCTCGACGCAGCATCATGCGGAATTCATATCGAGGGACAAGATAACTCGACCCTCGATGCAACATCACACGGAATTCATATCGAGGGACAACGACCTCCCCAATCCGGATTCCCGAATCCCTTATTTTCCAACGATTCTACAAATCTTCTGCACTGGGCATGTCATCAGAATCCACCCCTCGGCGCAACATTATGCAGAATTCACACCGAGGGGCAGCGACCTATCTGCCTTGAATATCCGATGCCTTGTTTTTCCGACGGTTTCACGAATCGCCCGCGCCGATCGCATTGTCAGGACCCGTCCCTCGACACGATAAATCCGATATTTTTCGTCGAGGGGAGAATCCATATCTGACCTTGCGGCTTAGTGCTTTCGAGTCAGCCTGGCGAATCCACACCCACGAAGCCACATCGCCGGTGACGTCGCGTAGGGCAGCCCACCACGCCGTGTGAGCACGGATTCGGCCGTCGTCCTCTGTCGCCGGGCGGCGGTTTTTCGTTACTTCCACGACGCCATGGCCGTTCGTCGCTTCCATGTCGTTGCGATCACTTGGCGGCGGATTCCACGGAGATAAGCAGCCAGCTCCGTAAATCCGGACGCTGAGTGGCCGTAAACGGCGGATCTTACGGAGCAATGGGCCGATCTCCGTGGAATCCGCCGCC
>NZ_WHZV01000012.1 GCF_010667645.1 Bifidobacterium platyrrhinorum
ACATGTAAACCATGCCCCAGGAGACACCGTCAACCATGCCCCGAGACATGCGTCAACCATGCCCCGAGACAATACAGCGACGAACATGAACACAAACCACACCCACAACCGGCGACCCCACCCCTCACCGGCAACACACGAATACGACGAAACCCGGCACCGCACATCCTGGATCAACCAAAACGCACGACACCGGGCTTCGCGACCACACGATCACGACATGATCATCACTGTCCGCACAATGCGATGACAATCATGCGGGAATACGCCTCGTCGCCCAATCCGGCCCCCTGTGTCAGGTGGGTGCCGTCATCGACGAAGTATTCGTCATGGCCTTCGCTCAGCCCACACCAGTCCATGTATGCCGATGATGGCGAGCGCACGCAACCCGTCGATGGCGTTGATATGCGCGCCGTTGCGGACCGCCGCGCGTCTTCCGGCCCGTGTCATCGGATCCGTGTCGTCATCGATGCGTCGTGATGACGCGGTGCGCGTCCGGCGGAGGTTCTCCATGTCTCTCTACTTCCTCGATGGATACCGTCCCCCCCCCCCGATTGCAGAGGACCGGACGACGAATCCTCATCCATCGCCCGGTATAGCCCAGCGGACCCGGACGGTTCAGCGTCCGTAGAACAGACGGTCGGTGACTTCCCTGGCCTTGCGCATCACGGCGAGCAGATCGTTCTCGAAATGCTGGCCGCGGTTCGCGTCATAGCCGAGGTAGACGGCGATGCCGCCGAGCGAGTACATGTCGTCGGGCAGGATGTCGGCCTGGTTGACGCGGCCGGACCACAGGTAGTTGCCGTTGCGGGCCGCCGTGCACATCGTCCACGCGTGACGCAGGGTCATCGCATCGCCCGCGTCGACGAGCTTGCGGCGTTCCAACACATCGAGCGCCTCGAGGGTGCCTCCGACGCGCAGTTCCTTGATGTCGCCGGCATGGCGCAGCTGCATGAGCTGCACGGTCCATTCCACGTCGGACAGGCCTCCCTTGCCGAGTTTGAGATGCCGGTCGCGACGCACGTTGCGCGGCAGCCGTTCCGCCTCCATACGCGCCTTGAGCTTGCGGATGTCGCCGATCTCGGCGTCGGTCAGGTCCGTGTGCGGATAGCGCAGCGGGTCGGCGAGGTTGGCGAGGAAGTCGCGTGCGAGATCCTTGTCTCCGGCCGCGTGACGTGCACGCAGCAGCGCCTGACGTTCCCACGTGCTCGACCAGGAGCGGTAGTACTCCTCGCAGGAGGCGTAGGAGCGCACGAGCGGCCCGTTCTTGCCTTCCGGACGCAGGTCCAGGTCGAGTTCGATCTTCGGTTCCAGCGTGGTCGGCCCCTGGAGGATGGCACGTAGGTCCTCGACCACCTTGCGTGCGAAACGGTTCGCCGTGTCCTCGTCGGCGCCGTCGGCGGGACGGTAGATGAGGATCGCGTCGGCGTCGGAGCTGAAGTTCACCTCGCGGCCGCCGTAACGGCCCATGCCGATGACGGCGAGCGAGGCGGGCGCGTCCCCTCCCCCGAGTTCGCGTACGCGGTGGTTCACGGACCAGGCGAGCGCCGCGTCGATGATCGCGTCGTACACGTCGGTCATGCCCTCCAGCGACGCGGCGTCGTCCATCACGCCGCTCATCCACGCCAGGCCGATGCGTTCGATCTCGTGGCGGCGCATCGCGCGCATCGATGTGGCGAAATCGTTGATGTCGCCCGCATTGCGTTCCAGCGAGGAACGGCATTGCACGTCGAGGCTGTCGCGCGTGCGCGCCTTGAGCCGGTCGTCGTCGCCGAGCCAGGTGACCGATTCGACGGACTTGTTGAGCGCGTCGCCGAGGAAACGCGAATTGGACAGCACGTGGCACAGGCGCTGCGCGGCGGAGGTGGAGTCGCGCAGGAACCCGAGGTATTCGCTTTCGGTGCCGAAATGCTCCTCGAGTTTGCGCCAGTTCAGCAGGCCCATGTCCGGGTTCTGCCCTTGGCCGAGCCATTCGAGCACGGCGGGCAGGATGATGCGGTTGATCTTGGCGGCGCGTCCGACGCCGGCGGTCAGCGCCACGACGTGGCGCATGGCGGCGTCCGGGTCGCCGAATCCGATGGAGCTGAAACGCTCGCGCGCGGCGTGCTGGCTCAGGTCGATCTGATCGTCCTCGAGCTGGGCGGAGACGGGCAGCATCGGACGGTAGTAGATGTCGAGATGCAGGTGGCGCACCTCACGGCGGGTCTCGTCGTACCGTTCGACGAGTTCCTCGGGGTGTATGCGGAAGGCGCGCGCCACGCGGCGCAGCTCCTGGTTCTGGTTCAGCGCGTCCACGTCGATGTCGCGTTTGCGTTCGAGCCCGCCCAGGTTCGCGGCGCCCATGTCGGGGAACAGGTGGGTGCGCTTGAGCGCCCACATCTGCTGACGGTGTTCGAGCACCCGTTCGAACCGGTAGTCGGCGGACAGCCTCGCGGCCTGCTTGCGCGAGACATAGCCGCCTTCGGCGAGACGCGCCAGCGATTCGAGCGTGGATCGCGTACGCAACGTTTCGTCGGAACGGCCGTGCACGAGCTGGAGCATCTGCACGGTGAACTCCACATCACGCAGCCCGCCCTTGCCGAGTTTGATCTCCCGGTCCTTGAGCGGTGCGGGGATGAGGTCCTCGACGCGCTTGCGCATCTTCTGGCAGTCGTAGACGAAATTGTCGCGCTTGGAGGCGGACCAGACGAACGGCCGGGTCATGTCCATGTAGTCGCGTCCCAGATCCGGGTCGCCGGCGACGGGGCGCGCCTTGAGCAGCGCCTGGAATTCCCAGTTCTCGGCCCACTGCTCGTAGTATCCGCGATGCGATTCGATGGTGCGCACCAACGGACCGTCCTTGCCTTCGGGGCGCAGTCCGCCGTCGATCTGCCACAGCGTCGGTTCGGCGACGCCCATGATCACGGACTGGCATACGCGCTGCAGCGTGGTGGCCATCTTCGTGCCGGTGCGTATGAGCTCCTGGCGTCCGATCCCCTTGTCCGCCGGCTCGACGGCGTAGATGAGGTCCACATCGGACACGTAGTTGAGTTCCTGCGCGCCGAGTTTGCCCATGCCGATGATGACGAAGCGCACGTGTTCGCTTCCCGGCACCTCGTGGCGAGCGATGGCGAGCGCCCCTTCGAGCGCCGCATCGGCGAGGTCGGACAGACCGCGGCTGATGACGGGCTGGATCTCGCATGGGTCGGCGGCGGTGGCGTCCTGAGCCATGATGGCGGCGAGCTGGCGCCGGTAGGTGCCGCGCAATGCGGTGGTCGCCTCGGCAAGCGGCAGCGTGGCGGCGGGCATGGCGGTGTCGTCCGGGTCGGCGCCGACCGCCTTGAGCACATGGGCGCGTCGTTGCGCCTTGTTGTACAAGTGGCTGTTGCAGCCGTCCTTGGATGCGGCCTCGACCAGTTCGGGACGGAAGCGCATGAGCTTGCCGAGCGCGTCGGAGACGCCGAGCACGGTGACGAGCCGCTCGAATGCCGCCTCGTCGGGGACCATCTCCTCGAAGTCGCGTCCCTGGCTCTGCACCGCATTGGTGATGCCGACGAGGTTGGCGAGCGCCGCATCCGGGTCGCATGCCTTGGCCAGGGCCTTGAGGATGGAGCGCAGCCGTGCGTCCGGGACGCCGTCCGCCTTGAGGCGTTCGAACATGCCGCGTGCGTCGTCGAGGTTCTGCAGTCCCGCGCGGATGAGGTCCATGGCGGTCGGCCGGAATGCGTCGTTTGCGTTCATACCTAGCTAATGTACACCGGCGCGGGCATAGGTCCGGCCGCGGCCGCCGCGGCGGTCAGCGGTCTGCGTCGTCCGCGTCGCCTTTGGCGTTCCATCCGGTGACGGCGCAGTATCCGGTCCACCCGATTACGACGAGCAGGCACAGCGAGAACACGATGGTGGCCCAGTTCGCGAGCGAACCGTCGTCGCTCGCCTGGACGAGCGATTGGATGAGCCATGCCACGCAGGCGAGGCAGGTGAGGGCGTACAGGCGCGCGGAGGAGCGTTTGCCGAGGTTCATGTCGGTTCCCTTCCCGTCGGCGTGGCCGACGTCGTTCGAAATCATGTCGGCGCGCATCCCGACGAACGCGCGCCGACGGCGGGGACGGGGTCCGCGTCGCTGGGGCGCAGGCCCCGTCCGGCCGCAAGGAGCGGGTGCGGTCAGCTCTTCTTCCTCTTGGACATGATGTCCACGGCGACAGCCAGCAGGAGCACGAGGCCCTTGATGGTCTTGACGACCGCGGTGTCGACGCCCATGATGGACAGGCCCTGGTTGATGACGCCCATCACGAACGCGCCGACCACGGCGCCGGGGATGGTGCCGATGCCGCCGGTGACGGCCGTGCCTCCGATGAAGCAGGCGGCGATGGCGTCCATCTCGAACTCCATGCCGGCCTGCGCGGTGGCGGAGGCGAGGCGGGAGAGCATGCAGACGGCGGCCACCGCGGACAGGAAGCCCATGTGGACGAAGAGAAGGAAATCGACGCGGCGCGTGTTGATGCCGGAGAGGACGGCGGCCTTGCGGTTGCCGCCGACGGCGTACACGTGGCGGCCGAAGACCGTCTTCGTGAGGATGAAGTTGTAGATGAACACCAGCACGCCGACGATCACGAGCATGATCGGGGTGCCGCCCTGGTCGGCGTTGCCGGAGGAGGCGAGCAGGTAGGTGACGAACAGGATGACGACGGTGGCGAGGACGATCTTGAGGACGGTCAGGCTCATCGGCTCGGGCACGAGACCGACCTTCTCGACGCGCCTGCGCTTGCGGATCTGGCTGTAGGCGAAGCCCGCGATGCACAGGAGGCCCAGGACGATGGTCAGGCCGTCGAAAGGCCCCCACCAGCCGAGGACGTTCGGCAGGTAGTTGCGGGCGATGCCACGGAATTCGAGCGAGGTGATCGGCACGGATTCGCCGACGATGACGGTGGCGAGGCCGCGGAAGATGAGCATGCCGGCCAGCGTGGTGATGAAGCCCGGGATGCCGACGACGGCGACCCAGAAGCCCTGCCAGATGCCGACGAGCAGGCCGACGACGAGCGCGACGAGGATGGCCGTCATCCAGTTGACGCCGGCGCGTTCCATGAGCAGGGCGCATACGCCGCCGATGAATGCGACGAGCGAGCCGACCGACAGGTCGATGTGCGTGGCGATGATGACCATCACCATGCCGATGGCGAGGATGATCACGTACGCGTTCTGCTGGATCAGCGACACGAAGGAGTTCGGCTTGAGCAGCACGCCTCCGGTGAGGATCTCGAAGGCGACGACGATGACGAGCAGCGCGCCGACGATGCCGTACTGGCGCGCGTTGTTCGCGACGGTCGCGAGCAGCCCGGCCTTCTCTTCTTTCTTCGCGGGTGTTGCGGTTGCGGCGCTCATCAGGCTGCCACCTCCCTTTCCTTGGTCATGCCCTTCATGAGGTATTCCTGGGTGAATCCGTTCTTGTCGACGTCATCGGTGACGACGCCGTAGGAGACCGTGTAGATGCGGTCGCAGATGCCGATGAGCTCCGGCAGCTCGGATGAGATCACGATCACGGCCTTGCCCGCGTCGGCGAGCTTGTCGATGATCTCGTAGATCTCGTACTTCGCGCCGACGTCGATGCCTCGCGTCGGCTCGTCGAGGATGAGGATGTCCGGCTGCGAGATGACCCATTTGGCGAGCAGCACCTTCTGCTGGTTGCCGCCGGAGAGGGTGGCGACGTTCACGTCGATGTCGTGGCATTTGATGTTGAAGTCCCTGCGGTAGCGTTCGACGGACTTGCGTTCGACGTTGTCGTCCATCACGCCGAGCCTGCTCATCTTGGTGAGTGCGGCGAGCGAAGCGTTCTCGCGGATGTTCTGCAACAGGTTCAGGCCGTTGCCCTTGCGGTCCTCGGTGGCGTACGCGAGGCCGGCGTCGATGGCCGCCTGCACGTTCGGCAGCCTGACCTCCTTGCCTTTGACGAACACCCTGCCGGAGATGTTCGAGCCGTAGGAATGCCCGAACACGGACATGGCCAGTTCGGTGCGCCCAGCGCCCATGAGGCCCGCCAGTCCGACGATCTCGCCGGCGTGCACCTTGATGTTCGCGTGGTCGACGATGACACGCTCCGGGTCGAGCGGATGGTGCACGGTCCAGTCCTCGACGCGCAGGTATTCGGGCCCGGGCTCGTTGGACGGATGGTTCGGGTAGAGGTTGTGCAGCGGACGGCCCACCATCTTGCGTATCAGCTCGTCCTGGTCGAGGGGAGTCTCCGGCGTCACGTACATCACACCGACGGTGGAGCCGTCGCGGATGATGGTGACGTTGTCGGCGATGGCGGCGACCTCGTTGAGCTTGTGCGTGATGATGATGCTCGTCACGCCCTGTTCGTCGCGCAGCTGGCGCACCAGGTCGAGCAGGTGCGCGGAGTCCTCGTCGTTCAGGGCCGCGGTCGGCTCGTCGAGGATGAGCAGCTTCACGTCCTTGGACAGGGCCTTGGCGATCTCGACGAGCTGCTGCTTGCCGACGCCGATGTCCATGATCTTGGTGTCCGGATCCTCGGGAAGGCCCACGCGGTCGAGCAGCCTCCTGGCCTCGGCGCGGGTCCTGTCCCAGTCGATCACGCCTCCTCTGGCCCGCTCGTTGCCGATGAAGATGTTCTCGGCGATGGACAGGAAGGGGCTCAGGGCGAGTTCCTGGTGGATGATCACGATACCGTCCGCCTCGGAATCGTTGATCGTATGGTATTTGCATTCCTTGCCGTCAAAGGTGATCTTGCCGGAATAGCTGCCGTATGGGTAGACTCCCGAAAGCACGTTCATCAGGGTCGATTTGCCCGCGCCGTTCTCGCCGCAGATGGCGTGGATCTCCCCTCGGTCGACCGAGAGGTTCACGTTGGTGAGGGCTTTGACCGGTCCGAACGTCTTCGTGATGTCCTCCATCGTCAAAATGGTGTCTGACATGTCATCACTCCGTTCACAGTACTGGTTTCATGGGCATGCGGCGCTCGTCGCGAGCGGCGGGCGCCGCATGCCTCGGGTCGCCGGCCGATGCCGTGGTCCGGCACCGGCGACCGGTCACTTGGTCAGCTCGTCGAAGCGTTCCTGGGTGATGTAGTTGGCCTTCACCAGGTCGGACAGGTTGTCCTTGGTGATGTTCTGCGGGTCGAGCAGCTTGGACGGCACGTCGATGTTGTTGTTGTTGAACTTGCCGTTGATGCCGGAGACCTCCTTGTTCTCGGCGATCTCGACGATCATGTCGTACACGGCGTCGGCCAGTTTGTTCACGTCCTTGAAGACGGTCTCGCCCTGCTTGTCGTTGGAGATGTTGGCGACGGCGATCTCCATCGCGTCCTGTCCGGTGATGTACGGCCAGGTGTCGGTGCCCGGCTTCATGTCGGGCCGCTTGGATTCGATGGCGTTGATGACGCCCTGGGCGATGCCGTCGTACGGGGTGAGGACCGCGTCGAGCTTCTCGCCGTGCGCGTAGGTGGAGTCGAGGATGGATTCCATGTCCTTCTGCGCCTGCTCGGTCTTCCAGCTCATGACGGAGATCTTCTGCCAGTCCTCGACGGTGAAGTCCTTGGTCACGCCGCCCTGGCCGTGCTGGGACGGGGAGACGAGCACACCCTTCTCGAAGTAGGGCTGGAGCAGGTCCCACGCGCCCTTGAAGAAGTACTTGGCGTTGTTGTCGTCCGGGGATCCGGTGAACAGCTCGATGTTGTACGGCCCCTTGGCGCCGTCCTCGAGGCCGAGCTTGTCGATCAGGTAGTTGGCCTCGAGCACGCCCACCTGCTCCAGCTGGAAGGTGGCGTAGTAGTCGACGGCGTCGGTGTTCATGATAAGACGGTCGTAGGCGATGACCTTGGCGCCGGCGTCGCGCGCCTTCTCGACGGCGGGTCCGACGGCGGTGCCGTCCTTGGACGCCACGACGACGATCTTGGCGTCGTTGTTGACCATGTTCTCGATGTCGGCGTTCTGCTGGGCCGGCTTGTCGTCGGCGAACGACAGGATGACCTTGTATCCGGCCTTCTCCAGCTTGGCCTTGAGGTTGTTGCCGTCCTTGTTCCAGCGTTCCTCGGATTTGGTCGGCATGGAGATGCCGATCGTGGCGCCCTTTTCGATCTTCTCGCCGCCGGTCGCCTGTCCGGTGCGGCTTCCGCCGCAGGCCGCGAGGCCGGCCATCATCGCGACGCCCGCCATGGCCGCGACGATCTTCTTCGTGAACTTCATGTGCTCTCCTTCATCATCGAGGGATACGGCGGACGGTCCTTGTCCGCCGGAACCCGGACGTAGGCCCAGGCTCTGCTCACAGCATACTCGCTTGAGTTAGGTTGTCAAATTCAAATATTCGTTAATCTCCATTTTTGTGTTTATTTCTCTAATTCAATGGTGTGATCACACGGCTTTCATGGCCCTGGCATGCGACACGCTGCGGACGTTTGGACCACCCCTGCCGCAAAGCGACCCGTCAGGCTACACTTGGCGCGTATGGCAAGGCTTTTCGGATCGCAAACCTCGCTACGCGAGGCGAACCGCGCCAACTTGCTGGCCAGCATCCACAAGTTCGGCGCCATGACGCAGGTGGAACTCGCCGAGGTCACCGGACTGTCCACCGCGACGGTCTCCACCCTCGTCCACCAGCTCGTCGACGAGGGACGGCTGGAGACCGCGGGCACCACACGCAACGGCAGACGCGCCACTTTGGTCAAATTGGCCCGGCACCAGGGCCTCGGCGTCGGGATATGGGTGGCGCCAAGGCAACTGACGCTTACTATCGTTGACTTTTCGAAGTCAATCATCGCCGAGCACATGCTGCCGCTCCCCTACGGGCACAAGGCCGACGTCACGTTGGAACGCGCCATGGTGCTCGTCAACGAGGCGCTCGGCAACGCCGGCGCCGACGCGAACGAAATCGTCGGCATCGGCGTGGCGTTGGCGGCGCCGGTGGCCAGCCACGACCATATGATCGCCATCCCCGGCATCCTGCCCGGATGGGAGGGCGTGGACGTCGCCGCCCCCCTCGGGGCCGCGTTCAACACGCCCGTCTACATCGACAACGATGCGAACCTCGCCGCGTTCGCCGAGTCGCGCATGGGCGCCGCCGTCGGCAAACGCAGCCTCGTGTACATCCAGGTCGACGACGGCGTGGGCGCCGGTATCATGATCGGCGGCGAGGTGCTGCACGGCGTGACGGGTCTCGCCGGGGAGATCGGGCACATCCAGGTCGACCCGCTCGGATCCATCTGCACCTGCGGCAATCGCGGATGCCTCAACACCCTTGTCGCGGAGAACCGGCTCGTGCAGCTGCTCAGCGTGACCCACGGCAACATGACGCTGGACGACCTGGTGGACCAGGCCAACGCCGGCGACCCCGGATGCAGACGCATCATCGGGGACGCGGCACTGCGCATCGGGCAGGTCGCGGCGGACCTGTGCATCAGCGTGGACCCGGAGCTCATCGTGCTGGGCGGCAGACTCGCGATGAGCGGGGAGGTGTTCTCGCAGCCGTTCAGGGAGGCGCTGCAACGCATGCTGTTCCCGGACGCGGTCGCGCCGATCGAAGTGCGCACATCACCGAACCCGCAGGACAATTCGGCGCTGGGCGGGGCTCTGCTCGCCATCGAACGGTCGGTCCGGAGCGCGCCGATTTCGCCTGTCTCCCAGTGAACGCTACCATTGTCAACTATGCGATCCGACCATCACGGACGATGGTCGCGGAGGAAAGGGACGTGGGTCATGGTCAATGCCGCCGTGCGCGGGACGAAGGCGCCTCCGCTTCTGGAGCTGCGTGACGTCTGCGTCAGATTCGGGTTCGTGGAGGCGCTCAAATCCGTGAGCCTGCGCATCGGCCGGCAGGAGGTCGTCGCCCTCGTCGGCGACAACGGCGCCGGCAAGTCAACGCTGGTCAAGGTCATCGCGGGCTTCCTGCAACCGGGCTTCGGGCACATCTACCTTGACGGCGAGGAGGTGGCGATCCCCTCGATCCGCGCCGCGGACCGGCTGGGCATCGCATCCGTGTTCCAGGGCCAGGAGTTCTGCGACAACCTCGACGTGGCCTCGAACCTGTTCCTCGGCAAGGAGGTCAACACGGGCGGGGTGCGCGACGACGACGTGATGAACTCGCGTGCACGGCAGGTGCTCAAGACGCTGAGCTCCGCGATCCGCGTCGGCTCGCCGATTTCGTCCCTGTCCGTGGGCCAGCGGCAGACCGTCGCCATCGCGCGTACGCTGCTCAACGATCCGAAGCTCATCCTGCTCGACGAGCCCACCTCGTCCCTGTCCGTCATGCAGACGGCCGAGGTGCTCTCCTATATCAAACGGCTGCGTTCGGAGGGACGGTCCATCGTGATGGTGTGCCATGACCTGCCGGACGTGTTCGCCGTCGCCGACCGCATCGTCGTGGTCCGGCAGGGGCGCATCACCGGCGTGCACCGCACGGTGGAGACCTCCTATGAGGAGATCATCGCCGAAATCGCGGGAGTCGCCACGGAACACGAATACGAAGAGATCGCCGAAGACCCGAAATACGAGCGGATGGTGCAGCAGAACAAGCTCATCGACCGCACGATGAGCGCCGCATTGGAGGGCGACGGGTACTGAGGACCCATGCCCCGCACGCCCGGGTCGCCCCGCTCCCCCGCGTCCATACGCCCCGCATGGGCTACACTGAGACGCGGTACCCGCAACATCATCACCGCAGCCAGGAGGCACACGCCATGAGCAGTCTTGAAATCGCCGTCACCGTCGTCGTCTGCGTCGTGGGTGTGGCGATCGGCACGTTCTTCGGTCTCATCCCCCTGAGGACCGACAGGATCACCGATGAACAGAACCGGGCCTCGCAGACGCTCGGCCTGATCGGCGTGGGTCTGGTGATCGTCCTGATCTTCACCAAGCAGGATCTCGCCTCGTGGGCGGCGATCTTCGCGATGCTCGCGGGTGTGGCCATCGGCAAAATCCCTCCGCTGCACCGCCGGGCGCTCGAGCGTTGGCCGTGGCTGAAGCCCAAGCCGGAACGGCCGGCGAAGCGTGTGAAATCCAAGTCGGGCAAGTCCAAGTCGAAGCAGGGACGCAGGTAGTCCCCGGACATGAGGAGGGGGGCTTCCGCGGTCATACGGCCGTGGAAGCCCCCCTCCTTGTCATCCGCTGATTCGTTCGCCCCCCGGTTTCACTCCCCGGTCTTGGCGAACAGGGGACGCACGTTGCGCCAGATGCGGCGCGTGGTGGCGGGACGGTTCATCGTGTACAGGTGCACGCCGTCGACGCCGTGCGCGACGAGATCGGTGATCTGCGCGGACGCGTAGTTGATGCCGGCCTCGCGCAGCGTGGGCACGTCGTCGCCCCAGCGGTCGAGCAGTGCCTCGACGGCGGGCGGCACGACCGTGTTGTTCTTCGCGGCCATGGAACGCAGCGACTTCGCGCCGTTGATAGGCATGATGCCAGCCTCGATCGGCACGTCGATGCCGGCGGCGCGCGCCTTGTCGAGGAACCGGTAGAAGTCCTCGTTGTCGTAGAACAGCTGGGAGATGAGGTGCGTGGCGCCGGCGTCCACCTTCTCCTTGAGGTGTTCGATGTCCTCGTCCAGCGACGTGGCCTGGTAGTGCCCCTCCGGGTAGCAGGCGCCGAACACCTTGAGAGCCGGCTTGCGGGCGCGGATGTAGCGCACGAGGTCGATGGCGCGCTCGAAGACGCCGACAGGGGTCTCGCCCTCGATGTAGTCGCCGCGCAGGGCGAGCACGGCGTCGACGCCCGCGTGTTCGAACATCTCCAACGCCTCGTCGACCTTCGCCTCGTCGGAGTAGAGGGCGGTCAGATGGGCGACCGTGGGGATGCGGTATTCCTTGCGGATCGTGTTGGCAATGCGCGCGGTGGCGGTGCGGTCGGCGTGGGTGCCGTGGCCGTAGGTCACCGAGATGAAGTCCGGGTGCATGCCCTGCAGGCCGTCGAGCGTGTCGTAGATCGTGCCGACGGGCGCGTCCCGCTTGGGCGGGAACACTTCCAGCGAGAACATCGGCTGATGCATGATTGCAAACCTTCCTCGATAAAGGAGGCTCCCTCTTTGGGAGGGAGCCTCACTCACTCATCGCGTTCCGCGGGACGCGATCACTTGGCGAGCCGTGCGCGCACGGCCTTGGCGGCGGCGACGAGATGCTCGAGGCTCGGCCAGGTCTCCGCGTTACCGCGGGTCTTCAGACCGCAGTCCGGGTTGATCCAGACCTTCTCGACGTCCATCTTCTTGAGGATCTCGCCGATGCGCTCCTCGATCTCCTCCTCGGAGGGGATGCGCGGGGAGTGGATGTCGTAGACGCCCGGGCCGGCCTCGGTCTCGAAGTTGGCCTCGTGGATGGCGTCGAGGACGACGAGGTCGCCGCGGGAGGCCTCGAAGGAGATCACGTCGGCGTCCATCGCGTCGATGTCGCGGATGATGTCGTTGAACTCGGAGTAGCACATGTGCGTGTGGATCTGCGTGGTCGGCTTGACGCCGGAGTGCACGAGACGGAACGCGGGCACGGCCCAGTCGAGGTACTTGGCGTGCCAGTCGGTCTTCCTGAGCGGCAGCTTCTCGCGCAGCGCGGCCTCGTCGATCTGGATGACCTTGATGCCAGCGGCCTCCAGGTCGAGGACCTCGTCGCGGATGGCGAGGGCCAGCTGCTGGGTCTGCTGCTCGTGGGTGATGTCCTCGCGCGGCCAGGACCAGTTGAGGATGGTGACCGGGCCGGTGAGCATGCCCTTCATGACGTGGTCCGTACGGCTCTGCGCGTACGCGGACCATGCGACGGTGATCGGCTTGGCGCGGGAGACGTCGCCCCACACGATCGGGGGCTTGACGCAACGGGTGCCGTAGGACTGGACCCACGCGTTCTTGGTGAACAGGAAGCCGTTGAGGTTCTGGCCGAAGTACTCGACCATGTCGTTGCGCTCGAACTCGCCGTGGACGAGCACGTCGAGGCCGATCTCCTCCTGGTGCTTGATGCAGGTGTCGATCTGGTCCTTGATGAACTGGTCGTACGCCTCCTTGGTGATCTCGCCCTTGCGGAACTTCGCACGCTCGGCGCGGATCTCGCGCGTCTGCGGGAAGGAGCCGATCGTGGTGGTAGGCAGCAGCGGCAGGCCGAGGGCCTCGCGCTGCAGCTTCTGACGCTCGGCGCGGGCCGGCTGGCGCGTGTAGTCGGCCTCGGTGAGGGCGGCGATGCGTTCGGCGACCTTCGGGTCGGCGGCCACGCGGGTGCCGTCGAACAGCTCCTGGTTGGCAGCGAGCGCCGGATCGGCCTTGCGGGCCTCGTCGTCGGCGTCGGCGAGCTCGGCGATCTCCTTGAGCTCGCCGAGCTTCTCGACGGCGAACGCGAAGTGCTTGAGGACGGCCGGGTCGAGGGCGGTCTCGCCTTCGGTGCTGAACGGCACGTGCAGCAGGGAGCTGGCGGTGGAGACGGCAACGTTCGGCGTGACCTGCTTGAGGGCGTCGACGAGGCCGAGGCTGACGGCGTAGTCGTTGCGCCAGATGTTGCGGCCGTTGACCACGCCGGCGAAGATCGTGGTGCCTTCGGCGACGCCGTGCTTGGAGACGGCGGCGAGGTTCTCGTCCTTGCCTTCGTTGAGGTCGAGGCCGATGCCGTCGAAGCCGAGCAGGTTGACGGTCTCGTACACGTCGGCGATGTGGCCGAAGTAGGTGTTGAGCAGCACCTTGACCTTGCCGTCGCGTGCGGGCAGGATCTTCGCGTAGAGGCTCTTGAACAGCTCCACGTCGCCCGGCTGCTTGTCGAGCACGAGGAACGGCTCGTCGATCTGCACCCACTTGGCGCCGAGCTCGTTGAACTTGGCGAGCACCTCGGCGTAGACGGCGGCCACGGCGTTCACAAGGCCCTTGTCGAAGGCGAGTTCCTGGGCGTCGTCGTCGCGGGCGAGCTTGAGGAAGGTGTACGGGCCGATGAGCACCGGCTTGGTCTCGATGCCGAGCTCCCTGGCCTCGAGGTACTCGTCGAACGGCTTGGTGCCGTTGAGCCTGATCTCGGTGGACGGCTCGATCTCCGGCACGATGTAGTGGTAGTTGGTGGTGAACCACTTCTTCATCGGCAGGGCGGTCACGTCGCCCTTGTCGCCCTGGTAGCCGCGGGACATGGCGAACAGGGTCTCCTCCGGCTCGGTGAAGCCGAGACGCTGGTAGCGCTGCGGGATCACGTTGAGCAGGATCGCGGTGTCGAGCAACTGGTCGAAGTAGCTGAAGTCGTTGCTCGGGATGAGGTCGACGCCGGCCGCCGCCTGCAGCTTCCAGTGCTTGGCGCGCAGCTCCTTGGCGGTGGCGTGCACCTCGTCGAGAGTGGCGTTGCCCTTCCAGTAGGCCTCGATGATCTTCTTGAGCTCTCGGTTCTGACCGATGCGCGGGAATCCGGACACGGACGTGAGTGCAGTCATGAATCCTCCATACTGCTGTCATAGACGAAACGGCTTTCAACCCGCCCAGACTATCAAACACATCCTTGAACAAAGTCATCAGCGACACTGAGGTGTCGTCATAAATCGGCCTTATAGCGCCGTTCTTCGGTGCCCTACTCGCGCTTGACTCCTAGGTGAGTCGACACGAGATTACACCCTATGTGCACTCTATTTCCTTTTGCGTCCAGTATAGCGCCCGCTCCGGGCTCCTTTGTCTTTTGCGCGGGCGGCCTCCTGCGACACGCCCACACGTGTCCACGCTTGCATCATCATGTTCACTAGGTTAACATGGTATCAACATCAAAAACAAAGTCCCCCGCCGGGCTGCCACCCGCGGGGGAACGGATGAACACTGGAGGTTCACCATGGAACAGATTATCACGGGCACCCCGAAGCAGATCGCCTACGCCGCCGACCTGCGCGAGACCACGGTCGCGCTCCTGCGCCGCAACAGCGCCGGGTCCGACACCTTCCATGCCCGCGTCGACCGGTTCAAGGCCGACCGTCTCGAGGCATGCACCGACGCCGGCAAGGTCATCGACTGGTGCAAGGGCCACTTCGCCGCCGACGGCACCGAAATCATCACCCCCCGCGAGGAGGAGGAGATTCGGCTCGCGACGCTCGCCGATGCCAAGCGCGAGCGCGAGGCGGAGCCTGAGCCCGAACCGGCCGGCCTGGATTCGGATGAGGCGTGCGAGCGTCGCCGCCAGATGTTCGCCCGCCGTCGCCGTCGCCGTCGTCCGGGTGCGGCGGCCACCCAGACCGTCAAGGAGGCGTGACCATGGCCACGATCACCACGGCGGCGCGTCGCATCGCCCGCGACGTCAACGGCACCAGCCCGGAGTTCCGCGTCTACTACGATGCGGACGGGCGTCGCCTGCACTCCATGCCCCACGGCGCGTGGTACGCGGACCACCGCGATCCGGCGCCCGACGCGATCCTGTGCTTCCGGGGCCGCCGGGGCGGGGAGGGGATGAGCCAAGGGGAGGCGCAGGCCTGGGTGGACGCGGCCGCCAGGTACGGCCGCTACCCCGACCGGATTGATGCCGGCCTCCTGTACGTCGACGAGCGGTTGAGGGGGCTGTGATGGACGATCACGACAGGGCATACAGGAATCTGGCGCGCAGGCGTGTGTCACGCCTGTGCGCCAGATGGGACGTCGACCGCCAGGTGCGGGAGGACGCGGCGCACCTGGCGCGGCTCGCCCGCGACCCCGATGACATGGAATCGCTCAAGGCGGTGTGCGCCCTCGTGGAAATCGACCAGCCCGCCCAGTCCCCCGCGCCGCCGGCCGGCACGTACGAAGCGGCCATGCGCGAGATGCTGAGCCTGCTCGCGGAGCACGCCGCAAGCGCCGTGTGCCGCGACCGGATCATGGGATACTCGATGGCCGGGCACCGGGGCCGTCTGGGATTGGCCGGGGCCATGGCGCTGCTGCCCACGGTGCGGCACCGCATCGCCCTGGAACGCCTGCGCTGCGTGGAGCACGCCTACATGGGCGGCGACACGGAGGAGGGGTTCCGTCGCCTGCGCGACTGCACGCTCATGCTCAAGGCGGACGGCATGGGCTTCGACTATCCCACGCTCGCCGTGGATCTCGCCCGCCTGCACGACGAGGACCCGGAACCCCGACGCCGCACGCTCACCCGATGGGGTGACGAGTACGCGGCCCATGACCCCTCGCGGAAAGGAGACCGATGATGACCAGGGACGCCTACGCGCCGATCCTCGGCAAGCTGCTCGACAACTGGAAGGAACGCCTCGAGACCGACAAGCGGATGCGCGAGCTCGTCGAGGAGCGCGACAGGCTCGCGGTCGACGCGATCCACGCCGGCGCCGACCGGCTGGACGTCGCGCTGGCGACCGGCTTGTCCCGCACGACCCTGTGGAAGATCGTGAAGAAAGCCGAGACGGACACCCTGAAGGACTCCCCGGAATGGGACATCCAAGCCGAGGACGCCGCGCCGGTGTCGGGCGTGCCTGAAGCCCGGCTCCTGGAAGCGCTGCAGGACATGCTCATCACCCGATTCGACGAGCTCGCCGACTGGGATGACGAGGACGGGATCGCCCGCGACTGGGATGACGATAAGAGGATGACCGACGGGCAGAAGGACTTCCGCGACCAGGTGAAACGCCTCGTGCTGCGCGCCCAAGCCGGCGACCTCGACCGGATCGAATCCCCCGAGACCGGCATCACGCTGACCCGCCACAAGGAATAGGCCCAGACTGAAACCCCTCCGTGAAGGGGAACACCACAGAATCGCACCCGTCCACCGGGTCATCCCCACAATGGTGGGCCCTATGACGCATGATACCCCGCCCGACTCGTCAAACCGCCCCGCCCCCACGGCCGCATTAAGCGACGGCGGGGTTCCCACTAGATGGTCTTATGGCGGTCGATGATGGCGCAACGGCGAAAAACAAAATCCCGGCGTGTCACACGACCTGATGTAATATAATTATTACATCAGCGGGAAGGCAGAAGCCATGCCCGGCTCCTCGAAAGGAACGACCATGACCACCAGGACCATCAACGCCCGCCTCGACGGCAATGGCGATACCCCCGCCTTCCGGTTCGCCGGGAGGGACGCCTACTACAAGACCTTCGGATTCGGCGATTGGTACGGACAGCCCGTCGCCACGGTGGCGAGCGATCCCGACGGTTCCATCGTCGTGATCGGCTGGTCGGCCGGGTACATCCGCGGCGCGAAGAGGGCCGTCGAGGAGCAGATCGAAGCCTACATCCGCGAACTCCGCGGGGAAGGACAGGACGAATGACCCCTCTCGAATTCATGACGAGACGCAAGCGCCTGGGACTCTCCCAGGAAGAGCTGGGTCGGTGCCTCGCGCTCGTGTCCTCCCAACCCGACGGTTCGCCGCGCGCACCCATCAAGCAGGCGACGATAGCGAGCTGGGAGGGCGCGCGCGGCCTGCCCGAGTGGGCCGACGACGACACGGTGCTCGCCCTGTTCGACGCCATCGACGTCAAGGCCGATGAGATGTGCGAGCGCATCGAGGGAATCATCGAGCACTCGTCCGCCGTGCGAGACGACCCGTTCGTCCGCGTGAATGGATACGCGACCGACGGGGAGTTCTGGACGGATTGGCCCGACATGACCGGCTGGCCGCACGCCCTCTGGAATCTCGCGGCCACGGTCGCGATGGACGAAATGCGCGAGGAGTACGGCATCGTCTGCACCCTCCTTGCGCAGGACTGACCCGGGTACGGCGAAACCGCCCCGCCCCACGGTCGCATTGAGCGACGGTGGGGCGGGGCGGCTCTCACTGGATGGCCGTGACGTCTCACTTGGAGGCGAGTCGCATGGGGTTGTATGTGACGCCGAACGCGGCGGCGAGGATGCCGGCCGCGCTGGAGATGTAGGCGCCGACCTGCGGGTCGCCGAAAGCCGAGACGCCGAGGCCGACGAGTCCGATGATGAGGGTGAGCACGTAGATGCCGGTGCGGACGGTGTCGTTGAACATGGGCGTGTACGTGGATGTGGGTTCGGTGACGTGTTCGCTCTGGTCGATCGCGGACGTGTCGGTGTCGTGGGCTGCATGGTCTGCCATGAGGTTCCTTCCTGATTGTCGGTGGGTTAGAAGCGGCCGGTGTTGAGCCGGGTCTGGAGGGCGCGTACGGTGGCGGGGCCGAAGGAGGCGTCCTGCGTGACGCCGAGGTGGGCTTGGATGGCCTTGATGGTCTTGGGTCCGAGGAGTCCGTCATGCTTGAGGCCGAGTGTGCGCTGTACGGCGCCGATGAGCTGGGAGCCCCTACCCCCGTAGGAGACGGCGCTCGTGTCGAGCGCGGGCCTCCAGTAGGTCTTCTGGTCGGGGACGACCTGACCCGAGATGACCCCGTCGACCGGGGTACCCATGACGGCCTGCCATTTGCTGACGGTCGCGGTGCCGCACGAGCCGTCCACCTTGAGCGGTCCGACCGTGATGACCGTGTCGGCGCCGTAGCGCAGGTAGCAGTTCCACGGGTACGAGTAGTAGGCGCGCACATTGGTCTCGCGGCCGGTCTGGTCGCCCGCCTTGCCTCCCGACGCCTTGCCACGCTCGTCGATGCTCGCCTGGGCGAGCATGCCATTGCCGAGGTAGACGGCGACGTGGTGGATGTCGTTGAGGAGGATGTCGCCGGGGCGGGGGTTGCCGTCGGCGGGCAGGCGACGCCACCCGCGCGCGGTCAGATTGCTCGACATGTTGCCGGTGTAGGTGGCGCCGCCGGTGTCGAAGCCCGCCTCCCTGAGCGCGTGGATGACCAGGCTGGAGCAATCGCATTCGCCGCCGGGCCTGATGTCCCAGCGGTTCGACTGGTCATAGCCGAGGGACACGGACGCGCACCAGTAGCGCATCCGGTTGACGAGAGTGTTGAGATTGCCCATCAGGCGGCCTCCCCCTCGTCGGCGGCGCCCTCAGCGGCAGTGAGCGCCTGTTCGGATTCGAGTTCACTCATGGGCTGGATATTGTCGGGCGGCAGGCTGTCGCCCTGCGGCTGGACGGTTGGCTCAGTGGTCATGGTCTTCTCCTTTCATGCGGTGGATATGATGAAGCCCCTCAACCGGGTGGCCGAGGGGCTTGGAATACTGGCCGCTCCAATGACGGGGCGGCATGGGATACGGGCGCGCGTGGGGACTGCATCTGGCTTCCATCCAGTCCATCCAGAGGACCAGAAGACCGAGCAGCAGGATGGCGGCGACGCACGCGCCCGCGACGAGCAGGATCCTCACCATGAGACCGCTCCCAACGCGAGAATCACGCCGACGCCGAGGACGGCGAGCAGGACGGCGACGCCGAGGACGGCTATGAGCAGATCCGGGAGGGGACGCATGGGTGCTCCTTTACTTGGTTTTGGTGAGGATGGGTGTGATGTCCGCGTCGACGGTGGTGCCGTTGCGGGCGACCACGCTGAGCGTGATCGTCGCGGGCTCGGTGAGCGTGAAGGAGGCCTGATCCCGTTGCTGGTGTTCATGATCGTGCCGTCCGGCAGTAGGGCCTGCGCGTACAGGTTTTTCACGTCGCCGGAGACCGTGCCGGCGACCGAGTATTCGCCGGCCTCCAACTGGATGGTCTGGTTGACCCCGCCCCAGTCCGTCACCGTGCCCGTGGCGTGGATGCTTCCCGGCGTGGGGCCCGTCGTGTAGACGACGCCGTTTATGGTCTTCGGCAGCATGGAATCGAGGATGGGGAACACGCCGGCCGGGTAGATGGTGACGGGGATGGTCTTGGTAACACCGTCACCACAGGTAATGGTCAGGTGGGTGGTGCCGGGAGTGAGCGCGGAAACCGCAAGCCCCCCCCCCTAAATGTTTCGGACATGGTTTTCTCCTTTATTGGTTGGGTGTGGTCAGGGTCGGATGAGGCGCGGGTGGAGGGTCGCGTCGACCGTGCTGCCGGGCTGGTCGGTGTAGATGCGCGCGGTCCATTCGCCGGTCTCGGTGACCTCGAACCGGCCCGTGGTCGGCTGGGTCGTGCCCGGGTCGCCGTTGTAGACGGCCGCGGTGGCGCCCGTGCCGGTCTCGTTGGGGAGCATGAGGTACGAGCCCGGGGTGAGGGTGATGGGTTGGGTCCATGCGGTCCATGCGGTCGGGGTGCCCGTGAGCGTGTACCCGCCGGCGCCATCGGGGGTGATGGTCACGCCGTTGCTGGCGCCGGCCTGGAACGTGGGCCACAGGTTCGCTAACTCAAATCCCCCCCCCCCGCGAGCGTCGTGTCGTCGGGGCGCATCCACGGCAATGCGGTCGTGCCCTCGTTGAGGGTGATCTTCAGGTTGCCGGATACGGGGCCGGCGGTGCTGCCGCCTTTGTAGACGCGCAAGATCAGGGTCTTCATGCTCGCGTCCACGGTGAACGACTGGTTGTTCTTGCCTTGGTAGACGCTCGCGCCGCCGGTCGTGTCCGCCTTGCGGACGGACGCGATCATGGCCGACGGGACGCTGCCCTCATAGCTGAGGGTCACGGTCCTGCCGATGAGCATGCTCATGTCGAGCTCCCATTGGACGCCCCTGCCGACTTCCACGTCCCCGGCCGACGACAGGTCGAGACTGCCGTCCGCCGTGACCGTGGCCTTCAAATTGCTGGCTTCCGCGGGCCCGTACGACAGGAGGTTCGTGGATTTCACGGTGACGGGAATGGTTTTCGTGATGGAGCCGGTTTTGAGGTTGAGGCTGGTGGAGCCCATAGTTTTGCCGGTGATTGATAACGCGCCCATATTGGGGCCTCCTTATGAAGAAAGCCCCAATCGGGGCTTTAGTTGAGTTTCCTGAGGATGGGGGTGATGGCCTGGTCGACGGTCTTGGAGGGCGGGACGCTGACGATCATCTGGTAGTCGCCAGCCGGGATCGTCGCCCTGTTCACGCTGGAATGCGAGAACAAATCGACCGTGCCGTCCGGGCTTTTCAATTCGCAGAACAGGCTGTCGCCGCTGCCGAGCGTGTGTTCGAGCGTGTACTCGCCGGCCGGCAGGGCCGTGGTGGTGCGGACGGTCGCCCACCCGGTCGACGTGCCCTCCGCATGCACCATCCCGTCGCCGGCCGCGGTGAACGTGATGCCGTTGGCGGTGGCGGGCAGGGTGGGCAACGCCCATTTGTTCTCCCACACGCTGACCGGGATGGTCTTTACGATGCTGCCGGCGGTGATGGTGATGAGGGTGTCGCCCTCCTTGAGGGCGCGGACGCTAGCCCCCCCCCCTGAATGCTTCGCCCATATTGGGGCCTCCTTGTGATGGGAAAAGCCCCGTATGGGGCTTGCTTATTCGATGTATTCGCTGGTCCGCATGATGGCGAGCCGTGTGACGGTGAACGGGGTGGTGGTGAACACGCCGATGCGCATTTCGACCTGCGTGGCCTTGTCGGGCAGGACGGCGTCGAGCCGGTAATGGCCGGGCGTGACCGTGGCGGGCGCCTGCAGCGTCGCCACCGGCGAGTACAAGCCGTCGGGTCCGACGGCGATGACCCTGAGCAGTCCGTCCGCCAAGCCCATGCTCGCCAATGTGGGACCCGTGTAGTCCAATCCGACCGTGACCTTGGAGCCGAAACCCGCCGGTAGGGTCACGACGGTCGCGACCCTCTGGTCCGTGACCCCGGCCGCGCCCGTCAAGGTCATGGTCCCGCCCGTGATCGCGAACGAGGGAATGGTCTTGTTGTCGAACGAGTTGACCGTGAAGATGGCGTTGGGCCAGTCCTTGAGCAGGTTCTCCCGCACGATGACGGGCATGGTTTTCACGACACCATTATCGGCCGTGAGCTTCAGGCTCGTCTCACCCGGGACGAGGCCGGTTACGGCCACCCCCCCCCTAAAAGATTCACTCATAATCAATCACTCCTTGTTGATGGCTGCGATGGTCTTATCGAGAATGTCCGCCGTATACTCCTGCGGCGCGTACGCGGGCAGGATACTCACGTCGAGGGTCGTGGATTCGCCCACGCGCAATGTCACCGACTCCGGTGAGACCGTGATGCCGGTCGGTTTCGCGTCGCCCACCACGGCCACCGTCTCGTCCCCGCTGACGGCGGTGAACTCCTGCGACGCTTCCGCGGGCAGGATTTTCACCTGAAGGTTCATGGATTCGCCCGCACGCAGGGTCACCGAGCCCACGGGCCTGCCCGCGTCATCCGATACGCTGACGGACTCCGGCGCGTACGCGCACGCAATGCTCAGCGCGGCGGACGTGAAACCCGCCACCCGTGCCGTGACCAGCGCCGTACCGCCGTGCCTCCACGACACCGTGTTGCCGGAGACCGTGGCCACGCTCGTGTCCAGGCTCGACCACGTCACACCCCGGTCGGTCAGCAGATCGGACTGGTGGCCGTCCGCATACGTGGCACGAGCCGCAAGAGCGACCGTGTCATCGACGGGCAGGCTCGTGGGCGCCGGCTTGCCGTCCGTCGAGAGAATCTCGATTTTGGTGACCGTGTCCGCGGGGGTCGGCCAGACGATACGGCCGTTATAGAGCGCGTTCAGGGGCCTTCCGTTCAGATACGGCCGGCCTATCGGTTTGCCATTCAGGAGTACCGGCATGGCTAGTCCTCCACCGTGGCGGCCGTGGTGTCCTGCACGGCGTCGAGATCACTGCCGGCCTGCGCTGCCTTGTCGCGTACGGATGCGACGGCCTCGTCGATCGCGACGGCCGCCTGCGAGCCCTTCGCGTCGATCTCGGCCCTGACCGACGCCGCGTGCTCGCCGACCATGGACGCGGAGGCGACCGCGTCCGACACGACGCCCGCGTCCGACACGGCACGGGTCTTCATGGCCGCGACCGTGGCCGCGTTCGTCTCGGCGAACGCCTTCAACTGGTCGAGCGACTCCATCACCTCGCGCGCCATGGAGACGGTCGTGTCCGCGAAATACAGGACCAGCTTCGTCGGATTCGCCGCCGACAGGGGCTCCGCGCTGGTCTGCGAGCCCGTGAGCATCCAATTCACCAACGGACTGTCCGCCACGGCGAGCGGCTGGCCCGTGGCCGGATCCACGTCCACCAGATCCGCGTACTCCACCTGCGTTTGCGAGGAGGGGACCTCCACGTAGCGGGTGAAGGCGAGCGGCGTGTCGGCGAGTTCGACGACCTGCCAGACGAACGCGGGCGTGGTCGGCAGCAGGTCCACCGTGCCCTCGCCCTTGTCGTCGAGCGTCAGCTCGAACGCCTCGGCGACCACGAGATGCTTCTCCGTGTCGAAATGCCGGCGGACCGGGCGGAAGCGGACCACGCCCGCCACGCCGGCGAGCGTGCCGTCCGCCAACGGCTTCTTGATGCTGATGTGCACCTGTGTCATACTGTCTCCTTACTTCAAATGGTTGATGCTTACCGGTAGGTCCAGTCGCAGCCGGCCTCGCGGCGCAGGTAATCCTGGCGCAACGCGTCGTAGCGCGTATGCCCCAGACCGTTGCCGCCCAATTCGAGGTATTCCTTGCCGGCCTCCAACTGCCGCTCATGCTGGGTACGACTGTTGGTGTGCGCGAACATCTCGACGCGGAGCACGTCCAGACGGATCGCGCGCCGTTCCCGCTCCGACTCCTCGAGACGTTCGAAATCCCGCTCCAGCTTCGCCTGCAGGTCGCGGATCGTGGTCGAATCTGCCAGCGCCTGGTCGAGACGGTCGCGCGTGATGGTCGACTCGTGCGCGTCCACACGGCGCAGGATCCACCCGCATACCGTGCCCCCGCACGTGGTGATCAAGGCGACCAGGATCGTCACCCAGGCCGGCAAGGACGTCATCATCGGACTCCCTTCGGGATAGTGGAAAACCCACACGCGTCCCGCAGGCGGACCGGCCGCCAGACGTGTGGGATTTCCGGAGGAAAAGAATGATCTTGAAGGACTACTGGACGACCCGCTTCCACCCCTACTGCGCGCAGGCGCTGCGTGAATCCACACTGGTCGGCTACGAGTCGGCGTGGCGACGCCACATCCGGCCCACGTTCGGCGACATGGAGTTGTCCGCGGTCACGGTGGAGGCCGTGGACGCGTGGCTCGCGGCTTTCGACAAGCCGGGCGCCGCACGCAAGGCGTGGGCCGTATTGCGCGCCATGCTCCGCCGCGCCATCCGCTGGGGATTGCTCGACGAGGACATCACGCGCCGCGACATCCGACTGCCACAACGCCGTCGCTACGAGCCGACCCTGTTGACCGTGCGACAGACACGGCAGCTCCTCCGCGGCTTCTACGGGCACGAACTCGAGGCATGGCTCATCTGCGCCGCAACCTGCGGGCTCAGAACCGAGGAAGGCTACGGACTCACATGGACCGACATCGACCTGAGACGCGGCGTCCTCCATGTAGAGCGAGGATTGCAATGGGTCAAAGGGCATGAAGCCGTCGTCGAGCCGAAGACCGAGTTGAGTCGGCGCACGCTGCCCCTGCCCCGCTTCGCCGTCAAACGATTGCGCGAACTCAAACCCAAGACGGGAGGCCGGCTCATCAGCGAGCGCACACCCCCGCAGGTCGCGAGGGCGTACACATCATGGTGCAAGCGGCATAATCTGCCGCACGTGCCGGCACGCAACCTCCGACATAGCTGGGCCACCAACGCCTTGCACGCCGGCGCCGACATCGCCGTGGTCAGCCGCATGCTCGGCCACTCGGACATCAAAACCACCGCCGCCTACTACCTCAAGCCCGACATCACCGCCTTGAGAGACGCCCAACGCCTCTACGAGCGGGCTTTAATTGACTGAGAGATTCTAAGGGTTTCGCTAACCCAGACGCCGTTGCGCGCGAAGTTCGACTGGCAGGACACGGGGTCCTTCGCTGCGGATTCGTACGGCGGGGGCATGGAAATCATCGTCGACCAAAGGAACCGGTTGCTGCACGTGCACCTGTCCGGTTTCAAGCTCCGCGTGGGCCTGCCCGGCTCGTTCGCGGTGTTCCATTGGAAGTCCGGGCCGAAGCCATCCCAGACCATCGACCTCGGATGCCTGTGGTCGATCCCGTCCGGCAATTTCGCGAATCAGGCGCGATGGCAGACCAACGGTGACGTCGCGGTCGTCGGCGGCGGCAACGCCGACGACCGTCTGATCCACACTCCCCGCACCCTGCCCATCCCCGACGGGGTCACGTTCGGCTAGACGAGGTTCCACATGGCGATCCAGCAGCCGAAGATCGCGACCCTACCGCACCAGTCGTTTTTCTTGGTGTCCCATAATCGGAAACGGACTTTGTTCACGTCCGCGGTCTCCCAGCGTTGCACGGTGAACTCTCCCGCCTGGATGAAGCCGCTGCCGAAGGGACCGATGGTGTAGGCAGCGTAATCCGCTTTCTTGCCGTTCGGGGACTTCACTCCGAAGAGGAACGTCCCGTCCTCGTTCGTCGTGACCGTATGCGACCCACACTGCACGAACTGCCGAGGGGTTAGCGAATCCCGCGTTCAGCGAATCCACATGGCGTGGCCGCGCGGGAAGCGGTTGGTGCTGCTGGAGGATTGGCTGGACGTACGGAAATGGATGTAGCCATCACGGGTGACGCTTACCGATTCCGTCGGCGCGGAAACCAGGTAAAATTCATCGATTTCCGGTATGGCGTTTGTGGGGCGTAACTCCTCAGGCAGAGGGCCGCTTTTGTCGTCGCGCCCGGGGCCCAGTCCGGTGAGATTGCCGGTGCATGTGCACCAGCAGTACACGAACCGGCCCACCGCACAGGCGGCAACCACCAGCTGGGGGTTGCCCGGTGCGGCCAGGTCTGTCCATCGGACCGTCTGTGGAACGGACTGGGTTAGCGAATCCCCTGGGTGCTATTTGTCCTTGACAATCCAAGTGGACTGCAGATAGATGTACGTGCCGACCGGCCAGTCGGATATTCCGCCCGTACCGGTCAGCCGGAGACTGTCCCCGTCCGTGAGGATCGTGTTTGGTCGGCTGTTCGTTGCCCACGTGAAGTTCTGCTGGTAGCCGTCGAACTCGAACGGCGTGTCGACTATCACCCGGTCGCCATTGCCGGGCGCGACTGGGTTCCAACTGCCCACGAGACGGACGCTGCCGCCCAATTGGGCGATGTTGCCGACGCGTCGCCAGTTTAGGGGGGTCGAGTTCCTTGAAGATGCCGGAGAGACCGGGATTGAGCTTTGCCTTCCTTGATTGGGTTAGCGAAAGCTATCCGATGTATACGGACAGTCCGGAGAGCACGATTTCGGTGCCGGCGTTGTAGGTGCCGGTCTCGCCGCCGACGAGCTTGACGGTGTTGCTGCCGGCGGCTGCTTCCATGACTATCGACTGCCACCACATGTTGGTGCCCACGATGGCGCGGAAGCGGCTCTTGGCCGGAGTCGGCAGGCGGAAGAGCACGTCTCCCGCACTGGGGTTCACGGCGTAATTCGATTTGATGATGCCGGCCAGGATCAGCATGTCGCCGACCCGCTTCCATCGCGCCACGCCGCTCGTCACCCATCCTCCTCCCAGGGACAGGTCCCCGGATTGGGTTAGCGAATCCCACACGCTCTGCATCGGCTTCAAGACGTTGAAGAGCGGGACGGGCGTACCTACGGTGATGCCGTCGAGGGGGATGCGGTAGAGGGGCATGGTGTGAGTGGAAACGTTGCCCCGGATGTCTCCGGTCGTATAGGTGGGGTCGACGGGTGTGCCGGTGGTGGCGGTGCCCTTGATGACTACGAGGTCGGCTGATTGGATTCCTGCAGTGGTCTTTGTGTACCGGCAGGCAATCAGGTCGTTACGTTTCATCCCTTGTGCGCCGTTGGTGATGGTCAGCGTCGTGGGCTTCTGGCACGTGACGTGATACCCCTGCATGACGAGGTCTCCGGTGCCGATGGTGACGCTGTTGGCGGACACGACGTTGATGGCGAGTTGGTCTCCGGTGACGAGGACGTATTCGTCGGCGCCGAGGATTCCGGCGGTCAGCCCGGCGTCGTCCTCGGGGTTGATGTGCTTCTCTCCGAGGTGGCCTGTGACGAGTTCGCAGCTCATGATCTCACCCCCGCGTTCTGCATCCATGAGTCGAATGCGTTGTCTGCGTCCTTGAGCTTGTTGAGGTATTCCTGCCAGCAGTTCAAGCAGAAGAGGTATTCGTGTCCAGCATTATTCGCGTCGTAGCGGGTGGTCGAGTACCATTCCTTCATACCGTCTTCGTCGGTGGGCGGATACCATTTGATGGTTTTGCACCGGTCGCATTGGAAGACGGTGCAGTCGTCGATTCTTGCCATGTGGTGGTTCCTTCCGGTTATTCGGCTTCGTAGTCGACGCTCGTCACGTCGCCTGTGACCTTGACGATTTTCTTGACGACGGTCGCGTCGACGGTGATTCCGGTGATGTTGTCGCGTGCGGAGAGCGTGTCTCCGACGTCGAGCAGGATGCCGGCTCCGTCTCTGACGGTTGCGGACACGTCGCCTTGGGATTGTTCGTCGAGGAGTTTCTGTCGGGTTTTTTCGTTGAGTTCGGCGAGTTCGAGGTTGTTGTAGTCGTAGGTCTCTGTGATCTCGTCGATGCCGGTCATGGATTGCGTCTGGCTGACATTGCCTTTTTCGTCCGCGTACCAGTGGGTGATGATGCGGGCTGCGAGGTCGCCTTTGCCCATGCCGATCAGGTGGTTGACGCGTCGCCAGGTGCGGGTGGCGTCGAAGTCGAGGATGTCGCTGTCGATGGTGTCGCCGTAGTGGGCGGCGGGTTCGGCCCATACGTCCACGTGTCCGGACCGGTATGCGAGGCGCAATTTCAGGCCGTTGGCCTTGCACATGGCAGTCAGCCCCGTGTATGCGTCGATGTACCGGTCGAATTGGAAAGCGTTGACGGTGGGGTTGACTCCGGCCGGCTGATTGGCTTGGAAGAATGGCGTGAGTCCGATGCGGGAGAGAAGCGAGGCGATGACCGTGCCGGCGGCGCCTGACACTGTCAGGTAGTCCTTGCCCTTGTCGGGCTGGAGTACCTTGCCGGCGAGGATGCCGTGCCAGGTACGCCCGGTGTAGGTGAGCGTGGATCCGGATGCGTCGAGCTGGTCGCGCATCGCGTCGACGACGCCGCCGCATTCGCCGCCGTCCATGTAGACGAGGGCGCCGGCGGGGATGAGTCTGGCGGCGGTGAGTTCGAAGTCGTTTTCGCCATTGTCTCCGCTCCCCCACGCGAGGTCGAGGGTGAAGTCCTGCAGGCATGCGTCGTCGCGCCGATCGGCGTCGGTCACGATGAGGTCAGCCATGCGGGTGTGCTCCTTTCCTCGTAGACGGTCAGATCGAAGCCGAAGCCGCGCCATGCGACATCACTCGTGCCGGCAGGGATGGGTTGGAAGATGTATTCGCCCCCGTCTAGCCCGGTACCGCGGCGAGCGCTGGAGAATACGTTCTCCGTGTCGCCGTTCTCGTGCGTCATGACGACGGTCCGGTTTCCGTCGACGCTTTCCACGGTCACGTACGCGCCCGTGGGGATGGTTATGTCGAGCGCGTACAGGTTCTCGCCGATGGTGATTTGAGGGTTCGCGGCCGGCCCGTAGATGACCATGCGGAATGGCATGGGCGCTGCGGCCGGGTTGGTGACGGTCTGGCCGCGCGAGCCGGGCGCGTAGTCGTATGGATAGTCGTACGGGTAGTCGAGGTCGAGGTCCGGTACGAGCTCGTCGGCCAGGTATTGCTGCACGTCGCCGGGCTTGCGCCAGACGCCGTCCAGGAGTGCGATGGAGAATTCGAAGGTGGCGGGTCCGGGCGGATCGTAGTCTGGCGTGACGCCGGTGACGAGCGCGTTCTGCGACCAGCCGTCCACTCGTAGGGTGCCGGCGACCCCGCGGCCGCCTAGTGGGGTGGCGGCGGCCATGTCCGCGTCGAAGAGGCGGCAGGCCTCGTCGAGTTGGGTCAGGTCGCCGCACGTGCCGGTCAGGCTCACCGTTGTCGCCTTGCGTACCGCGGACTCGATGCCGTGGGAGGCGAGTTCCACATCCCACGAGTGGGTGCGTAGGGACTCGATGCGCCTGACCATGATGCCGGCCGGGTCGATGAGATCTATCACCCGCTGTGGGTTCGCCCCGCAGCTGTAGGTCATGCTTCTCATCTTCCGGTCTCCTTTCAGACGATGCCGAGCACGCGCTTGCTTTCACGGATGGTCATGCCGGGCGCGTACTTGGCGATGATCGGGCCGATGTCTCCATGGAAGGACCGCAGGTCCGAGCGCAACCCACGGATTTCTTCCAAGAGGGTCGGGATGTCGGAGGCCATTGACGCGGGAGTGCTGCCAGCGTCGGACATGCCGGATCCGGCGGCGACACCGTTCACCTTCAGCCCGGACACGGCCAGTCGTGTGCCGGCGACACGGGAGCTGATTCCCTCCATCACTTTCCCGATGGAATTCTCCGCATCCGAAGACGCTGAGTCCATGCCCTCGGCGAGGCCCCTCACGAGCGCTCGACCCGAGTACGGGGTCCAGCCGCGTCCTGAGAACGGCCCCTCCTTGGCCGGCGAGTGCGGGAGGAAGGAGGCGATTTTGCTCATGACGCCTTTGATGGCGCTGCCGGCGGCTCCGATCATGCCGGTGATGCCGTCGATGAGGCCTTGGACGATGGCTTTGCCTGCGCTGAGGAGGAGTGTGCCTGCGCCGGCGAAGACGCCTTTGATGGCGCTGGTGACGCCGCTGAGTGCGCTGCGTGCTCCGCTGGCCGCGTTGGATAGGACGCTTTTGAAAGCGTTCCATGCTGCGGACCAGTTGCCGCTGATTAAGGCGGATACCATGCTGATGACGCCGGACACGATGCCGACCACGGCTTGGATGACTCCGCCGATGCCGTTGATGACTCCGGATACATATGGGAGCATCGACTGGATTGTGGGTAGCAGTAGCCCGGTGATGAAGCCCACGATGGTGGAGATTACGGACCCTACTACGCTCAGGATGCTCTGGATGACCGGAAGCAGCTGCTGGATGATGCCGACGATTCCCGCCACGGCTTCGGTGATGACCGTCACCAGCTGTTGGATTACGGGCGCGATGACCGTGATCACTTGGCTGATGAAATCCATCACCTGCTGGATGATGGGTAGGAGGATGTCGACGATTTGTGCGGCGACCTCGGCGATCATCGTGATGATCTGCGCGGCCGGCGGCAGCAGTCCGGCAATCAGTTCGGCCAGTGGCGGCAGGATGCTCGACACGAGCTGCCCGATGACGGGCATGATCGCGGTCACGGCGGCCATGAGCGGTTCCATGACCGTGGGTATGAGCGGCATGAGCGTCTGGATGATGCTGCCGATGGCGGGGATGAGCGTTCCGATTGTGTCCGTGATGGCGGGCAGGATCTGCTTGACCGCGGATTGGATGCTTTTCGCCATCGCGTCGAAGGCAGGTTGCATGCCCGTGATTTCGCCCTTGAACTGGCTGAATATGGCGGTGACCTGATCGCCGAACGCGTCACGGAGTTCGGGCGTGGTCGCGACGAGCGCGGCGATGGCGGACACCAGGATTCCGATGGGGCCGCCCAGGGCGGACAGTGGGGCGGTCAGACCGCTCAGGGCGCCGCCGAGCAGCGGGATGTTGGATAGGAGCGGGGCTATGCCTCCGATGCCCAGTGCGGTGAAGGCCGCGACCAAGGGGGCGATGGCTCCCTGTATCGGTTTGATGAAGTCCCCGAAGCCGGAGAAGACGTCGGAGACCGCGTCCACTGCTTCCTGGAAGGGTTTGGGTAGCAGGTCGACGAGTCCGGAGAAGAGGCTGGGGATCGCCGCGACGATGCCCTTGGCGATCTGGCCGATGCGGGGAAGGATGTTCTTCAGCGCGGTGCCGATGGATTCGGCGAGCTGTTGGGACAGGGCGCCCATGTCGGCGTTTTCCTGTCCGAGGCCGGCGAGCCAGTTCGACCAGGCGGCCTTCATCGAGTTGACGCTGCCCTCGATGGTGGTCGCGGCTTCTTTGGCGGTGGTGCCGCTGATGCCCATTTCCTTCTGGACGCGGCTGATGGCCTCGACGACGTCGGAGAAGCTGTCGATGCTCAGGTCGTTGCCGTCCTTGAGCACGCCGGGCAGCTTGTTCGCGTCGTCGATGAGTCTCTGCAGCTCGGTCTTCGTACCGCCGTACCCGAGCTTGAGATTGTCCAGCATCGCGTAGTTGCCGCGGGCGAGCGACTGGTAGGTCTGCTGGATGCTGCCGATGTCGGTGCCCATCTTGTTGGCGTTGTCCGACATGTCGATGATGGCCTGATTGCCGAATTCGGCGGCCTTGGCGGTATCCCCGCCGAGGGAGCTCACGAGGCTTGCGGCGAAGCTCGTGACCTGGTTCATGTAATCGTTCGCGCTGACGCCGGCCGTTTTGTACGCTTCGGCCGCGTACCGTTGCACGGTGCCGGACGCGCCCTTGAAGAGGGTGTCGACGCCGCCGACGGCCTGCTCCCATGTGGCGTACGCGTCGAGCGCCTGCTTGCCCGCGGCGACGACGCTCGCGCCGATGGCCGCGGCCCCGGCTCCGATGGCGGCGACCGCACCGGTGGCGAGCCCCTTCAGGTGGGACAGGGCGCCGGAGGCGAGATTGGAGAAGCCGCTGACCGCGGTGGATGCCATGCCGCCGAGGGCGCTGCCTATGGCACCGGCGGCACTCTGCGCCCCGGTGGGGAGTTTTGCCCATACGGCGGATGCGGAGGTGGCGATGTTGCCGGCATAGGTCTTGACCGCTCCCCCGACCTTGTTCATCGTGCTCGACATGATCGGCGAGACGATGGAGCCGAATTTTCGGAATGGGGCGGCCATGGTGTTGGCGACGGGGGCGAGCGTGGTCGCGATCTTGCCGCCGAATTCACGGACGGGAGCGGTCCACGTCGCGACGGCGGTTTTGATGGTGGAGCCGGTGTTCGCAGCCCATGTGCGGAATGGGGCGGTCCACGTCGCGATTTTCGATCCGAAGGACGTGCCGATGCCGGAGGCCCACGAGGCGAGATTGGACCCCCAGCCCTTGAGCGTGCTCTGCGCGGCGGTGACCGCGGCTTTCAGGCCATTGCTGATTTTCGCGCCTGCCTGTACGGCGAATCCGGACAGGGCCTGGGTGGCGGTGGATGCGAAGCCGGTGATTTTGGAGCCGAGCGGCTTCCAGACCGCGTCGATGCCGATCAGGCTACGGGCGAGGGAGCCTATCGCGCCGGACAGGCCGGTGAACGACGACTGGCCGCGGTCCATGGACTGGAAGCCGCTGAGGAAGGAGCTCGCCATGGTGCGCATGGACACCGTGGTTTTGCCGGTTTCCTTGACGAGTTCGGCTTCGGCGGCTTTCAGCACCTTCTTGGCCGCGGCGAGTTTCTCCGCGGCCGCGTTGGACTTGTCCAGGGCGACGGACTGGCGCAGCTGCGCCTGCTCGAGTCTGATGGACGCGGCCTGAGCCTGGGTGCTGTCGGCCCCGTATTTCTTGACGGCGGCGTTGAGCTTGTCCTGGGCGGCCTGCACCTGCACGGTGGCCTGCCGGTAGTTCAGCAGTGCGGCGGACGCCTTGCTGGATGCCTGCGCCACGTCCCTCTGGAACGGTTTGAGCGCGTCCTTGGCCATGTCTCCGGAGTTCGCCCGGAATCCCGTCTTGAAGCTGGTGCCGAAGGCCTTGCCGAGTTTCGACCCGGTGCCGAATGCGGTGCCGAAGGTTTTGGCTCCGGCCTTGCCGGCGGTCTTCATGCCCTTGTTGACCGCGCTGCGGAACCCCTTCATGGTGGGGAATATCGAGATATGGCCGGTACCGACCTCGGCGCCGTTCGCCATGCGTCACCTCCTAGTGGGGATGTGGATTATCTGTCGAAAAGGCCGCTGAGCTGCGAGTCCGCCTCGGCTCGCTCCTCCTCGCTCGGTGTCCACTGCTCGGCCTGGCCGGACAGGTCGCCGAGCAGTCCGTGCGCTCCCATGGCGGATGCGGCGATGATGCCGGTCGCATCCAATGGAAGGGGCATGTGGAATGTGGCGGCGCCAATGTGGGTGGATGGGTCGCCGGCGAGGGTTTCATACAGGGCGATGGCGTCGGCGAAGCGGAGTCGGCCGCCGAGGTCGGCGGTCAGGCTCCATCCGCGGGTTGCGAAGTCTGCGCGCGGCGCCTTGCCGTCATCGCCGGCGACTACTTCGCAGAACCATCGGATTTTCCCAGGTCGACGCCCTGGGTGCGGGTGATGGTCTCGCCGTAGTCGGCGAGGATGTTCATGACGACCTGCACCGGCTCGTCGGCCAGCTGGTCGGCCTGCTTCTGGCCGGCGAAGGCGGCGAGGATGCCGGAGACCGCGTCGATGCTCTCCGCGTCCGTGTCCGCGTTCGTGAGGCGCTTGAAGTCGTTGAGGCTGAGCAGCAGCGGCAGCTTGTAGATGCGCTTGGACGGCGCGAGCGCCCAGTATTCGTCGTTCTTGATGATGTGGCGGACGGTGAGATGGCCGGCGACGGCCTTGATGGCCTTCTCGTCCTGCGTCTCGTCCCATGAGTCGAAGTCCTCGATGGACGGCTGGTATTCAGTGGTCTTGGACATGGTTCACCCTTTGCTCGGATACGCGTATGGGACCCTTTGCGGTTGAGAGAGGAAGGGAAAGGTCCCCGCGGGTCTGAAAGGGTCCGAAAGAGGCCCGCGGGGAGGAATCAGGGTCGACGCCGGATCACTTCGGGTCGACGTAGGACTGCAGGTAACGGGAGGCGCCCCCGTCCACGTTCGGGTCGATCTGCCACTGGGCGGTCAGGGCGAGGCCCGAGGTCTCGCCGCGCGTGTCCTGCGCCGGCTCGTTGCCGGTGATCTGGACGACGCCCAGGCGGCGGCGCTTCCGGTTGGACCGGTACACGGTCTCCTGGTAGGCGAACCACTTCTCCGACTGGATGATGTCGCTCACGTGGTAGACGCCGTTCGCGTCCGGCTCGCCGATGGTGATGCGGCGGGTCAGTTCGTTGTCCTCCGCGGCGGTGAATGCCAGGGAGAGGTTGGGGTCGGCGGTGAGCAGGTAGCCGGGCTGGTGGAATTCGCTCGCGTCGTCCGCGTCGCGGGAGTCCTGCGGCGCACCGTCGGACGTGATCAGGCCGACCGAGCTGGTGGCGACGGGGAAGATGTCGGCGAGCTCGGTGATCGGGTCGGCGACGCTCGGCGCGATCATGTCGGCCGTGAGCTTCTTCGTCGCGTCGTATGGGGCGAGCAGAATCTTGCTGGTCTTGACGTACTTGACGTCTTCCAGATTGTTTCCATCGGCGTCTCGTGCCATGGAATCCTCCTTAATCTATTGGTTCGCCGGCCGCCATGAGACCGACGATGAGGTAGTAATGGGCGTATTCGGCCTCTTCCGTGACCGCGTAGGGGCCGTTGCAGGAGCCGTAGTCGACCGCGATGACCGGCGAGCCGGACGCGGATTGCAATGCGGTTTCGTCCGTGAGCAGCGCGGAGACACGGCGCGCGAGGTCCTTGCATGGCTTGTCGCGCGCCTGATTCCAGCCGAGCACGTTCACGCCTATGGACCGCGTATATTCGAGGAATTCGTCGCGGTCACCGCCGTCGTCGCGGATGGTGACGAGCGGATAGGCGCCGACATAGTCCGGCGGCGTCTTGTTCTTGACCTTCAAACCCGGCACGTCGGGCAGTCGGGCGCGCAGGTAGTCGCACAGCCACTGCTCGAGGTCAGGCGGGACGACGCCGGTCATGACTTCGCCGCCTTCAACGCCTTGGTGAGGTTGCCGGTCTGCGATTCGACGAGCATGGTCTTCGGGTCGTGGCCGACGACCATGTAGGTGGTGCGGTGCTCGTGCTGCACCGTCTCCACCGCCAGCCCGTCCCGGTAGGCGCCCGTGTCGACTGGCGCATTGGACCGGGCCGCCGCCAGCGCCTTCTCCGCGGCGCCGCGGCACATGGCGCGCACGCCGGCCGAGTTGAGGATCTCGTCGAACACCGACTCGTTGAAATCGATGTAGGTCTGTCCGTATCCGGCCATCGGTCATCCTTTCCACTCGGTGAGCTGGATCTCGGTGGTGGGATGCCAGCCGGTGAACGCGTTCACGTCCCGGCTGGGTACCCCGGTCACCGACCAGACGACCCCGTCGGCCGGGTCGGCGCGGATACGGTCGCCCACCCGGATGTCCACGGTCGGGTCCGGGACAGTGAGGTAGGCGGCGGTCGTGGTGCGCCGGTCAAGCACGTCCGGGGTGCGCATCGACGACGAGGACGCGAGCGCGCCGCGGAATGCGAGTTGCTCGGGGTCGGTCCAGTCGTCGGTGGTGTCGGTCGGGTCGTAGTCGTCGGCCACGGGGCGGGCGCGTAGGCGTATGAAGCGTCTGGCGCCGGGCATGCTGACGGTGTTGAGGTCGTCGAGCAGGCTCATGGCATGGCTCCCAGCCGGTACGGGTTGAGTTTGGCCATTTCGTCGGCCATGAGGGTCACGTTGTAGGTGACGGTCGAACCGTTGACGGATTGGGATTGGATGACGCCTGCTGCGGCGGTCGCGGCCCGTTTGGCGGCGTTGACGAGTACGCCCTGCACGTCTGGTACGTCGTCGAGTGGCCAGCCGGCGTGGATGCGGTAGTGGACCGCGGCCACGCCGGTGGGGAAGGTTCCGCTCATGCATTCGATGAGGCCGGTGGCGGGGTCGTATGCGTGGGCGATGGGTTTGCCGTCGCGGCCGGTGAGCTCGTCGATTGTGGTGACGTGGCGTGCGGGCAGGCGCAGGACGGTGCCGCCGCGGCTGTTGATCGCTCCCGTCAGTTCGATGTTCGGGGCGATGTGCCAGCCGCAGTAGCGGCGGATGGCGGCCTGTGCGGCGTGGAGCCAGAAGAGGCCGTCCGCGTCGAACGTCGCCGGGTCGGTGATGATGTCCGGCATGGCCGGCGCGGTTTCGTCCATGCTTGATCCTCCCCTCCGGCTACTGGATGGCGGACGGCTGGTCCATGGGCTGGTCGCCTGCCGCGGCCGCGGTGGTGACGGTGATCGCGTGCGCCGCGTTGGCGGTGTCGGTCCAGGTGCCGGCGGTGACCTTGCCGCTGGTGTCGGTGGTCAGGGCGATGGCTTTGACACCCACGCCGGCCGCGCCGTTGGAGCCGTTCTTGCCCGCGGCCCCCGGGCTTCCCGCAGGGCCGGTGGCGCCGGCGGGGATGCCCAAGGTGAGCACGCCGCCGGCCAGCGTCGCGGTCGGCGCCGTGCCGGCGGCGAGCGCGGTGGCTTTGACGCTGGTGATGGCGCCGCCGCTGATCTTGGACAAGTCGATGGGGTTGCCGTCGGTGTCCAGGAGGGTGAGGCGGGTGGTGTATTGGGTGGGGTCGGCCGTGGTGTCGGTGACGGTGGCGGTCATGGTCGCATCGGTCATGATTCCTCTTTTTCGATGGTGGCGATGGCCGGGTTTTCGATCTCGGCCGTGAATTCCTGTGACGCGTTGGCTGGGAGGACCGATACCTCGAGTCTCGCCGTCTCCCCCACCCTCATTGCGAGGGTGTCGGGTGTGACGGTGATGCTCTCGGCGTCAGGCGTCACTTCGTGGCTTTTCCCAGCGTGACCTTGACGAAGGCCTGCGGGTACTTGACCTGCAGGCCGATGCGTTCGCGCACGCGGAAGGTGATGAGGTCGGAGGTGAAGTCCTCGGCGTGGCTGTTGGTGGACTCGGCGCGCAGTCCGCCCTTGCGGATGACGGCGCCGCCGAGCTTGAAGGCGCCGACGAGTGCGGTGCCCTGGGCGATGGCCTCGGTGACGACGGTCTTGAGTCCCCACAGGGGCGGGTCCTGCATGATCGTGCCGTTGCCGTACTGGCCGTTGAAGTAGCCGCCGCCGTAGTACTGGCCGTTCGCGTCCTTGGACAGGCGGATGGTCTCGTAGTCGGCGGGGTTGATGACGAGTGCGTCGGCGCGGAAGCCGGTGGCGAGCGCGATCTTGGTGCGTGCCTTGAAGATGCGGTCGGGGTCGCTGTCGGTGCCCTGTCCCATGGCTTGGATGCCTTCGCGGTTGAGTAGGCCGTTGATGTTGGCGTCGATGCCGTCTCCGGAGAGGAGTTGGGTCTCTTCGAGGAGTTGGAGGTTGTAGCGGGCGTGGTTGTTGATCTCCGACACGATGTAGGCGAGGTCTTCGGCCATGTTGTCGGTGACTTTCCACCATGCGGCGACTTCCTTGAGGCTGTCGGCCTTCCAGCTGGGGGCGGGCAGGTGGGTCTGGGGCTTCTTGCCGCCTTCGCTCACGGTGCCGGCGCCGCCTTCGAGGGGCCCGTAGACGGGGTATTCGACGGTGTTGGCGTTGCCGGAGAGGGTGACGGTGCCGAGGAGGTCTGCGACGACGAGGGGTCGTTCGTAGGGCCATACGCCGTTCATGTCGATCTGGGTGATGATCGGCTGGTATCCGGTGCCGGCGGCGCCGTCTCCGACGGTCTGGATGTCGGTGGCGGCCTTGTAGTCGGTGGTGGCGAACTGCTTGGCCTCACGTACGGTGAGGCCGGCGTGCTTGAGTTCGGCGGCGTAGTGGTCGCCGAGCGTGCGCGCGCCCTTGGCCTGCGGGGCCGGGTCGGCATGGTCGTCCGTGAGGTTCTTGACGCCGGAGAACAGGTCGATGCGTTCCTGGAGGCGCTTGGCTTCCGCGTAATGCTGCTTGAGTTCGGTGACCTGTTCTTCGGTGAGGTTGTCGGCGCCCTTGCTGATGAGGGTCTGTGCCGCCTTCTTCTCGGCGGCGAGCTGTTCCACGAGGTTCATGTGGGTGTTCTCCTTATCTGATGTCGGCCAGCGAGAAGAAGTCGCTGATGTACTGGAATTCGGCGGCCCACGATTGTGGGTCGAAACTTTTCTTGTCGGACTCGTCCCTGGGCTTGTCGGACTCGTCGTCCGGCTTGTCCGTGGTGTCGTCCGTGGTGTCGTCGGATGGCTTGTCGTCGTCCGCGGTGTCGTCGCCGGTGGCGGTCGGGGCGGGCTCGTCGGCGGGCTCGGATGCGGGCTTGTCCGTGTCCGGCTCGTCCTTGGGCTTGTCGTCCTCGGTGTCGTCGGGGCCGGCCATTTCGGTGAGTTGCGCGATGATGCCGCGCAGGGTCTCCCGGTCGGTCTTGCCGGCGCGGCGGCCGGCCTTGACCTCGAGCACCTCGGCGCCCTGGTTGGCGGCGAGTTGGACGAGGCTGATCTCGAAGAGCTTGATCTCCCGGATCTCCCGGTACCCGTCCCACGGGCTCTTCGACTCCTCGTCCTCCACGAACGCGGTCTTCTGGGCGACGAAGCCGATGCTCATCTGGTGGATGAGCCCTCGCTTGAGCAGCTCGTAGGCGCGCTGACCCTCCGGGATGGACGTGTCAAGGCGGGCGGTGACGAGCAGGCCGTGCTCGTCCTCCACCGCGGATAGGGTCTCGCCGATCACGTCGAAGGGCGAGCCGTCCTTATGCTGCCAATGAATAGGGATGTGCGCTCCCCCGTCCGGATAGTCGGCGCTGAGGGTGTTGGCGAAGGCTCCTTTGACGATCACGTCGTCGTACATGTCGCGCTCCCACGTGGACGCGTAGCCGCGGAAGACGCCCTCTCCCCCGCCGTCGTCCTCGGTGAGCTCCTTGACTTGGAAGCTCTTATGGTCGAGCCTCATCGGCCCCTCCTTTCATCATGTCGTCCCATTGGGTGCGGAAGCGTGCGTCGTACGCGTACGCCCGCCTGAATTCGGCGAGCATGTCCAGCGCCTTGCCGTTGGGGCTGCTCGAGGTCTGCGCGTTCTGCGTCTGCCCGCCGTCCTGCGGGCTGGGCTGTCCGCCCTCCGTGACGTTGAGCGGGGTGATGAGCTCGTCGCCTCCCGGCACGGGCGGCATGTCCAGCAGGGCGCGCGCCCGGTTCGTTTCCATGAACGGGCGGCCGGTCGCCGTGGACAGCGCCTGGTATTGGGTTTCGAGCGTGCCGCGCAGTTTCGCGTCCAGATTCGCCTTCACATAGCAGTCCGGCTCGCCCAGTGCGGCGGGCAGGGTGAAGTTCAACGCCTCCTCGAAGGCCGTCAAATACGGGAGCAGTTCCACATTCCAGAGCTTTTCCTTATAGGCGGCGATATTGCTGTTGGTGCCGGTGCGGAAGCCGATGTTCTCCGGGCTGATCTGGAAGGCGAGGGCGACCTGCTCGTTGATCTTGTCGCGCGCCTCCAGATCGTTCATGTCGACGGGTTTGAAGAGGCTGCCGATCTCGCGCACCTCCATGCCGTCGCGCAGTGGGAGCCATGCGCCCTCGCGTCCGCCGCCCGACTGGTAGTTGCGCAGGGCCTCTACGAAGTCGTCGTAGTCCTCCTGCGACTCCCACGGCACCTCCTTGGGACGGAAGATGTAGGCGGGCGTCTGCGGCGCGTTCGACGAGATCTTGCGCCGATAGGCGGCCATGGCGCGCGCCTCGGCCAGGAGGCTGCGCAGCACATTGGCGACGGGATTGCCGAAGTCGAGGCTGTCGAGGTAGCCGATGTCCATGACCACGCGCGGGTCCGGCAGCGGGTAGCGGGTGACGGGGCCCGTCCCGTCGCTGCCGACCGTGACCTGCGTCAATTCCCCGTACGCGTTCGCCTGGAGGCTGTACGAGTCGGGCGGGATACGGCGCAGCGTGTAGTCCCCGGACGTTTTGTCGAGTCCGACGACGCACAGCCACCGGTCGTCGAGGAGCATGTCGCGCAACAGTGATTCCACGAACCGTTCGCGCGGACGCAATGGCGACGGGCGCTTCATGAGCCGTGCGAGCATGGAGTCGGGCGCCTCCTCGGCCGACCCGTCCGCCCGCTTGCGGTACACCTTCAAGGGCAGGGAGGCGATCTGGCGGCTGATGAAGTCGACGACGACGCGTACCGCGTATTCGCGCGCGTACAGGCCGTAGGCCATGCCGTAGGAGGGGAAGTCGTCGTCGGTGGGCCAGCTGATCGCCTCGGGCATCGCGTCCATGATGGTCGGCGTGGCGACCTGTGCGGCCTTGCGTTCCGCGATCGCGGCGGGGCCAGTCAAGAGTCGGGTGAAGAGTCCCATAGCCCCTCCTGTCGGGTCTAGCAGTGAATACGGATGCCGGTCGACGGCCGGTATTTCGGCTTCTCCGGTTCCCCGCTCATCGTCTCGAGCGCGTACAGCGCCTGGCTTTCCGCGATCAGGCCACTGATCTGCATGACGCTTTTTTGTCGGTCCCATACCTCGACCTCGCCCAGGCGGCGGGTGATCGCGACCGCCGCCTGCTGTTCGATGGCCGGCTGTGGCAGATGACGGAGTTTCCCGTCGCGTATGCGGTCGCGGAAGCGGCCGGCGGCGGCGCCGACGCGGAAGCCCTCGATCATGTGGACCGTCCACCCTTCCTCGGTCAGGGGGTCGCAGAAGTCGACGGCCGGGCACCCCTTGGACTGGATCGCGACCTCATGGATGGACGGCCATCTCTCCTTGAGGAGCCGGAGGTATTTGGGCACCCAGAGCATGCCGTCGCGGCGTACGATCAGCTCGACGTGGGGCAGCCCGTCGGCGCGGTAGCCGGCGGCGGCGATGTACGTGGTCTCCCGGTCCGCGCTCGTGTCCACGGACAGGACCACGCGCCCGTCGTCGGGAATGGACGACGTGTCGTCGATACCGCGCTTCCACTGCTTCGGGTCGATGTAGGGGATGATGTCCGCAGTGACCCACTGGCAGAGGACCTCGGTGCGGAACGCGGCCTCGGTCATGCCCTTCTCGAGGTCCGCGACGATGCTGCGGTAGGTCATCGCCCCGTACCCCATCGACGGGTTCGCCTGGCGTACCGCGTCGCGGTCGTCGATGGCGCACCCGTCGGGCGCGGACCATTCGAAGTAGCCGAAGCTCGCGTCATGTTCCGCGGCCCACGTGTCTGCGGGCACGTCGCCCGCCTCCACATCCTCGGCCCACGAGGCCACGAGCCGGCGTCCGGAGTCGACCAGCTGGCGCAGTTTCACGCTGCGGTAATCACCCGCGTTCGAGATGCCCCACAGTTGGCTCGACCAGATCGCCTTCGTGGTCTGCGACACCGCGTTCCACCCGTCCTCGTTGTACTGCTCGCGCAGCTCGTCGAAGACGACGCGGGCCGCGCTCTTGGACCGGATGGACTTATCCGCGCGCACGATGTACTGCGCCTTGCTGCGGCAGACGATCGCCTCCTCGCCATGCGAGTTGTTCACTCGCTGCACGCGCGACTGGAGGGCCGGGACCGCGAGCGCGGCCTCCTCGGCCGTCGACGGCGACGGGTTGCACCAGTTCAGCACCGCCTGGTAGGGGGCGCGCGCATTGTCCAGGGTCTGGGCGGCGCCGACCACGAGGAACTTGTACGGGGGCACCCGGTCCGGGTGGCGGATGGAGTCGACGAAAAGCCACCAGGCGCACAGGACGCCCATGATCGTGGTCTTGCCGTTCTGACGCGCCACCAGCGTGATGACCTGGCGGAACCGGTAGGAGCCGTCCGGATTCAATTCGAGCGCATGGATGAGCAGCCACTTCTGCCAGGGGTAGAAGCGTACGCCGAGGAAGCGCTCCGCGAAAGCGATGACGGAGAACCCGTTCGACGTCTCCGGGGTCAGCTCGCGCAGCGGGGGCGTGTACATGCGGGGAAGGGTGCGGCCGTGCTCGCCGTCATCGATCTCACCGAGATCCATGCGCCCTCCCCTCATCCGATGCTCGCGAGATACTCCTCGAACTCGTCGGTCACCGGCTTCTGCTCCTTCACCGCGGCCTTCACCCCGACGCGCGCCGCCGGCGTGGCGCCGAGCTCACGCAGGACGTTCATGAGGTGAGGCACGAGATAGAGGGCCTTGGTGACCTCCTGCCCCGTGCCGTGGCGAAGGGCGTAGTCGATCTGCCGGGCTATGGCGCGGCCGGACGCGATGACCGCGGCGTCCGCGTCGGTGGTGTCCAGAGCGGCCACGGTATCCTCATAGCTCGAGGTGATCGCCGCGCCATCATCAGGCTTATCCAGGATGCGCAGACGACGCTCGCTGAGCGCATTGCATGTATCGATGGCCTTGAGGTCGCCCTTCAATGCCAGCGGGTAGGCGGCACGGTAGAGAGCGTCGATGCGCTCAAGTTCGAGGGAGCGCTCCGTCTCCTGATCCTTGCCCCGCCGATTGACGGCGAGCGCTCTGCGGATGGCGGCCTCCGTCGATGTGGTGTCGCGGAAGCCGCAGATGTCGCGGACCTCTGTGAGTGGCATGGAGCCGATGAAGAGGCGGAGGGCTTTCGCGTCCTTCTCTTTGTCTGCCATGCGGCTCCTCCCTATGTCTCGTCATTCGGCTCATTCGAGGGGTCCGTGAGGGTGCCTGTGTCTGGTGCGCCCAGTCTTTTGGCGGCCTTGCGTCGATTGCCCTTGCAGTAGACCAGTATTTCCTGGTGGACTCTTGTCAGGGTCCTGGTCTGTGTGAAGGCGCGGATGCATCTGATGGCGGCGTTCCCCGCGCTGTTCAGGAGGATTGCATCATTCACCAGCGTCATGCCGGCGGCCTCGCATCCCTCGCTCATGCATCGGCGCATGTCGAGGATGTGGCCGTCTCTTTTATCGCGGACGGAGGCGACGATGAAGACGGCGAAGGAGTCCGGGCGCAGGACTCTCGCCATCTCGGAGAGTGTCTTTGCCATGGCATGGTCGAAGTCCTTTGGTCTCATCGTGCTGAGGTCTCTGGGGTCGTCCGAGTACTTCTCGAGTCCGTAGTAGGGGGGGCATCCGATGGCCATGTCGAAGAAGGAGTCTGGGTAGTCCCCCAGCCGCTCGGTACTGTCTCCTTCTACCCAGGTCGGGTCGATCCACGACTCTGGATTGCCCAGATTGGCCGCTACGGTCGGGGCCTGCCTCCGATTCTCCTCGATTTGCTCGCCCCGTAATTCGATACCGGTGTAGTCTCGTCCCAGTGCCGCGGAGACGACGCCGCGCACGCTGCCGCCAGCCCATGGGTCGATGATGCGGTCTCCGGTGCGGCTATGCCAGGAAATCATCAGCTCGGCCAGGACCGGGTCGAAGACGCTTGTCGCGGGCGCCACCGGCTTCAGCTGATCTCCATATAGTCCGACGACTTCCTCGCGGGAAAGTTTGCGCTCCTCCTCCGCCTCCGCTCTGTTCTTGACCTCATACCAATTTCGGTAGTGGGAGGATGGTGAGGATAGGAGGAGGTCGTCGGGCCGCCCTGCGTCGCTGCGTAGGCCGAGGCCGATCCACGCTTTCTTTCGATCGCGCCATGGTCCGGACCGGGAGTCGAGTACCGTGAATGGCGGGGCTCCGTACCGGTCTCGCAGAGATGTCCTTGTCTCCGGTTCCTCCTCGTCTGTAGTGTCGGCTGGGGACTCCGAAATCAGCTTCAGATCCTCGGGAGTGTATCCCGTCCCCTCCAGGTCGGAGACGGATGAGAGCAGGGCTGCCAGCTCGGACTCGTCGTAGCCGCCGAGATCGGAGAGCCTATTATCGGCGAGGACGATCTGCGCGGCCTGGTCGTCGTCCACGTCCACCGTCGTCGCCTGGATCGTCTCCCACCCGAGCTTCCGGGCAGCCATATACGTGTGGTTGCCGGCCAGGATCTCGTAATCATGCGAGGCGTGGGTGCCGACGTTGACCACGATCGGCCGATACTGGCCGCGCGCCTTCAGCGATTCGGCGATCGCGTCCACGTCGCCGCGCCGTGGATTGCGATGGTACGTGTGCAGCGCGTCCAACGCGAACGCTTGGACCTTGAGATTCGCCATCACCGGTTCCTTCCCCGCGCACGCGCGCGATGGGGTGGTCATTTTCGGAGAGAGAGGAGTGGCGGGCATGCGGATAGTGCAGCAATCGACGGGCGTCGCAGGATCCTACCGCCCCTCCCCGCCCCTCCGGCCGGTCAGGAATGGAACGCATCGACGAAAGCATTGACGCCGGCGGTGAGGCGGCGAGTGAACGCCTTCGAGTCGAGCTTCGGCACCGACGTGACAGGGCCGGCGACGACGGTCCTAAGGACGATGGGCATGTCGACCTCGACACTGGCGAGATCCACGTCGTGATCGTCGACGACTGCGCTGATGTGGAGTGTGATGGGAGTGCTCGGCTCGGGGCGTCCGTCGTTGTCTTCGTGTGCCATGGTGTCCTCCTATATCCATTGGCGTGAGAGCTGTCCTATGGGCTCTCCCGGGTCCTTGTTGCCGCGCAGGTTGTTGCACTGCGTGTGGCTGGGGCGGAAGCCGGCGGGGTCGTGCTGCAGGTCCGGGCGTTTGCTGACCGGGTAGAAGTGGTCGAGATTATAGGAGTCGTCCGTGCTGTTCTGCGGCGCCTCGTAGTCGATGGGCATGCCACACAGCCAGCATGGGGCGTGCGCCGCCCTGCATTTGGCGAAGAACGCTTTCCTGTCCTTCTCGAACTGACGTCCGCCTTTGCGCACGCGTCTGCTGGGGGCGACCATGATCCCCCTCTCTTGGATATGAGTAAGCCCCGCACGGTGGCGGGGCTTGAGAAGTAGGCGCCCATAGGCGGGATTCGGTACCCGCACTTATTCTCCGTTCTTTGGGAGCACCTCTGCAGTTGGGCCACTATGGGCATGGTGGCTTGGACGGTATTCGAAACCGTGGTGGAGTGTCAGCGTTTGCTCCACACCGCGTCATCCCGACGTGGTCCTTTAGTCCTCTCGGGCACGCAAGCCTTGGCGGGAGGACATGATTCGACACTGGAGTGGACCCGGCGCCGCCCGATCGGGGAGCCTCCCATATGCCGACGGCCACCGCCCGGGGATTCCGGGATGATGGCCGCCAGCGTGTCATCCCCGTACCGTAGGTATGGAAATGACCACTGTAGAAGAGTGTCGCGGGACAGTAGGCATTTTGTCAAACCGACCTGCTGGATTCGTGACGATACCGGGCTTTTCGACGAGCCCGGTCATACCCGTCCAGCCGCGTTTGAGCCGCCCATACGTCCCACACCAGAAACACCGGCGACCCGCCACCCCGACCCACCGGCCGGATGACGCCACGCTGCCCCCACTTCCTAATCGTGTCCGCCTTGATGTCAATCCCCCACGGCCTGAGCAGACGGGACAACTGCGCGGGCGTGCCCTTGACGCCACGCGCGTGGAGCCGCTGCATGGCGAGCGTGTGCAGGTCCTTAATCCTCCACGTCCTGCCGCAGACTGGACATGGTACGTATCCGCCCGCGATCTCCTGTTCGTCGCAGCGCAGTTCACGCACGCAGGCGGGACACCAGCCGACCATGCGCGTGCCCTCCGGCGGGTACAGCAGCAGCCGCGCCCGCTCCGCCAGATCGCGCGCCTCGCCGGCGAGCGCGGTCGTGGTCTCGGGGTCGAGCGTGGCGAGGCGTGTCCGGTTGGCGAGGATGCCTTTGAGCAGGTCGGGGGTGTCCATGTCGCGCGTGGGGTGCAGTTGGAGCAGGTGGACGAGCCGGATCGTGTAGTCGTCGATGTCTTGGAGGAGTTGGAATGCGGCGAGGTTGATGGGCAGGGGCGCGCTCGCCATGGTGGCGTGTCCGCCGTCGCGCTCGCCGATGTGGATGTGTTTGTTGGCGAGTTGGTCGAGTGGGGTCCAGAGGGTTTTGAGTGTGGTGAGGTCGTCGGTGAGCTGGGTGGGTGTGGTCAAAGCGAAGCCCCCTGTGTTCGAACGGGTGTACGATTGGCTGTTGGTTCGGTGTTGCCCTCGCTCCCTGTTTCGGGGGGTGGGGGTTTCGCTTTATTCGCGGATATTTTGTGTATTCGTGTGTATTTTCCCCGTCTAGTCGAAGAGGCTTGGCGGTTGGATGAACTCGAGTCGGGTCACTTCCCGTGTCGCGGCCCGGGTTTTCCTGCGCAGGTGGTCCTTGACGACTGCGGATACCTCGGCGACCGGGCGGCGTGTGAGGTGGGCGATGTCGAGGATGTCGAAGCCGTGCTCGTATTGGGCGATGATGCGCTCGCGGATCTCCTGTTTCATGCGCTCTCCCCGTCGAGTTGTTTCCTGGCCGCTTCGTAGGCTTCGCGTTCGCTGGGTTTCCAGGGTCCGAGGTAGTGGCGTGGGTCGGTGCAGCGTACGCGGTATGAGGTGCGGGGCGTGTGGTTCTGCTGCGCGGTCCTCATGTGCAGGGGGCGTGCGCATTGCGGGCAATGGTATTCGCCGGCGAGCTTCCAGTAGTCGGTATGGTCGGTCATTTCAGGGTTCCTTTGGTGTCGTCGATGAGGTCGCAGGATAGGGCGTCGACGTGCTGGCCGGTCTTGTAGACCAGGCACAACCGTTTGACGTCGCCTTGCTTGTCGAGGTATTGGCTGACGGTCTGGGTTGGCACAGCGGGTTCGGGTTGGGTGAGTTCGTAGGCGCAGAGTCCGATGGTGCCGGCGGTGATGGTGGCGGTGATGATGGTGGTGATGATGGCGAGCAGGCCGAGGCTGCTTTCCATGGTCCAGTCGTCGAATGGGTGGCGGATGCTCATTCTTCGTCTCCTTCCAGTCGGATGCGGGTGAAGGGCCCGTGGTTGGTGGAGGTCATGCGTCTGTCGTTGTCCGTCCTGCACGAGTTGGGGTCGAGGTTGAGGATGGGGGTTCCGCCCATCCAGTGGCCTGTGGGGGTGCGGATGGCGTGGGCGCGGTGGTCGGCGTCCATCAGCCATATGTAGCCGTTGCGGTCCTTCCACAGTCCGGGCCGGTCCGGCACGTCGCACGGCACTTCGGCGTCGATGGCGTCGTCCTCCTCGTTGTCGGGCGTGTGGGGGCCGGTGGGGGTGATGGTCAGGTGGATGGTGGCGCCGGCGGCGAGCGCGGCCTTGACGAGGTCGTCGGTGTCGGTGTTGTGGGTGGCGGTGGTCATTGTCGGGGTTCCTTTCCGGTTTCGCTGGTCGTCCATATCGCTGCGGGTTTGCGTGGACGGGGTGGGTTGGGTTGTGGTCGTCGTTTGGTGAAGGGGTTCCAGTCGAAGACGTCGTGGAGGACGGTCATGCAGATGACGGTCGCGGTCATGAGTATGGCTTGGAAGACGGCGGAGGCGAGGAGCAGGCAGATCAGGTCCCATATGCTCATCCGAAGTCCTCCCATGCGTGTTCGGGGTTTTCGATGCCGAGGTGTTTGAGGTCGTCCACGGTGATCGCATTGATGCAGATGCCTCCGACCTGGTTGGGTTCGTCGTGCTCGTACTTCTTGGCCTCGGGCGTGCTGACGCTGTCTCCGAGTTCCGCGAGGAGTCGGGCGGTGATGAGGGTCTGGAGGCGGATCTGGTCGGCGAGCGCGAGGGTGGCGTAGATTTGCGCTTTGCGTAGGAGATGGGTTTTCTCCTCGTCTGCGCAGGCGTCGTCGTAGGGGTCCACGTTGGCGGCGATTTTCTGTGCGATTTTCGTGTAGTCGATGTTCATTGGTGTTCCTTTCGTTGGTGGCGTCGTTGTGTGGTGTTCAGGGTGTTGCGGCAGCGCCAGCACAATCCGTGTGCGTCGAGTTTGTGGCGGGTTTCGCAGCGTCGGCACCGGGGTTTGAGGCCGGGGGTTTCGGGGTCGTGGGTGTATGTGTCGGGCTCGGTCGGCTGGTGGGTGGGGTTTCCGGCCCGGTAGGCGTCGATGTCGTCGGTGAGGCTGAGCATGAGCGCCAATGTCGCGGGATCCGTGTGCGACGGGCTGTTCGGGATGGGTTTGGGCGGCGTGTAGTTGCCGGTTTTCTCGGCGAGGATGCGTACCGGCATACTCACAACCCTTGCTCGTGGCTGCCGGTGTCGCGGCGTCTGGCGGGCGGGATGAGCGACAGGTAACGCCGGTAGTCGTGGATGTCGCGGTCGAGGCAGTCGTCGACGCGGTGGCGGGTGGAGGGGTCGCCTGCGTAGGGGTTGTGTCCCGCGGCCTGGAGCAGGAGGCGGATGGCGGTCAGGTCGAGGCGCCGGTAGTGCAGGCAGGTGGTGACGGCCTGGTGGAGGTCGGGGTCCTGGAGGGCGAGGAAGTCGAGGAGGCGGGTGAGGTCGAATTGCGGGTTGGTGCCGGCCGGGTGGAGACGGTGGGTGACGGCGAGGGTGGTGATGAAGCCGGTGATGTCGGCGGCCGCGTCGTCCTCGGTGGCGCCCATGGTCTCGCATGCGGCGAGCAGCCCGTTGTCCATGTGCATGCGCATCGCGTCGATTTCCATGCTGATGAGGTCGCCGGCGGTGATGTGGTGGATGAGGGTGAGGCGGGCGATCTCCTCGCGCGCGTCCATGCTGGTGCAGCGCAGTCCGGTTTCGAGGATGCGTGCGCCGGTGTGGAGGCCGGTGGTCTCGAGGTCGAGCCAGAGGAGCGCGTCCGGCCTGGCGGCGGGCGGCGTGGCGATGATGGTGGTCATGCGGGGTTCCTTTCGATGGTGGTCAGGTTCGTGACGTGGGGTTGCAGGATGCGCGTGCCGGCTCGTGGGTCGATGCTGAGCACGTGGAGGGCGGTCAGGTGGAGGTCGGTGTCGTCGAGCGTGTACCGCCGCGCCGCCCGGCTGTTGGACCCGTCCGGCGGGTGGGCCTTGAGCCGCCCGTCGATGACGGTGCCGGATGCGGTGCGCAGGACGCATCGGGCGCCGTCCAGCCGGGCGGGCTCGCAGGTGCGCCAGTCGATGGCGGGATACACGAGGCCGGTCATGCGATCGTGTCCAGGTCGTCCACGGGCCCGGGAGCGGGCTTGCTGTCGGCGAAGGCCTCGCACAGCAGGTCGATGACGCGGGCGGGCTCCTCGCCCTGGGCGCGCATGTCGGTGGCGAGCGCGATGACCTGCGGGTCGAGGCGTCGCTCGCCCATCACGCGTTCGAGGCGTGTGCTGGATTCGAGCATGCGGCGTACGCGTCGGCGCAGGTCCCCGCCGCCCGGCGGCGTGGGCGTGGTGTCGGTGTCGCGTGCCTGGTATTGGGCCTCGCGGCGGAGCCAGCGGCGGAAGGCGGCGGGCCAGTCGACGCTAGTCATGCCCTTGTCGCGCGCCCAGTCGCGGAAGTCGTCGAACACCTTTTCGACGTCGAGGTGGAGGCGGGCGGCGAGCGCGGTGGCGTCGGGGTCGTCGGCGGGTGTGTAGCCGCTTGTGTCGATGTGGGTGCGTGGGTCGTCGAGGTCGGGGTCCGGGTTTTGGGTTTGGTTCGCGCGCGTACTCTCTCTTGACGGTTCTATTGACGGTTCCTGTGACGGTTTGGGTGAAGTGGGTTTCACCCCTAAAGCGAAGTGGGTTTCACCCGTGGGGTGAAGTGGGTTTCGCCCGTGTGGTGAAGCCGGTTTCACCTGTGGGGTGAAGCCTGTTTCACCGGTGAAGTGGGTTTCGGGGGTGAAGCCTGTTTCACCCCTGTTTTCGGTGTCGTTGTGCGGTTCCTTGGGGTTTTCGTTTTTGGTTTTCTTGGGGAAGAGCTTGTAGACGACGGGTCGGCGTCCTTTGGCGTATTTGCCGACGAGCCGCTGGTCGCCTTTGCGGATCAGCCCGGTCTTTTCGAGTTTGCGCAGCAGCAGTTGGATGCTGCGCTCGCTTTTCTCGACCTCTTGGGCCATGGTGGCGACGGAGGGCCATGCCATCCCGTCGTCGTTGGCGTAGTCGGCCAGGACGATGAGGAGGAGTTTGGCGGTGCTGTCGCCGTGCAGTTTGGTCTTCTTGGCTCTTGCGACGAGTTCGATGCTCATGACGTCTCCTGCATGCCTGTGGTGTCGGCTTTTCGGGTCCTGGCGCGTAGGAGGCGCAGTCCCCTGGCGGTCGCGGGCTTCCACCCGTGGATGAGGTCGGTCTGGTAGGGGTCCTGCGCGGGCGCGATGGTCAGGTAGGCTCCCATAGGCCGTTCCGGGGTCTCGTAGAGCTTGACCACGTCCCATCGGATGATGCGGCTGTCATCGGCGAGGACCCCGTCCCTGCATTTGCCCAGATGCCTGCTGTTGACCTGCTGCAGGCCGTCGCCCAAGGCGCGCAGCAGCTTGTCGAGGTCGCCTCCCCCCGCCCGTTTCGCCGTCTGCGTGGCGGGGAGGGGGAAGCGTGATTTGCGGGGGCGGGGCATGCGCAGCTCGCCCGTGATCATGACGGGGCAGTCGTACGGGTCCAGGCCGGCCGAGCGCAGCTGGTCGAGGGCGAAGACCCGCACGCGGTTCTCCCACACCAGGATGCGCCGGTCGTCGGCGAGCGCCTTGCCGTGTCCGCCGGTGTATGGCGCGTAGGAGCCTTTGGTGATGGGCGGTCCGGGGATGATGATGTCGAGGGATCGTCCCCCGTTGTCCCGCGCCTTCATCGCTCGCCCCCGCCCTGGTAGGCGGCGATGACCGTGTAGCGGCCGTCGTGGGTCTGGTCGGGTGCGAGTTCGACGCGGTAGGCGCCTGTGGGGAAGGCTTTGACGCTGCCGTCGCGCAGGCGGCGGCGCAGGTCCACCGCGGGCTTGCGCCACAGGTCGTCGGCGATGATGGCGGGCCTGCCGGGCTGGGCGCGCAGGCGTGCGGCGACACGGGCCCATCTGGTGCGCGGCTCGCTGTCGTTCTCGGTGTCGGCCGGCCAGGTGTCGAGGAAGGTGACGGAAGGCTCGTCGTCCGGCGCGGTGTCGGCGGGGGTCGGATCGTGGGCGTCGGCGCTCTCGTCGTGGTCGGCGTGGTCGGCGGTGTCGGTCCAGAGGTGGTCGAGGATCCGGTCGGTGTCCGCCGCCGGCACCGGTGCGGGCTCGACGGCGGGCGTCTCCTCGGACGTGGGCGTCTCCTCGGTCGTGGGGGCCTCCTCGGTCGTGGGGGCCTCCTCGGTCGTGGGGGTCTCCTCTCCGGCGGTCTGCGGTGTGACGGTCGGGGTGACGGCGGGTCGTGGTTTCCCGTTCCTGCGGCACCAGCGGCCCACGGCGATGCGCTCGCCGGGTTCGAGCTGGTCCCATCCCTCGTCGAGGGCGATCTGGTAGAGCTGGGCGAGCGTGGTCTCGTCGTACTTGGTCTTGCCGGTCATTGTGGATCCTTTCTGCGGGTGGTGTCTAGAATTCGGGGTCCGACTGCTCGTAGTCGTCGTAGCCGGGGTCCGGCTGGCCGTAGCCGGCGAATGGGTCCGTGGCGGGACCCGTGGGATTCGGGGCGGGCGCGCTCGCCGGCGGCGTGGATGGTCCTGGCGTGTGGTCGCGGCGGGTGCGGGTGATCTGCACGGTCGCGGTCTTGAGGCTGGCGCCGATGTCGTCGACGACCCATCGGGTCGCCCACCGGTCCGCGCCGTCCCTGGTCTGGTAGTGGTCGGTGCGCGGGTGTGCGGTGATGATGACCTGACTGCCTTTGACCAGGCTCGCGCCGATGTGGTCGGCCAGGTCGCGCCATGCCTCGCACTGCCAGCTGGTGGGGGTCACGTCCACGCGCTGTCCCGCCGTGTCCCGCTCCCATCCGGAGCTCAGGACGCGGAAGCTCGCGACGTTCGCCCCGCCTCGTGTGGTGCGCAGTTCCGGGTCGGCGGCCAGTCGTCCGCGGATGACCGCGATGCTCGGATCCAATGCCATAGCTGTCTCCTTTCTCCCTGTCTTTTTTCATCGCGTCACTCGTCGGTGTCCAGGCGCACGACCGCCAGCCACACCAGCGGGATGACGACCGCGACCCCGACCGCGAGTGTGATCAGCCACTGCGGCGTACCCGTCCCTAGGGGCGCGGGCAGCCGGTCGTGCGTCAACGCGAAGCAGGCGGCCCAGCCCTCGAGGAAGGTGAGCGCGAGCAGCATCCCGCCCTTCACACCGGTGCCGACCTTGCGACGCGGCTTCTTCGACATGCTCATGGGTTTTCCTTTCCGAATCGTGTTTTTATTCCGACAGGCCCCTGAGGTAGCGCTCCACGTCGGCCGGCCACACGTGCGGCCTTTGCGAGCGCCCCCCGTCCCTTTTCAGCGGGTAGAGCACGTCGAGATCCTTGTTGCGCACCGCATAGCGCAGGCCGTCCGCGTCGACGTTGAACAACTGCGCGGCCTCCGGCACGGTCAGCGTGCGCCGCTCCCACAAGGGCACCGGATTCGGGTCCGACCGGACCCCGTTCACATCAATCGGCATTCGACGACGTCTCCCTGCGGCGCCGTACCGCGGTCTTATAATCCATGTCCCGTTTGGCTTTGCGGGCCTGACGGATGGCACCGGCGATGCCCTTGTTGAGGTCGACCATGTCGCCCATGCTCAAGTCCTTGATCTCGAACTCCCGGTCATCGATGCGGAACCACAGGGAGAACTCGTAGGGGCTGCCCGCGTTGCCGGTCAGCTTGTAATCGACCAGATACCGGTCATTGCTCATCTCCGGATTGAAACGGCCCATCACTCCACCCCCTTGCCCGCGAGCGCGTCGGCGATGACCTTGGCCGGGTCGCCGCCCGCCTGCAGCTGGCAGGCGAGGAACATGCTGAGCGTCATATCGGGACGCTCCAACCGATTGCTCACGGTCTGACGTGCGATGCCGAGGCTGTCGGCGATGGTGGTGAACTGCGTCTTGGTGGTGAGCACCTGATTACGCGTAGCCGCGGCGACACCCGCCGCCAGACGCTCATACTCATTCGACGGCCCACGCTTCACAGAGACATCCGTCACGACGATTCCCTTCCGATGTTGAAAAACCGATAGATTCCGATAGGACGCGGCAGGACGGGCGGCGGCGCCCGCCGCCCGTGGCCGGGTCAGGCGAGGACGCCGGCCGGGACGACCGGGACCGGCAGGCCGGTCAGCGCCCGCCAGTGGGCGGCCAGTCTCTCCCGTGTCTCCTGCGTCTCGCCGAGCGCCCGGTGCAGGTACCGCTGCCAGTCGCCGTCGGTCATCCCGTCCGGCCTTGCCGTGTCCTGCCAGGTCCTCGCCTTGGTCTCCGTCCTGCTGTCCATCCCGACCTCCTGTTCACATCTGATGACAGTTACTTATGGTAACAGCTGTTATCAATTGCGCAAGGTCGGCGTGTCATCACATGTGAACGGTCGTTATTTTCGTTTGTCAGGTGTTAACATTGGGGCATGGCTACAGCACATGAATGGATTGCGTACGATTTCGCCGCACAGAACGTACTGGGCAAGTTGATTGGCAAAAGCGGCCACTCATACAGACGCTTCTCGGAGCTCTCAAGCGGATCGATGAGCTACAACCGAGTGCGCGACATTGAGCTGGGCCGTCGTGCGCCGGTGAAACTGTCGGAGTTCCTGCTGATCTGCGACGTCTGCAACGCCGACCCCGTCCAGACCCTCCGCGACATCATCCGCGAAGCCGCCCGCCTCCAAGCCGAAGCCGAAGCCCGCGAGCGCGAGGCGCAACACCAGGTGGACATCGATGCGCTCGCCGATCGTATCGCCGCTCACCCTGAGGAATTCGATCTGGCGGCCAATGATGACCCCAACAAGGAAAACGAGATGACCACTCCGCGAGAGTAGAAGGACGGCAGGCGATGCGGTACGAAGACCTGCTCAATGAGGCCGCAGGCATGGGTGTCCGGGTCGAGGAAAGGCCCCTACATGCCGGACGATGCGGCTGCTACTACAATCCAGCGCGGCTCATCATCATCGACGAGGCCATGCCGGACTATGAGAAGGCATGCACCCTGGCGCACGAGCTCGTGCACGCCAGACACCATGATCACGGCCACGGGAACGCGAAGGCGGAATGGCGGGCACGGCGCGAGACCGCGCTGCGCGCCGTCGACATGCTCGAGTACGCGACCGCCGAACGAATGTACGGCGGTGACGCGTATCTCATCGCGCAGGCACTCGACGTGACCCTGCAGGTCGTCGAGGACTACCGGATGGTGTTGCACGATAGACGGACCGCACCCGCATCGTCAATTTGACGTCATACGGACCAACAATAGCAAAGGAGATATTGACATGGCTGACGCCAATGGGAATAAGGCGAGGAAGCCGTTTTGGAAGAGGTGGTGGTTCTGGGTGCTGATCGCACTCGCGGTGATTGGCGGGCAGGGAGGCAATGCCGTCAAGACGTCCACGCCGGCGGCGAGCAGCACGACAGCCTCGACCACCACGCAATCGTCCCCGGCCCCTCGGACGCAGGAGTCATCGCCGGCGCCTAAGGCGACGCCCATGCCCAGAGCAGAGTTCAAGACCGCTTTCGCCGCGGCGTACGGGTCGCCGATCTCCGACGTCTCGGCGTTCTCGCCACAGGATCCCGGCAGCGGGCACTATCGCACCGAATACCGATTGGGTGCTTATAGCGATGCGACCGGCGAGCACGGGACGATCGGCGACATGTCGATCGATATGGTCGAGTATGACGGCGGCGAGAAATTCCGCGTCTATCTGACAGGTCCCAAGGATTCCGTGGTCGGCGCATATCCGGCGCTGGCCAAGTCCATGGACCCTTCACTGTCCGACGCGGATATTCAGGCGTCTCTCAATCGGTTCTCCGCGGAGAATCTCCCCGTCACCGACGGGCTCGCTACCGCCAGCTCGGCCACGCGTATCAACAATGACACCTTGACGACCGAAACGGCAGGAGCCGAGGCGTATATCGACGCCAACGCCGACGAGTAATCCGACAAGCCCCCGGCGGCTCATTGGCGAGCGCGAGGAGTAATTCGTGGTCGGCGTGTCGTCGTTGTCCGACTTGCATAACTATATTAACCATGCTAATATAGTTACGTCGGCAGGGAAGACCGGCGACCACAACTCAAGAGCGAAAGGAGGAAGCGGGATGAGCAACGACTTCGTTCTCGCCGTCGCGGCCATCGGGGCCGTGATCGTCGAAGCCGCCAAACTGGCGTTCGACATCATCAAGTGGCGCGATGAACGCGATAAGCCCGAGAAGTGACAAACCGAAGTCCCGGATGGTCCTAGAATCCGGGGCTTCGGCCTCACAATCATCCCGCGAATCACCATGAAACGCAAGACACAGGGCATCGGAGGAATCGCGTTCGCCATCATCGCGGCCGCCTGCGCCGTGGGCGGAGCGCAGCCGTGGATCACCGCGCTGTTCGCGGTCGCCGCCGGTCTCGACTGCCTCCACCTCGGCTTCTTCGGAGGCCGCGATGACGACTGAATACCTCGGCGTCACCGATGTGGCGAGACGGCTCGGCATCAGCACCGCCGCAGTCTCCGCCTACAAGCTCCCCGAACCGGACGCGACCATCGGCCGCACGCGCGGATGGCTGCCCGAGACGATCGACGCATGGAACGCCGCCCGCCCCGGCCGCGGGGTCGGCGGCGGACGCCCACGCAAGCACCCCAAGGAATAAGCGAAGACGGCACCGGCGCCCATATCGGCGAGCGCCGGTGCCGTCTTGTGTTCGGCGGGTCATGCCTCGCTCATTTGCGGTATGGCGCGGTTCATGGTCTGGGCGAGGGCTTCGGGCGACCAGTGGGTGTAGCGGGCGGTGGTGGAGAGGCTGGCGTGGCCCATGAGTCTCATGCGTTCGTCGGGGCTTGCGCCGGTTTCGGCGAGCTCGGTGGAGACGAGGTGGCGGGCGCTGTAGATGTCGACGTCGGGGAGCTTGGCGTCTTCGAGCGCGCGCTTCCATCGGACGGTCTCGACCTTCGATGTGATGGGTCGGCCGAACTGGTTGGCGAAGATGAGCTGGTGCGGGGCGATGCCCCAGGTGATGATGTGCTCCCAGAGGCGGTTCCATAGGTCTTCGCTCAGGGGGATGAACCGGTTGCCGCGGTCGCTTTTGGGTGATGTGATCCACATGCTGCCTTCGAGGTGGGTGGCTTCGACCCAGTCGGGGATGTGGTCGGCCGCGCCGCCGCGCCATGATTGGAGCTGCTGGCAAACGTTGATGCCTGGCACGCCGTTGCGTCGTTCGAGCTGGTAGGGCATGAGGCCGCGGCGTTCGCCGGGGCGTATGCCGGTGGAGAACGCGAGCTCGAAGGCGAGGGCGTACATGGCGCACTCCTCCGGGGAGGCCTTCGCGTGCGGGCGGTGTGCGGGCGTGGCGGTGGCCGCGACAAGTCTGGCCGGTTGGCTGCTGTCGAGGATCGCACGTTCCTTCGCTTTCGCGCGGGGCGGTTTGACGAGGCGTGCAGGGTTCTCGTCGATGATGCGGTCGAGGACGGCACTGTCGAGCATGCTGGAGAGGACGGACAGGTAGACCTGCAGGCTGGATCCGGCGCGCGTGCGGCCGAGGTCGCGCAGGGCTGCCCGGATGTGGTCGGCGGTGAGCTGTCTGAGAGGGATGTCGCCCAGGCGCGTGCACAGGAGGCGCAGCCAGCCGGCCTCGTTGGCCCAGGTGTTGGGCTTGACGTCGGCGCGGTGGCGCTCCATCCACCGGTCGGAGTAGCCGGCGACGGTGGGGCCGGTGCTGGTGCGGATGCGGCCGGTGCGCTCGTACTCGGCGACCTTCTCGTCGAAGCGGGCGCGGGCCTCGCTCTTGACCCGTCCGGTGGCCTCGATGACCCGCCGGCGGCCGGTGACGGGGTCGGGCGTGATCTCGCGGCGGAAATGCCAGCGGCCCTTCGAGTCCTTGAAGACGCCGCCGGCGCCCTTGGTACGTCTGCGAGTGGTTGCCATGATGCCTCCCTTTGCGGTCTCGGGAGTGCACTCTATTTCACACTCTATGCGCCCCACAAACGCCGGCGAAAGCCGGCGAAAGCCCATATCGACGTAAGGACGCATGGAGTGCGAAACCATTGGAATTACAGGGGTTTCCGGGTATTTCCAATGGTTTGCGGGGTGTCTGGGTACATAAATCGGCTTTATAGCGCCGTTTCCCGACCTTGTTCAACAAGCGCTTGGCAACCGGACGAATACACGAGCGGCGAGTATACGCCGTCCGCGCCATCGCCGTGCGACCGTGCCCACATACCGGCCGGCGGGCGTCTCAGTCGAAGTCGGAGGCGCTCATCACGGCGAGCAGGTCGCCGGAATGCACCTGCCATTGCTTGAACGGCTTGTCGGAGCCGAAGATCACGACGCCGGCGGTCTGCAGGCCCAGGTTGAGCAGGTCGAGCCGCTCCGGATCGGATTCGGAGGAGGCGAGCCACTGGCTGGCGATGGAGACGGTGGGCTCATGACCGAGCACCATGAGCACGCGGGCCTTGTCCTTGACGTGCGTGAGCTCGTCGAACACGGACTGCATGCCGCCCTCGTACAGGCTCTGATGGTAGTCCACCTTGGGCTTGTCGCCGAAGGTCTTGAGCATCTTCGCCAGGGTCTGGCGCGCGCGGGCGGCGGCCGAGCAGGCGATGACGTCGGGCGTGAGCTTCATCGCGTCGAGGCCCTTGGCGACCTTCTTCGCCTGCTTGAGGCCTTTGGACGTCAGTCCGCGGCCGTAGTCGCCTTCGCTGCTGAACGGTTCGGCCTTCGCGTGCCGCATGATGATCAGGATGTGATCGTAGCCCTTGACCCGCTTCGCGACCTTGTTCGGATTGACTCCCACGTCCGCCTCCACTCGTGTCCACGGCGTTCCCGCCACTGCAAGGTGAACGTTCACGGAAACGCGTCGTTCAATTATATCCCCGCGCGAGTCCGCCGCCGTCAGTCGGCGTCCGCCCCCAATGCGCCCACCTGTCTGTCGAGGTCGCGCAGCACCTTGCGCAGCTTGCGGTCGGAGATGTCGCGCAGTTCGAGGTCCTCGAGCTGCGCCTCGCGCTGCTCGGCGGTCAGGTCGTCCACATCGGTGACCGTGTCCTTGGCGGGGCGCTCGCGCTTCTTCAGCGCGGCGAAGCCCTCCGCCATCGCGCGCGAGACGACGAGGAAGCCGGTGTGGCCGATCATCTGGTGGTCGGGCCGCACGGCGAGCCCCTGCACCTTCCAGCTGCGCTCCAGCGTCTCCTGCACGACCGGTTCCGTCCAGGTGCCGGCCTCGCGCAGCGCCTCGACGAGACGGCTCATCTGCGTGGTGGTGGTGATGTACGCGACGAGCACACCGCCGGGAACGATCACGCGCCACGCCTGGTCGAGCCGGTTCCACGGGTCGAGCATGTCGAGCATGATCCGGTCGTAATGGTGTTCGGGCAGCTCCGCGGCCACCGTGTCGAAGTCGCCGGTCCTCAAGTCCCACCATGCGGGCTTCGCGCCGTAGTAGAGCGTGGCGTTCGCCTCGGCGACGCGCGCGAAATCGGGCCGCAGCTCGATGGTGGTGAGCTCGCCGGCCTCCCCCACCGCGTCGAGCAGGTTGACGCTCATCGCACCCGACCCGGCGCCGGATTCGAGCACGCGGTGGCCGGAACGGATGTCGCCCAACTGGATGACCTGGGCGACGTCCTTCGGGTACATGATCTGCGCGCCGCGCGGCATGGACAGCACGTAGTCGGCGAGGCGGGGACGCATCACCGCGTACTGCCAGCCGCCGATCGCGCGCGCCGCCTTCCACGGTTTGCCGGCGTCCCGTTCCGGATGGAGGGCGTTGACCTGCGCCTCGCGTTTGGCGGTGACGGTGGTGACGACCACGCCTTCGGTCCGCCCGATCACGTCGTCGTGCAGGATCAGGCCGTGCTCGGTCTGCGTGCTGCCTCCGGCGACGATCTGGTCGGTGATCTTCTTGCCCTTGCGGTCGGTGAACTGCACCTTCTCCCCCGCGCGAATCGGTCCGCGTCGCATGAACGGCCTCCTTAGCTGCCTGCTGTCGTTCTCCACAAGTCGACGGAGTGTCGACGGAATACGGTCATCGTGCCCTATCGCACGGACTATCGCCGCCCACGTCGCCGTAACCGGCGTCGCCGCCCGCGGACGCATGCCGCCTACCGCGCCTGCCTCCAGCCGGTCGCGTCGGCGAGCGCGTCCAGCGCGGCGTCGTACGAGCCGTCGGCGCGCATGTCGCGGAGCGCTTCGGCGATGTCGTCGGCGAGCGTGACGGCCCCGGCCTGCACGGCGATGCCATAGCGCACGCTCCCGTAGCGCACGCCCTTCACGCGCGTGACGAGCGTGCCGCCTTCGTCGCGCGCGAGTCCGGCGAGCGTGACGGCGTCGCCGGCGATCGCGTCGGCGGTGCCGACCATGAGGTCGGTGACGCATTGCGGGTAGGTGTCCCGTTCGCGCGTCCTCCCCTGCGGCACGGCGGCGAGCAGCGCGTCTTTCGCGCCGCTGCCGGCGACCGTGCAGACGGACTTGCCGGCGAGCGCGGCGACGCCGTCGATGCCTGCGGCGTCGCCGGGTCGGGCGAGCAGCCCCTGCCGCGTGGTCAGGTACGGTCCGGCGTAGGTGGCGTGGCCGTCGGAGACGACGCCGTTCGCGGCGAGGCCGCCATCCGCATCATCGCCGTCCCCGCCGTCGGCGGGCATCGGCATGCCGGCGACGACCAGGTCGACGGTGCCGTCGGCGAGCAGTTCGAGCCGGTTGGCGGGTTCGACCTGTTTGAAGACGATCTGCTTGTTCGCGTATCCGAGTTTCTTGGCGACGTATCGGGCCACTTCGACCTCGAATCCGGAGTAGCCGCCGTCATGCCAGCGCGACAGTCCGGGTTCGTCGGCGGCGACGCCGATCGCGATGGTGGGTCCGTCCGGCTGCCTCACCGTGGCCGGCGCGCCGCCGCAACCCGCCGTCGCGGCGAGCGCGAGCGTCGTCAACGCGGCGGAGACGCCCCGCGCGACGCGCATGCGCACGCCCGGCCTGCGGTGCCGGCGAAGGCGCCGCGTGCGGTCGGTCCGATTGCGGATGGCTGCCATGCGGCGTCTCACTTGAACATGCGCGAGCGGGTGAGGAACCAGGTGACGGCCACGGACAAGGCGATGGAGATGAGGATGATCGCCGCGAATCCCCATGTCTTGTCGGTCAGCGGCATGCCGAGCATGCCGTCCTGGAAGTTCATGCCGTACATGGAGAAGATGAGCGTGGGGATGGACAGCGTGATGGAGATGATCGTGAAGATGCGCATCACGTTGTTCAGGTTGTTGGACACGATCGAGGCGAACGCGTCGGTCATGTTCGCGAGAACGCCGCTGTAGATGTTGGCCATCTCGATGGCCTGCTTGTTCTCGGTGATGACGTCGTCGAGCAGGTCCTCGTCGTCCGGGTACTGCTTGATGCGCTGCAGGGTGGTGAGCTTCTCCATCACGATCTCGTTCGATTTGAGGGAGGTGGTGAAGTACACCAAGGTCTTGCTCAGCTCCATGAGCATCACGATCTCGCGGTTCTGCATGGAGTGGCGGAGCTTGAGTTCGAGCTTGTCGCTTTCGCGGTCGATGATGCGCAGATAGCGCAGGTACATCGTGGCGTTGCGGTAGAGGATCTGCAGGATGAACCGCGAGTGCATGTACGTGTTGAACCCGCGGATCGTGCCTTCCATGAACGGGTGGAGCACGGGCGTGTCCTGCATGCACACGGTGATGATGAGATGCTCGGTGACGATGATCGACAACGGGATGGTCTCGTACCAATCGCGCCCGCCGCGCTCCTCGACGGTCGGGATGTCGACGATGACCATCGTGTAGTCGTCCTCGACGTCGACGCGGGACCTCTCCTCGTCATCGAGCGGCGCACGCAGGTCGGCGAGGTCGACGCCGGTCTCGGAGGCGACGGTGGCGAGCTCCACGTCGGTGGGTTCGCTCAGGCACAGCCATGAGCCGTTCTCCGGTTTGTCCACCCGCTCCACCTGGCCGTTAATGGTGCTGAACATCCTCAACATCGTCTCTTCACCCGCCTTTCGCCATGTCCGTCCGATCGGGGTCCGCCCCGAAAACCTCGACAAGTCTAGTCCCATGTGCGGGACGTGCGCCATCGGGTATCGCCCGGGCAATTGAATTCGCGGTGAATTCGCGAGACGGCCGTCGCCGACGTCACCAGTTGATCGGCTTCCAATCGGGCATGTGCGGGCCCCTGAGGTCGGCGGGCCCGTTCTCCCAGTCGCCGAGGCTCGCCACGGCGGGCCCCTGGTTGTGTTCGACAAGATCGAACATGGGCTGCGCGGCGGGCTTCCCGTTGACCGTGTGGCGCACGGCGAGCCGGCTCCAGCAGGCGTTGCGCATCGACCCGATCGCGTTCATGCCGTCCGGGTCGAGGCCCAGAAGTTCGCTGATCGTCGCGACGATCCACGAACCGTGGCCGACGAGCATCAACGTGACGGGCCGCTCGCCCGCGTATGCGGGGTCGGCGATGATGTCGCGCACGGCCTTCGCGCCGCGCTTCCCCACGGCCCGCCGGCTTTCGACCCCGTAGGCGGTCTCGCCGCCCTCATGCCGCTTCCACGAGGCGTAGGCCCCGGCATCCGCCGCCCGCACCTCGTCGCGGGTCAATCCCTCCCATTGTCCGAAGGAGCGTTCGCGCAGACGTGGGTCCGGCGTGACGGGAAGGCCGAGGATGTCGGCGAAGGCGTGTGCCGTCCGCAGGGCCCGGAACAAGTCGGAGCTGTAGACCACCATCGCCTGCGCGCGGCGGGCGCCTCCTCGTATTCGAGCGTGCTCGCCCGTTCCCTCGCCTCCGGCCCGGGCTGCGGGATCGCCGCCGGATCGTCGGCGAGCCGGCTCACCTTCGCCCAGTAGTAGCGGGCGGCGAGCGCGAGCCCGGTCTGGTCGGCCTGCCACTGGCCGACGATGTCGAGCGGCACGTCGATCTGCCCCTGCAGCCGGCGTTGGAGGTTGTAGTTCGTGCGTCCGTGCCTGAGCATCACCACTTCGTCGATCATCATCGGTCCTTTCCGTCCCTCGCGGGCATGGCGTCGTCCGTCCTCCAGCTTCTCACATCCGCCCGTCGCGTGGGCGCCCGTGGGTCGCGCCGGCCGTGCCGAACCTTTTCCGTACAATGAAACAGTGTTGATTTCGAACGGGACCCGCGCCTTCGCCGCGGAGCATCGGGACGAGGACGTGCGCGATCTGGCGCTGCATGCGAAGCCGGGACCGGACGTGGACCTGACGGCCGCGTTGGAGCAGATCTCAGGGTGGCGCACGGCGCGCGTGAAACTTCCGGCGTGGGCGGCGTGCGGGGATGTGGTCTATCCGCCGCACCTGTCGATGGAGCAGTGTTCGTCCGAGGCCACGGCACGGTACAAGGCCGGCGTCGCGCGTCGCGTCGTCGTGGACGGCGCGAGGACCGGCTGCACGACGACGCTCGTCGACCTGACCGGCGGGTTCGGCGTGGATTTCTCGTACATGGCACAGGTCTTCGACCATGCAGTCTATGTGGAGCGGCAGGAGCGCCTGTGCGAGCTGGCCGCGCACAACATGCCCGCGTTGGGGCTTGCGCACGCGTCGATCGTCAACGGCGATGCCGCGGAGTATCTGTCCACAATCGGCCGCGATGGCGCGACCCTGATCTTCCTCGATCCGGCGCGGCGCGACTCCCATGGCGCGCGCACGTACGCGATCGCCGATTGCACGCCGGATGTGCTGGGACTGCTCGACCGGCTGCTCGCCGCCGCCCCGCACGTGATGGTGAAGCTCTCCCCGATGCTCGACTGGCATAAGACGGTCGCGGATTTCGCGGGCCATGTGCATGAGGTGCATATCGTGTCCACAGGCAACGAGTGCAAGGAGCTGCTGCTCGTCGTCGGGCGCGACGTGTACGACGCGCCTCGGGTCTTCTGTGCGAACGACGGCCAGATGCTGGAGTTCGACGCGGGCGACGATGGGAGCGACGGCGTGGACGGTGCCGGCACAGCAGCCGTGCCGGCGGGCGGTGATGTTGCCGGACACGGTGCCCATATCGCCGACCCCGGCGATCCCGATACGTGGCGCTACCTGTACGAGCCGAACGCGTCGGTCATGAAGGCGGGCTGTTTCGCTCTGCTCGCACACCGGTTCGGTGTGGCTCCGATCGCACGCGACAGCCACCTGTTCGTCTCCGCGAAGCCGGCCGCGGAATTCCCCGGCCGTGTGTTCGAGGTCGACGCGGTCGCAACGATGAACAAGAAGGACCTGAAGCGTCTGACGGACGGGCTCACGCACGCGAACATCGCCACACGCAACTTCCCGCTCCCGGTCGCCGCGTTGCGCAAAAAGCTGAAGCTCAAGGACGGCGGCGACGCCTACCTGTTCGCCACCACCGACGCCGCCGGCCGGCACATCGTCATCCGTTCGCGGAAGCTCCCGCGGATGGCGTGAGCGCGTTCTCGGTGACACGTCGAATGCACGGGACGAGGTACATGTCGAGTGCGCCGGGGAACGGTTCCGACCGTTCGCATTGCGGCGTGTAGGGGTTGGCCGTCATCCTGATCGTCCGCCGGGGCGGACCGGGCAGCCGTGTGGGGGCTTTCATCGGTCCGTCCGGGCAGTCCAACCATCCGTCATGGTCATCCGGGTTCGCCGCACAACACGATGGAGGCCTGTTTCACGCTTGGGTGCGGGAATCAGGCTTCCCCCAACCCGGTGTAGGCCTGTCTCACGCTTGGGTGCGGGAATCAGGCTTCCCCCAACCCGGTGTAGGCCTGTCTCACGGTTGTATGCGAGGATTATGACTCCCTCAACCATACGAAGGCGGGTTTTCGGGTTGAGGTGTATTGTCTTGGGGCATCGTTGACGCATGTCTCGGGGCATGGTTGACGGTGTGTCTTGGGGCATGGTTTACATCTG
>NZ_WHZV01000013.1 GCF_010667645.1 Bifidobacterium platyrrhinorum
ACATGTAAACCATGCCCCAGGAGACACCGTCAACCATGCCCCGAGACATGCGTCAACCATGCCCCGAGACAATACAGGCACACGCATGTACCCCCGTTGACTGAATCCCTACGTTTCCGCATACGGTGGTACGGATTCTTGCCCCACGCGGAGAAATCGGATGATTCGACCGTACCGGGACATGGCACATGCGACACCGTCCGCATCAGCCATTGCAAACCAGCGGACGCCGGGACTCAGTAAGTCTTCAGGACAGTCAGTGTAGGCCTTCAGATCGTCAGTAGACCTTCAAACCGTCAGTAGGTCTTCAGGGCGAGGTCGATGGTGAGGACGACGCCGGCGATGACGGCGGCGGCGCGCATCACGTTCGCGGGGATGCGGCGGGTGATGGGCGGGGCGATGTACCCGCCGATGAAGCAGCCGATGCACAGCATGATCGCGGCCGGCCAGTCGACGGCGCCGCGTGCGATGAACACGACGGACGCGGTGATGTTCGCCCCCGTGCCGATAAGCGTCTTCAACGCGTTGATCTTGTGGAACGGGCCGATCTTCGCCGCGTCGAGCACGGCGAGCGCGAGAGTGCCCGCGCCGGCGCCGAAGTACCCGGAGTAGACGGCGACCGTGACGACGCCGATCCACACCCACCAGGAGTCCCGCTTGAGCGGCTGCACCGGCCGTTCGAGGGAATCCGATGCGGTACCGGACGCGACGGACGCGCCTGCCTGCATGCGGTTCAGCTGCGCGTGCGCGTCGGCGGCGGCCTGTTTGGCCTGCATGCGCCCGCGCGGATTGACCGCGATGATGAGCGAGGAGAACAGGATCAGCGCCGGCGCGGCGAATTCGAACACCTTCGGGTCGAGTTCGAGCAGCAGGTACGCGCCGGCCACGCCACCGACCGCGCCGATGGCCACATAGACGACCGAGCGCAGCGCCTGCCCCTTGAGTTCGCGGTGCGCGCCCATCACGCCGCCGATGCCGGTGCCGACCACGCCCACCGTGTTCGACGCGTTGGCGAGCACGGGCGGGATGCCGCAGGCGAGCAATGCCGGGTACGAGACGAGCGACGAGGCGCCCACCGCGTATCCGACGAATCCCGCGCCGACTCCGGCGAGCAGGATCAACAGCAGCGTAAGAACGGAGAAACCCGCGATCATCCCTTGCAGCTCCTTCACGGTTCAGGGCCCGTCACCGGGCCTTGAGCGAGGATACGCCGTTGGGGACGAATCGCGGGTTTTCTTTTGGAATATGGACCTTGCGGCCCCTGACCCCTCCCCTCCAGGCCCCTATGGCCTCGAGGGCCGTGGGGCCAAGGGAACCGGGAGAACGCTCGGGATCACAGGCCTTCGTTGTAGCGGCGCACGGCGAGGGTGCGACGCGAGGAGGCGACGTTCTCGACGACGAGGCGCTTGAGCGCGTCGGCGGCATCGGCGTGGGAGGCCAGCCAGGATTCGCCGAGCGAGACCAGCGTGGCCGGATCGGCGTAGCCCGGGTAGAGGCCATTGAGCAGCGCCTCGGCCATGTGGTAGGTCTTGTGCTCCCAGATCCAGTCGATGGTCTCGAAGTACTTGCCGGCGTACGGCTCGGCCAGGTCGGGGCGCGGCGTGGCGGCGAACCCGCGGGCCACGGCCTCCAGCTGGCTGTTGGTGAGCCCGTCGTTGTTGAGCGCCTGGTCCCACGCCCAGGCCTTCGCCTCGGCGGTGCCCTTGACCGCGTGGGCGCCGTAGGCGAACTCGCGGTTCTCGGTGGTCTCCTTCTTCTTCAGCTGCGCGTCGATGTCCTCGTCGGAGTACTCGTTCACGGAGGCGAGCGCGTTCACGATCGTCCACGTGAAGTTGTTGTCGATCTCGAGGCCGTCGAACGCGACGTCGCCGGAGAGCAGGCCGCGGGCGTTGGCGGCGAACGCGGCGTCGCCCTCCTCGCCGTAGCCGAGGTAGGCGGTGGCGAGCTGGAACTGCGCGTCGGAGCCGGGTTCGGCGGCGCGCACGAGTTCGAACAGCTCGGCGGCCACGTGCTTCAACACCTCGTCGCGGCGCGAGGCGGCCACGTAGTGGTGCGCGGTGGTGCTCATGCAGGCCAGCGCGTAGCGGAACGTGGTGGATTCGGTCTCGTGGGCGAGCAGGCGCAGCGTCATATCGACGAAGCGCTCGGCCGGGAATTCGCCGTCGCGGGTCATGTCCCAGAAGGCGAGCCAGATCACGGCGCGGGCGAGCGCGACGTCGACGTCCTGCAGATGCTCCTCGGCGAAGGCGAGCGAGGCGGCGTCAAAGCGGATCTTCGTGTAGGTGAGGTCCTCGTCGTTGACGAGCAGGAGCGCGGGGCGGCGCTTGCCGGCGGCGGCCTCGACGGGCGTGGTCTCGCCGTCCACGTCGAGTTCGATGCGGTCGGTGCGCACGACCTTGCCGCTGGCCTTGTCCAGGTCGTAGAAGCCGACGGCGAGGCGGTGCGGGCGCAGCACGGCGTGCTCGGCCGGGGCGGTCTGGGTGAGGGTGAGCGAGCCGATCACCCCGTCCTTGCTTTCCTCGATGGCGGGCGTGATGGTGTTGATGCCGGATTCCTCCAGCCACTTCGCGCTCCACGCCTTGAGGTCGCGGCCGGAGGTCGCCTCCAGCTCGCCCAGCAGGTCGGCGAGCGTGGCGTTCGAGTACGCGTGCTTGTCGAGGTAGTTGTGGATGCCCTGGAAGAACTTCGTGCGGCCCACGTAGAACACGAGCTGCTTCAGCACGGAGGCGCCCTTCGCATAGGTGATGCCGTCGAAGTTCACGTACGTGTCGTTGAGGTCGTTGATCGGCGCGACGATCGGGTGCGTGGTGGGCAGCTGGTCCTGGCGCAGCGCCCAGCTCTTCTCGCCGGAGCAGAACGTGGCCCAGGCGTCGTGCCATTCGGTGGCCTCGGCGGTGGCGAGCGTGGAGGTGAACTCGGCGAAGGACTCGTTGAGCCACAGGTCGTTCCACCACTTCATCGTCACGTAGTCGCCGAACCACATGTGGGCGAGCTCGTGCAGCACGGTGACGACGCGGCGCTCGGCCAGGGCGTCGGTCACCTTGGATTCGAACACGTAGGAGTCGCGGATGGTGACCATGCCGATGTTCTCCATGGCGCCCGCGTTGTATTCCGGCACGTAGATCTGGTCGTACTTGGCGTACGGGTAGGGCACGCCCCAGGTCTTCGCGTAGAAGGCGAAGCCCTTCTTGGTGATGTCGAACAGGTAGTCGACGTCCTTGGCGAACGCCTCGGCGAGGGACTGGCGGCAGTACTGGGCCATCGGCACGATGCGGCCGTCCTCGTTGGCGTATTCGGTGTGCCATTCGGCGTACGGGCCGGCGCAGATGGCGGTCAGGTAGGAGCTCATCACCGGGGTCGGCTCGAAGCTCCACAGCTTCGTCGTCTCGTTCGGCTTCGCCTCGAGCGTGCCGTCGAGCGTCTCGCGCGCGTAGTCCTCGACGGATGCGGCGGGCATGTTGGAGGTGACGATCCAGCTCTTGGGGGCGAGCACCTTGAAGTCGAAGGTGGCCTTGAGGTCGGGCTGGTCGAACACGGCGTAGACGCGGCGGGCGTCCGGCACCTCGAACTGGGAGTACAGGTACACGTTGCCGTCGGACGGGTCGACGGAGCGGTGCAGGCCCTCGCCGGTGTTGGAGTAGCGGCACCTGGCATCGACGACGACCTCGTTCTTCTCCTTGAGGTCCCTGAGCTCGATGCGGTCGTCGGCGAACACCTCGGCGGGGTCGAGTTCGACGCCGTTGAGCGTGACCGCGCTCACCTCGTCGGCGATGAGGTCGAGGAAGGTGGAGGACCCCGGCTTCGCGTTGAAGCAGATCAGGGCGTGCGAGCCGAAGGTCTTCGCGCCGACGGTCAGGTCGAGGCTCACGTGGTAGTGGATGGGGGCCTCGACGATGGCCTTGCGCTCCTCGGCCTCGATGCGGGTCAGATTCGATCCGGGCATGGTGTTCTCCTTCTGGTGTGCGGGATGCACGGCGGTACGCACGGGCGTGCGTGACGGTTGCGTGATGACGTGATGGCGTGATGGTTGGTGATGACGTGACAACGGCCAGGCTCCCCGTGCGGGGAGGCCTGGCCTGGGAGGGATCGCGGTCCGGACGGGCCGCGGTCAGCGCTGTTCGGCGACATCGGTGGCGATGTCGGCCACGACGGGCACGATCATCGGCTTGCGGCGCAGCTGGCGGGCGATCCAGCCGCCGAGCGTGCGGCGCATGATCTGCTGCAGCTTGTAGGTGTCAGTGGTGCCGGCCATGAGCGCGTCGTTGAGCTGTTCGACGATCTGGTGGCGCACCTTGTCGAACTCGCTCTCGTCCTCGGCCACGGCGTTGAGGTAGATCTTCGGGCCGGAGACGACCTCGCGGGTCTCGGAGTCGACCACGACGAACGCGGAGACGAAGCCCTCGGTGCCGAGGATGCGACGCTTCTCCAGCTCCTCGTCGGTGAGCTCGCCGACCGAGTCGCCGTCCACGTACACGTAGCCGCACGGCACGGAGCCGACGACCGCGGCCTTGCCGTGGTACAGGTCGACGACGTCGCCGTCCTCGGCGAGCACGACGTTCTGCGGGTCGACGCCGGTCTTCACGGCGATCAGGCCGTTGGCCACGAGGTGGCGGTTCTCGCCGTGGATCGGCATCGCGCACTTCGGCTTGACGATGTTGTACATGTACAGCAGCTCGCCCTCGTTGCAGTGGCCGGACACGTGCACGGCCGCGTTGTCGCGGTTGACGACCTTCGCGCCGAGCTGCACGAGCTTGTTGATGACCTTGTACACGCCGTGCTCGTTGCCCGGGATGAGCGAGCTGGCGAGGATCACGGTGTCGAACTCGTTGATGTGGATGTCGCGGTGGTTGCCGTCGGCGATGCGGCCGAGGGCGGCCATCGGCTCGCCCTGGGAGCCGGTGCACATGTAGACGAGCTTGTCGTCCTGGATGTCGTTGGCCTGCTTCAGGTCCACGACGGTGCCCTCGGGGATGTGCAGGTAGCCCAGGTCGGCGGCGATGGACATGTTGCGCACCATCGAACGGCCGACGAACACGACCTTGCGGCCGTACTTGTGGGCGGTGTCGACGACCTGCTGCACGCGGTGCACGTGCGAGGAGAAGCTCGCGACGATGATCTTGCGGGTGGCCTGCGCGAACGCCTGGTCGAGCGCCGGGCCGATGGAGGTCTCCGGCTTGACGAAGCCCGGCACCTCGGCGTTCGTGGAGTCCATCATGAGCAGGTCCACGCCCTTCTCGCCGATCTTGCCGAACTCGACGAGGTCGGTGATCTTGTGGTCGAGCGGCAGCTGGTCGAGCTTGATGTCGCCGGTGTCGATGAGGGAGCCGGCCGGGGTCTTCACGTACACGGCGAGCGCGTCCGGGATGGAGTGGGTCACGGTGATGAACTCGAGGTCGAACGGGCCGACCTTGAGCTTGTCGCGGCCCTGCACCTCGACCTTGGTGGGGTTGATGTGGTGCTCCTTGCACTTCGCGTCCACGAAGGCGAGGGTGAGCTTGGAGCCGATGAGCGGGATGTCCGGGCGCAGCTTGAGCAGGTAGGGCACGCCGCCGATGTGGTCCTCGTGGCCGTGGGTGAGGACGAGCGCCTCGACCTTGTCGAGACGGTCCTTGATGTAGTGGAAGTCGGGCAGGATGAGGTCGACGCCCGGCTGCTCCTCCTCCGGGAAGAGCACGCCGCAGTCGATGAGCAGCAGGTGGCCGTTGTACTCGATGACGTTCATGTTGCGGCCGATCTCGCCCAGGCCGCCGAGCGGCGTGATGCGCATCGAGCCCTTGCGGTACTTCGGCGGGGCGATGAGGACGGCGTCCTGCTGGGGCGCGGTGGCCTGGGTGCCGACGTTCTGTCGACGGGCGCGGGTGGCGCCGCCGCGACCGCGGCCGGTGCCCTTGCCGCGGCTCGACGATCCGCGGCGGCGGGAGTTGTTCGTGTTCTTGGTGTTCTTGTCTTGTGCCATTGCTTTCTTGTGTTTCCTGATTACTTGCCTTCGTGCTCTCACGAAGGCGACATGTGTGGCGGCCGCGCCGGACGCGCGCACACGCGACGGCCCCGGCGCCGCCCCGTTGCGGGACGACCCGGGGCCCGGAGCCTGGGTTCGCCGGCGTTACAGCAGTCCGGCGGCCCTCATGCCCATCTCGGCCTTTTCGAGCTGGGTGGCGTCCGGGCCGACGTTCGGCAGACGCATGAACGTGGAGTCGAGCACGCCGCGGACCTTGAGCGCGGCCTTGGCCATGACGGCCTGGTAGCCGTCGCCGTTGAGCGCGTGGACGAGCGGTGCGAGCTGGTTGGCGAGGCGCTGCGCCTCGTGGATGTCGCCGCGGTCGAAGGCCTCGACGAGTCGGCGCATGGGGTTCGCGGCCGCATGCGCGATGACGGAGATGATGCCGACGGCACCAATGGAGAGGAACGGCAGGAACAGCCCGTCGTCGCCCGAATACCAGGCGAGTCCGGTGCGCTGCTGCTTCTCGACGGCGGCGGCGAGGTCGCCGGTGGCGTCCTTGACGGCCACGACGTGCTCGAGCTCGGCGAGGCGGTCGTAGGTCTCGACCTTCACCTTGAGTCCGGTGCGGCCGGGCACGTCGTAGACGATGATCGGCTTGTCGGTGCTTTCGTCGACGGCCTTGTAGTGGCCGAAGACGCCGTCCTGGGACGGGCGGGAGTAGTAGGGCATGACGACGAGCACCGCGTCGGCGCCCGCCTCCTGGGTCTGTTCGACCATGCGCACGGTGTGCGCGGTGTCGTTGGAGCCGGCGCCGGAGATGACCGGCACGTCGACGACCTCCTTGACCGCACGGACGAGTTCGACCTTCTCGTCCATGTGGGTGACGGGCGATTCGCCGGTGGTCCCGTTGACGACGAGGCCGTCGGCGCCGTCCGCGACGAGCTGCTTGGCGAGCTTCTGCGCCGCCTCGTAATCGACGTCGCCGTTGGACTTCATCGGGGTGACCATCGCGGGCAGGATACGCCCGAACGGGGCCGGATTCAGCAGATGCATAGCGCTCTCAGTCATAGTGTTCACCGTACTTCGCGTTGTGGACTCTTATGTAACGACTCTGATGTGACGTTCCGCCGCAACGCCCGGTCACAGGTCGAGGAAGTTGTCGAGGCCGACGGTCAGGCCCGCGGGGGCGTCGCCGGCGACCTTGCGCACGGCGAGGATCACGCCGGGCATGAACGAGCCGCGGTCGAAGCTGTCGGCTCGGATGACGAGCTGCTCGCCGGCGTTGCCGAAGAGCACCTCCTCGTGCGCGTTGAGGCCGCGCAGGCGCACGGCGTGCACGTGGATGCCGTCGACGACCTGGCCGCGCGAACCGCCGTCGGTCTCGGTGGTGTCCGGCACGGGGCCGAGGCCCGCGGCCCTGCGCGCGGCGGCGATGCCGGCCGCGGTGTGGATGGCGGTGCCGGAGGGGGCGTCCACCTTGTTCGGATGGTGCAGTTCGATGATCTCCGCGGATTCGAAGTACTTCGCGGCCTGCGCGGCGAAGTGGTCGGCGAGCACGGCGGAGATGGCGAAGTTCGGCGCGATGAACACCTTCTGGGTGTCCGGGCGCGGGCCGGCGGCGATGGCCTCGCGCACCTCGGCGAGCTTCTCCTCGGTCCAGCCGGTGGTGCCGACGACCACGTCCACGCCCTGCGCGACGAGCGCGAGCACGTTCTTCAGGCTCACGGACGGCACGGTGAACTCGACGACGACGTCGGTGTTGTCCGGCGTGATGGCGGCGAGGTCGTCGCCGGCGTCGAGCGCGAGCGCGAGCTGCATGCCGTCCGCGCCGTTCACCGCCTCGACCACGTGCGATCCCATGCGACCCTTGGCGCCGACCACCGAAACCCTGATCATGCTGTACTCCATTCCTTCGAGGACCATGCTTGTCGTATCCGTCACGAGACTATCACCGCACGCGTTGGCGCCGCCGTTTCGCCCATCTGGCAGACAGTTCCGGTTCCGTCCAGGTTCCGTCCGCGGGAGGCGGGGCGTCTTGCTCCGGACACGCTCCGGGCCGCTCAGGCCAAGTCCTTACGGTCCGAAGCGAGACGCCCCGCCTCCCGCTCGTTCCGGCAGACCATTGCAGCCGGTCCTCTATTCCAACAATCCCAGCAGGTCGTCGCGGGTGAGGGAGGCGATGGACGCGGGGGCCGCGCCGGCGAGAGCGGAAACGTCGGTGAACCGACGGGCGAGTTCGCTTTTGGTCCGCTGCAGTTCGAGGATGCGTTCCTCGATGGTGTCCTTGGCGACGATCCGGTACACGTCCACGTCGTGGCGCTGGCCGATGCGGTGGGCGCGGTCGGTGGCCTGGTCCTGCGCGGCGGCGTTCCACCATGGGTCGGCGTGGATGACCACGCTGGCGCCCACGAGGTTCAGCCCGGTGTTGCCGGCCTTGAGCGAGATGAGGAACACGGGGGTCGTGTCCGCGTTGAACCGGTCGACGAGTTCGAGGCGGCGTTTCTTCGGCGTGGAGCCGTCGATCCGGTACCAGGGGATCGACGCCGCGTCGAGCCTCGTGCCGATGAGGTCGAGGAATCCGGTGAACTGGGAGAAGACGAGCGCCTTCTTGCCTTCGGACATGCAGCTGGAGACGAGTTCGGCGATGGCGGCGAGCTTGGCGGACCGATCCTTCGCGTTGGAGTACAGCAGGCGCGGGTCGCAGCAGAGCTGGCGCAGTTTCGTCAGTTCGGCGAGGATGCGGATCCTCGACGTGTTGAAGTCGTCGTCCGCCTCGTGTTCGAGCTGTTTGCGCAGCCGCTGCTCGTGCGCCGCGTACAGTTTGCGCTGCTCGCCCTCCAGTTGCACGGTGACGGTGGTCTCGATCTTGTCCGGCAGGTCGGTGAGCACCTGGGATTTGAGCCTGCGTTTGATGAACACGCCGGTCAGCGCCTGGAGACGGCGGGCCACGCGTTCGCCTTCCGGGTTGACCTTGGCGGCGGCGCGCCCCTCGGCGCTGTCGGCGTCGGCGGCGCGGCCGCCCGAGATCGGCAGCTCGTAGCGTTCGTGGAAGCGTTTGTAGGAGCCGAGCAGCCCGGGCATGAGGAAGTCGAAGATGCTCCACAGTTCGCTCAGCCGGTTCTCGATGGGTGTGCCGGTGAGGGCGAACCGGTGGGCGGCGTCGATGGATTTGACCGCCTTCGCGGTCTTGGTGGTGTGGTTCTTGATGACCTGCGCCTCGTCGAGCGCCATCACGTCGAAGCCCCTGCCCCGGTAGTCGTCCGCGTCGCGGCGCAGCAGGTCGTAGGAGGTGATGAGCACGGCGGACGGGTCTCCCGCGTGCCGTTCGATGGCGGCACGGCGTTCCGTCTTCGTGCCGGCCACCGGCACGGCGTCGAGCCCGGGCGCGAACTTCGCGAATTCCGCGGCCCAGTTGTAGACGAGCGAGGCGGGGCACACGATGAGCGAGGCACCGTCCCCGGCCGTCCCCGATCCCGCGCGTCCCCCGGCCAGCGCGAGCAGCAGGGCGATGAGCTGCACCGATTTGCCCAGTCCCATCTCGTCGGCGAGGATGCCGCCGAACCCCTTGTCGCACAGCGTGCGCAGCCAGCGGTAGCCGTCCGCCTGGTAGGGGCGCAGCACGCCCCTGAGCGGCCCGGGCACCTCGTAGCGGGACGGGTCCACGGCCTTGAGCTCGCCCACGTACGCCATGAACGACGGTTCCTTGTCCACGTCGCCGCCGGCGAGTTCGGCGTCGAGCAGGAACGCCTGCATGCCCGGCACGGTGACCGGGCCGTCGTCGAGTTCCGACTCGTCCAGGTCCAGGTCGTCGGCGACGCGGTCGAGCGCGTCGAGGTCGGCGCCGCGCAGGTCCACGAACGTGCCGTCTTTGAGACGGTGGAACCGTTGGCGGCGCCGGTATGCGGCGAGGAGCGCCCCCACCTCGTCGGGCGGCACCTCGTCGGCGATCGGCGAGATCTCCACCAGGTTCGACCTGACGGACAGGCCCACCTTCACGCTCGGGGCCCTGGGCGCGAGCAGACGGTCGAACGCGGGCGTGGTGAACACCTTGCCGGCCGCGCGCAGGGCGGCGAGTCCCTCGTCGAACAGGGCGACGATGCGCGTGGTCTCGTCGCGCCCGATGACGCCGGGCGCGTCCGGCGAGGCGATGGTGAAGTACGCGCGCACCGTGTCGAGCATGGCCCGTTCGGCGCCGAAGTCGTGCCCGGCGCCCGCCACGGGGATCGCGCCGGGGGCGAAGTCGCCGCCGCGCTGGGGCACGATGACCGATTCGCGCGAACCGTAGCGCGCCTTCGCCGTGCACACGACGCCGCGCTCGTCGCGGTCGAGGTAGAACTCCGGTTCGCATTCGACCGGCCGCATGAGTTCGATCTCCCGCGGCACGTTGCCGGCGGGCATGAGGCCGCTGTCGAGCAGTTCGGGCAGCAGCGTGCGGGCGAACAGGGGCGCGTCGTCGAAGGCGATGCGTTCGCCCGCCGAGGCGCCGCCGCGCCGTCCGCCGTCCCCGGGGTCCCCGCCGTCCGCGGCGCACACCACCGGCAGCAGGCGGGCGACCGGCAGCAGCCGTTCCGGGCAGCGCACGAACCGGTATCCGGCGGCGCTCAGGCGCACCGTGGGCGTCCGACCGGCCGTGGCGAACGCGGCGCCGCGCGGGGTCGGCCGGCCCAGCACGTCGGCGGGAGGCAGCAGCAGCCACGCGCTGCGCTCCCCCTCGATGGCCTTCGCCACGGGCGGCGTGCCGTGCAGGGCGTATCCGGCGACGCCGTCCTCGCCGCTGACGCGGGTCATGGACACGATCGGCGCGAACGGCTGCGCCGAGGCCGCGGCGGCGGGGTCCTCGTCCGGCGACGGCTCCACGGGCGCCTCGGAAGGCGAGGACTGGTACCAGGAGTCGAGTACGAGCCCCACCTCGCCCCCGACGACGATGTCGAGCAGCGACGCGACCTCCGTTTCGGCGAGCGCCATGTGGCGGTCGATGTCGATGGCGCCCAGGTTGCCGCGGCGGGTGTTCTGCACGTCCAGCGCCCGCCGCACGTCCACGGCGCGTTCGAGGAACCCGAGCAGGGCGCGCGAACGCCCGTCGAACATGTCGCGCGTGTGGACGAACGCGAGTTTGCGCCCGTATTCGCGGTGCCGCCCCGCACGCACGTCGTCGAGCAGGTCGGATATCGACTTGAGCACGTAGTCGGCACCGTCCCGCACGCCGATGCGGAACTGCACGCTCCACCGCCCGTCGAGCAGGCTGAGCACGGGTGCGAGTTCCACGGTGCCGGGGGCGACGCGCGTGCGCGGGGGCTCGGCCGCCCTCCCCCGGGCGCCGAACGTGCCGTGTCCCGCGACGGGGCCGTCGGAGGTGCCGGCGCGCAGCATCGCGGCGCGGCGGCCGGCATCGCGCTCGGCCTCGTGGCGTTCGTCGATCCGCCGCATCGCCTCGAGCAGCCCGTGCGAGGAGCGTATGGCCGTCCCGCCCCGGTAGCCGTCGAACCCGTCCGGGTCGTCGATGAAGGCGAGGGCGAGCGCGGCCATGTGCTTGCAGATGTCGTATCCGCGCGCGTGGGCGGGGCAGGTGCATCCCCCGCCGGTCACGTCGCCGGATTCGGCGTCGAAGTACAGGTTCGTCGTGTATCTGCTGGACGGGCTCGTCGTGCCGCGGATCCGCCCGGAGATCTCGGCGGCGCCTTCGCCGTCGTCGGGGGTGTAGGCGAGGGCGTCTATCATCGTGCGCGCGCGGCCGGCGATGGCCTTCGCGCGGGAGACGACCGCCGGATCGGCCTCGAAGGCGAGCGACAGGCGCAGCCGGGCGAGCATCGCCTCCTCCCCCGCCGCGGCGTCCTCGGCGGGCGTGCGCCCGAACACGCTGATGCCCATGCGCGTCTCCTTCCGCGTGCGCGCGGCGGGACGGGGCCGTCTCCCCCGATCGGCGCGCGTCCGTCGCGCGCCCCGGCGCATGCCCTCGTATTCTACCGGCCCGCCGTGCGCGAACGCCCGCACGGGGGTCCCGCGGTTCGTCGCTATACTGGTGTGCGGCGTCGACGGGTGGTCCGCGGCGACCGCATGCACGGCGGCATCGGCATCGGGTCGGTCGGGAGGCTCCGGCCGGGAGGCAGTACGGTCATGGCACATATTCTTCTGGGGGTCACGGGCAGCATCGCCGCGTTCAAGGCGTGCCATCTGGCATCCGATTGGACGAAGGCGGGGCATACGGTGCGCGTGGTCGAAACGGCCGCGGCGGAGCGGTTCGTCACGCCGTTGACCTTCACCTCGCTGACCGGCGAGCCGACGCGGACGGCGATGTTCCCGGACCCGCCCGCGGTTCCCGGCGACGTGGCGGCGAACACGTCCCCCGCGACCATCAACCATGTGAAGGACGCGGCGTGGGCGGACCTGCTCGTCGTGGCGCCGGCGAGCGCCGACGCGATCGCGCGCATCGCCGCGGGGATGGCGGACGACACGCTCGCCTCCACCGTCCTCGCCTACGAGGGGCCGAAGCTGCTGTGCCCGGCGATGAACGTGCACATGTACGACAATCTGGCCACGCGGCGCAATCTGGACGTCTGCCGCGGGTTCGGCTGGACGGTGCTCGACCCGGCGTCCGGCGCGCTCGCGTGCGGCGACACCGGTCGCGGGCGCATGCCCGAGCCGGAGGAGATCGAGAAGGCGGCGGCCGCGCTGCTGGAAGGCGGGGACGACGACGCGCGCGACGCCGGCGGCACCGATGCCGACGGGCATCGCGACGCCGACGGCGCGCCGACCGAGCGCATCGACGGGGCGGGTCCCCGCGGCGCGACCGCATCCCTGCCGCTCAAGGGCCTGAACGTGCTGGTCACGGCCGGCCCCACGCAGGAGCCGCTCGACCCGGTGCGGTATCTCACGAACCATTCGACCGGCAAGATGGGCTATGCGCTGGCCGCCTCGGCGGCCGAGCTGGGTGCGCGCGTCACGCTGGTCTCGGGCCCGGTCTCGCTGGAGGCGCCCGCGGGGGTGGACGTCGTGCGCGTCACCACCGCGCAGGACATGTTCGAGGCGGTGTCCGACGCGTTCGCCGCGGCGGACATCACGGTGATGGCGGCGGCGGTCGGCGACTTCCGCGTGGACGGGGTCGCCCCCGAGAAGATCAAGAAGGCGGGACGCGAGTCGATCACGCTCCGTCTGGTCGCGAACCCGGACATCCTCGCGTGGGCGGGCGGCCGCAAGCGCGACGACGGCTCGCAGGTGCTGTGCGGATTCGCGATGGAGACCGAGCATCTGGTGCGCAACGCGGCCAAAAAGCTCGCCGGCAAGCACTGCGACATGCTCGTGGCGAACGACCTGCGCGAGCCGGGGGCCGGGTTCGCCACGGACACGAACGTGGTGACGGTGCTCACGCCGGGCGGCCCGGACGAGCAGACCCCGCACATCGAGCACTGGGACCTCATGGACAAGACGGCGCTGGCCAAGCGTCTGCTGCTGCGCCTCGCCGCGCTGCGCGGATAGCGGCGGCATCGGGGAGACCGTGGCGTCATCGCCCGCTTCCCCGCCCGCACGGCTCCGCGGGAGGCCCCTCATCGGGGGCGGAACAAGACCAGTCCGGATCACAATCCGAACACAATCCGAACACAATCCGAATCAAAGGAGATACGCATATGCTGATGGCGGTCGATATCGGCAACACGAACATCGTGGTCGGCTTCCTGGAGGACGACCGCATCGTCGGCTCCTACCGCATCACGACGAAGGCGACGCACACCTCGGACGAGTACGGCCTGATGATCACGCAGTTCCTCGCGCTGAGCGGCTACACGGCGCGCGACGTGGACGACGTGATCGTCTGCTCGGTGGTGCCGAAGGTCATGTACTCGTTCCGCTCGTCGATCATCAAGTTCCTGGGGCTCGAGCCGATGGTGGTGGGCCCGGGCATCAAGACCGGCATGAACATCCGCCTCGACGACCCCAAGACCCTGGGATCCGACTGCATCGCCGACTGCGCGGGCGCCTACCACACGTACGGCGGCCCGGTGCTGGTGGCCGATTTCGGCACGGCGACGACGTTCAACTACGTGGACGGCACGGGCACCATCGTCTCCGGTTTCATCACCACGGGCATCCGCACCGGCGCCGAGGCGCTGTGGGGGCAGACCGCGCAGCTGCCGGAGGTGGAGATCACGCGCCCGAAGTCGATCCTGGCAACGAACACGCGCACCGCCATGCAGGCGGGCCTGTACTACACGTTCCTGGGCGGCATCGAGCGCACGATCCGCCAGTTCCGCAAGGAGATCGACGAGCCGTTCCGCGTGGTGGCCACCGGTGGGCTGAGCCGCATCTTCAAGGACGACACGGATATGATCGACATCTACGATCCGGACCTGATCTTCAAGGGCATGGCCTACATCTACTCGCGCAACGTGTGAGCGGGAACGGGCCGTGTGAGCGGGCCGCGCGGGCGTTCCGCGCGGCCGGACCTCACTTCACGGTGAAGCCCTGGTTGGTCCCGTATTCGCGCAGGTCGGCCTGCCAGGCTGCGATGCCCTTGCGCAGGCTCACCTTGGGACCGGGGTCGTCGAAGGGCTGCAGCGGGTTGCCGTCCTCGTCGGTCATGCCCATCTGCACCTCGCGCTGGCGTTTGACATACGACTGCCAGGCGCTCGACCACTTGTACGATTTGCCCACGGTGGTGCGGAAGTCGGAGCGCGAATACACCTCGAACGGCAGGTACTGGTAGCCGACGGACACGTTCTCGGCCGCCTCGGCGAGCACGCGGTTGAACTGCTGGCCGCCGAAGTAGGGGATGTCGATGCCGTTGGAGGCGCGCACGGTGGTCTTCGTGAGGAACTCGCGGCTGGACAGCGTGGCCAGGTCGGCGGGGAACGAGCCGCCGGCGACGCGCGCCTCGATGCCCTGCCGGTCGTGCGTGACGAAGTCGACGAAACGGTAGGCGGCCTCCGGCTTGCGGGTCGACTGCAGGACGGTCATCGCCGAACCGCCGTTCTCCGCGTTGGTGGGTCGGCCGTCGGGCGTGGGCATCGGCGCGACCCGCCACAGTCCGGCGGCGCCGAGCACGTTGCTGAGCAGCATGGACGGCATCCACGCGCCGGAGAAGACGGAGGCGACGGTGCCGGTGCCGAGCGCGCGCTTCCAGCCGTCCGACCAGGTGGTGCGTCGCGTGTCGATGAGCCCCTCGTCGATCATCTTCTGCCAGAACTCGGTGAAGCGTTTCGTGCCCTCGTCGCCGTCCAGGTCGACGGTGACGGTCCTGCCGTCGGGGCTGGTGTGGAAGGGCTGGCCGCCGGCGAGCCAGATCATGGCCGCGTAGAAGCTGGCGTCGCCGGCGTCGGCGGTGATGTACGCGCCGATCTGCTTGAGTTTCTTCGCCGCCTCGTAGTAGTCGTCCCAGGTCCTGATCTTCGTGGCGTCGACGCCCGCCTGGTCGAACACGTCCTTGTTGTAGAAGAACGCCATCGGGCCGGAGTCCATCGGCAGGCCGTAGATGCGTCCGGCCAGCTGCACGCTCGACCACGTGCCGGGCGTGTAGAAGTTCGGGTAGTCGTCGCCCACGTAGTCGGAGATGTCGAGCAGCTGGCCGGACACGGCGTACTGCAGGAGCGCGAAGTATTCGATCTGCGCCACGTCGGGCATGCCGTAGCCGTCCTGGATGGCGGTGTTGAGGTTGTCGTAGCCGGAGATGTTCTCGAGGTCGACGACGATGTCCGGGTTCTCCTCCTCGAACCGGTCGACGACCTCCTCCATGCTCGGCTCCCAGCTCCACACGGTGATGTGCGTGCGGTCGTCCACGGCGGATCCGCAGGCCGCCGTGGCGACGACGGCGAGCACGGTGCATGCGACGGCCACGGCGCGTCCGATCCGTGCGACCATTCGTGATGCCATGCCCCGCTCCTTGCCGTCACGCCGCTCCACCGGCCCCGTGTCCTTACCGTGACAAGTCTACACAGCCCCTTGCGCCGGGCCGCGGGCGACGGGTGACGGGGTGACGGGGATATGCCATCCGCGCGACGGCGGGCATGCCAAAACGCCCCGGACCCCGGACCGGCCACGATACGGACGGAGCCCCGCCGGCATGGGCCGACGGGGCTCTCGAAGGGTTCGGCGCGGGCCGGGACGGGGTCACTTGACGGTGAAGCCCTGGTCCTTGCCGTAGTCCTGCAGCGCCTTCTGCCAGGCGGCGACGCCGTCGGAGAGCTTCTGATCGCCGGTGTAGGACTTGCCGAGGTAATCGCCGAAGATGGTGCGGGCCTTGACCTCGAACGGCAGGAACTGGTAGTCGGAGGACACGTTCTCGGCCGCCTGGGCGAGGACCTCGTTGTACTTCTGGCCGCCGAAGTAGTCGACGTCCTCGCCGTCGGAGTTCTTCACCGTGGTGGCGTTCTTGAAGGAGTCGGACTCCATCGAGGCCTTGTCGGCAGGGAAGGCGCCGCCGGCCACGCGGGTGGCCACGCCGTCGCCGTGGTTGGCGTACTCGATGAACTTGTACGCGGCGTCGGCCTTGGCGGAGGACTTCAGCACGGCGAGCGAGGAGCCGCCGTTCTCGGAGTTGGTGGCGGAGCCGTCGGCGGTCGGCATCTGGGTGACGCGCCACTTGCCGGCGCCCGCGGCGGCGGAGTTGGCGAGGTTGGCCGGCATCCAGGCGCCGGTGAGCAGGGAGGCGATGGTGCCGTCGGTCATGCCCTTGAACCAGTCCTCGGACCAGCCGGTGGTCTTGGTGTCGAGCAGGCCCTCGTCGAGCATCTTCTGCCAGAACTCGTTGAACTCCTTGACCTTGGCGTCGCCGGTGAGGTTGATGGTCACCTCGGAGCCGTCGGAGGAGGTCTTGAACGGGGTGGCGCCCGCCAGCCAGGTCATCGAATCGTAGAAGCCGGCGTCGCCGGTGTCGGAGGTGATGTAGTAGTTGTCGCCGAGGGCGTGGATCTTCTTGGCCGCCTCGTAGTAGTCGTCCCAGGTCTTGATCTGGGTGGCGTCGACGCCGGCCTTGTCGAAGACCTCCTTGTTGTAGAAGAAGGCCATCGGGCCGGAGTCCATCGGCAGGCCGTAGACCTTGCCGGCGAACTGCACGGAGGCCCACGGGCCGGGCGTGTAGAAGTCCTCATAGCCGCTGGTCTTGTCGGTGATGTCGAGCAGGTTGCCCTTGATGGCGTACTGCGGGATCGCGTAGTACTCGATCTGGGCGACGTCCGGGGCGCCGGAGCCGGCGGAGATGGCGTTGTCGAGCTGCGTGTACTCCTTGGTGTTGGTGCCGACGTTCTTGAGGTTGACCTTGATGCCGGTCTCCTTCGTGAAGTCCTTGGCCACCTGGGTCAGCGTGGGCTCCCACGCCCACACGGTGATCTCCTTGACGTCCTTCTCCTGCGTCGGCTGCGAGCTGCTGCTGTCGGACCCGCAGGCCGCCACGCCGGCGAGCATCGCGACCGCGCCGGCGAGCGCGATGGCCTTCTTCGCATTGGTGAACTTCATCGTCCTTGTGCTCCTTCCCCCCGGTCGTCTCCTGTGCGGTCGGGGATCTGTTGTCTACCGTTCCCATCTGCTCCGCCGGCCCGTGAATGGTTCTCGGCGGCGAGAACCGGTTGGTCACCATTTCCTCGTTGATGGTTGCGATAACATTTATTATACATGCGGAGGTCTTTTCCGCCACCGCCTTCGGCGTGTTATCGCAAACACGCTGAAGTCGGAAAATCCGTGTGGGGCGCACGCCCCGCCCGCCATGCGCCGGATGCCCGGGACACGGCACGGCGGGGCCGCGTCACCGCGGGACGAGAGACCGCGTCACAGCTTGACCACCAGCACGCCGTTCGGCCGGATGGCCGCCGTGTGCTCGCTTTCGTTGACCTGGGCGAGCGAGGCGACGAGCGCCTTGCCCTCCACGTCCACGACGGCCACATCGTGCGTGCGGTTGAACAGGAACACGAAATGGTTCTCGTCCGTCGCGTCCGCGCGTTCGACGCGCAGCACCTCGCCGCGGTCGTCGCCGGCCGGCAGGTCGACGCCGAGCGCGCCGAGGATTTCCGGCAGGCTCGTCGCCAGCCCTTCGCGACCGAGCTTCGCGCCGACGTACACGGCCCTGCCGTCGCCGAAATCGTTGACGGTGATGGCGGGCGCGCCGTCGAAGCCGGTCCACCTGTCGGCCTTGAAGGTCTCGAGCACGCGGGCAGTCCCGGCCACGGAGCCGATCACGTCGGCGATGTCATGCGCGACGGCGCCGTTCGAGAGGTCCAGATGGTCCATCGCGCCGGGGAAATCGTCGCCCATCGGCGCGTGCTCCTCGACGCGCACGCCGACGACGTCGCGGATCGAGCCGGGGTAGCCGCCGAGCCAGACGTGGTCGCGTTCGTCGGACAGTCCCGTGTAGTAGGTGACGATGACCTTGCCGCCGTTCGCCACGTACTCGCGCACGCGGCGCGACGTCTCCCCGGAGAGGATGTAGACGGCGGGCAGCACGACGGTCTCGTAGGAATCCCAGTCGCCGCGCACCGGCACCACGTCGGCGGTGACGCCGACGTCGGCGAGGGCGCGGAACCAGTCGAGCGGCTCGGTCCAGTGGCGCACGTTCTGGCTGGGGGTGGCGGTGTGCTCGGTGGCCCACTGCGACTCGCAGTCGAAGACCACGGCCACCTTGGATTTCACGAGCGTGGTGCCGAGAAGGCCTTCGTCGGCGAGCAGGTCCAGGTCCCGGCCGAGCTCGCACACGTCGCGGAACACCTGCGAATCGGGGCCCGCGTGCGGCACCATCGAGGAATGCCATTTCTCGGCGCCCGCCTTGGACTGGCGCCATTGGAAGTAGCAGATCGCGTCCGCGCCCATGGCCAGGTGCGCGAGCGAGTCGCGCACGAGCTCGCCCGGCTCGTTGCGGTAGTTGACCGGACGCCAGTTCACGGCCGAGGTGGAGTGCTCCATGAGGAACCACGGACGCTTGCGCGCCACGCCGTCGGTGAGGGAGGCGGCATACGCGAGCTCGTCGAGATGCGCCTCGCCGGGCGTGAAGTAGTGGTCGTTGGACACGAAGTCGACGTCGTGGCCCCACTTGTCGTAGTCGAGGCCGGTGCCGGACGCGGAGATCATGAAGTTCGTGGTCTGCGGCTTGGGCGCGATCTCGAGCAGCGTGTCGCGTTCGGCGCGGTAGAAGTCGAGCAATGCGTCGGAGCTGAAACGCTTCCAGTCGAGCAGCTTGCCCGGGTTCATGAAGTTGCCGTCGCCGATGAAACGCGGCGGGACGATCTCGGAGAAGTCGTTCATGCGCTGCGCCCAGAACGCGGTGCCCCACGCCTCGTTGACGGCCTCGATCGTGCCGTAGCGCCTCTCGCACCAGTCACGGAAGGCGCGCGCGGCGTCGTCCGAGTAGTCGAAGCGGTTGTGGCAGCCGTACTCGTTGCTCACATGCCAGGCGACCACATACGGGTTGTCCTTGTAGTGCTCGGCCATCTTGCGGCACAGTTTGAGCGCGTAGTCGAGGAAGACCGGGCTGGTGGCGCGCCAGTGCTGGCGGGCGCCGGGCTGGCACACGTCGCCGCGGTAGTCGACCCAGAGGATCTCCGGGTGCGCCTGCGTCATCCACATCGGCGGCGAGGCGGTGCCGGAGGCGAGGTCGACGGCGATGCCGGCGCGTCCGAGCTTGTCGATCACGCGGTCGAGCCAGTCGAAATCATATTCGCCCTCGCGCGGTTCGAGCTTCGCCCAGCTGAAGATGGCGACGGACACGAGGTTCACGCCGGCCTGCTTCATCAGGGCGACGTCCTCGTCCCACACCTCCTCGGGCCATTGGTCGGGGTTGTAGTCGCCGCCGTACCAGATGCGGGGCCTCTCCCCCGCCAACGGCTGCGGCCATCTGAATGTCCTATGTTCCATCATGATGGTCCCCGTCACTCCTTGACGGCGCCGGCGGCGAGGCCGGACTGCCAATACTTCTGCAGGCACAGGAACGCGATCACCAGCGGGATGATGGTGATGAGCGAACCGGTGATCACCAGGTTCTGGATGGCCTGGCCGCCCGCGGTCGAGGCCTGGTCCTTCCACTGGTTCAGGCCGATGGTCAGCGGGTACCACGCCTCGTCCTTCAACATGATCAACGGCAGGAAGTAGTTGTTCCACGTCGCCACGATCGTGAACAGGGCGGTCGTCACGATGCCGGGGGCGAGCAGCGGCAGCGAGATCGTCCAGAACGTGCGGAACTCGCTGGCGCCGTCCACACGGGCCGCCTCGAGCAGCTCGGTCGGCACGGCCTGCTCGGAGAAGATCCACATGAGGTACAGGCCGAACGGCGAGATGAGCGACGGGATGATCATGGCCCACGGCGTGTTCGTGAGTCCCAGCTTGGCGAACAGGAGGAACTGCGGCACCGCCAGGGCGATGCCCGGCACGGAGATCGAGCCGATGATCACCGCGAACACGGCCTTGCGGCCCGGGAAGCGGAACTTGGCGAGCGCGTAGCCGCCCATGATGGCGAGCAGGGTCGCGCCGCCGGCGCCGACGACCACGTAGATGAGCGTGTTGACCAGCCAGCGGCCGAAGATGCCGTTGTGGTAGGTGAACACGGTGACGATGTTGTCCCATAGGGCGAACGTGTGGCCGAATCCGAGGCCGAACGTCGAGGTGAAGTCGGCCTGCGTCTTGGTCGCGTTGATCATGAGGTAGACGAACGGGAACAGGCAGTACACGGCGAAGATCGCGCACAGGATGGTCATCAGCACGCTGCGGCGCGGGTTGTTCACGTTCGCGAACCCGGACTTCTGCGCGCGCCTGCGTTCGGCGGCCTCGTCCTTGGCGACGCGCTTCTGGCGCGCCTTCTCGGCGGCCTTCGCCGCGTGTTCGTGCGCCTTGAGCTCGGCGGGCGTCAATGTCGTTGAAGTGGTTGCGGCGGTCATGTTACTTCATCTGCTCCTTCATGCTCCTGAGCTGCACCGCGTACGCGATGGCCATGGTGATGATCGCCATGACGATGGCGAGGGCGGCCGCGTAGTTCGCCTGGTTGCCGGAGAACGACAGGTTGTAGGCGTACATGTTCGGCGTGTAGTACGTGGTGATCGCGTTGCCCGGCACCATCGACTGCAGGATGGACGGCTCGTTGAACAGCTGGAACGAGCCGATGATCGAGAAGATCACGGTGATCGCGAGCGATCCGCGCAGTTCGGGCAGCTTGATGGACTTGACGATCTGCCACTCGGAGGCGCCGTCGATGGACGCGGCCTCGTAGAGCGAATGCGGGATGGTGGACAGCGACGAGTAGAAGATCAGCATGTTGTAGCCGGTGAACTCCCACGTGTTGATGTTGCCGATCGAGGCGAGCAGCACGTTCGGGTCGAACATGTCGATGTTCGTGCCGAGCAGGTCGTTGAGGGAGCCGACCAGGCCGTACTTCGCGCCGTATACGAAGCCCCAGATCAGGGTCGAGACCACGGCCGGCACCGCGTAGGGCAGGAACGTGGCGATGCGGAAGAACTTGGTGCCGTGCAGCTTCATCGAGTCGATGGCGAGCGCCATCGCCGCCGCGAGGAACAGCATGATCGGCACCTGCACCACCGTGAACAGGGCCACGCGGCCGACCGACGACCAGAACTGCTGGTCGTGCATCAGCGCCGCGTAGTTGCCCAGCCCGACGAATCTGGTGCCGCCGATCATCTGCTTCTTGAAGAACGAAATGTAGATGGCGTACACGATCGGAATGATGAACACGAACACGAACACCACCGCGAACGGCCACATGAACTTCCAGCCGCGCCAGTCCGCCTTGTGCCTGTTCACACGGGCCACGGAGGAATGGCGCGAGACCGCCGCCGCGGTCACATCATTTGAGGCCATACCAACCCTCTCCTTCGAAGGATCGTCATGGGCGGGAATCCCGCTTTGATTCCGCGACCCATAAAATGTTTACGCAACCATAATATCACCATCCAACATTTCCGCCATTTTCGGCGTGGCTATGATCACATGGCGGGTGTTACAATTTGATAACGAAAACACAAGACCCCTTTGATGGAGAAGGCAGTTATGGAACGCACATCAACGGTGTCCATGCAGGATGTCGCCAAGGAGGCCGGCGTCTCGCCCCAGACCGTATCCCGCGTGGCGAACGGCAGCGACGCCGTGAAGCCGGAGACCCGCCGCCGCGTCGAGGCCGCGATGGACAAGCTGGGCTACCGTCCGAACTACGCGGCCCGCGCCCTCAAGCACGGCCGGTTCAAGGACATCGGCGTGGTCATGTTCAACATCGCCAGCTTCGGCAACTCGCGCATACTCAAGGGCATCGCGATGGCCGCGAACGCCAGCGGCTACGCGATCACCATCCACATGATGGGCAAGGACCGCGACCGCAGCCTCGCCGCCGCGGTCGAACGCATGAAGCAGCTGCCGGTCGACGGCGTGATCATCGTCATGGAGGAGAACCTGCCCGACTTCAACACGTTCACGCCCCCGCGCGAACTGCCCGTGGTACTCATCTCCGAGGACCCGTCGGACACCTGCGCCACCGTCGACGCCGACCAGCACGGCTGCTCGACCGCCATCGTCGACTATCTGCTGAGCAAGGGGCACAAGACCGTCTACCACATCGCGGGCCCCTCCACCTCGCGTGCGGCGCAGAGCCGTGCGCAGGGCTGGCGCGACGCGCTCGAACAGCTCGGCCTGCGCATCCCGCCCACCTATGTGGGCGACTGGGACGCGGACAGCGGCTATCAGGCCGGCCTCGCCCTCGCTCACGATCCGGATTGCACGGCCATCTACGCGGCGAACGACCAGATGGCGTACGGCGCGATCCTCGGCCTTCGCGCGGGAGGCCGCCGCGTGCCGGAGGACGTGAGCGTCGTCGGCGTGGATGATTCGCTCGTCGGCATGGTGCCGCGCCTGAGTCTGACCACGATGCGCATGAAGTTCGACGAGATCGGCCTGGAGGCGTTCTCCATGCTCGAACGGCAGTGCGAGGGCGGCCATGTGCCGGTCGGCGTGAAGACCGTCATCCCCACCGAACTGGTGGAACGCGGCTCGGTGCGCGACATCGGCGCCTAAGCGCCGGCGACGACCGGTTTCACTACGCCGTGACCGCCGTCGTGACATCTCGCGCATGGCCGCCACGACCGTCACGACGGCGGTCACAGCGGCATGCGCGAGACGAATTCCCTACGCTCCCCCGTCACCGGATCCGCGAACGCGAGCCGCCGCGCCACCAGCGCGAGCGGTTCGGAGAAGTCATCGTAGGCGCGTTGCCGCACACGCGGGTAGAAGTCGTCGCCGGCGATCGGCAATCCCAGCGAGTTCATGTGCACGCGCAGCTGATGAGTCTTGCCGGTGCGCGGGTGGAGCGTGTACGCGCGCATCCCCGGCCTCGCCGGCGAACCGTGCGCGAGGAGGTCCCCCGACGGGCATGGCGGGGTCATCGTGCCCGACGTCCCCAGTTCGATGACCGTCTCCGCGTTCACCTCGCCGCGCGTCTCGTACGCCTGCAGCACCCCGCGCTCCTTGACGATGCGCGATCGGCGGCGCAGCGGGAACGCACGCGGCGGTTCCAGGCGTTCCACGGTGCCGGTGCGCGGCCGCGCGACCGGCCGGGCCGGTGCCAGGCACTCGTAGGTCTTCTCCGCGCGCCGCTCCTGGAACAGCATCTGGTACGCCCCGCGCAGCGCGGGGTCCCTTACGAACACGACGATGCCGGCGGTCATCCGGTCGAGCCGGTGCGCCGGCGTGATCGCGTCGTCGCCGTACGCCTCGCGCAGGCGCATCAGCGCCGTCTCGCGGTACCACATGCCGCGCGGCGTGGTGGCGAGGAAATGCGGCTTGTCCGCCACGATGATCCCCGCATCCTCGTACACCACGTCCAATTCGAACGGGATCCGCGGCTCATCCGTCACATAGCGGTGCGGCTTCATCACTCCACGGTGACGGACTTGGCAAGGTTGCGCGGCTTGTCGACGTCGTAGCCCTTGAGCTTGGCCATGTCCATGGCGAACAGCTGCAGCGGCACCACGTCGACGAGCGGGCTCATCAGCGTGGGGCACGCGGGGCGCCAGAACACGACGTCGGCGTAATGCTCGACGTCCTTGTCGCCCTCCTCGGCCACGGCGATGATGAACGCGCCGCGCGCCTTGACCTCCTCGATGCCGGAGAGCACCTTGGCGTGCAGCACGTTGCGGCCGCGTTCCGGCGGCACGATGAACACGACGGGCTCGCCTTCGTCGACGAGCGCGATCGGGCCGTGCTTGAGCTCGCCCGCGGCGAAGCCCTCGGTGAATGTGTACGCGATCTCCTTGAGCTTCAACGCGCCCTCGAGCGCCACCGGATAGCCGACGTGGCGGCCGAGGAACAGGAACGACTGCGCGTGCAGCATGCGTTCGGCGGCGTCGTGGATGGAGCCGGTCTGCGTGTCGAGCACCCACTGGATCTTGCGCGGCATGTCCTTGAGCGAGTCGACGACCTGGCGGATCTCGTCGCGGAACATCGCGCCCTTGACCTGCGCGAGGTACAGGCCGAGCAGGTAGGCGGCGGTGATCTGCGCGACGAACGCCTTGGTGGAGGCGACGGCGACCTCCGGGCCGGCGTGCGTGTACAGCACGGCGTCGGATTCGCGCGGGATGGACGCGCCCTGCGTGTTGCAGATGGCGAGCACCTTGGAGCCCTGTTCGCGCGCGTGACGCAGCGCCATGAGCGTGTCCATCGTCTCGCCGGACTGGGAGACGGCCACGACGAGCGTGCGCGGGGTGAGGATCGGATCGCGGTAGCGGAACTCGTGGGCGAGCTCCACCTCGACGGGGATGCGCACCCAATGCTCGATGGCGTATTTGGCGACCATGCCGGCGTAGGCGGCGGTGCCGCAGGCGATGACGATGATCTTGTCGATGGCCTTGAAGTCGTGTTCGTCGATGCGCACCTCGTCGAGCGTGACGTCGCCCTTCTCGTCGAAACGGCCCAGCAGCGTGCGCTGCACGGCGGCCGGATCCTCGTGGATCTCCTTGTCCATGAACGAGTCCCAGCCGCCCTTCTCGGCGGCGGAGGCGTCCCAATCCACGGTGTAGGTCTTCGGGTGCTCGACCACGTTGCCGTCGAAGTCGGTGACGACGACCGTGTCGGCGCTCACGCACACGGCCTGGTCCTGGTCGACCTCCATGGCGCGCTTGGTGTACGCGACGAACGCGGCCACGTCGGAGCCGAGGAAGTTCTCGCCGTCGCCGAGTCCGACGACGAGCGGGGAGTCGTGGCGGGCGCCGACGACGATGTCCGGCTGGCGGCAGTCGGTGGCGAGGATGGTGAACGCGCCCTTGAGCATGCGCGCCATGCGGCGCATCGCCTTGAACAGGTCCGGGGCGCCTTCCTCGCGGATGATGGTGTCGACGATCTTGCCGAGCAGCTTGGCGGCCACCTCGGTGTCGGTGGCGGAGGAGAAGCGGTAGCCTTCGGCCTGCAGGTCGAGGCGCAGCTGTGAGGCGTTCTCGATGATGCCGTTGTGGATGATGGCGACCTTGCCGTCCATGCTGGTGTGCGGATGCGCGTTCACGTCGCTCGGCACGCCGTTGGTGGCCCAGCGCGTATGGCCGATGCCGACGGTCGCCAGCGGCATGGGCTTGGCCTCGATGTCCTCGACGAGGTTGGCGAGTCGGCCGGCCTTCTTGCGCACCACCACGCGGTCCATGCCCGGCGCGGACAGCGCCACGCCCGCCGAGTCGTAGCCGCGGTATTCGAGGCGCTTCAGGCCCTGGAGGCACACCTCGAGGGGCTTGCCGCACGCGGTATCAACATGTCCTGCATATCCAACGATTCCACACATAGCCCTCTACCCTACCAATCTTCCGTAACGTCCGCAGGTGGGCGATGGGGCCGGGCGCACGCCGCTCGACACACTCCAGGCCGTTCGGCCAAGCCTACGGTCGAGCCGCGCGCGCCCGGCCCCATCGCAGGAAACGCAGGAGAACCACGATACGAGTGACGGGAGCCGGCATCCGATGCCAGACCGTAAAGACTCGGCCTGAGCGGCCCGGAGCGTGTCGGGCGTCGGATGCCGGCTCCCGTCACGGACACCGGAAACCACACGAAATGCTTACAACTACAGGACGTGCTGGAGGAAGTCCTTGAACCTCGGTTCGGTGGGGTGGTCGATGATCTCGGGGCCGCCGGCCTCGACGACGACGCCGCCGTCCATGAACACGATCTGGTCGGCCACTTCGCGGGCGAATCCGATCTCGTGCGTGACGACGACCATCGTCATGCCGGCCTTGGCGAGCGAGAGCATGACGTTGAGGACCTCGCCGACGAGTTCGGGGTCGAGCGCGGAGGTGGGCTCGTCGAAGAGCATGATCTCGGGCTGCATGGCGAGGGCGCGCGCGATGGCGACGCGCTGCTGCTGGCCGCCGGAGAGTTCGGCCGGGTAGTAGTCGAGGCGCTCGCCGAGGCCGACGCGCTCGAGCTCCTGGACGGCGAGCTGCTTGGCCTGCGCCTTGTTCATGTGCTTGACGTGGACGGGCGCCTCCATCACGTTCTCCAGCGCGGTCATGTGCGGGAACAGGTTGAAGCGCTGGAACACCATGCCGAGCTTGGAACGCTGGGCGGCGATCTCCTTGTCGTTGAGGGTCTGCAGCACGTCCTGGCCGTTTTTGGTCACGTGCTTGTAGCCGATGAGTTCACCGTCGACCTCGATGGAGCCGCCGGTGAGGGTCTCGAGCTGGTTGATGAGGCGCAGGAACGTGGACTTGCCGGAACCGGAGGGGCCGAGGATCACGGTCACGGTGCCGGGCTGGACGGTCAGGTCGACGCCCTTGAGCACGTGCAGCGAACCGAACGCCTTGTGCACCTGCGTGGCCTTGACGGCCGGGACCGCGGCGGTCGGGGTTGCGGGGCCGTTCACGGGGATGCTGGTCTGTGTCATCGTGTGTCTTCCTTCCCGCTCACGCCGTGAGCCCGCTGAACGTGGCGTCGTTGAGCTTGTCGACATTGTCCTTCGGCTCGCCTTCGGTCTTGCCGGGCAGCGGCGGCTGCTTGCCGCGCGCGCCGGCCGGGCGGGCGTCGAAGCCCTTGCCGAAGTGCTTCTCGAGGCGGGACTGGATGACCATCAGGATGGAGGTGATGAGCAGATACCAGATGCAGGCCACGATGAGCAGCGGGATCGGCTTGTAGATGCGGTTGGCGATGGCGTTGGTGGCGAACTGGAGTTCGAGCGTGAACGGCACGGCGAGCACGAGGGACGTGGTCTTGAGCATGCCGATGGTCTCGTTGCCGGTGGGCGGGATGATGATGCGCATGGCCTGCGGCAGGATGATGCGGCGCATGATGAGCGTGCGGCTCATGCCGAGCGCCTGCGCGGCCTCGGTCTGGCCCGGGTCGACGGCCTCGAGGCCGGCGCGCACGATCTCGGACAGGTAGGCGGCCTCGTTGAGGGCCAGGCCGATCCATGCGGCGTTGAACGCGGTGATGACCACCGAGGAGTCGATGCTCCAGAAGGAGACGTCGGTGAACGGGATGCCGAGGCTGATCTTGGGGATGAGCACGGAGAACAGGCCCCAGAACACAAGCTGCGTGTACACAGGCGTGCCGCGGAAGAACCAGATGAAGAACCAGCTCACGCCGCGCAGCACCGGGTTGATGGACTTGCGCATGATCGCGAGGATCACGGACAGGATGATCGCGACGACCATGGAGAGCACGGTGAGGATCAGCGTGTATCCGATGCCCTCGAGCACGTTCTCGTTGAACAGGTATTTCCAGACGGTGGGCCAGTCCAGACGGGGGTTGGTGACGAGCCCCTGGATGAGCATCGCGGCGAGCAGGACCACGATGACGGCCGCGACGACCGGGCCGGGGCTCCTGACCGGCAGCGCCTTGATGCGGTTCGGGATGTTCAGTCCCTCGCCATCGACTTGTTTCTTTGCCATTTCTCCGGTTCCTTTGCGTGAAGACCACGTCCCGCGCCCGCGTCTCGCCGGGCGCGCGCGTGCGTGAACGTCGATAAGTGTAACGGACGGATGGCGCGCGCGTGTTACGAACGCGTGCGCCATCCGTCCGTCATGGGTGGCGCGCGGCGGACGGCCGGAGCCGCCGGTCCGCGCGGATGGAGCGTGCCGCGGAGGGGCTCAGCCCTCCACGTCCGGGTTGACCTCGGCGGTCTTCAGCGCGCCGGACTCGACGCCCCAGTGCTTGAGGATCTTGTCGTAGGTGCCGTCGTCCATGAGCTTCTGCATGGCCTTCTGCACGGCCTCGACGGTGCCCGTGTCGCCCTTCTTGATGGCGATGGCATTCGGCACGGAATCGAAGTCGTCGCCGAGCTGCTCGAGCTGGCCATCGGTCTGGGCGATTGCGTAGCCGACCACCGGGGAGTCGGCGAAGAACACGTCGGCCTTACCGGTGACCACGGCGGTGGTGGCGTCGGTCTGCTGCTTGGAGGACTGGATCTCGATGTCCTTCTTGCCGTCCGCCTTGCACTTCTTGGCGGTCTCGTTGATGGCGGTCTCCTCGACGGTGCCGGTCTCGACGGCGACCTTGAGGCCGCACAGGTCGTTCTCGTTCACCTTGTTCGGGTTGCCCTTCTTGACGGCGTAGCCCATGCCGGCGGTGAAGTAGGAGACGAAGTCGACGGACTTCATGCGGTCGGGGGTGATGGTGAACGCGGCGATGCCCAGATCGTACTTGGAGCCGATGGCCGGGATGATGGTGTCGAAGTTGGAGGAGACGATCTCGGTCTTGAGGCCGAACACATTGCCCAGGGCGCGGGCGAGGTCCATGTCGTAGCCGATCTGCGTCTTGCCGTCGGCGTCGAGGAACTCGGCCGGGGCGTACGACGGGTTGGTGCCGATGGTGAGCTTGCCGTCCTTGGTGACGGATTCGGGCAGCAGCTTGGCGATCGCGTCGTCCTTCTTGACGCCGGAGACGTCGTAGCTGGTGATGGCGGCGGCGTCGGAGCCGGAGGCGCCGTCCGAGCCCGTGGAATCGTCGGTGGTGCCGCAGGCGGCAAGCGGCAGCAGCACGGCGACGCTGAGCGCTGCGGCCGCGATGGTCTTCATCTTCATGGTGAACGACATGGTGTCCTTCTTCTCTGTTCTTCCTATGGGAACGGCGGGGTGGCCGCCGCGGCGATCCCCCGTCGCGACGACCACCCCTCCGTTTCGTTATGCAAGTATATATACACTATGCTGCATACATATACAAGATGATGTGCGCGCCGTGCGCGCGGCCGGTCAGCCCTCCACGTCGGTCGGGTTGATCTCGGCCTTGTCGATGGCGCCGGACTTGACGCCCCAGTGGTCGAGCAGCTTGGCGTACGTGCCGTTGTCCATGAGCTTCTGGATGGCCTTCTGCACGGCCTCGGCGGTGGCGGTGTCACCCTTCCTGACGGCGACGCCCTGCTTGGCCACACCGACGTCCTCGCCGAAGGACTCCAGCTGGTCGCCGGTCTGGCTGATCGCATAGCCGGCGACGGGCGAGTCGGCGTAGAAGGCGACGGCCTTGCCGGTGACCACGTTGGTGGTCACGTCGGTCTGCAGCTTGTTGGAGAGCACGTCGATCTTCTTGTCGGCCGGGCACTTCTTGTCGGCGGCGTTGACCTCCTCCTCCTGGGTGGTGCCGGTCTGGACGGCGATCTTGAGGCCGCACAGGTTCGCGGAGTCGAACTTCTCGGGGTTGCCCTTCTTGACGACCCACGTGGAGCCGGCCTTGTAGTAGCTGACGAAGTCGACGGCCTCGGCGCGCTCGGGGGTGATGGTGAACGAGCTGATGCCCAGGTCGTACTTGGAGCCGACGGACGGGATGATCGAGTCGAACGTGCTGGTCACGTTCTCGGTCTTGAGGCCGAACACCTTGCCCAGGGCCTTGGTGAGGTCGACGTCGTAGCCGACCGGGGTCTTGCCGTCCTCGGCGAGGAATTCGGCCGGGGCGTAGGAGGTGTCGGTGCCGACGGTGAGCACGCCGTCCTTGGTGACGGATTCGGGCAGGAGCTTGGCGATCTCCTCGTCCTTGGCGATGCCGGAGACGTCGAAGCTCTCGATCTTGGACGACGAATCGGACGAGCCGGACTTCGAGCCGGAGTCGTCGGACGCGTCGGAGGTGCCGCATGCCGCGGCGGCGAACAGCATTGCCGCGCTCAACGCCGCGGCCGTGACGGATCGTATTCCCTTGCTGAATGACATTGGATTTCCTCTCTCAGAAAATGTCGGCCGGGCGGGTATGTTTCCCGACTGATTCGCGAGAGTAGGTCCCCTATGCTACGAAGCCGTAAATCTCACCATCACGTCCCACAACGTGGACATGCCGCGTCAGTTCGAACGCTTGTTGGCGTAGCGCATGGCGCGCAGCGCCTCGCGCTTGTCCTGCGCCTCGCGCAGCGCCTGGCGCTTGTCGAATTCGCGCTTGCCGCGGGCCAGCGCGATCTCCGCCTTGACGCGGCCGTCCTTGAAGTACAGGCTGATGGGGATGATGGTGTACCCTTTCGCCTCGCTCTGGCGCGCGAGCTTGAGGATCTCGCGCTCGTGCAGCAGCAGCTTGCGCTTGCGCTTGGGCGCGTGGTTGTTCCACGTGCCGTTGAGGTATTCGGGGATGTTCGCGTTCTCGAGCCAGATCTCATTGCGCCGGTCGATGCTGATGAACGCCTCGGCGAGCGAGGCGCGTCCCTCGCGCAGCGATTTCACCTCGGTGCCGGTGAGCACGAGACCCGCCTCGTACTTGTCCTCGATGGCGTAGTCGTGACGCGCCTTCTTGTTCTGGACGATGAGCTTCGTTCCCTGTTCCTTGGCCATCGGGGACCTCCTTCCGTTCTTCCGCCGCCCCGGTGCGGCCGGTTCTTGCCCCATAGACGATAGCATGAAGCGCCGCCGGCCGAAGCCTGGCGGCGCTTCTCACGCTCAGCGCATAGCCGGCGGTGCCGGTGCGCGCGGTATCCGGGGATATCCGAATCCCGATGCCCGGCGGTCGCCCGCCGGCACGGACCCGACGGCCGATCAGTAGTGGATGTACTGGTAGGCGCCGGAGTTGGAGATGGTCTCCCACGCCGGGAAGGTGGCGAAGCCGGTGCCACCCTCGGAGATGAGCACGGAGCCGTCGGAGTTGACGCGTTCGACGACCGCCACATGGCCGTACTGCCAGTCGGCCGTCCAGTGGCCGCCGACGCTCTGGCCGGGCAGGAACACCATGGCGGCGCCGACGTGCGGCGTGTTGTTCACGTAGTAGCCGAGGCCGCGGGCGGTGTCGGCCCACTGGCCGCCGTTGCCCATGTACGAGCCGACCGGCAGGCTCAGCTGGGAGCGCTTGATGTACGCCCACAGCGTGCACTGGCGTGCCGGATAGGCGGAGCCGCCCACCGTGTTGCCGGTGTTGTGGCCATAGCAGTAGCCGGAGCCTTCGGGGCAGCTGCCCGGCACCGCGTAGTTCATGCCGCTGGCGCCGCCGGAGTTGCCGGAACCGCCCGAGTTGCCGCCGGAGTTGCCCGAGTTGCCGCCGGTGGAACCGCCGCCGGTCGAGCCGCCCGAATTGCCGCCGGATTGCTGCTGGCCGCCGGAGCCGGGCGTGTAGCCGCCGGCGCTGCTGCCGCCCTGGGCGGCCAGCTGCGCTTGGATGGACACGATGTCCGCGGCCTCCTTGGCGGCCTGCGAGGTCAGGCTGCTCTTCTGCGCCTCGAGGGAGGCGCGCGCGGCGGTGCCCTTGGCCTGCAGCGCCTCGAGCGAGGCCTGCTTGGCGGCCGCGTCCTCGGCGGCGCGCTGGGCGCTGGCCGCCTGCTGGTCGGCCTGGTTCTTGAGCTGCGTGATCTGCTCCTCGATGGCGGCGAGGCGTTCCTTGCGGTTCATCGAGGTGTTCATCGTCACGGCCGCGTCGTTGGCCGCGTTGGCGGCGGAACGGGTGGCGGCCGCGTCGGACTGCATCTGGTTGACGAAGTCGTCGGTGGTGGTGGCGTTGGTCACCACGTCCATCACCGTGGACGCCTCGGAGCCGTGGAAGCTGGAACGGGCCATCTCGGCGACGGAGTCCTTCGCGTCGTCGTATTCGATGCCGGTCTGCTTGATCTTCTCCTCGAGGTCGGCCTTGTCCTTCTTGGCCGCCTCAAGACGCTCGTTGGTGGCCTCGGCGAGGGCCTGCGCCTGCTGCGAGGCCTGCTGCGCCTTGGTGGCGGCCTCCTGCGCGGCGGGGATCTGCTCGTTCGCCAGGCTGTTGAGCTCGATGATCTGGTTGGCCAGATCGGCGTTCACGCCGGCGAGCTTCGCCTTGATGTTCGCCTGGCTGGCGACCTTCTGCTGGTAGTCGTACACGGAGACGGCCTTGGCCTCCGGCACATACGCGGAGGTCATGGCCAGACCGCAGACGGCCATCATCGCGACGGACACCACGAATCCCAGACCGGGCACGAACGGCTTCGTACGGTTCGACACTGACGATCATCCTTCCTTATTCACAACTGTGGCACATTGTAACGAAGGTTCCTGAAACGGCAACCCCCTTGGCACCCCATGCCGACGGGCGCCGGACGGCGTATCAGGCCTTGAGATAGCGCCTCAGCGAGATGGCGGAGGCGATGACGGACAGCAGCACGGCGCCGAGCACCAGCACCGGGGCGACGAGCCACACGGTGGTCTGGGTGACGAACGGCATCCAGCTGACGGATTGGGCGAGCCAGTCGGTGATGAACACCTTGACGATCGCGGCCAACGTGCCGCAGGCGAGCAGCGAGCCGATGAGCGAGGCGACCACGCCCTCGAGGATGAACGGCAGGCGGATCGTCCAGTTGGAGGCGCCCACCAGGCGCATGATCTCGGTCTCGTTCTTGCGCGACGCCGCGGACATGCGGATCGTGGTGCCGGTGAGCAGGATGGCGACCACCACCATCACCACGGCGAGCACGACGGTGACGACCGTGGCGCGGTTGAGCACGGCGAACACCGGATCGAAGATCTGCTTCTGGTCGACGACGTCCTCCACGCCTGTCTTGCCGTTGAGCACCTCGGCCACCATCTTGTACTTGGTCGGGTCCTTGAGCTTGAGCTGCAGCGAGTCCTGCATGTCGGCGGCGGTCAGGGTGCGCCCCTGGTAGTCGCCGTTCGGGTACTGCTTGAGGAACGTGTTCTTGTAGAAGTCCTCACGGCTCACGTACGTGATCTTGGAGACGTTGTCGCGCAGCTCCTGGTGGATGAAGTCCTCCAGCTCGACGATCTCCTGCTGGGTGGGCGCCTTGCCCGACGCGCAGGTGGCGGCCTGGCTGGTGCCGTCGGGGCACAGCCACACCACGACCTCGACCTTGTTGTACCACTCGCCCTTGGCCTTGGTGACCTGCGCCTGCATGAGCGCCGAGGCGCCGATGAACACGAAGGAGATGAACGTGACGAGCATCACCGAGATGATCATCGGCACGTTGCGCTTCAGGCTCGTCCACGTCTCCGACAGGATGAATCGCGCCCTCATCGGTTGTCCTCCCCGTTCTCGTTGTCATCGGTGTCGTGGCCGCCGTTCGCGGCGGCGACGGTTGCGGAAGCGTCGGCGTTCGCCGCAGCGCCCGCCGCGCCGTTGTCGGCGGATCCCGCGGGAACCTGCGGGGTTCCGGCGCTTTCCTGCGGGGTTTGCGTCGTCTCTTGCGCGGTCGGGGCGGCATCCTGCGCACCCCTGCGCCGTACGCCGGCGGCGGCCGGCGGCGCGGGCGGCGCCAGAAGGCCGTTTTGCGGCTTGAACTTGGCGTCCGGATCGCTCTCTTCGGCGGCCCCCTGCGCAGGAACCTGTCCGGACTGCGCACGTTCGCCCTGCGGGTCCGCAGCTTGGCCGCCGGACCGCGCACGCACATCGCCGGACTGCGCACGTTCGTCCCGAGAAACCTGCGCGTCCCCGGATTCGGCCTGCGCGTCCTGCGCGCCGCCCTTCGCCTTCGCGATCTCGTCGAGGTTCAGGCCCTTGCCCCACGTGAGCGTGGTCTCGACCGGGGCGAACGCCTCGCCGTAACGGCCGGTGCGGCCGGAATGCACGGACTGGGCGAGACGGGCGATGCCCTCGTCGCCGTCCATCGTGCCGGCGGCGAGCGCCCCCGCCTCGATGGCGACCGTGGCGTCCATGCGTTCGGTGCCGTCCTCGATGGAGGACGGGTCGGCCACGCCCGCGCCCGCGCGGAACCGCGCGTCGCCGATGGCCTGATGCGCCTTGGAGGTGACCTCCGCATCCGGGAAGAACACGGCGGAATCGTAGGAGCCGTGCTCCTCGTCGCGTACGATGCGGCCGGTATGCAGCTCGACGACGCGCTTGCGCATCGAGTTGACGATCTCCTCGTTGTGGGTGGCCATCACGATGGTGGTGCCGGTACGGTTGATGGCGTCGAGCACCTCCATGATGCCCAGCGACGTGGTCGGGTCGAGGTTGCCCGTGGGCTCGTCCGCGAGCAGGATCTGCGGATGGTTCACGTAGGCGCGGGCGATGGCCACGCGCTGCTGCTCGCCGCCGGACAGCTCGTGCGGGTAGTTGTTCTCCTTGCCGGTGAGCCCCACGGTTTCGAGCACCTTGGGCACCATCGACCTGATGGCGGAACGGCGCGTGCCGATCACCTCGAGCGCGAACGCCACGTTCTGCCACACCGTCTTGTTGTTGAGCAGCTTGTAGTCCTGGAAGACGAAGCCGATGGTGCGGCGGTACTGCGGCACCTGGCGGTCGGAGATGCGGCGCAGGTCGTTGCCCGCCACGCGGATCTCGCCGTCGGTGGCCTCCTCCTCGCGCAGCAGCAGGCTCAGCAGCGTGGTCTTGCCGGAGCCGGAGGCGCCCACGAGGAACACGAAGTCGCCGCGTTCGATGTCCAGGTTGACGTCGTCGAGCGCGGGGCGCGTGCCCTTGGGGTAGATCTTGCTGACATGGTCCAGCGAAATGAGTGCCATGGTTCTCCTTCACCGACGTGGCGCCGGCCTCGCGCGGGGCGCGGCCGGCGGCACGTCATGCGGTCTAGTTCTCTTCCTTGGCGGCGCGGCGCTGCTCGTGGCGCCAGCGGATGCCCGCCTGGATGAAGCCGTCGAGGTCGCCGTCGAACACGGCCTGGGTCTGGCTGGTCTCGTGGCCGGTGCGCAGGTCCTTGACCATCTGGTAGGGGTGCAGCACGTAGGAGCGCATCTGGTCGCCCCAGCTGGCCTTGATGTCGCCGGCGAGCTCCTTCTTCTTCTTGGCCTCCTCCTCGTGGCGCAGCACGAGCAGTCGGGACTGGAGCACGGCCATGGCGGCGGCGCGGTTCTGGATCTGCGAGCGCTCGTCCTGCATGGTCACGACCAGGCCGGTGGGGAGGTGGGTGATGCGCACGGCCGAGTAGGTCGTGTTCACGCCCTGGCCGCCGGGGCCGGAGGAGCAGTAGGTGTCCACGCGGATGTCGGTGTCCGGGATGTCGATGTGGTCGGTCGCCTCGACGAGCGGCACCACCTCGACGGCGGCGAAGCTGGTCTGGCGGCGGCCCTGGTTGTCGAACGGGGAGATGCGCACGAGGCGGTGGGTGCCGCCCTCGACGCTCAGTCGGCCGTAGGCGTACGGCGCGTCCACCTGGAAGGTGGCGGACTTGATGCCCGCCTCCTCGGCGTAGGAGGTGTCCATCACCTTGGCCTTGAAGCCCATGCGTTCGCAGTAGCGCAGGTACATGCGCAGCAGCATCTGCGCGAAGTCGGCCGCGTCGACGCCGCCGGCGCCGGAGCGGATCGTCACCACGGCGGAACGCTCGTCGTATTCGCCGTCGAGGAGGGTCTGGATCTCCATGGCGTCGAGGTCCTTGGCGATCTCGCCGAGTTCGTTCTGCGCCTCGTCGAGCGACTCCTGGTCGCCCTCCTCGCGGCCGAGCTCGACGAGCGTCTCCACGTCGTCGATGCGCGAGGACGCGGAGGTGAGGCGCTTGAGCTGCGATTCGGCGGCGGAGAGCTTGCTCGTCACCTTCTGCGCGTTCTCCGGGTCGTCCCACAGGCCCGGCGCGGCGGCCTGCTGTTCGAGGTCGGCGATGTCCGCCTTCATGCGGTCGACGTCCAGCGCGTTGGCGATGGAGTCGTACTTGGCGCGCACGTCGGCGATCGCCTGGGAATAGTCAAATTCAGCCATCGTTGTCTACCTTATGTTTCGTACCTTCGTAAAACCTTGGATTGGTGCCTCGCCGGCGCCGCCCTGCGTTGGGCCCGCGCCTCCCGCAAGTGCGCCGCGTCCCCTTGCGGCCGCCTGGCCCGGCCGCGAACCTGCCGGGGCGTGCCCGAGGGACGTCACGCGGGGATGCGCGTGACGGGACGTCAAAGACCGGCGTAGATGGCGGGAACCACCAGGGAGATCAGCATGGCCGCGGCGATGACGATGCACACCGCACGCACCATGGTGCGGCGGCGGCGTTCGCGTGCCGCGCGTTCGTCCTGCTGATAGTCATTCACGATGTGCGATTGTACCGTACCGGTTGGTCATCGTTCGGCCATGCGTGAAACGCCGCGTGGAACGCTCGTGGAACATCATGTGAAACATCGTCCGGGCACGGGGCCGACGACGCCGTCCCCAGGCGCTAAGGTGGAGCAGGAATCATCCAGCATCCGTAGAGTCATAAGGAGCAACGCAGATGACCGATGAACGCACCGCGTACGGCTGGGGTCTGGCGAGCGTCGACGCAGCCGGCAACACCCTGGACGTGTGGTACCCGAACCTGACCATCGGAGCCGCGCCGGCCGAGGCCGACCGCCCGAACCACGACTTCGGCGTGCTCGCCCACGACGAGGCCGACGCCCGCGGCGTGCGCCGCGTGCCGGTGTTCACCGTCAGCGACCTGGACGCCCCCGTCGCCGGCGCCGAGGACGCCTACCTCAAGCTGCACCTCATGAGCATGCGTCTGGCCAGGCCGAACACGCTCAACCTCGACGGCATCTTCGGCGCCCTCAACAACGTGGTGTGGACCAACTACGGCCCGTTCGCCGTGGAGGACTTCAACGCCCGCAAGGCGGACGTGGAGGCCGCCGCCACCGCGGCCGCCCAGTCGTTCGCCGCCAACGCCGGCCTGCCCGCCGCCGCGCCGGCCGCCACCGTGAACGTGTTCGGCGTGGACAAGTTCCCGCGCATGATCGACTACGTCGTGCCCTCCGGCGTGCGCATCGGCGACGCCGACCGCGTGCGCCTGGGCGCCCACCTGTCCGAGGGCACCACCGTGATGCACGCCGGCTTCGTGAACTTCAACGCCGGCACGCTCGGCGTCTCCATGGTCGAGGGCCGCGTCTCGCAGGGCGTGGTCGTCGGCAATGGCTCCGACATCGGCGGCGGCGCCTCCATCATGGGCACCCTGTCCGGCGGCGGCAAGCTGCGCAATTCGATCGGCGAGCACTCCCTGCTCGGCGCCAACGCGGGCATCGGCATCTCCCTGGGCGACAACTGCGTCGTCGAGGCGGGTCTGTACGTCACCGCCGGCACCAAGGTCACCATCTGGGACAAGGCGAAGGCCGCCGCGGGCGAGCCGCTCGAGGTCGTCAAGGGCGCGGACCTGTCCGGCAAGGACAACATCCTGTTCATCCGCAACTCGGTGAACGGCCGCATCGAGGCCCGCTACCGCAAGACCGGCATCGAGCTCAACGCCAAGCTGCATAAGAACTGACCCCGTCGGTTTCCTATGCGCGCGGCCCGGCGAACCGCTCCCCATCCAGGGGACGATTTGCCGGGCCGTTCCTTATATGGCTCGATATGGCCCGGCATGGGGACCGACGGACCCGGATCCCATGGCCGCTTGAGGAGCACCGCACATCCCATGTGCGATTTCTCTCCCCTCACGGAGCATCGACGCTAGCGTTCCTCGAGCGGCACGTAATCGCGCTTGGTGGCGCCGGTGTACACCTGGCGCGGGCGGCCGATCTTGGTGGCCGGGTCGGCGAGCATCTCGCGGTACTGGGCAATCCACCCGGGGATGCGCCCCAAAGCGAACAGCGTGGTGAACATGGCCGGGTCGAAGCCGATCGCACGGTAGATGAGGCCCGTGTAGAAGTCGACGTTCGGGTAGAGGTGGCGCGAGACGAAGTAGTCGTCGTTGAGCGCGATGTCCTCCAGCTGGGTGGCCACGTCGAACAGGGCGCGTTCGTCGGCCGGCAGCTTCGAGGTGTCCTCACGGTCCATGATCTTCTCGAGGTATTCCTTGGCGATGGCCGCGCGCGGATCGTACGACTTGTACACACGGTGGCCGAGCCCGGAGATGCGGCGGCCGTCCTTCTTGGCGTCCTCGACGAACTCGCGCACCGACTTGCCGGAATCGCGGATCGCCTTGAGCTGGCGCAGCACGGCCTCGTTCGCGCCGCCGTGCAACGGGCCGGACAGCGCGTTGACGCCGGCCGCGACCGCGGAATACAGGTTGGCGTGCGCGCTGCCGGCGATGCGCACTACCGAGGTGGAGCAGTTCTGCTCGTGGTCGGCGTGGATGATGAGCAGACGGCCGAGCGCGTGCACGTACAGCGGGTCGGATTCGAACGGCTCGTACGGCACGGCGAAGCACATGCGCAGGAAATCGTCCACGTAGCCGCGCGCGTAGTCCGGGTAGAGCATCGGCTCGTCGCGCCGGCGGCGGAAGATGTACGAGACGATGGTGCGCACCTTCGCCATGATGATGATCGCGGACTCGTCGAGCTGGTCGGAGTCGGTGATGTCGGTGGTGTCCGGGTAGAACGTGGCGAGCGCGTTGATCGCGGAGGCGAGCACGCTCATCGGATGCGCGGTGCGCGGGAACGATCCCATGAACGTGCGGAAGTCCTCCCCCACCATCGTGCGGTGGTTGATGGCGGAGACGAATTTCTCGTATTGTTCCTTGTTGGGCAGTTCGCCGTGGCGCAGCAGCCAGGCGACCTCGAGGAAGTCGGAGTTCTCGCACAGCTGCTCGATCGGGTAGCCGCGGTAGCGCAGGATCGAGTGCTGCCCGTCGATGTACGTGATCTTCGATTCGCACTGCGCGGTGGTGAGGAATCCGGGGTCGAGCGTCACCCATCCGTCGTTGCGCAGCTTGGACACCACGATGCCGTCCGGGCCGGCACTGGCCTTGACGACCGGCAGCGTGTACTTGCTATCGTCGACGTTCAGCTGTGCTGTTGCCATGGGTACCTCTTCCTGCTTGATGATTCGCCGGTCACCTTAGCCCGCCCGTGTTACCGCCACCGGCCGGTGGTCGATACGCGGGACGCCGGGTCCTGGGGAAGCCGGATGCCGTTCCGGCCATCGGGGACGAGCGGATCGGATGCGAAAAGGCCGGCGTGCGCTCATCCTAACAAGGGCGAACGCACGCCGGCCTGCGACGTCTCAAAAGGGTCGTTCCGCGGGGAGCGTGGGACGGGATGCCGCGGATCCGGCGGAAACCGACCGCGAGGCGACTAGTCGCGCGTGGTGAGGATCACCGGGCCGTTCTCGGTGATGGCGATGGTGTGCTCGCTGTGGGCGCCGCGGGAGCCGTCCTCGGAGCGCAGGGTCCAACCGTCCTTCGGATCCTGGTAGATCTCGTCGGTGGTCTTGAGGAACCACGGTTCGATGGCGATGACCAGGCCCGGGCGCAGCTTGTAGCCGTGGCGCGCCTTGCCGTCGTTCGGCACGTGCGGGTCGCCGTGCATGATGTGGCCGACGCCGTGGCCGCCGAATTCGAGGTTGATCGGGTAGCCGTATTCGCGGGCGATGTCGCCGATCGTGCTGGACACGTCGCCGAGGCGGTTGCCCGGCTGGGCCGCTTCGATGCCGGCGGCGAGCGCCTCCTCGGTGCACTTGATGAGGCGCAGGTCCTCCGGGTCCTTGTCCTTGCCGACCACGAAGCTGATGGCCGAGTCGCCCACCCAGCCGTCGACGCTGATCGCGAGGTCGAGGGAGACGAGGTCGCCGTCCTTGAGGTTGTAGTCGTAGGGCACGCCGTGGAGCACCGCGTCGTTGACGGAGGTGCAGATGTAGTGGGCGAACGGGCCGGTGCCGAAGTCAGGCGCGTAGTCCACGTAGCAGGATTCGGCGCCCTTGCGGTCGACGATCTTCTTGTGGACGAACTCGTCGATGTCGAGCAGGTTGGTGCCGACCTTCGTGTATTCCTTCAGCTCGCGCAGGATGGAGCCGACGAAGCGGCCGGCGGGCTTCATCTCCTCGATTTCGCGAGGGGTCTTCAGTTCGATCATGGGATTCTTTCTACCTTGTTCTGCCTTGGCTCGGCGGGATAGACGCCCCGCCGCGACTGGGTCCTAACGATAGTGCGTCGCCTCGTCATTCGCCTCGCCCGCACGTCCCGGCCGGACCGTCCGCTTCCCGCCGGCCGCCTCCCGCCGCGACGCCGGCGCGGCCGGGACACGGACGGCCGTCAGCGACGGTTCTTCGGTAGGCGCCCGAACGTGAAGGCGCGCACGATGGCGGAGACGCCCATGACGACGAGCGCGCAGCCGCCGAAGACGACGAGCCACACGGTGGAGGCGACCGGGGAGACGAGTACGACGAATCCGGCGATGATGGACACGATCGCGTACAGCACGGCCCATCCGGAGCTGGGCAGGCGCCACGATTCGACAAGCGCCATGAATCCTTCGAGCATCCAGCCGATGCCGACGGTCATCGTCAGGAGCAGGGCGAGCGCCTGGCCGGAGACGGCGGCGTTCTTGAGCATGGCCGCGCCGCCGACGGCGAGCAGCACGCCGACGAGGATGTCGAGCACGCGCCAGCCGCCGGGAAGCCCGAGTTCGACGATGGCGGTGACCACGCGCACCAGGCCGGAGACCACGAAGTACACACCGAGCAGGACGGCGGCGATCTTCAGCGTGATGCCGGGCCAGACGAGCAGCGCCGCGCCGAGGACGACGGCGGCGACGCCGATGACGGCGTAGAAGCCGCGCACCCAGTTCTTGGCGGGTTGCGGGAGCATGCTTTCGACGAGTTTGAACGGGTCGACGGGCCTCCAACCCTGCGGGCCGCCGTACGGGTTGCCGTTCGCGCCGTACGCGGCGTTCGGATCGTTCGGGTTCCAGCCGTTGTACGGATTGGTGCCGGCGTTGTTCACGTAGGGGTTGGCGTACGGGTTGCCGTCCTGCCCGGCCTGCGGCCGGCCGTACCGGGAGTCCTGCGGACGTCCGTCCTGCGGGGTTCCGCCCTGGCTGCCCTGTCCTGCCGAATCGTAGCGCCCCTGCCCTGCCCGGGCGTACTGTCCGTATTCGGGTTGACCGTTCCCCTGCGCATCGGCGGGGCGTCCCGCATACGGATCGCCGGGATCATAGTCGGCGTTCGTCATCATGACCTCCTTATGTCCGATACCGGTTCCCATGCTAGACAAACTGTCTAATTCCCACCATCGGCACAATTGGTCACATTGCCCAATAAATTTGCGGCCGCCATCATCCATCAGAGAAATCAACGGACCCCAAGGTCAGGAATCCACGGCAGCAGCCCACCTGCGGCGACGAACGCGTCCACTTTCCTTATTCGCGCACGAACCGCAGAGGCGCCGCCTTGGGGCTGAGCTTGCGGTCGAGCACCGACACCGCGGCCCCCAACGCGGCGACGTCGTCGCCGACGGCGGTCGAGGTGACCTTGAAATCGTGCACGTGCCGCATGACCGTCTTGGTGCGCAGCATCGGCTCGATCTCTTCGAGATACGCGTGCTCGAGCTGTTTCCAGTTGGGACCGCCGAGCACGATGTGGTCGATGTCGAACAGATCGGAGAGGATGACCGCCGCACGCCCGATGCCCCGACCGGTCTCATGGAGGATCGCGTCACAGGTCTTATCTCCCTGCCGCGCCTTCGAGCACACGTCGTTGAACCTGCCGTTGATGGCGAACATGTCCGTCAGGTCGATCTCCTCCGCACCGTCGTAGACGCCGCGTTGCACGGCCTTGAGCACGATGGCCGTCGGATCGCATGAGATCGACACGCAACCGCGTTGTCCGCACCAGCATTCGCGCCCATCCACATCCACGACGATATGGCCGATCTCGCCTTCGTTGCCCGTATGCCCCCGGTAGACGTCGCCGTGGCGCGAGACGCCGAACGACAGACCGAATCCAAGGTAGAAGAACAGGAAATCACGGTCGGCGGCGCCACCGCCCACCCAGGACTCGCCGTAACAGGCCGCGGTGACGTCCTTCTCCAGGATCACCGGCATGTCCAGCGCTTCGGAAAGCCGTTCGACGACGGGCACTTCATGCCACCCGTTGAGGTTGGGCGGGTTGAGGACCGTATCGGTCCGCACGTCCAGCGGCCCCGGCATCGCCAGACCAAGACCGATGACGGCCGACCTGTCGACGCCGCTCGAGGCGATGAGCCGCTCGCAGGAATCGGCGATGTCGCGTATGGCGGCGCCCGCGTCCCCGGTGATGGCGGGATGGGAGCGTGCGACGACCTCGCCGGCGATGTTGACCAGCACGATGGTGGTCACGATGGGGTCGAGATGCACGCCGAGGGCGAACCGGCTGTCGGCCCTGAGCTGCAGCAGGGTGCGCGGTTTGCCGGACCTGCCCGCCTGGGTGCCGGTCTCCTCGATCAGCCCGTCGTCGAGGAGCTTCCGAACGATGTTGGACACGGTCTGGGCGGTCAGCCCGGTGTGCTTCGCGATGTCGCTGCGGCTCAATCCCTCACGTTTGCGGACGGCTTCGAGGACGACGCTGCTGTTATACCCGGCGACGGCGGGCATGTTCGTTCCTTTACGGAACGACGAGCGGACATCACACATGTGAAACCAGCTTTCTGCTCGGTAAGGGCGCGGCATTGCAACTTGTCAATTATAAGGTCCGTGCGGGCGGCGATGCCCTTGGTCTCCGCCCGACGATGGGCCCGTACTCCCGTATAAGGATGCGCCGCCCGCGTGGATGTCACGGGCGGCGCATCATGCATCGCGATTCGGTCGTTTCGGCGTTCGGACTATGCACGGGAGAAGCGCAACGTCACGATCTGGAACGGATGCGCCTGGATGTCGACGCTCGACTTTCCGGAATCGGCGTCCATCACGGCCGGACGGACCGCGTCGCATTCGCGTTCGAGCAGTCCGACCTCGCTGACGGTCCTCCACGCGAAGCCGGTGCGCAGCGTGACGGCGCTCTGCGTGCCCAGGGATTCGTACAGGCGCACGATCACGTCGCCGGAACGGTCCTCGGCCATCTTCACGGCCTCGACGAGCACGCCCTCGCCGTCGACCGACACGAACGGCGCCACCTCGTGGTCCGCGAGAACCTCGCGGGCCGGCACGTTGAGACGGTAGCCCTGCGCGATGGCCCGTTCGGTTCCGGCGCCGACGGTGAACGACACGGCGAAGTCGTGCTTGCCGACGTCGGCGTGCGGGGCCGGGAAGTGGGGCGCGCGCAGCAGCGACAGCCTGATCCTGGTGCCGGGCCTGCCGTCCGCCATGGTGATCTGCTGGATGTCGTTGCCGTAGTTCGCCATGTTGGCGATGCCGACGCCGAAGTCGCCTTCCTCGACGTGCACCCAGCGGTGGGCGAGCGTTTCGAAGCGCGCCTCGTCCCACGTGGTGTTGCGGTGGATGGGCCGGGTGATGTGCCCGTACTGGATCTCGGACTGCGCCTCGGTGGCGTACACCCTGACGGGGAACGCCTGCTTGAGGAGCCTGTCGCTTTCCTTCCAGTCGATGTGGGTGCGGATGGTGAGGGCGTCCACATCGTCGTCCAGGCCGATGGTCTGCGTGTACGGGGAGTTCCCGATGACGCCCTCCACGGTCATGACGCCGTCCTCGCCAAGGCGGGAGCCGGACACGGTCACCGCATCGAGACGACCGTTCTCGTAGCCCTTCTCGATGTCCCACGCATCCCATTCGGCCGGGGCGTCCACAAACAGCTGCAGGTCGTTGCCGGGCTGCGACGGATCGATGGCCTCGCGACCGGTCTTCAGGTCGACGGCGGAAATGATGCGGCCATGGTCGTCGAGCGTGAACGAGACATGCTCGTTGCCCATGCGGACGGCGCCGTCCTCGAGGGCCGTCGCCGTCGCCGCAACAGAGACCGGGGCGGAGGCGATGCCGGCCGCGGGCGCGCCCAGCTGGGCGAGCGGCGCGGCGTTCGCGAGCATGGGCCTGTCGCCCTTGCCGGCGAGCGCTTCGATGGATTCGGCGATGATCGCCTCGAGCCTGCGCTCCATGTCCGCGTAGTTGCGTTCGACCTCGCTGTACACCCATGCGATCGCCGAGCCGGGCAGGATGTCGTGGAACTGGTAGAGCAGGGTCCTTTGCCAGATCTCCGCGAGCTCCTCGTACGGGTAGTCGCGGCCTTCCAGGACGGTCGCCGCGGTGGCCCACGTCTCGGCCTCGCGCAGCAGCGACTCGGTGCGCCGGTTGCCGTGCTTGGTGTGGGACTGGGAGGTGAGGGTGCCACGGTGCAGCTCGAGGTACAGTTCGCCGTTCCAGCGCGCCGGATGCTCCAGCTCGCGTTCCGCCTGTTCGAAGAACTCGAGCGGCGTGGCGATCCTCACCTTCGGGGCGCCCTCGATGTTCCTCTGCAGGTGCGCGGACGCGAGCATCTCGCGCGTGGGACCGCCGCCGCCGTCGCCCCATCCGAAGAGCATGAGGCTGGAAGCGCCCTTACCCTTCTCGGAATACTGGCGTTCGGTCTTCGCGACGTCCGCCGGGGACATGTCGGAGTTGTAGGTGTCGGACGGCGGGAAGTGGGTGAAGATCTCGGTGCCGTCGATGCCCTGCCACAGGAACGTGTGGTGGGGGAACGTGTTGGTGTCGTTCCAGGAGATCTTCTGGGTGAGGAAGTACCTGTATCCCGCGAGACGGGCGATCTGGGGGAACGCGCCGGAGTAGCCGAAGCTGTCCGGCAGCCATACCACCGGCGAGCAGCCGCCGAGGTTCTCCTCGAAGAAACGGGTGCCCTGCAGGAACTGGCGGGCGAGGGATTCGCCGGAGGGCATGTTCGCGTCGCATTCGACCCACATGCCGCCGACGGGGATGAACTTGCCCTCGTCGACCTTGCGTCTGACCTTGGCGAACACCTCGGGGTAGTTCTCCTTGAGCCACTTGTACTGCTGGGCGGAGGAGGCCGCGAACACGAAGTCGTCGTCCTCGTCGGTCAGCTCGACCACGTTGCTGAACGTGCGGGCCACCTTGCGCTTCGTCTCGCGCAACGGCCACAGCCATGCGGTGTCGATGTGCGCGTGGCCGACGGCGAACGCCGTATGTCCCTTGTCCGGGGCGGGGGCGGCCAGCACGTCGACGAGGGCCTTGCGGGCGGCCGCCGCGGTGTCGTGCACGTCGTTGGGGTCGATGCGGTCGACGGCGTTCTCGAGCGCGATCATGATGTCGGCATGACGGGTACGCTGCGGGTCGGTCTCCTTGCCGAGCCCGAGAAGGACCTTCAGCTCCTGGGTGAGCTGCCAGACCTCCAGATCGAGCAGGGACGCGTCCATGCGCTGCATGCGGTACAGTTCCGGACCGTCCTTGACGCCTTCGTCGCCGAGGTCGGTGGGCAGGTAGGGGAAACCGTTGGGAATCTGCGGGTTCGCTGCGGCCTCGATGTAGAACTCGAAGGGTTCGCCCGGCTCCGGCAGCGGTACCCAGGCGTTGTAGGGCTCGATGGCCTTGACCACTTCGCCGTCCGGGGTGCGGGCCAGACCTTCCGCCTGGAATCCCGGGCCGAGGCCGATCCTGCCGAGGTCCACCACCAACTCGGGGCGGGTCCCCTCGATGTCCTTCCAGGAGGCGGGCACGGTGCCGGTGACATGGAACCACCAGGTGTCCCATGCGGCGCCCCATGTTTCGCCGACCTCGAACGGCCGGTACTGCGCGTTCTTGGCCGTCTCGAACGGGACGGGCTCTCCCCCGACCTTCCAGCATTCGATGGAGACCGGGACGCGCTGCGGGTAGACGGCGTCGGCGAGATGCTGGCGGATGGCGCGTTCGACGCGCATCGTCACCTTCTCGTCATATGTCATCCTTGCCATATGCGTTTCCTTTCATGATGCCCGTCCCGGCTTATTCGTTCGAAGCCGGGACGGCGGGGTTTGGTGCCTGTATTCCCTTATCCCTTGACGCCGCCGGCCAGGGAGTAGGTTCCGAGGAACCTGTTGGAGATGATGTACATGACGATCACGGGGATGGAGTAGATCAGCGAGAATGCGGCCAGCTGACCGTAGGCCACTGTGCCGTACAGGCCGAAGAACGAGTAGATCGTGACGGCGGCGGGCTGCTTGCTCGGCGACAGGAGCAGCATGTAGGGCACGAAGAAGTTGCCCCACGCGCCCATGAACACGTAGATGCTCACGACGGCCAGACCGGGCTTCATCAGCGGCACGACGATCAGGCGCAGGGAGCGCAGCAGGCTCGCGCCGTCGACCCATGCGGCCTCCTCGAGCTCGATCGGCACGGAGTCCATGAAGTTCTTCGTCATCCAGATCGCCATCGGCAGCGAGGACGCGGCCATGAACAGGATGGTGCCGACCGTGGAGTCCAGCAGGCCCATCGACACGAACAGCGCGTACACCGGGACCATCAGGCAGGAGATCGGCAGGCAGGTGCCGAACAGGACCGTGTAGAGGAACGGCTTGTTGAAGCGGGACTGGTACCTGGACAGCGGGTAGGCGCACAGCACGGAGCAGACCAACACGATCAGCGTCACGGCCAGGGAGAGCACGAAGCTGTTCCACAGGGGTCGGAACGTCAGGTCCGTGGTCATGATGGCCGAGAAGTTGTCCAACGTCCAATGGGTGGGGATCTTGGTCTGGAACGTGGCCTTCATGTCGAACGCCGCGAAGAGCAACCACAGGATCGGCGTGATGAACACGATGAAGATGATGGCCATCGCCAGGTAGGCGAAGAACGCGGACGCTCCGTGACGGGGCGAGGTCGGGGTGTTCAGGTGCGGGCGCCGGCGTTCGTTCCCGCGGGCGGCGCGACGTGTGGTCGAAACGGTTGCCTCACTCATTGGTAATTCCCTTCTCGTCCTTCAGGGCGCGGACGTACACCAGGCCGAAGATCGCGCCGATGATGAGCATCACGACGGCGATGGCGCTGCCGTAGCCGATGTCGCCGAACTTGAACGCGGCCTTGTAGGCGAAGATCGGCAACGTGGAGCTCTTGTCGCCGGGGCCGCCGGCGGTCATCACGAAGATGAGCGTGAAGGCGGACATGGTCTGCAGGGTGATCAGCATGAGGTTGGTCATGATGGTCTGCTTGATGACCGGGATGGTCACGTGGATGAACGCCTGCCAGGAGTTCGCGCCGTCCACGACGGCGGCCTCGGTCAGGGAACGGTCCACTTCGCCGATGGCGGCCTGGTAGTTCATCATCGAGAACGCGGTGCCTCGCCACACGTTGGCGAGGATCACGGCGAACATCGGGAACGTGTACAGCCATTCCGTATTGCCCAATCCGAACAATCCGAGCAACTGGTTGAGCGTGCCGTTCTTGGAGAAGAAGGCGTAGCAGGCGAAGCCGGCGACCATCTCGGGCAGCACCCAGGCGGAGATGACCGCGACCGAGACGAACTGGCCGACGGTGCGGTTGGCGCGGGACAGCAGCACGGCGACGGTCATGCCCAGAAGGTTCTGGGCGATGATGGCGCTGACCACCACGAAGATGACGGTGAGCCACACCGACTGGGGGAACGACTTGTCGGTGAACAGCTTCTGGTAGTTCCTCATGCCGACGAACGAGGTGTCCGTGGCGGTGACGCCGGTGAGGGACATGTTCGTCATGGAGCCATAGAAGGCCCACAGAATCGGACCCACCATGAACACGCACAGCAGGACTATCGCGGGCAGCACCGTCCAATACCGTTTGGTGAAATCACGCATGGACAGATCCTTTCCTGATGAAATGGATGAAACGATAGGTATGGAGAGGCCGCCCGGCGAAGGGGAAGAACGCGCACGGGCGGCCTCGGGATCGGAAATGGGGAATCGGTATGTCGACCGGAGAGGATTACTTCTTGATGACGTTCTCCTCGCCGACGATGTTGGTGACGGCCTCGTCATAGGTCTTGGCGGCCTCGTTCACCGAAGCCTGACCGGTGATGACGCTTTCCATGGCCTTCTGGATCTCCGCGGACACCTTGGTGTACTCGGTGGTGCTCGGGCGGAAGTGCGTGTACTTCACAGCCTCGGTGGTGGTCTTGGTGTACGGGGTGGAGGCCAGGTAGCCCTTGTCCTCGGCGACATCGTTACGCACGGCGGTCAGGGACATCTTCTTGACGTAGTCGAGGGAGTTGTCCTTGCTGGTCGCCTCCTTGACGAAGTCGAACGCGAGCTGCGCGTTCTTGGTCTTGGAGCCCACGGCCAGGGTCCAGCCGCCGGACATCGACACGTAGCCCGGATCGCCGCCCTTCTGCGTCGGGAAGAGCGCGGCGCCGATCACGTTCTCGTAGTCGGGCCACTCGTAGGAGCCGCCCTTCATCCAAGTGGAGGGCATCCAGCTGCCGTCGACGGTGCCGCCGATCTTGTCCTGCGGAAGCCACTCGTTGGCGATGGTGCTGCCGAGGTTCGCGTCCAGCGCCTGGGCGGCGGTCGGCGCATAGCCCTTGTCGTAGAGGGTCTTGATGAAGTTCAGGGAGTCCTTCATACCCTGGGAGCCGATCACCCACTTGTCGGTGGAGCTGTCGACGAGGGCGTCATCGCCCAGCTTGGTGCCGAAGAGCAGCTCGTAGAAGCTCTGCATCACGCTGCCCTCGGCGATCGCGGTGCCCGCGAACATGTTGAACGGCACCGCGTCGGGCACGTTCGCCTTGATCTTCGCGGCGGCGTCGAGGATGTCCTGCCAGCTTTCCGGCTGCCACGGGGTCTCGATGCCCGCCTTCTCGAACACGTGCTTGTTGTACCAGATGACGCGGGTGTCGGTGCTCAGCGGGACGGCGTACGTGCCGTCCTTGCCCTGGCCGACCTTCTTGGCGGCGGCGGTGAACTCGTTGTTCCAGTCGTCCCACTTGTTCAGGTATTCGTCGAGGTTGAGCAGGTATCCCGCATCCGCATCGGCGCGGATCTGCGAGGAGTCCTCATAGAACACGTCCGGCGCGGTCTCGGGGGAACGCTGCGCCAGCGCGAGCTTGGTCTTGTAATCGGTGTCGCTGGCGGTGACCGGCTGCAGCTCGACCGTCTTGCCCGGATTCTCCTTCTCGATCTTCGCCTTGACCTTCTTCATCAGGGTGTCGAACTGGGTGAAGGAATCCGTCTTGTAGTACATCACCTTGATGGTGTTGTCATCGGAAGCCGATGACCCCCCCCCGCAGCCCGCGAGGGCCATGCACGCGGCAAGGGTGACCGCGGCCACCTTGAAGAGTTTACCGGTCTTCATTCTTTGCTCCTTCGCTAGAACTTCTTTTCCTCAAAGGGATGTCGTCATCATCGACATGAGTTATTAAATCATATTGAATTATTATCGTCAATCCGCAACACACCGAAGGCGAAGTATCCCCCACTTCACCATCCACACCACGCAGAATCCAAGACAAGGAGGCGTGACACTCAGAGCGGATCCCCCTGTCCCGAACCGTCCTCACCTCGACCAGACCGCCGGACTACGGGCGTACGTCCATACGGGCTTTTTCACTCGGCATCCGGTCGGACGTACGCTTACGATTCCTCAGCGTACGTCCGACCGGATGGACGCGGAAAACACCCCGGCGAACGTACTGCGAGCGCCATGGCTATTACGGAGCACTACGAACACTTCGGAGGAATTCAGCGAAACCCACGCCGCAAAACTCGGAAGAACGGGCGGGGCCGCCTTGGTACCGGAAGCAGCCGGCTTCGGCGGAGAAAGGGGCCGATCCGGTACCGCAACGGACGAATCCCAGTACGAAAAGCCCGGACCGACACCGACGCCTTTCCCTAGATCAGTCTCCCTGCGCTTCGCCCATACCTATGGCCATATACCTGTCTCGGCGCCCTCACGCCGTCGCGTACGCCACGTGCGCGAATTCGGGCACCTTGTACCATTTGACCGGGTATCCGGCGCCGTGGGCGCAGAACACGGAGTCGGGCGTATTCTCCAGGTCGGCCTCCGGATCGTATGCGGCCGCTTCGATCACGCGCCGTTCGTCATGGCAGGGCCGGTAGCCGCCGAACGAGGCGGAGAAGCGCCCACGGCCGTGCGTGTACGCGTTCACGTCCATCGCGTAGTCGCGCATCTCGCTCACCGGCGCCCCGCCTTCGATGACGGCGTATTCGCCGTCGTCCGCGGGCGGGTCGAACGTGCCGGACATGCGTTGCACATCGGCCATGGCGCGCCCGATCATGTCGCTCGGCACCTCGAGACGGAACCGGTACCACGGTTCGAGCAGACGGCAGTTGCCCGGGTCCGAGGCGACGTCCTTCACCATGGCGTCGACGTCGCGTCCCTCGCCCGCGGTCCGGCCATTCCCGTCGTTCGCATCGTTCCCGGACGCGGCATCCTCCTCCGGCGGCTCGTATGCGGGCGCGGCGGTGTCCCTGTCCACGACCGGCCGGCCCGTCACGCCGGCGCGCGCCTCCATCAGCCCCTGCCGTATCGCACGGTAGGTAGCCTGCCGGAAGTCGCCTCCCTCCGTATGCTTCAGGTGCGCGCGTGCGGCGACGAGCGTCATCCTCACGTCGGTGAGCGGCGCGCCGACGAGCACGCCGAGATGGTCGCGTTCGGTCAGGTGGGTGAGGATGAGCCGCTGCCAGTTGCGGTCAAGGTCGTTCACGCCCATCGCCGACGCGACGGTCACGCCGCTGCCCGGCTCCCCCGGTTCGATCAGGATGTGCGCTTCGGCGTAGTGGCGCAACGGTTCGAAATGCCCGACGCCTTCGATGGGTGCGGTGATGGTCTCGCGGTAGAGGATCGCGCCGGCGCCGAACGTCACGTCGAGTCCGAACCGGTCGTGCAGGGTCTGCTGGACGATCTCCAGCTGCACGGCGCCCATGAGCTGCACGCGCAGTTCCTGCACGCGTTCCACCCAGTCGACGCGCAGCAGCGGGTCCTCGTCCTCCAGCTCGCGCAGCGCGGCGATCACCCGGTGCAGGGTGAGGTCGTCGAAGCGCGGGCGGTCTGAGGCGCTCTCCCCCGTGCTCCCGTCGTCGCCGGCCTCGGCGGCCCCGGCGGATCCGCCCGCCGCCTCCGCGTCCTGCACACCGGCGGGCAGCACCGTATAGGTGAGCACCGGCTGCATTTCAGGGCTGCCGGCGTCCGGCTCCATTCCCAATCCGGCTCCGGGGAACGTGCGTTCGAGTCCGGTGACCGCGCATACCGCGCCGGCGGGCAGTTCCGTGACGATTTCGGATTTCGCGCCGTTGTAGATGCGCACCTGGTCGATTTTCTCGTCGGTCTTCCCGGGACCGTCCTCCGATCGACCGGTCTCGGTCTCCCCCGCCGCGTTCCCGGTCCCGACCGCCACCATCGACTTGGCCTTGAGCGTGCCGCCGGTGACGCGCAGCCAGGTGAGCCTGTTGTGTTTGTCGTCGTGCGAGATCTTGAACACACGTGCGCCGAATCCGCGCGGCCACTCGGTCTCGCGCGTGTACGCGGTCAGTCCGTCGAGGAATTCGCCGACGCCGTCGAGCTTCAACGCGGAGCCGAAATACACGGGGAACAGCGCACGCCCGGCGATCATCGCGCGCAGCGTGCCCACGGACAGCGCGCCGGTTTCAAGGTATTCGTCCATCGCGGACTCGTCGAGCGTGGCCACGTCCTCGGCGGCGTCGCCCAGGTCGACCGTCTCGCCGTCGTCGGGCGCGGCGCCGCCTTGGCCGGATTCGGGCATCGGCAGCGGGAACACGGCGTCGCCCAGCCGGCGGCGCAGTTGCGCGAGCGTCGCTTCGCGGTCGAAGCCGGCGGCGTCGCATTTGTTGACGAAGACGAACGTGGGCACCCGGTAGCGGGCGAGCAGGCGCCACAGCGTTTCGGTGTGCCCCTGCACGCCGTCGGTGCCGGAGACGACGAGGATCGCGTAGTCGAGCACGCGCAGCACGCGTTCGGTTTCGGCGGCGAAGTCGACGTGCCCGGGGGTGTCGAGCAGGGTGAGGTCCAGGTCGCCGTAGTCGACGAGCGCCTGGTGCGCGAAGATGGTGATGCCGCGGGCCTTTTCGAGCGCGTTCGTGTCGAGGAACGCGTCTCCGTGGTCGACGCGGCCGAGTCTGCGGATCTCGCCGGTGCGGTAGAGCAGGGCTTCGGAGAGCGTGGTCTTGCCCGCGTCCACGTGCGCCACGATTCCCGCCACGATCCGTTTCATCAGCTTCCTTTCTCCATTCGCGAAACCGCCGGTCGCGCCGGACATGCCGCGCGGCTTCGCCGGCGGCCGTCGCGCCCGCGAAGCCCGTTCGCCGCAGCGCGTACCTTCCCAATATAGACGCCGGCGGGAGCCGACCGGACCGGCGGCGGACGCGGGACGCACGCGTTGACACGCGCGGCGGGGCGAAAACCGGTAGATATGTTCCGTATTCCGTACGCGCCTTTACTATGGGATGCGCATCGGACCCGTCGGACGGGCCGTGCGGTCAGACGAAGGCAGGACGACAGACAGGAGTGTTCCATGACCGTTGCAGGCATCGAGGGGTTCCCGACCGATTACGTGGCGCTCGATCTGGAGACCACGGGCTTCTATCCGAACAGCTGCGCGATCACGGAGATCGGCGCCGTGCGCGTGCGCGACCGGCGCATCGTGGACCGGTTCCAGCGTCTGGTGAACCCGTTGAAGCCGATTCCGGCGGCGGTGGTGCGGCTCACCGGCATCACGGACGATATGGTCGCGGGGCTCGACCCGATCGACCAGGTGCTGCCCGAGTTCGTCGCCTGGCTGGGGCAGGGAGCGGACGCGGAGAGCACCGGCGACGGCACCGCGGCCGCCGCGCCCGGCATCACCATGATCGAGCCGCTGATCGGCCACAACATCCGCTTCGATCTGGGTTTCCTTGATTGGAACGCCCGCAAGGTGCTGGACGGCCCGTTCTCCTGCGTGGATTTCGACACGATGCAGATCAGCCGCACGCTGTTCTCCCATGAGCGCCATCATCGCCTGCTCGACCTGATCCAACGGTTCGACATCGCCGACAACGAGGAGCACCGCGCGCTGAGCGACGCCATCCAGACGCAGCAGTGCTTCGAATGGCTGCACAAGTACGTGGACCGTCATGCGGGCCGCGGCGGTTTCGGGACCGTCGACTGGAAGACCGTGCCGACGAAGAACAACGACGCCATCCTCAACCGCCAGATCATCCTGCTGTGACCGTTCCGTCCTCCTACCCGCTGTTCGTCGTCCGCCGATGACGTCGCCGGCGGACGACGGATGCCGGACAACGGACAGCCGACGGTGGACGACGGACGACGGATGGTGGGCAACCGACGGTGGACGACGGACGCCGCGGGCATATCCCGGCGGGCCGGCCGTCCACCGACTAGGCTGGGCGGTATGAGTGAAACATCTGCAACCAACGCCGCCGGCACGCTCAAGTCCGGCATCGACCCGGCGTCGTTCTCCGGCGTCGTCAAGCCCTCCGAAGACCTGTTCCGTTACGTGAACGGCCCGTGGATCGACACGTACCGCCTGCCCGACGACCGTTCCCGCTACGGTTCGTTCGACAAGCTCGCCGAGGACGCGGAGAACCAGATCCGCGACATCCTCGAGGAGGACGACGCCGATGGCGCCGCCGCGGGTGACAAACCCGGCGCGAAGTCGCGCGCCCTGTACCGTTCGTTCCTCGACACCGATGCGATCGAGAAGGCCGGCATCGCGCCGATCAAACCGGCGCTCGACATCATCGACGCCGTGACCGACAAGGCGGGCATGACGCGCGCGCTCGGCGAGCTCAACGCCGAGGGCGGATCGGACATCCTCGGCATCGCCGTCTACGGCGACCCGGGAGACCCGGACCACAACATCCTGCACATCGAACAGGCCGGCCTGCTGCTGCCGGACGAGGCGTACTACCGCGAGGATCATTACGCGCCGGTGCGCGAGGCGTACGTGCACATGGTCGCCACCCAACTCGTGAACGCCGGCTACGCGCCCGCCGCCGAGGAGAACCCGAACGTCGGCGACGAGCTGCCGTCGCACGGCGAAGACGAGCACGACGTCGCCGAAGACGGGGCCCCGATCCCGACGCCGAGCGAGGCGGCCCTCGACATGGCCCGCCGCTTCCTCGACGTGGAAACCCGCATCGCCGCGAACCATTGGGACAACGTGGCGACGCGCGACTCGGTGAAGACCTACAATCCCACCGACTTCGCCGACCTGGCCGCGATGCTCAGGCACTTCGACATCGCAGCGTGGATCGACGCCTGCCAGGCCGGCTACGACACCAAGCCCGCGGCGAGCGTGCAGCCGCTCGACTTCCGTGCGATCTTCGGCCGCGTGATCGTGCACGAGCCGAGCTTCCTGACGGGGCTCGACGCGTTCTGGGAGGCCGCCGACCTCGAGGACCTCAAGCTGTGGGCGCGCGTCCACATGATCGTCGGCGCGGCCTCCTACCTGTCGCACGAGTTCGACAGGACGAACTTCGACTTCTTCGGCAAGGTGCTGTCCGGCCAGAAGAAGCAGCGCGACCGCTGGAAGCGCGGCGTGAGCATGGTCAACGGCGTCTGCGGCGAGGACGTGGGCCGCGAATACGTGCGGCGTCACTTCCCGGAAAGCTCGAAGAAGCGCATGGAGCAGCTGGTCGCGAACCTCATCGACGCGTACCGCGTGTCCATCACGAACTCGGACTGGCTGGGCGAGGACACGAAGGCGAAGGCGTTGGAGAAGCTCGCCAAGTTCACGCCGAAGATCGGCTACACGAACCACTGGCGCGACTATGCCGCGCTGGACGTGCACGAGGACGCGGTGTTCGCCGACAACATGAAGGCCGTGGCCCTGTACGTGATGGGCTACGAGCTGGGCAAGGCCGGCAAGCCGGTCGACAAGGACGAGTGGCTGATGAACCCGCAGACGGTGAACGCCTATTACGAGCCGACCATGAACGTCATCGTGTTCCCCGCGGCGATCCTGCAGCCCCCGTTCTTCGACCCGGACGCGGAGGACGCGGCCAACTACGGCGGCATCGGCGCGGTGATCGGCCACGAGATCGGCCACGGCTTCGACGACCAGGGCGCCCAGTACGACGGCGACGGCAAGCTCGACGACTGGTGGACGGCCGACGACAAGGCGAACTTCGAACGGCGCACGAAGGCGCTCATCGAACAGTACAACGCGTTCGTGCCGAAGCAGCTCGCCGAGAAGTACGCGGACGAGCCGGACAAGGCCCCGCACGTGAACGGCGCGCTGACGATCGGCGAGAACATCGGTGACCTGGGCGGCGTGAACATCGCGCTCAAGGCGTACGCGTTCGCGCTGGACAAGGCCGCCGGCCGCCCCGAGGACGGTTCCGCCGCGGCGATCGAGGCGTCGCTCGCGACCGCGCCGGAGCTCGACGGGTTCACCGGTCTGCAGCGCTTCTTCCTGAGCTACGCCACGATCTGGCGCACGAAGAACCGCGACGAGCTGGCCGAACAGTACCTGCAGATCGACCCGCACTCCCCCGCCGAATGCCGTACGAACGGCATCGTGCGCAACGTGGACCTGTTCTACAAGGCCTTCGACGTGAAGGAGGGCGACGCCATGTGGCTGGCCCCGCAGGAGCGCGTCCATATCTGGTGACCTGCCGGTAACGGCCTCGCCCCGCTCTCCTGATGGGGTTGATTCATCGGGTGGGGGGCGACGGCATGTGATGCCTGTGGCGTAATACCTGTGGCGTATGGATGCGAAGCCGCGTCCATACGCCACATTCGTATGCGTCACTTTCGTGATGCGATCAGAGGCGATCAGGATGCGATCAGGAACCCGTTCGCACGTTCCCCGCGGTGGCCGGCATATGCGCACACGGCGATAAGCCGTATGCGAAAACGGGACCGGCGTACCGCACCGCAACCGCACCGCGTCGGAACCACGTCGAAACCACGTCTCAGAATTCGGCTCCGGTGCCGTCGGCGGGATTGCCGCCGTCGCCGGTCATGGACGCTCCCGGGATGGAATCCTGACCATATTGGGCCTGTACGCCTGTCGGCTGCGTGTCCGTCTCCATGGACGAGGGCGGTGCATCCACGCCATCCGCCGCCACTTCGCCCGTGGCTTCGTCCACGACGACCTGCGTCTCCATATCCGCGGTGTTCCGCGGCACGCCCATATCCGTGCCGGCGGTCGTACCAGGCGTCCGGGAGACATCGATGCTCACGGGCGGTACGACGCCGTTCATGGAAGCGTCGCCAGCTCCCACACCGGGCTGCCCGCCTCCGGTCTGCAATAGAGGATTCGCCGGCGCGCCGACACCGGAAGCGTTCGCACCGTCCGGGGCATCCACACTGCCCGGCTTGCGGCCGCTACGACGGCTGAATGTGGACACGCCCTGGCTGAGATCCGGGCCGACCGCCGTCGCGTCGATGACCGGGGACAGCCGGTCGACGCCGTCCTTCTGCCATCGTTCCGTACGCAGCGTGCCGGTCACGATCACCGGATCACCTTTGCGTAGCGACCCCATCACGTTCATCGACAGCGCGCGATAGGCGCACACGCCGATCCATGAGGTGCCGCGGTCACGCCACTGCCCGCTGTTCGCGTCGTAATACCGTGGAGTCACCCCGACCCTGAACGAGCAGGCGGGGACGTCCTTGCCCGTGACGAAGGAGACGGGACTCGCCCCGAGATTGCCAGTGACGGTCACCAGCGCTTGTTGGATGCCCATGATTGGTCCTTCCCTGCCGGCCACGCTGCCGACATCGTTCAGATGCTTACCAGTCCTGTTTGGTTGTGCTTTCGGTTATGTCGAAGACGGCAGGACAGGCAACGGCGGTCCTCGACATACCGCATCGACGCCGATGGCAAAAGGACTCCGCCTATGCGGGGTGCACCACCGTTGCATGCGCCTCTTCGATGGACATCAGCTTGCGTCATCCGTGCCGAAGCGGGCAAACGATGCGCACCTATGTGTACAGAGCTTGGCAATGTCGGCCGTGTTGTGGATGGAATGTGGATGGATGATGGTTATCCACCGTTTGGTAGGGAACATGGCGGATGAGCTTGGATACCGTGCTCCCCGTTGATGTTCCCGGTTTGTTTGTTGGTTGTGTGTGGGTATGCGAAGGACCCCCGGGAGCTGTGCTCGACCGGGGGTCCAGTATGTTAATAGCGGCGACGTGCTACT
>NZ_WHZV01000014.1:0-3384 GCF_010667645.1 Bifidobacterium platyrrhinorum
CACCCGTCAACCATGCCCCAGGACACACCGTCAACCATGCCCCGAGACATGCGTCAACTATCCGCTCGGACTAGACAGTTTTCGGGTTGAGGGAGAACACGATTCCAGGCCAGATCATGGGGCATACGGGCCATGTTTCGCGTAAAACCGCCATTTTCCAAGGATTTCCGGTCCAGACGGTCTCGTCCCTCAACCATGATCCGGCCGCTTATGACGTTGAGTGGCGGACCGGTCTCTCCCTTAACTCTGAAAACGGGCGAACGCAGGTTGAGGGAAAGACGATTCCTCCCACCCAACCCGGAAAACGGGTAGACACGGATTGAGGGAACAGTCCCCGCCCGTTCCCATCCGTCCGATCCGGGCGGATGGACGACGAACAGAACGAAAAAGCCCCCACAGCCTCTACGCCACAATCGGAAGAACCCCGAATCCGGGGGCACCCCCGCACAGCGAGACCATACGGCCTGCGAACCCATGACCGCGACGCACACCACCCTCGGGGGGCCGACCGGCGGCTCCCGGACGATGGACAAGTACCAGGTTCGACAAGACCCGCCACACACGAAAAAGAATACGCAGGCCATGCCATGGCTCGTTCCCGGCATCAGCCAAGCGCGATTGCGCGATCCTGCGCGCCACCCCACACGTTCACCATCGAGAACGATTCACCGCAAGCCGATTCACCGGCACCAGACTGAATGACGACGGCATCGGGCGTCGACGCCCGACCGCGCGGCATGGCCGTATCGGCATCCGCCCCGCCTGATCCGTCGCGATATAGCGCGGCCCCAGTCCGATGCGTCGGAGACGGACATCGGACCGGGGCCCTGCACGGAAAACGGGAAAGAGACCTGTACCGGAAGGCTCAGTCCTTCTCGATGGTCTTGCCGGCGGTGGGGCCGGAGGCGAGGTTCTGGATCTCGGTGACTTCGAGCACCGGGATGACGGCCGGCTTCTTGGTGCCCTTCTCCTCGGCGACCTTCACCTGCTCCTCGTAGATGGCGTCGTCGGAGTGCAGGGTCACGGTGCCGCGGAAACGGTAGCCCTTCTTCTCGGCGAGGTTCGCGAACGCGATGACCAGCGGGGAACCGTCCTTGAGGTTCTCGTAGGCCTGGCCGGCGGTGCGCTCGTGGTAGGCGATGTGGTTGTCGTCGAGCACGAACAGGCTCATCTTCGGGCCGAGGTCGAGCTGGCCGTCCTTGGAGACGGTGGAGATCCAGCCCAGGTTGTTCTCGATGAAGGTCTTCATCTCGGCGGTGAGCGTTGCCATATGGTGTCCTTTCGTTGGAACGGTCATGTATCCGTTTCCACCATACCCACCCCGCGTCACCGCCCGGCCGGTGTTCGCTGTGAGGATGGTCACGCGCCCCGGCCGCGCATGGCATGTCGCCGGCGGCCGCGGCCGTATCGTATGTAACGGAAAAACCGCGCGGGCCCGCCACGATGCGTCGCGGCGGCCACGGACGAAACGGGAGGATGGCGACGATGCTCGGACGGTTCAAGGCGTTGCGCAGCCGCTGGTCGCGTTCCTTCCCGCCGAACCTCGCCCGGCTCATGCTGCTGGCATGCGCAGCCATGTGGGGCGCCAGCTATCTGCTCGCCAAGTTCGCGATGGCGGAGATCCCGCCGCAATGGCTGATGGGGATCCGCATGGTGGGCGCATGCTCCTGCATGTTCGCGCTGTTCCACCGGCACATCGTCCCCTGCCTCAACCGCGCGATCATCGTCCCGGCGCTGGTGGCGGGGGTCACCTACTGGGGCACGATGGTCACGCAGACCATCGGATTGCAGACCATCGACCCGGGACGCAGCTCGTTCCTGACGGCCGCCTACTGCGTGATCACGCCGTTCGCCGCATGGCTGGTCTCGCATGTGCGTCCGAAGGCCATCAACGTGGTGGCCGGCGTGATCTGCCTGATGGGCGTGGGCTTCGTCTCGCTCAGGGACGGCGCGACCCTGTCCCTGTCCACGGGCGACTGGCTGACCCTGTCCACGGCGCTCATATTCTCGTTCAACCTCACCTGTCTGGGTGTGTACACGAAACGCTTCGACCCGATCGCCGTCACCTTCGTGCAGTTCGCCGTGGCGGGCGTGCTGTTCCTGACGGGCGCCGCGTTCACCGAGCCCGGACCGGCGGTCTCCTGGCTCGCCCCGTCCGTGGTTGCCAGCGTGCTGTACCTGTTCCTCGGCGCCACGATGGCGGCCCAGATCATGCAGAACATCGGGCTGGCGCACGTGCCCGCCTCCCAGGCGTCGATCATCATGTGCACGGAGAGCCTGTTCGCCGTGTCCTTCTCGGCGCTCTTCTGGGGAGAGCGCATCACCTGGAGCTCGCTGGTCGGTTTCGCGTTGATCTTCGCCGCCGTGCTCATGTCGGTGATCCGGCCGACGCGGCACTCCCTGTATCGCAATTGACGCCCGTCATGTCCGCTATGTGGAGATTCCGGAAGGCACATGTAAGCATTCTGAGCCTTTAGCCGAAGCTCCAGTTTCCTCCAAGCGGATTTGGTTACGGTCTATCTTCGTGAAGAAGTTTTTCCAAGGCATATCCATGTCGCAGATCATCGCGGGATCCCTCGCGGCGGTCACCTCGTTCCTGCTGTCGGCGAAGATCGGCATCGCGGGTTCCGTGATAGGCGCGGCGGCCAGTTACGTCATCTCCACGCTGGCCGCGAACATCTACGGCACGATCCTCAAGGCCTCCGGCGAGAAGCTGCAGGAGGTCAACCCGCTGAGCGGTTCGGGCGCGGACGAGAAGGACGGCGGGGACTCCGACGGGGCGGACGCCGGGGACGGCGACGATTCCAAGGCGAAGGCCGGGGACGCCGCGGCCGAAGACGGGGACGCCGGCGACGAGACCCTGGTGGGGACGCTCGGCCATGGCGTGGGTGCGAACGCCGAACGGCCGCTGGGCATCGGCGACGTGCCGCTGCCCCCGCAGGTCTCCGATGCCGGCGCGCGCACCCCGCGTGTCGCGGGCACGCCGGCCGCGAACACCACCACCTACACGGTGTCCGAACTGCGCGGCAGGCGCAAGGGCCGCATCAGCCCGAAGCGCATGGCGATCATCGTCTCCGTGGTCAGCGGCCTGCTGGGCGTGGCCATCGCCGCCGGCCTGGTGATGCTGTTCACGCATGGCAACGGCACCGACACGGTCGTGCGCGACATCGTCAGCCCGACGACCACGTCGAAGACGACGACAGACGACTCCTCCACCCAGAACGGGCCGTCCACCCCTCCGCCCTCCGACGGCACGACCGGCACGGAATCCGGCACGACCGGCTCCGAGGATTCGAACGGTTCCGACACGGAATCCGGCACGATCGACGGCACGACCGGCACGGAATCCGGCACGACCGGGTCTGGCTCCGGGTCCACGGGCTC
>NZ_WHZV01000014.1:3483-3766 GCF_010667645.1 Bifidobacterium platyrrhinorum
CCGGGTCCACGGGCTCGGGTTCCACGGACGGCTCCGGCTCCACCGGATCGGGATCCGGATCGACCGGCTCCGGGTCCACGGGCTCGGGTTCCACGGACGGCTCCGGCTCCACCGGATCGGGATCCGGATCGACCGGCTCCGGGTCCGGATCGACCGATGGCTCCGGATCGACCGGCTCGGGATCCGGCTCCACGGGCTCCGGCACGACCAACTGAGTCGCGGACGGTAACGAAAAAGGCCGGCGGGAAACCGCCGGCCTTTGCCTTATCCGTGGAGCTAAGGG
>NZ_WHZV01000014.1:3863-22800 GCF_010667645.1 Bifidobacterium platyrrhinorum
GGGGATTCGAACCCCTGACCCTCTCCATGCCATGGAGATGCGCTACCAGCTGCGCCATAGCCCCGTATTCATTTATCGGAAAACGCCATCATCGAAATCCATCCGAATCATCGCGTTTCGTGGAGCTAAGGGGATTCGAACCCCTGACCCTCTCCATGCCATGGAGATGCGCTACCAGCTGCGCCATAGCCCCGTATTCATTTATCGGTCCGCTCAAGCGAACCTCGTATACATTACGACGGGGAACGCGATTCGGCAAATAACGCGTGTCGCCCGCGTGTCGCACCGGTGACGCCCGGTCGCCGCGTCTCCCGACGGCCTTTCGGCCGCACCCATGAGGTGGTCGGGAGACGCGGGACGGATTATCGACGGCGGGATCGCGACGTCAGCGTTCCCGTTCCCATTCGGGCGTGTCCGCGATGGCGGGACCGTGGTTGTATTCGGCGAGACGCCAACGGAACGTGCCATCGGGCATGTCCATCAGCGTGAGCCGCACCCAATGCGCGTTGCGCATCGACACGACCGTCGCGAACGTGGGATCGACCTTGTCCAGCCCGAGCAGGGTCTGCAGGGTCTGCGCGATCCACGCGCCGTGGGAGAACACGAACAGATCCGTGTCCTCCCCCGCCCGCGTGGCCCAGTCGTTCAGCGCCTCGACGCCGCGACGCCCCACATGGCTCTTGGGTTCGGCACCGTATTTGAGTTCGCCGCCGCCGTGCATGCGCCACGAGGCGAAGTCCTCCGGGTATCGTTCGGCGAGTTCGGCGACGGCGTGGCCGTCCCATTCGCCGAAGCTGCGTTCGCGGACGCGCGCGTCGTCATGCACCTCGGCGCCAGCATCGGCCCCGCCGAGCACGTCGGCGAACGCCTGCGCGGTGGCGTGCGCGCGGCTCAGATCCGAGGAGACGATGAGGCGTCCGGAGGACTCCGGGCGCCGGTCGACGTACAGCGACTTCAACGCGGCCGCGGTCTGGCGCACCTGCCATTCGCCCACCGCGTCGAGCGGGATGTCGACCTGCCCCTGCAGCTTGTGCGCCGCGTTGTATGAGGTGCGTCCGTGACGCACCAGGAAAATGTTCCCGACGTGGCGCACCATCATGCGGCGCTTTCCGGATGCGCAAGCTCCAGGTCGATCTGCGGGCAGTCGCGCCACAGACGTTCCAGACCATAGAACTCGCGGGACTCCTGGTGCATGACGTGGATCACGTAGTCGCCGTAGTCGAGCAGCACCCACTGGCCCTCGGTCAGGCCCTCGCGTTCGCGGGGCTTACGGCCGCCGCATTTGAGGTACAGGTCCTTCTCGATCTCTTCGGCGACGCCGAGCACCTGACGCTCGTTGGACGCTCCGGCGATCATCATGATGTCGGTGATGCCGAGCGGCCCGGTCACGTCGTAGGCGACGATGTCGGTCGCCTTGACGCGGTCGGCCGCCTCGGCGGCGATGCGGATGTCGTCGATGGATGACTGCAGTGCGGTCATGGATCTCCTCGTGTCTGTCGTGTTGTCGGAGGTGGTCGGTGCGGTCCGGACGGCCCGCCCCTGCCGCCGGTCAGCGCTCCCAGGCGGGCTTCCAGCCCTCGACGTTGTGCTGCGTGTTCTCGGAATAGACCATCGTGTCGTCGGGGACGGCATGGCGCACGACGGAGCCGGCGCCGGTGGTCACGTTGTCGCCCACTTCGACAGGGGCGACGAACAGGTTGCCCGCGCCGACATGGCAGCCGGCGCCGATCGTCGTGCGGTTCTTGTGCACGCCGTCGTAGTTGGCGGTGATGGTGCCGCCGCCGATGTTGGTGTGGTCGCCGAGCGTGGCGTCGCCCACGTAACTCAGGTGCGGCACCTTGGTGCCGTTGCCGATGTGGGCCTTCTTCATCTCGACGAAGGCGCCGGCCTTCGCCTCCTCGCCGAAATCGTTGCCCTGACGCAGGTAGGTCCACGGTCCGATGTTCGTGGCGCGGCCGATGTGGGATTCCTGGACGCGCGAGCGTTCGACGACGGCGTCCGCGTCGACGACGGCGTCGATGAGCGTCGTGTACGGGCCGACGACGGCGTTCTCGCCGATCACGGTGCGTCCCTGCAGGAACGTGCCGGGCAGGATGGTGGCGTCGCGGCCGATTTCGACGTCGTCTTCGATCCACGTGGTCTCCGGGTCGAGGATGGTCACGCCGGAACGCATCCATTCCTCGCAGACGCGGCGGTTGTGCGCCTTGGCGAGCGCGGCCAGCTGCACGCGGTCGTTCACGCCCTCGACGCTCAGGGGGTCGGGCGCGGTGAAGGCGCCGACCTTGCCATTGGCGCGGGCGGTCTCGAGCGCGTCGGTGAGGTAGAACTCGCCCTGCGCGTTGTTGGACTTGAGGTCGGCGATGGCGCGTGCGAGCAGCTCGGCGTCGAACACGTACACGGAGGTGTTCACCTCCTGCACGGCGAGTTCGCTGCGGTTGGCGTCCTTCTGCTCGACGATGCGCAGCACGTTGCCCTCGCGGTCGCGGATGATGCGGCCGTAGCCGGTCGGGTCGTCGAGCACGGTGGTCAGCACGGTGGCTCCATTGCCGGATTCGTTGTGGAACGCGACGAGACGGCCCAGCGTGTCGGCGTCGAGCAGCGGCATGTCGGAGGCGGCGATGAGCACGGGACCGGTGACCGGGCCTTCGGCGGCGAGCTGCGCCATCGCGCACTGCACGGCGCGTCCGGTGCCGGGGATGTCGTCCTGGTTGACGATGGTGACCGCCTCGTCGTAGGAGCGGGCCGCGGCGGCGACGCGTTCGGCCTGGAAGTGCACGACAACGGCGAGCGTGGACGGGTCGAGCGCCCTGACGGAGTCCATCACGCGGTTGAGGAAGGTCCTGCCGGCGAAGGTGTGGAGCACCTTCGGCTTGTTGGATCGCATGCGGGTGCCTTCTCCCGCGGCGAGGATGATTGCGGCGGTCACTGCCGAGGATGCCATAAGCGTGTCGTTCCCTTCACTTGGCGTGTCATCTGTTTCCAGCACCTAACGATAGACGGCCGCCCGGATGAGCCGGACGGCCGTCTGTTGCGGTGTAGGCGTTCCCCCACCTGGATTCGAACCAAGACAAAGGGTTCCAAAGGCCCGTGTGCTGCCATTACACCATGGGGGACCGGCGGGCGTATGTCCGCCAAGTGTTCATTTATACCATAAGGTCACGCGAAGAGGAAACCCTGGCCGTGGTGTTCGGGGTACGTGTCGAACAGTTCGGCCACGGAACCGTCCTCGAACACGGCGCGGATGGCGCCGGCCAGCAGCGGGGCGATGGACAGCACGGTCAGGCCGTCCCAGCGCTTCTCCTCGGGGATCGGCACGGTGTCGGTGAGGACGACCTCGCGCGCGCCGCTTTCCTTGAGGCGTTCGACGGCGGGGCCGGACAGCACGCCGTGGGTGGCGACGACGGTGACGGACTTGGCGCCCGCGTCGCGCAGCACCTTGCACGCGCCGGCGATGGTGCCGGCGGTGTCGATGAGATCGTCGACGAGCACGCAGTCCTTGCCCTTGACGTCGCCGACGACGCGGTTGGCGACGGCCTGGTTCGGGCGGGTGATGTCGCGCGTCTTGTGCACGAAGGCGAGCGGGCCGCCGCCGAGGCGCTGGGCCCACTGTTCGGCGACGCGGATGCGGCCGGCGTCCGGGGAGACGACGGCGACGTTGTCGAGATGGCCCTGGAAACGGTCGCGGATGTAGTCCACGAGCACGGGCATGGCGATGAGGTGGTCGACGGGGCCGTCGAAGAAGCCCTGCGACTGGGCCGCGTGCAGGTCGACCGACATGATGCGGTCGGCGCCGGCGGTCCTGAGCAGGTCGAAGACGAGGCGGCAGGAGATGGGCTCGCGGCCGCGGTGCTTCTTGTCCTGACGGGAGTAGCCGAGCAGCGGGCACACGGCGGTGATGGAACGCGCGGAGGCGCGCTTCAGGGCGTCGATCATGATGAGCTGTTCCATGATCGCCTTGTTGATCGGCTTGTAGTGGCTCTGCAGCACGAACACGTCGGCGCCGCGGACCGATTCGGTGTAGCGCACGTACATCTCGCCGTTCGCGAAGTCGTATGCGGTGGTTTCCAGCACGTCGATGCCGAACTGGTCGGCGACGTCCTGGGCGAGTTTCGGATGAATCCTTCCCGTGACGAGAATGAGGTTCTTGTCGGGCTTCCCTTCGAGGATTGCGCTCACCGTATCTCCCAAACGTTGTTTGCAGTTATCAATGGACGACCTTCAGTGTAATGGCTCGCGGCGACCTCAACGGAGCGCCGTCGCGTCACCGTGCGTTCACCTTCCGGCCGCCGCGCGGCCGGGAACCGGGGACGGGGTCAGTGGCCGGCGTCGATCCACGCCTGGATGGCCTGTTTGACGGCCTGCGCGTAATAATCGCCCCCGTCTGGGTGGATGCCGTCGGCGGCGAGGTGGGACGCGTTGGCGGCGGCCGCGGAGTCCCAGTCGGCGACGATCACGTTGTCGGGGTGGGAGGCGGCGAACTGCGCGAGCAACTGGTTGTTCTGCGGGATCCATGTGCGGTCGCCGTGCGCGTTGACGAGCACGAGCACGCGGTCGGGGCCCACCATGGCGAGGTACTGGTCGAGCTGTTCAGGCGGGATGGGGCCGTTGGTGGCGAGACCGAGCACGACCCACTGCCGCAGTCCCGCGCCCTTGCCGGAGACGATGCCGAAGCCGGCGAAGCTGGAGCGCGACACCGCCGCGTCGAGATCGACGCCGGGGAACACCTCCTGCATGCCTTTGGCGCTGGCGAGCATGACCGAATCGCCGACGGCGGTGATCTGGTCGCCGGTGGGCATGGTGTGCGGGGGTTTGCGCGGCGTGGGCACCTGCTTGCGGCCGAGCGCCTGTTCGGCGGCGAGGCGCGCGGCCTGGCGTTCGAGCGCGACCTCGACGGAGGTCTTCGCGGGCGCGTCGCGCACGGCGACCACGCCGCCGCCGATGATGAGCAGCAGCACGATGCAGGAGGCGACGGCGCGCACGACGTCGCGCCAGGTGGATCCGGGGCCGGGCACGATGATCGAGCTGATGCCGCCGCGGGCGGCGGGCCGTTCGATGAGGATCCAGGACATGGCGGTGGCGACGATCGTGATGACGAGCGTGACGGGCAGCACCCACAGGCGCACGCCCTTGCCGGGCACGAGGCGCGGCAGCGTGGCGGCGACGATGAGCCAGACCGGCCAATGCCACAGGTAGAGTCCGTACGAATAGCGTCCGAGCAACGCGAGCGGGCGGAACACGAACTGGGATTGCATCCACGAGTCGGTCTGCACGGTGCCGGCGATGAGCAGCACGGACAGCACGCTGGCGAGCGGGATGCCCCACCGGAACGCGTCGGCGCCCTGCTCGCCGCGGATGGCCATGTCGATGAGCGCGATGGCGGCGACGAAGGCGACGAGCGGCGCGAGGACGCGGCGGGCGCGCACGATCCATGGCAGGTGGTCGCCGACGGCGACGCGGCGGTTGACGACGATCCATGCGAGCGCGACGCCGAGCATGAATCCGGCGGCGTGCGTGTCGGTGCCGAAGTAGACGCGCGTGGGGTCGGCGCCGGGCGTGTACATGAGGTTCATCGACGCGGCGCTGCCCACGGCGATGGCGAGCGGCACGAGCAGGGCGCAACGCGTGCGGCGGATGCGGTGCATGAACCATGCGACGAGCGGGATGACGAGGTAGAGCTGCATGAGCACGGAGACGAACCACAGGTGCCGCAGCAGCTGCGGGTTCATCTGGCCGAAGTAGCTGTTGCCGCTGGCGATCGCGTACCAGTTGTAGCAGCCGAGCGCCACGGTGACGACCTGGTCGCGGATGTGGACGAGCAGGTCCCTGTCGAGGCACCATGCGGCGAAGCCGACGGCGGGGATCATGAGCACGAGCGCCGGGTAGAGGCGGGTGAAACGCCTGGGCCAGTACCGTTCGAGGCCGATGCCCCTTCCCTCCTTGAGGCGGGAGAACATGCCGATCGCGGCGAGGAACCCGGAGACGGTGAGGAACACGTCCACGCCGTAGAATCCTCCCGGCAACCATGACTGCTCGCAGTGATACAGGATGATGGCGATGAGGGCGAGGCCCTTGATGCCGTCCAATCCGACGAAATGCCGACGTGCCACGATGACTTCTCTACTTCTTCTCTCTATGCTGCATGGTCAATCTTCAGACAGTGACAGACTAGTAGCCCTCCCCCACCGACGCGCCTCGGCCGCGTCGTCGTTCACGCCACATTCAAAAAGGTCCGGAACGCGGAACGTTCCGGACCTTTCGTCATCCACCGATCTCACTCACGGCAGACCGCGGGATGCGTGCGGAAACCGCCGTCCGAAGGCGAAGACGTACGGTGGTACGTCGAGCCTGAGGAAAGGCGGTATACGCTCCATCCCGCGATCACTCCCATTCGATGGTCGCCGGCGGCTTGGAGGTGCAGTCCAGCACCACGCGGTTGATCTGGCGGCATTCGTTGGTGATGCGGGTGGAGATGGCGGCGAGGACGTCGTAGGGGACGCGCGACCAGTCGGCGGTCATGGCGTCCTCGGAGGAGACGGGGCGCAGGACGATGGGCGAACCGTAGGTGCGCTCGTCGCCCTGGACGCCGACGGAGTGGACGTCGGCGAGGAGGACGACGGGGCACTGCCAGATGTCGCGGTCGAGGCCGGCCTTGGTGAGCTCCTCGCGGGCGATGGCGTCGGCCTCGCGCAGGACGTCGAGGCGTTCGCGGGTGATCTCGCCGACGATGCGGATGCCGAGGCCGGGGCCGGGGAACGGCTGGCGCCAGACGATCTCGTCGGGCAGGCCGAGTTCGGTGCCGATGGCGCGGACCTCGTCCTTGAAGAGGGTGCGCAGCGGCTCGATGAGCTGGAACTTGATGTCCTTGGGCAGGCCGCCGACGTTGTGGTGGCTCTTGATGTTGGCCGCGCCGTCGCCGCCGCCGGATTCGACGACGTCCGGGTAGAGGGTGCCCTGCACGAGGAACTTCACCTCCTTGCCGCGGGCGCCGGCCTCCTCGAGGACCTGCAGCTGGGCCTTCTCGAAGGTGCGGATGAACTTCTCGCCGATGATCTTGCGCTTGCGCTCCGGCTCGGAGACGCCCTTGAGGGCGTCGAGGAAGTCGTCGGCCGCGTCGACGGTGATGAGGCGGATGCCGGTGGCCTTGACGAAGTCGTGCTTGACCTGTTCGACCTCGCCCTTCCTGAGCAGGCCGTGGTCGACGAAGACGCAGGTGAGCTGGTCGCCGATGGCCTTGTGCACGAGGGCCGCGGCCACGGCGGAGTCAACGCCGCCGGACAGGCCGCAGATGACCTCGGCGTCGCCGACCTTCTCGCGGATCTTCGCGACCTGGTCCTCAATGATGGAGGAGGCGTCCCAGTCGGAGCCGAGGCCGGCGCAGTCGTGGAGGAAGGTCTCGATGAGCTTCTGGCCGAGCGGTGTGTGCTTGACCTCGGGGTGCCACTGCACGCCGTAGAGCCTGCGGGACTCGTCGGCCATGGCGGCGACGGGCGCGCCCTCGGTGTGGGCGAGGACCTCGAAGCCCTCGGGGGCGGTCTTGACGGCGACGCCGTGGCTCATCCACGTGCTCTGCTCGGACGGGGAACCGGCGAGGATGGCGTCGGCGCGGTCGATCACGGTCTCGGTCTTGCCGTATTCGCCGAGAGCGGCCTTGTCGACGTCGGCGCCGAGGGCGTAGGCCATGGCCTGGAAGCCGTAGCAGATGCCGAGCACGGGCACGCCGGCCTCGAACAGCTTCCTGTCGACGCGCGGGGCGCCGGGCTCGAACACGGAGGCCGGACCGCCGGACAGGATGATCGCCTTCGGATCCTTCGCGAGCATCTCGTCGACGGGCATCGAGTGGGGCACGAGCTCGGAATACACATTGGCCTCCCGCACGCGGCGGGCGATGAGCTGGGCGTACTGGGCGCCGAAGTCGACGACGAGCACAGGACCTGTTGCCATGGAAATTCCCCTAACGTTTATCGGGATGTAACTAAGGTGTCTTCGGATCGATTATCGCGAGCGAGCCAGACAAGGCGAAACAACGTATTTTGTGTGCGGAAAACGAACAGACAACGTCCGCAGCCGTAGTCAACACGCCGGGAGTGAACACGGCGAAACGAACGCGGCTTTTCGTTGGAATATCGCGTTTTTCGGCGCGATTCCAACGTTTTCATCGACTTTGCATGAAAAAACCATGTGCACAATCGCACCGACAATACACACAAAAGCGGCAATTTTCGCAACATTTCCGAACACACACGCAAGAAATCGTTCAAAAGTCGCGTTGTCCTCGTACCATATCGAGTGATTGGGAGCGGAAACCGCATGACCGCAAGGTTTATGAGGCGCCGCGACCGAGTGGAAATAATCAATCGCGCGACGATCGACGATCGGCGCGCAGGAGTACAGGAGTACACATGACGAGTCCTGTTATCGGCACCCCTTGGAAGAAGCTGAACGCTCCGGTTTCCGAGGAAGCCCTCGAAGGCGTTGACAAGTACTGGCGCGTTGCCAACTACCTCTCCATCGGCCAGATCTACCTGCGTAGCAACCCGCTGATGAAGGAGCCCTTCACCCGCGAGGACGTCAAGCACCGTCTGGTCGGCCACTGGGGCACCACCCCGGGCCTGAACTTCCTGATCGGCCACATCAACCGCTTCATCGCCGACCACGGCCAGAACACCGTGATCATCATGGGCCCGGGCCACGGCGGCCCGGCCGGCACCTCGCAGTCCTACCTGGACGGCACCTACACCGAGACCTTCCCGAAGATCACCAAGGACGAGGCCGGTCTTCAGAAGTTCTTCCGCCAGTTCTCCTACCCGGGCGGCATCCCGTCCCACTTCGCTCCGGAGACCCCGGGCTCCATCCACGAGGGTGGCGAGCTGGGCTACGCCCTGTCCCACGCCTACGGCGCCATCATGGACAACCCGAGCCTGTTCGTCCCGGCCATCGTCGGCGACGGCGAGGCCGAGACCGGCCCGCTGGCCACCGGCTGGCAGTCCAACAAGCTCGTGAACCCGCGCACCGACGGCATCGTGCTGCCGATCCTGCACCTCAACGGCTACAAGATCGCCAACCCGACCATCCTGTCCCGCATCTCCGACGAGGAGCTCCACGAGTTCTTCCACGGCATGGGCTACGAGCCGTACGAGTTCGTCGCCGGCTTCGACGATGAGGACCACATGTCCATCCACCGTCGCTTCGCCGAGCTCTTCGAGTCCATCTGGGACGAGATCTGCGACATCAAGTCCGCGGCGAACACCGACAACGTGCACCGTCCGTTCTACCCGATGCTGATCTTCCGCACCCCGAAGGGCTGGACCTGCCCGAAGTACATCGACGGCAAGAAGACCGAGGGCTCCTGGCGTTCCCACCAGGTGCCGCTGGCCTCCGCCCGCGACACCGAGGCCCACTTCGAGGTCCTCAAGAACTGGCTCGAGTCCTACAAGCCGGAGGAGCTGTTCGACGAGAACGGCGCCGTCAAGGACGATGTCCTCGCCTTCATGCCGAAGGGCGAGCTGCGCATCGGCGCCAACCCGAACGCCAACGGTGGTGTCATCCGCGACGACCTGAAGCTCCCGAACATCGAGGACTACGCCGTCAAGGAAGTCGAGAAGTACGGCCACGGCTGGGGCCAGCTCGAGGCCACCCGCCGCCTGGGCGTCTACACCCGCGACATCATCAAGAACAACCCGCACGACTTCCGCATCTTCGGACCGGATGAGACCGCCTCCAACCGTCTGCAGGCCTCCTACGAGGTCACCAACAAGCAGTGGGACGCCGGCTACATCTCCGACGAGGTCGACGAGCACATGCACGTCTCCGGCCAGGTCGTCGAGCAGCTGTCCGAGCACCAGATGGAAGGCTTCCTGGAGGGCTACCTGCTCACCGGCCGTCACGGCATCTGGAGCTCCTACGAGTCCTTCGTGCACGTGATCGACTCCATGCTCAACCAGCACGCCAAGTGGCTCGAGGCCACCGTTCGTGAGATCCCGTGGCGCAAGCCGATCGCGTCCATGAACCTGCTGGTCTCCTCCCACGTCTGGCGCCAGGACCACAACGGCTTCTCGCACCAGGATCCGGGTGTCACCTCCCTGCTGCTGAACAAGTGCTTCCACAACGACCACGTCATCGGCATCTACTTCGCCACTGATGCGAACATGCTGCTGGCCATCGCCGAGAAGTGCTACAAGTCCACCAACAAGATCAACGCCATCATCGCCGGCAAGCAGCCGGCCGCCACCTGGCTGTCCCTCGACGAGGCTCGCGCCGAGCTCGAGAAGGGTGCCGCCGCCTGGGATTGGGCCTCCACCGCGAAGTCCAACGATGAGGCCGAGATCGTGCTTGCCGCCGCCGGCGATGTCCCGACCCAGGAGATCATGGCCGCCTCCGACAAGCTCAAGGCCATGGGCATCAAGTTCAAGGTCGTCAACGTGGTGGACCTGCTCGCCCTGCAGTCCGCCAAGGAGAACGACGAGGCCCTGTCCGACGAGGAGTTCGCCGACATCTTCACCGCCGACAAGCCGGTGCTGTTCGCGTACCACTCCTACGCCCACGACGTGCGCGGCCTGATCTACGATCGTCCGAACCACGACAACTTCAACGTCCACGGCTACGAGGAGGAAGGCTCCACCACCACGCCGTACGACATGGTTCGCGTGAACGAGATCGATCGTTACGAGCTGACCGCCGAGGCCCTGCGCATGATCGACGCCGACAAGTACGCCGATGAGATCAAGAAGCTCGAGGACTTCCGTCTGGAAGCCTTCCAGTTCGCGGTCGACAACGGCTACGATCACCCGGACTACACCGACTGGGTGTACTCCGGCCTGAACACCTCCGAGAAGGGCGCCATCACCGCCACCGCCGCCACCGCCGGCGACAACGAGTGACACTCCCCCCTCGACTGAGGTGACGTCCCGTTAGGGAATAGGTCCCGGATCTGTATCGCAGGTCCGGGACCTTTCGTATCCGCGGGGTTTTCGGCGAAATTCCCGACGACGTACGCGTGAACGATAACAATCGCCGTTACAATGATGATGGTCCATTCGAAGATGATCATCAAAGGAGACAAGACATCGTGACCGTCACCCGTGTATACATCGCCAGCCCGGAAGGCGCCAACGGACGCAACGTCGTCGCCTACGGCGTGCTCAACGCCCTCACCTCCAAGTACAAGACGATGGTGTTCCGCCCTGCCGTGTCCAACCACGACCATTTCACGCCGGTGCTGCTTTCCGCGTCCAACGCCGGGCTCGGCGTGCCCCTCTCCACCGGCCTCGACATCCACAAGGTCCGCGCCGACAAGGAGACGGCCCGCGGCGACATCGTCGGAGCGTTCAACGACGCGCTGTCCGTCTCCCGCGCGGAGGCGGCGCTGATCGTCGGCACCGACAGGTCCCACGTCAACGATCCGACGACCTACGAGTTCAACGCCAACGTGGCCGCCGACCTGCAGGCGGGCGTGTTCCTGTCCATCTGCACCATCGACCGCTGGCCCGACGAATTGGACGAGACGGTCAAGCTGTCCATCGAGGGCATGGAGGCCGCCGGCAACAAGGTGCTCGGCATCTTCGTGACCGGGTGCGAGCCCCGCCACGCGTTCTCCGTCAAGCAGACCCTCGCCAAGTACGGGCTGCCGGTGTGGACCATCCCGCAGGTGCCGTTCACCGACGAATCGAACAAGACCCTCGCGCTCGAGACCTTCCGCGCGAGCGCACCCACCGAGGAGGTGCTTGCAGCGCTCGACGCGGACGTCGACTTCCCAATCACCCCCTACGCCTTCCAGTACGGCCTGATCGGCAAGGCCAAGACCAACAAGAAGACGATCGTCCTGCCGGAGGGCGAGGAGGACCGCATCATCAAGGCGGCCGACTTCCTGCTCGAGCGCGAGGCCGTGAACCTCATCATCGTCGGAGACAAGGAATCCATCCTCGCCCGCGGCAAGGAGCTCGGGCTCCAGTACCTCGACCGCGCCCGCTTCCAGTCCATGGACGACGAGGAGATCCTCAGGCCCATGGTCGACAAGCTGTGCGAGCTGCGCGCCAAGAAGGGCATGACCGAGGAACAGGCCCGCAAGCAGCTCAAGGACGCCAGCTACTTCGGCACCATGCTCGTCGTGCTCGGCCAGGCCGACGGCCTGGTCTCCGGCTCCGTCAACTCCACCGCCAACACGGTGCGCCCGGCCCTGCAGGTCATCAAGACCAAGCCCGGCCAGAAGCTCGTCTCCGGCGCGTTCCTCATGTGCTTCAAAGACCATGTGGCCGTGTTCGCCGACTGCGCCATCAACCTGAACCCGACCGCCGAGCAGCTCGCCGAGATCGCCATCCAGTCGGCGGCGACCGCCAAGTCGTTCGGCATCGACCCGAAGGTCGGCATGCTCTCCTACTCCACGCTCGGCTCCGGCAAGGGACCGGACGTCGACGTCGTCGAGGAGGCCACGAGGCTCGTCAGGGAGAAGGCCCCGGATCTGCCGGTCGTCGGATCCATCCAGTTCGACGCCGCCTGGTCGCCCACCGTGGCCGCGACGAAGGCCAAGGGCAACGACGTCGCCGGACACGTCAACGTGTTCGTGTTCCCCGACCTGTGCGCCGGCAACATCGGCTACAAGGCCGTGCAGCGCTCCTCCGGCGCCCTCGCCATCGGCCCGGTGCTGCAGGGCCTCAACAAGCCGGTCAACGACCTGAGCCGCGGCGCCCTCGTGCAGGACATCATCAACACCGTCGCCCTCACCGCCGTCACCGCGCAGTGAGCCGGTGAACGCCCCCACGGTCTTCCCGTCATTCGGCGGGGAGACCGTGTCTTGTAGCAAGCAGCGAGTAATCTAAACACTTGGAAAGCCGCGTTTCGCGGTACGACAACCACAATGGAGGATGCCCACAATGGCGAAAACCGTCCTTGTCATCAATTCCGGTTCCAGCTCTATCAAGTACCAGCTGGTCGACCTCGAGACCGGCGAAGGCCTCGCTTCCGGCCTCGTCGAGAAGATCGGCGAGCCGATCGACGGCCACTACAAGCACGAGTACAACGGCGAGAAGCACGAGCTCGAGGAGCCGATCCACGATCATGAGCAGGGCCTGAAGCGCGTCCTCGGCTTCTTCGAGGAGTACGGCCCGAAGCTGTCCGACGCGGGCATCGTCGCCGTCGGCCACCGTGTCGTCCAGGGCGGCTCCCTCTTCCCGAAGCCGGCCCTCGTCACCGACAAGACCATCAACCAGGTCAAGGATCTGGCCGTGCTCGCCCCGCTGCACAACGGCCCGGAGGCCAAGGGCGCCGAGGTCATGCGCTCCCTGCTGCCGGACGTGCCGCAGATCTTCGTCTTCGATTCCTCCTTCTTCTTCCAGCTGCCGAAGGCTGCCAGCACCTACGCGCTGAACAAGGAGATCGCCGACCAGTACCACATCCGCCGCTACGGCGCCCACGGCACCTCCCACGAGTTCATCTCTTCCGTGGTGCCCGAGGTCGTCGGCAAGCCGGCCGAGGGTCTCAAGCAGATCGTCCTGCACATCGGCAACGGCGCCTCCGCCTCCGCCGAGGTGTCCGGCAAGCCGGTCGAGACCTCCATGGGCCTCACCCCGCTCGAGGGCCTCGTCATGGGCGGCCGTACCGGCGACATCGATCCGGCCGTGGTCTTCCACCTCATCCGCAACGCCCACATGAACGTGGATGAGCTGGACGCCCTGTTCAACAAGCGTTCCGGCATGACCGGCATGACCGGCTTCGGCGACCTGCGCGAGGTCCACCGTCTGGTGGCCGAGGGCAACGAGGACGCCAAGCTGGCCCTCGACGTCTACGTGCACCGCATCGTGAGCTACATCGGCAACTACACCTACCAGATGGGCGGCTGCGATGTCATCACCTTCACCGCCGGCGTCGGCGAGAACGACGACATCGTGCGCAAGATGGTGTGCGACAAGCTCGCCCCGTTCGGCGTGAAGCTGGACGAGGAGAAGAACGCGACCCGCTCCAAGGAGCCGCGCATCATCTCCACCCCGGATTCCTCCGTGGTCATCGCCGTGATCCCGACGAACGAGGAGCTGGCCATCGCCCGCAAGTCCGCCGCCATCGCCGAGGCCGGCGAGGACACCTACGGCAACAAGTTCGCCAAGTGAGCCCGGCAAGCCCGATCGGGCCCATCGCCTAGGCGCGCCTGACCGGTCGAAAGGACCGGCATGGCATGGGAAGGCCCCTGACCTCCGTCAAGGAGATCAGGGGCCTTCCCCGTATCCACGTTGCATCCGCGCCGTATCCGTGGATCCTCTACTCCCCCAGCAGGCCGCGCCACATGTTCACGAAATCGGGCAGGGTCTTGCGCGTGGTCTCCACGTCGACGACGTTCACCCCGGGCACCGCCAGGCCGATCATCGCGGCGAACGTGGCCATGCGATGGTCCGCGTACGATTCCATCACCGCGCCATGCAACGATCCGCGCGGCACCGGAGTGATGGAGATGCCGTCCTCCAACTCCTCGGCGTCCCCTCCGATCCGCCTGATCTCGGTGACCAGCGCCTCAAGACGGTTCGTCTCATGGCCGCGCAGGTGCCCGATGCCGATGATGCGGGTGGGAGCGTCCGCGAACACGAGGACGGCCGCCAGCGACGGTGCGATCTCCCCCGCCGCCGTCAGGTCGAAATCGCCGAGACCGTGGATGACGCCGTCCGACGTGACCTGGCAGTAACGCACACCGTCCTCCTCGGGGAAGGTGACGGCCGCGCCCATGCGTTCCAGGTATCCGGGCAGCAACCCGCCCGGCTGCGTGGTCTCGATCGGCCAATGGGGCACGCGCACGGTGCCGCCGGCGATGAGCGCGGCGCCCAGGAACGGCGCCGCGTTCGACAGGTCCGGTTCGACGACCACACGTTCCGGCAGCTGAAGCGGCCGATGGCGGACGGTCCACACGCGCGCGGTCTCATCGGCCGACGCCGCTCCGCCCGCGCCATTCACATCGGCCACGGTCATGCGGATGTGCGGCAGGCTCGGCGTCTTCCCACCGGTGTGCTCGACCGTCAGTCCACCGGGCAGCCGCGATCCGATCAGCAGAAGACCCGAGATGAACTGCGAGGAGCCCGACGAATCGATGGACACCTTCGCCGGGGTCCTCTCCCCCATGCCGTCCTCCGTGTCCTCCACCGACACGTCGGCCCCGACGCCATCGGCGCGGGCGGCGGGAGGTGTGACGGTGAACGGCAGATATCCCTCCCTGCCGTGGTATTCGATGGTGGCGCCCAGCTGTTCGAGACCGTCGAGCACCGGTTTCATCGGACGGGCGTACGCCTGCTCGTCACCGTCGAAACGGACCGCGTCGTCGGCGAACAGCGCCAGTCCCGGCACGAACCGCATGACCGTGCCCGCAAGGCCGCAGTACACGTCCACATTGCCATGGAACCGGCCATCCGACGGCGGCGTGACGGTGACGGTGGTGTCGCATTCCGGATCGACGTCGCAGGCCACGCCGAGCGCCGCAAGGGCTCCCATCATGAGTTCGGTGTCACGCGACCGCAGCAGGCCGACAAGCGTGACCGGCCGTGAGCCGAGCGCCGCGAGGATCAGATAGCGGTTGGACAGGGACTTGCTGCCGGGGATGGTCACGGTGGCATGCAGGGGGCCGTTCGCCTTCGGCGCGGCCCATAGGGTGTCGTTCGTTTCGCTCATGCCACCCATCGTATCGGCTCGCTATGAAACCGATCCGTCATCCGTCATTTGCTGGATTGCTCGTCATACCCCTGCTGGAGCGCGTCGTTGAGTTTCTGCAGGGCCGTGGTCGGGTTGGAGTTCTCGCGCGTCTGGCGCAGCTTGTCCTGGAAGTCGTTGATGGCGCCCGACGAGGCGTCCATGTCCACCAACTGGGAGGACAGGGACTGCAACTGCCGGATCTGGTCCGAGTTCGAGTCGAAATCGGAGGCGTTGCCGATGGCCTTCATCTGGTTGACGACATCGGTCATCTGATCGAGCGTCTGGTTGAGCGTGCCGGCGAAATCGGACACCACCTTGGCCTTGGCCTTGGCCATCGACGCCGTGGAGGTGCGGCAGGACGTGATGTACTGCTCGTACTGGGCGGTGAAGTCGCTGTCGTACATGGTGCCGCTGGGGGTGTCGTTGCAGACCTGGGCCATGCCGGACAGGGACTCGGCCGAATCGGCGAGGTCGGAGGACAGGTCCGCGAACCGGGTCGCCTGGCGCAGATACGCGTCGTACGCCGCGGACACGGTCTCGTCCTTGTTGGCCTTGAGATCGGCGAACGAGGCGGCGGACGCCCGCATCCGCTTCGCCTGGGCCTTCAGCTTCGCGGCCTTCGTCTTGTCGTAGGCGGCGTCCTGCGAGTACAGGAAGCCGAGGGCGTCGTCGATGGCGGAGGAGGTCTTCTCGTATTGCTTCTGCATCGTGACCGTCAGCTTGGTCGCCTCGGAATAGTCGGAGGCGCGCACCGAGCCGAACGGACGGACGATGGCGAGCGTGGCCACCAGCGCGACGACCGCGATCACGGCGACGACGACGCCCAGGACCGCCGGCAGCGGCGGACGGCGGCGGGGCAGTCTGACGGGCGCGACCAGGGACTCGAAATCGGGAACATCCAATGGCGAGGAGGGACGCGCGGAGGATTCCACGGCGGCATCCCCGGAAACGTCGTCATGGTCCGGCGCGCCGTGTCCCTCTTCATCAGGGGTCCGCGCGCCGGATGCGGCGTCATGTGCATCCACGTCGGCGGGAACGGGGTCTTCGTCCGCCGACGAGGCGTCGATATTGCCGGAGGCGCTCGAGATCCCCGAAAGGTCCATGACGGGCAGGATATCGGTGCGTTCGCCGGGATCGTCGTCATGAACGCCCATATCGGGAACGGGCCGCGATACGGCTCCGCCGGAGGTCCGTTCGTCGTCGAAGGAACCTTCGCCCTGAATATCGGCCATGCCATCTCCCTTTATCCGGCGGGTGGCGGGCGACGTCACGAACGGGGACGCTTCGCCCGATGAATGCGAAAGCCAGTGTACTTGGCGCAGAAGACGGCGACATTACCGGTGCCGCGCGCACGCGGACGGGTGGCTCCTCACCGGTCCGAGGCGATGCGCGACTCGGGCATCCGCTCGCGCTGCTCACGCTGTTCGGCCGTCTGCGCGTGCACGAGCTCCATCGAGACGCGGTCGGCCTCGATGGCGGCGATCTGCCGTGAGAACACGATGAACCAGCCGAGGAACAGCATGCCGGCGAGCGCCTCCACATTGGTCAGGGTGTTGTGCCCGAGCATCATGTTGCCCCAGAACGCGGCGCACAGGAGCGCGGCGAGATCGGATCCGGCCATGACGACCCTGCTCACGCGCGGGGCGAGCCACGGCAGCATGAGGAACAGCACGAGCATGACGAACGGCAGTCCCTTCGCGCAGATGTTGTGCATGAGGTTGTGCGGCGTGTAGCGGAACGCGCCGATGCCGATGAACGCGAGGCCGGCGACGGTGAGCAGCGCGGACAGCACGGCCATGCGCATGGTGAAGTGCGGGATGTCGTAGCCGCGGTTCGGATCGTCGCGCGTGCGGTCGTGCCACAGGCGCATGAGCCGCTCGGTGGTGACGAGCTCGGACACGGCGAAGTAGCTGACGATGATGACACACACTCCGGCGAGCATGAGCGTCGAGTTGAACATGGTGGCGGCGAACGTGGTGCGGTCGCCGAGCTGGGAGAAGTTGTTATGGTACCAATACGGGTCGTCGGTGGTCAGCCCCGCGACGCATACGCCGGAGACCACGAAGAACGGCAGGAGCGAGGCGAGCGTCTTCGCGCTCATCATCTCCGCCTGCACGAACGTCATGTAGCCGACGACGCCGGCGAACGCGGCGCACACGGACGACATGTAGCCGACGAACAGCGTGCCCATCATCTCGTTGATGGCGCCGAGCAGGGCGAACGTGGACAGGAACGTGGTGGCCGCGTACACGACCGACAGGGCGAGCGTCTCGAACGTGCGGCGCAGCGGCACCAGCCAACCGGACTTGAGCGTCATCGAACGCGACTGGCTCATGTAGCCGGCGCAGAAGGAGACGACGGCGCATGCGGCGACGATGCCGGAGCATACCGTGAAGCGGCGTTGCGTGACCTGCCAGATGGCGGGCGCGTACTCGAGGTACAGGTTCATGCCGACGGCGCCGACGAAGGCGCATAGGATGAAGGAGATGAGACCGCCCGTCTCGGCCCGCTGGTGACGGCCCATGCTTCCCCTCCCCTGTCGCCGGTTGTCGCATTGAGTCCACCTGTATTGTACAATGGCTGATTGTGCTCATCCGCGATGGATGGCGCCGGGCTATAGCGCAGCTTGGTAGCGCGCCTGCTTTGGGAGCAGGATGTCGCCGGTTCGAATCCGGCTAGCCCGACCCGAAAGCCCTGCCCACCCATCAGCGTGCAGGGCTTTTTCTTTCCGGCTCTCCGTATTCGGCCTATAGGAACTTTTGTGGTGCTTTAGGTTTGTCTTATCTCCGTTCTGAGTGACGGCCACGTCCTGTCCTTGCATGGCGTTTGTCCCTGTGATGGGCACTGTGGCGGGCGGGGTGTTTGCCTATCTCAAGGAGTCGGAGGACAAACAGCAGCGGTTCCGTAATAGCGGCGACGAGTGGCAGCCGGTGTCCGTCGGTGATGCCGTTGCCGAATGCCCCGGCAAGATTGGATGGGATCTGGACGAGCTGCAATAGCGTTTCGATAATTTGCGTCATGCCGGCGTCTATGCGTCCAGTGCGCATGACGCCGGTTCAGAGATGCGTGGAAGCCGCGATGGTCAGTAGTCGAATCGCCGCTCGGCATGGGTGTGGAACTCGTCCCAGCTGACCCCGGTGCCGTATTTTGGTGCGTCGGTGTCGTCGCCGGTGTTCTCTTCGACCGGCGATGGTCGTACCGGTTTCCAGTGTTCGGGCCTGATCAGCGATGCGGGGTCCGGGGATCCGCTTTTCATGTAGCACACCCATTCGCAGGCGCG
>NZ_WHZV01000015.1 GCF_010667645.1 Bifidobacterium platyrrhinorum
AACCCGGCAACCAAACCAACCAAGGAAAGCAACCGGACCGCTCAGCGGCAGCGAGTGATTAACTTACACGCAAAACCACAACCACGCAAACCCACATGACAAAACCACGCCCAAATCGCTGCAACGACGGCGCTCCCTCGGCGTGTCGCAAACAATGCGACCAAGCCTCACAAAGCACAGCATACGCCCGAAACAAGGCCGGAACAGGAGCAACATCCACGACACATCGGCGTGTCGCCCAACATTCACCCACACACACCAGCCGTTCATCTTCCATCCACATGAGCCAGAAGCAACGGACAAGCACGGGGGAACACCGGTTCGACCACATGCTTCCATCCACATGAGCCATGAGCGACGAGCATGAACACAAACCACACCCACAACCAGCAACCCCACCCCTCCCCGGCAACACACGAATACGACGAAACCCGGCACCATACATCCTGGATCAACCAAAACGCACGACACCGGGCTTCACGATGCGGCCGGCACAGATGGAACGCCGCCCGGTCGCAGCTAGATGATGCCGCGATCGGCCAACGGGCCCGCCCAATCGTATTCGAGCTCGCGGGCGGGCTTGATCTCCTCTTCGGGCAGGTGCTTGGCGGGCAGGGTCTTGGGCTTGAACGGGAACTTCTCGGCGCGCATCTTCTCGTATGCGGCGATGTCGTCCTCGTGCTGGAGCGTCAGGTCGATGTCGTCGTAGCCGTTCATCAGGCGCCAACGCACGTAGTCGCCCACCTCGAACGGCAGCGTCACATCGCCGCAGGTCACGGTGCGGGTCTCGAGATCCACGGTCATGTCGCGGCCGGGCTCCTCCTCCAGGAGCTTCCACAGCAGTTCGACGTTCTCCTGCGGCATGATCGCGGCCAGCACGCCGTTCTTCGCGGTGTTGCCGTAGAAGATGTCGGCGAAGCTCGGCGCGATGACCACGCGGAAACCGTAGTCGTGCAGCGCCCACACGGCGTGCTCGCGGGAGGAGCCGATGCCGAACTCGGGGCCGGCGACCAGGATCTGCCCCTTCTTGAACTCCGGCTTGTTGAGCACGAAGTTCGGGTCGCGGCGCCACGCGTAGAACAGCGCGTCGTCGAAGCCGGACTTGGTCACGCGCTTGAGGAACACGGCCGGGATGATCTGGTCGGTGTCGACGTTGGAGCGGCGCAGCGGCACGCCGACTCCGGTCAGCTTGGTGAGTTTTTCCATGATTTTCCTTTCGGGGATCACTCCCCATGCAACGAATCGTCGGGCGGAACCGGACGCCGGAACCTTACAGGTCGGCGGGGCTGGAGATCGTGCCGCGGATCGCGGTGGCGGCGGCGACGGCGGGCGACGCGAGGTGCGTACGCGAACCCTTGCCCTGGCGGCCTTCGAAGTTGCGGTTCGAGGTGGAGATCGAACGCTCGCCCGGCACCATCTTGTCCGGGTTCATGCCGAGGCACATCGAGCAGCCGGCGTTGCGCCATTCCGCGCCGAAGTCCTCGAACACCTTGTCGAGTCCTTCCTTCTCCGCCTGCAGGCGCACGCGCGAGGAGGCGGGCACGACAAGCACGCGGTGGATGTTCTTCGCCTTGTGGTGGCCCTTCATGATGGCGGCGGCCTGACGCAGGTCGTCGATGCGGCCGTTCGTGCAGGAGCCGATGAACACGGTGTCGACGGCGATGTCCTTGATCGGCATGCCGGGCTTGAGCCCCATGTACGCGATGGCGCGCTCGGCGGCGGAACGCTTGGTCGCGTCGGCGATCTCCTCGGGCACCGGCACGTTGGCGGTGATCGGCAGGCCCTGGCCCGGGTTGGTGCCCCACGTCACGTAGGGTCCGAGCTTGGACGCATCGATGTCCACCTCCTTGTCGAACACGGCGTCGTCGTCGGTCTTCAGCGTCTTCCAGTACGCGACGGCCTTGTCCCACAGTTCGCCCTCCGGCGCGTGCGGACGGCCCTTGAGGTATTCGAACGTGGTCTCGTCCGGTGCGATCATGCCGGCGCGGGCGCCCGCCTCGATGGACATGTTGCACACCGTCATGCGCTCGTCCATCGTCAGGTCGCGGATGGCCTCGCCACGGTATTCGATGACGTAGCCCTGGCCGCCGCCAGTGCCGATCTTCGCGATGATCGCGAGGATGATGTCCTTCGCGGTGGCGTCCGCGGGCAGCTTGCCGTTCACGTTGATGGCCATCGTCTTGAACGGCTTCAAGGACAGGGTCTGCGTGGCCATCACGTGTTCGACCTCGGAGGTGCCGATGCCGAATGCCAGCGCACCGAACGCGCCGTGCGTGGAGGTGTGCGAATCGCCGCACACGATGGTCATGCCCGGCTGCGTGAGGCCGAGGATCGGCGCGAACGCATGCACGATGCCCTGATCGGCGTCGCCGAGCGCATGCAGACGCACGCCGAATTCCTTGCAGTTCTTCTCCAACGTGCTCAGCTGCAGGGCGCTTGTCTCGTCCGGGTTCGGACGGTCGATGTCGACCGTGGGGGTGTTGTGGTCCTCGGTGGCGATGAGCTGATCGACGTGACGGGGCTTGCGTCCGGCCAGTCGGAGTCCCTCGAACGCCTGGGGGCTGGTGACCTCATGCATGAGCATCAGGTCGATGTACAGCAGGTCGGGCGCCCCATCGCTGCCCTTCCGCACCAGATGATCGGCCCAGACCTTCTCGGCCAGTGTCGTTCCCATGGGAATTCCTCCTAATTTCTTGGCGCAGGGTATTGTGTTTGCGCCTTGTTCGTGGTAATAGCCTATGCGGTGGGTTTTGGGGTCAGCCACGCTCGGCCGGATATTGAGATGTGCCGGAAAGCGCCTGTAATCGCCGCCATCGAGACCCCGACGAAGATGGCACGAATCGCCATTGTGCACAATATGACACCTCGAATTGAGGGATTTCACCACGTGATACACCTCGTCGATTTGGTATTTCACTATGTGAGATGGTATAAACGGCAATTATGACTTCAACGAGCACAGAGACTGACGCGGCCGAAACGCCGCTCACCAGCCAGATTCCCGCCGGGGATCAGGATTCCTCCTCATCCGATCAGAACGACGGCGAAGTGCATTCCGGCGTCGGCGTACTTGACAAAACCGTAAAGATCCTCGATGCACTCGAGACCGGCCCGTCCACGCTCGGCCAGCTGGTCGCCGCCACCGGCCTGGCCCGACCGACCGCCCACCGTCTCGCCATCGCGCTCGAACGTCACCGTTTCGTGCTGCGCGACCAGCACGGGCGCTTCGTGCTCGGTTCGCGTTTCGCCGAACTGGCCGCCGCCGCCGGCGAGGACCGTCTGCTCACGGCCGCCGGCCCGATTCTGCAGACGCTGCTCGACCGCACCGGCGAATCGGCGCAGATCTACCGCCGCCAGGGCGATCAGCGCGTGTGCATCGCCGCCGTGGAACGCGCCTCCGGTCTGCGCGATTCGATCCCGGTGGGCGCGATGCTGTCCATGGAGGCGGGCTCCGCCGCGCAGATCCTGCTTGCCTGGGAGGATTCCGACCGCATGCACCAGGGGCTGCGCCACGCGAAGTTCAACGCGACGAAGCTGGCCGCCGTGCGCAAGCGCGGCTGGTCCGAGTCGGTGAACGAACGCGAGGAGGGCGTGTGCTCGATCTCCGCGCCGATCCGCAACGCCTCCGGCCAGGTCATCGCCGCGATCTCCATCTCCGGACCGTCCGGCCGTATGGGGTCCGCACCGGGCCGCCGTTACGCGCCGCTGGTCATGGCCGCCGGCAAGTACCTCACCGAGGCGCTGATCAAGGCCTCCTCCGGCCGCTGATGCGGCAGCTTCCTCTCTTCTCCATGATTGTGGCTCCTTTCCCACCGGGAAGGAGCCACAATCATATTCACACCCGTCAGCTGGCACCCATCAGCTGAACAGCCCCCTGAGCTGCCCCCACAAGGTGGGTTTGCGCAGCAGGTCGTCGCCCTCGCCTTCCTGCGGCGGCTTCGCGTTCAGGGCGTACGTGTACGCCTTCTTCGAACTGGGCTTGCCGACGAGTTCGCCGAACTCCAGGAGTTGGGTGCGCGGCTCGTACGGGTGGCGGATGTCGAATTCGACGAGACGCGTCGCCCGCTTGGCCGGCGCCGGGCCATACGACCCGAACCCGCAGGTGGGCGTGGCCGCCAGGAGCACGCCGTCCAGTTCGCCGACGAACCCGTTGCGATGGTCATGCCCGGTGGCCACGCCGATATACGGAAGGCACGGGGAATCCTGGGCGGCGCCGGCGACGTCGCCGGCCCCGGACCCATCGCCGCGCAGAATCGCGAACTCATCCGACGCATCGGGGCAGCTGATGCCCTCGCCGAGATACCCGCCGGGACGCACCTTATGCTCGTCCGGCACGTAGTAGCGCGACGCGTGGTCGCGGTACCCCTGCATCGCATACGGCGTGGTGGCGGTGACCGGCGTGAGCAGATCGTAGTATTCCGGCAACGGCATGTGCTGGAACACGACGGAACGCGCCCCGATCACCGGCGGGATGCCGCGCAGGAACGCGAGCGTGGAGCCGTCCGGCCCCGCGAAACCGCCGCCGTGCGCGTAATCGCCGGAATCGAGGACGACGATGCCGAGCACCGTGCGCCGATGGTCTTCGTCGGCCACCGGCAACGCGAACGTGCCGGCGGCATGCGGGTAGACGACCTGATCGGGCAGAAGGCTGCGCCCCGGCAGCACGTCCGCCTCCACACCGGGCACGGGGTTCACGCACCCGGGAAATTCGCGGTAGATGGCATCGAGTTCGGCGTTGTCGAGCCCGCATTGGAAATCATGGTTGCCGTAGGTGACGGCGAACGGCACCTTGCGCGCGATCAGCGGGGCGAGGAACCGACCGGCCGCGTCGCGCACCGCATCACGGGTGCGCTCCTTCGCCGCCGCGGCGTCGGCGGGGTCGTCGTAGCGCTTCGCCGGGCTCCACATGCGTTTGCGGAACGTTTCGGCGAACGCCGGGTCATAACCGGCGATCTGATTGCCGGTGAAGACGACGAGATCGGGACGCACGGCGTCGAGGCTCGCCTCGATGAGTCTGATCGTGTCCTTCGCGACGTTCGGACCGTCCTGGATATCGGCGACCTGCAGCACACGGAACTTGCCGGAATGATGGAACTGGAGACGGCCCAGACGGGCGGACACGGACAGCGGCCGGGTATCCCCCGCCTCCGCCGGCCTGATCCTCGGCTTTGAAGACATGCCCTCGGGCACACGCGTGTTTTCCGTCATGACTCCTACTGTAATGCGATGATGCGCGGCTCGTGTGGACGTGACGCCCCTCTTTCCCGTGGCGCGGCGACACATATTCTTCATCGCCGCGGAATATTGCCGTTTTCGGCACCGCTCCTTGGAGGTCGTACCGCACCATGGGATTGCGGGCTATAGGAACCAAACGTGGTGTTTATGACTGGGGTTTGGCCTTGTGGCAGTAGGCGTGTCGGGGTGGTTTTAAC
>NZ_WHZV01000016.1 GCF_010667645.1 Bifidobacterium platyrrhinorum
GTTTTTTGTGGAGGGTTCGATTCTGGCTCAGGATGAACGCTGGCGGCGTGCTTAACACATGCAAGTCGAACGGGATCCATCAGCTTGCTGGTGGTGAGAGTGGCGAACGGGTGAGTAATGCGTGACCGACCTGCCCTGTACTGCGGAATAGCTCCTGGAAACGGGTGGTAATGCCGCATGTTCCAACGTACCGCATGGTGTGTTGGGAAAGGTTTTTTCCGGTATGGGATGGGGTCGCGTCCTATCAGCTTGTTGGTGAGGTAACGGCTCACCAAGGCGTCGACGGGTAGCCGGCCTGAGAGGGCGACCGGCCACATTGGGACTGAGATACGGCCCAGACTCCTACGGGAGGCAGCAGTGGGGAATATTGCACAATGGGCGCAAGCCTGATGCAGCGACGCCGCGTGCGGGATGACGGCCTTCGGGTTGTAAACCGCTTTTAGCAGGGAGCAAGGCTTCGGTTGAGTGTACCTGTTGAATAAGCACCGGCTAACTACGTGCCAGCAGCCGCGGTAATACGTAGGGTGCAAGCGTTATCCGGAATTATTGGGCGTAAAGGGCTCGTAGGCGGTTCGTCGCGTCTGGTGTGAAAGTCCATCGCTTAACGGTGGATCTGCGCCGGGTACGGGCGGGCTGGAGTGCGGTAGGGGAGACTGGAATTCCCGGTGTAACGGTGGAATGTGTAGATATCGGGAAGAACACCAATGGCGAAGGCAGGTCTCTGGGCCGTTACTGACGCTGAGGAGCGAAAGCGTGGGGAGCGAACAGGATTAGATACCCTGGTAGTCCACGCCGTAAACGGTGGATGCTGGATGTGGGGCCCTTTCCACGGGTCCCGTGTCGGAGCCAACGCGTTAAGCATCCCGCCTGGGGAGTACGGCCGCAAGGCTAAAACTCAAAGAAATTGACGGGGGCCCGCACAAGCGGCGGAGCATGCGGATTAATTCGATGCAACGCGAAGAACCTTACCTGGGCTTGACATGTTCCCGACGACTCCAGAGATGGGGTTTCCCTTCGGGGCGGGTTCACAGGTGGTGCATGGTCGTCGTCAGCTCGTGTCGTGAGATGTTGGGTTAAGTCCCGCAACGAGCGCAACCCTCGCCTTATGTTGCCAGCGGTTCGGCCGGGGACTCATAAGGGACCGCCGGGGTTAACTCGGAGGAAGGTGGGGATGACGTCAGATCATCATGCCCCTTACGTCCAGGGCTTCACGCATGCTACAATGGCCGGTACAACGGGATGCGACATGGCGACATGGAGCGGATCCCTGAAAACCGGTCTCAGTTCGGATTGGAGTCTGCAACCCGACTCCATGAAGGCGGAGTCGCTAGTAATCGCGAATCAGCAACGTCGCGGTGAATGCGTTCCCGGGCCTTGTACACACCGCCCGTCAAGTCATGAAAGTGGGCAGCACCCGAAGCCGGTGGCCTAACCCGCAAGGGATGGAGCCGTCTAAGGTGAGGCTCGTGATTGGGACTAAGTCGTAACAAGGTAGCCGTACCGGAAGGTGCGGCTGGATCACCTCCTTTCTACGGAGAATTCAGGCTTCTGTTTGGAAGCCGGTGTGTGCCCCACGGCCGCGAGGTCCGCGGTTCGGTTGGGGTTGCTGGTGTGGAAGAGATCATGGGCTTTCCGGATGCCTTGGGTGTCCGGGGGAGTGGTATGGGCATGCTTTTGGGTTCCCGGACCGCCACCCCAGGGTTTTTCCTGGTGCGGGTCCGATTCCGCCATGTGTGTCGGTCCTCCCCTTGGGGGTGGGTTGGCGTGTGTGGTGTGTGTTGGTGGTTTGAGAACTGGATAGTGGACGCGAGCAACACGGATTCGTTTCCGTTGTTGCTGTTGATTTCGATCGAACTCCGGGATCTTTTGGTTCTGGTTGTTCGTTCGGTCGTTTTGTGATCACTTGTGATGATCGTTTTGAGTGTTGTCCGAGTTTGTATTCGCTGATGTTGTTGCCGACGGCGTGTGTCGTTGGTAAGGGCGTGGTGGTGGATGCCTTGGCAGACAGGACCGATGAAGGACGTGTGGGGCCGCGATAGGCCTGGGGGAGCCGCCGACAGGGCTTTGATCCCAGGATTTCCGAATGGGGGAACCCGCCAGCCGTCATGGGCTGGCACCGCACTTGGTGCGGGGGGTACGCAGGGAAGTGAAACATCTCAGTACCTGCAGGAATGGATACTCCGTGAGTAGTGGCGAGCGAAAGCGGATCAGGCCAAACCGGTTGCGTGTGATACCCGTCGGGGGTTGCGTTTCCGGTGTTGTGGGATCGTTTGTCCGGTTGCCGACGTGGCCGGCGGGAGTGATAAAACCGTGTGTGAGGCGAACAGGATTGGATGCCTGGCCGTGGAGGGTGATGGCCCCGTAGCCGTATGCGCATGGTCTTCCGATGATGAGTCCCAAGTAGTACGGGCCCCGTGGAATCCCGTATGAATCCGCCCAGACCGTTGGGTAAGCCTAAGTATTCCTGTCTGACCGATAGCGTACTAGTACCGTGAGGGAAAGGTGAAAAGCACCCCGGGAGGGGAGTGAAAGAGTTCCTGAAACCGCGCGCCTACGATCCGTCGGAGCCTTTCGGGGTGACGGCGTGCCTATCGAAAAATGAGTCTGCGAGTCAGTGGCGGGTGGCGAGCATAACCCGTGTGGGGTATGCGTAGCGAAAGCGAGTCTTAAAAGGCGTATGAGTCGCTCGTCCTGGACCCGAAGCGGGATGATCTAGCCCTGAGCAGGTTGAAGCGCGGGTAAGACCGTGTGGAGGACCGAACCCACCTGGGTTGAAAACCGGGGGGATGACTTGGGGTTAGGGGTGAAAGGCCAATCAAATTCCGTGATAGCTGGTTCTCTCCGAAATGCATTTAGGTGCAGCGTCGGGTGAGTGCCTGCGGGGGGTAGAGCTACTGGATGCTTGAGGGCCCATACCGGGTACCGACAGCAACCAAACTCCGAATACCCGTCAGGTGTATCCCGGCAGTGAGTCGGCGGGGGATAAGCTCCGTCGTCGAGAGGGAGACAGCCCAGATCGTCGTCTAAGGTCCCGAAGCGCGTGCTAAGTGGGAAAGGATGTGGAGTCGCATAGACAGCCAGGAGGTTGGCTCAGAAGCAGCCATCCTTGAAAGAGTGCGTAACAGCTCACTGGTCTAGTGGTTCCGCGCCGACAATGTAGCGGGGCTCAAGCACGCCACCGAAGACGCGGCAGCCGCCTATGGCGGCTGGGTAGGAGAGCGTCCTGTATGGGTCGAAGCGGGGGCGGAAGCGTCCGTGGACCGTATGGGAGTGAGAATGCAGACATGAGTAGCGAGAGCGGGGTGAGGATCCCCGCCGCCGGATGACCAAGGGTTCCAGGGCCACGTTCGTCGTCCCTGGGTGAGTCGGGTCCTAAGGCGAGGCCGACAGGCGTAGTCGAATGGATGAACGGGTTGATATTCCCGTACCGGCCATGAACCGATCAGACCCGAAACGGTGATGCTGACCTCCGGGTGTTTCCGATCCATCCTTCGGGGTGGTGAGGGGATGCCTGTTGGGAACCGAGCCGGAGTAGGGTAGCGTGTGGGGTGACACGGACGGGTAGCCGGCCGCGGAGGTGGTTTTCCGTGGCCAAGCGGGTAAGGGCCTTCCCCAGGCAAATCCGGGGATGGATGGTCCGAGACGCGATGGGACGCCCCTTTGGGGTGGATCCGGTGAACCCGGCCGTCGAGAAAAGCCTCGGCGCGAGGGTCATGTGCCGCCCGTACCCCAAACCGACACTGGTGGTCAGGTAGAGTATACCAAGGCGATCGAGCGAATCCTGGTCAAGGAACTCGGCAAATCACTCCCGTTCCTTCGGTTTAAGGGAGACCCCCTATGGTGAACCAACTTGCTTGGGGAGCTTTGGGGGGTGGCACAATCCAGGGGGTAGCGACTGTTTACCAAAAACACAGGTGCATGCGAAGACGTAAGTCGCTGTATATGCACTGACGCCTGCCCGGTGCCGGAAGGTTAAGAGGATCCGTCAGCATTTCGGTGTGAAGCGGTGAATTCAAGCCCCGGTAAACGGCGGTGGTAACTATAACCATCCTAAGGTAGCGAAATTCCTTGTCGGGTAAGTTCCGACCTGCACGAATGGCGTAACGACTTCCCCACTGTCTCGACCAGGAGCTCGGCGAAATTGCAGTACGAGTAAAGATGCTCGTTAAGCGCAGAAGGACGAAAAGACCCCGGGACCTTTACTATACCTTGGTATTGGCATTCGGTGTGGATTGTGTAGCATAGGCGGGAGACTTCGAAGCCGTGACGCCAGTCATGGTGGAGTCGCAAGGTGAAATACCGCTCTGTTCGCATTGGATGTCTAACCACGACACGTGATCCGTGTCTGGGACAGTGCCTGGCGGGTAGTTTAACTGGGGCGGTTGCCTCCCAAAGAGTAACGGAGGCGCTCAAAGGTTCCCTCAGCCCGGTTGGCAATCGGGTGGCGAGTGTAAGTGCACAAGGGAGCTTGACTGCGAGACTGACGGGTCGAGCAGGGACGAAAGTCGGAACTAGTGATCCGGTGCCGGTGTACGGACGCGGCATCGCTCAACGGATAAAAGGTACCCCGGGGATAACAGGCTGATCATTCCCAAGAGTCCATATCGACGGGATGGTTTGGCACCTCGATGTCGGCTCGTCGCATCCTGGGGCTGGAGCAGGTCCCAAGGGTTCGGCTGTTCGCCGATTAAAGCGGCACGCGAGCTGGGTTCAGAACGTCGTGAGACAGTTTGGTCTCTATCCTCTGCGCTCGTTGGAATCTTGAGGAGACCTGCCCATAGTACGAGAGGACCTGGGTGGACGAACCTCTGGTATGCCGGTTGTCACGCCAGTGGCACGGCCGGTTGGCTACGTTCGGAAGGGATAACCGCTGAAAGCATCTAAGCGGGAAGCCCGCTCCAAGATAAGGATTCCTGGAACCTCCTCGGAGGTTCGTGACCCCCCATGCAGAACACGTGGTCGATAGGCCGGACGTGGAAGCCGTGC
>NZ_WHZV01000017.1 GCF_010667645.1 Bifidobacterium platyrrhinorum
GGGTTAAGTAAAGAAACGTGGGTCTTAAATTCGGGGTGAGGTGTTCTCCTGTCTTGCGTGTCGGGGTGTGATTAACAGTCCGGGCGTTAATCGGGCGGGGTGTTTGACTTTTCGTGTTGGCTTGTTCCATGAGCAGGAACAAGTCTCCGAGGGCGAGGAAGTGCCCGGTGTGCGCCGAACCGATGCGCAAGAAGGGGTTCACGAAGGCCGGGGCGCAACGATGGAAGTGTGATGCATGCCGCTTGAGCCTGACCGCGAAACGGGAGGATCGGACGCGTATGGCGGAGTTCCGCGCGTTCATCGCGTGGGTCACGGGCAAGCGGTCGATGAGCGAGGCCGCGGCGATGCTCGGAACCACGCGACAGGCGTTCGCGGCCAGGATCGCGTGGTGCTGGAACGTGGAGCCGTCGCTTCCTTCCGTCTCCCGTTCCCATCGGTATGTGATGGCGGACGGCACGTATGTGCCGTACGGCTGGTGCCTGCTGGTCCTGACCGGCGACGACGGGCGGCCCGTGAAGTGGCAGTGGTGCTCCACGGAGACGACGGCCGCCTACCGGCAGCTTTTCGGGCGCTTGAACAGGCCGGGATTGTTGGTGTGCGACGGCGGGCGGGGATGCCTGGCGGCCGTCGAGGCCCGGTGGAGGGGAGTCCGCGTGCAGCGCTGCCTCGTGCACGTATTGCGCAACACGCGCGTCGACCTGACGAACAAACCCAAGAGCGAGGCGGGGAAGGCGCTGCTCAGGCTCGCCCGCGGGCTCACCAAGGTGAGGACCGCCGACGGGGCCGCCATATGGCTGAAGGATCTCAACGCATGGCACGCGGAGCACGGCTCCTATCTCAAGGAGCGCACCACCGCCAAACAGGATCCCATGCGCGCGAACGGGCGCAAGTGGTGGTGGACGCACGAACGCCTGCGCCGCGCCTACTTCCGATTGGTCAAACTCAACCGGGATGGGATGCTGTTCGCGTTCTGCGACCCCGACATCGTCAGGGACGGCGATTCGCTGCCGTCGACCACGAACCAGTTGGAGGGCGGGGTCAACGCCATCGTCAAACGCATGCTCGACCATCACCGGGGACTGTCGGAGGCGCATATGAAGCGCTGCTGCGAATGGGCGGTCTACATGCTCACCGAGCATCCCGACCCGGAATCGTTCGTCGCCCCCGCGCACTGGAAGAGGTTCGGAAAGGAGCCGGTCGAGGACGACGGACCGACGCCCGGCACCCTGACCGCGGTGCAACTGCCCGCCACCGGCATCAACGCCTACGAGAACGGATTCGGCATCAGGAAAGGATGGGCAGGACGCTCAAAATAATCCACGCCACGCCGATGACACGCGCGGATAAGACCCACGTTTCTTTACTTAACCCC
>NZ_WHZV01000018.1 GCF_010667645.1 Bifidobacterium platyrrhinorum
CTGTATTGTCTCGGGGCATGGTTGACGCATGTCTCGGGGCATGGTTGACGGTGTCTCCTGGGGCATGGTTTACATGTGTCTTGGGGCATCGTTGACACCGGGCATGGGGTTTCGGCGCTGGTAGTCGCGGGTGGTGTCGAGTATTTGTTCGGCGAGGATCTCGCCGGTGTTCGTGTCGGTGACGGTGATGACGCCGTGGGTGATTCCCAGTTCCACGATCCTGCCGGCGTTTTCCTTGCCGATGTTGATGGTGCGTCGGCGGCCCGCGATGTTCTCCTGCGTGATGCAGCCGCGTCGGTCGGTCTTGTGTCTTCTGGCGGGGACGGTGACGTCGGCGCGTGTGGGTTCCGTCCGCTCGGCGACGGGGACCGGCCTGCGCCGTCTGCTTTTCCTTTCGATGGCGTTCCGTTCGCCCGCTTGTCGTTCCTCCCGGTCGCGTCTGGCCTGTTCGCGGGCGGCGAGTTCGGGGTCGGGGCCGGCCTTGCCCAATGCCTCGTACGTCTCCTTGGGGGTGCGCCGGTTCAACGCGCGGTGCGGGCGCTCCTCGTTGTACTCGCGTCTGAACCCGTCGAGCTGCGTGTTGAGCGCGTCGAGATCGCGTGCGAGGGGGCGGGCCGTGAGCCACTGCTTCAACGTGCGGTGCCAGCGTTCGATCTTGCCCTGCGTCTGGGGGTGGTACGGTCTGCCGTTCTTCCGGCGCACGCCCATCAGGGCGAGCAGGCGTTCGAACGATCCCGGCTCGCCCGACAGGAGCCGGGTCGTGTACACGCTGCCGTTGTCGGTGAGCGTGGACGCGGGGATCCCGTACACGGCGCACGCCCGGCGGAACGAGTCCTCGATCGTCTTCATGGTGACGGTCGCGTATGCGTGCGAGTACAGGAGGAACCGCGAGTGGTCGTCGAGCCAGGAGACGATGAGCGCGTCCGTGCCGTCCGCGAGCGGCCAGTGGGTGAAGTCCGACTGCCACGTCTCGTTCGGCAACGCGGCCTCGAACCGTGTGTACGAGGACCTCGGCCGCTTCCTCGGCTCCGGGCGGACCAGTCCCGCGTCTTTGAGGATCCGGTGGATCGTCGAGTTCGCCGGAGGCCTGAGGCCCTCGCGCTCCAGGCGGGCGGCGATGGACTCCGGGCCCGCGTCCAGACCCCTGGACCCCAGTTCACGGCGGATCGTGACGATCCGCTCCACGAGCCGCCCGTCGGTCCTGTTCGCGATGCGATGCGCGCGCCGG
>NZ_WHZV01000019.1 GCF_010667645.1 Bifidobacterium platyrrhinorum
CGATGGTACTGCACCCGACAGGGCGTGGGAGAGTAGCACGTCGCCGCACCACACGATCAGGACCCCCGGTCGAGCACAGCTCCCGGGGGTCCCTGCATACCACAACACCAACAAACAAACCGGGAACACGGCATCGGCCACACGCGAACCCGCAACCACCGACACAGGACCACGAGCGGACGACGACACCCACGAAACCGACAGGAACCACGGGATACCCACGAAACAAGACGGCCCATCATCTCCATGGCCAGGGCTCTAGTTCGATGAATACGTTTATGATGAATGCATACTGATTTCGGATTGGGGCCCCATGCATTACTTCACACCCAAGCGGTGCGCAACATCGAACAAGATCATGTACCACGATAAAGGCCAGGCGCAGCGTGCTGCCGATCAGAGCCTTATCGAGCGTGGTGCCGAACTCTGGGTGTACCGTTGCCAATTCTGCGGCACCTGGCATCTCACCCATCGCGATCCACAGTCCAGTTATCGGCACGTGCCGTTGAACCAGCAGCTCAAGCCGCATAGCCGCAAAAAAGGCTACAAGCCTCGGAGACGATGATTCCCGGCTTTCGGCCCCGCCCTGACGAATCCGTGCGCTATCCGTACCATCCGGTCATTTTCCGATCGGAGGAGATTCGTATCCGGCATGTGCGACATGGTTCGCGTCCACCTGACATAATGCCCGTTATCGGCGAATCGGCATCGATCTCATGCGCGTACGAGGATGTACGGCATTTATCCATCGTCAAAGCCGATGATGACAACGGCGGTTATACATGCGCCGGCAATTCCCCAGCACCCGGTACATGCAACGAAACCTGGCCCATCATGGGTATTCGTCTGCATGCACATATGAATTCGAATGATGGCACGGAGGATGATGCGAAGTGCTTGGCTACGCCGGAGGCGTCCATCTGTGCTAGTGGATGGTGGATGAACGAATCGCGACACGCCGATAGGAAAATGTGTGCATCGATTGACGCCGGCATATCGAAGTTTTCGGGTGTGTTTGTGTTGTGTTTTTGGTGTTTTCGACACGCCGGTGTCTAGTCCGAGCGGATAGTTGACGCATGTCTCGGGGCATGGTTGACGGTGTGTCCTGGGGCATGGTTGACGGGTG
>NZ_WHZV01000020.1 GCF_010667645.1 Bifidobacterium platyrrhinorum
GCGTCCAGTTCACGCCGGATCGCGACGATCCGCTTGCGAATCGCCTTCCCGGTCCTGTTCGCGATGCGATGCGCACGTCGGGAGCGTGGCAGGAGCCCCGCTTCGCCCTCCCTTTCCCAACGTCGTTTCAGCTCGTGCGCCCACTGGCGGGTGACCCCGTAACGGCGGGCGGCCTCGGCGACCGGAACCCCCTCGCCGATGGCGTTGACGATGGCCTTGTTGCGCAGGAACTCGCTGCGTGCCGTTCCCCCGTCGCCGGTGGATGATTGTGCTGACTGCTGCTGTGACTGTGTATCCATACACCGGTCAACAGACGCCGACATGTCAACCATGCCCCGAGACACCCGTCAACCATGCCCCAGGAGATACCGTCAACCATGCCCCGAGACATATGTCAACCATCCGCTCGAACTAGACAGGCGCACGCCTTCCTCGTGCCTCATATTGCCTGTTGTCAGAAATGGCGGAATTCCAAGGTTTTCTGGACATGGGTGCGTGTCCCTGCCGCGTGTGAACAGGCTTGCCGGGCTACGGGGGCACGTCGCTGTGCCCCCGTATGAGAAATACGGTGCATATCGACGACCGTGGCACATTGCCGTGCCACCGGATGAAAAATGCGTCGGCTTCTTCGAACCGTGGCACGATGTCGTGCCATTGAACGAGGAATTCGGTGGCAGTCGGGGGCGATTCGGAACCGATCGGGAATGGTCGGGAACGGTCCGGAGTTGGTCGGGAATGGATTGGGGCGGGTAATCAAGCTGACCCGCAGCACCGACGGAATACGGCACCGGCATCGACTGGAACGAGTTCCACACCCACATCCCATGGAAATCGGGTGACTAGGAAACGAAGCCTAAAACACCACAAAAGTTCCTATAGAGGCCTGCTTTGACTCTTAGCCGGTGGGGTACGAACGTTCCCGGCCGATTTTGTTACCCCCACTATGTACCCCACACCGTCCCCATATCCACGCGCCGATACGCACCATCGCGCGAACGGCCGGCGAGCTCGGCAGCGGCTCGGAATCGTTGCAATGCCGGGGCTATAGGAACCAAACGTGGTGTTTATGACTGGGGTTTGGCCTTGTGGCAGTAGGCGTGTCGGGGTGGTTTTA
>NZ_WHZV01000021.1 GCF_010667645.1 Bifidobacterium platyrrhinorum
TTCCAGTGTTCGGGCCTGATCAGCGATGCGGGGTCCGGGGATCCGCTTTTCATGTAGCACACCCATTCGCAGGCGCGTTTCATGTGCTCCTCGGGCAGACCGTGGTGGTCGAGGAGCACGTGCTTGAGCGGCGAGTTGACGCCGCCCTCGAGACGGTTCGTGGTGCGCGCCACCGGACCCGTGGCGGTCAGCGGAGGTTCGAGGAACGCGAACAGCTTGCCCTCGCGGAACAGTTTCTCCAATCTCCGGTAGCAGCGCCTGACTTCTTGATGCGTCCACCACCACTCCTGACGCGTGGCCTTCGGATTCGTCGGATCATCCTTCGCGAGGGTGCGTTCGTTGATGAAGTCCTTCCACCTGATATGCCATGCGTTGAGTGCCTCCGCCCATTTGGCCGCCTGCTCGGCGTCATGGATTTTCGTGAGCCTGTCGGAGAGCCTCTTGAGCTCCCCGCCCGCCTCAAGCCTGGGTTTCGAGGTCAGGTCGATGCGGGTGTTTCGCTGCACGTGCACCAGGCAGCGCTGGATTCGTGTATCCGGCCATACGGCGTTGCAGGCGGTCTCGGCGCCGCGCAGCCCGTCGGTGATGAGCACGTCGGGCGCGGGGATGCGTGAGAACAGCGCCGTGTACGCGGCCTTCGACTCGTGCTCGCACCACTG
>NZ_WHZV01000022.1 GCF_010667645.1 Bifidobacterium platyrrhinorum
CGTGCGCATCGCATCGCGAACAGGACCGGGAAGGCGATTCGCAAGCGGATCGTCGCGATCCGGCGTGAACTGGACGCCAGGGGGCTGGACGCGGGCCCGGAGTCCATCGCCGCCCGCCTGGAGCGCGAGGGCGTCAAACCGCCCGCGAACTCGACCATCCACCGGATCCTGAAGGCCGCGGGACTGGTCCGTCCGGAGCCGGGGAAACGGCCGAAATCCTCGTACACGCGGTTCGAGGCCGCGTTGCCGAACGAGACGTGGCAGTCGGACTTCACCCACTGGCCGATCGCCGACGGCACGGACGCGCTGATCGTCTCCTGGCTCGACGACCACTCCCGCTTCCTGCTCTACTCGCATGCGTACGCGACGGTGACCATGGGGACGATCGAGGAGTCGTTCCGCAAGGCGTGTTCCCGGTACGGGATCCCCGCGTCCACGCTCACCGACAACGG
>NZ_WHZV01000023.1 GCF_010667645.1 Bifidobacterium platyrrhinorum
TGGAAGCATGTGGTCGAACCGGTGTTCCCCCGTGCTTGTCCGTTGCTTCTGGCTCATGTGGATGGAAGATGAACGGCCGGTGTGTGTGGGTGAATGTTGGGCGACACGCCGATGTGTCGTGGATGTTGCTTCTGTTTCGACCCCGTTTCGGGCGTATGCTGTGCTTTGTAAGGCCTGATCGCACTGTTTGCGACACGCCGATGGAACGCCGTCGTTGCAACGATTCGGGCGTGGTTTTGTCATGCCGGTTTGTGTTTTGGTGGTGGGGCGTGTATGTTTTTCATCTGTTGCCGCTCGGCGCGGCGGGCTGATCTGCTTCTTCTTGTGGTGGTTGGTTCGCGTGTTGGCGTGGTGGTGGTTTGAGAACTCAAGAGTGTGTTTGTACTACTTCTTTATAGTCAATGATTGCCAGTTCATTCCTTGCT
>NZ_WHZV01000024.1 GCF_010667645.1 Bifidobacterium platyrrhinorum
GGCGTCTCACCTTGGCTATGGTCGCCGCAAATCTTTACTTTTCAAGGGAACATGGTGTCCCTTGGCCATTGGTGGTTCGGGGACCGGATGGTGGACGCTTGGCTTGTTGATTCTGTTTTGTGATCGGGTGACCGTCGAGGTTGCACCGAGTCACTTGAGTGTATTCGCAGTCGGTTGATGCCCTCCCAATGGTTGGGAGTTGGTTGTGTCGTTTTTCCCCGTTAGTACCGGTCGGCTCCACCGCTTGCACGGCTTCCACGTCCGGCCTATCGACCACGTGTTCTGCATGGGGGGTCACGAACCTCCGAGGAGGTTCCAGGAAT
>NZ_WHZV01000025.1 GCF_010667645.1 Bifidobacterium platyrrhinorum
GGCGTCTCACCTTGGCTATGGTCGCCGCAAATCTTTACTTTTCAAGGGAACATGGTGTCCCTTGGCCATTGGTGGTTTGGGGACCGGATGGTGGACGCTTGGCTTGTTGATTCATGGTGTTTTGTGATCGGGTGACCGTCGAGGTTGCACCGAGTCACTTGAGTGTATTCGCAGTCGGTTGATGCCCCACCCGGAAGGGTGGTTGTTGAGTGTCGTTTTTCCCCGTTAGTACCGGTCGGCTCCACCGCTCGCACGGCTTCCACGTCCGGCCTATCGACCACGTGTTCTGCATGGGGG
>NZ_WHZV01000026.1 GCF_010667645.1 Bifidobacterium platyrrhinorum
ACTTCTTTATAGTCAATGATTGCCAGTTCATTCCTTGCTTCGTGTTTTGCGGAGTGCCCGGGAGGGCTTGAATGGGAGTGAGGTTTTTGTGAGTTGGTTCCTTCCTTAAGGAACTTTCTCGTCAATTTTTGTTTTGAGAGTCATTCGATGGTTCTCTTCATGTTTTTTGTGGAGGGTTCGATTCTGGCTCAGGATGAACGCTGGCGGCGTGCTTAACACATGCA
>NZ_WHZV01000027.1 GCF_010667645.1 Bifidobacterium platyrrhinorum
TGCATGTGTTAAGCACGCCGCCAGCGTTCATCCTGAGCCAGAATCGAACCCTCCACAAAAAACATGAAGAGAACCATTGAATGACTCTCAAAACAAAAATTGACGAGAAAGTTCCTTAAGGAAGGAACCAACTCACAAAAACCCCATTCCCATTCAAGCCCTCCCGGGCACTCCGCAAAACACGAAGCAAGGAATGAACTGGCAATCATTGACTATAAAGAAGT